>NZ_JAFBCF010000001.1:0-2400000 GCF_016907535.1 Microlunatus panaciterrae
CTGAGCTCCGTCGACATGGCGGCCATGTGCAACCCTCCGCTGACCACTGTGACCGCCCCCGGCATCGAGCTCGGCCGCCTCGGCATGGCGTCACTACTCCGCCAGCTGGACGGGGACGCCCCGCTCACCCCGGTCCTGCGGACCGGCGCACTGGCCGTGGGTGAGTCGACCGGGCCGGTGCGCCAGAGGGCGGCATGCTGATGGCCTCGCCGCGCTCCCTGGTCGCTGACGTGTCGGCGCTGCGGGCTGGTGCGCTGGATCTGGGACGCCATCTCGCCGACACCTGCGACAGGATCGATGCGGCACAACCCGCGCTGCACGCCTTTGTGCCGGAGGCCGACCGACGTGGTCGTCTCGCCGCTGCGCTGTCCGCCGAGCAGACGCGCACCCCGTTGGCCGGAGCGATGGTCGGCGTGAAGGACATCATCCGGGTTGCCGGGCTGACGATGACCGCCGGATCCCAGCTGCCACCCGAGCTGTTCGCCGGGCCACAGGCGGACGTGGTGAACCGACTGGTGGCCGGGGGGGCGCTCGTCGCGGGTGCGACGGTGACCGCCGAGTTCGCAGTGGCCGCTCCTGGCCCGACCACGAATCCGCACGATCGACGACACACCCCCGGCGGGTCCAGCAGTGGATCTGCCGCGGCCGTCGCGGCCGGGTTGGTGCCGCTGGCGATCGGCACCCAGACCGTCGGCTCGGTCATCCGCCCGGCGGCGTACTGCGGGGTTGTGGGGTTCCGTCCGACCTACGGATCTCTGCCGGTTGACGGGGTGGTGGCCAACGCGCCGTCGCTGGACACGCTGGGTGTGTTCACGGCTGACGTGGCCAGCGCTGTGCTGGCGGCCCAGGTGCTGCTCGAGGGGCTCGAGGTGCCGCTCTCCTCACGGCCACGGCTGCTGGTCGCGACGGGCCGCTATCTCGATCAGGCCGACCCGGTGGCCCGCTCTGCCTTCGACGCACAGGTGGGCAGGCTGCGGGCGGCCGGCTTCTCGGTGTCATCGGCCGACCCGGTGGACGACCTCGACGCCCTGACCCGGCACCTGCTGGTGATCAACCGCTATGAGCTGGCGCAGGTGCACGCCGAGTGGTTCTCCGCCTTCGCCGACCTCTATCGGCCCCAGACCGCCGAGGCGATCCTCGACGGGCTCGCTACGAGCGCTGAGGTGTACGCCGAAGCCCGGCAGTATCAGCGCGCCTTCACTGAGAGACTGACGGCCAGCCTCGCCGCTCACGACGCCGACGCCTGGCTGACTCCGGCTGCGACCGGGACGGCACCGAGGGGCCTGGAGAGCACCGGTAACCCTGCGATGAACGTCCCGTTCAGCGTGGCCGGGGCACCGGCGATCACCATCCCCGCCGGCCGGCTCGGCAGGCTGCCACTGGGTCTGCAGTTGGCCGGCCGCCCCGGCGACGACGCGAGCCTCCTCGGAGGCGCGCTCACCGTCGAGGCAGCGCTCAGCGGCTAGGCGCCTGGGGTGGGCTCAGTGTGCCGGGTGCGGGGTGGTCAGGCGCCAGAACTTGAACGAGTCGTGGCCGAGCCCTCCGGCGACCAGGAAGATCGTCCCGACCACCAGCGTGGGTACGACGACCACACCGGAAGATGTGGTCAGCATGTTCGCGAGGCTCGGCCCTTCGCCGCCGGAGAGCTCACCCGCGAAACCCAGCACAGTGGCCCCGAACTGGGCGAGGGCGAGCAGCACCATCAGCAGGCCGGCCATGCTGGCCCGGTGCAGGCCGAGGAAGCCGAGCGACACGGCGAGAGCGAACACGCCGATCGCAGCCACGGGGCCGACCACGTTAGTGTTGATCAGCCTGAAGCCGGTGTTGAGGAGCGTGAGCACCCCGACGATCGCCGTGAGCCCAACGAACACCGGAACTGCCGGGTCTGGCCGCCAGAGTGCAAATGCACTCAGCGCGATCATGGGAACGGCCCAAGCCGCCGTGCTCCCGATTGCCGTCCATATGTCGAGATCCTCGAACGCGTAGCCGGCGACGAACAGCCCGCCGAGCAACCCGAACAGCGTCATCAACACGAATGCGATCCACCTCAGGACCTTCGCTGTGCCAGTCATGGCACTCATCCCTTTCACCTATGGCGGGGACGGCGCAGGCTGCGGACACGTTGTCTGCCAGAGCGCTCGTCCTCTATTCCACTGTCCAACCGTCGGGTCGGATGGAGTAGAGGCGGAGGTCCCGCTCTCCTCTCAGGACCGTCCCGTGCCGGCTGGAGGTCGGATGCAAGAAACCGACCAGTCATCGGTCGCGGGCAAGGAGGCCCCGCCTTGCGGGGATGCACCCTTCCCAACGAGTGGTCGATTTCTTGCGGGGTCCACTGACTCCCCGGTACGGAGCAGCCGAGGCACTCACACAACCTGCCGGGCACCTGCCTCTGGTTGCCCCACCCGGAACGCACTTGGGATGCTTCGCACATGCCTTTGTTCCCGCCGTCATTCTCTGACAAGGTCATCGCTCAACCGGCTCGGGTTCAGTTCGAAGTGTTCCTCGATGAGCACCGTGGGGCACTCAACGGTTGCCTGGACGGGCTCACCGAGGAGCAGGCACGTCGGTCCTTGGTGCCGTCTAGGACAACGTTGCTGGGACTCGTGAAGCACGCGACCTTCGTCGAGAAGGTCTGGTTTGACGAGGCCGTCACCTGCCGGCCCCGTTCGGAGATCGGCATTCCCGCAACACCGGACGAGTCCTTCATCCTCGACGATGAGGACACCATCGCCACTGTGCAGCAGGCCCACCGCGAGGCGTGCCAGGCATCGCGCCAGGCGACGTCGTCGCTCGGTCTGGACGACATCATCCGGGGGAACAGACGTGGACCGTTGCCGCTGCGCTGGGTCTACCTCCACATGTTGCGCGAGCTCGCTCAGCACTGCGGGCACGCGGATATCCTGCGCGAGCAGCTGCTCAACGAGTAACGTCCGCCGCTCGGCCTTGTCATCCGGGCCGGCCCGACACATCCTTGAAGCGAGGTGGTGAGTCATGGACGCCGGCTTAGGGCTGATGGTCGTGCTGATGTTCGTCCTGCTGCCATGTCTTGTGCGGCCGCTGATGCTGCGGTCTCTCCGTCGCCTGGCTGAGCGCACCGAGGAATGGATGGCGGCGCGGGCGGCTCGGATCGTGCCGGTTGATCCTGAGCAGGAGAAACTGTGGCTGTGGTCCAAACGGTGCCGGCTGTCAGCCGCGCTCAGCCGAATCGAGCGTCTGCTGGCCACGGACGAGCACATGTCGGCCACCCGCCAGCTCGGTAACCGGCTGGCGCACGACCAGTTGGTGGACGAGCTTCGCCGCGTGCCCGACGTCTTCCCGTCCGGCGCGTACGCTCCCACCATCGACGTGTGGCAGGAGCCGGTCTTCGCCCGACGCTGGCAGCCATCCGTTCGGGAGCGGCGCGATCCAGATGACCGGTTCCCGGCGTGGTCCGTCACGGTGCCGGTCGGTTACGCGTCGAAGCCGGGTGAGGTGGAAGTGCTCGACATTGTCTGGAGTCGCCGGCGCTAGACCGTCATCCCTGCTCACCGTGGGACTCGGTCCGCACGTCCCAACCGGGCTTCGTCGGATGTGCTGCAAGAACTCCGTCATCACCTGAACAGGTGGCCCGGCTAGGTTTAGCCTGGCGGCTATGAGCGACATGGACCTGACCGATCTCCGCGGCACGGAGTTCGTGGGCGCCGACCTGGCAGGGGCTCGCTTCACCACGGTGAACCTCGACGGGGCGACCTTTCGAGCGTGTGGCCTTGGACACGTCGTCATGCGTGGCGTCGAGATCCTCGACGCCACGATCGACGGTGAGATCCAGGGTCTCGTCATCAACGGGGTCGACGTCACGCCGTTGGTGGAGGCCGAGTTGGATCGACGTCACCCCGATCGGCCCAAGTTCCGGCCGACCACCCCCGAGGGGTTTCGCCAGGCGTGGGACCTGAACGAGCAGCTCTGGGAGTCGACCGTCACGCGGGCGGGCAGGCTGCCTGTCGAGCTGCTGCATGAGTCGGTGGACGGTGAGTGGTCGTTCATCCAGACCCTGCGCCATCTCGCTTTCGCCACCGAGTCGTGGGTCGGCCGGGCTGTCCTGGGCGACCCCCACCCTTGGCACCCGCTGTCGCTGCCCTGGGACCAGATGCGTCCACGGCCCGGGGTCCCGAATGACCGGGACGCGCGCCCTTCGCTGGAGGAGGCACTCGCTCTGAGGCATGAGGCGATGGCGCTGATGCGAGGCGTGGTCGACCACCTGACCGAGGCACAGCTGGACAACCGCACCGAGCCGCTGGTCGGTCCCGGCTGGCCGGACGAGGGTGACACCTTTCTGGTCCGTGAGTGCCTCCTGGTGGTCTTGAACGAGGAGTGGTGCCACCGCATGTACGCCGAGCGTGACCTGGCCGTCCTCGAAACCCGGAACTGACGCGTGGAATTCGTCTTCACCGGTCGAGTGATCGAATGGCGCGGGCCGTCGCCCTTCTACTTCATACCCGTGCCGGACAAGGAATCCTCCGATATTCGCGAGGTGGCCGCCATCGCCACGTACGGTTGGGGCGTCATCCCGGTTGAAGCGCGGATCGGCGAGGTCGCGTTCACCACGTCCCTGTTCCCCAAGAACGGCGGTTACCTGCTGCCGCTCAAGGATGCCGTGCGCAGGCCGCAGGGCCTTTCGGTAGATGACCAGGTGCAGGTAGAGATGACTGTTCGCCTCACCTGAGGGCCAGGTCAGAATTCGTCCCTGAGCGGTGATCGTCGGGTTCCCTATGCTGGCCTGATGGTGTCGCAGGTGTTGAGTGGAACCGAACGGGCCGTCTTCTGCCTCAGCGATGTGGACCAGGTAGCACAGCTCGTGAGCGGGTACGTTGCCAGCCGGGCTGGCAGTGACGTCGCCGAGGTCCTGTTCCGCGCGGGTCGCATCGACGCCGTCTGGGCGGTACGCACAACCGATGGACGCGACCTTGTGGTGAAGGCACATCGGGCGCCGGTGGACCTGCGGGCGCGGTCGGCGGCGGTTCGTGCTCAGCTTCTGCTCAACGCTGCGGGCTTCCCGTGCCCTGAGCCCGTGTCCGGGCCGGACCGGGTCGGCGATCTGGTGATGAGTATCGAGACTCTGACCGCCGCAGGTGGTCCGGCCGATGGTCGCCAGCCGAAGATCAGGCGGGGGATCGCCCACGGCTTGAGCCAGCACATCGAGATCCTCGGCCAAGCCCCAGAGTTGATCGACCTGGCGGGCAGGGGGCCTGCGTGGTGTCGCTATCAGGGAGGCCCGTGGCCAACCCCTCACGACCCGATCTTCGATTTCACGTCGACCCCTGACGGATACGAGTGGCTGGATGAGTTCGCTCGCGACGCGTCCCACCAGATCAGAGCCACGCGCGAGCCGGACGAAATCGTCGTAGGGCACGCCGACTGGTATCTGGGCAACCTCCGATTTGAGGGCGAAGCGCTGGCAGCCACCTTCGACTGGGATGTTGTGGCCGACACCGAAGCCGTGATCGCAGGAATGGTCGCTGGCTCCTTCACAGCCAGCTCGACGAACGGCGCCGTCCTGCCGACTCCTGCTGACGCGGCTGCCTTCCTGACCGACTACGACGACACCCGAGCGCGGCCGTTCACCGACCGTCAGCAGCAGTGTGCCGCAGGTGCGGCCGCCTGGGTGATCGCCTACAACGCACGTTGCGCAGTCAGCCTGCTGCAAGGCGTCCCGTTGCCCGATTCGCCGGTGTTGCTGGCGCGCGATAGCGGTGAGGCCTACCTTCGGATCCGTGGGTGATGTCGCGAGGATGGTGGGAAGTCCGCTGGGGTCAACGCCGGCCGATCCGGCCATCGACACCATGGACGCCGGGGTGCGCCGCGCGTATCGTGAAAAGCGATCAATCGGCGGGAGGATCCGAATGAGCAACGATGCCATTCACGCGGACGGAACGGCCGACGGCCCCGAACACGAAGGTCCGTCCCTCGGGATGGACACTCCCACCACGGTTCCACCACCGACCCTGCATGGTCCGGCCGATGATCCGACAGGCAGTGGCGGAGATGGCCCGATCAGCGACGGCATGGCGGATGGCCCCCTGGACGAGACGGTCAACGCCGGGTTTGACGGGAGCCAGGACACACCAACTGCCGACGCCCAGAAGGGCGGCGCATCAGGTTATCAGCGTGAGTGGCAGGACGAGGGCGCCGACGGGCCCAACCCTGGCGATGCCGGCTCTGAGCGGTAGACACCAGCAGCCGACCTGATCCACGCTGCTGACAACGCGACAGCCGCCGACATGCCGGAGCCGGGTCTGGTGAGCGCGACCGTTCTGGAACGCTGCACCCATCTGGATCGACAGACGTTCGCGGAGAGCGTGTGGAGTGTCCGGCCGAGCCTGTCGCACGCTGCGGAGCTCCCGGCGCCCGGATACTCGGATCTGTTCGGGATCAACCAAGCCGACCAGCTTCTCAGCAGGCAAGGGCTTCGCACCCCCTTCCTCCGCGCGGCCAAGGACGGAGTTGCGCTGTCCCCAGGGTCAATAGCCGGGCCTGCTGGCGTCGGAGCTCAGATCTCCGATCAGGTCGATGACACCAAGGTGACGGGTCTCTTCGCGAGCGGTGCGACGATCGTTCTGCAGGGCCTGCACCGAACGCATCCTCCGCTTGAAGCATTTGCGCGTGGGCTGGCTGGCGAACTGGGGCACCCCGTCCAGGTGAACGCCTACATCACTCCACCAGAGTCGCAGGGGTTCAGTGCCCACTACGACACCCACGACGTTTTCGTCCTTCAGGTCTGTGGACGAAAGCGTTGGATCATTCATGAGCCGGTGATCGACTCTCCGCTTCCGCAACAACCGTGGCCGGCACGGCGTGAGGCCGTCGAGGCTGCCGCGTCGGCTGCGCCACATATGGAGGCGATCCTCGAGCCAGGTGACGCGCTCTATCTGCCGCGGGGATGGTTGCATGCTGCCGTCGCACTGGACCAGATCAGCATTCACCTGACAGTCGGCATTCACGTGTGGACCCGTCGGCACCTGGTCGAGCGCATTCTCGCCTCGGCCGGCGAGCGACAGCCCTTTCGTACCAGCCTTCCGATTGGCGTCGACTTCGGCGACCCGTCCACCTTCAAGGATGACTTCGCTGCGGTCGTCTCGGCGCTGCGCGCCGTTGCCGACGAGGCAGCAATGGACGAAGTCAGCGAGGCCTTGCGTGATCAGGTTGGGCGGTCCATGCGTCCCGAACCCATCGGACCAATCGCGCAAGGGCTGCTGGCTCACGAGGCCGGTCCCGACCTGGCCATTCGCTGGCGAGATGGCATCCGTCGTGATGCCCGGCCGTCGATCGACACCGACTGTGACCTGCGAGCACTGCAACGACTCTGTGCCGGCGGCACAGTGACAGCTGGCGAGCTGGGGCTGGCGACCGCCCGAGCGGCGCTGGCGGAAGGGCTCGTGGTGCCGTGTCCCTGACCGGCTGTCCTTGAGTGAGGGGTCTGCAGTCGTGCGGCCGGTTCTCACCAGTTCTCCACCGGCTGGGGGACCAGTCCTGCGAAGATGGCCCGATGCAGTCGATGACCGTTCCAGCCGACGATGGTGTCCCACTGCATGTCGGCATGACCGGCACTGGTCCGGCGGTGGTGGTCTTGTCCGGTGGTCCAGGCTGCGTCCACTACCTCGAAGATGATGCGCTGGCGCCGCGGGGTGCGCGCGCCTTCTATCCGGAGCCGCGAGGAGTCGGGCGATCCGGCGGAGGCCCGCATGACCTGCGCCGGGCCGTCGACGACTTGGAAGCTGTCCGCAAGATCAACAACATCCAACGATGGGTGGTCCTCGGCCACTCCTGGGGGTCCGATCTTGGGATTCGTTACGCCTTGGACCGTCCCGACCACGTGCAGGCAGTGGTCGGAGTGGCCGGCCATGGCCTGCACAAGGACCGAACCTGGTCTCAGGTGTACGAAGCCGCGAAGCACACCGAGGCCGACATCGTGATCGACTGGAGCCCCGATGTCCATGCCTCGCTGAACGAGTCCTTCTCGCAGTGGATCCACGAGAAGTCGTTGCTGCGTCGGTTGGCTGACACCACCATCCCGATGCACCTGATCGCCGCCGATGAGGACATCCGGCCGTCGTGGCCCCTCGAGCAGCTGGCCGCGCTTGTTCCGGATGGCCGCTTCAGCCGGGTGCCGGGCGTTCCCCACAACTTCTGGGCCACTCATCCTCGAACATGGGTGGAGGTGGTCAGCGAGGCCTGCAGCGACTACGCCTAGCTCGCGTCCCTTCCTCGGAGGTCTGGTGGTGTCAGTGCTCGGGGATCGGTCGGCCGAACGCCTCGAGCGTGATTGCCTGGGGTTCGGGGCCTCCGCGCTGGCCGGTGTCCAGGGCATCGATCGCTCCGAGTTCGGTGTCGGTGAGATCGAAGTCGAACACGTCGAGGTTCTCCGCCATCCGCTGCGGCTTGGTCGACTTCGGGATCACCGAACGGCCCTGCTGCAGGTGCCAGCGCAGCATCACCTGAGCCGGCGTCTTGTTGTGACCAGCCGCGATGTCGCCGATCACCGGGTCCTGCAGGGTGCTGGAGTGCTGGCCATCGCGATAGAAGGTGATGCCGCCGATCGGGGACCAGGCCTGGGTGACAATGCCGTGCTCAGCGTTCAGCGCCTGGACGTCGCGTTGCTGGAAGTAGGGGTGGACCTCGATCTGGTTCACGGCGGGCACCACAGTGGCCAGGTCGAGCAGACTGCTCAGGTGGTCGACCATGAAGTTGCTGACCCCGATGGCGCGGACCTTGCCCTGGGCGAGCAGGGTCTCCCGGCCCGGTAGGCCTGCAAGGTCGAATCGAACTGAGACGGCAGCGCCTGATGCAGGATCAGCAGGTCAATCTGGTCGACACCCAGCTTCCGGGCGCTCTTGTCGAAGGCGTGCACGGTCTGGTCATAGCCATAGTCGCTGATCCAGATCTTGGTCTCGAGGAACACCTCTGCCCTCTCCAGTCCAGAGGCGGCGACGGCCTCGCCGACCTGCCGTTCGTTGCCGTAGGCGGCGGTGTCGATATGGCGGTAACCCGCGGCCAGGGCAGCCGTGACCGCAGTTCGGGTTTCCTCCGGCGGGGTCTGGAACACGCCGAGTCCGAGCGCGGGCATGGTCACGCCGTTGTTGAGGGTCATGGTCGAGACATCAGGCATCGGGTACCTCTGGTTTCTCTCGGCACGGGCCGAGTGATCGGTGAATCGGTGGTCAGGGCATGGGAGGGCTGCGTGTGCGAGGTCAACCGCCTCAGTCGTCGGCGGAGCTGGTCGGTGACGATCTCACCCTGATCGCCTACACCGCAGAGCCGGGCAAAGGAGAGATACGGCGGCCGGGAAGCCGCTCGAATCTGTGGTCAGGTCACCGCGGGAGCGACAAGATAGAGGCATGTTCATCGAGACGATCCCCGAGGACGCCGCCGAGGGCCCCCTCGCCGAGTTCTACCAGCTGCAGAAGGGAGTCTGGGGCTTCCTTCCCGACTTTGCGACCGCCTTCTCGACCCGACCGGAGATAGCGATGGCCTGGAGTGTCTTGAACAAGACGGTGCGCGACGGGATGGACCGCCGCCGTTTCGAGATCGCCACTATCGGCGCCGCCCGGGCGTTGCGCTCGACGTACTGCACCGCTGCCCACTCGAAATTTCTGCGTGACGCATGCGGCGACGAGCCCACCATGATCGCTATCGCGGAGGACCCGAGTGGTGGCCGCCTGAATGATCAGGATCGCGCTGTCTATGAGTTTGCTGCTCGGGTGGCAAAGGATGCAGCGTCGATCGAGCAGAGCGACGTCGACCGACTGCGGGAGCTGGGGCTCAGTGACCGCGACGTCGCGGATGTCGTCTTCGCGGTGGCAGCCAGGTGTTTCTTCACTCGTGTCCTGGACGGACTCGGGGCTCAGCTCGACGCCCAGACCGCCGCAACGTTCGCGCCGGAAATCCTCGAGACCATGGTGGTCGGACGCCCCGCAGGCGCACGCTGAATGTTGGTCTCTGTCTACGGCTGCCTCAGGTGTGCTCCACCGCTGCGGCCTCCACTGGGAGGGCAGCGGTGAACCTTTGGAGGAATGCGTCGAAGCCGACGACGTCGGCCCGGTCGGGTTGAACGGTCTCCAACTCGATGGTGGCGAACACCTCGTCGTTCAGGAAGTCGGCGAGGGTCTGTTCTGGTTGCCGGGCGGTGAGGTAGGCGGCGAGGACGGCTATGCCCCAGGCGCCCCCCTCGGAGGCGATGTCGCCGACGGAGACGGGGGTGTCGATGGCGGCAGCCAGGAACCGTTGCCCGACTCCCTTGGTTTTGAACAGGCCGCCGTGGGCAAACATGGTGTCCAACTTGACGCCCTCCGCCTTCTGGAGGACGTCC
This sequence comes from Microlunatus panaciterrae, assembly GCF_016907535.1. NCBI lineage: Bacteria > Bacillati > Actinomycetota > Actinomycetes > Propionibacteriales > Propionibacteriaceae > Microlunatus > Microlunatus panaciterrae. Next base: position 10,343 of record NZ_JAFBCF010000001.1, read on the forward strand.
ATGCCGATCCGCAGAGTCGCCAGTGGCGCGAACAGCTGCGTACGCATGAAGGTGGACAGGTTGAACGCGCTGCCGGGGGCTCGCAGGAACAGCGGCCGGCCCTCCTCCATCCCGGTGATGGGCTCACCCGAGAGGTAGTTGAAGGCGACCAGACCGCCGCAGTCGGGGGCGCCCGTCAAGGCGGCGCGGAACAGGGTCTCGAAGATCGTGGCACCGTTGGTCTCGACGCCCAGGGCGGCTGCGAACTCCGCGAACAGGCCCACCCAGGCGTCCAGTTCGCTGGCTCCGTTGTTGCAGTGCACCATCGCCACCAGGTCTCCGGCTGGGGTGGTGACCAGGTCGAGCTCCTTGTGGGCGCGGCTGAGTGGATGCTCGAGCACGACCATAGCGAAGATGCTGGTGCCGGCGCTCACATTGCCGGTGCGAGGGGCGACGGAGTTGGTGGCCACCATGCCGGTCCCGGCGTCGCCCTCAGGCGGGCACATCGCCGCGCCCGGTCGGAGTCTTCCGCTCGGGTCCAGCAGTGTTGCACCGGCCGAGGTGAGCTCGCCCGCCGCTTCGCCGGCGGTTCGGATGGTAGGCAGCAGCTCGGACAGGGTGAGCTTGGCCCCGTTCTCGGCGGCGAGCTCCTCGAACTGACGGAGCATGCGCGCGTCGTAGTCGCCGGCGGTCACATCGATGGGGAACATGCCGCTGGCGTCACCGACTCCGATGACCTGCTGCCCGGTGAGCTGCCAGTGGACGTATCCGGCCAGGGTGGTCAGGTGGGCGATGCGCTCGACGTGGTCTTCCCCGTTGAGAATTGCCTGGTAGAGGTGCGCCACGCTCCAGCGATGGGGAATGTTGTACCCGAGCCGCTCGCTCAGGATCTCGGCGGCCGGGCCGGTATTGGTGTTGCGCCAGGTGCGGAACGGGGTGAGGAGCTCGCCGGCGGCGTCGAAGGCGAGATAGCCGTGCATCATCGCCGACACCCCGAGAGCGCCGACCGAGGTGAGTTCGACGTCGTAGCGCTGGTGCACGTCGGCCGCAAGAGAGGCGAAGCACTCCTGCAGCCCGTCCCACACCGCCTCGAGGGAATAGGTCCAGAGCCGATCCACAAATTGGTTCTCCCAGTCGTGGCTCCCCGCCGCGATGGGCGCATGGTCAAGACCAGTCAGCACCGCCTTGATCCGGGTTGACCCGAGCTCGATCCCGAGGGAGGTGCGGTTGTCGATGATGGCTGTGCGCATGTCGGTCGGCATGGCTACAAGGTAGTAGGTGGCCTCCGTTCCAGGGGATGGGCCAGGCTAGCTTCGTCGGCCCGCCCACCGAGGCCCGATCCTCCGCCTCCTCGTGGTCACCGCCGTACACGACTTCGACGCCGCGGAAGAGGCCCGCCTGCGTGGCAAAGAAGAAGGATGGCCGGAGACCGACCCGGGGATGCCGAAGAGGACCTCCGACCGCGGCGATGATTGCAGCCTTAGCGGCGGCCCCATCCAAGACTGACCTCGTACTGTGTGGTTGGCAATTCAGGTATGTATGATGGAGCTGTCGAATTGAGTTAATTCTGCTTTGTTTGGTCGCTCGAACCTTCGCCAGCACTTTTCCAATATCTCTTTGGTTATCGGCACCGTGTCAGGTGCTCCAGTAGCGTTTCGCAGCGCAAGCCGCCGCCATAGTTCGTCAAAGGACAGATCAAAGTAGTGTATTTCTATGGTCGCACCTAGCTTGCGTGCGACTTCTCGAAGTTCGTCGCGTTCAGCTCGCGTCCAGGTTCCATCTTCTAGGATGATGCTCTGTCCGAGTTCGAGCAACTTCAAGCCATACTCATAGAGCCGGCGGTCAAGCCTGTGGCGAAATTCATCATCCCAGAAGTCGACACCGAGAGCGGCGACCCATTCGTCGATATTCAGCCGGAAGGCACCGATCTCCTGCTCCAGTTGTCGGGCAAGAGTAGTTTTGCCAGACCCCGGTAGACCGCAAAAGATGATCAGTTGCGGGCGCCGAGCAGTATCGTTACCAAGCTTCATAGTCACTTCTCCAAATCAACCGAGCAGTTGAAGGCCATGGGGAGGGGGTGCTGAACTCGGGGCATCCCCGGACCCAGCGTGCCCTTCAATTCTTCGTGGGCAGGTGCTCACGCCTGGTGCTCGGGCTCTGGAAGGCGCTTGCGTTCGTCCGCCAGGCTGGAAATGACCAGCAGGGGGGTGGTCGTTGAGTGACAATGCTCCCACTCCTGGCTCACTAGGGGTGGTGCTGGTGGGCGATACTGGGATCGAACCAGTGACCTCTTCCGTGTCAGGGAAGCGCGCTACCGCTGCGCCAATCGCCCGAGGTGGAGACGGGATTTGAACCCGTGTACACGGATTTGCAGTCCGTTGCCTCGCCTCTCGGCCACTCCACCTGGTGAAGGGGGACCCTCCACAGTTGGTGTGGGCGAAACCCGCTCCGAGCGGACGACGAGATTCGAACTCGCGACATCCACCTTGGCAAGGTGGTGCTCTACCAGCTGAGCTACGTCCGCATGCATCGTCGACTTCGGGCCTCGCGGCCCTCTGCATCAGGTGCGTCGAAAACCATAGCCGAGTCTGTGGCAGACAACAAACCGGGTCCCGAAAAGCTTCCAGGTCACCGCACGCACCGGTCCGGCGGGCCGCCCCAGACCATCCGCTGGGCCGGGGGATCCGGGGGTGGCGGCGAGGGGCAAGATGGGCCCATGGCAACCACCGTGACGTCCGCGGCACCGATCACCGACGAGCTGCGGGTCTGGCTGGACGGCCGGATCCAGCACGACCCGACCGAGCCGGCACTGTCCGTCCTCGACCACGGTGTCACCGTCGGTGACGGCGTCTTCGAGGCCCTCAAGGTCACGGCCGCCGGACCCTTCTCGGTTCAGCGGCACCTGGACCGGCTGACCCGGTCGGCGCGCGCGATGAACCTCCCCGATCCCGATCATGACCTGGTGCGGGATGCCATCAGCGCCGTGCTGGCCGGCCGCAGCTGGACCGAGGGGAAGGTCCGGATCACCTACACCGGCGGTCGCGGACCGCTGGGCTCGCAGCAGGCGTTCGGCCCGCCGACACTGATCGTGGCCGCCGACGCGCGCGTCCTGTCCCGCCAAGGTGCCTCGATCGTCACCACCCCCTGGACCCGCAACACCCGCGGGGCCATGACCGGAGTCAAGACCACCTCGTACGCCGAGAACGTCCGGGGGCTGGCCTATGCCGCCGACCGCGACGCCTCCGAGGGCATCTTCATCAACACCGAGGGCCACCTGTGCGAGGGCACCGGCTCGAACATCTTCTGCGTCTTCGGCACGCGGATCGTCACCCCGCCGCTCTCGGCCGGGCCGCTGGCGGGCATCACCCGGGCGCTGCTGCTCGAATGGTGCGACATCGACGAAGCCGATGTGACGCTGGCCGAGGCACTCAGCGCGGACGAGGTGTTCCTCAGTTCCTCGCTGCGCGATGTGCAGTCGGTGGCCCGATGGGACGCGGTCGACTTCGGCCGGATCGGCCCTGTCACGCGGCAGGTGATCGACGTCTTCGCCCAACGGTCGACCGCCGACCTCGAGCCCTAGCAGAGGCCGTCGCGGCCCGCGAGTGTCGTGCCGGCGGCGACATCCCGACGAGGATCTCGATTCACCACCGCACCGGAGATGGGATATGCTCGGCGTCGCGTCGAAGGCCACGGTCAGCCGGGGTGCTCGGCGCGACCCAGCAGGGGGCGATTGGCGCAGTGGTAGCGCGCTTCGTTCACACCGAAGAGGTCACTGGTTCGAACCCAGTATCGCCCACCAGCCCGAGCCCTCGTTGTCATCCGGCAGCGAGGGCTCGGTGTCTAACCAGCAGATTTCAGCACGGAAAGGAAAGCCATCGTGTCCAGCATGTCGATCACCCTGGTTCGCGCCGACGCGTCGCAACAGCAGGTGCTGGACACGACCACGACCGGTCTCGATCTCTTCGGTGACGACCGCACGGTCGTCGCCGTCCGGGTCAACTCCGAGGTCCGGGACCTCCATCTGCCGCTGTCGGACGGCGACGTGGTGGAGCCCGTCCTGGTGGGCTCGCCCGAGGGACTGAGCATTCTGCGGCACTCCACCGCGCACGTACTGGCCCAGGCGGTCCAGGCCGTCCAGGCCGACGCCAAGCTCGGCATCGGACCGCCGGTGACCGACGGCTTCTACTACGACTTCGAGGTCGCTGAGCCGTTCACTCCCGAGGACCTGTCCGCGCTGGAGAAGGTGATGCAGCGCATCGTCAAGGAGCGGCAGCGGTTCCGCCGTCGGGTGGTCAGCGACGACGAGGCCCGCACCGAGCTCGCCGCCGAGCCGCACAAGCTTGAGCTGATCGGACTGAAGAGCACCGCCAACGCCGACGACGGCTCCGACGTCGAGGTCGGCGCTGGCGAGCTGACCATCTATGACAACCTCCGTCGCGACGACTCGGTCGCCTGGAAGGACCTCTGCCGGGGGCCGCACGTGCCGCACACCGGTTACATCAACGCCTACGCCTTGACCCGAACCTCGGCGGCGTACTGGCGCGGTGACCAGCGCAACCAGCAGCTGCAGCGCATCTACGGCACGGCCTGGCCGAGCCGTGACGAGCTCAAGGCCTATCAGCGCCGGATCGAGGAGGCGGCCAAGCGGGACCACCGCCGGCTCGGTCAGGAGCTCGACCTGTTCTCGTTCCCCGACGAGCTCGGCTCCGGTCTGGCGGTCTTCCATCCCAAGGGCGGCGTGCTGCGGAAGGTGATGGAGGATTACTCCCGGCAGCGGCACGCGGAGGCGGGCTACGAGTTCGTCTACACCCCGCACATCACCAAGGGGCACCTGTTCGAGACCTCCGGTCACCTTGACTGGTACGCCGATGGCATGTTCCCCCCGATGCACCTCGACGCCGAGTACAACGAGGACGGAACGGTCCGCAAGCCCGGCCAGGACTATTACGTCAAGCCGATGAACTGCCCGATGCACAACCTGATCTATCGGAGCCGGGGCCGCTCCTACCGCGAGCTGCCGCTGCGGCTGTTCGAGTTCGGCTCGGTCTACCGCTACGAGAAGTCCGGCGTGGTGCACGGTCTGACCCGGGTGCGTGGGATGACCCAGGACGACGCGCACATCTACGTCGCCGAGGAGCAGGTCGAGGACGAGCTGAAGAAGCTGCTCACCTTCGTGCTCCAGCTGCTGAAGGACTACGGGCTCGACGATTTCTACCTGGAGCTGTCCAGCAAGAACCCGGACAAGTTCGTCGGTTCGGACGAGATCTGGGAGCAGGCCACCGCAACCCTGGAGCGGGTGGCCCTTGAGTCCGGTCTCGAGCTGGTGCCCGACCCGGGAGGCGCGGCCTTCTACGGGCCGAAGATCTCCGTCCAGGCCCGGGACGCGATCGGTCGCACCTGGCAGATGTCGACCATCCAGCTCGACTTCAACCTGCCGGAGCGGTTCGAGCTGGAGTACCAGTCGGCCGAGGGCGCACGCAAACGGCCGATCATGATCCACCGGGCCCTGTTCGGCTCGATCGAGCGGTTCATCGGCGTGCTGATCGAGCACTACGCCGGCGTCTTCCCGCCGTGGCTCGCGCCCGTCCAGGTGGTCGGGATCCCGGTGGCGGGGGAGTTCGACGCCTACCTGCAGGGGATCGCCGACCGGCTCCGGCAGGCCGGGGTGCGGGTCGAGGTGGACACCAGCGATGATCGGATGCAGAAGAAGATCCGTACCGCCCAGAAGTCGAAGGTGCCCTTCATGCTGATTGCCGGTGGCGACGACCAGGCGGCCAACGCCGTCTCGTTCCGTTACCGCGACGGGACCCAGAAGAACGGCGTGCCGATCGAGCAGGCGATCATCGAGATCGTGGACGCGATCAACGACCGCCGCCAGGTGTGAGCGTGCCGTCCCCCAACGACCAGCCGCGTCCTGAGACCGCCACAGTGCCTCCCGAGCCTGTCGCTCCGCGCCCTGAGCCTGTCGCTCCGCGCCCTGAGCCTGTCGAAGGGCCCATCGGTGGTGAGGACCCGAGAGCGCTGGCTGGGGTGCCGGACTCGTTCGAGCGGCTGTGGACCCCCCACCGGATGGTCTACATCCAGGGCGAGAACAAGCCGGCGGGCGATGACGAGCAGACCTGCCCGTTCTGCCGGATCGCCGCACTGCCCGACCGGGAGGGCCTGATCGTGCATCGAGGCCGCTACGCCTATGCGGTGCTGAACCTCTACCCGTACGCCCCGGGCCACCTGCTGATCTGCCCGTACCGGCACGTGGCCGACTACACGGAGCTGACCGCGGACGAGACGACCGAGGTGGCCGACCTGACCCAGCAGGCGATGGTGGTGCTCCGGCGTGCCAGCGGACCGCACGGCTTCAACCTGGGTATGAACCAGGGCGCCGTCGCCGGAGCGGGGATCGCCGCCCACCTGCATCAGCACGTGGTGCCGCGCTGGGCGGGGGACATGAACTTCCTGCCGGTGATCGGTCAGACCAAGGCGCTCCCGCAGCTGCTCGATCAGACCTGGCAGCTGGTCCACGACGCCTGGCGGGAGTCCTGATGCCAGGCACGGAGCCGTCCGGATGCTAGAGCGCTTCCGCGGGGCCTGGGCCGCCATGCTCACTCCGGTGGCCAAGCTCCTGCTGCGGCTGGGCATCTCACCCGACCTGGTGACCTTGGGTGGCACCGCCGGGGTGGTACTGGCCGCTGCGATCTGCCTGCCGCAGGGCTGGCTGTGGCAGGGCGCCCTGATCATCACCCTCTTCGTGATCTCCGACAGCATCGACGGTCAGATGGCCAAGCTGAGCGGTCGGCAGAGTCGCTGGGGTGCCTTCCTCGACTCCAGCCTGGACCGGCTGGGCGATGGTGCGGTATTCGCCGGTGTCGCGCTGTGGTTCGCCGGACCGGGAGACTCGGTGCTGTGGGCCGGGGTCGCATTGTGGGCCCTGGTCTGGGGGCAGGTGACCCCGTACGTCAAGGCGCGGGCCGAGAGTCTGGGCTACACCGCCAACGGGGGTCTGGCGGCGCGGGCCGACCGGATCCTGATCATCCTGCTCGGCTTGCTGCTCGGTGGCCTGGGAGTTCCGTACGCCATCGAGGTCGCCGTCACCCTGTTGGCTGTGGCCAGCACGGTGACCGTGCTGCAGCGGATGCTCAAGGTGCGCCGGCAGGCCACCGGCAAGGACCATGTCGAGCCTGCGTGAGGCTCTGGTCAGGACGGTCTACCAGGTGGGCTGGCGGGTCGGCTCCCGGGTCCCGGCGCCTGTCCAGAGGGTGATCATGAACGCCGGCGCCCGGCTGGCCACCTGGCAGAACGGCCCTCACCTGCGCCAACTCCGGCACAACCTCACCGTGGCTGCCGGCGCTCCGGCCACCGACGCGCTGGTCCGTGACGCGGTCAGCTCCTATCTGCGCAACCTGATCGAGATGCTGGCGCTGCCAGGATGGGGACCGGCCGAGATCCGGCGACGGGTGACCACCTCGGCGGAGCAGCCGCTGCGAACCGCCTACCAGACCCAGGGGGCGGTGGTGGCCCTGCCGCACAGCGGCAACTGGGACCTCGCCGGCGCCTGGGCGTGCCTGACCGGCATGCCGGTCACCACCGTGGCTGAACGACTCGCGGACTCGGAGTTCAACGCGTTCACCAACTTCCGCCGTCGGCTCGGGATGGAGGTGCTGGCCAACACCGATCCGGCGGTGATCGCCAAGCTCGGCTCGGCCATCAATGACGGTCGGCTGGTCTGCCTGGTGGCCGACCGGGACCTGACCGGCAGTGGCGTGCCGGTCCGGTGGGGGGACACCATGATCACGATGCCGGCCGGTCCGGCCATGGTCGCTCGACGCACCGGCGCGGCCCTGGTGCCAGCCGTCTGCCAGTTCACCACCGCCGGAATGAAGATCATCTTCGGTCCACCGGTCCAGCCGCGGCCGGGCCGGACAGGCCTGGTGGAGATGACCCAGCAGGTCGCTGACTTCTTTGCGGCCCGGATTGCCGAGCGACCGGCCGACTGGCACATGATGCAGCCGTTCTTCGAGCGGCGCCGCGTTGAACCGCGCAAGCCCCACACGCACGATGGAGCGCGGGGAGTGGCCTCGACAGGAGAGGGGACCGTGGCACCATGAGGGTCGGTCTGGTCTGTCCCTACTCCTTCGACTCCCCGGGCGGAGTCCAGAACCACGTGCTCGGGCTGGCCGACTTTCTCACCGCGGCCGGGCACGATCCGTACGTCCTGGCGCCCGGGGAATGTAGCCCGGCCGCCGCAGCCCAGCTGGATCCGGCCCGATTCACCTCGGCAGGGGCCACCGTGCCGGTGCCCTACAACGGCTCGATTGCCCGGGTGAACTTCGGGCCGTTGAGCGCGGCGAGGGTGCAGCGGTGGCTGCTGCGCGGCGACTTCGACCTGGTGCACATCCATGAGCCGATCACGCCGAGCATCTCGGTGCTGACGCTGTGGGCCAGTGATGTGCCAGTGGTGGCGACCTTTCACACCGCCACACCCCGGTCCCGGTCGATGCAGCTGGCCCGCAGCGCGTTGCGCCCGGCGATCGAGAAGATCGACGCCGGGATCGCCGTCTCCGAGGCGGCCCGCAGGGTGGTCGTGCAGCACCTCGGCCGTGACGCCCTGGTGGTCCCGAACGGGTTCTTCTTCGACGACTTCGCCCGGCCCGAGCCCGCCGGACCGTGGCGCGGGGGTGAGCATCCCCGGTTGTCGTTCCTGGGCCGGTTGGACGAGCCGCGCAAGGGGCTCGACGTCCTGCTGGAGGCACTGCCGGAGCTGCTGTTCCGGATACCCACCCTGGAGGTTGTGGTCGCCGGCCAGGGTGGTCGCACCCTGCCGGCCGGCTGCCGATCGGTCGGCGCCGTCAGCGACGTTGACAGGGTTGACCTGCTGACCACGTCGGACGTCTTCGTGGCCCCGCACACCGCCCGGGAGAGCTTCGGCATCGTCCTGCTGGAGGCGATGGCCGCGGGTGCGCCGGTGGTGGCCTCCGACCTCCCGGCGTTCGTGGACCTGCTGCAGTCGGGGCGACAGCACGGACCTCCACTGGGGGTGACCTTCCGGACGGGCGACCCGGCGGCACTGGCGGACGCCGTGGCGACGGTGCTGGCGCCGGCGGACGGTGAGACCCGCAGAGCCACCGCGATCCGCGCCCGGCAGGCCAGCCGGCGCTACGACTGGAGCGTTGTCGGTGCGGAGATCCTCCGGGTCTACGAGACGGTTCGCGCGGCGGCCCAGCCGGCCCTGAGGACAGCGGCGCCGACGGCCGCACGCCGCCGCATGACGGGACGGCACGATGAATCCGCCTGAGCTCAATCCCCTTGAGATCCTCGGTGCCGTCGTCCTGGTGCTGCTCGCACTGGGATGGCGGTTGTCGTGGCTGGCGACCCGGCTCGACCGCGCCCATGCCCGGACCGAGCGGACCTGGGCGGTGCTTGACGCGGCGCTGGTGCGCCGCGCCCAGCGTTCGATCGAGGCGGCAACCGCCCCCGAGATCGACCCGGCCAGCACGCTGCTGGTCTGCGACGCGGCCGTGGGCGCGCTCGAAGCCGACCGTCGAGACACCCGCGAGGCGGCCGAGAGCACCCTCAGCCAGGTGCTGGCCGCTGCCGCGCTGCCCGGCCTGGACCGCGCGGTCGAAAACGTGACCATCGCCCGACGGATCCACAACGACGCTGTCGCCACCGCCCGCGCGCTGCGCCGACGCCGGACGGTGGCTCTGTTCCGGCTGAGCGGCCATGCCTCCGAGCCGGATCCATTCGAGATGGCGGACCTGCCGTCGGCGCCGGCTCCGGCCGCCTCTATCGACCCTTCCACCGGTCGGCAGCCGAGCCCGTCGGTGCAGGAAGGGCCTAGGCTGGAGCGGTGGAACCGACCGGCGAGATGACTGCAGCCTCACCAGGCCCCAGCTATGACACCGATCGGGTCTGGACGCTGCCGAACGTGCTGAGCATGCTCAGGCTCGCCGGCGTACCGCTGCTGCTCTGGCTGGTCCTCGGGCCGCATGCTGATGTGATCGCGGTCCTGGTGCTGATCGTGGCCGGCTTCACCGACTGGCTCGACGGTTTCCTCGCCCGGCGGTGGAACCAGCGGTCACGGCTCGGCCAGATGCTGGACCCCGTCGCCGACCGCTTCTACATCCTCGCCACCCTGATCGGGCTGGCCGTACGCGAGATCATCCCATGGTGGCTGGTGATCATCCTGGTGGCGCGCGATGTCGTGATCGCCCTGCTGGTGCCGATCCTGGAGACTCGCGGCTACTCGTCCCTGCCGGTGCACTTCCTCGGCAAGGCCGCCACCTTCAACCTGCTGTACGCGTTCCCGCTGGTGCTGCTCGGCGCCGGCGACTCGACCTTCGCCATGGCCGCTCGGGTGCTCGGCTGGGCGTTCGCCATCTGGGGGACTGGGCTCTACTGGTGGGCCGGCTGCCTCTACATCCGCCAGACGTACACCCTCGTCCGCACCCTGCCCCGGGTGGAGAGGCATCCCCAGCACCGCCTCGAGGCGCGATGAGCTCGTCGAAGACGAAGTCGCCGGTGCGGGCGGACCAGTCCGCGACGCCTCAGCAGCAGGGCCGGCGGCCGGACGCCAGCATGGACCTGCTGAACCAGATCATGCGTCAGCCGCTGGACCCCGACTACGCCCGGGTGGCGGCCCAAGGGGCTCCACCGCCCCGGCTGCGCTGGCCACTGGCGATCATCGCTGTGGTGATCGGCGCCATGTTCGCGGTCTCGGCCCTGCAGACCACGCGATCCGCCCCCGTGATCGCCGGCGAGCGGCAGGAGCTGATCAGCAGAATCCGCAACGCGGAGACCGAACAGGACACGCTCCGAGCCAAGGTCACCGCGCTGTCCAATGACATCACCCGGCTGCGGGGCTCGGCTCTGGGCAACGACAGCGCCTCTCGTGAGCTGGAGGGCCGGATCAACGTGCTCGAGCCGAGCGTGGGCAGCGTTGCGGTGACCGGGCCAGGTCTGGCGATCGTCGTCGACGACGGCCCGGACCAGGGCAACGACCGGGCCAGGGTCGCTGACACCGACCTGCAGATCCTCGTCAACGGGCTGTGGATCGCCGGTGCGGAGGCGGTGGCCATCAACGGTCACAGAATCTCCAACCTCACCGCCATCCGTGGTGCCGGCGACGCGATCACCGTGGACTACCGGTCACTGACCCGGCCCTATCGGATCGAGGCGATCGGGGATCCGAAGACGCTTCAGGCCGACTATGTAGAGTCTTCCGGAGGCGCATGGTGGAACCTGTTGGAGCAGAACTATCAGATGAGGCATGAGATCACCGACGTGAAAGAGCTCACCCTCCCGGCGGACCCGGGCATGGTGCTGCGCTATGCGCGGAAGGCCGGCTCGTGATTCCGCTGCTCGGGCTGATCGTCGGCATCGTGTTGGGATTGCTGCTGGAACCGACGATCCCGCAGGGGCTCCAGCCCTATCTGCCGATTGCGATCGTGGCCGCCATGGACGCCCTCTTCGGGGCTTTCCGGGCGTACCTGGAGGGCAACTTCACCGACAAGGTGTTCGTCGTGTCGTTCATCTCCAACGTGCTGATCGCCGCAGCGATCGTCTACGTCGGCGACCAGATCGGCGTCGGCTCGCAGCTGTCGACCGGCGTGGTCGTGGTGCTGGGCATCCGCATCTTCACCAACGCAGCCGCTATCCGTCGGGCCCTCTTCCATGCCTGAGCTGAGAGGCGCTCCGCGCCATGCTGACCTGTCAGGCGCTCCGCGCCATGCTGACCTGAGAGGCGCTCCGCGCCATGCTGACCTGAGAGGCGCTCCGCGCCATGCTGACCTGAGAGGCGCTCCGCGCCATGCTGACCTGAGAGGCGCTCCGCGCCATGCTGACCTGAGAGGCGCTCCGCGCCATGCCTGATCCCCAGGGCGTTCCCCGACCGCGCCACGCCGCCTCACCACCACCGGTGCGCGGCTCAGCGCGCCGGCGCTTCCAGCGCCAGCAGCGGATCCGGCAGGCCCAGACCCAGCAGAGTCCCTCGGAACAGTCTGCCCAGACCGCACAACGGACCGACGAGACCAGTGCGGTCGAGCCCACCGCCGTACGGCCGGTGCAACCAGGCCACTCGCGTGAGCCGGTGCGGGCGATCGAGACGGACGACGAGACCCAGCCGGAGGTCGTCGACACCGAGGTGGGCGCGGCTGCCGTCGAGGATGACGAGTCGGCCGGCCACCCTGCGCCGTCATCGGATCGTCGGTCTCGGGTCTGGCGGTCGCTGGTCCACCCCGGCCGCGGCCAGGTGATCGCTGCGGTGATGCTGTTCGTCGTCGGTATGGCCGGTGTGATGCAGATCCGCGTCAACCACGCCGACGACACCTACGCCAACGCCCGCCGAGAGGACCTGATCCAGCTGCTGGACGGCCTCGGTCAGGAGTCTCGGCGGCTGGAGTCGGAGATCGCCGATCTGGAGAAGACCAGAACCAACCTCGTCTCCGGCGCCGACACCGAACGGGTGGCGCGACAGGAGGCCCAGCGGCGGATCGAGGTGCTGTCCATCCTTGCCGGCACGATGCCGGCCGAGGGACCGGGGATCAAGATGACGATCACCGATCCCCAGGGCAAGGTCACCGCCGACAACCTGCTCGATGCGGTCGAGGAGATGCGGGATGCCGGTGCCGAGGTGATCGAGTTCAACAACTCGGTACGGGTGGTCGCCTCCACCTGGTTCGGCTCCGACTCGAAAGGGTTGATCGTCGACGGTCAGCACCTCAGCGGACCGATCGTGATGGAGGTGATCGGGGACCCGCACGGGCTGGAGGAGGGGGCCCGGTTCCGAGGCGGCATCGTGAGCGAGATCACGGGCCCCAAGATCGGCGGCGAGGTGGAGATCAGCCAGGCCAAGAAGATCACCATCCAGTCCTTGCACACCCCTTCGAAGAATCAGTACGCTCAGCCCGCATCGCCACCACCGACGCCTCGGTGAGCACCCCCGCAGCTGGAGGACACACGTGCCGCGGCTGACCGTCCCAAGGCAGCAAAGGAGATCTGATGTCCGAGTATCCCGAAGACCTGAAGTACACCAGCGAGCATGAGTGGGTGCGTAGCGGCAACGGCTCGGTCGTCCGCATCGGCATTACTGAATATGCCGCCGAGCAACTGGGAGACATCGTCTACGTCTCGCTACCGGCCGTCGGTGATACCGTGGCAGCCGGAGACGCCTGTGGGGAGCTGGAGTCCACCAAGAGCGTCTCGGACATCTTCTGCCCGGTCAGCGGGGTGGTCGCCACGATCAACAGCCAGCTCGACGCAAACCCTGAGACAGTCAACGCGGATCCCTACGGCGACGGCTGGCTGTTCGAGGTCGAGATGGCAGAGGAAACCGACCTCGACGACCTGCTCGATGCCGACGCCTACGCCGAAGAAGTGGGGGCCTAGCCGGACCGGTCTCCCGTACCGGCTGCTTTTCTTGCGGAGAGAGCCTAAACTCTCCCTCACATCTTGAGTCTTTGATCTTCGAGGAAGCCGAACCCGATGCCCTATTGCCCTAACTGTGGTCACGACAACTCTGCCGACAGCAAGTTCTGCTCGCAGTGTGGTGCCCAGTTGCCCAAGGCGGCCGCGGAGCCGGAGCGCGTTCCGACCGGAGACACCACGAAGACCATCCCGGCCGCCATCGGCGCCGAGGAACGCGAGCTCGAACCGTTGTCGGCGGAGGACGAGGCAGCCGTCAACGCGCTGCCGCAAGGCTCGGCGCTGCTGATCGTGCAGCGCGGGTCCAATGCCGGCAGTCGCTTCCTGTTGAACTCCGACGTGGTGACCGCCGGACGGCACCAGTCCTCCGACATCTTCCTCGACGACATCTCCGTCTCCCGTCGGCACGTCACCTTCACCCGTACCCCAGAGGGCGTGATGTTGAAGGACTCGGGCTCGCTGAACGGGACCTACGTCAACCGCCAGCTGGTCGACCAGTGCCTGCTGCACCACGGTGACGAGGTGCAGATCGGCAAGTACCGGCTGGTCTACTTCGCCAGTCACCAGGGCACAGACTGAGGGAGACCACCCACCCGATGGCAGCCAAGTCAACCCAGCGCAGTATCGGGCAGGTGTTGGCGACCCTGAAAAACGAGTTTCCCGACATCTCCATCTCCAAGATCAGGTTCCTGGAGAGCGAAGGTCTCATCACACCGGAACGGGCGCCGTCGGGCTATCGGCGATACTCACCCGACGACGTCGAGCGGCTCCGCTACATCCTGTCGGTGCAGAAAAACAACTACCTGCCGCTGAAAGTGATCCGCGAGCACCTGGACCTGATGGACCGCGGGATGGCGCCGCCGGCCCTGGAGCCTGGGCGCCCGGCGACGCCACCGACCCAGCTGGTCAGCGCAGCCAAGCCTGCGCAGGCTCCACTCCGGTTGTCGCGGGAGAGTCTGCTGGAGGCGAGCGGGCTGACCGACGCGGCCTTGGAGGATCTCGAGCGGACCCAGATCGTCTCCACCCGCCGCGGCACGGCCTATTACGGCCGGGAGGCGCTGGCGATCGCGGTCGCGGCCAAGAGGCTGGCCGAGTATGGCATCGACACCCGCCACCTGCGGGCGTTCAAGATGTCGGCGGACCGCGAGGTCGGCCTGGTGGAGCAGGCCATCGCCCCGCATGTGCGGCGCGCCAAGAGCAACCGCGACGTCGCTGCCGAGGTCACCCAGCTGGTGATCAGCTTCCACGCAGCGCTGGTGCGCACGGCCATGGACCGCTGATCGAGGCACTTTCTCGACCAGTACGAGGCTGGGTCTTGTGGGCCCGCACCAGCGAAGTAGTGTTGCCTTATGCGTGAACTAGATGTGGTTGGCGTGCGGGTGGAAATGCCCTCGAATGCTCCTATGGTGCTGCTCCGTGAGGTTGGTGGGACCCGCTATCTGCCGATCTGGATCGGCGCCGGGGAGGCTTCGGCGATCGCCAACGCTCAGGAGGGCATCGTCCCGCCCCGGCCGTTGACGCATGATCTGCTGGTGGACACGCTGAAGAGCCTGGGCCACAAGCTAACCGAGGTCCACATCACCGAGTTGGACGGTGGCACCTTCTATGCGGTGCTGCTGGTCGACGGGATCCAGGTGAGTGCCCGTCCATCCGATGCGATCGCGCTGGCCCTGCGGGTGGGCTCGGAGATCTACTGCGCAGAGGATGTGCTCGACGAGGCCGGGATCGAGGTCCCGGAGGAGGAAGAGGACGAGGTCGAGAAGTTCCGTGAGTTCCTCGACCAGGTGAACCCCGACGACTTCGTCACGGGGGAGGAACCCCAGCAGTAGTCGAACCCCGCTCTGAGCCTGTCGAAGAGGCACGCGCTCTGAGCCTGTCGAAGAGCTTCTCAGTAGCACTGACCCTGATCGATTTAAACCCCCTGGTCAGAGCACACTCTCAACTTCCCATTGAGGCTGTAGGCGCCGATCTGAACCGACGAGCAGGTCTCAGGGAAACCTTGAGACATCGCGAATTCCTGTCAAGCCCCGTCCGGCGTGTCGTTGACCCTCGGCTGAGGCGCGTCGTAGCGTGACCGATGTAATCCCCTTGTTGGAATTACGCCCGAGGAACTCCCGAGCACTATTTCCCTGATCGCCGGAGGCACGCGTGAGCAACACAGACAAGTCGTCCATCAGCTCGTCGGATGCCGTCCAGCCGCACGTCGACGCTCAGGGTCTGCTGTTCGAGGGCGACTTCTCGCCCATGCCCAGCGACCTGGGCTTCCGCGGACCGGTGGCGTGCAGCGCTGCGGGCATCACCTACCGGCAGCTGGACTACTGGGCGCGTACCGGTCTGGTCACGCCCGGGGTGCGCGGCGCCACCGGTTCGGGCACCCAGCGGCTGTACAGCTTCCGTGACATCCTGATCCTCAAGGTGATCAAGCGGCTGATCGACGCCGGCATCTCGCTGCAGCAGATCCGCGCCGCCATCGAGCATCTGCGGGCCCGCGGGGTGGAGGACCTGACCCAGGTCACGCTGATGAGCGACGGGGTGTCGGTCTTCGAGTGCACCTCCGACGACGAGGTGATCGACCTGCTGCGGGGCGGCCAGGGCGTATTCGGCATCGCCCTCGGTGGAGTCTGGCGCGACATCGAGGGCACTCTGGCCGACCTGCCGGCCGAGAAGGCCGACGTGGTCGAGCCGCAGCCCGCCGGTGACGAGCTGTCGCAACGCCGACGGGCGCGCGCCGCCGGCTGACCAGGCCTGCACATCGCGGGCGCGGTTCTCGGCGCTCGCCGCGTCTCGGCTAGAGTGTTCCTGCTGCACCACGGTGCGGGAGAGTTCAGCGGAGCGCTTCCGAGCGGTCGTGGCTGGCGCCGAAGGGGCAACATCCCCGGAACCTCTCAGGCACCCAGAACCGCACCGTGAGCATCGGTTGATTCGATGCTGGCAACTCTGGAGCCACCGGTGACAGAGGGGGAGTGCGTTGTCGGACACCGGCGAGCGGAGCTGTGGTGCCGCTGATGTCTTCGGCCGCGCATCTCGTCCCGATCCGGAAAAGAGCTGGCCATGACGGGCACCGACCTGACCCACGCACCCTTCGCCTCCCGACATATCGGACCGCAGCCCGATGAGCGGGACAAGATGCTCGCGGCCCTCGGCCTGCAGAACCTGCAGCAACTGGTGGACGAGTCGATGCCGCAGTCGATCAGGATGACGCAGCCGCTCGACCTGCCGGCTCCCATGACGGAGTTCGAGACCCTGGCGCGGCTCCGCGAGCTCGCGGCGCAGAACCGGGCGCTGACACCGATGATCGGTCTCGGCTACCACGGTACGGTCACACCGTCGGTGATCAGGCGCAACGTGCTGGAGGACCCCGCCTGGTACACGGCGTACACCCCCTACCAGCCTGAGATCAGCCAGGGCCGGCTGGAGGCGCTGCTCAACTTCCAGACCGTGGTTGCGGACCTGACGGCCCTGCCGACGGCCGGTGCCAGTCTGCTGGACGAGGGCACGGCGGTGGCGGAGGCGATGACGCTGGCCCGCCGGTCGGTGAAGACCGGATCGGTGCTGCTGCTCGACGCCGACACGTTGCCGCAGACGATCGGTGTCGTGCGCACCAGAGCCGCCGCACTGGGTCTCGACGTCGTCCTGGCGGAGGGTCCGTTGACCGAGGCACTGGACGAGGTCGACGCGTTCGCGGTGCTCGTCCAGACCCCCGGGGCCAGCGGTGCTCTGCTGGGCACTGAGGAGCTTCGCGCCATCGCCGACAAAGCGCATGGTCGCGGCGCGATGGTGATCGCCGCCTGTGACCTGCTGGCGCTCACCCTGGTCACGCCCCCTGGAGAGTGGGGAGCGGACGTGGCGGTCGGCTCGAGCCAGCGGTTCGGGGTCCCGCTGTTCTATGGCGGCCCGCATGCGGGTTTCATCTCCGTCCGAGCCGGACTGGAGCGGTCTCTGCCCGGCCGGTTGGTCGGGGTGTCCAGAGACGCCGACGGCGCCACCGCCTTCCGGCTCGCCCTGCAGACCCGCGAGCAGCACATCCGCCGGGAGAAGGCCACCTCCAACATCTGCACCGCCCAGGTGCTGCTGGCGGTGACCGCGAGCATGTACGCCGTCTACCACGGACCCGCCGGGCTGCGGGCCATCGCGGCAGCGTTGCACGACGCCGCCGCGAGCTTGGCGGGCGACCTGGCGGCCGCGGGTGCCGAGATTGTCCACCAGAGTTTCTTCGACACCGTGCTGGTGAGGGTTCCCGGACGGGCGGAGGACATCGTCGGTGCGGCACACGAACTCGGCGTACACCTGCGCTTCGTCAACGCCGACCACGTCGGCATCTCCGTCGGTGAGGACGCCACCACCGACACCCTCGAGGCGGTACGCCGAGCCTTCCGCGCCGACGGCCAGGCGGGGGACTCGCTCGGTGACCTCGCCGGCAGCGAGCGCCACAGCTCTTACCTCACCCATCCGGTCTTCAACACCCATCACAGCGAAACCGCGATGCTGAGGTATCTGCGAGCTCTGTCCGATCGGGACTTCGCCCTGGACCGGGGGATGATCCCGCTCGGGTCGTGCACGATGAAGCTCAACGCGACCACCGAGATGGAGCCCATCTCCTACCACGGCTTCGCCAACCTGCACCCGTTCGCGCCGGTCGAGGACGCTCGGGGCTACGCCACCTTGATCGACTCGCTCGAGGAGTGGCTGGCCGAGGTGACCGGCTATGCCCGGGTATCGATCCAGCCGAACGCCGGCAGCCAGGGCGAACTCGCCGGCCTGCTGGCGATCCGGGCGTACCACCGGGCCCGCGGCGAGGAACAGCGCACCGTCTGCCTGATCCCGTCCTCGGCGCACGGCACCAACGCCGCCTCGGCGGCGATGGCGGGGATGAGGGTGGTGGTGGTCAAGGCGACCTCCGACGGCAGCGTGGACCTCGACGATCTGCGGACCAAGATCGAGACCCACCGGGAGCGGCTGGCCGCGATCATGGTGACGTACCCCTCGACGCACGGCGTGTTCGAGGAAAGCATCACCGAACTCTGTGCGCTGGTGCACGAGGCCGGGGGACAGGTGTACGTCGACGGGGCGAACCTGAACGCGCTGCTCGGCTTCGCCCAGCCCGGCAAGTTCGGCGCGGACGTGAGCCATCTCAACCTGCACAAGACGTTCTGCATCCCCCACGGCGGCGGCGGTCCGGGGGTGGGCCCGGTCGGCGTGGGCGAACACCTGGTGCCCTATCTCCCGAATCATCCGCTGCTGGCCGAGGCCGGCCCTCAGACCGGTGTCGGCCCGATCTCTGCAGCGCCATACGGATCGGCCGGCATCCTGCCGATCAGCTATGCCTATATCGCGATGATGAGTACGGACGGACTGGCGCAGGCGACCCAGCACGCGCTGCTGGCCGCCAACTACATCGCCCGGCGGCTTTCCGACTCTTATCCGGTGCTCTACTCGGGCCGCAACGGCTTCGTCGCCCACGAGTGCATCCTGGACCTGCGGCCGCTGACCAAGACGAGCGGAGTCAGTGTGGACGACGTGGCCAAACGGCTGATCGACTACGGTTTCCATGCCCCGACCATGAGCTTCCCGGTGGCAGGGACGCTGATGGTGGAGCCGACAGAGTCGGAGAACCTCGAGGAGCTGGACCGCTTCTGCGACGCCATGATCGACATCAGAGCCGAGATCGCCAAGGTCGAGGCGGGGGAGTGGCCGCGCGATGACAACCCCCTGGTCAACGCCCCGCACACCCAGGCGCGGGTCACCGCCGACGAGTGGACCCACCCCTACGGACGCCGGCTGGCCGCCTTCCCGACCGGATTGCACACCGGCCCGATCGAGGCCCGCGGCGCCGACAAGTACTGGCCGCCGGTGGCGCGGATTGACAGCGTCTTCGGTGACCGGCATCTGGTCTGCTCCTGCCCACCACCCGAGGCCTTCGAAAGCTGATGGTCGATCACGCACCCCGAGCCTGGGCGTTCTCGCGCCCTGAGGCTGGGCGTCCTCGCCCTGATCTCCTGGCTACCCTCCGGCCTGCTCCAGTTGGGCAGTCCGTCCAGCTGGCGGGTGATCTCTTCCTCGGTCAGCTTCCGGGTCATGCGTCTCAGCCAAGTACCGCGAACACCGGGTGTCAAGGATCCCGCCCTAAGGTGACCGGGTGACTGCTCTGCTGCTCAACGCCGCTCTCAGTGAGTACGCCGGGCGGGTGGGCGTGATCGTCCCTTTCCTGCTGTTCATCACGGTGGTGGCGGAGCTCGCGGACCGGATCGGTGTGTTCGATGTGATCGCGCACCGAGCAGCCCGGCTGGCGCGCGGATCCGTACTCGCTCTCTGGCTGCTGGTGGTGCTGATCGCCACCTTGGCCACCATCGTCCTGTCGCTCGACACGACGGCGGTGCTGCTGACTCCTGTGGTGCTGGCCGTCGCCGCGCAGCTGGGTCTCGACCGGGCCGTCTTCGCCTACACCGCGGTCTGGCTCGCCAACACCGCATCGCTGTTGCTGCCGGTGTCGAACCTGACCAACCTGCTGGCCTGGCAACGCCTTCAGCTGCACTCTGCCGCCTTCGCCGGGCTGATGTGGCCAGCCGCACTGGCGGTGCTGCTCGTGACCATCGGGACGCTGGCGCTGCTCTTCCGTGGCCCGCTGCAGGGACGCTACCTGCTCGGGGACCAGCCGCAACCGGATGACCGGATCCTGCTGGTGTCCGCCATCGTCATCTGCGCCCTGCTCGGTCCCGCCTTCGTACTGACCGGCCACGTGGTGCTTTCCGCCGGTCTGGGCGCTCTCGCGATGGTCGCGTTGTGCCTGATCCGGCAGCGGGCCCTGCTGGGCTGGTATCTGGTGCCCTGGAAGCTGATGCTCGGTGTCGCCGTTCTGTTCGCCATCGTGCAGGTGGCTCATCAGTACGGTCTCGGCGCCCTGCTGAGCGCGGCATCGGGGTCAGGTGAAGGCCCGATCGCTCTGCTGCGCCTGGTCGCGGTGTCTGCTCTGGGGGCGAACCTCGTCAACAACCTTCCTGCCTATCTCGCCCTCGAGCCGGTCATCGACGGGTCGCTGCAGCGGGCCTCGGTGCTCCTCGTCGGGGTAGGTGTTGGACCGCTGCTGACGCCATGGGCGAGCCTGGCCACCCTGTTGTGGGCCGGCCGGTGCCGCGCCGCAGGGGTGAGCGTGGACTGGCGTCGGTTCGCCCTGCGCGGCGCGGTGCTGGTCCCCGTAGCGCTGGTCGCCGGCACGGCCGCCCAGATCCTGGTGCATCACTGAGCCGTACGCCCTTCGACAGGCTCAGGGCGCGGAGTGGGAGGGCTCAGGGCGCGGAATGGCCCTTCGACAGGCTCAGGGCGCGGAGTGAGAGGGCTCAGGGCGCGGAGTAGGAGGGCTCAGGACAGGCATTGCTGGATATGGTGTTTCTCGTGATCGACTGGTTGAAGGCGCTCAAGGACAAACCCGCTATCGCGCATCTGCTGCGTGCGGGCCAGCGGTTCGCCGGCAGGATGGGCGACCAGTTCGGAGCCGCGATCACCTACTTCTCCGTGCTGGCCATGGTGCCGATCATCATGTTCGCCTTCTCCGTCACCGGCTTCATCCTGGTGGAGCTGCGTCCTGAACTGCTGGACGCGCTGGAGAAGCAGCTGAGCAATGCGCTGGGCGGGTCGGGCCAGGGCGCCAACGCCAAGATCATGAGCGTGATCGACAACGCGCTGCGCAACTATGCGGCGATCGGCATCATCGGCCTGTTGTCGGCCATGTACTCAGGTGCCGGCTGGGCGGGAAACCTGAAGAACGCGGTCCGGGCCCAGTGGCGACAGGACTTCGATCTGCAGGTCAAGAAGGAGAACGTCATCGTCTCCACACTGAAGAACCTCGGAATCCTGCTGGGCCTGCTGCTGGCCGTGGCGATCACCTTCGGCCTGGCGTCGGTGTCGACCTCACTGACCGACAACATCCTGGGCTGGCTGGGGATGACGGGGGTGCCGTGGCTCGCGCTGGTCCTGCGGCTCGTACCGATCGCTGTCTCGCTCGGGGCCGGCTGGTTGCTCTTCATGTACCTCTACCTGGTGTTACCCGAGACCCGGGCGCCCTGGCCCGCGGTCCGGCGTGGGTCGTTGCTGGGCGCCGTTGGCTTGATCGCGCTGCAGTACCTCGCCAGCTTCCTGATCGGTCGTTTCACCACCGACCCCGCGGCCGGACTGTTCGGTCCGGTCATCGTCCTGATGCTGTTCTTCAACCTCTTCGCCCGGCTGATCCTCTTTGTCGCCGCCTGGATCTCCACCGCAGAACCCGCCGGTGGGCGAGCGGGGGGACCTGTCGCAGAGGCGACGACCGCCGCACAGGGCGCCGCTGCCGCTCGCGCTCGGTCCGCCGTCGAGGCCAAGGCGGCAACGCCGGTGCTGGTGCCGCGACAGGTGGCGGTGCGGTCGGTGCGGGTGGGGATGGGAGCGGGCTACGTCGCCGGCGCCGCGACCGGTGTGGGTCTGGGGGCCATGATCGCGGCCTTCTTCGCCAGGGTCGCCGCCCGGCGTCGCGAACGGAACCGGGACTAGCTCACAACGAGCCGTCCCGGTCCCGGTCGGAGTCAGTGAGCGGCGGCAGCGGGCGTGGCCTGCTGGCCGATACCGGCCAGCAGGTCGGTGTACCAGCCCTGGGTGATGTCGAACGGCTTGCCGCCGGCGATTCGGGAGAACTCGATGGCGCGCAGCTCGTCGCCGTTCTCCTCGTCGTGGCCGATCACGCCGGACTCTCCGCGCAGGGCACAGTCGACGGCCAGGTCCGTCATCGAGTGGATCAGATCGAGGTCGGCGCGGTTCGCCGCGGCAGACCGGGAGAAGTAGCCGGACTTCTGGACCATCACCTTCTCGGCCGACAGCCGCTCGGCGAACTGGCGACCGAACCAGGCGCCCGGGTTGATCTTGTCGATCCGCACATGCCCGAACGGATCTCGGTCGACCTCTTCCCCCGACTTCTCCAGCTCCGCCACTATGGCGTCCAGACCGGCACCTTCGGAGATGAACAGGTTCACCGAGCCCACCGTGTCCATCACCGTCGCCAGCCGCGCTGCCTCGGCCTCGAGGTCGAACTTCGCCTCCGGCACATAGACGCCGTGCACTTCCCAGGCCTCCCGGCTCAGCCCGATCTCGGGCAACCAGGCGCGGGTGTCCAGCCAGTCCCGGTACGCCTTTGCGGTGGCCGCGGTCAGCCAGCCGCAGTGCCGGCCCATGACCTCGTGCACGATCAGCATCCGGGAGCCCGAATTGTGCTCGCCGATGATGTTCTGGGCGAACCGGGCGCCCTGCTCCGCGGCGGTCCAAGCCCCCAACGACTGCCTGATGGGCACAATGTCGTTGTCGATGGTCTTGGGCAGACCCACCACGGTCAGGGCGTAGTCGTTCTTGGCCAGGAACGCGGCCAGGTCGGCGGCGGTCGTGTTCGTGTCGTCGCCGCCGATGGTATGCAACACATCGACGCCGTCCGCGGTCAACCGGTCAGCCGCAGCCTGGAGCGGGTCCACCCCTTCGGGCACCAGGCCACGCTTCACCAGGTCGGCCGCGTTGGTGAGCTTCACGCGCGAGTTGCCGATCGGGGAGCCGCCGAACTGGTGCAGCACAGCCGCCTGCTGCCGAACCGTGTCGGTCACCGTCAACGAGTCACCGGTCAGCAGCCCCTGATAGCCGTAGCGGTAGGCGATGATCTCCACCTGGGGAGCCACCTCGCTGTAGCGCTGGATCAAGCCGCCGATGGCGGACGAGAGGCAGGGGGCAAAACCCCCGGCGGTGAGCAGAGCGACTTTGGTAACCATGGACCTTCCCTGTTCGATCAGCAGTGGTGCTCACCAGCGTAGGGGAGAGCCGGCGGTGGCTGACAGCCAGAAGGCTCCCATCCATACTGCGGACCGCTCAGTAAGCCCGGCGCGGTTCCAGGTTCACAGCTCCGGGCCCGTACCGACTCAGGACGTCCTCGGGGTTCTGCAGCGAGCAGCGCTTCAGGCTGAGGCAGCCACAGCCGATACAGCTGTCCAGCTGGTCACGGAGGCGCGTCAGCCGCTCGATCTGCTCGTCGATGCGCGGCCGCCAGTCACGCGACAGCCGGGCCCAGTCCGCCTTCGTGGGCGTGCGGTTGCCGGGCAGGCCGGCCAGAGCGGTGGTGATCTCGTCCAAGGAGAGACCCACCCGCTGAGCCGAGCGGATGAAGGCGACCCGGCGCAGCGTGGACCTCTGGTAACGACGTTGGTTCCCGGCAGTCCTGGTCGACGTGATCACACCCTGTGCCTCGTAGAACCGCAGCGCCGACGGCGCCACCCCAGAACGACTGGACAGCTCGCCGATGGTGATCAGGTCGGACTTGTTCAGCATGGAAACCAGGATACCCATAGTTGAAGCCAACTTTAACGTTGCGGGCTCGTCCCGTGACGCCAGCCGGGCTAGAGTGAACCGGACAGGGAGGGGGTCGCCGCATGAGTTGGCAATTCTTCACCGACACGACGACCAGCCAGCTGGAGCTGCTCGGCATCGCCTTCGTACTCTCGGCCGTCATCGGCTTCGAGAGACAGTTCCACCGGAAGGCTGCCGGGCTGACCACTCATGTGCTGGTGGCCATGGGGTCCGCGACATTCACGCTGATCTCTGCATACGGGTTCGCCCACCTGCTCGGTCCCACCGTCAGGCTGGATCCGTCGCGGATCGCCGCCCAGGTCGTCTCGGGCATCGGCTTCCTCGGTGCCGGGGTGATCTTCATGCGGCGCGACATCGTACGAGGGCTCACCACGGCGGCATCGATCTGGGTGGCGGCAGCGGTGGGGATGGCTTGCGGCGCCGGGATGCCGCTCCTGGCGATCGTCGTCACCGGACTGCATCTGTTCCTGCTGCTGGTGCTCTCTCCGCTGGTGTCGCGGCTGCCTGACCGTGATCACAAACGCCTGGTCCACATCACCTATCTCGACGGTGAAGGGGTGCTCCGCCAACTGCTGGCCACGGCGACCGAGATGGGTTACGTCGCCTCGATTCTCAGCAGCCGGTCCTTCAGCGGCAGTGACGGGCGCCCCGAGGTCACCTTGCGGGCCCGCTTCCGGGGCCGGCCGCCGGTGTCGGAGCTGATCCTGGCGCTGACGGCCGTTCAGGGGGTGCTTCAGGTCCGGAGCGGTGGCGAGGATCTCGAACGCGAGGAGGACGACGAGGACGAGGACTAGCCACCGCCGGCACCATCGAGACCCGGGAAGCCCGGCTGAGGAGCGGCCATGCCCGTGCCACTGCCGAACTGGAGCTGCACTCGTGCCGCCCCGGCAGGAGCGAACGGCTCCATCTCGCGGGCGGCACCCGAGATTCAGGTGGGAACCGTCCGAGATCACAGGGGCAATCGCCTTCCTGGCCTCCGATGATGCATCATGGGTCACCGGCGTCACATTGCCCGTCGACGGCGGTGCGCTCGCCGGTCCCCGGCACCTTCTCAGCCAGCTCACCGAAAGAGGGCCCTGATGTCTCCTTCACCCGTTGTCGTGATCGCCACCTTCGAGGCCGCCGAGGGACGGCTGGACGATCTTCGCCAGGCACTGGTGGAGGCCATCCCCGCGGTGCACGCCGAGCCCGGTTGCCAGCTCTATGCCATCCACGACGCCGACGACTCGAGGATCTACATGATCGAGAAGTGGGACAGCCAGGCCGACCTCGACCGGCACGCCCAGGGCGAGGCGGTGCAGGAGCTGCGTGCCCTGGTGGCCGGAAAGACGACCAACCCCGCCCCGCTGATCCTCCTCAGCCCCATTCCGGCGGGAACCGCCGAACAGGGTCAGCTCTAGCAGCCGTCGGCCGGACGGCAGGAGATCGGGGCCGGCAGCATCAGAGCCCTGGCGCCACTGCGTCCGCGGTGGTGACGGTCAAATACGTCGAGTCGTGGTGGCCACCCCGGGCGCTGGGCCCTAGGCTCGGGGGATGGCGAGATACTTCGACGTCCACCCGGTCAATCCGCAGCGGCGTGCGATCAGCCAGGTCGTCGACCTGGTCCGAGCCGGCGGCCTCATCGCCTACCCCACCGACTCCTGTTACGCGTTGGGCTGTCAGCTGGGCAACCGGGAGGGGCTGGACCGGATCCGCGCCATCCGGCAACTGGACGACAAGCACCACTTCACGCTGGTGTGTCGGGACTTCGCCCAGCTGGGCCAGTTCGTGCACATCGACAATGACGTGTTCCGTAGCATCAAGGCCGTCACCCCGGGCAGCTACACTTTCATCCTGCCAGCGACCAAGGAAGTGCCACGGCGACTGATGCACCCCAAGAAGAAGACGGTGGGGGTCAGGATCCCGGACCACGTCGTGGCTCAGGCCATCCTGGCCGAACTGGGGGAGCCGCTGCTCTCCAGCACCCTGCTGCTGCCTGACCAGGAGGAGCCGTTGACCCAGGGTTGGGAGATCAAGGAACGGCTGGATCTGCTGGTGGACGCGGTGATCGACTCGGGCGACTGCGGCTCCGAGCCCACCACCGTCGTTGATTTCTCCTCGGGCGAGCCGGAGATCGTGCGCCGAGGCACCGGGGACCCGTCCCCGTTCGAGTGAGCCTTCCGCGGAAGGTACGCGAGCGGCGTTCTCGAGCCTGACCTCAACGTCGTGCCAGCCCGGTACCAAGGCGGCTAGGGGCTAGGGCCCGACCGGTCGGGTGTAGGCGAGGTTGTTCGCGGTGTCGGCGACCAGCTGTCCGACCAACATCACCGGACAAGGTGCCTGCAGCATGACCGCCGTCGCCACCGGGCCGGTACGGATGCTGATCGGGTCCGCCGACGTGTGTGAACCCACCACCATCAGGTCGGTCGGTCGAGCCTCCCGCACGAGCGACTCCACCGCCTCGGCATCCAGATAGTGCAGCGTCACTGACACCCGAGGGTAGGCGCGTTCGATGTCCGTCACGGCCCGCAGCACGTCTGCGCGGTCGGGCGGTACCGTGCGCGATTGGGCCGCGAGCGATCGCACCGGGTTGGCCGTGACCACCGACAGTGACGCCCTACGCATGCTCGCCTCCGCCGCTGCCGCGGCCAACGCGATCTGACTGACCTCGCTGCCGGACCAGCCCACCACCACCCCCGATGGCTTGGCTGACAGCTCTGGTGGTCGGCTGACCAGGACGACCGGACACCGTGCGTGCACCGCTACCCGGTTTTCGATGGCGCCGAGTGCCCCATGGGCCGCCGGGGACTTGGTCCGGTCGACGCCGAGCACCAGCAGAGCCGCGGTGCCGGTGAGTCGGATCAGCTCGTCTCGGACCTGCCCCCCGAGCAGCTGGGTGGTGACCGCCACCGAGGGCCGTCGGCTGGAAGCGGCCTGAGCCGCCTCGGCCAACAGATCGTCACAACACTGGTGGTCAGCGCCTTTCCCGGCTGACTGAGGGGCATGGACGTGCACGATCTCCAGAGGGCTGCGCCGGAGGTGGGCCTCATCCACGGCCCAGAGCAGCGCGGCCCGCGAGACCTGGGAGCCGTCGATGCCGACGGCGACCGACCCCGCCCAAACCGGCGACGCAGGCGTTTCCTGCCATCCGCTGGGGTGCGGGTGACTTCTCCACGTCAGCCTGGTGGTCATGTCAGCTCGGAAGAACCCGCCGACCGCTGAGGTCGGCTAGGGGAATCTGGAGGAAGAGGTCGCGCAGACCTTCCGGCCACGGGTCGGGTGTCTCTTCGATGGTGAGAGCCCGCAGTTCCTCGACCGTCACCGGCTCTGCCAGTCCGGTGACCAGCACGCTCCAGCCGCCATGGAAGAACTCATCGATCTCGTCGACCTCAAACGCCACCATCCGAGCCCGGGAGTAGCGTCCCGGCTCGCGCTCCGGGTCCGTGCGAAAGATCAGGCTGAGGTCGGTGACAACGTAGTTCATCGGCACCACTCTGGGTCCATTCGGACCGTTGTACGCGAGCCGCCCGACATGTTTGGCGCCGAGCAACTCCAGGCACTCCCGCCGGGTGAGCTCATCCAGGTGTGCCCCCCGCGCGAGCTTCTCCCACCAAGCCTTCGGCGAAGTTGTCATCTGAATCACCATCCTCCTTGATCTTCAGTCGCGGCGGAAGCCGTGGATAACGCGCAGCGGAAGGCCGATGTAGCTGGTCGATATTCCAGCGGGCCAGATCTCGGGCTCCTGGGTCATCCCCAGCAGCCGGGCCTCAGCAACCGTCAGCCGGGCCGCGGTGCCACGGACCTGCACCGTCCAGTGGGCCTCCTCAGAGACTCCGGTGCCATCCACCTCGAAGAGCACCTCGTTTCCCGGCGCGTATTGCGTGACCTCGTTGTAAGCGGCCGTTCTGATGATGATGTGGGTCGGGGTGGTGACGTAGTGCACCGGCAGCATCCGCTCACCTCGCCCGGTCAGATAGACCAGACGTCCTTCGCAGCGTGCCTTCAGCAGTGCACGACAACTTTCCTCGTCCAGCCTCTGGCCATGCTGCTGCGCCTGCCGCAGTGTCTCGGTCATCCGTGTTGTGGTGAGCATGTAGGTCGCCACCTCCTGGACTCCACTGTGATCGAACGGCAGCCGAGAGCCCAGAGGCTTTGCACCCACTGACCTGGGACCAAAGTCCCCGGGGCTCAGGAAGGCGGTTCGAGCCAGTGCTCGGGGGCGGGTGCCAGCTCCTCCAGGGCCGGCCACAGATCCGCCGGGATGCTGAGCTCTGACCACTCCACCGCCTGCTGCAGCGAGTCGACGGTCGAGGCTCCGACGACGGTGCTGTGGATACGCGGCTCGCGCATGGAGAACTGGAGCGCAGCGGCTCCGAGCGGGACGTCGTGTTCGGCGCACAGCCGCGTCATGGCAGCGACGCTGCTCAACACTTCGGGTGCGGCTGGGCCGTAGCAGTACAGACCGGCGAACCTTGGGTCGCCGGTCAGGATGCCGCCGCCGTAAGGTGCCGCGTTCGTGACGCCGAGACCGAGCTCGGCCGCCCGGTTCAGCAGGATGTCGGCGGACCGGTCGACCAGGGTGAAGCGGTTGTGAGTGATCAGCGTGTCGAAGACGCCCAGGTCGAGATAGCGCAGGATGGTCGGGGCGTGCCCACCGGAGATGCCGATCCAGCGGGCCAACCCGCGCTCCTTCATCTGGCGCAGCGCCTCGACTGCACCGCCCGGTCCGCTGAGCTCGTCGAAGTCGGCCAGTTCAGGATCGTGCAGGAAGAGGACGTCGATGGTCTCCAGGCCGAGCCGGTGACGGGACTCCTCGAGCGATCGCCACATCCTCTCGGCCGAGAACGATCCGGTGTCGAGGTCGCGGTCCAGCTTGGTCTGGATGACGAGCCCCGGCGGCGGACCGCCCAGCGCCGCCAGAGCACGACCGATCAGCGCCTCGGCGCGCGAACCGCCGTACTCGTTGGAGGTGTCGATGAAGTTGATGCCCGCCGGTCGCTCTGTGAGCACCTTCTCGGCGAGCGTCAGCAACCGTCGGTCCCGCTGTTGATCATCTTCCCCCGGCTTCGGCGGCCCCCAGGAGGACGTGCCGATGCACAATGCTGAGACTTCCAGGCCGGTACGGCCATAGCTGACCATGAAGATCCTCCTCGGGGCGACTTCCCCTGATCGTAGTGCCGTCGCGCCACGTGTCCTGAGCCTGTCGAAGGAACGTGTCCTGGGCCTCTCGAAGGACCAGAACGGAGGCCCTTCGACAAGCTCAGGGCACGGAAACAAGCTCAGGACGCGCGCACCACGTGTCCTGAGCTTGTCGAAGGACGAGAACGGGTGCCCTTCGACAAGCTCAGGGCACGGAAACAAGCTCAGGACGCGCGCACCACGTGTCCTGAGCTTGTCGAAGGACGAGAACGGGTGCCCTTCGACAAGCTCAGGGCACGGAAACAAGCTCAGGACGCGCGCACCACGTGTCCTGAGCTTGTCGAAGGACGAGAACGGGTGCCCTTCGACAAGCTCAGGGCACGGAAACAAGCTCAGGGCACGGAAACAAGCTCAGGGCACGGAAACAAGCTCAGGGCACGGAAACAAGCTCAGGGCACGGAAACAAGCTCAGGGCACGGAAACAAGCTCAGGGCACGAAAGGCTCAGGACGCCTCGACCCGCGCAGGCTTCATCCGGGCGAAGATCAGCGTGATGGGGACAGTGACGACGGCCGACGCCAGAAGGGTGGTCCGGACCGATGTCCGGTTTCCCAGCAGACCCAGGGGAGGACCGCCGACGACCTGCCCGATCGCGTTCGCCTGACCGTTCATGGAAAGTACGGTGGCACGGACGTGTGACTCGACGTTGCGGTTGAGCCAGGCCGCCTGGATCGGAATCGCCACCGCCTCGGCGGCGCCTTTGACCCAGAGCGCTGCAAGCGCGAGCCAGAGGTTGCCCGAGAGCGCCAAGCCGACAATGCCCGCCGTTTGCACCGCGCTCAGCAGAGCCAGCAGGCGGCGGGGGTGCAGCGCGCTCACGCGCGCCGGACTGATCCGGTTGACCGCGAGCGACGCCAGCAACGAGACGAGGGTGCCCACCAGCGAGAAGACGGCGAACCACACGACAGGCTCGTGGCTCCCGAACAGGGTAGGCAACGCGAAGTCCTTCAGTATCCGTACGGTCCAGAGCCGGTCGAAGGCCTCACTGGCCAGACCGGCGATCAGACTGATCAGGAAAAGCGATCGGACGACGGCGCGACGCCGCACCAAGGCGAGACCGCCGACGAAGCTGCGGCCCATCGCCTCGAAGCTGTCGCGCTCGTGGCGAGGGACCGGGTGGAAGTGATCCTCCGGCATGGTGAGGACCAACCATCCCGCGAGAAGCAGGAAGCCGGCCCCGGACAGCACCATCGGAGTCCGGATGTCGACGATGCCCAGCAGGCCTGCGGCGACAGTGCCGGCGAAGGTGGCCCCGAGGCTGATCTGCTGGGCCCGTGTGAAGACGGGCGCCATCTCTTCTGCGCCCTGCTCGTCGGTGATCCAGGCTTCAGTGGCTCCCGACGTGAAGGTGTAGCCGACACCCCAGATGAGCTGAACCGCCAGCATCGCTGCGAAGGTCGGCACCATCCCCTGGAGCAGGAAAGCACACCCGATCAGCACGAGGCCGATGAGGATCGAGAGCCGTCGACTGTGCAGGTCGGCGACGATGCCGGTCGGGATCTCGAAGAGGAAGCAGGTCACCTCCAGCACGGTGCCGACGAGGACCATCTGGAGCGGATCCAGACCGACGACGGTGACCATGTAGACGAGGTTGACGGTGAACGTGAGCGCATAGAGGAGGGTCGAAGCGGCGGTCAGGATGAAGAAGCTGGGTACGGGCGCGACAGGACGTCGGGCGTGCACCAGCAGAGTCGTGAGCACGTCAGGTTCTCCTGAGAGGTCGAGGCGCAGAGGAAAGCGGCCGCGATCGGTCGCAGCCGGTCACGTGACGTGCGCATGGGCCCCAGACCCGTGCCATCGTGGTGACGCTCGGGGATAGCTGTTGCGGGCGCACGCTTTCAGGATGAGGCTGACATGGCGCTCAAACTACCCGTGCCCGCTGCCGGTTCGCCAGGCATTTTCTTTACCCATCCGCGTCGTGAGCAGTGTTACCGCGTCGTGAGCCGGTGTAACCGCGTCGTGAGCCGGTCGAACGACCTCCGCCCGCGTGGGTCGTTAGCGGGCAGGACGCGCGGCGTGCAATAGGCTGCTGCGGATGAAACGGACTGGGCAGGTACCGAGGCGGCTGGCGTGCGACAGGCGGCCGCACAGGCTGTCATCGCCTGAGGTCACCGGCGTGGGCTCGCTGCGGTGATCGCCCTCCTGATCGGCGGCGGCTTTTCGCTCGCCTTCACCCTGCTCTCCACGCCGCATTTCGTCCGGCTCTTCCGCCGACTCGGCTGGGGACAGATGATCCGCGTCGACGGCCCCACCACGCACCAGACCAAACGCGGCACGCCGACCAAGGGCGGCCTCATCTTCGTCACCGGCGCCGTGCTGGGCTACTTCCTGGCTCATTTGATCGCGCGTGGCACGCCGGTGACCGCGAGTGGGTTGCTGGTCATGCTGATGATGGTCGGGCTCGGGGTGGTCGGCTTCCTCGACGACTTCGCCAAGACACGCAAACAGCAGAGCCTCGGACTGGGTGGCTGGCAGAAGGTGGCCGGTCAGGTGGTCGTGGCGACCGCGTTCGCGCTGCTGGCTCTCCAGTTCCGCGAGGCCGGCACCGGGCTGACCCCGGCTTCCACGGCCATCTCGGTCGTACGTGACGTCGACTGGCTCGACTTCGTCCGGTTGGGCACCGTGGTCGGGGTCACGTTGTACGTCGTCTGGGTCAACCTGCTCGTGGTCGCCACCTCCAACGCGGTCAACGTCACCGACGGCCTGGACGGCTTGGCGACCGGGGCGACGATCCTGGCCCTGTCGGCGTTCATCTTCATCGCGTTCTTCCAGTTCAAGGAGGCCTGTCACAACCTCCCGGCGGCCGACCCGATGCTGTACAAGTGCTATGAGGTCCGCGATCCGCTCGACCTGGCGGTGGCGGCCACCGCCCTTGCCGGCAGCCTGCTCGGGTTCTTGTGGTGGAACGCACCGCCAGCGCAGATCTTCATGGGGGACACCGGCTCGCTGGGTCTCGGTGGAGCGTTGGCAGCACTGGCCGTACTCACCCGGACCGAGCTGCTGCTGGTGCTGGTCGGAGGCCTCTACTGCATCATCACCGGCTCCGTCATCGTGCAACGTGCCTATTTCAAGCTGACCGGTGGTCGGCGGATCTTCCTGATGAGCCCGATCCACCATCACTTCGAGCTCAAGGGCTGGGCGCAGGTCACCATCACCATCCGGTTCTGGATCATCGCCGGCCTGTTCATGGTTGCCAGTGTCAGTGTCTTCTATCTGAGCTGGCTGGGCGCCTGACGCGTTCTGCGTGACATACTGGTGCCACGTGCTCCGGGGTCGGTGTAATTCCGAACCGGCGGTGATAGTCCGCGACCCGGCCGCAGCCAGCGGCCGGTTGACCTGGTGGAACTCCAGGACCGACGGTGAAAGTCCGGATGGGAGGCAGCACGCGCGCAGGCCCGTCAGGGCGGCCTTGGCCGCTGTGGCTGCCTGCGTTTGGTGGCGCATGCGGCGACCACCCGCGGTCCGATTCTCGGACCCGGGCCCCGCACTGAGTCCTGATTGACGCCCCGGAGCTCGCCACCGACGAGCACGAGGGGCAGGATGAACGACCGGATCGACCGACACCCAGACCAGCGGTGGATGCGTCGCGCCCTCAAGCTGGCCGCCCTGGGGCCGCTGGGCGATCCGAACCCGCGGGTTGGAGCCGTCATCGTCGATGCCGCTGGTGACCTGGCGGGTGAGGGCTTTCACCGTGGCGCAGGTACGCCGCACGCCGAGGTGGAGGCGCTGGCGTCCGCAGGACGACGAGCCATCGACGGCACCGCCTACGTCACGCTGGAGCCCTGCAACCACACCGGCCGCACCGGGCCCTGCGTACAGGCCCTCATTGGCGCGGGAGTCTCCCGGGTCGTCTACGCCCAGCCGGACCCGAACGCGACAGCGTCCGGCGGTGCGGCCACCCTCCGAGCAGCGGGCATCGAGGTCGAGGAAGGGGTGCAGGCGGCAGCGGCCGAGCAGCTCAACGCGGAGTGGACCTTCGCTCTCCGGCAGGGACGGCCCTGGGTGACCTGGAAGTTCGCCGCCACCCTTGACGGACGCTCGGCTGCCGCAGACGGGAGCAGCCAGTGGATCACCGGTCCCGACGCGCGCGCCGACGTGCATCTCCTGCGTGCCAGAGCCGGGGCCATCCTGGTGGGGACCGGTACGGCCCTCCGCGACGACCCGTCGTTGACAACGCGACTTCCTGACGGTTCGCTGCAGCAGCGCCAACCGCTGCGGGTGGTGATGGGTCGTCGACGGCTGCCCGACGGCGCCCGGGTGTTGGACAACAGCGCCCCCACCCTTCTGGCTCAGCAGCAGGACCCTGCCCTGACGCTCCAGCAGCTCGCTGTCCGCGAGATCCGACATGTCTGGCTGGAGGGCGGCCCGACCCTGGCTGCCGCGTTCGTCGCCGCGGGCCTGGTCGACGAGGTCGTCGCCTACCTGGCACCCGCACTCCTGGGTGCCGGACCGCCAGCAGTCGGTGCTCTCGGCATCCACAGCATCGCTCAGGCGCTGCGACTGCATCCGTACGACGTCACCACCATCGGTCCAGACATCCGTGTCCGGGCCACCACCCACGCTCCCAGCCCACGCAGCACCGAACAGGAAGGCCCAGGATGTTCACCGGAATAGTCGAGGAGCTCGGCGAGGTCATCTCAATCGAGCACGGAACCGCATCAGCCGTGATCCGAGTCCGTGGCCCGCTGGCCATCAGCGATGCCTCGCCCGGCGCCTCGGTGGCGGTCAACGGCGTGTGCCTGACCGTGGTCGACCACGATGCCGAGACCTTCGGCGTCGATGTGATGGCCGAGACGCTGAGCCGCAGCAGCCTCGGTGCCCTCCGTCCCGGTGATCCGGTCAACCTGGAGCGCGCGATGGCGGCCACCGGCAGGTTCGGTGGCCATATCGTCCAGGGTCATGTCGACGGCACAGCCGAGATCGTCGCGCGGACTCCTGGGGACCGGTGGGAGGTCGTGCGGTTCAGCCTGCCTGCCCAGCTGGCCCGGTATGTGGTCGAGAAGGGTTCGATCACCGTCGACGGCGTGTCGCTGACGGTGTCCGCAGTGGATGACCGCACCTTCGAGGTGTCATTGATCCCCACCACCCTCGCTGTGACCACCCTGGGCCGCAAAGCCGTCGGCGACCCGGTCAATCTCGAGGTCGACGTGGTCGCCAAGTACGTGGAGCGGCTGCTTCCGCCTCCAGTCGGCCCGGTCGCTCCTGGAGCCCCGGCAATGATCAGGGGAGCGGCGGCCTCGCAGCGCCCGCTCGCCGAGGTCGAGGAGGCGCTGGACGCGCTGCGTCGGGGTCAGCCGGTGCTGGTCACCGACGACGCCGACCGGGAGAACGAGGGTGACGTGATTCTGGCGGCGGACACCCTGTCGCCGCAGTGGATGGCGTGGACCATCCGCCACTCGTCGGGCTACGTCTGTGCTCCGATGACCGGCGTCAGGGCCGACGCTCTTGGACTGCCACTGATGGTTCCGGACAACCGGGACCCGCTGCGTACCGCCTACACCGTCACCGTCGACGCCAGCGCCGGGGTCACCACCGGGATCAGCGCTGCCGACCGGTCCCGGACCATCAGCGACCTCGCCCGACCGGGTGCGGGTCCTGACGACTTCATCCGACCCGGTCACGTACTTCCGCTGCGGGCCAAGGACGGCGGGGTGCTGGAGCGCGCCGGACACACCGAGGCGGCGGTGGACCTGTGCCGACTGGCCGGGCTCACTCCGGTCGCCGCGATAGCCGAGCTGGTCCACGACGACGGGACCATGATGCGCCTTCCTGCGGTGCTCGAACTGGCGGCCGCACACCACCTGCCCGTGATCACGATCGAGCAGCTGATCAGTTGGCGGCAACGCCATGACCGGGTGGTCCGGACGGCGCAGACCCGGCTGCCGACGCAGCACGGAACGTTCACGGTGCTGGGTTATCGGGACCTGTGGACCGGTGCTGAGCATGTGGCGTTGATCAGCCCGCACGGTTCGGACGGTCCGGCACCTCTGGTGCGGCTGCACTCGGAGTGCCTCACCGGGGACGTTTTCGGGTCCCAGCGCTGCGACTGCGGGCCGCAGCTGGAGCGCGCGATGGCGCAGATCGGCGCGGAACCGGGCGTGATCGTCTATCTCCGTGGCCACGAGGGACGTGGCGTCGGCCTGCTGAACAAGCTGGAGGCGTATGCCCTGCAGGACAGGGGCTTTGACACGGTCGACGCGCAGAGCGAGCTGGGCTTGCCCATCGACGCCCGTGAGTACGCCGCCGGCGCTGCCGTGCTGCACGACCTGGGTCTGTTGTCAGTCCGCCTGCTCACCAACAACCCGGTCAAGGTGCAGGCGCTGCGTAGCCTCGACGTCGAGGTGGTGTCCGTCGAGCGGATCGCCGTGGTCCCGAGCGAGGACAACGCCGCCTATCTGCGCACGAAACGGGACCGGATGGGACATGACTTGATGATCGACTATGAGGACCAGCGGGCCCCGGTATGACGACCATGCTCGACTCCACAACGAGAGGAAGAAGATCATGAAGGACGGGTCGCCCGTGATCACGGTCGACGGAAGCGGCTTGCGGGTGGCTGTGGTGGCAGCCTCGTGGCACGCCACGATCATGGACGGGCTGATCGACGGTGCCCGGCGGGGCTTGGCCGACGCCTCGGTGACGGACGTTGATCTTGTCCGGGTACCAGGAACCTTCGAGCTTGCGGTGGCCTGCGCCCGGCTCGCCCCCCGCTATGATGCGCTCGTCGCCCTGGGAGTGGTGATCCGCGGCGGTACGCCGCACTTCGAGTACGTCTGCCAGTCGGCGACGGTCGGCCTGACCGAGGTCAGCGTCAGGTCCGGTATTCCGGTCGGATTCGGCGTGCTCACCTGTGACGACGAGCAGCAGGCCCTGGCCCGGGCCGGGATTCCGGGTTCCAGTGAGGACAAGGGGTATGAGGCGGCCACTGCGGCGGTCGCCACCGTCACGGCGCTGCGGGCGGTTCTCGAGTGACCGCCCTTCGACAGGCTCAGGATGCGTCACCCTTCGACATACGCGCTCGGAGCTTGCGTACGCGCTCTGAGCTTGTCGAAGAGCTGTGAGGATGCCGAACGGCAGCGTGTGGTTGCTCAAACCCCATTTTTGCAGCCACACGCTGCCGCACGAGCGGATGCGCCCCTTCGACAGGCTCAGGGCGCGTCACCGTTCGAGTCACGAGCGGCCTTCCGCGCCCTGAGCTTGTCGAAGGGCAGTTCCGGCACGCTCTCGCCGCGGACGGCGGATCTGCGCTGATGGAAAACACGTACTGCCACAGGTCGGTGGCGCGCTACAGTGCAGACATGCATGCTGCACAGGTCACGACGACGCTAGGACGACTCCGGCGTTCTGACTGACGTGACCTGACACGACGAGCGAGCTCCGGGAGATCGAACCCCGGGGCTCTCCGTTTGCCCGGCCGGTCTCCCGCCTCGCAGAAACTGAGGTGGTTGACATGAAAAATGATCATCGAGAGCTCGGCCGCGAACTGCACCTGTTTGCCACTTCGCCGCTGGTCGGCTCGGGCCTGCCGCTATGGCTCCCTGACGGCGCCGTCATCCGAGGGGAGCTGGAGAAGCTGGCCGCCGAGGAGGCTGAACGCTCGGGTTGTCGTCGCGTCTACACCCCCGTCATGGCCAAGCGTGAGCTGTACGAGCGTTCCGGACACTGGGACAAGTTCTCCGCAGACATGTTCCCGGTGATGAACGTCGGGGGCGAGAGCTTCGTGCTCCGGCCGGCGAACTGCCCACATCATGCAATGGTCTACGCCGCGCAGGGTCGCAGCATCCGTGATCTGCCGTTCCGCCTGTCCGAGGTCGGCTCGATGTTCCGCAGCGAGCTGTCGGGTGTCCTCAGTGGCCTGGCTCGGGTGCGGCAGATCAACCTGGACGACGCCCATGTCTTCTGTGCCCCCGAGCAGGTCGCGGGAGAGGTGGTGCTCGCCCTTGAGGCGATCCAGCGCTGCTATCGGCTGCTGGGTCTGGAGGTGTCCTACTACCGGCTGTCACTGGACGGGCCGGGCGGTGGCTTCCTCGGCACCCGGGCCCAGTGGGACGATGCAGAGGCACAGCTGCGCCGGGCCCTCGACCAGCTTGAGTTGCCGTATGTGGCAGCACCTGGAGAGGCGGCGTTCTACGGGCCGAAGATTGACGTTCAGGTGCTCGACGGGCAGGGTCGGGAGGAGACCTTGTCGACCGTCCAGCTGGACTTCAACCAGCCCGAGCGCTTCAACCTGGAGTACGTCGGATCCGACGGCGGACGGCACCGCCCGGTGATGATTCACCGCGGTCTGCTCGGATCGATGGAGCGGATGACCGCACAGCTGATCGAACGCTTCGCGGGCAGGATGCCTCCGTGGCTGTCACCGGTCCAGGTCCGGGTGCTGCCGGTATCAGCGTCTCAGCAGAACGTCGCCGAAGGGTTGGCCAACCGACTCCGGCAACGGGGGATCCGGACCGAGCTGTCCTCCGACGGCTCGCTTGGTGCCCGGATCCGTGCCTCCCGGCTGCAACGCGTTGCCTACCTGGCCATCATCGGGGCTGAGGAAGCGAGGGCCGACACCGTGAATGTCGTGTTGCCGGCGCTGGAACAGAGGGGATCGCTGGCCGCGGTGGACTTCGTCGAGAAGGTCAGCTCCGAGGTGGCCGAGCGCGTCCAGCAGCCACGGCCGCTGCCGTGAGGGACTTCTCGGCGGGCTGACGGCAGCGCAGCGGGGAAGAATCGGGGCCTGAGTAGGATCGGGGCGGTGAACGAGGCCTACGTCTATGACGCGGTGCGGACGGTCTTCGGGCGCCACGGCGGCGCGCTGGCCGGAACTCGGCCAGACGACCTGGCCGCGCACGTGCTCAAGGCTCTGGTTGACCGCTCGACCGACCTCGACCCGTCCCGACTGGATGAGGTGATCCTCGGCAACGCCAACGGGGCCGGGGAGGAGAACCGCAACGTCGCCCGGATGGCCGTGCTGCTGGCGCAGCTGCCGGTGGAGGTGCCTGCGACGACGGTCAACCGGCTCTGCGGCTCCAGCCTGGATGCAGTGATCATCGGTTCCCGACAGATCGCGACCGGTGAGGCGGACCTGGTGATCGCTGGTGGCGTCGAGTCGATGAGTCGTGCGCCGTGGGTGCTGCCGAAGACGGAGAAGCCCTATCCGGCAACGGACCTGACGCTCACCTCGACCTCGATGGGATGGCGGCTGGTCAACCCGGCCATGCCCAGGAGATGGACCGTGACCCTGGGGGAGGCGACCGAGCTGCTGCGCGAACGCCATGGCATCAGCCGAGAACGGCAGGATGCCTTCGCGCAACGCTCACACCGGCTGGCCCATCAGGCGTGGCAGAGCGGCTGGTACGACGACCTGATCGTCGAGGTTCCCGGCGTGGAGCTCGCCCGTGACGAGTCGATCCGGCCGGACACGACGCTGGACCGGTTGGCGGCGCTGGTCACCGTCTTTCGTCCGGCCGCCAATGGCGGCACGGTCACTGCGGGCAACGCGTCACCGCTCAGCGACGGCGCCTCCGCTGTGCTGCTGGGCAGCGAGGAAGCCGCCGCCCTCACCGGCCGGTCGCCGTTGGCCCGGATCGCCGGCCGGGGCGCCAGTGCGCTCGAGCCCGACCATTTCGGCTATGCCCCGGTGGAGGCGGCCCGGATCGCCCTGCGGCGGGCCGGCATCGGCTGGGACGATGTCTCCGCGGTCGAGCTCAACGAAGCCTTCGCGGCGCAGTCGCTGGCCTGCCTGGACGCGTGGCACATCGACCCCGAGATCGTCAACACTCATGGCGGCGCTATCGCGATCGGCCATCCCCTTGGTGCGTCGGGCACGCGTATCGTCGGTACCCTCGCCCGCCGCTTGCAGCGCTCAGGCGGACGCTGGGGTGTCGCCGCGATCTGTGTGGGCGTAGGGCAGGGGCTGGCTGTGGTCCTCGAGAATGTGACGCAGTAGTTTCCGACGCCACTCCACCGCGTCGGTCCGACGTCTCAGCTGTGGTGTGCGGGCACCGGCGGCGCCGGCGCCTGTGCGCCAGGCCCTGTCACAACCGCCGGGGCGGGCCGCGTTCCGTCCGGGCCAGCGATCACGTAGGCGATCATGGCGACGAAGCCGAGACTGAACAGGCCGGTCAGCAGCAGCACCAGAAACCAGGCCTTGTCGTCGAGCTGCGCTGTGTTCAACACGGCACCGACCCAGGCGACGAATTGCGCGATGGCCGCGCACACCATCACCAGAACGGCGATCCCAGCCAGGCCGATCATGGTCCAGCCGAACGGACCGGACTTGATCCCCACGACGTCTGGACCGTTCATGACGAAGCTGTCCTGCCAGATCGCCAGGCCGCCGGCGACGAGGAACAGGACGCCGGCACCGACCAGGGCGATCAGGCTTCCGACGAACAACTTCACGATCAATGGCTTATCCATGAGAATCCCCTCCACCTCCCATGCTGCGTGGCTGACCCTCGAGGAAACCAGGGACGTTGGTCCTGTCCGGTCGGGATCTGCGCTGGTCAGCCGAGCAGGGAGCCGATGGTGTCCGAAGGTGACTTCTTCTGCACCTCGGGCACGTGCGCCGTCCACCGAAGGTGCGTACCCCCTTGGGCTGGTCGTCGCAGGTCAAGACTGCCGCCATGGCGTTCGGCGCGCTCGCGCATATCGAACAGCTCTCCGTGCGCGACCGAGGGTGGAATCCCGCATCCGTCGTCTGTGACATCGAGGGTGACCACTGGGTCGAGGAAGGAGAGCGCGATCGTCATGGAGCTGGCCCGCGAGTGCCGGGCCGCGTTCGTGATCGCCTCGCGTACGACAGCGACGACATCATCGGCGAGCTCGGTCGGCACCTGCTCGATCGGGCCTGAGAACTGGATCTCGGAATGAAGCCCGGGTGCTGTCGTCTCTTCGTCGAGTACGAAGAGCAGCCGCTGTTTGAGTCCTTCGGGTTGGTGCGGCATCGGATGCAGCTGGTAGATGGTCGCCCTGATCCGACGGATGGTGTCGTCGAGCGCCTTCACATAGCCACTGATCCGACCCCGCTGCGACTCGTCCAGTCCTTCGATCATCCCCTCCAGTCCCATACCCACCGCGAACAGCTCCTGGATGACGTGGTCATGCAGGTCCGAGGCGATCCGGTCATGGTCCTCGACCATGGTCAAGAACTCGTGTTCGGTTCGGGCCCGGTCCAGCTCGAGAGCCAGACCGGCGTGGGCGGCGAAACCCGAGAGCAGTTCCTTGTCCGTCTGGGTGAATGGCGCGCGGCCGGCGAGCCGACTCACCGACAGCACGCCACGGATCTGCCCGTCGGGTCCGGTCAGGGGCACGCCGACAACCGCTCCGAGGCCGACTCCGATAGCCTCCTGGCCCTTAGCGAAATCTGCAGCATAATCACTGCTCAGCTGAGCTCGGCCCGTTCGGATCACTTCGGCTGCCATCGTGTGGGCACTGTCGACCACCCGACCCGACATGGCCGCCAATGCGCCTGCGGATGCCTCGACGCTCAGTTCGTGGTCACTCACCGGCATCACCAGCGTCGCCGAGTCCGCATCGGCACCGCGCAGCGCATAACGCAGAACGACGTCGAGAGGGCGCTCTGTGGTGCCGGCGAACAGCTGCTGTGTCAGCGCTGTCGACGCCGACAGCCAGTGCCGCTGCTGCTGGGTCTCCAGATAGAGCCGAGCGTTGGTGATGGCACTTCCGGCGGTTGCGGCCAGCGCGGTCAGCAGCTGCTGGTCGTCGCTGCTGAAGGTCCCTTTGACGCTGTCGGTCAGATAGAGGTTGCCGAAGGTCTGGTTCCGGACCTGAATGGGAACTCCGAGGAAGCTCGTCATCCGTGGGTGGTGCTCGGGAAAGCCTGCAGCGGCGGGATGAGCGTTCAGATCGTTCAGCCGGACCGGGCCGGGGGAGTGGATCAGTAGCCCCAGAATGCCCTTGCCCTCCGGCAGGACACCGATGCGCTCGACCAGCTCCGGGGGCATCCCGTCATGGACGAACTGTTCCAGCTTTCCGTTCGGGCCGATGACGCCCAGCGCCGCGTACCGCGCCTGGACGAGCTCGCGTGCAGCCACCACGATGTGGCGCAACAGCGCGGGCAGGCTGAGATCGCTGACGATCTTGGCGTTGGCGCGCAGCAGGCTGCGGAGTCGGCCCTGGGCTGCCAGCACATCTTGAGCTCGAGCCGTCAGCTGGCCGATGACCTCCTCCAACTCCAGCTGCGGCACGTCGGGGAAGGTCAGCGTCAACGCCTCGTCAGCGGTGTCCCAGGGGGCACCGAAGGCGGACGGAGGCGGTGGTGACACGACCGGTGCCATCGAGGCGGCTGGTGCCGGCTCTGTCCGCGGGACGATCCGGTCCGCCATAGTCAGCGTCAACGTCACCATCGCGCCGAGGCAACGGCCCTCGTCGTCCATCCTGGACGAGACCAGCATGTCGAAGCGCCGGGCAAGCTCGGGGCTGTCGCAGCTGATGGTCAGTCCTCGCGGGACCGCGAGATTGCCCCCGATGGCGGACCTGATCGCCTCAACGACCAGCTGGACCTGCGGATCGTCGCCAGCTGCCGCGCAGACCTCCAGGTACGACATGCCAACACCGGTGCGCGCCGGGTCTCCGTCGTTGTCCCCGCAGAACTGGCGCCAGGCCGCATTGACGGAGACGATCACCCCTTCGCGATCGAGGATCGCCACCTCGGCCCCGGCACCCTCCGGTCGGCCGCCCGCCCCCGAGGTCGACCCCTCGCGTTCTCCTGCACCTGCATCGGCTAGAGCCATCGCCACCCCGGTCAGCCAGCTTCCCACGCGGTTCGCGGATGATCCGGTGACTGCCAAACACACCGGCACCGGTCACCTCATTGACACTACTCCGGCGGGGGGAGGGTGAGAAGGGTTGCTCACGTCACCGACGCGGGGGTCAGGCGCCCAGGGAGGTCCAGGTGCGCCGGTCGACCACCCCGGTCACCTTGAGATGGTGCCTCTTCTGGTACTTGCGTACCGCGGACCGGGTCTGCGGTCCGAACCATCCATCCGCGGTGATCCGCAGCTTCTTCTGCAGCGCCTTGACCGCGGCACCCCGCGAGCCGATCCGAAGGACGGTCTTCTTGTACTTGGTCAGCGGGCTGGTCTTCTTGGCGGCCGGCTTCGGCTTGGCCGCCGGCTTCGGCTTGGCCGCCGGCTTCGGCTTGGCTGTCGGAGCAGGCGAGGGCCTAGGCGCCGGCTTGGCGCTCGGGGGAGGAGTCGGCGCTGGCTGCGGAGCGGTCGCGACCGGCGCCGGCTGAGGAGCCTGGGACTTCAACAGCGCCCGCCAGGTCTCCACGTCGACGACGCCGGTGGCCGGCAGTTGGTGCGCAGACTGCCAGCCCTTGACTGTGGCCGCGGTGACGGGGCCGTAAATCCCGTCGGCGCCGGTGCCGACAACACTCTGCACAGCCTTGACCACGGGACCCGTCGAACCGGTGCGGAGCTCCATCCCCGAGAACGTGGTCAGCGTCCTCAGCGTGGAGGAGGCTCCAGCCGGCGCCTGGACGCGGGGGTAGTCGGCACACGGAGTCGTGTTCATGGCACGGTAGGGAGCCGCCCAGTTCAGGTCGGAAGGTCGGCAGGGACCGTACTCGGTGACGGCCACCTTCTTGCTCCAGAAGGAGGTCCGGCCCATGGCGCCTGCCCAGCTCAACGAGATGTGGATGTGGTTGCGGTGGCAGGCCGAGTCGTAGCCGATCTCAGGGTGTGAGGCGCAGTTGGAGTAGGCGCGCCAACCCTCAGCGGCTCGATAGGAGCCCCAGATCTTGTTGTTCCAGATCACGTACATGACGCCGAGCCGACGAGCATTGGCGTAGGTGTTGCCCGCCTTGTCAGCCGCAAAAAGCCAGCTGAGCACCGCCTTGGCCTGCGCGGCCTGCTTGGGATCCCGGACGGAGTTCATCCAGTCGATGGCTCGCCCGTCATAGTGCTCGGTGGTGGGCAGCGGGTCGACTCCGCAGGTGCGCGTGATGCCGTAGCTGGTGCCGGGATAGGTGGACGTCAGCAGCTTGGCGAGCTTGGTGGCCCCCGGCTTGGCTGTCGGGTCGCACGAGTTGGCAGGCACGTAGCCGGCCAGCTGCTCGATGCCGCTCGGCAGCCCGGTTGCTGTGGCCGGGGCAGGCGCTGTCACGGTGGCGGCGGTGGCGGTCACCGGGGCGGCGAGAAGGCCGACGGACGCAACTGCGGCGAGCAGCGCGGTGGCGAATCGGGTGCCTCGGGCGCGGAGGGCTGTGGTCATGACGGTTCTTTCGACAGGAGAGGTCACTCCACGCCGGACAGACGTGGGTGGCGCGTACGGCCCCCGAGGCTGAGAGGATCATAAGGCTAAACTTGCCTAAACTGCAATCCTGCGTATTCCGCGCCAAACCGACGGCGAAGAGGGCGAGGGGATCCCGCGCGATAACCTGATCGGCGTGCTCACTGCGTTGACCTGGGGTTCGGTCGCTGCCGTCTCGTTGGTGCTCGGTGCCTTCCTCGGTCTCG
This sequence comes from Microlunatus panaciterrae, assembly GCF_016907535.1. Classification (NCBI taxonomy): domain Bacteria; kingdom Bacillati; phylum Actinomycetota; class Actinomycetes; order Propionibacteriales; family Propionibacteriaceae; genus Microlunatus; species Microlunatus panaciterrae. Next base: position 53,751 of record NZ_JAFBCF010000001.1, read on the forward strand.
GCCGCAAATGGCCCGCCGGCGCCGTGGGCGGCGTGCTCGCCTTCGGGGCGGGAGCCCTGATCTCCAGCGTCGCCTTCGAGCTGGCCCAGGAGGGGCTGCGGCTGGGCAGTCCGGTGTCGGTGGCGATCGGGCTCGCCGTCGGTGCGCTCACGTTCTTCTGGGCCGACAAGTTGGTGGAGCGGATCGGCGGCCGGTCAGGCGGTGGAGCCGCCGGCCTTCCGCTGGCTCTGGGAGCGCTGCTGGACGGGATTCCTGAGCAGGCGGTGCTGGGTATCGGGCTGGCAGCCGGACATGGCGTCAGCGTTGCCCTGCTGGTGGCCATCTTCGTCTCCAATGTGCCCGAGGCGGTGGGCTCCGCCAGCGACATGCGCCAGGCCGGCAAGTCCGCCCGTTCGGTGGTGGGGTTGTGGGTGGTGGTGGTCGTTGTCTGCACGATGGCCACCGTCGGTGGCTATGCGCTGGCGGATGTGACGGGCGGCGAGCTGAAGGCGGGGATCGACGGCTTCGCCGCAGGTGCTCTGCTGGTCATGCTGGTCGACTCGATGATCCCCGAGGCCGCGAAGAAGGCGGGCAACAAGGCCGGTCTAGCCACCGTTCTCGGTTTTGCCGTCGCGGCTGCGCTGTCCAACCTGTCCTGAGGAGTGCATTCCATGATCACTGCATCATCCAGATCGGCCCGCCGGAGGCCATTGGCGCTCACCGCTGTAGACATCGACGACGACTTCTGGGCCCCGCGCCGCGCACTGATCCGTACCGCGACGCTGCGGCAGCAGGAACATCAGCTGCGGACCGGCGGCCAGTTCGAGGCGCTCAAGCTCAGCTGGCGACCGGGTGATCCGGGCGAGCCGCACATCTTCTGGGAGAGCGACGTCGCCAAGTGGATCGAGGCGGCCAGCTACTGCCTGGCCACCACCGCAGATCCCGACCTCGAGGCGGCCGTCGACGAGGCGATCGAACTGCTGGCAGGAGCGCAGCAGGACGACGGCTATCTCAATGTGTACTTCACCGTGGTCAAGCCGGGGGAGAGGTTCACCGATCTGCGTGACGCACACGAGCTCTACTGCGCCGGGCACCTGATCGAGGCGGGCGTAGCGCACTTCGAAGCCACCGGGAAGACCCGGCTGCTGGACATCGTCCGCCGCTATGCCGACCTGATCGATGCCGTGTTCGCCCCGGACGGTCCTTGCGCGGGTGGTTACGACGGGCACCAGGAGATCGAGCTCGCGCTGGTCAAGCTCTACCGGGTCACGGGGGATTCGAGGTACCTGGTCCTGAGCCGGCGGCTGATCGATGCGCGGGGAACCCAGCCGTTCTACTTCGAGCTCGAGGAACAGCGGCGCGGCACGCCCGGTTACTTCGGACCCGTCTTCCCGCAGCGGCCACGGCAGGCGCAGCGGTTCCGCGAGTACAACCAGAGCCACCGTCCGGTCGTCGAGCAGGATGCGGTGGTGGGTCACTCCGTGCGGGCGATGTACATGTGCTCGGCCATCACGGATCTGGCGGCGGAGACGGGTGATCCGGCCTTGGCTGAGGCCGTCAGCAGGCTCTGGGAGGACGTCACCGAGCGGAAGATGTACCTCACCGGTGGGCTCGGTTCGGATCCGTCCATTGAAGGCTTCGGGCCCGCCTACGACCTGCCGGACGAGCACGGATACGCCGAGACCTGCGCGGCCATCGGACTGGTCCAATGGGCGCAGCGGATGGCCAACGGGCGCGCCGACGGCCGCTATGTCGACGTGCTTGAACGCGCCCTCTACAACGGCGTCCTCAGTGGAGCTTCGGCGGACGGCACCAGCTATTTCTACGGCAACCCGCTGGCCAGCAGCGGTGACGTGCACCGGCACGAGTGGTTCGGCGTCGCCTGCTGCCCGCCCAACCTGGCGCGGCTGCTCAGCGAGCTGCAGCGCTATGTGTATGCCCAGGGTGACGGCGAAGCTGTGGTGAACCTCTTCGTCCAGGGCGAGGCGCGCTTCAGCACCAGCAGCGGCACCTTCGTCGTACGGCAGCAGAGCCGCTATCCGCGCGACGGTGTCACGAAGATCATCATCGAGCCGGCGGTCGACGGACAGCGACATGTCCTTGCGGTCCGGATCCCCGGCTGGAGCCGGCCGACAGCCACGCTGAACGGTGCAGAGCTGCCGCTCACCCTTCGTGACGGCTATCTCGTGCTGGAGCGGGACTGGGCCGGGGGAGACACCGTCGACATCGACCTGGGGATGGGCATCCGGCGGACCTGGGCCCACCCTCGGGTCGCCTCGGCCGCCGGCAAGGTGGCCCTGGAACGTGGCCCGATCGTGTTCTGCCTCGAAGGAGTTGATCATGAAGAGCCGGTGCGGGGGATCGTTCTGGACAGGAGCGCGGAGTTGACCGAGCGTCCCGACCCGAGGACCGGTGTGGTGAGCGTGCACGGTACGGCGCACGCAGACCACGCGGTCACCGACGAGCTCTACAGCAGTCGGCCACCGTCGCAGGTCGAGGTCGAGCTCACCGCGGTCCCGTACTTCTCCTGGGCCAACCGTGGCCAGAGTGATATGACGGTGTGGATCAGGGAGAACCTCGGGCGTTGAGGTGCTCCGGAGCAGCGACGACTGTCGGTGGTTCGGGCTAACGTGGTCACGGTGGCAAGAGTCCCGCCCCAGCAGCAGAGGAGAACGTCATGACCACCCTGCCAGATCGCCCCAACAGCGCCCTGCTCGTGATCGACGTGCAGAACGGCGTAGTGGCCGAGGCGCACCAGCGCGATGCGGTCGTCGCCAACATCGGGACGCTTGTGCTCAAGGCACGCGGAGAGGGGACGGCGATCGTCTGGGTCCAGCACTCCGACGAGCAGCTGGAGAAGGGGAGTGATGCCTGGGAGTACGTCCCGGAACTGCCCCGTGGGGAGTCAGAACCGTTGGTGCACAAGACCTACGGCGACTCCTTCGAGGACACCGACCTGGAAGGGGTGCTAGCCCAGGCGGGAGTTGGGCACCTGGTGGTGACCGGCGCGCAGACGGATGCCTGCATCCGGTCCACGATCCATGGCGCCTTCGCGCGCGGCTATGACGTGACGCTCGTCGCAGACGCGCATACGACGGAGGACCTGAGTGCCTGGGGCGCTCCGCCGCCAGACCAGGTCATCGCCCACACGAACCTCTATTGGCGCGAACAGTCCGCGCCCGGACGCACCGCCAGCGTCGTGGAGACCAAAGACGTCACGTTCAGCGGCTGACCTGCACACTGCCCGGGTGAGAGGAAACTCGATGCCAGAACTGTTGGTGGACTTCATCACCTCGCTCGACGGCTACGGCTCGGCAGAAGGTTGGCCGGGCTACTGGGGCCTCGAGGGACCCGAATACCTGGCGTGGCTCGACCAGTCGCCGGAACGCGACTACACCATCTTGATGGGGGCAACGACGTATCGCCTGATGTCGGGCTTTGCGGCCACAGCCGACGCCGCGAGCCTCGCGCAGCTCACCGAAATGTCCAAGGTCGTGTTCTCCTCGAGCCTGACCGAGCCGTTGGCATGGGCCAACACGCGCCTGGTGAACGCTGAAACCGTCGAGGCCGTGCGGTCGCTGAAGGCCTCGGGAGGCACCCGTGGCTTGCGCACCATCGGCAGCCTCAGCTTGTGTCGGTCGTTGCTGAAGGCCGGCCTCGTCGACCGATTCCGGGTGGTCGTCTTCCCGGTCATCACCGGAAGCACCGGGCGTGAGCGGATCTACGACGGCTATCCCGACGTCGGCCTGGAGATGGTCGCCAGCCGTACCTTCGACGGCCGGCTCCAGCTGCTCGAGTACGTGCCGACAGTGCTCACCGGTCCGCCGGGATGAGGGCAGCAGACATCGAGGAGGTGAAGTCAGCGGCGTTCGCCTTCGGCCTCGGCGACCTCACCCAGCGCCCCAGAGCCGTCGCCCAGGCCTGGTCGAACGTCGTGTATCGGGTCGACACCACGAAGGGGACCTTCGCGATCAAGCTCTTTGCTCCTGCCATGTCCCATGCTCAGCAGCGACGGCTCCGCCGCGGAATGGCGCTGGAGAGGCGTGTCCTCGAAACGGGCCTGATCCCGGTGCCCGCACCGGTCCTGCGGCAAGGCGATTGGATCGTTGAACTCCCAGGCACCACCGAACCGCGGCTCGTGCGCAGCCACGAATGGGTCTTCGGAGAACCGGCTCATCGACCGCTAGATCATGCTCTGATCGAACAAGCTGGCACCTATCTCGGTCGACTTCATGCCATGCACCACGTCGCCGGAGACACCTCCCAACTGCCACACCTCGACCTCAATCGCTGGAACCGGGCCGTGCAGTCAGCAACTCAGCATGGCCACCGATTTGCTGCAGACCTGAGCCACCTCACACCGCTCGTACAGTCTCTGGCGGCCGACCTCGACGAGCTTCGCCGACAACGACGGCCCATGCGACTGAGCCACGGCGACTATGACCCGAAGAACACGGTGATCTCCGAGGCTGGCCAGCTCGTGGTCACCGACTGGGACTATGCCGGCCCAGTCCTCGCCGACGTCGAGCTCATTGTGAGCGCTACGTCGTTCGCCGAGACCGACGACGCCGTGCTGGACTTCGTTCTGGCCTACCGTGCGGCCGGTGGCGACGCACTGCATGCCGACTCACTCGCGATGACGGCGGAGCTGGCCGACCTCGACTGGCTTCTCCGCAACGTCGAGGCATCATCTCGGCCGGACCAAACCGAGACGATTCACGAACGAACAGTCCGAGACCTCATCGCCAGCCTTCCTGCTGACGTGGAGAGTCTCCGGGCCTGGCCCAGTCGCCTCTCCAACGCAGTCGGCGCCGGGCCACCTAGCCGCTGCACCAGACAGCCCACCCAATGACCAGACAGACGATTTCCTCACCGCTCCCAAGCGATAAGGCAGTCCTCGAGTCTGTCTTCGCCATTGACCAGATCGCGTCAAGGGGAGACCTCGGAAGGCAGTCCGAGCTGCGCACGGCTCTTCGCGAGGGCCGCCTTCGCGTCGCCTGGCGCGACTCGACGCCCGTTGGTTACTACGTGCTCGCGCCCTGGTGGTTTGGTGCCAGCTTCCTCCAACTTCTCTATGTTGACGCGAGGCATCGCCGCTCTGGCATTGGGCACGAGCTGATCGACGACGCCAGACGCCGGGTCAGTGGTCGACTGTTCACCTCAACCAATCAGTCGAACGCACCCATGCAGGCCCTGCTGGAGTCCGTCGGATGGCTAAGCTGTGGCCGCCTTGAAGGCCTGGACGAGGACGACCCCGAACTGTTTTACCGAACCGGGTAGTGTCCACCCGACAACGACGAAGATGCGTGTCGGGTGACCGGGCCGGAGAGCCGGGGCGGGGGTTACCGCCACTGTGCCGCGCCGCCTGCCAGCCGGAGCGGGACCGACCCGATGGAAAGGGCATAGGGAGCAGCCGTGATTACGGCCGGAGGCGCTCCTGCCGCCGCTTCGGCCGGGGTGGCCAGATTCCACCAAGGGTGCGATGGCAGCTGCCGCCCCGGGACGTCAAACATCAGTTCGAGGAAACGTAGCGCCGTCCCTGACGGCGAGGCGTCTGGCTCGATCTGCAAAGCTGTAGAACACCATGGCTGCGGTCGCAGAGACGTCCTCCGGAGAGCCCCATCCCATGCCGACCTTCTCCAGATCTTGCCCTTGTTCGGTTGTCAGGAAGTCGTTCAGCCCGGCGCGCCCCACCTGTTGGACGCCGGACGTCTTCCGTGTACATGAGCTGGATGATCCACCGCCGGAGCGGAACGACCGTACTCTCCGCAAGCGTAGTTCGCCGCGGCGACCAACGTGGGGAAGGTGCCCTGAGGTGGAACGCCGTGATCCAAAGCACTTATTTCATTCTGAGTATTAGCGGCTACAGCTCGTTGAAAAGAACCCGTCCAAATTGGCTTTCTCCGATAGGCATGGGTAGCCGAATGATGATATAATTGGCTCTACCAGGCTCCATGGTTATAACTACTGACCTTCCTGATTAGTCTTGATTTTCCCCTGTTGGCACATGAGAATGTTCTTGCGGATTAATGGGGCGAAAGGTACCGAGCCATGGATCACCGATCAGGCTTGCAACTAAGTGAAGATTTCTACCGTGAGGCAATCCGGCCACTACTCACGAAGGCGTTCCCAGGTCTTCGGCACGCGGCCGCACTCATGGGTCGAGGATCTGAGGTGCTGGGCTTCGACGACACTATGTCCACCGACCACGATTGGACAGCTCGCGTCGTACTTCACCTCGATAACGCGGACTCAGAGATTGTCGGCACGTTGCAAGAAGAACTTGCCGGCAGCATGCCCCCTAGGTATGGAGGTGTTCCGACCAACGTGGAAGTTGCGACCGTTGCCGACTACTTCCAAACACAACTCGGACTGGACATCTCTCAACAATGGGACGCCTACGACTGGATCAGCCTGGCCGAGCATCGGCTGTGTGAGATCACCAGTGGGGCAGTGTTCCACGACGAGGTAGGTCTGCACGACATCCGGAAACGCTTGAGCTATTACCCGCGCGACGTCTGGTACTACCTGCTCGGCGCAGCATGGTGGCGGGTGCACCCCGAATTGAATCTGGTCGGCCGGACCGGGTACGTCGGCGACGATGTTGGCTCATCGCTCATTGCAGCAGAGATGGTCTCGGCACTGATGCACTTATCGTTCCTTATCGAACGACGTTACGCCCCGTATCGCAAATGGCTCGGCACCGCGTTCGCACGGCTCCAAATAGCCAGCAACCTGTTGCCCAAACTACAACAGGTGCTGCGTAGCCAGACCTGGCAGGAACGCGAGCAGGCGCTGACCGCCGCTTACTCGATCGTCGCCGAGGCGTGCAACGACCTGAGACTCACTGACGCCGTGCCGCTGAAGCACACGCGCATGTGGCAGCGTCCCTTCACTGTGTCCTGGGCGGACTTCCCGACAGCACTCACCGCCCAGATCCAAGACCCGACAACTCGGGCGTTCGCAACCAACTGGTCAACGGCCAGCGGGGTCGACCAGGTGCGTGAAATTCTCTGGACCCCCCGCGGGCGTCCTGCTGTGCGCCAATTGGCCGCCAATTGGCTGCCAATCGGCGATGAAGGCCTGCCAACACGGCTGACTCGTCGATGCTGGCCCAGTGGTGGAGGAGCTTCGCCGGTTGCTTCATCTGTTGCAAGAGGCGGACCGCGAGTTGACATAATGTCGCTTATCGGACAACCAGATCGAGACAAGAGACCTGCACCTACAGACCAGCCCGACCACCGTATTGACCGCAACCAGTTCCAACCTCCTGGTCATCTCGCTCTTGGTGGATCTACTGGACTCGGTCAGCCAGCGACATAGGCCGCCAGGTGCTCACCGGTCAGGGTGGAACGGGCCGCGACCAGGTCTGCGGGTGGGCCCTCGAAGACGATCCGGCCGCCGTCGTGGCCAGCGCCGGGACCGAGGTCGATGATCCAGTCGGCGTGCGCCATGACCGCCAGGTGATGCTCGATGACGATAACCGACTTGCCGGACTGGACGAGCCGGTCGAGCAGGCCGAGCAGCTGCTGGACGTCGGCGAGGTGCAGGCCGCTGGTCGGCTCGTCCAGCACGTAGACACCGCCCTTCTCCCCCAGGTGGGTGGCGAGTTTCAGCCGCTGCCGCTCGCCACCGGACAGCGTGGTGAGCGGCTGGCCGATAGTGAGATAGCCGAGCCCGACATCGGCCAGGTGGGTCAGGATCGTGTGTGCGGCTGGCGTCTTCGCCGCATCGGTGTCGAAGAACTCCTCGGCCTCGATCACCGACATCGCCAGCACCTCACTGATGTCCTTGCCACCGAGCCGGTAGTCCAGCACGCCGGCGTCGAAGCGCCTCCCTTCGCAGACCTCGCAGGTGATCGCGACCCCGGCCATCATCGCCAGGTCGGTGTAGATGACGCCGGCGCCGTTGCAGTTGGGACAGGCGCCCTCGGAATTGGAGCTGAACAGCGCCGGCTTCACGCCGTTGGCCTTGGCGAACGCCTTGCGGATCGGGTCCAGCAGTCCGGTGTAGGTGGCGGGGTTGCTGCGCCGCGAGCCCCTGATTCCCGTCTGGTCGACCGACACCACCCCGTCTCGGCCGGAGACGGAGCCGTGGATGAGAGTGCTTTTTCCCGATCCGGCCACGCCAGTGACCACGCACAGCACGCCGAGCGGGATGTCGACGTCGACGTTACGCAGGTTGTGCTCGGTCGCACCACGGATGCCCAGCGCGCCGGTGGGCGTGCGCACCGTCTCCTTGAGCGCGGACCGGTCTCCGAGATGACGGCCGGTGAGGGTGCCGCTGGTCCGCAGCTCCTCGGACGTGCCCTCGAAGCAGATGGTGCCCCCTGCTGAACCGGCGCCGGGGCCAAGGTCGACGACGTGGTCGGCGATGGCGATCGTCTGCGGCTTGTGCTCCACCACGAGCACCGTGTTGCCCTTGTCCCGCAGCCGCAGCAGCAGCTGGTTCATCCGCTGGATGTCGTGCGGGTGCAGCCCGATGGTGGGCTCGTCGAAGACGTAGGTGACGTCGGTGAGCGCCGAGCCGAGATGACGGATCATCTTGGTGCGTTGCGCCTCGCCGCCCGACAGCGTCCCCGACGGTCGATCGAGGCTGAGGTAGCCGAGCCCGATCTCGACGAACGAGTCGAGGGTGTGCAGCAGCGTCCCCAGCAGCGGGCCGACGGATGGATCGTGCAGGCTCGCCACCCACTCGGCCAGGTCGCTGATCTGCATTGCGCAGGCGTCGGCGATGTTGGTCCCCTTGATCTTCGACGACCTGGCCTCCGCGCTGAGCCGGGTGCCGCCGCAGTCGGGGCAGATGGCGAACGTCACAGCTCGCTCCACAAAGGCGCGGATGTGCGGCTGTAGCGTGTCGACGTCCTTGGACAGGAAGGACTTCTGGATCCTCGGTATCAGCCCCTCGTAGGTCAGGTTGATGTTGTCGACCTTGATCCTGGTCGGCTCCTTGTACAGCAGGGCGTCGAGCTCATTCTTGGTGAACCTGCGGATCGGCTTGTCCGGGTCGAAGAACCCACAACCGCCGTAGATTCGGCCGTACCAGCCGTCGACACTGTAACCAGGGATGGTGAGCGCGCCCTCGTTGATCGACTTGCTGTCGTCGTAGAGGGCAGACAGGTCGATGTCGGAGACGCTCCCCCGGCCTTCGCAGCGCAAGCACATGCCACCGGTGATGGTGAAGCTGCGACGTTCCTTCACGGTCCTTCCGGCACGCTGGACCGTCACTGCGCCGGCGCCGCTGAGCGAGGCGACGTTGAAGGAGAATGCTTGCGGGGATCCGATGTGGGGGTGCCCGAGTCGGCTGAACAGGATGCGCAGCATCGCGTAGGCGTCGGTGGCGGTGCCGACCGTGGAGCGGGGGTCGACACCCATCCGCTGCTGGTCGACGATGATTGCGGTCGTGAGCCCTTCAAGGACGTCGACGTCGGGTCGCGCCTGCGTCGGCATGAAGCCCTGCACGAAGGCACTGTAGGTCTCGTTGATCAGCCGTTGCGATTCCGCGGCGATCGTGCTGAACACCAGCGAACTCTTACCCGAGCCGGAGACGCCGGTGAACACCGTCATCCGACGTTTCGGGATCTCGATGCTGACATTCTGGAGATTGTTCTCGCGCGCGCCGTGGACGCGGATCAGATCGTGGCTGTCCGCGATCTGTGGTGCCGTCGTCGGCGCTTCCGTCCTCGTCAGCATGCGCGGGTGACTCTGTCGGCAGCAGACACCGTCATCGGTCCTGGAGCAGCCCGAGGACATTGCCGTCGGGGTCGGTGACGGTGGCCACCATTCGGCCGCCGCCGACGTCATGCGCAGGCTCCTTCACGGTGGCCCCTGCGGCGGTCAGCTCGGCCAGTTTTGCCTCGAGGTCCGCAACGTGCCAGTAGGCGACTGGTGAGGTCATCTTCTGAGGCCCACCGCCGGGTACCAGGCCGATGTGCTGGCCTTCGGCGTCGAAGCCGACGTAGTAGGGGCCGTCGGCCTGTGGCGCCACCCCCAGCAGGGCGGAGTACACCCGCTTGGCCGCCGCCAAGTCGGATACGGGATGCAGCACGGTCTTGATTCCCTGGGTCGAAGAGCCGGTCATCGTCACTCCTGACTGCCGGTGGTGATGTCCATGATCGCCACTCTAGCCGCGGCCCGCGGACTCCCGCTTCTCGAATCCTGATCGATTCTCGACCATCCAGCTACGCTGGGCTGAGCGTGCGCATGGGGTCCGGACCACAGGTGGGATCCAGACCCCACAGCCAGGCGCACCCATCCAGTGAGGGTCTGCGAAGTCGGTGCCGCGGGTGCCCAAGCTTGCCGCCAGGGCTATCCGTTGGAGCCACTCTGGCGGATCGCTCCGTTCACGCCCGCCGGGAAGAAGCCACCCCTGGTTGCCTTCTCGGGTGTCAGGTAGACGACATTGAGCACTTGCGCCGCAGTGCGGCTGAAAGCAATCCCGTTGGTGTCGGTCGGGATCAGGTTGGCCATGCCGCCGTCCCGGGTCAACTCCTGGTCGAGGTCTGTCCTGCCATCGAGAGTGTCCCGCGCAATGGAGATCTTGCCCGCGGCGGCGGCCAGTCCTTTCGCGTACAAGCTGGAGCGGACGATGCCGGCGTGGTACGCCTCAACCGCCAGGATGCCGGCGGCCGCCTCCAGATAGGTCTTGTTGTCGATCAGCGGCGCAGCTCCCTTGTAGGCGGTGACGCCGACATCCTCGAAGATGAAGGCGGCAAGAAGGAAGTTGTTCTCGTTCGCGTACGGGTCGAACGTCTGCCCGGCCCCGATCAGGCCCGCAGCCCGGGCAGCTGCAGTGAAACTGGCCTGGATGTCGATCTTGGGCCGAGCAACCTTGGCGGATCCGAGCGCGGATCGCAGAAATCGGACGTGGGCGAGCTCGTCACCGGCGATCTCTTGCGCATACTGGCGAATCGCCTTGGACTTGAAGGCCACCTGGCGGCCGCCACGGACGCCGCCTCGGGCGCCCTTGCCGTCGGTCAACGTCGAGTCGAGTCCGTGACCGTACACCGCGTTCGAATAGAACTCCGCCTCCAGATACTCCAGGTTCAGGGCGAAGTTCAGCACCGCACTGTCACTCGGCGCACCGCTGGGCGCGGCGACGGCCGGCGTCGTCCCCGCCCCAAGCAGGCTCGCACTCCCGACGGCTCCGAGGCTCGCCAACCCGGCGGTCCTCAGGAAGGTACGGCGATCCGCCTCGTTCTCTGCACTGCGGTTGATCATGTCAACCACCGTCTTCTGACCAAACATTGCTGCTCCTCATGGAGGGAAGGGTGTGCTCCGAGGACGGCGCATCCAGCGGGCCGGCATCGCACGGAGCACGCGACAACGACGTCTGCTCGCGCTGGATCGGCGCCTGCCCCGGTCGTCGCGCGCACCACTGACTGCGCGAGCCGATCCAACCCCGATGGCGACGACCCGATCCCTAGGGCCAATGGCCGAGGGGTGGAACCGCTCTACTGGTCATTCGGAGCAGTGCAAGCGGTGGATGGGTGCCGCGTCACGTCAGCTGACGGTAAGCACGATCTTGCCGCGGGTGTGACCCTCGATGTTCAATCGGTAGGCCTCGGCCGCCTGCTCCAACGGGAACGTCTTGGTCACCTCCACTGTGAGTTGTCCGTCGTCTGCCAGCTGAGACAGCTCCTGCAGGTCAGCGCCCTCCGGGCTGACCCACATCCAGGTCCCGCCGTGCTTCTCCACTTCCGGGTCGGCGATCGACGCGTGTCTGCCGTCCGGCTTGAGTACCGCGAGCGTGACGTCGAGGACACCACCGACGAAGTCAGCCACGACCTCGACTCCCCCGGGAGCCAGCCCGTGAACGGCGTCGACCAGCCCCTCGCCGTAGGACACGGGCTCCGCGCCGAGCGAGCGAAGGAACGCATGGTTGCGCTCCGAGGCGGTGGCGATCACCCGCGCCCCGTACGCGGCGGCGATTTGGACACCGAGTGACCCCACTCCCCCTGCACCTCCGTGGATCAGCAGCGTCTCGCCCGAACGGAGCGCGAGTCGCTTCAGCACCTGAGCAGCGGTCAGTCCGGCCAGGGGCAGACCGGCCGCCTGCTCCCAGCTCAGCGCGCGGGGCTTGCGCGCCAGCAGGCGGGTGGGAAGGGCGACGTACTCGGCGAAGGTCCCACCGTGGACGTAGTCCTTGCGGCCGTTGGCGATGACTTCATCGCCAGGCGCGAACTGCGGCGTGTCAACGCCCACCGACTCGACCACCCCGGCCACGTCCCAGCCTGGGATGACCGGAAACTCGATGTCCAGCATCGAATCCAGGTAGCCGCCCATCACCTTCCAGTCCACCGGGTTCACTGCGGCGGCTCTCACCTTGACCAGAACCATGCCTGGACCGACTTTGGGCATCGGTTGATCGGACAGTTCGAGGACATCGGGGTTGCCATAGCTGCTGTAGGTCATCGCTTTCACCTAGAGGCGAACTGGCTGAGCCACGTTTTCATTCCAGCGCGTGATTCATAGCGGCAGAGCGTTCAGCCGTCAGCACGCGTGCCGATGATCACCGTGGCGTCGAGATTGTCCAGCTGGGACAGCCGAGGCATCAGGCCGGCAGCAGCGACCATCTCCATCAGCTCCGGTGCCTGCTGCTCACTGGACTCGACCAGCAGCGAGCCGCCCGGAGCCAGCCAGGACTGCGCGTCGGCGATCACCCGCCGAAGCACCGACAGACCGTCCGTGCCACCGTCGAGGGCGAGCTTTGGCTCGTGTACACGCGCTTCCTGCGGCATCAGCCAGATTGCTGCGGTCGGCACGTAGGGAGCGTTAGCGACCAGGATGTCGACGTGACCCAGAAGTGAGGCCGGTAACGGGTCGTAGAGATCACCTTCCAACACCTGGCCGCCCACGGTCTCCACATTCCGCCGGGCGCAACGGACAGCGGCGGCCTCCAGGTCGACGGCAAACAGCCTGGAACCGTCCAGGGCCATGGCCACAGCCACGCCCACCGCTCCCGAACCACAGCACAGGTCCACCACCACCGGTGATCGCGACTGGCCGATGGTGCGACCGGCTGCTACACCCTCGCGAACCAGCAACTCGCTTCGACGCCGGGGAACGAAGACGCCTGGGTCAACCTCGACTCTCAGGCCGCAGAACTCGGCCCAACCGATCACGACCTCGAGCGGCAGGCCGGCAACGCGTCGTTCGACCATGATCGCCAGCTCGGCGGCCGAGTCGGTGCTCATGATCAACAACCGCGCCTCGTCCTCGGCGAAGACGCAACCGGCTGCGCGCAGCTTGGCAATGATCACGGACGGATCAGGCGATGAGGCTGACAACGTCAGGCCACGCTCCCCGGTGGCCTCAGCGCACCGGAGACGACAACAGGCTGGGACACGCCAGGAGCCTATCCGGTCAACAAGCCGCCGCAGATCCGCGTCGGTGCGATCAGCTCTGCCACACCTGTGGCGCCGGTTAACGCTCCGCACAGACGCGTTGAAAATTGTTGCCTAAAGACTGATGACAGCGTCGGATTTTGGTGCCATCATTCCCTTTGGAAGGTCGATGACAAAGCTCCGCACCGGATATTCGTCCGAGTCTGAGCCGGCGTTGCCGACGGTGCATTCCCGTTTATCGTTCCGTTATCTATTCGACCCTCCACTCCACAGAACGGGGAGCGCCGCCATGAGCGCATCGCAGTCCAACCTGTCGTCTTCACAATATGGGTATGACTTTGTCGTGGCCACCACGCAAGCCAGCATCAATGCGACCATGAAGACCTTCCTCGCCAATCTCACCGAACCCGTGGTCTCGATCTGCTACATCGCGGACGACGCCGGAAACCCCACCCAGATCGACTACGACGACCTGGTGCAGAGCGCCAACGGCACCGACCCGTTCGCGGTACCCGCAGATGCTGACCCAGACACCAGCCAGGACCTGAAGAACCTGATTGCCGCCCGGTTCATGATGGGCTTTCGAGCGCAACTGGGCCTGCCGCCGGGCATTCCGCCGGCGCAGATGCCCGATCTAGTCTGCCTCGGCGCCGACACCTCCGTAGTGGGCTTCAACCTGCTGTGTGCGGAGTTCACCGTCGTCGATCTCGATCCCGGCAGTGGCTACACGAAGCCGTCCTGGATGAACCAGTGCCAGCCAGCGGGGGCACCGTGGATCTTCTCCTCCAAGGTTGACCTGCGGCTCTCGACAACGGACAGCAGTGCCTATTCCACTTTGCCGCCGGATGTGCGGCAGGAGATCGGAAACCTCGGTGGTCAGGCTTTCAGCGTGCAGCAATTGCTCTTCGACCTCGATAATGCCGCCCTAGAATCTCTTCCGACCATCTCAGGTGTCGCGCCGGGGACGAAACTGTACAGCGTCCTCCAGCAGGAATTTCTCGGCGCCTATTTCTCGGCTCTCGCCAAAGAAGGGGCGCCGGTCCTGGGATGCACCATTACGCACGGCAGCCCCCCAGCCGCCACGCTCACTCTCTCCGATCTCAATCTCGAGGTCTCCCCGTTCCTTGGCAGCAACGGACAGCCGGTGGCCCAGCCCACCCAGGACCAGCAGAACCTCGCCACCCTCAACTACCTGTGCGCAGCCGACGGCAACACGCTGCCGCCAGCGGTGGCGTTCGGCTGGAACTGGATCGACCCGTCCGAGGAGGCCGACTACGACGGGGTCGTCGCCATCAACCGGACCTCGTTGGCCGGCTACTTCCGCAACCAGCTCCAGTACTCCGCAGCCGCCAACAGCTTCCTGGCCTGGGTGCGAGTCTGGCTGTCCGGCTTTCTCGATGCGACAACAAACTTCAGCTGGAGACTCACGGCGGACCAGACACCGACGGTCACCACGCCGCCCACCGGGCCGGTCATCCTCACGTTCCACTACGACAGTGACGCCGAGGACGCGGCCGGTCTCGATGACGACATGGGAAAGTTGGAGCTGAAGCCGTCTTACGACCTCACTGTGAGTGTCTCCGGCAGTACGATCACCATCGTCCAGCACCTGGTCGTCTACCTCTACGTACGGGTGATGCAGACGTCCGGGGACGGCAACGTGGTGGACCGGACCATCACCGACACCTACGCGCTCTCGGTCGGAGAGCACGGTGAGCTGGCCACAACCCTGGCGTCGACGACCTCCGACAACTCGCAGAACCCGTCCACGAACGGGTTCCTGAACTTCTTCACCGACCTGAACCGCATCATCGACGACGTCTCGGGATGGGTCCGGAACTTCACCGCCACCAACCTCACCGACATCCCGGCCTCCCTGGTGCAGAACTATGTCTTCCCGGGCGGGGCGACGTTCGCCTTCAAGTCGGTGGCATTCTCGGACAACCAGGATCTGGTCTCCCACATCACCTACTCCGACCCCAGCTGAAGCACCCTGTCGAATCCCGGCTGAGCGACGCACGGGCTCCCTCATTGCGTCGCCGCGCCACAGAGCGAGGACTCCTGCCATGACCAGTCACACCGTCACGTACTCCACCGAGCTGATGCAGAACTACCTGCAGGCCGAGATCCTGTCACCGCAAGCCAAATTTGAGGCCCTGCAGACCTCTCAGGGCACCTCCCTGCTGTTCTCCATCGGCACCGACCAGGTGTTCTACGTCACCCGAGAGGTAGCCGGAGACCGGGCCGGCTGGATCCGGTCGGACCTGAGCACGGGCCAGATCGAGCAGGACTTCGCCGGGGCGACCGGCGTCGTCTGTCGCGACTTCACCTCGGCTGAGTGCCCGACCGCAGCCGGCTCCAGCGTCCACCTGGGCATGGTGCTGGGCGATGGTCAGCACGACCATCTGTATCTCAGCCTGGCCAACTCCGACTCCGACCTGTCCTGGACCGCGCAGCCAGTCTGGGTTGGCTATCCCTTCGACGATCCGGACCATCCACTGCCCCAGCTCAAGGTGGTCGGCGTGATGATCAGCGAAGCGTCCGACGGCGAGTACATCGTCGTCGACGTGCTGCGCGACCCGACCAGCAGTGAGAATCTGGTGCTCCGCTACTACATCGACGTCAACAAGAGCGGAGGGTACGCCTGGCATCCCCACGACGTGGCGGTCGACTTGGCGGCCGGCAGCTATCGCAGCTCGTTGGGGCGACGGGTCAACCAGCCCATCGACGGGCTGTATACCAGCGGCCAAGTGGACGGGCAGACCCAGTTCACCTACCAGCCGCTGTACAACCCCTACAACCCGAACGTGCCGGCCTCGCCGGACATCCTGCAACTTCCGGGCAACCTGCACCCCGACTCCATCGCCGTCTGTCGCAACCCGGACAACAGCTCTGACCTCTACGCCACGGCCAACGGCACGCTGTACCACTTCAGCAGTGCTGGACAAGCCAACAACGCCACCGCGACCGCACTGTTGCAGAATGAGATGTTCGCGGGAGTGCGCGACCTCTTCGCCGCGATCGACGACCAACAGGTGACGGTCTGGGGGCTCAACGGCAGCGACGAAGTCTTCTACACCAGTTGCCCGCTCGACCAGCTCGGCAACAGCACAAGCTGGTCGGTCCCGATGCCCATCCTCACCGGAGTGGAGCAGCTCTCCCCCTACCTGGACCGGGCCAACAGCGCCAACACCTTCTTCGCGCACACGGGCGCGAGCACTCTGGTCAAGGCGGTCAAGTCACCCGGAGCCACTCTCTGGACGTTCCGCACCATCACTCTGCCGCCGCCGGTCGCCACGACTCCCGCTCAGAGCTACAGCTCCTACACCACGCGCATCCAGGTGCTTGATGCCAACAGCCAGCCCGTACCGGGGCTACAGGTGGCCATCAGCGCCAGCTGCGTCAGCAGCGTCTACCTCAACTATCTGTACTACGTGCTCGGACCGACACCGGTCCAGGCCGAGACCGACGCGCTGGGAGTGATCACTATCGTCGAGGCGGTCGACACGCTCGCCGGAAGTCGGTTGTACGTCTCCGTCGACGGGCAGACCACCACCATCAACCCGATGGAGAAGGTCTTCAGCAAAGCAGCCAGTCTCGACTCCCCCGATCTGCTGTCGACCGCAACGATCAAGGCCCCTGACGGCACCACTCGACCGCTGATCGCTCCCGGCACCGACCCCGGGTTGCTGCAACAGGTCGCGGACGGCAACAAGCAGTTGGCTGCCGCCTACGCCGCCGTCGCCAACCGGCCCGCACCAGCGGGCCAGGTCAGCGGAATGGTCGGAGCCGAGCCGCTCTCTCGCGGCCTGACCAGCTTTGTCCTCACCACCCCCGTCGGCGATCTCAGCTCGATCCTCGTGGACGCCGGCGACCTCTTCGAGCGCCTCAAGCATGATGTGGACCATGTCATCCAGGTTGTGGAGGACACCGCGACAGGGGTCTGGAACTTCATCGTCACCCTCGCCGGAGAGGCGTACCACTGCGTCCTCGACTGCGTCGAGAAGGTGGTGGCGGCCGTCCAATGGCTGTACACCATGGTGAAGACGGCGGTCGAGGACCTGATCAAGTATCTGGAGTTCCTGTTCGAGTGGGCGGATTTCACCCGCACCAAGAAGGTGATCGAAAATATCGTCCGGACCTTCCTCGACTACCAGGTCGACCAGATCGAGGTAGTGAAGTCGGAACTGGACACGATGATCACCTCAGTCGAGGGCACCATCAACGCCTGGGCCGGCACCAGCAGCTGGGACGGACTCGGGGCCGACGGGGACAGGACACCCAACAGCACCTCGACCCCAACTGCGGGCCAGAGCGCCCCAGGCTCCCTGCTCGCCCACCACTACCAGAACAACGCCCAGAGCGCGACGCAGGTGAGGCCAGCACCGGTCCCCCAACCATCGCCCAACCCGGTGGAGGTGCTGCTCGAAGCCCTGGCTCAGGAGGCGGACACGATCAGCGAGACGATCTCGCGGTTGCAAGACCTTGCCACCGACTTCAACAGCATGACACTGACCGAGTCACTCAAGGCGCTGGTGGCGGTCGTCGCTGATCTCGGCCTCGAGACCGCCAGGCACGTGATCGACGCGCTGCTCGATGTCCTCTACGACGTAGCCAAGGACGCCGTGGCGCTGCTGGACACCCCCATCCACATTCCCGTCATCTCGGACATCTTGAGTGACCTCGGGATCGCGGAGTTCTCGTTCCTGGAGGTGGCCTGCTGGATCGCCGCGATCCCCGTCACGTTGATCTACAAGGCGGCAGAGGGCGCGGCGCCCTTCCCGGATGACCCGGACACCACGTTCCTGATCAACGCTGCCGACTTCCCGACTCTTCTCCAGGCCTTCAGTAAGCCATCGGCCGCTGCCCACAACCTGGAGGTGGCGGCTGCAGCGCCGAACGGACTTGCCCGCGACGCAGGGGCGTCCGGACCGCTCTCGCTCTCTGCGGGGACGGCCCAGGCGGTGCACGTCAGCGGCCACGCAGTCTCGGGATTCTGCTCGCTCGTGTCGGCGATCCTGTCGAGCTTCGAAGCAGCCGAAGAGGACGCGACCAACCCCTGGAGCATCCCCGCCGCGGTTGCCGGCATCCTGGGCGGCGTCTCCGGCGGCGTCGCCAGCGTGCTGGCGCCGCACGACCCGGTCGAGAACACGGAGGTCATCTGGGTGGGGCGGGTCACGCTGGGATTCCGCATCCTCGCCATGCTGCTCTTCTCCGGTCCGGCGCAGGATACCTTCAAGGACAACCTTTCGCTCAAGGTCTTCTCGGTCTCGGACGGTCGAGGGGTTGGAGCAATCGTCGACTCGGTGCTGGTCCTCCCAGCGCTCGCGTACAGCTGTTGGCACTTCTACGAGCTGTCCCAGAAGCCGGTCGGAGCAGACCGGAGCATCGCCATCGTGGACGAGACGAGCTCTCTGACGGCCTACATCTCACGGATCAGCTATGCGGTGGCGGTCAACACCGAAGAGATCCCGAAGGCGGTGGCGATAGGCGTGATGGCGACAGCCAATGTGGTCACCGGTGGCCTCCAGATCGCCGAGTCCATGATCCACTAACGCAGGGCTCGGCGTACTTTCCCTAGGCTTACTGGCCGGCACCGCAGAGGCAGAAAGGGTGGCCCGCCGGGTCTGCGAAGACCGGGCAACTGCCACCCAGGTCGGGAAGTCGAGTCGCACCCAGCCGCAGCGCGACCTCCTGAGCCTTCTCGGGATCGTCGACGTGCAGATCGAGATGCATCTGCTGCGGGTAGGCGGGATCCGGCCAACGCGGCGGTTGGTAGTCGGGGTTCTCGTCGAAGGCGAGACGCGGGAAGCTTTCCTCGTCCTTGGCGACGACCAGCCAGTCTTCGCGGATGATCTTCATCCCCAGCAGTTCGGCGTAGAAGGTGGCGAGTGCCCGAGCGTCAGGGCCCTCGATGACGATATTGCGGATGTATGCGCCCATGATTTGAGCGTAGACCGCCGACGGCTCGGCGGGGAAGGCGTCAAGCTTCCACCAGACGCCGGCCCTCCTCAGGGCACGGGAGGCGGTCATCGCTGTCACACGAGTGAACCCGAGGCGAGATGCACGACGACCGCCTGAGGGTGATCGACAAAGAAGGCGGATGCCCAGTCGTCGAACAGCTTCGCCCTGAGCGCCACGGAGCGCGCAGCTGTCGGAGTGATCTTGGTCCGGGCGAAGTCGAAGTTGATCTTCTGGGTGACCTCGTCAGCGTACGGTCGGCGAGGATCGGACGTTGGGCCCGGCTGTCGAGCGCCCGGCCGTACAAGGTGGCGAGCAGGGTGACCTTCTCCTCGGTGAGGTGTACCTTCTCGCTCGCCATGCTTTGAAACCTTACGCCCCACGATGGCGAACGAGTGGACTGTCGCCCGGCAGGTAGAGCGGATGCCGTGGAGCCCCGGTCTTGGTGGCCGAGCCCAGCCGGTAGAGCTGGACATCACCGAGCAGGGACAGCACGGCCTGATCGCGGCCAAGATAACTGCCCTCACGACCCCAGCCGAGCACTACCTGCTCAGCGGTGCCGGCTATCGTGCGGATGTTCTCGTCGTTGTCCGGCCCGATCGGATCGGAATGCAACTTCAGCTCGCGTGGCTCCGTGGCCCGATAGGCGAAGAGGTTCACGATGGTGACACCGTCATAACCGAGCCGGGCGGCGAAGGAGACGCAACGTCGGACTGTCGGATCCAGCACCGACTCCGTCGCCGTCGACGGGTTCAAGAGGATGAACGGAAGCACCCGGCCAACCCCGTCGCCGGCCACACCCCAGGTCCGGGTCAGGGCGTAGCGGTAGGTCCGGCATGGGGAGAAGGTCGCGGACCCGTGCCAACCGCCGATGCCACCTGAGCCCGTCGAAGCGCCACCACGCACGCCCTGAGCCTATCGAAAGGCCACCACCGGCCCTGAGCCCGAAGGCCACGCGCCCTGAGCCTGTCGAAGGGCCACCACCCGCCCTGAGCCCGAAAGGCCACGCGCCCTGAGTCTGTCCAAGGGCAATCCCCCACCCCGGCCGACACTGACGATTGTGACGGCGCTACGAAGGTCCTAGGCTGAGATCTGGGAATGTCGGGGCCCCGGTCATTGCCATTCGTTGATCGTATCGATGACGATCGGGTGAGCCATGTCGATCATGATCAGTTATGCGAACCAGGATCGTGCCGCGGTCGAGGCCCTTGCCGCCGACATCGATCGTGCACACCTGGACGTCTGGATGGACCGCGAGCTGACCGGCGGGCAGATCTGGTGGGACACCATCCTGGAGCAGATCCGGTCCTGCACGCTGTTCATCTTCGCCCTGAGCCCGGACTCGCTGCGTTCGCGCGCCTGCGCGTCGGAGTTGGATTATGCGATCCAGTTGCGAAGACCGGTATTGCCGGTGATGGTCAACAACGTGGCGGTGCAACTCGCGCCTCCATCGGTCGCAAACGCCCAGATCGTCGACTATCGGGTGCGATCAGTCGAGGCTGCCATCGCTCTGGTCAGCGCCGTCGCCTCGCGTCCTGCACCCCCGGCGCTACCTAATCCTCTGCCTGCACCACCCGCCGCACCCATCTCGTACATGAACACCTTCCGAGAGGCCATTGAGGCTCAGTCCCTGCCTTTCAAGGATCAGGTGCATCTGGTGGCCGAGCTCAGGATCTATCTCGACGACCCGGTGGATCGGGAGGTCGCCGCGCAGTTGCTTGCACGTCTTCGGCGACGACCTGACGTCGCCGAGAGCGTCGGACGTGAGATCGACCGGTTGCTGAACCCGGACCCAGAGAAGTCCCCACCGAGAAGACATGCCCGAGAGCGCGCGTCCCCTCTCGACGCAGATCCTGGCCGTGGATCTGCAGACAGGACTGGAACTGCACAAGTGCCGGGGACCCGGCCGATATCAGAATCCGCGGAGAGGTCTGCACCGAGGCAACCGACCCAGTGGCGGATCCACCTGATGTCGCTCGGACTGGTGCTGGTCATCATCTGGGATGTATTGAGCGTCGGCTACCCCACCGGACCGATTGTCTTTGTCGCGGCAGCCATCGGCGGAATCTGCCTCGCAGCGTGGACGCTGAGACGCGCCGGGCGTCGAGCCGAAACTCGCGGCCTACGCAAAGCCGCCCTCATCTGGGGAGCCATCTGGGTCGCGGTTGCGCTCTTCATCCTGATTGCCTTTCTCGTGAACAGCTGACTCATCCGCTCAGCGAAGGCCCCGGTCGATTCACCGCTCAGATGGTGTCGTGCTTGGCGTTGCGCGCCCAGACGAAGCAGAAGAGTCCGAAGCAGGCGATGCCGAGCGCCATGATGGTCAACAAGGCCGGCCCGAATGCCTGTTGCCGCAAGATCTTCAGCGCCGTATCCATCCCGCCGGCCTTCTTGGGGTCGTGGGTGATGGCGGCATAGCCGAACAGCAGACCGATGACGACCAGGACGATGCCCTTGGCGACGTAACCCACAATGCCGAGCCGGATGGCAGCCTTGCCCACGCCCCCACGCAGGTCATCCCTGAACTTCTGCTGGACCCCCTTGACGACAAGATAAATGCCGACGCCGATCACGGCAGCCCCCAGGATGATCACCAGCAGCTGCCCGAACGGCGCCCCCATCAGCCTCGACGTCAGCGTCCGCTGACTCGTTCCCGAGTGCGCCCGCGACCCCAGCGCAAAACCTGCAGCACTGATCCCCAGCGCCAGATAGACGATGGAGCGTCCGGCGGAGCCGATCCGGCGTCGCACGCGTCGGGCGCCCTGCTTGTCACGGTGTCCCGTTGCGGCCTCGATCGCCTGCCACGGCACGAGCGTGAAGAAGCCGATGGCCGCCACCCAGAGCAGGACGAACCCGAAGGGCTGCTTCGCCAGCTCCCCGAGGGCGCCCTGGCTGGAGACGTCACCCTTTCGCCCGAACCAGGCAAGCTGAACGGCGATCCAGGTGATCAGCAGGTGCACCAGCCCATAGCTGATCAGGCCGACCGCCACGAGTACGCGATAGCCCTTGTTCTGCTGCAGCTTCGCACCCGCCTGCTTGGTGGTGCCGCGAACGTCAGATGTCATGGCCACACTCTATTGACCAGCCGAGGGTGACGTCGGAAACTAGGCCGACTCCAGCGCAGTAGCTGCAGCATTCGTCGCACCAAGGCGCGTCGGGCGTTCGACTCGGACGGCCACCAGCGGGAGGAAGAACTGCACCAGCGGGCCGATTCCCACCGCGTACAGCACGGTCCCGACACCCACGGTGCCGCCGAGCAGGAAGCCGATCACGAGCACGGAGACTTCGATGCTGGTCCGGATCAGTCGGAGACTCCCGGAGGTGCGTGCAGCCAGCCCTGTCATCAGCCCGTCCCGCGGACCCGGACCCAGCTGGCTTCCGATGTAGATCGCGCCGGCGAGTCCGTTCAGCACGATAGCCAGCAGCATGAAAGTGATGCGGACGGTCATCGATTCCGGCGCGGGGAGGACGGCGAGGCCGAAGTCGGCGGCCAGGCCGACCACGATGGCATTGGCGACGGTCCCGAAGCCAGGCCACTGCCGCAGCGGTATCCAGAGCAGCAACACGATCACCCCGACGCCGATGGTGATGGTGCCGAAGCTCAACGGTACGAACCGGGCCAGGCCCTGGTGCAGCACGTCCCACGGGTCCAGACCGAGCCCCGCCTGGACCATCATCGCCATCGAGAAACCGAACAGGAACAGCCCGAAGAACAGCTGCGGCAGCCTGCGCGCCAGCCGACCGGCACGCAGCTGCTCTATCGGCGTCATCTTGGGCAGGTCGTAGCGGGGCCCAGCTTTCAACGTGAACGGCATGCGGCCCACTCTGCCGGGCAAGTGGCCTGGTTATCTATAGCCAATCGTGAAAGGGTGGCCCTTATGGCGGAACGGTGGGTCTCGGGGTCACGGATGAGGGCGCTGCTGGGCACGAGTCCGTTCCTATCACCCGTCTACCGTGACCTGGCCGATCGCATCCGGATGCTGGTCATCGACGGCCGCCTGGGTCATGAGGTCCGCCTCCCCAGCGAACGCGAGCTGAGCGATGTGCTGGCGCTCAGCCGCACCACCGTCGCCGGTGCGTATGCCGATCTGCGCGACCGCGGCTACCTGACCGCCCGCCGCGGTGCGGGCAACTTCGTCTCACTTTCGCAACCGCGCGCGACCAGCCCGATGCTTCCCGATGGGGTCGACGAAGGCGCCGCCGTGATCGGGCTCAGCAGTGCCTGCGCCCCCGCGCCACCTGGCGTGGCCCATGCCTTCGCCCGCGCCGTGGAGGATCTTCCTTCTCTGTTGGCCGGCCACGGCTATCTGCCCGACGGGTTGGAACGGCTGCGCGAGGAACTGGCTCAGTGGTACGTCAGACGCGGCCTGGACACGTCGGCCGACCAGATCGTGATCACGGCAGGCGCGCTGTCCGCGCTCAACATCGTCGCCCGCACCCTGTTGCGCTCCGGCGACCGGGTCCTGATGGAGACCCCGACCTATCCGAACGCCATCGAAGCCATCCGGCGCAACGGCGGCAGGCCGGTGGGATTTCCCGTCTCAGCCGACGGATGGGACGACGAGGCGTTCACCGTCGCCCTGCGACAGACCGCACCGCGGCTCACCTACCTGATACCCGACTTCCAGAATCCCACTGGCGCCTGCATGGACGAGCAGACCCGGCAACATGTGGCCCAGACTCTGCAAGCCCACGGCAGCATCCCGGTCGTGGACGAGACGTTGGTCGAGCTGTCCCTGGACAGCCAACGCATGCCTCTCCCGCTGGCAGCATTCAGCTCCGAAGTCATCACTCTCGGCTCGGCCAGCAAGGCCTTCTGGGGTGGGCTCAGAATCGGATGGATTCGTGCCCCTCGCCACCTCGTCAGGCCACTCGTCACAGTGCGCGCCGCCCTCGACCTCGGCGCTGCTCCGCTGGAACAGCAGGTCACGGCCGAGTTGATCAGCCAACCGACCGCAATCCTGGACTTTCAGCGTCGGCGCTTCGCCGCGCGTCGTGATCATCTGGTGGCCGAGCTGGCGGCTTTTCCCGTGTGGGAGCTGATCCGACCGACAGGAGGCCTCGCACTGTGGGTCACCCTGCCTGAGCAGCAGGCCACCCGGCTGGTCGTGGCCGCCGAACGCCACGGTCTGGCCCTGAACAGTGGAACGTCGTTCCATGTCGAGACGGGAGGTGAGCGACATCTACGGTTGCCGTTCACCTCGGCAGAAGACGTGCTCACCGAAGCCGTACGTCGGTTGGCTCGTGCCTACCAGGACATCCGCAGCGGCGCGCCCGAGCCCGTGTCCCCAGGGTTGCGGTTGACTGCCTGACGTCTGAGCCACCCTAAGCGCTCTGAGCCCACGCGCTCTGATCTGAGCCACCACAACGCGCTCTGAACACTCCTACGCGCTCTGAGCCTGTCGAAGAGCGCTCACACCACCTGTGAGGAGTGTCCCTCGACAAGCTCAGGACACGTATCCGCATCGGCAAGCCCTTGTCCTTCGACAGGCTCAGGACACATCGACAGGCTCAGGACACATCGACAGACTCAGGACACATCGACAGACTCAGGACACATCGACAGGTTCAGCTGGCCTTGGCTGCCCGAGCAGCGACCTTGGCAGACTTCTTGAAGTCGCGAACCTTGGAGAGGGAGTCGGCGTCGACAACGTCGGCCACCGACCGATACACACCGTCCTCGCCGTACGGACCCGCCGCCTCCCGCCACCCCTGGGGGGCGAAGCCGTACTGCTTCCCCAACAGGGCAGTGAAGATGGACGCCTTCTGATCACCGAATCCTGGCAGCCGGGCGATCAGTCCCTTCAGCTCAGCCCCGTCGGCGGCCGTGCGCCACATTGCCTCTGCGTCCGCGTCGTACTCCTCCGCCAGGACCTGGCAGACCTGGTGCACCCGCTTGGCCATCGCGCCCGGAAAACGGTGCACCGCAGGGCGCTCCGAGCACAGAGCAATGAAGTCATCGATCTCCATGGCAGCGATGGCCCGCACATCGAAGGTGCCACCCATCCGCTCCGCAATCACCGCAGGGCCGGCGAAGGCCTTCTCCATGGGCACTTGTTGATCAAGCACCATGCCGATCAGCAGGGCGTTGGCATTGTCCGACAGCAGTTCGTCAGCGGAAGCGTCGCCAGTCAGGTGCAGATCACGGGGTTCCCGGGAGGTCATGGCCACATCTTCCCACGCAGGGCCAGTCCTGCCTTCATGTTTCGGCTGATCACTCGCTGATCGCGACCCGTCGGTGACCCTCCAGAGGACTCTGTTCAGTAAGGCCCGGCCACGCTACTCTCTCTGCAAGGAGGCCGCCATGCACATCTCTCAAGTACTTGCTGCTAAAGGTTCAGCCGTCATCGTGATCGGTCGCGAGGCCACCGTCCGAGAGTTGGTGGCCCTGCTCGAGAAGCACAATCTCGGCGCTGTGGTGGTCTCCTCCGACGGGAAGCAGGTGGAGGGGATCGTCTCCGAGCGGGACGTGGTCCGTCAACTGGCGGCAGGCCCTCACATCCTCGACTCCACAGTCGAGGAGATCATGTCCACCGAGGTGCACACCTGCACACCCAAGGACTCGGTCAACATGCTGATGTCGATGATGACCGAGCAGCGCGTGCGGCACATCCCGGTGCTGGACGACGACGGTGCCCTGTGCGGCATCGTCAGCATCGGCGACGTGGTGAAGAGCCGGATCGGCGAGTTGGAGTTCGAACGCGACCAGCTGGAGGGCTACGTCTCGCGCTGACCAGCGGCCAGGTGATTGACACCGCTGATGGCCTCTTCTAACGTGAGAGCGCTCTCAGTTCTGCCCCGGAATCGAGCGCATCCACCTCGGTTCCGGACCAATCCGGTCACCGACCGCAAGGAGACCTGAGTTGACCCAAGATCTTCGAACCTTCAGGCCCGATTTCGTCTTCGGCGCCGCAACGGCCGCCTTCCAGATCGAGGGGGCACACCACACGGACGGCCGGACCGACTCGATCTGGGACACCTTCTGCCGGGTGCCGGGAGCGGTGCTCGACGGCCACGACGGCGCAGTGGCCTGCGACCACTACCACCGCTATCGCGAGGACGTGGCCCTGATGGCTGAGCTCGGTCTGGACAGCTACCGGTTCTCCACGTCCTGGGCCCGCATCCAGCCGGACGGGGGGCCGGTCAACCCCCGAGGGCTGGACTTCTATTCGCGGCTGGTGGATGAGCTGCTCGAACGCGACATCAAGCCCTGGCTGACGCTGTACCACTGGGACCTGCCGCAGGCGCTCGAGGACAGGGGCGGCTGGACCAACCGCGACACGGCCTATCTGTTCCGCGACTACGCGCTCAACGTGCAGCAGGCCCTCGGTGATCGGGTGCAGGTGTGGACCACGCTGAACGAGCCGTGGTGCGCGGCCTTCCTCGGCTACACCGCGGGTGTGCACGCCCCGGGACGTCAGGACAAGCTGGCGGGGCTGGCGGCGGCCCACCACCTGCTGCTGGGACACGGTCTGGCAGTGCAGGCGCTGCGGGAACAGAACGAGGACCTGACCCTGGGTCTCACCCTCAACTTCACCGTGGCCAAACCACTTGATGCCAATGCCCCGGGAGACCTCGAGGGCGTCCGTCGCATCGACGGTCAGATGAACCGGTTCTTCCTGGATCCCATCTTGCGCGGTCGCTACCCCGACGACGTCCTGGCCGACGTCGCCGGCCTTGGGTTCGAGGAGTACGTGCATGACGGCGACCTGGAGATCATCTCCACCCCGATCGACGTACTCGGTGTGAACTACTACCACGGTGAGGCTGTCAGCGACCAGCCGCCGGCGCAGCTGGCAGATGCGCAGGCGGAGACCGGACGAAAGACCGCATCACCGTTCCCGGCCGCAGAAGGGTTTCACTCCCATCTCCAGGGGTTGCCGCGGACCGGGATGGGTTGGGAGATCCAACCGGACGGACTGCGCGAGCTCCTGGTCCGACTGCACTCCGAGTATGCGGCGGCAATGGACCTGGACCTGTATGTCACTGAGAACGGCGCAGCCTTCGATGACGAGGTGGCTGCCGACGGAGTGGTCCACGACGCGTCACGTACTGCCTTCCTTAAGGCTCACCTCAACGCTGTGCTGGACGCGATCGACGACGGCGTACCGGTCCGCGGCTACTTCTACTGGTCACTGATGGACAACTTCGAGTGGGCCTGGGGCTACCACAAGCGCTTCGGCATCGTTGCAGTGGACTATGCCACGCAGCGGCGGACGATCAAGGAGAGTGGCAGCGAGTACGCCCGGATCATCGCCGCGCGACGCCTCGGTCACGCCGCCGGTCCAGTACCGGTCGATCGGTAACGCCGGATCATGACCGCCAGCGAGCGATCGTCAGTATCGAGGGTGGCTAGGGCGGGGAGGCCCCTGCTGCCCACGCTCGAGATGGTGGCAGCCGAAGCCGGCGTGAGCAGGTCAACGGTCTCTCGGGTCGTCAACGGCTCCCCGAAGGTGCGACCGGAAGTGGTCGACACGGTCACGGCCGCCATCGCTCGGCTCAACTACGTACCCAACCGGGCGGCCCGTTCGCTGGCGAGCCGGCAGACGTACGCACTGGCGTTGCTGGTGCCGGAGGACGTCGCGCGCTTCTTCGGCGACCCATATTTCGCTTCGATCGTCAAAGGCATCACGGCCCGGCTGGAGGCGAGCGACTACGTCCTCAACCTGCTGGTCGCCAGCTCGGACCCCACCCGCAAGACCAGGCGGTATCTGCAGGGCGGCAACGTCGACGGCGCGCTCGTCGTGTCCCACCACTCCGCTGACCAAGACCTACTGGACCTCAGTCGTTCGATGCCGTTGGTCTTCGGTGGCAGGCCCGCCCTGCCCGACCTCAGTGACGGCTACTACGTCGATGTCGACAACGTGGCTGGGGCGACCCAGGCCACCCGCCACCTCGTTGTCCGAGGACGTCAACGGATCGCCACCATCACCGGTCCGCCGGACATGCCGGCAGCCATCGACCGGCTGGAGGGCTGGCGTCGAACCGTGGTCGAGGCCGGTCTCGCTCCCGACGCCATTGCCTGCGGCGACTTCACCAGGCATACCGCTGCACTGGCGATGGGCGAGCTGCTCGACCGGTTTCCCGATCTTGACGCTGTCTTTGTCGCCAGCGACCTGATGGCCCGGGGAGCGCTGGAGACGTTGGCTGCCCGGGGGCGGAGAGTCCCCGAGGACGTCGCCGTTGTGGGCTTCGACGACTCCCCTGCCGCCGTCTCCGGGCAGATCCGACTCACCACGGTCAACCAGCCGTCAGAGCAGATGGGCTATGCCATGGCCGACATGGTGCTCGACATCCTGGCCGGCCGCGAGCCCGAGGAGCGGCTCTGCATCATGCCGACAGAACTGGTCATCCGCGACTCCGCCTGAGCCTGTCGAAGGACGTGTCCTGAGCCCGTCGAAGGACGTGTCCTGAGCCCGTCGAAGGACGTGTCCTGAGCCCGTCGAAGGACGTGTCCTGAGCCCGTCGAAGGACGTGTCCTGAGCCCGTCGAAGGACGCTCTTCGACAAGCTCAGAGCGCGGAAACCTCGAAGGACGTGTCCTGAGCCCGTCGAAGGACGCTCTTCGACAGGCTCAGAGCGCGGAAACCTCAGAGGTTGATCATGTGGCCGGCAACGCCCTCGACGGCTTCCTTCAGCGCTTCGGAGAGGGTCGGGTGGGCATGGACGTTGCGTGCCACCTCATGGGCGGTCAGGTCCCACAGTTGAGCCAGCGTCAGCTCCGGCAGCAGCTCGGTGACGTCGGGACCGATCAGGTGCGCACCGAGCAGCTCGCCGTACTTGGCATCGGCGACCACCTTGACGAAGCCGGTCGCGTCACCCAGCCCGTGAGCCTTACCGTTCGCGCTGAACGGGAACTTGCCGACCTTGACGTCGTAGCCCTTGTCGCGCGCCTGCTGTTCGGTGTAGCCGAAGGAGCCGATTTGAGGCTGGCAGTAGGTAGCCCGCGGAATCATGTCGTAGTTGAGCGCCATCGTCTCGGCTCCGGCGATCGTCTCGGCCGCGACCACGCCCTGGGCTTCCGCGGTGTGCGCCAACATCAACTTTGCGGTCACGTCGCCGATGGCGAAGATGTGCGGCACTGAGGTGCGCATACCCTCGTCGATCTCGATCGCCCCACGCTCGCTGAGCTTGACCCCGGTCTTCTCCAGACCGTAACCCTCCGAGCGGGGCGCGAAGCCGATCGCCTGCAGGACCTTGTCGGCCTCGAGCACCTGGGACGCCCCACCGGCGGCCGGGCTGACGGTGACCTTGACCTTGTCGCCCGAGTCGTCGATCTGCTCCACCTTGGTCGAGGTCCGCAAGGTGATGCCCAGCTTCTTGTACGCCCTGGTCAGCTCCGCGGAGATCTCCGGGTCCTCGAGCGGAACGATACGGTCGAGGTACTCGACAAGGGTGACGTCGACGCCGTAGTTCGCCATCACGTAGGCGAACTCGACTCCGATGGCTCCGGCACCAGCGATGATGATCGACTCCGGCAGGTTGTCGGTGACGATCTGCTCCTCATAGGTCACCACCCGCTCGCTCAGCCGGGTGCCGGGCAACAGCCTGGTCGTGGCACCGGTGGCGACGATGCAGTTGTCGAAGGTCAGCACCTGGCTGTCTCCGTCGGCGGTCTTGACCATGATCGACTTGTCGTCCTGGAACGACCCCCAGCCGTTGATCTCGGTGATCTTGTTCTTCTTCATCAGGAAGTGCACACCCTTGACCATCCGGTCCGACACCTTCCGGCTGCGCTGATGTGCGCTGCCGAAGTCGAAGCTGACGTCACCGCTGATGCCGAAGGTCTTGGCTTCCTTCTGGAAGATGTGAGCCAGCTCGGCGTTCCTGAGCAGAGCCTTCGTCGGGATGCAGCCGACGTTGAGGCACACCCCACCCCAGTACTTGTCTTCGACAACGGCGGTCTTCAGGCCGAGCTGGGCAGCCCGGATGGCGGCGACATACCCTCCCGGGCCGGCGCCCAGGACTACGACATCAAAGTGTGCGGTCATGTGCCACACTCTAGGAGGCGTCACCGTCAGAGACCACTGTGGGTTGTCCCCGCAACCTGGTCATCCTGGTCCGCGGCTGGTGTGATTTCGCTCGCAACACCCCCCTGACACGCCGCTCGAGACCGCAAATATCTCTGATATGAGTTAATCTCTTCGGGTGACTGATACTTACCTTGATCGCATCGGCGGACTCATCCGTGACGCACGCAAGCACCGGGGCCTGACCCAGATGCAGCTGGCGAACGTCCTCGGAACGAGTCAGAGCGCGGTGCACCGGATCGAAGCAGGGAATCAGAACCTCAGCCTGGACATGGTGACCAGGATCGCCGAGGCCCTCGACAGCCCGATCATCTCGGTCGGTGCCGCCGGGCCGCAACACCTTCGCGTGCAGGGCGGCGCCAAGCTGAACGGCCGGATCCATGTCCGCTCCTCCAAGAACGCCGCCGTCGCACTGCTCTGCGCCAGCCTGGTCAACCGAGGTCGTACGCTCATCCGCGGCATCGCCAAGATCGAGGAGGTCAACCGGATCCTCGAGGTGCTCACCAGCATCGGGGTGAAGGCCACCTGGCTCAACAACGACGCCGATCTCGAGTTGATCCGCCCTGACGAGCTCGACCTGGAGTCGATGGACGTCGAGGCCGCTCGCCGCACCCGCAGCGTGATCATGTTCCTCGGGCCGCTGCTGCACAACTATTCGGAGTTCAAGCTCCCGTACGCCGGTGGCTGTGATCTTGGTCAGCGCACGATCGAGCCGCACCTGCAGGTGCTGCGACGCTTCGGCCTGTCGGTGGTGCCGACCGACGGTTTCTACAACTGCACCGTGGACGAGTCGGTCGAGCCGGTCCGGCCGATCACCCTGACCGAGCGCGGCGACACGGTGACCGAGAACGCCCTGCTGGCGGCCGCCCAGACGCCGGGCCTGACGGTGCTGCGCAACGCCAGCCCGAACTACATGGTGCAGGACCTCTGCGTGTTCCTCACCCGGCTCGGTGTCCAGATTGACGGAATCGGCACGACGACGCTGCGGATCCGCGGCATCAGGAACATCAACACCGATGTGGAGTTCGCTCCGTCGGAGGACCCGATCGAGGCCATGAGCCTGCTGACCGCGGCCATCGTGACGGGCTCGGAGCTGACCATCGAGCGAGTGCCGATCGAGTTTCTCGAGATCGAGCTGGCCGTCCTGGAGGAGATGGGACTCCAGTTCTCACTGGGCGAGGAGTACGTCGCCGCCAACGGGCATACCCGGCTGGTGGACCTGACCGTTCGCCCGTCCGAGCTCCGCTCCCCGATCGACAAGATCCACCCGATGCCATTCCCGGGACTCAACATCGACAACCTCCCGTTCTTCGCGGTGATCGCGGCCACGGCCCAGGGTTCGACGGTCATCCACGACTGGGTGTACGAGAACCGCGCCATCTACCTCACCGAGCTGAACCGGCTGGGCGCACGCGTGCAGCTGCTCGACCCGCACCGGGTGATCGTCGAGGGTCCGACCCGCTGGCGTGGTCAGCAGGTCGTCTGCCCGCCGGCGCTGCGTCCGGCTGTCTGCATCCTGCTGGGCATGCTGGCGGCCCGCGGCGAGTCGGTGCTGCGTGACGTCTATGTGATCAACCGGGGCTACGAGGACCTGGCGAACCGGCTGAACGCTCTCGGCGCCAACATCGAGGTGTTCCGGGACTGACGCATCCGCTGCTGAGGTTCGGCACGGGAGCGGTCGCCGCAGGGTAACTTTCATCGTGTGTCGTCGGAGACGATAGAACCTCGAGCCGTGCGCGTCGTGCAGCGCGGAATGCCGGGTCTGTGGCGGCTGATGCACTACCGGCGTACGTGGCTGCGCGGTGACCTGCTGGCCGGAGTCACGGTCGCCGCCTACCTGGTTCCCCAGGTGATGGCCTACGCCGAGGTCGCGGGCCTGCCGGCGGTGAGCGGGCTGTGGGCCTGTGTAGGGCCGCTCATGATCTATGCGGTGCTCGGCTCCTCGCCGCAGCTGTCGATCGGTCCCGAGTCCACCACGGCCCTGATGACCGCTGCCGCCGTGGGCGTCATGGTCTCCGGCCACGCGGAACGGCATGCCGAGGTGGCAGCGGCGCTGGCGATTGCGGTCGGCGGTGTCTGTCTGCTCGGCTGGATCGGTCGGCTGGGTTTCCTCGCCAACCTGCTGTCGAGACCGGTGCTGGTCGGCTACATGGCCGGGATCGCCGTGCTTATGATCGTCAGCCAGTTCGGCAAGCTGACCGGCACGGAGGTGGCAGGGACGTCCACGCTGGCCGAGCTGCGCTCGATCGGGACCCAGCTGGGCCGGATCCAATGGCCCACCCTGGCGATGTCCATCGGCGTGCTGGTTGTGCTGCTGGCGATCCGGCGTTGGCTGCCGCGTCTGCCCGGGCCGCTGATCGGGATGCTGCTCGCCGCCGGAGTGACCTGGCTGTTCGGCCTGAAGGCCTACGGCATCTCCACCATCGGGCAGATCCCGCGTGGCCTGCCGTCCCCAGCGGTCCCCAGCTTCAGCGGCCTGGAGATGGTGACCCTGATCCCCGCAGCCCTCGGCGTGGCCGTGGTCGGCTACACCGACAACGTGCTGACCGGCCGAGCGTTCGCCGCCAAGCGGCACGAGCAGGTGGACGGCAACCAGGAGTTCCTCGCTCTGGGCGCTGCCAACATCTCCGCCGGCCTGCTGCACGGGTTCCCGGTCAGCAGCAGCGGTAGTCGTACGGTGCTCGGTGACATCATGGGCAGCCGCAGCCAGTTGTTCTCGCTGGTGTCGCTGGCGACCGTGCTCGCCACCATGTTCTTCCTCAGTCCCGTGTTGGCCGCGTTCCCGAAGGCCGCATTGGGTGCCGTCGTGGTCTATGCGGCCATCCAGTTGATCGACATCGCCGAGCTGCGCAGGATCGGCCGGTTCCGGCGCAGCGAGTTGATGCTGGCACTGGCCACCACGGTCTCGGTGCTCGTCTTCAACGTGCTGTATGGCATCGGGGTCGCGATCGCGCTGTCCCTGCTGGACCTGTTGCGCAGGATCGTCAACCCGCACGACGGCATCCTGGGCTACGTCCCTGGCCTACCCGGCATGCATGACGTCGACGACTACGCAACCGGCAGGCAGGTGCCGGGCCTGGTCGTCTACCGCTACGACTCGCCGCTGTTCTTCGCCAACGCCGAGAACTTCAAGAATCGGGTGATGGCGGCCGTCGAGGCGTCCGACACCCCGGTCGAGTGGTTTCTGTTGAACGCCGAGGCCAATGTGGAGGTCGACCTGACCGCAGTCGACGTGCTGGACGAAGTCCGCCGCATTCTGGAGAGTCAGGGCATCGTGTTCGCGATGGCCCGCGTCAAGCAGGACATGCGCGATGCGCTGGCCGCCGCCGGGTTCGTCCAGCGGCTGGGCGATGATCGCATCTTCATGACCCTGCCGACAGCGGTCGAGGCCTATATCGCCTGGTATCGCCAGAAGCATGGCACGGCGCCAGCCGGACTGGAGCACCCGCCGGCCCGCTGACCCCTTGGCTCAGCGGAGCCTGGTGACCTCGAAGGTGTGGCTGGGCGCGGCGATCTCCTCCTGGGCCGCCACCAGCTGCAGTTCGCCCTGCCCAGACTCGACTGTGGTCTTGAGCACCCCGTACACGATCGCGGCGGTCCGCGAGACGGCAGCGGCGGGATCCCCGGTGGTCAGCAGATGCGCCAGGAACATCGCGGCGGTGATGTCGCCGGCACCGGTGAACGTCTGGGGCAGTAGCGGGGTGGTGACCGACCACGCGCCTTCGCCGGTGACGGCGATCATGTCGATCGTGTCCTGGTCGGCCGCGTCGTGCACCACGCTGGTGACCAGCACCGTCTCGGGTCCCATCGCCCGGGCGGCGTCCGCCGCCTTCAGCACGTCCGGTACGGACGTCGTCTGCAGTCCGGTCAGGAACTCCAGCTCAAACTGGTTGGGCGTGATCACCTGGGCCGCCGGCACCACGTGGTCACGCATGAACTCCGGGATGCCAGGCCGAACGAAGAACCCTCGACCGACGTCGCCCATCACGGGATCACAGCAGTAGATGGCCGCGGGGTTGCGTTCCTTGATCAGCTTCACCGTGTCGAGGATGACCGCCCCGACGTCCTCGCCGCCCTGATAACCGGACAGCACGGCATCACACCGGCCCAGAACGCCTCGCTCGTCGATGCCGCTGACGACCTCGGCGACATCGCTGCTCTTCAGCAGCGGTCCCCGCCACGAGCCGTACCCGGTGTGGTTGGAGAAGTGCACGGTCAGCACCGGCCACACCTCGATCCCGAGGCGCATCAGCGGGAAGGTTGCGGCCGAGTTGCCGACGTGGCCGTACGCGACCGAGGACTGGATCGACATGATGGAGGTCACGCCCGACATTGTGGCACTGGCCGCCCCAGAGCCGGCGCTGCGGCTGACGCGGGCTCCCTGGACAAGTCCGGAACGCTGCTTGAATGGTGCAGTGCTGAGTTGTCCAGGGACGATCACCGAGGCGCTGCGACGCGTGGTGCAGTCGACGCAGTCGGGCGACGCCGCTGCCCTCGTGTCGGTCTCCCTCGCCACGGTGGCTGAACACCAGACCCTGTTCGAGTTCAACGCCGATGCCCGGCACTACGCCGCCAGCGCGATGAAGCTGCCGCTGGTGCTGGCGTGCTACCGGCGGGCCGACGAGGGACGGCTGGACCTGCAGAGTCCGATCCTGGTGCACAACGAGTTCATCTCCCGGGTCGGCGGGACGTTCGAGGTCGACCGGACCGACGACTCGGATCCCGAGGTGTGGGGACGGGTGGGTCAGCACGTGCCGCTGGCCTGGCTCTGCCGACGAAGCCTGGTCAGGTCCTCCAACCTCGCCACCAACCTGGTGCTGGCCGCGGTCGGACTGCCGGCGGTCACCGCGACGCTGGCCGATCTCGGGGCGGATGGCGTCGAGGTGGTGCGCGGTATCGGCGACTTCGCGGCTGCCGACAGGGGCCTGACCAACGTCATCACCACCCGGGGTCTGACGACCCTGCTGTTGGCGCTCGGCGACCAGACGGCCGGTTCCAGCCAGGCCTGCGCCGCGGTGCTGGAGATGCTCGCCGCCAACGAGATCGATACCGAGATCCGTGCCGCCCTGCCGGAGGGGACGTATGTGGCGCACAAGAACGGCTGGGTCACGGGCGTACTTCATGACGCGGCCCTGATCCGGCCCTCGGACGCCGCGGAGCTGGTGCTCAGCGTGGCCACCACCGGCGGCTGGAACGAGGGGTCGGCACGAGGGTTCATCCACGCCATTGCAGCGCAGGTGTGGCGTCATCGCGACCAACTGGTGCCAGCCTGGTGAGCGCGTTGTTGAGTTTTCCTCCTAGAGTGGAGCCATGTCGGCCAGCGTTGAGGACACCAGCGACTTTGACCTGGCCCTGTGCGACGAAGGGGATGCCGGCCCCATGAGTGATCGCGAGCCGTCGAAAGCCGCTGCATC
Organism: Microlunatus panaciterrae; assembly: GCF_016907535.1. Taxonomy (NCBI): domain Bacteria; kingdom Bacillati; phylum Actinomycetota; class Actinomycetes; order Propionibacteriales; family Propionibacteriaceae; genus Microlunatus; species Microlunatus panaciterrae. Next base: position 89,479 of record NZ_JAFBCF010000001.1, read on the forward strand.
GGACGGTCACGACCGATCCGAGGCCGTTGGCCGCGACGACGGTCCCGACCGCGACCCGTCCCGCACCGACAACAACATCGTGCTGGACCAGCACGATGACCGCTGGCACTGGCGCCGCAAGATCCGCGCCGATCCGCGCAAGCTCGTCTTCTACCGTTTTGCGGTCGGTTTTGCTGGCCTGCTGTTCGTCAGCCTCGGCCTGGTGACGGGACCGTTCCCGGGCCCGGGAGGCATTCCGCTGGTGCTGCTGGGGCTCGCGATCTGGTCGAGTGAGTTCGAGTGGGCCCAGCGACTGATGTTCGTCTTCAAGCGACAGCTCGAGCGGTTCCGGTCGTGGAGCAGGTGGCAGCAGACGGCCTTCTGGATCGTCTTCTTCGCCTGCTGCGGCCTCATCGGCTACTCCTCGATGCTGTTGTTCGGCGTCCCCGAGTGGCTTCCGGACATCGCCAAGTCGATCCTTTCCGTGCTGCCGGGGATCTGACCCGATGCGCGCAGCGGACTACGCCTACTTCGACGCGCCCTTCCTGGCCCTCGCCCACCGCGGTGGCGCAGCGGACGGCGAGAACTTCGATCGGGAGAACACGCTGCACGCGTTCGGTCAGGCGGTGGAGCGGGGCTACCGCTACCTGGAGACCGATGTGCACGCCACCGCCGACGGGGTCCTGCTCGCCTTCCACGACGACCGCCTGGATCGCGTCACCGATCAGCGGGGCCTGATTGCCGAACTCCCCTACGCCCAGGTCGCCGAGGCGAGAATCGCTGGGCGGGACGCCATTCCCACGCTGGGCGAGCTGTTCACTGCTTTCCCGCAGGCACGGTTCAACATCGACGCCAAGGCACCGGCCGCCGTCGACCTGCTGGCCGATGTCATCGCCGAGTACGAGGCGTACGACCGGGTCTGCGTGTCTTCGTTCGGCTATGACCGGCTGCATCGACTGCGCCGTCGGCTCGGCCGGCGCGTTCCGTCCGCCGCCAGCACCCGGGGGGTGGCCTGGAACCGGTTTGCACCGTCGCTGACCAGGTTGCTCAACACTCCCGCCGCGGTGCTGCAGCTGCCGATCACCCACACCTTCCTGCGCTGGCAGCTGCAGGTGCTGACCCCGGCCCTGCTCCGGGCGGCGCACCGAGCCGGCAAGCAGGTGCACGTCTGGACCATCGACGACGCACCCACGATCGAATGGCTGCTGGACGTGGGTGTTGACGGCATATTCACCGATCGAATCGATACCTTGAAGGATGTGCTCACTGCCCGTGGGCTCTGGAGCTGACGCGAGCAGGGGAAGAGGTGCCGATGGCCGGCTCGGTGCGGTTGATGGCCCGGTGCGGTTGATGGGCCAGCACGGCGGGACGGATCCGGTGCGTCGTGGCCACCGGTAACAACCTGGCGGCGGAGGAAGGGCTCTCACTGGTCGCCCGGGTCAGGAAGCGGACCGTGGTCGCCTGGGGGCTGTGGGACTGGGGTTCGGCGGCGTACAACGCGGTCATCATCTCGTTCGTCTTCGGGCCCTACCTGACGACCGGGGTGGCGAAGAACCTCCCGGAGGGCTCACTCAGCGGTCCGACCTGGCTGGGCATCTCGACCGGGATCGCCGGTCTGGCCATCGCCCTGTTGGCGCCGGTCACGGGTCAGCGTGCGGATGCAGGCGGTCGTCGCCGCCGCAGCCTGGCCATCTGGACCGGACTGGTGATCGCCAGCACCTTCGGCCTGTATTTCGTCAAACAGGACTATCACTACCTCTGGCTCGGTCTGGCGCTGTTCGGGATCGGTTCCGTGTTCAGCGAGTTCGCCGGCGTCTCCTACAACGCGATGCTCCCGCAGGTCTCCACCCCGCGAACGATCGGCGCCGTGTCCGGCTTCGGCTGGTCGATGGGCTATTTCGGCGGCATCGTCCTGCTGCTCATCTGCTACGTGGGTTTCATCCACCCCGACATGGGCTGGTTCGGCGCCACGGCCGAAGGCGGACTGAAGTATCGGATGGTCGCAGTCTTCGCCGGCCTCTGGTTCCTGGTCTTCGCGATCCCGGTCCTGGTGGCGGTGCCGGAGATCGCACCCGGGCCCAGGTCTCAGCGGGTCGGGTTCTTCGCCTCCTACCGGGTCCTATGGCACCACCTGCGGTCGCTGTTCCGGGCCGACCGGAATGCAGTCTTCTTTCTGGTCGCCAGTGCCCTCTACCGCGACGGGTTGGCCGCCGTGTTCTCGTTCGGGGCGATCCTTGCCGTCAGCGTGTACGGGTTGAACCCCGGCAGTGTGCTGATCTTCGGGGTCGCCGCCAACGTGGTGGCAGCGCTCGGCGCCCTGACCGCCGGGTTCATCGAGGATCGGGTCGGACCCAAGCCGATCATCCTGGTCTCGCTGGGCGGTCTGGTGACCACCGCCCTCGCTCTGCTGTTTCTGCACGGTCCGACCATGTTCTGGATCTTCGGTCTCATCCTGTGCCTCTGGGTGGGACCGGCCCAATCCAGTTCGCGCACCTTCCTGGCCAGACTTGCACCGGTGGGCCGAGAGGGTGAGATGTTCGGCCTGTACGCGACCACCGGCCGCGCCGTCTCCTTCCTGGCGCCCAGCCTGTTCGCGGTGTTCTCCGGCGTCTTCGACTCCGACCGGCTGGGGATCATCGGAATAGCGCTAGTGTTGCTGGCGGGGGCCGTGGCGCTGTCGTTGGTGAAGCCACCTGCACGGATGCAGCCGGTACCGCTCGATGCCGCGTCATAGCCGGCATGGGGAGTGAGGAACATTTCGCCCTGCCGGGGAGTTGAACATAGGAGATCACTAGCCGGGAGGTTGTCAGATGGCCGATCGTTCTCTCAAGGGAACCGGGCTGGGTGCCAAGAGCTTCGAAGACGAGGCCGGTATCGAGTTCGCAGCACGCCAAGAAATCAGTTACGACTGCCCACAGAAGCATCACTTCACTCTGGTGTTCGCGCAGGAGGCCGACATTCCCGCGCTCTGGGAGTGCCCGCGCTGCGGAGCCGAGTCATTGCGGTCCGACGGCGAGCGGCCCGAAGCCAAGGAAGAGAAGCCGGTCCGTACGCACTGGGACATGCTCCGCGAACGTCGTTCGATCGCCGAACTCGAAGATCTTCTCGCCGAGCGACTCGACCTGTTGCGCTCCGGTGAGGTGGGACCACCTCAGTTCGCGCGCCCTTCACGCTCTAAGAAGAGTGCCTGAACAGATCCTGAGGTGACGACGCCGCTCCCGCGTCCTGGTTGCACTGGTCGGCAATCGCGACGTCCGGGAGTGGCGTCGTGCTGTTCCGGCGCCTTCCCGCTACCGTGGGTCGAGGTCCTGACCCCCAGCGGCCAGAAGGAGTTGTCTCATGTACGGAATCGGACTCGGTGTCTTCCTCGGCATCATCGGCGCCATCCTGCTCTTCCACGCGATCGACTTCCCGGACTCATGGCCGATCGACGAGTCGGTGCTCGGCTGGATCTTCCTGATCGCCGGCATTGTGGTCATCGTGTTGGGTCTGATCCAACACACCCAGCGCACCCGCACCAAGCACACCACCGAGCGTCGCGTGGACGTCGAGGGCAACGTCCCGCCGACCCAGCCGCCCGCCGTCTGAGCCTGCCGCAAAGCAAGTGCTTTGAGCCTGTCGAAGAGTGATTCGCATTAAGGCGCTCTTCGACAGGCTCAGAGCACGTTGACGTACGGCGCTCTTCGACAGGCTCAGAGCACGTTGACGTACGGCGCTCTGAGCTTGTCGAAGAGCTGGACAACTACTCGATCTCGCCCGAGATGACGGTGTCGTCGCGCCGCTGACGCTTGGTGGCGTCGACGACCTCACCCTCGATCAGGTCTTCATGACGCAGGCGCGCCCGCATCACCGGGACGTTGACGCCCAGACTCTGCACCCGGCGGGCGACGAAGAAGCCCACGATCCGACGGGCCCAGGGCCGGGTGAACGGCAGCAGGAAGAAGAAGCCGATCAGGTCCGAGGCGAAGCCGGGAAGCATCAGCAGGACACCACCCACCAGTACCAGCGCGGCATTGGTCATCTCTCCGCTGGGCATCCGGCCGGTGCCGAGGGCGTCGTTCAGTGCCTTCCAGGCCTTCCCGCCCTCTCTCTTCAACAGCCAGCCACCGAGAATCGCCTCGGCGACCAGGATCGCGATGGTCGGCAGCACGCCGATCTGGTGGCCCACCTGAATCAACAGCCACACCTCGAAGATGGGCACAGCAACCACCAGTGCCATGAAGAGCATCAGTGGCCAGCCCCTTCTGAGCCTCATCGCGTCACCTCCCCAACCGGCGCAGAACCGGTGCGACGACCCAGCTCACGCAGTTGGCGGGCGCGATGGGCGATCCCCCAGAGCGTCGTCCGGATGAGGGCCTCGATCACGATCTGCTGGCTCATCTTGGAGTCGCCGTACTCACGCTCGACGAAGGTGATCGGCACCTCGACCACCTTGAACCCAGCCTTGAGTGCTCGCCAGGCCAGGTCCACCTGGAAGCAGTAGCCGGCCGAGGCGATGTCGTCGAGGCCGATGTTCCGGAGCGTTTCGGCCCGGAACACGTTGTAGCCACCGGTGGCATCCTTCAGCGGGATGCCGAGCATCAGCCGGGTCCACAGGTTGCCGCCCAGGGAGAGGATCTTGCGCGACTGCGGCCAGTTGACGACCGAGCCGCCACGAACCCACCGCGACCCCTTGACCATGTCCGCCGTATGCAGCGCCGCAAGCAGGCTCGGCAGCTGTTCAGGCTGGTGCGAACCGTCCGCGTCAAGCTCGACCAGCACGTCGTAGCCGCGCTCCAGGCCCCAGTGGAAACCGGCCAGATAGGCGGCGCCGAGGCCCTCCTTGCCACGCCGGTGCAGGACCTCCACCTGGGCGTCCGCCGCAGCCAGGTCATCGGCCAGTCTGCCGGTGCCATCGGGCGAGTTGTCGTCGGCGATCAGCACGTGTGCGGCCGGCACGCTGGCGCGCACTCTGGACACGATCCGTTCGACATTCTCGGCTTCGTTGTAGGTCGGGATGATGACGAGGATCTTGCCTAGGTCGCTCACTCGGCAGCTTCTTTCTCGGGTCGGGACAGGTCCGGCTGGCCCCCATTCTCCCGTACCAGGCCAAATGACGCCCGGTCCGCCCGACGTCGCGCCAGGAATCCCAGCAACAGGAACACGCCACCGGCGAGGGCCAGAGCCAGGTCCAGCCAGGGCGCGAAGCGCACCGCCGGAGTCAGCGAGGTCCGCAGCGGCAGCGCCCGGACCGCTGAGTCGGCGGTGAACTGCTTGGTCCTGAACACCACCCGGCCGTCCCGGTCGATGAAACCCGAGACGCTGTTGGTGGTGGCCACGGCGATCTCGCGACGGGACTCCATGGCCCGGGCCCGGGTGATGGCGAACTGCTGCTCGATCTGGCCGGTCCCTCCGTAGGTAGCGTTGTTGCTCTGCACCATCAGGAGCTGTGCGCCGTTGGTCATGGTCTGGTACACGGTCGTGTCGTACGCGAGCTCGAAACAGATCACGTCCCCCACCGCGATCCGCCGGCCGTCGGTCAGCGGCACGTGCAGTACACCCGGCTTGGTGCCGGGGATGGACTGAGCGCCGACCAGCTTGAGCATCGGAATGACCGGTAGCAGCTCGTCGCGGAACGGGATCCACTCGCCGAACGGGACCAGGTTGCGCTTGTCGTAGCGCGCCAGAACGCCCCGAGTCGGATCCCACCACAGCGCAGTCGTCTGCCGCTCGTCCTCTCCAGGTCCGGCCATCACCGCACCAACGAGAATCGGCCGGTCGGCCAGCTGGGTTGCGGACTGGACCACTGCTCGCGTCTGGCTGTCCAACAGCGGGTCGATGTCGGTCGAGTTCTCCGGCCACAGGATGAAGTCGGGCTGTGGCGTGATGCCCTCTCTCACCTTCAGGGTGAGCTTGATGGTCTCGCGGAGATGGTTGTTGGTCACCGTACGGGCGCGGCCCATCGCCTCCATCCCGCGGCCAGGCACGTTGCCCTGGACGATGCCAACGTTCACCGACCCCTTCGTTCCGGCCAACGGCTCGTTCTGCCAGTGCTGCAGGCCGAGGCCGGTGCCGACCAGCACAAAGACGAGCGCCGCAGCAGGGACAGCGGTCCTCAGCCGGATCGGGTCCTCAGCCACGCGCTGACCAAGGACGTGCAGCGTGAACCAGGCCACCAGCTGGCCGGTCAACGCCACCAGGAAGCTGACCCCGACAACACCGACGATCGGAAAGAAGCCGGAGAGTGGGGTGTCGACGGCGGCATAGCCGATCCGGGTCCAGCCAAAACCTCCGAAGGGGATTCGCGAGTAGCCGAACTCACACAGCACCCACAGACAGGCCACTCCCAACGGCCATACCCGAAGGCGGGTCACCAGACTGATGCCGATCCCGAGGCAGCCGAAGAACAGGGACTCGAACAGGATCAGGGCCGCCATCACCGGGAAGCCAAGGACGTGCAGCCAGTTGATTGTGACCGATAACATCACCAGCCCGAACACGTAGCCCAGGCCGAAGGCTTGCCGCAGGCGCTGCAACCGGAACACGCCCAGGGTGAACGCCGGCAGACCAACCAGCAGCAGCGGCCACCAGTTGTACGGCTGCCAACTGAGCCCCATCGCCACACCGCCCAGCAGCACCAGCGGCAGCCGCGACCGCAGCCTCAGCCGCTCCAGCCCCACAAGCCGCCCAGGTCGAGGGATCAGTGTCACAGGATGAGCCTACGTGCCCAGGGCTCCTCGTGCCGTGAGCCCGACCACGCGCCCTTCCCCTGACCGCGCCCTGAGCCTGTCGAGGGGCCAGCCGCGCCTTGCCCCTGACCCCGTGCCCTGAGCCTGTCGAAGGGCCAGCCCCGCCCCGAACCTGACGCCGTGCCCTGCCCCGGACCCCGTGCCCTGCCCCCGACCCCGTGCCCTGCCCCCGACCCCGTGCCCTGAGCCTGACCGCGTGCCCTGAGCCTGTCGAAGGGTCTCACACCACGCTCTCGCCACGGAGGACGAGCCTTCGATAAGCCCAGGCCGCGTGATGCGCCACGCACCATCTGCGACGCGCGGGCCAACGCACACAAATCGGCACGTGATTGCCGAACGCCGGCGTCCCCTGAGCGGGGAGCTCGAGCAGGTCCCCTACTGACGTGCCGATTCGTGTGTTCACCTCGTGCCCGAGTCGCTCCTGGGGCGGTGTCCTGTCGGATGCCACTCGTCACGCTCTCGCCGCGGATGGGCGACCTGTGCTGCCCGGCCCTGGACCGGCAGTGCTCTCCCCCATTCAAGAACTCGACAGAATGCGACTATTCCAGCCCAAAAGCGATCCCGGTCGAAAACTCGACAGAACGCGACTTCTCCAGCCCAAAAGCGCCGAACCCGATCAAGAACTCGACAGAACGCGACTTTTCCAGCCCAAGAGCGCGGAACCCGGCCGAAAAGTCGACAGAACCCGGAACGCGAGATTTGGCACCACATGGTCGGCGAGGCACTTCTCATCCATCAAACCCCTCACCACTTGACGCCAAACAGAAGCAACCAGCGGAAGACGCGGCTGCGGTTCCACCACGCCCTTCGACAAGCTCAGGGCACGTGGGCTCAGGGCACGGGTGGGGCTCTAGCTTGCGCCCTTCGACAAGCTCAGGGCACGTGGGTAGGGCTCAGGGAACTTGGGTCGGGCTCAGGGCACGGTCGCGATGCTGGGGACGACTACGGTGCCGACGGCGCGGACGGTGAGGATCGGGTCGGCCAGGAGTTGCGAGGCGCTGTCCGTACCGGCGACACCGCGGCAGACGACGCGGGAGGTGAAGGTGATCTCCCGGCTCCTGTTGCCGACCCGCGTCACGGTGCCCTCGGTCTCGACGACGTCGCCGGCCCGGACCGGTGCCAGGAACTCCACTGACGCGTACCCGACGAAGAGCCCCTCGTCGGAGTCGGTCCGGATGCAGATCTCGGTGGCGACGTCACCGAACAGGCCCAGCGTGAAGGCACCGTCCACCAGGTTGCCGGCATAGTGCGCGTGGTTGTATCCCACATACCGACGATGGATCACGGTCAGCCCGAGACGAGGGTCGCTCATGATCGGGATCCTAATCGCCGACCCTGTCTGCGGCGACCTGTGCGATCTGGTCTGCCCTCAGCGGAACCGGCGCAACCGCAGACTGTTGCTGACCACGAACACCGAGCTGAACGCCATTGCGGCGCCGGCAAGCATCGGGTTGAGCAGGCCGGCCGCAGCCAGCGGAATCGCCGCCACGTTGTAGGCGAAGGCCCAGAACAGGTTGCCCTGGATGGTTCGCAGCGTACGGCGGGACAGCCGGATCCCGTCGGCGGCGACCCGGAGGTCCCCGCGGACCAGGGTGAGGTCCGAGGCCTCGATGGCCACATCGGTGCCCGTGCCCATAGCCAGACCGAGATCGGCCTGCGCCAGCGCCGGGGCGTCATTGATGCCGTCACCGACCATCGCGACCACCGCTCCGCTCTGCTGCAGCCTGGTGATCTCGGCGACCTTGTCGGCGGGCAGCACGTCAGCGATCACGTCGGCGGCGTCGATCCCCACCTCGGCAGCTATCGCCAGCGCGACGGCACGGTTGTCCCCCGTCAGCAGAACCGGCCGCAGACCGAGCCGGCGCAGCTGGCTGACCGCCTCCCTGGAGGTCGGCTTGACCGTGTCGGAGACCACCAGCACACCTCGAGCCTGGCCTTCCCAGGCGACGACGACGGCGGTCCTGCCCAGCCGCTCGGCTTCGGTGATCGCCGCGTCCAGGCGGTCGGGCAACGTCTGACCGGTGTCCTCAAGCATCCGGCGCCGACCGACCAGGACGGTGCGTTTTCCGCCGAGGTCCACCACTCCACGTACCCCGACACCCTCGACGTTGGCGAAGTCGTATACCTCGGGCAGCGTGCCGGTCTCGGCGAGGGCCGCAGCAGCGATGGCCCGGGCGATCGGATGCTCGCTGGCGTGCTCCAGCGCACCGGCCAGCTGCAACAGCTCGGTCCGGTCCTGACCCGCGGCCACTGTGACGTCGGTCAGGGACATCCGACCGGTGGTGATAGTGCCGGTCTTGTCCAGCACCACGGTGTCGACCCGATGGGTGGACTCGAGCACCTCCGGGCCCTTGATCAGGATGCCGAGCTGGGCGCCGCGTCCCGTCCCGACCATCAGAGCCGTCGGTGTGGCCAGACCCAGCGCGCAGGGGCAGGCGATGATCAGCACGGCGACTCCGGCCGTGAAGGCGAACTCGGGCGAGTCGCCGTACGCGAGCCAGAAGCCCAGCGTGGCAGCCGCGATCGCGATCACGACGGGTACGAAGACTGCGGCGACCCGATCCGCCAACCGCTGGACCGAGGCCTTGCCGTTCTGGGCGTCCTCGACCATCCGGGCCATCTGAGCCAGCTGCGTGTCCGCACCCACCCGGGTTGCGCGGACCACCAGCCGGCCGCCGGCATTGACGGTCGCACCCACCACCGGATCGCCGGGGGCGACCTCGACCGGCACCGACTCACCGGTGAGCATCGAGGCGTCGACGGCAGAGGTGCCGGTGCTGACGATCCCGTCGGTGGCGATCTTCTCCCCCGGCCGGACCACGAACGCGTCACCGACCTTCAGCTCAGCCACCGGGACGCGGACCTCGCCGCCCGGGCGGAGCACGGCCACCTCCTTGGCCCCCATCGACAGCAGGGCCCGCAGCGCGGCTCCCGAGCGTCGCTTGGCCCGCGCCTCGAAGTAGCGGCCCGCGAGCAGGAACATGGTGACCCCGGCGGCCACCTCCAGGTAGATCTCCTCGGCACCGGACCCACGGGACGGCACCAGACTGAAGGGCATCGTCATCCCGGGCGTACCGGCAGCGCCGAGAAACAGCGCGTACAGCGACCAGCCGAATGCGGCCAGTACGCCCAGGCTGACGAGCGTGTCCATCGTCGCCGACCCGTGCCGCAGGTTGGTCCACGCGGCACGGTGGAACGGCCAGGCTCCCCAGGTGACCACCGGTGCTGCAAGGGTCAGCGACAACCACTGCCAGTAGGTGAACTGCAGGGCGGGGATCATGCCGAGGGCGATCACCGGCACTGCCAGCACCACGCTGGCGGTCAGTCGGTGTCGCAGGCTCCGTGAGACCGGGTCCTCCTCGTCGACACTCTCCGGCACGCTCGCCGCGGCGCCGCTCGGTTCGGGGGCCGGAGGTTCTGCGGTATATCCGGTCGCTACGACGGTGGCGATCAGCTGATCCGTGGTCACGTTGTCGGCATAGCTCACCTTGGCCTTCTCGGTGGCGTAGTTGACGGTGGCGCTGACGCCCTCCATCTTGTTCAGCTTCTTCTCCACCCGGGCGGCGCAGGAGGCGCAGGTCATCCCGCCGATCGTCAGTTCGATGCTGTGCTCGGCCCTAGGGACGCTGAGTCCGGCGGGCGTTTCGATGGTCATCGCTGTGGCTCCTTGCTGGCCCTTGGACATGGGCTGCTGAGACATGGGCTGCTGAGACATGGGCTGCTGAGACGTGCACTGCCTGGCCGGAGGGACATCATCGCGTCGGGCTCGCCGTCGGGTGACCGTGACGGTCGACCGTCACAGTGAACGCGGCGGTGTGGACGCTGCCGCCGTGCTTGAAGTCCAGGAACAGGCGGTAGCTGCCGGCCGTCGGGAAGGTCGTGGCGAACTGCACCGACGGGCCCCCGCGCTGACCGGCCTCGGCCATCATCGCCGGGTGCGTGTGCAGGTAGGCCAGATCACCGACCCGCAGGGAGACCAGGTGCCCGAAGGCGCCGAGGTAGGGCTCGAGGTCTCCGACCGCCCGCCCATCCCGGCTGACGCGGAAGCTGAGAACCGACTCCTCATCGGCCACCGGCGCACCGCTAAGGGTTACCTGGTAGCCGTCCACGGTTGCGACGTCGGCCGGCTCCGGCAGCGCCGCCGGGACGTAGTGCCCGGCCACGAAGACGTCGACACCGAGGGTCAGGGCGCTCGGAGACGCCTCGGGGGTGAAGTCTGCGAAGACGCGGTAGGGACCGGGTTCGGAGAGGTCCAGCGTCGCGCTCCAGGTCCCGTCGGCGCCCCTGGTCGGGTGCAGATGCTGGAAGCTGCCGAGGTCGCGCGCGACGACGATCAGGTGCAACTCCTTCTCGTGGGCGAGTCGGTAGTGCTGCACTGCTTGGCCGTCCGGGCCGGTGATGGCGAACCGGAACGGCTGCCTGCTGCCGCTGGCATAGCTGACCCGCTCCGGCACCAGGGTGTAGCCCTGCTCGGAGACGGCAAGCCCGGGCAGCGTCTGAGACTTCTGGGACGGGTCGGCGGACTCATCGTGGCCATCCATCCCGCCCGCCTGATGACCGGGCACGGCCCGATCGCCGGAGACTGGTCGGACAGCGTGACCGACGGCGAAGGCCAGCCCGAAGAGGAGGGCGAGCCCCACCGCAAAGCTGCCCAGCTTGATCGCGACGTTGGTCATGCCCGCAGTATATACACATACCCCATAGGGGTATCAAGCGATGAGCCACAGGACGGCACCGGGCGCTCGATCAGCGTTCGCGGGCCACCAGCCGATGGACGATGTAGCTCGCCACCTCGCCCGGGCTGGCCCCACGGGCAAAGATCCGGTCCACCCCCAGCTCGCTCGCCATCGACTCGTCGAAGCGCGGACCTCCGACGATCAGCAGTGGGCGACGATCCGGCGGGTAGGCCTCGTTGAACGCCGCCGCCGCCTCCAAAGTGTTGTGCAGGTGGGCATCGCGCTGGGTGACGACCTGGCTGATCAACACCGCGTCAGCCTTCTCCGCCCGGGCCCGCCGGACCAGGCTGGGGACGCTGACCTGCGCACCCATGTTGATCACCTTGATCTCGCGGTAGTACTCCAGCCCCTTCTCCCCCGCGTAACCCTTGAGGTTGAGGATGGCGTCGATGCCGACGGTATGGGCATCGGTGCCGATGCAGGCACCCACCACCACCAGCCGGCGACGCAGCTTGCGCCGGATGGCCAGGTTGGCCTCCTTGGGCGACAGCAGCGGGAAGTCGCGCTCGACCACGACCACCTGGTCGGTGTCGACGAGATGGGTGACGGACCCGTACACGATGAAGAAGGTGTGCGACTCCCCCATCTGCTGCGCGTGCACCACCATGGCCGGGGACAGGCCCATCTTGCCGGCCAGTTGCAGTGCCGCGCCCTCGGCGCGCTTGTCGTGCGGGACGGGCAGGGTGAAGGACAGCTGCACCATCCCGTCTCCGGTCGCGTCCCCGTACGGCCTGATGATCGCCATCAGTGCACCTCCCCGCTGGGCGCGGCAAGGCCTGCCTCGAGCAGCTCGGCGGCGGGGTTGAAGTAGTCGTCCGCCTTGGCCGCCACCCCGTCCAGACCACGACCGCCGTCGGCGGGACGCCGCATGAGCCCGAAGGTGCCGTCGGCGATGGCGTTGAGCATGCCGTCGTCACAGATCCGCTCCAGCAGGTCCACGCTCTCCGCCAGCACCTGCCGCGCCCGGGTGGCGATGAACCCGTCCGGCGCAGGGTGGAAGTCCTCGCCCAGGTTGCCGGCCGCGTTCATCACGTACCGCACGTTCGCCAGGGCCAGGTCGCGGTCGCTCAGCCACGGGGTCACCACGGCCTCGGTCATCATGCCGACCAGCAGAATGCCCTGCCCGGTGAGGGCGCCGACCAGGTTGAAGAAGGCATCGAGCAGATAGCCGCGGAAGATGTCGCCGGTCATGTGCCGGGTCGGCGGCATCCACTTCAGCGGAGCGTCCGGGAACAGGGAACGCGCCAGCAGCGCGTGGGCGAGCTCGAGCCGGAAGCTGTCCGGCAGGTCGGGGTTGATCTCGAAGGCGTGGCCCAGACCCAGCTGCCAGTCCTCGAGGCCCGCCTCTTTGGCGAAATACTCGTTCATCAGCTGGCTGACGGTGACCGTGTGGGCCGCCTCGACCGCGTCGGCGGTGGTCAGGTAGTTGTCCTCGCCGGTGTTGATGATGATGCCGGCGCGGGCATGGATCTGCCTGGAGAACCGCTGGTCGACGAAGGTCCGGATCGGGTTGATGTCGCGGAACAGGATGCCGTACATCGAGTCGTTCAACATCATGTCCAGCCGCTCCAGACCGGCCAGAGTGGCGATCTCGGGCATGCAGAGACCCGAGGCGTAGTTGGTCAGCCGGACGTAGCGGCCCAGCTGGGCGGAGGTCTCGTCCAACGCCGCTCGCATCAACCGGAAGTTCTCACTGGTGGCGTACGTCCCGGCGAAACCCTCCCGAGTGGCCCCTTCCGGGACGAAGTCCAGCAGGGACTGGCCGGTCGAGCGGATCACGGCGATCACATCGGCGCCCGAGCGCGCGGCGGCCTGGGCCTGCGGGATGTCCTCGAAGATGTCCCCGGTCGCCACGATCAGGTAGATCCACGGCCGGCCGGGGGCCTCTCCCCACCTCTTGATCAACTTCGTCCGCAGCCGACGGTTGGCGTCGACACGGGCGAGCCCGGCCTTCGCCGAGGCCCGGCTGCGGGAACGGGCGGCGACGGCTGCCCGGCCGGTCGGCAGGTCGAAGCGGACATCACCGCTGGCGGCCTTCTGCGCCAAGCCGAGGAGGTCGAGTCCGGTGCTGCTCATGGCATGCCAGACGGGCAGCGCCGCACCATGCTCGAGCCCGACATCCCCTCGGACGGCGTCGAGCAGCCGGTTGACCCAGGGGGTGCCCTCCTCGTCGGCGCCCTGCAGACCGGCGAGCCGAAGCAGGGCCCGCTCTACCGACACCGTCGTATGCGCCCGGGCCAGCTCGACGATCGGTTCGCCGGCTCGCGCCGCCAACCGGCGTGCCTTGCGTACGGTCTGAGCGGGCAGCTTCAGCTGGTGCATGGGCGAGCTCATTGAGCATCCTCCGAGTAGATGAACCGGCCCGCAGCCAAGGTGGCGACGCACCGCGGCAGCGGGTGCTGGTCGGTCAGCTCCGGTAGCCCGGACGGGTCCAGGCTCAGCGGCTCCCCGTCGGGTGAATCCCAGACCGCCAGCTGCGCTGGGGCCCCGACCACCATGGCCCCGGAGACGTCATCGCCGGCCGCCCGGTGTCCACCGATGGTGGCGGCCTCGAAGGCCTCGGTCACGGTGAGCCGTTCGTCCTGCTGCCAGTGCTGGGTGGCATCGCGGATCGTGGCCCAGCCTGCGATGGGCGTGACCGGTGAGTCGGAGCCGAGCGCGAGGCGGACTCCCCGCCGGTGCAGGGTGCCCAGGCGGTTCATCTGTCGATACCGCGGACCGAGGCGCTGCTCGTAGAGTTCGCCCGGGCCTCCCCAGGCTGCGTCGAAGCCGGGCTGCATGCTGGCGACCACGCCGAGCTCGGCCAGGGTCGCCATGTCCTGCTCGGCGATCATCTCGAGGTGCTCGAGCCTGTGCCGCGCACCGACCAGTGCCGGCGCGCCGACCACGACAGCGGCCTGGCGCAGCCCCTCGACGGTGGCCGCGACGGCCTGGTCGCCGATGCAGTGGAAGCCGGCCTGCAGGCCGGCACGGGTGCAGGACGCCACGTGGTCGGCGATCTGGTCGACGTCCAGGTAGCGGTAGCCGCGCCCGCCGCCGGGCAGCTCGGGATCGGCGTCAGCGTAGGGCTCCAGCAAGGCGGCGGTGTGTGACCCGATGGCGCCGTCGACACACAGGTCACCGGCCAGGCCCGCGGCACCGGCACTGGTGGCCCGCTCGATCGACTCCGGCCCTGCCAGCTCACCCCAGTAGGTGACGACCCCGATGCCGACCTCGGCCCCCACCTCGCTGACCCTGGTCAGGTCCTGCAGCGGACCCAGATGCGGACCGCCCAGCTCGTGGACGGAGGCGATACCCTCACGTGCCGCCCACTGCAGCGCGCGACGCGCGTCCGTACGGCGCTCCTCGTCGGTGAACAGGGCGTCCATCGTCACCCGGCACAGATGATGGGCGTCGCGGGTCAGCCAGCCCTCCGCCGTGAAGCCGGCGGCCAGCGCCACGTCCGGCAGTCGATCGAGCAGAGCCGAGGAGGCGACCGCGGAGTGGACATCGACTCGGGCCAGATAGACCGCCACCGCGCCGGCCGCCCGGTCGAGCTCGGATCGCAGCGGCGGTCGCGGGTCGGGCCAGGAGCGTTCGTCCCAGCCCTGACCGACGATCACCCGGCGATCGGGGTTGGCCGCGGCGTATCCCGCGACGGCGTCGAGAACGTCCTCCACCCGGCGTGCCGCGCTGAGGTCGAGACCGGCCAGCTTCTGTCCGGTCTGCACAGTGTGCAGGTGCGCGTCAACGAAAGCGGGCGTCAACAGTCGGCCAGCAAGATCAACATGCTGCGCCGGGTCGGCCTCAGCTGGGCTGCCGAGCCAACTCTGGGCGCCGTCGTCATCGCCGAGATAGGCGATGCGTCCGCCTTGCACCACTACCGCGGTGCAGGGCTCTGCGCCCGGACGATAAATGACACCGCCGGTGAACACCGTGCAGGCGGTCATCGTGGGTACGCCGTCATCACAGGCACTCGATCCTCTCGGGCACTCGATCTTCCGGGGCACGGGCTGGGCAGGACATCACAGCTCAGTGTCCCAGCCGGCGAGCGAACAACTGCCGAACCCCGGCCGTGCGCCGATAGAGGTCGAGCGCCAGGTCGCTGTGCCCCGGCAGGTAACCGTTGCCGATGATCATGGTGATGTCGCAGGCCAGGCCTTCGGCACCCAGCGCCGCGGCCGCGAACTGGGTGGCCATCGAGAAGAAGATCACCGTGCCGCCCTGGGCCGTGCTCAGCACGGCGCCGCCTTCACAACCAGCCACATCGACACAGACGACGGTGACCTGCGCCGGCCCGCCGGCCGCGGTCACCGCCGACAGCAGCGCCACCGGGTCGCGGGCGTCACAGGACACCACCCGGTCGGCCAAGCCGGCCCGCTCCAATGCCTGCAGCTCGTCGGCGTCGTAGACGACGCCGATGGTGGTGGCGCCGAGGTCCGCGGCCGACGCCAGCGCCAGCGAGCCGCTCTTGCCGGCCGCGCCGATGACGGCGACCACCGTCGGGCCGCCCCGCTGCTGATAGTCCTGCACGACGCGTCGGGTGAGCGCCGGGGCGCCACAGACGTCGAACACCGCCAGCGCCTGCTCGGCAGGCAGATCGTCCGGCAGCCTGGCGGCGATCGACCGGGCGAACAGGATCGCCCGCCCGGAGCACGGCACCTGTTCGCTCAGCCCATCCCAACGGGTCAGCCCGTCGGTCACCTGCAGCGGGGTCAGGGTCAGCGACACCAGCGTCGCCACCCGCTGGCCCGCTCCGAGACCGAGCGGGGACTGCGGGCCGGCGTACTCCACGGTGCCGATGAGCATCCCGCCCGACCCGGTGACCGGATTGTGCATCTTGCCCCGACTGGTGATGATCTCCAGTACGTGGGCCCGGATCCGGTCCGGGTCGCCGTCGCAGAACTCGGAGATCTGCCGAAAGCTGGCCGCGTCCAGGTTCAGCCGCTCGACGGCAATAGCCACCTCGTCCGCCGCCGGCGGGGACTCGGCGTCCAGGCGCAGTGCGCTCTGTGGCAGCGAGCCGATCGGTTCCAGGACGCGGTTGAGCCCGATCCCGGCCATGCCGGAAGGCTGTGGTGCTGCCACGACTCTCCTCCGCATCAGCCAATCTTGGCGTGATAATACGCATCTGCGGGATATTCTTGCGTACAGTCATTACAGCACAGTGGATCTTCTCGGCGCGATCGACGATCGAGGCCGCCGCAACTGCACTCCGGGAGCCAGCCATGACCTCGATACTCGAGCCCATCACCGCCGGGCAGCCGTATGCCTACCGACGCGCCGAGCTGGTCGAGCCGGACTGGACCAGGCTGCCTGGCTGGCGAGACGTCACCACCGCGGAGTGGGAGGACGTCCAGTGGCAACGCGCCCATTGCGTCAAGACCGTCGGCCAGCTCCGCGCCGTCCTCGGCGACCTGGTTGACGACAGCTTCTTCGCCGACCTCGAGCGTGACCAGGCCGAACGGGCCACCATGTCGATGCTGGTACCACCGCAGATGGTCAACACCATGGTCCCGCACGCGGTGCCCGACACGGAGGCGTTGCTGGCGGACCCGGTGCGTCGCTACATGCTCCCGGTCTTCTCCGACCGGCGAACCGACTGGCCGTCGCATCCCCACTCCAGCCGCGACTCCCTGCACGAGCACGACATGTGGGCCACCGAGGGCCTGACCCACCGTTACCCCACCAAGGTGCTGGCCGAGGTGCTGCCGACCTGCCCGCAGTACTGCGGCCACTGCACCCGGATGGACCTGGTCGGCAACTCCACCGCGCAGGTGTCCAAGCTCAAGTTCCTCGGCCGGCCCAACGACCGGCTCGATGCCATGCTCGCCTATCTGCGCCGGACCCCAGCCGTCCGCGACGTGGTGGTCTCCGGTGGCGACGTGGCGAACATGCCGTGGCCCCGGCTCGAGGCGTTCGTCGCTGCTCTGCTCGAGATCGAGAACATCCGTGACATTCGGTTGGCGACGAAGGCGCTGATGGGGTTGCCGCAGCACTGGTTGGGCGACGATCTCCGAGCCGGGATGGAACGGCTGGCCCGGACGGCGCGAGACCGGGGCGTGATGCTGGCCATCCACACCCACGTCAACGCGGCCCAGTCGGTCACGCCGCTGGTGGCACGGGCCAGCCGGGCGATGCTGGATGCCGGCGTGCGTGACATCCGCAACCAGGGGGTGCTGATGCGCGGCGTGAACGACTCGTCCGAGCAGCTGCTCGACCTGTGCTTCGCCCTGCTCGACGGGGCGAACATCACTCCGTACTACTTCTACCTGTGCGACATGATCCCGTTCGCGGAGCACTGGCGGCTCTCCGTCGCCGAGGCTCAACAGCTGCAGCACGCGATCCTCGGCTACTTGCCCGGTTTCGCCACCCCGCGGATCGTCTGCGATGTGCCGTTCGTCGGCAAGCGCTGGGTCCACCAGCTGTCCGAGTACGACCGTGCCCGCGGGATCTCCTACTGGCACAAGAACTACCGGACCGGCCTCGAGGTCAGCGATCCGGACGCGCTCACTCGGGCCTACGAGTACTACGACCCGATCTACACGCTGCCTGCGGAGGGCCAGCAGTGGTGGGCGGCGCACACCGACGTCGATCTGGACGCTGAGCTTCGGCGGGCCAACGCCTCCCGCGACGCAGCCTCGCGCCAGGCCGGCTGAGCCGGCTCGCCGAGGACACGGCTGTCAGATCGCCGGGGGCCGGTCCTCGTACGGCGTGGACAAGACGATGGTGCTCTGGGTGGACACGCCCCCGACAGCGCGGATCCGGGCCAGCAGCACCTCCAGCGCGGCGGTGTTGGCCACCTGCACCTTGAGCAGGTAGTTGGCGTCGCCGGCCACCGAGTAGCAGGAGACGATCTCATCGATCTCCCGCAGCCGCTCGGGATGGTCGTCCGGCTGATTGGGCTCGAACGGCTTGATGCTGATGAACGCGGTCAGCTCAAGGCCGATCGCCTCCGGCGCGACCCGGGCGTGGTAGCCCTTGATCGCGCCACGCTGCTCGAGTCGGCGGACCCGCTGCTGCGCCGCTGAGGTGGACAGGCCCGTCTCCTTGCCGATGTCCGTGTACGACATGCGACCGTCCCTGGCGAGCAATCCAAGAATGCGACGATCCAGCTTTTCCATGGCGCAATCGTGCCAGTATTCGTGCGTGGACTCCTCCCGACTTCTTCTTTTGGACACAGCATCGTTGTATTTCCGGGCTTTCTACGGCATGCCCGACTCGCTGCGCTCACCGGACGGCAAACCGGTCAATGCGGTCCGTGGTCTGCTCGACTTCATCGCCCGGTTGGTCGAGGACTATCAGCCCACGCACCTCGCCTGCTGTTGGGACAACGACTGGCGGCCGGAGTGGCGGGTGGAGCTGATCCCGACGTACAAGACCCATCGGGTGGCGGCCGGGGTCAGCCCGGTCAGCACCGACGGTCGTGCGGTGGCCGAGGAGGCTCCGGACGCGCTGGCACGGCAGGTGCCCTGGATCGTCGAGACTCTGCAGGCGCTCGGCGTGGCGATCGTCGGTGCGGACGGTTACGAGGCGGACGACGTGATCGGCACGCTGGCGACCCGAGCAGACATGCCGGTCGACATCGTCACCGGTGACCGGGATCTGTTCCAGCTGGTCGACGACGCCCGTCAGGTCCGGATCCTCTACACCGCCAGGGGGATGAGCAATCTCGAGTCGGTCACCGATGACTGGGTGCGGAGCAAATACGGCGTCTCCCCCGCCGCGTACGTCCCGTTCGCCACTCTGCGCGGAGACACCTCCGACGGACTGCCTGGTGTGGCCGGTATCGGCGAGAAGACGGCGGCCGGTCTGTTGGAGCGGTACGGCGACCTCGAGGGGATTCTCGCCGCTGCCAGCGACCCCGCGTCGGCGGTCAGCGGCGGAGTGCGGGCGAAGCTGGCGGCCGGCATCGACTACCTGGCCGTCGCCCCGACGGTGGTCGCCGTCGTGCGTGACCTCGACCTGTCGGTGGGACTCGATGACCTGCGGATGCCCGCAGCGCCGCCGGATCCGGAGGTGTTCACCCGACTCGCCGAGTCCCTGGGCCTGGGCGGCAGCGCGACCCGGGTGCTCGCCGCGCTGGCTGCCCGTACCAGCCGGAGTGACTGAACAGGCGCGGTTGCCCGGTCCGGCCCGGCCGTGGTCGGTGCCGCTCGGCTCCGCCCTGCCGCCGACCGAGGTGCTCGCCCGGCTGCGGGCCGAGGACCAGCCCGCGTGCCTTTGGGGCAACTGGTTCGAGGGCGCACCGCTGATCGCTCGACGCCCCTTGCGGTGGCTGGCTGCCGGCGAGGACCCTATCGAGGCTGTCGGCGAGCTCCCCTCAGTCCCGCCAGGTGCTGGTGCAGGCGGAGTCGCGACAGGGCGTGGCCCTGCGCTGCTGGGCGGGGGGTGGATCGGCAGCATCGGCTTCGACCCTGGCAGCTCGCTGCTCGGCTTCTACGACGCGGTGCTGCGCCTCGACCCCAGTCAGGGCTGGGTGTTCGAGACGCTCGGGCTCCCGGGCCGGGAAGCGACGATGGAGCGGGAGCTGTTGTCCTGGCGCACCCTGCTCTCCGCAGCCGGTGCCACCCCAACAACAACGTCGACCCCGGCCGCCCGCTGGCGAGTGGGCACCTTCGGAGCGGTGCTGCCCGGCTGGAGCGTCCGGGAGGGATACCTGGCTGCGGTCGAGGAGGCGATCGGTCAGATCCGGCGAGGTGACTACTACCAGGTGAACATCTGTACCCGGTTGCGGACGTCGTACGAGGGCGACCCGTTGTCGCTGTTCGCTGCCACGGCCGCCGAGCTGCGCCCCGGCCTGGGCGGGTTCATCGGCACCGCGGATCGGGCCGTGGTCAGCCTGTCGCCGGAGCTGTTTCTTCGGGTCCGCGGCCGCGGGGTGGTGTCCGCGCCGATCAAGGGCACCGCGCCCCGACGGTCGGGAGAGGTGGACTCGCCCCTGCTGCGGGCGTCCGCCAAGGATGCGGCGGAGAACATCATGATCGTTGACCTGGTGCGCAACGACCTGTCGCGGGTCTGCAGCCCCGGAACGGTGGTGGTCGACGACCTGCTCGCGGTGGAGCCCCATCCGGGGGTCTGGCACCTGGTTTCAACCGTCAGCGGCGAGCTCGCCGACGGGATGGGTCTGTCCCAGCTGCTGCGCGCCACCTTCCCGCCGGGTTCGGTCACCGGCGCCCCCAAGTCGTCCGCGCTCGAGGGGATCGCTCGGTTGGAGCCGGTGCGGCGGCGGGCGTACACCGGGGCGTTCGGCATGGTCAGCCCGATCGCAGGCTCCGAGTTCAGTGTCCTGATCCGCAGCTTCGAGCTCGAGGCGGGGCAGCTCGACCTCGGAGTCGGCGGCGGGATCACGGTCGACTCGGTGCCGATGCTGGAGTGGCGCGAGTGCCTACACAAGGCGCAGCCGCTGGTCGCGGCGGCCGGTTCGACGCTCGCCAGCGAGCTGTCGCCGGTGCCGGCTGACCCGACGCCGGAGCAGCTGTCCGGCGGCATCTTCGAGAGCCTGCTGGCGTACGGACCGAACGTGCTGCGGCTGTCGGACCACCTGGCCCGGCTGGAGCGGTCCTGTCGTGAGCTGTGGCGCACCGGGATCCCCGAGACGTTGGCCACCGACGTCCGGGCCGCGGCCGCCCGGGGGCGGCCCGAGCGGCGGCAGCGGATCCGGGTGCGAGCCCTGCCCGACTCCACCGGGACGGTCGGGTTCAGCGTGACGTCGTCCGAGCTCGGCCCGCGGACCCGCTCGTCAGCGGTGGTCATCACCTCACGCCCGGACCCCCTGTGGCGGCACAAGTGGAACGACCGGAGCGTGCTGGAGGCGGCCGAGGCCACGGCAGCGGCGGCCGGCGCCCTGCCGCTGTTCGTCGCCCAGGACGGGACGGTGCTGGAGACGACGCGCGGCAACATCGTCTGGCTGACCCCCGACCGGGTTGTCGTCACTCCCCCGCTGCGCGACGACCTGCTGCCCGGTGTCACCCGCAGGGCCCTGCTCGACCTGCTGCCCCGGCTCGGCCTGGAGCATCGGATCGCCCCCGGCAGCATCGACGACCTGCGGGCCGCCCGTGCCGCGTACTGGACCTCCGCGCTCAGTGGCGTGGTCATCATCGACCACCTCGACGGCCGCCCGCTGCCTGTCGATGAGGCGCTGGCTGACCGGCTGAACGCAGCGCTTGGCTTCATCGACCGTGCGGGCGATGCCGCGTGACCCCTCCGGCCCGAGATCGCGTACGGCAGCGAGGCCCGTACGGACGAAGCACGGGAAACTGTCACTGAGCCAGGGAAATCTGCCCCGTCACGTGACAGTTTCCCAAGTCGACTTGGGAAACCGACACACGCACCCCCCGCACCTCAGGAGGGGAGGCCGATGACCTCTCGGGCGGCCCGCAGGAAGGGCTCGTCGTCGCCGGGATGCTGGCCCAGGTAGTAGTGGGCGATGTCCACCCGTCGGTGCGCCATCGGGTCGGCGCCGAGCAGATCGTCCAGCGCGCGGCCGAGCACCTGGGTGGAGCGCGGACCGACCAGGTCGTCGATCTTCATCAGGTACGCCGCGCCGGTGGTCGGGAACCGCTCGTGGGCGCAGCCGTACTCGACCCCGGGCGGCAGCACCACGGCATACGGCTTCAGGGTCGCGAAATAGTCGACTAGCACACTGCCGATGTCGGTGATGCAGGCGTCGGAGTCGTCGAAGGCGTCGCTGATCGGGACGCCGCGCCCCTCGGTCGCCAGCACGTGCCGCCGTCCGGACGACGTACGGTCCGAGGTGAGCAGCGTGTCGACCTCGGCGATGGTGGCTCGCTCAGCCCGCCCCAGCCAGCTGAACGGGTGGGGACGGAAGATCACCTCGACCCCTCGGGCGATCAGTGCGGCGGCCAGCACCTCGGCGGCGGGGAGGAAGCTGAGGTTGGTGTTCGCGTTGTACCCGCGCCAGGTCGGCGCCAGCAGCACCCGCGGGACGGCGACCTCGTTGATCGCCCGGTCGGCCTTGGCGATGCCCGCGAGCTGCGGTCGGCCGACCTCGACGATCTTCTGCGGCGGGATCACGACCCCGTTCGCCGGATACCGGTCCACCGCGGCCCGACCTGCGACGAAGATCCGGTCGAACATGGCATGACCCGGGTGGGCGGACAGCTCCTTGTCGGAGTCGCCGTGTCCGAGATAGACGTGGGTGAGGTTGCGGTACAGCACGAACGGCGTGTTCTGGGCGACCATGTTGACGTAGAAGACGGCCGAGCCGACAGCGACACAGTCGAGGTCGGCGTTCTCCGGACAGCACACGATCGGTGCGTCGGTGACCTTGCGGGTAGCTGCCACCGCCTCAACGTGCCGGACCACCACCAGATAGGGCACCCGAAGCCGTTCCAACAACGGCACCCACATCGCCAGCTGATAGCTGGCGTCGTTACGCCGACCGGTGTAGAGCAGGAACCGTGGTCCCCAAGCCTCCAGGGCCGACCGGATCCGGGCCCGGTCGGCCCCGCGCGACCGGATCCGAAGAAAGCCCAGGCCAGCCGTCAGGACCAGGGCGATCGCGCCGAGAACCCCCACGCCGAGCAGCACCGCAGGAACCGCGAAGGCGGCCGCCAGGGCGACAGCGATGATCAGCACGCCCACTCCGAACCGGATCCAGCGGGCAGGGGGCGGTGGCGCCGGGGCGGCATAGCCGGCCAGCCCGTAGGCCCGCAGCGCGGTGGCCCGCCCGACCAGCTCGAGCGCCGGAACCGCCAGCACGGCGAGCCCGACAACGACCGAGACGAACCAGACGAGCAGGCCCGGCTGCCGCGGTGCCGCAACGAGCGCCACCAGCAGCCCCAAGCCGAGGGCCAGCGGGAGCTGCGGGCCCAGAGCCCGCAGAGCGCGACGGATCACCTCAGGCATGCTGGTCCACCGGCTGGTCGATGACCGTGAGTGCGGCGTCGACGAACCCCTGGGCGTACCCATCGGCCGGGAAGTCCCCCAGATAGTAGACCCTGGTCTCGTCCCTGACTCCGGCCAGCGGATCGGTTCCCAGCAGCAGGTCCAGGGCGTCGGCCAGGTTGGCCAGGTCCTCCCGGATCACGTAGGCGGCCCGTGCCGCCGGAGCCTCCTGCAGCAGCTGCTCCGGGCTGCGGCCGACGGAGACCATCGCAAACGGCTTGCCTGACTTCAGATAGTCCGAGACGACGGCGGAGACGTCGCTGACCATGGCATCGGAGAGGTTGAAGCACTCCTCCACCGTCAGCTCGCGCTCGGCCGCGTCCCCGAAGACGTGCTCGCGTCCGGTCTGGGCACGGTCCTCCGCCAGCAGCCGGCCGATCTCCTCGACCAGCGCCCGGCTCTGCGGGAACCGGTAGTTGAACGGGTGAGCCCGGAACACCACCCGGACGCGGCGGTCCAGCAGTGCCTGGACGATCCGGCGACCCTGCGGCAGCGAGTAGACCGCGGCGTCGGCGTAGGGACCCTGCCAGGTCGGCGCGTACAGGACGGTCGGCGCACTTATCTCACGGATGGCCGCCCGTGCCGGCGTGATCACCTCGACCTGCGGCCGGCCGACGATCCGGAACTTCTCCCGGGGGATCTCGACTCCGTGCCGGGCATACCGGTCGATCCCGGCCTGCCCGGCCGCGAAGATCAGGTCATAGATGGCGTGCACCGGGTTGTAGCAGGCGGGTTTCTCCGAGTCGCCGTGGTTCAGCCAGATGTGGGTCAGCTCCCGGCGCTCGACGAAATGTGTGTTGCGCACCGCGTTGTTCACATAGAACGCCACCCGCAGCGACGGCACGACGACGTCCTCCAGACTGCGCAGGGTGGGGCGCTGGATCACGGGTACGTCGGTCAGTGAAGCCACCTCACGCAGCATCGGGACGCTGCGCACGACGATGATGAACGGCCGTCCGATCCGCCGGAGGTAGGGCAGCCACATGCCGATCTGGTAGGCGGCCCCGACCGTCGAGGAGAAGTACACGGCGAACTGCGGGGCATAGTCGATCAGCGCCGGACGCAGCCGGGCCTCCGCGTCCACCACCCGATAGACCCGGACGGTTGAGCGGACCTGGGGCTCGACGAACAACGCGAACGGCACCAGGGCCAGGGCGAACCACACCACCGGCGCGTCCACCAGCGCCAGCACCCATCCCAACGCCAGCACCGCCCAGTGCACCAGCGGCAGCAGTGGCAGCGATCGCGGCGTCGACACGGAGACGTTCAGACCAGGCAGGCCGGAAGCCTCCAGCCCCTTGCGGCCCCAGCCGTCGGCGACCACTTGCTCGGCTGTGGTGGCGAAGAGCAGCAGGCAGACAGCCGAGATGGTCCAGCCCGAGGGTCCGTGCCGGGTGAAGAGCTCCGTCCCGATGCTCAGCACCAGCACGCTGCGGGCGATGTCGAAGGAGCCGACCAGGCCGATCCGGCGATCGGACCGGGACAGGTCCCGCCGGTGCGCCACCGCCATCAGCGCGATCGACAGCCATCCCAGCAGCCCGGCCAGCACCGCGGGTCCCTGCAGCATCGCCACCGCCAGGCTGAGCAGTGCCGTTCCGGTGACCACCAGCGCCCGGGCCACGAAGGCCACGTCCCGCCGGAGGCCGGACCGGTCGGCCGCGGCTGCAGTCCCGACCGCCTCCTCGGTCTGCTCGGTCTGCTCCGCGGGATGTGGTGGAAGCTCACTGACCCGGCGGACCGCCTGTACGAAGGCCTCGGCGTAGCCTTCGGCCGGGAAGTCGCCGAGATAGTCGACCCGGATCGCCCTCCGTCGAGAGGCCGCCGGGTCGGGCCCGAGCAGGTCGTCCAGGACCCGCGCCAGGTTTCCCAGCCGCGAGTCGACCACGTAGGCGGCCCGAGCGATCGGGTACTCCTCGACGAAGACGGCCGGATCTGTCGGCACCGCCACCATCGCGAACGGCTTGCCCGAGAACAGGTAGTCAGAGACGACGCTGGAGACGTCGGAGACCATCGCGTCGGAGGCGTTGAAGCAGTCGAGGATGCCGCGCTCGGTCTCGGCTGCGGCACCCCAGAGATGACGCCTCCCGGTGCGCTCCGCATCGATGGCCAGCATCTGCTGGATCCGGGTGATCACGGCCGCGTCGTCGGGGAAGGAGTAGCTGAACGGGTGCGGCCGGAAGATCACCGTCGCCTCGCGGGCCAGCAACTCGGAAACGATCCGCTCGCCCACCGGCAGGGAGTACAGCAGGGTCTCCTCGACGTGACCCCGCCAGGTGGGGGCGTAGAGCACGGTCGGCCGCTCGACCTCCGCGATCGGGCCGACGGCAGGCTGGACGTCCTCCACCTGCGGCCGGCCGACGATCTCGAACTTGTCCGCCGGGATGTTGACGCCGTGAGCGGCGTAGCGCCGAGTGGCTGCCGGTCCGGCGGCGAAGATCTTGTCGTACATGGCGTGCGTCGGGTTGTAGGACGGCGGCTTGTCGGAGTCGCCGTGACCGAGATACACGTGGGTGAGCTGGGTGTAGCGGATGAAGGCCCCATTGCCCGAGGAGGCGTTCACATAGAACGCGGCCCGCAGGGACGGGGTGACCACATCGTCCAGGTCGCCCAACCGGCGCCGGACCACCACCGGCACGTCGGTCAGCTTCGCCAACGCCTCGGCGGGCACCCGGTCGCGGGTGACGATGACGAAGCGACGCCCGGCGCGCTGGAGATACGGCAGCCACATCGCGACCTGGTACGACGCGTCGTCAGGACGGGAGGTGTAGACGACGAACTCCGGGTCGAAGGCGGCCAGCGCCGGCCCGATCTCGGCCTCGAGGCGTCGTCCGCGCAGCAGCCGGTCCCGGCCCGCCCACGCGAGCAGTCCAGCCGGGATCAGTGACAGTAGGGCTACCACGGTCCAGAGCCAGCCGGGCAGGTCCAGGGCGCCGCAGCCAAGACCGGCCGTGACGGCGAGCAGGTTGGCACCGACGATGACCAGGTCGAGCTCCGGCAACGGACGAACCGGAGCAGTGCCGGGCAGGTGGGCGACGAACGGGATCTTGGCCTGGCTCAGCCTGAGCAGGATCGGCTCGAGCACCACGGCGCCCACCAGGACGCAGACCGCCAAGACCGCGCCGACCCGCTGGCCGGTCGCCTCCTGCGCTGTCAGCAGCACCGCTCCGACCGCCACCGCCAATACGCACCTGACTGCGCCGAGATAGCCGAACACCGACTCCGGCTCGTCATCTTCGGCGACCCGCCGACGGCGAAACGGTAGCGCCACCCCAACCAGGATCACCAGGGCGACCGCGATGCCCGCGACCACCGGAAAGGCCAGCACCCGGGCTGGTGCCGCCGACAGCACGAGCACCGTTGCCGTCGCCAGCGCCGCTGGACCGCACGCGGCCATCCAGTGGCGTGCCGCCGCGCGGCGGGGCTCACTCGACCCGTTGCCGGTGGTGGGTTGGCTGGTCATGGACCCCTCAACTGACGCGGACAGACGCCAGGGAGTCTAGTGCTGGACCTGCCGCGCGAGTGGCTGCCTCTCCGCGGGCGAGTCTCGGCACCTGCCGCGACGAACCAGTTGATACAGTCACTCGCGCATTGTCGACGACGGATACGAGGACGCAGCGGTGAAGGTGCTCAGCATCGTCGGGGCTAGGCCACAGTTCGTGAAACTGGCGCCGGTCGCGGCGGCCTTCGCTCGGACCGTGCACGAGCATGTGATCGTGCACACCGGCCAGCACTACGACGTGAACCTGTCCGAAGTCTTCTTCTCCGGCCTCGGCATTCCCGAGGCGGACGTGCATCTCGGTGTCGGTTCCGGAAGCCACGGCGTTCAGACCGGAGCCGTGCTCAGTGCACTCGACCCCGTTCTCGACGCGCACCGTCCGGACTGGGTGCTGGTGTACGGCGACACCAACTCCACCGTCGCGGGTGCGCTGTCCGCGGTCAAACAACATCTCCGGGTGGCTCATCTGGAGGCCGGTCTGCGCTCGTTCAACCGCCGGATGCCGGAGGAGCACAACCGGGTGCTGACCGATCACGCGGCCGATCTGCTGCTCGCCCCGTCGACCGAGGCGATGGGGCATCTGGCCGCCGAGGGACTGTCATCCAGGGCCGTGCTGGTCGGCGATGTGATGGTCGACGTGTGCCTGCAGGTGCGCGACCGGGTGCTCGCCGGGAGCGAGGTGCCGCCCGACCTGCCGGCGGGTGTCAACCCAGCCGAGCCCTACCTGGTGGCCACGCTGCACCGCCCGGACAATACCGACGACCCGCACCGGCTGGAGGCTCTGCTGGCCGCACTGGCAGCCCTGCCCGTACAGGTGATCCTGTTGGCCCACCCGAGGCTGGTGGCCCGCGCGGCCGAGAACGGGATCCGGCTCGAGCGCGGCTCGATCCGGGTGGGCCGACCGCTGCCGTACGCCGGTCTGGTCGCGGCCGTCCTCGGCTCCGCGGGTGTCGTCACCGACTCGGGCGGGTTGCAGAAGGAGTCGCTGCTGTTGCGGCGTCCGTGCACCACCCTCCGCCCGGAGACGGAGTGGGTCGAGACGTTGGCGGGCGGCTGGAACACGCTGGTGCCCGACCCTCGCCGACTGACGGAGGTCGAGTGGTCCGAGCTGGCCACCCGTCGGGCGCCGGACTCCGATCCCGGTGCACCGTACGGACGCGGTGACGCGGCGGAACAGGTCGCCGCCCTGCTGGAGCAGCGCCTCGAAGCCGGGACAACCGCCTGATGACCGGCCGCCCACACCTGATCTTCCTGGCCATCGGGTTCCCACCGGCAGCGAAGAGCTCCACCTACCGCCTGCGCGAGATCGCGAACCAGTTCTGCGGCCTGGGCTGGGATGTCACCGTGGTCAACATCGCCAAGGACTCCTGGAAGCGGGACTACGGCCTCGACCACAGCCTGAGCAGTGGCGTCGACCGGCGGATCAAGGTGGTCGAGCTGCCGCTGGTCCGAAAGGATCTCGAGACCGACATCCGTACCTACAGCAAGAAGCGGGCCCTGGACCCATGGGGCTGGCAGCGCGACAACTTGGTGCGCACCCAGAAGGACTTCCCCGAGCCGCACTACGGCAGCTGGAAGCGCCCCCTGATCAAGGCCGTGGAGGCCATCCACAGTGAGCACCCCGCAGACCTGTTGCTGGCCAGCTGCGTACCGTACGTGCTGCTGTCGGTGGCCCGCCACATGTTCGAGCGCCATGGCGTCCCCTATAGCGTGGACTTCCGCGACGGCTGGTCCATCGACGTCGTCGAGGGCGTCGAGGCGTTCGACCGCCACTCGCGCCAGGGACGGCTGGAGCAGACCATCCTGGCGGACGCACTGGCGCTGTGGGTGGTCAACGAGCCGATCGCCATGCACTACCGCAGGCGCTACCCCGAGATCGCCGACCGCGTTCACGTCGTCCGCAACGGCTTCGACCCCGAGAGCCAGCCGCCCTCGCCCCGTCAACAGCCGCCCCAGGGTGCGCCGCTCACCTTCGGCTATCTCGGCTCGGTCAACTTCCGCTCCGACGTGCTGCGCGAGGTGCTCCAGGGGTGGAGGCTGGCGCGCGAAAGCGACCCGCTACTCGCCGACGCCCGGTTCGAGCTGCGCGGCCACGTTGGCGCCGGGGCCAACCGCGAGGCTAACGGCATCACCGAGGCGCTCGGAGCAGCGGCGGCGGACGGGGTCAGCTTCGGCGGAGCGGTGTCGAAGGGCGACGTGCCGGCCCTCTACGACCGTTGGGACGTCCTCATACTGATGCTCATCGGCGGCCGTTACGTGACCAGCGGGAAGGTGTACGAGTACATGGCCACCGGCCTGCCGATCGTGTCAGCCCATGCTGCCGAACACGACGCCTCGACCGTGCTGCAGCGCTACCCGCTGTGGACGGGCGCCGAAGGGGTCGAGGTCGAGACGATGGCGAGGCTCATCCGGTCCGCTGCCCAACTGGCACGACAGGCGTCCGCGGCGGATCGCCAGGCCGCGCGTGCCTGTGCGGCGCAGTTCGACCGGGCAGCCATGATGGCTCCTGCCGTCCAGGACCTGGCCGCGCTTGCGCTGTCCCGCAAGAGGGCGACCGGGAGTACCGGAGACGGACACCGGAAGGCGGGCGCATGAAGGAGGTGCTGCTGATCGCCGCCTACACACCGGGTCGGATCGCCGTGGCGGAGGCCGTACGGCGTCTGCACGAGGCCGGAGCGACGGTTTACCTCGCCGGTATGACCGATGTCGAGTCAACGCATGCCGACCTGGGGCTGGACGGGCTGCGCTCCCTTCGCCTGCCGGCCGAGGGCTACGGCGCCGCTTTCTTCCGGACGGCGCGACGCGGCATCTTCGCCGAGGAGATCTGGGCCCACGTGCAGCGTGATCCCTGGGTCAGGAAGCACGCCAGGCGCGCCCAGGTGCTGGTGGCCCTGCACAACCCAGCGGTCTACTCGGTCTGGCGGTTGGCCCAGCAGTATCCCCGAGCCGAGGCGAGGTTCGGGTTGACGCCGGCAGTCGAGGCGGTGCTGGAGCGGAACGCCCGCAGCACCGCTGCGGCGGCCACCGAGTGGGTCCGGCGCAGCCCAAGGCCGGCCCAGGTCACGTCCGGTGCCCGCGCCGGTGCGAGACGAAGCGCCAGGACAGTCGTCCGCCGGGCCGCCACCGTCAGTCGGGCGGTGGCCGGAGCTCGACTGCCGATGTGGCGCCGGCTGCTGCTGTCGCCGCGACTCTCCGAGCGGGCCCGGGCCGAACTCGCCGTCGAGGTCATCTCCGGCCTGCAGCAGACCACTGAAGGCAGGGACCTCGACATCCTGACGGCAGCCGTCGTGGACAGCCTGCGTACGCCGCGGGCTCGGGCGGATCTGCTGGGTGGCCTGGTGATGGCCGCCATTGCTGCCGGGGCCCAGCCGCGCGACGTCGTCGCCGGTTACGCGGCCGAGCTGCGCTATGCCGACAGCCTGTTGGCGAAGAAGGACACGGTGGGAGCGACCGACTCGCTGCTGTTGGCGCTGCGCATGGCGTTCCACCGCGCCGTCCACCTCGACTCGACGTTGTCCCCACTGGCGGCCGATCCGGCAGGTTTCACCGCACCACTGCGGGAGAGCACGACCTTTCGCGCCGTCACTGCCCAGTCCGGACGCGAGCAGCAGGCGGCCGGGCCGCCGACCGACCGGCCGTTGCGGTTGCTGATCGCCACCAATGGCAACACCAACTTCATCGGCGAGCTGCAGGCGCTGCTGGCGGCTCATCCCAACGCCGAGCTGCGGATCATCGACCCGACCGACGTCGGCCGGGCGAAGACCCTCTCCTCCGACCCGCGCCGGATGGTCGAGCCGATCCTCTCCGGTAGTCGCCGCGCGGTCAACATCGCCGAACGCGAGATCCGGCCGCATCTCGACTGGGCCGACGTGCTCTTCGTCGACTGGTGCACCTCATTCGCACGGCTGCTGACTTTGGTCGACCCGGGAACCACCCGCGTGATGGTCCGCCTGCACAGCTACGAGGCGTTCACCATGTGGCCGGTCCTGCTGGACCTGTCCAGGATCGACGACCTGATCTTCGTCAGCGAGCACGTCAGGGATCTGACGGTGGCTCAACTGCCGGCGCTGACGTCGGCCCAGCGACCTGCCATCCATGTCATTCCGAACGCGATGGACCTCAAACGGGTCATCCGCCCCAAGACCGCCGACGCCCGTTTCACGATCGCGATGATCGGCTTCCAGGTCGTGGCGAAGGATGTTCGCTGGGCTGTGCAGGTGCTCCGGTTGGTGCGGGCCCAGGACGCGCGCTACCGGTTGCTCCTGATCGGAAGCGACTTCCAGACGACCCACTCGCCCGCGGCGGCGGCGTACGGTGCCGCCTTCCAGCAGGATCTGGACGAGTTGGAGCCGATCGGGGCTATCACCCGCTTCGGGCACGCCGATGACGTCGGCGAGCCGCTTGCCGAGGCTGGCACGATCCTCTGCTCGTCGGTGCGTGAGGGGTCACCGGTCGGACTGCTGGAGGCGGCCGCCAGCGGGGCCGTCCCGGTCGTCCGAGACTGGCCGTTCTTCGCCGCAATGCCGCATGGGCCGCGAACGCTCTATCCTCCCGACTGGGTGGTCGACACGCCTGAGCAGGCTGCCGATCGGATCCTGTCCGTGACTGCGGACGAAGATCGTTGGCAGCAGGAGTCCGGCCGCAGCTCCGCGGAGGTCCTCAGGCGTTGGGACCTGAGCGTCGTCGACGACGACTACGAGAGGCTGATCTTTGGCTGATCCAGTCGCTGCTGCCGGTCCGGCAGATGACAGTGCGTGCGATGTGCCCGACGTGAGGGTGCCCGACGTGAGGGTGCCCGACGTGAGTGTCATCGTGCCGGTCTACAACACGATGCCCTATCTGACCGCCTGCCTGGATTCGCTGGTCGCCCAGTCGATCGGACGCGACCGGCTGCAGATCGTGGCGGTCGACGACGGGTCGACCGACGGCAGCGGCGACGAGCTCGACCGGTTCGCCCGGGCATACCCCGACGTCTTCACGGTCATCCACCAGCCCAACTCCGGTGGCCCGGCTCAACCGTGCAACCGCGGCTTGGACGTGGCGTCCGGCCGGTTCCTCTTCTTCATCGGCGCAGACGACTATCTGGGACCCGAGGCGCTGGAGCGGCTCGTGGCCAGGGCCGACGAGTGGGACTCCGACGTCGTGATCGGCCGAATGGAGGGCGTCGGCGGCCGGGTGGTCGACCAGAAGCTCTTCACCGCCAATGCCCCCGACATCAACTTTCTCGACCATCCCCTGGCCAACTCCCTGTCCAACACGAAACTCTTCCGGAGCTCCCTCATCCGTCAGCACCGGATCCGCTACGCCCTGGACCTCAAGGTGGGGAGTGACCAGCCCTTTGTCGTCGAAGCCATGACCCGGGCGCGACGCGTCTCCGTCCTTGCGGACTACACCTGCTACTACGCGGTTCGACGAGGCGACTCCACGAACATCACCTATTCATCCTCGTGGCAGTCCCGGCTTCACGACCTCGGTGCGGTGGTGAACCACATCGCCTCGGTGGTGGAGCCCGGACCGGTTCGAGATGCCATCCTGAAGCGGCACTTCCTGCTCGATCTGGGCAAGCTGATCAGGGTCGACCTCCCTACCCTGCCGCCCGAGGACCAGCGGGCACTGGCGGCCGGCTTCGCCAAGCTGGCCGACAGCTACCTGACCGACGGCATCAGCCGAGCCCTGTGGGCCTCGGCGCGGCTCCGACTCCGGCTGGCCCAGGCGGGCGAGCTCGAGTCGCTGCATCGCGTCCTCCGCTTCCAGGCCGAGGCGGCGCGCCCTCCGATGGTCCTCGACGGGGATCGGGTGTACTCCTGGTTCCCGGGGTTTCGGGACCCCCGCACCTCCTACCCGGACGAATGGTACGAAATGACAGCAGAGGGCACCTGGGACAGGTTGGTGCGCGGCGTGGTGATCAGTGATGTGCGGCTGGGCCGCGCGCACCTCGAAGTGAGCGGACAGGTCGGCGTCAGCCCGGACAGTGCGAAGAATGTCCGGCTCGCGCTGCTGCGACTGGGCCCCGAGGAGGTGCCGCCTCCGAACCGGCGGTTGATCTCCACCGACGTGCCGGCGGCGACGGAGTCTGCCGTCGAGCTGATCCCGCTCGACTACGGTGGCCCGTCAGGCTTGATCGCCGCAGTGCCGTTCCGGCAGCTGTTGCCGAGAGACACCGACGGGAAGGGGGCCCATCCGACCGACCCAGCCAGATGGTCGCTCCGTCTACGCGTCGATGTCGGTCGCTGGACCTACGATCTCCCCCTGCAGCTCAGCCGGGTAATGCAAACCGTCACCTGGCGTCAAGGTCTGCAGCGTCACCGGATCACCCTCTGGTCCAGCGACAGGGACGGCGTCGTCACAGCCGTCGAGCGTCTCCATGCCAGATCGAGCGCACGGGCCCGGTGACTACCGTGCCGGCGAACGGCAGTCGTAGCCGGCCGAACCGAAGGCCGGTGCGCTCGGCGATGACCCATGCCGGGTCCGCCACGGCGGCGAACACGTCGCAGAGCGGATAGAGCCGATCGTCGTGGTCGAGGAAGTCGACATACTCACCCCGGGCCATCTCGAGCTCGATGTTGCGCGGTCGGCTCGCCCAGCTCGAGTTGGGGATCGTCGTCACCCGGAGGTGCGGCCTGGTCTCGTCGATGGTGTGCAGCTGATGACGCGATCGAGCCTATTCCCGGGGCAGTAGGTAGGACGATCAGGCTGACCTTGATCCTCCGGGTTCCGTTGCAGCACGAGACTGCGGGCCGAAGAACGCCTCCACCAGCCGGGCCGCCGCCGCGCCGTCGTTCCAGGCGTTGAACCGGGCGTTGAACTCCTGGTAGGCCAGCCGATACTCGTCCTGGACACCTGCGAGGTTCTGCAGCGAGGAGACGACCTCGGCGGAGGTGGCGACCTTGGGCCCCGGCGCCGAGTCGGAGTAGTCGAACAGGAACCCCCGGCCGCCGCCGGCGTAGCTGTCGAGATCGGGGACGAGGAAGATCATCGGCTTGCCGCAGAGCGCGAAGTCGAACCGGATCGACGAGTAGTCGAACACCCCGGCATCGGCGGCCAGGATGAGGTCGTTCACCTCGGGGTAGTCGGTGACGTCGACCAGCCTGGCCTCGGCAGCGCTCGCCGCTGCCCGCCTGCTGTGGAAGCGGTGTCCCCGGAGCAGCAGGACGAAGTCGCTGCCCAGCTCCGCTGTGGCGAGGTCCAGGTCGAAGTGGGTGGGCAGCGGCGCCGCCTCGTAGCCGGTGGCGATGTCATCTCGCCATGTGGGGGCGTACAGCACCACCGTCTGGTGCGGCGCGATTCCCAGCGACCGCCTGGTCCGAGCCCGGATGTGCTCCCTGTGCGCTGACCGCAGGATGTCGTTGCGCGGATAACCCTGCTCGAACAGCGGGCCCTCGTAGCGGTATTCGCGACGGTAGTGTGCGCTCATCTCCGGAGTCGGAGTGACGGCCAGGTCCCAGGTCTCGCAGGTCCGGTTACGTTCGGCCTCGATCCGGCGCGGTGAGAAGTTCTTCGCTCGCCAGAGTGTCAGCCCCATGGCCTTCGAGGGATAGCCGTGGAAGGTCTGCAGGAACCGCTGGCCAGGCTTCTTGGCGAACCACCGATCGAAGTCGACGTTATTGACCAGATAGCCGACCGAGGCGAGCTTGTCGTACCACTCCGGACTCTTGATCACGAGCGGGATGGCACCCTCCGGAAGCAGCGTCGCGTGGTCCGCGACGCCCCAATAGAGCTTCACGTCGGTGCCTCGGCGGCGCAGTTCCTCGTGCAGCGCGAGCTGGGTGTCGGTTGCCACCCGCCCGTCGTAGGACTGGAGATAGACGGCGCGGTGGTCGATAGCGGGCAGCGCTCGCGCATACCTACGCTGCAGTTGGAGCTGACCGACGGGGCTGAGCGTATGGTCGTCGAGTGGGGCACTCAGGACCAGCTCGACCGCGCGGCCCCGGGTTGCCACGACCTGGCAGCGCACGGTCGTCGAGCAGTGGTCGACCGGAAGCTCGCCGAGCAGCTCTTCTCCGGCCCAGGCGGGTACCGCGACGTCCGAGGACCCCCCGCGTGCCACCAGCGCATAGCGCCTACCGGGCAGCAGCGCCTCCCCCCGTCCCCAACGATCGAGTCGCAGCCCGAAGGTGACGCGCAGGCCGCCATCGCTTTCCTGCACAGTGCCGGTCACGCTGACGTCATCGGAGCGCAGTTCCACCACAGCAGTGGACGGCGGCCTGCCCAGCCAGCGTCCTTCCACGGTCAGAGCGGTCTCGTTCACCGTGACTGCATCCACCAGCAAGCATGCCGAGGCCTCCTCCACAGCCAGGTTGCCGGCAGCGGTCCGGACCGCTGCCACCGACGCGTCCGGACCGGACTTGCGCTGCCCGGTGACCACCTCTTCCGGCCAGCCGACCGGCACCTCCGCGCCCTCGTCGGTGACGGCGCGCACCGTCCAGCTGCCGCCGGAATCGGCTGGTGGCTCGGGCAGCGTTAACGAGAACCCGCGATCCGTCCCGGTCGATGACAGCAGCACGTCCACCTCGAGCGGCTTGTTGCGCGCCACCAGCCGACGCAACCGGGTCGCAGGACCTGCAGTGACGGCCCCCACAACGGTGCGCCCGTCGACCCTCACCTGGACGAGCTGCGCCGGCGTGCTGCCGACCTCGATCCGAAAGCCCGATCGACGCTCCGCTTTGGGCCACAGCCGGGTTCCGCGGTGAACGCAGGCACTCAGTTGCGCTGCGGAGCCCTGCGGGTCGACCCGAGTCAGGCCACCGGTCCGGACCAGCCCGGCGACCGTCAGCTCGAAATCGACAACCCAGGTGCCGGCCCTGGCGGTCAGCCGGTCGGCCTCGATCTCAAAGCTGAACACATGGCGTCGGTGGTCCTGGAACCGGTCCGCCGCCCACAGATTGATAGCGGGGTCACATCGCGGCTCGGCCACGACCTCGACGAGATCGTCTGCCCCCGGACTCTGCGCGGCTGGACTGTGGGGGGCTGGACTGCGCAGGCGTACCCGCAGGGTAGTGGGCAGGTCAGCGGCCTCGACCCGTCGGATGAACGCCCACACCTCGCATTCCAGCACCGGGCCCCGCCAACTGGCCCGGCGCAGCGAGACCACCAGTGGCGTCTCGGACGGCGCCATCTCGAAGCAGCCCATCGGCAAGGACTGCGAGTCAGACGCCTCTGTGCCCACCTGCCAGGGCAGGTCATCACGTCCCTGCTCGAAGAACGGCAGCCGGGCGAGCACAGAGCCGTCCGACACCGTGGTCTCCACCTGCGGCTTGACGTACCAGCGGCTGACCAGGAACTCCACCAGGTCTGCGCGGCGATCCTGCCGCACGAGCCACAGCTTGATCTTGCTCTCCGCCCTGATCCGGGACCAGTCCGAGGCATCGACCTGACCGCTCAGCTCACCCACCACCGTCCGCAGCGAGGACCACTGGCCGGCGGTCGCCACCTCCGCATCGTCGATGAATGGCAGCAGTCCGCCGTCCAGCAGAGCCAGCCGCCAGGCACGGGCCGCCGCGGTGCCGTTCGGACCGGTCAGCAGCTGCTGGGCGGCGTGGTAGTCGCGCAGCCAGTCGTCCAGCCGAGCGAACTGGGGCCGGATCCAGCCGAACGGCTTGCCTTCCGCCCGTTCCTGCTGGGTGTAAACCGGGTCCGCGACCAGGTCGAAGCTGCCGTTCAGGTAGGCCTTGATCATCGGTGTCATCGCGTCCGGCTCGGCCTTCGGCTCAAAGCTGAGCCGCTGACTGGACCAGAACTTCCGGCGGAACACCCGGTTGCCGACGAAGGTGTCGGAGACCACACTGGGCCGATCGGCGAGCCGGAACCCGGTCCCGGCCTCGGACTCGAAGTCGATGCTGCTGGGGCTGACCGGCCCGCGCCGCACAACCAGGCGCCCCACGGCGAGGTCCGAGCCGGACCTGATCAAGCTGCGCACCAACTGAAGGTGTCCCCTGGCCGGGATGACGTCACAGCCGCGAACGAAGGCGATGAAGGTCCCCTGAGCCCGGGCGGCGCCGGCGTTGCGCGCAGTTGCGGCGTCCTCGAACGTGTCGTCGAGCACCACGATCCGGTTATCCAGCTGGGCCTGGGCCAGAGCCAGGCTGCGCACGCTGCTGCTGGCTCCGTGCAGCACCACCAGAATTTCGCGATCAGCAGGTTCGTGGCCGAGCAGCTGGCTGAGACAATCGCTGAAGAACGGGCCGAACCCGTCGTAGGCGTCGACGACCACCGACAGCTTCGGTTTCCGGCTCGCGACCTTCCGGGGCTTGGTGGTGGCCGTCGAAGCGACCCGGCGACGGATCGCTGCCAGTCGATGGCGAAGCGCCCGGCGGACGCGCGTGCTCCACATCAGCTGTCACCAAAGACCGCGTCCACCACGCGGGCCGCGGCATGGCCGTCGTCGCGCGGGTTGAACCGGGTGCGCCACGCCGCGTACCTGTCGGCGTAGTCCTCCGCCACCCGGTCGAGGCTCTGCAGCGACTCAGCGACCAGCTCGGGCGAGGTGAGCAGCGGGCCGGGTGCCGAGGCAGCCAGGTCGAAGTACATCCCGCGCCGCCGGTCCCGGTAGTCGTCGAGGTCGGGCACGTAGAAGAGCAGCGGCTTTCCGGTGACCGAATAGTCGAACATGATCGAGGAATAGTCGGTGATGGTCACGTCGGCGGCCAGGAAGAGGTCGTTGATCAGGGGATAGCTGGTGACGTCGATCAGGCCGGAACCGGTCCTGCGCGGCGCGTTGCGCAGGGTGTTGGTGTGCCCTCGCAGCAGGAACACGTAGTCCGGGCCGAGCCTCTCGCGCAGAGCCTCCAGATCGAGATAGCCGACCACGCTCGCGTCTCCGTCGCGCCAGGTGGGCGCGTACAGGACGGCCTTCTGGTCGGGTGCGATCTGCAACCTCTGCCGAATGGCGGCCACCTGGTCGGCGCTCGCCCCGACCAGGGAGTCGTTGCGTGGGTAGCCGACCTCCAGCATGGTGCCGGCGTACAGATACGCACGCCTGAACGTCTCGGCACTGTAGGTGTTCTGGGCGATCATGTAGCTCCATCGAGCCGACATCGTGCTGATCGACTTCACCGCACCGACCTTGGCCTGATGGAGCGGACGGTCATAACCGAGCAGCTTCAGCGGCGTGCCGTGCCAGGTCTGCACCACGACCTGGTCGTCGCGCCGGCGGAGCGGCCCCGGCGTGCCACAGTTGTGCACGAAGTACGACGCCCGAGCGAGCAGCTCCCACCACTCCCGGCTACGGAGCAGCACCGGTATGGCGCTTTCGGGCAGCTGCACCGAGTAGTCGCTCACGGCCCAGTACAGGGCCCGGTCCGACCCCCGCCGACGCAGCTCGTCGTGAATCGCCCGGGGGCTGTCGGTCGCGCTCCGGCCGTAGAAGCTCTCGAAGTAGACCGAGCCGTCCGGCACCACCGAGGTGCGGGCATACTCGCGCTGCAGGACCGCCTGGGCATGCTCGCCGAGCTCGTCCGGCCGCAGTGGCGGGCTGACCACGATCATCGGAGCATCCTGGTCGCTGCGGATCAGCGTGGCCACCACCCGATCCGTCGTGAGCTTCACGGGCAGACGCTCGATGACCGGCTCGGACAGGACGACCGGCACCTCCTCGTCGCCAAGCCAGGCTCGAAGCTGGTAGGTCCCCTGCATCAGTGGTGCTGGCCGGCCGCCCCACTGGCTGACGACCAGCGGGACGCTGGTCTCGAAGACGTCCCCGTCCATCTGCAGGCGGCTGGCGAAAACGCCCTGGGTGCCGTGGAGCTCGAGCCGAAGATCGGCCGGATCCACCACTCGGTCAGTGCCGCGAGCGGTGAATGAGCCAGTGATCTCGACGTCGGGCTCCGGCTCGCCCATCATGGCGACGTCGGTGATCAGCAGCCGGGTGGCCTCGTCAAGGCGGCCCGTCGAGTCAACCTCGTCCGCCGCCACAGCCTCTACGTGGAGGCCATCCTCCTCGGTCCAGGTCGGCAGCAGCCGGTTTCCGGAGATCTCGGCCGACGGCAGCAGCCGGCCGGCCGAGCCGGTCATGACCCGGCCGTTGAAGGCCACGGTCGATGCCCGGCCCTCCGAGGTGAGGCTGCAGCGCAGCCGCCACGGCCCCCCGGTCGACGGGCTCGCCAGCGATGCCAGGTCCAGCACTGCGGTGAATCCAGCGCCACTGTGGTCGGTCTTCGCGTCTTTGGCCACGACGTTGACCTCCGGGTCGACGTGGGCACGGGTACTGGCCCCGATTCTCCGACCCCCGGCCCGCTGCTCCATCCAGATCGTCAGCTCGGGCCGGGACGTCTCGGTCGCCTCGACACCCTTCGCCCAGACCCACCCGGTCAGCTGCAGCGTGCTCGGACCCAGCCAACGGCAGGTGGCGAGAGTGGCCTGCACCGGCGGCATGGCCGAGGGTTCGGCGGACGCCGGGGCAGCGACGTTGCGCCGGTCGGGCGCGAAGCGCTGCCACCCGGCCTCGAGCAGCGCTACCCGCCGGATCCCGCGTCTCACCCTGCGCTTCAGCCGGGTCCGGACCGACACCGGCGCCTTCCGGTCGGACCCGTTCCTGGCTGCCGTCTTCTTGGCTGGCGCCTTCTTGCCTGGCGCCTTCTTGCCGGCTGCCTGCGGAGGGCGAGCCTGGCCGGAGAGCTGCTCGGACAGCCGTGCGATGGCCAGGTTCGGACCCACCGCGGCAAGCTTCTCCACATCGGCCAGCACCCGCATCGGCAGGTCCCCGGCTCGGAGACCGCACGCCCGGGTCAGGTGGATCTTGTGCAGGGCCGTCAGAAAGTCGCTGTAGTAGTCGAGCGTGTAGTGGACGTAGAACGGTCCCCACGGATGGCCGTCGAAGGTGGGGTACTCCCGTCGGGTGAGGTCGATGACGTCGAAGCCGGTCGAGTTGACCGCGTAGTCGTCCAAGGTGGCCCACAGCGCGTTCGCCAACGGGACGTTCAGCTTGGAGATCTTCCGGTGCTGCTGCAGGTCCACCGTCTCTGACTGACCGGGGAGCTGGAGACTGCCGGTGTTACGGCCCCGGTGCACGATGACGGCCGTCTGGGGCAGATTCTCCCTCAGATAGCCGACCAACCGGTCGAACGAGGCCTTCCACAGCTCCAGGTAGGCCTCTGGGTCGCTCTGCAGCTTGAGCTCGGCCAGCTGGTCGGTGGCCTTGAGCTCGCGGTGGAACCCTGTCTGCCAAAGCTTCCACC
Source organism: Microlunatus panaciterrae (assembly GCF_016907535.1). Lineage (NCBI taxonomy): Bacteria > Bacillati > Actinomycetota > Actinomycetes > Propionibacteriales > Propionibacteriaceae > Microlunatus > Microlunatus panaciterrae. The sequence goes on from NZ_JAFBCF010000001.1 coordinate 129,479, forward strand.
GGTTGTTGGTGATGTAGCGGCCGTCCGGAAGCTGCAGGCAGCCGAAGTGGATGTCGGCGAAGAAATCCAGGATCAGATAGTCCGGGGCCAGGTCGACGACCTTGGCCAGGAACTCCTTGTTCAGGTCGGTCCGGACATTCCACTGGTCGTAGGCCGTCATCCCTCCGTACTGGTCGTCGCCGAGGGTCATCGGCTCCGACATCAGGCTGATGATTGAGGTCTGGTTCTGAATCAGCGGGCAGACGTAGAAATCCTTGTACCGTGGGTTGAACCGGCTGTTGAAACTGTCTCGCGTAATGCAGCTGCCCAGCACCGCGATCCTGGCAGGTTCCTCCGTCGTCACGGTCGACAACCTACCCGGTGGTCAGCAGCCCGAGCACATCCACTAGCCGACGTGCCGCACCGGAGAAGCGGGTCCCAGGCGTCCCCGGGCGTAAGATGGCTCGGGTTTTGTCAAGGGTCCATGGTCCCAAAAGAGCCGTGGACGACGATCGAGAACTGAGGAGCAGTCCCTACCCGATGAATGCGCGACGAACGCTACGACGCCTGGCCCGGTCAGTCGCCGCACGGACACCACGGCGGCTGTTCCAGTTGCTTCCGCCCGTCGCCGCCCGCAGGGTCAGGGTCTGGATGTCACCAGGTCGGCTGGTGGAGGCCAAGCGGCCGGTGCTCAGCGTGATCATCCCCGTCTACAACGTCGACGCCTACCTGGCCGAGTGCCTGACGAGCGTTCTCGGCCAGTCGTTGCGCAACCTCGAGGTGCTGATCGTGGACGACGGGTCGACGGACCGTTGCCCCGAGATCATCGCCGCCTTCGCAGCCGCCGATCCGCGGGTACGGACCTTCCAGCAGGACAATGCCGGCCAGGGTCCGGCCCGGAACCTCGCTGTACGCCACGCTCAGGGGCGTTTCCTGACGTTCGTCGACGCGGACGACATCATCCCGCCCGGCACCTATCAATACATGGTGAACTCGCTCAAGAAGAGTGGGTCGGACTTCTCGGTGGGATCGGTGCGACGGATCAAGAACGGTCGGCTGAGCCAGCCGGCCTGGAACGTGCCCGTCCATCTCCGCGACCGGATCGGCATCACCATCGACGAGTTTCCCACTGCTCTGCAGGACGTGATCGCCTGCAACCGGATGTTCCGGCGGAAGTTCTGGATCGACAAGATCGGCGACTACCGCGGCGGGATCGTCTACGAGGACCACGTCCCGATGGTCACCGCGTACGTGCGTGCGACCTCCTTCGACATCCTGGCCCGGGTCACCTACCACTGGCGGATGCGCGAGGACATGACCTCCACCGGCCAGCAGAAGCACGCCTTGTCAAACCTTCGGGACCGGGTCGAGGTGAAGGGTGAGGCACTCGAGATCCTGCAGCGGGAAGCTTCGCCGACCGTGCGGGCCGCCTGGGTCGGTCGGGTCCTCGACACCGACTTCCCACCGTTCATCGAACATGCCCTGGTCGCCCAAGAGGAGTACCGGGATCTTCTGCGGGATGCGTTCGCGCGCTACCGTGCCCTGGCCGATGCGGAGGCGATGTCGCATGTGCGGCTGCGGCAGAAGGTTACCGGCTACCTGGCCTCGCTGGGCGCCTGGGACAAGGTCGAGACCTGCGAGCGGTTCTTCCGGGAAGGGGGCTCGCCGCCGCCGACGGTCCACGCCGACGGCAGGATCTTGGCGACGGATGAGCTGTCGGCCTTCCTCGGCCTCGAGCTGCCCAGCGACGTCTGTGAGCTGGGCGCCCAGGAGACCGCCCTGCAGACCTGCCTCCGTCAGGCGGAGTGGGTCGACGCAGGCACCCTCAGGCTGACCGGCTGGTCCTACATCAAGTCGATCGACTTCGAGGGACGGACTCCGCTGACCGAGGTCTGGCTGCTGGACCTTGCCACCGGTGAGCGCATCGATCTGCCGGTCGAGCTGTTCATCGACCCCGACGCGACCCGCTGGTCCGGACAGCGGCACGCCAACTGCGACAGTACGTGCTTCCGGGTCAGGTTGGACACCGCCCACCTGGTGCGACCTGACACGGAGGAGCGCAACTGGCAGCTCCGCTTCCGTGTGGCGCTGGACGACATCGTGCGTGAGGGAACGGTGCACCAGTCCGTGGTCGGCTCCTCCGCCTCGCCGTCCGGTCTGTCCGCCTACCCGATCGGCCGTGAGGGCTTGCAGGCGGTGCCACGCTTCGACCCGGCTGCCGGGTTTGTGCTGACCCTCCGCCCGCCGACGGTGGTCGCCACCGAGCTGGCCACGACAGCCCCCGGTCGGGTGGTGCACGGCCGGCTGCGGACCGGTGTCGATCGGCAGTTCACGCCGATGACGGTGCGTGCCACGGAGCTCACCAGCAAGGTGCAGGTCGAGGCTCCGCTGGGCAAGCAGCCCGACGGCAGCTATGCCTTCTCGCTCACCCTGCCCGGCCCCGGCGACCCGGCGGGCGTGGTGCCGTCCGAGTGGGACCTGCGCGTCCTCAGCGACCGCGGCGCCGCTCGTTTCCTCGAATGGCCCACCGACGTCGATGATGGTCGCCTCGCCCTCCAGGGCGAGTTGGAGGGCTTCTGGCAGCGGCTGCCGCGAGGGTTCGTCCGACTGTGCACCGAGACACCTCACCTGCTGGTCACCGAGGCCACCGCGTCGGACGACGAGTTCCGCTTCATCGTCGACGTCGGCACGTCCGAGATCGACCCTACGCGGGTCGTCCTGCGCAGCTCCACCGTGCAGGTGCCGCTGACTGACCAGCAGCGCGACCCCGATGGACGGCTGGTCTGGCGGTTCGCCAACACCGCATCCCTGTTCGGACTGTCGCCGCAGCCGTTGGCGACCGGCAGTCTCTGGCTGGAGCTCTCCGACACCGAGGGCAGACATCACCGCTTCGCCTGGGGCCAGGAGGTGCAGCAGACGCTACCCCTCGACGTGTCGACGACCGTCCATCAGGTGCGGTTCTCCACCAATGCTCAGAACCAGGTGCGGGTCCAACTCGCCGCTCCGCTGGACTCTGCCGAGCGTGGCAACTGGGCCGAGACGCGGCTGCGCAAGTGGTACAGCACCTTCGACGTCGAGCCCGAGGACAGCGTGCTGTTCCAGTGCTATCGCGGGGAGACTGCGACCGACAGCCAACGCGCGCTGCACGATGCGCTGCGCGCTCATGACAGCGACCTGACCCTCTACTGGGGCGTGGCCGACTACGCCACCCGGGTGCCCGACGGTGGCGTGCCGCTGCTGATCGGCTCCCGGCGCTGGTTCGAGAAGCTGGCCGCCTCGACCTACCTCTGCAACAACATCGACTTCGACCCGTTCTTCCGCAAGCGTCCCCATCAGCGTTACCTTCAGACGTTCCACGGCTATCCCTTCAAGTCCATGGGCAAAACCTTCTGGACGGGCAAGGGGCTGTCTGAGGACCGGATCGCGTACGAGTGCGAGCGACGCAACCGTGACTGGGACGCCATCCTGGTCCCGAGTGAGTTCTGCGTCGACCTCTATCGCAAGGAGTACGAATACACCGGGCAGGTGCTCGTCACCGGCTATCCGCGCTCGGATGTTCTGCTGAGCGCGACCGCGGACGAGCTCCGGCTGCAAACCCGGGCGGGGCTCGGCATCGAGGAGTCCCAGACCGCCATCCTGTATGCCCCGACCTACCGCGACAGCTTGACCACCCGGACTTTTGCCGCCAGGCGGTTCGACCAGCTCGACCTCGACCAGCTCAGCGAGCGCATCGGCGAGGACCACGTCATCCTGGTCCGTGGGCACAACAACAACCAGCGGGAGCCCGACCGGGTGCATGGCCGGTCGCGGATCATCGACGTCACTGACTATCCCGAGATCAACGACCTCACCCTGGCCGCCGATGTGGCCTTGCTGGACTACTCGTCGCTCCGCTTCGACTGGGCGATCACCGGCAAGCCGATGCTGTTCTTCGTCCCGGATCTCGAGGACTACTTCATGCTGCGTCCGCCGCTCTTCCAGTACGAGCCGACAGCGCCGGGTCCGCTGCTCGGCAGCACGGCCGAGGTGGCCGAGGCGTTGGGTGACCTCGACCGTGTCGTGGCCGACTTCGCCGAGCCGCTGCGGAAGTTCAACCTCGAGTACAACCAGCTGCATGACGGACATGCCAGCGATCGGGTGCTGACCGAGTTCTTCGGCCGCTGACCGGCTGTCACCTCAGCGCGATTTGGCGACAGCCGCGGTCAGCGGGCCCAACAGGTAGGGCGCTAGCGTCCGCGAGTACGTCTTGGTGATATGGGAGCCGTCGAAGTAGACGATCACGCCTCCGATCACCGCCGGGCAGCTCTGCTCGTCACAGAAGTAACGAGTCAGGTCGACCGTACTCAGCCGGGAGCTGTGCAGCTCTTCTGCAGCCGCCACCATCGGGTCGCGCGGCACCCAGCGGTCGGGCCGACCATCGCAGGTGTGCATCTGGTCGGGGTTCTCGGCGAGGCAGTCCGGGATCGGCTTACCGGGGAACGGGTTGTCGTGGATGACGCTGACGTGGACTCCGGCTCGGTCGAGGGTGGACAGATAGTCGCGATAGCCGGCCTGCCACGCGCTCTGGCTCTTCTTGTTGGTGAGGCCGACCGCCGGATGTCCGTTCCGGTTGGAGGCGACGACCAGATCGAAGTGGCCCTTGATGATCTGTCGCTGGACAGACTTCGCCCACTTCAGGCAGCCGGCCTGTTTGGCGTCGGTATCCCACTGGACCGGGGTCGTACTGGGAGTGCATTCGGAGGCCAGGAAGGTGGTGATCTTCCAGTGCTTCTGCTTGGCGATCTCCTGCAGGGCCGGCAGCCAGTGTCCTGCGTGGGAGTTGCCCAGCAGGGCGATCGACACCTGTCCGTTCTTGTCGCCGAAGATGCACGACTTCGTCGTCCTGAACGGCGGGTAGACCCAGCAGTTGTCGCTGTACGCATCGGACTTGTCCTTCGCGGCGTCCGCCGGTGAGGGCAGGATGTCCGAGTAGGGCACCGGTTGGCAGGTCACCTTGGACGACCAGGCTGCGGCGCCGAAACAGGGGTTGTCGCCCGACAGTGCCTGCTCGAGCTCGGCCCTGGCCTGCTGCTGACGATGCTGGATCTCGACCACCTGCAGACCGGCGAGGACAAGGACGACACTCATCGCCACCGCGGCGAGCACGTAGGTTCTCCTGATGCCCGGCACCCGACGGCCGAACCGGAAGGCATCCTCGACGTAGCGCTTGGACAGGGTGCCGAGGACGAGGCTGGCAACAAGAATGGCGAACTTGTCGAGACGACCGAGATGACCGCCGCTGACGGCCGGCAGCAGCGCGATCAGCGGCCAGTGCCACAGGTAGACCGAGTAGGAGATGTCCCCCATCCACTGCACCGGTCGCAGCCTCAGGAGGCGGGTCGGCGACAGCCCCGCTGGCGCGGCTGCGGCGCCGATCACGGCCACCGTACCCAGCACCGGCAGCAACGCCTGCCAGCCCGGGAACGGCGTGGCGCCGGTGTAGGTCACCGCCGTCAGCGCCACCGCCGCCAGGCCCAGCCAGGCGAGCAGCGTCCAACGACCGCCTGCCCGCTCCCGCTCGGCGTCTCGCCCGAGCCTGGCCGCCGCCAGCCTCGTCATCACAGCGAGCAGTGCGCCGGCGCCGAGCTCCCACATCCTCGTCGGAGTGACGAAGTAGGCGCTGGCCGGCTCGGTGCTGGTCGCCTGGATGGAGTAGGCCAGGGATCCGCCGACGACAACGACCAGCCCGGCCAGCACCACCTTGAGGGTGGGCAAGCCTCGCCGGCGCGCCAGGCCGGCCAGCAGCAGGATCAGGATCGGCCAGAACAGATAGAACTGCTCCTCCACCGACAACGACCAGAAGTGCTGCACCGGGGAAGCGGCGTTCTCCGAGGCCAGGTAGTCCACGGAGGTCTGCGCCAGCCGCCAGTTCTCCCCGTACACGGTGGCGGCCATCACCTCGCGCGCGGTGTTGTCCCACTGCGTCTCGGGCGCGAACAGACGACTACCGATCAGGGTCGCGGCCAGCACCAGCAGTGCCGCCGGCAGCAGTCGCCGGATCCGCTTCGCCCAGAACCGGACCAGATCCGCGCCCCGGGTCGGCACCGAACCGACCAGATGCGAGGTAATCAGGAAACCCGAGATCACGAAGAAGACGTCGACGCCGATGAACCCACCGGTCAGCCGGTTCGGCCAGAGGTGGTACAGCAGGACCAGACTGACAGCGATGGCCCGGAGACCCTGGATGTCAGCTCGGAACCGGTCAGGCCTGCCCTGGTTCTGGGCCGGCTTACCTCGGACGGGGACGGACGCCAGTTCCGCAGTCGTACTCACAGGGCATGGTCCTTCGGTGTCAGTATCGGTCGTCCTCCCGAGCGGTCCCGTGACGCGGAGCAGACAGCCGCGCGCCGACAAACCTCAGCCATCCTACGATGTGCCACTCGCTTCCCCGCTGATGATGGAAAGATGACCGCATGGTCTCCAAGGTCGGCGTCATCGTCAGCTCCGATTTCCGCGGCGACTCCATGGTCAGGTTGGTGGAGTCCATGGACGCGCAGACGTTGCCCTACGCCGAGTTCCAGGTCGTCTTCGTGCCGGGCACCGACCAGGACCCCGCACTGATGGACCGGGTCGAACCGCTGACCCGGAACCGTCCCAACGTGCGATGCCACGCGACTGGCCCGCTGACTGCGACCGACCTCGACGCCGAGTACCTGCTGCTGCTGAGTCCGGAACGGCAGGGGCCGAACGTTCGGCTACTACCCGAGGCGCTGGAGCGCCTGTACGGACAGGGCGAACGCCACCAGGCTGACGCCGTGGTCGGCCGCTGCGGTGGTGCGGTAGGCGACGGCATATCCGGTGTGGTGTTCCTCGACGATCATGACAGTGCCGACGGCCTGTCCGCCGGCTCTGCAGCGACCTGGCCCTGTCTGCTGGTCCGTCGTTCGGTGTTGGTCGATCGCCAGCTGTCGCTGGGTGGTGCCCTCGAGATTCCTCCGGACGTGATCTCCGGGCGGGTTGCGGTGCTGGGCTCCTACCCGGCCCTGGTCGGTGTCGACCTGCCTGGCGCTGTCCCAGCTCCGGAACTCATCATCGCGCAACCGGGGCTGTCCTGGCAGTCCGGCGTCCTGACCATCAAGCTGTCGGCCCAGGCCCCCACCGAGGGTATCGGCGGCGAGGTCGCCTCGGCGCAGGTGCGCTGCTCAGTGCGTCAGCAGAGCACGGGACTCGAGTGGTGGCTGCCGACCGACGGCACGGTGGCGATGGCGGACGGTCAGCTCGAGGTCACCGCGACAGCTCGGGTCGATCCGTTGACGGCCGCGCTCGGGGCATCGCTGGAACCGGGTATCTGGGTCATCCGTCTCGGGGTCTACGGTCTCAACCACCTGCCTGATCTGACCGCCCCGGTCCCGATGGGCTCTGCCCCGGCAGCCGTCATCAACGGCACCCTGGTCGCTGTGGTGTCGGCAGATGGCAGTCTCGCCGTTGATGTGGGCTGCACGGGGTCGAGCCCTGTCGGGCGCGTGGACGCGCTGAATGCGAAGGTCGCGGAGACGGTAGCGGGCACGTTGTTGACGCTGGCTCTGCCTGCGGTGCATGTCGTGGGTCAGTCGGTGACAGCGGGCTCGATCCTGCTGGGCAAGTTCCGCCTTCCGGCGCGGCTGGTGTGCGATGGCTCCTCGGCCCGGGTGGAGAGCTTTGTCAGCGGGCTTGCGGGCAGCAGTCCGATCGCCACCCGGTTCGGCCCTTCAGGGGCAGCACAGACCGGACTCGCACTGAACATCCTTGCCACCGGTGGGATGACGCTGGAGAAGGTGCGTCCTCGCAAGGCCGCAGTCAGGCCGCGCCGACCTGCATCGACCAAGCTCAACCGGGCGGGGGCCCCCCGGGGGATCGTCGCTACCCTGCGTCGCAGAGTGCCGGCACCCTTGGAGCCGGCCGTACGAGCGCTGGCCCGCAACGAGATGGCCCGATCGCTCTATCGCCGGCTGACGCGGCGCTGACCGTTCAGGGCGCACCCGACCCGGGACCCTTGTTGGGCGGGTGCGGCTTCAGCGAGCTGTGGGAGGGACGGCCTGCAGGTCGGACTCGTGATGGCCGCCCCGGGCGCCGAACGCCGGTCCGAGAGTCCGACCCAGGCGCTCAGCAAGCGCCGGCCTGACCGCATCGGCGGAGCTCGACCGGTCCGTGCCGGCAAGGATGTCCCAGAAGTCCGCAGCCAGCACCCGCTGCGGGCTGAGGATACTGAGCCGGTCCAGGAGGGTGACCGGGACCGGTTGCGGGTCGGGACGTCGATACTCGGCAACAAGGGCCTGGTAGTTGTCGGCGAGGGTCGTGTTATCGGGATCCAGTCCGAGCACCAGCAACAGCCCGGTCGGCTTCGTGCCGACCGGCAGGACGGTCAGCTCCGGCCGGAAGCGGGCGAGCACCTCGACCATCGCGTAGACGTCCCCGGTCCAGCCCTTGGTATGCCGCACCCGCGCCGCCTCGTCGATCGACCGTGGCATCACGTCGTCGAAGATGATCACCGATCGGGCTGAACTGTGCCGTTCCGCGTTGATGAAGTCACGCAGGGCGAACTCGAACAGGTGCAGCCCGTCGATGAAGGACAGGTCGAACGGGATGCCTCGAGTCGCGGCGAGCGGATCGGGCCGGGAGAAGTACTCGTCGCTGGACGTCCGGAACAGGGCGAAGTCCCCGTCGAGCTCAGCGGTCACCTGGTAGTTCGGGTCTACGCCGATCGAGCGGCACTGTGACAACGACAGGCTGACCCCGTTGCGGATGCCGATCTCCAGGTAGGTCGATGGGCGTAGCAGCCGGTGGACCGTGGCGAGAAAGTCCAGATACCTCATGGCTGCACGCTAGCCGAAGATCGGCCGCGACAGGGGCTCATCGCCCTGCCCGTCGATGATGCCTAAAAGGGTGAGCTGCCGGGCGCGACCCTGGTCGTCAGCCCGGGCTTCACCGCTGCCCTGGTGCGGGAGACGCGGGTCAACAGCAGCGGCTCGCCGGTGTTGGCCAGGAACTCATCGGTGGCATCGCGAGAGCCCTGCCAACTGCCATAATCATCAATGATCAGGACCCCGCCGGGCGCGAGTCGGTGGTACAGCGTGTCAAGCTCGTGCCTGGTGGAGGCGTACCAGTCGGTGTCGAGCCGCAGGATGGCGATCTGCTCGGGTGCCCGGTCCGGGATGGTCTCCTCCACTGGGCCCTCGACGTAGTGGATCCGCCCGGGCGGATAGCTGAGCTCGTCGAACCCCGCGCGAACGTCGTCGAGCGAGGCGGGGATGAACATCTTGGCAGCGGTGGTGTCGTCGGAGCTCAGGATCTCGGTCGCGGACTTCTTCGCCCAGACATGCACGTCACGCTCATCCGGCTCGGTCATGCCGCTGAAGGTGTCGAACAGGTAGAGGTCACGCTCGGTCGTCCCCAGCAGCTCGAGAGTGCGGGCGGCCGCCAGCATCGACCCGCCGCGCCAGACGCCGCACTCGACGAAGGCCCCGGGTATCGCCTGCGCCTCGACGTAGCGAACCGCGGAGTAGAGGTAGTAGAGCTTTTCGTGGGTGTTCATGGTGCGGTCCTTGACCAGCGGCCAGATCGCCTTGAATTCGTCGTCATAGTCGGCCGGAAGCGGGGCCGGCGGCTTGGGCTTGGGCTTGGTGAGTGCCCCGATCCGCTCCACCTGCCGACCCAACGCCTCGGACGTCTGTGCGAGGCGCGCTTCGACCGCCTCCAGCCGTCGTCGCTCCCGAATGGCCCGCTCGTCGACCCTCTCGGCCCGCCGTCTGAGCCGGTGCAGATCGACCGTCCGCACCAGCGAGTAGCCCGTTGCCTGGTTGAGAGCCTGATTGACCCTACGTCTCCAACCCATACTCGATCCAAACACACGTCGCAGGCCCGGAGGTCAGGATGAGGGGCGCGGGTCCACGGGACGATACAGTCGGCCGGTGGAAAAGTTGCGCAATGTCGCTGTCGTGCTTGCCGGTGGCACCGGAACCCGGGTCGGACTGGACATCCCGAAGCAGTTGATCAAGATCGCCGGGAAACCGATCATCGAACATACGATCGCGGCGCTGAATGCGTCTCCGCTGATCGACGAGATTCTGGTGATGATGGCTCCTGGCCACCTCGACCCTGTCCGGGCGATCGTGAAGAACGGCCGCTACGCCAAGGTCAGCAGGATTCTCGAGGGCGCCGGTACGCGCAACGACACGACCGCAGCCGCGCTCGCCGCACTCGGTGACGAGGAGTGCAACCTGATTCTGCACGACGCGGTGCGACCGCTCGTCTCACAGACCATCATCGCCGCCAACGTCGAGGCTCTCGCCAGCCATCAGGCTGTCGATACGGCGATCCCTTCGGCTGACACGGTCATCCAGGTGGACGCCGCGACCGAGAACATCTCCGACGTACTCCCCCGTCACCTGTTGCGTCGCGGTCAGACGCCGCAGTCCTTTCGGCTGTCGACCCTGCGGGCTGCCTACGCCAAAGCCGAGCTGGACCCCAACTTCACGGCGACGGATGACTGCACGGTGGTGCTGCGCTACCTCCCCGAGGTGCCGATCGCCGTGGTGCCGGGCCACGAGCGCAATATGAAGGTCACCGAGCCGATCGACGTCTACATCGCCGACAAGCTGTTCCAGCTCACCTCGGCCGACACCCCGGCCTCGCTCAGCGACGAACGCTACCGCGAACTGCTGCACGCAAAGACTTTCGTCGTCTTCGGCGGCTCGTACGGGATCGGCGCCGATATCGCCGAGCTGGCCCGCAGCTACGGCGCCACCGTGAAGAGCTTCTCCCGCTCCTCCACCAACACTCACGTCGACCGACGCGAGGACGTCGCCGCAGCCGCCAGGGCCGTGCTGTCCGAGACCGGACGGGTCGACTATGTGGTGAACACCGCCGGGCTGCTGCCCAGGGGTGAGCTGGCCGACACCAGCGAGGAGACGATCTTCACCGCTACCGAGGTCAACTATCTCGCTCCGATCTTCATCGCCCAGGAGTTCTACCCGCACCTGGCTGCCAGCCAAGGCTCGTTGCTGCTGTTCACCTCCTCGTCCTACACCCGCGGCCGTTCGGGGTACTCGCTCTACTCGTCGGCCAAGGCTGCCGTGGTGAACCTGACCCAGGCGCTCTCGGATGAATGGGCCAGCAGCGGAGTACGGGTCAACTGCGTGAACCCCGAGAGAACCGGCACCCCGATGCGCACCAAGGCGTTCGGCGACGAGCCGCCGGGCACCCTGCTGTCATCAGCGGAGGTCGCGCGCAAGTCGATGGACGTGCTCTTGTCCGGCCAGACCGGGCACGTCATCGACATCCGGCGTGAGGAAGGTCCGGCCGCGCTCGGCAACGGCTGAGCCTCAATCGGTGTCGAGGTCGGCGAAGATCGCCGCGTGGTCCGAGGCGGCCTGCGAGGGCCGAGTGATGGTCGGGTAGTGCGGGAAGAGGTCGCCGTTGACGCCGCCCCAGACCCCCATCCTGTTGACCCCGCCACCCCGTACGCGTTCGAACAGCTGCGGTGACAGCAGGACGTAGTCGATCTTCTCCGAGGCCGTCGCATTGCCATAGGTGCCCGGGCGGACATCGGCGACGAAGGCCGGGTGCTGGCTGATGTCCCGCAGATCGGTGTGCTGCAGCAGTGGCTCGAGTGGCGCACTCGCAGGGGTGTCGTTGAAGTCACCGACCACGGCGACCCAGCTGACCCGCTCCGCCCGGAGCCGACGGTAGATCTCCGCGGTCCGGGTGGCCTGACGCAGTCGGGTGGCGTTGGACGCGGCCTGCCCCCCGTACCCCTTGCTCTTGAGGTGACAGACGATCACCACCAGTCTCCGCCCGGACGGCATCCGGATGGTGTACTCGGGACTGTCCCGGCTGAACACCCGGCCGTAGGCGTCAACGTCGTCCACGTGCGAGCGGACCGACTCGATCGGGTAGTCCGGCTTGCTGACGATGCCGACGTCGATCCCGCGGTCGTCGTTGCCGTCGATGACCATCACGTGCCCGAACCTGCTACCGACCGGGAGCTCGGCGAAACCGGCGTCCAGGAAGCGTTTCAGAGCGACCCTGCTCTCCGCCTCCACCACGGCCATCACGTCCGGGTTGACGTCGGTGATCACCCGGATCGTGTTCCGCAGAGCGACCTCACTGATCGCCTCGGTGGTCAGCTCCACCCAACCGATCCAGTCGCCGCGGCCACCCGCCACTACCGTGGTCCCGCCGCTCTTCGAGCGCCTCAGCAGACGACCCCGGATCTGCCGCAGCACCGCATAGGTGGCCGCGTCCGACCCCAGCAGCCGCAGCACCCGCAGCCGCTCCAGGATCGCGGTCTTGAGCCGGTCGGTGTACACGTCGTGCTCAAGCATGGCGTTGAGATCGGCATGGGCCTGAAGCAGCACCGCGCTGCGATCGCCGAGGTCACGGCCCATCGCCCGGGGCCGGTCGAACAGGTTCTCCACATTGAAAGATGCCAGTCGCATGGTGCGCCCCGTCTCCCTCGGTACGGTCTGCTCGACAGGTCGGCTCAGGCAGCTCAGAACCGGCCCCAAGATGAGGAGCCGGCCAACTACGCCCCTGATACGCGGGCCACGCTTGCGTACTGGCGCGATGACTAGACTCTGCGCATGGTCCGCGCCACGGTGATCGACGTCGCCCGGTTGGCGGGCGTCTCGCCGAAGACGGTCTCCAATGTGGTGAACGGCACCGTCACGGTCAGCCCCAAGACCCGCGCCCGGGTCGAGCAGGCACTGGCAGAGCTCGACTATGTACCGAACCTCTCGGCTCGTGGGCTGCGGAACGGTCGCACCGGCGTCATCGCGCTGGCACTACCGGACCTGAGCACGCCCTACTCGGCCGAGGTGGCCCATCACTTCGTCAAGTCCGCCACCGAGCGAGGCTGGAGCATCCAGATCGAGGAGACCGGCATCGACCTCAAGCGTGAGGAGCAGCTGCTCTCCACCGCGAGGGCGCACCTGGTGGACGGCCTCATCCTCAACCCTGTGCTGCTGGAGACGACAGCGGTTCAACGCGGTGTCTCGCTGCCGCCGGTGGTCCTGATCGGGGAGGTGGACCAGCCCATCGCCGACCATGTCTGGGTCGACAACGTCGCCGCCATGCGGGAGGTCACCCAGCTGCTGATCGCGGAGGGTCACCGCCGGATCGCGTTCCTGGGCGTGATGAACTCGGCCAGCTCACGGCTAAGGCTGCAGGGCTTTCATGAAGCCATGGACTTGGCCGGCCTCGAGCGGATCCCTGGCTGGGAGATCAGCTGCGCCCAGTGGACGGCCCAGGGCGGCGCCCAGGCCGTCACCGAGTTCCTGCAGCACCATCCGGCGCCTGATGCCATCGTCTGCCTCACCGACTCGTTGGCTCTGGGCGCGCTGAACGCCGTCGCCAGTGCCGGGCTCCGGGTGCCTGAGGACCTGTCGATCGTCGGCTACGACGACGTGCCGGAGGCGGCGTTCATGGTCCCCTCGCTGACCACGGTCAGCTTCGACAAGCATGAGCTCGCCGACGCCGCGCTCACCCTGCTCGGTGCCCGGATCCGCGACCGCGATCGTCCGATCGAGCGGATCACCGTCCCTCACACCATCGTCCGCCGGGCCAGCACGACCGCGCGCGGGCCACGCTGAGCGGAATCGGTGTCCCACCGCCCGAGCAGGGTCTTGCCAAACGCTTTTACAACGATGTACTTTCACCCCTACACAAGGGAGTGGAGAGGATCGACGAATGTCAGAAGCCGTCCCCGCGACGATCTCGCGGCGCAACCTGTTGCTCGGAGGTGCCGCGCTCGCCGGTGGTGCCTTGACCGCAGGCGCCCTGGCCGGATGCAGCACGACCGCCGCCGGTGCCGAGACCATGCAGTACTGGCACCTGATGAGCGGTGGTGACGGAATCGTGATGGGCGACATGGTGAAGGCCATCAACGCCCGCCACCTGGGTTTCCAGACCCAGCAGACCGTGCTCGCCTGGGGCCCGCCCTACTACACCAAGCTGGCCATGGCCTCGGTCGGCGGTCGAGCCCCCGATGTGGCCATCATGCATGCCACCCGGGTTGCCGGCTACGCCCCCGGGGGCCTGCTGGACGTCTGGGACCAGGACCTGCTGGCCGAGGTCGGTATCACCCAGGACAAGTTCCCGGAACGGATCTGGAAGAAGGGCTTCACCGACGACAAGCTCTACGCCGTGGCCCTCGACTCGCACCCGTTCATCTTCATGTACAACACCGACGTGGCCGACAAGGCCGGCCTGCTCGGCAGCAACGGTCAGCTCAGGCCGATCAGCTCACCGGACGAGCTGTACGAGGCCGGCAGGAAGATGGCGGAGGCCACCGGCGTACACGGCTTCTCCTACGGCTTCCTCGGTGACGGCGCCCAGATGTGGCGGATGTTCTACACCTTCTACCGGCAGCAGAACGCCGACTTCGTCCTCACCCAGGGGTCCAAGGCCCAGGTGGACATGGACGCCGCGGTCAAGGCGCTCGAGGTGATGCGGACCATTCTGGACGGCAAGATCGCCGCCAAGAGCGGCGACTACGGCACCGCCGTCGCCGAGTTCGCCGGCGGCCACAGCGGCGCTCTGTTCACCGGGGTCTGGGAGACCCCGACCATGATCACCGCCAAGCTGCCCTTCGACGCGATGACCATTCCGACCATCTTCGACACCCCGGCGGCCTACGCCGACTCGCACACTTTCGTGCTGCCACACCAGTCGACCCCGGGTCAGACGCGCAAGGATGCCTACAAGTTCGTGGCGGCGATGTTGAAGAGCTCGCTGAAGTGGGCCGGGGCCGGCCACATCCCGGCCTTCAGCCCGATCGTGGACAGCGCCGAGTACAAGAAGCTGGTGCCACAGTCGCACTACGCGAACGCGGCAGACATCATCAACTACGACCCGGTGGCCTGGTTCACCGGTTCTGGGTCCAACTTCCAGAACTACTTCGCCGAGAACATCCAGAACGTCCTGCTCGGCCAGGTTGAGCCCAAGGTGGGCATGGAGGGCTTCATCGCCCGGATCAACTCGCTTCTCGCCCAGCCGAACCCGGTCTAGCGCCCGATCACGGCAGAACAAAGGAGTCCGATCGTGACAACTGCTTTGGCTAACCAGACAGCCGCCCCGGGCACGACCCCGGGACGCGGTCCGAGCCGCAAGGCCCAGAACAACCTCTCCGGGTGGGCGTTCGTCGCACCCTTCACCGCCTTCTTCGCCGTCTTCCTGGTGTGGCCCATCATCTACGGCTTCTACATGAGCCTGACCGGGTCGAGCCTGTCCGGATCCGGTCAGGAGGTCATCGGTTTCGCCAACTATGCCGAGGCGTTCGGTGATCCCGACATGTGGCACTCCTTCGGCAACACCGTCCTGTTCACCGTGCTCAGCACCATTCCCCTGGTGGTGGTCTCCCTCATCCTCGCGCTGCTGGTGAATACCGGCCTGCCCGGACAGTGGCTGTGGCGACTGTCCTTCTTCCTGCCGTTCCTGCTGGCCTCGACCGTCGTCTCGCTGTTCTGGACCTGGATGTACAACCCCCAACTCGGCATGATCAACGACGTACTGGCCAACTTCGGGGTCGAGCCGATCTCCTGGCTGCAGGATGAGAAGTACGCGATGGTGTCTGTGGTGATCACCACCGTCTGGTGGACCGTCGGTTTCAACTTCCTGCTGTATCTGGCGGCCCTGCAGAACATCCCTGAGCAGCAGTACGAAGCGGCCTCGCTCGACGGTGCCGGGGGCTGGCGACAGCTGATCTCGATCACCATCCCGCAGCTCGGACCCACCACCGTGCTGATCTTGATCCTGCAGATCCTGGCCTCACTGAAGGTCTTCGACCAGATCTACCAGATGACCCAGGGCGGACCGTCCGGTGTCACCCGGCCGATCGTCGAGTACATCTACGAGACCGGCTTCACCGGGTTCCGACTCGGTTATGCCGCGGCCATCTCGTACATCTTCTTCGCCATCATCGTGGTCATCTCCCTGATCCAAGCCTGGGTCAACTCTCGAAGGAGTGCAGCATGAGCACCGCTACCGCCACTGCCGAGGGCACCGCGGCCGAGGAAGCCGCCAGCCCCGTTCTCAGCCGGCGCCGGCCGTTCAAGGTCCGGCCGCTGTCGATCCTGGCGATCGCCATCCTGGTCATCCTGGCCATCTGCTGGCTGCTGCCTTTCGTCTGGTCCGTCCTCACCTCGCTCAAGAGCGAGACCGATGCGGCCGCGACACCGGTCACCTGGTGGCCGGCCAACGGGTTCACGTTCGACGCCTACGCCAAGGTGATCCAGGATGGGAACATTCCTCGTTGGGTCTGGAACAGCCTGCTCACGTCGGTCGCCATCACCGTGATCACGGTGGCCATCGCTTCGCTGGCCGGCTATGCGTTCTCCAGGATCGACTTCGCGGGCCGGCGCTGGCTGTTCGCCGCGATCATCGGCTCCATCATCATCCCGCCGCAGATCCTGATCGTGCCCTTGTTCCGGCAGATGCTGGCGTTCAACATGGTGGACACCTACTGGGGCATCATCCTGCCGCAGGTGATCGCCCCGGTGATGGTCTTCATCCTGAAGAAGTTCTTCGACCAGGTGCCGATCGAGCTCGAGGAGGCAGCCAGGGTCGACGGCGCCAACCGGTTGCGGGTGTTTCTGCAGATCGTCCTGCCCCTGTCACGTCCGATCCTGGCGGCGGTATCGATCTTCGTCTTCATCGGAGCCTGGAACAACTTCCTCTGGCCATTCGTGGTGACCAACAACGCCAACCTGATGACCCTGCCCGTGGGACTGCAGACAGTGAAGAGCGCGTACGGCATCCAGTACGCTCAGAACATGGCGTCAGCGATTCTCGCCGCGCTCCCACTGATCGTCGTCTTCCTGTTCTTCCAGAAGCAGATCATCAAGGGCGTCGCCACGACCGGGTTCGGAGGCACCTGAGTCCATGTGTGAGTACTGCGGTTGTCGTGAGGTCGAGCCGATCGCCCGGCTGATGGATGAGCACCTGCGCCTGCTGGAGTTGGGCGACAACGTCATTCGGGCGATCCAGCACGATGACCCGACGACCGCAGCCACCGAGCTGAGCGAGTTCAGCTCGCTGCTGACCCGGCATGTCGACGTCGAGGAGCGGGGTGTGTTCGCTGCCATGAAGGACGAGGGTGAGTTCGTGGAGGCGATCGAGGAATTGGAGCAGGAGCACCGGGACCTCGACGTGACCGTCGCCGGTCTGCTGCTGCAGCGGCCGGACTTCGCTGACGAGATGCGGACCCTGATGCACGATCTGTCAGACCACATCGACAAGGAGAATCTCGGCATCTTCCCGATGGCGGTGGTCTCACTGCGCCCCGCTGGGTGGAGGATCGTCGAGCAGGCCGCCTCCGCCTAGAACTCGGTTCGTCGGAGTCCCGCCCTCATCGCCCCACGGAGCGGGATGTGCCCGTCAGTCGTGCAGGTGAGCCTCCTTGTGGGTCAGGGCCTCGATGTCCTCGGCCGCCACGTTGAGCAGGCGATGAGCCAGATCCGAAAGGGCACGAGCCACCGCGATCTCGTCTCCGATCTCCGGTACGTCCCGGTCGCTCGGGTTCAGCCTGGCGCTGCCCTCCCCGGTCAGTGTGACAACGTCCTTCGGCCGAAGCCTGGTCTCGGCATGCGTGCGACCGTCCCGTTCTCCGATGTAGATGTCGACGGCCCAGGTCTTCACTTCGTTCATGGTCCTGCCTCTTTCAGCTCCGGCGGCCGACAGCCGCACTCACGTCCTCGTCGATGGTCCGGGTGGAGGCCCCGGCCCCGGCTCCAGCCTTTCGCCCGACTCGTGTTGCACGGTAGGGTCCAAAGCCCCTCCAGGCCCATCCGGCAGGGTCCTCTGCCGTATCGGGCCGCGGCGCGTGGGACCAAGGTCCTACTCCAGTGATGGCTATCTGCCCTATCCTCGGCCAGCGAGGCTGAGACAGGCTGAGCCGCATGTCCAAGCAGCCCCTGCCCCATCTCCACCGGCCCCCGCAAGCACCGGTGCCGAATGGCATTCGGCGTCGACTTCGTCACGACTTGGTGTCCAGGCTGTGTCGCAATTGACCCGCCGCGGCCAGGCGGTTAACTTCGCCACTGTGCCGTACGGGCACATGAATTCGAGTCCCGCTGACGACTCGGAGAAAGACTGCTGGATGTCTCTGCCGCTGCCGGATCGCCGCTCCACCAAATCCCTGCTCGCACTGCTCGTCACCGTCGGGATGTTGATCATGAACCTCACTGTCGGCCCCGAGCGGCAGGCAACCGAGGGGTCGGTTGACGAGATCGGCGACCGGGTGGTTGGAGCGCTCGGCACCGGCCGGACCGGCGGCAGCTACCTCGATGAGTCGACTGGCCGGCTCGTCGTCACGGTGACCGATCGGCCAGCCGCCGAGGTCGTTCGTGCCGCCGGGCTGCAGCCGCAACTGGTGGCCCGTTCGACCCAGAGCCTGGACCGGACGAAGGGTGCTCTCGACGCCTTCGCGTCCCGCCACGGGGCCGGGCAGGTGCAGAACTGGTACGTGGACGTCGTGACCAACCGGCTCGTCGTCACCAGCCGAGCCGGCGCCACAGATCGCACGACGCAACGTTTCCTCGCCGAGGTGAGAAGCTACGCACCGCAGGCGAAGATCGAGCTCGCCCGGGCAACGGTCCGCCCGACCAAGAACCTGCACGGCGGGCAGCAGGTCGACATGAGCGACGGCTACGTCTGCAGCAGCGGGTTCAACGCGCGAACGACCTCCGGTTCGGCGGTCATGATCACGGCAGGACACTGCGCGGTGGGCAGGCCGACCTTCTACCACAAGGACCGCAAGATCGGCGCGACTATCAAGTACAGCTTCCCACGCAACGACTACGGCATCGTCCGGGTGAACACCGCCAAGTGGAAGCCGCGCGCCACCGTGGTGAGATGGGACGGCACTCTCAGGTCGGTCAGCGGCTACAGCAAGGCCGCCGTCGGGTCGAAGATCTGCAAGAGCGGGCAGACGTCGCACTGGACCTGCGGCCGGATCAAGGCTTACAACCAGACCGTCAACTACGGTGACGGGCAGATCGTCTCCGGCCTGGTCCGCTACTCCGCCTGCGTCGAGGACGGCGACAGCGGCGCAGCCGTCATGAGTGGAAGCAAGGCGCAAGGAATCAACAGCGGCGCCGAGCTGTACCAGAAGGGTTCCCGCTGGGTGTGCGGCTCGAAGGTGGGCGAACCGAATGTGAGCTACTACCAGCCGATCGGCGAGGTCCTCAAGGCGTACAAACTCAAGCTGCTGGTTCGCTGACGGCAGCACCAGCCGGGGACCGGCTCAGCCGTGTTGGCGCGGTTCGAACAGGATGACCGGGATCTGGCGTTCGGTTCGCTGCTGGTACTCGAGGTAGGGCGGGTAGGCGGCGGACGCCCGCTGCCACCAGGTCTCGCGCTCCTCTCCACTCAGCTCGCGGACCGTCCCGTCGATCACCCGAGCCCCGTCCTGCACGCTGATCGCATCCGGGTTCGCCTTGACGTTGTGGTACCAGGACGGATGCGTCGGAGCGCCGCCTTGCGAGGCGATCAGCGCATAGCAGCCGTCGTGCTCCACTCTCATCAGCGGCACCTTGCGCAGCTTGCCGCTCTTGTGCCCACGCATGGTGAACACGACGATGGGCAGTCCGGTGTCGCGGAGAGTGTTGGCCTCCCGGCCCTGGGTGCGCTCATACTGCTCAACCTGGTCGCGAACCCACTGTGCCGGGCTCGGCTCGTATTCACCTTCCAATGGCATGACCACAATGGTAGGCCGTGGCAGCATCGGGCGTCAGCGGGCACTGTGCTGCTGGTAGCGCAGCGAGTCCGGATGCGCCGTGCACTCGGGCCCGATCCTGGACCGGGCCAGCATGCCTTGTTCGCGAAGCTCAAAGAACCGTGGCAGCACACGGTCGCGCAGGGACCAGGGGTCGATGGTGTTCAGGTAGATCTTCGTGCCGCCCTCAAAGCCCGCGATCGTGGACACCCTCCACTTGACCATCACCCGCCACGGCATCGGTTCAACCACCCTCGGCGGCTGGTGGTGCCACTCCTCGTTGGTCGGGACCGTCGCGCCGGTAGCCGCGTGACAGGCGTGCAGCAGCTCCGACATGGCGCGCAACTCGTCCTCCGAATGCAGCCAGGGCAAGCACGCCGCGCTCTTGGAGTAGACCTCGAGCGTCGGGTAGCGGTGGCCGAAACCGGCGAAGGCCACCGCGTGATCATTCTCGGCCAGCAGCAGGTCCTGCGCGATGGCCTCGTTCACGGCCGCAGCGTTGAACAGGTCAGGTCGAGATCGCAGCTGCTCGAGCTCCTGTAACGTCTGGCCGCCGTATTCGTCGATGCCGGCCAGTTGCTTGTGCAGATGGTCGAACGACGCACCTGCCTGTCGGAGCCAGTTCTGGAACACCGCGACATACCTGACGTACGGATTGGCCTCGTACAGCGCTCGCATCGCCTGAGCGGTGAAGCCCACATAGCGGAAGTGCTCCTCAGCGGTCAGGCTTCCGCTGTAGGCCAGCTGGTCGTCCCACCCGGCATCGTCGACGAAGTGGCGCCGGGCGACGATCACCTCGTGGCCGCTCGCGAAGAACGCCTCGGCCCGCTGCAGGAGGTTGTCCTCGGACAGGTGCGGCCACTCGGCCTCCGCCAGGCCGGCGGCGGCCAGCCGACGACGCACGATCGACAGCACGTGCCGTCGGCCAGCAGGTGTGGAGACATAGCGGTGTTGCTGCGCACGCAAGGCGTCGGCCGGTTGGTAGCCGTAGTTGGCCCTCCAGTAGTCCAAGGGCAGGATCTCGAAGAGATTGGGGATCCGCCGGAACTCCGCGACCGTTTCGTCCAGCTCCTCGGCCAGGAGCCCGTCGAGCTGCTGCCAACGCTCCCCGGTGCCCCCGATGGAGCGGACCAGGCGTGCCTTCTCCGGGGGTGTGTCCAGATAGCGGCGTTCGCAGAATGCGCAGTACCGACCAGCCAGCGACCGGTCCAGCGGTGCCGCCGGCACCGACTCCTGCCCGAGCGGTCGATCCGCGCGACCCGGCACCGTCCACACCTCGGTGCCGGTGAAAGGGTTCCGCTGCTTCACAGTCCCATCGGCCAACCGTGTCAGCACCGGGAACCGGGTGGGGTCTGACGCGGACATGATCACCACCGTAGTGCCGCACCGCCGTCGAGGGATGGACACCGATCGCGCCGCCTCAGTCAGTGGCGTCTTCTCCAGCCCGGATGCGCACGCGAGGGACCAACGCCTCTGGTGGCCCCGGGGCGCCCGAGGGACGCTGGGGTGAGGAGATGGTTGTGATGCGTTATCTGCTGCTGCTCATCCCGCTGGCCGTAGCCGTGGCCTTCGGGTACCTGATGAACCGGGTGCGTGACCGTCAAGCGCGAGCCACCGCCCTGGCGGCGCTCGGGTTGTCGCTCACCGTCGGACCGGTGGGATTTGTGATGCTCTTCCTGGTGGGTGAGACCGCGACCGACCCGGGCGGCTGGCTGGCGCTCGGTCTCATCGTGGCCTGGCTGGTGCCGACGGTCGTACTGTGCGGGATCGCCTACCTGTGGCCCAACATCGCCGTGCCCGTGCTGGCCGTGTCGATGCTGCCGGCTCTGGCGCTGGGCGTATGGGGGTTGGTGGACTTCCACGGGCTGGGGAGCTGGGAGGACCGCACCGGCCCCGTCGTTCTCATCGCCGTCATCGTGCCGGCCGTGGCGATGGCGCTCCTCGGCCTCAGCAGACTGACAGTCGCGGGAGCCATGATGGTGGCCGTCTCGGTGCTGCCGATTGTGCTGCCGGCCATCGGAGCAGGCGCGGAGGCTGGTCGGGCGCTGACCATCGGGACGCTGGACCTCCCGATCCTGATCAGTGGTCTGCTCTACCTGTGGGCGGGGCACCTCACCAAGGGCGCCGATTCTCCCTTGAACGGACTACGACGTAAGCCGCACCTGTTCACCGGTCATCGGACCCGGCACGCCCCGGCCTGACCTCCCGGCTGTCGGGCACCGTCGCGTTGTTCAGCTTCGGTGCTGCGGTCGGGCCGCCCTGAGCCTCCTGGTGGTGAACGCCGGCCGGCGAGATGGTCCGCGTCAGCAGTAGGCCGGCGAGTGCGGCCAGCGGCGCCACGGCGAGACCGAACCGCAGGCTGGTCTGGTCAGCGATGACGCCGATCACCGGCGGCGACAGCAGAAAGCCGACCCTGGTGATCCAGCCCACCACAGCGAGCCCCACTCCGTTGCCCAGACCGGGGACCTCGTCAGCCGCATGCATCGCCATCGGGATCATCACGGCAGCGCCGAGGCCGGCCAGAGCGAAGCCGACATAGGTCGTCACGAGACCGGGCCACGCGACGGCGACGCCGAGGCCGGCCGCAGCCAAGATCATGCCGAGCCTGGTGACCCGCCGGGGGCCCAGCCGCTCGACGGCCGGATCGCCGAGGAAGCGTCCGACCGTCATCGCGCCCATCATGGCGACGAAGCCACTGCCGGCGGCGGCCACCGGCGCTCCCAGACCAGCAGTGACCCAGAGGGCACCCCAGGAGTTGCCCACATCTTCCACTGCAGCACCGACCACCGCGATACCACCGATGGCCAGCAGGCGGACAGCCATCCTGCGTGCTCCGACTCCGGCTGACGTTGGGGTCCGCTCAAGGTGATCAGCCACCCGGTCGGGACCGGCCAGCATCCACCGGGACACCACGAGGGCCAGGATGATCATCAGCACACCCACCACCCCGAGGTGAATTTTGATCGGGATCCGCAGACCGGCTGCGGCTGAGCCCATCAACCCACCGACCACCGCACCGACGCTCCACACACCATGCAGCGAGTTGATGATCGACCTGCCCAGCAGGCGTTGCACCCGGAGACCGTGTGCGTTGCTGCCGATGTCGATGACCGAGTCGAGCATGCCGCAGACGAAGAAGGCGAGTGCGAGCAGGACCCAGGACGGGGCCCAGCCGATCGCTGTGAAAGCCACCGCCAGCACCAGCGTGCCGACCACCGGCACCCGGGCCGAACCCCATCGTGACACCAGCCAACCGGCGAACAGTCCGGCCAGCAGGGCACCGACCGGATGCGCCGCCAGTGCAGTTCCCAGTGCCGCGTTCGACAGTCCGAGTGAGGCCTTGAGCTCGGGATAACGCGGCAGCACGTTCGCGAAGATGACACCGTTGCTGAAGAACATGGCGGACACGGCCAGCCTTGCCTTCTTGACCTCCGCGGCACTCATGGGGTCGAGTATGCCGTCCGCCGGCGCCCTCCTGCGCACCGGCGTGGGTCGAGCGGCTGATCACCACCGCTTCACTCAGTAGGGACCCCGGGCGCTATTTCTGCTGCAGGATGGTCCGCCGACGCTGGTACTCCTCCTCGTCGATGTCACCTCGGGCGAAGCGCTCGTTGAGCACCCGCTCGGCATCAGACACACCCCCGTGCTCAACCTGGCCCGGCCGCGGCTGGCCACCGTCGGCACGCCGCCGGAGAATCCAGACCGCCCCCACCGCCACAACAGCGATGATCAGCAGCGCCAACAACCCGGCGAGCAGCAGGCCTCCCCAGCCCATTCCGCCGTGCATGCCCCAACCGTTACCCCACGGTTCGCCCCACATGATGATCACCCTCCAGTCGATGATCCGAGTCTGCCCGCCGTTCCCGGCTGGCGGCAGAGCAGATCGGCTCTGAGCTGCAGGACCATGGTCCCGCTCCAGCGGTCGCTGACACGCCTTGTGGGCGGGATCGCTACCGACCTCGGTAGGGATCCCACCCACAGGCCGCCGAGGCCCCTGGCTCGGCTCAGAGCGCGTGGTCTCCGCGAGCCGTCATCGCGGCGATCTCGGCTGCGAACTTGATCTCGGAGTCGTCCTCTGGTTGGTAGTCGATCACCCGACGAGCGTTGGTGATGCTCCAGAACGTACGGGCGTTGCCGGAAACTCCGTAGAAGATCTGGAACGGAACCCCGAACTCGTCGTCGATGTCCTCGGTGTCGATGGACTTCACGAACAGTTGCTGCAGATCGCGCTCGCTGATGTAGCCGGCGATGTCTCGGAGGTAGTGCTTCAGCGGCCGATTGGTGAAGTCCGCCGCCGACACCTCACGCGGGACCACGATCCGCAGCTGGACCACCTCAAGGGCTCGTCCGATCGAACCGCAGGCGTAGAGGAACCCGAGCGACTCGTAGGCGGCCTTCGCCCAGCCATAGAACGTGTCCGGCCGGGGGTAGTCATCGGTGTTGATCCGGTCGATCAGCTTGGCATAGTAGGGCTGCTCGTACCATTTCGACGCCTGGTTCGTGCTGGCGCACACCACCCGCTTGACCCCGGTCTGCACAGCGGTCTCGTACACCCGCTGCGTCATGTCGACGTTTCGACGTTCGTCGGCGTACGTGGGCGGGGACCCGGCCCGCACGTAGCCGGTGTGGACGATCGTGTCGACCCCCTGGCAGAGCTCCTCGAGACGGGCCCGGTCTCCCTCCAGGAGGTCGAAGACCTCCACTCCTTCAACCCGGTGCCCGTCCCGGTCGACGTCCGTGACATCGAGGAGCCGGAGGTCATAGTGGCTCCGCAGTGCCGGCAGGAGCTGGCCGGCGATGCTCCCACAGGCGCCGGTGAGCAGGACTGGCTTGCGTGCTGTCGTCATCGGACCATCCTCGGCGGCGCGTGCTGCAGACTCAAGTCGGGCACGCCGCCGCGGCGCCGGAGGCAACAGATGCGATAGTTGCCCGGTTGCCCACTGCAGAGGAGTCCGCTCATGAATGTTCCCCCCGATTCCTTCGTCCGGGTCGCCGCCGACGACCTGCGAGCCTTCGCCCGCAGTCTCGGCCTGGCGGCCGGCCTGTCCGAGGCGCGGGCGTCGCTGCTGGCTCGGCTGCTGACCGACAACGATCTGCGCGGCGTGTTCAGTCACGGCACCCAGCAGCTGGCCACCTACGCGGTGCTGCTGCGCGACGGTGTGCTGAACGCCCAACCGGATGTCTCGGTGGTCCGGGAGACATCGGGCAGCCTGCTGGTGGACGGTGACGGCGGGTTGGGGTACTTCCCGGCCTACGACGGCACGTTGCAGCTGATCGAGAAGGTCAAGGAGCACGACATCGCCGTGCTGGTGACCCGCAACCACGGCCACTTCGGGGCGGCCGGGCTCTACTCGCGGCTCACCCTCGAACATGATCTGCTGTCCTTCGTGACCTCTGGTCATCAGCTCCGGCTCGCACCGGGAGATCCCATCTACGAGGCGGCCGGCGGGTCACCGATGTCGTTCAGCGCCCCGACTCTCGATGAGGACCCTCTGGTGCTGGACTTCGGCGCCATGCATGACCTGTACGCAGACTCGCCCTTCCGGGACGAGCTCGCAGCGAAGGCGCCGGGACTGGTGCACCGGGCGATCGGGATGGGCGCGGTCTGCCAGTCCTGGGGTGGCCTGCTGGCAGGGGTCCCGATCGACCCGGCCCGCGCCAGCCACCCGTTCGAGGGCGCCAACCAGGGGGCGATGGTGATCGCCTTCAAGATCTCCCTCTTCGCCGAGCCGTTGGAGTTCAAGCAGGAGATGGACCGGTACGTCCGCGCCGTCCGCGAGCTCGCGCCCCTGACCGAGGGACAACAGCCGTTCCTGCCGGGAGGCGTCGAGGCTGCGCGCGAGCGGGCCTGGACCACGGAGGGCATCCCGGTCGGAGAGCAGCACCAGCACCGGCTTGAGACGGTTGCCGAGGCGTTCGGGCTGACCGTCCCCTGGGAAGGCGGCTCAGCCCGCGCCTGACCAGCTGGGTGTGATCGGGCACGGCAGCTAGTGCGGAGCGCCTTCGAAGGCCCGCCAGAGGCGCGCGTAGTGCCCGTCACGCTGCAGCAGCTCGGTGTGCGACCCGTCCTCGACGAGTCTGCCGTGGTCCATCACCAGGACCCGGTCCGCCCGAGCCGCCGTGGTCAGCCGGTGGGCGATCACCACAGTGGTGCGCCGTCGGGCCAACAGGTCCTCAGCGCGCGTCACCGCGGCCTCGCTGGCCAGGTCGAGAGCGGCTGTCGCCTCGTCCAGAAGCAGCAGATCGGGCCGTACGCACTCTGCCCTCGCCAGAGCCAGGAGTTGGCGCTGCCCGGCGCTCAGGCTGCGGCCGCGATCGCCCACCTGATGGTGGTAGCCGTCTCGCAGCCTGGTCACCATCTCATGCGCCCCGACTGCTCGCGCCGCCGCTTCAACCTCAGCATCGGTCGCATCCGGGCGTCCGTACGCGATGGCATCTCGGACCGTGCCGGCGAACAGGTAGGCCTCCTGCGGGACGTAGCCGAGACGGTGACGATAGCCCGCCAGGTCGAAGTTACGCAGATCGACGCCGTCGGCCCGGACGACGCCATCCGTCGGGTCGTAGAACCGCGCCAACAGCTTCATCACGGTCGACTTCCCGGCTCCGGTCTCTCCGACCACCGCGACCCGCTGGCCTGCTGGCACCGTGAAGGAGATCCCCTGCAGCGCCTCGGTCTCGGCCCCGCTGTAGGCGAACCGCACCCCGTCAAGCTCGACCACACCGGTCAGCGAACCCGGTACGGCGACCGGTGTGTCGGCATCCGGTGTCGACGGCTCGGTGCGCAGCAGGCCGGTGATCCGACGCAACCCGACCACGGCCTGCTGGTAGCCATCGAACACCTGCGACAACTGCTGGACCGGCGAGAAGAACATGTTCACATAGAGCATGAAGGCGATCAGCGCGCCCGCCGTCAGAGCCCCGCTCTGCACCCGGCCCGCGCCAAAACCGAGCACCAGCGCGGTGGCGACGTCGGAGACGAAGGCGATAAAGGGAAAGAAGGTGGCGATGTAGCGCTGGCTGCGCGTACGGGCCACTCGATAACCGTCGGACAGCTGGGCAAACCGGTGGCAGTTGTGCTCCTCGCGGCGGAACGCCTGCGCCACCCTGATGCCCGCCACGTTCTCCTGCAGGTCAGCATTCACCGCACTGACCTTCTCCCGCGACACCTGGTAGGCCACCGAGGATCTCGCCCGGAAGACCAGTGTCGCCGCCACCACGAACGGCAACACAGTCAGCACCACCAGCGCCAGCGGCAGGTTGATCACCAGCAGGGCAACCAGGACGCCGCCGAAGGAGAGCACACTGACGATCGCTGTCGCGAGACCGGTCTGCACGAAGGTCGAAAGGGCGTCGACATCGGTGGTCATCCGGGTCATGATCCGGCCACCCATCTCGCGCTCGTAGAAGTCCAGGCCCAGGCGTTGCAGATGCGCGAACAGCTTCATCCGGAGCAGGTACAAGATGCCTTCGCCGGTACGTCCGGTGACCCGGGTCTGTGCGATCGACACGACCCAGTCCACCAGCGTGACGACCAGGGCGATCCCGGCAGCCAGCCAGATCACGTCACCCCGCCGCTCGGTGATGCCTGAGTCCACCCCGAGCCTGATGGCAGCGGGCAGCACCAGCTGGGCCAGGGCGTCCGCAGCAACCAGCACCAGCCCGACCAGCAGGGGCACGCGGAAAAGTCTCAGCAGGTGCCTAAAGCGGAAGTCCGGGTCGCGTCGACGGATCTCATCCGGGTCGACCAGCGGTTCGTCGATCGCCGGTGGAAGCTTCGCCACCTGCGCCAGCAGCTCAGGCGTCGGCGGCAGGGCCGCGAACATGCCGCCTGCTCCCCCACCTCCACCGCGACCGGCGCCGCCGGGACCGGCCGCACGTCCGAAGCCCGTCGACGTCATGGAGCTGGCACCCTGAGCCTGTGCAAGGGCCAGCTCAGACGGGTCGCGCTCGGGCTTCACCCAGGCTGATGCAGTCACTCCCGATGGTTGGGACTCAGGCCCTTCGACGGGCTCAGGGCGCGCCGCCAACTCCAGCCCTTCGACAGGCTCAGGGCGCGCCGCCAACTCCAGCCCTTCAACGGGCTCGGGGCGCGGAGACTGTTCAGGGAGCCGGTCAAGATCATCAGTGGGCGCCGACAACAGCGTGTTGTAGAGGGCGCAGCGACCCTGGAGCTCATCGTGGGTGCCGATGTCGACGATCCGGCCACGGTCGAGGACGGCGATCCGGTCGGCCAGGCCGAGGGTGCTTCGGCGATGCGCGATCAGGATCGTGGTCCGTCCCGACATCACCTGTCGGAGAGTGTCGTGGATCTCGGCCTCGATCCGGGCGTCGATGGCGGAGGTGGCGTCATCGAGCACCAGCAGTTGGGGGTCGATCAACAGCGCCCGGGCCAGCGCCACCCGTTGTCGTTGCCCACCGGACAGGGTGAGGCCCTGCTCCCCGACCACGGAGTCATAACCCTTCGGCAGGTCGACGATGAAGTCGTGCGCCTGGGCAGCCCGAGCGGCCGCCTCGATCTCGGCCATCGAGGCGTCGGGTCGGCCGTAGGCGATGTTGTTCCGCACGCTGTCGGAGAAGAGGAAGCTGTCCTCGAACACCACGCCGATGCCTCGGCGGAGGGACTCCAGGGTCAGGTCGCGGACATCGTAGCCGCCGATCCGGACCGATCCGCTGTCCACGTCGTAGAACCGCGGCAGCAGCAGCGACACCGTCGACTTGCCGGACCCGGCTGTGCCGACCAGGGCCAGCGTCTCCCCGGCTGCAACACGGAAGCTGACCTGTTCCAGCGCGGGCGCCGACCGGGGATAACCGAAGGTCACGTTGTCGAACCGCACGTCGACCGGGCCGGGCGGCAGCGAGACCGCGTCCGGGGAGTCGGCCACCCCAGGCTCGGCATCGATCACCTCGAACACCCGCATGACGCCCGCCTTGGCCTGCTGCCCGATGGTGAGCAGGCCGGACAGCATCCGCACCGGTGCGACCATCGAGGCCAGGTAGGTGGAGAAGGCCAGGAACGTCCCCAAGGTGATCTGCTGGTGCAGGGCGAGCCAGCCACCCAGACCGAGCACTCCGACCTGTCCGAGCGCCGGGATCATCTGCATGATCGGGTTGTAGATGCTGTTGAGCCGTATCGTCCGCAGCCGCGAGGCGTACAACCGACGCGCAGAGCTATCCAGTCGGTCGATTTCGCGTGACTCCTGGCCGAACCCCTTGACGACCCGCACGCCGGTCACCGCCGACTCGACGACGCCGGCCACCTCACCGACCTGCTGCTGCGCATCCCAGTTGGCAGGAAAAAGCGTCCCGCGACCGCGAAGCGCCACCCACCACAGAGCGGGTCCGACCAGCAGGGCGACAATCGTCAGCAGCGGCGAAAGGGTGAGCATGATGATCACCGACATCACGAACAGCAACAGGTTCGACGTCATCATCGGCACCATGCCGAGCAGACCCTGCACCAGGTTCAGATCCGAGATGGAACGGCTCACCAGCTGTCCGGGGGCGAGGTCATCCTGTTTGGCGCCACCCATCCGCTCCAGCGAGCGGAAGACGTCCTGCCGCAGGTCATGCTGGACGTCGATGGAGAGCTTGCCACCCAGGTAACGGCGGATGAACCCGGCCCCGAAGTTGGTGACGCCCGCAGCCAACAGAGCGATGATCCAGGGCAGCATCGGCTGCGACCGGGAGAGAATCACATCGTCCACCACAGCCCGGACAATCAACGGCGTTACGGCGTTGGCAGCCATGCCCAGCAGTGCGCCCCCGAAGGCGAAGGCCACGAGGTGCGGGTGCCTCAGGCAATGACCGGCCAACCGACGGATCCAGCCCGACTCGCGGGTTGGTCCAGGGGCGGGCTGCCAGTGCGGTCGGTCGTCGTCGCTCACCGCGTCGCGGGCGGTCTGGGTGTCCGAACCCACCGTAGGTGTCACGCGGTTCTGGCCCCTTCCGGTGCGGGCGGTCGATAGGCGGGCGGTTGAGGCGTACGGCGGCCGGCCCGACGTTCAGACAGGTCGGTATCGAGCGCCGACGCGAAGGCCGCGAAGCAGCTGACAAAGGCGCTGGGATCGTCCATCCGCCCCGTCACCTCGGCGAGCCGTTCGGCGTACGCCCGGTCGGCGCGTCCCAGTGCCTCCCTGCCGGCGTCGGTGATCTGTAGCCAGGAGGCTCGGCGGTCTCCGTCATCTGATCGGCGTCGAACATGGCCGAGGCAGGCGAGCACCTCCACCGCCGTGCTTATCGCCGGCTTGGAGACCGCAAGACGTTCGGCCAGGGCAGTCGAACGTTCATCGCCGGCATCCAGCAGCGTCAGCAGCCGGTACTGCGGCAGGGTCAGCCCGCTGTCCACCCGATCCAGCATCCGGGCGGTACGCACCAGGGTTCTGGCCACGTCCACGTGCGCCGAGGTAGGTACGGAGAGCTCCGAGCTGCACATAGTTAACAACATTAACGACCTTGGATGTGCCCGGCAAGACACTCGTCGGGACTTAGGTCATCACCCGCTGAGGACCTAGGCCCATGGACCGCCCAAGGCGCCACGCACCAGGCTGGAGTAGAGCCATCCAGTGTCGATTCTCGACCGCGGTGTGCCAGAGCCGAGGAGAAGCCAGATGGAGAGAGTCCTCGCCGCCTATGCGGCACGAACGAGTTCAACTGGTGAGATCGCCCTGGCGATCGGTGAGGTGCTCAGCCGAGCCGGCTTCCACGTCGACGTCCGATCCTGCGCGCGGGCGAAGGACGCCGATCATTACGCCGCCGTCATCATCGGCAGCGGGTGCGCCCTGGGCCGTTGGGATGATGACGCCCTGGACTACCTGGTCCGGCATGCTCCGCAGTTGTCCTTGCGGCCGACCTGGCTCTTTCAGAACGGGCCGCTGCAGAGTTCCGGCACGGGCACCGGGGTCGCGGCCGGGCAACACGCGGTGCCGCAGGTCGTCCGGACCCTTGCCGACCGCTATGACCTGGCGCCTCCGGTGATCTTCGACGCCCGCAGCGACCTCGGGAGCCGGCCGCTGACGCTGCGGCGGTGGATGTCTGGTGAGCCCGCACCCGTCGAGCTCACCGGCCCGGACCGGGTCCGCACCTGGGCAGGTGACATCGCCGGCCTGCTGACCGGGGCGATGGCTTCGCCGTTGTCGGCCCTGCCAGCGCACAGCTGATTGGTCGAGGCCCATTGACCCGAAGATCTCCGGACCTTCGGCCCTCCCCGAAGCCTAACCCCGGCGGAAGGGTGGAGGTGAACGGACGAAGTGCGTCCGTGCAACTCACCGAGGAGCACCAGATGACCGTCAACAAGCCCGAACCCGAGTCGGCAACGCCCACCACCCCGGCCGTCAATCGACCGACCCGCGACCTGGGTCAGATGCTGCTGCGCGGATGGCCCTTCGGGGACGTGACGTGGCCGTTCCGCGACGTGGAGCTGCCGGTCACCCCGTCGATCAAGGTCGAGGAACGCTACGAGGACAACCAGGCCATCATCCGTGCCGAGATCCCCGGGGTCGATCCGGAAAAGGACATCGAGGTGACCGTCGACGAGGGCATCCTGACCATCAAGGCCGAGCGTCGGCAGGACACCAAGGAAGAGACCGAACACGGCTACCGCAGCGAGTTCCACTACGGAAAATTCGTTCGACAGCTCCGGCTTCCCAAGGGCACCTCGCCTGAGGTGGTCTCCGCCACGTACACCGATGGTGTGCTGGAGGTCCGGATGCCGATGCCCGAGAAGGAGGCGGGAGTCCGCCGCGTCGAGGTGACTCGAGCCTGACAACCCGTCCTGCAGGGAGGTGGTCCGCAGGCGACACACCCCTCGCCCGGCCGACCGGGACACCGATAGGCAGGATGGCATCGTCTCCAGCGATGCCATCCTGCCTTGCTGTGCCGGGAGCCGGGAACGGAACGCCCAGCCCCGGGGGGCGCCCTGACCAGGAATGAGGGCCGACATCCCGACATCGAGGCTAAGGTCCTCGTTTCGCAGGGCCTGAAGCCTCTGCTGTAGCTGGACTCCGAGGACCAATGTTGAAGACATGAACTCCACCACCACGGCCCCCTTGCCCGTCATCGCCTGTATCGACGGAACCAAGAAATCGGACCGGGTCGTGGCCTGGGCAGCTCACCAGGCCAGGGTCCAGCAGACGGAACTGGTGGTCGTCCAGGTGCGGCCGTTCACGCTGCAGACCTCACCCTCCAGGGCGGGTCGCGGTGCGGACATCACCGCGGTGGCCGACTATGCGGCGGCCGCGACTCGACGGCACCCGAGCATCCCGGTCACGGCGCGGCTCGTCAGGGGGCGGGTGAGCGAAGAGTTGATCAACCTGAGCCGGCATGCGGCCCAGCTGGTGATCGGCAGTGACCGGACCCGCGACCACGACACCGAGGGTCGGCTTGCCTCGCTCGGCGAAGTGCTCGCAGTCAGCGCCCTGTGTCCCGTGGTGGTGGTGGCCTCCTCGATGACGGGAGCGCAGTCCCCACCCCGGGTGGTGGTGGGTTGGGCACCGAATGCGCCGGCGAGCGACTATGCGCTGCGCGAGGCCGCCGCCCAGGCCTACGCCCGATCAGCCCAGTTGATGGTGATCATCCTGAACGACTTCCAACCTGTCCCCCGCAACACGCGAACGGTGCCGGCGGTGGTGACGACCCCACTCCACGTTCTGGTGGAGGAACTGCAACACCTCTATCCGGGGTTGGCCATCCGTACCCGCCGCGGCAAGGGCCGGGTTGCTGAAGGCCTGGCCACTGCGGCAATCGGTGCGGAGCTTCTCGTCGTGGGGTGTCATCACTCGGCGAACCCGTGGAGTCTGCGTACGGGTCCGACCGCAGTGACACTGATGCGTACCTCGCCCTGCCCACTGATGCTGGTCGGCACCCGCAGTCGTCGGACTCGGCCGGTGGCCGCCAGTGCCCTGCGCAGGTGATCATTACGCGGCCATGATCGATTGAGTGATCATGGCCGCAGTGGCTGCCCGGCAGTTGCTGCTATCCAGTGCGTCGGCTTCGACGCGCCGCTGCCGATGACGACCCGGCGCCACCGGAGAAGGTGGCAGACACCCCGATCAGGAATCCGAAGTCGTACCAGTGCCCGTTGTTGTGGATGTCGTAGACCCCCACCGCGTCATTGAACAGCGAGACGATGAACGTGATCGGCAAGATCAACCCATGCCACAGTCCCAACCAGAACCCAGCTGGATTCGCGGTGGGCACCCGGCTCGGTCCCGCCGCACAACTGGTCACGGCCAACAGCAACAGTGCTGCCAGGACGCCGATCCCCACTACCTGAGAGCGCTTCATGTCCCATCCCCCTTTAGATCAGCGAAACTTCCCTGCCCCTGGGCATGTCCACGTGCCCTGAATCTGTTCCAAGTGCCCTCAGCCTGTCGAAGGGTCCGCGCCCTGAGCCTGTCGAAGGGCTCGCAAGAAAACTCATCAGAACGCGAGTTTTATCGCCCTTTCGGCCCAAAAGCTTCTCCAGAATTCGCGTTCTGTCGAGTTTTCGACTTGGGTGAGGCGTACACGCTCGGTTCGAGGTTCCGACTTGGGTGAGGCGTACACGCTCGGGTCGAGTTTTCGACTTGGGTGAGGCGTACGCGCTCGGGTCGAGCATTCGACTGCGTGAGGCGTACGCGCCCTGAGCCTGTCGAAGGGCACCCGGTCTTCGACAGGCCTAGACCAGGGACGCCCGTCTTCGACAGGCTCAGGCTGCTGCGGTGTGTTCAGAGGGTGGACTCAGCTACGGGCCGGTCCTCCTTGGCCTGCTCCTCCAAGCGGTGGTCCGGCACCGCGACCACCGGGCAGGTGGCGTGGCTGAGGCAGTGATGGCTCACCGAACCGGAGCGCAGGCGGCCGATGCCCGTGTGTTCGCGGGTGCCGATGACCAGCATCCTGGCGTGATGTGACTGCTGCACGAGCACCTCGCCCGGATCCCCTTGGGCATACTCCAGCGACCAGCTGGCGCGTGGGTTCACCGAGTCGAACACCCGCTGTACCTCAGGATCCTCGTACTCCACGGCCGGGACCGGTTCGAGGTCTTGGGCAGGGAACCCCCTGGTCCACACCCGCTCGGCCTCCGGCCTGTCCGCGTAGACATTCATCGCACGTAGGTGCAGGTTCGCCGTCCGTGCGTACTCGGCCGCCCAATGCATGGCAGCGCGGGCCGATGCAGAGTCATCGATCCCTACTACGATCTCATTCCTCACCATGTCCATAGCCCTTCTGCGGGAGTTTCGGTACACCTCCAGCATGGCTGTGAGCCATCCTCGCGGTCAGGACCAAAGGTCATCGCGGCTGGGGTACTTGGTCCCGCCGCGATCTCTAGGACGAGGTTGTCCCGTAGTCAAGGACTAAAGACCCTAATTTATCCACAGGCTCTTGGGTAGGTTGTGGGTGATCTCAGGTGCATCCGGTATCACCCGTGGGGGGGCGCGGTATCAGGAACGAAGAGATCCGCCGGCAAACACCGCAGCACGCCTGGCACCTGGGCAGCGGCACGTCGCCCGCGCTAAAGGGGAAGGGCCAACGCCCGCGACTCTGGCCTGAAGAGTCGCGGGCGCTGGCCTTTGTTTCCCAGGTTGGGGCAGATGCCCGTACCACTTCATCAGCATAGCCACTGCACGCACTCTTGGTGCGCGATAGATCTTGAAGGCTCGCTTGGGCCGAGGCTCGTCCTTTTCGGCACCGTCCAAACGGGGTACCGGGGATGGAGGCGCGGCCAGCAGCCTCGGGCCAGACCGGCAGGACTGCGCAGCCGGCGCCGACTAACGTAGGTCACTCATCGAATCGATCATTGGAGACGTATGGAATACCGCACACTCGGCCGCACCGGCGCTGTTGTCTCGTCGCTCGCCCTGGGCACCATGACCTTCGGCGCTGAGGCAGACGAGTCCACTTCGGGCGAGATGATGGCCGCCTTCGTCGAGGGCGGCGGCACCCTGTTCGACACCGCTGACGTCTACAGCTCGGGTGTCTCGGAGGAGATCGTCGGCCGTTGGCTGTCGAAGAACCCGACCGAGGCAGCTCAGGTGGTCATCGCGACCAAGGCCCGCTTTCCGATGGGGGGAGGTCCCAATGATCTCGGCCTGTCACGTCGTCATCTGCGGACCGCTCTGGACGCGTCGCTGCGCCGACTCGGCGTCGACAACATCGACCTGTACCAGATGCACGCCTGGGACGCGATCACGCCCATCGAGGAGACGCTGAGCTTCCTCGACGATGCCGTCAGGGCAGGCAAGATCTCCTACTACGGCTTCTCGAACTACCTGGGCTGGCAGCTGACCAAGGCGGCCCACGTGGCGGCGGCACATGGGTGGGAGGCGCCGGTGACGCTGCAGCCGCAGTACAACCTGCTCGTCCGTGACATCGAGCATGAGATCGTGCCGGCTGCTCTGGACGCCGGTATCGGTCTGCTGCCGTGGTCTCCGCTCGCAGGTGGCTGGCTGAGCGGCAAGTACAAGCGCGACGTCCCCCCGACCGGAGCAACCCGCCTGGGCGAGAACCCCGAGCGGGGCATGGAGGCCTACGCCGCCCGCAACGCCGATCCCCGAACCTGGCAGGTGGTCGACGCCCTGGCCGAGATCGCGGAGGGCCATCAGGCCACCTCCTCCCAGGTGGCCCTCGCCTGGTTGCTGTCACGTCCTGCCGTCACCTCGGTCATCCTCGGCGCCCGCACCATCGACCAGCTCAACGACAACATGGGGTCAGCGGACCTGAAACTGACCGACGATGAGTTGCAGCGGCTGACCGACGCGAGCGCCCCGCAGATGGACGACTACCCCTACGGTCCGGCTGGCATCCAGCAGCGGCATCGCAAGATCTCCGGCGGTCGCTGACCGGCGCCGCGGGCGGCGCACTGTGCAGACCCCTTGCGCTCCGTGCAGACGTCTGGAGGGCGGCACGGTAGTACGAGGGTCTGCACAGTTGCGCTGAACCGCAGTAGACCGGCAAGGTCAGCGCTTGAGATGTCTGTCGAAGAAGGCGATGATCCGTTGCCGGGCATCCTGGGCAGATGCCTGGTTATATCCGTCTGCCGGTGAGAACCTGGCCAGGCCGCCGAACAGAGCCGGCGTCTTGTCGCCGGCCCCCTCATGGTCGTTGAGGAACTCGTGACCGGCCTCGGGGTACTCCTTCACATCGTGATCGACCCCAGCGGCCGTGAGCGCCTTCTTAAGACGTTCCGCCGCGCCTTTGAGGGCCCGATCCTTGGCGCCGTAGCTCGCCACCACCGGACAGGCGCGCTCAAGGAAGTCGGCCGTGTAGGCGATCTTGGGGGCGGTCCCGTAGTTGACACTCGAAGCCGCGAAGCCATGATCGGGAGCGAGCATCAGGGCTAGTCCGCCGCCCATGCAGAAGCCGATCACCCCCACCGATCCCGTGCAGTTCCTTCGCGCGGTCAACCACGCCCGAACCGCCTCGATGTCGTCGTAGGAGCGTCCACGTCGGGCGCGTACGTCGCGCATCACGGCGATCATGCAGGCCAACGTTCCGCGGCCGGCGAACAGGTCGGGAGCCACCGCCAGGTATCCCTCGGCGGCCAGCCAGTCGGCCTGGTTCTGCAGGTCCTGGCTCATCCCCAGCACGTCATGAATGACCACGACTCCCGGCCAGGGACCGGGGCCCGCCGGGGTGGCCACATAGACCGGTAGGTCACCCCTGGACGTGGTGATGGTCGCTTCCGTCATGTCTTCGCCTGGCATGCTGAGGCGAGGGCGCTGAGCTCCTGGTCAGAACGCAGAGACCGGGCCACCGGCTCTCTCGCTTCTCGCCAAAGCCCGCACGACGGTGTCCTGACCGTGTCGCCGAAGCGACAAGACGCCGAGCAGAGCGGCGACCGGATCCAGCACCGCGTTGTCGAACTGCGGCGTCGGGCGGCCCAGGCTCGCTGCCAGGTCGTCGGCATGCACCACGATCTCCAGCAGGCGGCAGACGAGGAAGTCGTCGAGGTTCAGCGCGCAGTCCTGCCAAGGGACGTACGTCGTGGGGCCGGAGGCCGCCATCGCCGAGGGGAGGGCGGCGCGCGCCTGTTCCAGGATGTCCAGCGACGCGACATGCCCAGCCTGGGCGAGCTCATTGAAGTCATCCCGGATGGAGGTGTTCTCGGGTGCGTCGATCCGAGCATGCAGCCAGTCGACCCGGGCGTAATAGTCGGTCAGGCAGACCGTCTCCGCACCGGTCTGCGGTCCCAGACGCAGGAACTCGACCGCGCATTCGGGCTGACTGACCAGATGCCGGACCACCCCGCCGACGGTCATGCCGGGCAGGGCCGATTCCTGTTCCCAGGCGGCGGCGACCTCCGGGGCCGACACCACGTCGGCGAGCGCATCGACGGCCCGCACGACTTCCGCATGGTCAAGCGTTCCCGCGAACGTCAGTGCCATATTGGCGCCAGCAAGGGGTTCTGGCCGCTTCCGACGCCCCACAGGGCCTGTACGTGCAGCATCTGGCTGAGCCGGCGCAGCGCTGGGGTGTGCAGTTCGACGACCGTCGTCTCGAGCTCGGGCGTGCGGAAGTGGGCGTGGATGTAGGGATATTCCGGCGGCCCCTCGTAGGAGAGTCTTTCCAGAACCGCTCTCGCTGCGAGTGGGCGCGATCGCCGAGCGTCTGTAGAGATCGGCCGCATCCCGGACAGGCCGAGGTCGGAGGCGGTGATGGCCTCCCCCGGCGGCCGGCCCTTCAGCCCCTCATTGAGCTGGGCGAGCTGATCCATCTCGACCGTATGGGTGGTGGCGGCGAGAGGGTGCAGGTGCATAGCGCTCCTTGGTGTTCTGGTGGCCCCCAGCCTGCACCTTCAGTGGCCCCCGGTGCCAGGGTCAGAGGTCCTGCTGGAGACGGCGGGTGCGGAGGCCAGCAGCCACCATCGCGGCCGCGCCGCCCTACGATTGGCCGCGCGCGGGCAGGGAGAACCTTGTCCAACAAGAGACGAACTGGGTCTCGCGTATCGTGTTTCCTGTGACGAACGGTGACTGGACCTTCCTTTCGAACTACGGGCATGTGTTGGTGTCGCTGGCGCGTGACCCTGAGGCTCGGATGCGGGATGTCGCCCCGGCTGTGGGGATTACCGAACGCGCCGCGCAGCAGATTGTGGCTGAGCTGGTCGGGCAGGGATACCTGCGCAAGGAGAAGGTGGGCCGCCGCAATCGGTACGACGTGGTCCGTGGGGCACATCTGCGTCACGAGCTCGAGTCGCAGGTCACCCTCGGCGACTTCCTCGAACTGGTCGTAGGTCGGTCCCAGCAAGGCTGAGCGGCGCCATCCGCGAGCCGGAATGTCGGGCGGTCATCGACCCGTCACTTCGGAGTCGTTGCTCTCATCGGCGTCCGCAGGATGCGAGGCAGGGGCCGCGAGGCTTGACGGAGCCTTCACATCCCGGGTGACGCGGAGGCTGGCCAGCACAGCCACGGTGATGCTGGCGGCGATCACGGTCAACGAGAGCCAGATCGGGACCTTGTAGACGTCGAGGAGCAGCATCTTGATCCCGACGAAGACCAGGATGGCGGCCAACCCGGCCTTGAGATAGATGAACCGGTGGATCAGGTCAGCGAGGAGGAAGTACATCGCCCGCAGACCAAGAATCGCGAAGGCGTTGCTGGTGAAGACCAGGAACGGGTCCTGGGTGACAGCAAAGATCGCGGGGATCGAGTCGACGGCGAAGATGATATCGGTGGTCTCCACCAGGATCAGCACGGTGAACAGCGGGGTCGCCACCCACTTGCCTGCCTTCTTCACCCAGAACTTCTGCCCGTGGTACTCGTCGGTGCTGGGCACCCGTTGCGGACAAGGCGCAGCACCGGGTTGCGCGAAGGGTCCATCTCGTCGTTGCGATGGGTGAACATCTTCCACCCGGTGAAGACGAGGAACGCCCCGAACACGTACAGGATCCAGGCGAAGTTGGTGATCAGCACCGCCCCTCCGGCGATGAAGATGGCCCGCAACACCAGGGCGCCGAGCACCCCGTAGAACAGCACCCGGTGCTGATACTCGCGTGGCACGGCGAAGTAGGTGAAGATCAACGCGAACACGAACACGTTGTCGACGGCCAGAGATTTCTCGATCAGGTAGCCGGCGTAGTATTCGCCCCCCGCCTGGGCGCCGTACGCCCACCAGACAACACCACCGAACGCCAGGCCCAGGGACACCCAGATCGCCGACCAGGCCGCCGCCTCCTTGACGGAGACCACATGAGCGGTGCGGTGTGCGAGTAGGTCCACGGCCAGCATCGCGACGATGACGGCCAGCACCGCGACCCAGGCCCACAGGGGAACATCCATGCCACTACCTCCAGCGGGCCCGCGCAGCGGGCCGTCGGAGGTCTCCCCCACCGCCCCGCTAGTGCTGGGCGGCCGGCGCACCGGGCCGGACACGGCCGGCCGAACTGACGGTGACGCCGAGAGCGGGGTACTCCCCTCGTGCGCTCCAGTATTCACGAACAACACTTCGTATGTCAAGTCTCGCCGGTGCGTCGTTAGGTCGCGTCCTGAAGGCGGCCGAACAGGAGCTTGGCCCGACGCTGCGTTGTGCAGTTGGGCCGTCCGAGGCCTGAGGCGGACGGCAGCCCTCGAATCCTCCATGAAGGACTGGCGAAGACCCTTTCGGGTCCTACTGCACCACCGGCTCCGACCCAGCGCTTCCGCGGGTCAGAGCCGGTTCCATCGGTCGGGCTGACAGGATTTGAACCTGCGACCCCCTGACCCCCAGTCAGGTGCGCTACCAAGCTGCGCCACAGCCCGCTACTGCATGTCCGCGGCCTTCGAACACCGCGAATCGGAACTCTACTATGCCCGGGCCTTTCTTTTCTCCCTGGCCCTCACCTGGACATGCACCGGCGTCCCCTTGAAGCCGAACTCCTCCCGGAGTCGTCGCTCGACGAAGCGCAGATAGCCGTCCTCCACCTGCCCGGAGGTGAACAGCACGAAGGTCGGCGGCCCTGCCTGGGCCTGGGTCCCGAACAGGATCCTCGGCTGCTTGCCGCCGCGGACAGGATGCGGGTGGGAGGCCACGATGCGGCCGAGGAACGCGTTCAGCTTGCCGGTGGAGATGCGCGTCTCCCAGCTGTCGAGGGCCTCGCGGATGGCCGGGCCGAGGCGGTCGACATGCCGTCCCGTTGTCGCGGAGATGTTGACATGACCGGCCCAGCCGAACTGCACCAGGTCCCGCTCCATCTCCCGCTCGAGGTAGCGGCGCCTTTCCTCATCGGTCAGGTCCCACTTGTTGAAGGCGATCAGCAGGGCGCGGCCCGCCTCCTCCACGCTGCTGAGGATCCGCAGGTCCTGTTCGGTCAGCGGCTCGCTGGCATCGACCACCACGATGCAGAGCTCGGCCCGCTCGATCGCTCCATGGGTACGCAGGCTGGCGTAGTACTCGTGCCCCGAGGCTTCCTTCACCCGACGACGGATTCCGGCGGTGTCGATGAAGCGATAGACCTCGCCGTCCACCTCGACCAGCTCGTCGACCGGGTCGACCGTCGTTCCGGCGGCGTTGTCGACCACGACCCGCTGCTGGCGGGCCAGCTTGTTCAGCAGGCTCGACTTACCGACGTTGGGCTTGCCGACGATCGCTACCCGCCGGGGTCCGCGCTCGACCGGTTCGCCCTCGCGGGGAGCCTGCGGCAGTACGGCCAGCAGCGCGTCGAGCAGGTCACCGCTGCCCCGGCCGTGCAGCGCGGAGACCGCGTACGGCTCACCGAGGCCGAGGTTCCACATCGACGCCGCCTCCATCTCGGTCCGCTGGTCGTCCACCTTGTTGGCCGCCAGCACCACCGGCTTCCTGCTGCGCCGGAGCACCTCGACCACGGCCTCGTCCTCGTCCAGCGTGCCGACAGTGGCGTCCACCACGAACAGCACGGCGTCGGCCGAGGCGATGGCCAGCTCGGCCTGCTCGGCGATCTGGGCAGCCAGCCCCTTGGCGTCGGAGGCCCAGCCACCGGTGTCGACGACCACGAACTGACGGCCGTTCCAGACGGCGTCGTAGGACACCCGGTCACGGGTGACCCCTGGGACGTCCTGCACCACAGCCTCACGCCGCCCGATAATGCGGTTCACCAAGGTCGACTTGCCCACGTTGGGCCGCCCCACCACTGCCACTACGGGCAGGATCTGGGCTTCGTCGGCCTCTGCATATTCGGTCATGGCTACCTCAGGTCTGCTTTATGGGCTTGGGTACGGGCGGGCCCGGAAGAGCCACGCCCGTACGGAGCTGCGCCGCGACGACATGATCGGCCAACTCCCTGCGGACCCGTTCGGTCCACTCTGCCACAACAACCTTGCGGCGCGGCCAATCGTACTGGGGCACCCGAATAGGGTTTCCGTACACCACATGGATGGTGGACCTGCGAGCCGGCAGCTGGTTCGTGGTCTGCCCCGGCAGCCGGGTGCCCAGCAGCGCGACCGGAACGATCGGCGCCCCGGTGACCATCGCCAGGTAGACCGCACCGCCGCGGGCCCAGGCCAGGTCGCCCGCGGCCCGGACACCCTCGGGAAACACCGCCAGCACTCCGTCGGTGCGTAGCACCTGGATGGCGCGGCTGATCGCGTGCTTGTCCACCTGGTGCCGGTCAACCGAGATCTGGCCGAGGTGGGCCAGCATCCGGCCCAGCCAGCCGACGAAGATCTCCCGCTTGGCCATCGCGAACGACAGCCGATGGCTGATCGCTACCAGCAGCGGTCCGTCCACGACACCGAGATGGTTGGCGGCCAGGATCACCGGACCCGTCTGAGGCACCAGGTCCTCGGAGTGGATCTCGATCCGCCAGTACAACCGCATGGCCGCCTCGATCGGGCGGCGGACAACACTGAGCGACCACGTCTTGCGGATCGGAAGGTGGTGCAGGTGGGGTAACCCCGGACTGATGCCGGGGATCGGCGAGACCGAGCTCACGGGCCGCGGTTCCCCGCAATGGCTCTCGGTACCACGTCATCCACCAAGGCGCAGATCACGTTGATCACCTGCTCCAGGGTGAGGTGGGTCGAGTCGACCACGCTGACCCCGGGAGCTGCTGCCTCAAACTGCGAGACTGTTGCGTCATCGCGGTCGCGGCGGATCACCTGGTCGGTGACCGCCTCGTTGTCGACGACGCCGCCGAGCTCGGCGTGCCGGCGTGCGACGCGGGCGGCCGGGTCGGCGACCAGCAGCACCCGGACATCGGCCTCGGGAGCGACCACGGTCGTGATGTCGCGGCCCTCCGCGACGATCCCGGCCGACGCGTCAGCGATCAGCGACCGTTGCCGGGCGATCAGGTCCGCGCGCACCTCGAGGTTGGTGGCGACCGCACTGACGGCGGCCGACACCCGAGGCTCCCTGATCGCCTGGGTCACGTCGGTGCCGTTGATCGCGATCGTCGGCCCGGTCGGGTCCTGGCTGATCGTGAACACCGCGGTCCTGATCAGCTCAGCCACGGCCCGCTGGTCCGCGGCGTCAACACCGGTCTCCAGCACCAACCAGGTGGCGGCGCGATACATGGCCCCGGTGTCGAGGTAGGCCAGTCCGAGCCGCCGCGCCACCCCTCGGGAGGTGCTCGACTTTCCGGACCCGCTTGGCCCGTCAATGGCCACGACGAGCCGCCGAGGATGGTCGTTGTTGACGGTCTCTGACACAGCCGACAGCGTACCTGGGTAGGCCGACAACTCTCGACCTGCTCAGCCGCCACCGACCAGAATGACCGGGTCGTGGTGCACCGGGAAGTTGACCGAGCGGGCGATGAAGCACAGCTCATTGGCGCGCTCATGCGCACCCCGAGCCGCCTCGACCATGTCCTGCGCGGCCACGGTCACACGCGGCCGCAGGGTCACCTCGGTGAACGCACCTCCGCCGCGGCCGTCCTCGGTCATCGTGCCGACCGCGTCGTCGGCGTAGTCGGTCACCACTACACCGACGGTGACAGCGACGTGCAGGTAGGACAGCAGGTGACATTGCGACAGGGCGACGAGGAGCAGCTCCTCGGGGTTCCACCTGGTCGGGTCGCCGCGGAACGGCTTGTCGCTGGAGCCCTCGATCGGGGACTTGCCCTCGGAGCTGATCAGCAGGTCGCGGCTGTAGTCGCGGTAGCCGCTCGTCCCGGTGCCTTTGTTACCTTGCCATTCGACCTTCACCCCGTAGTGGTGCGCAGCTGCCATGATGCCCAGTGTGCCATCCGTGCTCGGGTTTGATCATGGAACAGGCGGAGATCCGAACGGTGCTGCTGCAGCGAGGATCGCGGCAGCGACGGATATCGGGTTGCGGCCCGGTTGGCAATGGGGAAGGTTGGCCGGGTGGCAC
Source organism: Microlunatus panaciterrae (assembly GCF_016907535.1). Classification (NCBI taxonomy): domain Bacteria; kingdom Bacillati; phylum Actinomycetota; class Actinomycetes; order Propionibacteriales; family Propionibacteriaceae; genus Microlunatus; species Microlunatus panaciterrae. Next base: position 172,419 of record NZ_JAFBCF010000001.1, read on the forward strand.
ATGTCGAGCTCAACAACGTCAGCTATCTGCTGCCGGACGGGCGGCCGTTGCTCCGGGACGTGAGCTTTCGGGTCGGCGACGGCGCCAAGGTGGCGCTGGTCGGGGCGAACGGCTGCGGGAAGACCACCCTGCTCCGCATCATCGCTGACGATCTCGAGCCGGTCGAGGGTTCGGTCGGCCGCAGCGGCGGCCTCGGTGTGATGAGCCAGTTCATCGGCACGGGTCGTGGAGTCAGGACCGTTACCGACCTGCTGCTTTCGGTGGCACCACCTCTAGTCCGAGAGGCGGCGGCCGCGTTGGACCTGGCCGAGGTCGCCTTGATGGACCGTGACGACGAAGCCCACCAACTGGCTTATGCCGCAGCACTGGCCGACTGGGGTGATGCCGGCGGCTACCAGGCCGAGGTGCTGTGGGACGTCTGCTGCGTCGAGTCGTTCGGGGTCGACTACCAGCGGAGCAAGTGGCGTGACGTGATGACACTCTCTGGCGGCGAGCAGAAACGGCTGGTGCTGCACTCGCTGCTGCGCGGGCCCGATGGGGTGCTGGTGCTGGACGAGCCGGACAACTACCTCGACGTGCCCAGCAAACGTTGGCTTGAGCAGCAGCTGCAGCAGACGCCGAAGACGGTGCTCTTCGTCTCCCATGACCGCGAGCTGCTGGCCAACAGCGCCGACCTGGTGGTCACGTTGGAGGGCGACCAGGAAGGCAACACCGCCTGGGTCCATGGCGGCGGGTTCGCCTCCTACCACGAGGCGAGGATGGATCGGCATGCGCGGTTCGAGGAGATGAGGCGCCGCTGGGCCGAACACCGTCGGCGGTTGCAGGAGCTGGTCAGAGCCCTGCAGATCGCCAAGTCATCCAAGACCCAGGCCGCCCAGAGTCGGCTCCGCAGACACGAGGCTCTGGAGCCACCCGAACCACCGCGGCAGCAGCAGATCAAGATGCGCCTCGCCGGTGGCCGAACCGGGGTGCGTGCCCTCACCTGCGAGTCGCTGGCGCTTGAAGGTCTGACCGAACCCTTCGACCTCGAGGTGTTCTACGGCGAGCGGGTGGCGGTCCTCGGCGCCAACGGGACCGGGAAGTCACACTTCCTGCGGCTGCTCGCCGCCTGGCCCGAGACGGACGCGGTGGCGCACCAAGGCAGTTGGAAGCTCGGCGCCCGGGTGGTGCCGGGACACTTCTCCCAGACCCACGAGCATCCCGAGCTGGCTGGTCGGACGCTGCTGAGCATTCTGTGGGAGGACTGTGCGCAGCAGGCGGAGGCCGCCGCCTCCGCGTTGTACCGCTACGAGCTCTCGGCGGCCAGGGAACAGCGTTTCGAGACGTTGTCCGGTGGCCAGCAGGCCCGGTTCCAGATCCTGATGTTGGAGCTTTCCGGCGCGACGATGTTGATCCTCGACGAGCCGACCGACAACCTCGACGTCGACTCGGCCGAAGCCTTGGAGCTGGCCCTGGACGGCTTCGACGGCACCGTCATCTCAGTCACCCACGATCGTTGGTTCGCCCGCTCGCACGACCGGTTTCTCGTCTTCGGCGCCGACGGAAAGGTCAACGAGGCGCCGACGGCGCAATGGGACTACTGAGGGGATCAGTTGGATGGTGTGTGCTCCTCGCCGGGCACAGGACGGCGATGATTTGTACAGTGGGTCCATGACGGCACAACGACCCCTGGGTTTCTGGCTCAAGCTCGTCGACGAGTTGATCAATGCGCAGTTCAGCAGCACCTTGGACGAGCACGGCGTCACTCGACGCCAGTGGCAGCTGATGAATGTTCTGGTCAACGGGCCCGCAACTCTGGCGGAGCTGGACGAGGCCGTGGCGCCGTTCCTGGACGAGGCGACCCAGGAGTCCTCAGCCGAACACCTGGGCGAGCTGGTGGAGAGTGAGTGGGTGAGTCGCGACAACGAGACGTACGCCATGACCGAGCGCGGCATCACCTCGTTCAGCCGGCTCCGCGAAGTCGTCGGACGCAACCGGGACACCTTGTCCCAGGGCATCAGCGAGGCGGAGTACGACGCCACGCTCGACGTGCTTGAGCGGATGGCCCGCAACCTGGGCTGGCAGGGCTAGCTCGCCTCCCCCTCCCCGCTACACGACCGTCCAGCCCCGGTCGGTCATCGTGGTGATCAGCTCCGGCTCCTGTTCGGGAGTGACAGCCAAGGACAGGTAACCGACCTGGCGTGCCTGATCATGCTCGATGGAGATGTCCTCGACGTTGATGCCGGCCTTGCCGACGTCGGCGAACAGCCGGCCCAGCGCTCCGGGGGTGTCCGGGATCTCGATCACCACCTGGCTGTACGCGACCGGGGCGGTGCCGTGCTTGCCGGGAATCCGCCTGGTCCCCTCGACGCCCCGCTGCAGCTGCTCCCGCAACGTGTCGGCAGCCGACCGGGACTCGATCGCCATGATCACTTCGGCCAGTCGGGCCTGGATCGACCGCAGCTCGGGCAGCACGGCAGCGGAGTTGGCGGCCACGATCTGGACCCACAGGCCCGGGTCGCTGCCGGCGATCCGGGTCACGTCACGCAGGCCCTGACCGGCCAGCAGCAGGTGGTTCTCCGGCACCTGGTTGAGATGGCCCGCCATCAACACCGACATCAGGTGCGGCAGGTGTGACACTCGGGCGACGGCGGCGTCATGGTCTTCAACGTCCATCACGATCTCGCGGGCGTGGCAGGTGCGGACCAGCTCGGACACCCGCGCGACCGATTCCGGCCGGGACCGCCGGTGCGGGGTGATCACCCAGCTGCGGTCCACGAACAGGTCGGCGCGTGCCGTCATCGGTCCCGAGTACTGGGAACCCGCCATCGGGTGCGAACCGACGTAACGGCCCAGATCCAGCTCGCGCCGCCACAACGTGTCGAGGACTGCCGCCTTGACCGAGCCGACGTCAGTGACAGTCGCCTGCGGATAGCTGTGCAGAGCATGCGCGATCACGTCGGGCAGAGCAACGGGCGGGACCGCCGCAACGACCAGATCGACGTCCGCGGTGACCGGCGGGTCGACGGTGCCGGCACCCAGGCTGGCCGCCACCCGGGCGTGGCTGATCTTGGCGTCGCGCAGGTGCACGGGATACCCGGCGGCCGTCAACGCACAGCCGATCGATGCACCGACCAGACCGGCGCCGATCACGACCACCGGCGGCAGGCTCACTCCGGGACGCCCGGAGGCTGGCTGCCCGGTTGCGAGCTTCCCGACCCGTTCCCAGGACGCAGGGTGCCCTCGGCGGTCGGTGGCTCCGGGGCTGGCACCACCGGCGACTCCACGCCCTCGTCCGTCGGGTTGATGCCCGAGATCAACACCTGCGCCAGCTTCTCGCCCCGGATCCGCCGGAACTTGCGCGGCAGCGTACGGGTCCGGTCCAGCACGGCCACTTCCAGCGCGTCCACGCCCAGGTTCCGGCGCGCTCCAGCCTGGCCCCCCTCGGAGCCAAGAGCATCGACGGCCAGCCGGATCGCCTCAGCCAACGGGAGATCCGGTCGGTAGCTCTTCCGGATCACCTCGGTGATGGCGTCGGCCGAGCCACCCATCACCGCGAAGTTCTCCTCGTCCCCCACCGACCCGTCATAGGTCAGCCGGTAGATCTGGTCGTGCTCCGGCGTCGCGCCGAGTTCGGCGACGATGATCTCCACCTCGTAGGGCTTCTCACCACCCGAGGAGAAGATGGTGCCGAGCAACTGCGCGTACGCGTTGGCGAGCCCTCGGCCGGTGACATCCTGGCGGTCATAGCTGTAACCCCGCAGGTCGGCGTGACGGATCCCGGCGATGCGGAGGTTCTCGAACTCGTTGTATCGCCCGACCGCGGCGAAGCCGATCCGGTCGTAGATCTCACTGACCTTGTGCAGCGCCTGAGAGCGGTTCTCGGCCACGAACAGGATGCCGTCGACATAGTGCAGCACCACCACCGAACGACCGCGCGCGATCCCCTTGCGGGCGAAGTCGGCACGATCCTTCATCTGCTGTTCGGGTGCGACGTAGAACGGCATGCTCATGCCGGGATCCTCACTTCTTCACAGTGGTGCCGGACAACCGGCAGGTCAGACTACAGCGAGCGGAGGCGGGGCTCACGTCAGTGGGGCCCCGGGGCCGTCCGGCCGCTCCATCCTGGCGCGGATCAGCCGATCCACCATCTCGGCCACCTGGTCGACGGCGATGCGGCGGACACCATCGTCGGAGGCCACCATCACCACCGGGTAGATCTTGCGCGTCACATCGGGTCCGCCGGTCGCGGAGTCGTCATCGGCGGCGTCATAGAGCGCCTGCAGCACCGTCATCGCGCACGACTCCGCGTCATGATCGGGGCGGTACAGCTTCTTCAGCGACCCGCGGGCGAAGATCGACCCGGAGCCGACCGAATAGAACGCATGCTCCTCGTACCGGCCGCCAGTGGCGTCGTAGGAGAAGATCCGCCCCTCCTGGCCGCCGTGGTCCCAGCCGGCGAAGAGTGGCACCACCGCCAGCCCCTGCATGGCCAGGCCCAGGTTCTGCCGGATCATCGTGGCGAGCCGGTTGGCCTTGCCGTCAAGGGAGAGCGGTGCCCCCTCGATCTTCTCGTAGTGCTCCAGTTCGACCTGGAACAGACCGACCATCTCGACGGCGATCCCCGCTGCCCCGGCGATACCGATGATCGAGAACTCGTCTGCGGCATAGACCTTCTCGATGTCACGCTGGGCGATCATGTTCCCCATCGTCGCCCTGCGGTCGCCGGCGACGACAACACCGCCCGGGTAGGTGGCCGCGACGATGGTGGTGCCATGCGGTGCAAGATCACCGGCGTTGGCCGTCACCGCCCGCGCGGAAGGCAGCACATTCGGTGCGAAGGAGGCTACGAAGTCGGAGAACGAGGACGAACCACCGCGCAGGAAAGGCGCGGGCAGACCGATCTCTGAGGAACTCTGGCTCACTGTCCACCCTTCTGCACGAACGAGCGTACGAACTCTTCGGCGTTGACCTCCAGGACGTCGTCGATCTCGTCGAGGAGCGAGTCGACCTCGGTGTCGAGCTCGGCCTTGTGGGCGCTCTCGGCGGCGCCCGGCCCGGGCTCCGTTGTCTCCTCTGCCTCTTCGTGACGACGGGTCCTGCGTTGGCTGTGCTCTGACTCAGGCATGGGTCCTCCTCACCTCTCCCTCCCAAGACTATCCGGCACCGTGCACGGTGGGGTGGGTCGGCCCGCGGCGCGCCTACCGCCCGAGTGCCGACACCAGGTCGAGGACGGTGCTGCTCGCATCGATGATCTCGCCCACCTGCTCGCGGGTGCCGCGCAGCGGGTCCAGCAGCGGGATCCGTTGCAGCGCCTGCCGCCCCGGCACGTCGAAGATCACCGAGTCCCAGGAGGCCGCCACGACGGCCGAACCGAACTTCTCCATGCATCGGCCCCGGAAATAGGCCCGCGTGTCCTCCGGTGGAGCGATCCGGGCGAGCTCGATCTCGGCGTCACTGACAAGCCGCTGCATCCGGCCCTTCGCGACCAGCGCGGAGTAGAGACCGCGGCGCGGGTCGACGTCGGCGTACTGCAGATCGATCATCGCCAGCTTCGGGGACTCCCAACCGAGCCCGTCGCGGCGTCGGTAGGACTCCAGCAGCTTCAGCTTGGCCACCCAGTCGAGCTGGTCGGCCAGCTCCATCGGGTCGCTCCGCAGCGCGTCCAGGCAGTCCTGCCAGCGTGCCAGCAGGTCCTTGGCCTCCATCAGCGCCAACTCGGTGAACGTGTCGGCCCGCTGCTCGACCAGTTGGCGACAGTTCTCCAGATAGGTCTCCTGAAGGTCCACTGCGGTCAGGCGACGCCCATCGGTGAGCTCGAGCAGAGCCGAGCAGGAGGTGTCGTGGCTGACCGTGCGCATCGCCGTCACCGGCCCGGAGAGACGCACATTCGACTTCAGCGTGCCGGCCTCAATCACCTGCAGCACCAGGGCGGCTGTGCCCACCTTCAGGTAGGTGGAGATCTCCGACAGGTTGGCGTCGCCGGTGATCACATGCAGCCTGCGGTGCCGGGCCGCGTCCGCGTGCGGCTCGTCTCGGGTGTTGATGATCGGGCGGTTCAGCGTCGTCTCCAGCCCTACCTCCGCCTCGAAGAAGTCGGCCCGCTGGCTCAGTTGGTAGCCGGCGGTCTTGCTGGACTGGCCGATCCCCACCCTGCCGGCACCGGTGAACACCTGCCGTGAGACCAGGAACGCGCTGAACTGGGTGACGATCCGGTCGAAGGGTGTCTGCCGGTCCAGGAGGTAGTTCTCGTGGGTGCCGTAGGAGGCGCCCTTGCCGTCGGTGTTGTTCTTGTAGAGCCGCACCGGCCGGCCGAGCGACTGGCTGGCACGTTCGGCCGCCCGAGCCATCACTGCGTCCCCGGCCTTGTCGAAGATGACAACATCGCGGGCCGACGTGACCTCCGGCCCGGAGTACTCGGGGTGGGCGTGGTCGACGTAGAGCCTGGCACCGTTGGTCAAGATCACGTTGGCCATGCCGAGGTCGTTGTCGGTCAGCTGCTCAGGGTCGGCCTGGGCCCTCGGCACGTCGAAGCCGCGGATGTCGCGCAGCGGCGTCTCGGTCTCATAGTCCCAGTCGGCCGGCTGGCTGGCGGCCAGGGCCGCATAGGCCTTGACCACGTGGTTGGACAGCTGCATCGGATGCAGCTCCTCGCCCACCGGCTGGCCGAGCGCGGTGATCCCGTACTCGGTCTCGATACCCATGACTCGTCTGGCCCGTGCGACGTCAACCATTCTCAAAGCGTAGTGTTACCCGAATGAAGGTTGCCCAGGCCGCCACCATCGACGTCGTGTGCATCTTGCTCTTCGCGGTGGTCGGACGCCGCTCCCATGCTGAGGCCAGTGACCTGTTGGGGGTGCTCGGCACCGCGTGGCCGTTCCTGGCCGGCTGTGCCATCGGTTTCGTAGTGGCCCGCGCCTGGCGTCGCCCGGAGAGCCTCTCCACCTCGGTCATCGTCTGGATCAGCACTGTGGCTGCAGGCATGCTGCTGCGGCTGCTGAGTGGCGACACCGCCAAGCTGCCGTTCGTCATCGTCGCCACCCTGGTCCTCGGGCTGCTGCTGGTCGGCTGGCGCGCCGGCTATCGCGCCATCCAGCGCGCCCGGATCCGCCATACCTCCCGCGCCTCCGCGCCCTGAGCACTCACCTGTGCCCGATCGCTCAAAAACTCGACAGAACGCGACATTTCCCGCCCAGAATCGCCGTTTCCGCTCAAGAACTCGACAGAACGCGACTTCTGCAGCCCAGAATCGCGGATCGAGCTCAGGGCACGGCTTTAGGTGCCACTCCGTCCTTTGACAGGCTCACTCCGCCCTTCGACAGGCTCAGGACGCGTGAAGACAGGCTCAGGACGCGTGAAGACAGGCTAGAGGTACTGGCCGGTGTTGCTGACCGTGTCGATGGAACGGCCGGGCTGGGTGCCCTTGCTGGACGAGATCAGGGTACGGATGAAGACGATCCGCTCACCCTTCTTCCCGGAGATCTTGGCCCAGTCGTCCGGGTTGGTGGTGTTGGGCAGATCCTCGTTCTCGGCGAACTCATCCAGGCAGGCCTGCAGCAGATGGTCAATCCGGAGCCCGCGAGCACCGTTGTCCAGCAGGTCCTTGATCGCCATCTTCTTGGCCCGGTCCACGATGTTCTGGATCATCGCACCGGAGTTGAAGTCCTTGAAGTACAGGACCTCCTTGTCGCCGCCTGCATAGGTGACCTCGAGGAACTGGTTCTCCTCCGACTCCTCGTACATCCGGGCCACCGTGCGCTCGATCATCGCCTGCACGCACCGGTGCGGGTCATTGCCGAACTCGGCCAGATCGTCATGGTGCAAGGGAAGAGTCGCCGTCAGATACTTGCTGAAGATCTCCCTGGCCGCCTCCGCGTCGGGGCGTTCGATCTTGATCTTGACGTCCAGTCGGCCGGGTCGCAGGATGGCCGGGTCGATCATGTCCTCGCGGTTCGAGGCGCCGATGATGATCACGTTGTCCAGACCCTCGACGCCGTCGATCTCACTGAGCAGCTGCGGCACGATCGTGTTCTCGACGTCTGAGGACACCCCGGAGCCACGGGTGCGGAACAGTGAGTCCATCTCGTCGAAGAAGACGATCACCGGCATCCCGTCAGAGGCCTTCTCCCGGGCCCGCTGGAAGACCAGCCGGATATGCCGTTCGGTCTCACCGACGTACTTGTTGAGCAGCTCCGGGCCCTTGATGTTGAGGAAGAAGCTGCGCCCTTCCTCGCCGGTGCGCTCGGTCACCTTCTTGGCCAGCGAGTTGGCGACCGCCTTGGCGATCAACGTCTTGCCGCAGCCGGGAGGCCCGTACAGCAGGATGCCCTTCGGCGCCTTCAGCTCGTGCTCGGCGAACAGCTCGCGGTGCAGGAACGGCAGCTCGACCGCGTCACGGATCGCCTCGATCTGGGTGCCAAGGCCGCCGATCACCCCGTAGTCGATGTCGGGCACCTCCTCGAGCACCAGCTCCTCGACATCCATCTTCGGCACCCGCTCGTAGGCGAAGTGGACCCGCCGGTCGATCAGCAGCGAGTCCCCGGAGCGCAGCTTCACGTCGCGGAGGGGGGAGCCCAGCCGGACCACGCTCTCCTCGTCGCCGTGGCCCACGACCAGGGCCCTCGTGCGGTCCTCCAGCACCTCTTTGAGGATGACGACCTCGCCCACCTCGTCGAACTCGAACACGTCCACCACGTTGAGCGCCTCGTTCACCATCACCTCACGACCGGGGGTGAGCGACTGCAGGTCGACGTCGGGGCTGATGCTGACCCGCATCTTGCGGCCCGAGGTGAAGATGTCGGCGGTCCGGTCCTCACCGGCGGCCAGGAAGACGCCGAAGCTCGCCGGCGGCTGAGCCAGCCGGTCCACCTCGGACTTGAGTGCGATGATCTGGTCTCTGGCCTCGCGGAGAGTCGCCGCCAGCCGCTCATTGTTGGCCTGGGTGGCCCGGACCTCCTGGCGAGCGTCGGCGAGCCGACGCTCCAGCATGGCCAGGTCGTGCGGGTGGGAGGCGAGCCGGTCGCGGAGGCGGTCGACCTCCTCCTTCAACGTGGAAATCTGGGCGAGGAGCGCCTCTCGCACGTCGAATGCGTGGGGATCTGGTGATGGGGTCATCTCACACCTCCTGCTGTCGACCCTACCCGCGCGAACGCCCGGGAAGGCTCTAGATGGCGCTGCACACGCCGAGAATGGGAGTGTATGGCGATCCACCAAGAATGCGGTCGGTTCGCGCGGAACCGTTACCGTCTGGGCCCCGTGTAGTCCTCGCCGTAGGCGCCGGGAGCCGGTCGCCGCTTGCGGTGCGGCGCGCTCACTCCCGGCGCCAACCGCCGGGTGGTGATGAGAAAGCCGGTGTGCCCCACCATCGCATGTCGGGGCCGCACGGCGAGCCCCTCAGCGTGCCACGAGCGCACCATCGACTCGGTCGCCTCGGGCTCGGTGAAGCCCTCGTGCGCGCGCAGGGTCTCCACCGTCCGGCTGAGCTGGGTGGTGGTGGCCACGTAGCAGCACAGCACCCCTCCCGGCTGCAGCACCTCCGCCACGGCGTCGACGCACTCCCACGGTGCCAGCATGTCCAGCACCACCCGGTCGACCGGCTCGGAGTCCAGGGTCTGCACCAGGTCGCCGACCCGCACCTCCCACCCAGGATGGGGTCGCCCCAGGAAGTTCTCCACGTTCCGTTTGGCTATCTCGGCGAAGTCCTCTCGCCGCTCGTACGAGACCAGCCGTCCGCTCGGCCCGATCGCCCGCAACAGGGCGCAGGTGAGGGCGCCGGAGCCCACCCCGGCCTCGATCACCCGTGCCCCCGGGAAGATGTCGGCGCCCATCACGATCTGGGCGGCGTCCTTGGGATAGATGACCGCCGCCCCTCGCGGCATCGCGACCGCGAAGTCCGACATCAGCGGACGCAGTGCCAGGTACTGGACGCCGCCGGTGGAGGTCACCACCACACCCTCCGGGCCGCCGAGCAGGTCGTCGTGCTGGATGGCGCCCTTGGCGGTGTGGAACTGGGTTCCGGGCGCCAGCAGGATCGAGTGACGGCGCCCCTTGGGATCGGTCAGCGTCACCCGCTCCCCCGGCTGCAGCGGTCCGAGCCGGACCCCGGAGTACGTCTGCGGGTCGGTGTCGTCGACACCGGCACCGTCGTCGACCTGGTCAACCACGCGGTTCATCCCTTCATCCCGAACAGACCCAACTGCCAACCGGGTCCGAACGACTGGTCACTGATCTGCACACCCGCACGGGCGAACAGGTACTCATTGCGCTGCGTCATCGGCAGCATCACAGCGTCGGTGACGGCCTGGGACTGCAGCGTCCGCAGCTCGCGCATCGCGGTCGCGTCGTCGATGGCCGCGCGGTACCGGGTGTCGGAGGTGCGAATCTTGCTGCTGCTGGCGGGCAGCGGCGCATCCAGGTACGGCTGCAGCCAGGCCATGGCCGTCGCGGTCCACGCCTTACGGTCGAGCAGCAGCAGGTCGGTGTCAGTCGCGTCGGGCCGCAGCCGGACGCTCAGTCCGCCGGTGTCCTCGAGCCGCGTCCGCACCTGGTTGGCGAGGTCGCGACCGTCCGGCATGGCGGAGTCGTAGCCCAGGGTGAGCTGGATCCGGCGCGACCAGGTCACCGAAGCCACCGCCTTGCCGCCGAGCTCGAACGACGGCACATGCCCGACGACGCCGTTCGGGACGATCGAGTCGAGGGTGCGATCCTCCTGCAACGCCGCCGAGATCGCTCTCCGCAGGTCGGCGTTCGAGCGATGGGCCGAGTGGGCGTTCCAGAGCAGCTGGTGCACCCGCACTCCCGGCAGCACCGTCATCGTGTAGCCGTCGGTCGTCTGCTTCTCCGGGTTCCCCTGGACCTGCTGGGTCAGCCTCGTCACGGCCGCGGTGCTGAGCCCTCGCCAGACCACATCGGCCGTGTGGGCCTTCATGGCCTCCTCGATCGTGGCCGAGTCCGGCGCGGTACGCAGGACCAGTGCCGGCATCCGGGCCGGGTTCTTGCCCAGGTAGTCGGCGTACTTGGCCAGCTGCAGCTCGTCGGATGTGAAACTCGTCACCACGAACGGCCCGGAACCGACGATGGGGGCGTCCGGCGGCCGGATCTCGTCCGCGTCGTACAGCTCCTCGTCGACGATCGAGGCCGCCGGTGAAGCCAGAGCCCAGCCGAACTGGGTGTCCTCACGGCTCAAGACGAACCTGATGGTCAGCGGGTCCGGGGTCTCGATCCGACGCAGCGACGAGAGCAGGGATGCCGACGAGCCGGGTACCGCCAGCCGCGTGGCGCGTTCGATGCTGAACTTCACGTCGCTGGAGGTCAGCTTGTGCCCGTTGTGGAAGCTCAGGTCCTCGTTCAGGGTGCAGACGTAGACCTTCGCGGCCTCGAAGATGCAGTCTCGGGCGGCGTCCGGCTTGAGCACGTTCTGACCAGGCTCAGCGGTCATCAGCCGCTGGAAGGCGTTCTGGGCGATCACGGCCGAGCCTGCGTCGGTGATGGCCGCCGGGTCGGCCACGGTGATCCGGTCGGTGGTGAGCACCGTGAACGGTCGTACGGGCTGCTCCGACCCGCTGGGTGTCGGTCCCGGCTTCTCGCCGGTCGGCGTGCAGGCCGACAGCAGCAGGGCCAGGGTCAGGCCGAGCAGCAGACCTAAATTTCTTGCCTGCCCGAGGTTGCCCGCGTGCAGGCGAGCTCCGGCGCTCGCTGCCGGGCGTACGAGGGCACCGACGGCAGCAGCTGGTCCGGCGCTAGGCGCCATGCCAGCCGTCCAGCAGGGCGGCGACCCGGCCTGCGTCCAGCTCGGCCAACGACGGAATGTGCAGCCGGTTCGGCGCCGGCGGGATGGGCACCAGGTTCTCGACGGCCAGCACCAGGGCCCCGGCCGCGTTGCCGGCCCGCGCGCCGGTGCTCGAGTCCTCGAAGACCACGCAGTTGGTCGGGTGCACCCCGAGCTTCGCACAGGCGGACAGGTAGGGCTCCGGGTGCGGCTTGCCCCGGCTGACCTCGTCTCCGGCCACCGACACGGTGAACGCCCCGTCGGGCAGTTGTTCGAAGACCGCCTCCAGCAGGACACGATAGGACGCCGAGACCAGTGCACAGGGGATTCCGGCCTCGCCGAAGGACGCCAACAGCTCGAGCGCACCGGGGCGCCACGGGATAGGCCGACTCCGCAGCTGCTCCACCACACGTCCGAGGAGCTGCTCCACCACCCAGGCCGGGGTCAGATCCTGACGACCGATGACCTCAAGGATGTAGGCGCCGGAGTCGAGCAGCGAGTTGCCCACCAGCTGCTCCGCGTGCGCTTCGTCCCAGCTGGCGCCCAGCCCCTCCACCAGCTCGAACTCGGCCGCCACCCAGAGCGGTTCGGTGTCGGCCAGGGTGCCGTCGAAGTCCCAGAGTGCCGCCGAAAGAGCGGTGCCGGAGGTGACGACGTTGCTGAGGTTGGGTTCACTGGTCATGGCAGGCCCATCCTTCCAGCCATCGAGCGCTGGGGAAAATCGACCACCAGCCGCCGAACCGGGCCGACCATGATCAACAGCGGTTGGGCCGGCTCAGGACTCCGGATCGTAGGCGAGGTTGGGGGCGAGCCAACGCTCCGCCTCAGCAAGCGTCCATCCCTTGCGTGCTGCGTAGTCGAGCACCTGGTCTTTGCCGATCCGTCCGACCACGAAGTACTGCGACTGCGGGTGCGAGAAGTAGAAGCCGCTGACTGCGGCACCGGGCCACATCGCCATGCTGTCGGTCAGCTCGATGCCGGTACGGCGCTGGACGTCAAGCAGCCGCCAGATGGTCCGCTTCTCGGTGTGCTCGGGGCAGGCCGGGTAGCCCGGCGCCGGTCGGATCCCGGTGTACCGCTCGGCGATCAGATCGTCGTTGTCCAGCGACTCGTTCGGGGTGTACCCCCAGAACTCCTTGCGCACCCGCTCATGCAGCCGCTCAGCGAAGGCCTCGGCCAGCCGGTCTGCCAGGGACTCCAGCAGGATCGCGCTGAAGTCGTCCAGCTCCTTCTTGAACTCCGCCACCTTCTCGGTGCTGCCCAGACCCGCGGTCACCGCGAACGCACCCACGTAGTCGTGCAGACCCGTTTCCCGCGGTGCGACGAAGTCGCCCATGGAGCGGTTCGGCACACCCTCGCGGTGCTCCCCCTGCTGACGCAGGTTGTACAGGGTCGCCACCACCTCTGACCTGGACTCGTCGGCGTACACCTCGACATCGTCGCTGCCGACCCGGTTCGCCGGGAACAGGCCGAAGACGCCGTTGGCCCGCAGCCACCGCTCGTCGATCAACCGGTCCAGCATCGTCTGCGCGTCCTCCCACAGTCTCCGGGCAGCCTCGCCGCTGGCGGGGTTGTTGAGGATGTCGGGGAACCGGCCCTTCAGCTCCCAGGCGTTGAAGAAGGGCTGCCAGTCGATGTAACGCCGCAGCTCCTGCAGCGGGTAGTCGTGCAGCGCCTTGACGTACTGGGTGACGACACCGTGCCGGTGGTCACAGGTCGGCCCCTCGCAGACATCCTTGGACTGCTGCAGCAACAGCCGGGGCCGCGGCGGGCGGTACTCCGACCAGTCGATCGGGGTCGCCCTGGCGCGGGCCTGTTCGAGCTTCAGCAGCGGCCGGTCGTTCTGCTTCGCCGCATGCCGTTCGCGCAGCGCGTCGTAGTCGGCCCGGGTGTCGGCGAGCAGTTTGGGCCGCTGCTCATCCGAGAGCAGGGCGGCCACCACCGGCACCGAGCGTGACGCGTCCTTCACCCACAGCACCGGACCGTGGTAGCGCGGGGTCACCTTGACCGCCGTGTGAGCCCTCGAGGTGGTGGCGCCTCCGATCAGCAACGGGATCTCGAAGCCCTGACGCTCCATCTCCGCAGCGAAGTTGACCATCTCGTCCAGCGATGGCGTGATCAGGCCGGAGAGCCCGATGACGTCGGCCTTCTCCGCCTTCGCCGCGTCCAGGATCTTCTGCGCCGGGACCATCACACCAAGATCGACAACGTCGTAGTTGTTGCACTGCAGCACCACACCGACGATGTTCTTGCCGATGTCGTGGACGTCACCCTTCACAGTGGCCATCACGACCTTGCCCTTGGCCCGCTCGGCATCGCCGGGCTGCTTCTCGGCCTCGATGAACGGGATCAGGTACGCCACCGCGCGCTTCATCACGCGGGCCGACTTCACGACCTGGGGCAGGAACATCTTCCCGGCTCCGAACAGGTCGCCGACGACGTTCATCCCGGCCATCAGCGGTCCCTCAATCACCTCGATGGGCTTGCCGCCGCGAGCGCTGATCTCCTTCCGGAGCTCCTCGGTGTCGGTTTCGGCGAACTCGTCGATCCCCTTCACCAGGGCATGGGTGATCCGTTCGGATACCGGCATCGAGCGCCAGGCCTCATCCAGCACGTCCGGCTTGCTGCCGTCGCCGGCGAACCGGCCGGCGATCTCCAGCAGCCGTTCGGTGCTGTCCGGCCGGCGGTTGAGAACGACGTCCTCGATCCGCTCGCGCAGCTCCGGGTCGACCTGGTCGTAGACGACCAGCGCGCCGGCGTTCACGATGCCGAGATTCATGCCGGCCTGGATGGCGTGGTAGAGGAAGACGGCATGGATGGCCTCGCGCACCGGGTTGTTGCCGCGGAACGAGAAGGACACATTGGAGACGCCGCCGGAGACCAGTGCCCCGGGCAGGTTCTGCTTGATCCACCGCGTCGCCTCGATGAAGTCGACACCGTAGTTGGCGTGCTCCTCGATGCCTGTGGCCACGGCGAAGATGTTGGGGTCGAAGATGATGTCCTCGGCCGGGAAGCCGACCTGTTCAGTCAGGATCCCGTACGCCCGGGCGCAGATCTGCTGGCGCTTCACCAGGTTGTCCGCCTGACCGTTCTCGTCGAAGGCCATGACCACCACTGCGGCGCCGTACTTGCGACACAGCCGAGCCTGCCTGATGAACGCGTCGACACCCTCCTTCATGGAGATCGAGTTCACGATCGGCTTGCCCTGAACGCATTTCAGGCCGGCCTCGATCACCTCCCATTTGGAGGAGTCGATCATGACCGGCACCCGGCAGATGTCGGGCTCGGTGGCGATCAGCTTCATGAACCGGTCCATCGCCGCGACGCCGTCGATCATGCCCTCATCCATGTTGACGTCGATCACCTGCGCACCGTTCTCGACCTGCTGCCGGGCAACGCTGAGCGCGGTCGGGTAGTCACCGGCCTTGATCAGGTTCCGGAACCGGGCCGAGCCGGTGATGTTGGTGCGTTCACCCACGTTGACGAACAGCGAATCCTCGGTGATCGTCAGCGGCTCAAGACCGGACAACCGGCAGGCCGGCTGGATGGCGGCCGGCGTCCGGGCCGGCTTGCCCTTGGCAGCGGTCGCGATCGCGCTGATGTGGGCGGGCGTGGTGCCGCAGCATCCGCCGAGCAGGTTGACCAGCCCGCTGGCCGCGAACTCCTCCAGCACGGCCGCCGTCTGGTCCGGCTGCTCGTCATACTCGCCGAAGGCATTGGGCAGTCCGGCGTTCGGATAGCACGAGACGAAACAGTCGGCGATCCGCGACAGCTCGGCGATGTAGGGCCGCATCTCGTCTGCGCCGAGTGCACAGTTCAGGCCGACCGCGATCGGCGCGGCGTGCCGGACCGAGTTCCAGAACGCCTCGGTGACCTGGCCGGAGAGCGTCCGGCCCGAGGCATCGGTGATGGTGCCGGAGATGATCACCGGCCACCGTCGGTCACGCTGCTCGAACAGCGTCTCGCAGGCGAAGATGGCGGCCTTCGCGTTGAGAGTGTCGAAGATCGTCTCGATCAGCAGCAGGTCGGCGCCGCCATCGACGAGCCCGTTCGCTTGCTCAAGATAGGCGGTGACCAGCTCGTCGAAGGTGACGTTGCGCTCCCCCGGGTCGTTGACGTCCGGCGAGATGGAGGCCGTCCGGTTCGTCGGGCCCAGCGCGCCGACCACGTATCGGGGCCGGTCGGGGGTCAGCAGGCTCATGGCGTCGCACTCCAGCCGGGCCAGCCGAGCCGACTCGAGGTTGAGCTCGTAGGCGAGATCGGACATGCCGTAGTCAGCAAGCGAGATGGCCTGGGCGTTGAACGTGTTCGTCTCGACCAGGTCGGCCCCGGCCTCGAGGTACTCCCGGTGGATGCCGCGGATGACGTCCGGCTGGGTCAGGCTCAGCAGGTCGTTGTTGCCCTTCAGATCGCTGGGCCAGTCGGCGAAGCGGTCGCCACGGTAGTGCTGCTCCTCCAGCCGGTGCCGCTGGATCATGGTGCCCATCGCGCCATCCAGGATCAGAATGCGGCCGTGCAGCGCCTCAGTCAGCGCTGCGGTCGCGTCCGGACGGATCTGCGACGGATCGGACAACGGGGCTCCTCGACGACGGCTCGGGCACCACAGTCGGTGCAGATCCTCCAGACTAGATCGGCCCGGCGGTCGACGGCAGGAATTCCGTATCCTGACATGGCCATCTCGGCCTCCGAGCGGCCCCGGTCCACCTCTGGTCGACGGCAATGTCGGAACGGCGGCGCGGCCGACAGAGCCGGCGACTAGAGTGTTGGACATGGTGCAGTCGATGGGTGCGGACCTGCGGAACCTGAGCGACCCGGTGGTCGTGGCGGCGTTCGGCGGGTGGAATGACGCCGGCACGGCGGCGTCCTCGGCCATCCAGCACCTGGCCGACAGCTACGACGCCGAGCTTGCCTACGCGATCGACCCCGACGACTTCTACGACTTCCAGGTGAACCGGCCCCAGGTCAGCCTCGTCAACGATGAGGGGGAGCACGAGATCACCTGGCCGACGACCGAGATCAAGGTGGCTACGCTGCCGACCGGGCGCCACCTCGTGCTGATCCAGGGCCTGGAGCCGAACCTGCGCTGGCGCCAGTTCGTCGGCATCCTCAGCTCGGCGCTGGCCACGGTGAAGCCGAAGCGCGTCTTCATCCTCGGTGCCCTCCTCGCCGACACGCCGCACACCCGACCCATCCCGGTCTCCCTGACCACTCGTACGACCCGGCTGGCCGACGAGCTGGGACTGGACATCTCCACGTACGAGGGCCCGACCGGGATCGTCGGCGTGCTCGCCGACTCTCTCTCCCGCGCCGGGCACGAGGTGGTCTCGATGTGGGCGGCCATCCCGCACTACGTGTCCCATCCGCCGTGCCCGAAAGCGACGCTGGCCCTGCTGACCAAGCTCGAGGACGTGCTGGACACCCCGCTCGACCTGGGTGAGCTGCCCGAACTGGCCCGGGCCTGGGAACGCGGCGTGGACGAGCTCGCCGCCGAGGATACCGAGGTGGCGGAGTATGTCAGCACGCTCGAGGAGCAGCGCGACGCCACCGAGCTGCCGGAGGCGTCTGGCGACGCCATCGCCGCCGAGTTCGAACGCTACCTGCGTCGGCGTCGGGGGTAGCGGCACACCGCGCCAGCGGCTGGTCCAGTGATGTCTCGGTGAGGACCGCAGTCGCCGGCTGCGTCTCCTGCCGAGGCCGGCCGGCTAGTGCTGGGCCAGTTGGCGCAGCTTTTCGACCATCTCGTCCGGATGGTCGGCGCCGAACACCGCTGATCCTGCGACAAAGCAGTCGGCGCCCGCCTCGGCGCAGCGCTCGATGGTCTCCACCGACACCCCGCCGTCGATCTGCAGCCAGATGTCGCCCCGCCGCTGGGCACCGGGGCTGCCCAGGGCGTCAATGAGCTCGCGGGTCCGCCGGATCTTGGGCAGGCACAGGTCGAGAAACTTCTGGCCGCCGAACCCCGGCTCCACGGTCATGATCAAGATCATGTCGAGCTCGGGCAGCAGGTCGGCGTACCCCTCGATCGGAGTTGCTGGCTTGAGGGCCATGCCGGCCCGGGCACCCAGGCTGCGCAGTTCGCGGGCCAGCCGCACCGGCGCAGCGGCGGCCTCGATGTGAAAGGTGACCGACTCCGCCCCGGCCTCGGCATAGGCGGGAGCCCACCGGTCCGGCTCGTCGATCATCAGATGGATGTCCAGCATCGCGTCCGTCGCCTTGCGAATCGACTCCACCACCGGCAGGCCGAGGGTCAGGTTGGGTACGAAGTGGTTGTCCATCACGTCGACGTGCAGAGCGTCGGCGCTCGGCACGGACTCGATCTCGCGCTGCAGGTTCGCGAAGTCCGAGGACAGCAGGCTGGGCATGATCTGGATTCCCACGGCGCGAGTGTAGCGTCCAGCCAGCAGTTCAGAGCTTGCGCAGGTAGGCCGCAAACATCGCATCAGTGCCGTGCCGATGCGGCCACAGCTGGAGGTAAGGACCCCGAGCCGCATCGCCCAGCTCGGGCAGCAGCCCGGCGGCGTCGATGACGGCCACATCGGCGCGCTGGGCCAGAATCGGGTCGACGACGTCGGTGGTCTCCTGCCGGTGCGGCGAGCAGGTGACATAGGCCACCACCCCTCCACTGGCCGCCGAGTCCAGGGCCGTGTTGAGCAGCGCCCGCTGCAGCGGATGCATAGCCTCCACATCCTCGGGTTGTCGGCGCCAGCGCGACTCCGGTCGGCGACGCAGCGCCCCCAAGCCCGAGCAGGGCACGTCGGCCAGCACCCGGCTGAAGGCCCCGGGATGCCAGGCCGGGCGGGTCCCGTCGGCCGTGATCACGGCGGGGTCCGCCCATCCGGTGGTCCGCGCGACCCGGGCGTATCCACGCAGCCCCGCCCGGACGAGCAGGCTGCGATGCACGGACAGTTCGGCAGCCAGCAACCGGCCGCCCCGTTCGGGAGCCAGACCGGCCAGCAGAGCGCTCTTGCCACCCGGTCCGGCACACAGGTCCAGCCACCAGCCGTCCGGTGCTGCTGCCCGGGTCAGCCCCCAGGTGACCAGCTGTGAGCCCTCGTCCTGGACGCCGGCCCGACCCTCCCTGACGGCAGCCAGGTCAGCCGGGTTGCCGCTCCACCGGGCGGCGAACGGTGAGTACGTCGTCGGGTCGGCGCCTGCCGCCACCAGCTCGGCCACCTCGGCCAGCCCGGGACGGACCGCGAGCGTGGTGGTCGGGGACGCGTTGTTGGCCGCGAGCGCCGTCTCCAGCTCCTCCTCGGGCAGCAGGTCGGCGTACGCGGCGACCACCCAGTCGGGATGCGCGGTACGCAGCGCGAGCGCCGCCCGCGGGTCCAGTCCGGTCGACAGCTCCTCGACCCAGTCGTCGAAGCTGCGTGCCGCAACCCTCCGCAGGATCGCATTGGTCAGCCCGGTCACGCGTTCACCGACGGCTGAGGCCGCGAGGTCGACGGTTGCGGCAACGGCGGCGTGCGTCGGCACACGCAGGGCCAGCAGCTGGTGAGTGCCCAGTCGCAGCACATCCACGACCGCGGGCTGCAGCGTGTTGAGTGTCCGGCCGGCGGCGGCGGTGAGGATGCGGTCATAGGTCCCCTGCATCCGGCAGGTCCCGGCCAGCAGCTCGGTGGCGAAGGCGGCGTCGCGGCCGGACAGGTGGCGCTCGGTCAGCAACTTGGCCAGCACCAGGTTGGCATACGCGTCGTCGGCGTGCACCGCCCGCAGGGCGTCGAAGGCGACCCGGCGGGCTGGGTCGACCGTCAGACGCCTCACTCCCCGAGCTTTTCGTCCGGGCCGAGCTGGATCCCGCGCGCCCAGTCGGCCGCCTGCATGGGTTTCTTGCCCTGAGCCTGCACCAGTCCGAGTTCGAGGGCGCCCGCTCCAGTGCCTACCCGCACGCTGCGCTTGGTCACCTGGAGCTCCCCCGGTGCCAGCTGCTCCTCCGACAGGCTGGCGCTGTTGATCTTGAACCGTTCACCACGGAACAGCGTCCAGGCACCTGGCGCGGGAGCACAGCCACGGATTCTGCGGTCGAGCACGACCGCCGGCTGGGCGAAGTCCAGCTCGGCATCGGCAACGGTGATCTTGGGTGCGAACGTGACCCCTTCTGCTGGCTGCGGCTGGGGTTGCAGGTTTCCGCTGGCGATGCCGTCGATGGTCTCCAGCAGCAGCTGCGCGCCGGAGTGTGACAGCCGCTCCAGCAAGGCCCCCGCCGTGTCGTCGGGTGCGATCGGCTCCCGCAGCGTCAGATAGACCGGGCCGGCGTCCAGCTCGGCCACCAGCGAGAACGTACAGGCACCAGTCACCTGGTCCCCCGCGATCACCGCATGCTGCACCGGGGCCGCCCCACGCCAGGCGGGCAGCAACGAGAAGTGCAGGTTGACCCAACCAAAGCGAGGAATGTCGATCACGTGCTGCGGAATCAAGGCGCCGTAGGCCACCACCGGGCAGCAGTCCGGCGCCAGCTCCTCAAGCCGGGCCACGAAGTCAGCGTCCCTGGGGCGTTTCGGCTTCAGCACCTCGATGCCCAGCTCAGCGGCTCGCGCGGCAACCGGGCTTGGCCGCAGGGTCCGACCGCGTCCCTGTGCGGCATCAGGTCGGGTCACCACCGCAACGACCGCATGGTCGGACTCGACCAGGGCATTCAGCGAGGGCAGGGCAACTTCGGGAGTACCGGCAAAGACGATGCGCACCGGCGCATTCTAGGCCACTCCGCACGCGCCCGACGTGCGCCCAACCGGGCGTACGGCAACGGGGGCACCGTTCGTCCAGTGGCAGCCAGTGGTTCGGACGGAGCCGCAAACCCAACCACTGGCTGCCGCTCGCACCGCAGAAGCGCCGGTCAGGCGATGTCGACGGGGTCGACTCGGACTCGGAGGGCGCCCTCACTCTTGCGGGCGCTGCGGACGCCCGAGACGTCCTTGACCGCCTTGGTGAGAGCCTGGCCGAGGGCGAGCGGGGACCGTAGCGTCAGCCGGTGCACTGGCGCGTCCCCGGTGGTCGACGGTCCGAGCTCGACCGGGCCGAGCACCTCAGTCGGCCCGGGCAGCTCGGCGAGCTCGAGGAACTCCGCAAGTGCCTCGGAGCGGCCGTCGACCTGGATCATCTTCACTGCCGGTGGGAACCGGGCCTCGGCACGCTCAGCCAGTTCCCGCTGTGCGAACCCATCCGGGTCCAGCCGCACCAGGGCCTGCAGCGCTCGGCTGGTGCTCTCGCCCACGGCCAGCACGGAGCCGCCGTCGGCACCGGAGCGGACCAGCCCGACAACGTTCAGCCAGCGCCTCAGTGCCTCCTCCCCCGCGCGCAGATCGGCTCGGAGCAGCAGCAGCGAGGTGTCCAACAACAACGCCGCGGCGTAGCCGCCCTCCGCGGTCGGCTCGGCGCCAGGAGTGGCGACCACGATCGCCGCGCCGGACGGAACCGTTGACAGCACCCGCCCGGCCGCCGACTGGCGTACCGGGGTCTGAGGGAACGCCCGGCCGAGCTCCTCGGCGGTCCGCCCGGCGCCGACCACCGGGGCGCGCCAACGATGCTCGCCGCAGGTCGGGCAGGCCCAGTCGGTGACGAGGCGACCGCACCACCCGCAGCTGGCAACGCCCTGACCCTCCGCCGAAGCGGCGCCCACGCGCACCGGTCCCGAGCAGGCCGGGCACCGGACCCGATCCCGACAGGTCTGACAGGTCAGCGACACCAGGTAGCCCGCCCTCGGCACCTGGACCAGCACCGGGCCCTGCAGCAGGGCGGCACGGACCAGTTCGAAGACCTCGTGCGGCAGCCGGGTCTCCCGAGCGTGGGGGTCACGCTGCAGTGCGAAGTCGCTGTCGCCGGCGATCTTGACCCGCGGTGCGGAGTGGCGCATCGCCGCCCGTTCCGCCTTGAGTTCGCGCAGCCACCCCCGGTCCACCCACTGCTGCACCTCGGCCGTCCTGCCATAGCCAGCCAACAGCACAGCCGCGCCCGACTCGGCTGCCCTGATCGCGAGCACCTCCCGGGCATGCGGATAGGGCGCCCGCGGCTCGGCCAGCAGGTCGTCACCGTCATCCCACAGGGCCAGCAGTCCCAGGTCGCGTACCGGCGCGAACACCGCCGCCCTGGTGCCGATCACCACCCGGACGTCACCGCGCAGTACGGCGAGAAAGGCCCGGTAGCGGGCGGCTGGTCCCAGATCGGAGGTCAGTACGACAAAGGACCGCTCCCCCAGCACCTCGACGCACGCCTGTTGCAGACGGAGCAGGTCGCGCTGGTCGGGCACCACGGCCACCGTGCCACGCCCGCCGGCGAGCGTCTCGGCGGCCGCGACCGCGAATCCGACCGCCCAGTCCCCCGCCTCAGCGGAAGTGGGCGTCAGCTGCCACGCGGCTCGCGGACTCATCCGGCGGCGCAGCGAGCCGAGCAGCGCTTCACCCGTCGGGTAGTGCCGAAAAGGGCCGGCCGACGTCGACGGCGCCGCCCGTGGGCGGTCGGAATGGGCGGCCGGAGTGGCCTTCTCGGTCGCCGCATGCCGCGGCGGCACGGCCAGACGCATCACATCGGCAAAACAGCCGGCGTAGTGGTCGGCAGTCCGGCGGATGAGCCGGACGATCTCGCTGGTCAGCACCGGTTCCGCGGAAATCACCTTGTGCAACGTCGCCAGCCGGCCCTCGTGCTCGCTGGCCGCGCAGCGTTCGACAATGAACCCGTCCCGCAACTTACCGGCGAACCGCACCCTGACCCGGGCACCCGGGACGGCCTCGGCGTCCTGCGCAGGAGCAACCGCGTAGTCGAAGAATCGGTCCAGATGGCTCAGGGAGACGTCGACGGCCACCCGTGCCACCGGCAGCGTCACCGACCCGTGCTCGGCATCGTCCCGGTCGGGGGCTGTCAACAGCGCCGACTGCACCGCAGCGAGCTGCGGCTCAGGGGTGATCTGGCGTTCGGGCACACCCGATGATAGGCCGATCGATCTGACAGTTCGGTCGGCAGCGCGACGACGGCTGAGCCGCCGGACCCAGCACCGATCACCCCGCGTCGAGGCACCCGGACCAACTGGCAGAGTTGCCCCATGGAGGTCCCGCAGCCGCAGTCGACGGAGGGCGGCAGCGCCGATGTCCGGAGCCGAGGGCGGCTGGTCCGCTCTCCCGACGTCACCGACCGGAAGCTGCTGACCTATCTCGGTACGGCCATGATCGCCAGTGGACAACCGGTGCACGAGGTGGAGGAACAGCTGCGCCGCGTGAGTGCCCGACTCGGGCATCCGGATGCCCAGGTGGCCGCCACCCCGACCGGCCTGACCCTGAACCTCGGCAGTGGCGAACCGGCCAGCTTCGAGTCGATCAACGGTCCGCTCAGGCTCGACCAGTCGGCGATGGTCAGCGACATCCGGCTCGGTCTGCTGACCGGCGGACTCGACCCGGAGGAGGCCCTGACCCGGCTCAGTGGGCTGCGTTCGCTCCCCTCGCGGTATCCCGGCTGGGCCATGCATCTGGGCTTTCTGGCTGTCGCCTTCGGCATCGCGATGATCCTGCAGCCCGGCTGGCCGAACCTGCTGGTTGCCGCGGCGGGTTCAGTCGTGGTGCTCGGCATGTCCCGCCTCGCAGCCCGAGCCCAGCTGCTGGCCACGCTGCTGCCCACCGTGGCCGCCTTCGCGGTCGCCCTGATGGTGTTCAGCGCCGCGGATGCGGGTCTTATCGAGGGGCCGCTGCGCACGCTGCTCCCGCCGCTGGCGGTGCTGCTGCCGGGAGCGTTGATGGTCACCGGCATGTCCGAGCTGGCCGCGGGTGCCATGGTCGCCGGCTCCTCCAGACTCATCTTCGGCGTCGTCCAGTTGCTCCTCTTCACCCTCGGTGTGCTCGCCGCGGCGAAGGTGCTCCCGGTCGAGGCCACTCAGCTCGGCAACATCCGGGTCGACGAGCTGGGCTGGTGGGCTGCGCCGACCGGGCTGGTCGTGATCAGTGTCGGACTCTGCCTGCTGGAGAGCGCACCGTTTCGCCAGCTGCCCTGGATCGGCGTCGTTCTGCTGCTCGCCTTCGCGGCACAGTCGGTTGGTCAGCTCCTCGGCGGCACCGCCGTGGGCAGCTTTCTGGGGGCCCTCGCCGCCAGCCTCGGCGCGTCACTGGTGGAGGCGGTCAGGCCCCAGCTTCCCCGGCTGGTCGTCTTCCTGCCCGCATTCTGGCTGCTGGTACCGGGCAGTCTCGGGCTCTTGTCGGTGACCCAGCTGGGCATCAACCCATCCGAGGCGGTCTCGACGGTGGTGCAGGTGGTCGCCGTCATCTGCGCCATCGCGCTCGGGCTGATGTTCGGTTCGGCGATCGCGCGCTCGACCGGGCGGCTGATCCGTAGGTTTCGGCGGCGGCGAACAGTGCCTCACTGAGTGGCCCTGGTCGCTCTTCGACAGGCTCAGAGCGCGGACGTCGGCTCAGAGCGCCGAAAGGGGCTCTTCGACAGGCTCAGAGCGCGGGGGTTCGGCTGTTCGACAGGCTCAGAGCGCGGGGGTCAGCTCAGAGCGCGGCGGGTCAGCCCTGGACGGCCTTGGCGAGGGCGTCGGCGCGGTCGGTGCGCTCCCAGGTGAGGTCGGGGAGCTCGCGGCCGAAGTGGCCGTAGGCGGCGGTCTGGGCGTAGATCGGGCGCTTCAGGTCCAGGTCGCGGATGATCGCTGCCGGCCGGAGATCGAAGACGGCCAGCACAGCCTGCTGGATCTGCTTCACCGGCACGATCTCGGTGCCGAAGGTCTCGACATAGAAGCCGACCGGGTGGGCTCTGCCGATGGCGTAGGCGACCTGCACCTCGCAGCGGGTCGCGAGGCCGGCTGCGACGACATTCTTGGCCACCCAACGCATCGCGTACGCGGCCGACCGGTCCACCTTCGAGGGGTCCTTACCCGAGAAGGCGCCGCCACCGTGCCTGGCCATGCCGCCATAGGTGTCGACGATGATCTTCCGACCGGTCAGGCCGGCGTCGCCCATCGGGCCGCCGATCTCGAACCGGCCGGTCGGGTTGACCAGCAGCTTGTAGTCACTTGCGTCGATCTCGTAGCGCTCCAGCACGGGTTCGACGATGTGTTTGCGGACGTCTGGGGTGAGCAGCGCATCCAGGTCGATGTCGGCGGCGTGCTGGGTGGACAGCACCACCGTGTCCAGCCGGACCGGGCGGTCACCCTCGTACTCGACCGTCACCTGGGTCTTGCCATCCGGCCGCAGGTAGGCCATCGAGCCGTCCTTCCGCGCCGCTGACAGCTGCTCGGCGAGCCGGTGAGCCAGGTCGATCGGCAGCGGCATCTTGGATGCGGTCTCGCTGCAGGCATAGCCGAACATCAGTCCCTGGTCGCCGGCGCCCTGCGCGTCGAGGGCATCGGTCGACTCGCCGGTACGGTTCTCGAAGGCCATGTCCACACCCTGGGCGATGTCGGGTGACTGGGCACCGATCGCGACCTGGACCCCGCAGGAGGCGCCGTCGAAGCCCTTGGTCGACGAGTCGTAGCCGATGTCCAGGATCCGCTGCCGCACAATCCGGGGGATCTCCGCGTACGCCTGAGTGGTGACCTCGCCGGCGACGACCACCAGTCCGGTGGTGACCAGTGTCTCCACCGCGACCCGGCTGGTCGGGTCCTGGCTGAGCAGCTCGTCCAGGACGCTGTCGCTGATCTGGTCGGCGATCTTGTCGGGATGCCCTTCCGTCACAGACTCCGAAGTGAACAGTCTTCCGGTCATGGCCGTACGTCTCCTGATAGGTGATGGGCGCTCACGGGAGGGATGCCGACGAACAACGTCATTCCTCTCGCACCTTACCTTTCGGCCCTCAGCCGAAGGGCTTCGTCCCAGATTTCATGCGCGAGCATGTCCTTGCTCCCGGCAACGGGAGCAGCAGCTCCAGCCGGCGTGAGCAGGGTGATCTCACTCGTCTGCTGGCCGAACACCTTGCCGTGGCCGACCGCGTTGAGCACCAGCAGGTCGCAGCCCTTGCGGGCCAGCTTGTCCCGGCCCAGCTGGAGCAGAGAGCCGTGGTCAGCGGCCGTCTCCGCGGCGAAGCCGACGATCAGCTGCCGCTGGTCGGTCCGGTCCCGGACCAGACCGGCAAGGATGTCCGTGGTCTGGACCAGCTCAACCCGCAGTCGATCGGTTCCGCTGCTCTTCTTGATCTTCGTCTGCTGGCTGTCGGCGGGAGTGAAGTCTGCCGGCGCTGCAGCCATCACGACCAGGTCGGCGTCCTTGGCCGCCCTGGTCATGGCCTGGTGCAGATCCTCCGTGGACGTCACCTGCTCGAGGGTGACACCGGCCGGCGGCGGCAGGCTGACATTCGCCGCGACCAGGCGCACCTCGGCACCCCGCAGGACGGCGGCCCGGGCCAGCGCCCAGCCCATCAGCCCCGACGAGGCGTTGCCGACGAAACGGACCGGATCCAGATGTTCCCTGGTGCCGCCGGCGCTGACCACGATCCGCAGCCCGCGCAGGTCCCGGCTCGCGGCGCGGCGGCCCGTGTCCGGGTCAGCGAGGACACTCTGGGCGATGGCGAAGAGCTCGGCCGGGTCGGGCAGCCTGCCGGGCCCGGTGTCGCTGCCGGTCAGTCGGCCCGAGTCCGGGTCGATGACGACGGTTCCGCGGCTGCGCAGTGACTCCACATTGGCGACAGTTGCCGGATGCAGCCACATCTCGGTGTGCATCGCCGGAGCGAAGACCACCGGACAGCGGGCGGTCAGCAGGATGTTGGTGAGCAGGTCGTCGGCCCGCCCGGACGCCGCCCGGGCCAGCAGATCCGCGGTCGCCGGAGCCACCAGCACCAGCTCCGCCTGCTTGCCGAGCGCCACATGCGGCACCCTCGGTACGTCGTCGAAGACACCGGTGTGCACCGGCCGACCTGACAGCGCCTCCCAGGTCGCGCTGCCGACGAATCTCAGTGCCGCCTCGGTCGGCACGACGGTCACCTCGTGACCGGCCTCGGTGAAGCGGCGGGTGAGCTCGCACGCCTTGTAGGCGGCGATGCCGCCGGCCACACCGAGAACGATCCGGCTCATCGAGGTGCCGTTGCGGCCGTCAGGCCAGGCTCGGCTCGTCGCCAGACTGCTCCGCGGCGAGCGCTGCCGCAGCCTCGGCCTCGGGGTCGATGTCGATGCAGTTCAGTACGCCGGCGTTCACCTCGCGCAGGGCGATGGACAGCGGCTTCTCCTGGACGGTCGTCTCGACCAGCGGTCCGACATGGTCCAGCAGTCCCTCACCGAGTTGGGAATAGTAGGCGTTGATCTGACGAGCCCGCTTGGCCGCGAACAGCACCAGCTTGTACTTGGAGTCGGAGTGGGTGAGCAGCTCGTCGATCGGGGGATTCGTGATCCCCTCGGCAACCATCTTCTTTGCGGACAAAATCAACCTTCGGGTGAGAGGGGTGCAGCGGGGTGGGTCCCGCCGCCGAACAATGGGTTGTGCACACCCGGCCTGCGGACAGACCGTGGTCACAATCCCAGCAAGCCTACCAAGTCTTCGACGGCTTGGCCCACTTCGCCGTTGACGATGACGTGGTCGAACTCCGAGGCGGCGGCCATCTCCTCTCGGGCGGTCTCCAGCCGCCGGGCCCTTTCCTCGGCCGACTCGGTGCCCCGGCCCACCAGCCGGCGCACCAGTTCCTCCCACGAAGGTGGGGCCAGGAACACGAACCGCGCGTCGGGCCAGGACTGCCGCACCTGCCGGGCACCCTGCAGGTCGATCTCCAGCAGGGCCTCCCGACCCTCGCTGATCGCCTGGAGAACGGGGCCTCTGGGGGTGCCGTAGCGGGCGGAGCCGTGCACACTGGCCCATTCCAGCAAGGCATCGGTTTCGATCAGCTGGTCGAACTCGGCCTCGGTCAGGAACAGGTAGTGCTCACCGTTCACCTCGCCTGGCCGGGCGGGTCGGGTGGTGGCCGAGATCGAGACCCAGATCTGCGGGTAGTCGGCACGCAGACGCTCGACCACGGTGCCCTTGCCCACTGCTGTCGGACCGGAGAGAACGGTCAGATGGGTCCCACCCGGCGGTGAAGGGTGTCGTGTCCCGCTCGTCACGACTCGCGGTTCCCGGCCGACTGGCGCTGGCCGGAGAACTCGGCGATCAGGGCGGCAATCTGGTGCTTGCCGAGCCCGCGCAGCCGGCGGTTGTCGGCGATGTCGAACCGGTCCATCGCCTCGGCCGCACGGACCGTGCCGACCCGGGGCAGGGCCTTGAGCACGTCGATGACCTTGGCGTGGGCGATCACCGCGTCAGTCTCGGCGATCTCCAGAACCTCGGCGATGGTCAGGGTGCCGGCACGCAGCTGCTGCTTCATCTCGGCGCGGCGTCGCCTCGCCTCGGTGGCGGCAGTCCGCGCCTGCCGGCGCTGTTCGTCGCTGAGGGGCGGAATCGACACGACGTGCTCCCGATGGCTGGTCCCTGGCGGTGCGGCGAGGCACCGGGCCACGCACTAGGCCTGAACCTACCCCACCGAGAGGATGGGCCCAATCCGGGCCAGCCAGCCGGCGGCCACCTGTCGCAGCGCCTCCGGGTCGGGCCCGGCGGAGATGATCTCGCGGCTGGCGCTGGGCAGCACCAGCGTGGTGGCGTCAGCGAACACGTCCGCCAGGTCTTCCGGCCCAGCGCCCTGCGCGCCGAGCCCAGGCGCCAGGATCGAGCCGCCCAGCCGGCTGAAGTCGAAGGAGTTGCGACCGATGGTGGCGCCCACCACGAGCCCGACCGGGCCGATCGGCAGTCCACTGGCCGCATTGAGGGCACTCGCCTCGTCAATGATGGTCTGTGCGACCGTACGCCCTTCGGCGGTGACGGCGTACTGGAACTGGGGGCCCTCGGGGTTGCTGGTCAGCGCCAGCACGTAGACACCGCGTCCGTTGCTGACGGCCAGGTCGATGGCACCGCGGAGCGAACCGAACCCCAGATAGGGGCTGAGGGTGATGGCATCGGCTGCCAGCGGCGACCCGTCGGCGAGGTAGGCAGCCGCGTAGGCGTCCATGGTCGAGCCGATGTCACCGCGCTTCACGTCCAGCAGCGAGAGCGCCCCGTACGCACGGCAGTCGGCAAGCACGCGCTCCAGCACGGCGATACCGGCCGAGCCGTAGGCCTCGAAGAACGCCGACTGTGGCTTGAACACCGCGACCGTCTCCCCCAACGCCTCCACCAGCCCGCGCGCGCAGCGCTCCAGCCCGGAGACGTCGCGGGGCAGGTCCCAGCGGTCCAGCAGGGCGGGATGAGGGTCGATGCCGACACAGAGGGCGCCCCTGGCCCGGACCGTCTCGCCAAGCCGCTGGCCGTACGGGGTGCCGGTCGAGGTGGCGACAGTCATCGGACGATCTCCTTCTGGTTGACGGTGAGCTGGTTCAGCTCGCTGGTCAGGGCAGGGCCACGGAAGATGTATCCGGTGTAGACCTGCAGCAGGCTGGCCCCCGCGTCCAGCATCGCCTGGCCGTCGGCGGCGGTGAGGATCCCGCCGACCCCGATCACAGGCAGCGTGGTCTGGCTGGTGAGGTGGCGCACCACCGTACGGGCCCGGACGGTCAGCGGAGCGCCGGACAAGCCTCCCGACTCGTGACCGAGCATCCGATCCGACGGCGCCAACCCGTCCCGGCTCAGCGTCGTATTGGTGGCGATGAGTCCCTGGATCCCGCTGTCGTGGCAGACGGTCAGCACCTCGTCCAGGGCGGTCTCGGTCAGGTCGGGAGCGATCTTGACGAAGATCGGCACCGGACCGGCCGGGTCCGCTGCCGCCAGCAGCCGTGCCTCCGCGGTGAGGGCGCCGAGCAGCTCGGCCAGCGCCGCCTTGTCCTGCAGACTGCGCAGACCGGGCGTGTTCGGGCTGGACACGTTGACTGCGACATAGTCGGCCCGTGGTGCCAGCAGCCGCAGCGAGCTGAGATAGTCCGCGGTCGCCTCCGCCAGCGGCGTCGACTTGGTCTTGCCGATGGAGATGCCGACCGGGATGCCGACGGCGTTGTTCCCACGGCGGACCCCGGCGGTGTCGAGTCGGTCGGCCAGAGCCTGGGCTCCGTCATTGTTGAAACCCATCCGGTTGATGATCGCCCGGCTGTCGCGGAGGCGGAACAACCGCGGTCGCGGGTTGCCGGGCTGCGGCCGGGCGGTGACGGTGCCGAGCTCGGCGTGGGAGAAACCGAGCGCGCCCCACGCCTGGACTCCGATGCCGTTCTTGTCCATCCCGGCGGCCAGGCCGACCGGGCCGGGGAACCGGATGCCCGCGACCGTCACCCCGTCGGCCGGCCGACCCACCAGGCCGCCGACCACACGCAGGGCCGCCGGGTGACCCCCCAGCCGGGCGATCATCCTGAGGGTGCGTTCGTGCACCCGCTCGGCGTCACCTCCGGCGGTGCGGAACAGCGCCGGCCGGAGGACGGTGCGATAGCCGACGTCGAGCATCCGGCTCCGACCGCTCATCGCTGCGGTCACCGATCTCCGGCGGCCGCCCGCGCCCAGCTCTGCAGTGACCGCACCCCGACCTTGCCGGCCCGGTTGGCCTCGATGCCCTGCACGCAGGCGGCGAGTCCCTGGACAGTGGTGATGCAGGGAACGTTGCGGAGCACCGCCGCGGTCCTGATCTCGTAGCCGTCGAAGCGTGGCCGACCGCCGAGCGTCAGCCCGTGCGGGGTGTTGAAGACCAGGTCGATCTCGTCATCGTGGATGGCCTGCACGATGGTCTTCTCGCCGTCGGGGCCGGGACCCTGGCTGTGCTTGCGCATGGTGGTGACCTCGATCCCGTGCCGGCGCAGCACCGAGGCGGTGCCGGCAGTCGCCAGGATCTCGAAGCCGAGGTCGGCGAGCCGCTTGACCGGGAAGATCATGTGCCGCTTGTCCCGGTTCGCCGCCGACACGAACACCCGGCCCTCGGTGGGCAGCGAGCCGAAGCTGGCCGCCTGGCTCTTGGCGAAGGCGGTGCCGAACGACACGTCCAGACCCATCACCTCACCGGTCGACTTCATCTCCGGACCGAGGATGGTGTCCACCGACGACCCGTCCGGGGCCCGGAACCGGTTGAAGGGCATCACGGCCTCCTTGACGGCGATCGGTGCTCCGGCCCAGTCGGTGGCCCCGTCGCCCTGCGCCTTCAGCAGCCCCTCGGTGCGCAGCTCGTCGATGCCGGCGCCGAGCATGATCCGCGCTGCCGCCTTGGCCAGCGCGGTTCCGGTCGCCTTGGACACGAAAGGCACTGTTCTGGAGGCGCGCGGGTTGGCCTCCAGGACGTAGAGCGTGTCACCGGCCAGGGCGTACTGGATGTTGAGCAGTCCGCGTACGCCGACGCCGCGCGCGATCGCCTCGGTCGACTCCCGGATCCGGTCGATCACCTCGACACCGAGGGTGATCGGCGGCAGGGCGCAGGCCGAGTCGCCGGAGTGGATGCCCGCCTCCTCGATGTGCTCCATCACGCCTCCGAGGTAGAGCTGGGAGCCGTCGTAGAGCGCGTCGACGTCGATCTCGACCGCGTCGTCGAGGAACCGGTCGACCAGCACCGGGTGCTCCGGCGACACCTCGGTCGCGCGCTCGATGTAGCTCGACAGCGAGCTCTCGTCGTAGACGATCTCCATCCCCCGGCCGCCGAGCACGTAGGACGGACGCACCAGCACCGGATAGCTGATGTCGTCCGCGATCCGCTTCGCCTCCTCGAACGACCGGGCCATCCCGTGCTTCGGGGCGGGCAGGTTCTCTGCCGCCAACACCTGGCCGAACGCCCCCCGTTCCTCCGCCAGATGGATCGCCTCTGGGCTGGTGCCGACGATCGGCACCCCGGCGTCCTTGAGCGCCTGGGCCAGCCGGAGCGGGGTCTGGCCCCCGAGCTGGACGATCGCTCCCGCGATCGGTCCGGCCTGCTGCTCGGCGTGCACGACCTCGAGGACGTCCTCCAACGTCAACGGCTCGAAGTACAGCCGGTCGGAGGTGTCGTAGTCGGTGGAGACCGTCTCCGGGTTGCAGTTGAGCATGATCGTCTCGTAGCCGACCTCGGACAGCGCCATCGAGGCATGGACGCAGGAGTAGTCGAACTCGATGCCCTGCCCGATCCGGTTGGGGCCGCTGCCCAGGATCAGCACGGCCGGACGATCCCGCGGAATGACCTCGGTCTCCTGCTCGTAGGAGCTGTAGTGGTACGGGGTGCGGGCGGCGAACTCAGCGGCACAGGAGTCGACCGTCTTGTACACCGGCCGGATCCCCAGGGCCCAGCGGACGCCGCGCACGACATCCTCCTTGAGGTTGCGCAGCGCTGCGATCTGGGCGTCGGAGAAACCGTGCCGTTTCGCTGTCCTGAGCACGTCGGCTGTCAGATCGGGAGCGTCGCGGACCTCGGCGGCCACCTCCAGCAGCAGCTGCAGCTGGTCGATGAACCAGGGGTCGATGCCGGTCGCGTCGAACACCTGCTCACTGGTGGCGCCGGCGCGCAGCGCCCTGAGCACCACTCCGAGCCGGACGTCGTGCGGCCGGGCGGCCTCCTGGAGCAGCTGGTCGACCGACTCGGTGATCTCGCTGCTGTAGTCGAAGGGAGCCCGCGGGTCCTCCAGGCTGCGCAGCGCCTTGCCGAGCGCCTCGGTGAAGTTGCGCCCGATCGCCATCGCCTCGCCGACGCTCTTCATGTGGGTGGTCAGGGTGCTGTCCGCAGAGGGGAACTTCTCGAAGGCGAACCGGGGCACCTTCACCACCACATAGTCGAGCGTGGGCTCGAAGCTGGCCGGTGTCTGCTCGGTGATGTCGTTCGGGATCTCGTCCAGGGTGTAGCCGATGGCGACCTTGGCGGCGATCTTGGCGATCGGGAAGCCGGTCGCCTTGCTGGCCAGCGCGCTCGAACGCGACACCCTTGGGTTCATCTCGATGACGATCATCCGCCCGGTCGCGGGGTCGATCGCGAACTGGATGTTGCACCCGCCGGTGTCCACGCCCACCGCACGGATGACTCCGATGGCGACGTCGCGCATCCGCTGGAACTCGCGGTCGGTCAACGTGAGCGCAGGGGCGACGGTGATCGAGTCGCCGGTGTGGACGCCCATCGGGTCCAGGTTCTCGATCGAGCAGACGATGACCACGTTGTCCGCCCGGTCACGCATCACCTCCAGCTCGTACTCCTTCCAGCCGAGGATCGACTCCTCGATCAGGACCTCGGTGGTCGGGCTGGCCGCCAGGCCCGCACCGGCCATCCGACGGAGCTCGCCGTCATTGTGGGCGAATCCCGAGCCGACGCCGCCCATGGTGAAGCTCGGCCGGACCACCAGCGGATAGCCCAGCTCGCCGGCGGCGGCCAGCACCTCGTCCAACGTGTGACAGATGATGCTGCGCGCGACCTCGGCCGGGCCGCCCTCGATCCCCGTCAGCGACTCGACGATGGCCTTGAACTGCTCGCGGTTCTCGCCGCGCTGAATGGCCTCGATCGAGGCGCCGATCAGCTCGACGTCGTACTTCTCCAGGACTCCCGCCTCGTCCAGCGCGATCGCGGTGTTCAACGCGGTCTGGCCACCCAGGGTCGCCAGCAACGCGTCTGGACGCTCCAGCGCGATCACCTGCTCCACGAACTCCGGGGTGATCGGCTCGACGTAGGTCGCGTCGGCGAACTCCGGGTCGGTCATGATGGTCGCCGGGTTGGAGTTCACCAGGATGACCCGGAACCCCTCCGCCTTGAGCACCCGGCACGCCTGGGTGCCGGAGTAGTCGAACTCGCAGGCCTGGCCTATCACGATGGGCCCCGAGCCGATCACCAGTACGGATGAGATGTCGTCACGACGAGGCATCAGGCCCGCCCTCCTGTGGTCTCGGGATCGGAGCCCGGTGTCCTGCGGGCGGCCATCATGTCGATGAAGCGGTCGAACAGATAGCTCGCGTCGTGCGGACCGGCCGCCGCCTCCGGGTGGTACTGGACAGAGAACGCGACTAACCGACCATCCGGTGCGGTGAGCTTGAGCCCCTCGACCACCTGGTCGTTGAGGCCGATGTGGCTGACCTCGGCGATGCCGTACGGCGTCTCGGTGGGCCGGTCGACCGGCGCGTCCACGGCGAAGCCGTGGTTGTGCGCGGTGATCTCCACCCGGCGGGTCTGCAGGTCCATCACCGGTTGGTTGATGCCGCGGTGGCCGTATCCCAGCTTGTAGGTGCCGAAGCCCAGGGCGCGGCCGAAGAGCTGGTTGCCGAAACAGATCCCGAAGTAGGGGATGCCGGCCTCCAGGATGCGAACCAGCAGCTGCACCTGCGCATCCGCCGCACCGGGGTCGCCGGGACCGTTGGAGAAGAAGACCCCATCCGGCTGCAACGCGGCGATCTGCTCGAAGGTGGAGTCCGCCGGCACCACATGCACCTCGATGCCGCGCTCGGCCATCCGGTACGGCGTCATGGTCTTGATCCCGAGGTCGACCGCGACCACCCGGAACCGGGGCCTGCTGCTGCCGTCGATCTCATGAGCGGGCACGACGTAGGGCTCGGCCACGCTGACCTGCGGGGCCAGGTGGGCGCCGACCATGCTGGGCGCCTCAAGCACCCGCTCGAGCAACGCGGCCGGGTCGGTCTCGGTGGTGGAGATGCCCACCCGCATCGCGCCACGCTCGCGCAGATGCCGGGTCAGGGCGCGGGTGTCCACCTCGCTGATGCCGACGATCCCCTGCGCCCGCAGCTCGTCCTCCAGGCTGCGCTTGGACCGCCAGTTGGACGGCACCCGGGCGGCGTCACGGACGACATAGCCGGCGACCCAGATCTTGCCCGACTCGTCATCCTCGTCGTTCCAGCCGGTGTTGCCGATGTGCGGCGCAGTGGCGACGACGACCTGGCGGTGGTAGCTCGGATCGGTGAGCGTCTCCTGGTACCCCGACATCGCGGTGGCGAAGACCGCCTCACCGAAGGTCTCACCGCGCGCGCCGAAAGGTTTGCCGACGAAGGACCGCCCGTCCTCCAGAACGAGGAGAGCCCTTCCGGCTGGCGACTGCCGGGTGCCCGGGGTCACCATGTCTGCCTTGGGTCACTGTCGCAGGTGTGCCAGGTCTGGGCCTGACAGATCTGGCAACTGCGGTCGAGCTGGTGTCGGGCGCGCAAGTAGGGCATGACCGTCCTTTCCTGCCTCACTGGACAGGTCTTAAAGGTTGGTTGAACGCCTTCGAGGCTATCAGCCACCACCGAGTGCTCTCGAATCGACAGTAGTCTGCGGACATGAACGCCGACCAGCTCGACGCCAGCCACCCGCCCGGACAGTCCGCGCTGGCGACTGCCGAGCGCGAGATCACCCGGTTTCTGCGCCGGTCGCGGATGGCGTCGCAGCAGCTGGCGGCCAGCGTGCATCCCGACCTCGACCCGGCCGGCTACGGGATCCTGGTCAACCTGTTCGAGCTGTCCGCAACGATGCCGCACGGCGTCCGCGCCTCCGATCTCGGTGCGGCGCAGGGCCTGCACAAGTCGACCACCAGTCGCAACATCGCCGATCTCGAGGCTCTCGGGCTGATCCGGCGGGTCCCCGACCCCAGCGACGCGCGGGCGCGGCTGGTGCAGTTCACCCCCAGCGGCGAGCATTCGCTGCGCCAGATCCGGGCGGCCCGCAGGCTGAAGCTGTCGCAGTCGCTCAGCCGGTGGCCGGCCGAGGACGTGGAGAACCTCTCCCGACTGCTGCGTCGGCTCGGCGACGACCTGCTCTAGCGCGCCCGGACGTGGGGTGCTGCCGGTGGGCAAATCGTCCCTACAAGTTAGTTGCATGATGCAACTGCTTCTCTTATAGTTGCGTACAGCAACCAACGAGAGGCGGTTCATGAACGTCCGGCCCGAGTCCACCAGCGACCTGTTGTCGTCGCTGAGCGAGCTGATCCGTACCGTGCGCCAGCTGGGACACCGACATCACGCGGCCTTGGGGCCGACCGGCACTCCGGTGGCCCTGCTGAAGGTGCTGCGGGACGGCGATGTCCGGGTCAGCGACCTGGCAGTCCGACTGGCGCTGGCGCCGTCGGTCGTGTCCCGTGCGATCGTCCCCTTGGAGCGCGACGGTCTGGTCGAACGACTTCCCGATCCCGCCGACGCCCGCGCCTGCCGGATCTCCCTGACTGCGGCCGGGCAGCAACGCCTTGCCGAGGTCCACGGCGACTACGTCCTGCGTCTCACCGAGCTGCTCACCTCCTGGGACGAGGCCGAGGTCCGGTCGGCGGCCCGGCTGATGCGCAAGCTGCAGGGCACCCTGGCCGACGGCATCGACGCGGAGACCGACCTGCGCCTGCGGGTTCCGGCCCTGATCACCCCATCCTGACCGACCACTGACCGACAGGTACCCACCATGACGACAACGGGCCCTCTAACAACAACGGGCAAGATGACGACAACGGTCGCTGCTCCGCCGCACGCATCGGACCAGACCATGTCGCACCGGCAGATTCTGGAGGCGATGACCGGCCTGATGGCCGCGCTCTTCACCGCCCTGCTCAGCAGCAACATCGTGGCCACCGCCCTGCCGACCATCATCGGCGCACTGGAGGGGACGCAACGGCAGTACACCTGGGTGATCACCGCATCGCTGCTGGCCACCACGGTGAGCACCCCGATCTGGGGCAAGTTCTCCGACCTGTTCAACAAGAAGCTGCTCGTCCAGCTGTCCATCCTGGTCTTCGTGGCCGGGTCGGTCGGTGCCGGCTTCGCCCACGACGTACCGTTCCTGATCGGCTGCCGGGTCATTCAGGGACTCGGCATGGGCGGCCTGACGGCACTGACCCAGTCGATCATGGGATCGATCATCGCCCCGCGCGAACGCGGGCGGTACTCCGGCTACATGGGCGCCGTGATGGCCGTCAGCACCGTGTCAGGCCCGCTGATCGGTGGCGTGATCGTCGACAGCGCCCTCGGCTGGCGTTGGTGCTTCTTCGTCTGCGTCCCGCTGGCGATCATCTCACTGTTCGTCCTGCAGGCCACGCTGAAGGTGGAGACCATCCGACGCGAAGTCCGGATCGACTATCTGGGCGCGCTGCTGATCGCCATCGGCGCCAGCCTGCCGCTGCTCTGGGTGACCTTCGCCGGCAACGACTTCGACTGGTGGTCGTGGCAGACCGCCGCCTACCTGGTGCCGTCCGCGCTGGTCATCGGGCTCGCCGTCCTCGTCGAGCTCCGGGTCGCGGAGCCGACCGTACCGCTGCGGGTGCTCAACAACCGGACCGCGGTGCTGGTGATCATCGCCAGCGTCGCGGTCGGTATCGCCATGTTCGGTGGCACCACCTTCCTGGGCCAGTACTTCCAGGTGGCCCGGGGCTACACCCCGACCCGCGCCGGTCTGATGATGATCCCGCTGATGGTGTGCATGCTGATCTCCTCGACCGGCGCCGGCCAGATCATCAGCAGGACCGGCCGGTGGAAGAAGTTCCTGATCGGCGGCGCCATCCTGCTGCTCGCCGGCCTGGCCGGGCTGAGCACCCTGGACCACACCACCCCGCTGTGGCAGACGGGCATCTACATGGGTCTGATGGGTCTGGGCATGGGCGCGATGATGCAGAACCTGGTGCTGGCGGTGCAGAACACGGTCGATGTCGCTGACATCGGGGCGGCCTCGGCCACCATCGCCTTCTTCCGGACTCTGGGCGGCGCGGTCGGCGTCTCGGTCCTCGGGGCGGTGCTCGCCACCCGGGTCAAGACCAACATCACCGATGGACTCACCCGACTGGGCGTCCCGACGGCCGGCTCGTCCGGGGAGGGCGCCACCCTGGACCTGACGAAGCTTCCGCCGCCGGTGCTCGAGGTCGTCCGGGCGGCATACGGTGACGCCACCGGCAGGATCTTCCTGATCGGCGGGATCGTCGCAGTGCTGGCGCTGGTCTCGGTGCTGTTCATCAAGGAGGTCCCACTGCGGACCACGGTACGGATGACGGAGAACCTGGAGTCGAGCGCCGGGACTCCTGCCGTCGCCGATCCTGAGCCGCCCGCCTCGGAGCCGGTGCGCGCCGGCGGGCCGATCTCGGCCGGTCGGCGGGCACGGACGTCCGAGCCTGAGACTGCCGACCCGCGTGCCGTCGAGACCGGGGCGCCCGAGTCGGGCGGCCTCAACTCCGACACCGACTCGCTTGACGACCCGGAGCAGCGGATCGCCGTCGCCGCACTCGACGTCCTCACTTCGGCGCAGGACAGGTCCAGGCAGCATCTGGAGTCGTCGGAACAGAGCCGGGTCGAGGCCGCAACCAGGATCGACCGGCTGTCCGCCGAGATCGACGCTGTGGCGGCGGGGTTCCAGGCCGAGCTCGACCAGATCAAGAGCCGGCTCCAATCGGTGGACTCGGGCGCCTCGCTCGGTCGGGACGGAGTCGGCGGCGACAACCTGCGCAGCTATGAGTTCGGGCTGCTGCTGAACAGTCAGCGCACCGCCAGCCGGGTGACGTCGGCGGCCCGAGAGGAGGCGGAGCGGCTCACCTCCGAGGCGCGGGCCCAGATCCACGAGCTCGAGCATCGGATCGAGACGCTCCGGCAGGTGGAGCAGGAACTCGAGCAGCGGGCGGCCGATCGGCTCCGGCTCGAGCGCAGCTAGCCCCCGGACCCGCCGGCGGCTGGCTGCTCGCGGCTGACCACCGGCCGGGCCGGTCAGCCGTGCGGCGCGACCGCGACCTTGGTCGCGACGATGGTGCCCAGGACGCCGTTGACGAACCCGGGCGACTCGTCGGTGGACAGGTCCCCGACCAGGTTGAGCGCCTCGGACACCGCGATGGAGTCGGGAAGGTCGGAGTAGTCGATCTCGAAGACGGCGATGCGCAGGCAGTTGCGGTCGACCCGCGGCAGCCGGTCCAGGCTCCAGCCGTCGGTCAGGGCGGCGCTGATCCTGGCGTCGATGTCGTGGCGATGCTCACTGAACCCGTGCACCAGCTCGGCCGTGTAGTCACGTACCGGCGGGTCGGCGTCGGCCGTGCGCTCGGCCAGCGTGTCGAGCAGTGCGGACCCGCGCAACTCTGCCTCGAACAGGATGTCCAGGGCGCGCTTGCGTGCCTTCGATCGGGTGGAACCCTTGCTCCGGGCGGTCATCGATTGCTTCGCGGAAGTCGAGTGCTGTGTGGGGCCATGGAACAGTGCCGGCTCAGCTGGCGACGCGGCCGAGGTAGTCACCCGTGCGGGTGTCGACCTTGACCTTCTCGCCGTTGACGATGAACAGCGGGACCTGGATCTGCTTGCCGGTCTGGAGCGTGGCGGGCTTGGTGCCGCCGGTGCTGCGGTCGCCCTGCAGTCCCGGCTCGGTGTAGGTGACGTCCAGCTCGACCGACGCTGGCAGGTCGAGGTAGAGCGGGGTGCCCTCGTGGATGGCCACCGTGGCGACCTGCTCCTCCAGCAGGTAGTCCTTGGCGTCACCGACGACGGCATCGTCGATCGTCACCTGGTCGTAGTTGGAGGTGTCCATGAAGACGTAGCCGGAGCCGTCGTGGTAGAGGTACTGCATGTCGCGCCGGTCGACGTTGGCGGTGTCGACCTTGCTGTCGGAGTTGAAGGTCTTGTCGACGATCTTGCCGGAGGTCACGTTCTTGAGCTTGGTGCGGACCACGGCGTTGCCCTTGCCCGGCTTGTGGTGCTGAAACCAGACCACCGACCACAGCTGGCCGTCCAGGTCGAGGACCATTCCGTTCTTGATGTCATTCGTCGACGCCACGCGATAACCCTTTCAGAATTCTGAGATGCCCGGCACGGACACAGGAAGTCGTGCCTCGAGGGCAGCGGCCCAGTTTAGCCCGGTCGCCACGTTTTCTCGAAGTCGGCCCGTTCTCGAAGCGGCCCGGTCCGCGCCGGCGGCACCTGGCTAGGCTCGTCCCGTGACCGGGCCCCCTTTGCCACCGGCCGCCCCGAGGCAGGTGCCGGAGCGGCAGGCCGCCGCGCTGCCGCGCGATGCCATCGCCGACGACGCCGTCCTCAACGAGCTCGACTACAGCCATGCCGAGCTGGAGGGGTCGACGGCCGAGTTCGCCGAGCTGTTCGGCTGCCGCTTCGCTGACACCGCACTGGCCTCGACGGTCTGGTACCGCGCCTCGGTGGTGGACACCGAGTTGCACAGCTGCGACCTGGCCAACGCCGAGTTCACCGAGTCCGGCTGGCAACGGCTGCTGGTCGA
The DNA here is from genome assembly GCF_016907535.1 of Microlunatus panaciterrae. NCBI lineage: Bacteria > Bacillati > Actinomycetota > Actinomycetes > Propionibacteriales > Propionibacteriaceae > Microlunatus > Microlunatus panaciterrae. The sequence continues at coordinate 212,152 of NZ_JAFBCF010000001.1, forward strand.
GCGGAGCAGGCTGACCGGCCTGCAGCTGGCCGGCTGCACGGTCCAGAACGTCCGGTTCGTGGACGACGTCATCGACCTCTCCAACTGGCGGTTCGCCAAGCTGGCCAGGGTCGTGTTCGAACGCTGCTCACTGACCGGCAGCGACTGGAACACGGCCCGGCTGGAGAACGTGCTGTTCGACTCCTGCGACCTCACCGACGCGCAGTTCAGCTCGGCGACGACCTCGCGGACGCGGTTCCAGCAGTGCACGCTGGACGGCCTGCGCGGCGTCGCCAGCCTGTCCGGCTCCGTCATCGACCCGGTGAACGTTGTCGACCTGAGCCTTCAGCTCGCTGCCGCGCTCGGCATCACCATCGCCACCGACTGAGTGGGTGGGATCCCTACTGACCTCGGTAGGGATCCCACCCGGAAGCGGTCTCAGGCGGCCACCTCGGCGTAGGCGGCCCGCAGCAGGCTCTCCTCGGGTCCCTCCAGGATGGCGGCCTTTGCCAGGCCATCCAGGATGACGAAGCGCAACGTCGAGCCGCGGGTCTTCTTGTCCAGGGCCATCGTCGCCCGGAGGTCGTCATAGGCGGCGGCCGGATAGCTGACCGGCAGACCGAGGCTGGCCAGGGTGTTGCGATGCCGGGCCGCCGTCTGGGCGTCGAGGTGTCCGGCGAGCCGGGACAGCTCCGCGGCGAACACCTGCCCAACGCTGATGGCCTGGCCGTGCCGCCAGCGGTACTTCTCGCGGCGCTCGATCGCATGGCCGAGAGTGTGGCCGTAGTTGAGTAGCTCCCGGCCGACGGCGGACCCGCTGGACGTCCGTTCGCGTAGGTCCGTCGACACCACCGACGCCTTGACCTGGATGGACCGTTCCACCACCTCCCGCAGCCCGGCCGCACCGGGATCGAGAATGCCCACCGGGTCGGCCTCGACCAGGTCCAGGATCACCGGGTCCGCGATGAACCCGCACTTGACCACCTCGGCCATCCCCGAGACCAGCTCGGTCCGGCCCAACGTCTGCAGGAGGTCGAGGTCGCACAGTACGGCGGCAGGCTCGTAGAACGACCCGACCAGGTTCTTCCCCTCGGCGGTGTTGATCCCCGTTTTGCCGCCGACGGCAGCGTCGACCATGCCGAGCACCGTCGTCGGGACGGTGACGAGGCGGACGCCTCGCAACCAGGTGGCAGCCACGAAGCCGGCCAGGTCGGTGGTCGCGCCGCCACCCAGCCCGACCACCGCATCCGACCGGGTGAAGCCGGCCCGTCCGAGCGCCGACCAGCAACGCACCAGGACGTCGGCGGTCTTGGCGTCCTCCGCATCCGGCACCTCGACCAGCATCGGCTCGATCCCGGTGTCCGCGAGCTGTTCTTGAACCCGCTGCGCGAGCGTGCCCAACGTCGGCGGATGCAGCACCGCTGCCCGCTGCACCCGATCCCCCAGCACCTGCCGCAGCCGGGCCAGCACTCCGGGACCGACCAGGACCTCGTACGGCGACTCAGCCGAGACCTTGATCGAGGTCTCAGCCATCCGCAGGCTCTCGTCGGTCGACGTCCAGTCCGTCAACGATGATCCGGACCACCTCTTCGGGCGAACGGTCGTCGGTCGGCACGGACTGGGAGGCGACCTCCGCGTACAGCGGCGTGCGCTCGGCCAGCAGCTTGATCAGCCGCCCACGGACGTTGCCGAGCAGCAGCGGCCGGGCCTCGGTCATCCCGACGCGCTTCGCGGCCTGGGCCGGGCCCACCTGCAGCCACACCACCTCGCGACCCTTCAGCGCCGCCCGGATCTCCGGCGAGATGACCGCACCGCCACCGAGCGACAGCACCCCGTCCTCGGCCAGCAAGCGCAGCGTCGTCGCCTCCTCCAGCGCTCGGAACACCGGCTCACCGTCATCGGCGAAGATCTCCGCGACCGGCTTGCCAACCTCCGCCTCGATGACGGCGTCCACATCACGAAACGTCAGCCCGAGCCGGGCAGCGAGCAGGGCGCCGACGGTGGACTTGCCGGAGCCAGGGGCGCCAACGATGACGACAGGCCCGCTCACGACTGGTGCACCTGAAGTCCGCGCGCGGCCACATCGGCCAGGTACGCCTGGCAGTTGCGTCTGCTCTCGGCCACGGAGTCACCACCGAACTTCTCCAGGCAGACGTTGGCCAACACCAGCGCCACCATCGCCTCGGCTACCACTCCGGCGGCCGGCACAGCGCACACGTCGGAGCGCTGGTGGTGCGCCACCGCCGCCTCCCCGGTGGCGGTGTCCACGGTCCGCAGCGCCCGCGGCACGGTGGCGATCGGCTTCATCGCGGCCCGCACCCGCAGCACCTCGCCGGTGCTCATTCCGCCCTCGGTGCCGCCCGACCGGTGTGAGGCGCGGGCGATGCCGCCGTCGCCGAGCACGATCTCGTCATGAGCGGCGCTGCCACGCGACCGGGCCAGCTCGAAGCCGTCGCCGACCTCGACACCCTTGATCGCCTGGATCCCCATCAACGCCCCCGCGAGCTGCGCGTCCAGCCGGCGGTCCGCGTGCACGTGCGACCCGAGACCAGGCGGCAGGCCCCAGGCCACCACCTCGACCACCCCGCCCAGGGTGTCGCCGTCCTTCTGGGCCGACTCGACCTCGGCCACCATCGCCGCACTCGCGTCGGCGTCGAAGCAGCGGACCGGGTCGGCATCGATCATCGCCAGGTCAGCCTGCCTGGGAATCACCCCGTACGGCGCCCTGGCCCGGCCCAGCTCGACCACATGGCTCAGTACGGTGATTCCGAAGGCCTGCTCGAGGAAGTGCATCGCCACCCGACCGAGCGCGACCCGGGCGGCGGTCTCGCGGGCCGACGCGCGCTCCAGGATGGGCCGGGCCTCGTCGAAGGCGTACTTCTGCATGCCCGCCAGGTCGGCGTGGCCGGGGCGTGGGCGGGTCAGGGCGGCGTTGCGGGCCTGGCCGGCGAGCACGTCCGGGTCGACCGGATCGGCCGCCATCACCGTCTCCCACTTGGGCCACTCCGTGTTGGCCACCTGGATCGCCACCGGACCGCCCTGGCTCTCGCCGTGCCGGACGCCGCCCAGGATGGTCACCGCGTCCGCCTCGAACTTCATCCGGGCGCCGCGGCCGAACCCGAGCCGCCGACGCGCCAATGCGTCGGCGATGTCCCCGGTGGTCACCCGGACGTGGGCCGGCAGCCCTTCCAGGGTGGCAACCAGTGCCGGGCCGTGTGATTCTCCCGCAGTAAGCCAACGCAGCATGGGCGCAAGTCTTTCACGCGCCGGCCCGGCGGCTCAGTTCCGCCCGTCCTGCAGACATCAGGACTGCCGGGTCAATATCGCGACCGGTCATCAGCCTGACCTGGAGCACCGCCTGCCCGACCAGCAGGTCGAGCCCGTTGAGCACCGCGACGCCGAGGTGCTCGGCCGCCGAGGCGAGCGCGGTCGGCCACGGGTCATAGACCACGTCGAAGATGATCGGGGCCGCCGCCACCGCGTCGGCCGCCACCGCGTCGGCCGCACCGGCGGTGACGGTCGAGACCAGCAGGTCGGCTGCCGGCAGGGGCGATCCCCATGGCTGGACGTCCAGCCGCAGCCCCAACGCCAGCGCCAGCGGTCGGAGCGCCTCGGCCCGGCTCGGGGTCCGGGCGACGACGATCACCCGTCCAGCGCCCAACTCTGCCGCCGACGCCAGCGTCGACCGGGCGGTGGCACCGGTGCCCAGCACCACGACCGTCGCCAGGTCACCGCGTCCTGCTCCGAGCCCACCGCGGACAGCCGAGACCAGCCCGCCGACGTCGGTGTTGAAGACCCGCCGCCCGTCATCGTCGAAGATCAGGGTGTTGGCGGCCCCAACCAGCCCGGCGACCGGGTCGACCTCGCCGAGGCCGAGCGCCACCACCTTCAGCGGCATCGTCAGGCTGAGGCCACGCCAGCTGGCGTCCCGTCCCCGGACGAAGTCGGGCAGGCCGACCTCGTCCATCTCGTGGCGCTCATACGACCAGTCGGACAGACCCAGCTCTTCGTAGGCAGCCAGGTGCAGCGCCGGGGACAGTGAGTGCTCGATCGGCGAACCGAGCACGGCGCACTTCGTCCTCACCGCGGCCTCAGCAGCGTCCCTGATGAGCCTGACACCACCTGCGGAAGTCGGCGACGTTCTTGTCGTGCACGGCCTTGTCGTTGGTGAACCTGGTCTCCCCGGTGTCCAGGTTGACCGTGACGAAGTACAGCCAGTTGCCGGGGGTCGGGTTGATGGCGGCTTGCAGCGACGCCCGACCTGGGGCGGAGATCGGGCCCGGCGGCAGACCCTTGTGGACGTAGGTGTTGTAGGGCGAGCGGCTCCTGCGGTCCGCGTCGGTGGTGGTGACCTTCTCGCCCTTGTGGACGGCGTAGTGCACCGTCGAGTCCATCTGCAGCCGCATCTTCTTGTGCAGCCGGTTGTAGATCACCCGGGCCACCTTCGGCCGGTTCGCGGGCACGTTGACCTCGCGTTCGATGATGCTGGCCACGATCAGCACCTCGTACGGGCTGTAGCCGAGCTCCCTGGCCCCTCCCTCCAGGTCGATGTCCTTCGCGACCCGGTTGTACTGGCCCACCATCTGCTTCAGCACGGTGGTCGCCGAGGCGTTTCCGGTCAGCTCGTAGGTCTCCGGGAACAGCAGGCCCTCCGGGTTGTTCCCGGCGTACTTGGGCAGCCCCAGCGCCTGCGGCTTCTTCAACGCAGCCTGGTAGTCGGCCTTCTTGATCTTGGTGCTCTTCACCAGCGAGTCGATCTGGTCACTGAGCCGGAGCCCCTCGGTCACCGTGAACTGGCTGCGCACCTGCGACTCCGACGGGTTCAGCAGCCTCCGCAGCGCCTCGACGGCCGGCAGCTGGGTCTTCAGGGCGTAGGTGCCGGCCTGCAGGCTGCTGGAGCGCTGCTCGTTCTGGACCGCCCGGTCCCAGGCCTTGACCGACTTGATCACGTCCTTCTCCAGCAGGATGTCGCCGACGTCGTCCAGCGACGAGCCCTTCGGGATGGTGACCGTGACCGGGTCCTTGCCGGCGCCGACGTAGTCGGGGACCTCGCCCAGCGAGGTGAGGAAGGAGGAGGCGCGGTCGTAGACGAAGTAGCCCCCGCCGACGAGCACCGCCAACGCGATCAGCACCGCAAGGCAACCCTTGCTGCGGTGCCCGAACTCCTTGGCAGGGCTCGGCTTGGTCTCCGGCTCGAGGATCGATGACACTAGTGAGTCTCTTCCTGTTGTCCTGCCGCAGGCGGACGTGGGGGGAATTCTGCGGCCGATAGTAACTCGCCGGGTGGCGTGTTCCGCGCCCGTTCGATCTCCAGCGCGTGCTCCAAGATAGCGACCGCGGCCGCCTGGTCGATGATCTGGCGCTGCTCCCGGGCGCGTCTCCCGCTCTGGCTCAGCCGTTGCGCCGCGGTGACCGTGGTCAGCCGCTCGTCCACCAGCCGCACCGGTGGCGGGTCGGCCGTCGAGGCCAGCGCCGCCACCAGCTCGGCCGCATGGGCCCGGGTGCGGACCGCGGCCGGGCCCTCGCCGCCCGACAGCGAACGGGGCAACCCGACGACGATCTCGATCGGTTCGTACTCGCTCACCAGGCCGAGCAGGAGGCTCAGCGCCCGCTCGCCGGCGGCCACATTGCGCACCGGGTAGGCCAGGGTGCCGGAGGCGTCGCAGGCTGCCACGCCGATCCGCGCCTCCCCCCAGTCCAGCGCCAACCGCACACCGGTACGGAAGGTGGTGCTCATCCCCTGCGGCAGCCCGCCCCGCCACCGAGATTCACCACTGCACCGGAGGTCATGACTGCACCCGATGCCCGATGGCGTACTCGACCGCCTTCAGCGCGGCCGGGATCTGGCCCGCGTCATTGCCGCCGCCCTGGGCGAGGTCGTCGTTGCCGCCGCCCCGACCGCCCAAGGTCTCACTGGCGATCCTGACCAGCTCGCCCGCGTTCAGGCCCCGGTAACGGGCACCTTCGGTGGTGGCGACGACCACACTGGGCTTCTCCTGGGTCCCGCCGATCACACAGATGACCGACGGCTGCTGGGCGACCCGGCTGCGGATCTCGAGCGCCAGCGTGCGCAGGTCGCCTCCGCCGACCCCCTCGGCGTGGTGGCCGATGTAGCCGACCCCCCACATGTCGTGGGTCTTCGCGACGATCGAGTCCACCTCGGCCAGCACGCTCTTGCTGCGCAGCGCCGCGATCTCCCGCTCCGCATTCTTGAGCTGAGCCACCATCTTGGTGACCCGGTCCATCAGCTGGTCCGGTTGTACCTTCAGCGCGTCGGTCAGACCGAGCACCAGGGAACGTTCCCTGGCCAGGAACCGGAACGCCTCGATGCCGACGAACGCCTCCACCCGACGTACCCCGGAGCCGACCGAGGACTCCCCCAGCAGGCTGACCAGCCCGATCTGGGAGGAGTGCTGGACGTGGGTGCCACCACACAGCTCGCGGGACCAGAGGCCGCCCATCTCGACAACCCTGACCTCCTCGTCATAGGTCTCACCGAACAGCGCCAGTGCGCCGATCTCCCTGGCCCGGGCCAGCGGCATATAGGTGGCGGACACGTTCAGGTCCTTGCGGATGCCCTGGTTGGCCGCCTCCTCGACCGCGGCCCGCAGGTCCTGACTGAGGCCACTCGGCCAGGCGAAGTCCAGCCGCAGATAGCCGGGCTTGTTGTACGAGCCGCTCTGCAGCGCGGTCGGACCGAGCACCTGGCGCAGCGCAGCGTGCATCACGTGGGTGCCCGAGTGTGCCTGGCACGCTCCGAGCCGCCACTCGGCGTCGACCGACGCGAGCACGTCCTGACCGGTCCGCAGCTCACCCTCGAGGACCCGGACGCGGTGCACGATGAGGCCCTTCACCGGACGCTGGACGTCGACCACCTCGAGCCGCACACCGTCTGCGGTGATGACGCCGGCGTCGGAGTCCTGGCCGCCGGACTCCGCATAGAACGGGGTCTGCTCCAGCACCACCTCGACGGTGCTGCCCTCCCCGGCCGTCTGGGCCAGCTGACCGTCGACGACGATGCCGCGCACCTTCGAGTCGGTGACCAGCTCGGAGTAGCCGGTGAACGGGGTGGTGCCGCGGTCACGCAGCTGCCGGTAGGCCTCGCTGCCCTGGCTGCCGGCCTTCTTCGACTTGGCGTCCGCCTTCGCCCGGTCCTTCTGCTCCTGCATCAGCCGGCGGAAGCCGCCCTCGTCCACGGCCAGCCCCTGCTCAGAGGCCATCTCCAGGGTCAGGTCGATCGGGAAACCGTAGGTGTCATGCAGCTGGAAGGCGCGCTCACCGGTCAGCGTCGACAGCTGGTGGCTCTTGGCGTCCCGGACCGCCAGGTCGAAGATCTGGGTGCCTGCGGTCAGGGTGCGCCGGAACGCGTCCTCCTCCGCGTACGCGATCTGGCTGATTCGGTCGAAGTCCTTCTCGACCTCCGGGTAGGACGCCTTCATCGCCGCGCTGCTCAGCGGCAGCAACTCGTTCAGCACCGGCTCGCGTACGCCGAGCAGCCGCATCGAACGCACGGTTCGACGCAGCAACCGGCGCAGCACGTAGCCGCGGGCCTCGTTGCCGGGGGTCACGCCGTCGCCGATCAGCATCAACGCAGACCGGATGTGGTCACCGACCACCCGCAGCCGGACGTCGTCCGCCCGCTTGGCACCGTAGCCCGTGCCGGCCAGCTCCGCCGCGCGGGCGATCACCGGGAACACCTCGTCGATCTCGTAGAGGTTGTCGACGCCCTGCAGCAGGTAGGCCACCCGCTCCAGCCCCATGCCGGTGTCGATGTTCTTGCGGGGCAGGTCGCCGACGGTGTCGAAGTCGTCCTTGGCCCTAACCTCGGAGAGCTCCTCCTGCATGAACACCAGGTTCCAGATCTCCAGGAACCGGTCCTCGTCGACCACCGGACCACCGTCCGGGCCGTACTCCGGGCCACGGTCGATGTAGATCTCACTGCAGGGGCCGCCGGGGCCGGGGATGCCCATGTGCCAGTAGTTGTCCCGCAGCCCGCGGCGCTGGATGCGCTCCTGCGGTAGGCCGGCGACCTCGGCCCACAGCCGAGCCGCCTCATCGTCGGAGTGCAGCACCGTGACCCAGACCGTGTCCGGGTCGAAGCCGAGGCAGCCGGACTCGGTTGACCCGGTGACCAGCTCCCAGGCGTAGCTGATCGCCTGCTCCTTGAAGTAGTCACCGAAGGAGAAGTTGCCGTTCATCTGGAAGAAGGTCCCGTGCCGGGTGGTCTTGCCGACCTCCTCGATGTCGAGGGTGCGGACACACTTCTGCACGCTGGTGGCGCGGTTGAACGGCGGCGCCTCGGCGCCGGTGAAGTAGGGCTTGAACGGGACCATGCCGGCGTTGACGAAGAGCAGCGTCGGGTCGTTGTAGAGCAGCGGTGCTGACGGCACCACCTCGTGGCCTCGCTGGGCGAAGTAGTCGAGGAAGCGGCGCCGGATTTCGGCGGTGTTCATGAGGGTTCCTTAGTGGTGCGATTCGCGCCCTGAGCCCGGCGGCGTGCCCTGAGACTTCCGAGGGTCCTGCCGCGGTTGCTCACAGCACGCGGGTGTGGTCAGTTGTCGTTCTCGGGAAGGCCGACCGCGTCACGGAGCTCCGCTTCGCGCTCGACCATGGCGGCTCGCACTGTGGCATTGAACTCGCGGATCGACTCCCTGACCCCCGACGCCGACTCCGCGACCCGGTGGCCGAGGGCCTCCGGGCTCGCCTGCTGCAGGTACTGCCGGAGTTTGACCAATCCGTAGATGCCGACACCGGCACCGACGGTGAACCAGAAGAGGCGACGCATCACTTCACCCGCCGTCCCCGCTTCGGCGTGCCGGTGCCCTTGATGGCCTTCCGGATGCCGTAGCTGAACGCAGCGGTCTTGACCAGCGGGCCGCCGAGCGTGGCACTGAACAGCGTCGTCATCTGGGCGGCGTTCTGGCTCACGACGGTCGCGTTCTTGGTCACCGTGGAGACGTCCTCGGTGACGAAGCTGAGCTTCTCGAGCTCACTGTTGGTCGCGCTCACCGTGCCTCGCAGCTCGGTCAGGATGGGTACGCTCTCATGGCCGATATCGCGCACGGCGAGCCGCAGCTCCTCCAGCACCCGTCCCAGCTTCAACAGCGGGACGGCGAACAGAGCCACCAGCACGACGAAGGCGATTGCGGCGATGAGACCGGCGATCTCCCCTACTGACATTTGCGTTCCTTACGGTCCGGACGGCGCCACGCCGGATGTGGGCGATGGGCGTGAGTACTTCTGCTTATCAAGTGTCGACCCTATCGCGGCGGGTCCTCTGCTGCGGAATGCATTCTGAGGATGCCCTCGATGCGCCGCAGCCTATCGACCATCGCCGCCTCCGCACCGCGGGCCACCGGCCGGTAGTAGTCGGCCCCCGACAGCTCGTCCGGCAGGTACTGCTGGGCCGCGATCCCGTGCGGCTCGTCGTGGGCGTAGGTGTAGTCGACACCGTGCCCGTACGTCTTGGCGCCGGGATAGTGCCCATCGCGCAGGTGCGGCGGGACGAGCCCGATCCGCCCCGCCCGCACGTCGGCCAACGCCTCGTCCACGGCCAGCACGACGGCGTTCGACTTCGGGGCGAGCGCCAGCGCGATGACCGCCTGCGCCAGGTTGATCCGCACCTCGGGCATCCCGATCAGCGCCACCGCCTGCGCTGCGGCGACCGCGGTCTGCAACGCGGTCGGGTCGGCCAGGCCGATGTCCTCCGAGGCGAGCACCACCAGCCGCCGCGCGATGAAGCGCGGGTCCTCGCCCGCCTCCATCATCCTGGCCAGGTAGTGCAGCGACGCCTGCACGTCCGATCCCCGGATCGACTTGATGAACGCGCTGATGACGTCGTAGTGCTGGTCACCGTCCCGGTCGTAGCGGACCGCCGCCTTGTCCACCGCCCGCTCGACGGTGCTGGTGTCGATCAGCTCGGAGCCGGTGGCCTCGGCCCCGGCAGCCGACTCCTCCAGATAGGTCAGCGCCCGCCGGGCATCGCCCCCCGCCATCCGCAGCAGGGTGTCGCGGGCCTCGGGATCGAGGGTGAACGCGCGCGCCGTGTCGCCGGCGGGATGGATACCGCGGTCATCGGTCAACGCCCGGTCGATCAGCACGGAGATGTCGTCGTCAGTCAACGGCCGCAGTGTCAACAGCAGGGACCGGGAGAGCAGCGGCGAGATCACCGAGAAGCTCGGGTTCTCCGTCGTCGCCGCGATCAGCGTCACCAGCCTGTTCTCCACCGCCGGCAACAGGACGTCCTGCTGCGTCTTGGAGAACCGGTGCACCTCATCGACGAAGAGCACGGTCTGAACGCCCTGGTTGAGGTCGCGGCGCGCCTGGTCGAGCACAGCCCGGACCTCCTTGACCCCGGCGGTGACAGCCGACAGCTCGACGAACCGCCGCCGGGTGGTCTGCGAGACCACGTAGGCGATGGTCGTCTTCCCCGTCCCGGGCGGCCCCCAGAGGAACACCGACATCGCCGTGTCGCCCGAGGCCAGCCGGCGCAGCGGCGACCCCGCCGCCAGCAGATGCTGCTGACCGACGATCTCGTCGATCGTCCGCGGCCGGAGCCGCACCGCCAGCGGCAAACCGGCCCGGGTCGTGTCGCTCAGACTCCCCCCGTGTCCTGAGCCTGTCGGGCCGTGCCCTGAGCCTGTCGGAGCACTGAGATCACCGAACAGATCCTCACTCATGGCGCCTCCGAGCTTGTCCGAGACCCGCATCCTGAGCCTGACGATCCGTGCCCTGAGCCTGTCGAAGGGCAACCCCTCACGTACGGATGAACGCTCTTCGACAAGCTCAGAGCGCGTGCTTCCGTGTCCTGAGCCTGTCGAAGGGCACCCCTCAGAGCGCGTGCTTCCGGGCCCTGAGCCTGTCGAAGGGGGCCGCGACACAGCAGCATGGTCAGGCTCCGGGTTCCTCGGGCTTGGCGTCGACGCCGGCCTCCTGGCGCTGCTGCGGTGTGATCGGTGCCGGCGCATCGGTCAGCGGGTCCACTCCACCACCGGACTTCGGGAAGGCGATCACCTCGCGGATCGAGTCCGCGCCGGCGAGCAGGGCCACGATCCGGTCCCAGCCGAAGGCGATGCCGCCGTGCGGTGGCGGGCCGTAGTTGAAGGCGTCCAGCAGGAAGCCGAACTTCTCCGCCGACTCTTCGCGGCTCAACCCCATCACCGCGAACACCCGCTCCTGGACGTCGCGCTGGTGGATACGGATCGAGCCGCCGCCGATCTCGTTGCCGTTGCAGACGACGTCATAGGCGTACGCCAGGGCCTTGCCCGGGTCACTGTCGAAGTTGTCCATGGACTCGGGCTTCGGCGAGGTGAAGGCGTGGTGCACCGCGGTCCAGGCACCGGAACCGACCGCGACGTCACCGGCGGCGACCGCATCACCGGCCGGCTCGAACAACGGCGCGTCGACGATCCAGCAGAACGCCCACGCCTTGTCCGGGTCCTGCACAGCGGCCGACTCGTCGATCAGACCGGTCTTGCGGGCGATCTCCAGCCGGGCAGCGCCGAGCAGAGCCTGGGAGGTGTTGCGCGGGCCGGCGGCGAAGAAGACACAGTCGCCCGGCTTCGCCCCGACACGATCGGCGAGCCCGGCCCGTTCGGCCTCGGACAGGTTCTTGGCGACCGGTCCGCCGAGCTCTCCGTCTTCCGTGAAGAGCACGTACGCCAGCCCCCGAGCGCCCCGCTGCTTGGCGAAGTCCTGCCAGGAGTCGAGCTGTTTGCGTGGCTGGCTGGCGCCGCCGGGCATCACCACGGCACCGACGTACGGTGCCTGGAACACCCGGAACGGGGTGTCGGCGAAATAGTCGGTGCACTCGACGATCTCGTTCCCGAACCTCAGGTCCGGCTTGTCGGTCCCATAGCGGTCCATCGCGTCCGCGTAGGTGATCCGTGGGATGGGGGTGCTGATCTCGTGGCCGATCAGCCGCCACAGCGCCACCAGGATCTGTTCAGACAGCTCGATCACGTCGTCCTGGTCCACGAAGCTCATCTCGATGTCGAGCTGGGTGAATTCGGGCTGCCGGTCGGCCCGGAAGTCCTCATCGCGGTAGCAGCGGGCGATCTGGTAGTAACGCTCCATCCCCGCCACCATCAGCAGCTGCTTGAACAACTGCGGGCTCTGCGGCAGGGCATACCAGGACCCGGGCCGGAGCCGGGCCGGCACCAGGAAGTCGCGGGCCCCCTCAGGCGTGGACCGGGTCAGGGTGGGGGTCTCGATCTCGACGAAACTGCGCTCCGCCAGCACCGTACGGGCGGCCCGGTTGACCTCGCTCCGCAGCCGGAGGGCGGCGGCCGGAGCCGGCCGGCGCAGGTCCAGGTAGCGATACCTCAGCCGGGCCTCCTCGCCGACGGCGACGCGCTCGTCGATCTGGAACGGTAGCGGGGCTGCGGCGCTGAGCACCTCGAGAGCCTCGGTGACGACCTCGACCTCGCCGGTCGGCAGGTCGGGGTTGGCGTTACCGGCCGGCCGCTCGTTCACCGTCCCGACGATCTTGATGCAGTACTCGTTGCGGAGGTCGTGGGCGCCGGAGGCGGCCAGCATCTCGTCTCGGACCACCACCTGGACGATCCCGGAGGCGTCCCGCAGGTCCAGGAAGGCGACCCCACCGTGATCTCGGCGGCGGGCCACCCATCCGGCCAGGGTCACAGGGGTACCAGCGTGCTCGGCGCGCAGGCTGCCGGCATCGTGGGTGCGAATCACTCGGTTTCCTTCCAATGGTGCTGTGTGCGTTGGTGCTGTGTGCGTTGGTGCTGTGTGCGTTGGTGCTGTGCATCGTGCGGGGGGGCTCGCGGCGGACCGGGCCAGCCTCTGATCTTAGGCCACCTACCAGCGCCTGCCTGACCGCCAAGGGGCTGGATGGCGATAGACGACACTAACCGGCGTGCCTGACACCCGGCGCCGGCGGCTACTGCCGGACCAGGTCCAGAAAAAAGCGGTGGATACGTACATCGCTGGTGACCTCGGGGTGGAAGGAGGTGGCCAGGATCCGGCCCTGCCGGACCGCGATGATCCGGCCATCCGCTGCGGGGTGGCCGCTCTGCTCCACTCGCCCCAGCACCTGCACCTCGGGACCGGCCTCCTCGACCCACGGCGCCCGGATGAACACGGCATGCACCGGCCCGCCGTCGATCCCTGCGAGGTCGACATCGCTCTCGAACGAGTCGACCTGACGGCCGAACGCGTTGCGGCGCACGGTGATATCGAGCCCACCGAAGGTCTGCTGCCCGGGTCCCCCGTCCAGCACCCGGTCGGCGAGCATGATCATGCCCGCGCAGGACCCGAACGCCGGCAGCCCCGCCCGGAGCCTCTCCACCAGCGGCTCGCGGACCTCGAAGATGCGTGACAGCTTGTCGATCGTCGTCGACTCCCCGCCCGGCAGCACGATGCCGTCAAGGTCCGCCAGCTCACCCGGTCGCCGGACCGCGCGGGTCCTGGCGCCACAGTGGCTGAGCGCGGCCAGATGTTCTCGGACGTCCCCCTGCAGGGCGAGGACGCCGATCAGTGGACCGGTCATTCAGTGCGAGCTCACCAACCGCGGTCGGCCAGCCGGTGCGGCTGCGGCATGTCGCCGGTCCGCTCGCCCGCCTGAGGCGGGGGGACGTTGATGCCCACCATGGCCTCGCCGAGACCGCGGGACACCTTGGCGATGACGTCCGGGTCGTCGTAGAACGTGGTGGCCTTGACGATCGCGGCGGCGCGTTCCGCCGGGTTGCCCGACTTGAAGATGCCGGAGCCGACGAACACGCCCTCGGCACCGAGCTGCATCATCATGGCGGCGTCGGCCGGGGTGGCGATGCCCCCGGCGGTGAACAGCACCACCGGCAGCTTGCCTCGCTCGGCCACCTCGACCACCAGGTCGTAGGGCGCCTGCAGCTCCTTGGCGGCGACGTAGAGCTCGTCCGGCGACAGGCTGGACAGTCGCCGGATCTCGCCGCCGATCTTGCGCATATGCATGGTGGCGTTGGACACGTCGCCGGTGCCGGCCTCGCCCTTCGAGCGGATCATCGCCGCGCCCTCACTGATCCGCCGCAACGCCTCGCCGAGGTTGGTGGCGCCGCAGACGAACGGGACGGTGAACTTCCATTTGTCGATGTGGTTGACATAGTCGGCCGGGGTCAGCACCTCCGACTCGTCGATGTAGTCCACCCCGAGGGACTGCAGCACCTGGGCCTCGACGAAATGACCGATCCGCGCCTTGGCCATCACCGGGATCGACACCGCCGAGATGATGCCGTCGATCATGTCCGGGTCGCTCATCCGGGAGATGCCACCCTGGGTGCGGATGTCGGCGGGCACCCGCTCGAGGGCCATCACCGCTACCGCGCCGGCGTCCTCGGCGATCTTCGCCTGGTCGGGGGTGACGACGTCCATGATGACGCCGCCCTTGAGCATCTCGGCCATTCCACGCTTGACCCTGCTGGTACCGGTCGGGGTCGGGTGGGCCGGCGAACCGCCGTTGGCGGAGGTGCTGGTAGTCGGGGTGACGGGGGTCTCGGCGCTGGCGGGAGCGGGAGAGGATTGGGACATGACAACCTTCTGACGGTGCTGGTAGACGGATCGATCCTACGCCCAGCCGACGGCAGCCCCTACCGCCCGGGGGCGGTGGCGGCCGCCTGCCGCAGCCGCTGCACCGCCAGCGTGCAGAGTCCGGCGATGATGATGGCGCTCAGGTTGATCAGCAGCTGCAGTGCCGACCCGGCAGCCTCATTCCAGACGCCGTACGCGATGGCCACCGCGGCGTTGGAGGCAGCCGGGATGGTGGTGACCGAGATCAACACCCCGACCAGCGCCCCCGACTTCGCCGAGGTGAGTGACAGCATGCCGGCGATCCCGGCCAGGAAGGCGATCACCCACGACAGTGCATCGGGCCGCCAGATGAAGTCGGTCAGCGGTCGTTTCGCCAGCAGCATGCTGCGGTCCACCAGGCCGACCGCGTCCAGTACGAGGGTGCTCAGCACGGTCGCCACCAGTCCGACCGCGAACCCGACCACCAGAGTGACCGCAGCACGGCCGATCATCCCCCGGTGCCGACGGACCAACCCGACGCAGAGGGCGGCCAACGGGCCGAACTCGGGACCGACCACCATCGCGCCGACGATCAGGATCGGCTGGTCCAGCAGCACCCCGAAACTGGCGATGATCATGGCCACCACCATGAAGGCGAGATAGGTGATCGACAGCCGGGTCTCTTCGCTCGTCTTCTGCTCGATCTCCTCCCAGACCACCGCGTCGCTGCCGAGTCCGGGCACCGCCTTCTCCGAGCGATCGGCCTGCTCCGACATCGAGACATCGACCTCCTGCACGGTGATGGCACCGTGGTGGAGCAGGCCGAGCGACCGAAGTTGATCAAGGACTTCGCTGGTGCCCTCGCGGGCCGTGTCGCAGACGATCACGTCGCCGGCGGGGTTTCGGGCAGCGCCCTCCCACAGGACGATATTGGCCACCGCCGGATGATCATCGAGCAGAGCCATGGTGCGCTCGGTGAACGACACCGGCGTGATGACCCGGACCTGCATCATGGTCGGAACGCCGATCCGGCCCCCTCGAGGGCCTCCTCGCTGACCGGGAGCCGACCCTTGTGCACCGCCGCTACCAGCGCGGCATGGTCAGCCTCGGTCTGGTCGGCATACGACTGGGCGAATCTGCAGAGGGCCCGGTCGACCTTGTCCGCCGAGCCGACGTACCCGGCGATCATCGACGCCCCGCTGGTGCGAGCATGGCCCTTGGCCAGCAGATGGCCGACGATGCCGGCGTAGTCGGTCAGCGCCGCTGCGTCGATCTGGTTCAGCGGGATGGTGCCCTTCATATTGCGGAACTGCCGGACGTAGAACTGCAGCCCGTCGATGGTGGTCCAGCCGAGCAGCGGGTCGCTGACCGTCTGCAGCGCCTGCTGGTACTCGACCACCCGCTGCCCCTGGTGCTTGTGCCAGGCCGAGTCGCCGTGGACATACCTGCCCAGCACCGAGCGCCGGGCCTGCTTCAGCTGCAGGAAGACGACGTCGTCGGAGCTGCTGCCCTCCAGCAGCGCGACGTAGGCGCGCAGCCCGACGCTGCCTACTCCGACCACCTTGTGTGCCAGGTCGACCAGCGTGTAGCCGCCCAGCGCCCGGCGCCAGTGCGGCGCCAGGGTGAGCAGGTACTCGTCGAGCGCCTCGGCGATCCGGTCGGCGTGCTCGTCGCTGACCCGGGTGATCAACGGCGGCTCCTCGACGATCCGACGGCCACCCTCGTGCTCCCGGGTGAACCGCGGGAGCGCCCGGTCGCTGGTCCTGCTGCGGGCGCGTCGGGCCGACCTGGCGATCTCCTTGTGCAGCGACTTCTCGGTCACCGTCTCGTGCAGCCGGTGCACGTCCAGGCGGTTGTACGAGCGCGTCAGCAGCGGCTGCTCGGCCAGGAACCGGACCTCTTCCCGGTAGGCGGCCACGCAGGAGGCGACCGAGTCCTCGCACTGCTGCTCACTCCGACCGTTCTCGCGCCCGGCAACCCAGATGCTCGCGACCAGCCGGCGCAGGTCCCACTCCCAGGCGCCCGGGTGGGCCTCGTCGAAGTCGTTCAGGTCCAGCACCAGCTCAGCCTCAGGCGAGGCGTAGAAGCCGAAGTTGCCCAGGTGCGCGTCTCCGCAGATCACCGGAGTGATCCCGGTGGAGGGCAGGTGGGCCACGTCCTCTGCCATCACCACCGCCGTGCCCCGGAGGAACCCGTACGGTGAGGTCACCATCCGGGCCACCCGGACCGGGACCAGCCACTCCAGTCGTCCCTGGTGCGACTCGATGATCTGCGCCACCGGGTCGGGCCGGTCGTGGGGCGGCTGCCACAGCGCCAGGCTCTTGCGTGGCACCTGACGGCGCAGCCCGCGCCCCATCTCGTAGCGTTCCTTCCGCGAGCTCGGGCGTCGCCGCAGGGTGTAGTAGGACTCGCTCTCGGCGGAGGCGATGACCGTATGGGTATTGGGCACCGTATGGGTATGGGGAATGGCGGCCATCGTTACTCCTGGCTCGATGCTGGGTTGCCCCGATTGTTGCGTCTCACTCGTCCCAGTTCTCGACGACCCGGGGGCGCAGGTCTTCGCTCGGCGGTTGCCAGCTGGCCGGGTCGGCGCCCACCTGGTCACCCGAGCGGATGTCCTTCACCTCGTCATTTGCGCCCGCGCCGAACCAGACGTACGGGATCGAGCGCCGGTCGGCGTAGCGGATCTGCTTGCCGAACTTGTCCGCCTTGGGCGCCACCTCGGTCGGGATGCCGCGCTGCCTGAGCTGGCTGGCGACCGCCACCGCGGCTGCCCGGGTCTCCTCCGCGTCGACCGCCACCAGGACGCAGGTCGGCACTGGCCGGGTGACGGTCAGCCGCTGCTTGCCGAGCAGGGGCGCCAGGATCCGGGTCACCCCGACGCTGAACCCGACGCCCGGATAGGTGGTCCGGCCGTCGCTGGCGAGTGCGTCGTAGCGGCCCCCGGAGGCCACCGACCCGAGCGACTCGTAGCCCTGCAGCTCGGTCTCGTAGACGGTCCCGGTGTAGTAGTCCAGCCCGCGGGCGATCTTCAGGTCGGCGACGAGCCGACCCGGTGCGTACCGACCGGCGGTCCGGACCAGCTCGGCCAGCTGCTCCATCCCGGCCTCCAGCTCGTCGGTGTGCACACCGAGCCGCCGCACCTCGTCGACGAAGGTCTCGTCGGCGGAGGAGATGGTGGCCAGCGACACGCACGACTTGGCCTGCGCCTCCGTCAGCGACGCCTCGCTGACCAGCAGCTCGCTGACCCGGTCCGGGCCGACCTTGTCCAGCTTGTCCACGATCCTCAGCACCGCAGCGGTGTCGCCGATCTCCAGACCGGTGTAGAAGCCCTGCGCCAGCCTGCGGTTGTTGACCCGCATCAGCACCGGCGGCAGGCCCAGGTCGGTGTGCAGCCGCTCCATCGCGTCCAGCGCCACCAGCGGGATCTCCACGTCGTGGTGGGCCGCCAGCTCACCGGAGCCGACGATGTCGATGTCGGCCTGGGTGAACTCGCGGTAGCGCCCCTCCTGCGGCCGCTCACCGCGCCAGACCTTCTGGATCTGGTAGCGCCGGAACGGGAACTGCAGCTGACCGGCGTTCTCCAGCACGTACCGCGCGAACGGCACTGTCAGGTCGTAGTGCAGGCCCAGCTCGTCCGGGACGCCGTCGTCGGCGTGGATCCGGCGGACGGTGTAGACCTCCTTGTCGATCTCACCGCCCTTGGTCAGCGTCTCGACCGGCTCGACCGCCCGGGTCTCGATCGAGGCGAAGCCGTGCAGCTCGAAGGTCTCCCGCAGCCGGTCCAGCACGAACTGCTCCACCATCCGGGGCCCGGGCAGGAACTCCGGAAAACCCGACAGCGGCTTGGGGCGACTCATAGGGCATCTTCCTGCAGGTAGGGGTTCGTGGCCCGTTCGCGGGCCATGCTCGTCTGCGGTCCGTGACCGGGAAGAACCACCACCGAGTCCGGCAGGGGCAGCACCTTCGACCGCAGACTTCTCAGCATGTCGCCATGGTCTCCGCCTGGCAAATCAGTTCTGCCGATCGAGCCCGCGAAGAGCACGTCACCGGAGAACACCAGCGAGTCGACCTCGTCGTCGTTCGGGTAGGCCGTCCGATACATCACCGAGCCCGGGGTGTGCCCGGGGGCGTGGACGGCGCCGAGGTCGAGACCGGCCAGCTCCAACCGGGCACCGTCGGTCAGCTCGCGCACCTCGTCAGGCTCGACGAAGCCGGCCGAGGTGCCGGTGATCTGCTGCAGCATCGCTTGCGTCTCGGGGCCCATCGCTCGCAACGGGTCGCTGAGCAGCGCGCGGTCGTCGGGATGGATCCAGGCCGGCGCGGCATAGCTGCTGCACACCGGGGCGACGCTGAACATATGGTCCAGGTGGCCGTGGGTCAGCACCACAGCCACAGGTTTGAGGTGCTGTTCGGCCACCACCTCGGCCACTCCGGCGGCCGCATCCATGCCTGGGTCGATCACGATGCATTCGGCTCCGGGCTGGGTGGCCAGGACGTAGCAGTTCGTCTGCCACGGGCCAGCGGGAAAAGAGGCGATCAACACAACCTTGAGACTATCGGGCAGGATTGTCCCATGAGCGAAGACGCAAAGGCCGAACACCTGGAGACCCCGGCACCGGGACCCGGCTCCTTCGGTCGAGTCGAACCTGACGGCACTGTGTACGTCCGAACAGCCGATGGGGAACGCAGAGTGGGCCAGGTGCCCGATGTCGGCCCGGACGAGGCACTCAGCTTCTTCGTCCGCCGGTTCGAGGCCCTGGAGCTCGAGGTGTCGCTGCTCGAGACCCGGATCAAATCCGGCGCCCTGTCACCAGATGATGCGGGCTCGGCCATCAAGACCGTCCGTACGGCCGTCACCGATGCACACGCGGTCGGTGACCTGGACCGACTGCTCGCGCGGTTGGAGGCGCTGTCGCCGATGATCGCGGAGCAACGCGCCGCGCGCCGGGCCGAGCGGGCCAAGCAGAACGAGGAGGCTCGGGCGGCCAAGGAGAAGTTCGTCGAGGAGGCGGAGAAGCTGGCCGCCGGCAACGACTGGCGCGGCGGGGTGAACCGGTTCCGGGCGCTGCTGGAGGAATGGAAGGCTCTCCCCCGGCTGGACCGGGCCACCGACGACCGGCTGTGGCACCGCTTCTCCAGTGCGCGGACGACGTACACCCGGCGCCGCAAGGCGCAGTTCGCCCAGCAGGCCGAGCAGCGTGAGGGCGCCCGGGCGACCAAGGAGAAACTGGTGGCCGAGGCCGAGGCGCTGGCCACCTCGACCGACTGGGGACCCACGACGGGCGCCTACCGGGACCTGATGACCCGCTGGAAGGCGGCCGGCCCGGCGCCGCGCGGCCTGGACGACGCGCTGTGGAAGAGATTCCGCGCAGCGCAGGACACCTTCTTCGCGGCCAAGCAGGCCACCTTCGAGGAACAGGACGCCGAGTTCAAGGTCAACCAGGACGCCAAGGAGGCGCTGCTGGTCGAGGGCGAGGCGCTGCTGCCGATCACCGACCTGGATGCCGCCAAGGCGGGCTACCGCGACCTGCTGGAGCGCTGGACGGCCATCGGCAAGGTGCCGAGGGACGCCATCAAGCCGCTGGACAGTCGGCTGCGGGCGATCGAGTCCGCCATCAAGCAGGCCGAGGATGAGCAGTGGCGGCGGACCAACCCGGAGGCCCGCGCCCGGGCGGAGGACACCGCAGCCAAACTCGAGGCCCAGATCGAGGCGCTCGAGTCGAAAGCGACCCGGGCCGAGGCCCGCGGCGACCAGAAGGCCGCCAGAGAGGCGACCGAGTCCGCCAATACCTACCGCGAATGGCTCACCCAGGCGCAGAAGGCCGTCAGCGACTTCAGCGGATAGCCGCGGCTCGACAGACCCCCGCGCCGCCCGTCCATCGTCCCGTACGCCCTCCGCACCCGTACGCCCTTGGTCCCGTACGCCGGTCGTCCCGTACCCGTACGCACGCCGGACCCTCAGGGCGCGACGCAGCCAGGGAAACTGTCACATGGCTCGGCAAATTTGCCGAGTCATGTGACAGTTTCCCAAGTTGACTTGGGAAACCGACACCGGTCAGCGCGAGAAACCGACACCCCGCAGGGCACCGGGCTACTGGTTGATGCGGTAGACGTCGAAGACGGCCGGGACCTGGCGGACCGCCTTCAGGACGTGATCCAGGTGGGTGGGGTCGGCGGTCTCGAAGGTGAACTTCGCCTTGCAGATCCGGTCCTTGCTGGTGTTCAGGGCCGCCGACAGGATGTTCACGTGCTGGTCGGAGAGCGACCGGGTGATGTCGGAGAGCAGCCGGTTGCGGTCCAGCGCCTCGACCTGGATCGCGACCAGGTATGAGCTCTTGGCCGTCGGCGCCCAGGTCACCTCGATCAGCCGTTCCGGCTCCTGGCGCAGGTTGTCGGCGTTGACACAGTCGGTCCGGTGCACCGACACGCCGGCGCCCCGGGTCACGAAGCCGAGGATCTCGTCGCCGGGCACCGGGGTGCAGCACTTGGCCAGCTTGACCCACAGGTCGGAGGCGCCCACCACCTGGATGCCGGCGTCGTCGCCGCCACCGGCACCGGACCTGCGGCGGCCGGTGACCACCCGGTCCTCGCTGGTCTCGTCAGCGGCCGCGTCCTCGCCCCCCTCGACCAGGATCAGCCGGTTGACCACGGCCTGGGCTCCCACCGTGCCCTCGCCCACCGCCGCATACAGCGCTGTCACGTCGGCCAGCTTGAAGTAACCGGCCACCGCGGTCAGGTGCTCGAGGGTCAGCAGCCGCTGCAGCGGCAGGCCGGCCTTGCGCATCTGCCGGGCCAGCGACTCCTTGCCCAGCTCGATGGACTCCTCGCGGCGCTCCTTGGTGAAGTGATGGCGGATCTTGTTCCGGGCCCGCGGGCTCTTGACGAAGCCCAGCCAGTCCCGGCTCGGCCCGGCACCCTCCGCCTTGGAGGTGAAGATCTCCACCACATCGCCGTTGGCCAGTGCCGACTCCAGCGGCACCAGCCGCCCGTTGACCCGGGCGCCGATGCACCGGTTGCCCACCTCGGTGTGGATGGCGTAGGCGAAGTCGACCGGCGTCGAGCCCGCCGGCAGCGACATCACGTCGCCCTTCGGGGTGAACGCGAACACCTCGTTGGAGTTGATCTCGAACCTGAGCGAGTCGAGGAACTCCCCCGGGTCGGCGGTCTCCCGCTGCCAGTCCAGCAGCTGGCGGACCCAGACCAGGTCACCGCCGTCGCCCCTGGCCGGCGACGGGGTGTCTCCCTTGGTCTCCTTGTACTTCCAGTGCGCCGCGACGCCGAACTCGGCCCGCCGGTGCATCTCGTCGGTGCGGATCTGCAGCTCCACCGGCTTGCCCTGCGGTCCGAGCACGGTGGTGTGCAGCGACTGGTACATGTTGAACTTGGGCATCGCGATGTAGTCCTTGAACCGCCCGGGCAGCGGGTTCCAGCGGACATGCATCACGCCGAGGGCCGCATAGCAGTCCCGTGGGCTCTCGACCAGGATCCGCAGGCCGACCAGGTCGTAGATGTCCTGGAAGTCGCGGCCACGGACGACCATCTTCTGGTAGATCGAGTAGTAGTGCTTCGGTCGACCGGTCACCGTCGCCTTAATCTTGGCCGCCTTCAGGTCGGCCCGGACCTGGTCGATCACCGAGGAGAGGAACTGTTCCCGGGACGGCGCCGCCTCGGCCACCAGCCGGACGATCTCGTTGTACACCTTGGGATGAAGGGTGGCGAAGGACAGGTCCTCCAGCTCCCACTTGATGGCGTTCATGCCGAGCCGGTGGGCCAGCGGGGCGAAGATCTCCAGCGTCTCCGAGGCGATCCGCGCCTGCTTGTCGGGCCGCAGATAGTGCAGCGTACGCATGTTGTGCAGCCGGTCCGCGAGCTTGATCACCAGGACGCGGATGTCCTTGCTCATGGCAACGACCATCTTGCGGATGGTCTCCGACTTCGCCGACTCGCCGTACTTGACCTTGTCCAGCTTGGTGCAGCCGTCGACGAGCAGCGCCACCTCCTCGCCGAAGTCCTTGCTCAGCTGGGTCAGCGTGTACGCGGTGTCCTCGACGGTGTCGTGCAGCAGGGCCGCGCAGAGGGTCGGCTCGGTCATCCCGAGCTCGGCCAGGATGGTCGTCACCGCCAGCGGGTGGGTGATGTAGGCGTCGCCGCTCTTGCGGAGCTGACCACGGTGATACCGCTCGGCGGTGCGGTAGGCGCGTTCGATCACCGCCAGGTCGGCCTTGGGGTGGCTGGCGCGGATGACCTTGAACAGCGGGTCGAGCACCTCGACCTGGGGCCGGGTGGTGCCGAGCCGGGCCAGCCGCTGACGCATCCGGACCCTGGGCTGCTCGGGTCCGGTAGCGAGACGTACCGGGATCGCGACGCTGGAGGACTCCTGGACCGCAGGCGCAGCACCGGACTCCGGCGGGCTGTCAGCGCTCGTCGGTGACACCTCCGGCGCAGTGGTCGGAGTGACGGCGGTACCTGGTTCGCTCAAGCGACGACCTCATTCCGTGGGAGTCCCCAAGTCTAGTGGTGCCTGCGCACCTGTCACTCCCTAGGGTTTCAACGCCCTCGTCGACCCCCGAATTCCCTACGCTCCCCGCCGGAAGGCAGCGGTGCTGCCGCCTGGTCGGACCTGCGGACCACCACCAGCTGGTCGCCGGTCTCAAGCCGCGCCACGGTGGGGTCGTAGAACCGTCGCAGGGTCTTGTTCCGGACCACGGCCACGACCCGTTCGCCCATCACCTCGCCCGGTGACTTGCCGACCTCGTCGGCGGTGACCTGCCGCTCGGACACCTCCAGCCCGTCTCCGGACGACAGCAGGTCCTCGATCACGGTGCCCAGGTTGGGGCTGACCGCGGACAGCCCCAGCAGCCGGCCGACCGCATCCGAGGAGGTGACCACGGCGTCGGCGCCGGACTGGCGGATCAGGGTCGCATTGTCCTGCTCGCGGACGGCCACCACGACATGTGCGCTCGGGTTCAGCTGGCGTACGGTCAGCGTCACCAGGATCGCCGAGTCGTCCCGGTCCAGCGTGATGATCACCTCGCGGGCCTTGCTGATCTCGGCCCGGCGGAGGATGTCCCGACGGGTGGCATCGCCCTCGATGGCGGCATAGCCGCCGATGTTGGCGTCGCTGATCGCCGACGGCCGGCCGTCGATGATGACCACCTGTGCCGGGTTGCAGTTGTTCTTCTCGAGCGTCTTCACGGCGGCCCGGCCCTTGGTGCCGTAGCCGACGACGACGATGTGATTGCGCATCCGCTTCCTCCAACGTGCATCGCGGAACACCCGGCGACCTTCGTTCGCCAGCACTTCCAGTGTGGTGCCGACCAACAACACCAGGAACAGGATCCTCATCGGCGTGATCAAGATGGCGTTGATGATCCGGGCGTGGGTCGCCACCGGGGTGATGTCACCGTAGCCGGTGGTGGTGATCGTCACTGTGGCGTAGTAGATCGCGTCGACCAGGCTGACCACATGGTCGGCGTTGTTGTCCTGGTAGGCGCCGCGGTCGAAGTAGACCAGGCCGACGGTGATCACCAGCAGCCCGAGCGCGAACAGCGCCCGTCGCCCGAGCTCCCGGGTCGGCGTGGAGGTGCGCGCCGGCAGGCTGACCAGTGCCTGGTAGCCCCAGGCCGGCCTGCTGCGACCTTCCTCGCTGTTCATGACGATCCGAAGCGCAGCAGCGCGTTGACGGTGTCGATCCCCTGCGCGGTCAGGTAGTCGCGACCGGAGAGGAAGGTCAGCTCCATCAGTACGGTGACGGCCACCAGCTCTGCGCCAAGCTGCTTGAGCAGTCCGGCGGTGGCTCCGACCGTGCCGCCGGTCGCCAGCACGTCGTCGACCACCAGGACCCGAGCCCCGTCGGCGATGGCGTCGGCGTGGATGGTCAGGGTCTCGGCGCCGTACTCCAGGTCATAGCTCTGTGCCAGGGTGTCACCGGGCAGCTTGCCGGGCTTGCGCACCGGAACGAAGCCGGCGCCCAGTGCCAACGCGACCGGTGCCCCGAAGATGAATCCGCGCGCCTCCATCCCCACCACGACGTCGATGTCGTCCGGGGAGATCTCGACCATGCCGTTGACCGCCTCGGCGAAACCGCCCGGGGAGGCCAGCAGCGGGGTGATGTCCTTGAACACCACGCCGGGCTGCGGGAAGTCGGGGATGTCGCGGATCAGCCGGCTGAGCCGGTCTGCGGCGCTGGGGCTCATCACTACTTCTTCCGCTGGCTTCGCGGTCGGTGCTGAGGCTGCGGCCGTTTGGCGGCGGCGTCGTCGAGCGGCCTGGTCCCGACCGCAGGGGTGCTCCCGGTCCGGGTGACGGTGATGGGGATCTTCGAGCCGCCCTCGGCCGGCTGCTCCGGCGTCGTCGACTGCTCGACGCTGCCCTCGCCGGCCTCCTCCGCCTGCTTGGCGGCCAGCCGCTCGCGGTATCCCTGTGCTCCGGACGCTGACGAGGCGCTGCGCCGACTGGCTGCTGCAGTCCGGCTCGCCCCGGCCCGCTCGGCTGCATCGGTGCTGGCTCCGGTCCGGGCTGTCTCCTTGGCCCGCCGGTTCTCGACCCGCTTCCGGAGCTTGACCATCTCCGGCTCGCGTTCCTTCATCTGGGCCAGCAGCGGCGTCGCGATGAAGATGGACGAGTAGGCCCCCGACACCATACCCACGAAGAGCGCCAGCGCCAGGTCCTTCAGCGGCCCGGTGCCGAGGATGGCAGCTCCGGCGAACAGCAGCGCCGCCACCGGCAGTACGCCGATGACCGTGGTGTTGATCGACCGGACCAGCACCTGGTTGACCGCCAGGTTGGCACCCTCGGAGTAGGTGCGGGTGGTGCTGGAGCGG
The DNA here is from genome assembly GCF_016907535.1 of Microlunatus panaciterrae. Lineage (NCBI taxonomy): Bacteria > Bacillati > Actinomycetota > Actinomycetes > Propionibacteriales > Propionibacteriaceae > Microlunatus > Microlunatus panaciterrae. The sequence continues at coordinate 237,459 of NZ_JAFBCF010000001.1, forward strand.
ATGTCGCGGACGTTCTCGCGGACCTTGTCGAAGACGACGACGGTGTCGTAGAGCGAGTAGCCGAGGATGGTCAGCACGCCGATCAGGGTTGCCGGACTGACGGTGAACCCGACCAGGGCATAGATCCCGACCGTCAGCACCAGGTCGTGCAGCAACGCCACCAATGCAGCGATGGACATCTTCCCGTTCCGGAAGTAGGCCCAGATCACCAGCGTGACCAGGACCAGGAAGACCACCAGCGCGATCAGGGCCTTGTCGGTGATCTGCTTGCCCCACGAGGCACCGATCAGGCTGTAGGCGACCTCCTCGCTCTTGATCCCCACCTCCTTCGCGATCGCCCCACGCACCTTCGCCACTTCGTCCACGTCGAGGGTGCGGGTCTGCACCCGCACCGTGTTCGTGCCGATGGTGGTGACCGAGGCCTCGCCCAGGTCGGTGACACCGGACGCCTCGACCGCATGCCGGACGTCGTCGACGGTGCTGTGGGTCACGCTGACCGGAGCCTGGAAGTCGGCACCGCCCTTGAACTCGATCCCCCAGGAGAGGCCCCGCAGGCCGAGGGAGGCCAGCGCGACCACGATCAGGATGGCCGAGACGAGATACCAGCGACGCCTTCTGCCGACGAAGTCGTAGGAGATCTCCCCCGTGTAGAGCTTGTGCCCGACGTTGGACAGTTTGGACATCAGGCCTCCACTACTTCGGGATCCGTCGCAGCGGCCCGCCCCTTGCGGGGTCGCCTGCCGGGCAGCTCCTTGACCCCCAGGTGAGCCGGGTCGAGCCCGGACAGCCGGTGGCCGCCGCCGAAGAACTTCGTCCGGGCCAGCAGCGTCATCAGCGGCTTGGTGAACAGGAACACCACCGCAACGTCGATCAGGGTCGTCAACCCGAGAGTGAACGCGAAGCCCTTCACCGAGCCGATCGCGAGCACGAACAGGACCACTGCGGAGAGCATCGAGACGGCATCGGCGATCAGCACCGTCTGCCGGGCCCGGCGCCAGCCGACCTCGACGGCCGAACGGAGACTGCGCCCGTCGCGAACCTCGTCCCGGATCCGTTCGAAGTAGATGACGAAGCTGTCGGCGGTGACGCCGATGGCCACGATCGCGCCGGCGATACCCGGCAGGTTCAGCGCGAACCCGACGGAACCACCGAGCAGCACCATGGTGGCGTAGGTGATGGTGCCGGCAACCAGCAGCGAGGCGACGACGACGATGCCCAGGCCGCGGTAGTACAGGAAGCAGTAGCCGACCACCAGGATCAGGCCGATCAGCCCGGCGATCATGCCAGCGCGCAACTGCTCACCGCCCAGGGTGGCCGAGACGTTGGACACCTCGGAGATCTCGAACGACAGCGGGAGGGCGCCGTATTTCAGGACGTTGGCGAGCTCCTGGGCCGACTGCTGGTTGAAGTTGCCCGAGATCTCGGCCTTGCCGCCGGGGATCGCCGCGCTCACCGACGGCGCGGAGATGGACTTCCCGTCCAGCACGATGGCGAACCGGTTCTGCGGGTCCTGACGGGTGGCCAGTACGCCGGTCGCGTTCTGGAACGCCTTCGCCCCGGAGGAGTCGAACTCGAGGTTGACCACCCAGGTGAGCTGCCCCTGCGGTACGCCGGCACTGGCCGACGTCAGCTGGTCACCCTTGATCAGGGTCGGGCCCAGCAGGTACTTCTCGGTGCCCTCCCGGTTGCAGGCGAACAGCGGCTGGTCCGACACGTCGGGGAACTCGTCTCCGCACTTGTACGTGGCGAACTCGCTGTAGTCGTTCTCGCTCGGCTGGAAGTTGATGGCCTTGTCGGGGGCGGTGCCCTTGCCGGCCTCCGTCGGGCGGGGCGTCTTCGGCGCGGGCGGCGCCGTCGGCAACTGCGGCGCGGGGCGGCCGTTTCCGGTCGCGGAGGCGCTCGGCCGGGCCGAGGCAGTGGCCGACCCACCGGGGGCGGCAGACGCACTGGCGCCGCCTCCCGGCTGGGTCGACGCGCTGGCGCCGGCACTCGGGCTGGGACTGGCCTGGACGGCGGGCTGGACCGGTTCGGCGGCGTAGACGGCGCGGAACCGCAGCACGGCGGTCTGACCGACCAGCCGGACGAGCTCGTCCTGCTGAACGTTCGGCACGCTGACCACGATCTGGTTGTTGCCGGCGGTCGTCACCTCGGACTCGCCGACGCCGAGGCTGTCCACCCGGTTCTGGATGATGGTCCGCGCCTGCTCCAGGCTGTTCGGGTCGACATCACCGGCACCGCTGGTGTTCGAGGCGGTGAGGGTGATGGTGGTTCCGCCCCGCAGGTCGAGGCCCAACTTGGGGGTCCAGGACTTGGTGAACGCCATCAGACCGACCAACGCGACGACCACGATCAGCAGCGCCACCAGAGTGCGGCCCGGGTGGCCAGGCTTCGTTGCCACGGGTGGCTATTCCTTGTTCGGGTCGCGCAGGCGCTGCGGTTCCTGGGCCTGGAACGTCTCGTCACCGGCCGGCTGGTCGAGACGGGGGCTCTCGAACGCGGACTGCTCCGAGGTGGGAGCAGCGTCCGTGCGCGCCGGCGTGGACCCGTCCGGCTCGGTGGCGACCGGCTCGACGGCGTCGTGCCGATCGGTCAGGCTGGAGGCGTCATCGGGAACGGTGCCGATCGGCTCGGCGTCGCCGACCTCGTCCAACTCCGACTCCTCGAACTCCGTCTCCTCCAGCGGCGGTTCCAGGTCGGCATCCGTCGCCACCCGGGCGATCGCGGCCTTGAGCACCGTCATCTGCACACCCGGCGACACCTCGAGGACCGCCTGCTTCTCACCGATCTCCACGATGTTGCCGAAGACTCCGCTGGCCAGAAGCACCTGCGTCCCGGGGGTGAGGGAGTTCAGGGTCCGCTGCTGGGCCTGCTGACGCTTCTTCTGCGGCCTCAGGATGAGGAAGTAGAAGAGGGCGATCATCGCCACGATCAGTAACAGGGTCGAATATTGTTCCATAACTCCAGCGTCCCGTTTGCGACGCGACCAGACTGCCACGCCAGTTGATGTCCGGCAAAAGCGCCGACCGCCGTACTCTACCTACACCCGCCCACAATCCTAGAGTCCGCCGAACAGGTCGGGCGCGCCCTGGCCACCCTGCACACCGGTCGGCGGGGCCAGACCCAGGTGCTGCCAGGCCGCCGCGGTCGCCACCCGGCCGCGCTGGGTGCGCATCAGGAAGCCCTCCCGGACCAGGAACGGCTCGGCCACCTCCTCGACCGTCTCGCGTTCCTCCCCGACCGAGATGGCCAAGGTGGACAGCCCAACCGGCCCGCCCCCGAACCGGTGGCACATCGCCTGCAGCACCGCCCGGTCCAGTCGGTCCAGACCCTGCTCGTCCACCTCGTAGAGCTCCAGCGCCGCCTGCGCGACCGCCGGTGTGATGAAGCCGTCGGCCCGCACCTGGGCGAAGTCGCGGACCCGGCGGAGCAGCCGGTTGGCGATCCGGGGCGTGCCCCGGGAACGGCGGGCGATCTCGGCTGCCCCCTCGGCATGCAGTTGGGCGCCGAGCAGCCGCGCCGACCGGAACACGATGTGCTCCAGCGCTGCGGTGTGGTAGAAGTCCAGCTGAGCGGTGAAGCCGAACCGGTCCCGCAGCGGTCCGGGCAGCAGCCCGGCCCGGGTGGTGGCACCTACCAGGGTAAAGCGCGGGATCTCCAGCGGGATCGCGGTCGCGCCCGGCCCCTTGCCGACCACCACGTCGACCCGGAAGTCCTCCATAGCGAGATAGAGCATCTCCTCCGCGGGACGTGACATCCGGTGGATCTCATCGAGGAAGAAGACCTCACCCTCGGTGAGGCCGGACAGGATGGCGGCCAGGTCGCCGGCGTGCTGGATGGCGGGCCCGCTGGAGATCCGCAGCGGAGCCGACATCTCGGCGGCGATGATCATGGCCAGGGTCGTCTTGCCCAGCCCGGGCGGACCGGACAGCAGCACGTGGTCCGGCACCGTACCCCGGTGCCTGGCCGCCTCGAGCACCAGCCCGAGCTGGTCGCTGACGCGCTCCTGGCCTTCGAACTCCGACAGGCTGGTCGGCCGTAGCGCCGACTCGGCCGCTTCCTCGTCCGGGTCCGGGTGCGGATCGACGATTTCGTAGCCGGCCGACTGGTGGTGCGTCGACCGGGGGTCCTGCTCGCTCACTGCATCATGGTCGGTCATCGGCTAGCTCTTGGCCAACCGCTGCAGCGCGGCCCGCATCAGCATCGCGACGCTCGCCGGCGGGTCGTCGGCGGCCAGATGCTCGACGTCGGCGCAGGCGGCGTCGGCGTCCTTCGCGCTCCAGCCCAGTCCCTGCAGACCCTGGCTGACCTGTTCCCGCCACGGGTTCGAGCTGGCCGGCCCGGCCGCCGGCACACTGGCCAGCCCGACAGCGTTCATCTTGTCCTTGAGCTCGATCACGATCCGTTGGGCACCCTTGCGCCCGATCCCCGGCACCTTGGTCAGCTGCACCAGGTTCTCGGTGCTGATCGCGGTCCGCAGCTCGTCGGGGGTCAGCACGGCCAGCGCGGCCTGGGCCAGCTTGGGCCCGACGCCGGTGGCCGTCAGCAGCAGCTCGAAGAAGTCCCGTTCGTCGCCACCGGCGAAGCCGTACAGGGTGAGGGAGTCCTCCCGGACGATCAGCGAGGTGTGCAGGGTGGCCGGTTGGCCCATCCTCAGCCCGGCGGTGGTACCCGGGCTGCACAGGGCGACCACGCCGAGGCCGCCGACCTCGATCACAGCCGACGTCGGCCCGAGCCCGATCACCGTTCCGGACAGTTGCGCGATCACTTCTTCTCCTTGACCTGGGCTGCGAACGCCTGCCGCTGCCGCCTGGACTGAGCCGCGGCCGCCTGCAGTGCGTCGTTGATGCGGTGGTTCGCCGACCCGCGCCAGACATGGCAGATGGCCAGTGCCAGGGCATCGGCCGCGTCGGCGGGCCTGGGCGGGCTGTCGAGGCGCAGGATCCTGGTCACCATGGCTCCGACCTGGTCCTTGCCTGCCCGTCCGGACCCGGTGATGGCCGCCTTCACCTCGCTCGGGGTGTGCAGCACGACCGGGATCCCCCGCCTGGCCGCAGCGAGCATCGCTACCCCGGCCGCCTGGGCGGTGCCCATCACCGTCTGCACGTTGTGCTGGGCGAACACCCGCTCCACCGCCAGGGTGTCCGGTCGGTAGGTCGTCAGCCATTCCTCCACCGCCGCCTCGATCTGGACCAGCCGGCGCGCCACGTCCAGCTCGGTCGGCGTGCGGACGACGTCGACCGCCACCAGCGTCGGGGGCCGGCCCATGCCGCCCTCGACGACGCCGAGCCCGCAGCGGGTCAGGCCGGGGTCGATGCCGAGTACGCGCATCACGGCTCCTCGTGGTCGGGTGGCACGTCAGGCGCCAGAGCTGGACAGCTGGATCGGGCGGAGGATCGGTCGAACAGACGTTCGGATGCGATCCTACGGTGCCCCGACGGCCGAGCGGTGGAGGCTCGCAGAACCGACCGCGTGCCGGCGACCCGGTACGGTCCGGTCAGCCCGCGTCGGCCAGCGCGTCCTCCGGGGCGTCGAAGTTCGCATAGACGTTCTGCACGTCGTCGGAGTCCTCGAGCGCCTCGATCAGGCGGAAGATCTTGCCGACGGTCTCGCCATCCACCTCGACCGTGACAGAGGGCACGAACGACACCTCGGCCGAGTCGTAGTCCAGGCCGGCGGACTGGATGGCCTGCCGCACGCCGACGACATCTCCTGGGTCGGAGATCACCTCGAAGCTGTCCCCCAGGTCGTTGACCTCCTCGGCGCCCGCATCGAGCGCCGCCTCCAGCAGGTCGTCCTCGGTCAGCGTCCGGCTGTCCTGCTCCTTGGCCAGCACCACCACGCCCTTACGGGCGAACATGTACGAGCAGCTGCCGGCATCGGCCATGGTGCCGCCGTTGCGGGTCATGGCCACCCGCACGTCTGAAGCCGAACGGTTGCGGTTGTCGGTCAGGCACTCGATCAGCATCGCCACCCCGGCCGGTCCGTAGCCCTCGTACATCAGCGTCTCGTAGTCAGCGCCACCGCCCTCGGCGCCCGAGCCGCGCTTGACCGCACGGTCGATGTTGTCGTTGGGTACCGAGCTCTTCTTCGCCTTCTGGATGGCGTCGTACAGGGTGGGGTTGCCCGCCGGGTCGCCGCCGCCCATCTTGGCGGCCACCTCGATGTTCTTGATCAGCTTCGCGAACAGCTTCCCTCGTCGGGCGTCGACGACCGCCTTCTTGTGCTTGGTCGTCGCCCACTTCGAATGTCCCGACATCTTCACCCTCCTGAGTACGGTGTCTGCCCTGTTTACGGTGTTGGCCTGATCACGGAGTCTGGCGCACACCACCTGCTCGGCGGCGCGCTCACCGGCCGCGCTTCGGGACCGGAACAGACTGAGTTTATCCGGCCGGTTGGTAGTTCTCGGTCAGCGCGTGCATGACGATCGTCTCGCCTGCACGGTAGCCGAGGCTTTCGTACAGTTGGAAGGCGCCGGTCGGGTTGTCCGAGTCGACCCCCAGCCCGGCCGCCTCCAGACCGGCGTCGGCGAATGAGCGCATCGAGGCACACAGCAGCGCCCTGGCGATCCCCCGGCCACGCCAGGCCCGGCGGACCCCGAGACGGTCGGTCCAGCCCTCCGAGTAGCCCTGGGCGTCCCAGTCCTGTCGGTAGGCGGCGTTCATCGCATAGCCGGTGACCTCGCCGGTCTCACCGTCCAGCGCCACCCAGCTCCACTCCGGTCGCGCGTCGGCGCGCACCAGCTGCTCCTGCCACCGGGTCCGGTCCACCGGCTGCGAGCCCCAGTGGTCGGCGAAGGCCTCGTTGTGGGCCCGGCGGACGCCCTCGGACAGCTCGTCGCTGAACGGCACGATGGTGACCCCGGTCGGCACCGGCGCCGTCGGCGGGTCGCCGTCGAAGAGGAACGACATGTCGGCGTACCAGCGCAGCGGCTCCAGGCCGAATGACTCGAACAGGGCCCGCCGTCCGGTCTGCTTCTCGTCGACATGCCCCATCACCCGCAGCGGGCCGTGTCCCGGCTGCCAGCTCCGTCGATACCAGCTCCGGGCCTGCTCCAGCTGCCACCGGAGCAACGCGGTGCCGATCCCCTGCCGCCGCCAGCCCGGGTGCACCCCGCCGTCCAGGTAGACCCGTCGTGGGTCGGTGTCGGTTCGACCTGGGTGGTTCCAGCCGTACGCGACCAGCGGTCCGCCGCCGTCGCGGCCCAGCAGACCGTCGTGGGCGGGGTCGGCGCCGGCCTCGTCGAAGGCCTCGTAGAGCGCTTCGAGGCTGTGCCGTTCCAGGGGCTCGTCGAGTACCTCGATGGCCGTCATCAGCCCGCTCAGCTCTTCAAGGTCTTCACGGGTGATCCCGGACCATTCCAGGTTGCCCTCGGAGTCCGGGAGCCCGTCCACGGCCGGGGTCAGCTGCCTGCGCTCACGCGCGGGGCGATGTGACACGCTCTCCTCAATTCCGCCAGATCTTCGTTCGTTCGGACCCGCCGCCCGGGGCGGGTGGCTCGGTCTGCTGCCAGATCCGCCGCCAGCTCCCAGCCGGCGGCTCGACAACCACCGCCGCGGCGCCGCGCTGCGACTGCCACCAGGTGCCGCTGTCCTCCTCGATCAACTGTTTCACAGCAGCCGCGATCTTCGGCGCAAGCTCACGTGGGGTCTCGCCGGGTCGCGGCACGATCGGGTCGCCGTAGCGGACGCTGACCCGAGGCCGGCCGCTGACCGGCCAGGACTTGCCGCGCGGCATCGCGGCATAGCTGCCGCGCAGCCCGACCGGAATCACCGGAACCTGGTGCTGGGCGGCCAGCCAGGCGGCGCCGAGCCGGAACCGGCCGAGGTAGCCGTCCTTGGAGCGGGTGCCCTCCGGATAGAGCAACACACTCCACCCCTCCGACAGCAGCTTGCCGGGCGTGGCGCTGAGGGCACCCGCCTGCCGGTCGATCGGGAAAGTGTTGAAGGCGATGGCGGACCCGGCAGCACGCCACCAGGTATCGAAGAAGTAGTCCTTGGCCGCGGCCACCGCCGTCCGCCGCCGACGGTCGGCTGGCAGCGTGCACAGCAGCAGGGCGGTGTCCAGGTGGCTCGAGTGGTTGGCCACGATCAGGGCAGGACCCTCCAGGTCGCGGATCCGGTCCAGCCCCTGCACCTCCATCGACACCTCGGCTCGCAGCAACGTCCTCAGGCCGGCGACCTGGACCACCTCGCGCAGCACCCTGACCGGCCCGCGCCGGGCCCAGTCGGTGCGGGCGGTGCCCGGGCTCGCCTCGCTCACGTCGGTGGGCTCGGCGGCGGCTGGTCGGTTCTCCCGACGACGCGGGATCGGCAGCTTGGGAGTCATCTGACGTCCGCGATCAGGTGCGTCGGCTGGTGCAGATAGCTGATCTTCGGTGTCCGGCCGACGGTCGGGGCCACGATCTCGAGCGCGTCGTGCAGGGTGCTCGCGCTCCGGAAGCCGAGCCGTTCGACGGTGGCGATGTCGGCACCGACCCAGATGATGTCACCGCAGTGCTCCACTGCCCGTGACAGCTGGTACCAGAGCAGGAACGGGTGGGCACCGTGGTAGGCGTTCCCGGACCGGTAGAGGTGCGCGTACCAGGCGTCCTCGGCGTACTTCGCCTGGAACGTGTCCCGCACCTCGGTCGCATCGGTGCCCGCCGAGAGCACATCGGCGAAGAAGTCCACATAGGACGGATGGTGCAACGAGCTGAACTCGTTCACCGCCGGATGGTAGACGATCAGGGCCCCACCCTCCCGGACCACCGGTAAGCCGGTGTGCGCGGCGAAGGTGTGCCCCAGAGCCATCCAGGCGGCCAGGATCGGGTTGAGGACCGAGTCTGCGCTGTAGGGCGAATGCTGGCCGACTCCGGTGATCATCACGTCGGCCTGGCCCTTGACCTCCACCAGCTGTTGCTGACGCACCTTCGACGCCGATGCTTCGGCCACCGCCCCCGGGTCCCCGGCCCTGACCTGGATGACCCCGAAGGACGCCTCGGCCGAGTTGACCAGCCGGCGTCGCGCCTTGGCCGGCGCCAGCTCGAGGGCGCGCATCACGGCTGAGGAGGTCATCCGGTCCCGCAGGCTCCACTCCCACTCCCGCTTGGCCAGGAAGTCCAGACCGGTGGGGAAGGCGTTGTTGTCCAGCACGGCCTCCACGCTGAAGATCGGCGGCAGGGTGCCCCACTCAGGAACGGGTTCGGTCTGGCCGGACCGGACGGCGTCCAGCCCGCCGCGCTCGAGCAGCAGCTCGGCCGGGCCGAGCCCCTTCAGTACGGCCGCCACGCCGTTCCCCAAGGGCGACACGGTGACGTGGACGTACACCAGCAGGTCGGACTCGGCCGCGCGGGCGTTGATCGAGCCGTGCACGTCAGTCGCGTCGTGATTGTTGAGCCGACCGTCGGCGAAGAAGGAACGGAAGACCCGCTCACCGAGCAGATGCAGCATCTCGGCCTGGGTGATCCGGCGCTGCAGACCGTTGCCGACCAGCAGTTCGACGTCGTCGACTCCGGCTGCGGCCGCCAGCCCCAACACCTTCTCGATGATCCGGCCCCTGATGTCGGGGCGCCGCATCCGTGGCGCCGGCACGGTGACGTCGTCGAAGGCGATGGTCAGCTTCATTCCTGCCCGCAGCCGATCGGCCAGCGGGTCACTGCCCAACGGCTGGCCGAGGGCCTCGTCGATGGCGGCCTCGACGTCGGGCAACGCCGGCAGTGCCTCCGGCGGGTAGACCACCTGGGTGCCGAGCGGAAGTCGTTCCAGCCGGAAGGTGTCGCCGGTGGGGATCAGCAACGGCGGGGTGCGGGTGTCGACCTCGTGGACGAAGCCTGGACGTGCCATCAGTGTTCTCCTGTGTCGTGCAGTGCTGGCAGGCTCGGGGCGGCGATGCTGCTGGTGGACGTCATTTCGGCATCGTCCAGCGGAACGCCTGCGGCTTGATCCGCCATTCGGCCATCGACCACTGGTTGGCCCGGGCGGCCCGCATCAGGGGTACGTCCGGGCTCACCGCCACCGGGTTGCCGACCGCCGCCAGCATGGGCTGGTCTGAGTGCGAGTCGGCGTAGGCGAAGCTTCGGGACAGGTCGATCCCGTTCAAGGCGGCGAAGTGCCGCAGCCAGGCCGCCCGTGACTCGCCCACCAGCGGCGGCCCGGTGAGGAACCCGGTGCACCGGCCGTCGGCGTCGGTGGCCAGGTCGGCGGCGACGATGACGTCGAACAGCGGCCGTAGCGGCCTGGTCAGCGGCCGGACGACACCGGTGATCAGGATGGTGGTGTGTCCGGCGGCGCGGTGGGCCCGGATCCGGCGGACCGCGTCCGGGGACAGCCGGCTGAGCACGTGCGGGGCCATCTCGTTGTCGACGAACTCCTCCAGGGCGGCCAGGTCGGCGCCCTGGTAGCGCCGGTACACCGCACGCAGGAAGGTGCCGCGGTCGCGCCTTTCCGCCTTGATGTAGCTGGGCAGCTTGCGCAGCACCGCGCCCACCTCGGCAGCCTGACGCAGCTTGCTGAGCTCCGGCAGTCGGGCCCAGAGGTAGGTCTCGATGACGTTCGTGGTCATCACCGTGCCGTCCAGGTCGAAGACGGCCAGGGCCTGCGACCCGGCGGTGTCCCTGCTCAGGTCTTTCATCGTGGTGGGACGCGCACCCCGCTTGCGCCGGATGGCGTCCATCCTGCGGACCGGCTCGGTGATCGACGGGCAGTGCACCTCCTCGATGTAGGTGGTCCAGTCGTAGACGGCGGTGTCGAAGGCGAAGATCGGCTGGTCATCCGGGTGCAGCGACCGGGTCAGCCGCAGCGTGTTGTCGTCGACGAAGTGCAGCTCGGACTGGGCATACTCGTTGTACAGGCCCAGGTAGCGGCGCAAGAAGGTCATCCGGACCCGTGCCCGGTCCAGGTCGCGGGCGATCTTGCGAATCCGCTCCGAGCGCGGGGCTCTCGCCAGCACCCGTTCGGCCACCTTGTGGGCGCGCTCGGAGTTCGTCAGCAGCCGCTCGACCGACGTGGCACCGGGGAACTGCCATTGCGGCAGGTGGGCGGCGCCACGCTCGCCGCCGTCGAAGGGGTGGGCGGTGAAGTAGGAGCGGACGTGGTCGTACAGCTCGCGGAAGGTCAGTGGGTTCCGCGCCCCGGAGGCCACGTGGTAGTACTCGGGTCTGCCGACCTCGGGCACAGTCGCGCAGACGGCGAGGATGGCGTTCACGACGTGGTCGCAGGGCACGATGTCGACCACCGAGTCCGGTGAGGCCGGGAACTCGGGCAGCTCGCCCCGGCCGTACGCCAGGATCAGCGGCTCGGCCATCTTGAACCCCTCGATCCATCCGGGGTACGGGTGCAACCAGGACGACTCGACGATGGCGGGACGGACGATCGAGACGTGCAGGTTGGCCCCGAGATCGGCGACCACCCTCTCACCCAGTGCCTTGGTGAAGGTGTAGACGTCGGTCCAGCCCAGCGACCGGGCCCGTTCGGTGCCGGCCTCGACCAGCTTCTCCTGCACCCAGTCCTTGCGGCGGCGCTCGGTGTCGGCGGCCGTGGTCAGGAAGCCGGCGGCGCGATGCTCCCGCTCAGCCTCCTTGCGCAGCCGGGTGAGCTGCTCGGCGGTGCGGGACTCGGCCTCGATCAGCTCGCGCATGGCCAGCCCGGCCCGGGTCTCGGTCTCGTAGTCGATGCTGTGCTCGTGCGGAGCCTCCGGGATGGCGCCACGGCGCCGTCCGGCCGTGTAGGCGGTGGAGATGTGCACATAGTGCGGCACCTTGGTGATATTGCCAGCCTCGTCGGTGACGGCCTCAATCATCCGCCGCATCAGGGCCCGGGTGCCGATCACATTGGTGGTGAACGCCTGGTCGATCGGCGGGTCGAAGGACACGTCTCCGGCGCAATGCATCACCACGTCGAGATCGGCGGGCAGCTCGGGGACGTTCGGCAGGTCGCCCTCGATCACCTGGATCCGGGCATCCACCAGCTGCTCGGCGCCGCCGGCCGCCTCCCGCAGCTGGGTGAAGATCTTCTTCTTGACCAGGCCGATCACGCGCTCCCGGGCGGACGCGGAACCCTTCCGTCGGACCAGGACCGCGGGCGCGGTCTCCGGGAGCTCGGTCAGGATCTTCCAGAGCACCTGTTCACCGATGAAACCCGTGACACCGGTCATGACGATCTTCTTGCCGGCGAGCAGCTCGCTCAGCCGGCCGTCGAGAGTCGGCCCGGCAGCGGTGGCGACAGCGGAGCGGCGGAAGGCCGCCGCGGGGACGGCCGTCATAGGCCCCCCAGTCCACGGTCGGCCGGCTCGCTCACCGGGCGGCCCTGCGCTGTCGCCAGGGCCTCCTCGATGGTGAAGTTGCCGACATAGAGCGCCGTGCCGATGATCGCACCCTCGACCCCGGCACCCACCAGCTCGGTCAGCGCCGCGATGTCCGCCAGCGTCGAGATCCCGCCGCTGGCGATGACCGGCTTGTCGGTGCGGGCGCAGACGTTGCGGAGCAGCTCGAAGTTGGGCCCGGCCAGCATGCCGTCCGAGGCGACGTCGGTGACCACGAACCGGGCGCAGCCGGCACGGTCGAGCCGGTCCAGTGTCTCGTAGAGGTCGCCACCCTCCTCGGTCCAACCGCGGGCGGCCAGCCGACGGCCCCTGACATCGAGGCCGATGGCGATCCGGTCACCGTGGCTGGCGATGATCTCCTCGCACCACTCCGGACGTTCCAGTGCGGCCGTGCCGATGTTCACCCGGGCACATCCGGTCGCCAGTGCCCGCTCCAGGCTCGCATCGTCTCGGATGCCGCCGGACAGCTCCACCTTGAGCGGCATCGCGGCCGTGACCTCGGCGATCACAGCGGCGTTGTCCCCCCGGCCGAAGGCGGCATCGAGGTCCACCAGATGGATCCATTCCGCGCCGGCGTCGGCCCAGCGTTGCGCGGCGACCCTCGGGTCCCCGAACCTCTTCTCCGAACCGGCCCTGCCCTGAACGAGTTGGACGGCCTGACCGTCGGCGACGTCCACGGCAGGCAACAGCACCAATGAATCCACCCGAAGACCCTATCCGGAACACCCCTCGGCTGGCACATCCTGCGCCCTGAGCCCGTCCCACCGCGGCCTCAGCCTGTCCCTCCGCGGCTCGAGTGCAAGGAAACGACCAGTCAGCGAGTGCGGACCGCCCCGCCGCGCCGGGGGTGGGCCACTCAGCCGACGACGAGTGGTCGGTTTCTGCCACCAGGCGATGACCGCATCCGCCCTAGCAGCATGCCCCGAGGCGTCACGCGGCGGCGACGGAGGACAGGCCATACGTCAGTCGGGCGGTTCGGGTCACGGTCGTCAGGAAACGCTGCGAGTGCGGGCTCGCCTGATGGGTGAACCAGTCGTTGTCGATGTCGCAGCAGGACACCGAAACCCCGAGCCCACGAAGGACGACAGGCAGGGTGTGGACGACCGTCGACGGAAAGCTGAGGACGGTCCGCCCGATCGGGCTGCGGCGCACCCACAGCTCCAGCGGTAGGTCGGGCCGGACGATGTCGAGGCCGAGCGCCTCGATCCGGCTCAGCTTGGCCGCGGACTCGCGCCGGTGCGCCAGGTAGCGGCTGACCCCGTGACGCCCGGCGAGCAGCTCGACCCCGCGCAGGTAGCGGTCCAGCTCGACCACGCCGGTCTCCACCAGCGATGTCCCGACCAGGTCCGTCGTCTCGAGCAGCACCGGGGCAGGGTACCGCCGTCGCGACCAGCCGAACGAGTTGCGCACCACAGTGACGGCCGAGCTCTCCACCGGCATCGCCGTGAACAGCTGCACCGACCGCCCCGGCCGGGCCGTCAGCCGTCGACGGGCCAGCGCGGCCAGCGGGCGCGACCGCCCGGCGCGGTGCCAGCGGACCAGGTCACCGCCGGACTCCAGCCTCTCGACGAACTCCAACGTCGCGCTGCCGTCGTCGACCACCACCAGCTGCTGGATCCGGCTGAGGCCCAGCACCAGCTGCATCAGTCCGGAGAACGGGTCCCCCAGCACCAGCTGATCGGTCGCCCTGAGCTGCCCGGACAGCGCCCGGACGCTGGCCAGTCCGGCACTCCGGCTGGCGCGTGGCTCCTGCCAGTCCAGGCGATGACCGACAGCGCCGGCCAGCTCCGACATCCGGTGCAGCTGTTGTCGGCTCTGCTCCTGCCGAGGCGCCAGTACGGTGATGCACAGGTCGTCAGTGCCCTGCGCGTGGGCCCATTCCAGCACGTTCAGCAGCTGGGCCGGGCTCTCGACCAGGGCGGTCGTGGTCATGACGCGCTGACCAGCTCCCTGACCCCGTCCTCGGCCTCGACCGTTCCCTCGCCTTGGACCCGGCGGAGCTTCCGCATCGCGGCCAGCTCACCCTCGTACACCCGCTTGACCCCGTCGCCCAGGGACTCCTCGATGGCCCGGATGTCACGGACCAGCCGCTGCAGACCCTGCGGTTCGACCGATGCGGCCTGGTCGGAGCCCCAGAGGGCCCGGTCCAGGGTGATGTGCCGTTCGACGAAGGTGGCGCCGAGTGCGACCGCCGCGAGCGTGGTTTGCAGACCGGTCTCGTGACCGGAGTAGCCGATCGGTACGTTCGGGAACTCGCGCTGCAGGGTGTGGATCATCCGCAGGTTGAGCTCGGTATTGCGCGCCGGGTAGGTGCTGGTTGCATGCAGCAGCACGATGTTGTCGCTGCCGAGCACCTCCACGGCGTGCCGGATCTGCCGGGGCGTGGACATGCCCGTCGAGAGGATGACGGTACGCCCGGTGGCCCGCAGTCGCCGCAGCAGCTCGTCGTCGGTGAGGGAGGCCGAGGCGACCTTGTGGGCGGGTACGTCGAACTGCTCCAGGAAGTCGACCGACTCGACGTCCCACGGCGAGGCGAACCAGTCGATGCCCCGCTGCCGGCAGTGCTCGTCGATGGCGCGGTAGTCGTCGGCGTCGAACTCGACCCGGTGCCGGTAGTCGATGTAGGTCATCCGACCCCAGGGGGTGTCCCGCTCCACGTCCCACTGGTCGCGTGGGGTGCAGACCTCCGGGGTGCGCTTCTGGAACTTCACGGCGTTGCAGCCTGCCTCGGCCGCGACGTCGATCAGGTCGAAGGCGTTCTTCAGCTCACCGTTGTGGTTGATACCGATCTCACCGGTGATGAAGACGGGGTGACCGGGGCCGACCTTGGCCGAGCCCAGGGTGCGAACGGCGAGTGTGCGGAAGTTTTCTGTAGTCATGTGACAGACCGTAGGAACCGGGCATTTCCTGACGGCTGAGGACACGTGAACACGAAGCGAACAACACACCGCCAACAATCGACCATGATCAGCTTGTTGGCCCAGACGTTCATGATCGTTCACCGACGCGACAGCCCGGCGACACCGGCACCGGACACTGACTGCCTAACGTCGGCGCGGTGATCAAACTTTCGGTGGTCGTGCCCTGCTTCAACGTCGCTGAGTTCCTGCCCGAGACGATCCGCAGCCTGGCCCGCAACACGGACCCACGGATCGAGTACCTGTTCGTCGACGACGCCTCACAGGACGGCACGGCGGCACTGCTCGAGGCCGAGCTCGACCACCTCCCGGGTGCACGCCTGATCAAGAACTCGCTGAACCGGGGTCTGGCCGCCACCCGCAACGTCGGCCTGGACGCCGCGCGGGGTGAGCACCTGGCCTTCCTGGACGGCGACGACTTCGTGGCGCCGGGCTACTACACCGAGCTGGTCGCGACCATCGAACGGCTGGCGGTCGACTTCGTCCGCACCGATCATGTCCGGGTCCTGGGTCGCCGGCGCACCATCGACCGGGTCCCCTACGGCCCCCGCTCGCGGCCGCGGGACCCCCGCAGCGGCATCCTTCCCGACGACCGCAACACCTCGGTCGACTATCCGTTCGCGTGGGCCGGGATCTACCACCGCCGGCTCGCCGACGCCGGGCTGCTGCACTTCACCCCCGGTCTGCGCACCTGCGAGGACCGACCCTGGAACTGGCGTCTGCACCTGGGTGCGGACTCGTTTGCCGTGGTCGGACTGCTCGGCGTCTTCTACCGCCGCGGCATCACCAGCTCGCTGAGCCAGGTCACCGACACCCGCCAGTTCGACTTCGTCCCAGCCTTCGACCAGATCCTCGCCGACGTGGCCGCCGACCCTGAGTGCGAGCTGCTGTTGCCGAAGGCGCTGCGGTCGTACGCCGCCATCCTGTGCCACCACCTGCGGCGGCTGGACAGCTATGCCCCGCCGCTGGATGCCGCCCTGCGCACCCTCTGCGAGCAGGCGGCCCGCCGGCTACCCAGGGAGGAGCTGATCAAGACGGCACAGACGCTCGACCCGGACCGCCGCCGGCAGTTGAGCGAGCTGATCGGCGCAGCCGCATGAGCGGGTCATCGCCAGCACCGTCGTCGTCGACGGTCCAGGTCTTCGTCGTCTCCACCTTCTACGGCCTGGTCACCCTCACCGCAGCACTTGACGGCGGCGCCTTCAACGCCGCCGACGAGCGTGTCCTGGTGGTCAGCAACAATGCCCAGACACCCGAGACCGCTGCCCGGCTCCAGGAGATGCACGGCTTCGCCGCACTGGTGCAGCGGTTCGACCGGGTGCTGGACTACAACGACGCCATCGCCCCTCAGCACCCGTCGCTGTGGTCGCCCAGAGTGGACGAGCTGCCGATCTGGGAACGCTACCTCCGGCTGCGGTGGCACCTCGGTCGGGCCGACGTGCACCTGGTGCTGGAGAGCATCCAGGTCTGTCCGGCACTCGCGCTCTGCCGGATCTTCCCGGACGCGCGGATCGACGTGTACGCCGATGGCCTGATGAGCTACGGGCCGACCCGGGTTCGGCTGGCTCCGCTGGTCGGCGGCCGGGTCGAGCGCCTGCTCTATCTCGATCTGGTGCCCGGCCTGAGGCCGTTGCTGCTGAGCGAGTGGGACGTGCCGGCCGAGGCGGTGTCTGACCGGGCCTTCCGCGCGGTACTCCGGCGGGTGACCGGGCAGGTGACGCTGCCCTGCCCGGCCGACCAGCCGGTCGTGATCATCATCGGGCAGTACCTCTCGGCGCTGGGCGTGCTGAGCGTCGACGAGGAGGCGGAGCTGCATCGGCAGATGCTGGTCGGCATCGCCCAGCTCGGACATCGCATCGTCATCTTCAAACCACACCCCAACGCTGGCCGAGCGCTGGCCGATCCGATGCTGGCCGAGGCGGAACGGCTGGGGGTGCAGGTGCTCGTCTGCTCTGCTCCGGTGCTGGCCGAGAGCCTGTTCGAGCAGCTGCGGGTGGAGCTGGTGGTCGGGTGCTTCTCCACCGCACTGCTCACCGCGGCCAGATACTTCGACCTCCCGGCCGCCCGCAGCGGGACCGAGCTACTGCTCGAACGGTTGCAGCCGTACGAGAACAGCAACCGGATACCGGTCACCCTGGTGGATGCGCTGCTGCCCGATGTCGCCGACCTGAGCCGACCGCCCGAGCCGCGGCGACCGGAGCAGCACAGGGACACCACGGGAGCCGCCGTCTCGGCCCAGGCTCTCGTCAACACGGTCGGCTATGCGATGCGACCGAGCCTCTACCCGAAGCTGCGTGACGAGGCGGTGCGCTACCTGGCCGCCCACTACCCTGACCAGGCGCGCTACTTCAAACGCCGCCGGCTCACCGCCCTGCAGCTGCCGGGTGCGCTGCCACCTCGCCTGCAACAGACCCGTCGGATCGGGCGCCGGCTGCGGTCTCGACTCAGAAGGACGTACCGGGGTGTACTGCGCGCGACCGGCGCAGGTCCAGCGGCGCGTACAGGTGCGGGAACTCGCCCTCTCCGCCGAGGTCTTCCATGATCACGACTCCGTCGAGCTCCTGCGGGTCGAACTCACCGACGACCAGGTCGGCGCGA
Organism: Microlunatus panaciterrae; assembly: GCF_016907535.1. Lineage (NCBI taxonomy): Bacteria > Bacillati > Actinomycetota > Actinomycetes > Propionibacteriales > Propionibacteriaceae > Microlunatus > Microlunatus panaciterrae. The sequence goes on from NZ_JAFBCF010000001.1 coordinate 255,272, forward strand.
TTGAGGTCGGCATAGGTCGACGCCAGCACGCCAGCGACCTGATCTGGCAGCGCGCAGTGCACGAAGCCCTGCCGCTGATAGCTCAGCCCGCGGCTCGACCAGGGGTAGTCGCCGCTGTCCAGTCCCTGCTGCCACAGCTCCCGTTCGGCCACGTGGAACACCGGGCCGGCGACGGGTTGGCGGGTCTGCAGCAGTCCAAGATCAACCAGCGCGGACCTGGTCGACTCGGCGTCGACGAAGTTGATCACGGTCAGCCCCACTGCTGCGGCCGCTCGACAGTTCTTCGGCGAGTCGTCGATGAAGACCGCCGCTGCGGGATCGACGCCGTACCGCTCGCACAGCAGGGTGAAGATCGCCGGGTCCGGCTTGGCCAGCTGCTCCTCGCCGGACACCACGATCCCCTCGAAGCGGTCCAGGATGGAGAAGCTGCGACGGGCAACGGGGAAGAGCTCCGCCGACCAGTTGGTCAGCGCGATCAGCCGAACGCCGCGGCGCTGCAGCTCGGCGACCAGCGCGGCGGTGCCGGGCACCAGCCCGGTGAGGGTACGGGCGAAGTGGCGTCGGTAGGCCAGGATCGCCTCGGCCCGGTCGGGGAAGCGGCTGATCAGCTCGGTTTCGCCGACGGACCACTCCTGCCCGGCGTCGTGGGCGAGGTTCCACTCGGCGAAGGAGATCTGCTCCATGAACTCGCCGATCTCCTCGGCCGGCAGCACCTCGGCGAACGCCAGCCGTGGGTCCCACTCGAGCAGCACCCGGCCGAGGTCGAAGATCACCGTGTCCGCGGAGGCCGTCACAGTGTGGCGACCCAGTTGCTGATCAGCCGCCCGCCGGCGTCTCCGGACTTCTCGGGGTGGAACTGCGTCGACCACAGCGGGCCGTCCTCCACAGCGGCGACGAAGGTGTCGCCACCATGGTCGGCCCAGGTCACCACGGCACCGGGCGGCGGCTCGAACTCACGAACCGCGTAGGAGTGCACGAAGTAGAAGCGGTCGGACTCGACGCCGGCGAACATCGCGCTGCCGCTCTGGGTACGTACCGTGTTCCACCCCATGTGCGGCAGCCGTTCGGCGTGGATCAGCTCGACCTCGCCCGGCCACAGACCACAGCCGTCGGCGGCCCGGCCATGCTCGACCCCCCTGCTGAACAGGACCTGATGACCGACGCAGATCGCCAGCGTCGGCTGCTGGTTGGCCACCCGCTCGGCGATGATCTTGTCGCCGCCGACGGCGCGCAGTCCGTCCATGCAGGCCGCGAAGGCACCCACACCGGGCACCACGAGGCCGTCTGCCGCCAGGGCGAGCTCGGCATCGAGGGTCACCGTCACCTCGACTCCGGCCCGGGCGATCGCGCGCTCGGCCGAGCGGATGTTGCCGGAGCCGTAGTCGAGAACGACGACCTTCTTGCGCCCGGCCGCCGGAACCGTCACAGGGCTCCCTTGGTGCTGGGCACCCCTCGTACCCGCGGGTCGTGGGCGACGGCGTCCCGGAGCGCCCGGGCGAGCGCCTTGAACTGCGCCTCGACGATGTGGTGCGGGTCCCGGCCGGCGAGCACGGTGACGTGCAGGCAGAGGTGGGCGTGGAAGGCGAGCGTCTCCAGCACGTGCCGGGTCAGCGACCCCGCGTACGGCACGCCGACCGGACCCGGGCCGGACCCGGTGGCCGGCCCGCCGCCGATCAGGGCGTACTCCTGTCCCGCCGGCTCACCGCTGTGCACGCAGTACGGCCGCCCGGACACGTCGACGACGCACTGGGCCAGCGCCTCGTCCAGCGGCACCAGGGCATCAGCGAACCGCCGGATGCCGACCTTGTCCCCCAGCGCCTGCCGGATGGCCTGGCCGAGCACGATCGCCGTGTCCTCGACGGTGTGGTGGGCGTCGATGTGCAGGTCGCCGACGCTCTCGATCTCCAGGTCGAACAGGGCGTGCTTGGCCAGCGCATTCAGCATGTGGTCATAGAACCCGACGCCGGTGGCGATCTTCGCCTGACCGCTGCCGTCCAGGTTCAGGCTGAGGACGACCTTCGACTCCGACGTCGTCCGTTCCAGCACGGCGGTGCGCTCAGGGGGCGTCAGAGCTCGGGGGCTGGTCTCGGTCATCGGGCGGCGTCCTTTCTGGCCGAGATCTCCGGGTCGTCGAGGATCTGGCGGAGTGCGCTTGTGAAGGTGGCCATCTCCTCGTGGGTGCCCACCGACACCCGGAGCCAGCCGTCGGGCCCAGTCTCCCTGATCAGCACATCGCGGTCCAACAGGGCCTGCCAGACCCGGTGTCGGTCGGCGAACCGGCCGAACAGACAGAAGTTGGCGTCGGAGGCCGCCACCTCCAGGCCCTGCTCCGACAGCCAGGTCGCCAGCTGGTCCCGTTCGGTGCGCAGCAGGTCGACGTGGGCCAGCATCTCGTCGGCGTGGGCCAGCGCGACCCGGGCCACCGCCTGGGTGACGGCGGAGAGGTGGTACGGCAGCCGGACGATCCGGAGTGCATCGACGAAGGCGGGCGCCGCCGCCAGGTAGCCCAGCCGGCCGCCGGCGAACGCGAACGCCTTCGACATGGTGCGGCTGACCGCCAGCCGCGGGAAGTCGGGCAGTAGCGCCAGTGCACTCGGTGTTCCGGTGCGGGCGAACTCGACGTACGCCTCGTCGACGACGACGACCCCCGGTGCGGCGGCGCAGATGTCGGCGAGGGTCTCCAGCGCCACAGCGGTGCCGGTCGGGTTGTTCGGGCTGGTGACGAATACGACGTCGGGAGCGTGCTCCTTGACGGCGGCCACCGCCTCCTGCGGGTCGATCGTGAAGTCCGCACGGCGGGGTGCCGTCAGCCAGCGGGTGTGGGTGTCCCGGGCGTACTCCGGGTACATGGAGTAGGTCGGCGCGAAGGAGAGGGCGCTGCGACCGGGTCCGCCGAAGGCCTGCAGCACCTGCAGCATCACCTCGTTGCTGCCGTTCGCGGCCCACACCTGGTCGGCGGTCAGGCCGTGGCCCAGGTAGCGGGCCAGGTCCTCACGAAGCGCCCAGGCATCCCGGTCCGGGTACCGGTTCAGTCGGCCGGCGACGGTCGCCACCGCGGCGGCGATGTCGGCGACCACCTCCGGCCCCGGCGGGTAGGGGTTCTCGTTCACGTTCAGCTGCACCGCGACCTCCAGCTGCGGTGCCCCGTACGGCTCCTCCCCCACCAGCTCGGGTCGGAGCGGCAGGTCGGCCAACGTCGGCCGGGCGGTCGCTGCGTTGCTGCTGCCGCTCACCGCTGCTCGAACCTGACGGTGACGGCCGCGCCGTGGGCCGGCAGGTCCTCCGCGGCGGCGAACACCTCGACGTGCCGGGCGACCTCGGCCAGCGCCTCCCGCGAGTAGTTGATCAGGTGCACCGCCTTCAGGAAGCTCTTCACATTGAGCCCGGACGAGTGGCAGGCGCAGCCGCCGGTCGGCAGTACGTGGGTGCTGCCCGCCAGGTAGTCACCCAGGCTGACCGGCGACCAGGTGCCGATGAAGATGGCGCCGGCGTTGCGGATCCGGGCGGCCACCGCCTCGGCGTCGGCGGTGTGCAGCTCGAGGTGCTCGGCCGCGTAGGCGTCGACGACGGCGACCCCCTGGTCCAGGTCGTCCACCAGCACCGCGCCGGACTGGCGGCCGGCCAGCGCGGTCCGTACCCGTTCGACGTGCTTGGTCAGGGCCACCTGCCGCTCGAGCTCCGTCTCGACCCGCGCCACCAGGTCAGCGGAGTCGGTCACCAGCACCGAGGCCGCGGCGGGGTCATGCTCGGCCTGCGAGATGAGATCGGCCGCGACGTGCACCGGGTTGGCGGCGGCATCGGCCAGGATGGCGATCTCAGTGGTCCCGGCCTCGGAGTCGATCCCGATCCGCCCCTTCAGCAACCGCTTGGCTGCCACCACATAGATGTTGCCCGGACCGGTCACCAGGTCGACCGCCGGGCACAGTCCCGGCACCCCGTAGGCGAACATCGCGATCGCCTGCGCGCCGCCGACGGCGTACACCTCCTCGATCCCGAGGATGTGGCAGAGGGCGAGGATGTTGGGGTGCGGCAGGCCGCCGAACTCCTTCTGTGGCGGGGAGGTGACCGCAATCGAGCTCACCCCGGCCAGCTGGGCCGGGACGACGTTCATGATCACGCTCGACGCCAGCGGCGCCAGACCGCCGGGCACGTAGAGTCCGACGCGCTCGACCGGGATCATCTTCTGGCTGACGACCGCGCCAGCGGCGAGGGTGACGTCGACCGACTTTTCGCCCAGCTCGGCCGCGCTGACCGCTCGACGACGCTCGATCGCCACCGTGAAGGCGGCACGAAGCTCGTCGTCGAGCCGGTCCGCGGCAGCGGCGAGGGCCGCCGCCGGCACCCGGAAGGAGTCCGGGACGACCCCGTCGAACTGTTCGGAGTATCTGGCCAGCGCCTCGATCCCCTCGTGACGCACGGCGGCGCAGATCGGGCGCACCCGTTCCACCGCATGGTCGACGTCGAAATCGGCCCGCGGCACGATGGCCCGGTAGTCGAGGGTCTCTCCCGCGTCGAGGCGGCCACGAAGATCAAGGAGGCGAAGCACGACCCCGATTCTACGGAATGGGTCCGCGCCCACCAGCCGATATCTCACCGGTGCCCGGCGCAGGGCCGGGTCGCGGCTGCCCGTGACACAATCGGCCACCAGATCCCACCCATCCGATCCTGCTGGAGGAAGTGCGCATGTTCCCCGGTTTCGGCACCGTTGTGAACATGGCCACGGTGGTGATCGGATCCTCCCTCGGCCTTCTGCTGGGACATCGGCTGCCGAAGCGGACCCGGGACACCGTCACCGATGCGCTCGGTCTGGTGACGTTGTTGATCGGCGGTCTGGCCGCGGTCCAGGTGACCTCGGCCGCGCTGAGCGACCTGGTCGGGTCGAGCGCGCCGGTGCTGATCGTGCTCGGGGCGATGCTGTTCGGCGGAATCGTCGGCTCGCTGCTGGACATCGAGGCACGATTGGAGGGCTTCGGCGGATGGCTGCGAACCCGCCTGGGCACCGGCGGCCGGGAGGATGGCCCGCTGGTGGATGGCGAACCCGCCAAGGAGCGCTTCGTCGAGGGCTTCGTGACCGCCTCACTGGTGTTCTGCGTCGGCCCGCTCACCATTCTCGGCTCGCTGTCCGACGGCCTGGGGCTGGGCGCCGACCAGCTGATCCTCAAGTCGGGGTTGGACGGGTTCGCCTCGATCGCCTTCGCCGCCTCGCTCGGCGCCGGCGTGATGGCCTCGGTCGTGTCGCTTGGCGTCATCCAGGGCCTGCTGACCCTGCTCGGCTTCCTGCTCGGCGACTTCGTCCCGGCAGCGCACCTGGCCGCTCTCACCGCCACCGGTGGCCTGCTGCTGCTCGGCGTCGGCCTGCGGCTGCTGCATGTGAGGCAGGTCCCGGTGGGCAACCTGCTCCCCGCGCTGGTGGTGGCACCGCTGCTGGTCCAGCTCGTCGCCGTGCTGGGCGGCTGAGGTCGGAGGCCGCAGCGATGACGAAGAAGCAGGCGGCCGGCGCCACCCCGGCGACCGTGGCCCTGACCAGGGCGGGGGTGGCGTTCGTGCTGCGCACCTACGAGCACCGACCAGGCGACCATGGCTATGGCGAGGAGGCGGCCGAGGCGCTGGGGGTCGATCCGAGGCGCATCTTCAAGACCCTGGTCGCCGAGGTCGACTCCGAGCTGGTGGTGGCGGTCGTGCCGGTGGCACGGCAGCTGGACCTGAAGGCGCTGGCGGTCGCCATCGGCGGCAAGCGGGCGCAGCTGGCCGACCCGGCCGTGGCGGCGCGCAGCAGCGGCTACGTCATCGGGGGGATCTCCCCCGTCGGTCAGCGCACCCGGCTGCGGACGGTGGTCGACGACTCGGCGCTCACTTTCGACACGGTGCTGGTCTCGGCCGGCCGACGCGGGCTTCAGGTCGAGCTCGCTCCCGCCGACCTGGTGCGGGTGACGCAGGCGCTGACCTGCCCGATCGGCCACTGACGCACCCGGTCGTCCCCTGACCTGCCCGGGCGTCACCTGACGGTCTGACGACGGTCCGCTCTGATCGCGTCGGCCGGAGCCTCAGCGGCGAGGTCGGCGGAAGGGCCGCGGGTCCTCGTCGTCCGGGCCGAGCGAGGACCGCAGCAGGATCGGCAGCGTGGCCGCGAACGGCCAGACCACGAAGGACGCCTTGGCTCGGACCGTCAGCTCGATCGGGACGTACTGGCCGGGCTGGGCGGCCGCCAGCCTGGGCTCGAAGGGTCCGGGGCCGAGGCGGTAGCCGAGGTACCAGCAGGCGAACCCGGCCAGCAACGCCCCCAGCGCGGCCAACAGCACCAGCGGCCAGCCGAGCCGGGCGAACCAGCGCCAGGCGACGATGCCCAACCCGACCCCGACCACCAGGCCCAACGCCGTGAACCAGGCGTCGCTGGCGAAGAACTCGGTCAGCCCCCGCTCGGTGGTGGCGGCACCGCCGTCACTGCTGACCCGGTAGGCCGGCAGGTGCACCAGCCGCCACCAGGCGACACCGGCCAAGCCACCGACGATCACCGACAGCAGCAGATAGCCGGCGATCCAGGCGGCGGTCCGCCGGCGACCACGGCGCAGCGGCTGCCCGGTGCCGGTCAGGACGCCAGACACGACGGGCCCAACAGCGCCTTCAGGTCAGCCATCAGCGGCTGAGAGGGGGTGACCCGAAGCCCGTGGTCCAGTTTCATCACCGTCGTCTTGCTCGACGACTGCAGTCGCAGCCGCACCTCGGTCATCCCGGGATGCGCAGCCAGCACCACCCGCAGCTGCTCCACCACCGGTGGCGTGCAGCGCACGGCCGGCAACGAGATGACCACCGGGCCGGTCGAGGTCGGGTCGCTGGTGTCAGGCAGCGTCAGCTCCTGGCCGTGCAGCTCGACGGCGTCCTCCTTCACCTGGATCCGGCCCTTCACCCGGACCACCGTGTCGGTGGCCAGCACCGTCGACACCAGGTCGTAGACCTTGGGGAACATCAGGACGTCGACGGAGGCCTCCAGGTCCTCGACGGTGATGATGGCCCAGATGTCGCCCCGCTTGGTGGTCTTGCGGGTGACCTGGGTGATCATCCCGGCGATATTGACCATGCCCTCGCGGGGTCCGTCGTCGGAGATCAGCTGGCCGATGCCGAGGTCGCGCTCGGCGAGCAGGATGTGCTCCAGGCCCTGCAGCGGGTGGTCGCTGACGTAGAGCCCCAGCATCTCGCGCTCGAAGGCCAGCTTGGTCGGCTTGTCCCAGTCGGCGATGTCCGGGACGGTGCCCGACATCAGCGGACCCGATTCGTCGCCGAAGCTGCCGAACAGGTCGTCCTGCCCGTGCGCCTCGTTGCGCTTGAGGTCGAGCACGGCATCCACCGCCGACTCGTACACGGTCATCAGGGCCTTGCGGGTGTGCCCCATCGACTCGAACGCCCCGGCCTTGATCAGCGACTCGATCACCCGCTTGTTGCAGACCACCAGTGGCACCTGGTCCAGGAAGCCGTGGAAGTTGGCCGCCTTGCCGTGCTCCTCCCGGGCGGCGACGATGCCGTCGACCACGTTGGAGCCGACGTTGCGGATCGCCGTCAGGCCGAAGCGGATGTCGCTGCCGACGGGGGTGAAGTTGGCGGCGGACTCGTTCACGTCCGGCGGCAGCACCTTGATACCCATCCGGCGGCACTCGGCCAGGTAGATGGCGATCTTGTCCTTGTCGTCCTGCACCGAGGTCAGCAGGGCGGCCATGAACTCGCAGGTGTAGTTGGCCTTCAGGTACGCCGTCCAGTACGACACCAGACCGTACGCGGCGGTGTGGGACTTGTTGAAGGCGTAGTCGGAGAACGGCAGCAGGATGTCCCACAGCGTCTGCATGGCGGCCTTGGAGTAGCCGCGCTCGGCCATCCCGGCGGAGAAGTTCGCGAACTGCTTATCCAGCTCGGACTTCTTCTTCTTGCCCATCGCCCGGCGCAGCAGGTCGGCCTGGCCCAACGAGTAGCCGGCCAGCTGCTGGGCGATCGCCATCACCTGCTCCTGGTACACGATCAGCCCGTAGGTCTCGCCCAGGATCTCCTCCAGCGGCTCGGCCAGCTCCGGGTGGATCGGGGTGACCTCCTCACGGCCGGTCTTGCGCCGGGCGTACTTGTTGTGCGAGTCGGCACCCATCGGGCCCGGGCGATAGAGCGCCAGCACGGCGGAGATGTCGGCGAAGCTGTCTGGACGCATGCTGCGCAGCAGCGAGCGCATCGGGCCGCCGTCCAGCTGGAAGACGCCCAGGGTGTCGCCCCGGGCCAGCAGCTCATAGGTCGGCGCGTCGTCGAGGGCGAGCTCCTCCAGTACGATCTGCTTGCCCCGGTTGAGCGTGATGTTGGCGACCGCGTCGTCGAGGACGGTCAGGTTGCGCAGGCCGAGGAAGTCCATCTTGATCAGCCCGAGCGACTCGCAGGTCGGGTAGTCGAACTGGGTGATGATCGCGCCGTCCTGCTCGCGCTTCATGATCGGGATGATGTCCAGCAGCGGCTCGCTGGACATGATCACCCCGGCCGCGTGCACGCCGGAGCTGCGTTTCAGGCCCTCCAGCCCGGCAGCCGTGTCGACGACCGACTTGACGTCCGGGTCGCTGTTGTAGAGCGCCCGGAACTCGCCGCCCTCGCCGTACCGGTCATGGCTGGCGTCGAAGATCTTCGACAGCGGCACGTCCTTGCCCATCACCGCAGGTGGCATCGCCTTGGTGATCCGGTCCCCCATCGCGTACGGGTAGCCCAGCACCCGTGAGGCGTCCTTGACGGCCTGCTTGGCCTTGATGGTGCCGTAGGTGACGATCATGGAGACGCGGTCGTCACCGTACTTGTCCGAGACGTAGCGGATCACCTCACCGCGACGACGCTCGTCGAAGTCGATGTCGAAGTCCGGCATCGACACCCGGTCGGGGTTGAGGAAGCGCTCGAACAGCAGGCCGTGCTCGATCGGGTCCAGGTCGGTGATGCGCATCGCGTAGGCGGCGATCGAGCCGGCCCCGGAGCCACGGCCAGGTCCGACCCGGATGCCGTTCTCCTTGGCCCAGGTGATGAAGTCGGCCACCACCAGGAAGTAGCCGGGGAAGCCCATCGAGATGATCACTTCGGTCTCGAACGCCGCTCGACGGCGGGCCTCGTCCGGGACACCCCGGGGATAGCGGAACCGGAGCCCCTTCTCGACCTCCTTGACGAACCAGGACTCCTCGTTCTCCCCGGGCGGACACGGGTACCGCGGCATGTAGGTGCCGATGCCCTCGGTGAACTCGATGTTGCAGCGTTCGGCGATGGCCAGCGTGTTGTCGCAGGCCTCCGGCAGCTCGGCGAACAGCGCCCGCATCTCGGCCGGGCTCTTCAGGTAGTAGGAGTCACCGTCGAACTTGAACCGGTTGGCGTCGGCCATGGTCGAGCCCGACTGGACGCAGAGCAGCACCTCGTGGTTGGCGGCGTCGTCCCGGTGGGCGTAGTGCAGGTCGTTGGTGGCCACCAGCGGCAGGTTGAGGTCCTTGGCGATCCGCAACAGGTCCTTGCGGACCCGGTTCTCGATGGTCAGGCCGTGGTCCATCAGCTCGACGAAGTAGTTGTCGGCGCCGAACATGTCGCGGAACTCGGCTGCGCTCTTGACCGCCTCGTCGTACTTGCCCAACCGCAGGTAGGTCTGTACCTCGCCTGAGGGGCACCCGGTGGTGGCGATCAGGCCCTTGGAGTATTCGGAGAGCAGCTCGCGGTCCATCCGCGGCTTGTAGAAGTAGCCCTCCAGCGAGGCCCGCGAGCCCAGCCGGAACAGGTTGTGCATGCCCTCGGTGCTCTCCGACAGCAGGGTCATGTGGGTGAAGGCGCCACCGCCGGAGACGTCGTCACCGCCACCGTCGCCCCAGCGCACCCGCTTCCGTTCGGAGCGGTGCGTCTTGGGCGTGACGTACGCCTCAAGACCGATGATCGGCTTGACCGAGCTGTCCTTGGAGTTCTTGTAGAACTCGTAGGCGCCGAAGAGGTTGCCGTGGTCGGTGACGGCGACGGCCGGCATACCCATCTCTTCGCAGCCCTTGAAGAGGTCCGAGACCCGCGCCGCGCCATCCAGCATGGAGTATTCGGAGTGGACGTGCAGATGGACGAACGAGTCGCTCTTCCCAGCCGCGGCACTCGTGTCAGCCATGAACCTGCCCTACCTCCAGAGTGATGAAAACCGTCGTGCCACTGGTGCTGCGGGGAAGTCCAGCGAGAGGACCAAGCCTAATGCTCCGAGCGTGCTGCACCCAGCCCGACTCGCAGTATCGGACACCGCACTGACAACGGCGGTCCTCGTCGAACGCTGCCCTGCGGTGTGACTGCACCACCGCCCATCATCCAGCACCGGGGGAACCGCCCGCCGGCGGGCCGAGGAGCTGCTCGACGGCCGGGCGGCCGTGCCGCCGTGCGCACCCGGGTCGACGTGGGGTGAGAAACGTCAGCGGTCCAGCAGATCGACCAGCTTGCCGACGGTACGGACGTTGCGGACGGTGAGGTCGACGCCGACCACCTGTTGCAGCCTCTCGGCCAGCTTGCTCCGGCCGAGGCCGCCGGCGAAATCGACGTAGATCTCGGTGTCGGCGATGGTGAACTGCTCGTCCGCGGTGGCCAGCCCGGCCATCCGGTCGGCCACCTCGGGATCGGGACCGGCAGCAAGGAAGGCGACCGTGACCTGGCTCGGGTTGCCCTCCGGGTAAGGGTTGGCCGTGAGCACGCTGCGCAGCTGGGAGTGGTCGCGGACGATCACCCGGGCCGGGTAGCCGAACCGCCCGTTCAGCGCCCGCTCCAGCTCGGTGCGGATGGTGGTGGCAGAGCGGCCGCTGGAGAGCAGCAGGTTGCCACTATTGATGTAGGTGGACACCTCGGCATACCCGAGCTGCTCGGCGACCTCCCTGAGCTCCGGCATCCCCACCTTCCGGCCGCCCACATTGACGCCGCGCAGCAACGCCGCATACCGGGTCATCGGTCATCCCTGGTCATGACGGCGGTCTCCCATACGTACACCTCATCACATCCGCAGTCACCACCGCAGCACCAATCCGCGGCGGTCAGCGCTGACCCGGCCAGGTTTCCTGTCACATGACCAGGGAAATCTGCCTGGCTGCGTGACAGAATCCCAAGTCGACTTGGGAAACCGACACCCCCCAGCGCCCGGGAAACCGACACCCCCAGCGCCCGGGAAACCGACACCCCAACGCCCCGGGTCAGACGATCATCTGCCGGGCGGTGGGGCGGATCGGGCTGGGCAGCTTGGTGCTGCCCGACAGGTAGGCGTCCACACCGGCGGCGCACGCGCGCCCCTCGGCGATGGCCCAGACGATCAGGGACTGTCCCCGGCCGGCGTCGCCGCAGACGAACACGCCGTCGACGTCGGTGGCATAGCTGTCGTCGCGGGCGATGTTGCCCCGCTCGTCCAGGCTGACGCCGAGCTGGGACACGACGGTGTCGGTCTCCGGGCCGGTGAAGCCCATCGCCAGCAGCACCAGGTCCGCCGGGATCTCCCGCTCGGTGCCCTCGACCGGCGACATCCGGCCGGCCTCGAACTTGACCTCGGACAGCCTCAGCGAGGCCACGTTCCCCTGGCCGTCACCAGTGAACTCACTGGTGGACACGGAGTACATCCGCTCGCCACCCTCCTCGTGCGCGGAGGAGACCCGATAGATCATCGGGTACGTCGGCCAGGGCTGGTGGCCCGGACGCTGGTCGGGCGGCGTGGGCATGATCTCGAGCTGGGTGATCGAGGCAGCACCCTGCCGGATGGCCGTCCCCAGGCAGTCCGCGCCGGTGTCGCCGCCGCCGATGATGACGACGTTCTTGCCCTTGGCGGTGATCTGGTTGGGCACCTCGCGGCCGAGCACCGCCCGGTTGGACTGCGGCAGATACTCCATCGCCTGGTGGATGCCTGCCAGCTCCCGGCCCGGCACCGGTAGGTCCCGGCCGACGGTCGAGCCGATCGCCAGCACCACGACGTCGTAGCGCTCCTTGAGCTGTCGCCCGGTGACGTCGACGCCGACACTGACACCACAGCGGAAGTGGGTGCCCTCGTCCTTCATCTGTCGGATCCGCCGGTCGAGGACCGACTTCTCCATCTTGAACTCGGGGATGCCGAACCGCAGCAGGCCGCCCGGCTCCTCCGCCCGCTCGAACACGGCCACCGTGTGTCCGGCCCGGGTGAGCTGCTGGGCCGCCGCCAGTCCGGCCGGTCCGGACCCGACCACGGCCACCGTCTTGCCGGTGTGCCACTCGGGCGGCTGCGGGGTGACCCGTCGCTCGTCCCAGGCCTTGTCGATGATGGTGACCTCGACGTTCTTGATCGTCACCGGGTCGGCGTTGATTCCCACCACGCAGGCGGTCTCACACGGAGCAGGGCAGAGCCGCCCGGTGAACTCCGGGAAGTTGTTGGTGGCGTGCAGCCGGTCGAGGGCGGCGTCCCAGTCGCCGCGCCAGACCAGGTCGTTCCACTCCGGGATCAGGTTGCCCAGCGGGCAGCCGGTGTGGCAGAACGGGATGCCGCAGTCCATACAGCGACCGGCCTGCTTGCCGATGATCGGCAGCAGCGCCCGCCCGGGGGTACCCGGGTAGACCTCGTGCCAGTCGTGCACCCGCTCGGCGACGGGACGACGCTGCGCCACCTCGCGTGGGGTGGTCATGAATCCACGTGGATCAGCCATGCGGGTACCTCCAGACATCACGATCAGCCATGTACGTCAGTGCAACCCGGCGCTCAGCCATGGGCGGCCTCCATCATCCTCTTGGTGGTGGCCTCGTCATCGAGCCCTTCAGCCTCGGCGACCTCCCGGGCAGCCAGCACCCGGGCATAGTCGCGGGGCAGCACCTTCACGAACCGCTGGACGCATCCGTCCCAGTCGGCCAGCAGCCGGGCGGCCACCGCCGACTCGGTCTCCTCGCCGTGCCGGATCACCAGGCTCTTGACCAGGTCCTGGTCGGCCTGGGTCATCGGCACCGCGTCGACCAGCTCCGAGTTCAGGCGGGCCAGGTCGAGGTCGAGGAAGTAGCCCACCCCGCCGGACATGCCGGCCGCAACGTTGCGCCCGGTCTGTCCGAGCACCACGACGACCCCGCCGGTCATGTACTCGCAGCCGTGGTCACCCAGCCCCTCGACCACGGCGGTGGCGCCGGAGTTGCGGACGCAGAACCGCTCGCCCACCTGGCCACGGATGAAGATCTCGCCGGAGGTGGCACCGTAGCCGATCACGTTGCCGGCGATGATGTGGTCCTCGGCCACGAAGGCCGACGACCGGTCGGGGCGGATCACCAGCCGACCACCGGAGAGGCCCTTGCCGAGGTAGTCGTTGCTGTCGCCCTCGAGCCGGAGCGTGATCCCAGCCGGCAGGAAGGCGCCGAAGCTCTGCCCGGCCGATCCGCTGAAGGTGATGTCGATCGTACCGTCCGGCAGCCCCTTGCCCTCGGTCGCCTTGGTCACCTCGTGGCCGAGGATGGTGCCCACCGTCCGGTTGACGTTCCGGATCTTCACCGACGCGCGGACCGCCTCGCCCGTCTCGAGAGCCGGCCGGCAGATGGCGATCAGCTCCTGGTCCAGCGCCAGGTCCAGACCGTGGTCCTGACCGGTGACGCAGTGCAGCGGCTCGGTCGCGGCGATCTCGGGCTTGTACAGGATCGGCCTCAGGTCCAGCCCGTGCGCCTTCCAGTGCCCGATCGCCTCGCGGGTCTCCAGCGCCTCGACATGGCCGACCGCCTCGGCGATCGAGCGGAAGCCCAGCTGGGCGAGGTACTCGCGCACCTCCTGGGCGATGAACTCGAAGAAGTTGACCACGAACTCCGGCTTGCCGCTGAACCTGGCCCTCAGCTCGGGGTTCTGGGTGGCGACGCCCACCGGGCAGGTGTCGAGGTGGCAGACACGCATCATCACGCAGCCGCTCACCACCAGCGGGGCGGTGGCGAAACCGAACTCCTCGGCACCGAGCAGCGCGCCGATCACGACGTCGCGGCCGGTCTTGAGCTGGCCGTCGACCTGCACCACGATCCGGTCCCGCAGGCCGTTGAGCAGTAGGGTCTGCTGGGTCTCGGCCAGGCCGAGCTCCCACGGCCCGCCGGCATGCTTGAGCGAGGTGAGCGGAGCAGCACCGGTGCCGCCGTCATGGCCGGAGATCAGCACCACGTCGGCCTTCGCCTTGCTGACGCCGGCTGCGACCGTACCGACCCCGACCTCGGCGACCAGCTTGACGTGCACCCGAGCGGACGGGTTGGCGCACTTGAGGTCGTGGATCAGCTGCTTGAGGTCCTCGATTGAGTAGATGTCGTGGTGCGGCGGCGGCGAGATCAGCCCGACCCCCGGGGTCGAGTGCCGGGTGCTGGCCACCCACGGGTACACCTTCGGTCCTGGAAGCTGGCCGCCCTCACCGGGCTTGGCTCCCTGGGCCATCTTGATCTGGATGTCGTCGGCGTTAGTCAGGTAGTCGGAGGTGACCCCGAACCGACCGCTGGCGACCTGCTTGATGGCGCTCCGCCGGGTCGGGTCGTAGAGCCGGTCCCGGTCCTCGCCACCCTCGCCGGTGTTGGACTTGCCGCCGAGCCGGTTCATGGCGATGGCCAGGTTCTCGTGCGCCTCCTGGCTGATCGAGCCATAGCTCATCGCACCGGTCGAGAACCGCTTCACGATCTCCGACACCGGCTCGACCTCCTCGATCGGCACCGGGGTCCGGTCGGAGGCGAACTTCAGCAGACCACGCAGCGTCATCAGCCGCTCCGAGGAGTCGTCGATGTGCCTGGTGTACTGCTTGAAGATGTCGTAGCGGCCGGCCCGGGTGGAGTGCTGCAGCCGGAAGACGGTCTCTGGGTCGAACAGGTGCGGCTCGCCCTCGCGACGCCACTGGTACTCGCCGCCCACATCGAGCGTGCGGTGCGCCAGCGGGATGCCGTCCAGCGGATACGCGACCAGGTGCCGGGCCTGCACCTCACGGGCCAGCTCGGCCAGCCCGGCGCCGCCGAGCTTGCTGGTGGTGCCGGTGAAGTACCTGTCGACCACGTCGGCCGACAGACCCAGCGCCTCGAAGATCTGCGCGCCGGTGTAGGAGGCGACGGTCGAGACGCCCATCTTGCTCATCACCTTGAGCACGCCCTTGCCGAGCGCCTTGACGACGTTCTTGACCGCCTGCTCCGGCTCGACGTTGACGTAGACACCGGACCGGGCCAGGTCCTCGGCGGACTCGATCGCCAGGTAGGGGTTGACCGCGGCGGCACCGAAGCCGATCAGCAGCGAAACATGGTGCACCTCACGCACGTCACCGGCCTCGACCACCAGGCCGACCTGGGTCCGGGTCTTCTCCCGTACCAGGTGGTGGTGGATCGCCGCTGTCAGCAGCAGGGACGGGATCGGGGCCAGCTCGGCGTTGGAGTGCCGGTCGGACAGGATGATGGTCCGGGCACCGTCGCGGATCGCTGCCGACACCTCGCGGCAGAGGTCGTCGAGCTTGGCGGCCAGCGCCTCGGCTCCGCCGCTGACGTCGTACAGCCCGCGCGCGACGTGGGTCGCGTAGCCGGGCAGATCCCCATCCTTGTTGATGTGACGGATCTTGGTGAGGGCGTCGTTGTCGAGCACCGGGAACGGCAGCACCACCCGGCGGCAGGAGGCCGGACCGGGGTCCAGCAGGTTCCACTCCGGGCCGATGGTGTTGTACAGGGAGGTGACCAGCTCCTCGCGGATGGCGTCCAGCGGCGGGTTGGTGACCTGGGCGAACAGCTGCGAGAAGTAGTCGAACAGCAGCCGGGGACGGTCGCTGAGGGCGGCGATCGGCGAGTCGGTGCCCATCGAGCCGATCGGCTCCGCACCGGCCGTCGCCATCGGCCCCAGGATCATCCGGAGCTCCTCCTGGGTGTAGCCGAACACCTGCTGGCGCCGGGTCACTGAGGCGTGGCTGTGCACGGTGTGCTCGCGGTCGGGCAGGTCGTTGAGCTGCAGTCGACCAGCCAGCAGCCATTCGCCGTACGGGGCCGCCGCGGCGAGCTGGCCCTTCACCTCCTCGTCGGAGATGATCCGGTGCTCGGCCAGGTCGGCCAGGAACATCTTGCCCGGCTGCAGCCGGCCCTTCGAGACCACCTTGGCGGCCGGGATGTCCAGCACACCCGACTCGGAGGCGAGCACCACCAGGCCGTCGTCGGTGACCCAGTAGCGGCCCGGGCGCAAGCCGTTGCGGTCCAGCACCGCGCCGATCTGGGTGCCGTCGGTGAAGACGACGCAGGCCGGACCGTCCCAGGGCTCCATCAGGCAGGAGTTGAAGGCGTAGAAGTCACGCCGGGACTGGTCCATCTCGGTGTTGTTCTCCCACGCCTCCGGGATCATCATCAGCATGGCGTGCGGCAGCGACCGGCCGCCGAGGTGCAGCAGCTCGACGACCTCGTCGAAGGATGCGGAGTCCGAGGCGCCCGGGGTGCAGATCGGGAAGATCCGCTCAAGGTCGCCGGGGATGACGTTGGAGGCCAGCAGGGCCTCACGGGCCCGCATCCAGTTGCGGTTGCCCTTGACCGTGTTGATCTCACCGTTGTGGGCGATCAGCCGGTACGGATGGGCCAGCTCCCAGGCGGGGAAGGTGTTGGTGGAGAAGCGGGAGTGGACCACCGCGAGGGCACTGGCCATCAGCGGGTCGTGCAGCTCGGGGAAGATCTCCTCCAGCTGGATGGTGGTGAGCATGCCCTTGTAGACCAGCGTGCGGCTCGACAGGGACGCGAAGAACACGCCGGTCTCGTGCTGAGCCCGGCGGCGCAGGCAGTAGACCATCCGTTCCAGCGCCATGCCGATCAGCGGACTGCCCTTGGCCGAGACGAAGAGCTGCTCGAAGTGCGGCATGTTGGCCCGCGACACGTCACTCAGCGAGTCCGGCACGGTGGGCACCACCCGCCAGCCGTGCACGGTCAGGTTCTCCTCGTCGGCGATCTGCTCGATGGTCGCCTTGGCCTTGGCGGCCGCATCCGGATCGGTCGGCAGGAACGCCGTGCCTACCGCATAGCTGCCTGCCTTGGGCAGCTCGAAGTCGACGTGCGCACGCAGGAAGGCGTCCGGGATCTGCATCAGGATGCCGGCTCCGTCACCGGTCGCCGCGTCCGCTCCGGTGGCACCGCGGTGGTCCAGGTTGCGAAGGGCCTCGAGGCCCTGTTCGACTATGGTGTGGCTGGGCTCGCCGGTCAGCGTGGCGACCATGGCGACACCACACGCGTCGTGCTCGAGCAGCGGGTCGTAGAGACCGCCGGCCGCGGCGCGCTCGCGCAGGGTCGGCTGGCCCGAGGTCTGGCCTGAGGCATGCACAACTGTCATACGAAGACTCCCGTCGTCGGTGCCGGTGGCCAGAGGTTCGGTTCTGGCCGGGGGGACCTGTGCCCTTGAGGGGGCAGGCATCGGCGCACCGGGGACACCGTTGGCCCGAGGTGGATGCTGACTCTAACTCAATCGTCCCACAGTGCGGACGGGCAGTCTCGTCATCTGGCCAGGGTGTGGGCCACATCTCAACAAATCCCGGTGGTGCTGATGGGTTATCAGCGTCCACACGTTACGCCTACCGGCCACCAGTTGCCAACGCGGTTTCACGCCGACGGCAATTGTGCGGAGTGGCCGCCGATCGGGAGGAGATTCTCTCGCTTGCGGCCGCTGCGGACGGATCAGCCGGTCCCGGGCGGCCGCTCGCCCTCCCCCACGCCGTCCCGCTCGCTCTTTCCCGCACCGTCCCGCTCGCTCGGCCCGGCTGCGGCCCGGGCGCTCTCGGTGGACTCGTCGCCGCCCTTCGACAGGCTCAGGTCTTCGGTCGGGCCGGTAGCCGCCCCGCTGCTGGCGGCGGAACCTGACCGGACGCCCTCGACGATCTCCTCGCGACCCGGCTTGGTCCTGACCAGCCAGATCAACCAGGCCAGCGCCAGCAGGAACACCGCAACCGAGGTGTAGTTGTTCAGCCGGAAGCCGCCGATCTCGTTCACCTTGTCGATCCGCAGCGCCTCGACCCAGAACCGGCCGGCGGTGTACAGCACGATGTAGAGCACGAAGACCTTGCCGTGCCCGAGCCGGAACTTGCGGTCGGCCCAGACCAGCACGCCGGCCACGCCCAGGTTCCAGACCAGCTCGTACAGGAAGGTGGGGTGGAACGTCTCATACTGCGCGAAGCCGTCCGGACGGTTCTGCGGGTCGATCCGCAGCCCCCACGGCAGCGTGGTCGGCCGGCCGAACAGCTCCTGGTTGAACCAGTTCCCCAGGCGCCCGATGGCCTGGGCAACGACGATCCCGGGCGCCATCGCGTCGGCCAGGGCGGGGAAACGGACTCCGCGGTGCCGGGCGACCAGGTAGGCGCCCAGGGCGCCGAAGGCCACCCCGCCCCAGATCCCGAGGCCGCCGTTCCAGACCTTCAGTGCGTCGATCGGGTCCCGCCCGGGTCCGAAGTAGAGCTGGTAGTCGGTGATGACGTGGTAGATCCGGGCGCCGATGATGCCGAACGGCACGGCCACCACAGCCACCATCTCGATCGTGTCGGGCTGGCCACCTCGACGCACCCAGCGACGGGTCGCGATGACCACACCGACGATGACCCCGGCGATGATGCACAGGGCGTACGCCCGGATCGGGAAGCCGCCGAGGTGCCAGACGCCGGTGGGTGGGCTGGGGATGAAGAGCGGGGTCACTTCGCCGCGGCCTCGGAGATCATGGTTCTGAGGGTGTCAGGTGTCAGCCGGCCGACATCAACCGGGTTGCCGTCGAGGAACATGGTGGGGGTGGAGTCGACACCGGCCGACTGCGCGGCGGCGTTGATGGAGTCGACCCAGGAGGCGTGCGCCCCGGTGGTGACACAGCTGTCGAACCGACCACGGGAGCCGCCGGCAGTCCGGGTCGCCAGGTCGATCAGCTGGCTCTGGTTCCACTGCAGAGTGTGGTTCGCGAACAGTCCCAGGTAGTAGCTCTGCCCGAATCCGTTCTCGGCCGCGCAGGCCATCGCGTTCGACGCCGCCAGCGAGCCCTCGTCGATGAAGGCCATCGGGAACAGCTCCACGACCACGGTGCCGCTGTTCTGCTGCTCGGTGATGACCGGGCCCAGCTTCTCCTCGAAGTCAGCGCAGTGCGGACAGTGGAAGTCCTCGTACAGGGTGATCTTGACCGGAGCGCCCGCCTTGCCCAGCAACAGCGGCTTACCGGGCTCGACGCTCACCGGAGCGAAGCCGGCCGAGCTGTGGGTCGCCGCGGAGGGTGTCCGGTGGGTGCGCCAGGTCTGCAGCAGGACGCCACCGGCCACCACCAGCAGAACCAGCCCGGCTGCGACGGCGGTCAGCAGCCGGCGTTCCCGGCGCCGTCTCAGCTGGAGGTCACGCTGCTGCTCGGCCCTGCTCCGTGCGTTGCTCATCGACTCTCCTCGTCCCCGAACTCCTGGACCCGCGTGTCCTCGTACCGGTAGACCCTGTGGGCTCCGAAGGCGCCGTCCACGCTGAGGTGGCTGCGCGGCCGCCACACCAGCCAACCGGCCGCCAGCAGCAGTCCGACGTCACGCGCGATCTCGGCAGCATAGGCCGTCTGGCCGGGTGCCACCCGACCGCCGCCGCCGAAGCAGCCACAGTCGATGCTCAGCCCGCGGGCGGCTACCGAGATCACCCCACCGATGAAGGTCAGCAACAGCAGGCCGGCGACGGCCGCGGCGGCGCGAGTATGCAGGCCCACCAGGATCAGCAGCCCGAGGGCGATCTCCGCGAACGGCAGTCCCCAGCCCACCAACGTCTCCAGCCCGGCAGGCAGCAGCTGGTAGGCCCGGACGGCCTGGACCGAGGCGACCGGGTCCACCACCTTGAGGGCGCCGGCGACGACGAAGACCGCGGCCAGCGGAAGACGGGCCGCGGTGGAGACCCACACCGCCACCGGGCCGGTGGTGTTCACTGCTGCTTGGCGACCAGCAGGTCGAAGTCGTGCATCAGGTCGCCGACCGCCGTCGACGGGGTCCACAGCACCCTCGCCTTGTGGTCCTTGCCGAACCCGAGCACCTGCGCCGAGTGGCCGACCTCGTAGCCGCCGCTGGGCAGTTTCTTCATCCCCTCGATGTCGACACCGACCCGCCCGGCCACGGTCTTGATGGCAGGCAGGTCGCCGGTCAGACCGACGAAGTCGGGGTCGAAGCGGTCGAGGTAGGCGCGGATGGTCTTCTCGTTGTCCCTGGCCGGGTCGGTGGTGACGAAGACGACCTGGATCCGCTCCCGTGCCGAGGGATCCATCCGGCTGAGCGCAGTGGCCACATCGGACATCACCCCCGTGCAGACGTCGGGACAGTGGGTGTAGCCGAAGAAGAGCAGTGTCACCGGTCGCGACGAGGTGGTTCGCAGGTTGTAGGCCTGGCCCGAGGTGTCGGTGAACGACTGGTCGGGCATGGTGTACGGCTCCGCCAGCGCGGCGCCACGGAAGCCGCTGGGATCCGCCGACCGCCGCACCTGGACGCCGGCCGGGTTGTCGGAACCCGACGCCGTGCACCCGGCCACGAGCACCAGCAGCCCGGCGACGAGTGCCAGGGACAGCCGGTGGCAGGTTCTCGTCACGACCCGCTTAACCCCTGGGATGCCAGCGAAGTTCCCGACCGGACACCGGCGGCCAGGTCGGCGACGACGGTACGCAGACCGGAGAGGTCCTCCGGCCGTCCGGCGTCGTCGGCGGTCAGCAGCGGGTTCAGCAGTGCCGAGCCGACGATGACGGCATCGGCGAACTCGGCGACCTCGCGGGCCTGGGCACCGTTGGACACCCCGAGCCCGACGCCGACCATCGCCTCCGGGTCGAGCGTCCGGATCCGCCGGACCAGGGCGGGGGCCAGCGACGAGGTCTGGGTCCGGGTGCCGGTGACGCCCATCAGCGACGTCGCGTACACCCACCCCCGGCAGGATGACACCGTCCGGGCCAGCCGGTCGTCGGTCGACGACGGCGAGACGAGGAAGATCCGGTCCAAACCGTGCGCGTCGGAGGCCTCGAACCACTCCTGCGCCTCGTCCGGGGTCAGGTCCGGCGTGATCAGCCCGGCGCCCCCGGCGTTCTTGAGGTCCCGCGCGAAGGCGTCGGCGCCGTAGCGCTCGACGAGGTTCCAATAGATCATCACGACGGCCGGGGTGCCGGTGGCGGCGACGGCGCCGACAGCGGCGAAGACGTCCGCGGTCCGGACGCCACGCTGCAGGGCGCGGGTGCCGGCCTTCTGGATCGTCGCACCGTCCATTACCGGATCGCTGTAGGGCATCCCGATCTCGACCAGGTCGACGCCGGGAGCGTCTCCCTCGCCGGTCAGCGCCCGCATCGCCGCCAGCGAGATCGGCACGTCGGGGTAGCCCACCGGGAGGTACCCCACCAGGGCACCCCGGCCCTGCGCCCGGATCTCGGCGAACCGGCGGCCGGTGATGCCCTTGTCGAAGCCGCCGCTGTGCGCCGGCTCGGAGCCGGCCTCGGTGGGCGTCACTGCGCCGCCCCGGTGGACGAGTCGCCGTGGGTGTCGACGTGGAACCACTCGATGGCCGTGTCCACGTCCTTATCGCCGCGGCCCGAGAGGTTCACCAGGATCAGCGGCTTCTCCACCCCCTGCTCGGTCAGCCGCCGGCCCAGCTTGAGCGCACCGGCGACGGCATGGGCGGACTCGATCGCCGGCATGATCCCCTCGGTCTCGGTAAGCAGCCGGAAGGCGTCCATCGCCTCGCTGTCGGTGATCGGCTCATAGCTGGCCCGGCCGGTCTTGGCCAGCCAGGCGTGCTCCGGTCCGACCCCGGGGTAGTCCAGCCCGGCTGAGATCGAATGCGACTCGCTGGTCTGGCCGTCGGCGTTCTGCAGGACGAAGGTGCGCATCCCGTGCAGCACCCCGACCTCGCCGGCCGAGATGGTCGCGGCATGTCGGCCGGTGTCCACCCCTTCACCGCCGGCCTCGAACCCGTACAGGCCCACCTCGGTGTCGGGGATGAAGTCGGCGAAGATGCCGAGCGCGTTGGAACCGCCACCCACACACGCTGCGACCGCATCCGGCAGCCGGCCGTAACGGGCCAGCACCTGAGCCCTGGCCTCGGTGCTGATCACCCGTTGGAACTCACGAACGATCATCGGGAACGGGTGCGGGCCGGCGACGCTGCCGATCAGGTAGTGCGTGTTGTCCACCGAGGCCACCCAGTCGCGCATGGCGTCGTTCATCGCGTCCTTCAGCGTCTGGGTACCGGAGTCGACCGCGATCACCTCTGCGCCGAGCAGCCGCATCCGCGCGACGTTGAGGGCCTGGCGTTCGGTGTCCACCTTGCCCATGTAGACGCGGCACTCCAGCCCGAACAGCGCGGCCGCGGTCGCGGTCGCCACCCCGTGCTGGCCGGCGCCCGTCTCGGCGATGACCCGCGTCTTGCCCATCCTCCGGGTCAGCAGTGCCTGGCCGAGGACGTTGTTGATCTTATGCGAGCCGGTGTGGTTGAGGTCCTCCCGCTTGAGCAGGATGGTCGCACCGCCGGCGTGCTCGCTGAACCGTCGCGCCTCGGTGACCGGCGACGGCCGACCGGTGTAGTCGGCCAGGAGCTCGTCCAGCTCGGTCTTGAAGGCCGGGTCGGCATTGGCCGCGACGAACGCCTCCTCCAGCTGCTGCAGGGCGGCGTAGAGCGCCTCGGGTACGAACTTGCCGCCGAAACGATCGAAGTGGCCGGTCGCGTCGGGCAGAGATACCGCTGGCAAAATGAGTCCTTACTCGTGGGTCGGACGTGTGAGTCTGTGCCTGCTGAGTCAGGACCGATGCACAGCGGGGTGGGCCCCCGCGGCCACCAGGTCGGCAACCCCTTCGCGGGGATCGCGGCCGGTCACCAGCGCCTCACCGACCAGGATCACGTCGGCACCTGCTCGCGCCAAGTCGATCACATCCCGAGGGCCCCGAACGCCCGACTCCGCGATCCGGACGATGCCGTCGGGGATCTTCGGGGCCAGCCGCGCGAAGGTGGTCGGGTCGACCTCCAGCGTCTTCAGGTTACGCGCGTTCACGCCGATCACCCGGGCACCGGCGTCGACCGCCCTGCTGATCTCCTCCTCGGTGTGCACCTCCACCACAGGGGTCAGGCCGATCGACTCGGCCCGCTCGACCAGGCCGCTGAGCTCGTCGTCGTTGAGCGCGGCCACGATCAACAGCGCCAGGTCGGCGCCGGCGGCACGGGCTTCGAAGAGCTGGTAGGCGGTGACGATGAAGTCCTTGCGCAGGACCGGGATGTCGACGGCCAGCCGGACCCGCACCAGGTCGTTCAGGGTGCCGGAGAAGCGGCGCTGCTCGGTCAGGACCGAGATCGCCGCGGCCCCACCGAGCTCGTACTCGTGGGCCAGAGCGGCCGGGTCGGCGATCTCGGCCAGCGACCCGCGGCTGGGGCTGGCACGCTTGACCTCCGCGATGACGGCCACCCCGGGGGCCCGGAACGCCGGCATCGGGTCGAGGGCCGGGTCGATGTGGTGCACCCGCTCCTTCAGCCGGTCGATACTCACCTCGGACTGGCGGACCGCCAGGTCCTCGCGTACCCCGTCGATGATGTCTTCTAGTGCACCCACAGCGAACTCCCACTACCCATCTGTCGTCGTGCCCGTCGGGCCTCTTAGCCGTCTGCCCCGTAGCCCAGCTTGCGCATCACCGCTGTCACCACCAGGGCCAGCGCCACCAGGGCGATGCCGACCCAGAACACGGTCATGTTCGGGCCCATGAACATCGCGGCGGCGATGACCAGTAGTCCGACGAAGGCGATGGTGACGCCCGCCCAGGCGGCCGGGGTGCGTCCATGATGAACCTCGCGACGTCCGGCGTGCCCGGTGCCCCGGCTGGTCGTCCCTCGTGTCTCGGTCATCGGTCCCTCATTCCGCGTCGATCCCTGGCGGGCGTGTGCTCGAGCTGTCCCGGCCCATTCTGTCGCTTATCCGTGCCGATGTCTCATCGGGGGGTGTCGTGGGGTCGATTCCCGCGTCCAGCGCCTTCCACAGCACTGCCGGGTCCTGATCGGCCGGCGGCTCGTCGGCGACGGCCGTCCGCTGGAACCAGTCGGTGCGTTGCGGCCAGCGGTCAGACCGGACAACCATCAGCACCGCACCGACCAGCACCAGCAGCCCGGCGCAGGCGAACACCTGCGGCCAGGCGGTCGCGGTCAGCGCGTACTGGTCCAGCAGCGTGACCTCACGCAGCCGCGTCTGGACGTCGACCGGGCTCGGTCGGAGGCGGAGCAGCCCTACCACCACCGCGCCGGCACCGATCAAGGCCAAGATGACACCGAGCACCCGGCGGCCCCGTGACCGCAGCGTGAGTGCCAGCAGCACGCCCGCCAGCACCACCACCGCCAGCGCCTGGGTCAACCCTGCGCTCACGTCGCTGCCGGTGAAAGCGACACCGGTCCCCTCGGCCGCCGCCCGCCACCACGGACGAGACGACGAGATGAGGGCCAGCACGCCGCCGATCGCAGCACCTCCCAGCGCGACGGCGCGGCTTCTCATCCGGAGCCTGCCGGCCGGAACGACTGGGCGATCGAGATGGCCCGGACCACGGCGGCCGCCTTGTTCTGTGTCTCCTGGTCCTCGGTGGCCGGGTCGGAGTCAGCCACGATGCCACCCCCGGCCTGGACGTACGCCACCCCGTCGCGGAGCAGCGCCGTCCGGATGGCGATCGCGGCGTCGGCGTCGCCGGCGAAGTCGAGGTAGCCGACGATGCCACCGTAGAGCCCGCGCCGAGCCACCTCGAGTCGATCGATGATCTCCATCGCCCGGACCTTCGGGGCGCCGGACAGTGTGCCGGCCGGGAAGGTGGCCATCAGCACGTCCAGTGCGCTGCGACCCGGCGCGATCGTGCCGGTCACGGTCGACTCCAGGTGGGTGATGTGGCTGTAGCGACGGACGTTCATGAACTCCACCACCTCGACCGTGCCCGGGATGCAGACGCGGCCGAGATCGTTGCGGCCGAGATCGACCAGCATCACATGCTCGGCCCGCTCCTTCTCGTCGGCCAGCAGCTCCGCCTCCAGGGCGGCGTCCTCGGCCGGAGTTGCCCCGCGTGGCTTGGACCCGGCGATCGGATGGGTGATGGCGGTGTCGCCCTTGACCGTCACCAGCGCCTCGGGGCTGGACCCGACGATGTCGAACCCGTCCAGTCGCAGCAGGTACATGTACGGGCTGGGGTTGGTCAGCCGCAGCACCCGGTAGATGTCGAGCGCATCGGCGTCGGTGTCCACCTCGAACCGCTGGCTGACGACGATCTGGAACGCCTCACCGGACTTGATCTCCTCCACCGCGGCGGCCACGCTCGCCTGGTGCTCGGCCGACGTGCGCTGCCGACGGATCGGCAGCACGTTGTCCCGGCTGACGGCGACCACCGCTGACGGGGTGGGCGCGGCCAGCGCCTCTGCCATCGCCTGCACCCGGGCCACGGCGTCGGCGTACGCGTCGTCGACCCGCTCGTCGGTGGCGTCGAAGTTGATGGCGTTGGCCACCAGCCAGACCTCGCCCTGGTGATGGTCCAGCACGGCCAGGTCCGAGGCCAGCAGGAAGGCCAGTTCGGGGATGTGCAGGTCGTCGGGGTTGGAGTCGGGCAGCCTCTCCATCCGCCGTACGGCGTCATAGCCGATGTAGCCGACCAGCCCTGAGGTGAACGGCGGCAGCCCTGCTGAGCGCGGGGTGTGCAACAGCCGCAGGGTCTCGGCGACGGCGGCCAGCGGGTCGCCACCGGTGGGCAGCCCGGCTGGGGCGTGACCGGTCCAGTGCGCCTGGCCGTCCCGCTCGGTCAGCACCGCTGCAGCACGGACACCGATGAACGAGTAGCGCGACCAGACTCCCTGCTCGGCCGACTCGAGCAGATAGGTGCCGGGACGGCTGCCACTCAGCTTGAGGTACAGCCCGACCGCCGTCTCGGCGTCGGCCAGGAAGCGCTGGGTGACCGGAATCACCCGGCGGCTGCGGGCCTGTTCGCGGAACTCCTGCAGCGAAGGGGTGACCAGGCCGTCCTGGCTCATCGCTGCCCCTCCGCGCCGGGGGTGATGACGACCGCCGGCAGTCGGCGGTCGTCGAAGCAGCTGCGGGTGCCGGTGTGACAGGCCGGACCCTCCTGGTGCACCTTGAGCAGCACCGTGTCCCCGTCGCAGTCCAACCGGACCTCGCGGACCCACTGGGCGTTCCCGCTCTGCTCACCCTTGACCCAGTAGCTGTTGCGGCTGCGGGAGAAGAAGGTGCTGCGACCCGTGGTCAGGGTGCGGTGCAGCGCGGTGTCATCCATCCAGGCCAGCATCAGCACCTCACCTGTCGACTCCTCCTGGACGATGGCCGGGACCAGGCCGGCGTCGTTGCGTTTGAGCCGTTCGGCGATGGTCGGGTCGAGGTCGGAGCTGCTGGACGTCACCCACCCATTGTGTCGGTCGTCGACAGCCGGCCGCGCAGGTGGCCCAGCTGGTGGGCGGCACCGCCTCGACCCGGACGGCGGGTCGGCGGCCGCCCGGCGTCTGGTCGGAGGGTTCTGCGCTGGGCACTAGCATCTGCACCATGACGTTCGCGAAGTCTGAGCGCGCCGAGCTGTGCGACCTGTTGGACAAGCTCGGCCCAGACGCCCCCACGCTCTGCAGCGGTTGGACCACCCACGACCTGGCGGCCCACCTGTGGATTCGCGAGACCGACCCGGTCGGCGCTCCCGGCATCCTGGCCCGGCCGCTGTCGGGCCTGACCGAGCGCCGGATGGCGGAGGCACGGCAGCGCTGGGAGTACAGCGAGCTGGTCGAGCGGATCCGGAACGGTCCGGCCCGGTTCTCGGTGTTCGCCTTCCCGGGCGTCGACGAGCCGGCGAACACCACCGAGTACTTCGTGCACCACGAGGATGTGCGCCGGGCCGGCGACGAGCCGATGCCTGCCCGCGACCTCGGCGAGGAGACCGAGGACTGGATGTGGCGGCGGCTCAAGCTGATGGGCCGGGCCTACTTCCGCCGGTCCCAGGTGGGGGTGATCCTGGAGCGGCTGCCGTCCGCGTCAGCCAAGCCGGTTGCTCCCGGAGCCGACAACCCGAACGCGTTGCGGGTGATGAGCGGTCGGCAGATCGTCACCCTGGTGGGCCAGCCGAGCGAGCTGTTGCTGTTCGCCCACGGCCGCAACACGGTCGCCGAGGTCAAGGTCGTGGGTGAGCCGGAGGCGATCGACCTGCTGCACACGACCGACCTCAGCTCCTGACCCGCAGTCGAACAGGCCGCAGTCGAACGGGCCGCGGTTGAACGGGCGGGCAAGACTGGGTGGGTGTCCACCCTCCGAGGTCTCGCCCGCGCCGTCGCAGCAATGATCGGCGTCGCCCTGGTGGCTGGCTGCAGCGGCCCGGCCAGTCAGCCCGCTGCAGGGACCCGCACCGCCGGTGCCACGCCCAGCGCCAGCAGCCCGGCAGCCCCGACCAGTGCTCCGCAGACGAGAGCTGCGAGCCCCACCCGAATCTCCACCGCTGCGACAGCAGGCTCGTCGGCGACCGAAGCGGCCGGAAGGCACGGGCCGCTGCGCGCCCGCGACGTGGTCACCGGTCTCACCTCTCCCTGGGGCCTGGCTTTCCTGTCCGACGGCACCGCCCTGGTGGCCGAACGCGACACCGGTCGGATCCTGCGGGTCGCCCCCACCGGCCGCACGACGCAGGTGCAGCGGATCACCGACAGCCGACCGTCCTCCGAGGGCGGGCTGCTGGGTCTGGCGGTGGCGCCGGACCAGAAGACGGTCTTCGCCTACTACTCGGCCAGACGGGACAACCGGGTGGTGGCGATGAGCTGGGACGGCGCTGCGCTGGGCAGGTCGAGGGCGGTGATCGACGGCATCCCCGAGTCGGGCCGGCACAACGGCGGCCAGCTGACCTTCGGCCCCGACGGCTATCTCTACGTCGCCACCGGTGACGCCACCGAGCCGGCGCAGTCCCAGGACAAGAAGTCCCTGGCCGGCAAGATCCTGCGGATCACCCCTCAGGGCAGGCCGGCGCCCGGGAACCCCTTCGGCAACGAGGTCTTCAGCCTCGGCCACCGCAACGTGCAGGGCCTGGCCTTCGACCCGCAGGGAAGGCTCTGGGCCTCGGAGTTCGGCGACCAGACGTGGGACGAGCTGAACCTGATCATCAAGGGCGGCAACTACGGCTGGCCGGCCGCGGAGGGCTCCGCCCAGCTCGACGGGATGATCAACCCGAAGGTGGTCTGGCGCACCGACGACGCCTCGCCATCCGGGTTGGCCTACTGGCGGGGATCGCTGTGGATGGCCGGTCTTCGCGGCAAGCGGTTGTGGCAGATTCCGCTCGACGGCACCAGGACCGGCGAGCCGAAATCCCATTTCGCCGGTCGGTACGGCAGGCTGAGGGCGGTCAAGGCCCTCCCCAACGGGAGCGGCCTGTGGCTCGGCACCTCGAACACCGACGGCCGAGGCCAGCCGAAACCCGGTGACGACCGGTTGCTCAGTGTCACCGGATAGCTCTCAGGAGAACAGATGATCAAGAAACCGCTGCTGGCCGGGCTGGGTGGGCTCGCCGTCCTGATCGGCCTGCTCTGGATCGGTCAGGGCGCAGGCCTGATCGGTGGCAGCTTCATGACCGGCAGCAACACCTGGCTGGTGATCGGCATCGTCGCGCTCGTGGTCGGCCTGCTGGTCGTCCTGCTGAGCACCCGGGGGCGGTCCTGGCGGGACCCGAACGGCCCGCCCGGACAGCACTGAACGGGTCACCGCCGCGTACGGCGTCAGCCGGTCAGCTTCTCGATGATCAGCTCCCGCACCCGGCCGGCGTCGGCCTTGCCACCCAGCTCCTTCATCACCGCCCCGATCAGCGCACCGGCCGCCTGCACCTTGCCGCCACGGACCTTGTCCGCGACGCCCGGGTTCGCCTCGATGGCGGCCTCTACCGCGGCGCCGAGGGCACCGTCGTCTGAGACAACCGCCAGGCCGCGGCCGGTCACGACCTCGGCCGGGCTGCCCTCACCGGCGATGACGCCGTCGAAGACCTGCCGGGCCAGCTTGTCGTTGATCGTGCCGGCCTCCACCAGAGCCTGGATCTCAGCCACCTGCTGCGGCGTGACGCCGGTCGCCTCCAGGTCGACGCCGTTCTCGTTCGCCCGCCGGGCCAGCTCCGTCAACCACCACTTGCGAGCCGCCTGCGGCGAGCAGCCCGCGGCCACCGTCGCCTCGATCGCATTGACGGCGCCCGCGTTCAGCACGTCGCGCATCTCCAGCTCCGAGAACTGCCAGTCCGCGCTGACCCGGCGGATCCGCTGCTGCGGCGGCTCGGGCAGCGTGGCCCTCAGCTCCTCCACCCACTCCCGGCTCGGCGCCACCGGCACCAGGTCGGGCTCGGGGAAGTAGCGGTAGTCCTCCGCCGACTCCTTGCTCCGGCCGGGCGAGGTGACCCCGTCGTTCTCGTGCCAGTGCCGGGTCTCCATGTGGATGACGCCACCGTCGGTGAGAATCGCCGCCTGCCGGGTGATCTCGTAGCGGATGGCCCGCTCGACGCTGCGCAGCGAGTTGACGTTCTTGGTCTCGGTCCGGGTGCCGAACTCGACGGTGCCGTGAGCTCGCAGCGACAGGTTCGCGTCACAGCGCAGCGAGCCCTGCTCCATCCGGACATCGGACACGTCGAGGCCACGCAGCAGGTCACGGAGCATCGCGACGTACGCCTTCGCCACCTCCGGCGCTTTCGCTCCGGCTCCCTCGATGGGTTTGGTGACGATCTCGACCAGCGGCACCCCCGAACGGTTGTAGTCCAGCAGCGAGTAGTCCGCGCCATGGATCCGGCCGGTCGCCCCGCCGACGTGCAGGGACTTGCCGGTGTCCTCCTCCATGTGCGCCCGCTCGATCCCGATCCGGTAGGTCTCGCCGTCGACCTCGACCTCGGTCCACCCGTCGAAAGCGATCGGCTCGTCGTACTGGGAGATCTGGTAGTTCTTCGGCATGTCCGGATAGAAGTAGTTCTTCCGGGAGAACCGGCACCACTCGGCAATCGAGCAGTTCAGCGCCAAACCGATCCGGATGGCCGACTCGATGGCCTTGGCGTTCACCACCGGAAGCGATCCCGGCAGCCCCAGGCAGACCGGGCAGGTCTGGGTGTTCGGCGACGCCCCGAACTCGGTCGAGCAGCCGCAGAACATCTTCGAGGCCGTGTTGAGCTCGACGTGCACCTCGAGCCCCATCACCGGGTCGAAGGCAGCCAGCGCCTCCTCGTAGGACAGCACGGCCTCCGGGACCTGGGCGTGCGGGGTCATCGGGCCACCTCCTGAAGGGTCGTGAGTTCGGGTATCCGGTCCAGCAGGGACCCGCCCCATTGAGCCTCGAGGGCCCGCTCCAGGGCGGCCCCGACCCGGTAGAGACGGTCGTCAGCCAGCGGCGGGGCCATCACCTGGAGGCCGACCGGCAGTCCGTCCTCGGGGGCGAGACCGACCGGGAAGGACGCGCTGGCGTTGCCGGCCAGATTGGACGGGATGGTGCAGAGGTCGGCCTTGTACATCGCCAGCGGGTCGTCGACCCGCTCGCCGATTCTGAAGGCGGTGCTCGGTGTGGTCGGCGACACCAGCACATCAACGTCGGCGAATGCCGCCTCGAAGTCGCGGGCGATCAGGGTCCTGACCTTCTGCGCCTGACCGTAGTAGGCGTCGTAGTAGCCACTGGACAGGGCGTAGGTGCCGATGATGATGCGGCGCTTCACCTCGGCGCCAAAGCCGGCCTCCCGGGTGGCAGCCATCACCTGCTCGGCGCTCAGCACGCCATCGTCACCGACCCTGAGCCCGAACCGCATCGCGTCGAACTTGGCGAGGTTGGACGAGCATTCGCTCGGCAGGATCAGGTAGTAGGCGGCCAGGGCGTAGTCGAAGTGCGGGCAGGACACCTCGACGATGTCGGCGCCCAACGACTCCAGCAGCGCGACCGCCTCAGTGAAGCGCTGTTCGACGCCGGGGGCGTACCCCTCGCCACCGAGCTCCTTTACCACGCCGATCTTCATCCCGCTGACATCAGCGGCCCGGGCCGCACCGACGATGTCCGGTACCGGGGCGTCGATGGAGGTCGAGTCCCGCGGGTCGTGGCCGGCGATCACGCGGTGCAGCAGCGCCGCGTCCAGCACGTTACGGGCGCACGGGCCGGGCGTGTCCAGGCTGGAGGCGAGCGCCACCAGGCCGTAGCGGGAGGTGCCGCCGTACGTCGGCTTGACTCCGACAGTGCCGGTGACCGCGCCGGGCTGGCGGATGGAGCCACCGGTGTCGGTGCCGATCGCCAGCGGCGCTTCGAAAGCGGCCAGCGCAGCCGCCGACCCACCGCCGGAACCGCCGGGGATCCGGTCGGTGTCCCACGGATTCCTGGTCGGGCCGTAGGCCGAGTTCTCCGTCGAGGACCCCATCGCGAACTCGTCCAGGTTGGTCTTGCCGAGGATCACGATGTCGGCATCCAGCAGCCGCTGGGTGACGGTCGCGTTGTACGGCGGCATCCAGCCCTCGAGGATCTTCGAGCCACAGGTGGTCGGGGCGCCGGTGTAGGTCAGCACGTCCTTCAGCGCGAGCGGAACCCCGGCCAGCGGGCCGAGCCGCTCACCGGCCGCACGCTTGGCGTCGACGGCCGCCGCCTGGTCCAGGGCCCGGTCCCGGTCGATGTGTAGAAAGGCATGCACCAGGTCGTCGACGGCCGCGATCCGGTCCAGATGGGCCTGCGTGACCTGGACCGAGCTCAGCTCACCTGTCGCGATCTGGGCCGCGAGCGCGCTCGCGGTCAGGTGGGTCAGTTCCGCGCTCATCGGGCGGCCTCCTCGGCGCCGGCGGCCGACAGGTCGGCCCCTGACAGGTTGCCTTGCAGTGGCTCGTCTGCCGCCGGGTCGCCATACACCGAGTCGTCCACCGAAAGCTCGCCGTCGCCGAGGATGCGCGGCACCCGGAACCGATCCTGGTCATGGGCGGGCGCACCGGCCAGCGCGACCTCGACCGGCAGGGACGCCTGCACCTCGTCGGGGCGGAACACATTCGTCAGCGGCAGCGCGTGCGAGGTGGGCGGAATGTCGTCGGCGGCCACGTCGGCCACGTGCGCCACCGACTCCAGGATCACGTCCAACTGGGGTGCCAGATGTGCCAGCTCTGCCTGGGTCAGCTCGATCCGGGCCAACCTGGCCAGGTCGGCGACATCTTCGGGGCTCAGTGCCACGCTCAAATCTCCCTACACAGTTGACGCGCACCGGATGGGTGCGCCACATATCCGTTCGTCTCGGCAGTCGATGCGCGAAGCAGCCACTGGCGAAATGGTGCTGCAGACGCAGCCATCTTAGGGGCGACCGGGCGCCGACCCGAACCGCATTGTCCCCGCCCGGCCCGGGCCGGGAAGTTCAGTCGCCCAGCTGACGGATCACGAAGCCGGTCTTCAGCTTCGGGGTGAAGAAGGTCGACTTGGGCGGCATCAGCAGCCCCTCCCGAGCCGTCCGCTCGATCTCGTCGACGCTGACCGGCCGGATCAGCACCGCCGCCGTGGCCCGCCCGTCGCGCACCGCCGCCGTCACCTCGCCCAGGCCGTGCTGATAGCTGACGCTCGCCGGCACGTTGGCGAGCGTCTCCTCCAGCCAGACGCCGTCCAGCGACCGGACGCCGTCGAAGGCCCCCGCGCGAGGGGTCAGCCGCTCGGCCCGGTCCGGACCCACCAGCACCAGAAAACCCTCGGCCTGCATGGCCGCCAGCGTCGCCGGCGTCGGTTCGGGCAGCGGGGTGAGCTCGAAGCGCGTCGCCAGCGCCGCACGCAGGTCGGCGAGGCTGACGTCGTCATAGAGCCGGTGAATCGCCTCGACACTCAGCTGCTCGGCCACCAGCTCGCCGACGAAGGCCAGAGTCTGCTCGGCGGCGGTATCGGTACGGCCGGTGGCGGCCCGGACCTCGTCGCGGTAGCTCCGGCTGATCGCGTACCGGTGGTGACCGTCCGCGATCAGCACGTCGTCGGCAGCCAGCTGGTCGCGGATGGCGGCAATCCGGTCCGGGTCGGACACCCGCTCGACGGCGTGCTCCACGCCCTCGTCCATGACCCGGCCGACCTGCTCGGCGGGTTCGTCCAGCAACGCCGTCAGCCCGCTGGCCAGTGACAGTCCCCAGACCGGCGACAGGTTGGCACGGGTCGCCCTGGTCAGGTCAAGCCGGTCGGTCGAGGCCTTCGGTGTGGTGCGTTCGTGCGGCAGCACGCCGCCGGATCCCGGGTCGGTCAGCTCGAGACCACCGACCACGCCGGCCAGGTTCCGCCGCGCGCCGCCCGCGTCGGTGAAACGCATCCGGTAGATCGTGAACGTCTCGGTCGCATCCGGCACCAGTACACCCCGGCGCTGCCAGTCAGCGAGGGTCTCGGCTGCGCGCCGGTAGCGATCCGGGCCACCGCGTGGCACGTCGACGCGGACGATGTTGGTCGGCGACCTGGCCTCCAGCGCATCGACGTCGGCGTCGGAGAGCACGTCGTACGGCGGGGCGATGACGGTGTCGAGGCTGCTGGTGGCGAAGCGCAGCGCGCGGAATGGTTCGAAGCGGGGCACGTTGCCCAGCGTTCCACGTCACGTACTGAAACACGCCGGTAACGCGCATAGGGAAAACTGTGGGTGTGTTCTTGATGCGTGTCTCCCTGCCCGACCGCCCCGGCTCCCTGGGTGCGGTGGCCGCAGCCCTGGGTACGGCGGGTGCGGATATCAGCTCGATCGAGATCGTCCAGAAGAGTGACGGCATCGCGGTCGACGACTTCATCCTCGCCCTGCCCCAAGGCCAGCTGCCCGAGTCGGTGGTGGTGGCCTGCCAGGGTCTGCCGAATGTCCGGGTGGAATGGATCTCCCGCTACCCCGGCGGGGCGAACCTGCAGTCGGACCTGGAGGCCCTGGAGCGGATGATGGCCGACCCGGCGCACGCCGCCGAGACCCTGGTCGCGCAGGCGCCGGTGGTGTTCCGGGCGCAGTGGGCGATCCTGGTCGAACGATGCGTCGGTTCGGCGCCCGGTGCGGTCACCTTCAGCACCCCGCACGCACCCGACCTGTCGCCGGAGTCGCTGTCCCACCTGCAGCCCTTCGACGACACGCACGTCACAGATCTGGAGCCTGGCTGGGCGCCCGGCTGGCAGGATTCGACAGTGGTGGTCGCCCCGCTGACGGACGACCGGGCGATCGCCATCGGTCGAATCGGCGGCCCAGCGTTCCTGGGATCCGAGGTCGCTCGGCTGCGGCTGCTGGCCACGCTCGCCCACTGACCTGCCGAGGCCGTCCGTCGCCGGGGTCGGTGTACGTTTCACCCTGTGAGTGAAGCCTCATGACGCCGCATGAGCTCGCCGAGCTGGTCACATCCCTCGCCTTGGGGATCGTGTCGGCCATCGTGCCGGTGGTCAACGCCGAGACCTACGTGGTGGCTTCTCAGGTGTCTGCGCTGGCCGGTCCGGTGCCGGTCGCCGTCGGGGTCGGGATCGGCCAGAGCTTCGGCAAGCTCCTCCTGTTTCTCGGCGTACGTCGTGGGCGCGACTTTCCCTTCGTGCAGCGGCATCGTGGCAAGATCAGCAGCGCCGAGACCGGGCCGATGAGGCAGCGTCTCCGAGCCTTCGTCCGCACACTGTTGAACCTGGTCGGCACCAAGCGCTGGGGACTACCTATCACCTTCGTGGCCGCCGTGCTGGGGGTGCCGCCGCTGTACGCCGTGGCTCTGCTCGCCGGGGCGACCCGGATGCGGATCGGCTGGTTCTATCTGGCGGTGGTCGTCGGCCGGGTGCTCAGGTTCGTGGCGGTGGCCACCGGTGCCGGGTCCCTGACCTTCTGGGACTGACGGGCCTGCTGGGGCTGACGGGCCCGCCGCCTACTTGTCGTCGCCGATCCCGAATCCGATGTTGCCGGTCATCAGGTAGTACACGTACCAGCCCAGCAGGAAGAGCGCCAGCATCGCCGCGAACAGGGCCAGGCTGGCCCAGATGCGCATCCGTTTCTTCGCCTTGGTGCTGGGCACCTTCTGCGGACCCCACTCGCCGAGCGCAGGCTGCACCCGAGGCGGTGTCACCCCGTTGAGGTTCAGGTTGCTGAAGATCTTGGCCACCCCACCACCCTAGCCGTGAGGAGGCCGGCGACCCGCCCGGCTAGAGTTCGGCGTATGCCTTCTTCGATCAAGCACGTCGTCGTCACCGGAGCCGCAGGCAAGGCCGGCCGCGCCGCCGTCGCCGAACTGCTGGCCCATGGTTATCAGGTGACCGGCGCGGACACCGCCCCGGCCCCGGCGGACCTCGGAACGGCTTTCCTGCGAGCGGATCTGACCGACTACGGCCAGACGGTCGACGTGCTGGCCGGCGCGGATGCGGTGGTGCACCTGGCGAACATCCCGGCTCCTGGCATCTACCCACCGGCGCACACCTTCACCGCGAACACCGCGATGAACGCCCACGTGTTTCTGGCGGCGGCGCAGTTGAAGCTGCAGCGGGTCGTCTGGGCCTCCAGCGAGACCACGCTGGGGCTGTCCTTCACGCCGGAGACCCCGCCGCGCTATGCGCCGGTGGACGAGGCTCACTACCCGTACCCGGAGTCCACCTATGCGCTGTCCAAGGTGGTTGCCGAGACGATGGCCGAACAGATATCGCGCTGGTCCGGCATCCCGTTCGCGGGGCTGCGGTTCTCCAACATCCTCAACGACGACGACTACACCCGCGTCCCGAGCTATCAGGACGACCCACGGGCCAGGATGTGGAACCTGTGGGGTTACATCGACGTCCGCGACGCCGCCGCCTCCTGCCGCAACGCCCTCGAGGCCGAGCTGACCGGGTCGGAGAACTTCATCATCGCCAACGACGACTCGATCATGGAACGACCCTCGCTGGAGCTGCTGCGGGAA
Source organism: Microlunatus panaciterrae (assembly GCF_016907535.1). Taxonomy (NCBI): domain Bacteria; kingdom Bacillati; phylum Actinomycetota; class Actinomycetes; order Propionibacteriales; family Propionibacteriaceae; genus Microlunatus; species Microlunatus panaciterrae. The sequence continues at coordinate 291,023 of NZ_JAFBCF010000001.1, forward strand.
GTGTTCGGCGATGTGGAGGTGCGCGGTGAGGTGGGCGAGCACGACACGTTGCTGTCCAACGCGAAGGCCCGCAGGATGCTCGGCTTCGCCCCTCAGCATGGCTGGCGTCGCTGAGCGCAGGTTCAGCAGCCGGGAGCTACCAGGGGTCACCGGCCGGGGTCAGTCGCCGGCTCCGACATCACCAGCCGGGGTCAGTCGCCGGCTCCGACATCACCAGCCGGGGTCAGTCGCCGGCTCCGACCGTGGCCACCTCAGCCGCCGCCTCTGGACCGGCGTGCAGCAGCACCTCGAAGCCGTCCGCGTCGAGGATGGGTACCTTGAGCGACACCGCCTTGTCGTACTTGGACCCTGGTGAGTCACCGACCACCACGAACGAGGTCTTCTTCGACACCGCCGAGGAGACCTTGCCGCCTCGAGAGGTGAGGGCCTCTGCCGCCGAGTCGCGGGTGTAGCCCGACAGCGACCCGGTGACGACGAAGGTCAGCCCGGCCAGGGTGGGCTCGCGGCCCTCGACCTTCTCGTCCCGCATCACGCAGCCCGCGGCCTGCCACTTGGCCACGATGGCTCGGTGCCAGGGCTCGGCGAACCACTCCCGGATGGAAGCGGCGAGCGTCGGGCCGATCCCGTCGACCGCGGCCAGTTCCTCCTCGGTCGCCGCCGCCAGCGCGTCGATGTCACCGAAAGCGGCCGCCAGGTCCGGCGCCACCCCCTTGCCGACATGTCGAATGGACAAGGCGACCAGGAACTTGGCCAGCGGCCGGGTCTTGGCCTCCTCCAGGTTGGCCAACAGCTTCTTGCCGTTGGCCGACAGCCCACCCTTCTGCGTGGTGAAGAAGGGCGACCGGGCCAGCTTCTCCTCGTCCAGGTCGAACAGGTCGCCCTCGTCGATGATCAGGCCAGCGTCCAGCAGTGCATGCGCCGCAGACTCCCCCAGCACCTCGATGTCGAGGGCGGCCCGGCTCGCCAGGTGGAACAGCCGCTCCCGGAGCTGCGCGGGGCAGGCGCGCGTGTTGGGACAACGGATGTCGGCGTCGCCCTCCTTCTCCGGCCGCAGCTCGCTTCCGCAGGCCGGGCAGTGCGTGGGCATCACAAACGCCCGCTCCTTGCCATTGCGGAGATCGACGACCGGACCGACAATCTCGGGGATCACGTCACCGGCCTTGCGCAGCACCACCGTGTCGCCGATCAGCACTCCCTTGCGGACCACCTCGCTGGCGTTGTGCAGGGTGGCCATAGAGACGGTCGACCCGGCCACCTGCACGGGCTCCATCACGCCGAACGGGGTGACCCGACCGGTCCGCCCCACATTGACCTGGATATCGAGCAGCTTGGTGGTGACCTCCTCCGGCGGGTACTTGTAGGCGATCGCCCAGCGGGGGGCCCGCGAGGTGGAGCCGAGCTGGTCCTGGACGGTGCGGTGGTCGAGCTTGACCACCACGCCGTCGATCTCGTGCTCGACCGAGTGCCTGTTCTCTCCGTACTGCTCGATGAACTGCCAGACCTCCTCGAGGGTCCGGCAAACCTTGCTGTGGCTGCTGACCGGGATGCCCCAGCGGGCCAGTGCGGTGTAGGCGTCCGACAGCCGAACCGCCTCGAAGTCCTCGGCGGCCCCGACCCCGTGTGCCACGAAGCCCAATGCACGTGACGCGGTCACCCGGGGGTCCTTCTGCCGCAGCGAGCCGGCGGCCGCGTTGCGGGGGTTGGCGAACGGCGCCTTTCCGTCCAGCACCAGGGTCTCGTTCAACCGGGTGAAGTCGGCGACCGCGAAGAACACCTCGCCACGGACCTCGAGCAGCCCCGGCGCGTCGTCCGCCAGCCGCTCCGGGATGGTGCTGATGGTGCGTGCGTTGTCGGTGACGTCCTCGCCGATCCTGCCGTCGCCGCGGGTGGCCGCCCGCATCAGCCGACCCTGCTCGTACACCAGGTCGAGAGCCACGCCGTCGACCTTGAGCTCGCACAGGTATCCGGACTCGGTGATCTGCCTCTCCCCCAGCTCCCGGACGGCGCGCTGCGACCAGTGCGCCAGCTCCTCGAACGAGAACGCGTTGTCCAGGCTCATCATCCGCTGCAGGTGCTCCACCGGACTGAACGTCGTCGACGGTGCGCCGCCGACCTTCTGGGTGGGAGAGTCCGGCGTCCGTAGCGCCGGGAACCGGTCCTCGAGGGCCTCCAGCTCGCGCATCCGGGCGTCGAACTCGCCGTCGGAGATGGTGGGGGCATCGAGGACGTAGTAGCGCCAGCGGGCCTCCTCCACCTCCTCCGACAGCGAGGCGTGCCGCTCCCGCGCAGCCGGCTCAGGCTCGGACAGAACCAGGGCAGGATCGTGCAGGTCGGCATCGTCCAGGTCGGGGTCGGGGGACTCCAGATCGCTAGTCACGCAGGCCAATCTAGCGGCCGTCGCTGACAGCCGAGACGGACCGATCCGCCCCCTCATCGGGACCGCCGGACCCGGCCGCACGTGCCGCGTCCCAGGCAAGCCACTCGGCGCGGTCGGCCGCGTACTCGACGTCACCCTCCTCATCACCGGGAATCGCCACCGGCCAGTCCCCCACGAAGATCCGCCCCTGGGTAAGCCCGGCCTTCTCCATCACCCGGCGGGACGCGGTGTTCATCACCATCGTGTTGGCGTTCACCCGGCTGGCACCCAGCTCCAGGAACGCCTTGCGGATCAGGGCCAGTGACCCCTCGGTAGCGAAGCCCTGCCCCCAACTGGCACGGACGAAGCGGTATCCCAGCTCAGGCGCGTCCGGAGGCTGGGCTGGACCCGGCCTCAGATGGAACCAGCCGATGAACTCGCCGGTGCGCCGCTCGACGACCGCCCAGAAGCCGTAGCCGGCGTACTCGCGGTAGTAGCGCAGGTAGGCCGGGATGTGCTCCTCGGCGATCTCCTGTCGGCTGGTGGGCGCTCCACCGGTGATGTAGCGCATCACGGCCGGGTCACTGTCCAGCCTCACCAGGTGGTCGACGTCGTCAGGGGTGAAGCGACGCAGCAGCAGCCGTTCGGTCTGAAGGAAGATCTCCACAGCGCTCATCTCTCTGCCGATCGGGCCGTCTGCTGGGCTGGGGCGCGTCGGGTGCTCAGTTCTCCTTGTCCCAGATCAGCCAGTCGTCACGCTCCGCGGCGTACTCCACGTCTCCCAACTCGGCCCCCTCGAAGGCATCTGGCCAGTCGGACTGAAACGTCCGGACATGGTGCATGCCGCATTTCTCCATCACGCGTCGTGCCCCCTTGTTGACGAACAGCATCTCCGCGACGACCCGTTCAACGCCCAGCTCGGTGAACGCCTTGCGGATCAGGGCTCGGCACCCCTCGGTCGCGAAGCCCTTGCGCCATTCCGATCGGCGTAGTCGGTAACCGATCTCGGGGGCCCCGTCGGTCGTGTAGCCGGGGGGTCGCAGATGGAACCATCCGATGAACAGGCCGGTCGACTTCTCGATGGCGGCCCAGTAGCCGAAGCCGTCGGGGCGGTTGTAGTAGCTGAGCAGGCTGGGCAGGACCTCGTCGGCGATCTCCTGCCGTGAGGTGGCTCGACCGCCGTTGATGTAGCGCATCACATCGGGGTCCTTATCCAGCGACGCCAGGTGGTCCACATCGGCCGCGGTGAATCTGCGCAAGATCAACCGCTCGGTCTCGAGAAAGATCTGCACATCTCCATCGTGCCTCCGTATGGACGCCAGCGGCGCGCGAAGCGCAGACAATGTCAAATCTTTACGAGTTACTCGTGGCGCAGGGCGGTGTTCATTTCTTCTTCACGAGTCGGTGATTGGTGATCGGGGTCCGCTGAGGATCGACGTGTGGAGGTGGGATCCATTCGGGGAGTTGGTGGGGTCCCATCCGGCAGGTCCAGCCGTGGGCCGCGAACTCGCGGTGGTGATAGCCGCAGAGGAGGGTCATGTTGTGCAGCGCCGTGGCGCCGCCCTGGGCCCAGTCGAGAATGTGGTGGCGCTCGCACCAGGGCGCCGGGTGCTCGCAGCCGGGAAACGTGCAGCCACCGTCGCGGGCATAGAGCGCGTGGGTGAGCGTGCGGTTGGCGATCCGGCGGGAGCGACCGAGGTCGAGGACGGCTCCGTGTGACGAGAGGAAGGCGGGGATCAGGTCGGCCTCGCTGGCCAGGGTGAGCAGCTCGGCTGCGCTGAGGCGGACCCCGTCGGCGGTGGTGGCGTGTCCGGTCCGGTTCAGCAGGTCATCGATGGTGATGGTGGCGATGATCGTGGCGGGGGTGCCGCCACTGTCGGGCAGGTCACCGGAGCGGAGCAGCCGATCGCCGGCGTCGGCCAGGGCGTCGTGCCAGCGTTGGGCACTGCTACGCCGGTCGGGACCCTCCGGGCCTTCTGGTCTCGGTGCGGCCAGAGGCGACAACACAGCCCACATGGTCGCGCCGGCGCCGGCCGTCAGCAGGCCGCTGAGCCGATACGAGCCATCGCGGGTCGGGTGCAACGCGAGGCACCGCCGCTCGCGGATCAGGTCGTCGCGTGGTGGGGTGGCGTCTGGGATGAGCAGGTCGGTCACCTGTTCGGTCACGGTCCGCAGCTCTGCCGGGCCGAATACCCGCGCATCCGCCACCAGCGCGGTCTCGACCTCCGCGACCTGATCCGGGTCGAGCCCGGCCCACTCCAGATCTGACAGACACTCGGCGAGCACCCGCACCTGCGCCGCGCTCACCGCCCCGTCACGCTGTGCCGCCGCCACCGCGGGTCGCCGTGACACCAGCGGCGCTCCGTTCAGATCGGTCCGGCGCCGCAACAGTTCGGCCGCTTCCACCCGGGCACGCGCCTCACCGGCAGGGATCCGCAGCACCCGCATCAGCAGGCCCTTGGTGTGACGCAGCATCAACCGCAACCCCAACTCGCGGACCTGGACCTCGTCGACCATTGCATGATCCAGCAGGGCCAACCGGTTCCGATGCGCCTCCACCCGCCGCAGCACCTCCAGCAGAGCGTCGTCGGACTCGCGCTGCAAGCCGCCGGACTCGAACGCCGCCACCACCCGCCCCAGCGCAGCATCCAGCTCGTCCAGCAGAGCCGCCACACCACCGTGCTCGGCAGCGACCGCGGTGGGCACTGGATCGAGGGTGGTTGTCATGGTCACCAATGCATCTTAATCGAACGCGTGTTCGAATACAAGCCCTTCCGCCCGCAATTCCCTGGCTGGCCCTTCGCGTCCATTGCCCCCCGAGCCTCGTCCGCCGGGTCGGGTTCGGTAGCGAAACAGTGTCCAACCCGAACGGCGGTACCTCGAGCAGCGTCGACAGGCTTTCGTACGCGCTGCCCCGTCGCCAGCAGAGGACCATGGGCCCCGTCCCAGCTAGGCGGCGAGCTGGTCGCTGACGATGTCCGCCGCCGTACGGAGCGTCCGCAGCGCCCGCAGCGCCGCCGGTTGGTCCAGCCCGGCGAGTCCGCACGCAGGGGTGAGCACCATCCGACTGGAGACCTCCGGCGCCAGACCGAGTCGACGGATCGGGGCCAGCACGCTGGCCGCAACCTGGTCGGCGTTCAGCTGCCCGCGGGTGGAAAGCGCTCCAGCCCCCAGCCACAGTCCGCCCTCCATCGCAGCCCCGAGCTGATCCCAGGTGCTGCTGTCGGCAAGCTCGAGGTCAAGCCCGACTCCGACGACGCCGGACTGGTGCAGCAGTTCGACCGGCACCCCGCGGGCGCAGCAGTGAACCGTCAACGCTGCGTCGACGCCGACGCGCTCCAACCCTGTCACGAACGCGGCGAAGCTGTCACCGACCTCGGGCCGATCGACGCGGCGATGCCGGGAGAACCCGCTGGCGGTGGCGATGTCTCCCGCCAGCACCGACGGCAGCAGTGGCTCGTCCAGTTGCAGCACGGGTTGCGTCCCGGGCAGCCGGCGCTGCATCTCCGCCAGCAGTGTGACGATCCCCTCCGCCAGCGACTCGCCGAGCTCCCGGCGGGCGCCGTGGTCGGCCAGCACCCGATCCCCCTGCGGCCGTTCCATCATCGCGGCCAGCGTCCACGGCCCGGCGAATGAATACTTCAGCAGTCCCTGGTAGCCCTGGGCCTGCTCCTCCAGCTCGTCCAGGTCGTTCCGCAGCAGGGCCTTGGCCCGGAGGTGGTCACCGCTGGAGGCGCCGGTGAGCCGCCAGCCTGCGGGCTGCAGGTCCACGGCCAATCCCGACAGCGCCGCGGCGCCGCGGCCGACCAGCTGAGCGCCGACCCCGCGCGCCGGCAGCTCGGGCAGGTAAGGCAGCCGAGGACACTCGGCGAAGGCGATCTTCACCGCGTCGGCCATCTCCTCCCCCGGCCAGGAGCCGATCCCGGTCACCCGGATGCCGGTCCACTCCTCGCTCACGGCCGGGCTGCCGCAATGGTGGCACTGCCGACGACCCGGTCCCCGTCATAGAGGACCACCGCCTGCCCAGGGGCGATGCCAGCGGTCGGCTCGGCCAGCGTCACCTGTAGCTCATCGGGACGGATCCGGACATCCGCGGCCAGGCTGGAACCGTGCGCACGCACCTGGACCTGACCCGACCAGTCGCCGGTCAGCGGCTGCTGGGTCCAGCTGGGCCGGATCCCGCTGATCCGGCTGACCAGCAGCGCCTCGTGCGGTCCGACAGTGACCGTGTTGGTGACCGGCGAGATGTCCAGCACATAACGTGGCTTGCCGTCATCGGCTGGAACCCCGAGCCGCAGTCCTCGACGCTGACCGATCGTGAACTGGTGACTCCCGTTGTGCTGGCCCACCAGGGCACCGCTGGTGTCGACGATGTCACCCGGCCTCGCACCGAGGTGCCGATCGAGGAAACCGGCGGTGTCACCGTCGGCGATGAAGCAGATGTCATGGCTGTCCGGCTTGTCGGCGACGGACAGCCCGCGCCGTTCAGCCTCGGCCCTGACCTGACTCTTCAGCGAGCCGCCGAGGGGAAAGTAGGAGCGAGCCAGCTGATCCTGGTTGAGCACCGCCAGCACGTAAGACTGGTCCTTGTCCGGGTCGGTGGAACGATGCATCGCCACCCCCGCATCGGTTCGCACCAGACGGGCGTAGTGCCCGGTGCAGACGGCATCGAAGCCGAGAGCCACGCCCCGGTCGAGCACAGCGGCGAACTTGATCTTCTCGTTGCAGCGCAGGCAGGGGTTGGGTGTACGGCCGGCGGCGTACTCGGCGACGAAGTCGTCCACCACATCCTCGGCGAACCGGTCCGAGAGGTCCCAGACATAGAACGGGATGCCGAGGACGTCGGCGGCCCGGCGAGCGTCGTGCGCGTCCTCCTTGGAGCAGCAGCCACGGGCGCCGCTGCGGAACGACTGCGGGTTCTTCGACAACGCCAGGTGCACGCCCGTCACCTCATGGCCGGCCTCCACGGCACGGGCCGCCGCGACGGCCGAGTCGACCCCGCCGGACATGGCGGCAAGAACCTTCATCACAACCTCTTCCTGGCGTGCCTGCTTGAGGACGCGAAACTGGCAACCGAGAAAGACTATCCCGTCATCGACCCGGCTCGTCGGGCTCGCTGCACCACCTCGGGCAGCACCGCCAGCACGGCCTGCACGTCCGCCGCGGTTGAGCTGTGCCCCAGCGAGAACCGCAGCGCGGATCTGGCCTCGCGCCCGGTGCGGCCCATCGCCAGCAGCACATGGCTCGGCTGCGAGACCCCGGCTGAGCAGGCGGACCCGGCGGAGCAGTCGATGCCGGCCGCGTCCAACAGCAGCAGCAGTGAGTCGGCCTCGCAGCCGTCAAAGCACAGGTTGGCGATGCCGGGCAGCCGCTGGTCGACGGCGGCGGGACCGTTCTCGATGGCACCGGGCACGGTGGCCAGGATGCCCTCGACCAGCCGGTCGCGGAGCCCACGGAGCCGGGTTCGCGCGGCCGGGCGGTCACCGACCGCGGTCCGGATCGCCGCCGCGAACGCCGCCACCGCAGGCACGTCCAGGGTCCCGGACCGGAGCTCGCGCTCCTGGCCGCCACCGTGCAGTACAGGGGTCAGAGTGAGCTCTCGACGGGCCAGCAGCGCACCGATGCCGTACGGACCGCCGAGCTTGTGTGCGGTAAGGGTGAGCAGGTCGAGGCCGGAGTCGGCGAAGTCGACCTCGAGCTGCCCGACCGCCTGTACAGCGTCTGAATGCGAGACGACGCCCCGCTCGCGGGCCCGCTCGGCGATCTCGACGACCGGCTGGACCACGCCGACCTCGTTGTTCGCCCACATCACCGACACCAGCGCTGCATCGTCGGCGGCCGCCAGCGACTGTGTCAGGGCGGCCAGGTCGACCCGGCCGTCCCCGTCGACGCCCACCAGATCAACGGTGGCCTGCTGGGTCCGCTCCAGCCAGTCGAGCGGGTCCAGGACGGCGTGGTGTTCGACGGCGCTGGCGATCAGCCGCGACCTGCCTCGCTCCCGGCCGGCCCAGAAGGCACCCTTGACGGCGAGGTTGTCGGACTCGGTCCCGCCGGAGGTGAAGATGACCTCGGTGGGCCGGGCGCCGACCAGGGCGGCGATCTCCTCGCGCGATTCCTCCACCACTCGGCGCGCCGCGCGGCCCGACCCGTGCAGCGAGGAGGCGTTGCCGGCTTGGCCGAGCTGAGCGGTCATCGCCTCAACCGCGGCCGGCACCATCGGCGTCGTCGCCGCATGGTCGAGGTAGGTCCGGGTCACCCTTGAAGCGTACGCAGCCAGCGTCCGCTACGGGAATCGTGAGCCAAGACCCTGGTCAGCCCTTGCGCGCCTGGACTTCGGCGGTGACCGCCGGCAGCACGGTGTGCAGGTCACCGACGACACCGAGATCGGCCAGGGCGAAGATCGGCGCCTCGGGGTCCTTGTTGACCGCAACGATGGCCTTCGAGGTCTGCATCCCGGCGCGGTGCTGGATGGCGCCGGATATGCCGGCGGCCACGTACAGCTGCGGTGAGACCGTCTTGCCGGTCTGCCCGACCTGGTACGAATGCGGGTACCAGCCGGAGTCGACCGCCGCACGGGAGGCACCCACGGCCGCGCCCAGCGCGTCCGCGAGACCCTCGACCTCGCTGAAGTCACCACCGGTCCCCCGCCCTCCGGAGACCACGATGGCCGCCTCGGTCAGCTCCGGTCGACCGCTCTCCTTCTTCGGCTCTGAGGAGACGATCCTGGCGGTCTTGGCCGCGTCCGAGATGCTCACCTCGACCTGCTCGACAGTGGCTTCGACCGGGGCCGGCTCGGGGGCGGTGGCGTTGGCCTTCACGGTGACGACGGGTGCTCCGGTGCTGACAGTGGCGCGTACGGTCCAGTTGCCGGCGAAGACCGACTGGGTCGTGGTCACCACTCCGTCAGTGGCGGCGAGGTCGGTGGCGTCGGTGATCAGGCCGGAGCCCAGCTTGACCGCCAGCCTGGCGGCGATCTCCTTGCCCTCCAGGGTGGAGGTGAACAGCACGGCAGCAGGCTGCAGCCGGGCGCAGATCTGGGCCAGCGCCTCGGCCTTGGGTGCGACCAGGAAGTCGTCCAGGGCGGGGTCGGTCACCGACAGCACCTGGGCCGCACCGTACTGGCCCAGGCCCGGAGCGAGGGCGTCCGCACCGGCGCCGAACACGACCGCCACCGGATCGCCGACCCGACGGGCCAGGGTGAGCAGCTCGAGGGTGGGCTTGGCGACCTGACCGTCCAGGTGCTCGACGACGACAACAACAGGTGACATGGGGACAACAGGTGACATGGCAGCAGACCGTTCTCTCGACTCAGATGTACTTGCCGGCGGACAGGAAGTCGACCAGCGCCTTGGCTCCGGAGCCCCCCTCGTCAGTGACCACCCGGCCCGCCTCCTTGGGTGGTCGCGGAGACGTCTCGAGCACCCTGGTCCAGGCAGCCGCCAGGCCGACGGACCCGGCGTCGACCCCCAGGTCGGCCAGGGTCCAGTGCTCGACCGGCTTCTTCTTCGCCGCCAGGATCCCCTTCATGGACGGGTAGCGGGCCTCGCCGGACTGGTCGGTCACGCTGACCACCGCTGGCAGCTTCGCCTCGATCGTCTGGCTGGCGGTGTCACCGTCACGGCGGATGGTGACGGTATCGGCGGACACCGTCACGCTGGAGCCGAAGGTCACGGCGGGCCAGCCCAGCCGCTCGGCCAGCATCGCCGGCACCACGCCCATCGAGCCGTCGGTGGACGCCATCCCACAGATGACCAGATCGGGTGCGGCCTTGGTGACCGCCGCGGCCAGGATGGCGCTGGTGGCCAGGGCGTCGGAGCCGTGCACGGCCTCGTCGTTGATGTGGATGCCGGCACCGACACCCATCTGCAGCGCGCGTTTGATGGCGTCGGCCGCCTCGTCGCCGCCGAGAGTCAGCGCGACGACCTCGACATCGTCGCTGGCCTCGGCGATCTGCAGCGCCTGTTCCACCGCGTACTCGTCCAGCTCGGACAACAGACCGTCGCTGGCGGCCCGGTCCACCGTGCCGTCGGCGGCGAAGCCACGCTCACCGGTCGCGTCCGGGACGTGCTTGACAAGGACGACGATCTTCATCTTTCTCGCCTTCTGTGCGGCGCAGCGGGCTGCGCGGAGGACTCGACCCACCTTATATTACTCACGAGTAACCAGGCGTGGGTGTCGCGTCACAGCGTAACTGCGGGCCTGGCAACGCTCATCCCTCGCCCCGCTGCAGCCGGCGCACCTGCTCTGCGGCGTGGTCACCGAGCCCCTTGACGTAGGCGCGCAGGGCGGCCTGGTCGGCGTAACGCCCGTCCCGGTTGGCCACCACGACGGCCGGTACCCCGGCGCAGATGGACCGGGCCGGGATGCTCCCTCGGACGACGCCATGCGCCGCGACGACCGAGCCGTCCCCCAGGTCCGTGCCACGCAGCACCGTGACCCGTGATCCGAGCCAGCAGTCCGCACCGATCCGCACCGGTGACTTGACCAGGCCCTGGTCCTTGATCGGCCTGTGCACGTCCTCGGTCCGATGGTCGAAGTCGCAGATGTAGACGTGGTCGCCGATGATCGTCGCATCGCCCACCTCGACATCGAGGTAGGCGTTCAGGGTCAGGTCGTAGCCCAGTACGCACTTGCTGCCGATCCGCACCGTTCCCTCATGGGCCCGCAGCTTCACCCGGTCCGCCAGATGGGTCCAGGCTCCGATCACCAGCCGGCCATAGCCCGCTCGAACGGTGAGCTCGACCTGCCGGCCGAGGAAGACGAAGCCCTCGAACTCGACCTCGGGGTGACGCAGTCGGGCGATCGTGAACCGCAGCGCGGCTCGCAGGTGCGCCGGCGTGTAGAACCGGTGTCGGACCACCCACCGGAGGGTCCGGAGGAGATTCACGTCGCCGTCGCGACCGGGGCGACCGGTCAGCGCACCGGCTTGATGCCGGTGACCGAGACGTTGTAGAAGAGCTCGTCCGGGACGATCCGGGCCAGCACCCGGTCGACAGCGCTCAGCCGGAGCCAGGTCCGGTAGGCGAACATCCGCCAGCCCCAGGTCAGCTTCTCCTCGGGCACGGCCGCCTCGAAGGTGCGGATCGGCCAGCCGACCCAGGCCGCGGTCAGCTCCTCGGTGACCGTACTGACCTCGACCAGACCGGCCCGACGCACCGTCCTGGCCAGGGTGTCGGGGTCGAAGGTGTGCAGATCGACCACCGCCTCGAGCGCGGCAGCGCGGGACGACTCGTCCAGCTCGGCCTTGGGCCGTGACCAGCCGCGCAGCGGCCGCAGCCGGGTGAGGTGGGTGGTCACGAACCAGGTGGCCCGGGACAGCCGACGGGCGACGAAGTCGCCCCAGCGGGTGGGCTCACCACAGATGACCACCCGGCCGCCGGGCTTCAGCACCCGGCGGATCTCGGAGAACGCCAGCTCGACATCGGGGAGGTGGTGGATCACCGCGTGCCCCACCACAAGGTCGAAGGTGTCGTCGGCGTACCCCAGCGTCTCGGCGTCGGCGACCCGGCCCTCGACCTGCAGGCCGAGCCCGGCTGCGTTGCGCTCGGCAGCCCTGACCATGCCTTCAGAGATGTCGGTGACGCAGGCCGTGGCGATGACACCGGCCTGCATCAGGTTCAGGGTGAAGAAGCCGGTGCCGGCGCCCACCTCGAGCGCGGTCGGGTACGGCCAGCCGCTGTTGCCGGCGATCGCAGTGAACCGGTCGCGGGCGTAGGCGATGCAGCGTTCGTCGTACGAGATCGACCACTTGTCGTCATAGCTGGCTGCCTCCCAGTCGTGATAGAGCACCTGGGCCAGCTTGTTGTCCGACCAGGCTGCCTCCACCTGCTCCGGGGTTGCCGGCGGACGGTCAGCGGCCAACGAAGTGCGCCTTCCCGGGGCCGAGCTCCACGAACGACCGCATGCCGATGGTGCGGTCCTCGGTGGCGAACAGGGCGGCAAACTGTTGCCGCTCCATCACCAGGGCGGTATCCAGGTCGACCTCGTTGCCCCGGTCGATGCACTCCTTGGCAGCCTGCAGCGCCAGCCGGGGGCCACCGACGAACTGGCGGGCCCAGACCACCGCCGTGGCGTACACGTCATCGGCCGGGACGACCTGGTCGACCAGCCCGATCGCGAGCGCCTCGGCCGCCTGCACGAACCGGCCGGTGAAGATGATGTCCTTGGCCCGGCTCGGGCCGACCAGCCTGGTCAGCCGTTGGGTGCCGCCGGCGCCGGGGATCACGCCCAGCTTGATCTCCGGCTGACCGAGGATCGCATCGTCGGCCGCGATCCTGACGTCGGCGCAGAGGGCCAGCTCGCAGCCGCCGCCGAGGGCGTAGCCATTGATCGCCGCAACGACCGGTTTCGGGATCCGGGCGACCGCCGTGAACGCCTGATGCAGCCGCGCCGAGTGCGCTACCATCTCCGGATACGACAGTCCCGCCATCTCCTTGATATCGGCGCCCGCGGCGAACACCTGGGGCCCACCGGTGATCACCACAGCGGAGATGTCGTCGCGGTCCGAGACCTCGGCCGCCGCCGCACCGATCCGGTCCTGCACCTCCTGGTTGAGGGCGTTCATCTTCGGCCGGTCGATCCTGATCGTGCCCACCCCTTCGACGACGTCGAGCCGGACGACGTCGGAGGACTCTCGCACTGCGGTCATGGCAGGCAGCCTAATCGGCAGAGCACCAAAGGCCCATCCACCAGCCCGAGAATGTTGCCGAACCGCTGCGATCTGGTGCCGATCTGATCGCACAGTCGTTACCAGCCGGTAGTTGACGGCACAATGAGGAGCGCCGGTGCTCCATTCCGGCCGTACCACGTGTCAGGCATCCAGGTGCCAACTGACACGAAGCGAACCCTGCACTACTTGACAGAGCATGAAACATTTGAGACTGAGAACCGAGAACTGATATGACGAATCCCGACCTTCCGGCACCGACCGACACCTCCCTGTTAGGTGCTCACGTGCGCGGCAACGGAACAACCTTCGGCCTCTGGGCCCCCCGAGCGACCAGGGTCGAGCTGGCGCTGGTCGCGGCCGACCGCAGCCAGTACAACGTCGACATGACCCGCAGCACGGACGGGGTGTGGTCGGTCCACGTGCCCGGGGTCGGTCCCGAACAGCGTTACGGCTTCCGGGTGCATGGCGACTGGGACCCGGAGAAGGGCAAGCGGTTCAACCCCGCCAAGCTCCTGCTCGACCCGTACGCACGTGCGATCACCGGCGGTGTCGACTACTCCGGCCCGATCCTGGACCACACGGCCGAGTCCGACTACCTGCCTGACCTGACCGACTCCTTCAGGGCCGTCCCGCTCAGCGTGGTGGTGGCCGACTCACCCGCCCCCACCCCGATCGCGGAACCACGGCCGCTGGCCGACACGGTCCTGTACGAGCTGCATGTCAAGGGCTACACCCAGCTGCACCCGGCCGTGCCAGAGCATCTGCGTGGGACCTACGCGGGTCTCGCCTACCCGGCGGTGACCCAGCACCTGGTCAACCTCGGCGTCACCGCCGTGGAGCTGCTGCCGGTGCACCACTTCGTCTCCGAGCCGTTCCTGATCGGTCGCGGACTGTCGAACTACTGGGGCTACAACACGCTCGGCTTCTTCGCCCCGCATGCCGCGTACTGCTCGGTCGGCACCACGGGCGACCAGGTCCGCGAGTTCAAGGAGATGGTCAGCGCGCTGCACGAGGCCGGCATCGAGGTGATCCTGGACGTCGTCTACAACCACACCGGCGAGGGCGGCCATGAGGGACCGACGCTGGCCTTCCGAGGCATCGACCACCAGGGCTACTACCGGTTGACCGACGACCTGCGCAACGACTATGACGTCACCGGCTGCGGCAACTCCGTCGACACCTCGATGCCCGGGGTGCTGCGGATGGTGGTGGACTCGCTGCGCTACTGGGTGACCGAGATGGGCGTGGACGGCTTCCGCTTCGACCTGGTCACCACTCTGCTCCGCGACGAGCAGCACCACGTCGACCAGAACCATCCGTTCAAGCAGGCCCTGCGTGAGGACCCGGTGCTGAGCAAGGTCAAGATCATCGCCGAGCCGTGGGACATGGGACCCTACGGCTACCAGGTCGGCGCGTTCGGCAACGGCTGGAGCGAGTGGAACGACCGTTTCCGCGGCTTTACCCGCGACTTCTGGCGCGGGAACATCGGCGGTGTCCAGGAGCTCGGTCAACGACTGTCGGGGTCACCGGACATCTTCGACCACGATCGGCGGCCGATCTCCTCCTCGGTCAACTTCGTCACCGCCCACGACGGCTTCACGCTGCGTGACCTGGTCACCTACGACGTGAAGCACAACGCGGCGAACGGAGAGTCCAACCGGGACGGCTCGGATGACAACAGGTCCTGGAACTGCGGCTACGAGGGTGAGACAGACGACCCGGAGATCAAGGCGCTGCGGCACCGGCAGACCAAGAACATGATGGCGACCCTGGTCCTGGCCTCCGGGGTTCCGATGATCACCGCGGGCGATGAGCTCGGCCGGACCCAGGGCGGCAACAACAATGCGTACTGTCAGGACTCCCCCATCTCCTGGGTGCACTGGGACACCCAGGAGGAGTGGCACGACCTGACCACGCTGACCCGGGCGCTGCTGACGCTGCGAACGGACTGCGCCGTCTTCCGGCCGCGGAAGTTCCGCCACGGCGAGGAGCTCGTCGACGCCGAGGGCGACGGACTGGGGCGGAAGGACTTGGCCTGGTTCAACGGCTACAGCGGTGAGATGACCGGTGACGACTGGGCCGACGGCGGCCGTCGCACGCTCGGCATGTACGTCGCCACCAGTGACCCCGACACCGAACAGGGCGATGCCTTCTGCGTCTGGGTGCATGCCGGCGTCGACCCGGTGGACGTCCGGCTGCCGGGCGGTTTCTGGGCCGACAAGTACACCGTGCTGGCGCACACCGGCAACGACGGCGAACTGCCGACCGAGCCGGTGGCAGCCGAGTCGACGCTGACCATTCCCGGCCGGACCGTTGTCGTGATGCGGGCCCAGTAGGTCGTCGTGCACTGGCGGACCAGGCTGTTCACCCGGCTGTCCAGGATGCTGCCCCACCCGTCGGAGCCGACGGACCGCTACCTGACCTGGATGCGGTACGAGCCACCGCTGGTGCTGTCCAGGATCCTGTCCGGGCCGATCGGCCGCAGGCTGCGGATCACCGAGCGTCCGGTGCCCGTCACCGGCGGTGCGGTGACCGTACGCATCTATCAGCCGTGGCCGCGGGAGCCGCACTCGCAGCTGCCGCTGGTGATCAACTTCCACGGTGGCGGTTTCGTCTTCGGCAACCTGTCGCAGACCGACTGGCTGTGCTGCCGGGTGGCCGATCGGGCCCGGGCGGTGGTGGTGTCGGTGGCGTACCGGATGGCCCCGGAGCATCCGGCGCCGGGACCGTTCCAGGATGCCTGGGACTCAACCCGCTGGCTGATCGAGCATGCGGCCGCGCTCGGAGCCGACCCGGCCGACGTCTCGGTGATGGGCGCCAGCGCGGGCGGCAACCTGGCCGCACTGGTGGCCTTGGCGCATCGCGACGCCTGCCGTCAGGACCCGCAGCTGCAGCCGCTCCGGCATCAGATCCTGCTCTACCCGGCCACCGACCTGACGCTCGGATCGCCCTCGGTGGCAGAGTTCGCCGCCGGGCCGATCGTCACCCGGCCGGTGCTGGAGTGGTACGGGCAGCACTATCTGCCGCAGGGTCGGCCGGACAGCATAGGCTATGACGACCCGCGGGTGAGCCCGCTGCACCATCCCGACCACACCGATGTCGCGCCGGCCCTGATCATGGTCGCCGGACTGGACGGGCTGCGCGACGACGGCATCCGCTACGGCGACATCCTGACCGCAGCCGGGGTCGAGACGCGAGTGATCAACTTCGCGGACGCGATCCACGGCTTCGCCTCGATGCCACTGTTCTCCCCGTCGGCCCGCGACGCATTGGACGAGATCGTCACGCTCATCCGTACGCCCTGACCCGGCCCCGCGAGCCGTACAGAGCCGTACAGAGCCAGGGAAACTGTCACTCAGCCAGGCGAATTTGCCTGGCTGAGTGACAGTTTCCCAAGTCGACTTGGGAAACCGACCCCAGAGCGCGCTAGGCGGTCGGCGGGGTGGGCTGGTCGGCCGGCAGGGCGGCCAGGCCCATCTCGGCGACGTTCGCCAGCTCCCGGTGGTACGGGACCACCCGGACGGTGTAGCCGATCGAGCCGGCCCGACGGGCGTTCACCCAGCCCTCGTAACGGCGCAGGCCGCCGGGTTGGTCGACACCTGCCGGGAACGGGTTCACCCGGGTGGCATGGAGCTGGTCATCGCTGTCCACCAGCCCGGTGACCAGCTGCACCTCGATATCGTCCGGCGTGAGGTCGCCGAGCCGCACCAGCGCGCTGACGTGGATCTTGGCGCCCACCTCCACCGCGTCGCCTGCCAGGCTCTCCACGTGGTCGACGGTCACCTTCGGCCAGGCATCGCGGACCCGTCGCTTCCACTCCGCCAGCGCCTCGGCGCCGCCCGGCGTCTCATCGATCTCCGCCGACGAGGCCGCGGCCGGGGTGTACAGCTGGGTAACGTAGTCGCGCACCATCCGCGAGGCCAGCACCTTCGGGCCGAGCCCCGCGACCGTGTCGCGGATCATCTGGATCCAGCGCTGCGGCAGACCGTCGGAGTCCACGTCATAGAACCTCGGCACGATCTCGTTCTCGATGATGTCGTACAGCGCCCGCGCCTCCAGGTCGTCGCGATACTCGGGGTCGTCGACCCCCTCGGCGGAGGGGATCTCCCAGCCGTACGCCGGGTCGAACCACTCGTCCCACCAGCCGTCGCGGATGGAGAGGTTGGCGGCACCGTTCAGCGCGGCCTTCATCCCCGACGTGCCGCAGGCCTCGTACGGCCGGAGCGGGTTGTTCATCCACACGTCGCAGCCCGGGTAGAGCGGCTTGGCCATCGAGATGTCGTAGTCGGGCAGGAAGACGATCCGCTCCCGGACGTCCTCTGCGTCGGCGAACTGCACCATCTGCTGGATCAACGCCTTGCCGCCCTCGTCAGCCGGGTGCGACTTGCCGGCGATCACGATCTGGATCGGCCGGTCCGGGTGGGTCAGCAGGGCCTTCAGCCGTTCGGGATGCCGCAGCATCAGGGTCAGCCGCTTGTAGGACGGCACCCGGCGGGCGAAGCCGAAGGTGACGATGTCGGGGTTGAGCACGTTGTTGACCCAGTCAGGCGAGCCGGCCAGGCCGCGCGTCTTGGTGCTGGCGGCCAGCCGCCGCCGGGTCATCGAGATCAGGTCGATGCGCATCTGCCGCTTCATCGCCCAGATCGTGCTGGCGTCGACCCGGTCGAGCCCCGACCAGTCGTACCCGTCGACCACCGAGTCCCGGTCGCCGGTCGCCGTCTCCAGCAGCTGCAGCAGCCCGTGGTGCACCCAGGTCTGGTGATGGACGCCGTTGGTGATCGAGCTGATCGGCACCTCGCTGGTGTCGAAGGCGGACCACAGCCCGTGGAACATCTCCCGGGACACCTCGCCGTGCAGCTGGGAGACGCCGTTGGCGCGCTGGCCCAGCCGCAGCCCCATGACGGCCATGTTGAACTTGGAGTCGTCGCCACCCTCGTAGTCCTCGCTGCCGAGGGCCAGCAGCCGCTCGATCGGCAGCTGGCCGAACGAGGAGAACTGGTGGGCGATCAGCTCCTTCGGGAACCGGTCGATGCCGGCCGGCACCGGCGTATGGGTGGTGAACACGGTGCCGGCCCGGGTCCGTTCCAGGGCCGCGTCGAAGGCGAGCCCCTGCTCCATGTACTCCCGGATCCTTTCCAGGCCGAGGAAACCCGCGTGACCCTCGTTTGTGTGGAAGACGTCCGGCGCCTCGTTGCCGGTGATCCGACAGTACTGGCGGATCGCGCGCACGCCGCCGACGCCGAGCAGCAGCTCCTGCGCCAGCCGGTGGTCGGTGCCACCGCCGTACAGCCGGTCGGTGGTCTCCCGCTCGGGACCGCTGTTGGCCTCGACGTCGGAGTCCATCAGCAGCAGCGGTACGCGTCCGACCTGGGCGACCCAGACCTGGGCGTGCAGCGTACGACCGTCCAGGGGAAGCTCGATCCGGACCGGGCCGTCGTCGTCGTGCAGCAGCGTCAGCGGCAGCTCGTTCGGGTCGATCAGCGGGTAGCGCTCCTGCTGCCAGCCGGCCCCGTTCAGCGACTGGCGGAAGTAGCCCTGCCGGTAGAGCAGGCCGACACCGATGATGGGCACCCCCAGGTCGCTGGCCGACTTGAGGTGGTCACCGGCCAGGATGCCGAGACCGCCGGAGTACTGCGGCAGCACCTCGGTGATGCCGAACTCGGGCGAGAAGTAGCCGATGGCCTTGGGCGCGTCCGAGTTCTCGGCGGCGTACTGCTGGTACCAGAGCTCACCGGTGAGGTAGTCGTCGAGGTCGGCCCGGATCAGCTGCAGGTTCTTGACGAACTTGCGGTCCTTGGTCAGCTTCTCCAGCCGCTCGGGTGACACCTGGCTGAGCAGCGTGACCGGATCGTGGTCACAGCTCTCCCACAGAGTGGGATCGATGCTCTCGAAGAGCTCCTGGGTGTCGGCATGCCAGCACCAGCGGAGGTTGAGGGCCAGATCACCGAGAGGCTTGAGGATCTCGGGCAGGACAGGCCGGACGGTGAATCGACGAATAGCGCGCACGCGCATACCGTAGCGCCACCGGAGGGGTCGTGCCGAAACCTCTGCCTTACTGGTCTGACCGGGCCGACGGCCACGGTGACCGGAGCGTCGGGCGGAGGGGCGCCGGCGGTGGTGCGGAGGATCGGGCGCTGACGTGACGGCTGGTTGCCGCTAGGTTGGGGGTGTGACGCCTCAGACCCCCTCGAGCGACCCACTCACGGGCGCCAAGAAAGCGACCACCCCCGATCCGCAGCGCCCCAGCGGCGTCCAGCAGGACGGGCCACCCCCGACCGGGACCAGCGGGTCGCGGCCGCTGGGTGCCCCGATCGGCCGGATCCCGGTGACTGGTGTGTCACCGGTGATCGAAGGCGGCGCCTACCCGGCCAAGGCCGTCGTCGGCGAGCAGTTCCGGATCGAGGCCACCGTCTTCCGGGAGGGCCACGACGCGGTCAACGCCAGCATTGTGCTCACCGACCCCGACGGCAATGAGCAGCTGGTCGGCATGCATCCCACCACCCCACTCGGGTTCGACCGCTGGGCCGGCGAGGTGGCGCTGACCACTGAGGGCCGCTGGACCTTCCGGGTGGAAGGCTGGAGCGACCCCTGGGCGACCTGGGTGCACACCGCGGAGATCAAGATCCCGGCCGGGATCGACGTACAGCTGGTCTGCATCGAGGGCGCCGAGCTGCTCTCCTCGGCAGCCCAGCGGGCCGCCGAGGACGGCGCCGACGACGTTGCCGCCGACCTCCGGCACGCCGCTGACGGTTTCGCCTCGGGCCAGCAGGTGGAGGACCGGCTGGAGACCGCGCTCAAGCCCGCGATCCGGGCTGCCATGGAGAAGTACGGGCCGCGCGAGCTGGTCTCCCCCAGCCCCGACTACCCGGTCTTCTGTGACCGGGTGGCCGCGCTGTTCGCCTCCTGGTACGAGTTCTTTCCCCGTTCCCAGGGCGCCGAGTTCGACGAGCAGACCCAGACCTGGAAGTCCGGCACCTTCGACTCGTCCTACGAGCGGCTGGAGGCTGCCGCGGCGATGGGCTTCGACGTCATCTATCTGCCACCGATCCACCCGATCGGCACCGCCTTCCGCAAGGGTCCCAACAACACCCTGGAGCCTGGCCCGGCCGATCCGGGCTCTCCTTGGGCGATCGGCAACGTCGAGGGCGGGCACGACGCGATCCATCCCGATCTCGGCGACTTCGACTCGTTCGCCGCCTTCGTGGCTAAGACGAAGTCGCTCGGGATGGAGGTAGCGATGGACTTCGCCCTGCAGGCCTCCCCCGACCACCCCTGGGTCCATGATCATCCGGAGTGGTTCTCCAAGCGGGCCGACGGTTCGATCGCGTACGCGGAGAACCCGCCGAAGAAGTACCAGGACATCTATCCGATCAACTTCGACATCGACCGTGACGGCATCTACGCCGAGAGCCTGCGGCTGCTGAGGTTTTGGATGGACAAGGGAGTGCGCATCTTCCGGGTCGACAACCCGCACACCAAGCCGGTCGACTTCTGGGCCTGGATCCTCGGCGAGGTGCGCAAGACCGACCCGGATGTGCTGTTCCTGGCTGAGGCGTTCACCCGCCCGGCCATGATGCACACCCTGGGCAAGGTCGGCTTCCACCAGTCCTACACCTACTTCACCTGGCGGAACGAGAAGTGGGAGATCGAGGAGTACCTGACCGAGCTGTCCACCGAGACGGACTCCATCGTGCGGCCCAACTTCTTCGTCAACACGCCCGACATCCTGCCGACCTTCCTGCAGTACGGCGGCAAGACCGCCTTCACCATCCGTGCGGTGCTGGGCGCGACCCTGTCGCCACTGTGGGGCGTCTACTCCGGCTTCGAGCTGTTCGAGCACCAGGCCGTCCGCCAGGGCAGCGAGGAGTACCTGAACTCCGAGAAGTATCAGTACCGGCCGCGCGACTGGGCCGCGGCCGAGGCCTCAGGTGAGAGCCTGTCGCTGCTCCTCGGCCGGCTGAACGAGATTCGTCGCCAGCACCCGGCACTGCAGCAGCTGCGCCACCTCAGCTTCCACCACGCGCCCAACGCTAACGTGATCGTCTACTCCAAGCGCTCCGGAGACGACGTCGTGCTGGTGATCTGCAGCCTCGACCCACACAACGTGGTCGAGTCCGAGGTCTACCTGGACATGTCCGCGCTCGGTCTCGACGACCACGAGGTCTGCCTGGTGCACGACGAGCTGACCGGCCAGACCTGGCGGTGGGGGATGCGGGCCTTCGTCCGGCTCACCCACGACGATCCGGCACACATCCTGACGCTGGTGCCGCAACGTCCGGCTGCTGCTGCTCGGCCGCAGAGCTGACGGTGAGATTCGTTACCAGGCACGGAAAGGTACGCCTGTCATGACTGAGGCGGAAGATCGACAGCGGCTACTCAGCTACGTCACCGAGGCGCGCTGGTTCGGCGGCAAGGGCCGCTCGGCGGAGCTGACCGGCGTCAGCGCGCTGCCATGGCTGACCGAGGCGGGCTCCTGGCCGGCGGTGCGGGTGGAGATCGTCGAGATCAACTATCTCGCGGACACCGCGACCGGTTCGGCAGCCGAGAGCGGGCCGAGCGAGTTCTACCAGATCCCGGTCTCCTACCGGCCCGCACCGCATCCGGACTGGCACTTCGCCGAGATCTGGCGGATCGACGACCCCGAACTGGGACCGGTCGTCGGCTATGACGCGGTCTACGACCCGCAGGCGTGCCAGCTGCTGCTGGCCCAGCTGCTCCGGCAGGCACGTAGCCACGACGGGGAGACCTCCACGAGCTTCCACCTCACCGATCGGGGTGCGCTGACCGGCACCGAGGAGCCGGAGGTCTTCGCCGGCCAGCAGAGCAACACCTCGATCATGTTCGGCCAGCTGGCGATGCTGAAGGTCTTCCGCCGGCTCGAGCTCGGACACAACCTCGACATCGAGGTGCACGAGGCGTTGAGCCGGGACGGCATCGCGGACGTGGCCAAGCTGTTCGGCTGGTTCGAGGGCTCCTGGCGTCAGGGCGACACCGAGGTGACTGCCGACCTGGGCATGCTCGTCGAGCGGTTCAAGCAGGCGGAGGACGGCTGGGGCCTGGCGCTCGACTCACTGAGCGAGCGGAAGGAGTTCGCCACCGAGGCGGCAGCGCTGGGCCGGGCGTTGGCCGAGATCCACGGGGCACTGCGCACCTCCTTCCCGACCGGCCAGCTGACCGGTGCCGCGGTGGCGGCGACCATGGCCGAGCGGGTGCACCGAGCCGCGGCCATCGCCGCTCCGCTGCGCGACCTGGTTCCGGGCCTGCTGCGCTGCTTCGACGCCCTGGCCGGGCAGCAGCTGAGTGTCCAGCGCGTGCACGGGGACTTCCACCTGGGCCAGACGCTGCGCACGCCCGACGGCTGGAAGATCATCGACTTCGAGGGCGAGCCGGCCAAGACGCTGGCCGAGCGCAGCGCTCCGGACAGCGTCTGGCGTGACGTCGCCGGCATGCTGCGGTCCTTCGACTACGCTGCGGCGTCGGTGCCCGGTGCGGCCGGCGCCGAATGGGCCGCCGCCTGCCGGAGCGCCTTCCTGGAGGGCTACACCGGACGGCTGTCGCCGGAAGAGTTGATCATGCTTCAGGCGTACGAGGCCGACAAGGCTGTTTACGAGGTGATCTACGAGGTACGTAACCGTCCCGACTGGGTGAACATTCCGCTCGCGGCGGTCGCTGCGATCGCCAATAGCTCGGCTGCGGCCGGGAGCTGAAGGAGAAGAGATGCCATTCGATCCGAACGGAGGGCTCACCGGTTGGGACCTCACCGGCTTCCACGAGGGGCACGACACCGAGTGCTGGAAGCGGCTGGGAGCCCACGAGGTCGTCGTCGCCGATGACGAGCGGGGATCCGTTCGGGGCACCCGCTTCTCGGTCTGGGCCCCCAACGCCCGTGCGGTCAGGCTGGTCGGCGACTTCAACTGGTGGAACGGTGAGCAGACACCGATGCAGCTGGTGCCGGGATCCGGCGTCTGGGCCACCTTCGTCGAGGGTGTCGGCACCGGTGCCCTGTACAAGTTCGAGGTCTGTGGCGCCGACGGTGTCTGGCGGCTGAAGGCCGACCCGATGGCCCGCTTCTGTGAGGCCGCTCCGCACACCGCCTCGATCGTCTACGAGAGCCAGTACAGCTGGGGCGACGACGACTGGCTCTGGTACCGCGGCGAGGGTAAGCCGCACGCCGAGCCGATGAGCATCTATGAGGTACACCTCGGCTCCTGGCGCAAGGGTCTGACCTACGTCGAGCTGGCCAGCCAGCTGGTGGAGTACGTGCGCTGGCAGGGCTTCACGCATGTCGAGTTCCTGCCGGTCGCCGAGCACCCCTTCGGCGGCTCCTGGGGCTACCAGGTGACCGGCTACTTCGCACCGAAGTCGCTGTTCGGCTCCCCTGACGAGTTCCGCTACCTGGTCGACCAGCTGCACCAGGCCGGCATCGGCGTCATCGTCGACTGGGTGCCGGGCCACTTCCCCCGCGACGAATGGGCCCTGGGCCGGTTCGACGGCACCGCCCTCTACGAGCACGCCGACCCGCGCAAGGGTGAGCAGCCCGACTGGGGCACCTTCGTCTTCAACTTCGGCCGCAACGAGGTGCAGAGCTTCCTGATCTCCAACGCCTACTACTGGCTGGACGAGTTCCACATCGACGGGCTGCGGGTGGACGCGGTCGCCTCCATGCTTTATCTGGACTACAGCCGCGAGGACGGCATGTGGATCCCGAACGAGTACGGCGGCAACGAGAACCTCGAGGCCGTTCAGCTGCTGCAGCGGGTCAACTCGCACGTCTACCAGCGCAAGCCCGGCGTGGTCACCATCGCCGAGGAGTCGACCTCATGGCCAGGGGTGACCCGCCCGGTCGAGTACGGCGGCCTGGGGTTCGGCTTCAAGTGGAACATGGGCTGGATGAACGACTCGTTGCGCTACTACGGCCGCGAGCCGATCTACCGCCAGCACCACCACCATGAGATGACGTTCGCGATGGCGTACGCCTACTCGGAGAACTTCATTCTTCCGATCAGCCACGACGAGGTGGTGCACGGCAAGGGGTCGATGTTCGAGCGGGTGCCGCAGGACGAGTGGCGCAAGTTCGCCACTATGCGGGCGTTCTATGCATTCATGTGGTCCCACCCGGGCAAGCAGCTGCTGTTTATGGGCACCGAGTTCGGCCAGCGTCGGGAGTTCTCCGAGGAGCGCAGCCTCGACTGGGAGATCACCAACGACTGGGGTCACCGGGGCGTGCAACGGCTGATCAAGGACCTGAATGCGGTCTACCGCGACCATCCGGCGCTGTGGCGGTTGGACAACGACCCGGCCGGGTTCCGCTGGATCGACGCCGATGACCGCGGCGGCAATGTCTTCTCGTTCCTGCGTTTCGACGGCGACGGCCAGATCCTGGCCTGCCTGACCAACTTCAGCTCCGAGCCGCGCCCGGACTATCGGATCGGGCTGCCCAACGAGGGCGTCTGGACCGAGATCCTCAACACGGACAGCGACGTCTACGACGGGACCGGGCAGATCGGCAACCTCGGACAGGTGGTGGCCAACCCGGTGCCGAGCCATGGCTTCGAGGCCAGCGCCAATGTGACCATCCCTCCGCTGGGGGCTGTCTGGCTGTTGTTCCAGCCGGAGAAGCCGCTGGCCGACGAGGCGGTCGGACGGCTCGAGGCGGAGCTCACCCCGCCGGCGACCCAGCTCGGGTCCGAGACGGAGACGGCGGTCGCCGGCGGGACCACCGGCAGGAAGGCCCGGCCGCAGCGCCCGGCCCGCCCCAAGCGGCCGCGTGGCTGAGCTCGATATCTCGATCACCGTCAGCGACGGCGGGATCGGCGTGCTCAGCTGGGATGTCGAGGTCGGTCAGGAGGTGTTGCACCGGGCTCTGGTGGCCGTCTCCGAAGAGGCGCTACTCGACCAGCGGCTGCGTCGGCTGGAGGTGGCCGTCCCGGCCCCGGACCGGGCGTCGCGAGGCGCCGTGCTGCGGGCCGGCTTCCGGCAGGAGGGGATCAGGCGGCAGGTGCATCCGCTACCTGACGGCAACTTCACCGATTTGGTGCTGTATGCCCGGCTGGCCGGCGACGAGGTGCAGGGACCACACGGCTTCTCCGGTGTGATGAACTCCGCGCTGCCCCGCACCCGCGCCATCGCGCACGTGCTGATGCGGCATCCGGACGGCCGGGTGCTGCTGTGCGACACGGTGTTCAAGCGGGACTGGGAGCTCCCGGGCGGCATCGTCGAGCCGGGTGAGCCACCCAGGCACGCCGCGGTCCGTGAGGTGCGCGAGGAGCTCGGCATCGACCTGGAGATCACCAGGCTGCTGCTGGTGGACTGGATGCCGCCCTATCTCGGCTGGGACGACGCGCTGGAGTTCATCTTCGACGGCGGCACGGTCACCGAGTCCGACATCGCCGCCTTCTCGCTGCAACCCAGCGAGATCGCTGCGGTGCATCTGGTCAGCGTCGCCGGTGCCGCGGCGCACCTCACGCCGCTCTCGCATCGACGGCTCGCCATCGCCGCCTCCCTCGGCCCGGACGAGGTCGCCTACCTCGAGGACGGGACGCCGCAGGTCTAGCTGGCGCGGCGATCGCCTTCCCCACCCCCTCTTCGCACAGCTTCCTCGCACCTCACCCAGGGTCGACCGTGTGCGAGGCCCACCGAGGTGTGCGAAGTGCGGCTGCGGGTCGGACCTGTACCGGGACGGCACCCAACACCGGCCAGCCGGCTCCCCGCAGGGTCAGTAGAGCGCGGTCATCAGGTCGCGGCGGGCCTTCAGCACCCGCTCGTCGGCGTTGCCGAGGGTCTCGAACAGTTCCAGCAACCGCACCCGGGCGGCCTCACGGTCATCGCCGGTCCTGGTCCGGACCAGGGTCAGCAACCGGCTGAAGGCCGCCTCGGCCTGGCCGGTGGCGAGCTCGACGTCAGCGGCCTCGAGATGGGCGGCGATGTCGGCGTCGGGTGACGCCACCCGAGCCATCACCTCGTCGGCGTTGAGCGACGTCGTCCGGGCCAGCAGACCAGCCTGGGCGCGGCCGGCCAGCGCCTCGGCATCGCCGGGCGACGCCTGCAGCAGCTTGTCGAACTCGTCCCGGGCGGCGGCGAAGTCGCCCCGCTCGAGCGCCTCGTCGGCGGCAGCGAACCGGGGGTCCGGCACGGCCTCGGCCTCAGGTTGCGACTCCGATCCGGCGACCGGCTCGGCCCTGCCGACGATGCCGTTGGCCACGGCCGCCTTGAGCAGCTCGTCCAGGTACTGACGCACCTGGTCGGCCGGCAGCACACCCTGGAAAAGCGGCGCGATCTGGCCGCCGATCACAGCCACGACGGTGGGTACGGCCTGCAGACCCAGCGCCGACACGATCTGTGGTGCGGTGTCGACGTTCAGCCGGGCAACCAGGTACTTGCCGGCGGCCTCGGCGGCCAGGGTGGCCAGCGTGTCGGACAGCTGCTGACCGGTGGAGACCCGCGGCGAGTAGAACTCGACCACGACCGGGTGCTGGACCGACTTGCGCATCACCTCGGCGTCGAAGGTCTGCTCGGTCACCTCGACCACATAGGACGCGCGGCCCCCGGCACCGGACGCCGGAGCACCCGGCGCGGGCTGGGAAGGCTTGGCCAGCTTGGACAGGTCGATGGCACCGGGACGGTTGAAACTAGACGCGCTCATGCCCTCCATCCTGTCAGGAACGAGATAATCCGACGACGGCAGGTCGACGCCGATCGGCACACGGCACAATGTCGCTATGGCACATCCTCGCGCAGGCCAGCGGGCCCAGGCTGAAGACCTCATCGACGTCGACGCGGTGGTCAACGCGTACTACGACCTGACCCCGGATCCGACCAACCCGGACCAGCAGGTGGTGTTCGGCACGTCCGGGCACCGTGGCGCCAGTCTGGACGCGGCCTTCAACGACGCGCACATCGCTGCCACGACGCAGGCCATCGTGGAGTATCGCGCCAGCCAGAACATCACCGGTCCGCTCTTCATCGGCAAGGACACCCATGCCCTGTCCGGGCCCGCCTGGACCACCGCGATCGAGGTGCTGATCGCCAACGGCGTCGAGGTCTGCTCCGAGAACGACAACGAGTACACCCCCACCCCGGCGGTGTCCCGGGCGATCGTCGTCCACAACAAGACTCATGATGCGAGCAACACCGCCGACGGCATTGTCGTCACGCCCTCGCACAACCCGCCGCGGGACGGTGGCTTCAAGTACAACCCGCCCCACGGGGGGCCGGCCGACACCGACGCCACCTCCGCCATCGCCGCGCGAGCCAACGAGCTGCTGGCCGACCCGCGGGCGATCAGGCGTTCCCGCTTCGAGGCGGTCTCCTCCCAGCTGAACAGGTTCGACTATCTGGGCCGCTACTGCGACGACCTGACGAACGCGCTCAACCTGGAGGCCATCCGCGGCAGCGACCTGCACATCGGCGCCGACCCCCTCGGTGGGGCCAGCGTGCACTACTGGGGCTACCTCGCCGAGAACCTCGGCCTCGACCTGAAGGTGATCAACGACACCGTCGACCCGCGCTGGGCGTTCATGACCCTGGACACCGACGGCAAGATCAGGATGGATTGCTCCTCCCCCAACGCGATGGCGAGCTTGATCAACAACCGGACCGACTACGACATCTCCACCGGCAACGACGCCGACGCCGACCGGCACGGGATCGTCACCCCGGATGCCGGGCTGATGAACCCGAACGCCTACCTCGCGGTCGCCATCCAATACCTGTACGCGAACCGGGACGGCTGGCGCCCGGACGCCGGCATCGGCAAGACCCTGGTGTCGTCGTCGATGATCGACCGGGTCGCGGCCCAGCTGGGCCGCCGACTGATCGAGGTCCCGGTGGGCTTCAAGTGGTTCGTCGACGGACTCCGTTCGGGCAGCATCGGCTTCGGTGGCGAGGAGTCTGCCGGGGCGTCCTTCCTGGCGCTGGACGGCAGCACCTGGACCACCGACAAGGACGGCATCCTGCTCGCCCTGCTGGCCAGCGAGATCCGGGCCGTGACGGGAAAGAGTCCGAGTGAGCTGTATGCCGCGCTGGAGGCCGAGCACGGTTCTCCCGCGTACGCCAGGGTGGACGCGCCGGCCAACCGCGAGCAGAAGGCCAAGCTGGCCAAGCTCGACGCATCGGCGGTGACCGCCACCGAGCTGGCGGGCGAGCCGATCACCGCGATCCTGACCGAGGCGCCGGGCAACGGGGCCGCCATCGGCGGACTGAAGGTGTGCACCGAGTCCGCCTGGTTCGCGGCCCGTCCGTCCGGGACCGAGGACGTCTACAAGATCTATGCCGAGTCGTTCCGGGGACCGGAGCATCTGGCCCGCGTGCAGGAGGAGGCCAGGGCCGTCGTCTCGGCGACGCTGGGCGGCTGACCCGAACTCCTCGCCAAGAGGTCTTCCGCTAACTGCCATCCGGGGAGACACTGGAATTCTCAGGTAGGCAGGTGAGGTGATCATGACTGGCGTCGATTCCCGGGAGTTCATGCCCATCCTCTCGGTGGGCAGGCACCGCAACCCGCGCAAGGGCGCCTGCTTCATGGAGATGGCGTCCTACCTGGCTGGCGAGCCGTGGACCGACGACCCGGCCTGCACCCACCCGCTGCTGTCCAGCCTGGCCCGGCTCGTCAACGACAACACCTCCGACCGGGCCCGGTCCGCACTGGCTGTGCTGGTCCCAGAGGTGATCGGGCTGAACGGGGACGGCCTGCGGTGGTATGCGCTGATCGCCAGGACGGCAGCGATCGCCGCCCTGTCCGAGTCCCCGGCCGAACGGCAGAACGCCCTGGCAGTGGGGCTGCTCACCACCGAGCGGATGCTGGCCCAGCTCGACGGCCGACCACGTGACAGCCTGAGCCAACCGACCCGCGAGGCGCTCGAACGCACACCGCTGGCGGCACGGTGGGCATCGAGGTTCTGGGTCGGAGCGAAACCGGGCCCGGGAGCCTATGTCAGGCGGTCCGCACCCGCCATCGTCCGCTTCTCCGTGCACGGCATCCTGAGCTCGACCGCCCCCGACCCCGATGCGCGACTCCGTGCCCTGTTGGTCGCGGAGATCAACGTCTGCAAGACGCTGCTGACCGACGCCACGCACCTGGAGGAGTCCCGGGTCAACCTCGGTCGGAGCCTGCGGGCGATTCCGTGATGCTGGCCGGTCGCGGCCTCCGCCGGCGGGCCTGATCCGCCCCTCTCTCTGGCGCCAAAACTCATCAGAACGCGACTTTTCATGGGCGGAGATCGCTTGCCCGGGCATAAAACTCGTCACGCCGCGACTTCTCAACCGCAGCGGCGCCGTCGCCCGACAGAACTCGCGATCTGACGACTTTTCCGCCCCGCCACCCGCACGCTCCGATACGAAAACTCGCGATCTGACGACTTCTCGGCCCTGCCAGGCCCACGCTCCGGTACGAAAACTCGCGATCGGACGACTTCTCGGCCCTGCCAGGCTCACGCTCGTCCGAAAGCTCGCGGTCTGACGACTTCTCGGCCCCGCCACCCACAGGCCCGGCACGAAAACTCGCGGTCTGACGACTTTTCGGCTCCGCCACCCTTAGGCGCCGCCGCAGGAGGCGTCGGGCTGTGCTGCGGGTCGGCCGTCGAGGTCGTCCTGCGGGGTCGGCAGAGTCAGAACTGGGCGAGCTCGGTGTACTCGCCCCACTCTTCCCGGAGCGCTCCGCAGATTTCTCCCAGCGTGGCCTCCGCCCGTGCTGCGGCCAGCATCGGCTCGACCATGTTGTCGTTGCTCCTGGCCGCCTGCACCAGCCGGGCGAGGCAGGCGTCCACAGCGGACTGGTCCCGCGTCTGCCGACGCTCGGCCAGCACCCGTCGCTGCTCGACCTCGACCTCATGGCTGACCCGGAGGATCTCGAGGTCACCGGTCACTGTGGTGGTGTGGCAGTTGACCCCGACCACCCGCTTGTCACCCTTCTCCACCTGGGTCTGGTACGCGAACGCCGCGTCAGCGATCTCGGCCATGAACCAGCCGTCCTCGATCCCGCGCAGCAGGCCGGCGGTCATCGGGCCGATCGGGTGAGCGGCGCCGGCTCCCCCGCCGAGCTCGAGGATCCGGGCGAAGATCGCCTCGGCCTCGGCCTCCATCCGGTCGGTCAACGCCTCGACATACCAGGAGCCGCCCAGCGGGTCGGCGACGTTGGTGACGCCGGTCTCCTCGGCGATCACCTGCTGGGTGCGCAGCGCGATCTCGGCCGACTCCTCGGTCGGCAGCGCCAGCGTCTCGTCCAGTGCGTTGGTGTGCAGGGAGTTGGTTCCGCCCAGCACCGCAGCCAGCGCCTCCACCGTCGTACGGACCACGTTGTTGTAGGGCTGCTGCGCGGTCAGCGACACGCCGGCGGTCTGGGTGTGGAAGCGCAGCCACTGGGCGCGTTCGGTACGAGCGCCGTAGCGATCCCGGAGCCAGCGGGCCCAGATCCGCCGGGCGGCACGGAACTTCGCGATCTCCTCGAAGAAATCGACGTGCGCGTCGAAGAAGAAGCTCAGCCCGGGGGCGAAGGCGTCCACCTCCAGACCGCGGGAGA
The DNA here is from genome assembly GCF_016907535.1 of Microlunatus panaciterrae. NCBI lineage: Bacteria > Bacillati > Actinomycetota > Actinomycetes > Propionibacteriales > Propionibacteriaceae > Microlunatus > Microlunatus panaciterrae. The sequence goes on from NZ_JAFBCF010000001.1 coordinate 321,560, forward strand.
GCCCCAGCTCCACATAGCCGAACCCGTCGGCGAGGGTGAACGCCAGCTCCTGCACGGCGGTCGAGCCGGCCTCACGGATGTGGTAGCCGGAGACACTCAACGGCTTGTAGTCAGGGATGGTGCTGGTGCAGTACTCGATCAGATCGCCGATCAGCCGAAGGTGCGGCTCGGGCGCGAACAGCCACTCCTTCTGGGCGATGTACTCCTTGAAGATGTCGGTCTGCAGGGTGCCGTTCAGGGTGGCGATATCGACGCCCTGCCGCTCGGCCGCGACCACGTACATGCAGAAGATGGGCACCGCAGGCCCGGAGATGGTCATCGAGGTGGTGACGGCGCCGAGGTCGATGCCTTCGAACAATCGCTCCATGTCGGCGGCGGAGTCGATCGCCACCCCGCAGTGGCCCACCTCGCCCAGGCTCTGCGGGTCGTCGGAGTCACGTCCCATCAGCGTCGGCATGTCGAAGGCGACGCTGAGGCCGCCCCCGCCGGCGGCCAAGATCATCTTGTACCGCTCGTTGGTCTGCTCGGCGTTGCCGAACCCGGCGAACTGACGAATGGTCCACTCCCGGCCGCGGTAGCCGGTCGGGTAGAGGCCGCGGGTGAACGGGAAAGCACCGGGCCAGCCGATCCGCTCCATCCGCGGGTCGTCGGCGTCGGGCGGCGGTCCGTACACGGGGTCAACCTCGACCCCCGACAGGGTGGTGAAGTCCGCCTTGCGCACCTGTCCCTTCGCCAGCGCCGCCGCGTAGGCATCCTGCCAATCCTGCCTGCCGGGCTGCTCCATGACCAGCACCTCCTCTCCCTGATAGTAGGACGTCCTACTACATTGCGGAACAGCAGCAGCCACCGCGCAGAGCAGCAGTCGTCGGGGTGTCATCCGCAGTTCACCGCCCGGAAAGATCACGCGGCTAGGTTCCGGGCATGCGAACCGTTGCCGTCATCCCGGCCCGTGGCGGGTCGAAGGGTGTGCCCCGCAAGAACCTGCGCCTGGTCGGCGGCCGGTCTCTGATCGAGCGGGCCGTCTCGGCCTGCACCGAGGCCGACCTGGTCGACGCCGTCTTCGTGACCACCGACGACTCGGCCATCGCGGCGGCCGCGCGGCGAGCCGGGGCCCAGGTGATAGACCGGCCCGGCGGTCTCGCCGGTGATGCCGCCACCTCGGAGTCGGCCCTGCTCCATGCACTGGAGTGGCTCGAGGCCCGCGGCTCGGTCTTCGACGTCCTGCTGTTCGTCCAGTGCACCAGCCCCTTCATCTCCCCGGCAGACCTGGACAGCGCTGTGGCGAAGGTCATCAGCGGCAGCGCCGACACCGTACTGGCGGGCGTGGAGACCTTCGAGTTCCTGTGGCGCGACGTGGACCCGGCGCTGTCGCCGGGGACGGGGTGCGTCGTCGGGCAGAACCATGACCAGACCAGCCGGCCCCGACGACAGGACCGCCGCCCCGACTTCCGCGAGACCGGCGCGTTCTACGCGATGCGTACCGACGGCTTCCGGCAGCATCGACACCGGTTCTTCGGCCGGATCGGCATCGTTCCCGTGCAGCAGCTCGGCTCGGTCGAGATCGACACCGCCGACGAGCTGGCGCTGGCCGACGCCGTCGCTCCCCTGGCCGACGCCATCGCTGCCCCGGCCGACTCGAGCGCGGCGGTGGCGGAGGCCTCCGCTGTGATGGTCGGCGGATGGGCCGGCGAGGGGTGGGCCATCGACGTCGACGCCATCGTCACCGACTTCGACGGCGTCCACACCGATGACACCGCCTACGTCGATGAGGGCGGTCGCGAGACTGTCCGGGTCAGCCGTAGCGACGGGCTGGGGATCGGCGAGATCCGCCGCAGCGGCGTCGGCTTCCTGATCCTGTCCAAGGAGCGCAACCCGGTGGTGACGGCCCGGGCCGAGAAGCTGGGAGTCGCGGTCCTGCAGGGAGTCGACGACAAGGCGACGGCACTGCTCGGCTGGCTGGCCGCGCGCGGCGTCGACCCTGCGCGGACCGCCTACGTCGGCAACGACGTCAACGACCTCGGTGCGCTCGCCGTCGTCGGCTGGCCGATCGCCGTCCCGGACGCCCATCCGCGGGTACTGGCCGCGGCCCGGGTGGTCCTGGAACGCCCCGGCGGCCGGGGCGCGGTGCGGGAGCTCTGCCAGCGGGTGCTCGCGGCCGTGGAGCAGGCTCCGGCCGGACCGGCCTCCTCAGTGGTGCCGCTGCTCTCCGACGTCCACTAACGGCTGCCGCCCCTGGTCGACCCGGAGCGTGCGGCCCCGAAGCGACAGCGCACGCCGGCGCAGCCGTCGAATCCGGGCTCGAAGCCTGGTCACCGTCAACCAGGCGGTCTCGGGCAGCAGCAGCCGGAGCAACCACCGGCTCCGGGACCGGCTGCTACCGACCGGCTGCGGCTCCCTGCCGGGCAGCCCGGCGCGACCACGCCGCTCCAGCAGGGCGGTCAGGGCCGGCAGCCAGTCATTGTTCGAAGCGGGGTGGAAGTAGTTCTCGGCCAACCACTCGGTACTGGCGGTGAAGAACCGACCCGCACGCAGGTCGTCCAGGGTGCCCAGACAGCCCGAGCCGGTGAACACCAGGTTGATCATCTCGGCCGACACTCCGAAATCGCCGAGAACGAGTACCGGTATCCGGGCGCCCATCGCCTCCAGCGCAGCCGTCGAGGAGACCGTGACGAATCCCGCGGTCGTCCGCAGAGCCAGCTCCATCGACCCGGCCGTGAACTCGACCGCGTCCGCCTGGACGGCGCCCTCGGCCACCAGCCCGGCCCACAGCTCGGGATAGGGCCACCGCTCCCTGTGGGTCTGCTCCTCCCCGGCAGCGGCCCGCAGTTTAACCACCGGTCGCAGCCGTGGGCTGGCCGCCAGCGCCGTCAGGACCGCCCGCCGCTGTTCCGGCTCGCGGGGCACCTTGGCCTGTGCTGCGAACAACACCCGGTCCGCCCGTTCGGAGTGCTCCCCAGCAACCTCGTCGGCGCGACGGACGAAGGGCAGCGAGGCCAGCACGAAGCCGAGCTCGATCCCTCGTGCAGCACCGATGGCTGCGAACTCCCGCCGCTCCCGGACGCTGTGCACGAGGAAGAGGTCGGCACCGGCGCGGAACTCCACCGCACGGACAGTGGCCGGAATGCTGATGCCCGGAAGGCCGGTGAGCAACACCGGGCGCCGGTCCCCACGCCGGAGGTACGGCAACGACAGGATCGCCTGGACCACCGGCCCGGTGCAGGCGACCATGACCACGTCCGGGCGGTGCGTCAGCAGCCAGGCGGCCAGCCTCGCCAACGAGAGGACGCGGACCGGGCGGTCGCCGGCGGCGTGCGCCACCTGCGCTGCTGACGGCTGGATCGGGTTCGTGACCACCACCTGCTCGGTCTGCCAGTCGGCCGGCATCGCTGCCAGCGTGGCCGAGCTCCACTTCAGGTAGGAGTCCGAGTCGGCGATGCCGAGCACCCGGACCACTCAGAAGTCTCCGGCCGCGGACCGCGGCGCCGTCAACAGCCTGGTCAGCTGGTCGCATTCGTCCTCTGTCATCGAGGCCAGTGCGAACCGGGCGCCGACGATGGCCTCGGTGGCCTGCTGCACCACTGCCCGACCCTTGGTCGTGATGGCAGCCAGTACCGCGCGACCGTCCTCGGGATGCGGTGTCCGGGTGATCAGACCGGCGGTCTCCAGTCGCTTGACCAGCGGCGTGACCGAGGTGGCGTGCACCTGCAGCCGTTCACCGATCTTGCCCAGCGGCAACGAGCCACGACGGGAGAACGACAACAGCACCAACACCTCATATCGGGCGAAGGTCAGGCCCATCGGCCGCAACAGCTCGTCCAGCTCGGTCAGCACCAGCTGATGTACCCGCATCAGCGAGGTGACAGCGCGCATCCGAGGCATCTCGTCCCAGTGTCCGGACCACAGCCGGGCCGCCTCCTGGATCGGGTCGAACGGCAGCGGGCTGCGGCTGGACTTCGCAACGGTCTCAGTCACTGGCGGAGGTTCTCCCGTCGAGGTTCGCGGTCTGGGCGGCAGCTGCACAGCGGGACCACTCTAGTCCTCGTCCCTGGGCGCGGGCAGCATGCTGCCACCCCGCAGGCCTGACCGCTGGATGACACGTTGGATGGTCAGGTCGCGTTCGTCCGGGCGGCCGACGTACCTGATCTCACGCAGGCCCTGGTCCTGGGCGGCTGACTCGAAGACGAAGTGCCCGTAGCCGAACAGGCGACCCATCATCGGCTTGTGCACGGCGATGTCGAGGATCCGCGACATCGGCATGGTTGCGGTGTGCTGGGAGAAGATGCCGTGCACCCGGAAGACCCGCATGTTCGTGATCACGAACCGGTCCATGTGCTCCTCGGCGATGCGTTCACCTGCGTACAGCGCCAGGCCCAGTCCGGCGGCGAAGGGAACCCAGGCGTAGCCCGACGGGAAGAACAGCATTGTCACGAAGATCAGCATCGCCAGGGCCAACTGCAGCATCGGCACCAGAATGGCCATCCAGTGACGGCGCACCTCATCGATGATGATCTCGCCCTCGTCCGCGATCAGGTGGGTGGTCACCTTGGGGTCGAACATCCGGCTCAGCACGCCGCTCAACGCTCACCCCGCAAGCGAGGTGAAGAAGGTCATGATCGAGGAGAAGGCGCTCCCAATGGCGTCGAAAACCCCGCGGACGGCCGACGCGGCGTCGGCAGGTCGGGTGATCAGGTAGAACGCAGCGAAGGTCACGACGAGTATCAAGAGAATCTTCTTGACCCACTTCATGTCAGACCTCTCGGCTTTCTTCCTCGGACCACGTCCACGGGGACACAGGGCATCTACTCTTTCTACCGCATCGTCGGCGGCGAGTCCTGCTGCCACGCCGGTGGCGGCGCGAGCTGCGCCAACACCCGGTCGGCCGCCGTGTAGGGGTCCAGCAGGCCGTCGCGGACCTCGAGCGCCAGAGCATCCAGGCCGGTCCTGGGATGGGTGGAGAAGCGCGACCGCAGCAAGCCCAGCGCCAGCCCCTGCACCTCCCGGCGGGCCCGCTCCCATCGACGTTCCTGCCAAGTTCCGGTCTTCTCCGCCTGCAGCCGGAACCGTCCGATCGCCGCCCGCAGGTCGTCGACGCCCTCCGCCTTGGACGCCACCGTGGTGACGATCGGCGGCTTCCACTCCTGCGGGGTGCGCTCGGCCAGCGCGACCATGCTGCGGAGCTCACGGATCAGCGACTGCGCACCCTCGCGGTCAGCCTTGTTGACCACGAAGATGTCACCGATCTCGAGAATGCCGGCCTTGGCCGCCTGGATCCCGTCTCCCATCCCGGGCGCCAGCAGCACCAGCGTGATGTCGGCCGCCGAGGCGATCTCGACCTCGGACTGGCCCACCCCGACGGTCTCCACCAGTACGGTGTCGCATCCTGCGGCGTCGAACACCCGGAGCGCCTGCGGAGCAGCCACCGAAAGGCCCCCGAGATGTCCCCGGTTGGCCATCGAGCGGATGAACACCTCGGGATCCAGAGCGTGCGACTGCATCCGCACCCGGTCTCCGAGCAGGGCTCCGCCGGAGAACGGCGAGGACGGGTCGACCGCCAGAACGCCGACGCGCTGCCCCTCGGCCCGGAGCGCAGCCACCAGCGCGGTGGTGGTGGTGGACTTGCCCACCCCCGGAGACCCGGTGATGCCGACTACCTGTGCACGCCCGGTGCTGGGGGCAAGCAGGCGCATCGCCTCCCGCAGCGAAGGCGACCCGTTCTCGACCATGCTGATCAGCCGGCCGACCGCACGGGCACTGCCCTGGTGCACCGCTTCCACCAGCGCCGCCACCGAGTTGTAGGCGGCCGGTCTGCGCTCCGCCGCCGGCCGAACGGGTTCGGACTGTTCCGAGACCACGACCCGGTCAGTCCGAGCGTCCCGCTGCGGTGAGGATCAGGGCATCGCCCTGGCCTCCGCCGCCGCAGAGCGCGGCGACACCAGCCCCTTGGCCGCGGCGTTGCAGCTCGAGCGCCAGATGAAGCACCAGCCGGGCGCCGGAGGCGCCGATCGGGTGCCCCAGCGCGATCGCGCCGCCGTGGATGTTGACCCGCTCATCAGCCTCGGCATCGGTCAGCCCGAGCGCCCTTGCGCTGGCGACCCCGACCGCCGCGAACGCCTCGTTGATCTCGATCACCGACAGATCCCTGACTGAAAGCCCCTGCTTCTTGCAGGCGGCCTCGATCGCGCTGGCCGGCTGCAGCTGCAGGGACGAGTCCGGACCGGCCACCTGTCCGTACGCACCGATCTCGGCGACCACACTCAGCCCGAGGCGATCGGCCGTCTGACGGCTGGTGACGACGACGGCGGCTGCGCCGTCGGAGATGGGACTGGACGAGCCGGCGGTGATGGTGCCGTCCTTGCCGAAGGCCGGTCGCAGCGCGGCCAATGACTCCGCGGTCGTGTCCGGGCGGACCCCTTCGTCTGCGCTCACCACCAGGTCGTCGCCGCGCCGCTGCGGGACCCGTACCTCGACCACCTCGTCGTCGAGCAGGCCGGCGCTCATCGCCTGGGCCGCCCGCCGGTGGGACCGGGCGGCGAAGGCGTCCTGCTCCTCCCGGCTGACGGCAACGGCACCACGGTTGCAGGAGTCGGTGAGCGAACCCATCGCCTGGTCGGTGAACACGTCCCACAGTCCGTCGTAGGCCATATGGTCGACCAGCTCGACGCTGCCGTACTTGTAGCCCGAGCGGGACTTCGGCAGCAGATGCGGTGCCTGGGTCATCGACTCCATCCCGCCGGCGACGACGATGTCACACTCGCCAGCCCGGATCAGCTGGTCGGCCAGCGCGATCGCGTTCAGGCCGGACAGGCACACCTTGTTGACCGTCACGGCGGGGACGGTCAACGGCACGCCACCCTTGACTGCAGCCTGTCGGGCGGGGATCTGGCCGGCGCCCGCCTGCAGCACCTGACCCATCACCACGTAGTCCACCTGGTCGCCGGAGATGCCGGCCCGCGCCAGCGCGCCGGCGATGGCGATACCGCCCAGATCCGTGCCGGACAGGTCCTTCAGACCACCCAGCAGCTTGCCGATCGGGGTTCTGGCCCCGCCGACGATGACCGATCCCATCGTGTCGACCTCCTCAGACAACGAGCCATCCGTGGGTGAGAGCTCACCGCAACAATAGTCGCGCGGAGGCGTCCGACTCCGCGTTCGGGAGTCCGCACCGCACCCACCGGCTTGCCCAGCCGCCCTCGCACCGGAGGGCTGGGACCCGACGGACGCGGCGGCGTCTGTCAGGCTTGCTGCATGAGCTCAACGCTGTCGGGTGACCTGCCCGGCCTGGTGGCGGTCGACCACGTCGGGCTGGCCGTAGCGGACCTGGATGCGGCCATCGCCTTCCATCTCGAGGTCCTGGGTCTCGAGCTGAAACATCGCGAGGTGAACGAGGAGCAGGGCGTCGCCGAGGCGATGCTGGCTCCTCGCGGGGCCCCGGACGACGCGGCCGAGATCCAGCTGATCGCCCCGCTACGGCCCGACTCGGCGATCGCGGCCTTCCTCGATCGGTCCGGTCCCGGACTGCAGCAGCTGGCCTACCGGGTCGCCGACGTCGAGGCCGCCGCTGCCGCGCTGCGGCGGCGCGGGCTGAGGGTGCTCTACCCGAGCGCTCGGCGCGGAACCCGTGGCTCGAGGGTGAACTTCGTGCATCCGAAGGACACCGGCGGGGTACTAATCGAGCTGGTCCAGCGCGACTAGTGTTCTCGGCACCGACCCGCGAGGGACGATACGGTTGGGGGGACAGGCGAGAGGATCTTGATGTGAGCTCAATCGATGAGACCGGACTGAACCTTTTCGACGATGCCGCGAGCGCGGCCGGCAACTTCCCGTCCGCTCTGCGCGGGTACGAGCGGACCGCCGTCGACGACTATGTCCGCGGCCTGGAGGCCCGAGCGGTCCAGGCCAGGCGCCAGATCGCCGCGCTGGAACAGCAGATCGGCGATCTGCAGGACCAGTTGACGGACGGCGGCGCCCGGCCGAAGGAGGATGTCGACTACAGCAGCCTGGGTGGGCGGGCCACCGACATTCTTCGGCTGGCCGAGGAACAGGCGCGTGACGTCGTCGAGCGCGCCAACACCGACGCCGAACAGATCAAGGAAGCCGCCCGCCGCGAGGCCGACGCGCTCAAAGCCTCGATCGAGCGTGAAGGCGCCGACATCAGAATGACGGGCCTAGCCGAGATCGAGCAGCTGAGGACCCGCGGTCAGGAGGATGCAGCGCACCAGCTGGAGCAGGCCAAGGCAGAGGCAGATGCTGTGCTCGCCGCTGCACGACGGCAGGCGGATGCACTGCGCCGCGAGGCCGAGCAGGCAGCTCAGACGCTGCGCCAGACCGCCTACCTCGATACCGAGACGCTCCGGCGGAACGTCGACCGTGAGGTCGCCGAGACCAGAGCCAAGATCGCCCAGGAACGCGAGCAGGCCATCGTCCAGCTGCGCAGCGTGCATGAGGAGTCCGTCGCCAAGACCGCGGCGCTGCTGGCCGAGGCCACCAGGCACCACGAGGAGTCGACGGCGCGGCTGGAACAGGATGCCGCTGACGCAGCCCGGATCCGGGCCGAGGCCCTGGCGGAGGCGGAGAAGGTGAAGATCCGCGCCTCGAGGGAGACCGAGGAGCGGATCGCGACCGCCAAGAAGCAGGCCGCGGCCATCAACGAACGCACCCAGCAGGAGTTCGCCTGGCGCAAGCAGCAACTGCGCCGCGAGACCGAGCTTCTGTCGCAGCGCAAGCAGGCGGTGCTCAACCAGCTCGCCAGCCTGTCCGCGCTCGCCTCCCAGACGGCCGAGAACTTTCCGGACCTGCAGGATCTCGACGACAACGAGAGTGGCGACAGCACCGTGCTGCGGCCGCCGTCGCTGCCGCCGTCGTTGCCCCCCTCCACCGACGACTCGTCCACCCAGCACGTACCGTCCTCGGAGGCAGGCCGGCCTGAGGATGACGGTCAGTCACCCCATCAGGCGAAAGCCTCGAGGGCCGGAGAGTCCCCGGATGACGGCAAGCCAGCAACACAGCAGCACGGAACACAGCCGCACGGAACACAGCCGCACGGAACACAGCAGTCGGGGTCACAGCAGGAGGAAGAAGAAGACATGGACGCCACCATTCTGGTGCCGCCGGTGGGTCAGCAGGGTCCGCCACCCGCGGCAGGTCCTGGTGCGCCCAAGAGCACTTCCCCACGGTGACCGTGGCTGACCGGGACGCCGGGACCGAATCCATCGAACCCACCGGCCCTGAGCACATCGGGCCGCAACAAGGCGCAGCCACAGGTGGCGAGGCACTGACGCCGGGACCGTCGCCGGAGGCGACGAGAGTCCGCCGACCGCTGCAGCTGATGTCCCCGTTCCGGATCGGGTTCACCGGCACGATAGGCGCGATGCTGGCCTACGGTCTGGCGCTGGCCGTGATCCAGGCCCGGTCGGTCCTGATCCTGATCGTGGTGGCCATGTTCATCGCGCTCGGACTCAACCCCATGGTCGAGATGCTCACCCGGCGGCGTCTCAAGCGCTCGCTGGCGGTGCTGGTGGTCTTCTTCGCCGTCGTGCTGGTGCTGGCCCTTGCCACCCTGGCCATCGTCCCGGTGTTCAGCGAGCAGATCAGCTCGCTGATCGACGCTGCGCCGGGCATGCTCGGCGACCTGCAGCGCAACCCGCAGATCGCCGCCGTGGACCAGCAGTTCCAGCTGCTCGAGAAGGCCCAGCAGTTCCTCACCTCCGGTGGCCTGGTCACCAAGCTGTTCGGCGGAATCCTGGGCGCGGGCAAGGTGGTGCTCAGTGCGGTTTTCAGCGCCCTGACCCTGCTGATCCTGACGCTGTACTTCCTTGCGACCATGCCCACCATCAAGCGGGCCCTGTACCGGTTGGCGCCCGCCTCTCGACGGGACCGGGTCCGCTATCTGGCCGATGAGATCTTCGACAAGATCGGCGCCTACCTCGGGGGCATGTTCGTCGTGGTGACAACAGCCGGGCTGCTCACCTTCATCTTCCTGATGGTCATCGGCATGCACAAGTACGCGTTGGCGCTCGCGGTGGTGGTGGCGATCCTCGACTTCATCCCGATGGTGGGCGCGACCATCGCTGCGGTGATCGTCTGCGTGATCGCCTTCGTCCAGAGCCCGGTGATTGGTATCGCCGCGGTGGTCTTCTACGTCCTGTATCAGCAGTTCGAGAACTACGTGGTGCAGCCACGGGTGATGAAACGGTCGGTCAACGTGCCTGGATCGGTGGTGGTGGTGGCGGCACTGATCGGGGGCACGCTGCTCGGCGTCGTCGGCGCGCTGCTCGCCGTACCGACCGCAGCGGCCATTCTGATCCTGATGAGAGAAGTGGCCCAACCCCGCCTCGACGCCCACTGACACCCGCTCTGAGCCTGTCGAAGGGCCCGTGCCCTGAGCCTGTCGAAGGGCTCGTGTCCTGAGCCTGTCGAAGGGCACATAACGAGGGCGACCCTTCGACAGGCTCAGGGCACACAACAAGGGGCGGCCCTTCGACAAGCTCAGGGCACGTTGAACCGGGCTCAGGCACGTGAACCAGGCTCAGGGCGCGGAACGAGCGGGGGTGAACGAGGGGTAAACATCGGCTGAACAATGGCCGGGAAGTGGCTCAGGATTTCGGCCGTCCGGGGGGCGCTACCGACACTGGAACTGTGACAGAAGCACTGTTCATCCTGCTGATTGTGATCATCACCGCCTTGGCGTTCGACTTCACCAACGGCTTCCACGACACTGCGAATGCGATGGCCACCTCGATCGCCACCGGGGCGCTGAAGCCCAAGGTGGCGGTGGCCCTCTCCGCGGTCCTCAACTTTGTCGGCGCCTTCCTTTCGATCGAGGTGGCGCTCACTGTGAGTAACAAGGTGGTCAACATCCAGGGAGCCGACGGCAGCCCGATACCGGCCCTGATGGGCACACCGATCCTGACCGTGGTGTTCGCCGGCCTGGTCGGGGGCATCCTGTGGAACCTGGTCACTGGCTGTTCGGACTGCCGTCCTCCTCCTCGCACGCCCTCTTCGGCGGCCTGATCGGCGCCGCCATCGCGGCGCTTGGCGTCGGCGGGGTGAAGTGGGACGGAGTGATCTCCTCGATCGTGATCCCTGCCGTAGCTGCTCCGGTCGTCGCCTGCCTGGTGGCGGCGACCGGTACCTGGTTGATCTATACGATCGCGGCCAGGGTGCCGGGCCGAAGCCGCGAGACGGGATTCCGCTGGGGCCAGATCGGCTCTGCCTCGCTGGTCTCACTCGCGCACGGCACCAATGACGCCCAGAAGACGATGGGGGTCGTCACGTTGGCCCTGATCGCCTACGGCAGCTGGACCGATCTCAAGGTGATCCCGTTCTGGGTCAAGGCGGCCTGCGCGTTGGCCATCGCGTTGGGCACCTACATCGGCGGCTGGCGGGTGATCCGCACTCTGGGCAAGGGTCTGGTCGAGATCGCCTCACCGCAGGGAATGGCGGCCGAGGCCGCCTCTGCCGCGATCATCCTCTCCTCCAGCCACGTGGGCATGGCGCTGTCGACCACGCACGTCGCCACCGGCTCGATCCTCGGGACCGGAGTCGGCAGGCGCGGCGCGCTGGTGCGCTGGAAAGTCGCCGGCCGGATGGTCGTGGCCTGGGTGATCACCCTCCCTGCAGCGGCGCTGGTCGGTGCGGTCTGCTGGTTCATGGCCGACAGCATCGGCGGTGGGCTCGGGGTCGGGGTGGTCGCACTGCTGCTGGTCGGCGCGGCCCTGGCGCTGTGGCGTCACTCGTACCGCCGGCCCGTCAACCAGCACAATGTCAACGCGGAGTGGGAGCCGGCTGCGACGCCGGCCGCCACCCGGAAGGTCGAGGTCTGAGATGGACGTACTGCTCAAGTCGGTCGACGCCCTCTGGCGTGTGGTGCTGGTCGGTCTGGTGCTGGGCGCCGGTCTCCCGGCCGTCTTCGCCCTGGGCATCCGTGCCGTCACAGCGGGGCGTCCGACGACGGCAGATGGTGAGGTGGCACTGGGCCGACCGACCCGACTGGGGCTCACCGGCGCCGTACTGGCGTTCAGCCTGGTCATCGCCGCCGTAGCATTCGGCATTGTCGTCATCATCTTCGGCAAGCGGCTGTTCGGCTAGCTGTGATGTCCAGGGAGGTTGTATCGCCGGGGATCGGTGAGCCTGCCTGACAGACGAAGGCCTCCGGTTGTGAAGTGGAGCTGTCTAGTTCACCGCTTCGCTGACCGGAGGCCCTCGTGTCCCACGCTAACGCTGCCCTCACCCCCCGCGCCCGTTTACGGCTCGCCGAACTCGTCGTCGACCGCGGCTGGACCTTCGCCGCCGCTGCGAAGATGTTCATGGTCGCGCCTCGCACAGCGAAGAAGTGGGCCGACCGCTATCGGAGCGAAGGTGCTGCCGGGATGGTCGACCGCAGCTCGCGGCCACATTCGAGCCCGACAAAGACCACGCCGGACGTGGTCCGGCGGATCGTGCGGCTTCGGTGGCGGCACCGGCTCGGCCCGGTCCAGATCGCCGGCCGGCTTGGGATGCAGGCCTCCACCGTGCACGCCGTACTGGTGCGTTGTCGGATCAACCGGCTCTGCCATATCGACCGGGTCACAGGCGAGCCGCTGCGCCGATACGAACACCCACACCCCGGCTCGCTGATCCACGTCGACGTCACCAAGTTCGGCAACATTCCCGATGGTGGTGGATGGCGCTACCTCGGCAAGCAGCAAGGAGATCGCAACCGCGCTGCAACCGACACCCAGCGGCGAAGAGGCCCAGTGCGTGGCCCGCTGATCGGCACCGCATACGTGCATACCGTCATCGATGACCACTCCCGGATGGCCTACGCCGAGATCTGTGCCGACGAGAAGGCAGCGACGGCGATCGAGGTTCTCCATCGTGCCGCGGCATGGTTCACAGACCACGGTGTCACCGTCGAGCGTGTGCTGTCCGACAACGGATCGGCCTACAGGTCCCACGCCTGGCGCGACGCCTGCGCCGAGCTTGGCATCACCCACAAGCGCACACGTCCCTACCGGCCGCAGACCAACGGAAAGATCGAGCGGTTCCACCGCACACTGGCCGACGGGTGGGCCTACGCCCGGTTCTATGAATCAACCGAGCAACGCAACACCGCCCTGCCCGGCTGGCTCCACTTCTACAATCATCACCGAGCCCACTCCGCCATCGGAGGCAAGCCGCCAGTCACCCGGCTGACCAACCTCGCTGGACATCACAGCTAGCCGTCGGCCGGTGACACCCGGAGCGGTCCGGTGGGACGGGGCCAGCGGACCGCACTAGACAGAAAGGTCTGACATGGCTCTCCCGCCCCTGCTCAGCTCGATCGTCGGCTGGCTGCGAGCCGGCTACCCCGAGGGCGTCCCGGAGAACGACTACGTGCCGCTGGTCGCTCTGCTGAGCCGCCGGCTGTCGGCAGACGAGGTGGCCGCCGTTGCCGCCGACCTGGTCGAGCACGGCGACCTGCCGATCGGTAACGTGGACATCGCGGTGATCATCACCAAGATCACCAACGAGCTGCCCAGTGAGACTGACATCGCCCGGGTGCGGTCCCGGCTCGCAGCCGGCGGCTGGCCGCTGGCCGATCCGCACGAGGGCACCTGACCCGCTCGCCCGGACAGCCTCTCCCCCGTCTGAACCACAAAGCCCAGTCGGCCCACGAGGCGGTTGCGAACAGGCGCCTGCGGAGGAGTTCAGAACAGGCGCAGGCTGGGATCGTCCATACCGCGAAGCGCGTCGTAGTCGAGCGTCAGGCAGCTGATGCCGCGGTCGCCGGCCAGCACCCTCGCCTGCGGTTTGATCAGCTGGGCAGCGAACACCCCGCGGACGTCACCCAGCAGCGTGTCCCGCCGCATCAGCTCCAGATAGCGGGTCAGCTGCTCCACCCCGTCGATGTCCCCGCGTCGCTTGACCTCGACAGCCACGTAACGGCCCTCGGCGTCCCGGCAGAGCAGGTCCACCGGGCCGATCGCGGTCGGGTACTCCCTACGCACCAGACTCCACCCCGGACCGAAGGTCTCAGGGTGTTCGGCCAGCAGCACCTGCAGATGCGCCTCGACGCCGTCCTTCTGCAGACCTGGGTCGACGCCGAGCTCGTGCGAAGAGTCATGCAGGATCTCCGCCAGGGTGATCTGCAGGGTGTCGCCGTCCTTGCCCCGGACCTCCCAGATGGCGCTGAGCGTGTCGGCGACCCCGGTGACCCGATCGGCTGGCGGCGCGGCCAGCTCGGTCAACGTGCAGGGTGGGCTCATCCAGTTGAGCGGCTTGTAGGCGCGGTCATCGGCATGGATGGAGACCGACCCGTCGGACTTCACCAGGATCAACCGGGTGGCCATCGGCAGATGCGCGGTCAGCCGACCGGCGTAGTCGACCTGGCAGCGAGCAATCACCAAACGCACCGCCCCACCGTACCGGCAACGGTGTGTTGCCATCACCATGCCGGCATCTGAAAGACTCGTTCAGTGGCACACATCGACGAGCACCCGGCCGGAAGCGCGCTGGTCGCTGTCATCGGGCTGGGCACCATGGGCGCCGGGATCGCCGAGGTCTTCGCCCGCAGCGGCTACCGCGTGCGCGGCATCGAGAATGACGCCGCCGCCCTTGAGCGGGGCCGGTCGCTGCTGCAGAAGTCGACCGCACGGGCCGTCGCCAGAGGCAAGCTGGAGGCCGAGGGACAACAGCAGCTGCTCGGCCGGATAGACCTCGGCACTGATCTTTCGGCGGTGGCGGACTGTTCCCTGGTGGTGGAGGCCGTCAGCGAGCGGCTCGACCTGAAGACCGCACTCTTCGCCGAGCTCGATCGGCTGGCTCCCCCCGAGGCGCTGCTGGCGACCAATACCTCGTCTCTCTCCATTACCGCGATAGCCGCCGCCACCGCCCGGCCGGAGCGTGTGATCGGAGTGCACTTCTTCAACCCCGCCCCGGTGCAGACCCTGGTGGAGGTGATCCGGACGGTGAGCACCAGCGATGACACGGTCGAGCGCACCTACGCCATCCTTCGCACGATTCAGAAGACGCCGATCGGCTGCGGCGACCGGGCCGGGTTCGTGGTCAACGCGCTGCTGATCGCGTACCTGAACCGCGCCGTCAGGCTCTACCAGGACGGATTCGCCAGCCGGGAGGAGATCGACCAGAGCATGGTCGATCTCGCCGGCTACCCGATGGGGCCGCTGGCCCTGCTCGACCTGATCGGCCTCGACGTCGCACACGCGGTGCTGGTGCGGATGTACGACGAGACCCGGGACCGGCTGCACGCACCGGCCCCGTTGCTCACCCAGCTGGTGACGGCAGGCCGGCTCGGCCGCAAGTCCGGGCGGGGCTTCTACGGATACTCGGGCACGGACGTCACCGACGAGCCCGGTCCGGTGAAGCCGCCGCCGGCCAGCCGAGCGGCCGAGCTGCCGGACACGCTGGTGATGGGCTACCTCAACGACGCCTGCGCGATGGTTCAGAGCAACTATGCGACGCCCGACGACATCGACACCGGCATGGTGCAGGGGTGCCGGATGCCGGCCCCCTTCGATGTACTGGCCCAGTACGGCCCGGCAACGGTACTGGCCGGGCAGCGGCAGCTGTTCGCCGAGACGGCAGAGCCCGGTCATCGTCCTGCTCTGCTGCTCGAACGGCTGGCCGCAGCGGACGACCCTCAGGCGGCCCTGGCCGCGCTGCGGACGCGGAGCTGACGGCGAATGGCTCGACGACCCAGCAAGCACACCCGACCGGCCCGACCGTTGTCCGCCGGGCATGCGACCTCCGCCACCAAGAGCGACGGCCGGTGGGTGGTGCGCAGCATCCCCGGCGCGGCCGCGACCAAGACCTACCGCTGCCCGGGATGCGACCGGCTGGTTCCGGTCGGCACGGCGCATGTGGTGGTCTGGCCCGCAGTGCCCAGCCTGCACGCCAGCAGCGGCGTGGAGGAGCGCCGGCACTGGCACAGCGCCTGCTGGCAGCGCCGCCGATGAGCCTCCGGCTGCATCACGCCGAGCTGGGCAGCAGCGGACCACGGATCGCCTTCCTGCACGGCCTGTTCGGCCAGGGCCGGAACTGGATGGCGATCGCCAAGGCGCTCAGCGACACCCACCGGGTCGTCCTGGTGGACCTGCCCGACCACGGGCGCTCCGAGTGGAGCGACCACTTCTCGTACGTCGAGATGGCCGATTCCGTCGGCGACCTGCTGGTGGAGCTGTCCGGCGGTAACGAGGCGGTGACAGTGGTCGGGCACTCCATGGGCGGCAAGGTCGCGATGACTCTGGCCCTGCGCAACCCTCGGCTGGTCGAGCGGCTCTGTGTGGTGGACATCTCACCGGTCCGCTACGCACGCCTCAGCGCTTTCGCCGACTACGTCGAGGCGATGCGCTCGCTCGACCTGGCCAGGCTGACCGACCGGGCAAGTGCGGATGCAGCGCTCCAGCCCCTGGTTCCGGACGGCGGGGTCCGAGCCTTCCTGCTGCAGAATCTGCGCCGCGAGGGTGGCAGCTGGCGCTGGCAGATGAACCTGCAGCTCCTCGGCGACAACCTCGATCAGCTGGCCGACTGGCCTCAGGTCGAGGCGGAGCCTTACCCCGGCCCGGTGCTCTGGATCGCCGGCGCTCGTTCGGAGTATGTCCGCCCTGACTACGCCGACACGATGCGGAGGCTGTTTCCCCAGGTGCGGCTGGTCACGGTCAAGAACGCGGGCCACTGGGTGCACTCCGAGCAGCCTGAGGTGGTCGTCGCCGCCCTGCGGATGTTCGTCGACGCCGACCGCTGAGCCCGCCGGGCAGCCGATGGGTGAAGATATCTGTCGACCGTCGTCCCCCGAACTCGTTACCACACCAAGGAGACCGATGCTGATGCTTCCGCTGGACGTCGCGGCGGGCCCCGCCACCCTCGGCCCACTGCTGATCCTGCTCGTCCTGGCCATCCTCGCGGTCGTCACCGCCATCTTCCTGGTGAGATTCCTGCGCCGGGGCCGTAAGTGAGCCGGGCGCCCGCTCGGCTCACCGCAGGACGAGCGGCATGAGCAGCGAGCCGACGAGCAGCGAGGCGCTGTTGGTGCCGAGACTCAGCAGCAGCGACCAGCCGAGCTGTCGACGGACCACGGTCCAGGTGATCAGTGCCTCGACCACCACCACTCCCGCCTCGGCCCCCAGCAGCTGGCCGACCGAGTCCAGTCGGAGTGACACCGACCAGAGCAGTGGGTGAGTGAGGAGATTGGCTCCCAGGCCGAGGAGCGCAGCCTGCCACCAGAGCAGGACTGTCCCGCCCCTGGTACCGCCCAGCCAGCCCATCGACCGGCAGCCGACGAGGAACAACGGCACCTCGACGAGACAGGTCAACCCCAGCGCGACGAGGTACCCGGCAGAAGCGAGCACCTGATGACCCTAGCCAACGACCTGAGCAGCACCGGAGCACCACCCGTCGCCCGGACCGTCCCGCCGGCGAGGCTGCTCATCGGCGTGATGGTGGCTGCGGCTGTGCTGGCTCTGACGTTGGCGACCAGAGCACCCTTGTCGACGACGGTGCTCGGGCTGATCGCTTTCGGCGTCCTGCACAACGTGTTGGAGATCCGCTACGTCGCAGGTCGTTTCGCGGCACTGCTGACCGGGCGGTTCCTGGCACTGCTGCTGGGGCTGATCACGGGCATCATGCTCTGCCGCCTCGCTATCGGGGTCTGGCCGGTCGGCGCCCGGTACGCCGAGATCGGCCTGGGCTATCTGATCCTCGGCGTCGGCTCCTGGATCGGGTTGGGCCGTCGCTGGGTCTGGATCGCGCTGGCGGTGCTCGCGCTGGCCGCCACCGCCTCGTTCCGCTTCCCGGGCTACCACTTCGTGATGCTCACCCATCTGCACAACCTGGTGCCGCTGATCTTCCTCTGGGACTGGGCCCGGCGGATCCCCGATGCCTGGGCTCGAGCGGCGTTCCGGCTGACCCAGGTGGTGTGGGTGGTGGCAGTCCCGGTGCTGATCCTGGCCGGTGGCGTGGACCGCTGGCTGACCGCCGGACCAGGAGTGGTCCGGCAGTTCGTCGGAGACGGCAGCGCCGTCATCGCCGTCAGCGCGCCACCGCAGGCGGCGAGCCTGGTGGGACTGAGGTTCCTGGTCGCCTTCGCCTTTCTGCAGACGATGCACTATGTCGTCTGGGTGGGCTTCCTGCCGAAGTTCGCCCCGGACGCTGCAGCCGCCTTCGACGCTCGCGTCCCCTGGCTCCGCGGCGGTCGAGCCTGGGCGTTCGGGCTGCTCGGCGGAGCGTTCCTGTCGCTGCTGTTCTTCAGCGACTACAGCCAGGGCAAGGCCCTCTACGGTGCGCTGGCCAGCTACCACGCTTACCTGGAGTTCCCCGTACTGCTCGCTCTGCTGATGCACGGGGCCGGCGTTCGGGACCGATTGCCCCAGCCGTGAGCTGTCGGGTCAACGGCCACTCGGGGTATCGCTGGGTGTCGGGCCGTTGGACCGGCTGCTCTCTGGCGTCGGGCTGAGGTCCGCCGGCTGCTCCTCGACCACGCTGATGATCTCGGACGGGTTGTTGGGTCGACCGCCTCCCCCACCTGAGGCGCGGTAACGACCGTCCTCGCCCTCGGCTGACATGCGTGCGACCACATCGGTGGACGGCTGGTCCATCTTGCCGAACACGGTGTAGTTGGGCGGCAGCTCGGAGTCGTCGTAGACCAGGAAGAACTGCGAGCCGTTGGAGTTGACTCCTCCGTTGGCCATGGCAACCGTGCCGGCCGGGTAGGTGTCGGAGGGGTCGGTCTCGTCATCGAACTGGTAGCCGGGCCCGCCGTCGCCCTTACCGGTGGGGTCCCCGCATTGCAGGAAGAACGCCCCCGAGTCGACCAGCCGGTGGCACCGCGTCCGGTCGAAGTACCCCTGCTCGGCGAGCGATCTGAAGGAGTTCACCGTGCAGGGCGCCTTCTCCCGGTCCATCGTGATGGTGACGTCACCCTCGGTCATCTTCAGTACGAAGGTCACGCTTCCGGTCCGGGGCACGTTGTCGGTCGGGGGCAGCCGCACCGGCCGGGCAGCCTGCCCCGACTCCACGTACTCGCAGGTCTCCACCGCCGGATCGAGCGGGCCCTTCCCGAAGCTGTCCGGGATTGTGCCGCAGCCCCCGGTCACCGACAGCACCGCCAGGACTCCGGCCAGAGCCAGGGCCCTGGACCGGGTGGGCTGCGCAATCACCCGACCACCCTGCCATATCCGCACTGCGAAACCCGGGAGCCCACCGGCGGCCCGTCGCAGGCGGCTACCCCTAAGGTGGAGGTCATGGTGATCTTGAATCGGATCTACACCCGAACCGGTGACGGCGGGCAGACCCGGCTCTCGGACATGTCACTCACCGACAAGACCGACCCGAGGGTGGCCGCCTACGGCGATGTGGACGAGGCCAACTCCGCCATCGGCGTGGCTCTCTCCAGCCAGGGGCTCGACCCGGAGATCGCCGACGTGCTCCGGTTGATCCAGAACGAGCTGTTCGACGTCGGGGCGGACCTGAGCAACCCGATGGTCGCCGAGCCGAAGTATGAGCCGTTGCGGATCGTGGCCACCTCGATCGAGCGGCTTGAGGCCTGGTGTGACCATTTCTCGGCACCGCTGCCCGCCCTGCGCTCTTTCATCCTGCCAGGCGGCTCCCCCGCGGCGGCGCAGTTGCACGTCGCCAGGACCGTCACCCGCCGAGCCGAGCGGAGCGCCTGGCGCGCGGTGGCTTCCTACGGCACCGACGTCGGCACCAGGGACTCCCCTGGCGGCATCAACCTGCTCGCCGTGACCTATCTCAACCGGCTGTCCGACCTGTTGTTCATCCTCACCCGTGCCGTCAACGGCGCCGCCGGCGACGTGTTGTGGGTGCCGGGTGGGGAACGCTCGATGGATCGGCCGGCCACCACCCGTACGCCAACCCAACCTCACCCAGATCAGGAGAACCCAGCATGACTTCTCGGAGCGAAGCCACCCGCAAGGCCCAGCCCAAGCAGGATCGACCCGTCACCCTCTTCACCGGCCAATGGGCCGATCTGCCGTTCGAGGAGGTGTGCCGGCTCGCGGCCGAGTGGGGCTACGACGGGCTGGAGATCGCCTGCTGGGGTGACCACTTCGATGTCGCCAAGGCGGCCGAGGACGACTCCTACGTCCAGGGCAAGCGCGACCTGTTGGAGAAGCACGGGCTCGGCTGCTGGGCCATCTCCAACCACCTGAACGGCCAGGCCGTCTGCGACCATCCCATCGACGGCCGGCACAAGGGCATGGTGAACACCCGCGTCTGGGGCGATGGCGACCCGGAGGGCGTCCGGCAGCGGGCGGCCGAGGAGATGAAGACCACCGCTCGCGCCGCCAAGGCGTTCGGCGTGGACACCGTCATCGGCTTCACCGGGTCCTCCATCTGGCACTACGTGGCCATGTTCCCGCCCGTCGGCGACGACGTGATCCAGGCCGGCTACGCCGACTTCGCCGACCGCTGGAACCCGATCCTGGACGTCTTCGACGAGGTCGGGGTGAAGTTCGCGCATGAGGTGCATCCGTCTGAGATCGCCTACGACTACTGGACGACCGTGGCCACGCTGGAGGCCATCGGCCACCGGGAGGCGTTCGGGCTCAACTTCGACCCGAGCCACATGGTCTGGCAGCAGATCGACCCGGTCGCCTTCCTGTGGGACTTCAAGGACAAGATTCTGCATGTGGACTGCAAGGACACCAAGGTGCGCATGAACAACGGTCGCAACGGCCGGCTGTCGTCCCACCTGCCGTGGGCAGATCCGCGCCGCGGCTGGGACTTCATCTCCACCGGCCACGGTGACACCCCCTGGGAGGACATCTTCCGGATGCTCAACCACATCGGCTACGACGGCGCGATCTCCATCGAGTGGGAGGATGCTGGCATGGATCGCCTCGACGGTGCCCCCGAGGCTCTGGGCTTCATCCGCAACCTCAACGGCATCACGCCCCCCACCGCATCCTTCGACGCCGCCTTCGCCACCAAGGAGTAGCAGGTAAAGCTGCGCCGGTCGACGGGCTCAGGTCGCGGGCAGCCGCCGCCCCTGGGCCCGTCGAAGGGCCACCCCAGAACGCGCCCTGAGCCCGTCGAAGGGCCACCCCAGAACGCGCCCTGAGCCCGTCGAAGGGCAAGGACAGCTCGAGGCAACCATGGACGGAGCGGACCGATCAAGATCATCAGCTACAACCTGAAGTTCGCCGAAGCCGGCGGACGGCACCCCTGGAGTGGCCGTCGGCCGCTGATGGCTGAGTTCCTCCGGTCCGCCCGACCCGCTGTTCTGGGCACCCAGGAAGGCCTGGTCGGGCAGCTCCGCGACATGGCCGCGGATCTGCCCGACGGCTACGACTGGGTGGGCCAGGGCCGTCGGGGCGGGACGGACGACGAGTTCTGTGCGGTCTTCTTCGACACCGGTCTGGTGGAGCCGCTCAAGGTCAGCCACGGGTGGCTGTCCGACACTCCGGAGGTGGCCGGATCGACCGGTTGGGGCAACAGCTTGCCGCGGATGTTCACCGCAGTGACCTTCCGGGACCGGGACAGTGGGAGCGAGTTCGATCTGGTCAACACCCACCTGGACCATCAGAGCGCCAAGGCACGGCTGGCCTCGGCGAGGATGCTGCAGGACCGGGCCCGACAGTCGATCCGGGCCGGCCGGCCCGTGGTGGTGCTGGGTGACTTCAACGCCGATGCGGAACGGTCCCCCGAATACCAGCTGCTGATCGACACTCCACTGCAGGACAGCCACCTGGTGGCCGGAACCGGCCAGCAGATCGGCACGGTCAACGGCTACGGACCGCCCGGACCCGGCCCACGCATCGACTGGATCCTGACCGGGCCTGGAGTCGAGGTGCGCTCAGCCGGGATCGTGGACAACGGGACCCCCGGCGGCTACGCCTCGGACCACCTCCCTGTCCAGGCCGAGATCTGGCTGCCGCCATCCCGGTCGTCGCTTCCCCGGTAGTTTTCCGTGGTCCTCCACCCCGACCCACTTGCTCCGCTATATTCACCATCCAGTAGGGGCAGGAGCTGCAGCTGAGCAAGGCGATGCGCACAGGCACCCGCGCCGGGTGCAGAGGGCGTGCCCGGGCTATTGGGGTGACGACGGGCGGCGACTTCTGCGCAGGCCCGCGGGGGATGGAAGAGGCGTTGGAGTCATCGCACGAACAGTCGACAGGTCTGGAGCGCCTGGTCTTCTTCAGTGACGCCGTGTTCGCGATCGTGATCACCTTGCTGGTGCTGCCCTTGACCGCCGAGATTGACCTCCCGGAGCCCTCGCAGAGCCTGGCTCAGCTCGTCGAGGACCTGTGGCCGCGCATGATCAGCTTTCTGGTCAGTTTCCTGGTCATCGGGCAGTTCTGGATCGCTCATCACCACATGTTCGGCAAGGTGCGACACTTCGACCAGGGTCTGCTGTGGTTCAACCTGGTGTCGCTGCTGACGATTTCCTTCATGCCGTTTCCCACCGCTGTGCTCGGATCCCGTGTTGAAGCCGACGAACCGTTCCCGGTTGTGTTCTACGCGGCCAGCCTGGCGGTCAGCAGCCTCGCGCTCACGACAACCTGGCTGTACGCCGTTCGTCGGCAACTGGTGGACCCGGGCATGAATGACCAAGCTGTCCGGGCCTTCACCGCCCGTGCCATCACGACGTCGGCGATCTTTCTGCTGTCGATGGGTGCCGCCTTCCTGGGGCTGTGGGTGGCCGTCGCCTGTTGGCTGGTTCTGCTTCCACTCGGTCGCCTGGTGATCGGCCGAGTCCAGGCGCCACGCCAGAACAGCATCTGATGTGCTCGGCCGGCAGGAAGAACACCCTTGATCTGAGGAGGCTCTGATGAGGCCATGGTTGATGTCCCGCCCGTTTCTGTCCGTGATCATCCTGGAGGTGCTCTCCGTGACTTTGGCGGTAGCAGGCGCCACGATGCTCACCGCCCTGATCCCTGGCTTGCCCGGCTACAGCGTGCGGGGTCCGAGCCAGAGTTTCGTCCTGGTCCTTTTAGAGATGCTGCTCCTGCTGCTCCTGGTTGGTTCGTTCCGTTGGTGGTCGCTGGCCGGTTTCACCCCGCCCGTCCGCTGGCACCGACTGCGGCTGTATTGGCTCCCGGTTGCACTGCTCGCCGTACCGTTCGCCGGTGGCGTCAAGATGCCACCGCTGTCCGCGATCGCCATTCTGCTCGTCGGCTACCTCGCCACCGCCGTCTACGAGGAGGGCCTGTGGCGCGGCGTCATGGTCGGGCTGTTGCGGCCGAGCGGCGTGTGGAAGAGCGTGCTCATCACATCGCTGTTGTTCGGTCTTGCGCACCTCGGTAACTCCGCCCTGCGTGGGCTCTCTCCGTTGATCGCAGCGCAGGCCTTTGGGGCGGCGGTGCAGGGCATCGGTCTGGCGGCGCTTCGACTCCGCACCAACACCATCTGGCCACTCATCGTGATCCATTTCCTGCACGACCTGTTCCTGCAGATGAGCGCACTTCCGATTCCCCTGGTCGAGGTCCCCATCGACACCATCATGGCGATCTACGGCATCATCCTCCTTCGCCACCACCGACGCCACCTCGCCGAAGATCCCGATTCGCCACACCGGCGCGGCCTGGCCCAGGGCTCAAGGGCCGCAGCCGACCCGTCTCCCTGAGCTTCGATGGGGCCCGCGCACCGGAGCCCGAAAAGGTCACAACACGATTAAACGTCCCGCCAGCTCATCGGTTCGCGTCCGCTGCAAGGCGGATCGGCGTATCGTGAAAACACTATTCATAGGTCGCCATCGTTGTCGATCGTGTGTCTGTTGTGTTCAGTGCCGGCAGGCTCGATGGGGCTTCCCGATTCGTCGGGGTCTGATCGAAGGAGCTTGTGATGCCCGGTCCTGCCGTGAATCCGATGAGTCGTCGTCATTTCCTGGGAGCCCTCGGGCTGGGCGCGGCGGCGCTCGGCAGCGGTCCCCTGCTGGCCGCCTGCGGGGGCGGGTCGTCCGGCGTCGGTAATGGTGGGGGCGGCGGCGACAAGAGCAAGCCGACCATCAACCAGTGGTACCACCAGTACGGTGAGGCGGGCACCCAGCAAGCCGTGATGCGCTACGCCAAGGAATACCCGGATGCCAACGTCAAGGTGCAGTGGACCCCTGGCGACTACACGTCCAAGCTGAACAGCGGGTTGCTCTCCAGCGCCGGACCGGATGTGTTCGAGAGTGGCGTCAACATCGACCAGGTGCAGAGCAAGCAGGTCGTCGACATCGACGACATCATGAAGGACGTCAAGAGCGACTACACCGAGGCTGACCTCAAGTCGACGACCGTCGACGGCAAGATCTACGGCGTCAAGATGGTCGACGACATGGGGGTCCTCTACTACCGCAAGAGCGTGCTGGACAAGGCCGGGGTCAAGCCGCCGACGTCGATGGACGAGCTGATCGCGGCGTCCAAGGAGCTGACCACCTCGAAGCAGAAGGGCCTCTTCATCGGCAACGACGCCGGCGTCACGCCGTCCTTCGGTGGGGGCGCCCTGCTCGGCCAGATCCTGTGGTGCGTCGGCCAGGACTTCCTCACCGCGGACAACAAGCCCGGCTTCAACACCCCTGAGGCCAAGGAGTCCTTCCTCAAGCTGCGAGAGCTCTTCGACAGCAAGTCCCTGCTGCTTGGAGCGCCCACGGACTGGTGGGACCCCTCCTCCTTCACCCAGGGCCTGGCCGCCATGCAGTGGTGTGGGCTGTGGGCACTGCCGGGCATCAAGAAGGCCATCGGAGACGACTTCGGCGTCGTCGCCTGGCCCGCGTTCAGCAGCTCGGTGGGCAAGCCCTCGACCTTCCTCGGCGGCTGGACAGCGATGGTCAGCGCCAAGGCCAAGGACGTCGAGGCGGCCAAGGCGTTCGTGAAGTGGCTGTGGATCGACAACTCCAAGGACCAGGAGGACTTCAACCTCAGTTACGGCTTCCACATCCCGCCGCGCAAGAGCCTCGCCGCCAAGGCGGAGAAGCTCAAGCAGGGTCCGGCGGCGGACGCGCTCAAGATCTTCAACGACTACGCCGTGCCCTCGAACCCGGCGTGGACACCGAAGATGTCATCGGCCTACGCGGATGCGGCCACGGCCATCGTCCGCAAGAACGGTGACGTCGACTCCAACCTGAAGAAGGCGGAAGCCACCGTCAAGACCGAGCTCAACCGTCTCTTCGGCTGAGTCGATGAGCAGCTCAACGGCGACCCTGGAGGCGTCGGCCGTACGAACGACGCCGCGGCGCCCACGACGGATGAAGGAGGCCACCCGGGCCTTCTGGATCTTCATGGCTCCGTTCGTGATCGGCTTGTTGATCTTCGTCTACCTGCCGATCGTCTGGTCGGTCGTGCTCAGCTTCTCCAGGGCTCAGAACACCGTCACCCCGGGCGACTGGGTCGGGCTGAAGAACTACGTCGACCTGCTCAGGCCGGGGCCGTTCCTGAACAGCTTGATCACGTTCACCATCTTCGCTGCCTTCATTGTCCCGCTGACGTTCGCCCTCTCGCTGGGGCTGGCGCTGCTGCTGAACAGGGTGCCGGTAGCCAAGGGCTTCTTCCGCTCGGTGTTCTTCCTGCCGACAGCCTGCTCGTACGTGGTGGCCTCGTTGGTGTGGAAGCTCTCCATCTTCAACGGCGTCCGGTTCGGGTTGGCCAACACCGTGCTGAGCTGGTTCGGCGTCGACAACATCCCGTGGCTGGCGACCACCAGCCCACCGTGGTACTGGATGGTCATCGTCACCTTGCGGCTGTGGATCCAGGTCGGCTTCTACATGATCCTGTTCCTGGCCGGGCTGCAGAGCATCTCACCGGAGCTCTACGAGGCCGCCGAGATCGACGGCGCCAAGCCGGGCTGGCAGACCTTCCGTTTCATCACCCTGCCCCAGCTGCGTGCCACCTCGGTCGCCGTCCTGCTGCTGCTGCTGATCAATGCCTACCAGGCGTTCGACGAGTTCTTCAACCTCCTCGGCAACTCCTCGTTCGCCCGGCCACCGTTGGTCTATCTCTACTACACGGCACAGGGCAACCAGGACTTCGGGCACGGCAGCGCAGGAGCCGTGATCCTGGCGCTGCTGATCATGATCCTGACCCTGGCCCAGGGACGCGTCTTCGGATTCGGGAGGGCCGATGACTGACACGACGACGGTCGCCACCGCCGCTCCGGTACTGCCGACCAGGCGTCGCCGTCTGAGACCGGGCCAGGTCGTTGCCGGTGTGTTGCGCTATCTCGCCCTGATCGTGGCCACTGTGGTGTTCCTGATCCCGTTCTACCTGATCGTTCGCAACGCGTTGTCCAGTGACCTCGAGATCACCTCGCCCAACTGGCAGCTGATCCCGAGCAAGATCCACTGGGAGAACTTCTCCGAGCTGTTCACCGATGCCTCGGTCAACCTGTTGCAGGGACTGGCCAACAGTGCCCTGATCGCGGTGCTGCAGACCGCCGGGCAGCTGCTGCTGTGCTCCTGGGCCGGGTACGCACTGGCGCGGATCCCCTACCGACATGCGAACAAGATCTTCTATGCGGTCCTGATCACGCTGATGATCCCGCCGGCGGTGACCTTCATCCCCAGCTTCATCATCGTCTCGCAGTTGCAGTGGGTGGACACCTACCAGGGGATCATCGTCCCGGTCCTGTTCAGCGGTTTCACCACCTTCCTGTTCCGGCAGTACTTCCTGAGCTTCCCGCGCGAGCTCGAGGAGGCGGCCCGTGTGGACGGCCTCGGCTACGTCGGCTCGTTCTGGCGGGTGGTGGTGCCGAACTCCGGGGCCTTCTTCTCCGCCATCGCCGTGATCACCTTCATCGCCAGCTGGAACGCCTTCCTGTGGCCTCTGGTGATCGGCCAGGACTCGTCCAAGTGGACCGTTCAGGTCGCCCTCTCCACCTTCTTGACCGCTCAGACCATCAACCTGCACGAGCTTTTCCTGGCCGCTGCGGTGTCCATCGTGCCGTTGGTGCTGGTCTTCGTCTTCCTCCAGCGCTACCTGGTGCTGGGCGTCGCCAACACCGGGATCAAGGGCTGACCGCTGCGACCTCGACAGCGGGTAGGGTCACAGCGAGACCGGAGTTCGGAGAGGGACGATGCAGCAGCCAGCCCAGCGTGATCAGACCGATCCGGCACCTGAGGAACTGGATTTCGGCCCCGCCCCACTGCCGCTGCGCCGACTGCTTCCGTTCGCGGTCGTTGTCCTCGTGCTGCTGGCCCTCGGACTGGTCGGCACGGTCGGGTGGCGGGTCTACCGCGCCTCTTCGCCGGAGTTCACCCTGAACGACCTCAACAACAGCTATGCCGCCTTCACCACCTCCAGCGGCACCAACGAGGTCAGCATCCTCACCCGGGACAAGTTCACCGAGCCGCCGGTCGAAGTCGGTCCGGAGCGCTGCTCGCCCCTGTTCCAGTCCACCATGGCCACCCAGTTCCCGTCCCGGGCTCTGGACGGCGTGCTGGTCTACAGCATCGGCAGTGACCAGGGCGGCAGCATGTCCCTGTACACATTCCGCTACACCAATGCCCGACTGGCGCGCGCCGACTACGACCAGGTGACCACCGCGCTGCCCCAGTGCCGTCAGGTGACGGTAGCCATGCAGGACCAGCAGCCGCGCCGAATGGCGGTCGCGCCGGTCGAGGTAACCCGGGACAGCGGGGTACGGTCGCAGACGGCCTACCTGATCACCCGCCCCGACGTGAGCGGTCGGTTCTCGGTGCACGTGCTTCAGTTCGGCAACACGGTCACCTGGGAGTACCGCTACGTCAGTGGAAGCGGCGAGTACTCGCATCAGCAGGCCCAGGAGCTGATGGATGCGCTGGTGGCCCAGATGCGCGATGTGCTGTCCATCCGCAGCTGATCCCGGGGGTCCTGACGTTGGCGGATCTGTCGCGTCGACAGGCCCTTGGAGATTAGGCGGACGGAGTCCGGCGGAGCATAATGAAAGAGATGAGCATTCCAGCCGGGTCCCGGCGCTACTTGCCTGACAGCCCCTTCAATCGGCGCCCTGTCGAACCTCCCAAGGTCTTCGAGGTTGAAGATCGTGTGACCCACGACCGCTACGGTCTGGGCCGCGTCTCCGAGATCGAGAACAGTGGCGCCGTGATCGTTGATTTCGGTTCCGGTCGCCTCCGGGTGAAGGCGCCGTTCACCAAGCTCTACAAGCTCTGATCCGCGGGTAATCAAGCCCTTCGACAGGCTCAGGGCGCGTGATCCTTATTCAGGGCGCGTGATCGGGCTCAGGCAGGCTGCGGCTCAGGCCCTTCGACAGGCTCAGGGCGCTTCGCAGGCTCAGGGCGCGCGATCGGGCCTAGTGCCCTTCGACAGGCTCAGGGTGCGTGATCGGGTCAGTAACCGCCCACGCCGGGTGGGGCCGCCTCCAGCCAGCTCAGCATGCCGGTGAGCGAGTCGCCGCTCATGGCCAGATCCCACAGCTGGGCATCATCGCCGTAGCCCTCCTCCACCCGGACGACCCGCTGCCCGCTGTACAGCGACACCGCCTCGACCGGATCCGGGTCACGGTTCTCCAACACCATCACCTGACCGCGGACGAACGTCTTGCGCGGTCTGAACGAGAACGAGAAGAACCTGAACCATTCCAGGTCCTCGCCGTTGTAACGCGCGACTCCGAGCACCCAACCGGTGCCCGGAGTCGATTTGCGTAGTCGAAGACTGCATTCGAACGTGCCACCCATCCGCGCCAGCCATCGGCGCCGCAGGGCAAGCAGCACGAGCGGGAGGATCAGGAGGACGAGAACGATCACAACGATCTCGACCAGCCCGAACCACTCACCCATCGCGTGTCTTATTGCGCCTTTTGGGCGGCGCGGACCTGTCCGCTGGCACGGACGAAGTGCCGACGGGTCTCCTCGTCCTCGTCACCTGCGTCCAACCGGGCCTGGGCCTCGGCGAGCTCCTTCTCCGCCGCGGGCAGGCTGATCTCTCCCGCCATCCGGGCGTACTCACTCAGGATGGACACCCGTCCATGGGCAACCGAGATGAAACCGCCGTCGACGGCGATGATCTCCCGCTTACCATCCGGAGTGAGGACCTCCAGCCCGCTCGGCACCAGCACCCCCAGCACCGGTGAGTGCCCGGCGAGGATGCCGATGTCGCCCTCGACAGTCTTGGCGATGATGTTGGTGGCCTGGCCCGACCAGACGACCTGGTCGGCCGAGACCACCTCCACCTGCATGGGTTCGGCCATGACTAGTTGTCCTTCTCCATCTCAGACCAACGCCGCTCGACGTCCTCCATGCTGCCGACGTTGAAGAAGGCCTGCTCGGCGATGTGGTCGACGTCGCCGTTGCAGATCATCTGGAACGACTCGATGGTCTCGGCCAGCGGCACCGTGGAGCCCGGGATGTTGGTGAACTTCTCGGCCATGTAGGTGTTCTGGCTGAGGAACTGCTGGATCCGGCGGGCCCGGCTGACGACGATCTTGTCCTCCTCGGACAGCTCGTCGACGCCCAGGATGGCGATGATGTCCTGCAGCTCCTTGTTCCGCTGCAGGATCTGCTTCACCCGCACTGCGGTGTCGTAGTGCGTCTGGCCGATGTACTGCGGGTCCAGGATCCGCGAGGTGGACGTCAGCGGGTCGACCGCCGGGTACAGACCGCGGGAGGCAATCTCACGGCTGAGCTCGGTGGTCGCGTCCAGGTGAGCGAACGTGGTCGCCGGCGCCGGGTCGGTGTAGTCGTCGGCAGGGACGTAGATCGCCTGCATCGAGGTGATCGAGTGTCCACGGGTCGAGGTGATCCGCTCCTGCAGCTGGCCCATCTCATCGGCGAGGTTGGGCTGGTAACCCACCGCGGACGGCATCCGGCCGAGCAGGGTGGAGACCTCCGAACCCGCCTGGGTGAACCGGAAGATGTTGTCGATGAACAGCAGCACGTCCTGGTTCTGCACGTCACGGAAATACTCCGCCATGGTCAGCGCGCTCAGCGCCACCCGGAGCCGGGTGCCCGGCGGCTCGTCCATCTGCCCGAACACCAGGGCGGTGTCCTTGAACACCCCGGCCTCGTCCATCTCGTGGATCAGGTCGTTGCCCTCGCGGGTCCGCTCACCCACGCCGGCGAACACCGAGGTGCCTCCGAAGTTGTGCGCGATCCGGTAGATCATCTCCTGGATCATCACCGTCTTGCCCACCCCGGCGCCGCCGAACAGGCCGATCTTGCCACCCTGCACGTACGGGGTCAGCAGGTCGAGCACCTTGATGCCGGTCTCCAGCATCTCGGTCTTCGACTCGAGCTGGTCGAACTTGGGTGCCGAACGGTGGATGGGCCAACGCTCGGTGACCTCGAACTCCGAGGCGTCCTGGTTGAGGCACTCACCGGTCACGTTCCAGACCCGGCCCTTGGTCACGTCGCCGACCGGGACCGAGATCGGGGCACCGGTGTCCCGGACCTCGACCCCTCGCTGCATGCCGTCGGTCGGCTTCAGCGCGATCGCGCGGACCATGTTGTCACCCACGTGTAGGGCGACCTCCATGGTCATGGTGCGGGTCTGACCGTTGATGGTGGTGTCGACCAGCAGGGCGTTCAGCAGGTCGGGCATCTGGTCGACGGGGAACTCCACGTCGACGACGGGTCCGATGACCCGGGACACTCGGCCTACGCCGAACGTCCCGGTCTCAGTTGCTTGGTCGTTAAGGGTCGCAGTCATTTCTCTCTCACTCGCTTTCGGCGCCGGTGGTCATTCTTTGGTGGTTGCCTCGGCTAGCGCACTGGCGCCACCGACGATCTCGCTGATCTCCTGGGTGATCTCGGCCTGACGTGCCTGGTTCGCTTCGCGGGTCAGACGCTCGATCAGCTGTTGTGCATTGTCTGTTGCAGACTTCATCGCCTTCTGCCGGCTCGCCAGCTCCGAGGCCGCCGACTGCAGCAGGCAGTACTGGATGCGGCTGGCCACATACAAGGGCAGCAGCTCGTCCAACACCGTCTCGGCATCCGGCTCGAACTCGTAGAGCGGCAGCACCTCCGACTCTGCCGGAGGCTCCTCCCCCTCGACGACCTCCAACGGCAGCATCCGGATGACTTCGGGGCGCTGGACCAGCATCGACACGAACCTGGTGTAGACGACGTGGATCTCGTCCACGCCACCCTCCTCGGTCGGCTTCAGGAAGGCCGAGATCAAGGTGTCGGCGATCTCCCGCGCCTCCGTGTAGGTCGGGGCGTCAGAGAAGCCCTCCCACTTCGAGGCCACCTGACGACGGCGGAACTGGTAGTAGGCAGCCGCCTTCCGTCCGGTCAGGTAAGGCACAACCTCCTTGCCCTCCCCGCGCAGCAGCGTTGACAGCGACTCGCCCTCCTTGATCACCGAGGAGGAGTAGGCGCCGGCCAGACCGCGGTCGGAGGTAATCAACAGCATCGCCGCGCGTTTCGGGTTCGGCTTCTCGGTCGTCAGCGGGTGGTCGACGTCGGAGTACGTCGCCACCGCCGAGACCGCCCTCGTCAGCTCCCGCGCATACGGAGTGGCAGCCTTCGCCCGCTGCTGCGCCTTGATGATGCGAGACGCAGCGATGAGCTCCATGGCGCGGGTGATCTTCTTGGTCGTGCTGACCGTGGTTCTCCGCTGACGAAGTTCACGCAAACTGGCTGGCATTGAACTAGCCCCGCTTCTGCTTGACGATTTGCTCCTGCTCGACCTCTTCCTCGGGCAGTGCGTGGTGCTCCTCGCGACCGGCGAGCAGCTTGCCGTCGGAAGTCTGGAACGTCTTCTTGAACTCCTCGATGTCGGACGACAGCGCAGCGGCGGTGTCGTCGTCGAACGCCTTCGTCTCCCGGACGTTCTGCAGCACCGAGCCGTGGTGCCGGAGGTAGTCCAGCAGCTCCTGCTCGAAGCGAAGCACGTCATCCACCGGCACCTCGTCGAACTTGCCGTTGATGCCGGCCCACACCGAGACTACCTGCTCCTCGACCGGGTACGGGGTGTACTGCGGCTGGCGCAGCAGCTCGACCAGTCGGGCGCCACGGTCCAGCTGCCGCCGCGAGGTGGCGTCCAGGTCGGAGGCGAACATCGCGAACGCCTCCATGTCCCGATACTGCGCCAGCTCCAGCTTGAGCGACCCGGAGACGTTCTTCATGGCCTTGATCTGAGCGGCACCACCGACCCGCGACACCGACACACCGACGTCGATGGCCGGCCGCTGGTTGGCGTTGAACAGGTCGGACTGCAGGAAGATCTGGCCGTCGGTGATCGAGATGACGTTGGTCGGGATGTAGGCCGACACGTCGTTCGCCTTGGTCTCGATGATCGGCAGGCCGGTCATCGAGCCGCCACCCAGCTCCTTGGAGAGCTTGGCGCAACGCTCGAGCAGCCGGGAGTGCAGGTAGAAGACGTCGCCCGGGTAGGCCTCGCGGCCCGGCGGCCGGCGCAGCAGCAGCGACATCGCCCGATAGGCCTCGGCCTGCTTGGTGAGGTCGTCGAAGATGATCAGGACGTGCTTGCCCTGGTACATCCAGTGCTGGCCGATGGCCGAACCGGTGTAGGGGGCGACGTACTTGAAGCCGGCCGGGTCGGATGCCGGGGCGTGCACGATGGTGGTGTAGGCCATCGCGCCGGCCTCCTCGAGGGAGCCACGGATGGCGGCGACGGTCGAGCCCTTCTGGCCGATCGCGACATAGATGCAGCGCACCTGCTGCTCCGGGTCACCGGACTCCCAGGCCGCCTTCTGGTTCATGATCGTGTCGATCGCGATGGCCGTCTTGCCGGTCTTGCGGTCGCCGATGATGAGCTGGCGCTGGCCACGGCCGATCGGGATCATCGCGTCGATCGCCTTGATACCGGTCTGCAGCGGCTGCCGCACCTCCTGCCGGTCCATCACGCCGGCGGCCTGCAGCTCGAGCGCGCGGCGCTCCTCCAGACCTTCGATGTCGCCGAGACCGTCGATCGGGTTGCCGAGCGCGTCGACGACGCGACCCAGGTAGCCGTCGCCCACGGGCACGGACAGGATGTCGCCGGTACGGCGGACACTTGAGCCCTCTTCGATCCCGGTCGAGTCACCCATGACGACGACACCGATCTCCCGGACGTCCAGGTTCAGCGCGATGCCGAGGGTGCCGTTCTCGAACTCCAGCATCTCGTTGGCCATCGCCGACGGCAGACCCTCGATCCGAGCAATGCCGTCACCGGAGGTGACCACGGTGCCGACCTCTTCCCGCGAAGAGGTGTCTGGGGTGTAGTTCTGGACAAACCGGTCCAGCGCGTCCCGGATCTCTTCCGGTCGAATTGTGAGTTCCGCCATCGTTGCGTCCCTGCTCTCCTTATAGCCGATCTTGACGTGATGTAGATGTGTGGGGCCCTGCCATGCTCAGCCGCGTCAGCCGAACAGCCGTCTGGCGTTCTCCAGTCGGGAGGCCACGGTGCCCTCGATGGCCTCGTCGCCGAGCTCGACTCGAACGCCGCCGAGGACGTCGGGATCGATGATGACCTGCAGCACGACGTCACGGCCAGCCTGCTGGGACAGGACCGACTGCAGCCGAGAGCTCTGCTCCTCGGTCAGTGGTCGTGCGACCCGGACTGTGGCGATGCTCCGGCTCTGCTCGTCGGCCGCCAGCGTGACGTAGCCGTCCAGCGTGTTCGCGAAGTTGCGCTCCCGCGCCGCAACGGCTCTGGTGGCCAGTGTCACGGTCGCGTCGTTGGCGCGACCGCGCAGCAGGTCCTCGACCAACGCCTGCCGGTTGGCCAGCGGCACTGTCCGGTTGGACAGCGCAGCCAGCAGCGCGGAGTCACCCTCGACCATCCGGCCGAAACGGAACAGCTCGTCCTCCGTCTCAACCAGCTGACCACGATCACGCGCCGCCTTGAGCTGGGCCCGGACCGCCTGCCGCTCGAGCGCGTCGACGAACGAGCGGCCGCCACCCCAACGCTGAACCGCAGCCTCGGCCACCAGCTGGACCGCGGTCTCACCGACCTTGCCGTCGAACAGCGCGTGCGTCATCCCCTGACGCGACGCCTCCCGGATGGCGGGGTCGCTGAGCGTGCGGCGCAGCACGGCGCTGGCGGACAGCGCGTCCACCACCTGGAACAGCTCGCGAGCCAGCTGGTCGCTCACCGGCATGCCGTCCAGGACGTGGTCGAGCAGGCTCAGCCGTGCCTCCTCGCTCTGGCTCATGCGTGACCCGATTCGACCGGTTCGCTCTCCAGGTCGGCCAGGAACCGGTCGACCGTGCGACGGGCCCGCTCATCGTCCTCGAGCGACTCCCCGACGATCCGGCCGGCCAGTGTGGTGGCGAGGCCGCCGACCTCGGCACGCAACTGGTTGAGGACCTGAGCACGCTCGGCCTCGATGTGGGCGCGGGCACTGGTGATGATCCGGTTCGACTCGCTCTGAGCCTGCTCGCGCATCTCAGCCAGGATCTGTGCGCCCTGGCTCTTGGCGTCCTCGCGAATCCTGGCTGCCTCGCCTCGGGCGTCGGCCAGCTGACGCTGGTATTCCTCCAGCGCTGCCTGTGCCTCGGCCTGTGCCTTCTCGGCCTTCTCCATGCCACCCTGGATCGCCGCCGTGCGCGCCTCATAGGTCTCTTCGAATCGCGGCACCACGAGCTTCGCGACCAGAGCCGTCAGAATGATAATGAAGACGACCGCGGCGATGATCTCGATCAGGTGCGGAAGCAGTGGACCGAGGTCCACCGCCAGTGGCAACAGTGTCGTCATCGGAAGGATCCCTTACTGGGAGAAGACGAAGGCCAGGGCGATACCGATGATCGCCAGCGCCTCGGTCAGGGCGAAGCCGATCCAGGCGGTGCCCATCATGGCGCCCTGGGCCTCAGGCTGCCGTGCGGTCCCCTCGATCACCTTGCCGAAGATGATGCCGACGCCGATACCGGGGCCGATGGCGCCGAGACCGTAGCCGATGGAGCTGAGCGAACCGGTGATCTCCATTGGAGTCATTTCTTTGTTCCTTTCACGGGTCTCCCCCAGAGGTAGGGAAGATCTATGGTGTGGTCAGTGCTCCTCGGCGGCAGCCGAAGAGATGTATTGGGCGGTCAGAACGGTGAAGATGTAGGCCTGCAGACCTTGCACGACCACTTCGAGTCCGAAGATCGCAAGGCTGAAGATGAGCGAAGCGCCACCGGCGATGTTGTTGAAGAGCGACTTGCTCTCGAACAGCAGGTACTCGCCGCCCAGCACGAAGACCAGCACCAGCAGGTGACCGGCGAACATGTTGGCGAAAAGTCGGAGCGAGAGGGTGACCGGCCGGACCAGGATATTGGAGATGAACTCGATCGGGATGACCAGCGGCAGCATCCAGACCGGGACACCGGACGGCCACACGGTGCGCTTCAGGTAACCGCCGACACCGTGGGTACGAATACCGACAGCGTTGTACAGCACCCAGGTGACCAGTGCCAGTCCGTAGGCCCAGCCGACATGGGAGGCGGTCGGGAAGAGAGTCAGCGGGAAGACACCCCACAGGTTGTTCACCAGGACGAAGGAGAACAGCGCAATCAGGTAGGGCAGATACTTCTTGAAATCATGCCCGATGTAGTCGCGGGCGATGCTGTTGCGGATCAGGAAGTAGGCCTGCTCCGCCAGGTACTGACCCTTGCCGGGCACCAGCGCACCCTTCCGCGCAGCCCAGACCCAGAAGGCCAAGATCAAGATCACGGCAACGATCGCCTGCAGCATCGGCTTGTCCAGCCAGGACAGCCAAGGCGTGTCGAAGAGCGGTGGCGTATTGAAGTCCTCGACACCGGGCGGCTTGAAGCCGCCGCCCTCCATCGGAACTAGCACCGGGCCTAGACGTCCCACTGGTCCTCCTCTATCTGCCCGCTCACCGCGTGTCGTCCCGGTTCGGTTCCGGTGCGCGACCGAAGCGTCTGATGATCAAATACACGCCACCTGCGGCACCGAGAACGATGCCGATCGGCAGCAGAAAACTTGTACCCAGGTAGTGATCGCCCAACCAGCCCAGGAAGCCATAGACCGCTACCCCGGCGATCAGATACGACAGCACCTGCAGGCCCTGGCTCGTCCCGTCCGATTTCTGGCTCATGGCGACTCACACGGTAGCAGCCATCACCCGGTCCGGTCACTCTGCATCACCGGCCCCAGCAGGCGCCACGTACTCGGTGTCGTAGATGCCGATTCGCAGTCGAGAGAAGACCAGGACCTCGACGGTGAGCCACCCCACGACGACAACGATGGTGGTGACGAAGATGGCCATCGGCACCAGTGTCGGCCAGGCTTCGCGGTGGCTGTTGTAAGACCACAGCGCGACTCCCAGCAGCACGATCCTGGCCGTATAGCTGACCATTGAGACCAGCATCAGGGTCCGGGCGCCAGCGTTGGCGAACAACACCATCACGAGCTGTCCGACGGTATAGAAGAAGAGCACCATGGCGGACGCCAGCGCCGCCGAGACCAGACCTGGCGACCCAATGACGAGGGCGAAGATGATGACACAGGCGACGGCCGCAGCCACCCCACCGACAAGGCCGCCGAGCAATAGCTTGCGCGCCCGGACAACGTGGACACTTGGTCCTCCCCGTCCGGGGGTTGCTGGGGTATCAGTCGTCATCTGGCGGCTGTCCTGTCCTGCGGCCGTAGCCGTCGCGGGCTGGTCTGAAAGTGCTTGTGAAAAATAGCACAAAGTCGTCGGCCGGGGGAAACCGCCCCGGTGGGGGACCTGCCTATTTCGCGGCTACGGCCTTCTTCACAGGTCGACCCACCGTCAGCACGACCAGCACCAGCGTGAGGACCAGGATGACGACAGCCACCTTCCAGCTGCGGACCAGGCCGAACGCGATCACGCCGAAGCTGACCAGCGCCGACCAGACGTACATCAGCAGCACCGCCCGGCGTTGGCTGTGGCCGCGCTCGATCAACCGGTGGTGCAGGTGCTGTTTGTCGGCGACGAACCACCAGGTGCCAGCCTTGGTACGACGGATGTAGGCCAGCATCACGTCCAGGAACGGCAGGGCCAGGATGGCCAACGGCAGCACCAGCGGGAGGATCGCGGGGATCAGGCCCCCGCTGCCGCCGCTGAGCTGGTTGGAGTCGATCTGGCCTGTCAGGCTGACGCTCGAGCAGGCCAGCAGGAGGCCGAGCAACATCGCGCCGGAGTCGCCCATGAACATCCTGGCCGGCCAGAAGTTGTGCGGCAGGAAGCCCAGACAGGCGCCCACCACGGCCACAGTGATCAGGCTCGAGGTGGTCGCCCGGGGCAGACCTTCGTTCACAGTCAGCAGATAGGAGTACGAGAAGAAGGCAAGTGCGCCGATCCCCACCACCCCGGTGGCCAGGCCGTCCAGCCCGTCGACGAAGTTCACGGCATTGGAGCAGAGCACGATGAAGAACACGGTGATCGCCACCGAGGCTGAGCTCGACAGCGAGATGGTCTGGCCGGGCAACGGGATCCACAGCATCTTGACGCCGAGCTGGACCACGATCCCGGCAGCCACGATCTGGCCGGCGAACTTGGCGATCGGACTCAGCTCGAACAGGTCGTCCAGCACCCCGACCAGGCAGATGACCACGGCCGCGATCAATACCGCCCGCGAGTCGTACTGCACGATCAGCTGCCGGCCCAGGAACGGCAGGTGGCCCGCCACCAGGAAGGCGGCAGCCACGCCGAGCAGCATCGCCGCACCACCGAAATAGGGGATCGGGATGGTGTGCACGTCGCGATCGCGGACCTTGGCGACTGCACCGGTACGCAGAGCCAGACGCCGGAAGACGCCGCTGACCAGATAGGTGGTCGCGGCCGCGATCAGCAGGACGAGCAGGTATTCGCGCACTCAGCCCTCCGTTGTGGGCGGCGGCTCGTCGGCCGGTTCGCCCCCCTGAGGACGGGGGTCGCGATGTCCCGTCTCCGCGGTCTCCCCCTCGACGCTCCCCGCCTCCCGGATCAGGGCTGCCGCCTCGGCGCTGGTCGCCGGCGCCTCGACGGGCTCGTTGCCGTGGTCGGCGCCGCCCTCGTTCTCGCCGGTCCCGTCCGGCGGGGATACCTGCCCCGACTCCTCAGGTGCATCCGACTCCTCCAGTGCACCGGGCTGCTCGAGTGAGGCCGGTTCCTCGAGTGCGGCGGGCTCCAACGGCTCCTCGGCGGGCGGGTTGAGGTCGACGATGTCCGGGCAGTGCTGGCGCAGGGTCTCGATGCTGAGGGCCCCTCGCCGCAGGATGACGCCGTGCTCCTCGATGCTGAAGTCGACAATGGTCGACGGCGCTCCGTCGCCACCGAGCGGTCCACCGTCGAGATAGACCGCGACCGCGTCGCCGAGCTGCTGGATCGCCTCGTCACAGCTCAGAGCCGCCGGCTGTCCGCTGCGGTTGGCGCTGCTGACCGCCATCGGGCCGGTCCGTCGAAGCAGGGTGCGAGCCAGGTCGTGGTCGGGAACCCGGAGAGCGACGGTCCCCTGGGTGTCACCCAGGTCCATCTGCAGCGAGGGCTGCGCCTTGCAGATCACGGTCAGCGGCCCCGGCCAGTACGCCTCGACCAATGCCTTGGCAGCCGCCGGCACGTCGACGGCCAGGGCGCGGATCAGGCTGGGCTCGGCGATCAGCACCGGCGGCGGCATGTCGCGACCCCTGCCCTTGGCATCCAGCAGGCTCTGGACCGCGTCAGAGGAGAAGGCGTCCGCCCCGATGCCATAGACGGTGTCGGTCGGCAACACAATGCACTCACCGCGCTCGATGGCGCTGCGTGCGGCTTCGGCGGCCGCCTCGATCGCTGCGTCCTCATTGCTGGTGCAGTCGTAGCGCTGATAGGCGACGATCTCGTCGGGCTCGTACCCCTCTTCGTCGGGTTCGTACGCCTCTACGTCGGGTTCCTGCGCCTCTTCGTCGGATGCGTGCGCCTCTACGTCGGGTTCCTGCGCCTCTTCGTCGGATGCGTGCGCCTCTACGTCGGGTTCCTGCGCCTCTTCGTCGGATGCGTGCGCCTCTTCGCCGGATGCGGGAACCTCCGCTTCGGACTCGTCCGCGTCCGCAATCGCCCTGTCCCCCGCTGCCTCATCGGCGCCGGGATCAGCCCCGGCGGTGTCCTGGCCGTTGCCGGCGTCCGGGTTCAGCTCGGCGCCCGCCGCCGGTTCCACCCCCGGCAGGGTCTGCGACAGCTCCGGCTTGTCGCCGGTCTCCGGCGCGGGCTCGTTGCGGGAAGCCGGTGCCGACTGGGTCTCCTCGCCGGAGGCCGGCGTTGCCGCGGGCTCGTCGACCGGGGTGGCCTGATCGGCCCGGATGTCGCGATCTTGCTGCTCACTCACTCGGTCAATCCTGCCAGACCGGCCACCGACGCCGACGCAGCCGGGCGGACCAGCCTCAACCGCGTCTCCGGGCTGTGACGAACCGGGGACGGTCGGTGAGGTCCCGGTGGTCCCGCACCTGGCCGTAACGGCCGTCGGCGACGAAGACTGCCGGGGCGGACTCCGCCTGCACTTCCGCGTGCTCGGCGCAGAGCCAGCCTCCGGGCCGCAACAGGCGCGCGCCGACCTCGCACAGCACCCGCATCGCGTCCAGCCCATCGTCTCCGGAGAACAGGGCCACGAACGGATCATGGTCACGCACCTCCGGGGTGACCGACTCGTACGCCTCCAGCGGGATGTACGGCGGGTTGGCGATCACCAGATCGACCGTGCCGTCGAGCTCCGGCAGCGCGTCGGCCATGTCCCCCAGCTGCAGCCGAATCTCCGTCGCGGCCAGATTGCGCTCGGCCCAGGCCAGTGCATCGGCTGACACCTCGACGGCGTACTGCTCGCAGCCAGGGATCTCGTCGGCGATGGCTTTCGAGATGGCCCCAGAGCCGGCACACAACTCCACCACGACCGGCTGCGCGCCGGACTGTACGAGCTCGCGCAGCCGATCGATCGCCCAGCCGGTCATCACCTCGGTCTCCGGCCGAGGGACGAAGACCCCCGGGCCGACCTCGAGCTCGACGTGGCGGAAGTAGGCGACGCCGGTCAGGTGCTGGAGCGGTTCGCGCTCGGCACGGCGGGTAACCAGCAGCTCGAACTCGGCGGCCTGCGCCGGGGTGACCGAGTCAATCAGCAGCAGCCGGCCCGGTTCAACGCGCAACACGTGCGCCAGCAGCCGCCGGGCGTCCAGCTGCGGGCTGTCGATGCCAGCAGCGACGAGTTGCGCGGCCGCTCGAGTCAGCAGGGCACGCGTCTCAGCCATCCGATCTGCCACCGTCTTCGTCGAGGCGCTCAGGAGGCGGCATCGCCGAAGTGCGCCAGCCGCTCGGCGATGTCGGCCTCCTGCAGAGCAGCGATCACAGCGCCCATGTCGCCGTTGAGCACCTGGTCGAGGTTGTAGGCCTTGAAACCGATCCGATGGTCGGCGATCCGGTTCTCGGCGAAGTTGTAGGTGCGGATCCGCTCGGAGCGGTCGACGGTGCGGACCTGGCTCTTTCTGGCCGCCGAAGCCGCGTTGGCGGCTTCCTCCTCGGCAGCTGTGATCAACCGTGCTCGGAGCATCCGCATGGCCTGCTCGCGGTTCTGCAGCTGCGAGCGCTCGTTCTGGCAGGAGACGACGATGCCGCTGGGCAGGTGGGTGATCCGGACGGCGGAGTCGGTGGTGTTGACGCCCTGGCCCCCCGGCCCGGAGGCGCGGAAGACGTCGATACGCAGGTCGTTCTCGTCGATCTCGACCTCGGTCTCCTCCACCTCAGGCATGACCAGGACCCCGGCGGCCGAGGTGTGCACCCGACCCTGGGACTCGGTCACCGGGACGCGTTGCACGCGGTGCACTCCGCCCTCGAACTTCAGCACTCCGTACGGCATCGAGTCGGGGTCGCCGACCGAGTTCGCCTTGACCGCGATGGTCACAGACTTGTAGCCGCCGAGGTCGGTCTCCTGCGCATCCAGCACCTCGACCTTCCAGCCGCGGGACTCGGCGTACCGGGTGTACATCTTGAGCAGGTCCCCGGCGAACAGGGCCGACTCCTCGCCGCCCTCCCCCGACTTGATCTCGATCAGGGCGTCACCCGAGTCGTTGGGGTCCCGCGGCGCCAGCAGCTTGGTCAGCCGTTCGACCAGCACCTCCTGGCGGTCGGAGAGCTCGGTCACCTCTGCAGCGAAGGACTCGTCCTCATCGACCAGCTCCCGTGCAGCGGTCAGGTCGTCGGACACCCGGTCGTACTCGTCGAGGGCGCGCACGATCGGGGTGAGCTCGGCGTAGCGGCGACCCACCTTGCGGGCCTTCGCCATGTCGGCGTGCACTCCGGGGTCGGCAAGGGCAGCCTCGAGCTCTGCGAACTCCGCCCGCAGATGGTCAGCGGCCTCGAACATGACACGACTCCTCGGGTTGACGCCTGCCCCGGCAGCAGGATGGACAGATGCAAAGCGCCGGGTGGCAGAGGAACTCCTCTGCCACCCGGCGCGGTTGCGAAGCTACTTGGACTTCTTGGCGGCGGCGTAGCGCTTCTCGAAGCGTGCGACCCGGCCACCGGTGTCGAGGATCTTCTGCTTACCGGTGTAGAACGGGTGGCAGGCCGAGCAGACCTCGGTACGCAGCACGCCTTCGGGCGAGGTGCTCCTGGTCGTGAAAGAGTTACCGCAGGTGCAGGTGACCTGGGTCTCCACGTAGTTCGGGTGGATGTCGCGCTTCATGGGTTCTCCTCGGATCGGTTGTACCGGGTCGCAGCCCATCGCGCTGATGGATGCGTGAACCGGTACCGACGCACTAGTGTGCCGCAGAAACTCTGCCC
This sequence comes from Microlunatus panaciterrae, assembly GCF_016907535.1. Classification (NCBI taxonomy): domain Bacteria; kingdom Bacillati; phylum Actinomycetota; class Actinomycetes; order Propionibacteriales; family Propionibacteriaceae; genus Microlunatus; species Microlunatus panaciterrae. Next base: position 363,101 of record NZ_JAFBCF010000001.1, read on the forward strand.
CAGCAAAACGTCGGCAGGCCAGCTTTTAGTCCCTCGCTCCGCTCGCGCCCTCGGCCGGCCCAGATCCCCGCGCTCTGGTCTGAGCCTGTCGAAGAGCATCACGCGCTCTGAGCCTGTTGAAGAGCACCACGCGCTCTGAGCCTGTCGAAGAGCACCCTTCGACAGGCTCAGGGCACGGCCGACAAGCTCAGGGCACGGCCGACAAGCTCAGGGCACGTTCTCGGTCCGATCAAAAACTCGACAGAACGCGACTTCTGCCGCCCAAATGTGCCGATCCCGGCCCAGAACTCGTCAGAACGCGAGTTCTGGCACTGCGGGTCAGGACATGTCCTCGCGGTTGGGCATGGTCTTGACGATGGACATCAGGAAGTCGCCATTGCTCTGCGTCTTGCGCAGCCGGTCCAGCAGCATCTCCAGGGCCTGCAGCCCGTCCAGCCCAGACAGCACCCGGCGCAGCTTCCAGACGATGGCCAGTTCTTCCTTGCCCATCAGCAGCTCCTCGCGGCGGGTGCCGGAGGCATCCACGTCGATGGCCGGGAAGATCCGCTTGTCGGCGAACTCGCGCCGCAGCCTGAGTTCCATGTTGCCGGTGCCCTTGAACTCCTCGAAGATCACCTCATCCATCTTCGAGCCCGTCTCGATCAACGCAGTGGCCAGAATGGTCAACGAGCCACCGTGCTCGATGTTGCGGGCCGCACCGAAGAAGCGCTTCGGCGGGTACAAGGCCGACGAGTCGACACCGCCGGAGAGGATCCTGCCACTGGCGGGGGCGGCAATGTTGTACGCACGGCCCAGCCGGGTGATCGAGTCCAGCAACACGACGACATCGTGGCCCAGCTCGACCAGACGCTTGGCTCGCTCGATCGCCAGCTCAGCCACTGTGGTGTGGTCATCCGCGGGACGGTCGAAGGTGGAGGCGATGACCTCACCCTTGACGGTTCGCTGCATGTCGGTGACCTCTTCAGGTCGCTCGTCGACCAGCACCACCATGAGATGCACCTCAGGGTTGTTGGTGGTGATGGCATTGGCGATCGCCTGCAGCACCAGGGTCTTGCCCGCCTTGGGGGGCGAGACGATCAGGCCGCGTTGTCCCTTGCCGACCGGGGCGACGATGTCGATGATCCGAGTCGTCATCACATTGGGAGCGGTCTCCAACCGGAGCCGTTCCTGCGGATAGAGCGGGGTCAGCTTGCCGAACTCGGGTCGGTTCTTCGCCTTCTCGGGGTCGTCGCCGTTGATCGACTCGACCCGCACCAGCGGGTTGAACTTCTCCTTGCGCTCGCCTTCGCGAGACTGCCGGATCAGACCGGCGACGACGTCACCCTTGCGCAGGCCGAACTTCTTGACCATGGAGAGCGAGACATAGGCGTCGTTGTCCCCGGGCAGGTAGCCGGTGGTACGCACGAACGCATAGTTGTCCAGCACATCCAGGATCCCGGAGGTCGCGACCAGCACGTCGTCGTCCGAGACGACCGGCTCCGACTCGTACCGGTCCATGGTCATCGTCCCGCTGCGGCCACGGCGGTTCTGCCGGTCACGGTTGCGGCGACGCCGGCCCCGACGGTTGCCGCCGTCGTCGTCGTAGTCCCGGCTGCTGCTGTCCCGCTGATTGTTCTCGCGCTGGCTCTGGTTGTTGTCGCGCTGGCTCTGGCGGTTGTTGTCGCGCTGGTTCTCGCGCTGACCGTTGTCGCGCTGGTTCTCGCGCTGACCGTTGTCGCGCTGGTTCTCCCGCTGACCGCTGTCGCGCTGACCGCTGTCGCGCTGGTTGCTGTCGCGCTGACCAGTGTCGCGCTGACCAGTGTCGCGCTGGGTGTTCTCCCGGTTGCTCGAGCGCCGACTACGACGCTCGCTCTGACCGTCGCCCTCGGATGAGCCCTGTTCACCTCGCTCGCCGGTGTCTGCCCGCGCTTCACCCTGCTGATCTTGGGTACGGTCCTGCGGCTGCGCGGTGCGGTCGTCGCTGCGCTGGCGCTCATCATTGCGCTGGCGGTCGAGGCGTGGCTGGGTCGACTGGCCGGCGTCGAGCGTGGGCTGCTGCGCCCCGTCCGCTCGCTGGCCATTGTCTCGGCGAGTCTCGGCGTTGCGGGCCTCGGCCTCGCGGTTATCCCGCACCTGGGCGCCACGGTCGTTGCTGGTGGGCGCATGCCCGCTGCTCGGGGTGCCGCCGTTGTGGTGAGCGCCGGCGTCCGCCTGCGGACCGGCCGCCGGAGCGTTGCCGCCCGGGGACGTGTGCTGTCGGCCACCGTTGGTGGCTCGGTCGGCACCGGTGCCGGACTGGGCCCCGCGGATGGCGTCGATCAGCTGGCCCTTGCGCATGGCGCCGGCGCCCTTGAGTCCGAGTGTCGCGGCAAGTTGCTTCAGCTCGGGAAGCACCATCGCCTCCAGACCTGATCCCTTCCGCTTGCGCCCTGCTGAACCCTCGGGGGTCTGCATGCGAGCGTCAGTCACTTCGGCTGCTTCTGTCACGTGTGTCCTTTCGGAATGGGCTGGTATGCCCTTCCCCTACTCCTCGCACAAGCGGCGAGCGAGCATTTGATTTCGGTTTGCCCAAGGTCGTAGTCGCGTCACTGGAAGGTGGTGATCCAGGAGAGTCTGTGACGTTCCCTGCTTTGCGCCGGGCCCTGTCGCGCCTGACCTTTGAGGCGCTGCCTGGTGGGGAGATACCGCAGACTGCGGTCTGTTCTCCTCTTCAGCAATCCCAGGTTAGCACTCCATTCCCGCCACCTGTCACTTCCGTGCCACCCTGGCACATTGTTCAGCCGGGCGGCCAGGCGCCGACCACCCGGGCGCCCGCACCGACACCCAGCTGCCGGGCCACGAAAGCAGGTGGAGCCAGAGCAGCGGCTCGGTGCAGCTCGGCCGGCAGGCCGAACACCAGAACAGAGGGCCCAGCACCACTGATGACCGCTGCAAACCCCTTGTTTCGAAGGGATGTGAGCAACTCGTACGACTCTGGCATGGCGCTGGCGCGATAGCTTTGGTGGAGCCGGTCCTCGGTTGCGGCGAACAGCAGCTCCGGGTTCCCGGCGAGCGCCTGGACGAGCAGTGCCGCCCTGCCGGCGTTCGCGCTCGCGTCCTGATGGGACACCTGTGCCGGCAGCAGACCCCGGGCGGCCATGGTCGGTACCGGCGTGTCGGGGACCAGAACCAGCATCTCGATGCCGTCCAGCACCGTGCCCTCGGCCACCTGGATGCCCCCTTCGGCCGGGTAGGCAACGACGAAACCGCCATAGATGGCGGCGGCCACGTTGTCCGGATGCCCCTCGATCTCGTCGGCGAGCTGCAGCAGCCAGCCCCGGTCGAGCCCGCGACCGGCCAGAGCCAGCGCTGCCACCAGACCAGAGACGATGGCGGCCGATGAGGATCCGAGCCCTCGCCCATGCGGGATGGAGTTGCGGCAACTCAGGTGCAGGCCGGGCACCGTCACGCCGAGCACCTGAAAGGCCCGCAGTGCCGAAGCGATCACCAGGTGGCGCTCATCGCGCGGCACCTCATCAGCACCCTGCCCGGCGACGTCGGCACTGAACCCTCGTTCGGTGACCTCGAGGCGGACGGCATCCTGCCAGTCGAGCGCGAGACCGAAGCTGTCGAATCCGGGACCGAGGTTGGCACTGGTGGCGGGCACCTCCACCGTCACGCTGGCCCCGACCTGCAGCTGTCCTGGTGCGCCGTAGCCAGACGCCGGCATCCGGTTAACCGTCCAGCTCGCAGGCGCCCGCCACGGCTGCAAGCTCGGCCGGAACGACCTCGGCCTCGATTGCACCGGTGCCGGAAAGGGCGGTATCGATGTCCTTCAGGCCGTGGCCGGTGACGGTGATCACGATCTGCTGACCCCGGTCGATCTCGCCACGGAGCTGCTTGGCCAGCAGGCCCGCGACGCCGGCCGCCGAGGCGGGCTCGACGAAAACACCCTCACGAGAGGCGAGGAAGTGTTGTGCGGCAAGGATCTGTTCGTCAGTGACCGCCTCGAACAGTCCACCCGACTGCTGTTGAGCGGCGATCGCCGCCGTTGTCGACGCCGGGTTGCCGATCCGGATGGCGGTAGCAACGGTCTCAGGGTGCAGCACCGGATGTCCCAGCACCAGGGGCGCGGCGCCGGCTGCCTGGAACCCCCACATACGTGGGCGCCGAGTGGACACCTTCGCCTCTGCGTACTGCACATAACCGCGCCAGTAGGCGGTGATATTCCCGCCGTTGCCCACTGGGAGCACATGCAGGTCGGGGGCATCGCCCAGCTCGTCGACGATCTCGAAGGCAGCGGTCTTCTGACCCTCGATCCGCGCCGGGTTGACCGAGTTGACCAGGGCCACCGGATAGCTGTTGGACAACGCTCGCGCCAGCGCGAGGCACTGGTCGAAGTTCCCGTCGATCTGGACGATCTTGGCGCCGTGGACGACGGCTTGGGCCAGCTTGCCAGCCGCGATCCGACCGGCCGGCAGCAACACGATAGGCAGCAACCCGCCGCGGGAGGCGTACGCGGCAGCGGAGGCTGAGGTGTTGCCGGTCGAGGCACAGACGACCGCCTCGGCTCCGGCTCCGGCCGAGACGCTGACCGCAACAGTCATGCCGCGGTCCTTGAAGGAACCGGTGGGGTTGGCACCCTCAACCTTCAGATAGGTGTCGCAGCCGAGGATCTCCGAGAGCGCCTCGGCGGCCACCAACGGCGTACCGCCCTCGCCCAGGGTGATCACCGGATCGGTGTCGCTCACCGGAAGCCAGCTGCGGTAGCGCTCGATCAGCCCGCGCCGGCGTACCGGCTCGGCCATGACCCCCGCTTGTGTCTGCCCGGCCATCTCATTCACCTTCCACTCGCATGACACTGATCACCTGTTGGACGACGTCGAGTCCGCGCAGGGCCTCGACCGTCGCACTCAAAGCGGCGTCGGTCGCCCGGTGGGTGACGATCACCAGCTGAGCGTCGCCCTCTCGCCCCTGCTGCCGGACCGTCTGGATCGACACCTCGTGTTCGGCGAAGCACAGCGCAATCGTCGCCAGCACTCCGGCCACGTCCGCGACCTCGAGGGACAGGTGGTAGCGGGTGACCACATCACCGATCGGTGACACGGTCCGCCGGGCATAGCTGGACTCCCCCGGTCCTGGCGCTCCCCGCAGACGGTTGCGGGCCACGGTGACCAGGTCGCCGAGGACGGCACTGGCCGTCGGCGGTCCACCGGCTCCCGGGCCGTAGAACATCAGCCGACCGGCCGACCGGGACTCGACGAAGACCGCGTTGTAGGCGCCGCCCACACCGGCCAGTGGATGGCTGCGCGGGATCATCGCCGGGTGTACGCGCACCGACACCGTCCGCTCGGCGTCCGGCGCAGCCGGGTCGACCTCGGACAGCTGGCAGATGGCGAGCAGCTTCACGACACAGCCCATCTCCCGGGCCGAGGCGATGTCGGTGGAGGTGACGTCGGTGATCCCCTCGCGGTAGACGTCAGCGCCGGTCACCCGGCTGTGAAATGCCAGGCTGGACAGGATGGCCGCCTTGGCGGCGGCATCGAACCCCTCGATGTCCGCTGTCGGGTCGGCCTCCGCATAGCCGAGCTCCTGAGCCTCGGCGAGGGTTTCGGCGAAACCGGCGCCGTCGATGTCCATCTTGTCCAGGATGAAGTTGGTGGTGCCGTTCACGATGCCGATCACCGAGGTGATCTCGTCACCCACCAGCGACTCGCGCAGCGGCCGGATGATCGGTATCGCCCCGGCGACCGCGGCCTCGAAGTACAGGTCGACGCCGGCCTTCTCGGCTGCCGTGAACAAGGTGGACCCGTCCTCGGCCAGCAAGGCCTTGTTCGCGGTGACCACCGAGGCGCCGTGCTCCATCGCCGCCAGGATCAGCGACCGGGCGGGTTCGATGCCGCCGATCACCTCGACCACCAGGTCGACGTCCTCGCGACGCACCAGCTCCTCGGCGTCGGTGGTGAAGAGTGCGGGGTCGATGCCCGGGCGGGTGCGGTTCAGCCGCCGGACGGCGATGCCCACCAGCTCGAGCGGGCGCCCCACCCGCGCACCCAGGTCGCGGCCCTGCTCGTTCAGCAGTCGGACCACCTCGGAGCCGACCACTCCGCACCCCAGCAGCGCGACCCGAAGCGGCCGGGTCACCGGATCGACGCTGGCCGCTTGCTGCTGTTGGTTGGTCATCGTGCGGTGGACCTCGGTGCTTTCTGCTGCGCGTGCGGATGGGACGGGAGGATCAGGGACGGGAGCGGCTTCATTGTTCACCATCGGGGACCGACCATCGACTTCGGGCGATCTCCGGGGCCAGAGTCTCCCTGCGCGACGAGGTCACCCGACATCGAGGGCGATCAGGTCATCGATCGTCTCGCGCCGGATCAGGGTGGTGATCTCACCGCGGCGGACCGACACCACCGGCGGCCGTGGTACGTGGTTGTAGTTGCTGGCCATCGACCGGCTGTATGCGCCCGCGGCCGGTACGGCAACCAGGTCGCCGGGCACGATGTCGGCCGGCAGGAACTCGTCCCTGACCAGGATGTCGCCACCCTCGCAGTGCTTGCCGACCACCCGGGACAGCGCCGGCGGTGCGCTGGAGCGCCGTGAGGCGAGCGTGGCGGAATACTCGGCCGCATACAGGGCGGTCCGGATGTTGTCGCTCATCCCGCCGTCCACGGCGACGTAGAGCCGGGCCGCGTTGCCGTCGAGCTGGACGGTCTTGACCGTCCCCACCCGATAGAGCGCGAAGGTGCTCGGGCCGCTGATGGCCCGTCCGGGCTCGATCGACAGGTGCGGCACCGCGACACCGAGGGCGGCACACTCGGAGGTCACGATCTCGTGCAGAGCGGCTGCCAGCTCCTGCGGCGTCGACGGGGTGTCGGCGCTCGTGTAGGCGATCCCGAAGCCGCCGCCCAGATCGAGCTCGGCCAGCTCGATCCCGGTCGTCCGGGCGAACTCCGCATGCAGCCGCAGCGTCCGGCGGGCTGCCACCTGGAACCCCTCGGCATCGAAGATCTGCGAGCCGATGTGGGAGTGGATGCCCGCCAGCTCGAGCTGGGGATGATCATGACAGGCCAACAGCGCCTCGGCCGCGGCACCGCCGGCGATCGAGAATCCGAACTTCTGGTCCTCGTGGGCGGTGGCGATGTATTCGTGGGTGTGCGCCTCCACCCCGGTCGTGACCCGCACCATCACCCGGGCCGACTGGCCCCGGTCGGAGCAGATCCGACCGAGCCGGGCGATCTCGTCGAAGGAGTCCACGATGATCCGGCCGACGCCGGCCTCGAGCCCGGCGAGCAACTCGGCCTCGCTCTTGTTGTTGCCGTGCAGACCGATCCGCTCGCCAGGCACGCCGGCGCGCAGTGCCACGGCCAGCTCCCCACCGGTGCAGACATCGACGCCGAGCCCCTCCTCGGCGACCCAGCGGGCCACCGCCGTACACAGGAAGGACTTGCCGGCGTAGTAGACGTCCCAGCCGGCGAACGCGGAGGCGAAGTCGCGGGCCCGGGCCCGAAGGTCATCTTCATCCAGCACGTAGGCGGGGGTGCCCACCTCAGCGGCGATGCGCGCCACATCGACACCCGCGACCTGCAGCACTCCCGACTCGCTCTTGGACACGTTCGCACTCCACAGCCGCGGCATCAGGGCGTTGACATCCTCGGGCACGGCCAGCCAGCCCGGCGCCCGCGAGGCGACGTCGGCATGGATGGAGCCGGCGACGTGCGAATGGGTCATGGAAAAAGAGTGCCAGACCGTCCCGCACGCCCCGGCCGATTATCAGTCGCTGGACTCGTCACCGGCCACCACCGGCCCGGCGCCCGGCCAGCCTCCGGTCAGGCAGACGGACAGCAGTCTGTGGCGGTGCATGAGTGCGACAATAGAGGCCGGTCGAAGTGCGCCGGTCATCACTGGTACATTTCTCTTCGGCCCGCAGCCCAGCGGGTCGAGGCCATCACGTCTGGCCCCCGTAGCTCAGGGGATAGAGCACCGCCCTCCGGAGGCGGGAGCGCAGGTTCGAATCCTGCCGGGGGCGCACTCGTCGCAAGCCGGGCCGCAACGGCCAGAAGGCCGGGTCGCCGAGCGACGCCAGTGATAGATTCCCTCAAGCCCATGTTCCTGCTCACGGTTCGGTCTGGACTTGACTTCTGTATCCCCACCCTCTGCTTCCGGCCCCGCCTCCTTGATCGGGCGTCTCGCCGACCGCTATGACCGACACCGCGGCGGACGTGCCGTCATCGGCTGGTGGGTCGTCACCCGGTTGATCATCATCGCCCTGATGTCGACCATCGAAAGCTTCGTGGTCGGCGACGTCTTCTACTACTGGCGAAAGACCGCCGCGCTCTGGGAGGTCGGGCTGCCGAGCACGCTGAACGAGTACCCGACCCCGGTCGCCTGGATCCTCTGGCTGCCGTATGGACTCAGTGCCGGCCACCGGGTCGGTTACCTGGTCGCCTTCATCGCGTTGATGATGGTGCTCGATGGGGCCTTCTGTTATCTGCTCTGGCGGATGAACGGCCGTCGGCACGACCGGGCGATCGACTTCTGGCTGGTCTTCGTCCTCCTGGTCGGCCCACTGGCTTACCTGCGCTTCGACCTGCTGCCGGCGGTGCTCGCCGGTGGAGCGTTGCTCTACGCCAGGCGACATCCCTGGGTGACCGGTGCCTTCACCGGGCTCGGAGCCGCCATCAAGCTGTGGCCGGCCCTGCTGATGCCGGCCTTCCTCGCGCACCGACCAGGCCGCAAGGACGCCTCGGCGACTTTCGTCGGGGTCGGTTTCGGCCTGGCCCTGCTGAGCCTGCTGCTCGGTGGTTGGGGCCGGCTGGTCTCGCCGCTGACCTGGCAGTCCGGGCGTGGGCTGCAGATCGAGTCGGTCTGGGCCACCCCGTTGATGATCCTCCGGGCCATCCGTCCGCACGCCTGGGTCGTCGACATCTCCCGGTTCCAGGCGTACGAGATCTTCGGCTCCGGCGTGGGCTCAATGCTGCTGCTCAGCAACTTGGCGACCGTGGTGGGCTTCGTCGTGATGATCGCCCTGTTCGCCCGCGGGTTCCGCACCGACCCGTCACCGATCGCCGTCGGACTGGTCATCCTGTCCGTGGTGGCCATCATGGTGGTGACCAACAAGACCCTCAGCCCGCAGTACCTGCTCTGGCTCGGCGGCCCGATGGCGGCCCTGCTGGCGATGAAGGCGGAACTGGCCGAGGATGAGCGGGCGTTGATCAGACGGCTCGGCAAGCAGCTGGTGCTGCTCGCGCTGCTGACCCATCTGGTCTACCCGAGCCTCTATGACGGCCTGCTGGGCAGGCAGGGCCACGTGATGATCATCATCTCGACGGTCGCCGTCACGCTGCGCAACCTCGCCCTGGTGCTCTTCACCGTCGAGGTCTGCCGGCTGGCCTGGAGGTTCCTCGGCCCGGAGCAGCAGAAGGGCCGCCACGGTTCCGTGGCAGCCCTCCGATGAAGCTGTCGGTCTGATCAGCTCCGGCTGTACTTCTTGACTTTCGGGTCGCTGGCGACTGCGTCACAGGCCTTCTGCATCGCGGCAACGAACTGGTCCGCGTTGGAGCGGCCGGTGGTCAGGTTGGCCATCTCCCGCTTGCCGGCGTCGTTCATCTCCGCATACCAGCCGGCGTAGCTGACTGACACCACGTTGTCGCCGGCGGCGGCGGTGGCGTCCGAGACCGACTTCAAGGCGGTGCTCGGGTTCTTCAGGTCCTCACCGGCCCCCTTGACGGCCACCAACGAGCCGGTCGACGCCGAGAACTTGGTCGCACCCTCCTTGCTGAGCATCCGCCGCAGGTATTCGTAGGCGCCGGGCTTGTTCTTGGCCTGCTCGGAGACGATGAAAGGCTCCCCGGCGCCGCCGTTCAGCGTCTCGAACGGCATCTTGTCACTGGAGGTCAGCGACGGGATCGGCTGTACGACCATGTCGAAGCCCTCCGGCACCTTGCCCTTCATCTCGTTCTCGAGCCAGGAGCCGCAAGGGATCACCGCAGCCTTGCCGAGCAGCCACTGGGTCTGCGAGGTGGTGTGATCCATGCCCTCGGCTCCCTTCATGATGTAGCCGTCCTTGTAGAGCTTCTCGACCGCCTTGGCGGCTGTCAGCACCGAGTCGTTGGCCCAGGCGTCAGGCTTCAGGTTGTCCAGGCCCAGCATGATGTCCTTGCCGCCATGCTTGATCGCCATCGTGGTGAGGATGTTCATCATGTACTGGGTGTGCACACCGGTGTGGATGAACGGGGCCATCTTGCCCTGGTCCTTGATCTCCTTGCAGAGGGCGAAGAAGTCGTCCCACGTCTTGGCGGGCTCCCAACCGTTCTTGTCGAACAGCGGCTTGGAGTACCAGAAACCCCACATGGAGAAGACGTAGCCGAGCTGGCGGAAGACCCCGTCGAAGGATCCGCCCTCGACGGCACCGGGAAGCATCAGATCGCCGATCTTGGTGTTCGGGTCGTCGATGCTCGGAGCATCCAGCAGCGGCTGCAGGTCGGCCAGCTGGTTCTTGTCCACCAGGGCCGAGGTGGGCATCGCGTCGGCACCGGAGTTGTCGATCACCTCCGGCGGGGTGCCACCGGCGAACCGGGGCTGCAGCGTGGTGGCGATCTTGACGGTCGAGGTCATCTTCGCCACCTCGGAGCCGGCCCAGTCGTTGTACAGCGCCACATGGGCCTTGCCGTACTCGTCGCCGTAGCCACCATCGAAGATGACCACCTCCAGGGGTGCCTTCTTGTCGACGCCGAACGGGTTGTCGGCGGTCTTCTCGCCGGCTGCCTGGCTCTCCGAGCCACCCGCAGCGCCCCCTCCGCCACCAGCCGCGCAGGCGGACAGGGCACCCCCCGCACCCACCAGTGCGGCACCGAGAGCGGCCGACTTGATCAGCGTGCGTCGACTGACGCCGGAGCTGCCCTCCGAGCCGCCGAACGTCAGTGCTGTGCGAATCTCGTCGCTCATTGCTTTCCTTTCATCGAGACCGTGTCGACGTCGAGTACGGTCATTACGTAGTTGCTGCGGGAGGTCACTTCAACGCCCCCGCGGTCATGCCCGACTGGATCTGCTTCTGGAAGATCAGGTAGAGGACCAGCACCGGGGCCATGCCGATCATCAAGCCGGCGAACAGCCCGGAGAAGTCCGATCGGTAGCCGGCGGTCGCCGCCAGGATGGCGAGCCCCTGGGGCACCACGAACTTGCTCTCGTCGGTGACCAGGAAGACGGGTATCAGGTACTGGTTCCACAACCCCAGCGCGTTGAAGATGCCGATGCTGATCATGCCGGGACGGGCCATCGGCAGCATCACCGAGAAGAACGTCCGGTAATGACCGGCTCCATCCACAAAGGCGGCCTCGGAGATCTCCTTGGGCAGGGTCGAGAAGAAGCCTGTGAGGAAGAAGACGGTGAAAGGCATCGCGTAGGCGACGTAGACGGCGATCAGCCCGTGGTAGGTGTTCAGCAGACCGAACCCCTTGACCACGCCGAACAGTGGCACGATCGCCAGGAACAGGGGCACGGCCATCGCGCCGATGAAGGCGTAGCGCAGGATGGTGCGCCCCGGGAACTCGTAGCGGGCCAGGCAGTAGGCCACCATCGCGCCCAGCACCATCACGATCACCACCGAGGCGGTCACCACGATCAGGCTGTTGAAGAAGTACTGGGAGATGTGGGACGCGTTCCACGCCCGGGCGTAGTTGTCGAACTGCAGCGCCGCGGGTGGCTTCCAGGAGTCCACGAAGATCTCGTTATCGGTCTTCAGCGAGGAGAACAGCACCCAGATCAATGGGATGGCCACGATCAGCGCCCAGCCGATCAGGAACACGTGCGTGAAGACGGTGAGTCCACGCTCACCGCGACCGACCTTGATGGGTGCGGTCTCCTGCGACAGCTTCAGTTGTTCGCCAGGAGGCGCGGCAGCAAGCGTCACATCTCCACCTCTTCCCTCTTGGTCGCCCGCAAAGTGAACGCGGCCAGCACGATGGTGATGAAGAACAAGATCACTCCCTGCGCCGTGGCGTAGCCGAACTGGCCCTGCTCCTTGAAGTTCTTATAGATGGACAGGGCCATCACCGTGGTCGACTCGTTGGGCCCACCCGGCCCGATGGTCATGATCTGGACGATGGCGAAGGCGTCCAGCGCCATGATGCCCAGATAGATGAACGCCACCTGCAGCGAGGGCCGTAGCAGGGGGAAGGTGATCAGCCGGAAGCTCTGCCAGCGACTGGCCTTGTCGATCGCGGCCGCCTCCAGCAGCTCCCGCGGGATGTTGGCCATCGCCGCCGAGAAGTAGACCATGTAGAAGCCGACGTTGGTCCAGACCAGAGTCACGATGACGGTCAGCAGTGCGGTCCTGGGGTCTGCCAGCCAGGACGGCGGGTCGGCACCCGGGAACAGCCGCAGCATTGAGTTGAGCAGCCCGGAGGGCTGGAAGACCTGTTGGAACATGATGCCCAGTGCGGCCACCGAGATGACCTGCGGCACGAAGAAGAGGATCCGGTAGAACGATGATCCCCGGACGCCGCGAATCTGGCCGCCCTTGGTGCTGCCGGACAGGTTCAGCATGGCAGCGAAGAACAGGGCGATGGCGATGGTGGCGGCAGGCACGATGAGCAGCAGGATCAGGTTGTTGCGTAGGCCCATCCAGAAGAACCGGTCAGGCGGGCCCTCGATACCGAACAGGTAGGCGAAGTTCTGCAGACCGATGAAGTTGTAGGTGGGGGTGTAGCCGGTCCAGTCGGTCAGAGCCAGGTAGAAGGCCTGGGCGTAGGGCGAGACGACGAAGATGACGAAGATGGCCATCGGCAGCGCCATGAAGACCGTGAGGAACCGATACTTGCCCTGACGCACCTGGCGGACCACCCTTCTTCACCCGTCTGAGTAGTGGACACCTAAACACAAATGCGCATGATTTGCCGTATGACGGGCAGAAGGTGCACTAATTTGCAACAAAGCTGTCACATTTGGATCAAGTTTGAGGAGCCGTATGCCCGACCCGTCCACCGCCCTTGTGATCGGCGCGGACATCGGAGGAACGTCGACCCGGGTGGCGGTCGCCGACCTCTCCGGTCGGGTCTTGAATCTGGCGCGCGGCGGTCCGGGGAACCCCAACTCGGTCGGGCTGGCCGGCTCTGCCGACCAGATCCGCGCTGTCACGGCTGAGGCCCTCGAGGGACTGAGCGGGGAGGTGGTGGCCGCCACCCTCGGCCTGGCCGGAGGGAGTCGGATCACCGACCAGGCGCCGTTCCTGCGCTCGGCGGTCCCTGAGACGGTGCGCTGCCTCCCGCGGCTGGTGTCGGACTTCGCAGTGTCGTTCTGTTCCGGCACCCCGGCCCGAACCGGCTATGCCGTCATCGCCGGCACTGGAGCAGGCTCGGGCCGGATCAGCGACGACGAGATGGTCGAGCGGCGCGATGCCTGGGGCTGGCTGCTCGGCGACGAGGGTTCGGGCTTCTGGCTCGGCCGGGCCGCGGTCCGGGCCACCCTGCTGGCGTTCGAACGAGACCGTCCGCTCGGTCCGTTGGGGCACCGGGTGCTGGATTTCGCCGGCTGCCGCACCCCGGTGGACCTGATTGCCACCTGCTACGCCCATCCGCCGACCTGGCTGGCCTCGTTCGCCACGTTGGTCAGCGAGACCGCTGCTCTCGACCCGGTGGCGCGTGAGATCACCGAGGAGTGCGCTGCCATCCTCACCGGGTCCGTGCTCAGCCTCGACCCCCGGCCCGGCCTGCCCATCGTTCTGGGAGGTTCGGTGCTCACCGAGCCGGGCCCGATCAGCAACGCGTTCGAGCGGCACCTGTCCGCACAGTTGCCCAATCCGGTGCTGCGTTCCAGTCTGGGGGTGCTCGGCGCCCTCTGGATCGCCCTTCGCGGACTCGTCGCTGACGATCCGGCGGTGCATGCGCAACTGCTGGCCACCGGCGCTGCCTGGCGCTGACCCGAGGGACGATGATGCCGGTTGACACTCTGGCAACCCGCCTGCCAACCACTCGACACCTGGTCTGCAATCTTGGGTAGCCTAGGTAACGGCAGTCAACCTGCCGAGCATCATCAGCAACCGGAAGAAGGCGACAGTGGCCCCCGCGCCAGACCCAAGCACACCCGAGTCAGCAACTGATTTCGGCGCCAATGACTGGCTCTTGGAAGAGATGTACGAGAAGTACAGCTCCGACCCGAACTCGGTGGATCCCAGCTGGGCGAAGTACTTCTCCAGCCATGGCGCGCCCGATCAGGCACCGGCTGCCAACGGCGCCCGGCCGGCTGTTGACCAGACGGCCCGATCGACGGCGGCAGGTGGAACCGAGCAGCAAGCTCGGCAAGCGCCTGCGCAGCAGACCGCCCCGCCTGCTCCGGCACCCAACCAGGCCGGCCGTAGGCAACAGCAAACCCCCGAGCAGGCACCCTCTCCGGCCAAGGCTCCCACCGGACGCCCGGCCTCCAGAGTCGAGTCCCCCACTGTGGTCAAGGACGCCCAGCCGGCCAAGCCAGGATCGAAGGGTGCAGTGCCCGCCGATCCACCCAACCCGGCGGATCGACCGAAGGTGGACACCACCCAGCCGGCCACGAACGTCCTGCGCGGAGCGCCCGCGCGGACGGCCAAGAACATGGATCTGTCGCTGACAGTGCCGACCGCGACCAGTGTGCGGTCACTGCCGGTCAAGCTGCTGATCGACCAACGCGTGGTGATCAACAACCATCTGCGTCGGGCCCGCGGCGGGAAGGTCTCCTACACCCACATCCTCGGCTATGCGATGGTCAAGGCGCTGCAGTCGGTGCCGGCGATGAACAACGGCTACGAGGTGATCGACGGCAAGCCGAACATGGTCATCCCAGCGCACGTGAACCTGGGTCTGGCCATCGACCTCCCGAAGGATGACGGCACCCGGCAGCTGCTGGTGCCCAGCATCAAGAAGTGCGAGTCATTGAACTTCGCCCAGTTCTGGGCCGCCTACGAGGAGGTCGTCAAGAAGGCCCGCGCCGGAAAGCTGACTCTCGAGGACTTCGCCGGAACGACGATCACGCTGACCAACCCGGGCACGATCGGCACCAACCACTCGGTGCCCCGACTGATGAACGGGCAGGGCTGCATCATCGGCGTCGGCTCGATGGACTACCCGCCGGAGTTCCAGGGCTCCGATCCGGACCGGCTGAGCGAGATGAGCGTCTCGAAGGTGCTGACGCTGACCTCGACCTACGACCACCGAGTGATTCAGGGTGCCCAGTCCGGCGAGTACCTGGCGCGGCTGCACGCGCTGCTGCTCGGTGAGGACGGGTTCTACGACGACATCTTCGCCGCCCTGCGGATCCCGTACGAGCCGATCCGCTGGGCCCAGGACGTCAGCGCCCTGCACGACGACCAGGTCGGCAAGCAGGCCAGGGTCTTCGAGCTGATCAACGCCTATCGGGTCGGCGGCCACCTGATGGCCGACACCGACCCGCTGGAGTATCGGCAGCGCAGCCACCATGACCTCGATGTCCAGACGCATGGTCTGACCCTGTGGGATCTGGACCGCGAGTTCGCCACCGGCAGTTTCGGCGGCGGCCAGAAGCTGATGAAGCTTCGCCAGATTCTCGGTGTGCTGCGTGACTCGTACTGCCGGACCACCGGCATCGAGTACATGCACATCCAGGAGCCGGCTCAGCGGAAGTGGATCCAGGACCGTGTCGAACGCCCGCACGAGTCGTTGCCTCGTGAGGAGCACCTGCGGATCCTGGACAAGCTCAACGAGGCCGAGATCTTCGAGACGTTCCTGCAGACCAAGTTCGTTGGTCAGAAGCGGTTCAGCCTCGAGGGCGGCGAGTCGGCGATCGTGCTGCTGGACGAGGTCTGCGAGCAGGCGGCCGACGCCGGTCTGCAGGAGGTCTGCATCGGGATGCCGCACCGCGGCCGGCTGAACGTGCTGGCCAACATCGTCGGCAAGTCCTACGGCCAGATCTTCCGCGAGTTCGAGGGCAATATCGACCCCCGGACCGTGCAGGGGTCGGGCGACGTCAAGTACCACCTCGGCAACGAGGGCCAGTTCAAGGCCCTCAGCGGCGCCACCATCAAGACCTCGGTGGCGGCCAACCCGAGCCACCTCGAGGCGGTCAACCCCGTGCTCGAAGGGATCGCCCGGGCCAAGCAGGACATCCTGGACCGGGGCGGCGAGTTCCCGGTGCTTCCGGTGCTGATGCACGGTGACGCCGCCTTCGCCGGCCAGGGTGTGGTCGCCGAGACGTTGAACCTGAGCCAGCTGCGCGGCTACCGGACCGGTGGCACGGTGCACATCATCGTCAACAACCAGGTCGGCTTCACCACGTCGCCGACGGAGTCACGTTCGTCGATGTACTGCACCGACGTGGCGCGGATGATCCAGGCGCCGATCTTCCATGTCAACGGCGACGACCCCGAGGCCTGTATCCGGGTCGCCCGGCTCGCGTTCGCGTTCCGGCAGGAGTTCAACAAGGATGTCGTGATCGACATCGTCTGCTACCGCCGCCGCGGACACAACGAGGGCGACGACCCGAGCTTCACGCAGCCGATGATGTACGACCTGATCGAGAAGAAGCGCAGCACCCGCAAGCTCTACACCGAAGCACTGATCGGCCGCGGCGACATCTCGGTCGAGGACGCCGAGGAGGTGATGGCCAAGTTCCAGCAGCGGCTGGAGGGGGTCTTCCGCGAGGTCCGGGCCGACGACACCCCGGCCGAGGCGGTCGACTACCGCCGGGTCCCCAAGTACCCGAGCAAGGCCGCCGCCGGCCATGGCACCTCGATCACCCCCGAGACGCTGAAGAAGATCGCCGACGCGCACACCAACGTGCCGGAAGGCTTCACAGTCCATCCCAAGGTGATGCCTCAGCTGCAGCGACGCGCCGCAGCGATCACGCAGGGCCCGATCGACTGGGCCACGGCCGAGATCATGGCGTTCGGCTCGCTGTTGATCGAGGGGCGCCCGGTGCGCCTCACCGGGCAGGACAGCCGCCGTGGCACCTTCGTCCAGCGGTTCGCCGCAGTGGTAGATCGCAAGACCGGTGAGTCCTGGGTGCCGCTGAAGCACCTGGACGAGGAGCAGGGCAAGTTCCACATCTTCGACTCGCTGCTCAGCGAGTATGCGGCGATGGGGTTCGAGTACGGCTACTCGGTCGCCCGACCGGAGGCCCTGGTGCTGTGGGAGGCGCAGTTCGGCGACTTCGTCAACGGCGCGCAGATCATCAGCGACGAGTTCATCTCCGCCGGGCAGGCGAAGTGGACGCAGAAGTCGGGGGTCGTCCTGCTGCTGCCGCACGGCTACGAGGGCCAGGGACCTGACCATTCCTCGGCCCGCCCCGAACGCTGGCTCCAGCTGGCGGCGGAGGACGCGATGATCGTGGCTCAGCCGTCGACTCCGGCCAGCCACTTCCACATGCTGCGCACCCAGGCGCTGGGCGAGAAGCACCGGCCGCTGATCGTGCTCACACCGAAGAAGATGCTGCGGATGAAGGCGGCCGTCTCCGACCCGTCGGACTTCACCGACGCGTCCTGGCAGCCGGTTCTCGGCGACGCCACCATCGCCAACCCGGACGCGGTGGAGCAGGTGCTGCTGTGCTCGGGCCGGATCCGCTGGGACCTCTTCGAGCACCGTTCGCGCGCTGGCAAGGATGACTCGGTGGCCATCGTGTCGCTGGAACGGCTCTACCCCGCCCCGGCCAGCGGGATCATCGCCGAGCTCAACAAGTACCCGAACGTACGTGAGGTGCGCTGGGTGCAGGACGAGCCCGAGAACCAGGGCGCCTGGCCGTTCATCGCCCTCAACCTGCCGAAGGCCATGACGGACGTCGACCCGTCGGCGAAGTGGGAGATCGTGCCGATCACCAGGCCCGCCTCCTCCGCACCGTCGGTGGGCTCGGCCAAGGTCCACGAGGCCGAACAGCGGGCACTCCTCGAAGCAGCACTGCGCTGACCGGCCGGCAGCGCTGATGTACTTCACCGATCGTGGCATCGAGGAGCTGGAGTCGCGTCGGGGCGACGACGACGTCAGCCTCGCCTGGCTCGCCGAGCAGCTGCGCACCTTCGTGGATCTCAACCCCGAGTTCGAGACCCCGATCGAGCGGTTCGCCACCTGGCTCGCCCGGCTGGACGACGACGACGACTGATTCCACGCGCTCTGAGCCGGTCGAAGAGCACAACGCGCTTGGAAGTTGAGAAGAGCGCCACGCGCTCTGAGCCTGTCGAAGAGCACCACGCGCTGTGACGAGCGCCCTTCGACAAGCTCAGGGCACGGCGGACAAGCTCAGGGCACGGCTGACAAGCTCAGGGCACGGCCGACAAGCTCAGGGCACGGCCGACAAGCTCAGGGCACGGCCGACAAGCTCAGGGCACGGTCTTCGGTTACGCGCTCTGAGCCTGTCGAAGAGCTCCCTTCGACAGGCTCAGGGCACGGCCGACACGCTCACGGCACGGTGCGACAGGCTCAGGGCCCGATCAGCGCTACGTGGCAGGGTGAGAGGGTTGGGGCATGCGGGCCGTCGTCTTCAGTGCTGTCCATGGGCCCCTCGAGTTGGTGGAGGTGGATGACCCTCAGTGCCCGCCGACCGGAGCGGTGATCCGGGTTCGGGCCACCGGGGTGTGCCGTTCCGACTGGCACGCCTGGCGGGGCCACGACCCGGTGTCGCTGCCGCACACGCCGGGGCACGAGCTGGCCGGAGTGGTCCACCAGGTCGGGCCCGAGGTGCGCCGATGGTCGGTCGGCGACCGGGTCACCGTCCCCTTCGTCTGCGGCTGCGGCTGCTGTGAGTGGTGCCGGAGCGGCGAGAGCCAGGTGTGCCCGCAGCAGACGCAACCCGGCTTCACCCATCCTGGATCGTTCGCAGAGCTTGTGGTGATCCATCACGCCGACCACAACCTGGTCGGTCTCCCGGCCCAGATCGACTTCGTGGCCGCAGCCAGCCTGGGCTGCCGGTTCGCCACCGCGTTCCGCGCGCTGACCGTGCACGGCGAGCTGACGTCCGGCCAGTGGCTCGCGGTGTACGGCTGCGGCGGTGTCGGGTTGTCGGCAGTGATGATCGCCGAGGCCCTCGGAGCGCGGGTGGTGGCTGTCGACGTCGACACACGGGCTCTCGACCGCGCCCGCGAGCTGGGTGCCGACGCCGTGCTCGACGCATCGGCACTGGACGGCCCTGAACAGGTGGCCGAGCGGGTCCGCGACCTCACCTCCGGCGGTGCCCACGTCTCGATGGACGCACTCGGATCGGAGCAGACCGCTGTCGGCTCGGTGCTGTCGCTGCGCCGTCGGGGCCGCCATCTCCAGGTGGGGCTGCTGCTCGGGCAGGGCGCGCGACCGCCACTGCCGATGGACCGGGTAGTGGCCCTCGAACTGTCGGTGCACGGCTCGCACGGGATGGCTGCGCGGGAGTACCCGGCACTGCTGGATCTGATCACCAGCGGCCGGCTGAACCCGAGACGCCTGGTCGGTCGGACGGTCGGGCTGGACCGGGCCGGGGCCGAGCTGGCCGCGTTCGACCAGGGTTCACCCGGCGGTCTCACCGTTGTGGTGATCTAGCGACCGGTCAGGGACGCAGCACGATCTTGCCGAACATGGCGCCGCTGATCATCGCCGCCACACCAGCACCGGCCTCGGTCAACGGGATCGTCCGGTCGATGACCGGTCGCAGACCCGTAGTCACCAGCATCCTGGTCAGCGACACCAGCTCGTCTCGGGTGCCCATGGTGGAGCCGATCACGCGCAGCGGTTTGAAGAAGATCTTGGTCAGCTCGGCCCGGCTCGGGTTGTCACCTGACGTCGTGCCGCTGATCACGAGTGTCCCGCCGGGCCGTAGCGCGTTAACCGAGTGTGACCAGGTCGCCGCCCCGACCGTCTCCATCACGGCGTCCACCCGTTCGGGCAGCCGTTCGCCGGAGCCGAAGGCCGCATGCGCCCCGAGATTCAGGGCCCGCTCCCCCCTCGCCGGGTCGCGTGAGGTGACCCAGACCCGCAGCCCGGCCCGCCGGGCCAGGCAGGTCAGCGCCGTCGAGACCCCGCCACCGGCACCTTGGATCAGCACCGTATCGCCGGGCCGGAGTCCGGACTGGGTGAACAGCATCCGATAGGCCGTCAGCCACGCCGTGGGCAGGCAGGCCGCTTCCTCAAACGTCAGCTCCGGCGGTTTGGGCACCAGGTTGGCGGCGGGCACCCGGACCTGCTCGGCCAGCGTGCCTGGGTAGCGTTCGGACAACAGTGATCGTCCCGGGTCGTAGGTCGAGTCTGCTCCGGTGAAGCCTGGGTCGTTGACCACGGCATGCACGATCACCTCCGCGCCGTCGGCGGTGACCCCGGACGCGTCGCAGCCCAGGACCATCGGCAACCGATCCGCGGGCAGCCCGACCCCGCGCAGCGACCACACATCATGCTGGTTCAGCGCCGCCGCCCTGACCTGGACCGTGACCCAGCCAGGTGGTGTGTCCGGCTGGCCCACATCGCCGATCTCCAGCGCCGCCAGAGGATCGTCGGCATCGGCGCGGGCAGCATAGGCAGCGAGCATGCGAGTCAATATACTTCCGCGATGAGCTCCCCCCACCCCCCTCGCGACCGACAGCACGCCCCCATCACACACCAGGACCTGCTGGTCGAGGCCTTCGAGAACCAGACCGGCGCACCGCCACTGGGCATCTGGGCAGCGCCGGGCCGGGTCAACCTGATCGGCGAGCACACCGACTACAACGACGGTTTCGTGATGCCCTTCGCCCTGGCCCAGCAGGTCACCATCGCAGCGGCGCCGCGCAGCGACGAGCTCTGGTCGGTGAGCTCGATCAACACCGGCACGACCGAGACCTTCGGGCCGGCCGACCTGCAGCCGGGGATGGATGGCTGGCAGGCCTACGTGGCGGGCGTCGTATGGGCCCTGCGCGAGAGCGGGCATCAGGTGGCGGGGGCCGATCTCGTCCTCAACTCCGATGTGCCGATCGGTGCTGGATTGTCCTCCTCCGCGGCGCTGGAGTGTGCCACCCTGACGACGTTGGTCGAGCTCAACAGCATCGAGCTGGCGCTGCTCGACCGGGCCAAGCTCGCCCGGCGATGCGAGAACGAGTTCGTCGGTGCCCCCACCGGACTGATGGACCAGGCCGCCTCGACCCTCTGCACCGCTGATCATGCGCTGTTCTTCGACTGCCGTACGTTCGAGACCCGGCAGGTCCCGCTGGCGCTCGGCGACCAGGGCCTTGCACTCCTCGTCCTCGACACCAAGACCCCGCACGCCCTGGTCGACAGCGAGTACGCCACCCGACGCGCCAGCTGTGAGGAGGCCTCGCGCATCCTCGGCGTCAAGGCGCTCCGCGACGTCAGCGATCTGAACGACGCCCTGACGAGGCTGTCCGACCCGGTGATGCAGCGTCGGGTCAGGCACGTGGTGACCGAGAACGCCCGAGTCCTCCAGGCGGTCGAGGTGCTCGAGGCCGGCGACTTCCGCGCTCTCGGACCGCTGCTGGACGCTTCCCATGCCTCGATGCGGGACGACTTCGAGATCACCGTGCCGACAGTGGATCTGGCCGTGGAGGCGGCCCGAGAGGCCGGAGCGATTGGTGCCAGGATGACCGGCGGCGGCTTCGGCGGCTGCATCATCGCGCTGGTGCCGCACGAGGGCGCCGAACGGGTGGCCGCACACATCTACCAGCGGTTCGCCGAGTCCGGGTTCGGCCAGCCGATGCACTTCCTGGCAGCCCCGGCAGCGGGGGCGCGCCGAATCCGTTGAGTCTTTCGACGGATCCGGGCCGGCTTCGCGACAACTGCGTATCAATCCACTTTGCAGCCAGGATATGAGGGTAATCCGGGCCGAAAAGTGCCAGTATTCAGGTGACGGTTGCGCTCTGGCCCCGGAGCTTCGGGCCGCTGAGGAGGAACAGTGAAGGTGCGTGTCAAGGCCGGCCTGGCCCTGGTGTCTGTCTGCGCTCTCGCGCTGAGTGCCTGCGGATCCAACTCCCTCGGTGGCAGCGGCAACTCAGCTGCGCCGTCAACCAAGGTCAGCGTCAATGCCGACCTGGCTGCGAAGCTGCCGGCGAAGATCAAGTCCGCAGGCGAGATCGTGGTCGGCACCGACGCCACCTACGCCCCGAACGAGTTCCTCGACACCGACGGAAAGACGGTCATCGGCATGGATGTCGACCTGTTCGACGCGGTTGCCGCCAAGTTCGGCGTCAAGGTGGAGTGGCAGCCCTCCAAGTTCGACCCCATCATTGTCGGCGTTGAGGGTGGAAAGTTCGACATGGGCGTCTCCTCGTTCACCATCAACGACAAGCGCAAGCAGCAGGTGAACATGGTCAGCTACTTTTCGGCCGGCACCGAATGGGCGACTCAAGCCGGGAATCCCAAGAAGGTCGATCCCAACAACGCCTGTGGACTGAAGGTGGCGGTCCAGAGCAAGACGGTTCAGGAGGAGGAGGACCTTCCGGTCCGACAGGCCAAGTGCGGCAAGAACAAGATCAACATCTTGCCGTTCTCCGGTCAAGACCAAGCCACCTCCGCAGTCGTCAGCGGTCGCGCCGACGCCATGCTGGCTGACTCGCCTGTCGTGTCGTATGCGGTGAAGCAGTCCGGCGGCAAGCTGGAGGCCGTCGGCGAGATCTACGACGCGGCACCGTATGGCTACGTGATCAAGAAGGACCAGACGGAGTTCGCCAACGCCATTGTCGAGGCGCTCAAGGAGCTTGACGCCGAGGGCAGTTACAAAGCTGCCCTGAGCAAGTGGGGCCTCGAGAACGGAGCCATCTCGGACTTCGCCGTCAACCCGTAAGAGGTCGTCGTGACAGAGAAAGTCGAAGCAGAGCAGGCGTTGCAGCAGGAGGAACGTCCGGGCCGCATCGATGCGGTGCCGGTCAGGCACTACGGCCGCTGGCTGGCGGTCGCGGTGATCACCGTCCTGCTGCTGATGCTGCTAAATATGTTGATCTTCAACCCGGTGTTCAACTGGCCCTTCGTTCTCGAGGTGATGAACCAGGCACCGGTCATCGACGGTCTGCTGAAGGGCACCCTGCTGGTGACTCTGCTGACCATGGTGCTGGGTGTGGTCGGCGGGGTCATCCTGGCCGTGATGCGGCTATCAGAGAACCCGGTGCTGCGCTCGGTTTCGTGGGCGTACACCTGGTTCTTCCGATCCGTACCGAGGATCGTGCTGCTCACCATCATGGGCGCCGCCATGGGCCTGATCTTCCCCCAGGGGATCGCGCTCGGGGTGCCGTTCGACTGGAAGCTGATCGACTGGCTCGGCCTTTCCGGCGACTGGCGATTCCTGACCCTGGACGCCAACACCTTGTTCAGTGGCTTCATGGGTGCCGTGCTGGGGCTGGGAGCGTCCGAGGCTGCCTACATGGCGGAGATTGCCCGGGCTGGCATCCTCAGCGTCGACGTGGGCCAGCAGGAGGCCGCCCAGGCGGTGGGGATGAGTCGACGGCAGTCCATGATCCGCATCGTGCTTCCGCAGGCCATGCGGGTGATCGTGCCGCCCACCGGCAACGAGACGATAGCGATGATGAAGGACACCTCGCTGTTGATCGCCCTGCCGCTCACCGCCGAGCTGTTCTACCAGGTGAGTGCGATCGGCAGCCGCACCTACCAGATCGTCCCGTCGTACCTGGCGGCTGTCGTGTACTACCTGGTGATCACCAGCATCCTGATGGTCGGCCAGTCCTACCTGGAAAGACGGTTCGGCCGCGGCTTCGGGACCACCGTCAAGTCGGACAAGGCGAAGGCGGAGATCGGCCTGCAGGCTGGTCTGGCGAAATGAGCGAGCAGAGCACGACCTCCGGGCATCTGGTCCGCGCCGTCAACGTCAGCAAGTCCTTCGGCGAGAACGAGGTGCTGAAGGGTGTCGACATGACCGTCGATCGGCGCGAGGTGGTGTGCCTGCTGGGACCGAGCGGCTCCGGCAAGACCACCTTCCTTCGGCTGATCAACCAGATGGAGACCCTGACCGGTGGGCGGATCTGGGTCGGTGACGAGCTGATCGGCTTCGTCGAGCGCAACGGCCGGCTGCATGTGCGCAAGGACAAGGACATCGCCCGGCAGCGGTCGCGGATCGGCATGGTCTTCCAGCGGTTCAACCTCTTCCCGCACATGACGGCGCTGGAAAACGTGATGGAGGCGCCGGTCCACGTCAAACGGATGCAGCGAGCCAAGGCCCGACAGGAGGCGCTCGAGCTGTTGGAGCAGGTTGGCCTGTCGGATCGGGCTCGCTACTACCCGGCACAGCTCTCCGGCGGACAGCAGCAGCGGGTCGCGATCGCCCGGGCCCTGGCCATGAGGCCCGAGCTGATGCTGTTTGACGAACCCACCTCGGCCTTGGACCCGGAGTTGGTCGGCGAGGTGCTCGGAGTCATGCGGTCCCTGGCCAAAGAGGGCACGACGATGATCGTGGTGACGCACGAGGTGGGGTTCGCCCGCGAGGTGGCGGACCGGGTCGTGTTCATGGACGGCGGCGTGGTCGTCGAGGAGGGCTCGCCGGACGAGGTGCTGCTCCGACCCAGGGAGGCGCGTACCAGGACTTTCCTCAGCCGGGTCAAGCAGGAGGCCGAGCTGGGAGCCCAGCACGACGTCGAGTTGGCCCGAACGCTGGAGGGCCTGGAGCGCTAGTCCTGGTCGCGGCCTGCGCTGGAGTCCATCAGCACCTGGGTCGAGGACGGCAGGATGAGACAGACGAGCGCGGTCAGGGAGACCGACGCCAGCAGCACCGACACCCACCAGGTGCCGCCGCCCAGGAAGTTCCAGGCGAGCGGTAGGTGCAGCAACTGGGTGGCCACGGCGGGTCCGCGACTCCACCTGCGGGCCGATATCACTCCCCGGGCGACCAGCGCGAGGACCGTCCCGTAGCCCACCATCAGCAGTGTCGTTCCCAGACCGACCACGAGCCGCGACGCCCGGATGTGGCTGGCCTCCGCCACGCCGAAAGCGATCGCGGCGACGGCCTCGACGGCCATCAACACCGCGGCCAGCACCAGCGGACGGGTCCGGGATGTGGGGATCTGCGCTCTCACGCCTACACTGTAGGGGTCACGGTTGGCGGGCGAACCGGCACGGTTCGGTACTTTTGGGCCACCCTACGGTGCAGCACGGCCAGAATGTGAGCCATCCAACGCGGATAACTCTTGTATTAGCCGCAAATAATTGAAAGTGTGGGTGCGATCCGAGTGCCTCAAGGTTGAGGGCCTCGTGGTCTTCCCCCGAGATTTTGCGGGCCGCTGTTCGGGCCCGCAAAGAATGATAAGGAGTGTAACGCCATGGATTGGCGCCATGAGGCCGCCTGTCTGGAAGAGGACCCGGAGCTGTTCTTCCCCATTGGGAACACCGGGCCCGCTCTTCTCCAGATCGAAGAGGCTAAGCAGGTCTGCCGGCGATGCGACGTTCGCGACGCGTGCCTGCAGTGGGCGCTGGAGGCAGGACAGGATCATGGTGTGTGGGGGGGCCTGAGCGAGGACGAGCGACGTGCGCTGAAGCGCCGCGCTGCCCGGTCGAGGATCCGCACCGCCTGAGCTGTTCTTTCAGCAGAGGAGAAGCGCCGGGGGTTGCTCCGGCGCTTCTCGTACGTCGGGCCTTCTCTTACAGAGGGGGCCTGCGCGTAGGGCTGGGATCGTCATCGCTCCACGCGCAGGTCGCGGCCCCGGGAGCGTTGCAGCGGGATGTCCAGCACGGCCCTGGTGCCGGGTCCCGCTGGGTTGGGACCCAGCTCGATCGTCCCTTCCAGTTCTGCGACCAGGGTGGACACGATGGAGAGGCCCAGGCTGCGGGTGCTGGGCCAGCTGAAGTCATCCGGCAACCCCTTGCCGTTGTCGACCACCTCCACCCGCAGCCGACCGTCGGCAACGGCGGGAAGCACCCGCAGCTCGCCCGAGGAGTTGGCGAGCCCGTGCTCGACGGCGTTCTGGCACAGCTCGGTGACGATCATCGACAGGCTGGTCGCGAGGTCGGCCGACACCAGACCAAAGCTGCCGACCCGGCAGGCGGACACCGCCCCACTGGCAGCCGACACGTCGCCGACCATCCGCAGCAGCTGGTCGGCCACCCGGTCGAACTCCACCACCTCGTCGAAGGTCTGGGACAGGGTCTCGTGCACGATCGCGATCGAGGCGACCCGGGACATCGCGTCCTGCAGGGCCGTCTTGGCCTCCGGCGACTCGATCCGTCGGGCCTGCATCCGAAGCAGGGCCGCCACCGTCTGCAGGTTGTTCTTGACCCGGTGGTGGATCTCGCGGATGGTGGCGTCCTTGGTCACCAGCTCGCGTTCCCTGTTGCGCAGATCGGTGACGTCACGGCAGAGGACGATGGCGCCGGTGCGCTTGCCCCGCCGGATCAGCGGGACGGTGCGGATCAGCAGGTGCGCGTCGCCGGAGACGGCCTCGGTGCGCCTTGCGGTCCGGCCGGACAGGATGGACTGCAGCGAGTCGTCCACCGGGCCGTCAGGCGCGGGCACCAGCTCGGCAGTGAGCGTAGGCAGATGCTCGCCTTGCAGGTCGGCGGTCAGCCCCAGTCGCCGGTAGGCGCTGAGCGCGTTCGGGCTGGCGTACTCGACGTCGCCGTCGGCATCGATCCGGATGAACCCGTCGCCCACCCGGGGTCCCAGGGTGTAGCGCTCGGCATACTCCCCCGGCAGCGGAAAGGCGCCGGTGGCCACCATCTCGCTAAGCTCCCCGGCGGTCTCCAGGTAGGCCTGCTCCAGTGAGCTCGGCATCCGTACGCCGAGCTGGCTGGTGTGCCGCTCCACCACGGCGATCACCCGGTCCCCGTGCCGTACCGGAATGGCCGAGACGTTGACCGGGATTCCGGCCAGCAGCTTGCCGTCACTGGTCCGGGTGATCTCCCCGCTGACGAACGCGCCGGAGACGAGGTGCTCGGGCGAGTAGGCGATCAGGTCCCCGACGACATCGTCGACCAGGGCCGTCGGTCCGGTGGTCGGTCGGATCTGTGCGGCCGCCCAGTACACATTCGGGTCGGTGTCCTGGACCCACAGCACCAGGTCAGAGAAGGACAGGTCCGCCAGCAGCTGCCACTCCGACACCACCAGCTTGAGCCACGACTGCTCCTCCTCCGACAGCATGCAGTGCTCGGCGACGATCTCGGACATGGTGGGCATGCACCCAGCCTATTTGCCCGGCCCAGCGGGACCCGCCCGGGAGGACGCCGCTGGCCTGGGGGTCCGTTTCCCAAGTCGACTTGGGAAACTGTCACGAAGCCAGGGCAATCTCCCCCGCCCAGTGACAGTTTTGTCAGCCATGTGCTGGCTCGGGTACGCACTGCGCGCGGGACACCTGCTGCGGGCACAGCCAGCATCGGGGCAGCGGCGCCGATGGTGCAGTAACGTGCCCTTGATCGGCCACGTCGGCGTGGCCCGAGTGCAAAGGCTGAGTCATGGCTGATGACACGAGGCCGGACACTGATCCGCGCTGGAAACTCACTCCCACCAAGTACGCGGTCGCTGCGATCCTGCTTTTCGCCACCGTGGTTCCGCTGCTCGTCTCCACCTACGACCGGGTGGAGCCGCGCCTGTTCGGGTTCCCCTTCTTCTACTGGTACCAGCTCATCTGGGTCTTCATCGCCGCGCTCTGCTGTGCCGCCGCCTTCTATCTGCTCCAACGGGAGCGCCGAGCCTGGGAGCGAGACCATCCGCGGCCAGGCTCCTCCGACACGTCGACCGGCGAGCGAGGCTCGCGATGAACGGGGTCAACTGGGTGGCGCTGATCGTGCTGATCGTGCTCTTCGCCCTCGTCACCGCGCTCGGCTTCCAGGCCGCGCGCTGGCGTCGGCCGAAGAACCTGGAGTCGCTGCACGAATGGGGTCTGGGGGGCAAGAGCTTCGGCACCATCACCACCTGGTTCCTGCTCGGTGGTGACCTCTACACCGCCTACACGTTCATCGCAGTCCCGGCGGCGATGTGGGCCACCGGCGCGGTGTCGGGGTTCTTCGCCGTGCCCTACACGATCGTGCTCTACCCCATCATCTTCTTCTTCCTGGGCCGGATGTGGTCGGTGGCCCACACCCACGGCTACGTCACCACCGCCGACATCGTCCAGGGCAGGTACGGGACGCGGAGCCTCAGCCTCGCCATCGCCGTCACCGGCATCCTGGCGACCATGCCCTACATCGCGCTGCAGCTGGTCGGCATCCAGGCGGTCCTCGAGGTCGCCGGGGTCGGCGGCAACAGCGCGGTGGCCCGCGACCTGCCACTGCTGATCGCCTTCGCCGTACTGGCCGCCTACACCTACTCCTCCGGACTCCGGGCACCGGCGATGATCGCCTTCGTCAAGGACACCTTGATCTACATCGTGATCGCCGTCGCGGTGATCTACCTGCCGATCAAGCTGGGCGGCTGGCTCGGCATCTTCGATGCGGCTCAGGCGAAGATGAACACGCCCAAGCCGACGCCGACCAACCCCGACGCCCTGACCGGCGCCTTCATCGCCGGCCCCGGCCTGCACTGGGCCTATGCCTCGCTGGCACTCGGCTCGGCGCTGGCGCTGTTCATGTACCCGCACTGCGTCACCGCCACCCTGAGCTCGAAGGACCGGACCACCGGTCGTCGCAATGCGATGATCCTGCCCGCCTACTCGTTGCTGCTGGGTCTGCTGGCACTTCTCGGCTTTGTCGCCATCAAGGCGAAGACGGTGCCGATGGGCCTGGACGGCAAGCTGAACCCGCAGCTGGTCATCCCGCAACTCTTCGAAGATCATTTCCCGAGCTGGTTCACCGGGGTGGCCTTCGGGGCTATCGCG
The DNA here is from genome assembly GCF_016907535.1 of Microlunatus panaciterrae. Taxonomy (NCBI): domain Bacteria; kingdom Bacillati; phylum Actinomycetota; class Actinomycetes; order Propionibacteriales; family Propionibacteriaceae; genus Microlunatus; species Microlunatus panaciterrae. The sequence goes on from NZ_JAFBCF010000001.1 coordinate 391,746, forward strand.
ATCGGGGCCCTGGTGCCCGCAGCAATCATGTCCATCGCCGCGGCCAACCTGTTCACCCGCAACATCTACAAGGCCTACCTCAAGCCGGACGCCACCGACGCGCAGGAGGCCAAGATGTCCAAGATCGTCTCGCTGATCACCAAGGTCGGCGCGCTGCTCTTCGTGCTCACCCTGGACAAGCAGAACGCGCTCAACTTCCAGCTGCTCGGCGGCCTGTGGATCCTGCAGACCCTGCCGTCGATCGTGTTCGGCTTGTTCACCCGCTGGTTCCACCGGTGGGCCCTGCTCGCCGGCTGGGCCGTCGGGATGGTCTACGGCACCGTTGAGGCGTACGGCTTCTGCACCGCCTGCTCCACCAAACCCTTCGGCAACTCGCTGGCGAAGGTGCCGTTGCTGGGTGACGCCGGCTACATCGGCCTCACCGCGCTGGTGATCAACATCGCTGTACTGGTGATCGGCACCCTGATCCTGCGCCAGTTCAAGGTTTCCAACGGCACCGACCTGACCAGGCAGTCGGACTACTTCGCCGATGTCGGTGACCCCGGCGTCGTGCCGGTGCTGGACACCGACACGCCACTGCACTGACGGTCGGTTGAGCGGGCCGCCACCGGCCGGCGATCGTCCTCGCGACGTCGTCGGGCGGTGGCGGGCCCGTCAGCTTTCGGTGCCGGTCAGCCTTGCGTGTCGGGGACCGCCCGACGACTGGCACGCCGCCGGTAGGCGTCGATCGTCTCGGCCGGAATCGCCTTCGACGGCTGGCTGACGATCTCGTGCACCCGTTCCAGCGGCAGCTTCGACGTCCGGTCGGCGTACAGCAGACCGTTCGCCTCCTGCAGCGTGTCGGTGAGCTGGGTGTAGCAGAAGCCGGCGATATCGGCCAACTCCGCGATCGCCCCGAACAGCTCCTCCAGCCGCTGCAGGAACTCGTCTTCAGACTCGATCGTCGAGTAGCCGAACCAGTTCTCGCCACGGGACGGAGCATAGGACAGGCCGCCGAACTCCGTGATCATGATCGGCTGGCCTCGATGGTCCTGCTCGTCCAGCAGCACCCGCCGCCGGCCGGGGTTACGGTCGGTGAGGGTCCGCTCCAGCTCCTCGGTCGATCCATACCGCTCGCGGATGCTCTCGGCGTCGGGGGTGTAGTCGTGGATGCCCCAGATGTCGGACTGGGTGTGCTCCCAGCCCTCGTTGGACATGGTGGGCCTGGTCGGGTCGAGGGCCTTGGTCAGGTGGTACATGGCACTGGCGAAGTGCTGCTGCGGGACCTGCTCGGCGATCTCGGAAACCCCCCAGCTCTCGTTGATCGGCACCCAGGCGACGATGCTGGGATGTGACCGGTCCCGGCGCACCACCTCGGGCCACTCGGCGACCAGCCGGCGGAGCGACCGCTCGGAGTAGACGAACGCGTTGGCCATCTCGCCCCAGACCAGCAGACCGAGCCGGTCACACCAGTAGAGGAAGCGCGGGTCCTCGACCTTCTGGTGGATCCTGGCGCCGTTGAACCCGAGAGCCTTGATCGCCTCCACCTCGGCCCTGAAGGCATCCTCGTCGGGAGCCGCAAGATGCGAGTCGGCCCAGTAGCCCTGTTCGAGCACGAGCCGCAGATAGTAGGGCTGGCCGTTGAGGGTGAAGCGGCCGTCGGCGAAGCCGACCGAGCGCACGCCCAGATAGCTCTCTACCCGGTCGCCCTCCGCGCCGTCGACCTCGAGCTGGATCTCGGCGTCGAGCAGCATCGGGTTGTCGGGGCTCCAGACCAGGTCCCTCCGCTGGGCCACCCGCTGATCGAGCTGGATTTGGAGCGTGGTTGTGTCGCTGCCGGCCGGAACCTGGACGCGCTGCAGTGCGAGCTGCTCCCCATCGACGCTCAGCCGGACCACAGCCCAGAGGTCACCTCGAGACGGCCGTGACAGGGTGATCGCGGCAGTCGCGGTCAGCTCGGTCCGATCGGAGGTCCAGCTCACGTCCGTGATGTGGTCGGCCGGCACGATCTCCGACCACACGGGCTGCCAGATCCCGGACGTGCGCTCATAGAAGATCCCCGACGTCTCCGGTCGCCAGTCCTGCTTGCCGCGCGGCTGGGACAGGTCCTGCGGGTCGTCCTCGACCCGGATCGTCACCACCAGGCTCGCTCGACCCTGCAGATATGCCGTGGCATCGACGGTGAACGGGGTCATGCCGCCCTCATGTTCGAGCGCCCGCTCCCCGTTCAGGAACACCGTGGCCCGATAGTCGACAGCACCGAAATGCAGCACCAGCCGGTCGCCCGTCGCCAGCTGGTCCTGGCGGAGCTCCGTGCGGTACCACAGCACCGGATGGAAGCCAGTATCACCGACTCCGGACGCCCTCGACTCGGGCGGGAACGGGACCACGATCCGTCCACCGAGCTCGTGTTCCGGGCGGTGCCAGTTCTCGGCCAGTCCCCGGTCCTCGTCGTCGTAGTCGAACTGCCAGGTGCCGTTCAGGTTCTGCCATCCGGCGCGGGCCAGCTGAGGGGTGGGGTGCAACGGTTGGTGGTCGCTCATCGGGGTCCTTCCCAGGGGTGGTGTGTGGTCTCCAGGCGTACGGTCACCAGACGGCGTGCCGCGGCTGCGAGCGGTCCTCGGTCGCCACCAGGACGTCCAGCAGCAGCTCAGTCATCTGCTGCCGCTCGCCGGCATAGGCCGGGTCGTCCCAGTGGTTGACCAGCTCGTCCGGATCAGCGGCGAGATCGTAGAGCTCACCCTGCCTGGCCCGGCTGCTGCTGGGCGCTCCATGGTGCACGACGATCTTGCTCGCCCCCCGGCGCAGCATGGTCGTGTGCACCGGCGGATCGTAGGGATGGCCCGAGTTCCGATACTCGCACAGGGCCCAGTCCCGCACGGCCGGGCCGCTGCCGGTCGCCAGCGGCAGCAGACTCTGGCCCTGAGCCCCGGGCAGGTCGGCGCCGGCCAGGTCGAGGAAGGTGGAGGTCAGGTCGATCCACTGCACCAGGTCGTCGACTCGGCGGCCGGCCTGGATCCGGCCCGGCCAGCGCAGGATCAACGGCACCCGGACGGCGCAGTCGTACATCATCGGGCCCTTCAGCATCAGCTGATGGTCGCCGAGCATCTCCCCGTGATCGGAGGTGAAGATCACCAGGGTGTCATCAGCGAGACCCTCAGCCTCGAGGGTGGCGAGAATGCCGCCCACCTCGTCATCCACCAGCGACACCATCGCGTAGTACGCCGCCTTCACTTGCTGCAGCTCGGCCGCGGTGTAGTCGGTGAACCCGCGGGCATGACCCGCATAGGACTCCTTGGACGCCTCCGTGTAGATGTCGGGTTTGGTCTCCAACTCGGCCGCGGACCCGATCGGGACGCTGAGGGAGTCCGGATGGTATCGAGCCAGGTATTCGGCCGGCGCGCCGAACCCGTGATGGGGGTCGAAGAAGTTGGCGATGAAGAAGAAGGGCTGGTTGTCGGCCCGCCCGCTAGTGAGGTAGCGACGGGTCTCGTCGCCGATCCACCGGCTGTAATGCGCCTGAGTCGGGACCGAATCCCAGTCGAAGTCGGCGGTGCCATTGCTCAACTGCCCGTAGATCTCCGGATGCGCCACCTGCAGGTAGCGGTGGTAGGCGTTCTCGGAAGACCTCGGATAGGGGTCGTGGGCCCAGCGGAAGACGCGCATCCCTGGCGGCGGCTGTTCGGTGCGCCCGTCGGCGCAGGCAGCCAGGTGGTATTTGCCGACCAGTCCGCAGTCATATCCGGCCGCGGTCAGCGGCTCGGCGACGACCTGCTCAGTTTCCCGCAACGCGACGCCGTTGGCCCACAGGCCGTGGTTGTGCAGGTAGCGCCCCGTCATCAGCGACGCGCGCGACGGCGCACAGACAGGACTTTGCACGTAGCAGTTCTCGAACAGGGCACCCTGGGCCGCCAACCGGTCGAGGTTGGGTGTCTGGATCTCGGGGTTGCCAGCCGCCCCCAGCGCGGAGAACCGCTGCTGGTCGGTGCAGAGCAACAGGATGTTGGTCGGCTGTGGCACGTCCCGCAGTCTAGGGGCACATTTACTACCGTTGTAAGAATGGCGGCTGCACGTCTGGAGATCGGGACCGGCTCGACCGGATTCTGAGACCCTGGGCGTTCGTGGCACAATGAGTGGCCGCGCTCGGTTTCCCGGGCCGATCGACACAAGACCTGAGGAGGCTCAGATGGGCAAGACTGGCCGCAAGCGCCGCGCCCGCAGGAAGAAGGGCGCTAACCACGGCAAGCGCCCCAACGCCTGAGGGTCGGACCACGACACACAGCAGCCCCCACTCGCCTCTTCGGCGGGTGGGGGCTGTCTGCGGTGTGGCTGGGCGCTGTCGCGCGCGATGGTGCCGTCAGGCCTGTTCGAAGGCCCGCCGCTGGGCCGCGGCCAGCTGCCCGAGAACCTTGTCCCGCAGATGGGATGGGGCCTGGTCATTGCCGCAGTGTCGGTGCACCAGCGACTTCACGGCCTGCTCGACGTCGAACCGCTCCAGGCACGGCTCGCAAGCGGCCAGGTGTTGTCGGATCTCGGCGCCGTCGGCGTTGTCGAGCTCGTTGTCGAGGAACTCGTAGACCCGCTTCAGGACCCTCGCACAGTCGTCGGCATCATGGCTGCTCGCTGCCGGCACGTCGTTCATGCCCGGCTCTCCTCCCGTCGGAGCAGACCGCGTTCGCGTGCGTAGTCTGCTAGATGTGACCGCAACTGGGTGCGGCCACGGTTCAGTCTGGACATCACGGTGCCTATCGGCGTCTCCATGATCTCGGCAATCTCCTTATAGGAGAAGCCCTCGACGTCAGCCAGGAAGACGGCCATCCGGAAGTCCGGGGCCAGCTCCTGCAACGCCTCTTTCACGTCGGAGTCCGGCAGGTTCTCCAGCGCCACCATCTCGGCGGACTTGAGTCCCGACGAGGTGTGTGACTCGGCTCGGGCGATCTGCCAGTCCTCGATGTTCTCGCCATCGGAGATCTGCGGCTGCCGCTGCTTCTTGCGGTACGAGTTGATGTAGGTGTTGGTGAGGATCCGGTAGAGCCAGGCCTTCAGGTTGGTACCTGGGGTGAACTGGTGGAACGACGAGTAGGCCTTGGCAAAGGTCTCCTGCACCACGTCTTCGGCGTCGGCCGGGTTGCGGGTCATCCGCAGGGCCGCGGCGTACAGCTGGTCGAGGTAGCCGAGCGCGTCCGATTCGAACCGCGCGTGTCGCTGCTCGGGGGTTTCCTCCGCGGTGTCCACCTCGCTGAGGATCGTCTCGCCCGGGATCGTCTCGCCGGACACCTCGGGGTCCGCTGGCTGCGGAACTGGGGAACTGCTGGGAATGGTCATCACATACGAGAGTACCGGCGAGTACGGGCCCGACGCGCCCGCCGTCGCCGCTGGGTTTCTGGCCATCACGATCACGGTGATTACAACCGTGGGTGGCGGGGGTTATTCCCACCGGCGGCTCACTGCCCCATCTGTGGTCGGCCTGTCAGGGTGCCGGCGCGAGACAGAAGTCGGCGACGGCGTCGACGATCAGCTGCTTGACCTGCGACGCGGAGAAGGGCGCGCTCTTGGCGACTCCCAGGCCATGGCCGGCTCCAGGCACCGCAATGATGCGGATGTTCTCGCCCTGGGCGGCCAGCCGCACCTCGTCCGGGCCGCCGAAGGTGTCCCGCTCCCCCTGGATGACCAGTCGCGGCACGCCGGCACCGAGCAGCTCCGGGGCCCGCGAGCGCTCCGGCCGGCCCGGTGGATGCAGCGGGAAGGACAGGCAGACGACGCCGGTGACATCGAACTGGGGCGCGGTCCGGCAGGCCACCCGAGCTCCAGCGCTGCGGCCCCCGAAGAAGAGTCGACTGACGGGACCCAGCCGGTCCAGCAGCTGGCGGGCCGCAGCAGTCCAGGCCTGGTCGAGCCGGGGCGGTGGCACAGCCACCTTCCTGCCGGCGGTCCGCCACGGTTGCTCGAACCGGACAACGGTGACGCCGCGCTCCGGCAGCCGGGCGGCCAGCTCCGCCAGGTCGAAGGCCCCGACACCCCCGCCGGCTCCGTGACCGAGCATCAGCACCGGTCCGCTGTCGGCCGCCTCGTCGAGGAAGAGCCTCCCATCGCCGACCGGTGTCGGGACCCGCTCGACCGTGCTGCGGGCGGCCATCAGAACAGCGTCTCCGCCGACTGTTCCCCTGAGTCCTGGTCGGTGGCCAACGGCTCGACCAGCTGCGGCCCGTCGTTGCGGACACTGTTGACCTCGGTCGAGACGGCGTAGGCCTCCAGGGACTCGGCCTCGGTGACCGCCAGCAGCTCCAGAGCCGCATCCGGATCTGTCAGGTTCGGGTCGAGCCAGCGGTTGTAGGCCTCGGGGGCGACGACCATCGGCATCCGGTCGTGGATGTGACCCACAGCGTCGGTGGCCGTCGTGGTGATCACTGTGCAGGTGCGCAGCCAGGCACTGTCGTCGTCGCGGTCCTTGCTGGGATCCCGCCAGATCTCGTACAGGCCGGCCATCGCCAGCAGGCCGCCGTCCGAGCGGTGGACGAAGAAAGGCTGCTTCCTCGGCTTGCCCTTCGGGCCGTCGGCAGGACTCTCGAGGGTGTACCACTCGTAGTAGCCGTCGGCCGGCAGCAGGCAGCGACGGGCCGCGAACGCCTTCCGGAAGGCGGGCTTCTCCGCCACCGACTCGAACCGGGCGTTGATCATCTTCGACCCGATCGAGCGGTCCTTGGCCCACGAGGGCACCAGCCCCCAGGTCAGCGGGCTGAGCCGCCTGGTCACCTCACCCGTGTCACTCCTGCGGCGCTCGAGCACCGCGGGCACCGAGTCGGTCGGCGCGATGTTGAAGTGGGGGCCGGGGATCTCTCCGGTCACCTCGTCGACGTCGAACTCCTCGACCAGCTTGTCCGGATCCGCTGACGCCGCATACCTGCCGCACATGACGTCAACGGTAGTCGACCCACCACTTCAACCGGGACGGGCCGGGACCCCCTCTTGGCGACTCGGCCCGCACACGGTAGGAATGGACCCATGACCTTGTTGCGCGCCCTTGCCCGGCCGATGCTGGCCAGTTACTTCGTCCTCGGCGGGGCCAAGGCCCTGAAGGACCCGCAGCCGTTCGTGGCGGCGGCGGAGCCCGTCGCGCAGTGGATGGTGCCGATGGCGAAGAAGTTCGTGCCGGACGAGATCGTCGACAAGATTCCCGATGACACCGCGACCCTGGTCCGGATCAATGGTGCGCTGCAGCTGTTCGGCGGCCTCGCCCTGGCCAGCGGCAAGGGCCGTCGGCTCGGTTCAGCCATGCTGGCAGCTTCGCTGGTGCCGGCCACCCTGGCTCGGCACCCGTTCTGGAAGCGGACCGATCCGGAGGAGAAGGCCGCGGACAAGAACCACTTCATGAAGAATGTGGCGCTGATGGGCGGCGTGCTGATCGCCTCGGCCGACACCGAGGGCAAGCCGAGCCTGGTCTGGCGGGCCCACGCCGGCGCGGACGCTCTCACCCATGACACGAAGAGGGCTCGCAAGCGGGTGACCAAGAAGGGCCGCCGGACCGCGGACCTGGCCATCGCCGAGGGCGCGCGGGTGGTCGAGGCAGTCGTCAGGGAGAGCCGCCGGGCCAAGAAGACCGCCGAGCGGGAGGCCAAGCGGGCCGCCTCCGCGGTGGAGCGCGAGCTGTCGGACGCCAAGGACCAGGCCGTACGTCAGGCGAAGACCGCGAAGCGCGAGGCCCGGCACGCCACCCGGGCGGCCAAGCAGGAGGCGAAGCTGATCGGCAAGAACATCGAGCTCGGGCTCAACTGACCCGCTCTTCGACAGTCATCATGGCGTTCTTCGACAGTCATCATGGCGTTCCTGCGTGACCCCGCGCCCTGAACCCGTCGAAAACTCGGCAGAACGCGACTTCTCCCGCCTGGGAGCGTCAATCCCCCTCGAAAACTCGACAGAACACGACTTCTCGCGCCTAGGAGCGTCAATCCCCCTCGAAAACTCGACAGAACACGACTTCTCGCGCCCTAGGAGCGTCAAACCCGCTCGAAAACTCGACAGAACGCGAGTTTTCGCGGCCAAGGTCGCGGATCCCGGTCCACACACTCGGCAGAACGCGACTTCTTGGCAACCACCTCGTCGGCTCAGCGTTCCCATCCTCTGGCGCCAACGACACCACCACCAGGTGACGCCCAGGAGAAGCATCAAGCTCAGAGCGAGCGCGGAAGGCACTTCGACAACCTCAGAGCGCTAAGGCTCAGAGCGGATTCGCGCCCTGAGCCTGTCGAAGGGCGAACACCGCCGCCGATAGACTCGCGAGCGTGTCAACACCACAGCAGCAGCCCTGGCCCGCACCGATCGCTCAGGCACCGGTCGAGGCGACCGTACTGATCCCGGGATCGAAATCCGAGACCAACCGTGCTCTGGTGCTGGCTGCCCTGGCCACCGGCCCCTCGGTGATCACCGATGGGCTCGACTCCCGCGACACCCGGCTGATGCGCGACGCCCTGCGGGCGCTGGGGGTGGGCATCACCGAGGCAGGCAACCAGTGGACGGTCCAACCACCCAGCACCCTCTCCGCCGGCGGCACCGTGGACTGCGGCCTGGCCGGGACCGTGATGCGGTTCGTCCCACCGATCGCCGCCCTGGTCAACGGCTCCGTGTCCTTCGACGGCGACGAGCAGGCGTACGCCCGGCCGATGGACGTGATGCTGGCGGCCCTGGACCAGCTGGGCGTGACTGTCGAAGACCAGGCGACCTCGCTCCCCTTCACCCTCACCGGCACCGGCCGACCGGCGGGCGGGGTGGTGACCATCGACGCCTCGTCGTCCAGCCAGTTCGTCTCAGGGCTGCTGCTGGCCGGCGCCAAATATGCCGAGGGCATCGACATCCGACACGACGGCGAGCCGATCCCGTCGCTGCCGCACATCGAGATGACGGTCGCGATGCTGCGTGCCCGCGGCGTCCAGGTCGACGACTCGGAGCCTGACCGCTGGGTGGTCGCACCCGGTCCGATCCGCCCGCTCGACGTCAGCATTGAGCCCGACCTGAGCAACGCCGCGCCCTTCCTGGCCGCCGCGGCCGTCACCGGCGGTACCGTCACCATTCCGCACTGGCCGACCCGCACCCTGCAGCCCGGCGACCACCTGCGCGGCATCCTCGAACAGTTCGGTGCCGAGGTACGGCTGACCGAGGCCGGCCTGACCGTGCACGGCACCGACCAGCTGCACCATGTCGATCTCGACCTGCGCGAGGCCAGCGAGCTCACTCCGGTGGTGGCCGCCGTCGCCGCGCTCGCCAACACCACCAGTCACATCCGCGGTGTCGGCCACATCCGCGGTCACGAGACCGACCGGTTGGCGGCGCTTGAGTTCGAGCTGAACAGTCTGGGCGGCCACGTCGTCCAGACCGACGACGGGCTGACCATCCATCCACGGCTGATGTACAGCGGTGAATGGCGGACCTACGCCGACCACCGGCTGGCTCAAGCCGGTGCGGTGCTGGGCCTGGTGATCGACGACATCGTGCTCGACGACGTGTCCTGCGTCGACAAGACCATGCCCGAGTTCGTGACGCTGTGGCAGCAGATGCTGGCCGGTTCGGAGCGGCGCAGCGGGGTCGCGGAGGCGCGGGAGTGACGTCCCGGGGACTGCGCACCGACGATCAGGACGGCTTCGACCGCCCGCGTCGACGGACGAGGCCCCGTACCAAGGACCGGCCCGACTACTCCGACGCGGAGATCGGAATGGTGATCACGGTGGACCGTGGCCGGTACCGCTGTCTGGTCGGCGACGACCGCGAGGTGAGCGCAGCCAAGGCTCGCCAGCTGGGTCGCGGCGGGGTGATCGTCGGAGACCGGGTACGGCTGGTGGGTGATACCAGCGGCGAGGAGGGCACCCTGGCCAGGATCGTCCAGGTCGAGGAGCGCGAGACCGTGCTGCGTCGGACCGCCGACGACGACGACCCGTACGAGCGACCGATCGTGGCCAATGCGGACCAGCTGGCGATCGTGACCGCCCTTGCCGACCCGCCGCCGCGGACCGGGATGATCGACCGCATCCTGGTCGCCGGCTACGACGCGGGGCTGCAGCCGCTGCTCTGCCTGACCAAGGCCGATCTCGCCTCGCCGGACGAGCTGGTGGAGGCCTACGAGCCGCTGAACGTACCGATCGTCGTCACCCGCCCCGACTCGGATCTCAGCACCCTGCGCGGGCTGTTGGCCGGCCATCGCAGCGTCTTCGTCGGACACTCGGGCGTCGGGAAGTCGACGTTGGTCAATGCCCTGATCCCCGGAGTGGACCGCGCCATCGGGATCGTCAACGAGGTCACCGGGCGCGGGCGGCACACCTCCACCTCGGCGATCGCGCTGCTGCTGCCCGAGCCGGGCGGCTGGGTGATCGACACGCCTGGCGTCCGCTCGTTCGGGCTCAGCCACGTCAGCCCGGCCAATATCGTCGCAGCCTTCAGCGACCTCAGCGCGTTCACCGGCGACTGCCCGCGCGGGTGCTCGCACGACAACGCGGCGGTCGGGTGTGGGTTGGACGAGGCGGTCGAGCGGGGCCAACTTTCGCGGCGGAGGCTGGAGTCGTTTAGACGGATGCTGACGTCCGGCCAGTAGCGTAGGGCCATGCCCGCATCCGCCCACACCGGCCTCACCGACGATCTCCGCCTGGCGCACCTGCTCGCCGATGATGCCGACTCCCTCACCATGAGCCGCTTCAAGGCGCTCGACCTGCACGTCACAGCGAAGCCTGATCTGACCCCTGTCACCGACGCCGACACCGCCGTCGAGCAGCTGCTGCGCAAGACGTTGGGACGGGCCCGGCCGCGTGACGCGGTGCACGGCGAGGAGATGGAGGACACCGGTTGGGGGCCGCGGCGTTGGGTGATCGACCCGATCGACGGGACCAAGAACTTCGTCCGCGGTGTGCCGGTGTGGGCCACGCTGATTTCGTTGATGATCAACGACGAACCGGTGGTCGGGGTGGTGAGTGCACCGGCCCTGGGCCGACGCTGGTGGGCCAGCTCCGGTTCGGGCGCCTATGTCGGGAAGTCACTGATGTCGGCCACGCCCTGCCATGTGTCCGATGTGGCCGAGATCGCCGACGCCTCACTCAGCTATTCCTCCATCGACGGCTGGGTCAAGTCCGGGCACGGCCAGCAGTTCGTCGATCTGATGCGCGACTGCTGGCGGACCCGCGCCTTCGGCGACTTCTGGTCCTACATGCTGGTGGCTGAGGGCGCGGTCGACATCGCCTGCGAGCCCGACCTGGCCCTGCACGACATGGCCGCTTGTGCAGTGGTGGTGACCGAGGCGGGCGGACGATTCACCGACCTGGACGGCAGGCCCGGACCCAACGGCGCCGGCGCCTATGCGACCAACGGCAGGCTGCACGACGAGGTGCTGGCCCGGCTCCGCGGCGACCGGGACTTCGACGAAGATGATGACGACACTGCCGAGACAGACACCGAGTAGGAGACAATGAGCCATGGATCTCAGTCATCGCTTCACCCTGCCGGTCGGGATCGACGAGGCCTGGCGGGCACTGACCAACCTGGAGTGGGTCACGCCTTGTGTCCCCGGTGCGACCCTGGGCTCGGTTGACGGCAACACGTTCACCGGCTCGGTCAAGGTCAAGCTCGGTCCGATCTCGCTGTTCTATCTCGGCACCGGCGCCATCGTCGAGCGGGACGCCCGGCGGCACCGCGCGGTGGTCGAGGCCAAGGGCCGTGACCAGCGCGGCAACGGCAAGGTCTCGATGGCGGTGACGATGCGGCTGACGCCAGCCCAGCGGGGCACCACAGTGACGGTGGACACCGACCTGGCGATCAACGGCAAACCCGCCCAGCTGGGCAGCGACGTCGTACAGGAGGTCAGCAACCGGCTGATGGACCGCTTCGTCAACAGTGTCTCGACCAAGCTCGGAGTCACTACGACGCCGGAGCCGGGCCTGTCGGCGGTGGCAGCAGGTGAGGCGGGTGCCGGCGGCGAACGCACCGCAGGCTCGCCCAAGCCTGAGGTGGTTGGCGCGGACGAGGTCGGGAAGAGGCGCCAGGCCCGGGCCCTGTCGATGCTGAGAAGCTATGCCGCACCCACGCTGGGGGCGCTGGTCGTCCTGGTGGCCCTGCTGGTGATCGTCCGCAAGATCCTCCGTCGGTCCCGCTGAGGGGACCGTCAGCTCAGCTCCGCGCCTCGATCACCCGAAGCCGTACGGTCTCGGCCAGACCCTGCAGCTTGTCGATCAGCTCAGGGGTGATGGTCGAACCGATGTCGGTGATCACGTAGCCGAGGTCACCACGGGTCGACAGCATCTGGTGCTCGATGTTGGCACCGTAGTCAGCCAGCACGCCGTTGACCATCGCCAGCACACCCGGCACGTTCTTGTGCAGGTGCAGGATGCGGTGGTTGCTGCTCTCGGGGACCTGCACCTGTGGCATGTTCACCGACATGTTTGTCGTCCCGGTGAAGGCAAAATCGCGCAGCTTGCCGGCCACGAACCGCCCGATGTCCTCCTGCGCCTCCTCGGTCGAGCCGCCGATGTGGGGAGTCAGGATGACATTCGGGATCCCTTGCAGGCTTGAGGTGAAGGGCTCCCCTGCCACCTTCGGCTCCTCATGGAAGACGTCCAACGCGGCACCGGCGATGTGGCCCGACAGCAGGTGTTCCCGCAATGCCTCATGATCAACGACGAAGCCTCGGCAGAGATTGAGGAACAGGCTCCGCGGGCGCATCTTGGCGAACTGCTCGGCTCCGAACAACCCGGCGTTGCCCTCGCGTCCGTCGACGTGCAGGGTGACCGTCTCCGCCTCGGCCAGCAGCTCGTCCAGCGTCTCGCAGCGTTGGGCGTTGCCGAGGGCGAGCTTGTCGGCGATGTCGTAGAACAGCACCCGGAAGCCGAGCGACTCCGCTACCACCGACAGCTGGCTGCCGATGTTGCCGTAGCCGACGATGCCGAGCGTGCGACCACGTACCTCGTGGGCGCCCTTGGCCGACTTGTCCCAGATGCCGGCATGCATCATCTGGTTCTTGTCCGTCAGGTGGCGGGCCATCGCGATGATCTCGGCAATGGCGAGCTCGACGACGCTGCGGGTGTTCGAGAAGGGCGCATTGAAGACAGCAGTGCCCTGCCGGGCGGCGGCGGCAAGGTCGATCTGGTTCGTGCCGATGCAGAAGGCCCCGATTCCGAGCAGCAGCGGCGACTTGTCCAGCACCGTCCGGGTCACGTGCGTCTTGGACCGGATCCCGAGGAAGTCGACCCCGTCCAAGGCCTCGATCAGCTCGGCCTCGTCCAGCGCGCCCTTGGCGGTGTCGACCTCAAACCCTCGCTCGGTCAACAGCCTGCGTGCCTCGGGGTGGATGTTCTCAAGCAGTAGCGCCTTCATCGATCCTCGTCAGGTGATGTGACCCGCGTTGGGGTCGGTGGTTGTCGACCCCAGTCTAGGAAACGCCGGCAGGCCTCGGTCGCCGGTCTCAGCGGGCAGCCCACCCGCGGCCGTCCGGGTTCAGGCGTCGACCGCCGCCACCAGGGCGGCGTAGGCCTCGTCCACCCGGCCGTCGACGGTGGTGATGGTGATCGTCCCCGGCCGGCTCCGGACCACGTCCAGCACCGCGGCGTAGTAGTCCCGCAGCAGCTCCTCGCCGCCGGCGCGCTCCACCAGGGCTGTGGCGTCGCGGTGGGTTGGCGATGCGGCCTGCTCCGAACGCCGGGCGAACCGCGCGACCGTCTCCTCCGGGCTGTTCAGCAGGGCGATCTCGACGAAGGTGGACCCGGTTTCCTCAGCGACCCGCTCGAGCTCCAGCACGAACGGCAACCGTCCCAGCAGCTGCGGGACCACCACGTCCTGGCCCGCCGCCAGCTGCACCCGGGCCATCGCCACCGCCAGGGCGCGGGCCCGCAGCCCAGCTTCACCCGCCCGGTCGAACCAGCCGCCGAGCATGCCCCGGATCTCGTCGATGTCCAGCACCAGCGTCAGCGGGTGCGCATCGGCATACCTCCGGGCCAGCGTGGACTTGCCGCTCGCGGGGGCACCGTTGATCAGGACGAGGCGGGGCACCGGGGCACGGTACCAGCGCTGCCAGCATCACCCGGCCCCGCACACCGAATTCGTGCACACCGAATTCGCGCACCGAGTCCCAGCACCTGGGCGGGCATTTGTGTTGTCGGGCATCGTGAGGAACGGTGGATGGGTCCCAACCGCTATCGGAAAGAGAGAGTTCATGCTCACCCTCACCGAGAACGCCAGCACGATTGTCAAGACCATCGCGACCCAGACCGTCGGCACCGAAGACGCCGGCCTGCGGATCAGCGCCCAGGAAGGCACCGCCGGCGACTTCGCCGTTGCCCCCGCCGAAGCACCCGAGCCGGGTGACCAGGTGGTCGAGAGCGAGGGTGCCAAGGTGTTCCTCGAAGAGACCGCCTCGGCCGCCCTGTCCGACAAGATCCTGGACGCGCAGGTCGACCAAGCCGGCTCGGTCCAGTTCCAGATCGGCCAGCAGGCCTGAGCTGCCCGCACGATGCGCGTTGACCGGATCGGTTTCACCGCGCTGAAGGGCGCCGCCCACAGCGAGCACGACCAGGTCGAGCTCGCTGTGGGCGGCCCCGTCGGGGACCGGCTCTTCTGCCTCCTCGACCCCGGTCAGGACCGGGTGCTCCGCACCGTTGAGAACCCGTGGTTCCTTACCGCCGCCGCCCAATGGGACGGCACCACGCTCAGCCTCCAGCATCGCGACGGCCTGCTCAAGGGCCCTGCTGAAGGCACCGGCGACTTCCGCTACGTCGACTACTGGGGGCGGCGCGTCGAGGTCGAGATCCTTCACGGGCCGTGGGCGGCGCCGTACCGCCGTCGCCTCGGGCGTCCGGTCGAGCTGGTCCGCTCGACTGTGCCCTCGGCCCTGGTCTACGGTGCTCCGGTCAGCCTGGTCAGCTCCAGCTCGCTGTCCACCCTGGCCGAGGCTTCCGGCGTGCCGGTGACCGAGCTGGCCGTCCGGCTACGGATGACCTTCACTGTCGACACCCCTGGACTGCCGGCCCACGTCGAGGACGATTGGGTCGGGGCAGAGCTGACCCTCGGTGACGCCCGGGTGGCCGTCACCTCGACCATCCCCCGCTGTGCGGTGATCAACCTCAACCCGGCGACCGGGCTCCCCGACCGACCGGTGTTGACTGCGCTGGCCCGGTACCGGCGCACCGACGCAGCCGTCCCGCTGGGGGTGGATGCCGTCGTCACCTGCCCTGGCACGGTCCGGCGGGGCGACCCGGTCCGGGCCGGGTAGGGCGGACACGCTCAGGGGATGCGCGGCACCGCGGCCAGCAGCTCGCGGGTGTACTGCTGCTGCGGGTTGGCGTAGATCTGTTCGGTGGGCCCCAGTTCCACCAGCTGACCGGACTTCATCACGGCGACCGTGTCGCAGACGTGGCGCACCACGGTCAGGTCATGGCTGACGAAGACCATGGTGAGCTGGAAGTCACGCACCAGTGAGTTGAGCAGGTTCAGCACCTGAGCCCGCACGGACACGTCCAGGGCAGAAACCGGCTCGTCGGCGATCAGCACCTGCGGCCGCGGCGCCAGCGCTCGGGCGATCGCGATCCGCTGACGTTGACCACCCGAGAACTCGTGCGGATAACGCCGAGCGAGACTCAGCGGCAGACCGACCGCGTCCATCACCTCGGCCAGCCGCTGCCTGCTGTCGGTGGGCACATCCGGCCGGTGCCGCAGCAGCCGCGAACGCAGCGGCTCGGTGATGATGTCGGCCACCCGCATCCGCGGGTCGAGCGACGACCGCGGGTCCTGGAACACCAGCTGCACCGCACTCCGCAGGAAACCGAGTTGTGACTCCCGGAGGCTGGTGATGTCTCGGCCACGGAACCTGATCTGCCCGCTGGTCGGCCGGTCCAAAGCCGCCATCAGCCGGATGAGGGTGGACTTGCCGGAGCCCGACTCGCCAACGATGCCGAGTCGCTCGCCCTGCTGCACCGACAGCGAGACCCCGCGAACCGCCGCCACCGCGTGCGGACCGTGGCCGAAGGTCCGGACGAGCTCGGACACCTCGTACAGCGACGGCGGCGATCCCTCCGCACTCACCGGGGCCACGACGCCTGGTCCGGCCGGTAGAAGTCGGCAAGGGTCGGCAGCCGCTGTCCGGGCTGGACCTGGTCGAGCCGCGCGGTGGCGACCAGGCCGGCGGTGTACGGGTGCCGCGGTTGTCCGAACACGTCGGTCACCGGACCGGCGTCGACGATGCGTCCTTCCAGCATGACGAGCACATCGGAACAGACCTGGCTGACCACAGCGAGGTCGTGGCTGATGAACAGGCAGCCCTCGTGCTCCGCGGTGAGCGCCGCGTCCAGGACACGGAGCACCTTCGCCTGCACCGTCACGTCGAGCGCGGTGGTCGGCTCGTCGCAGATCAACAGGTCCGGGTGGTTGACCAGAGCCATCGCCAGCACCACCCGCTGCCGCTGGCCGCCCGAAAGCTGGTGCGGGAAGGCGTTCACGATCCGATCGGGTTGCGGCAGGTCGACGGCGGACAGCATGTCCACCACCAGCTGCCGCGCCGTCCCGGCCGGCGCCCCCTGATGCAGTCGGATGACCTCCGCGACCTGGCGGCCCACCTGCATGGTCGGGTCCAGCGCGGTCATCGGCTCCTGGAACACCATCGCCATCCGGTCTCCCCGCAGCCGGGCCAGCACCCGGTCCGGGCGGTTGAGCAGCTCCTCGCCGCGGAACCGGACCGATCCCGACGCGGTCGCCGAGTCCGGCAGCAGGCCCATCACCGCCAGAGCGGTCAACGACTTGCCCGAGCCCGACTCCCCGATCAGCCCCAGCCGTTGCCGGTGCTGGACCTGGAACGACACCCGGTGCAGCACCCGGTGGCGGCCGCCGCGACCGAAACCGACCTCCAGGTCGCGCACCTCGAGCAGTGGCCCACTCATCGGAGCCCTTCCCGCAGCTTGGGGTCCAGTAGGTCCCGCAGGCCGTCGCCGAGCAGGTTGAAGCCGAGTACGGCCAGGGCGATCGCGAGCCCCGGCCACAGCGCCAGCAACGGGTTCGAGAACAGGTAGTTCTGGGCGTCCTTGAGCATCCGGCCCCAGGTCGGCGTGGGAGGCGGGGTGGAGAGGCCGAGGTAGCTCAGAGCCGCCTCGGCCAGGATGGCGATCCCGAACGCGATCGAGGCCTGGACTCCGACCACCGGGGCGATATTGGGCAGGATGTGCCGGACCGCGATCCCGGTCCGGCCGGTGCCGGCAGCCCGAGCCGCCAGCACATAGTCGGAGGCCATCACCTGCAGCGTCCCGGCCCGGGCCACCCGCGCGAACGCCGGGATGGTGGCGATCCGATCGCGGTCATCGCCGTCCACGTCGACGCGCCGGCGGCTGCCGCCAGCAGGATGGCCAGCAGCAGGGCCGGGAAGGCGTAGAGCACGTCGGAGGCACGCATCACCACCTCCGAGAGCCAGCCGCCGGCGACCCCGGCCAGGATGCCCAGCGGCACCCCGATGACGGCCGCGATGCCGACCGCGATCACGCCGACCAGCAGGCAGATCCTGGCCGCCGACATGATCCTGCTCAGAATGTCGATGCCGAACCCGTCGGTGCCGAGCAGATGCGGCCACGCACCCGGCGGTAGCAGCCGGGCCGACGGGTCCACCCTGATCGGGTCGAAGGGCGTCCAGACCAGGGAGACCAGAGCCACCAGCACCACCGCACCGACCAGGACAGCGCCGGCCACCAGGTTCACCCGTCTCATCGGCGCCGCCCACCGTCGCTGCGCAGGCGTGGGTCGAGCGCCAGATACGACAGGTCGACTGCGGCATTGATCACCAGTACGACGAACACCAGCACCATCACCGTGCCCTGCACCAGCACCAGGTCGCGTTGCCCCACCGCCGCCAGCAGCAGCTGACCCAGCCCGGGGAGGGTGAACACCTGCTCGATCACGATCGCCCCGACGAACAGGGTGGCCAGCTGCAGACCGAGCACGGTGACCACTGAGAGGGACGCGTTGCGCAGCCCGTGCCGTACCAACGCCCGCATCCGGGTCCAGCCGACCGCGCGGGCGGTGCGGAAGTAGTCCTCGCTCAGCACGTCCAGGATCGCTGACCGGATGTAGCGCACCAGCACGGAGGACTGCACGATCGCCAGCGACACCACCGGCAGCACCAGATGGGCCGCCCATTGGCCGGGATCCTGCAGTAGCGGGATGTAGCCGTTGGCGGGCAACCAGCCGAGCCGGACGGCGAACAGGACGACCAGCATGATGCCGGCCCAGAAGGCGGGCACCGCGAGCCCGACCTGCGACAGTGCTGAGACCAGGGTGCCGGACAGTCGGCGGTTGCGGACCGCAGCCAGCATTCCCAGCGGGATGGCGATCAGCAGCGCCAGCACCATTCCGAAGAGGACCAGCCACAGGGTCACGGCCATCCGCTCGGCGATCTGCGCTGCCACCGGCAACCGGGTGAGATAGGACTCGCCGAAGTTCCCGGTCAGCATGCCCCCCACCCAGTCGAGGTAGCGGACCGCGAGCGGACGGTCGGTGCCGAGACGTTGCCGCAGCTCCGCCAGCGCCTCCGGGGTGGCGCTCTGACCGAGGATCACCTGGGCGATGTCACCCGGGAGGGCGGCGCAGACGGCGAAAACCAGTACCGAGGCGAGCGCCAGGCTGACGGCGAAGATCGCCAATCGCCTGACCACCGCAAGGAACACCGACACGCGCTCAGGTTAGTGGCAGCGCGCCGTCGGTCCAGGCATCAGGTCTTCGCGATGCCGGCCAGGTCGAAGCTGAGGGTGGTGGCGTTCTTCGGCACCCCGGTCACCTTGGTGGTGGTGACCACCAGATTCGGGAACAGGAACAGCCAGTCGGCGGCGGCGTCGTCGGCGAGAATCCGGGCCACCTGCTTCATCTTGGCGATCTGCTCGGCCTGGGTGCCCTGGTCCGCCTCGGCCACCAGCTTGGTGACCCTCGGGTTGTCGTAGCGCCAGTAGTAGGAGGGGTCGGCGTACTTGACGATGTCGCGAGGCTCGACATGGTTGACGATGGTGAGGTCGTAGTCGGCCTTGGTGAACACCTGGTCCAGCCAGCGGGGGAACTCCAGCTCCTCGATGCTGACGTCGACGCCCACGTCGTTGAGCTGGCTGGCCACAAACTGGGCCGAGCTGGTCGCATAGGGCACCACCGGTACCCGCATTCGCAGCTTCAGCCCGCCGGCGTAGCCGGCGGCCTTCAGCAGCTGGCGGGCTTTGGCCGGGTTGTACGGGTAGGTGTTGGAGAGGTCCTCATACCAGGGGTCCGTGGGCGGCACCATCGACCCGATCAGCGTCCCCTTGCCGTTCCACACCGTGTCAACGAGCGCCTTCCGGTCGATGGCGTAGTTGATCGCCTGGCGGACCCGTCGGTCCTTCAGCGCCTTGGACTGGTTGTTCAATGCCATCACCACCTCCCCGTTGGTGGTGCCCTCGATCACCGTGTACCTGGAGGTGTCCGAGAACTGGTTGATCGCCTGGGGTGCCTGCACGCTGGAGATGATGTCGAGCCCCCCGCTGAGCATGGAGCTGTTCTCGGCGTTCGGGTCGGCGAAGTAGCGGAAGGTGACCCGGCTGAAGGTGGCCTTGTCCCCCCAGTAGGCGTCGTTGCGCTTCAGCACGATCTCCGAGCCCTTGGTCCAGCGGTCCAGGGCGTATGGACCGGAGCCGGCCGGTGCCGTCGCGAAGTCTGAGGTCGCCTTGGAGTCGAACACCATGCCGGCCGTCGAGGCCATGTTGAACAGCCAGCTGTTGCTCGGCCTCGCCAGGGTGACCACCAGCGTCTTGTCGTCCTTGGCCTTGGCCGACTTCACCACCGCCAGTTGGCTCTTGGCTGCCACGTTGTCGCCCCGCCTGAAGCGCTGCATGCTCCAGACGGCGTCGGTCGCCGTGACCGGCCTCCCGTCGGGGAAGACGGCCGAGGGCTGCAGGGTGAAGGTGTAGGTGCGCCGATCCGGGCTGATCTGCCAGCGCTCGGCCAGCAGCGGCGCCATCTTCCCGTTGGAGTCGACCTTGAGCAGGGTCTCGTACACGTTGTAGAGGAACACCTGTGGAATCGAGGCCGCGTCACTCGCGCTCGGATCTAGCGTGGGAGGCTCCAGCGTGGCGCCCACAACCAGCTGCTGTCGGGCCCCGTCCTGGCCGGACCCGGACGACGGCGGGGACGTGCACGCCGCCAGCACTGTCAGCGCCACGACCGCGCAGACGAGCGCCCTGAGGCTCTTGAGTCTCACCGGTTCTCCCTCATTGGTTCGTTCGTTCGGCTCCGAACACGGGTCATGCCGTGTCCGGCACCAGGTCCGGGTAGCTCGTCCACCGGCCCCGGCTGGTCGCGGCCAGCATGGCGTTCCCGCAGGCCTCGGTGAACACGTCGGCCGCACCGGCGAGCAGGGAGTTGAACTGCAGCAGCGCGGCCCGGGGGTCGTCCGGGGGTGCCACCACCGGGGTCGCCAGCGAGAACACCGTGTCCCCGTCCAGCATCGAGTGCAACGGGCGGATGGCCCGCGCCATTCCGTCGTGGGCCACTGCGGCGATCTTGCTGCACTGCGCCTTCGTCAGCTGCGCATCGCAGAGCACGACGCCGATGGTGGTGGCGAACGAGGCGGATCCCTCGGCTGCCGCAGCCTGCAGAGCGGTGAGGTGCTGGCGGTCCAGATCGGCCCCTCGATGGTGGGCGTAGAGCCGTCCGGTGTCGGGGTCGACGGCCGAGCCGTTCGCGTTCACGACCACCGCGGCTGCCACCGAGACGCCGGAGGGAAGGGTGCGTTCGGCGTACCCGAAGCCGCCCTTCAGGCCGCCGCAGACCGCACCCGTGCCGGCGCCAACGCAACCCTGCACCGGCGCGTCGGCGGTCGCGGCGGCCAGCGCCGCCGCCCCGAAGGACGCGTCCGGCCGGTGGTCGAAGTTGTCGCCGCGACCCAGGTCGAAGATCACCGCAGCGGGGACGATCGGAACTACCTGACCGGCCTCGGGGCCCACCGGGAAGCCGATCCCGGCCTCGGCCAGTCCGGCCATCACCCCGTCGGCGGCGGCGAGACCGTAGGCGCTGCCGCCGGTCAGCACGACGGCGTGCACCCGCTCGATCAGCGCGGTCGGGTGCAGCAGGTCCGTCTCCCGGGTTCCCGGACCGCCGCCACGGACGTCGACACCACCCACTGCGCCACCACGGGCCAGGACCACCGTCGTCCCGGTCAGCCAGCCGTCAGCATCGGCGGTGTGATGGCCGATCTCGAACCCCTCGATCACGGCTCCACCCTAGTGCTGCGGTCCCACCGGGGATCGACGCGCCACGAGCGCGGACTCAGATGCCGAAGGCGTAGACCGTGCTCCAGGTGCCGGCCAGTGGCTTCATCGGCAGGAAGCCGCCGTTGCCGTTGCCTGGGTAGAGCCGGAACTTGGAGTCCACAGTCTTGGCCACCAGATCGGCATGGCCGTCGGCGTCGAAGTCACCGATGGACGTGATCGTGGCGATGGAGCCCCAACCGGTGCCGATTCTGACCGGGCTGCTGAAGTTGGTCGCCGTGCCCTTGTGCAGGTAGAGGTCGGTGCCGACCCGGGTGATCAGGTCGGGACGGCCGTCGGAGTTCCAGTCCCCCGGGCTGCGCAGCCACTTCTGGTCACCCCAGCCGGTGGCGAGTCGGGTGAAACCGGTGAACCCGGTCGAGCCGTTGCCCCAGCAGATGTAGAGGTTGCCCGAGACGTTGACCACGACCAGGTCGGGGAACGTGTCGCCGTTGAAGTCGCCGACACTGGTGAGCTCGGTGTGGTTGGACCTCAGCCCCATGTCCACCCCGGCGGAGAAGCCTCCGGTGCTCCGGCCCCGGTAGAGCAGCAGCCGTTCGCCGGTGGTGCGGGCGATCACGTCCTGGTAGCCGTCGCCGTTCCAGTCGCCGGCGTTCACGACATGGGTGAAGTTGGTCCAGCCACCGGTGCCGATCTGGACCGGGTCACCGAGGGTTCCGCCGGGCAGTGCCGGTCGTCTAACCAGGTTCCCGGCATTGGTGACCATCAGCAGGTCGGCCAGGGAGCTGGGGTCGTAGCGCCGCGGGAACGTCTCGTACGGGGTGCCGACGCCGCCGGTGATGGTGAACAGGGTGGAGCGCAGAGCGAGCTTGGTCCGGAAGGCCATCCCGGTCACGGTCTGTGAGGTGGTGCTTCCGATGATCTTGATCGACTCCACCCGGCCGCCCCAGCGCCCGTAGCCGTCCCGGCTGAGCACCTGCAGCTGCCGCACCGTGCCGACGGCCGGGTAGGCGGCCGCGATGGCGGTGGTGGTCAGTGTCGCGGTCCAGGTGTTGGGCTTGATGACGGCGTCATACGGATCGGGGTGGGCCGGTAGGTAGGGGTAGTCACCCTGGGCCGCGTAGCCGCCGTTGGAGGAGGAGAACTGGGTCAGCGCGACCGTGCTGCCGTAGGCGAGATATCTTCCCGCCGTGGCGCTGACCGCGGCGTTGCCTGCCGCGGTCTCCTGCAGCGTCCGCACGCCCCCGCTGGTGATGGCATAACCCTTGTAGACCTGGCAGGCGGTGGTGTCGCAGACGTCGTAGGTCGCTCCGGTGGCGGCACTGGCCTGCAGCCTCGCCGCATACGTGCGGGCCGCGACCGCCTGGCTACGTACCGCCTCGGGGTGCCAGGAGGTCGGCAACTCCGAGGGAACCACCGACTGCAGGTATTGCTCCATGGTCAGTGTGTTGACGGTACGCGAGGTGGTGGTGCCGATCCGCATTCCCGACACGGTGCCGCGGAACTCGCGGTAGGTGCCGTCGGTCAGCCAGACCTTGACGATCTTGGCGGTGTTGCTGAAGGTCCAGGTGCCGGGCGTCAGGGTGGTGGTGCGGGTCACCCAGTCGCCGTCAGCGTTGCGGTACTGGAGCTTCATCGTCGTTGAGGTCACCACGGCCCGCCACGCGCGGTAGCCGGTGCCGGTCGGCATGGTGTAGGAGTGGCCGTTGGTGTCGGAGACCTTCAGGCCACTGGAGGGCAGGACGCGCAGGTCGTTGTCGGTGTCCTCGGTGATCCAGACCCGGATGGTCGCTGTCACAGACCGGGTGGCCAGGGTGGTCCCCGGATAGTAGAACGCCATGATCTGCTGCCAGGTCAGGCCCTTGGTGGCCGCCCCGTAGGCGCCGTACTGGCTCATCCCCCAGCCGTGTCCGTAGCCGGCGCCGTAGAGGGTGAACACACCGGCCTTAGGGCTGACGGCGGTATCCGCTCGGGCCGGCAGGACAGTGAGGACGCTGAGAGCGGCAAGGATGAGAGCACCGAGCAGCGCCGCCACGGCGCGGGTTAGTCGGTAGCTGCGACGAGTGCCGAGAACGGCGGCGAGGCGGGATTTCATGACGATCCATTCGTACAGGGAGGCGGTGGACTGCCTCAGATCCAGCATGACACCGCAGACTCGGTGATGATCTTTCCTGTTACAGATGTGACAGGTGAGGTTATGCCTGGCCGCGCCCGGTGACGTCGGTCCCACGGGGACCGGATGGGCGGGCCCCTGCGGCCGGTGCCAGGCACCGCTGTAGCCAGAGACGAGGACAGGTGCAAGAAACCGACCATTCATCGGTCTCCGGCAGGAACGCCCAGCCTTGTCGGGATGCAGCACCCCCAGCGAGTGGTCGATTTCTTGCATGGCCCGCTGCCGATGCGCGCAAATTCCACGCGCCCTGAGCCTGTCGAAGGGCGTCATGCGCGCAGTGTCGCCCCTTCGACAGCCTGAGGGCACGATGACAAGCTCAAGAGCGCAGGGCGGGAAGGCAACACACGAATTGGCGCGTCAGCGAGGAACCACGTCAGACTCCACGCTCAGATGACACCGTGGCTCAACGCTGACGCGCCAATATGCCTGTTGGACAATCGGCAGGTGGCGAAGCCACACAGGCCCTGAGCCCGACGCGTGGTTTCCCTTCGCGTGGACTAAGTCACCCGTTGACCCGGATCAGGATGAACCCGTCGTAGCCCTTGCTGCCGACGGTCTGGATCGCTGTCGCGGACAGCCGGGGGTCGGCTCGGACGAGATCGACGAACGCCCGGACCCCCAGCACGTTCGGGTCGGTGCTGGTCTGGTCGGCGACGGCACCGCTGCGCACCGCGTTGTCCAGGATGATCACCGACCCCGGTCGGGTCAGCTGCAGCGACCGCTCGAGATAGACCGGGTTGGAGGGCTTGTCCGCGTCGATGAACACCAGGTCGAAGGGCTCCGCGCCGGACTCGATCACGGACTGCAGGGTGTCGGCTGCGGCACCGACGCGCACCTCGACCCTGTCCGCCAAGCCGGCCGCTGCCAGGTTCTCGACAGCGACGGCCGCATGGTGCGGGTCGAGTTCACAGCTGAGCAGGTGCCCGTCTGGGGGCAGCGCCCTGGCCAGCCAGATGGTGCTGTAGCCCGCCAGCGTGCCGATCTCCAGCACCCGTTGCGCACCCGCCAGTTGGACCAGCAGCTGCAACAGCTTTCCCTGGGCGGCGGACACCTGGATCTGCGGCAGTCCTGCCTCGTCAGCTCGGCGCAGGGCATCGAACAGCAGCTGGTCGGGTGCTATGAGCGGCTCGAAGTAGGTATCCACCGCACTCCACAGCGCTGTCTCCTCGGTCATGACCGCGATCCTAGCCAGCCCGACGGCGCTCCCGGCTCCGACGTCCTCTTGTCCCCGCTAAGCGGTCAGTTTCCCAAGTCGACTTGGGAAACTGACCAGGAGCGGGTCCGGAGAACCACCAGCCGCCTCGACGACGAACGGCCCCGGCCACGACCGCCGGAGCGGTCGCGGCCGGGGCCGTGAGCGGATCTGCTCAGTCGACGGTGACCTCGGCGCCCTTCTGGGCCGACGCATAGCAGGCGTCCACGACGACGGAGCGGGACAGGCCCATCTCGCCGCGGTGCTGCTCCCAGTCACCGGAGCGGACCAGGACCAGGAAGTCCTGCACCGCCTCGGTATGGCCGCCACTGGCTGGGATGTCGGGCTGCAGCTCTGCCGGCACACCCGCAACCTCGGTCCAGACGTCCAGCTTGGTGTAGGTGGCGGGAGCGCCGCCGAGCTCGAGCGTCGCACCACCCTCGGAGCCGTAGACGTTGACGTAGATCAGGTCATGCGGGATCCAGCTCGCCCAGCTGGTCTCCAGCAGCAGAGTGCTGCCGGTGTCCAGGCGCATGAAGGCCGTGGACAGATCCTCCACCTCGAAGTCGACCGCTCCGCTGCCGCCGGACTTGGCACCGGCCAGCCCACCGGCGCCGCCGCGGCCACGCGGGCCGAACTCGGCGTAGGTCGCCGCACTGACGGTCGTCACCCGCGGCTCGTTCAGCAGATGCATGGCCATGTCCAGCATGTGCACGCCGATGTCCATCATCGGTCCGCCACCGGCGGTGGCCATCTTGGTGAACCAACTGCCGAGCCCCGGGATGCCGGAGCGTCGGAGCCAGCCGGCCTTGGCGTAGTAGATGTTGCCCAGGATGCCCTGGTCGATGATCTTCTTCAGCGCCTTCACCTGACCGCCGCGACGGTGGTTGAAGAGCACGTCCAGCACCCGGTCGTTCGCACGGGCGGCGTCGACCATGGCCCTGGCCACGTCGGCGTTCTCAGCCATCGGCTTCTCCGACAACACATGTACGCCGGCGTTCAGCGCGGCGATGGCCATCGGTCCGTGCAGGGCGGTCGGCGTGCAGATGCTGACCACGTCAAGGTCACCCTCGGCCAACAGCTGCTCCCAGTCGGCGAACCGGAGCTCTGCGCCGTAGCGGTCACCGAGCAGCTCCAGCCGGTCCGGCTCCATCCCGGCGAGACCGACGATCTCGACATCGTCGGCGGTCGAGTAGCCGATCAGGTGCTGCTCGCCAGCCCAACCGACACCGATCACGCCGGCCCGGATCTTGCGGTCGGTCGACTCAGACATCTGCGCTCTCCTTCTGCTTCAGCTCGGCCGCGAAGAACGGCTCGGGCTGGTTGCGTACCGCCGGCGGCTGGAAGTCGGCGCTGGCTGCCGGTGCGGCCCACTCGACCGCGTTCGCCAGCACCCGCTTGATGTCGGGGTGGTGATAGACCGGATAGTCCTGGTCGCCCGGCGAGAAGTAGAACACCTTGCCCTTGCCGCGTCGGTAGCAGACGCCGGAGCGGAAGACCTCGCCGCCGGTGAACGTCGAGAGGAAGACCAGCTCATCGGGCTCGGGGATGTCGAAGAACTCCCCGTACATCTCCTGCTCGTCGATGACGATGGGCTGCGGGACGCCCTGAGCGATCGGGTGTGACGGCGAGACTGTCCAGACCAGCTCGGTGTCGCGCGAGTTCCGCCACGACAGCGAGCAGGAGGTGGCCATCAGCTTGATGAAAATCTTGCTGAAGTGCGCCGAGTGCAGCGCCAGCAGCCCCATCCCGCCCAGCACCCGCTGGTGCACCCGATCGACGACGGCGTCGTCGACCGTGTCATGGGCCATGTGGCCCCACCAGGTCAGCACATCGGTGTTCTCCAGCACCTCCTCAGTGAGCCCGTGGTCGGGCTCCTGGTGGGTGGCGGTGCGCACTTCGACGGCATCACCCAGCAGTTCTTTGATGCCTGCGGCGACAGCGCCGTGCATGCCCTCGGGATAGCGCTCGGCCATGGCCGCGCGGTCCCGCTCGGAGTTTTCGTGGTGGTTTTCGCCCCATACGGTGACGCGAATCGGAGAGTTCACATGCCTAGTCTGCCGAAACGCTTCTGGGCGAATGTACGGGGGGCGGGATGATGGTGGCCATGGACTCCGGGCGGTTCTCCCTCGAGCAGATGAAGTTGCGCGCATTCGACCTGACCGAGCGCACTGCCAGGGCCGGACGCGACACCGCGCATCGCCGGGTGCAGCGCTGGCGGTCGCGGATTTTCATGATCACCCAGTGCGCAGTCACGGCCGGGCTGGCCTGGTGGCTGGCCCAGACAGTCATCGGACACCGGCTGCCGTTCTTCGCCCCGGTGGCAGCGATCATCTGCCTGGGCTTCACCTTCGGTCAGCGCCTCCGTCGCGGGATCGAGGTCGCGATCGGGGTGGCCGTCGGGGTCTTCATCGGCGACGTGTTCGTCACGTACTTCGGCACCGGGGTGTGGCAGATCATCGTCGTCTGCCTGCTCGCCATGTCGATCGCCTCGCTGGTCGGCGCCGGCAACCTGACCATCATTCAGGCGGGTGTGCAGTCCATCATCATCATCACCCTGGTGCCTGACCCCAACCAGGCCTTCGGTCGCTGGCTGGATGCGGTGATCGGCTGTGCACTCGCCATGTTGGTGGCGACCATCGCCCCCAGTGCCCCGGTGCGCCGGCCACGGCTGCTGGCTGCCGGGTTCCTGCTGGAGATGGCCGCAACGCTGAGGGCGGTCGACCAGGCGCTGCGGGAGGGCGACCGGGACGCAGGTGACGCCGTGCTGGAGCAGGCCCGCCGCGGGCAGGACCAGATCGTCGAGCTGGACGAGGCCGTCTCCGAGGGCCTGGCTGTCGTGCGCTTCTCCCCGTTCCGACGGGGCCAGCTGCCGGCCGTCCAGGGCTACGCCGACCTGCTGGCACCACTGGACCGGGGCAACCGCAACCTTCGGGTGCTGGCGCGACGCTGCGCCATCGCCCTCTGGCGCGGTGAGACCGTGCCGCTCGCCTATCTGGTGCTGCTCACCTCGGTGGCCGAGGTGGTGGATTTCATGGCCGGCGAGCTGTACGAACGGCGGCTGCCCGTGGCCGCCCGCGACCGGCTCACCGCTCTCGGCCGGGAAAGCTCTCGGCTCAAGCTGGCCGAGTCGCTGTCGGCGATCGTCATCCTGGCCCAGGTCAGGTCACTGCTGTGTGACCTGCTGGAACTGACCGGGCTCACCTACGCCGAGGCGCGCGAGGCGATCCCGGAGATGGACTAGTTGTGATGTCCAGCGAGGTTGGTCAGCCGGGTGACTGGCGGCTTGCCTCCGATGGCGGAGTGGGCTCGGTGATGATTGTAGAAGTGGAGCCAGCCGGGCAGGGCGGTGTTGCGTTGCTCGGTTGATTCATAGAACCGGGCGTAGGCCCACCCGTCGGCCAGTGTGCGGTGGAACCGCTCGATCTTTCCGTTGGTCTGCGGCCGGTAGGGACGTGTGCGCTTGTGGGTGATGCCAAGCTCGGCGCAGGCGTCGCGCCAGGCGTGGGACCTGTAGGCCGATCCGTTGTCGGACAGCACACGCTCGACGGTGACACCGTGGTCTGTGAACCATGCCGCGGCACGATGGAGAACCTCGATCGCCGTCGCTGCCTTCTCGTCGGCACAGATCTCGGCGTAGGCCATCCGGGAGTGGTCATCGATGACGGTATGCACGTATGCGGTGCCGATCAGCGGGCCACGCACTGGGCCTCTTCGCCGCTGGGTGTCGGTTGCAGCGCGGTTGCGATCTCCTTGCTGCTTGCCGAGGTAGCGCCATCCACCACCATCGGGAATGTTGCCGAACTTGGTGACGTCGACGTGGATCAGCGAGCCGGGGTGTGGGTGTTCGTATCGGCGCAGCGGCTCGCCTGTGACCCGGTCGATATGGCAGAGCCGGTTGATCCGACAACGCACCAGTACGGCGTGCACGGTGGAGGCCTGCATCCCAAGCCGGCCGGCGATCTGGACCGGGCCGAGCCGGTGCCGCCACCGAAGCCGCACGATCCGCCGGACCACGTCCGGCGTGGTCTTTGTCGGGCTCGAATGTGGCCGCGAGCTGCGGTCGACCATCCCGGCAGCACCTTCGCTCCGATAGCGGTCGGCCCACTTCTTCGCTGTGCGAGGCGCGACCATGAACATCTTCGCAGCGGCGGCGAAGGTCCAGCCGCGGTCGACGACGAGTTCGGCGAGCCGTAAACGGGCGCGGGGGGTGAGGGCAGCGTTAGCGTGGGACACGAGGGCCTCCGGTCAGCGAAGCGGTGAACTAGACAGCTCCACTTCACAACCGGAGGCCTTCGTCTGTCAGGCAGGCTCACCGATCCCCGGCGATACAACCTCCCTGGACATCACAACTAGTCGATCCGCTCCAGCTCGACCGCCAGACAGTGCGCGTAGGCGGTCGGACGCTTCTCCGGCAGCGTGGCCACCAGGACGCCACCCGCCTGCTCGAACTCCACCGGACCGGCCCCGAGCAACCGCACCGAGGTGACGCGATCCGCCGGCGTCAGCGTCCGGATGATGGCCCGACCATCGTCTGGCCAGCGCATCTGGAAGGCGTACAGGGTGTTGCCCTTGCGGGTGAACCGGAAGTCGTCACTGGTCCAGGCGACCGCGTCCTCGACGAAGCCCTCGATCCGCACCCCGCTGCGCCCCTCGCCGGAGACCCGGAACGGGCGGGTGCCATAGATGCCCTCGCCGCAGATCGCGGTCCAGGCGGCCAGCTCGTCGAGGAGGTACAGGCACTCCTGGTCCAGGGTGCCGTCCGGCCGCTGCGGCAGGTTGAGCAGCAGGTTCCCGTTCTTCGCCACGATGTCGATGAGCATCTCGATGACGTGGCCGGGGGTCTTGTAGACGTCGCGGACGTTGTAGAACCAGTCACCTACCGAGGTGTCGGTCTGCCAGGGCTCCGGCTTGATGTCGGGCTCCTGGCTGCGCTCGATGTCGAGGATGCCGACCGAGTAGACCTCGGGGTTGCGGTCCTTCTGGTTGTAGACGGCCTGGTTGACGCCACCGTGCCGCGCAGCGCTGGTGTTGTAGAGATGCGCCACGGCCTCCAGGCCGGCGGCGTAGCCGTGCTCGCCGAACGGCAGCGGCCCGTCGGAGTAGAGCAGGTCGGGCTGGTAGCGGTCGATGACCTCCTTCATCACCGCCAGCCAGTGCTGGTGCCAGCGCTCGTTCGCCGTGTACCAGGGCTCGATCGGAAATCCCTCGGCCCGGGGGTCGTAGTGCTCCTGGTTGGCCAGATAGAGATCCTCGAACGCGGGGTCATTGCCGTCGTATGGCACTCCGGCGTACGGTCCCTGCCGGTCGCTGCCCTTGTTGTAGCGCCACCAGCTGAAGGTGGCACCGAGATGCTCGGTCAGGCCGAACGGCAGCCCGCGGCTGTCCGCGGCGGCCTTCCAGAGACCGGTGATGTCCTTGCCCGGGCCCATCTGCACCGAGTTCCAGCTGTGCAGGGCCGAGTCGTAGTTGAAAAAGTTGTCATGATGCATGGCCTGACCGACGAAGTACCGGGCGCCGGCTGCAACGAACCGGTCCATCAGGTCCTCGGCGTCGAACTGCTCGGCCTTCCACAGCTTGACCAGGTCCTTGTAGCCGACCGCCGACGGGTGGCCGTACGTCCGGAGATGGTGCCGGTACTGGTCGGTGCCCTCGCAGTAGAGGTGCCGGGCGTACCAGTCTCCGAACATCGGCACCGACTGGGCACCCCAGTGCGACCAGATCCCGAACTTGGCATCACGGAACCAGGCCGGGCAGCTGAACTCGCGCAGCGACTCGAAGCTGGGGCGGAACGGACCTTCGGCGACTGCTGGCTGCACCATGAGTGTCGGTGTCCTCTCGGGCGTGGGGGTGGTCGGCGCCTCGAGTCTTTCCTTTCCGGCAACCCAGCGTCAAGACTTCGAGGGGATATTCATTGGATGAATGCTGACCGATCCCCCAGTGTCGAATGGCTGGCGCCACGATGCGCGGCGAAAGATCGAATCTATACCTCCCCAGAGAGACTCGCCGTGGACCGCCCCGCCGGCTTCCCGCGGCCCCGATTTGGCTTCTGCGAAACCCTGACGTAGAGTCTGGTTCTGCCGACGCGGGGTGGAGCAGCTCGGTAGCTCGCTGGGCTCATAACCCAGAGGTCACAGGTTCAAATCCTGTCCCCGCTACAAGAGAAGGTCCAGGTCAGACGCTGTCTGACCTGGACCTTTGCTTTTCGGGCCACCAGTGACCTCGCACGAGGGCTCGTCCAGCGCTTCACCCGGCGCATCGCCGTTGCTCCCACCGCTCGTTGTCATAAGGTGCGGTGGTGAGCAACACGACCGTTCAGGGGGATCCGCGTCGCGCCACCCTGGTCCGGCGCATCCGGTTCCTCGTACTGTTCACGATCACCTACAACGTCATCGAGGCGGTTGTTGCGCTGCTGGCTGGAAGGTCCGCGTCATCGAGCGCGCTGCTCGGTTTCGGGCTCGACTCCGTGATCGAGGTGTCCTCGGCGCTGGCAGTGGCCTGGCAGTTCTCCCGGGATGATCATGAAGCCAGGGAGCGGACGACCCTGCGCGTCATCTCCTTCGCATTCTTCGCATTGGCTGCGTTCGTCGCGTTCGAAGCCCTCCGAAGCATTCTGACCGGAGAACCCGCCGAGCACTCGACGGTCGGCATTGCGCTGGCCGCGGTCAGCCTGATGGTCATGCCGACCGTCTCGTACCTGCAGCGCAGAACCGGAAAGGAGCTGGGATCCAGTTCGGCTGTGGCGGACTCGAAGCAGACGTTGCTCTGCACCTACATGTCCGGCGCATTGCTGGTGGGCCTGCTGCTCAACAGTGCAGTCGGCTGGTGGTGGGCCGATCCCTTCGCCGGACTGGCGATCGCCGGCCTGGCCGTTCGGGAGGGCATCGAGGCATGGAAAGGCGAGAGCTGCTGCTCAGCCGAGGCGTTGTTCGAACGCGGTGATGATGAGGCCGGGGCCGAGTCACAGCCCTGCGGCCCAGACTGCAACTGCTGACTCCTGCAAGAGATCGACCATTCGTTCCCGGTCCTTCGCGGCGCTGCGCCTAAGGGCGGGAACGCGCCCGCGACGAATGGTCGATTCCTGTCACCCCGACCCCCTCAGGACCGGCGAGAGTCGGGACCAACGTCCGTAGCGGAGCGAAGGGCAGCCGCTGGACGATGGGACAGGACCGACGAGAAGGGTGGGTGCAACTGTGGATGTCGAATCCATGATCCAGACGGCGGTGGCGCTGGTCGCCCCGGGCAAGGGCATCCTGGCAGCGGACGAGAGCACACCGACGATGGCCAAGCGTCTTGCCGGGATCGGGGTGGAGTCGACCGAGCCACGACGCCGCGCCTACCGCGAGATCCTGTTCACGACCGCGGGGATCGGTGAGTTCATCAGCGGCGTGATCCTCTTCGACGAGACGATCCGCCAGCGCACGTCGGACGGCACGCCGTTCGCCGAGGTGCTGCAGAGCCAGGGGGTGATCCCGGGCATCAAGGTGGACGGCGGCACGAAGGCGCTGGCCGGGTTCCCGGACGAGGTGGTCACCGAGGGGCTGGACGGACTGCGGGCGCGGCTGGAGGAGTACGCCGCCCTTGGCGCCCGGTTCGCCAAATGGCGCGCCGTCATCAAGATCGGGGACGCGCGTCCGACCACCTTCTGTGTCGAGGCGAACGCCCATGCCCTGGCGCGCTACGCCGCCCTCTCTCAGGAGGCCGGCCTGACGCCCATTGTCGAGCCCGAGGTGCTGATGGATGGCACCCACACCCTCGAGCGGTGCGCCGAGGTGACCGAGGCGACCCTGCGCGCCGTGTACGACCAGCTCAGCCGCCACCGGGTGATCCTAGAGGCGAGCCTGCTCAAGCCGAACATGGTGCTGTCAGGCAAGGACTGCCCCATCCAGGCGACGACCGACGAGGTCGCCGACGCGACGATCACCGTGATGCGGCGGACCGTGCCTACGGCGGTGCCGGGGATGGTCTTCCTGTCCGGCGGCCAGTCCGACGAGCAGGCCACCGCGAACCTGGACGCCCTCAACCGGCGGACACCGCAGCCGTGGGAGCTGAGCTTCTCCTTCGGCCGCGCGCTCCAGGCCCCCGTGCTGCACGCCTGGGCCGGGGACGAGGCCAACCGCGACTCCGCCCAAGCCGCCCTACTCCACCGCGCCCGACTCAACGGCGCGGCCCGGCATGGGACGTACAGCGCCGAGATGGAACACCTGGTGTCGCACTAGACCCGGGTGAAAGGCCGGTCCCCTGGAGCGGCCAGGTGCTGCCGGCCGGTGCTTGCCCTCGCCGCTGCGCCTCGGTAGAGTCCCAGCGAGCCGAAGCGTTTCGGCTTGGGTGTCGGGGCCGGGCATGCTCCGATCAGTGCGAGCAGTCGGCCCGGCCAGGGAGGGATCGGTCAGTGGTCGGGTTGCGTGTCGGCGTCATCGGGGCTGGTCGGATCGCCCAGCGGCAGATCTCCGCCTGGCGGGCTGTGGGCGCCGAAGTCGGTACCCTCGCCTACGACCCGCCGTTCCCGCAAGAGGCCGCGGGCGCCTCCTCTCCCTTCGACGCCCTCGACGACCTGCTCTCCTGGGTGGACATCGTTCATGTCTGCGCGCCGGCCGACTCCCGCCGCGACCTCTGTCTGGCCGCCATCGGGGCTGGTCGGTCCCTCGTCTGTGAGCAGCCCCTGGGTCGGACGTTCGATGAGGCGCTGATGATCGCACGGGCCTCCTTGGACGCCGGGGTCTCGGTGTTGCCGTCCCAGGTCGGCCGGTTCGTCCCCGAGCGCACCACCCTGCAGGCAGCAGTGAGCAGCGGCCGCATCGGCACCCCGGCGATCCTCCGCTTCACCTGCTCCGTCCCCAGCCCATCTCCTGACGCCGGCGCGCCGACGCTCTTCGACCTGGTCGCCGAGGTGCTGATCGAGGACCTGGACCTGGCCCGCTGGATCGCCGGGGAGGTCACCGGGGTGTACGCGGTGGCGAACTCGGGCGCCGGCGACGGGCAAGGGCCGAGCACCATGGTGGCGCAGGTCACCCTCACCCACGCCGAGGGCGCCATCACCCATCTCCAGGGACAGTGCGGTCCGCCGGGTCTCGAGCGCCGTAGCTCCTTCGATGTCGCCGGTCACGCCGGCCGACTGACGTTTCGGTCAGAGGCGTCGGGCCTCGTCATCGACAACCCGCCCGGAGCCGGGCTGATGGCACCAGGGCTCGCCGACGAGAGCCCCGAGCTGGCACAGATCCGGGCGTACGTCAGCACGCTGCGGGCAGGTGCGCCATCTCCGGTGAGCCTGCTGGACGGAGTCGCGGCCGTGGGTCTCGCTGAGGCGGTCTCCCGGTCAGCCGGGACCGGGCAGCCGGTCGCCTTCGAGGACTACCTCACCCGACTCGAGGAGCTGAGCAGCCATGTCTGAGCGAGCGCCGACAGGCCAGCACGGCCTGGCTGGGCAGCGGCAGCTGAAGGTGGCCGTCCTGTCAGCAGCCCATGGGCACGCGGTCGGCTACCTGCGCAACCTGCACCAGCGGGACGACGTCGAGGTCGTGCTTGCCGATCCGGACGCGCCGGTGGACGGCGGTGCAGGGCTCCGAGGCGCCCGCCTCGCCAGCGAGCTTGGCATCGACTACTTCGACAGCTATCAGCAGGCGCTGGACTGGCAGCCGAACGCCGTCATCGTCTGCACGGAGAACACCCGTCATCGTGCCGTCGCCGAGCTGGCCATCAAGGCCGGCTGTCACGTGCTGTGCGAGAAGCCGCTGACCACCACGGTCGAGGACGCTGAGCTGCTGTGCCGTGCGGCGGACGAGGCTGGCGTCACCCTGAGCGTCGCCTATCCCCTGCGCCAGGCCGCCTCCTTCCAGCAGCTGCGGCAGGCGGTGATCGACGGTCGGCTGGGTGAGCTGGTCGCCATTCTCGGCACCAACAACGGCCAGCTTCCCGCCGACCGGCGCTGGTTCGTTGAGCCGGAGCTCTCCGGCGGAGGCGCCATCGTCGACCATGTCGTGCACTGCGCGGACCTCATCGATGCGCTGCTGGGCGTCACCCCCGTCGAGGTCAGGGCTGTCTCGAACCGCATCCTGTGGCCGCTGGTCGATAGCGGCGTTGAGACGGGCGGGATGGTGTCCCTGCGGTACGGCTCGGGGCTGATCGCCACCATCGACTGCTCGTGGAGCCAACCCGCAAAGGCGGCCACCTGGGGCGGCCTGACGTTGGAGGTGATCGGGACGAAGGGCTCGGTCCGGATCGACCCGTTCGCGCCGCACGTCGGCGGATACGGCCGCGACGGCGCCGAATGGCTCGCAGTCGGGACTGACCTGGATGCACAGATGCTCGACGACTTCGTCCACAGCGTCCGGCACGGGACCCCTCCGGCAGTCTCGGCGGCAGCTGGGCTGCGCACTGTCCAGGTGATGGCGTCTGCGCTTCGGTCGGCAGCCTCCGGCGGCCAGACCGTCACGCTTGGCGTCCAGCCGCGCAAGGACTAGCCGGCGGTTTCCCGACCCGAGGTCTGATCGACCCGGTCCAGCCGGGCCACGCCGATCTGTGAGTCGGCCATGCCGTAGAGGACGTAGAGCACCTTCTCGATCTCCACGATGGCGGTCGGGAACACGACATTCGACACCTGACCGGTCGTCTCCTCGGCGGTCTCCGGGCGCATCATCGGCTCGACGGTGCGGGCCACGACTCGCTCGGGATGATCGGCGTCGAGGATCATCGCACCGGCCGCATAGTTGACGTTCTTCTGGTTCTCTGGTTGGAAACCGTCGCCGTCAATGCTTCCGCTGACGCCGTGGTGCAGCAGCAGCCAGCCTTCGGGGATCCTGATCGGAGGTGGCCCGCCGCCGATCTTGAGTGACTCCCAGTCGTACTGTGAGCCGGCCACGAACTGGTGGCCGAAGGGACGGCACAAGGCGCTGATGTCCGCCTTCGCGTCCTCGGCGCGGACGTAGGAGATCCAGATGGCTGCCCGGTCGTCGACCGTGCCTGCCGGCAAGGGCGCCTGCTCACCTTCGCGCAGGAAGTCAAGCTCCCACATGGGCCGGTGCAGCAGCGCGAAACAGGGCACCCCGTCGGGTCCCGGCACGGCTTCGGGGAACCAGACGACATCCTTGTTGGGGAAGAGGTTCAGGTCGGTGTCCAGCTCGTCGGCATAACCGAACTGCACCGGCCCGAGGCGCTTCCACTCGACAAGATCAGTGGAGACCGCCAGCGCCGGATGCGGGCCCAGCGGGCCGAACGCGACGTAGGTCATGACATAGCTCTGCAGCTCGGGGATCCAGGTCATCCGAGGGTCCTCTACCCCGCCATGATCAGTGCCGTGCTCCCAGCCGCGGTCGGGCGCCAGGACGACGCCCTGTCGTTCGACCCGGTCCGGCACCCCATCTTCGATGATGATCTCCCCCTTGCCGACCCTGGACACGTTGCCCTCCGCCACCAGGCGCGGGAAGATGTACAGCCGCTCGTCCGGTCCCCAGGCCGCCGCCGGGTTGAGCACCCCTTCGACCTCAAGCGGCTCTCCGGGTTCGGGGCGCATCAACGTCCCCACTCGCGTAAGCGTGTACGGAACCTCGGGAACGGTGGTGTTGGCAGGCACAGGAAATCCTTTCGGTGAAGGTGATGGTCGAGATCTCGGTGTCAGTGGTCAGCCCTTGACGGCGCCACCCACGACACTGGCCACCAGGTAGCGCTGCAGGAAGACGTAGGCCACCAGCAGCGGGGCGGCAACGATGATCGTCGCAGCCGACAGCAGGCTCCACTGGCTGGTGTAGGTGCCCTGGAAGGCGAACAATCCCAGCGTCACCGGAGATTTCGTCTGGTCCGGCAGCAGAATGGTGGCCAGGATGATGTCGTTCCAGACCCCGATCGCCTGCAGGATGAAGATCGTCGACAGGACGGGCTTGAGCAGCGCTGGCAGGAAGCCGAAGAGGTAACGCAGATAGCCGACGCCGTCGAGGGCCGCCGCCTCGTCGAGCTCGACCGGGA
The DNA here is from genome assembly GCF_016907535.1 of Microlunatus panaciterrae. Lineage (NCBI taxonomy): Bacteria > Bacillati > Actinomycetota > Actinomycetes > Propionibacteriales > Propionibacteriaceae > Microlunatus > Microlunatus panaciterrae. Next base: position 428,269 of record NZ_JAFBCF010000001.1, read on the forward strand.
CCGACTTGACGTAACCGGCGACGAGCAGCGGGCCGACACCGACTCCGGCCGCCATCATCAGCATGTAGCCCAGTCGGGTGTCGTACAGGTTGAGCCGCAGCACCAGCTGGAACTGCGTCACCAGCGAGTTCGGCAGGAACAACATGGCGACGAACAACCCGTACCAGAGCTTGGTGTGCTTCAGGTAGCCACGCGACACCGGGAACCCCACGAGCAACGAGATGAACGTTCCCAGACCGGCCGCGACCGCGGTGTACAGGATGCTGTTCAGCATGTAGGCGCCGAAGTTGCCCTGACGCCACGCCTGGCTGAAGTTGTTGATCGCCAGGTGCTTGACCATCCCCAGCGGGTTGGAGAAGAACTCGGCGTTGCTCTTCAGTGCGGTGTTCAACAGGAAGAGCAACGGAAACAGGTACAGCACCATCACGACCAGCACCGCGAGGTAGGACAACAGCCTGCCCAGCGGGAATCGCCGAGGACGATGCTCGTGCGCCGGTGTGGGCTCGGGTCGGCGCCCGCCCGAGTCTCTCCTCGCCGCGGTGCCCTCGGCCGGCTCTTTGCTGACCGCCTGGTTGCTCACAGCCTCTCCTCCCGCTTGCGCAGGTATGCCAGCACGATCAGCGAGATGACCCCTACCATGACGAACTGGACGACCGAGATGGCGGCCGCGTAGCCCTGTGACTGCGCCGAGCCGCCAGCCGCACTGCCGCCGAAGCCCTGGGTGAAGATCGCCAGCGACAGCACCTGGGTGGCGTCGTTGTTCGGTCCGGTCAACACGTAGATCAACTGGTAGCTCTGCAACGATCCCACTATGCAGAGCAGCATGTTCGCCGTCACCGACGGCGCCAACAACGGGTAGGTGATCAGCCGCAGCTTCTGCCAGCTGCTCGCCCCGTCGATGCTGGCGACCTCGTACAGCTCAGCTGGGATGGCCTGCAGCCCGGCAAGGTAGATCACCACTGCGACGCCGATGCCTGCCCAGACCTGGACGAAGATCACCAGGTACAGGGCGATCTTGGGATCACCGAAGAAGGCGGTGTTGGCGCCGAACCAGTGCCAGATCGCCGCACCCGGGCTCGCTGTCGGGTTGAACATCAGCGACCAGATGAGGCCGATCACCGTCACGCCCAGGATGGTGGGAAGGAAGACGACGGACCGGTAGAAGGTCGTCCCGCGCAGCGGTTGGTTGAACAGGACGGCGATCAGCAGTGCCAGCACGTTCTGGATGATGGTCACCAGGAATGCGAAGATGAAGGTGTTCTTCAACGCGTTCACGTTGTAGCCGAGATGGGCCGCGGAGAAGAACGACTTGTAGTTCTCCACTCCCACCCAGTTGACCGGCAGGAACGGCAGCGCGCGTACGTCGGTGAAGGAGATCACGAAGACGGCCACCGCCGGCAGGAGGGCGAACACGAGTATCGGCAGGAGACCTACCGCGAACGACGCCCGCACGGTGGCCCGGCGTCCGAACACGAAATAGCTCGACACGACTGCGGACCTCCTTCCGTTAGTCTCCGCAGGGCCGGCCGAGGGAGTGCCTCGGCCGGACCTGCGGAGAGAGGGTTCAGAAGCCGGCGGCCCAGTCCGCCTGAGAGGCCGCGGCGGCCTTCTCGGGCGTCTGGCTGCCCAGTGGCGCGATGCCGGAGTAGTTGAACGGGAACTGAGCCTTCGCACCCGCCTTGGTGTTCGCGATCCAGATGGTGTCCCAGGCGGGCTGGAACGTCTTGGTGTACGGCGCGATCGAGTTGTAGAACGGCGTCAGCTCGATGTTCGGCTGGGAGGGGGCGAAACCCGCCTCCTTGAGGAACAGCTTGTAGTTCTCCGGCTCGGAGAAGAAGGCCAGGTAGGCCAGCGCCGCACCGACGTTCTTCGAGTTGCTCGGCACGGCGAACGTCAGCTCGACCTTGCCACCCAGGAACGCATTGTCTGCGGCGTTGTCACTGGACGGCAGCGGGAAGTAGCCGTACTTGAAGTTCGGGCCACCGGCCGCATCGATGGTGGTCTGGTTCCACGTCCCGTCCGACATCATGGCGAACTGTCCCTTGACGAATCCGGCGGTCATCGTGTTGTAGGAGACACCGGCGAAGTTCGGCTCGGCGTAGTCGTACAGCGCCTTCACCTTGGTCAGGACCTCCAGCTGCTTGCCGTCGGTGAGCTTGACGCTCTGATCCCACAGACCCTTGGCCAGATCTTCCTTGTCCTTCTGGGTCGGGTAGATGTTCTGCACCACCCCCAGCATGTTGACGCCGGCGCTGTCCTTGCCGGAGATGCCGAGTGGCACGACCCCCTTCGACTTCAGCGTCTTGCAGACGGTCATGAACTCCGACCAGGTGGTGGGGATCTTCAGGCCGTACTTGTCGAAGATCGTCTTGTTGTAGTAGACGCCGGTGTAGTAGCTCAGCCCGGTCGGCACCGTGTACTGCTTGCCCTTGTACTTGATGGAGTCCAGCACCGTGGGCGTGTAGTTCTTCATGAACGGCTGGTTGGTGAGGTCCACCAGTCCGCCGGCATCAGCGAGCCGCGCGTCGTCACCCATATTGGAGGCCGGCACATAGCTGGGGAGCTCCTTGGGGCCGGCCAGACCGACATCGATGCTGCCCGCGCTCAGCCGCGACGAGTGGGCAGCCGCGTAGTTCTCGTTCGGGATCGCGGTGAACTTCACCTTGACGTCGGGATATTTCGCCGCGAATGCCTTGTTCACCGCCTTGAAACCGGCATCGGATCCGGTTGCGCTGGAGACCACGACATTCAGGTCACCCTTCGGGGCGGCTGCCGGGCTCTGGTTGCCGCTGGACGCGCCCTGGCTGCCTGAGCAGCCGGCGAACAGCGCCAGGCCGAGCAGCGCTGCCAGGAGAGCACTGATGCCGCGCCGTGTCCTGATCATCTGGAACTTCTTCGTTGCCATGATGCCTCCGGGAGATCTACCGAAGCGTTTCGGTTGATGGAAGGTAACATCACGGTCAGTGCCGGTCAATGCACCGGCTCGCAGCACCTCCCCCACCGACGTCGAGAGGCCCGACATGACCCCGGCTGAACCACACCCGGAACCGGCTCAGGACGGGCCGGCTGAGTGCCCGCTCGGGCTGGGGGTCGTCGGTGCCGGCGGCTTCGGCACCTTCGTCGGCGATGCCGCAGCCCAGCTGCCCGACCTGCGGGTCGTGGCTGTGACCGACGAGGACCCGGCCAGGGCCGAGCGCCTCGCGGTCTCGACTGGGGCCGCTGTGGCTGCCGACCTGACCACCCTGCTGGCCGATCCGGCGGTGCAGGCGGTGGTTATCGCCACCCCACCCAGTACCCACGCCGCACTGGCCGTCAGCGCCCTCAATGCGGGCCGTCACGTCTTCTCCGAGAAGCCGATGGCGCTGAGCCTCGAGGACACCCGTCGGGTCAGCACGGCGGCCAGGACGTCGGGCTGCGCCTATGTGGTGGACCACGTGATCAGGTACAACCCGATCATCGTCGCCGTCCAGAGGTTGCGCGACGAAGGGCTGGTCGGGCAGCTGCAGCGGTTCAGCTTCGAGAACGATGCGGCAGACGAGTTCCTGCCGGCCGAACACTGGTTCTGGGATCCGGAGCTCAGCGGTGGCATCCTGCTCGAGCACGGCGTCCACTTCTTCGATGTCGCGGCAGCGCTCGCCGACGCTCCGGCAGCAGAGGTGCAGACCATGGGCTACCGGCGCGCCGACGGCCGGGTGGACACCGTGGTGGCCACGGTCAGGCACTCCAACGGGGTGCTGGCCACCCATGCGCACGGCTTCAGCCACGCCAGCCGGGCGGAACGCCAGCTGATGCGGCTGGACTGTGGGCTCACCCAGCTCCGGATCCACGGCTGGATCCCCCTCCTGGCCGAGATCGACGGCTGGGTCGACGACCAGGCCGCGCAGGAGTACGAGAGGCTGCCGGCACGCCTCCACCAGTTGCTCGACGTTCCTGGCGGCCGGCTTCAGGGAACGGAGACGGTCACTGTGCGGGTGCAGCGCGACGCCGCCGAGGCGGCGACACACTCGCGGGACCAGGACTTCCGGGCTCCGCACCGGGTGACGGCCACGATCGACCTCGGCGGGCCGGCGGCGCATCTGCGGGTCTACTCCGAGAGCGTCCGGGCCGCCCTCAGCGATCTGGCCACCTGTGCGCGGACCGGCGGGCAACCGCGAGCCGGTGTTGAGGCGGGTGCCGCGGCGGTCCGGGTCGCTGTCGCCGGCACCCGTGCACTCGAGACGGGGACAACCGTCCAGGTCCGTGTCTAGCAGAACCGTTCACGCAGGTGGGGCGGCCGTCGACCCCCGGATGATGAGTGACGCCGGCTGGATCTCGACGTCGGTGACGGGCTTGCCGTCGATCAGGTCGAGCAGCAGTCCGGCCGCCGCCCGGCCGAGTCCGTGCGGCGACGTCAGCAGCGTGGTGAGCGGTGGCCGCATGAAGGAGCCGAGCTGGATGCCGTCATAGCCTGTGACCGAGACCTGGTGCGGCACATGGAAGCCGATCTCGGTCGCCCGGGCGATGAAGCCGATGGCCGTCAGGTCGTTCGCGCAGACGACTGCCGTCGGTGGCTCCGGGAGGCTGAGCAGCTCGTCGGCTGCCCGCGACCCTCCCTCGGAGGTGAAGTCGCCCTGAACCACCGGGCCGTGCGGCAGCCCTGCGGCATCCAGACCCCGCCGCCAGGCCTTCAGTCGCTGAGCCGAATGGATCATGCCCTTGCCGCCGCTCACGTGGGCGATCCGCCGATGCCCCAGCCCCACCAGATGGGCCATCAGGTCGCGCATGCCCGGCTCCGGGTCCTGTCGCACTGTCGGGAAAGGGCACCCGGGCCCGGCGTTGATCGCCACCGTCGGCAGTCCGAGCATGGCCAGTAACGGGATCCGTGGATCGCGCAGCCGGATGTCGGTGAGGAACATCCCGTCGATCCGACGGGCCAGGGCCAGCCGCCGACAGCGGTCGATCATGCCTGAGCGGCTGGACGCCAACTGCAGCACCAACGCGAAGTCACGCCTTTCCAGGATCGACTCGACTCCGCCGATGAACCCGGCGAAGAACGGGTCGGCCTCGAGCACCTCCGGTTTCCGCTGCAGCACCAGCCCGAGAGCGAAGGCACGATTGCCGGACAGGCTGCGTCCGCGGACCGAGGGCACCCAGCCGGTGCTCCGGGCCACCTCAGCGATCCGCGCCCGGGTCTCCTCGGACACGCCGGGACCACCGTTGAGGGCGACGGACACAGAGCTGATCGAGACGCCCGCCTCCCTGGCGACGTCGGCGATCGTCACGCGCTTGCCCATCAGCTGTCTCCACTCACCCATGGCCCGCAGGTCAGGCCCACCACCGCGCACGACCGGATACGAGACCGTATCGGCCACTGCTGCTGGAGCAAAGGGTAAATGACGAGCAGGGATCACTGTTGACCCCGGCGGATTCACGCAACTAGAGTCGCCGAGAACCGAAACGTTTCGGCTGAAGATGATCACCCAGATAGAGGCGAGGCGGCATCATGAACACTCCCCCAGAGGCTTCGACTCGGCTCGAGGCCGGCGGCGGACGAGTGGTGTTCCAGCGCGGTGTGGACGGGTTCGGCTACCACCTCGAGGTCCAGGACACCCTGGACTGGCGCCGGGTGACCGCGGAGCACAATGCGCTCATCAGCGGGCCCACGTTCGGACTGCGGCCAGAGAACGTCGACCTCGAGGGTGACGTGCTCACCCTGTCCGGGACGAAGGAGCTGGCCGATGGGCGCAGCTACTCCTGGCGCGGCCTGGTCGAGCCCGTGTCCGGCACCAGCTGGTTCCACTGGGTCGTGATCGTCGAGTCGGCCGGGTTCCCCATCGGAACAAGCGGTGCCGTCGAGCCGCAGATCGCCCTCGACCTGGGGCCGCTGCCTCCGTACGAGCGTGGTGACCATGTCTGGTTCAAGACCCTGGTGCAGAACCCCACCCAGTGGAACAACGAGGGTCGGGGCAACGATTTCCCGGCGCTGTACTACTACGACCCCTATCTCAAGGCGAAGTTCCAGATGTTCTTCGATATGAGCCCGATGAGCTGGATGGGGCCCGAGACGATCAAGCGGTTCCAGGGGTACCGCTGCGGGCTGCGGCGGCTCGACCATGGTCATCCCGCGGCGGAGATCGGTTTGCTGGCGGAGGCGCAGGGCGGTCAGCGGTTCCCCGCCGGCAGCCAGGTCTTCTCCTGGTACGTCTCCGTGCAGCACCTCTCCGACGAACCGACCCCACCGCGTGAGCAGGACGCCCTGACAGCGCTGGTGTCCGACTGCCTTGCCCTGCTGCCGCCCATCAACGGGTACTGGCCCGAGCGGGCCACCAGCTGGCGGGAGCTGGCCGACGGCTGCGCCGTGGATCTGATGGACGACGAGCACTGCTGGGGAAGAGATGATACGGGTGAGTACCTGCGCTCCTACGTGGATGGTCACTCCGATGCCTGGGCCGTGACCGTCGCCGCACGCGGTCGGACGTACGACGGCGACGGACCCTGTCTGGAGGCAGCCCTGTGGGCTCTCGATCCGTTGGATGACCTCGCCCGATCGTTGGCCGGCGACCCGTATCCCGAGCTCCGCAGCCGGCTGCGGGCCTTCATCACCGCCGAGGTGCGCAGACCACACTGTGCGATTCTCAGCGGTCGCACCGACCAGCCGCTCTTCATGGGCACCTGGCAGTACGTCTATCTGCTGGCGGAGGTGTGGCGGCTGTTCGAGGGCACGGAGGACGACGAGCTGCAGAAGCTCATCCAGAACGAGATCGACACGGTACTGGTGCCGATGGCCCACACCGTGGCCTACCTGTTTCCGCTGCAGTTCGACAAGGCGTCGCTGACCGCGGTGGGCCCGGGACCGGCCTATCCGGTGGCGGGCACGTTCGCCCTGCTGATGCTCGACGTCGCCGCGGCGACCGGCGAGCGCAGCTATCAGCACGAGGCCGAGCGGGCGCTTCGTGCCCTCGCGCACGTCCCGATCGACGCGGCGCTGCAGGAGGTCTTCCTGGTCGCCCACGCACTGGATGCGGCCGACCGGCTCTGCACCTTGACCGGTGATCAGGAGTGGGAGCGGGCACGAGAGTACTTCCGGGCCCAGACGCTGCGGATGATGTACTGGTACAACGACAACACCTCCCCGCGGACGGCGCTCTCGCGCCACCTCGGCATGTTCCTGGCCTGCGCCAACATCGGCTACCCGGCCTTCTTCGAGAACATCGAGGTGGCTGCCCGACTGGCGACCGCTGCCGGCACCGAGGACGACCCGTCCGACAGCCTGCGCATCCTCGATTACGCTCGCCGCACCAACCAGTCGTTCATGCCGGTGTGCTCGCCCGACATGTACGGGCCGATGCCGGTCGGCTACATCCCGTTCGAGGACGTCCCCATCCTGGAGGGGCCGAACGACGCGGGCTTCCTCGGGCAGGAGATCTATGGCGCCGGCTTCACCTTCCGTGCCCACCTGTTGTGGGACGCGCTCGCCGGGGCCGACCACAGTGAGGTGATGGTGGTCAACACCGACTCCTACCGCGGCGGCACCACGTCGGCACCCACCCGGCTCACCTTCCTTGCCTACAACAGCACTGCCGCAGCGGTGAGCAGTGAGATCAACTTCCCGTGCCTCGCCGACGGCAGAACGGGGACGCTCGAGGTGTCACCTCCCGGAGAGAGTGCAGTCCGCCGCCGAGTCGACGAGGGCCACGGGATCCGGCTGAGCCTGCCGGGGGGTGGTTGGGCCAGGCTGACCCTCACCCTCGATCGTGATCATGACTGAGGTCTCGCTGCGTCGCTTCAGTGCGGGCTGCAACCCGGATGGATCCGCTGATGCCCAGACCCTGGCCTGGCTGCAGTCCAAGGCGCTCGGCTTCCTCGCTGACCCGCCCAGCCCCGAGCATGCCGCCAGAACCGTCGAGTCGTTTCGCCAGGACGCCCGGGTGTTGACCGCCATCCATGATCATTCGGCACACCCGCCGGGCTGGGGGCCGGACCGGCCCGTGGCGACGTACGCCACGCTGCGCAAGTCCTTGAACGTCGGCGCGGGGCGGACCGTTCCTGCCCAGCTGGTCGCCGATGTGACGGTGCTGCCGACCCATCGTGGACAGGGTCTGCTGCGCCGGATGGTGCTGGAGGACCTGAGGCAGGCGGCCGCGGACGGCGTGCCGGTGGCGGCACTGTATGCAGCCGATGCCGGTCTCTATGGACGGTACGGGTTCGGCCCGGCGACGCGCACCCTCCAGGTCGAGGTGGACGTGCGACGGGTGACGTTCACCAGCCCACCGACGGGCACTGTGGCGGTGGCAGATCCAGATGTCCTCTGCGAGCTGGTTCCGCTGGTGTACGACGAGTTCCACCGAGCCACCATCGGCTCGGTGCAGCGGCTCTGGTCGCATGCCCCCAAGGTCTGCGGCCTGTGGGCCGAGGACGCGCCGGATCGTGACCCAGCGGTGCGCGGCGCGGTGCATTTCGGCGAGAACGGCGATCCGGACGGCTACGTCACCTTCAAGTTCCTGGGCTGGCAACAGCGTCCGCTCAAGATCGAGATCGTCGACATCGTGGCTCTGTCCACCGACGCCCACCTCGGACTGTGGGGCTTCCTCACCTCGCACACCCAGGCCGACCTCATCCGACACGGGCACCTGGCGCCGGACGACCCGCTCCCGTGGGCGCTGACCGACCGGCGCGCGGTCCGGGTCGTCGGCGAGCAGGACGGCCTCTGGCTGCGGGTTCTCGATCCGGAGGTCTGCCTGCGCGAGCGCCTGCAGGACGTGACCGGCGATCCGATCACGCTGCGAGTGCGCGACGAGCTGGAGTTCTGCGACGGCGCCTACCGCATCGTCCCGGGCGGCGACGGCGTGCAGGTCACCAGAGTGGACCCGGACGGGCCGGTCGACGCAACGCTGGATGTCAGCGCCCTGGCATCGGCGTTCCTGGGCGGATATCCCGCTGCCACCCTGGAGCGGGCAGGGAGGATCCAGTGCACCTCACCGGCGGTCGCGGCCCGGCTGGGCCTGCTCTTCGGCTCCATTCGGGCCCCGTACAACGACACGCATTTCTGACTCGATGATCGGCTCGGCCAGCGCATCCAGAGCCACCACCGCCGTCAATGGGGAAAACCCCCAGACCGTCGTCGGAGACGCCAGGTATCCACTGCACCACGAGGCTCTACCCGGGGGCCCGTGCGCCGGGGCACCTCCGCGAGGGTGTTCCTAGCGCAACGGCAATCCGAAGGCATCGGACATCGAGGCGGCCCCCTCTGCATTCTTCAGGTGGGGCGCCTGCACGACGTCCTCGTACAGCCGGGTCAGCGCATAGTGGTCCAGCCTCGTGCCGACGACATGGCCGTGCTGACTCGGATGGATGACCACCGTCAGCACCTTGTTGTCGGCGGAGCGGTCGTCCTCGTCCGCGGTCAGGATGACGGCGAGATGACCGGACTGCCAGTCAGGACCGGCGAAGATCTTCTCCAGGTAGCACCTGAACCAGTCGTCCGCGACCGAGAGGTCGCAGTCATGGGCGTCATGACAGGTGTCGGGGACCACCATTCCGGCGTTCGGCAGGGTGCCGGCTGAGATCGCCGCATCGAGGTCGCTGACCGGGACATCGAACGTCCGGCAGAGATCAGCCTCATCCGCGAAGTACGCCCACGGGTTGTGCTTGACCGCATACCGTTCGCCCCCGTTCGTCGTCGCACAGTGGCTCGGCATCCCTTCGGCGAAGACGGCGGCGGTCCGACCGCTGGCGATGGCCTGCCCGAAGACCGAGGTTCCAGGCACTGGGTGGGCCGACGGCGGCCCGTCGTCGGTGATGCCGTGAGAATCCCCACCGGCGATCGCGATGTAGTTGGGCAGCGACGGGTGCAGCAGGGCGTGGTAGTCGGTGGCGTAGCCGAACCGCTGGGCGATGCCGAAGGTGTAGGGCATCCGGTCCTGCATCTGCTGCAGGGTGTGGTTCTCCTCGACGAAGACCAGCAGCTTGGTCACGTTGCCGGCAGGCGAGGCGCCGGCGGCCGACGGTGATGCCGACACGCTGGCAGTTGACGACGGGGTCGAGGGGACCGACGAACTCGTGGCGGAGGCAGTGGACCGGGCCGACGCGGACGGTGTGGTCGTGTCACCGGACGACGGGCCTGCGCAGGCGGACACCAGCAACAGCGCCAGTGCGGCGAGGGTCACGGGCCGGCCGGGCGAGCAACGCAGGGTGTCCACCTCCACTCATCCGGGTCGGCTGTAGGTCATCCCAGTATGCCGACCGACCTAGTCCGCGAGCGCAGTCGGCACGTCCTGCCTCCACTTCTCCTCGATTCGCGCGTACTTCCAGACTGCGAGGGCCAACCCCCAGGTGAGCACGAACAGGGCGACGATCCCGTAGCCGACGTAGCTGAGGTCCAGGTTGCCGATCAGCGCGAGCGGGCCGGAGCTGATCCCTGCTCTGTCGGTGACGATGGAGGTGAGCTCGATGGTGCCGACAATCAAGGCGACGGCGACGGAGAGGCCGGTGATGGTGATGTTGTAGTACACCTTGCGGACCGGGGTGGAGAAGGCCCAGCCGTAGGCGACGTTCATGAAACAGCCGTCAATGGTGTCGAGCAGGCTCATGCCGGCCGCGAAGAGGATAGGCAGCGTCAGGACGGCGTACCAGGGCAGGCTGAAGGCGGCGGCGCCGCCGGCCAGGACGAGCAGGCCGACCTCGGTGGCGGTGTCGAACCCCAGGCCGAAGAGCAGCCCGATCCCATACATCTGCCCGGGCCGGGTGACGGCCCTGGTCGCCCCTGACAGGATCCGGTTGATCAGGCCTCGACGGTTCAACTGGTCCTCGAGAGCGTCCTCGTCGAAGCTGCCACGCCGCATCGACCGGAACACCTTGACGATGCCGATCAGGATGATCAGGTTAATGATGCCCAGGACGTACAGGAAGGTGCCGGAGATCGCCGTGCCGACCAGGCCCGTCACCTGCTGCAACCTGGACGAGCCGTTCTCCAGCTGCCCGGCGAGTGCCCGCATTCCCAGCGCCAGCAGCAGAACGAGCCCGAAGACGATGCTGGAGTGGCCGAGAGAGAACCAGTACCCGACCGACAGCGGACGCCTGCCCTCAGACATCAGCTTGCGCGTCGTGGTGTCGATGGCGGCGATGTGGTCGGCATCGAACGCATGGCGCATGCCGAGGGTGTACGCGGTCAGGCCGAGGCCCACGCCGAAGACCTGGGCCGATCCGACCTGGTAGTGCTGCGGCGCCACGATGCCGGCAAGGACGCCCCAACCCACCACATGCAGCAGCAGGATGAAGCCGGCCATCCCGGCCAGGGAGCGCCACTCGGTCGCAGTCAGTGCGAGTCGAAGGCGGCGCCAGCGCGCCCCGTCTCGGCTGACCAGCTCGGTTACGGCCATGACTCCCCTGCTCGGCTGGTGATCGGGGCTCCCGCTGGGGATCCACCAGATGCGACGTTATCGCATCTGGACCCGGCCCGCGCGGCCGGGTCACCGCCGGTGACGGCACAATGGACGGGTGAGCACACCACACGCTCGATCGAGTCTGCGGGTCGAGGCTGCTCTGGGTCTGCTGCGCGGACGCGGCGAGCGCGTCACCCGGGCCCGCCAGGCGGTGCTGGAGGTCCTCGACGGGACCGACGACCATCTCACCGCCGATGAGATCGTGCATCTCGCCTCGGCCCGCGCTCCGGGCGTCCATCGCGCCACGGTCTACCGTGCCCTGGCCACCCTCGGAGACCTGGAGATCGTCAGCCATACTCACATCGGCGGCTCAGCCGCCGTCTATCACCTGACCGTATCGGGGCAGCATCTCGACCCGGCCGCCACCGGCCATGCTCATGTGCAGTGCAGCACCTGCGGCGCGGTGATCGACATCCCGGCCGAACTGCTCCAGCCCCTGGTCGCGAAGCTCAGCGCCGACCTCGACTTCCAGCTGGCACCCCGCCATGCCGCCCTCCTCGGGACCTGCGCCACCTGCCGCCGCTCCCCTGACTACGTGCCCTGAGCCTGTCGAAGGGCCACCGCCCGCGCCCTGAGCCTGTCGAAGGGCCACCGCCCGCGCCCTGAGCCTGTCGAAGGGCCACCGCCCGCGCCCTGAGCCTGACTACGCGCCCTGAGCCTGTCGAAGGGCAAGGACCCTGCCGGAAGGCCCCTCACCCGCGCCCTGAGCCTGTCGAAGGGCTACCGATCGTGCCCTGAGCTTGGTGAGCATCCAGTCGCGGAGTGAAAAGTCGCGTACTGATGACAGCTGAACGCGAATCGGGCCGATCCGGCCTCGAAGACTCGCGTTCTGTCGAGTTCTCGGCCCCATCAGACGATCCAGTCCCGAAAAGTCGCGTACTGATGAGTTCTCAACGGCAATCGGGCCGATCCGGCCTCGAAAACTCGCGTTCTGTCGAGTTCTCGCCCCATCAGACGATCCAGTCCCGAAAAGTCGCGTACTGATGACTTCTCAACGGCAATCGGGCCGATCCGGCCTCGAAAACTCGCGTTCTGTCGAGTTCTCGCCCCATCAGACGATCCAGTCCCGAAAAGTCGCGTTCTGATGAGTTCTGAAGGCGAATCGGGCCGATCCGGGCTGGAAAAGTCGCGTTCTGATGAGTTTTCGACACGGCGAGAGAGGTGCCGGGGCGGGAGAGGGGCCGGGGCGGGGCGGGCGGCTTCGGCCGGGGGTGGGCAGGGTCGGGCAGGAAGGCGGGGAGGGCGGAGTGGGGCCGCGGGGAGTTGAGGAGCACCGGCCGCGACGTCGAGGAGGTCGCATACGATGCCGTACGGCCGCACCGACCGCAGAGACAGGACGTCGCCGACGATGGGATTCACCCGAGCCGAGCTCGAGAGCTACCGCGGTGCGTCGGTGCCCGATCTGCTGGGGCCGGGGCTGCGGCTGCTCTTCGTCGGCATCAACCCCGGCCTGTGGACGGCCGCGACCCAGACCCACTTCGCCCACCCCGGCAACCGGTTCTACCCGGCGCTGCGGATGGCGGGGATCACCGACCATGATCTCGACCGCGCCTGCGGGATGACCGACGAGGACCGCCGCTATCTGGTCTCGAGGGGGATCGGGATCACCAACCTGGTGCACCGGGCCACCGCCCGCGCCGACGAGCTGACCACCGCTGAGTTGCGCGAGGGCCGGACGCGGCTCGAACAGCTCGTCGCCGAACAGTCCCCTCGGGTGGTCGCCGTCGCCGGCATCACGGCGTACCGGACGGCGTTCGGCGCCCGGTCCGCAACCCAGGGTCGCCAGCCTGAGGACCTGGCCGGGGCCGAGGTCTGGGTGGTCCCCAACCCGAGCGGTCTCAATGCGCACGAGACGACCCAGACGCTGGCCGCCGCCTACGCGGCCCCGGCCCTGGCAGCCGGGTTGACGCTGTCACCCTGACCCGTCAGCCGCGACACCGTTGGTGGGTGATCAGCCGCGACGGGTTCCGGCCACGGGGCCGGTCCGCGGTACCCTCGTCGCGGCCCGGCCGTCCCCAGGGCGGGTCGTGCTCGTTGGCCCCCACCCCTTGCGGAGACGGAGAAGTCATGTCCATGTTCGGTTGGCGGTTGCACGGCGACGGCCGCAGCCTGAGCGCCTCGGAGATCGTCGCACCGGACGAGCGGCTGAGCTGGCCCAACACCATCGGCCTGGGAATGCAGCACGTGGTCGCCATGTTCGGCGCCACCTTCCTGGTGCCGCTGATCACCGGATTCCCACCCAGCACCACCTTGTTCTTCTCCGGCATCGGGACGCTGCTGTTCCTGCTCATCACCGGCAACCGGCTGCCGTCCTACCTCGGCTCGTCCTTCGCCTTCCTGGCACCGATCGGCGCTGCCAGCTCGCCGGGTGGCGCCCTCGGCGGCGTCATCGTCGTCGGCGCACTGCTCGCCCTGGTGGGTGTCGTCGTCCATCTCGCCGGCACCCGCTGGATCGACGTACTGATGCCGCCGGTGGTGAGCGGCGCGATCGTCGCCCTGATCGGCTTCAGCCTGGCACCGGCGGCCAAGACCAACTTCACGGCACAACCCTGGATCGCGACCATCACCCTGTTGGCGGTGATCATCTGCAGCGTGCTGTTCAGGCGGCTGCTCGGCCGGCTGTCGATCGTGCTCGGGGTACTGGTGGGCTACCTGGCGGCGGTGCTGACCGGCCAGGTCGACTTCTCCCGGGTGGCCGACGCGGCCTGGGTGGGACTGCCCCAGTTCACCGCGCCGAGCCTGGACCTCTCGGTGATCCCGATCTTCCTCCCGGTGGTTGTCGTACTGATCGCCGAGAACGTCGGCCACGTCAAGGGCGTGGCCCAGCTGACCGGCAAGAACCTTGACCCGTTGACCGGTCGGGCATTGTTCGCCGACGGGATCGCCACCGTGATCGCCGGCATCGGAGGCGGCTCCCCCACCACGACGTACGGCGAGAACATCGGCGTGATGGCGGCGACCCGGGTCTACTCCACCGCCGCGTACTGGGTCGCCGGTGGCTTCGCCATCCTGCTCGGTCTCTCACCCAAGGTGGGCGCGGTGATCAACACCGTCCCGGTGGGCGTGATCGGAGGCGTCACGACGGTGCTCTACGGATTGATCGGCATCATCGGGGTGCGGATCTGGCTCGACAACAAGGTGGACTTCTCCCGGCCGGCCAACCAGATCACGGCAGCAACGGCGTTGATCATGGGCATCGCCGACTTCACCCTCAAGCTGGGCGGCCTCACCTTCGCCGGCATCGCGCTCGGCTCGATCGCCGCCATCGTCGTCTACCACCTGATGACCGGCATCGGCCGGCTGCGGGGAACCGAACCCGCACCCACCGCCGATTCGGCCGCAACGACTGTGTTGAGATAGCACTATGAGCTCGGACAGCCAGCAGTCTCTCGCCTACCCCCTCACTCAGCACACGCTGGACAATGGACTCCGGGTCGTCATCTCCCCCGACCACGCGGCCCCGTCGGTGGCCGTGAACCTCTGGTACGACGTGGGCTCGCGACACGAGCAGCCGGGGCGTACCGGCTTCGCACACCTCTTCGAGCACGTCATGTTCCAGGGGTCGGCCAATGTCGCCTCCGGACAACACATCGCGTTGATGCAGTCAGCCGGAGCAGCGGTCAATGCGACCACCTGGTTCGACCGCACGAACTACTTCGAGGCACTCCCCACCGGAGGTCTCGACCTGGCCCTGTGGCTGGAGGCGGACCGGATGGGAACCCTGCTCACCGCACTGACCCAGGAGAACCTCGACACCCAGCGCGAGGTGGTCAAGGAGGAGAAGCGGCAGCGGTACGACAACGTGCCGTACGGCGACGTGATGGAACGGCTGATCGGCCTGACCTTCCCAACGGACCATCCCTACGGGCACACCACCATCGGATCGATGGACGACCTCAACGCCGCCACCCTGGAGGATGTGCACTCCTTCTTCACGCAGCACTACATGCCCAACAATGCGGTGCTGTCGATCGTCGGCGACGTCGACGTGCCGACCGGGCTGGCGAAGGCGGCCACCTACTTCGGCCCAGTTCCCGCCGGCACACCGCCGCCGGAGCCGCCCACCCACGTCCTGCCGCCGATGGCGGACCTGCCCAGGGCCGAGACGGCGGCGGAGGTGCCGGCCGAGGCCGTCTACCTCACCTGGCGGCTGCCGGCCCGCGGCAGCACCACCTTCGACGCGCTCGACCTGGCCTTCACCGTGCTGGGCCACGGCCAGACCTCTCGGCTGCACAAGGCCCTGGTCCGCCAGCAGGAGATCGCCGAGGCATCCTCGGCCAGCACCATGGGCCTGATCGGCGGCAACTCGTTCGGCTTCGCCCAGGCGAGGGCCCGCGACGGCGTCAGCCTCGAGCGGCTGGAGGAGGCGCTGCTGGTGGAGGTCGACCGGCTCGCCGCCGACGGTCCGAGCGAGACCGAGCTCCGCCGGGCCAAGGCACAGTTCGAGCGGCACTGGCTGCACGAGCTGGCCCGAGTCGACTCGCGCGCCGACGAGATCAGCGCGCACACCCTGCTGCACAACGACCCGACCTTGATCAACACCCGAATCGCCGAGATCGACGCCATCGATCCCGCAGCCATAGCCGAGGCGACCCGCGAGTGGTTCGACACCGGCACGCGCGCAACACTGATCTATCGACAGGTGAGCCGATGAACACCGAGAAGACGATCTTCCCGCCCCGGCCGCCGATCGGCGCTCCCGGTGACTGGCACTTCCCCACCCCGACGCGCAGCTATCTCGACAATGGGCTCGAGGTGGTCAGCTATCACCTGCCGGGTCAGCACGTCATCGCCGCGCACCTCGTGCTGGACATCCCGTTGAGCGCGGAGAACCGCGACCTGGAGGGCGTGGCGACCATCTGCGCCCGCACGCTGGACGAGGGCAGCCTGCGTCACGGCGGCGAGGAGTACGCCGAGCTGCTGGAGAACGAGGGCGCCGGCTTCGGCATCGACGTCTCGCTCTCCGGCCTGCAGGCGATCCTCGATGTGCCGGCCTCCCGCCTGGAGGCCGCACTGGCACTGTTCGCCGAAGCGGTGGTCGAGCCGGCTCTGGCCGACGACGACGTGAACAGGCACGTGCAGCTCCGGCTCGCCGAGATCGAGCAGGCCCAGGCGAACTCCGCCCAGCAGGCCAGCATCGCCTTCCGCAGCACGATCTTCGACCCGGAGTCGCGCACCTCACGGATGAACGGCGGCGAGCCGGAGACGGTGGCCAAGATCACCGGCGCTGCCGTACGGCGCTTCCACCTGGAGCATTTCGGTCCGGTCGGCACCAAGCTGATCATGGCCGGCGATCTTCCGGCCGACCCGCTGGCCCTGGCCGAGAGGTATCTCGGCTCCTGGGCGCTGCCCGACCAGCAGACCCCCCAGCATCTGACCGCGCAGCCCGCACCGCGTCAGGTCAAGATCATCCACCGGCCCGGGGCGGTCCAGGCGGACATCAGGTTCGGCGGGTTCGGCATCGACCGCAACGACGAGCGATGGGCACCGATCTCGGTGGCGAGCTATGCGATGGGTGGGGCGTTCCTGTCCCGGCTGAACGCGGTGCTCCGCGAGGAGAAGGGCTACACCTACGGCGTCGGTCTCAACTTCTCGCCGATGCGCACCGGTGGCAGCTTCGCCGTCCAGGGCTCGTTCCGCACCGACGTGGTGGCCGACGCCATCGAAGAAGCGCGGCAGCTGCTGGACATCACCGGCAGGCCCTTCACCCCACAGGAGGTGGACGACGCGATCACCTTCTTCACCGGAGTCTCCCCGCTGCGCTTCGCGACCGCCGACGGCGTGGCCGACCAGGCCGCAACCCAGTTCCTGGCCGCCCTGCCCGAGGACTACATCGACCGCAGCCTCGCCGCCCAGCGAGCCGTCACCTCCGAGTCGGCGTCAGCCGCGTACGCCTCGCTGGTCCGGCCGGACGAGCTGAGCCTGGTCGTCGTCGGCGACGCGGACCAGATCACCGAGCCTCTCCGCGCCGCCGGGTTCACCGACCTGGTGGTGGAGACGCCGGACGGCAGCCGCGGGTAGCGACTAGCCGCCCATAGCCTTCAGGGCCCGCTCGACCGCGGCCTGCGCCTCCTTGATCTTGGCCTGGTACTGGGCCAGGTCGCCGGTGCTCAGCGCCTTGTCCGCAGCAGCGAAGGCGCTCTGCGCCTCCTTCAGCGCCTTCGTGGCGGCCGGGTTGTCGACCTTGCCGTCGCCCGTCGGGGGCGTACCGCCCCCACCGCTCGACTGCTCACCGGTGCTGGCTCCCGAGTCACCCTTGAAGACCTGGTCAAGCGCCTGCTGCAGAGTGTCGCCGATCCCGACCTCCTGGCCGAAGCGGACCATCACGAAGCGCAGTGCGGGATAGGAACCGTCACTGCCCTGGCGCTGGGTGTAGACCGGCTGGACGTAGAGCAGACCACCGCCGATCGGCAGCGTCAGCAGGTTGCCGAACTGGGCGTTCGCCGAACCCTGGTTGAGGAACGGCCTCAGCCGGTCGGCGACCTTCTCATTGGTCACCATCGCGTTCGCGGTCTGGCCCGGACCGTCGATCTGGCTGGTGTCGGACATCCGGAGGATCCGCAGCTCCCCGTAGTCGGGGCTGCTGGCGTCGGCGTTCACGGCCATATAGGCCGACAGGTTCTGCCGTTGGTTCGGGACGAAGACGGAGGTCAGCGAGAAGATCGCCTTCTCGTCACCCGGCCACTTGATCGACAGGAAGTGCGGGGCCTCCTTGCGGCCGGTGCCGGCGACCGGGTCGGTGGGGATCTGCCACAGGTCGGTCTGCTGGTACCAGTTGCTCGGGTTGGTCATGTGGTACTTGGCCAGGATCTCGCGCTGGACCTTGAACAGGTCCTCCGGGTAACGCAGGTGGCTGAGCAGATCCTTGGAGATCTTCGACTTGTCCAGCACCACGCCCGGGAAGGCCTTCTTCCAGGTCTTCAACACCGGGTCCTGCTCGTCCCAAGCGTAGAGCTTGACGCTCCCGTCGTAGGCGTCCACCACAGCCTTCACCGAGTTGCGCATGTAGTTGACCATGGTGTCGGGCTGGGCGGCGATGGTGCCGACGCTGGTCTGGGCGTCCGAGGTGGACCGCTCCAGCGACACCCGCTGGCTGTTCGGGTAGGAGTTGGAGGTGGTGTAGCCGTCCACGATCCAGACGATCCTGCCCTCCACCACGGCCGGGTACGCGTTGGTGTCGACCTTCAGCCACGGAGCCGCCTTCATCACCCGCTCCCGCGGGGTCCGGTCGTAGATGATCTTGGATGCCGAGTTCACCCGGTCCGACAGCAGCAGGTTGACGTCGGCGAACTTCGCGGCATAGAGCAACCGCCGCCAGGCGGATCCGATCGGCACCCCGCCCTGGCCGGTGTAGGTGTACATCTTCGGGTTGCCACCCTGACCGCCGCCGGGGGTGTCCAGCTCGATCGGGCGCGACCCGGCCGGCGACCCGACGACGGAGTAGTCGGTCTGCAGCTCACCGAAGTAGACCCTCGACTCGTGCTCGGCGATCGCACCGGTCGGCGGGATGTCGCGTGCGATCCACTCCGGCTCACCGCCGGACTGGCGCCGGTTCCCATAGGCGGCAACCAACCCATAGCCGTGGGTGTAGACGGTGTGCAGGTTGTTCCAGTTCTGGCCCTCGACACCGCGGTGGTCCATCTCCCGGACCGCCACCACCGCGTCGGTCTCGGTGCCGTTGATCGTGTAGCGGTCCACGTCCAGTACCGCTGGGAACGAGTAGTAGCCGCGCACCTGCTGCAGCTGCTCGTAGGCCGGCCCGACGACGGCGGGGTCGATGAGCCGGATGCCGGGCAGCGCCTCGGCATCGGAGCGGAGCTGGCCGGCGGTGGCGGTCGTCTTGGCCGAGTAGTCCTCGATCTTGACGCCCTCGACGGCGTAGGCCGCCCGGGTCGCGGCGATGTTCCGCTCGATGTAGGGCCGCTCCTTGTCCGGCTCGTCCGGCTTCACGCTGAAGTTCTGCACCGCACCGGGATAGGCGACGCCGAGCAGGATGGCCGACACGATCAGCAACACCAGACCGATCATGGGCACCATCCAGCGCCGGAGCACCGCATTGGCGAAGAACATCACCGCACACAGCAGGGCGATCACGGCCAGGATCGTCCTGGCGTTCACCTGGGCGTGGTCGGCGGTGTAGTTCAGGCCCGTGAAGATCGGGGTGCTGGCGACCTCCAGCCCGTACCGGTCGAACCAGTAGCTCGCAGCCTTCACCAGCACCGCCAGGCCTACCAGGATCGACAGGTGCGCCTGCGCTGCGGCGGTGCCGCCCCGACGCGGCGCCGACAGCCGCAGCCCACCCATCACGTAGTGCACGATCGCCGCTGCGACGGCACTGAACAGCAGTGCGGTGAACAGGAATGACAGCGTGAACCGCCACCAGGGGTAGTCGAAGACGAAGAAGGAGATGTCGAGACCGAACTTGGGGTCCACCTGCCCGAACGGGGTCGAGTTGCGCCAGGCCAGATAGGTGGAGACCTGACCGGCCGCAGCGCCGCCGGCGAACAGCCCGACGACCACGCCGAGGGCGATCATCACCCAGACGAACCGGGACTCGAGCACCTCGCGGTACCGCTCCAGCAGCGGGCTGGTGGGACCGCCGAGCCGGAAGCTGGGCCGCAGCCGATAGGCGATGGCGGTGTTGGCTGCGACCGCGGTCGCCATCAGCAGCCCGAACCCGACGAACAGGCCCACCCGGGTCCAGAGCATCTTGGAGAACACCGACCCGTAACCCATCGAGGCGAACCAGAGTCGGTCGGTCCACAGGTTGGTGAAGACCGCGAAGATCACCACGGCGATCGCGGCGATCACCAAGGTAGGCAATATCGCGCCGCGCCGTCGGACTGCGCGGACGGTATTTCCACTCACGTCGTTGTTCTCCTCAAGTCGGGCGGCCCCTCAGTTGCGCTTCAGCTCGGCCTGGGGGGCCCGGTCGTCATGCAAGCGTATGCGCCAGTACCTCGGCGAGCCCGGGCACCAGGTCCTCGGCTCCCAGAAGTTCACCGGGTTGTGACACAAGGCGCGCCACCCCGTGGCGATGGTCGGCCCGGTCGACACCGACCACCACCCGGATCTCCTCACGCTTCTCGTGCCCGGCCACATAGGCCGCGGCAGCCGTCGCGTCCTCGGGGATGTCGGCCTCGAAACCGGTCGGCAGGAAGGTGCGGACGAAGGACACCGCGCAGCCGAAGACGCTCTCCGGCCAGGCGATCCCGGCCAGGTCTCCGACCAGATCGGCACCGCCGCTGAAGTCGTCCTGTTCGACCGCCGTCAGCGCACCCGGCAGACCAGTGTCGGCGGAGCTCCGCAGCCCCAGGCTCTCGGCCAGCTGCGGCTCGGCGGCGATCAGGCTGTCGGTGTCCACCAGGGCGAACAACCGGGGTGGCTGGTCCCAGCCACGCTGGTCGATGTGGCGCTCCAGGTCGATCAGCGCGGCGATCAGGGCGTCCTTGCCGGCACTGTCCGGGCTCCTGCCCGGGTCGGCGGTCGTCGGGTCAGCCATGGCTGGTGGTGTGTCGTCGGTCATCAGCAGTGCGGGATCCTGTCGGCTCCGTTGGGTGTGTCCAGCTCGGTCAGTGCGGTAATGCCCTGGTCCAGCGTGGCCACCTTGACCAGGGTGAGGTCGGTGTCCAGGCCGGCCAGGTCCTTGCAGTTGTCCGCGGGCACCAGGAAGACGGTCGCGCCGGCCTGCTCCGCTCCACCGATCTTCTCCTGGATGCCCCCGATCGGCCCGACCTTGCCCTCCGGGGTGATCGAACCCGTACCGGCGACGTGCCGATCGCCGAGCAGCGCACCGGGGGTGATCTTGTCGTAGATGGCCAGCGAGAAGATCAGACCCGCGCTGGGACCGCCGATCCGCTGGCCGAGGTCGAAGGAGATGTCGGGGGCGTAGGAGTAGCCCATCCCGACCGTGATGCCCACCATCACCTGACCCGGCCTGCTGTTCGAGGCCACCGTCGGCACCGACACCGTGATCCGCTGACGGTTCCGCTCCACCAGGAACCTCACCTGCTCGGCGGTCTTGTGGCTGCGCACCCGCTGCCCGACCTGGTCTGGCTTGGTCACCGGGGTGCCGTCGACGGCGACGATCAGGTCACCGGGCTTCAGGCGTCCATGGGCCGGCCCGGCGACAGTCACCGACGACACCACCGGCATCTCCGTCACCGGCTGGTGGGCGGCTCGCAAGGCGGCCACGACGGCATCGCTCTGCGCCGTCTCCATCATCTCCGCCTCCTCGCTCTCCACCTGTTCGGCGGACTTGCCGGGCGCGTAGACGGAGTCTCGGGGCAGGGTGTCGCGGTGCGGCAGCCAGTAGGCCAGGATCGCCTGGGGAAGGGTGAGCCGGGAGTCGGCGGAGGTCCCCGACACCGTCGTCAGGTCGAGCTGTCCGCTGGTCGGGAAGGTGCGGATCCCCTTGATCCGGATCATCGGCTGACTGCCGGTCAGGCCGAGCGTGTCGTGGGTCTGGCCTGGGCTCCAGGTGACGAACGGAACCGGCAGCGCCACCATCAGCGACGCAAGCCCGACGAACATCAGCGCCGAGACGAACGCCACCCAGGTCTGTCTGGTCATGACAACGGTGCCCTGGTGAACCAGGAGCTGCCGCCGACGGCTGCCGTCACCCGAGTCCCACCCACTGCGCCTCTCCGGAGGTGAACTGCTGCTCTTTCCAGATCGGCACCTCGGCCTTCAGGTCATCGATCAGCTGGCGGCAGCAGGCCAGCGCCTCGGCTCGGTGGACCGCACCGACCGCCACCACCACGGCCAGGTCACCCACCGTCAGGTGTCCGACCCGATGCTCGACCGCCACCGTCTGCACGTCGTGCCCCGCGGCGACGCGCTCGGCACAGGCACGCAACCTCTGCTCCGCGGTGGGGTGCTGGCTGTAGTCGAGCGACACCACGTCCTGTCCCTCGTCGTGGTCGCGGACCACCCCGACGAACAGGGCGATGCCGCCCACAGCATCCGTACGGACCAGGTCGAGCAGCCGATCGAGGCTCAAGGGGGCGTCGATCACCTGCGCGTGACGTACCGGCGATGACATGAGTCGACCCTAACCCAGCCGACCAATCCGCGCCGCCCAACCCGTCAGGGACGCGGCCGGACCGTCGGGTTACGCGTTCAGCGGAGAAACCGCGCGGGGCTGCTCGACAACCCCTGCCGGGCGCGTACGGTTGAATGGAAGTCAGCATCTCGACCCCCGTACAGGAGTACTCATGGCCGACGAACGGCAGCCCGGTCCCGAGGACGTTCCCGACGACGAGTCGGGCACCGACGAGGACGCGAGCACCTCGGAGCGGGGCTCGGCGGAGCCCCCGCGACGGCCCGAGTCCGACCAACCGCCCTACCGGCTCGGCCCCAAGGGCCCGGGCGGCTCATCCACCCCACCGTCGGCCGGATCGGGTCCGTCGTCCGGCTTCGGCGGCCAGCCCGGCAACCCGTTCGAGGCGCTGTTCTCACAGTTCGGGGGTGGTCAGCTCGGGGGCGGGACCGGCGGTGACATGAACGCGCTGATGCAGCAGCTCCAGAACGCCTTCGCCATGCTCGGCGGCGGCGGACCCCTCTTCGGCGGCCAGGCCGCGCAGACCGGCTCAGGCGTCAACTGGGAGGTCACCAAGGACACGGCCCGCAAGACGGTCGCCTCCCTGGGCAAGGACCCTTCGCCGACTGACCCGCAACGGCGGGCCATCGCCGAGGCGGTGTCGATCGCCGAGGTCTGGCTGGACGAGGCGACCGGCTTCCCGCGGGTCTCCAGCACCGTGGCCGCCTGGAGCAGGGCCGAATGGATCGAGAAGACGATGCCGGTCTGGCAGCGGCTGGTCGAGCCGGTGGCCGCGCACATCGCCGACGCGATGGAGGGCGCGCTCAGCTTCGGTGAAGGGGACGAGTCGGCCGCGATCCCCGGGATGGCGGGCATGGAGCAGATGCTCCGACCGATGCTGCGCAGCTCCGGCGCCAGCATGTTCGGGCTCCAGCTCGGACAGGGGCTGGGCCGGCTGGCGACCGAAGTGGTCGGCGCCACCGACATCGGTCTTCCGCTCAGCGAACCCGGCCATGTGGCGCTGCTGCCGACCAACATCGAGCAGTTCGGCGAAGGCCTCGACCAGCCGACCTCCGACGTGACGCTCTACCTGGCTCTGCGCGAGGCGGCCCGCCAACGGCTGTTCGCCCACGCTGGCTGGGTCCGCGAGCAGATCCTGGCGCTGGTCGAGGAGTATGCCCGCGGCATCACCATCGACACCTCCGCACTCGAGCAGGCGGTCGGTCAGATCGACCCCAACAACCTCGAGGAGCTGAGCCAGACCCTTGAGGGCGGCCTCTTCGAACCGCAGAAGACGCCGCAGCAGCAGGCGACCCTGGAACGACTCGAGACCATGCTGGCACTGGTGGAGGGCTGGGTCGACGACGTCGTCAGCCAGGCCACCCGGCAGTGGATGCCGTCGGCGGTCGCGTTGGCCGAGGCGGTCCGGCGTCACCGTGCCACCGGTGGTCCGGCCGAGGCCACCTTCGCCACCCTGGTCGGGCTCGAGCTGCGACCTCGGCGGATGCGCGACGCGGCTAACCTGTGGGCTGCCGTCCGCGACCGGCGCGGGGTGGAGGGGCGCGACGCGGTCTGGGCGCACCCGGACCTGGTGCCGACCTCGGCCGACCTGGACGACCCGCTGGGCTTCGTCGCGGGTGAGGCGAGGACCGGTGAGGAGGACGACTTCGACGCCGCTCTGGCGCAACTGCTCGACGAGGCCGGGCCGGGACCCGAAGGCCACGGCTCGGACGAGGGTCACGGGCCGGAGGGGGATCACGGGCCGGAGGGGGATCACGGGCCGGAGGGGGATCACGGGCCGGAGGGGAAAGCAGGACCGGACGAAACCGGGAAGGGTTGAGCGCCGTCGCCGACGGCAGCTCCCTGCAGGTGTCCTGCCTGAACGTGCTGACCCGATGGCAGCCACCCGGTCCGGAGCAGGCGGAGCTGCGCCGTGACTACCTGGCCCATCTGGAGGCACGTCCGGCCGGTTGGTCCCGCGAGTGCGCCGGCGCCCACCTGACGGCGAGCTCGCTGATCTGCTCGCTCGACGTCTCCCAGGTGCTGCTGACGCTGCACGCCCGACTGGGCCGCTGGCTGCAGACCGGTGGGCACCTCGAGTCGACCGACCGGAGCCTCGAGGACGCCGCCCTGCGGGAGGCGCGAGAGGAGAGCGGCCTCCACAACCTGCAGCTCGACCCCCGTCCGCTGCTGCTGTCCCGGCATGAGGTGCCCTGCGGGCTGGTCCGCCCCACCTTCCACCTCGACGTCCAGTTCCTCGTCGTCGCCGACCCGGCGCTGACACCCAGTGTCAGCGCCGAGTCGACGGACGTGCGCTGGTTCTCGCGGGAGGAGCTGCCGCCGATCGACGATTCCGTCGCCCAGCTGATCCAGGCCGCCAGCACCCGGCTGGCGGCCTAGTCGGGACTACGCCCGGAGCCAGGCGGTCGTCTCGCCGGGCAGCTTGCCCTCCACCAGCGGGCTGCTGGAGAGGATGAGCTCGCCGGCGGGGAGTTCCACCGGCTCGGTCCCGAAATTGGTCACCGAGACCCAGCCGCCCGGGCGTACGAACTGCACCAGCTCCGGGTTGTCCCCGGCCACCCAGTCCAGCTTCTCCGCCGTCTCCAGCCGGCGCCGGTGGGCCAGCGCCTGCCGGTAGAAGGCCAGTGTCGACGTGGGGTCCTGCTCCTGCGCCTCGACCGAGAACGCCCCGAAGTCCGCCGGCTGTGGCAGGTGGGCCGGGCCTGATCCGAACCCGAAGGACTCCCCCGTCCCGGTCCACGGCAGCGGCACGCGGCACCCGTCGCGCCCCTTGATGGTGTGACCGGACCGCACCCAGGTCGGGTCGGCCAGCACCTCCGCAGGCAGGTCAGCGACCTCGTACAGGCCGAGCTCCTCGCCCTGGTACAGGTAGGCCGAGCCCGGCAGGGCGAGGGCCAGCAGCGTCGCCGCGCGAGCCCGACGCAGACCGGTGGCCAGGTCGAGCTCG
The DNA here is from genome assembly GCF_016907535.1 of Microlunatus panaciterrae. Taxonomy (NCBI): domain Bacteria; kingdom Bacillati; phylum Actinomycetota; class Actinomycetes; order Propionibacteriales; family Propionibacteriaceae; genus Microlunatus; species Microlunatus panaciterrae. Next base: position 453,698 of record NZ_JAFBCF010000001.1, read on the forward strand.
GGGTCCTTACCGTCGGTCATCAGCCAGGCCTGCAGGTCGGTACCGTTGGGCAGGCCGTAGCGGGTCGGGTGGCGGACCACGTCATGGTTGGAGAAGACCCAGGTGGAGGACCCGCCGGTGGTGGTCGCCTCCTCCAGGTTCTTGGTGATGATGTCGCGGAACTGCTCGGCATCCCACTCGGCTTCGAGCAGGTCGAAGTTGAACGCCTGGCCGAGGCCTTCCGGGCTGGCGTAGCGACCGCGCCGCTCGGCCGGCACCCAGGCCTCGGCGACAGCGATCCGCGGCGGGTCATAGCTGTTGAACAGCTGACGCCATTCGGCATAGATCTCATGCACCTCGTCCCGGTCGAACAACCGGTGGCTGCCGTCCACCGGGAACTCCTGGGACAGCTCCAGGTGGGTCGGCAGCGGACCGGTCAGGTCCTTGGCCAGCGCATGGGCGACGTCGACCCGGAAGCCGTCGACACCGCGGTCGGCCCAGAACTTCAGCGTCTTGAGGAAGTCAGCCCGCACCTCAGGGTTGTCCCAGTTCCAGTCGGGCTGCTCCGGCGCGAACAGGTGGAGGTACCACTGCCCGTCCGGGACGCGCTCCCAGGCGCTGCCACCGAACATGGCCTGCCAGTCCGACGGCGGTTCGGACCCGTCCGGGCCCTCACCGTCACGGAAGATGTAGCGGTCCCGGGCAGCCGAACCCTTCTCCGCTGCCAGCGCCTCCTGGAACCAGACGTGCCGGTTCGAGGAATGGTTCGGCACGATGTCGACGATGAGCTTGATGCCGGCCCGGTGCAGAGCCGTGGACATGGCGTCGAAATCGGCGAGGGTGCCGATCTTGGGGTCGACGTCGCGGTAGTCGTCGACGTCATAGCCTCCGTCGGCCAGTGCCGACGGGTAGAACGGGCTCAGCCAGACGGCGTCGACGCCGAGCTCGGCAAGGTAGTCCACCTTCTCGGTGATGCCCTGCAGATCTCCGATGCCGTCGCCGTTCGCATCGGCGAAGCTCCGCGGGTAGATCTGATAGACGGTGGCCTGGCGCCACCAGTCCGGGTCCGTCAGGGACTCGGCGGCGACGGTGCGGGTTTCGGGCGTAGCGGTCAAGGCGTCCTCGCTCGGTTCGACAGGGATTTTATTTATGGCCTAAATTTATTGCCTGAAGAATTATGGTCAGTCTGGGACAGGGGGTCAAGCGCGATGAGTGACGGATCGGTCTCAGCCACACCTCAACTGCTGCGGCGGGTCAACGCGACCGCCGTACTCACCTGCCTGCGCTCCTCCCCAGCGATGACCGGAACCGACCTGATCCGGGCGACCGGCCTGACCCGGGCGACGATCCACGGCGTCTGCAACGACCTGATCTCGATGGGGTGGATCCGTGAGGTGCAGCCGGGACGGCGCCCTGGCGAGCCGCTGAAGGGTCGGCCCGCCCGGCTGTACGAGTTCGACCAGCGCGCCGGCCATGTGGTGGGCATCGACATGGGCGCTCACCGGGTGACGGCCCTGCTCGCGGATCTGCGGGGCCACGTGCTGGGCCGGGCGACCATGCGGTTCCCCGGGGTGGAGATCGCTCCCGAGGAACGCATCCAGGTGGTCGACGACACCGCACTGCGGGCGCTCGAGCAGGCCGGCGTCGACCCGTCGTCGATCCTGGCGGTCGGCATCGGGGTCGCCGCACCGGTGGACCGAGCCGGTCGGGTCATCTCCGGTGAGGGTCTGTGGGATCTCATCGACGTCGACCTACCGGGGACGCTGCAGCGCCGGCACGGCTGGACGGTACTGATGGACAACGACGCCAATCTCGCCGCAGTGGCCGAACGGTGGCGCGGCGTCGCCGGCGGGGTCGACCACCTGGCCGTGGTGCTGGCCGGTGAACGGCTCGGTGCCGGGCTGATCGACAGCGGCCGGATCCTGCGCGGCCATACCGGTGCCGCCGGCGAGATGGGCTTTCTGTCGATGATCGACGGTGTCCAGGGCGCCGAAGGCCTGGCACTGTTGGCTCGCAGTTGGGGGGTCGAGGCTCTCACCAGCGGCGCCGACGGCGAGCTGAGGTCGCGCACCGGCGGAGACACCCAGGCGGTGACGGCCGAGCTCGTCTTCGCCGCCGCCCGAGCGGGTGACCGGGCGGCCCTCGACATCCTGGACCGGATCGCCACCCGGCTGGCCCGGGTGATCGCCACTCTCGCCAGTCTGCTGAACCCCGAGCTGGTGGTGCTGGCCGGCGCAGTCGCCGATGCGAGCGCCGCGATCCTGCCCCTGGTGGAGCGCGACCTGCCTGGTTTCACTGCCACGCCGCCCAGAGTGGCCGCGTCGACGCTCGGCGCTGACGTGGTGGCGCTCGGTGGCCTCCGGCGAGCTCTGGACCGGGTGGAGGACACCGCCCTGGAGCTTCCCCCGCGCAGGCTCACCCGATCGACACGTTCGGCCGCCGGCTCAGGGGCCGCCGGCGAGGAGGTACGGGTGACCTGACAGCAGGGCCCGGGTCGACTCCCAGCCCTCCAGGCGTGGGTCGAGACGGTTCACCGCGGTAGCCGAGCACATCCGGTGCCAGTCCGGCCCGATGGCGACGCGGCCGCGACCGGGCTGCAGCCGACGCAGCTCGTCCGCCGGGTCGGTGTCCAGGTCGAGCTCGACGGTGATCCAGTCCGGCCACGGCAATCGGAGGCCGATCGCCACGCAGCCGGATGTGTTGCGTGCCGGGGCGATGCACACATCTGCCCGGTTCAGCGCCTTGAACACCTTCGCCAGCACCAGGCCGGGCAGGTCAGGCACGTCTGCCGGGATCATCACCAGCTCGTCTGCACCGGCCCCGACCTGCTCGGCGACGCTGCGTATCGATGCTGCGGGGTCTGGCACCTGCAGGTCGGCGGGCCAGAGCAGGTCGGCGACCGCCGGTCCGGCACCGACGATGCCGGCCCGGACCTCCTCGAGATCGGCCAGCACCTCGTAGCTGTCGGACAGGCAGGCGGAGCTGAACGCGGCCCGGTCGATCCCCGGCGGGGCTCCGGTGGCGGTATGGGCGGCATGGACCAGGGCCAGCCGTCGCCGTTCGGTGGTCACGCTTGGTCCGCGGCGAGGACGTCGTCCTGCGGATCGGCGGCGACCCCGCGGGCGGCTTGCCATCCCTCCAGGAAGCCTTTGGCTCGCTGCGCCTCGGGGTAGTTCTCCACCAACCGCCAGAAGGCGGCGCAATGGGTCGGCTCCACCAGGTGGGCCAGTTCATGCAGCAGCACGTAGTCACTGACCCAGGCCGGCATCGACTGGAGCCGGTGTGACAACCGGATGACGCCGGTGGCCGGCGTACACGACCCCCAGCGTTGGCTCTGATTGGTGACCCAGACGACGTCCGCCGGCTCCGGCCGGTGGCCGAGCCGGGGGGCCAGAAAACGGTCCGCCAGCAGGCGAGCGCGTTCGGCCAGCTCGACGTCACCCCGCGGCGGCCGCGTCCGGGCCTCCCGCGCCAGCACCTTGGCCACCATGTCGTCGACAAAGAACTGCTCGTCCCGCTTGGACATCCGCTGAGGGATCAGCACAACGATGGTGTCCTGCTCCCGGTAGGCCGTCACCGTTCGCTTCCGCCGTGCGCTGCGGCGCACCTCCACTCGCGGCTCGGCCTTCGCCGCGCCGGCGTCGGTAGCGGTGGTGTCCTCCCCACCCGGTCTGGTGCGTTGCATCGCGTCACTCCTGGTTGCCAGCAGGTGACCATTCTTTCACCGACAGACCCGTTCACCGACCCACCCGTTCGCCGACCGACCCATTCGCCGACCGGCCCGTCCACCGACCCGGGCGCTGCGGGTCTTCCTCGGCCGGGACCCGTCTCACTGAGCGGATGCCTCTCCTCGGCCCGCTCGGTGGCGATGAAGAGAGGATGTTCACAGCGGAACACGGAGGTGTACGAGGACCCGGCGACCAGCCTCCACAAGGCAGCGGCCCGGTACACACACCCATCCACATGGTTATCCACAGGCGGTGGACATCCGCAGCCTGACGAGGTTTGACGCGACGAGGGTGGAGCCAATAGCGTTCCTGACACGAAAGCTCCAGACGGTCGGCACGCTCGCAGGGGAAGGCAAGCGGAACCGATGTTCCTGGAGCTTTCGTCTTCCCCGGCCTCGTGCCCAGTGCGACGGCCGGTCGTGCCCCGACACCCATGGCTCGGTCGAGAAGCCCGGGATTCTGGTTGTTTCCGGCCGTTCTCGCGTAAAGTTACCGGCGACCAAGCGCTGCAGCGTGCAACGCTGTCCCGTGCCAACGACCAGTCACGGACACACAGAAGCGAGGAGAGAACATGGCTGCAGAGACCTACAGCGGTGAGTTTTACTGCGTGAAGTGCAAGGCCAAGCGTGAGGCCAGCGGCGACGTACACGTCAACGAGAAGGGCACCCGGATGGCCAAGGCCAAGTGCCCCGAGTGCGGCACCAACCTGAACCGGATCCTCGGCAAGGCCTGATCCTTCAGCCACCAAGAAGAGTCGGCGCGAGTGAGCGTCGCGGGGGCGGTCCGGCTCGGACCGCCCCCTTCTGCCTCTCGGGCCTTTCCCGCTGCTGCGTTGTCCACAGACCGCCGCTGCTGCCCTGTCCACCAGCCGCGCGGCGTCGCACACTGGGCAGGTGGACTCGATCGAGGCACCATTCCGCTATCCGCGTGTCCGGCCCGACGCGCCGGTGCTGCGACGCAACGACGACGAGGTGCAGATCGGACTGCCGGGCCAACCGGCACTGATCCTGCTGGCCAGGGCGCCGATCGAGAAGCTGCTCGTACTCGCCGACGGCTGCCATCACCTCCACGAGATCCGTCGCCGAGCGCCGCAGCTCGGCGTCGAGACCCGGCTGCTCGACTCCTCCCTGAGGCTGCTGCAGCAGGCTGGGCTGGTGGCAGAGGCCGAGCTGGAACGGCCTGCCCTGGCCGAGCGTCGCCTTCGCCTGGTCGGCGCCGGGTCGATGGCCCGCCCGCTGGCCGAGCTGCTCGTGGCCGCCGGCATCGGCGTTCTCCACATCAGCGACGAACAGCCGGTGGACCCGGCCGTCTACCCGAGCGCAGGTGTCGCGGCCTCGATGGCCGAGGCGCTGCGCGGGCTGCTGGCCCGGTCAGCGTCGACTCCTGAGCCGAGGACTGCGGTACGGGTGGCCGACCACTGGTCCAAGCCTGAGCATCTGCAGACGGACCTGACCGTTGTCGCCTGCGATGCGCCGGAGCCGGACCGGGTGGTCGCAGCCCACCTGATGCGGCTGGACCGGCCCCACCTGTTCCTGCGCGTGAACGGTGCCGGGGCCGTGGTCGGACCCCTGGTCGTACCGGGCCAGACGGCGTGCCTGAACTGCACCGATCTGGTCCGCAGAGACCATGACCGGGCTTGGCCGACGCTGCTGGGCCAGCTGTCCCGGATCCGGATGACCCCGGACCCGGTGTCGGCGCAGTGGGCCGCCTCGGTGGCGGCGACCCAGGTGCTAGCGTTCCTGTACGGCGCCCGTCCGCAGACCCTCGGGGCGACGCTGGAGGTCAGGCCGCCAGGCTTCGCTCTCGAGGTTCGTCGTTGGCCACAGCATCCCGGGTGCGGCTGCGCTTGGGGGTTCACGGCACAATGGTCCCCATGACCAGCGACGAGCCGACCCAGGTCAGCTCCCGGTCCGACGATGACAGCCAGCCTCCCCGGCCGACCGAGCAGTCCGGAACGCTGGCCCGGTCGGCCTTCCGGCGGGGGGCGCGACTCGCCTCCCTCCCTCTCGGCTTCGCGGGTCGGGCCACCCTCGGCCTGGGCAAGCGGATCGGCGGCGCACCTGCCGAGGCGGTCACCGAGCAGATGCAGCAGCGGGCGGCCGAGCAGCTCTTCCGGGTGTTGGGCGATCTGAAGGGCGGCGCGATGAAGTTCGGCCAGGCGTTGAGCCTGTTCGAGGCGGTGATGCCCGAAGACGTCGCCGCGCCCTATCGGGCCCAGCTGGCCCGGCTGCAGGACTCTGCTCCACCGATGCCGACCTCGCGTGTGCACGCCGTCCTGGCTCGGGAGCTGGGTCCCGGCTGGCGGGCCGATTTCGTCGAGTTCGATCCGTTGCCCGCAGCGGCAGCGTCGATCGGCCAGGTGCACCGGGCCGTCTGGAAGGATGGCCGGCAGGTGGCGGTCAAGGTGCAGTATCCCGGCGCTGACGAGGCGCTGCGTTCGGACCTGCGCCAGATCGGCAGGCTCTCGAAGGTGTTCGCTCCGCTGGCCGGCGGGATGGATGTCAAAGCGCTGGTCGACGAGCTGACTGAGCGGGTCAACGAGGAGCTGGACTACCGGCTCGAGGCCAAGCACCAGCAGGCTGCCGCACTCGGGTTCGCCGACCACGCGGAGTTCGCCGTGCCGAACGTACTGGCCAACACCGCTCGGGTGCTGGTGAGCGAGTGGGTCGAGGGCGTCCCGCTGTCGACGGCAGTCGATCTGCCCGACAACGAACGCAACGAGATCGCGCTGCGCTATGTGCGGTTCCTCTTCGCCGGACCCAGCACGGTCGGTCTGCTGCACGCCGACCCGCACCCCGGCAACTACAAGATCACCCCGGACGGGAGGCTGGGAGTGATCGACTTCGGCCTGGTGGCCCGGCTCCCCGACGGTCTGCCGCCGGCGATGGGACGCATCCTGAGGATCGCGAAGGCCGGCGACGCCGAGCAGATGCTGGCCGGGCTGGCCCGGGAGGGGTTCATCACCGAGGACGTCGACCCCAACGACCTTTTCGACTACCTGGCTCCCTTCGTCGAACCGGCTGCGGTGGCGGAGTTCCAGTTCGATCGCGACTGGATGCGGGCACAGTTCAACAGGGTGCGCGACCCGAACGCCTCCGGCGGCGTTGCCTTCAAGCTCAACCTCCCGCCGAGCTATCTGCTCATCCACCGGGTCTGGTTGGGTGGGCTGGCGGTGCTGTCCCAGCTGAACGCGAAGGCCGGTTTCGCCGGGGTACTGGAGGAGTACCTCCCCGGGTACGCCGAGGACAGCGACGAGGACGGTCTGGAGGTCGAGTGACCTCACCAGTCCGCTGCGCCGGCTGCGGCCGGGAACCCTCGACCGACGAGCTCGGCCGCGACCCTGGCCAGCCGACGCCTGTCCCGTGGACCTGGAGTGTGGGCTCCGAGGAGGGCCGCCGGACGGTGCTGTGCGATGGATGTACCCGGAATCATGCTCGCAGCATCGAGGCCAAGCTCGACGACGAGTGGTGGTAGCTGCTACCTGCCGGAGGCGTGGGGCGAGGCGCCCAGCAGACGCAAGAGTCCCCAGCTGCCGGCAGCAGCTGGGGACTCGTGTGGGTGCTGGTCGCGCTCGGCACGACGGGGATCGGCCTGACCCGATCGGCCCTACGCGTCACGACAGGGCCCTGCTGAGCCAGAGTCGGACCGCATGAAACACCCGGCCGCCGAGGCCGACCCTGGTCAGCTGGTCCTCTCGCGTCATGCCGCCGCCTCCTGACCGCGTCGTGCGCTCGCCGCCGGTGCGTACGGCTCGGCGACCGGGTACTTCCGCGGACGGCCACGAGGACGCTTGCGTGCCACGACCTCGCCCTGGACGAACAGCTCCCCGCCCCAGACGCCCCACGGCTCGCGCCGTTCGAGCGCACCGGCCAGGCAGGCCGTCTTCAGCGGGCAGCTCTGGCACAACGCCTTCGCGTGCTCGACGTCGAGCGGCGACTCGGCGAAGAACACCTCGGGGTCGACCAGACGACATGGCAACTCGTCCAGCTCTGCTTGTCTCTCTAGCGACTCGGGTGCCCCCAACGCTGGGTTTGCCACGAGCACACCTCCTACGTCGTTCATTTCGGCCAACTTCTCTTGCTGGAGCAGCTGGGGGTCCAGCTGCTCTCGATCGGCCGGGAAACACGAAGGCCGTGAATCCCGGTTGTCTGGGTTTCACGGCCTGGAGGCGGCTCTGTCGGTGGTTAGACCGGCGGTGGAGTCCAGGTTGTCAGTCCCAAACGGGTCGCAAACTTGCCATCGGTGGCGTCATCTCCATGCTTGACGGCACCAAACTCGGGGGTGGTGTCCGCGTCGACCGCGGTGCGGACGTTCCGGTAGGCCGGGCCGTCGAGGCAGGCGGACGTCGGGCGGATACCGGCGACGGCCAGCATGGACGGCTGCATGCGCATCGTCAGCCAGGCAGACACGTCGGCGGGGTTGGGCCGACGCACAGAGGCCTGGGTTGCGGTGCTCATGCAGCCCATGGTGATGATGCTCTCCATGTCGTTGCCCTCCTCTCGTCCGACGGGCGGTCCGGACAGGTGACCTGTTCGATTCGCAGCTGATCCTGGGGTGTCCTCGACTTCAATGGCTGAAGCAAAGTTCTCGATCAGACTAGGCAGTATCGCGGTACGGCGCAAATGATTTATCGGGCTTTTCCGGAACTTTTTTCGACCACGCCTGCTGAGCCGCAATTCCTACCGCTCAGGGTGCTGATTTCTCGGCCGCCGCGATGATGGCCAGCAGGTGTTCGCCATACCGCGTCGCCTTCGTCTGCCCAAGCCCATGAACCTTGATCAGCTCACGCTGGCTGCGCGGCTTGGTCTCGGCGATGGCCATCAGAGTGGCGTCGGTGAAGATGCAGTAGGCGGGCAGGCTCTGCTCGGCCGCCTCCTGCTTGCGCCACTCCTTGAGGACAACGAGCGTCTCCTCGTCGAAGGTGGCCGGACAGTCCTCGTGCCGACCCAGCTTGCGTTCCGCCCCGGTGTTCAGGGCGTGCCCGCAGCTGCGACAACTGGCCGACAGCACGGAGCCGCGCTGACGACCCTGTCGTCGCCCGCTGGACCGCTGAGCTGTCGACGTCTGCGGGCGGACACCATCGAGGAACCTTGACGGGTTGCGCGAGTTACCGTTGCCGCTGCGGCTGCGCGACCAGGAGACCCGCAGATGCTGCCGCGCCCTGGTGACCCCTACGTACAGAAGTCGGCGCTCCTCCTCGATCTCGGCCGGTGACGTCGCCAGCACGAACGGCAGTGATCCTTCGTGCGCACCGACGACGGCGACCGCGTCCCACTCGAGACCCTTGGCCGAGTGGAGTGTCGAAACCGTCACGCCGTGCGCGCTGGGCACGTGCTGAGCCTCTGCGCGTCGGTCCAGCTCGGCCGACACCGCAGCCAGGTCGGCCCCTCCCGTTGCCCCGACCAGGTCCTCGGCGACGCTGAGCAGGGCGGCCAACGACTCCCACCGCTCCCGGATCGCCCCGCCGCCGTTCGGCGGCTCGGGTGTCCAGCCAAGCGCGCCGAACACCGCCTTGACCTGCTCGAGGGTGCCGGCCGGTGCCGGGTCGTCGCCGGTGGTGCGAGCCTCGGTGCGCAAGGTCAGTAACGCCTGCCGCACCTCTGGACGCTCATAGAACCGCTCGCCGCCACGCACCAGATAGGGAATGCCGCGGTCCGCCAGAGCGGCCTCGTAGGCAGGTGACTGCGCGTTGATCCTGAACAGCACCGCCATCTCGCGGTAGTCGACGTGCTGGGCGGCCAGGCCGGCAAGCCAGTCGGCCACCGCGCGCGCCTCGGCCGCCTCGTCGGAGGCCTCCGCGAAGACGACGTCGGGTCCCGGCTCACGCTGCGCCTGCAGGGTCACCGCCCCGAGGCTGTCGCCGGCCACCCGTGCCGTGGCCATGATCTTGTTCGCGACCCCCACCACCTGCGGGGTGGACCGGTAGTCGCGAACCAGACGCACCACCCGCGCCCCGGTCGTACGGCGGGCGAACTCGGTCAGGTAAGTCGCCTGCGCGCCGGCGAAGGAGTGGATCGTCTGGGCCGGATCGCCCACCACGCACAGATCGGTGCGGTCCCCGCGCCAGAGGTTCAGCAGCGCCTCCTGCAACGGGCTGACGTCCTGGTATTCGTCCACCACCAGGTGCCGGTAGGTGCGCCGCACCTGGTCGGCCACCTGCGGATGCTCCGAGATCAGCGCGGCGGCGCAGAGCAGGATGTCCTCGAAGTCGATCCGCTGCCGGTCGCGCTTGGCCGTCTCATAGCCGGCGAAGACGCGGGCCACGGTCTCCGGGTCGAACGACGCCAGTTGCCGGCCTTGGGTGGCGGCGATACCCGGGTAGGACTCGGCGGTCACATTGCTGACCTTCGACCATGAGATCTCCCCCACCAGGTCGCGGAGCCTGCCGGTGTCGACCTGGAGCCGGAGCCTGGACGCGGCCTCGGCCACCAGCGACATCCTGTTGTCCAGCACCTGCGGCAGGTCGCCCCCGTACACCCTGGGCCAGAAGTACTGCGCCTGGCGCAGGGCAGCCGAGTGGAACGTCCTGGCCTGAACGCCGAGGACACCCAGCTGCTGCAGCCGGCCACGCATCTCGCCTGCGGCCCGCTGGGTGAAGGTGACCGCCAGCACCGCGGTCGGGTTGTAGACACCGGAGGCGACGCCGTAGGCGATCCGGTGGGTGATGGCCCGGGTCTTGCCCGTCCCCGCACCGGCGATGACGACGACCGGACCGCCAAGTGAGGTGGCCACTTCCCGCTGCTCGGGGTCCAGAGCTTCCAGCAGCTGGTCGGGATGCGGGCGAATCACTGCCCCAGCCTAACTTCGGCCGCCGACAGAAGCCGCATCGACGTTCCGCACCCTGAGCCTGTCGAGGGCCGACCGACCACGCGGCCTGAGCCCGCCGAAGGCCGACCGACCACGCGGCCTGAGCCCACGGGCCCTTCGACAGGCTCAGGGCGCGGTGGCGAGCTCAGGGCGCGGTGGCGAGCTCAGGGCGCGGTGGCGAGCTCAGGGCGCGGTGGCGAGCTCAGGGCGCGGTGGCGAGCTCAGGGCGCGGTGGCGAGCTCAGGGCGCGGTGGCGAGCTCAGGGCGCGGTGGCGAGCTCAGGGCGCGGTGGCGAGCTCAGGGCGCGGTGGCGAGCTCAGGGCGCGGTGGCGAGCTCAGGGCGCGGTGGCGAGCTCAGGGCGCGGTGGCGAGTTCAGGGCGCGGTGGCGGGCTCCGGGCGCGGAGGTGCGCGGTGGAATAGCAGGCAGGGCCGCAGAGTTGAATAGGCTATGAATAAGTTCACCATCTACACCACTCAGTGGTGCGGCTACTGTCGGCGGCTCAAGTCCCAGCTGGGGCGCGAGGGCATCGCATTCAGCGAGGTCGACATCGAGCGCGAGCCGGAGGCGGCCGAGGTGGTGATGAAGATCAACAGTGGCAACCGCACGGTCCCGACGGTGGTCTTCTCCGACGGTTCTGCAATGACGAACCCCTCGGTGCACCAGGTCAGCAGCAAGCTCGACACCCTGGCCTGACCCGGTGACCACCGGCAGCTGAGGCGTCCTCAGCCGGCCCCAGCGGAGTTGTCCGACCCGCGCTCTATGGTTAGCCGCAATGACTCTGCACATCCATCGAGCCGAACGCGCCGACCGGCTGGCCCGGGCCCTCGGTGAGCTGCTGGCTCACCCGCTGGCGGACCCGTTCCGGCCGGAGGTCGTCAGCGTGCCGACTCCCGGCGTCGAGCGGTGGCTGTCACAGGCGCTGTCGCACCAGCTCGGCACCGGCGAAGGCGATGACGGGGTGTGTGCGGGCATCGACTTCTCGGCCCCTCGCCGGGTGGTGCAGCGGGCGACCTCAGCCGCCGGTGCGGACCCCGATACCGACCCCTGGCAACCCGCGAGATCGGTGTGGCCGCTGCTCGCTGTCATTGACCGGTCGCGAGGTGAGCCCTGGGCCGCTCTGCTCTGGTCCTACCTGGGTGTGCGCGACAGCTCCGACGCAGCCGAGGACCCGGCCCGGATCGGCCGGCGTTACGCGACCGCCCGCCATCTGGCCGAGCTGTTCTCCAGCTACGCCGCCAACCGGCCGGAGATGACGCTCGCCTGGGCGGCCGGCCGGGACGTGGACGGGGCTGGCGCTCCGTTGGGTCCCGACTACGCCTGGCAGGCGGAGCTGTGGCGCCGGCTGCGAACCGAGCTCGGCGGCCCCGGCCCCGCCGAACGGATCCGGGATGCGTGTCACGCTCTGCACGTCGACCCCACACTGACCGACCTGCCGGAGCGACTCTCGGTGTTCGGGGCGACCCGGCTCTCCACCGAACAGCAGTTGGTGTTGACCGCGCTGGCCGCCCATCGCGACGTCCACCTGTGGCTGCCGCACCCCTCGCCGGAGCTGTGGCTGCGCGTACGCGAGCGGGTGGGGGCCCACCCGCTGCCGGCCGCAGCCGCCCCGCGACGCGGTGACAGCACCGTCGACCTGCCCCGGCACCGCCTGCTGGCCTATCTCGGACGCGACTCCCGCGAGCTCCAGTTGCGGCTCTCCTCGGCTACCGTCGCGACGCAGGACCACCACTATGCCCCCCTCGAGACACCAGCCGGGCCGGCCCAGCACCCGCCGTCCCTGCTGACCCGACTGCAGGACGACATCGCCGCCGACCGGTCACCGGTCCCCCCAGCCGACCGGCCGCTGCTGGACCCGGCCGACCGCAGCATCCAGCTGCACTCCTCGCACGGCCCCGACCGCCAGGTCGAGGTGCTGCGCGAGGTTCTGGTCGGACTGTTGGCCTCCGACGCCACCCTCGAACCCCGCGACATCCTGGTGATGTGTCCCGACATCGAGTCGTTCGCGCCGCTCATCTCCGCCTCGTTCGGACTCGACACCGAGGAACACGAGAGCGACCACCCGGGTCACCGGCTACGGGTCAGGTTGGCTGACCGGTCGGTGCGGCAGCTCAACCCGCTGCTGGCCACGCTGGCACAGCTGCTCGAGATGACCGAGGCCAGGGTGGAGGCCTCAACTCTGCTGGACCTGCTGGCCGCCGCTCCGGTGGCGCGCAAGTTCAGGTTCTCCGAGGACGACCTGCTGCGCATCTCCGACCTGGTCGCGCGCTCCGGGGTCCGCTGGGGACTGGATCAGGAGCATCGGGGGAAGTTCCAGATGGGTCGGTTCGGGCAGAACACCTGGTCTGCTGGTCTGGACCGGCTGCTGCTCGGCGTGACCATGGCCGAGGACGACGAGTATTTCATCGGTACCACGCTGCCGCTCGACGATGTCGACTCCTCCGACGTGGATCTGGTCGGCCGGCTGGCCGAGTGTGTCGACCGGGTCCGGACCGCGCTGGTGTCGTTCGGCCGCCGGCAGCCGCTCGCGGCCTGGGTCGCGGCGTGCAGGGCCGCCCTGGACGCGCTCACCTCGGTGTCGGCGACGGACGCATGGCAGCTGGGCCACGCCTATGCCGAGCTCGGCCGGCTGGCCGAGTCGGCCGGCGCCCTGGGGACGCAGGTGGAGCTGTCACTGGCCGATCTCCGCTCGCTGTTGGCCGGCACCTTCCGTGGCCGGGCCAGCAGAGCCAACTTCCGGACCGGCACCCTGACCATGTCGACCATGCTGCCGATGCGCTCGGTTCCACACCGAGTTGTCTGCCTGCTCGGTGTCGACGACGGCGTCTACCCGCGGATCGGCGCCACCGACGGTGACGACATCCTGGCCGCCGACCCCTGCGTCGGAGACCGGGACCCGCGCAGCGAGGATCGTCAGCTGCTGCTCGATGCCGTGATGGCCGCCACCGAGCATCTGGTGGTCATCTACTCCGGAGCCGACCCGCGCACCAACGCACACCGGCCGCCGGCGGTTCCGATCGGCGAGCTGCTCGACACCCTCGACCTCACGGTGCGGAACGCCGACGGGAGCCGCGTGCAGGACGTCATCACCGTCAGCCACCCGCTCCAGCCGTTCGACCCGGCGAACTTCACGCCGCAGGCCCTCACCGCCGAGCCGCGACCGTTCAGCTTCGACCGGGCGTCGATGGCCGGAGCCAGGGCGGCAGCAGGTGCCCGACGCGATCCCGCGCCGACCTTCGACCTGACTCCCCTCCCCCCGGTCCAGCTCGACCGGCTCATCGCCCTGGAGGACCTGATCCGGTTCTTCGACCACCCGGTGAAGGCCTTCCTGAGGACGCGGGCCGGGCTCAGCCTGTTCGTCGAGGATCCGCTGCCGGACGAGATGGCAGTCGCCCTGGACGGCCTGCAGTCGTGGGCCGTCGGCGACCGGCTGCTGCGGCTCCGGCTGCGCGGCGTCGACCTGGAGCGGAGCGCGGCAGCCGAGTGGCGGCGCGGTGAGCTGCCACCGCAGCAGTTCGGGGAACGGGCGCTCCGCCCGGTCGTCTCCCAACTGGACGAGGTGATCGCGAGCGCCGCGCCCTATCTGGCGCAGCCGCGCACCAGTGTCGACGCGGTGGCGACGTTGCCCGACCACACCGTCAGTGGCACCCTGACCGGCCTGCACGGCACAGACCTGGTCGCCGTCGGCTACTCGACTCTGGCCTCCAAGCACCGTTTCCAGTCCTGGCTCAGGTTGCTGGCTCTGACGGTGCACGATCCGGCCGTCCCGTGGCGCAGTATCGCCATCGGCCGACGCCACACCTCGGTCCTCGGCCCGGTCACGGCGGAGTATGCCCGGACCGTGCTGGCCGACCTGGTGCAGCTGTACGCCACCGGGCTGTCGGAGCCGCTGCCGCTGGCCGCCAAGGCCTCCTGCGAGTACGCCCGGCTGCGCGGCCGCGGACAGCCGGTGGAGGCGGCCATCGAAGCCGCCGAACACTACTGGCGACAGGACGCCGACGAGGCCTACGGACTGTTCTTCGGCGCCGGCGCCGGGCTTGACGTGCTGCTGGCTCAACCGTCCCGCCAGGCTGAGGAGCGCGGAGCGCTGGCCGAACCCTCCCGGTTCGGCACCCTGTCCCGCCGGGTGTGGAACCCACTGCTCGAACGGGAGGCGCTGTGAGCGCGCCCAGCGCGAGTCCGCGGCCGGCCACCCCGTTCGATGTCTGCGGTCCGCTGCCCCACGGCACCACTGTGCTCGAGGCCAGTGCGGGAACCGGCAAGACCTACACCATCGCCGCCCTCGCTGCGCGCTACATCGCCGAGGGCAGGGTGCGGCTCGACCAGCTGATGCTGATCACGTTCGGCCGGATGGCGACCAACGAATTGCGGATGCGGGTCCGCGAGCGGTTGGTCCGGGTGGACACTGACCTCGCCCCCGGCCGGCCGCCCGCCGATGACCCGGTCTCGCGGCTGCTCGCCGACGGCACCCCGGCCGAGGTGGCCGAACGCCGGGCCAACATCGCACGGGCGCTGGCCGACTTCGACGCTGCGACGATCGCCACCACCCACGAGTTCTGCCAGCAGATGCTGGCCGGTCTCGGCGTATTGGGTGACCGTGAGCCGGACGCCGTATTCGTGGACAACCTGACCGACCTCACCCGCGAGGTCGCCTCCGACACCTACCTGCGCGGCTTCGCCAGTGACACCCGGGTGCCGCCGTTCACCTTCGACCAGGCACTGACGATTGCCGAGCGGGCGGTGGGTGCGCCGCACGCCGAGCTCGTTCCGCAGGACGACCAGGGGGTCGCAGGCGTACGGGTGCGGTTCGGCCAGGCGGTCCGCGCGGAGGTCCGACGACGCAAGGAGCGGGCCCGCCTCTTCACCTACGACGACATGCTGACCCGGCTGCAGCAGGTGCTGGCCGAGCCGAGGCACGGTGCCGCCGCGGCCCAGCGGCTGCGCGACCGGTACCGCATCGTCCTAGTGGACGAGTTCCAGGACACCGACCCGATCCAGTGGGACATCCTGCGTCGCGCCTTCCATGGCCACTCGACCCTGATCCTGATCGGTGACCCCAAGCAGGCGATCTACGCGTTCCGTGGCGCAGACGTGTTCAGCTATCTCGATGCGGTCCGCGAAGCCGGCACACTGGCGACGCTGGACACCAACTGGCGCAGCGACGCCGCGTTGGTGGACGCCTTCGACGTGCTGCTGGGCGAGGCAGCCCTCGGCGATGCCGCCATCACGGTACGGCCGGTGCAGGCGGCCAACGTGCACCGCCGGCTGGTCCTCCCCCGGTCCGATCCGAGCCCCGGGGCTGGTGACCCGGGCGACCAGGGCACGCTCAGCCCGGCGCCGGTCCGGATCCGGGTGCTGTCCCGCGACCGGGCAGCCCGCAAGCTGCCTTCGGTGGGTTCCGTTCGCCCCCGGATCGCCGCCGACCTGGTTGCCGACGTCAGCAGGCTGCTGTCGGCGGGCGCCGTCCTCGAGCTGCCCAACATCGACCGGCGGTCCGGTCGCGCCCACCCGGCCGGCAGCCGGCCGCTGAACCCCTCCGACATTGCCGTGCTGGTGCGCAGGAACAGCAGCGGGGAGCAGATCCGGGCCGCACTGGCCGCGGCCGGCATCCCGGCCGTCCTGATGGGTGCGGGCAGCGTGTTCAGCTCCACCCTCGCCCAGGAGTGGCTGACATTGCTGACAGCCCTCGAACAGCCCCGGCAGGCCAACGTCCGCAAGGCCTCGCTCACCTGCTTCTTCGGCTGGTCGTTCGCCCGGCTCGCCGAGGCCGACGATGAGGAGCTCACCGAGCTGAGCCAGACCATCCGGCTCTGGGCGAAGATCCTGAGCCGCCACGGAGTAGCGGCGCTGCTGGAGGCCATCACGAGCCACACCCGACTGGCCGAACGGCTGCTCGGCGAGGTCGGCGGTGAGCGTCGGCTCACCGACCTACGGCACATCGGTCAGAGCCTGCATGCAGCGATGGTCTCGACCTCGCTCGGCGTCAACGCCCTGGTGGCCTGGCTCCGGCAACGGATGGAGGAGGCCCAGGTCAACTCGCTCAACGACCGGACCCGTCGGCTCGAGACCGACGCCGACGCGGTCCAGATCCTGACAGTGCACCGCAGCAAGGGGCTCGAGTTCCCGGTCGTCTATCTGCCCGAGGCCTGGGATCGGCATGTCGGCGACGACGACGGCCAGCCGCTGTCCCTGCACCAGCCGGTCACCGCCACGGCGACAGCGCCGGCCGGCGCCGAACGCTGTGTCCTCGACCTGGGCGGTCGGAGCGGTCCTGGCCGCTCGGAGCGGCTCGGCCGTTACCGGCACGAGGATGCCGGCGAGGAGCTGCGGCTGCTGTATGTGGCCCTGACCCGAGCGCAGTGCCAGGTGGTCACCTGGTGGGCGCCCACCAGGAACACGCCCAGCTCCTCACTGCAGCGGTTCCTATTCGGGCCGCGGCGGGCCGGCGTCGAGCCGGCGCTGACGTACGAGGTCGACGACGAGCCGTTCACGCTGCGCCACCTGGCACCCCCGCTCTTCTCGGTCGAGGAGCTGGTGCCACGCGACCCGGTGACCTGGCAGCCGCCGGTCGACGGCACCCTGCGGTTGCAGGCCAGGCGGCTGACACGACAGCTCGATGTCGACTGGAGACGCACGTCGTACTCGGCCCTGACCGCAGCAGCGCACGGCGTCGACCTGAGCATCGCCGGCGTCGGCAGCGAGGCAGAGGCCGCCAAGGAGGACGACGAGTCGCCGGTCGCCGAGGTGCTGGCGGAGGGCCTGGGCCTGGCGCCACAACCTTCCCCTGCATCCCCGGGCGCCTCCCCGTTCGCCGTCGTGTCGCCGATGAACGACCTGCCGAGCGGTGCCCAGTTCGGCACCGTGGTGCATGCCGTGCTGGAACGCATCGACCCGACCAGTCCGGACCTGTCGGCCGAGGTCGCCACGGCCGTGGCCGAACAGCTCGGCCGTGGACCGTCCGGGCCACTCACCGTCGAGGCCCTCACCGAGGCGCTGCTGCCGTCGCTGCGGACGCCGCTGGGGCCGCTCGCCGACGGCCTCAGGCTCTGCGACATCGCCACCACCGACCGGTTGGCCGAGCTCGACTTCGAGTTCCCGCTCGCCGGCGGCGAACACCCGACCACCGAGCTGAGACTCGGGCAGATCGTCCCGCTGCTGCGCCGCCACCTCGGTTCCACCGACCCGCTGGCCGACTATCCCGACCGGATCGCGCACCCGCTGCTCGCCGACCAGTCGCTGCGCGGCTACCTCAACGGCAGCATCGATGCGGTGCTGCGGCTCGGCCAGACGCAGCAGGCGCCGCGCTATGTCGTCGTGGACTACAAGACGAACTGGCTGGGCGACTTCGGTGCTGAGCCGCTGACCCTGGGGCACTACGCGCCGCCACTGCTCTCGCAGGCCATGATGCAGGCCCACTACCCGCTGCAGGCGCTGCTCTACTCGGTCGCGGTGCACCGCTTCCTGCGCTGGCGGCAGCCTGGGTACGACCCGGCCGTGCATCTCGGCGGAGTGCTCTACCTCTTCCTGCGCGGCATGGGCGGCCCTGACACCCCGATGGTCGACGCGGTGCCCTGCGGAGTGTTCAGCTGGCTGCCGCCACCGGCCCTGGTGACCGAGCTGTCGGATCTGCTGGATCGGGGCGCACCCCAGCCGGAGGTGCACCGATGACGCTTCCCCTGGTCGAAGACACCGATGCCGGCCTGGTCCGGAGCTGCACCGGCCTGCTGCGGCTGTTCAACGCCGCCGGAGTGCTCGGGCCGGCCGATGTCCACACCGCTACCGCGGTCGCCCGGATCGGTGGTGAGTCCGACGAGGCCGTGATGCTCGCCCTGGCACTGACCGTACGGGCACTGCGGACGGGGTCGGTGTGCATCGACCTGCGCACGATCTCCGAGACGGTCTATGACGACTCCGAACAGCAGGTGGACGTCAGCGACCTGCCGTGGCCTGCCGTCGAGGACTGGAGAGCCGCCTGCGAGCGCAGCCCACTGGTATCGGTCGGGCCCTACCGGGCCGGTGATCGGCCACTGCGGCTGGCCTTCGGCCTGCTCTACCTGGAGCGGTACTGGCAGCAGGAGGAGACGGTCCGGATCGAGCTGCAGCGGCGATTGGCGACCCCTCCTCCGGTCGTCGACGCGGAGCTGTTGGCTGGCGGGCTGGCGCGGATCTTCTCTCGGCGGGGCTTGTCCGAGACAGAGCCGGACCGTCAGCGACTGGCAGCCGCCGTCAGCGCACTGCGCTGGCTGCTGGTGCTGGCCGGAGGTCCCGGCACCGGAAAGACGACGACCGTCGCCAAGCTGCTCGCCCTGCTGGGCGACCAGCGGGGCAGCCGGCCCCGGATAGCGCTGGCGGCTCCGACCGGCAAGGCGGCCGCCAGGCTGGAGGAGGCCGTTCGGGCAGCGAGCGGCACCCTCCCGCCGGCCGACCGGGAGCGGCTGGGCGAGCTGAACGCGTCGACGCTGCATCGCCTGCTCGGTTGGCAGCCGGGTAACCGCGGTCGGTTCAGGCACGACCGCGAGAACCACCTGCCCTATGACGTGATCGTCGTGGACGAGATGTCGATGGTGTCGTTGACGATGATGGCGCGGCTGCTCGAGGCGGTCCGGCCGGATGCCCGGCTGGTCCTGGTCGGGGATCCGGACCAGCTGTCCTCGGTCGAGGCCGGGGCGGTGATGGCCGATGTGGTGAACGCTCCGGGTGAGATCGACCGCGAGCTGGGCTCCGCTGTTGCCGGAATTCCCGATCCCGGGTCGAGCGTGCCGGCCCCCACAGACCTCCGCCACGGGGTGGTCCAGCTGACCCACACCTGGCGGTTCGGCGCGGCCATCGACGAGCTGGCCAGGGCGATCCGCGCCGGTGACCCCGACTGGACGATGCAGGTGCTCCGCTCGGACCGGGAGGGGCTGGTGTTCGCAGAGGTGGACCTGGAACAGCCTCGACCGGAGGGCCTGGGGCCGCTGGCCGAGCGCGTCCGGCGGGCAGGGCGACGGGTGGATGAGGCCGCTCGGGCCGGGTTGGCCTTCGAGGCGTTGGCCGCCCTGGACCTGCACCGGCTGCTGTGCGCGCATCGCAGCGGCCCCTTCGGGGTGGCCCGCTGGGGACTGGAGGCGGAGCGCTGGCTGGCCGAGGCGATCGAGGCATATGGCGCTGGCGGGGAGTGGTATGTCGGACGTCCCCTGCTGGTCACCGCCAACGACTACGACATGGGGCTCTACAACGGCGACACCGGGGTGGTGCTGCAGACCGAGCAGGGACTGCGCGCGGCCTTCGCCCGCGGCGGTGAGCCGCTGCTCTATTCGCCCGTACGGCTGGACTCCGTCCAGACGGTGCATGCGATGACCGTGCACCGGGCCCAGGGCAGTCAGTTCGAGGCGGTGTCGTTCATCGTGCCGCCGGAGGACTCGCCGCTGCTGACCCGCGAGCTGCTGTACACCGCTGTCACCAGGGCGACCCGTCAGGTGCAGATCTTCGGCAGCGAGGCGTCCGTCCGCAAGGCCGTGCAACGACCGGCCAACCGGGCCAGCGGGCTGCGGGACCGGCTCGGAGCCCCGAGTCAGAGGTCGAGCTGACCTTCCAACCAGGCGTCGATCAGTCGGGAGGCGATGGAGGCCTTGCCGGGCAGGCTCAGCTCACCCGACGCCAGCTCGGCCCGTACCCGGTCGCGGGTGAACCAGTCTGCGAACTCGATCTCATGGCCGTCGACTGCGATCTCGGTGGTCTTGGCCCGGGCCGCGAAGCCGACCATCAGCGACCGCGGAAACGGCCATGGCTGGCTGCCGAAGTAGCGGACCTCCGACAGGGCGACGTCGACCTCTTCTGCGATCTCGCGGTGGATCGCCTGCTCCATCGACTCGCCAGCCTCGACGAAGCCGGCCAGCACCGAGACCCGCCGGTTGGGCCAGTTCGTCTGGCCGGCGAGCAACAGCCGGTCCCAGTCGTCGACAACTGCCACGATCACGGCCGGGTCGGTACGCGGGAAGAACTGCACCTCGTCGGCGCTGCAGTAGCGGGAGAAGCCGCCGTTGATCACCGTGCTCGGGTTGCCGCAGCGGCCGCACCGCGGTTCGGACCGATGCCAGTTGGTGATCGCGGCCGCCGCCGACGCGATGTCACGTTCCACGTCGGTCAGCTGGTGGCCCACCTCCCGCAACGAATGCACCGGACCCTCGGTCAGCGCCTCGACCACGAAGACGGGTGAACCGTCGAGCAGGCCCAGCAGGATGTGCCGCTGGCTGTCGAACTCGACGAAGGGTCGCGTCATCCGCAGCTGGTCGCCGGTCTCGTTGGTCGTGAACCGGGCGTCCTTGTCGATCTTGAGCAGCCGGGCATCCTCTGAACGCCACAGGTTCCCCACCCACTCGGTTGAGGATCGGTGCTGGTCCACCCGATCGAGCTCGCTCGGCAGTACCCAGTTCATCACCAGGCCAGCCTATCCATAGCACCCTCGCCAGGCTGCGCTGCGGTGCAGCCAGCCCGGTCACGCAGGCGGCAGCGAGCGCAGCAGCTGCTCGATCCCGGCGCGGTCCGGGAGCGCCGGCGGCCGGACGACCGAGTCGGTCCGCACGTAGTAGAAGACAGCGTCCACCCGCTCGAGCGGGACCTGGGTGAGCTCGGCCCACGCCATCCGGTAGATCGCCAGCTGCAGCGGGTCGGCCTCGCCGCCGATCTGAGTCTTCCAGTCCACCACCTGGTAGCGGAACGGTCCGTCCTCACCGAGGTCGTAGACGGCGTCGATCCGACCGCGGATCACGCTGCCGGCCGCCAGCACCGTGAACGGTGCCTCCAGGGCCCGCGGCACGATGCCGCCGAACGCGCCCGACGCGAACCGCTCACACAGCTCCCGCAGCTCCGTCTCCTCACCGACCCCGGCGTCGGCCCGGTCGGCCAGGTCGTCCGGGTCGATCAGCTGCTGCTGACCGAAATGGCGCTCCACCCAGCTGTGGAACCTGGTGCCGAACCGGGCCGCCCGGGACGGCGCCCGCGGCATCGGCCGGGCCAGCTCCGCCGCAAACCCCTCCGGGTCGGCGTTCAGCCGCATCATCGCGGTCGCCGACAGGGTTGACGGCAGCCGGACGATCCGGGTCTCCGACCTCGACTCGGCGATCTCGGTCAGCAGCCGGTCAAGGTCGGCATCCCAGCCCGCGACGATCTCCTCCTGGTCGAGCAGCAGGTGCTGGTCGGTCCCTCCCGGTACCTCATAGCTGCCGGTCCGGGCGAACCTCTCCCGGGCGCCGGCCACCATCGCCGCCGCAGTCTGTCGGCGGGACCAGCCATCGGGGTCGAACGGCCGCGGCCACGGCTGTGGCACCAGCTCCGCCACCAGCGGGTTCGCATCCCCCGGCGGCGGCGCCTCGTGCTCGACCCGGCCCTGCCGCTGCGCCTCGGCCAGGATCGCCGTGAGATAGCTGGAGGCAAGTCTCGGTCGGGTCAGCTCGGGACGCCAGGTGTGTCCCGACCCGTACAGCCGTTGGCGCGCCCGGGTGGCTGCGACATAGGCCAGCCGGTCCTCCGAGAGCAGCTGCTGCTCGGTCAGCCGAGTCTTGTACTCGGCCATCGCCGCGTTGGTCGCCTCCGCCAGCTGCGGGATGGCACCAGCATCTCCGCGCAGCTCGGCCGGCAGCACGGCCGGGTTGCTCACCCAGTTGTCGGTGACCCGGTCGCTCGGGAAGACCCCCTTGACCAGCCCCGGCAGGAAGACCACCTCCCACTCCAGGCCCTTCGCCCGGTGCACGGTGAGCAGCTTGACCGCGTCGGTGTCCGACGGCACCGCCTGGTCCAGCCCAGCACCCTGCTCGACCTCCGCCTGCAGATAGGCCAGCAAGCCGGTCAACGAGGCCGAGCCGTCCACGTCGACGTAGTCGGCCACCGCGTCCAGGAAGGTGCCCATCTGGTTGCGTCGAGATGTCCGGGCGAACTCCGGGGTCGACATCAGCTCCACGTCCAGACCGAGCGTGCTGATCACCCGCCGGGTCAGGTCGATCAGCGGCTCGTCACCGTGCCGGCGCAGGTAGGACAGCTCTGCCGCCAGCTGCTGGAACCGGGCCAGCGCCTCGCGGGAGTAGCCGGCGTCGCCCGGGCTCTCCAGCGCGTCGAGCAGGCAGACCACCTCGGTCGGGTCGACGTCGGCGACGGCCTCCTCCAGCGCACGTAGCAAGCCGCCGGTCCGCTCGTCCGCCGACTCCGGGTCGTGCCGCCGGGCCAGCTCACGCGCCCGCCGGCCGAGCAGCGCCAGGTCGCGAGGGCCGATGTTCCAGCGCGGCCCGCCCAGCAGCCTGACCAGCTCCGGGTTGGCCGTCACGTCGTCGACCAGCCGCAGGGTCGACACCACGTCCATGATCTCCGGCAGCTGCAGCAGCCCGCCCAGGCCGACGATCTCGACCGGGATGTCCCGGCCGGTCAGCTCGGCGTACAGCGGACCGATGTCGGCGTTGCGCCGGCTCAGGACGGCGATGTCGGACCACTGTCGGGCGGCTCCGTCGGAGCGGGCTGCCAGCACCTGGTCGGCGATCCAGGTCACCTCCTCCGGCCACGTCTCGAAGGTCGCCGCCCGCACCTGCCCCGGCCCGGACCCGGCCGGAGCGTGCAGCAGTCCCAACCCGCCGGTGCTGGCTCCGCCCGCGTCGTCCCCGACCAGGCTCGCGGTCGCCTTCCGCAGCGGCCTGGACAGCACGTTGGCCACATCGAGGATGGTCTGTCCGCTGCGCCTGTTGACGGTCAGCGCGAACCGCCGGCTGGGCGCTCCCGAGGCGGTCCGGAACTCGTCGGAGAACTGCAGGATGTTGCTGGCAGCCGCACCCCGCCAGCCGTAGATGGCCTGGAACGGGTCGCCGACCGCGGTCACCGGGTGCCCGAGCCCGGCGTACGGTGTGGCCCCGGAGAACAGTCCGCGGAGCATGATCGCCTGGGCCGCCGAGGTGTCCTGGTACTCGTCCAGCAACACCACCCGGAAGGCCGACCGCAGCGCGACCGACACTGCTGGCACCTCCACCGCCAGCCTGGCGGCGATGGCCATCTGGTCGGCGAACTCGACCAGGCCCAGCCGCTGCTTGAGCGCCTGGTAGTCCCGGACCAGGCTGGCCAGCTCCAGCCGCTCCTCCACCGCCACCAGTGCCTTCTTCACCTCGGCAAAGACGTTGCCGCGGTTGTTCAGCGGTGCTGAGCCCAGTGCCACCCGGTAGCCGCGGGCGTGCCGGTCCAGGTCGCCGGGGTCCACCAGATGCTGCTGCAGGTCGGAGTCCAGCTTCAGCACCCGCTCGGTGACGCTGATCGGCTTCAGCCTCGAGATGTACTCGAACGGACCGGCCGCGTTCTTCACCACTCGGGAGGCCAGCCGGAAGCGGGTCGCGCCGGTGATCATGGTCGGGTCGGCCTCGAAGCCGATCCGGAGCCCGTGCTCAGCCACCAGTCGGGCCGCGAAGGCGTCATAGGTCATGATCAGCTGCTCCCCCGACTCGTCCACCCCGTCGGACGCGATCACCCCGGCACGGAGCAGCGCCGTCCGCACCCGGGCGGAGAGCTCGGCGGCCGCCTTGCGGGTGAAGGTCAGTCCCAGCACCTCCTCCGCACGCACCTGGCCGGTGCCGACCAGCCAGACCACCCGGGCGGCCATCACAGTGGTCTTGCCCGACCCGGCACCGGCGATGATCACGCCGGGCTCCAGCGGAGCGGTGATCGCGGCCAGCTGCTCGTCGGAGAACTCGATCCCGAGGGCGTCGACCAGGTCCGCGGCGGTGTCGAGTCGCCGGGTGGAGCTCTGCGGGACCAACCGGGTGATGGTCACTGCACCACCTGTCGCCCGCTCGACTGGGTCGGGCAGCTGCTCTTGAACGGACAGTATCGGCAGCTGTTCCCGGCACGGGCCTCGAAGGTCTCGTTCCGGATCAGCTGCGCCGCGTCGGCCAGCCGCTGGTGCACCCAGGTCGGCAGGTCGCCCGTCCGGTCGGACCCCGGGTCGGCCGGCACCGGGAACGGGACGTCGTCCAGCGACGGCTGCTCGAACACCTTCGGCCAGCTGGTCTGCCCGTCGGCCAGCCGGAGGTACACCAGCTCGGCCCCGCCGGGACGGGCATCGGGACCGGTGACGTGGGCGAACGCGCCGGCCTGGACCGCCAGCTGGTAGACCCCCAGCTGGTCCTGCTGCGCCACCTCTCCGCTCGACGGCTGCGCCCTGGACGTCTTGAAGTCCACGATCCTGATCCGGCCGTCCGGGTCGCGCTCCACCCGGTCGGCGGTCCCGGTCAGATGCACCCGCTCGCTGCCGAGGTCGACCTCGGTGCTGAACGACACCTCGGTGCCGAGCAGCTCGCGTCCGGTCCGCGCCTCCTGCCACGCCACGAACCGTTCCAGCGCCGACTCGGCCTCGATCCGTTCCACCGCGGACAGCCAGTTGGCATCGAAGTCGAGCTGATCCCAGACCGACTCGAGGTGGTCGGAGAACGCCTCCGGGTCGATCTCGGCATTGGCGGCGTGCTCGGCCAGCACGTG
The DNA here is from genome assembly GCF_016907535.1 of Microlunatus panaciterrae. Taxonomy (NCBI): domain Bacteria; kingdom Bacillati; phylum Actinomycetota; class Actinomycetes; order Propionibacteriales; family Propionibacteriaceae; genus Microlunatus; species Microlunatus panaciterrae. Next base: position 478,695 of record NZ_JAFBCF010000001.1, read on the forward strand.
CACCACCGAGCCGAAGCTGGCGGCACTGCCTCGGGTCGTCTCGGCCTGCGCCTTGCGGGCCAGGAACCACTGTCGGGGACACGACAGCACCGCGGCCAGCTGGCTGCCGGACAGCTGCACCGGCGAGCCGGGGCGCACCACCGGGTTCTCCGCGGTGGACACCCCCCGCATCCCCCACCAGCGCTGCGGATCCGCGGCAGTCGCCAGCCGCCGCCCGTCGCCGTCGACGGCGTCGGCCAGCCGGGCCAGCCGGATGGCCGCCGCCTCCCGCAGCGCCGGTGGCTGTTCGGGGTCGACACTGACGGTGCGGAGCTCACCGATCAGGGAGGCCAACGACAGCGGTCGGGCCGGCCGGCCGGCCAGCTGCCGGATCGGCACACCGAGCTCGGCCAGGAATCGCGACGGCTGGTCCCCCTCCCCCTCGGTGCCCTCCACCGCCGTCACCACCAGTCGCGACCGGGCGCGGGTGCAGGCGACGTAGAACAACCGGCGCTCCTCGGCGATCCGGCTGGCGGTGGGCACCGCGTCGGCGAGGCCGTGGCGGCTCAGCCGGTCGGCCTCCAGCAGCGACCCCCGCCGGCGGACGTCCGGCCAGGTGCCCTCCTGGACGCCGGCCACCACCACCAGCTGCCATTCCAGTCCCTTCGAGCGGTGCGCGGTCAGCACCCGGACCGCGGAGCCCCGAAGATCACCCTCGCGGAGCGTGTCGGCCGGAATCTGCTGGGACTCCACCTCGGCCAGGAAACCCGTGACGCCGCGCAGCCCGGACACCTCCTCAGACCGGGCGGCGATGTCGAACAGAGCACAGACGGCGTCGAGGTCCCGGTGGGCGCGGCGTCCCACGTCACCACTCTGGCTCGCCTCGGCGCGCAACCGTTGCGGCCATGACGTCGACGTCCAGAGCGCCCAGAGAGCCTCCTCCGCGGTGCCGTTGGCCCGGATCAGCCTCTCCACCTCGACCAGGGTCGAGGCCAGGGCTCGGGCCCCTCGCAGCTCGGCGCTGTCCGGGCAGTCGTCCAGCAGGCCAGGGTCCATCAGGGCGCGGAAGATCAGGTCGCTGGACAGCCTGGGCAGCCCGCTGCCGGCCAGCTCGGCCCGTTCCGCCTGGCGCAGGGCACGGCCCAGCCGCCTGATCGCCATGCTGTCCAGCCCGGCCAAGGGTGACATCAGCAGCTGCTGAGCCTCGTCGGCGTTCAGGCTGCGGCCCCGGGCTGCGACCCGCAGAGCGAGAAGCAGCGGCCGCACGGCCAGCTCGGCCGACAGCGGGATCTCGTCGCCGGCCACCTCGACCGGCACACCGACCCCGATCAGGGCGCGGGCGAGACCCGGGATGGACTGCCGGCCGGACCGCACCAGCACGGCCATCTCCGACCAGGCCAGCCCGTCTCTGAGATGGGCGCTGCGCAGCAGGTCGGCGATGTGCTCGGCCTCCGCGCCGGCCGAGACGCAGGTGAACACCTCGACCCGACCCTTCGGCAGCCCGGGTGCGGCCCTGGGATGCCTGAAGACGTCGAACGCCTCGCCCGGGAGCGGCCGGGCGACGGCCAGTCTGGAGGCGATGTTCCGGCTGGCCGCGAGCAGGTTGACCCCGAACCGCCTGGTCTGGCCGAGCGCGATCACCGGCGCCGGCTGGCCGGCCGCGGTGCGGAACCGGTCGGGGAAGTCCAGGATGCCCCTGGCCTCGGCGCCCCGGAACGCATAGATGGACTGGTCCGGGTCTCCCACCACCACCACGTCACGGCCGCCGCCGGTGATCGCCCGCAGCAGGCTCACCTGAGACGGGTCGGTGTCCTGGTACTCGTCGACGAACACCGCGTCGATCTCGCCGCGCAGGGTCCGCACCACCTCCGGATCGGTCATCAAGATCCGGCAGCGGTGCACCAGCTCGGCGTAGTCCAGCACCTGCTCGGCGTCCAGCACGTCGAGGTACTCGTCGAAGAAGGCGCCGACACTGACCCACTCCGGACGTTCGGCCGCCTCGCCGACGGCCATCAGGTCCTCCGGGTCCATCCCGAGCTGGCGCGCCTTGGCCAGCACCGCCCGGACCTCGGCTGCGAACGCGCGGGTGGGGAAGGCCCGCTGCAGCGACTCCGGCCAGGTCGTGGTGCCCACCTCGGCACCGCCCTCCAGAGTCTCGCGGACCCGGAACTCCTGCTCCGGCGCGGTCAGCAGCCGCACCCCCGACCCGTACGCGTCCTGCTCGCCGAAGCGCCGCACCAGCGCATAGCAGAAAGCATGGAACGTCATCGCCATCGGCGTCACCACCGAACGCCCCAGTCGGGCGGTGATCCTGGTCCGCAGCTCGGCCGCGGCCTTGCGCGAGAAGGTCAGCACCAGCAGGCTGTCCGGCCGCTGGCCCCGTCGGACGATCCGGTCGACCACCGACTCCACCAGGGTGGTGGTCTTGCCGGTGCCGGGACCGGCGAGAACCAGCAACGGGCCGCCGGCATGGTTGACGACCGCCTGCTGGGACGCGTCCAGGTCGGGCGGTTCGGCGCGTACCTCGTCGGCACGGACGAGGCGGATGGTCGACACGTCCCCTATTGGAACAGAGCCCACCGACAGCGGCGACCCGACCCGGCCGCCCGGTCAGCCGACCTCGGTATCCGCGGCGGTGGCGGCCAGGACGCAGACGAAGGCACTCACCAGCAGGGCGGTGCCGAGCACGAAGTCGCCCAGGTCCGCGATCTTGTCCAGGTTGAGCGCTGCGCCGGGGTCGCGGACGAGCGCACCGTAGGCCACGATGGTGATCGCCAGCACGAAGTTCGCCAACGCCAGCATCACCCTGGTCGGGACTTGGAACCGCCGCCCGTCATGGTTGGCGAAGTCACACTCGGTCAACAGGCCCCAGGTCAGCCCGAACATCACCAGTGCCGCGCCGGAGAAGCCGAGCAGGGCACCCAGAGGATCGGAGATGAAGTCGCGGTAGGAGAACAGTCCGGACAGGATCAGCAGGCCGCCCAGCCCGACCGCTCGGATCCGGGTCAGCGAGCCGCGGATCGCGAACCAGCCCAACGCGACGACCACGACCAGGGTGGCCAGCAGGTTCAGCAGGTCCGAGTCGGGTGTGATGGCGACCCGGCCGCCGGTGAACCAGGTCAGCGGCACCGGGAGCAGCATCACCGCGACCAGGGCGAACAGCAGGGCGATGCCGGTGCCACCTCGTCGCGCCTGACGGACGGCCAGCACCAGCAGGATCAGCGCCAGCAGCAACCGGGCCACGCCGACCGCTGCCGTCGAGCCGAACAGCCCGACCGGGTCGAACGCCATTCCGGCGAACGTGCCGGTGGGGTCCAGCGAGATGACGGCCTGCAGACCCAGCAGCCCGATAGACACCGGCAGCAGCAACCCGGTCATCGCCACCCCGATCGGGAAGGCGATCCGGCCCAGCGTCTCCGGCAGCTCCGACGCTGCCACAGCCGCCGCCCGACGGCGGGACAGTCGGAACACCGCCAGCCCGACCAGCGCCATCACCACGGCGTACCCGGCCGTCACCAGGCGGGCCCGCCAGCCCTGCGTGATCGGGTCCAGCGAGGCGAACTCGAAGACACCCTGGCCCAGCCGCAACACCAGCAGCACCGCCAGCAGCAGGTAGGCGGCATTGCGGCGCAGCAGCAGGTAGGCGGCATTGCGGCGCGGCCACCCGGCGGCCGGGGCGCTGCCTCCGGCACTCCTGCCGGCAGGGTCGGTCGGCAGCAGCCGACCGACCAGCCGAGTGGCCCAGACGGTGGCCCGTACGGTGATCTCGGCCAGCGCGACTCCGGCGGCCAGCGAGATCGGGATCGCCAGCTGCCCGAGGACGGTGATCGTCTGCTGCAGCAGCACCGGGGCGAAGTCGAAACCGAGCGGACGGCTGCCGATGCCGAAGCCCGTCAGGGCGACGGAGACCACCACCGCGTCCAGCAGCAGGATCAACGGCGGCTCCCACCAGGCGAACGGCCTGCGGCCGCGGACCACCAGCAGCAGCACCAGGCACAGCAGCGGCGCCAGCACCACGCCCAGCAGCAGCGGTGAGCCGAGGTTCTGCGCACCGAGGATGCCCCAGATGGCGAGCAACCCGATCGAGATCACCAGCCCCAGAGCACGGAACCACCACGGCCCCCGGAGGGTCGCGGCCTGGAACAGCGCCAACGTGAACATGATCATGAACAACAGCAGCCAGACGATCCCACGGGGAACCGCCGGGCCCAGGTCGGGGGCGACCGACAGCTCGAGCCCGCGCCGGATCAGCGGGGAGAAGACCACCAGCAGGGCGCCGATGAGATAGACCAGGACGGCACTGCCGACGATGGCGCGCAGCCCGTGCGGCCAGCCGACGTCGCGAAGCCGGCCCGCGTCGATCGGGTCGCGGACCACCCGCCGCCAGAACAGCGTCCCGGCTCTCGCCGGCAGCGCGGTCCGCTGCCGGGTCATCGACTGGTCAAGAGCCATTGCTGTAGTCCTTGAACGGCCAGCCGCCGGAGAACAGCCACAGCCCCTGCGGGTGGACCAGCGCATGCCGGGCGGACACGGCGGTGTAGCGCGGAATGGCGAAGCTGGACCGCAGGGCCCCGCCCCGGCTGAGTACGTCGGCCCGGTCCCCCGTCAGGCCGACCAGGTCGGTGCCATCACTGACCATGTCCAGATACCCCTGACGCCGCCACCGCACCCGTCCGGACCCGTCGATGGCGAGAGTGCCCTCCTTGCCGACGACGACGACCAGGCCCTGGAGCGTGATCACGTCGCCCACCAGCGAGGGGTAGACCGCACGCCAGCGGCGCTCCCCCGACCTCCGGTCGAAGCCGTTCACGTAGTTGTCGTCCAGCACGACGACGGTGTCGCCGAGGACGGCGGCATGGCTCGGGTCGGTCAGCGCCACCCGCCACAGCTCGTGTCCGTCGGCCGCGCGGAGAGCCACCGCGTCGCCGTTGCGGCTCAGCACCACCACGGTGCCGGCGCCGGCGCTGACCCGGGCCCCGACGTCGGAACCGATCGAGGCTCGCCAGCCCGTCCGTCCGGTGGCCAGGTCGATGGTCAGCACCTCACCGCCCACACTGGTGGCGACTATCGCACCGGTCGAGACCCGTTGCGGTGCGGTCAGCACCAGCTCGTCCAGCTCGACCCGCCAGAGTCGGACACCGGAGGCGCTGTAGCCGACCAGGGTGCGTTCGGAGGTGGTGGCGACGACCACGTCGCCGAAGGCGGTCAGTGACAGGACCGTCCCGCCGGGGTGCATCCGCCACAGCGCCATCCAGTCGTCGCGAGTCTTCGGGGTGAAGGCGATCAGATCCTGCCCGGCGGTGCTGGTCCTGATCTGCAGCCCGGATGCCGTGAGGACAGGCGGCATCGAGGCCGGCGTCGACACCATCGGGCCCTGGCCGAAGTACGGGTCGACGGTGATCACCCCATGATCATGGGCGACCCACTGCTGCGACGCCGGCCAGGTCCAGGGCTCCGCCGTGGTCTGCAGCGTCGCCATCTCGCCCGGACCCGTTCGGCGCTGCTCGGTGACTCGGACGCCCGGTTGTTCCTCGCTGGAGCTGACCACTCCCTGGTTCTCGCACCAGGTCCTGGCGAGTCGACGGAGCAGGCCCGGCTGTCCGGACAGGCTGGTGTAGGCGATGGTTCCGGTGACGGTGATGCAGCCGGCGTCCGCTGCCGAGGCCGTGAAGGATGCCGCGTAGTTGAGCTGGTCGGTGGCCGAGCCCCGGGTGGACCAGCTGCTGCCCGCTGTCACCCGGGCCGGCAGCTCGACCAGGGCGGGACGGTAGACGTAGGTGGACGAAGGTCCGGACTCGGCCACCAGCTCGACCGCGTCGCTGACCGCGTAGACCTGCACCCTCTGATGGGTGCTGTCGAGGGTGCCCACCTGAGTCGTCGTGGTCCGCCAGAACTGGACCGCGTTCAGGCCGGCCGAGCCGCCCACCGCACCCAGCACCCGGCTGCCCAGCGTGAAGTCCAGACTGCTGACGCCCTCCGGGCCGACGTAGCGGGCCGACTCGGTCACCTGGCGCGTGGTGATGGCCCGGCCACCGGCGAGTGACCGCTGCTCGGAGTACCAGGCGGCTCCGTCCTCCGGTACGAAGACCGCCGACCCCTGCGCCGGGGCCGCGGAGCCGACCAGGTCGGTGAGGAAGAGGCTGGAACCGACCATCAGCAGGCAGAGTGCCATCACCACGGTGGGCAGCCACGCCCGTCGGCGGCCGGGCGGAGCCCAGCTCGGGTCCGGAAACCACCCCGGCTCCGGCGTCGGCTCGCCGCCGGGGACCCGAAGTTGATCATCGTCGGGCCGGCCTGCCGGCGGCATCGTCGACCAGTCCTGGACAGGAAACGGCGACCACGGCAGCTGCGCAGGCAGGCGCCCCTGCCCATCCCCCTGGACCACGGGGCCATCCTGTCACGCGGTGCACACCGGTGCCGAGAAAATCGGATCCGCTAGTTGCAGGTCGGTCTTCAGTAGCGCCGATTCGCCAGCACCGGCAGCATCCTGCGCACCTCGGCCACCCGGGCCGGGTCGATGTCGATCACCAACAGCCCGGGTGCGGCCCCGAGCTCGGCCAGCACCGCGCCGTCCGGCGCAATGACCATGCTGTGCCCCACGCCGGTGGGGGCCGTGCCGGTGCGGTGGTCGCCCACCGTCTCGGGATCCGCCTGGCCGCAGGCGGCGACGAAGGTCGTGCTGTCCAGCGCCCGGGCGCGGGCGAGCAGGTTCCACTGCTCGACCTTTCCGGGTCCGGCGCCCCAGGAGGCGCAGACACAGATCAGCTCCGCGCCGGCGTCGGCGAGCGCGGTGAACAGCCCCGGGAACCGCACGTCGTAGCAGGTCGTCAGCCCGACCCTGACCCCGCCGACGTCGATCAGCACCGGCGCCTGCCCGGGTTGGACCGTGTCGGACTCGGCGAAGCCGAACGCATCGAACAGGTGGATCTTGTCGTAGTGGGCGTCCACCTGCGGGCCGTACGCCACCAGGGTGTTCGTCACCCTGCCCTCGCTGCCGGGGGTGAACATGCCGGCCACCACGGTCACCTGGTGTCGGTCGGCAATGGCGCGCAGCCGGCCGGCCCAGGGGCCGTCCAGCGGCTCAGCGACGCCGCGCAGCGGACCTCCGAAGCAGCGCATGGTGGCCTCCGGGAAGATCACCAGCTCGGCGCCCTGGCCGGCGGCCACAGCCGTCTGCTCGGCCACCAACGCGAGGTTGGCCACCGGGTCGGCGGTGCTGACGATCTGGGCGAGGGCGACGCGCATCGGTACTCCTCCTACTCGGTTCCGCCGGCGTCGGCGCGGTCCACCTCGGCGCCACGGATCCCGAGCATGAACAGGATGGCGTCCAGGTAGGGCACCGAGACGGTCGTATCGGCCTGGGCCCGGACCACCGGCTTGGCATTGAAGGCGATCCCCAGACCGGCCGCGGTCAGCATGTCGAGGTCGTTGGCGCCGTCGCCGATCGCGACGACCTGGCTCAACGGGACCCCCTCGACGGCGGCGATCTCACGCAGCAGCTCGGCCTTGCGCGCCCGGTCGACGACCGGCCCCACCACCTCACCGGTCAGCACGCCGTCGATGATCTCCAGGGTGTTGGCATGGGCATGGTCCAGGCCCAGCTCGGCCTGCAGCGCGTCGGTGAACGGGGTGAACCCGCCGCTGACGACGGCCACCGCGAACCCGAGCCTTTTCAGCGTGCGGACCAGCGTACGAGCGCCGGGCGTCAGCCGGATCCTGGACCTGACCCGTTCGATCGCGGCCTCGTCCAGACCTTTCAACAGCCGCACCCGTTCGCGCAACGACTGTTCGAAGTCGAGCTCGCCCGCCATCGCGCGGCGGGTGATCTCCACGACGGCAGGTCCGCAGTCCGCCTCGTCGGCGAGCAGCTCGATCACCTCGTCGCGGATCAGCGTCGAGTCGACATCCATCACCACCAGCCGTTTGGCCCGTCGCTCCAGCCCGGCCGCCTGGACGGCGATGTCGACGTTGTGCGCCTGGGCCACCTCCACCAGAGCGGCCCGGAGCTGGTCCTGACCGGCGATGATCACCACCAGCTCGTAGGCGGTGACAGGTTCGGTCGCCAGTCGCACCATCCGGTCCACGTTGCCGCCAACCCGGGCGATCGCCTCGGCGACCGCGGCCAGCGCCGACGGCGCCAGTCGGCGTCCGAGCACGGACACCGCGAACCGCGGCAGCGCGGCGCGCTGCGACTGCGATTCGACCCGCTCGAAGTCGATCTTGAGGTCGTGGGTGAAACCCCAGTAGAGGATGTCGCGCACCAGGCCGTCAGCGGCGCCGGTCAGCCGGATCAGCACGTCCAGCGTGAGCCGCTCGCGGACGACGAGCTGTTCCATGTCCTCCAGCTCGGCTCCGGCCTGGGCCAGCAGCGTCAGGAGGTCGCGCACCAGGCTCGGGCGGTCCCGTCCGGACACCCTGATCAACAGCGGGTGTTCACCGCCGGGCTGCTGCCGGGCGTCGGGTGGGTTCTGCTGATCACTCACCGGGCCATCTCCCAGACCAGCACCTCGGCGGGTTCGGACCCTGCCCGACCGGTGATCGACAGCGCGGTCCGGCCGGTGATCCGGACCGAGTCGCCGGTCCGCAACCGGCCGACCTCTTCACCATCGACCTCACCGGCGGCGACATAGAGATGGACGGTGTCCCCGACCGGCAGCTCACGCCGGACATCCGCGCCGAGCCTGGTCACCCAGAGCGTCGAGCCTCTGCTGCCGATGCTGATCACTGCGTCGCTGTGCCGGCCTGAGGCGACCGGCAACCAGCCGCGCCGCAGGTCGGCCACCTCCAGCTCGCGCTGCTGGTACGACGGCGGGGTGCCCGGTTCGTCCGGACGTACCCACATCTGGACGAAATGCACCGGATCGGCGGCCCGGTCGGGATCGAGCCGGTAGGCGTCGTTCCGCTCGGAGTGCAGGATGCCCGCGCCGGCGCTCATCCGCTGCGCCAGGCCCGGATAGATCACGCCGTGGTTTCCCTGCGAGTCCTGGTGCACCAGCGATCCGGACAGCACCCAGGTCACGATCTCAGCGTCCGCATGCGGATGGGTGTCGAAGCCGGCGCCGGGCAGCACGATGTCGTCATTGCTGACCAGCAACCGACCATGGCCGGTGTTGGTGGGCTCGTAGTGAGCCCCGAAGGAGAAGCAGTGACGGGAGTCGAGCCAGCTCGTCCTGGTCGCGAAGCGATCCGCTCCGCGGTGCACCGTCAGCGCGTGGTCTCGGGTGGCGTTCTGGCCGATCATGGTGCCCAGACTAATCTGGCCAGGTGAGCCCGAGCGCCGGTCCTGATCCGCGAGAGGCGTCTGATGCCCGCGAGGTCCCTGATGCTCGCGACAATTATGTCGAGTCCGTTCTGGCCGCTGTGGAGCGGATCCCCGCCGGCCGGGTGGCCAGCTACGGCGACATCGCCGAGTACGTCGGAAGCGGCGGACCGCGTCAGGTGGGGCGGGTGATGGCCTTGTACGGCAGCTCCGTGCCGTGGTGGCGGGTGGTCCGCGCCGACGGTCAACCGGCCCGCTGCCACGAGCTGGAGGCGCTCGGTCGGCTGCGCGCGGAGGGCACCCCGCTGCGCGGCGATCGGGTGCAGATGTCACAGGCGCGGATGATCACCTGGGACTAGCCCGGGCGACGCGCCAAAGTGCCGGATAGGGGTTCCATCACACGGGGGAATGTGCAACGCTTGGTGCGCTGTTGCAAGTGATCTGTGTCGTGGTAAGTGCTACGCCCCCAGAACTTTTGCGTGGGCGTCGGTGGATCTGGCGTCCAGCAGCAGTCGGAGTCGTGAGGTGCGGCTTCGAATGCCAGATGCTAGGAGATGTTTCATGGCGCAGGGAACCGTTAAGTGGTTCAATGCCGAAAAGGGCTACGGCTTCATTGCCGTGGACGGCGGCGGTCCGGACGTTTTCGTCCATTACAGCGCGATCGAGTCGACGGGTTTCCGGACCCTCGACGAGGGTCAGCGGGTCGAGTTTGAGACGACCCAGGGGCCGAAGGGTCCGCAGGCCGACCAGGTCCACGCGATCTGAGTCTTCGCCACGACAGCGATCAGCCCCCGTACGGACTCCGTACGGGGGCTGATCTGTTGCTGACGGCTGTCAGTAAGCCGGCTGGCTCGGGTCGATCTGGCTGACCCAGGCGCTGACGCCACCGCCGACGTGCACCGCATTCTCCAGGCCGGCGCCGTGCACGATGGCCAGGCACTCGGCCGAGCGGGTGCCAGCCTTGCAGTACAGCACCACCTGCTTGTCCTGCGGCAGCCGGCCCAATGCCTCCCCGGTCTGGAAGTCGCCCTTGGGGATCAGCACCGAGCCAGGGATCTGGTTGATCTCGCGCTCCACCTTCTCCCGGACGTCCACCAGCAGGAAGTCACGCTCGCCGCGCTCGCGTGCGGTCAGCCAGTCCTCGAGCTGACCGACTGAGATGGTGTTGCCGGCGACCGCCTCGGCGGCCTCGTCGGTGATCGCGCCACAGAAGCTGTCGTAGTCGATCAGCTCGGTCACTGTCGGGTTCTCACCGCAGACGGCGCAGTTCGGGTCCTTGCGGACGGCCAGCTGGCGCCAGCTCATCTCCAGCGCATCGTAGATCTGCAGCCGGCCGAGCAGCGGCTCGCCGATGCCGGTGAGCAGCTTGATCGCCTCGGTCGTCTGGGTGGCGCCGATGGAGGCGCAGAGCACCCCCAGCACCCCGCCCTCGGCGCAGCTGGGCACCATCCCCGGTGGCGGCGGCTCCGGGTAGAGGCAGCGGTAGCAGGGGCCGTTCTGGGCCCAGAAGACGCTGACCTGGCCGTCGAAGCGGAAGATCGACCCCCACACGTAGGGCTTCCCCAGCAGCACCGCCGCGTCATTGACGAGGTAGCGGGTGGCGAAGTTGTCGGTGCCGTCGACGATCAGGTCGTACTGGGAGAAGATCTCCATCACATTGTCGTTGTCCAGCCGGGTCTCATGCAGGACCACGTTCACGAACGGGTTGACCTCGGCAATGCTCTCCTTGGCCGACTGGGCCTTGGACTTGCCGATGTCGGACTGCCCGTGGATGACCTGGCGCTGCAGGTTGGACTCGTCCACCTCGTCGAACTCGACGATCCCAATGGTGCCGACACCGGCCGCAGCGGCGTACAGCAGGCCCGGGCTACCCAGACCACCGGCGCCGATGAACAGCAGCCGGGAGTTCTTGAGTCGCTTCTGACCGTCCATCCCCACCTCGGGGATGATCAGGTGCCGGCTGTATCGATGGACCTCTTGGGGGGTCAGCTCGGCGGCCGGCTCGACAAGGGGCGGTAACGCCACGGTTCCTCCTGGGTACGGGGTGTGCGGTCTGGACCGCATTCCTGCGATCCTCTCGTGCAACGCCACGGGGTGGGGGCCTATTCCGGGATGTGGAACCCAACCGGGCGGGTGCGCACGAGCCGGTCCGGGGACCGGGCAGACTGGCCCGGTGGTCGAATCCAGTGATGTCCGGACCGTGGTCGGCGGCCGCCTGCTGACCCTGACCAACCTGGACAAGGTGCTCTACCCGCAGGTCGGCTACACCAAGGCAGAGGTGATCCACTACTACCTCCAGGTCGCGCCCGTGCTGCTGCCGCATGTGAGTGACCGACCGATGACCCGGCTGCGCTTTCCTGACGGCGTCGGCGACGGCGCCTTCTCCTTCTACGAGAAGAACGCCCCGCAGGGCTGCCCCGACTGGGTGCGGACCCAGCCGGTGCGAGTGTCGGACGGCATCGTCGACTATGTCGTGGCCGACGAGTCGGCCACGATCGTCTGGCTCGCCAATCTGGCTGCGCTGGAGATGCACGTGCCGCAATGGCGGATCTCCACCGCGACCGCAGACGCCGACGGGGCCATCACGCTGCCGGAGGAGCTGCCCAGGCCGGGTGAGCCGTTGGCCGACCTGGTGGTCGTCGACCTCGACCCGGGCGACGGGGTCACCATGATCGAGACCGCCAGGGCCGCTCTGCTGGTGGCCCACGAGCTGGCCGCTGACGGCCTGGTGCCCTGCGTCAAGACGTCCGGCAGCAAGGGACTGCAGGTCTACGCCGCGATCCAGCCGAGCCGCAGCGCCGAGGTGTCGGGCTACGTCCAGACGGTCGGCCGCACTCTGGTCCGACGGCACCCGGACCTGTTCGTGGTCACGATGGCCATCGCTGCCCGGGCCGGCCGGGTCTTCGTCGACTTCAGCCAGAACCATGCCGCCAAGAACACCATCGCCGCCTACTCGCTGCGCGGACGCGCGACCCCCTCGGTCGCCACCCCGGTGACCTGGGACGAGATCGGCGGCGTCTCCGGTCCGGACGACCTGCGGTTCTCCCCGCAGGCGGTGCTCGACCGGATCGCCGAGCACGGAGACCTGATGGCCGAGCTGCTGGAGCCGGACCGGCCGCCGCTGCCGCAGCGGGAGTGACCCGCCGGCGACGCCTGTCCGCGCCCGTTCCGGCTGCGCTGGGCCCCAGGGCCCAGCGGGTAGCATGCTTCGGTGGTCACACAACGCGTCGTACGGATGCCTCGCGACCAGCGACGAGCCCAGCTGCTCGACGCTGCCAGCGACGTGTTCACGTCCAAGGGCTACCACGCTGCCGCGATGGACGACATCGCCGACTCCGCCGGTGTGTCGAAGCCGGTGCTCTACCAGCACTTCCCCTCCAAGCTCGATCTCTACCTCGCCGTGCTGGACCGCAGCTGCGACAAGCTGGTCGAGGTGGTCGAGGAGGCGCTCGACTCCACCGACAAGAACGCCGACCGGGTGGTGGCCACCATGGACGCGTTCTATGACTTCGTGTCCCACTCCAGCGGCGAGTTCCGCTTCGTGTTCGAGTCCGACCTGACCGGCGACGGCGAGGTGCAGAAGCGACTGTGGCGGGTCAACAACGAGATCGCTGACGCCATTGCCGAGGTGATCGCCGAGGACACGGCGCTGCCGCCGGATCAGGCCAAACTGCTGGCCATCTCCTTGGTGGGGAGCGCCCAGGTCAGCGCCCGCTACTGGGTGTCCGCCAAGGAAGCAGTCAGCCTGGGTGAGGCCAAGCAGCTGGTCAGCAACCTGGCCTGGCGTGGCATCAGCGGCTTCCCCCGGACCGACACCGGGCATCGGAGTGACGCCGAGCACCATCACGGGTGACAAACGGGGGTCCCTTCCTGGTGCGAGCCGAGTAGATTGGCGCCTGAGTGGATCCATCGCCCGCTAGATTGACCGGTCCACGAACTCAGCTCCCGCCTGACCAGGGGATGCGCGACGACGAGAGGCCGCTGATGACCGATCCGACCCAGCAACCGTCCGCTGCGGCGGCACCCGCGCCGCTGGCGCCACCGACCGGCTCCGCGTTGACCCTGACCGCCCCCGCGCCGATCCAGCCGCTCGCCGCCACTGCGGCACCGGCGATGGCTCCCCAGGTCGACCCGGCCACGGTGCCGGCCCTGGACCAGAAGGTGGATGGTTTCATCGACGCCCTGCTGACCGCCCAGCCCCGCTCCCCCGAGTTCGCCGCCCAGGCCGACAACGTGCGCACGATGGGGGACGTGGACATCCGCAAGGCCGCAGAGTCCTCCAACCGGCTGCTGCAGACGCCGGTGAAGGCGCTGAAGGAGGGCGGCATCGCCGAGGGTTCGCACGTCGGCACCACCTTGCAGGAGCTCCGCCGCACGGTGGAGGAGCTCGACCCGAGCCAGGCCGCCGGCACCCGCAAGCTGTTCGGCATCATCCCGTTCGGTGACCGGATCGTCGACTACTTCCGCCGCTACCAGGATGCCCAGTCGCACCTGAACGCAATCCTGCACAGCCTCCGCAACGGTCAGGACGAGCTGACCAAGGACAACGTGTCGCTGACCATGGAGAAGCAGAACCTGTGGGTGAACATGGGTCGGCTCAACTCCTACGTCTACATCGCCGAGCGGCTGGATGCCCGGCTGTCGGCCCACATCGCCGAGGTGGAGATGGTCGAGCCGGAGAAGGCCAAGGCGCTCAACCAGGATGTGCTGTTCTATGTCCGGCAGAAGCATCAGGACCTGCTCACCCAGCTGGCGGTGTCCATCCAGTCCTACCTGGCGATCGACATCATCATCAAGAACAACATCGAGCTGATCAAGGGTGTCGACCGGGCGTCGACGACGACGGTGTCGGCGCTGCGGACGGCGGTGATCGTGGCTCAGGCGCTCGGCAACCAGAAGCTGGTACTGGACCAGATCACCGCGCTGAACACGACCACGTCCGACCTGATCCAGCGGACGTCGGAGATGATGCGTGACAACTCGGCACAGATCCAGCAGCAGGCCGCCTCGGCCACTATCGGCCTGCCGCAGCTGCAGGCGGCCTTCCAGAACATCTACGCCACGATGGACTCGATCGACACCTTCAAGGTGCAGGCACTGGACAGCATGGCGGCCACCATCGGGACGTTGGAGGCCGAGGTCGTCAAGTCGCGCGAATACCTGGACCGCGTCTCCTCGACCGACCAACGGGTGGTGACGGGCAGCCTCGACCTCGAGGGCCCGACCGGCCGTGGTCTGCGCTGAGCTCCGCCTCGAACAGGTCGGTGCCGACCCAGAAAAGAACAGGACAGATGTCACTCGAGAAGTGGTGGGCCAGGGTCACCGGTAGGCAGCAGCCGGCCCCGATCGTCAGCACGCCACCGGCCCCGACCGAGGCGGACATCATGGCCGCACTGGACCGGATCGAGTCCCTGGTCGTGCAGAGTGACGTGCCGGCACCGGTCGTGTCGCGGGTCAAGCGGGTCAGCGGCACCGTCCGGCAGACCATGCCCAGGCTCCGCAACCTCGGACTGGGCAGCCAGGAGGCGTACTCGGTGATGGCCACCGCCACCGACTACCTGCCGGAGGCGCTCGGCGGCTACCTGCGGCTGCCGCGCCAGTGGGCCGACTCCAGGCCCGTCGAGGGCGGCAAGACCTCGCTGATGCTGCTGATCGACCAGCTCGACCTGCTCGGGGCCACCATGGACAAGATCTTCGACGCCGTCTGCCGCACCGACGCCGACGCGCTGATCGCCCACGGCCGGTTCCTGCAGGAGAAGTTCGGTCACGCCTCGACGGGCGGGCATCTCGATCTCGGGACTCCGACCCCGGCCGTGCCGCCGCAGAGCTCGCTCGACCTGGAGGGGCAGTGAACGGGTCGACGCCCGACCCGGCCCGCCCGTTGGCCGAGTCACTGAGGGCACTCGAGAACGCCGCCCGCACTGCCGGCCTGCCCCTCGACCAGGCCCGCTCGGAGGGAGAGGCACTGGCCGCCACCGTGTCCGAGTCGTCCCGGCTGGCCTTCGTCGACTGGGGCCGGCAGACCGGACACACGACCAGCCAGGAGTTCTTCGACGCCGCCTCCCGCGGCCGCCGGTGGCGGGCCGCGCCGACCGTCCTGCTCGAGCAGCTGCGCGTGGCCGGCTCACCGCACACCGAGCTGTACGCTCGCGCCCTGGCCGGGGTCAGCGCCGCGGCCGGCAACCTCGGCGAACCGACAACCCGTGCTGTCGGCAACGCCGCTCTGGCGGCGTCGGCACAGCTCAATGCCGCCCGCACCTGGCGCCCCCCGCCGGTCGACCGGGCGGCGACCCCGGTGTCGGATCCGCTGCTGCCGACCAACCCCGTGCTGGCGGCCCTCAGGCTGACCCAGGACAACATCGCTGACCTGTCCCGGCTGGGTCTGGGCCATCTGCTCGAACCGCTGAACGGCGCGGCGCCACCGACGACGCTCCCCGACCAGCCGGCTCCGGGGCCGCAGCCCAACCCGGAGCAGCGGGAGGGCCCCGGCCAGCCCGGATCGTCGGCAGCCTCGGGCCCCACCCTGACGACCGGCGCAGCTGGCGCAGCCGGGAAGGCGGAGCCCGCCCGGCCGCTGGAGGAACTGCTGGCAGAGCTCGACTCCCTGATCGGCCTGCGGGACGTCAAGGCCGAGATCCACCGCCAGGTGGCGGTGCTGCGGGTCGAGGGGCTGCGCACCAAGGCGGGGCTCCGCTCGCCGACCATCACCCGGCACCTCATCTTCGTCGGCAACCCCGGCACCGGGAAGACCACCGTCGCCCGGCTGGTGGGCGGCATCTACCGGGCACTGGGCCTGCTGTCCAAGGGTCAGCTGATCGAGGTGGACAGGTCCGAGCTGGTGGCCGGCTACCTCGGGCAGACGGCCATGAAGACCGCCGACGTGGTCAAGTCGGCCGAAGGCGGGGTGCTCTTCATCGACGAGGCGTACAGCCTGGCCGGCGACCAGTACGGGCAGGAGGCGGTGGACACCCTGGTCAAGGAGATGGAGGACAAGCGCGACGACCTGGTGCTGATCGTCGCCGGTTATCCCGACCCGATGGCCCTCTTCATCGCTCAGAACCCCGGGCTGTCCAGTCGGTTCCGGACGACGATCGAGTTCGACGACTACTCCGACCCGGAGCTGGTCGACATCTTCACCGCGATGGCCTCGGCCGCCGACTACGACGTCAGTCCCGACTGCCTGACCCGCTTCTCCTCGATCCTGGCGACGACACCCCGGGGCGGCACCTTCGGCAACGGCCGGTTCGCCCGCAACTGCCTGGAGGCAGCGATCGGCCACCACGCCTGGCGGCTGCGTGATGTGGCGGAGCCCACCCTCCGCCAACTGCGCGAGCTGTTGCCCGAGGACCTCGACCCCGACGAGCCCGCCCCCGAGGCCGGGGCCGGCGAGCCCATCACAGCGGCCGGACCTGCCGAGCCCACCAGAGCGGCCGGGTCCGTCGAGCCCATCACAGCGGCCGGATCGGCCGACCCGCCGGCACCGGAGGAGGCCCGATGAGTTCATCCCAGCCGGCCGCAGCGCCGCCACCGCCGACCCCGGCAGCGGCACCGGCCGCGGCGACGTCGACTTCGGCTCCGGTGACGGCCCGACCGGCCGCCGAGACCGCGCCTGCCGCGGCTGGCCCGGCAAAGCGCCGGGCCAGCACACCACAACGGCTCAGCCTGCTGGCAGCGATGCTGATCGCACTGTCACTGCTCTTCGCGGCGTTGAGCGCCTTCACTTTCGGCAACACCGCGAACGGGTTGAACCGCGCCAGGGACAACACCGACCAGCTGATCCGGGTGCAGAAGATCCAGACCAACCTGCTCGAGGCCGATGCCACCGCCACCAACGCCTTCCTGGTCGGCGGCCTGGAGCCGCCCGCCCAGCGTGCCACCTACGACCGGGCACTGTCTCAGACCAGTGCGTTGATCGCCGAGGCCGCCGAGGCCCAGCCGGCCGATGCCGACGCGCTGGCAGCCCTCAATGACGAGGTGGTCGGCTACGCCGCTTCGATGGCGCAGGCCCGAGCCAACAACCGCCAGGGCTTCCCGGTCGGCGCCCAGTACCTGCGCAACGCCAGCGCAGAGCTGCGCAGCACGGCTTTGCCGATCCTGGACAACCTGGTCGTGGCCAACACCGAGCGTGCCGCGGATGAGATGAGCCCAGGCCTGGGCTACCTGTTCATCCTGTCGGGGCTGCTCGCCCTCGGCGGTCTGCTCTTCACCCAGTACTGGGTGGCCCGGCGGTTCCGGCGCACCTTCAACCTCGGCCTGCTGGCGGCGACCGTGCTGGTACTGGCCACCCTGATCGCGGGCTCGGTCGCGCTGAATGGGCTGGGCCAGCGGCTCGACGCAATCCAACAGGGCTCGTTCAGCGACGTCCGGGACGCGGCCAGCGCCAGGATCGAGGCCAACAACGCCAAGTCCAACGAGAGCCTCACGCTCATCGCCCGCGGGTCGGGCGCGGCCTTCGAGAAGGCCTGGGCCACAGCGGCGGCCCAGGTCGACAGCCGGCTCGCTGCCCTGCCGTCGAGCGGGCAGGATCTCCAGCCGCTCTGGCAGAGCTACCGGACCACCCACCAGCAGCTCCGCAAGCTCGATGACGGCGGCAGCTGGGACGCCGCCGTCCAGGTGGCGACCGGGACCGGCGCCAAGTCGTCCAATGCGACCTTCGGCAGCTTCAACAGTGCGGTAGCCGAGTTTCTGGCCTCAGCGAGCTCCGACACGTCGGCAGCGCTCGGTCGGCCACTGGTCGGGCTCTGGCTCGGCGCGGTGCTCGCCGCCCTGGCCGCGTTGGCCGCCGGCTGGTTGTCCTGGGTCGGGATCGGCACCAGGCTGAAGGAGTACCGATGACCACTGGCCGATCGAGCCGACTGCGCCGGTTGCTCAGCGGCACCGTCCTGCTGGCAGCTCTGCTGAGCGGCTGCAGCGCCGGCTACGCCCCGACCCCGATCCCGAGGCCAACGCCCAGCAGCGAAGCGCCCTCGGGCGGTGGCGGTCAGGCACCGGTCAAGTGCAGCAACCCGCTCGTCTCATACCGGCCGGAGGGCACTCTGCCTGCACCCGGCAAGATGCCGGCCGGCTCGACCATGCGCAAGATCCAACAGCGGGGACGGCTGATCGCCGGGGTCTCGGCCGACACGTACCTGCTCGGCTCACGGAACCCTCTCTCCGGCCGGATCGAGGGCTTCGACATCGACCTGGTGAAGGCCGTCGCCAAGGCGATCTTCGGGGACGAGAACGCCTATGAGCTGAAGGTGATCACGGCAGCCCAGCGGATCGGTGCGCTGCAGGACGGAACCGTGGACATCGTCGCCCGCAATATGACGATCAACTGCGACCGCTGGACCCAGATCGCCTTCTCCACCGAGTACTACCGGTCCGGTCAGAAGTTCCTGGTTCGCAGGGGATCCAAGGCCAAGTCGATCACCGACCTGTCCGGGCAGAAGGTCTGCGCGCCCAAGGGCACATCCAGTATGGACAACCTGATCAAGCTCGCCCCCAAGGCCATCCCGGTCGGCGCCGACACCCACACCGGCTGCCTGGTGATGTTCCAGCAGGGTGACGTGACGGCCATCACCGGGGATGACACGGTGCTGGCCGGGCTGGCTGCGCAGGACCCGTACGCCGAGGTGCCCGCTCAGAAGGCGTTCACCGCGGAGCCGTACGGGATCGGCGTCAACAAGGAGCAGGTCGACCTGGTCCGCTTCATCAACCAGGTGCTGGAGCGGATGCGCACCGACGGCGAGTGGACCAGGATCTACAACACCTGGCTGAGCGGGCCGCTGGGCAAGGCGCCGAAGCCGCCCGCGGCGCAGTACGGTCGCACCCCATGACGATTCCCGGGGTCCCACCCAGCAGCTCCGGCGTGGCCGGCACTGTCGCCCCCGCGGCCCCCGGGCGGCTCGGCGTCGCTGTCGAACCACGCGCCGCGCTGGAGTACCTCGACGCGCTCGGGCGGTGGCGAGACGACCGGCGGCGCGAGCTGGACCAGCTCGACCGGGCGGCGCTGCAGTCGGATCAGAAGGACGCCCTCACCCACGACCTGATGCTGTCCCTGGCGTTGTGGAAGGCGGTGAGTGACCGGTACGAGCTGCTGCTCGCCACCTGGGACTCCGGCCGCGTCGGGCAGACCGAACGCGAACGGATGTCCGCACTGATCTGGGGGCGGCTGGACGGCACACTGGACCAGTCGATGCTCGCCAAGGGTGGCGCGGGCGGATTCGTGGCCGGCCTGGCGGTGTCCCTGCCGGAGGCCTGCCGACTGTCCGATGCGTTGGCCGGCCAGCTCCGCGTCAGGCTTGCGCTGGACCCATCGGGGCTGGAGGTGGCCGAACGGGTCCGTGAGCTGCGCGCCCAGCTGGAACGGATCCGGGACCAGATCGAGTTGGAACCGGTCATCCACCGAGCCGAGGGGCGCCGGCAGCTGGAGCGGTTGGGGTCACGGCTGGCGGAGATCGCGGAGAAGGCGGCCAGGGGTGGTGACGTCGGTGGGCTGCTGCCGCCGCTCGGCAACGACGCCGCCCGGTTCGAGCGGGACCTGATCGTCAATGCCGCCAAGCGCCGTGAGGCCACGGCCCGGCTCGACCGGGCCCGGGAGCTGCTGCGCGACCTGGCTGCCCGTGAGGTGGCGCTGCAGAAGCTGGCCGACCAGTGCGTGCACACCGTCGACACCGCGCCGAACTACGCCGTCCCGGACGTGCAGGCGCTGGGACCGCTGCCCAACACGCCAGCCGCGTTGGAGGTGTTCCTCCGCCGGCTCGACCAGGTGTCGCGGGCCATGACCCACGCCCAGGACGCCTACACCAGGGCGTTGCACGACTACGACGAGCTGGTCAGCCGGCTGGCGGCCTACCGGGCCAAGGCGACCGCCCTCGGTGTGGACGACGACCCGGACGTCCGGCGGGCCGACGAGATGGCCAGTGATGCGCTGGCGCGCCGACCCGTCCGGATGGGCATCGCCGGCCAGCTCGTGTCGCTCTACCAGAGCTATCTTCAGGTCACCGCGAAGTCAGGAGAGTCCCCATGAGCACTCCCGTCGCACCGACCAGGTGCACTCAGCCGGGTTGCACCGGCAGCATCCTCGACGGCTACTGCGACGTCTGCGGCAGTCCTGCGGAGGCACCGGCGACCGCCGGCGGGCCTGCTCAGGCACCGGCGACCGCCAGCGGGCGCACCGGTCCGACCGTCGCGCTGGGAAGACCGGCCGCTGCCGACGGGCAGCGCTGCCGACGGCCAGGGTGCACCGGCACCATCCTCGACGGCTACTGCGACGTCTGCGGGATGGAGCCGGACCAGGGCGTGGCTGTCGAGCAGCAGGAAGGCTCCGGCTCGGCACCCTTGTCCACCATCACCCGTGGGTCCTCGCGGCTGGACTCGATAGCGCTCGGGTCCAAGCGCGCGACCGCCAGCGGATCGACCATCACCCGGAGGATCCACCCCGGCTCGGCCCGGCTGCGCTCCGCCCGGCTCGGAGCGGGTCTGACCCGAGTCCCGCCGATGCCCGTGATCGACGCCTCCCGGGCGATCATGAAGGACCCGCAGGTCCCCGAGCACAAACGCAACTGCCCCCGCTGTGGTGCGCCGGTCGGGCGGAGCCGGGCCGGGGAGCCTGGCCGGACGGAGGGCTTCTGCCCCAAGTGCCGCAACCCGTTCTCGTTCAACCCGAAGCTGAAGCCGGGCGATCTGGTGGCCCACCAGTACGAGGTCGCCGGCTGCCTGGCCCACGGCGGTCTGGGCTGGATCTATCTGGCCCGGGACAAGAACGTGTCCGACCGCTGGGTGGTGCTGAAGGGGCTGCTGAACACCGGCGACGCCGACGCGCTGGCCGTCGCCATCGCCGAGCAGCGCTTCCTGGCCCAGGTCGAGCATCCGCAGATCGTCGAGATCTACAACTTCGTCACCCACGAGGACGCCGGCTACATCGTGATGGAGTTTGTCGGCGGCACCTCCCTGAAGCAACTGCTCAAGGAGCGGATGCGGGCCAACAACGGTGAGTACGACCCGCTGCCGGTGGACCAGGCGATCGCCTACATCCTCGAGGTGCTGCCGGCCTTCCAGTACCTGCACGACCTCGGACTGGTCTACTGCGACTTCAAGCCCGACAACCTGATCCAGGTCGGCGACGACATCAAGCTGATCGACCTCGGCGGGGTGCGGCGGCTCGACGACGAGGAGTCGGCCATCTACGGCACCGTCGGCTACCAGGCCCCCGAGGTGGCCGAGATGGGCACCACCGTCGCCTCGGACATCTACACCATCGGACGCACCCTGCTGGTGCTGATGATGGAGTTCCGGGGCTACCAGACCACCTACGTCGACTCGTTGCCCCCGGTGGACCAGACGCCGCTGTTCCAGCAGCACGACTCGCTCTACCGGCTGCTGGCGAAGGCCTGCGCCCCGGATCCGGCGGACCGGTTCGCCTCGGTGGACGAGCTTCGGGTGCAACTGCTCGGCGTGCTGCGCGAGGAGGTGGGTCGGACGGTCGTCGGCACCGCGGCGACGTCGGCTGCCTCGATGCTGTTCGAGTCGCCGGCGATCACCAGCGACGTGCTCGAATGGGACGAGCTGCCGGCGCTCCGGCAGGACACCACCGACCCGCAGTACGCCTGGCTCAGCAACATCGGGATCGACGACCCGGCGGCGCGCTTCGAGGCGCTGCTGACCGCTCCGGAGACGACCGCGGAGGTGCAGCTGGCCCGAGCCCGAACGGCGCTGCAGCTGCGCCGGGCTCCGCTGGTCGAGCAGGTGGTCGAGGAGATGCTCGCGGCCGACCCCTGGGAGTGGCGGGCCGTCTGGATCGCCGGTCTGTCAGCGCTGCAGCGCGGCGACATCAGGTCTGCCCAGTCCTCGTTCAATGCGGTGTACGGGCAGGTGCCGGGCGAGCTGGCCCCGAAGCTGGCCCTCGGCCTGGCGTGCGAGCGGGGCGGCGAGCCGGTGCTGGCGGAGTCGATGTATGGCATCTGCGCCAGCACCGACGCCAACTATGTCGCCGCCGGCGCGTTCGGGATGGCCCGGGTGCGCGCCGACCGGGGCGACATCGACGGGGCGGTAGCCGCACTGGACCTGGTGCCGCCCACCAGCCGCGGCTACATCGAGTCCCGCCGCCAGCGGGCCGTGCATCTGTACGCCTCGGGGGGCAGCCTGGAGTCGCTGTCGGCGGCCATGGCCAGCATCGCCTCGGTCCAGCTCGACCCGGCCGACCGTGCCCAGTTCACGATCAAGGTCCTGCACAAGGCGCTGGACGCGGTCCGGTCCAAGGGTCCGCAGCAGAAGATCCGGATCGGCTCCTACGCCGCCGTACCGCAGTCGCTGCACGACGGGCTCGAGCACACCTACCGGGAGCTGGCCAGGATGGCCCCCGACGACGAGACCCGGGTCGCCATGGTCGACCGGGCCAACGAGTTCAGAAGATGGAGCCTGCGATGACCTCAGCCCAGACCCCGACCCCGCTCAGGTGCCCCACCTGCGGCGCCGAGGTTGCGGCGGTGGACAGCTTCTGCGAGTCGTGCGGCTCCGAACTGACCCCGTCAGCGGACCCGCCCACCCCGGCAGCCGACGAGACCCCCATCTCGCTCTCCCGCCCGGTCACCCCGGAGGCGCCCACCGATCCGCCGGCCGCGGCCAGGCCCTGCGCCGAGTGCGGCGGTGTGGTCGGCGCCGACGGCTACTGCGAGACCTGCGGCACCAGGGCGCCGCGGGAGCGCGACCATTACACCGAGCTGCCGGCCGACTGGGTCGCCGCCGTCAGCGACCGGGGCGTCCGGCACCACCGCAACGAGGACGCCTCGGCCATCGCCGCCGACGCCGAGCCCAACTCCCGAGCCGTACTGGTCGTCTGTGACGGTGTCTCCACCTCGCAGGACTCCGACGTAGCGAGCCTGGCCGCCGCCCGCCGGGCTCGGGACGTCCTGGTCTCCCTCCGCCCCGCGGGCATCGGCCCGGTGGCCAGCCGGGTCGGCGCGTTGGCGTCGGCGATCCGCTCCGCAGCGGCCCAGGCGAACACCGCGGTGGTCGACAACAGCACCGCCGATGCCGACAGCACCGCATCCTGCACCTTCGTCGCTGCGGTACTCGAGGGCGACCTGATCGTGTACGGCAATGTGGGTGACTCACGGGCGTACTGGATCCCCGACCTGGGCGGCACCGAACGCGCCCAGCAGCTGACCCAGGATGACTCGGTGGCCCAGGTCCGGATCGAGTCCGGTGTCGCCCGCTCCGAGGCCGAGAACGGGCCCCAGGCACACGCGATCACCAAGTGGCTGGGCCGCGACAGCCCGGGCTTCGAACCGCGCACCGGCTCGCTGACGGTGAACGCTGACGGCTGGCTGCTGGTCTGCTCCGACGGGCTGTGGAACTACGCCTCGGAGGCCGACGCCCTCCAGCAGCTGGTCGGTGAGCTCTCCCCGGGGCAGCCCGGGCCGGCGGCGCTGGCCCAGGCACTGGTGGACTGGGCCTGCGAGCAGGGCGGCAAGGACAACATCACGGTTGCACTGGCCCGACACACCGCTGTCGCCGGCAGCCAGGGATGAGGACCGCGGGCGGGATAGGGCCATGGACCCGGCCGGCGGGATACTGCAGGTGCCCGCAACAGACGTACCCACCACAAGACGTACCCACGACCAGACGTACCCACGACCAGATGGACAACAAAGGGGAAAGGCGATCATGGCTGAGTTCAGCGCCAGCGTGTATCAGAACGAGTTCCTGCCGGACGGCGGGACCGATGTCAACGCCATCGTCACGCTGACCTGCTCGGGAGCCGGAGCGGCCGGTCAGAGCGGCGGCGGTGACGCCGGCGAGATCATCATCGTCGACACCTCCGGTTCGATGGGACGGATCAAGCTCGAAGCCGCCAAGGTGGCGGCCGCGGCGGCGGTGCAGCAGATCCTCGACGGCACCTGGTTCGCCGTGGTCGCCGGCAGCCACCAGGCCTACCTCGCCTATCCGCCCGCCCGGTCCAGCACCGGCATGGTCCGGATGGACCCGAACACGCGCCATCAGGCCCTGCAGGCCATCCAGCAGTTCCGGGCCGACGGTGGCACCGCGATGGGCACCTGGCTGATGTTGGCGGCCCGGCTGTTCGACTCGGTGCCCGCGGTGGTGCAGCGGCACGCCATCCTGTTGACGGATGGCGAGAACCACAACGAGACGCCGGAGCAGCTGACGGCGGCGATCCGCGGGGTCACCGGCCGGTTCCAGTGCGACTGCCGCGGTGTCGGTGTCGACTGGCAGGTGGCGGAGGTACGCCGAATCGCCCAGGCGCTGCTGGGCACGGTGGACATCATCCCGCAGCCGGAGCAGATGACGCAGGTGTTCTCCGACCTGATGACCCGGGCGATGAGCCGGGGCGTGGCCGACGCCCAGCTGCGCGTCTGGACCCCGCAGGGCGCGCAGATCCTGTTCGTCCGCCAGGTCTCGCCGACGGTGGAGGACCTGACCGGACGTCGCCGCCAGGTCAACCCGCTGACCGGCGCCTACCCCACCGGGTCCTGGGGCGACGAGTCCCGCGACTACCACGTCGCGGTGCGGTTGCCGGCGAAGGCGATCGGTCAGGAGCAGCTGGCTGCGCGCGTCCAGCTGGCGCTCGGTGACCAGATCGTCGCCCAGGGGCTGGTAAAGGCCAAGTGGTCGGATGACGACTCGCTGACGACCCGGATCAACGCCGAGGTGGCTCACTACACCGGCCAGACCGAGCTGGCCGAGGCGATCCAGGAGGGCCTGGCGGCCAAGGCCGCCGGTGACGACGCCCGGGCGACCACCAAGCTGGGCAGGGCGGTGCAGCTCGCTGCCGAGACCGGCAACGAGGAGGCGACCCAGAAGCTGCGGAAGGTCGTCGACATCGACAGCGAGGAGACCGGGACCGTCCGGCTCAAGCGCTCGGTCGACAAGGCCGACGAGATGGCCCTGGACACGGCCTCCACCAAAACCACCCGGATCAAGTAGCCGATGGCCCACAGTCGCTAGCCTCGAGATCGAAGGAGACGTCATGACCGCAACCTGTCCCGCTGGACACCGCTCGGAGGCTGAGGACTACTGCGACGTGTGTGGAGCGCCGATCGACACCGCCGCCCGCACGTCCAGCCCCGCTGCCCCGGAGGCGCCCGCGCCGGAGCTGGCCACCCCGGGCACGGCCGAGCAGGGTCTGGGACCGCAGACCTGCCCGAACTGCGGCCTGCAGAACCTTCCCGAGGCGTTGTTCTGTGAGGGCTGCGGCTACGACTTCACCACCGGCACCATGCCGCGCAGCGCCGGTCCTGCACCGGAGGCCGCGGCCACCTCGGCAGTGCAGACACCGCCGGCGGTCGCTGCTCCCCCGGCCGACGGGGGCGCCGCCGAGGCCGGTGCGACCCCGCCCCCAACCGCCGGGGTGGACTGGGTGGTCGAGGTGTGGGTGGACCCGGACTGGTACCAGGCCCAGGAGAGTCCCGACCCGATGCCCTCCCCCGGCCTGCCCGAGGTCATCCCGCTCCGCGCCAGGTCCGCGCTGATCGGCCGCAAGTCCCGCAGCCGCAACATCAACCCCGACGTCGACTGTGAGACCGACACCGGCATCAGCCGGCGGCAGGCCCAGCTCACCAGCGACGGCAGCCGGTGGTGGGTCGAGGACCTCGACTCGTCGAACGGCACCTTCGTTGGCCCGGCCAGCGGTCCGCTGCCCACCGACCCGATCCCGGTGGGACCCAAGCACGAACTCGATGCCGACGACCGGGTCTACGTCGGAGCCTGGACCCGACTCGTCATCCGTCCCGCCACCGACGAGGAGAAGGCCACCCTCTAGCCGGCCAGCCGGCGCCGCCGGGCGGCGGTCTCCGCCGTGCGCGAACAGGTGCCCGGTTCGACGCCGGCATGTGGCACGGTGGGAGATGCACCAGACGACATCAGCGACCAGCGAAGACACCCGCTCTGAGTGGCGGGCCCGGCATGCAGGAGGAACACGTGGAGATCAAGGTCGGCATCCAGCACGTCAACCGCGAGATCGTGCTCGAGACGAGCAGTACCGCGGACGACATCGAGAAGGCCCTGGCCAAGGCGCTGGCCTCCGACGGGCTGCTGACCCTGAGCGACGACCGGGGTCGCAAGGTGGTCGTGCCGGCAGCCTCGATCGGCTACCTCGACCTCGGCGAGGAGAACGCCCGCCGGGTCGGCTTCAGCGGCATCTGAGCAGCAGGTCAGGCCTGCAGGCCGAGCTTCGCCATCCGCTTGGTGTGGTTCTCGATCAGGCGCGAGAACATCCGGCTGATCGCGGCCAGGTCCATCCCGGGGCGGTCCACGGTCCCGGTCAACAGGCTCGTCAGCGCATCGCGGTTCGCCGCAACCCGCTGAGCCTGGGTGAGGGCCTCCCCCACCAGCCGGCGGCCCCACAGTGCCAGCCGGCCGGCCTTGGCCGGGTCCTCGGCGATCGCGGACCGGACCTGTTCCACCACGAACTCGCCGTGTCCCTCGTCGGCCAACACCTCGTGCACCAGCGCGCGGGTGTCGGGGTCGACGAACGCCGCCACCTCCCGGTAGAAGTCCGCGGCGAAGCCGTCACCGACATAGGCCTTCAGCAGGCTCTCGTACCAGTCCTTGGGCGCGGTGTACTCGTGGAAGGCGTCGAACGGGGCGTGGAACGGCTCCATCGCCACCATCACATCGGCGTTCAGCTCGGCCAGCCGGTCCCGTACCCGGGCGAAATGCTCGATCTGGTGTGCCGCCATCGTCGCCACGTACACCTTGTCGGCCAGCGACGGCGCCATCCGCGCATCCTCGGCCAGCCGCTCGAAGGCGGTCAGCGCGCCGTAGGCCAGCACCCCGAGCAGGTCGACCGCTCCCTGCCGGTAGTCCATGTCCCCGGACAGGCCCGCAGGTCCCGCCGACGAGGGAGGTCCGGGCTCGGGTTCGGGTCCCGACGGGCCCTGCGTATCGCTCATGGACGGCAGCCTAACCGCGGTTTCCGGCAGTTCGCGATAGACTCGGGCCGTACGCAACGTTGAGTGCGTCCCTGAACTCCTGGCACCGCGCCACACTTTTGCTGCGATGTGCCGGAAATCCAGGTGAACTCTCTACCTCCCAAGACCCGAAAAGGCGAGACCCTGACGAACACCAGCATGACCGAAGCCGAGACCACCGAGTCAACCCCGCCCGTGGTCGAGCAGATCACCTTCGCGGACCTGGGGGTGATGCCCTCACTGTGTGACGCACTCTCCGCCGTGGGCATCGTCCACCCCTTCCCGATCCAGGCGATGGCGATCCCGATCGCACTGACCGGCACCGATATGATCGGCCAGGCCCGCACCGGCACCGGCAAGACGCTGGCCTTCGGGCTGACGCTGCTGCAGCGCATCATCATCCCCGGTGACCGTGACTACGACCAGCTCGCCAAGCCCGGGGCCCCGCAGTCGCTGGTCGTCTGCCCCACCCGCGAGCTCGCCAGCCAGGTCAGCAAGGACCTGACCACCGCCTCGTCACAGCGGGGCGCCCGAGTGCTCACCGTGTACGGCGGCGTTGGCTACGAGCCGCAGATCGACGCGCTCGCCACCGGCGTCGACGTCGTCGTGGGCACCCCCGGCCGACTGCTGGACCTGGTCGACCGCCGGATCCTGGACCTGAGCCACATCAAGGTGCTGGTGCTGGACGAGGCCGACGAGATGCTCGACCTCGGCTTCCTGCCCGACGTCGAGCGCATCCTGTCCAAAACCCCCGAGCTGCGCCAGACGATGCTGTTCTCGGCGACCATGCCGAGCGCGATCGTCTCTCTGGCCCGCACCCACCTGCGGCACCCGGTGAACATCAGGGCCGAGTCCGCCGGCGACGAGACGACCGTCCCGACCACGGCCCAGTTCGTCTACCAGGCGCACGACCTGGACAAGCCCGAGGTGGTGGCCCGCATCCTGCAGGCCGAGAACCGCAACCGGGTGATGATCTTCTGCCGTACCAAGCGGTCTGCGCAGCGGGTCGCGGACGATCTCACCGAGCGCGGTTTCTCCACCGCACCGATCCATGGCGACCTGTCCCAGATCGCCCGGGAGAAGGCGCTGACGAAGTTCCGCGAGGGTGGCGTCGACGTCCTGGTCGCCACCGACGTCGCCGCCCGCGGCATCGACGTCGAGGGTGTCACGCATGTGATCAACTACGAGTGCCCCGATGACGACAAGACCTATGTCCACCGGATCGGCCGCACCGGTCGGGCCGGGGCCTCCGGGGTGGCGATCACCTTCGTCGACTGGGCCGACCGGACTCGGTGGAAGGTGATCAACAACACGCTGGGGCTGCCCTTCGAGGAGCCGCAGGAGACCTACTCCACGTCCGAGCACCTCTACCACGACCTCGGCATCGACCCGGGTACCAAGGGACGCATCGTCCCGGCCCGGCCGTCGGCTGCCGCCGGGTCATCTCGGTCCGGCTCGCCGCGCTCGGACCGGCCGCGCCGGGATACCGAGAGTGGTCGCCGGGAGGATCGGCCGCGGACCAGCCGGCAGCGGCGACGGACCCGCAACGGCGAACCGGTCGAGGCCAGCGCCACTTCCGACGCCCAGCCGACCGCCCAACACTCCGCGGGCCCATCGGACGAGGCGGGCACGTCGGGCGAAGGACAGACCCCGCGCCGGCGGCGGCGCAGCCGCTCCCGCAACTCGCAGTCCGACTCGGCACCCGCACAGGAGAGCTGACCAGAGGCCCCACGAAGCGGGCTAGCCGGGTGGGTTGGGCCCACAGCGGCGGCGACCGGGCTGAGAGCTAGGTGGTCGCCGCAGTCTCCGTTCCGAGCAGCGCCTGGGCCACCTCACGGTAGGCCGCAGCGCCCTTGGAGGACCGCGCCGTCGCCAGGATGGACCGGCCGGCTGCCGGCGCCTCGGCGAACCGGACCGACTTGGGGATCGGCGGCCCGACAACGTCGATGCCGTAGTCCGCACCGATCCGGTCCAGCACCAGCCGGGAGTGGTTCGTGCGGGAGTCGAACAGCGTCGGCAGCACGCCGATCACCTTGAGCCGGCGATTGGTCATCCTCTTCACGTCATAGACGGTGTCCAGCAGCTGCCCCACACCGCGGTGCGACAGCGTCTCGCACTGCAGCGGGATCAGCACCCCACTGGCAGCGGTCATCGCCAGCGTGGTCAGGATGCCGAGCGAGGGCGGGCAGTCCAGCAGGATGACGTCGAACTGCCGGGCCAGTGGAGCCAACGCCGCCTTGAGCAGCTGCTCCCGCCCGGTCCGCATCAGCAGCTGCTGCTCGGCCGTCGCCAGCTCGATGGTGGCCGGGAGCAGCACCGGACCCTCCTCGGTCTCGATCAGTACCTCGGCCGCCTTCACCTCCCCCAGCAGCACCTGGTGGACGGAGCGCTCCAGAGTCTCCGGGTCGTAGCCCAAGGAGAAGGTGAGGCACGCCTGCGGGTCGAGGTCGACCAGCAGCACCCGCTGCCCGAGGTCGGCGAGGGCCGCGCCGATCGAGGCGACACTGGTCGTCTTGGCCACGCCGCCCTTCTGGTTGGCGACGGCGATGATGCGGGCTTTGGCTGAGGTGGTCATTGAGAGCCATTGTGCCTCCTTCTAGAGTGGCTGCCATGGTCAGCCCACGCACAGTCGAGACTCCGCCCCAGGTCAGGTCCACCGTCATCGAGCCGACGGGACGTGGCGTCTCCCTGGCAGCCAGTTATGTCCCGGCCGCCGAGCCGGAGGCGAGCGTGCTGCTCGTGCACGGCTGGACCGGCTCCAAGGAGGACTTCTCGGTCCTGATGCCGCTGCTGGCGGATCGCGGCTTCTCCGCGTACAGCTATGACCAGCGCGGCCAGTACGAGAGCGCCGCCGCCGGAGACGACTTCAGCCTGGATGCGTTCGCCGAGGACGCCGCCGCGTTCGCCCAGCAGCTGCCTGGGCATGTCGCCGGCCAGCCGGTGCACCTGCTCGGTCACAGCTTCGGTGGCCTGGTGGCCGCCCGGACCGCCATCCGTCATCCCGGGCTCTGGGCCAGCGTGACGCTGTTCTGCACCGGGCCGGGAGGGCATGGCGACGGGTCGGGGCTGCAGCTGATGATCGACTCGCTGGCCACGATGGAGATCGGCGACGTGTACGCGCAGAAGGTGCAGATCGAGCAGGCGCAGGGGGCGCCGCCGAACGCGCCGGAGGTCGAAGCCTTCCTCCGGCGGCGTTTCGTCACCGGCAACCCCGCCTCACTGTCGGGGATGTCCCAGATCCTCATCGATACCGCCGACCAGATCGACGAGCTGAGGGCGACCGGGCTTCCGGTCTTCGTCGTCCGAGGCGAGGGCGACATCGCCTGGCCCCAGCAGGAGCAGGACGAGATGGCTGCCCGGCTCGGCACCAGCGTGGTCGTCATCCCCGACGCCGACCACTGCCCCAACTACGAGGCACCCGAGGCGACCGCCGACACGCTGGCCAAGCTGCTGCGCTCACTCTGACCTGGCCGTACGCACCGAAACCGGCACTTCGCGCACCTTGAGGTGACTTCACACAGGGTCGACCCTGTGTGACGACCACCAGGGTGCGCGAAGTCGGCGTCACCCCTGCGGTGACGGCAACGGGCGGCCGGCCTCAGCGGCCGATCCGGCGCAGCAGCTCGGCGAACATCTCCGGCGCGGTGGTGTTGCAGCCGAGCTCATGATCGACCTTGCCGGTGCCGTGATAGTCGCTGGAACCGGTGATCAGTACGCCGAGTCGGCTGCTGAGCGTGCGCAGCCGCTCCCGGACCTCGGTCGCATGGTCCTGATGGTCGACCTCGATCCCGTCCAGGCCATGGTCGGCGACCAGCTGCTCCAGCGCCGACTCAGGCAGCACCCGCTCCCGCCCGCGGCCCCACGGGTGGGCGATCACCGCCACCCCACCGGCGGCGTGGACGAGGTCGATCCCCTCGCCGATCCCGATGGTGTACCGGGTGACGTGCGCCGGTCCGCCGTCGGCCAGGAACCGGTCGAACGCCTCCGTCCGATCCTGTACGTGGCCGGCGCCGACCAACGCGTCGGCGATGTGCGGTCGTCCGACCGACGGGCTGTCACCGACGAAGGACATCACCTCCTCCTGGGTGACCGGAACGCCGAGCTCGGCCAGCTTGGCCAGCACCGGCAGCAGCCGCCCGCTACGCCCCTGCCGCACCCGGACCATCTCCTCGGCCAACCCGACGTGATCCGGATCGGCACCGTACGCGAGCAGGTGCACGCTCTGCCCGCGTCGGGAGCAGGACAGCTCCATCCCGCGCACCACCTGGACACCGACGCGCCCGCCCTCGGCGACGGCCTCGTCGAGTCCGTCGAAGGTGTCGTGGTCGGTGAGCGCCACCACATCGAGCCCGGCCTCGGCCGCCTTCAGCACCAGTTCAGCCGGTGAGTCCGTTCCGTCCGACACTCGGGAGTGGGTGTGCAGGTCGATCCGCATCCATCAGGTGTATCACGCTGACGTCCGGCTTCCCGCCCCTGTCAGCGCGCCACCGTCAGCAGGCCACGGACCATCCGCAACCCCACCGACAGCCTGGCCAGCTCGGGCGACCCTTCGCAGATGGCGGCCAGGGTCTTCACCGTCTTGGACAGCAGCGGGGTGGCTTTCTCCCAGTCCCCGACAAGCTCCTCGACGTCGGTCACCTCGGACTTCTGCGCCAGCACGGCCGCGGTCAGCTGGGCGTGGACCGCGTGCAGATCGTCCCGCAGTGCCGCCCGGGCCATCGTCTGCCAACGGTCGTCGCGCGGCAGGTCGATGATCCGCCGCAGCAGCCGGTCCAGGCCGAGCCGCTGCCCGAGCGTGAAGTGGGTGGTCGCCACCCGCAGTACGTCGATGTCGTCGCGGATCGCGGTCTGCACGATCGTCAGGGCCGGGTATGCCGCCGGCAGGACGGCAATCGCCGTCGCCAGCTC
The DNA here is from genome assembly GCF_016907535.1 of Microlunatus panaciterrae. Lineage (NCBI taxonomy): Bacteria > Bacillati > Actinomycetota > Actinomycetes > Propionibacteriales > Propionibacteriaceae > Microlunatus > Microlunatus panaciterrae. The sequence continues at coordinate 510,753 of NZ_JAFBCF010000001.1, forward strand.
CTCGGCGACACCGGCCGTGCAGTAGGCCTCCAACCGGCGCTGGTAGGCCTTCGCCTCACGGCCGACCAGCAGCGTCGGCAGCAGCTGCTGGACCTTCCGCACCCCCGGCCCGAACTGCCGTACCACGTCGCCGATGTCGATCGGAGCCCTTCTGTTGCTGAGGATCCAGCGCGTCACCCGCTCGACCAGGGTGCGCACCTCCATCCGCATCCTGGTCTGCACCGATGCCTCCACCTGGTGGTCGAGCTCCTCGATCCGACGCTCCAGCTCGGCCGCGCCGAACAGCTCGCGCGCCGCGATCTGGGCGCGGAGCACCTCGGCCGGGGCCGCCCCGTTCTCGCTGGACAGTCGGTGGAAGCAGGTGATGCCGGACGTGTTGACGAACTGGTTCACGGCCACCGTGGTGACGATCTCGCGATGCAGCCGGTGCTCGGGCATCACCGCTGCGTACTGCTGTCGCATCGCCGACGGGAAGTAGTCGATCAGCCGGTCGGTCAGGTACGGGTCGTCAGGCAGGTCCGACTCGAGCACCTCCTGCTCCAGAACGATCTTGGTGTAGGCCAGCAGGGTGGCCAGCTCCGGTGAGGTGAGACCCTTCTTCTCCGCCCGCCGGTTCTCCATCGCCTCAGGGTTGGGCAGGCCCTCGAGCACCCGGTCCAGCAGTCCCGCCTCCTCCAACCGCTCCATCCAGTCCTCGTGCACGCCGGCCATCGACAGCGCCTGGAACTCGCTGTTGGCCAGGGCGAGGTTCTGTTCGTAGTTGTCCCGCAGCACCTGCTCCCCGACCTCATCGGTCATCGACGCAAGGAACTCGTCGCGCCTGCTCGCCTCCAACCGGCCGGCGGCGATCTCGCCGGCCAGCAGGATCTTGATGTTCACCTCATGGTCGGAGGTGTCCACACCGGCCGAGTTGTCAATGAAGTCGGTGTTGATCCGGCCGCCCCTGGCCGCGTACTCGATCCGCCCCAGCTGGGTCCAGCCGAGGTTGCCGCCCTCACCCACACAGCGGGCACGGACGTCCCCACCGTTCACCCGCAGGCTGTCGTTCGCCTTGTCACCGACGTCGGCGTTGCTCTCCGAGGAGGCCTTGACATAGGTGCCGATGCCGCCGTTCCAGAACAGGTCGACCGGAGCCTTGAGGCACGCGGTGATCAACTCGGTCGGCGACAGCGCCTCGACGTCGCCGTCGATACCGAGCACCGCCCGCATCTGTTCGGTGATGGGAATCGACTTCAGCGTTCTGGGGAAGATCCCGCCACCCGCGGAGATCAGCTTCTGGTCGTAGTCGGCCCAGGTCGATCGCGGCATCCGGAACAGCCGGTCACGCTCCTGCCAGCTGGCGGCCGGGTCCGGGTCGGGATCGATGAACAGGTGACGGTGGTCGAACGCGGCCACCAGCTTGGTGTGCCTGCTGAGCAGCATCCCGTTGCCGAACACGTCCCCGCTCATGTCCCCGACCCCGACACAGGTGAAGTCGGTGGTCTGGCAGTCGATGCTCATCTCCCTGAAGTGGCGCCGGACCGACTCCCAGGCGCCGCGGGCGGTGATACCCATCGCCTTGTGGTCGTAGCCTGCCGAACCGCCTGAGGCGAACGCGTCGCCCAGCCAGAAGTCGCAGCCGACCGAGATCTCGTTGGCGATGTCGGAGAAGGTGGCGGTGCCCTTGTCTGCGGCCACCACGAGATAGGGGTCGTCGTCGTCGTAGCGCACCACGTCTGCCGGCGGCACCACCCGGCCGCGGACGATGTTGTCGGTGACGTTCAGCAGGCTGGTGATGAACAGCCGGTAGCACGCCACCCCTTCTGCCATCCACGCCTCCCGGTCGCGTGCCGGGTCGGGCAGTCGCTTGCAGTAGAAGCCGCCCTTGGCTCCCACCGGGACGATCACCGCGTTCTTGACCATCTGCGCCTTGACCAGCCCCAACACCTCGGTGCGGAAGTCCTCGGCCCGGTCCGACCAGCGCAACCCGCCACGGGCCACCGAGCCGAAGCGCAGGTGCACGCCCTCGACGCGCGGTGAGTAGACGAAGATCTCGAACTCCGGCCGAGGCTCGGGCAGGTCGGGGATCTGTCGAGGCAGCAGCTTCATCGTCAGCGCCTGCCGGTCCGGCTGGAACGCGTTCGTCCGGACGACCGCCGCGATCACCGCCAGGTAGGACCGGACGATCCGGTCATGATCAAGACTGGCGACGTTGTCCAGCGCCTTCATGATCTTGTCCTGGACGGCTGCGGTTCGTTCCCGTCGGTCGCTGATGTCCAGACCGAGACCTGGGTCGAACTTGAGGTTGAACAGCTCGTTCAGCATCCGTGCGATGTCGACGTTGGCCGCCAGAGCAGCGGCGATGTAGGTCTGGCTGTAGGTGGTGCCGGCCTGGCGGAGGTAGCGGCCGATGGCGCGCAGGACGCTGACCTGACGCCAGCTGAGGTCGGCTCCCATCACCAGGGCGTTGAACCCGTCCGGCTCGGAGCGGCCGGTGTAGGAGGCCTCGAACGCCTCGCTGAACATGGTCCGCGCCTCGGGTGTCCAGCGGGTCCGGACGCCCTCCTCACCGCCGGGAACCTTGAGCCCGAAGTCGTAGATGTAGGCCCGCTCGGTCTCGCTCAGGTCCAGCTCGTAGGGCCGCTCGTCGATGACGTCGACGCCGAGCAGCGACAGGTGCGGCAACACCCGCGACAGCGACATCGACTCGTGCACCCGGAAGATCTTCAACCGCAGATCGGCCTCGTCGACGCTGCGGTCCGGTTTGTACACCGCCATCGACATCTCGTCGTCGCCCGTGAGCGCGGCGAGCGCCTTCAGGTCCTGCACCGCCTGCCGATGGGTGAAGTCCTCCTTGTACCCCTCCGGCAGGGCGCCGACCAGCGCCGTCAGCTCGCCGTCCTCACCCGAGGCCGCCAGCTGGTCGGCGAACTCGTCGTTCCACGACCGGGTGGCCCGGGTCAGCTCGCGTTCGAGCTCGCGGAGGTCGATCTCGGGCAGCGACTGGCCGACCGGCATCCGTACGACGAAATGCAGCCGGGCCAGCACCGACTCGGTCACCCGAGCCGAGTAGTCGATCGAGGCCCCGCCCAGGGCCTCCATCAGCACGTTCTGCATCTTCGTCCGAACGGCCGTGGTGTAGCGGTCACGCGGCAGGTAGACCAGACAGGACAGGTAACGGTTGTAGGGGTCGCGGCGGACCAACAGCCGTACCTGCCGGCGCTCCTTGAGGTGTGCGACTCGGTCGACGATCGGGGCGAGCTCGCTGACCCTGGTCTGGAACAGCTCGTCGCGCGGATAGGTGTCGAGCACGTCCATGATCGCCTTGCCACCATGGCTGGACTCGTCGTAGCCGGACCGCCTCAGCACCTCCTTCGCCTTGCTGCGCAGCACCGGGATCCTGGGCACCGACTCCGAGTACGCCGAGGAGGCGAATAGGCCGAGGAACCTGCGCTCACCGGTGACGTTGCCGTCCTCGTCCAGCGTGCGCAGGCCGATGTAGTCGAGGTAGGTGGGCCGATGCACGGTCGACTTGAAGTTGTCCTTGGTGATCACCATCAACAACGGACGCCCGCTCTCCGGCGGCAGGGCGTGGAAGGCTCCCTCGACGTCCTTGTCGGCACGCAGGATGCCCAGCCCGGTGCCTGGCACCGGCTCGTATCTCATCCCACCGGCATCCCGCACCAGGGTGTACTCGCGGTAGCCCAGGAAGGTGAAGTGGTGGTCCATCAACCACACCAGCAGCTCCTTGGCGTCGGCCACCTCTCCCGGGTGGACGACTTCTGGGGTGTCGTCAAGATCGTCGATGGCCTGCTGGGCCTTGTCCAGGAACTTGGCCCAGTCCTGAACGGCGTCCTCGACGTCGCGCAGCACCTTGAGCAGCCCCTGGGTCAGCTCGTCGTTGCGGGTACCGACCCGGGTCTGGTCTCCGGGCGGCAGGATCTCCAGGTGCATCCAGGACTCACGGACCACACTCGGGTCCCGGTCGGCCTCCTTGGTGTGCACCACCGCCTGCAGTGCCCCGGCCACGTCCCGCCGGACGGCGAACTGCGGATGGTAGACCTCCCGGATGCTCCAGCCCTGCCTGAGCACCTCCATCGTGACCGAGTCGACCAGGAACGGACGGTCGTCGGTGACGACCTGGACGACCGTGGCACCGCTCGCGGACCAGCCGTCGTCGGCCTGGCTGGGCGTCCACACGTGCACCGTGGCCCTGGCCGCGGAGCGCTGCAATGCCAGTCGGTAGTGGCTCTCGACCAGCCCGCACAGGTCGGGGACGGAGCGTTCCTCCATGTCATCTGCATCGACATGGCGGAAGTAGTGGGCCATGAAGACCTGCACCTGGTCGGGCTGGAGGCCGAGCCGGGCGGCCACCTCGGCGGCTCGGTCGGCGACCTGCGCGATCTTGGCTGCCTTCTCCTGCTCGAGCTCAACCTCAAGTGTGCTCACGTCACCGTTCCGATCACTCGCAGGGAATGCACCTCAGCCGAGGGCGCGAGGCGCGACCCGGGGCGGTACACCCCTAACCCCGACCATAGCCAACCCCGAAGCGGAACGGGGCTGGCCGACCCCAAATCGGGGCACCAGAATCCGGGTAGGCCATGATGGGCCTTATGGACATCTCCTCCCGTGCCGATTTCAGCGCCGACCCCGTCACCACCTTTGCGATGCTGACCGACGAGAAGTTCCTCGCCCAGGTCTGCGAGGCCAGCGGAGCCACCGACTACGAGGTCTCCGCCACCGGCGACAGCACCCACTCGTCGAAGACGCTGCCGGCCCCCGACACGGCAGCCAAGTTCACCGGCCCCACCTTGACCGTGGTCGAGGACACCGTCTGGGGCCCGGCCGGGCCGGACGGCGCACGGACCGGACAGCTGACCATGACCGTGCCCGGCCAGCCGGTGTCGATGAAGGGCACCGTGCAGCTCAGCGCCGCAGGTTCCGGGTCGGTGCTCCAGCTCACCGGTGACCTGAAGGTCGCCATCCCCCTGCTGGGCAAGAAGCTCGAGCAGTCGGCCGCGCCGGCGGTGATGTCAGGGTTCAAGACCCAGCAGCAGGTCGGCGAGACCTGGCTGGCGCAGTAGGCCCCGACACCGCAGGGAGAAGCGTCTCGTTCAACCCATGTGCGGGTAGCGGTGCTCGGTCGGCGGGACCAGCGTCTCCTTGATCGACCGCGGGCTGGTCCATCGGATCAGGTTCCAGACCGACCCGGCCTTGTCGTTGGTGCCGGAGGCGCGTGAACCACCGAACGGCTGCTGACCGACCACCGCGCCGGTCGGCTTGTCGTTGATGTAGAAGTTGCCGGCGGCATGCCGCAGCTTGTCGGCCGCCTCGGCGATCGCCACCCGGTCGTCTGCCAGCACGGCCCCGGTCAGGCCGTACGGAGCCGACCGGTCCACCTGGTCCAGCACCCGGCTGAAGTCGCGGTCGTCGTAGACGAAGATGCCCAGGATGGGGCCGAAGTACTCGGTGGTGAAGATCTCGTGGCCGCCGTTGTCGGACTCGATCAGGGTGGGGCGGACGAACCAGCCCGCGGACTCGTCGGTGGTTCCGCCGGCGATGATCTTGGCGTCACTGGCGGCCCGGATGCGGGCGAACAGGTCGCTGTGCCTGGTGAGCGCTCGCCGGTCGATCACCGCTGAGGTGAAGTTGCTCAGATCACGGACGTCACCGACGGCCAGCGCCTCGGTCTCGTCGATCAGGTCGGCGGAGATCTTGTCCCAGACGCTGCGGGCCAGATAGGCCCGGGAGGCCGCCGAGCACTTCTGGCCCGAGTACTCGAAGGCGCCGCGGATCAGGGCGGTGCGGACGACGTCGGGATCGGCGCTGGCATGCGCGACCACGAAGTCCTTGCCGCCTGTCTCGCCCACCACCCGCGGGTAGGTCCGGTACCGGGAGATGTTGTGGCCGACCAGCTGCCACAGATGCTGGAAGGTGGCGGTCGAGCCGGTGAAGTGGATCCCGGCCAGCTGCGGCGACGTCAGCGCCACCTCGGACACCTCGATCCCGTCGCCGGGCAGCATGTTGATCACGCCCGGTGGCAGCCCGGCCGCCTCGAACAGGTTCATTGTGAAGTGCGCGGCGAACTGCTGGGTCGGGCTGGGCTTCCACAGCACGGTGTTGCCCATCAGCGCTGGGGCGAACGGCAGGTTGGCCGCTATCGCGGTGAAGTTGAACGGCGTGACGGCGTAGACGAAACCGTCGAGCGGGCGGTAGTCGGTGCGGTTCCAGACGCCCGGCGAGGAGATCGGCTGGTTCTGCAGGATCTGCCGGGCGAAGGCGACGTTGAACCGGAAGAAGTCGATCAGCTCACAGGCCGCGTCGATCTCCGCCTGCTGGATGGTCTTGCCCTGGCCGAGCATGGTGGCCGCGTTCAGCGTGTCGCGCCACGGTCCGGCCAACAGATCGGCGGCCCGCAGGAACACCGCTGCCCGGTCGTCGAAGCTCAGCGCCGCCCAGTCGTGGCGGGCGGTCAGGGCCGCATCGACAGCAGCCCGCGCATCGGCCCTGGTGGCCGAGGTGGCCTGCCCGAGGAGCTGGCTGTGATCGGACGGCATCGTGACCCGGAAGGACGCGCCCTGAGCCATCCGGCGCTCACCCCCGATGGCGGCGGTCAGCTCGACGGGGCCGGCGGCGGCCAGCTCGGCCAGCCGGGCCTCGACCCGGGCCCGCTCCGCACTGCCGGGGGCATAGCCGAGGACGCGCTCGTTGACGGGCTCAGGCACGTTGGTGATGGCATCCACGCGGCTGAGGCTACCCTCTCCGGCCGGTGGCGCGGCAGGGTCGATCGGCCCCAATCCGGCTCAGACGGCCTTGGACTCCTTGGCCTCCTCGCGGCGTTTCTTGGCCGCCTCGACCGAGGCCCGCAGCGCAGCCACCAGGTCGACCACCTCCGCCTCGGACTCGACCTCCGGCGCGGCCTCCATCTCGACACCCGACAGCTTCGACTGCACCACCTGCTCGAGCGCCTCCCGGTAGGAGTCGGTGAACTCCTCCGGATGGAACTCGCCGGACAGGGCGTCGATGAAGGACTGGGCCATCTTCACCTCGGCGTCGGACACGGTTACCTCCGCCGGCGGTGCGGCGAAGGCACCGTCACGGAGCTCGTCGGGCCACAGCATGGTGTGCATCAGCAGAACGCCCTCCTTGGGCCGGATCAGCGCCATCGCCTCCCGGGACCGCAGCGCCACCTTGACGACGGCACACTGCTCACTCTGCAGCAGCGCGTCCCGCAGCAGCACGTACGGCTTCACCCCGGGACCGTCGGCCTGGAGGAAGTAGGTCTTGGCGAAATAGGTCGGGTCGACCTCCCCCTCGGCGACGAACTGCACCACCTCGACCGCCTTCGTGGTGGCCAGTGGCAGCGCCTCGAAGTCCTCCTTCTCCAGGATCGCCAACCGGCCGTCGGGGGTCTCGTAGCCCTTGGCGATCTCGGCGTACGGGATCTCCTGGCCGCACTTCTCACAGACCCGCTTGTACTTGATCCGACCGCCGTCCTCGGGATGGACCTGACGGAAGCTGATGTCCTTCTCCTCCGTGGCCGAGTAGAGCTTCACCGGGATGGTGACGAGGCCGAAGGAGATGGCACCCTTCCAGATTGACCGTGGCATGGCACCAGTGTGCCATTCAGCGCCCTGGCGCGAGTGACTCCATGATCTGGTCGAGCTCCTGTGGCAGATGCCACAACAGGTCATGGGTGTTGATCAGGTCGTCGACGACCGGCAGCTCCAGAGCCTGGGTCAGCGATCTTCCGCTGGCCGCCGCCCGCGCGGCACGGACCGCGTCGGCGGCGGCCGGCTCGTCCACGAACAGTGCCTGGATGTCCTGCCAACGGAGCCGGGACACCTGCTGGGCACCCGTCTCGGCATCGGCGCCGGAGCCGCGGTCGGAGACCGTACTGGAATCCGAGCCGGTACTGGAATCCGAGGCGGTACTGGAATACGAGGCGGGCGGCTCGGCTGCCACCACCAGACGGAGCTGGTCGGTGTCGGGTTCGAGCAGGGCCTGAACACCGGCGTAGGTGAGGGCGGTGTACTCGGCGTCCTCGAGGTCGGCCGGCCGGAGCCCGTGGGCGCTCATCATCTCCGGTGTGGCCGCGAACCCCAGCCAGCTGCCGGTGCGGCCGTCGGGTCCGGCCGCGCGGAGCTGGCGTAGCACCGATGCGGCCAGCGGGATGAAGATCATCCGGTCTCGTCTCCGGTCCTCTTGACCGGGCCGAGGCGGCCCGGTGGCCGGGGCACCTGCGGCTTGATCGACCCGGCGCGGGTGGCGATCTTGCGTACCGCGGCGCTCTTCTTCGCTGCCGCGGCGCGAGCAGCCGCCCGCTTCTCGGCAGCCTTCTGCTCCGCCGCTCGCCTGGCCGCGGCCGGCGCCTTCCGGGTCGGCTGCCGCAGGTCGGCGGAGCGGACCGTGGTGTCCAGCAGCTCCTCGACAGCGTCGCTGAGGCACTGGGCCAGTACGTCGAGATCGCTGATGGCGTCCCGGTCCGCAGTCAGGCCGAAGAACACCTCACCGTCATAGGAGGTCACCCCGATCGCCAGCAGGTGCCCCGGCCCGAGCGGCAGCACCGGATAGCTCGCGACCATCCGTGAGCCGGCCGCGTACAACGGGACCTGCGGACCAGGCACGTTGGTGATCACCAGGTCGTGCTGCTTGCGGACCATCTCGCTGGACACCCGGACGCCGAGGGCGTGCAGCGTGGTCGGCGCGAATCCGGCGATGTCGGACAGGGACCGGGCGCCGACGGCGCGACCGGTGTCCTTGTGGGCCTGGGTGCCGTAGGCGACCTGGTGCAACCGCATCAGAGCGTTCGGCTCCCCGATCGGCAGACTCTGCAGGTGCGGCGCCACCTGGCTGCCGAGCGAGGTCGGTTCCCCGTCGTCCTCGGTGACGCTCATCGGCACCAGCGCAGTCAGCGACATGGCGGAGGAGAAGGACTCCCCCCGGGTCAGCAGCCAGGACCGCAGACCGCCGGCGATGACGGCCAGGATGACGTCGTTGATGGTGTGGTCATGCTCGGCCCTTACGGCCCGGAAGTCGTCCAGGTTGGCCGACACTGTTGCCACCCGGCGCTGCTCGGAGACGACCCCGGCCAGCGGCGAGTCGGCGGGCGGCCGACCCCCGCGGAGCGCGTTCCCGGCCAGGTCGCCCAGGGTCCCGCCGATCCCGCCGACCGCCTCCCCGAACGCGACCGCGACGCCCAGACCTGCCGCCAGCGCCCCCCGTACGTTCTCGAAGGCCAGGGTCGGGTCCTGCGCGCCCTCCCACATCGCCCCGATCAGCAGCTCGATCGACGACGGCTCCGGCAGCGGCTGCCAGGTCTCGGTCGGCCTGGCCGCCGGTTCCGGGCTGGTGTCGAGCAGCACCTGACCGATGTCCACCGTCTCGATCCCGTCGACCAGGCTCAGGTGGGACTTCGACACCAGGGCGAACCTGTTCTGCTGCAACCCCTCCACCAGGTAGATCTCCCACAGCGGACGCGACCGGTCCAGCCGGCGGGCCATCACCCGTCCGACGAACTCACGCAGCTGCTCCATGGTGCCCGGCCGAGGCAGCGCGGACCGGCGGACGTGGAAGGTGAGGTCGAAGTTTTCGTCGTCCACCCAGACCGGCCCGGCCAGCTGGGCCGGGATCGAGCGCACCCGCTGGCGGTAGCGGGGGACGAAGGCGATCCGGTCGCGGATCAGCGCGATCAGCCGCTCGTAGTCGAAGTCGTCGGGACCGGCATCGAACAGGTCGACGGTGCCCACATGACCAGGGGTGTGACCCGTCTCCAACGACAGCATGGACACCTCGAGAGGCGTCAGTCGCTCGGGCATCTCACTCCTTCTGGTCGGCGGGCTCGGACACGTGCCGGCCGGTCCGAGACGGGACGATCCTGCTCAGGCGTATACCGTACTACCGGGAAGCCGACGCGCCGATGTGACGAGAATGACCAGGATCCCGGGAACCTCGCCTTGGTTCCGTTCGTGACTCGGGGTTGGGGCCGGTGGAGATGCCCGCCGACCGAGCCCGTACCCAGCACCCACGTCGGGCCCTTCGGACCGTGAAAGGCAGCAGATGTTCCCGATCGAACGCAGATCCTCCCGTGCGGCAATGGCGGCGGCCGGGTTCTGCCTGCTGGCGGCGTGTACGCCCAGTGGCGGGACCGGTGCCAGCGCCACACCGGGGCCGGGCATGAGCAACTCGCCCGTCAGCAGCGCCTCGCCAACCCCCGCGCCGCCGTCCGGCAGCCAGCGAGCCACCGCCGGCCCCAGTGCGCCGGCGAACGCGGTCACCATCGACATCAGGCTGCAGAACGGCAAGGTGTCCCCCAACGGCGCCAAGATCAATGTCGAGCAGGGTAGGACGGTCGTCCTCAACATCACCAGTGATCATGATGACGAGGTCCACGTGCACGGCTACGACCTGGAGATCCCGGTCAAGGCCGGAGCCTCGGTCAGCCGGAGCTTCGTCGCCGATCAGCTGGGCAGTGTCGAGGTGGAGTCACATGAACCGAGCAAGATCATCGTGATCTTGAACGTCCGGTGAGCACGGGGCCGACCACACCATGACTCTGCTGGTCCCGCTGCACGGGATCGGGTCGCGACAGGACCTGCCACTGCCGTTCAGCTATGTCGTCGTGGGTGCGGCGGCGGCGCTGGTGATCTCGTTCGTCGTGCTGTTCTACGCCTGGCGCCGACCTCGATATCCGTCGGTGCGGATGGTCTCGTCCGCCGTGCTGACCAGCATCGTCGACCATCGCGTCTTCCGGGCTGTGGTGCGCGCCGTGGTGCTGCTGATCTACGCCTGGGCCGGACTGGCGCTGTTCGCCGGCAAGGACCTGCTGACCAATCCGGCGTTCGGGTTCGTCTATGCCTGGATGTGGGTGGGTCTGGTGCCGCTGTCGCTGTTGCTCGGCCCGTTCTGGCGGGTCACCAACCCGATCCGCACCCTGCACGCCGGTCTGTGCGCGCTGGCCCGGGTCGACCCGCGGGTCGGACTGGTCAGCCTGCCGGCTCGGGTCGGCGTCTGGCCGGCGGTACTGGGCCTGTTCGGGTTCGGCTGGCTGGAGCTCGTCCAGCCGGAGCGGACCACGCTGCCGGTGCTGCGGCTCTGGGCCCTCGGCTGGCTGCTGGTGCTGGTGGTCGGTGCGGTGCTGTTCGGCAGCCGCTGGATCGGGGCCGCCGACCCGTTCGAGAGCTACGCCGAAGCCGTGGCCCAGCTGTCACCGCTGCGGCGCGTCAACGGCCGGATCGGCCTGGTCAACCCGCTGGCTGGTCTGAACAGCTGGGTGCCGCCGCCGGGTGCGGCGGCCCTCGTGTCGGTGCTGCTGGGCAACACCGCGTACGACAGCTTCACCAACACCAGCTGGTGGATCGGCACCGTCCAGGACTCTGAGTTGTCCCCGATCCTCTGGGGGACGCTCGGGCTGCTGGGCATGATCATCATCGTCTTCGTCACCTTCGAGCTGTCCACCCGGTGGATGACCCGCTACCGCAGCGACCCGGAGCTGGGAGCCGCCGACCTGCCGCGGCTGCTGGCCGGCTCCGTGGTGCCGATCGCCATCGGTTATGCGGTGGCGCACTACGCCACCCTGCTGATCATCGAGGGCCAGCGCACCGCGATCCACTTCTCCGACCCCCTCGGTCGGGGCTGGAACGTCTTCGGGTCGGCCGAGATGGGCGTCAACTCCACGATCTTCAACCATCCGACCCTGATCGCGCTGATCCAGCTCTTCGCTATCGTCGGCGGACACCTGATCGGCATCGTGGCCGCCCACGAGAAGTCGCTGGCCCTGCTCCGGCCGTCCGCGGCGCTGGTGGGCCAGGTCCCACTGCTGCTGGTGATGGTGTTCTACACCTGCTCCGGCCTGTTGCTGCTGTTCTCCCCCTGAGCCCGCCGCTGCGTACCCGCGTACCGCGACATGACCAGGGAAACTGTCACATGACCAGGGGAATTTCCCTGGTCATGTGACAGTTTCCCAAGCCGACTTGGGAAACCGACACCCCTCCCCGCCGAACCACCACCCAGGGGGTACGGGCCGCCGGTTATCCACAGATGTGGCATCGGAGGGGTCCGAAGGGCGGCGGGGCGGCGACAGTGGGGGCTGGGCCAGGGAAGGGGTGCAGATGTCCACTGTCGCGGTCGAGGAGTCTTCGGGACGGGTGAGGGTACGGGCGGTGCCGGAGTCGCGTCCGCCCGCGCTGGTGCTCACCGGTCCCCCAGCACCCGCGCCCGGGCAGCTGATGCTCGAGCTCGAGTGGGCAGGGTCGACCTCGGTACCGGATCCGGTGACCTCAGCCGTCACCGATGCGCCCGCTGTCGGCGCTGCGCCGGATGCGCACGCGTGGAGCCTGTCGCTGGCGCGGGCGATCATCGAGGTCCTGCACGGCCGGCGGCCGCCCGCCCAGCTGATCCGGTGGGTCGACGAACGGGTGCTGGCGGCGATCACCCTGCACAGCAGGTTGCGCTCGGCCGACCCACGGGCACGCGTAGAGCCGACGGTGATCAGGTCGGTCCGGGTCCAGCAGCTGTCGCCAGGGACAGCCGAGGTGGCGGTGCACCTGTCGCGGGCACGCCGATCCACCGCGATGGCCCTGCGGCTCGAGACCAGGGGCGACCACTGGGTCTGCACCGCGCTCGAGCTGGGGCCCCGCTGATCGCGGGCTACCCCTGCAGCAGCACCCAGCTCCTGCCCGGCCTGAGCATGAGGTCGCGGCCGCGGTCATCGGTGAACCGCATCGGCCCGGCCAGTGTGGTGCGCTTCCAGCGGCCGGTCAGTCGCCTGCCGTCCCGGTAGATGACGACCTTGCCACTGCCGACCGTCTCCGACACCACCGAGATGTTCGAGGTGGTGTCCCGGTCGCGATGGTTCTTCACCGACACCACGATGACGTTGTCGGCCTTGACCGCCCTGCCGCCGTCGGTGTTGGCCCGGCCGTTCCAGCTCACCGCGTAGCGGCCGTTGGAGTAGCGGAAGCCGAACGTGTCGGAGGCGACCCTGACCTTGGGATGGCCCGCCCGCGGCGCCCGCTCCCAGGCGGCGTCCTTGGCGGCGAACCGCATCCCGATGTCGTTGGGTCTGCTGGCCCGGTGCTGGGCGGCGATCCTGCGCAGGTCGACGATGACGTTGTGCGGCGCCACCCGGGAATGGTCGCGCTCGCTGCGTTCGGTCGCGTACACCGCGGACTTCAGGATCTGTCGCTTCACCTTGGAGTTGGCGCCGGAGTAGACGAGACCCGGGCGCCCGAACATCGGCAGGTAGCGCAGGTCGGTGTTCCGCGCGCTGCGCACCGGTCCGACTCGGGTCGGGAAGTCGGTGTGGAAGATGGCGATCAGGCGCGTCAGCCGGGCCTCCACCTCCTCGACAACGACGATGTCGGCCGCACCGACCCCGACCTGCGGACGGGCCGCGGCCACGTTGTCGATCTTGACCGCGAAGACCTTGTTGCCGGACTTCTTGCCGCCGGTCAACGGGTCCCCGGTCAGCCCGGCCGGCCTGCTGCCGTCGCTGGTCGGCGATGGCGTCGGCGTGACCGGGCTGCTGGTGGCACTGGACGGCGCCGGTTGCGGCGGGTTGGTCGCGTCCTTCTTGCTGCAGCCGGCCAGCGCCAGCGTCGCGCAGAGCGCGATCACCAGGGCCTGCAGTGACCGGAGGCGAAGCGTGGTCACGGCGTGGGGTCAGCTGGCGCCGGTGCGGCCGTGACACATCTTGAACTTCTTGCCCGATCCGCAGGGGCAGGGGGCGTTGCGCCCCACGCCGGCGTACTTGTCGTCGGTCTTGCTGCTGGTCTTGGCCGACGACCGCACCGAACCGTCTTCGGCCGGCGCCGAGTAGGACAGGTTCCGTCGGGCTGCTGAGCTGAGCCCCTTGCCGCTGATGGCCGGCCGGTCCGCCCGCTCGAGCTCGTCCTCGGCTACCGCGACCTGCGGGCCATCGGTCGGTTCGTCGGCCTCCTCGTCGTCGTCGCCGACGGTGTGGATCTCGACTCCCGGTCCGTCCGGATCGGGCCCGGACTCCACCAGATGCCGGCGCCCGTTCTGCCGGGCCCCGATCTGCACCGCCCTGCCGTCCGCGCCGGCTACCACACCGACGGCCGGGCGCTGCTCCACCTCGACCTCCAGGTGGAAGACGAAGCCGACGACCTCCTCCATGAAGGCGGCCATCATGGTGTTGAACATGTCGCCGCCCTCCCGCTGGTACTCCACCAGTGGGTCGCGCTGCGCCATCGCGCGCAGACCGATGCCCTCGCGCAGGTAGTCCATCTCGTACAGGTGCTCGCGCCACTTGCGGTCCAGCACGGTCAGCATCACGCGGCGTTCCAGCTCGCGCATCACCTCCGGTCCGAGCGACTCCTCGCGGTGGTCGTAGGCCGCCTGGGCGTCCTCCTTGAACGCGGCGATCAGCTGCTCGCGGTCGATGTCCTCGTCCTCATAGTCGGACCGCTTCAACGACACCGGGTAGAGGGTGTTCATGTTGGTCCACAGCTGCTCCAGGTCCCAGTCCTCGGAGAAGCCCTCGGTGGCGCTGTTGACATACTGCTCGACGACCGTGTCGACGGTGCGCCGGAGCTGCTTCTCGACGTCGGCGCCCTCGAGCACCTTGCGTCGGTCGCCGTAGACGGCATGCCGCTGCCGGTTCATCACGTCGTCGTACTTGAGGATGTTCTTGCGCACCTCGAAGTTCTGCGCCTCGACCTGGGACTGGGCGCTGGCGATCGACGACGACACCCGCTTGTTCTCGATCGGCTGGTCGTCGGGCACCTTGAGAGCCTGCAGCACCCATTCCACGATGTCGGACTTGAACAGCCGCATCAGGTCGTCACCGAGCGACAGGAAGAACCTGCTTTCGCCGGGGTCACCCTGCCGGCCGGAGCGGCCACGGAGCTGGTTGTCGATCCGCCGCGACTCGTGGCGCTCGGACCCGATCACATACAGCCCGCCGGCCTCGACGACCTCCTCGTGCTCGGCCGCGGTCTGCTCCTCGAAGGCTTTGAGCACCTCGGGGTACCTCTCCTCGTACTCCTCGGAGTGCTCGACCGGGTCGATGCCCTGCTCGCGCAGCTTGAGGTCGGCCAGGAACTCGGCGTTGCCGCCCAGGATGATGTCGGTGCCACGACCAGCCATGTTGGTCGAGACCGTCACGGCACCCTTGGCGCCGGCCAGGGCGACGATGGCCGCCTCCCGCTCATGCTGCTTCGCGTTCAGCACCTCGTGCTTCACCCCGGCCCGCTTCAACAGCGCGGACAGGATCTCCGACTTGGCCACCGAGGCCGTGCCGATCAGCACTGGCTGGCCCTTCACATGCCGCTCGACGACGTCGTCGACGATGGCGGCGAACTTCGCCTCCTCGGTCCGGTAGATCAGGTCGCGCTGGTCCACCCGGATCATCGGCTTGTTGGTCGGGATCGGCACCACGCCCAGTCCGTAGATCTTCTGGAACTCCGAGGCCTCCGTCATCGCCGTGCCGGTCATGCCGGCCAGCTTGTCGTACATCCGGAAGTAGTTCTGCAGGGTGATGGTGGCGAGGGTCTGGTACTCGTCGCGGATCTCGACCTTCTCCTTGGCCTCGATCGCCTGGTGCAGCCCCTCGTTGTAGCGGCGTCCGTGCAGGGTGCGGCCGGTGTGCTCGTCGACGATCAGCACCTCACCGTCCATGACGACGTAGTCCTTGTCCTTCTTGAACAGGTCCTTCGCCTTGAGGGCGTTGTTGAGGTACGAGATGAGCGGCGTATTGGCCGACTCGTAGAGGTTGTCGATGCCGAGCCGGTCCTCGACCATGTCGATGCCGGACTCGAGGATGGCCACGGTGCGCTTCTTCTCGTCCACCTCGTAGTGCACGTCACGCTGCAGCCGGTCGACCAGCTTGGCGAACTCCGGGTACCACTCGTGGGACTCCTCGGCCGGCCCGGAGATGATCAACGGCGTCCGCGCCTCGTCGACCAGGATCGAGTCGACCTCGTCCACGATGGCGAAGTGGTGGCCGCGCTGCACGCAGTCCTCGATGCTGAGGGCCATGTTGTCGCGGAGATAGTCGAAGCCGAACTCGTTGTTGGTGCCGTAGGTGATGTCCGCGGCGTAGGCCACGCGGCGTTCGGCCGGGTCCATCTCGGACAGGATGGCGCCCACCTCGAGCCCGAGGTAGTGGTGCACCCGGCCCATCCACTCGGACTGGAACTTGGCCAGGTAGTCGTTCACGGTGACGATATGCACGCCCTGGCCGGTCAACGCGTTGAGGTAGGCCGGGCCGGTGGCGACCAGGGTCTTGCCCTCACCGGTCTTCATCTCGGCGATGTTCCCCAGGTGCAGCGCGGCGCCACCCATGATCTGGACGTCGAAGTGCCTCTTGCCGAGCACCCGGTGGCTCGCCTCCCGGACGGTGGCGAAGGCCTCGGGGAGCAGGCTCTCCAGGCTTTCGCCCTTCTCGTAGCGGGACCGGAAGTCGCCGGTCTGGCCCCGGAGCTCGTCGTCGCTCATGGCGACGAAGTCCTCCTCGATGGCGTTGACCTGGTTGGCGATGGACTTGAGCCGGCGGAGGATCTTGCCTTCGCCGAAACGCAACATCTTGTCGAGCAAAGCCACGGGATCGAACGCTCCCCTTGAATAGAAGTCTGAGTCAGCGACGGTCGTCGTCCACCGGTGTCAACCGACGGCAGGCGGCGCGGGTTCCCGCGCACGCCAAGGCCCGTTCCCACCCTGGCGTACCGACCATCCTAGTGCCCCTGCACCAAACCTCCTCATCCTCCGGCGACCGCGGCCTGCAGCGGCTCGGCCAGGTCGCCCCGGGGCGAGACCACGATCGAGCCAAGGCCCAGCCATCGGGCCAGCGTCGCCAGCTCGGTCGCCAGCACCTCTGCTGTGACGGCGGGGCTCAGTCCGGTGCCCTGCTCGGCCCAGGCCGACTGGACCCGGAGGACCCCCGCCGTCCGGTCGGCCTTGAGATCGGTGCGGGCCACGAACCGGTCGCCGAACAGGAGTGGATAGACGTAGTAGCCGTGCACCCTCTTCGGCTCGGGGACATAGATCTCGATCCGGTAGAAGAAGTCGAAGAGCTTCTCCAGCCTGGCGCGCTCGAACACCAGAGAGTCGAACGGGCAGAGCAGCGCATGCGCCTCGATGGTGCGCGGCACGGCCGCCCGGTGCCACAGATAGGTCGGCCTGTCCCAGCCCTCCACCCGGACCGGGACCAGCTCGCCCGACTCGACCAGCTCGTCGATGGCCGCCCTGGTGAGGTCGGGCCGGGTCCGGAAGTAGTCGCGCAGGCAGAGCTCGCTGGCGACCCCCAGTGCGGTAGCGGCATGTCGGACGAGACCCCGCACCGACTCCTGTGGGGTCGGCGACGGCGCCTGCAGGACGTGCTTCGGCAGCACGTTCTCCGGCAGGTCGTAGACCCGCTCGAACTGGGGGTTGCGGTAGGCGGAGGTGATCTCACCGGTATAGAACAGCCACTCCAGCACCGTCTTGACCGCAGACCAGTTCCATCCCCAGTGGGTCCGTACCCGGACCGGGTCCGGCTCCAGCTGACGTGCGCTGACCGGACCCCGCTCCGCCACCTGCTCACGGACCCAGTCCACCAGCCACGGCTGCTCCCGGGCGACGGCCTCCACCCGTGGCCAGACGTCGCGGAAGCCCGCCTGCATCCGGAACCGGAGCAGCGGCTGCAGGTTGACATCGATCAGGCTGGCAGCATGCCCCCAGTATTCGAACAGGCGCCGCGGTCGGCGGTGTGCCGCCCGCTCCAGCAGCGCCGGGTCGTAGGGGCCCAGTCGGGAGTACAACGGGACGAAATGGGCCCGGGTGACGACGTTGATGGAGTCGATCTGGAACTGTCCGAGCCGGCTGGTGACGGCCTGGACGTCTCGTGGGCCGACCTCGCGCCCCGGTCGGGCCCGGTGCGACGGATGGCCGAACCCCTGGGCTGCCAGCGCCACTCGACGCGCCTGTGCCCGCGACAGCGACTCGCGCACCCGGCGCGGCCGCGTCCGGGCGACGGAGGGGGACACCGAAGAGCTCACAGTCCGACCCTAACGAGGTGGCCCGACAGTTTCCGGTCAGCACGAGGTTTCCGGGGTGCACGCGATTGTCCGGGGTAGACGACAGCGACCCGGCACCTCGTTGCCCCGGGTGGGCGGGTGGTGCCGGGTCGCGGTCGCTGACCGTCAGGTTAGGGGCTAGCCGGCGGAGGCGTCCGCCATCGCCTGCTGGTTGTCCAGTCGGATCACCCCGTAGTCGTAGGCGCGGCGCCGGTAGACCACGCTCGGTGACAGGTGCTCGGCGTCGACGAACAGGTAGAAGTCGTGTCCCACCAGCTCCATCTCGTGCAGCGCCTGGTCCAGGGTCATCGGTGTGGCCGCATGCACCTTCTCGCGGACCACCAGTGGGCCGTCGCCCTGGACCTCCATGCCGGCGACGGTGTGGATGTCGCCCGCGTCCGGTTCCTCGGTCGCCGCCTCCTCGGCGGGCAGCTCGGCCGTCGCCTCGGAGAGCGACTGAGGGGTCCTGGAGCCACGATGGATCTTCTTCCGGTCGGCCGCCTTGCGCAGCTGAGCCATCAGCCGGTCGAGGGCCGTCTCGAAGGCGGCACCCTTCTCCTCCGCAGCTGCCTCGGCCCGAACCACCGGGCCCTTCCCCAGCAGGGTGATCTCCACCCGGCTGGCCTGGTCGTGTTGTCGCTTGTTCTTCTCCGCCGATACCTCGACCTCTACCCGAATGGCACGGTCGTTCAGCTTCTCCAGTCGGGTGATCTTCTCCTCGACGTAGGAACGGAACTGGTCCGACACGTGGCAGTGGCGGGCCTTGACGACAACATCCATGTCAACCTCCAACTCGTTGTGGCTCCTGCATCCGGGCATGCCGGGGTGCCCTTGAACCGCTGGTTCAAGGGGCCGGACTGTGGATGAGGATCGGAACGGCGCTTGGGAGTCGAGTCCTGGCCGGATGGCCAGGTGCTCACTCGCGGCAGGTGCGCCATACCTCGACGCTAGTCGTTGGCCCGGTCATTTGCTAGGGCCGACGCGGATGTTCACCCACTTCTCAGCAGTGCCTCGATGCCTTCATCGGAGGCGCTGACCGACCGTCGACAGCCAGGCACCGCCGGGCCCTCAGGAGGGCCCGACGGCGGGGTTGCCGAGCCGCACCTACCGCCGGATCGCGGCGGCTCCGGCACCGGCGGGCAGGTCGGGTGCGGCCACGACGCGCTGACGCTGCTCCCCCAGCCCCTCGATGGCGATCCGCATCTCATCCCCGACCTTGAGGAACGGGAACCGGCCCGACAGCGCAACGCCCTGGGGTGTGCCGGTGTTGATCACGTCGCCGGGGTCGAGGACGAGGAACTGGCTGAGCTCGTACACCAGCTGAGCGACGTCGAAGATCATGTCGGACGTGTTGGAGTCCTGCCGAGGCTCACCGTTGACCCACGAGCCGAGCGACAGGTTCTGCACGTCGACCTCGTCTGCCGGCACGAGCGACGGGCCGAGCGGGTTGAACGTCTCGCAGCACTTGCCCTTCGACCACTGACCGCCGGACACGCCGGCCTGGTAGTACCGCTCAGACACGTCGTTGCTGACCGTGTAGCCGGCGATGCAGTCGGCGGCAGCCTGCTTGTCCGGCAGGTAGCGGGCCGTCTTTCCGATCACCACAGCCAGCTCCACCTCCCAGTCGGCCTTGACACTCTCCGGCGGCAGCCTCACGTCGTCGTCTGGGCCGACGACGGTGTTGGGGTGCTTGAAGAAGATGATCGGGTTCTCCGGCGGGGCGTCACCGCTCTCGGCAGCGTGGGCCGCGTAGTTCTGACCGATGCAGACCACCGCCGTGGGCTTCGCGATCGGTGCTCCGATCCGCTGATCGGTGAGGTCGATCTCCGGCAGCTCGCCGGCGGCGAGCGCGGCGCGCACCCGGCCGATGCCGTCGGCCGCCAGGAAGGCGCCATCGATGTCGGCGGTGAGGCCGCGCAGGTCGAAGGTCCGCTCCTGCTCAACCACGACAGGGACTTCCGATCCGACCGGGCCTCGGCGTTGCAGCTGCATCTGTGTCTCTTCCTTCTGCTGGGGGTTCCTGGACTTGCTCTCTGGCCGTACGCGGGTCGTTGCCGACGGCTCACTTGCCTGTTGTGGGCAACGTCTCCTGCGCCGGCACCAGCCACTCCAGCTCGCGCCAGAGCTCTTCGCTGATCTCGATCTTGAACTGCTGGACTGTGTCGATGATCATCTCAGGAGTGCTCGAGCCGATCACGACAGCGTCCACTGAGGGGTTGCGGAACGGGAACTGGAAGGCGGCTGCGCGCAGCGGCACTCCGTAGCGCGCACACGCTTCTGCCATCTGCTGGGCCGTGCTGATCAGCTCGTCCGGGGCCTGCATGTAGTTGAAGCGTGCGGTGGCATCGGGGTTGGCGAGAATGCCGGAGTTCAGCACGGCTGCCACCAGGACGTGGACACCGCGCTCGCCGCAGAGCGCGAGCACCCGCTCGGCCCGGCGGTCCAGCAACGAATGCCGACCGGCGATCAGGACATGATCGACATCGGTCTCGGTGGCGAACCGCTCGGCGGTCTCGGCGTAGTTGGTGCCGACCCCGAAGCCACCGATCACCCCCTCGTCACGGAGCTGGCGCAGCGCCGGTGCGGCCGAGCCGATCGCGGTGTCCAGATGATCTTCCGGGTCGTGGACCAGCACCAGGTCGATGCGGTCCAGACCCATCCGCTCGAGCGACTGCTCGATCGAGCGGCGGACGCCGTCGCCGGTGTAGTCCAGCACCCGGCGTCGCCGCGGGGTACCGAAGAACACGTCGTCGTCGGCCGGGGCGTCCGGGTCGTCGACGAGCAGCCGGCCCACCTTCGTGGAGAGTGCGAACTGGTCCCTGGGCTGCTGGGAGAGGAACTTCCCCACCCGCTCCTCGGACAGTCCACGACCGTAGTGCGGTGCGGTGTCGAAGGCCCGAATGCCCTGTTCCCAGGCCGCTGCCAGGGTCTGCTGGGCGTTCTCCGGGGTGCACTCCTCGTACAGCCCACCCAGAGCCGCACAGCCGGCCACCAGCCGACCGAAGGCGTTCATCCTGAACTCTGTCATGACCTCTCCTCCGCTCAGGCGTCCAGCGGCCGCAGCCGCAGGTTCTGCATGCCGCCGTCGACGGCCAGCGCCACCGCAGTGGTCGACCCGGACAGCGGCGAGGCCAGGTAGGCGATCGCCCCGGCCACCTCGTCGGCGCTGACCAGCCGCCCGTGGGGCTGGCGCGCGTTCAGTGCCGCCCGCTCCGCCGCAGGGTCGTCGGCCCGGTCCAGCAGCCGGCTGACCCACGGGGTGTCGGCGGTGCCGGGGTTGACACAGTTCACCCGGACACCCTCTCTGATGTGGTCGGCGGCCATCGCCAGCGTCAGCGACTGCACCGCACCCTTGGAGGCAGAGTAGAGCGCGCGGGCCGGCAACCCTGCGGTGGCGGCGACGGAGGCGGTGTTGACGACGGCAGCGTGCTCGGACTTCCGCAGCTCGGGCAGCGCGGCCCGGGTCACCCGGACGATGCCGAGCACATTGATGTCGAACACCCGCCGCCATTCGTCGAGGTCGTTGTCCGCGACGGTGCCCTGGGCGCCGATCCCGGCGTTGTTGACCAGGACGTCGATGCCGCCGAACGCGTCCACCACGCCGGCGACCCCGGCCACCACCGTGTCGTCGTCGGAGACGTCGACGCCGAAGCCGACCAGCGGCTCCGGCAGGTCCGACACCGCTCCGGGCAGGTCGAACACCGCCACCCGTGCACCCTGACCCGCCAGCAGCTGCGCAGTGGCGAGCCCGATGCCACTGGCACCGCCGGTCACGATGGCCCGCAGGCCGACGAACGGTTGGCGCGGATCGGTGGTCTGACCCATGGCTCTCCTTCGAGTGACGGGGTCGACCCAGAGGACGACCGATAGATCTGATGAATACTCAGGATGGTCGCACGCGACCGTCAGCGATTGTATCCAGGCTCAAGGATTGGTCATATGAGCACGTCCCGTTGATGGACGCCTCCGCCTCGTCGCAGCCACCACCGCGGCACCCAGGACCTCCAGCCCGGCGGCCCTCAGGGCCCGCCGCGCCTCGGACAGGCTGGCACCCGTCGTCACCACGTCGTCCACGATCACCAGTGCGGCTCGAGTGTTCGGGCCGCGCGGTCTGCTGGCCACCAGAGCGCCCTGCAGGTTCAGCTGCCGGGCCGCGGCAGTGAGACCCGCCTGGTCGTGCACGGCGCGTCCGGGGCGGAGCAGCGCGCCGACCTGCACCTCCTGGACACCGGCTGCCCGCAGCCGGCTGACGGCCCGACGGCTGAGCGCACCGGTGGCATCGAAGCCCCGGGCCCGGACCGCCGCCCGCGCCGACGGCATCGGCACCAGCATCAACCGCCCGGGGTGCAGCCCCGTCCACGGGTCGAGCGGCCACCGATCCACCAGCAGCTGGGCGATGGCGAGCGCAAGCCGGTCGCCGAGCACCCCGGTCAGGGCCAGCACCTGCCGCTCCTTGTGGGCCGAGATGAGCCTCCGCATCAGCGGGTCGTACGGCCCGGCGGCCACCGTCCACGGAAAGCCGGCCGGGCACGGGTCCGGCTGGGTGCAGGCGGGACGGTGACCGGTGACCTGCCGTCGGCAGCTCGGGCACACTCCCCGACCGGGCCCGCCGCAGCCGGGGCAGCAGGCGCCCAGCAGGAGGTCGGCGGCGGCGCTGAGCCAGCGGTCGGCCAAGCCAGGCCGATCGGCATCCGGGTCGTCGAGCACACCGGCCATCCTGCGGCCGCGGTGTTGAGCAGGCCGGATCCGGACCGAGATCTGTGGACAGCGTCGCCCGCTCAGACGGGGAAGGCGCTCAGCCCCGGTGGCGCTCGGCCAGCCTCAGCCGGGATAGGCCAGGGCGCTCAGCTTGTCCGAGAACGACGGCCAGCTGCCCTCGCCCTGGAACCGCCAGCTCCGCGAGTTCCGGCCCAGCACCAGCGCCTTGTTGGTCGCTGCGGCTGAGGTGGCCAGCGCGACGGCGTCCCATTCGTCGGAGAGGCCGACCTGCAGCACCTGTGAGGCGTCCTGGTCCAACCGGATCGGGACAACGGACACGTCCGGGCTGCCCGCGCCGAGGATCATCATCGTGGTCGGGGTGACCCAGGACACGTCGATCAGCTGGCTCAGACCGGCGGTGCCGGTGCCGGTCAGCTTGATGGCCCGCCAGCCGTCCACGGTGAGACTGTCCGCCCGGGTGATCCGGGCCAGGCCCAGCTCCGAGCGGTTGCCCACCTGTCGGATGAGGGCGATCCGGACGCCGTCAGGAGCGATCTTGAAGGCACGGATGTCGCTGCCGGCCAGCGCCTTCGCGTCCACCGGGACCGACTTGTCGCCCTTGATCACGACCAGGCCCTGACGCCCGTTGGTCCGACCGATCGCCCAGAGCTCGTCGTAGCGGCTGAACTGGGGCCGCAGTACGTCACTGGCTCCCTGCATCCGGACCACCGGGTCCTGGCCGGCCGGGCCGCTGCGCAGCATGGTGCGGTTGTTGGTGACCACGGCGATGCTCTTGCCGTCACCGGACACGGCCAGGTCGTCGATCCGGAACCTGTTCTGCCCGAGAGGTCCGGGCACCGGAATGAGCTGCGGGGGGTCCTTGGACTCGTCAACCTTGACCACGTGCTTGTCGGTGACGCCGTACAACGCCAGCGAGGTGTTGCCGGGTACGGGTCCGTACCTGTCCAGCGCGTCGATCGGGACCGGACCGTCGCCGGGCAGCTGGTCCTTGGTGATGGGGTACGGCGTCCCGTTGACCCGGAACCGGACGCCGGAGATCGCCGGCCGCCCGAAGCTGTCGTCGACCTGGCGCAGGGTCCAGATCACCTGGGCCGCCATCAGACTGCGCTGGTCCTCGGTGAGCGGCATGATGTCGTCGCTGAGGTTGACCTCGGCGACCCCGTCGGTCACCGAGACCGACTGCACGCTGAGCGACGTCTTCGGCGGGATGACGCTGACGACGGATGGCTTCAGCCAGTCGGTCGGACCGCGAAGCAGGGCCTGTACCAGCGCGGACTCGATCGGCACCTCTCGTGGCAGGAAGATCGGGTCGGGCACCAGGGAGCGGTACTGGGGGTCGAAGAAGTAGAGGTTGTAGCTGCGGTAGAACTGGTTGAACTTGTACTGGGACAGGATCAGCCCATCCGGCGGGTTGCTGATCCGCCATTCGCTGCCCTGCTTGACCACGCGGAAGTCATGGCTGAACGGCCTGCTGCGCTGGGTGTAGGCCTTGTCGGCCCCCAGCGAGGCACTGAGCGTGGCCTGCAGCACCACCGAGTCGCCCTGCACGGTCGGCGGACCCCCGGTGTAGATCGCCACCCCGTCCTCGGGCCGCCACGACTCGGCGGCGGCCTTGGTCAGGTACTGGCGGGCGACCGGGTAGCCGGCCTGATAGCTGGCCATCGCCTGCAGGAAGCCGTCGACGATCACCTTCGGCTGGTCACCCGGCCGCGGCGGCTGACCCTCGATCTCGAAGCCCTTGTCCGCGGTCCTGCCGGCGCCCTCGACCTTCTTCACGGTGCCCGAGGTGGGGACCGAGATGCAGCCGCTCAGCAGGGCGGCGCAGAGCAGGCCGAGAAACGCGCAGAGCAGCGCACGGAGACCCCGGGTCCTCATTCGTCGCCCCGTCCGGTCGCGCCGGTTGAGGGTGGGCCGACCCTGGCCGGGTCGGTCGGCGCTGTGCCGTCGGGCTTCGCCTCGGGCAGCAGCAGGTATCGGTCGTCGGCCGAGCCGCCCGGAGTCGGGCCGGCGGCATCCGGCGCGGTGGGGATCGTGGGCGGGGTGATGGCGGAGGTCGACACCGCCGACACCGCCAGCGGGCGTGCCAGTTCGAGCCCATGCAACCGGGTGACGCTCGGTCCCACCAGGTCACGCGGCACCAGCGGCAGTGGCGACTGCTCCAGAATCGCGCCGGCCTTGCGCGGCAGCGTCAGCCGGAACTGCGCGCCCATCCCCGGCCGGCCCCACGCGTTCATCCAGCCTCCGTGCAGCCGCGCGTCCTCCATCGAGATGGACAGGCCCAGACCGGTGCCGCCCATCGTCCTGGCCCGTGCCGGGTCGGCCCGCCAGAACCGGTGGAACACCTGCCTGGCCTGGTTGGCCTCGAACCCCACCCCGTGGTCACGGACGGCGATGGCGACCGCCGTCTCGTCCCCCTCGATGGTGATGTCGATCGGCCTGCCCTCGCCGTGCTCGATGGCATTCACCACCAGGTTGCGCATGATCCGTTCGATCCGGCGGGAGTCGACCTCGGCCGTGGTGGTGCCGGAGGCGTGCACGTTGATCTCGCTGCCGGCGGCTGAGGCGAACCGCAGGTTGGCGTCGACCACCCGGTTGACCACATCGCGCAGGTCGACCTGGTCCAGCGACAGCACCGCCGCACCGGCGTCGAACCGGGAGATCTCCAGCAGGTCGGTGAGCAGCGCCTCGAACCGGTCCAGCTCGGTCTGCAGCAGCTCAGCCGAGCGCGCCGCCACCGGGTCGAAGTCCTCCCGCGCCTCGTGCAGCACCTCGGCCGCCATCCGTACCGTGGTCAACGGGGTGCGCAGCTCGTGCGACACGTCGGAGACGAACCGCTGCTGAACCCGGGACAGCTCCTCCAGCTGGGTGATCTGCTTCTGCAGCTCACTGGCCATGTAGTTCATCGAGGTGGCCAGGCGCGCCAGGTCGTCGGTGCCACGCACCTTCATCCGGTCGTCCAGGTTGCCCGAGGCCAGTCGTTCGGCGGCCTGTCGGGCGGCGCGGACCGGCGTCACCACCTGGCGGCTGACCAGCGCGGCGATCAGGGTCAGCATCACCACCAGCAGCGCGCCGGTCAGGATGGCGGCGCTCTGCAGCACTTCGAGCGTCTGCACCTCCTGCGTCAGCGGGAAGATGAAGTACACCTCGTACCGCTCGCCGGGCACCGTCAGCGAGGAGCCGATGGCCAGTCCGGGGGCGGTTCTGCCGTCGTCGTAGCGCACCAGGGTGGGGACGCTGTACAGCCCGTTGTTGCCGGACACCTCGTCCCGCAGGGCCTGCGGCACGCTCTCGGTGGAGGCCTGCCCGGAGCGGTACTTCGACACCGGCCCGAACAGCACGACCTCGTACTGGCCGCTGCTGCTGCCGCCATTGGAGATCTCCACCCCGAGCTGCGTCAGCAGGTCGGAGACGTCGGTCGGGGTGGTCAGGTCGACGTCGTCCAGCCGCTGCTGGGCAGCGTCGACGGCGGCCTGGGCCTGCGCTACCGAGGTCTGCTCCTTGCCGGCCAGCACGCCCTGCGAGGCCCGGAACATCAGCAGCACCCCACCGAGCATCAGGATCAGGGCCGACGCCACCGAGACGGAGGCGACGACGCGGAACGGCAGCGATCGCCACCACCAGCGGATCGGCAGCTGCCACCACCGGCGGACGGTCGGACTGAGCGTCACCATCGCGGCCCCCAGGATCGGCCCGGTCGGGTCCCGGCCACTGCTGACTGAGCCGATCGCTGTCGGTCCCTCATCGGTCGACGGCACCCATCACCATCAGCCCCGACTACTTCGGCTCTCCCGCCTTGTACCCGATGCCGCGTACGGTGACGACGATCTCCGGGTGCTCGGGGTCGCGCTCGATCTTGGACCGCAGCCGCTGCACGTGGACGTTCACCAGCCGGGTGTCGGCTGCGTGCCGATAGCCCCAGACCTGCTCCAGCAGGACCTCGCGGCTGAACACCTGCCAGGGCCGCCGGGCGAGCGCCAGCAGCAGGTCGAACTCCAGCGGGGTCAGCTGGATCGGGGTGCCGTTGCGCTTGACCGAGTGCCCATCGACACTGATCACCAGATCACCGATCTGCAGCGTCTCGAGATCGACCTCCTCCGAGGTGCGGCGCAGCCGGGTCCGGATCCGGGCGATCAGCTCCTTGGCCTTGAACGGCTTCGCGACATAGTCGTCGGCACCCGCCTCGAGGCCGGCGACGACATCGATGGTGTCCGACTTCGCCGTCAGCATCACGATCGGCACGCCGGACTCGGCGCGGATGTCACGACAGACGTCGACACCGTCCCGGCCCGGCAGCATCAGGTCGAGCAGCACCAGGTCAGGCTTGGCGTCGCGGTAGGCCGCGAACGCCTTGTCGCCGTGGGCGCACCAGATCGGCTCGAAGCCTTCGTTCCGAAGCACGATGGACAGCATCTCGGCCAGTGCGGCATCGTCGTCGACCACCAGTACCCGGCTTCGCGCAGCGGAACTCTGCGTCGTTTCAGACACCGAACTATCCTCCAATGAGCTTCTCATCCGACCCCGACCTGTAGACCTGCCGCAATCCTATTCTCAAGGTCAACATTTCCCGGGTACCTCGAGCCGGTCCGCGAGTGGACCCGCGCAGGCGGTGGAGCACGCCGATGGCTAGTTCAGCTCGGGATCGTCGACCCAGGTGGAGAAGTAGGCCAGTTCGCCCGGCTGTCTGCGCAGCACCTGACGCCAGAGGTCGAGCGGCTGCAGGCCGAACACGTCGCTGTACTGGGCGGGGGCCACATGCCAGTAGCCGTCCGCCAGCTCGGCCTGCAGCTGCCCGGGCGACCAGCCGGCGTACCCGGCGAAGATGCGCAGGTCCTGGTAGGCGCCGGCGACGATCTCGATCGGGGTGTCGAGGTGCAGCAACCCGACGCTGTCGAACAGCGGTCGCCAGCCCGGCGGCTCCTCGCCACTGGACGCCACACTGGCCAGGCAGATGGCGCCGTTCGGGGACACCGGCCCACCGTGGAACAGCACCTGCGGCTCGGACACCGTGTTGACCCAGTCCGGCAGCACCGCTGACAGCGGTGTCGAGGAGATCTCGTTCAGGATCACTCCGAGGGCGCCGTCCTCGTCGGAGTCGAGCACCAGCACCACACTCTCGTTGAACACACCGTCGGCGAGCAGCACACTCGCGATCAACAGGTCTCCCGGCGCCGGCTCACGGACCGTCATGATCGGACCGCCGGTTCCGGCTCGCCCTCAGGCGACACGGCACCCGAATGCCGTCGGTTCAGCAGCAGGAAGGCGCCGAGGCCCAGTGCGACCCCGGCCCAGTCGGCCAGCACGTCCAACGGGTCGCCGGTCCGCTCACGGTAGAAGGTCCCCTGGATGACCTCGCTGAGCACGGCGTGGCCGAGGAAGACCCCCACTATGACCAGCCACCTGCGTCTGGCGATCCTGACCTCGCCCAGCCCGCTGACGGCGACCAGGATCAGGAGCAGCGGCACGGCGAAGATGCTGACGTGGGCAATCTTGTCCAGGCCCGGCAGCTGGTCCACCTCCGGCGGCCCGGTCGGGCGGTACAGACCGAACAGCTGGATCGCTGTGGCGATCGACGCAGCCAGCCACCATCGCACTCTGTGCATGCTCTAGGAGGCGACTTCGGTATCGACGGGCAGGTCGGCCGGCCCACCGGCAGCCCGCCGTACGGCTTCGGCGACTTTCTCGTGGACCTCGGCGTGGAACACGCTGGGCATGATGTAGGCCGCGTTCAGCTCGTCATCGGTCACCACCGCGGCCAGCGCCCGGGCCGCAGCCAGCAGCATGCTGGTGGTGATCTCCGCCGACTGGGCATCCAGCAGGCCCCGGAACACTCCCGGGAAGGCGAGCACGTTGTTGATCTGGTTCGGGAAGTCCGACCTTCCGGTCGCCACCACGGCCGCGTACTTGAGGGCCTCGGTGGGTTCGATCTCCGGTTCGGGGTTGGCCAGGGCGAAGACGATCGAGCCGGGCGCCATCTTCGCCACGTCCTCGCCGTCGAGCAGGTGCGGGGCGGAGACGCCGATGAAGACGTCGGCGCCGGCGATCGCCTCTTTCAGGGTTCCGCTGACACCCGCCGCGTTGGTGTGCTCAGCCACCCAGGCCAGCTCGCCGCTGAGTCCGGGGCGGCCGCGGTGGACCACTCCGTTGATATCCGACACCACCAGATGCCGGGCACCGGCGGCCAACAGCAGCTTGATGATCGCGGTGCCGGCCGCCCCCGCCCCCGACATGACGATCTTGACGTCGGCGATCCTCTTCGACACCACCCGGAGCGCGTTGTAGAGAGCGGCGAGCACCACTATCGCCGTCCCGTGTTGATCATCATGGAAGACCGGGATGTCCAGCGCCGCCCGGAGTCTGGCCTCGATCTCGAAGCACCGCGGAGCGGAGATGTCCTCCAGGTTGATGCCGGCGAAGCCCGGCGCGATCGCCTTCACCACGGTGATGATCTCCTCGACGTCCTGGGTGTCCAGGCAGAGCGGCCAGGCGTCGATGTCGGCGAACCGCTTGAACAGCACCGCCTTGCCCTCCATCACCGGCAGCGCAGCGGCCGGGCCGATGTTGCCCAGGCCCAGGACGGCCGAGCCGTCGGTGATCACGGCGATGCTGTTGCGCTTGGAGGTGAGCCGTCGGGCGTCCTCGGGGTTCTTGGCGATGGCCAGGCAGACCCGGGCGACACCGGGGGTGTAGACCATCGAGAGGTCGTCGCGGTTGCGGATCGGGTGCTTGCTCTTCATCTCGATCTTGCCGCCGAGGTGCATCAGGAAGGTCCGGTCGGAGACCTTGCCGATGATGACGCCGGTGACGGCGCGCATCGCCTCCACGAGCTGGTCGGCGTGCTCGGTGTCACGGGCGGCGCAGGTCACATCGATCCGGAGCCGTTCATGTCCCGAGGCGGTGACGTCGAGGGCGGTGACGATGCCGCCCGCCTGCTCGACAGCGGTGGTGAGCTGGCTCACGGCGGCGCCGCCGGCAGGCACCTCGAGCCGGACGGTGATCGAGTAGGACACTGAGGGAACGGCGCTCACAGAGCCGATCTTCTCACGTTCTCCGCGGCTCGCCAGGGACGCCGCGACGCTTTTCGGCGCCGGCCGTCTGACCCGGCGTACGGCCCCGGTGCAGGGTCAGCGACCTTGGGCGGCGAGCCTGGAGGCGGACACCCACTGGCCGACGTCCCCACCGGACAGGGCCACCGCCAGCAGGTCGGGAAAGAGGTCGGGCGTGCAGGCGAAGGTCGGCACGCCCAGCGCAGCCAACCCGGCCGCATGGTCATGGTCGTAGGCGGGCGCGCCGGAGTCGGACAGGGCCAACAGCACCACCACCCGGACACCGGCCGCCAGCAGGTCCGAGACGCGGCGCAGCATCTCGGCGGCGATCCCGCCCTCGTACAGGTCGGAGATCAGCACCAGGACCGTCTCGGTGGGCCGGGTCACCAGCCCCTGGCAGTAGGCGATGGCCCGGTTGATGTCGGTCCCCCCGCCGAGCTGGCAGCCGAACAGCACATCCACCGGGTCGCTCAGCTGGTCGGTCAGATCCACCACCTCGGTGTCGAACGCCACCAGGGACGTCTTCACCGAGCGGATCGACGCCACCGTAGCCCCGAACACGGCCGCATAGACGACCGACTCGGCCATCGAGCCGGACTGGTCGATGGCCAACACGATGTCCTTCGCCACCACCTGGGAGCTGCGGCCGAAGCCGACCAGCCGCTCCGGCACCACGGTCCGGTGCTCGGGCAGGTAGTGCTTCAGGTTGCGCGCAATGGTGCGGTTCCAGTCGATGTCGCTCGGCCGTGGCCGGTGGGTGCGACTGGCCCGGTTAACGGCACCGGTCACCGCGGCCCGCGTCTTGGTGGCGATCCGCTCCTCGATCTGCGCCACCACCTTCCCCACCACCATCCGGGCGGTGGCCCGGGTGGTCTCCGGCATCACCCTGTTCAGGCTGACCAGGGTGCCGGCCAGATGGACGTCGGGCTGCACCGACTCCAACAGCTCGGGCTCCAGCAGCAGCGACGTCAGGTTGAGCCGTTCGATGGCATCCCGCTGCATTACCTGGACCACAGTGTTCGGGAAGTAGCGCCGGATGTCGCCGAGCCAGCGCGACACGCGCGGTGCGGAGGCCCCCAGACCGCCGGTGCGCTGCCGCCGATCCTGGCTCTGCTGGTCGGCGTCCGCATCGTAGAGAGCGGCCAGCGCGCCGTCCATCTCCCGGTCCGACCGGGACAGCGCGGCGCCGAGCGCCTGCTCGCCGGCCTCGCCGAGCAGCAGCCGCCAGCGCCGACGGCGCTCGCCCTCGACCGGCTGATCGGAGTCGTGCTGGCCATTCGGATGCTCAGTCGCCAACGCGTACCCCCAGAATCCGGGCCACTGTGGCCAGTACACCTTCACCGAGGGCCGGGTCCAGCTCGTCGACCGGCTGCTCCGGCCGGCCCGCGCCGGCCGCGATCCGGCCGGCAATGGCCCGGCGTTCAGCGCTGCCGAAGGAGCCGAACGTGCGGCGGACCAACGGCAGCACGTCGACGAACTCCTCCGGCCCGAGCCCCTGCAGCCAGCCGTCCAACAGCTCCAACAGCGCGCTGTCGTGGATGAGCAGCAGCGCACCGTCGGAGAAGAACCCGTCCACCCAGGCGGCCTTGGCAGCGGCCCCGACGCCGTGGGACAGCGCCCGGTGCAGCCGCACCGGGGCGTCGTCGAGCAGCGCGGCATCGGCGAGGATGCGCACCATCCGGCCCACCAGCACACCGTTCAGGTCCGGCCGCTCGATCAGTCGTGCCAGTGTCTCGAGCCACCGGGTCCGGCCCTCCGCGGCCACCGGGTCGTCGGCCGCCGCCGCCAGCTGGACGGCGGCGTGGACGCCGTCGAGCCGCCGACGCAGCGTGGCCGCGGCCTCGTCGTCCAACCCGACGGCCGCCTGTGGCAGCCCTGCACAGATCCGCAGCAGCAGCGCCCGGCACACGTCGGCGAGCGCACCCACGTCGGTGTCGCGGACGTCGCCGTAACGCTGCGCCCGGACCAGAGCAGGCAGCGCCTCCATCAGGTGCAGCACGTCGGCATCGACAGCCGCCTTCGCCTCGAGCGCCTGCAGCAGGCCCGTCAGCGCCTCTGGCAGGTCGGCCAGCAGGCAGCGCTCCACAGCCACCGTGAGCTCGCCCAGCTCCCCGTCCCGAGAGATCGCTGCCACCTTGGCTGCTGCCGCAGCAACGACAGTGGTGCCCCAGAGGGCGGCCTCCACCAGATCCACGGCCAGCTCGGGGCGCCACTCCAGGTGCCAGCTCTCCCGGAAGGTGCCACGGCCCTGGACCTCGCTCTGCCCCGGCCGCGCCCAGCCCAGCCCCAGCAGCCGGAGCCGATGGAACAGTCGCGACCGCAACTGGTCGTTCGGCTTGCGCAGGTCGAGGTCGACGTACTTCGCCTCCGCGGTCCGCTTCAGTCGCAGGGTCCGGCACTGCGCCTCCAGATCCGCCTCCAACGGCACGGTCGGAGCCTCCGGCGTGACCGAGCCCAGCCTCTGGCCGACCACCAGCTCGTCGGTGATGAACCGGACCGCCAGCTCGTCGCCGTCACACAGCACCGCCCGGGTGGCCTCGGTCACCTCGGACAGACCCGCCAGCGGCCGTCCCCGCAACGCTGCCAGGTTCTCGGCCAGCCGGACGGCCTCGATCACGTGCGCGCTGGAGACCGGCAGGTCGCGGGTCCGCAACGACGCGGCCACCATGCTCAGCCAGCGCACCACCGGCTGGTCAGGGGCGGTCCACAGATGGTGGTACCAGCCGGGCGAGGTGATGCCCGCTCCATAACCGGACGCGGAGGTGAGCCGCTCGTGCGTCCACGGCACCCAGCTGAAGCGCACCTTGCGCTTCGGCGCGCCCCGCAGCAATCGTGCGTCAGCCGCCGCCGGTGGCAGCGGCGGGCTCAGCGCCGGGGCGTGCCAGGCGCCGCATACCACGGCCACCCGCTGCCGTCCGGACCGCCAGGCAGCCCTGATGCTCTGTCGCATGTACGCCTCGCGGCGCCCCTCGTGCATCGCCCGGCGGTGGTCGTACGCGGTGTCGTCGGCCCGCAGCTCCGCCATCGCCTCGGTGAGCGCAGGGAAGGGGGAGGCGCCGTCCAGGCGCGACTCGATCACGTCGTCCCACCACCGCTCGGGGTCGTCGTAGCCGGCCGCCGCAGCGAGCTGGGCGAGAGGGTCTCGGCTGACCTCCGCCGCCGGGGCGCGGTGGCCGCTGTCGAGGTCGAGCTCGTCGTCGGCCGGGTCGGGCTCGTCGAGGGCCTGCTCCGCCGCGGCCAGTGTCATGCTCGCCGGCAGGTCGCAGAACGAGACCGGGATGCCGCGCTCAGCGCCCCACAGCATGGCCTGCCACTCGGGTGAGAACACCGCGTACGGCCAGAAGGCGGCCAGGCTGGGCCGGTCGGCCGCATACCCGAACAGGGCCACCGGCGGGTTCATCCCGGCCGCCGACACCAGCCCGATCAGCGGCTCCGCATCGGCGGGCCCCTCGATCAGCACCGAGTCGGGGAGGTAGTCGTCGAGCGCTGCCAGCAGCGAACGGGCCGACCCCGGCCCGTGGTGCCTGATGCCGAAGACCTCGACGTGGCGTACCGCCGGCGCCGCGACGCCCAGGCTCACCCGGACACCTCTCGGCACGCGCTGTAGAACTGCGACCAGCCGGCGCGGTCGCGGACGACGACTTCGAGGTACTCGCTCCAGGCGACCTGGTCGGCCACCGGATCCTTGATCACCGACCCGACGATCCCGGCGGCGATGTCATCCGGCTGCAGGCTGCCGTTACCGAAGTGCGCCGAGAGCGCCATCCCGCTGGTGATCACCGAGATCGCCTCTGCCGTCGACAACGTGCCCGACGGGGACTTGATCCTGGTCCGGCCGTCGGCCGTTACCCCCGAACGCAGCTCGCGGAAGACCGTGACCACCCGGCGGATCTCCTCCAGGGCCGGCGGCACGGCGGGCAGCTCGAGGGCGGCTGACAGTTCGGCCACCCGGGTGGAGACGATCCGGATCTCGTCCTCGGAGCTGGTCGGCAGCGGCAGCACCACGGTGTTGAAGCGTCTCCGCAGCGCCGACGAGAGCTCGTTCACGCCCTTGTCCCGGTCGTTGGCGGTGGCGATGACGTTGAACCCCTTGCGGGCCTGGACCTCGGACCCGAGCTCGGGCACCGGCAGCGTCTTCTCCGACAGCACGGTGATCAGCGCGTCCTGGACGTCAGCCGGGATCCTCGTCAGCTCCTCGATCCGGGCGATGCTGCCGCGGCGCATAGCGGTCATCACCGGGGAGGCGACCATCGCCTGGTCGCTGGGCCCCTCGGCCAACAGCCGGGCGTAGTTCCAGCAGTACCTGATCGCCTCCTCGGTGGTTCCGGCGGTGCCCTGCACCATCAGCGTCGACTCACCGGAGATCGCGGCGCTGAGATGCTCAGACACCCAGGATTTGGCGGTGCCCGGCACGCCGAGCAGCAGCAGCGCCCGGTCGGTGGCCAGGGTGGCGACCGCAACCTCCATCAGTCGCCGCTGTCCCACATACTTCTGGCTGATCACGGTCCCGTCGTTGAGCGTGCCGCCCATCAGGTAGGTGACCACCGCCCACGGTGACATCCGCCACTGCGGCGGCCGCGGACGGTCGTCGAGGCGGTGCAGGGCAGCCAGCTCCCCGGCGAAGGCCTGCTCGGCGTGCGGCCGCAGATAGCTGACGGGCGCGGTGTCGGTCACGATGGGCTCCTCGGTGGCGGCGGTCAGTACGGTCGCGGGATCAGGGTACGGGCAGCCGGGTACGGCTGCGGCTCGAAGACGTTGTGCACCCGGATCCGCTGGTGCAGCAGTTCTTCGACCTGGACGAACCCGTGCCAGGCGGACTGCAGTACGGCAGCGGTCGGCCGGTCGGGACCGAACAGACAGCTGCCGGCGACCCGGCCGACGGCCGGATAGCCGGCCAACGGCATCCGGACCGCGAACCGGCTGACCAGCGGCTGGGTCAGCAGCCCGCCGCCGATCAGCGCCAGGCCGGCGTCCACCAGCTCGGGGGTCCAGCTCTCGGTGCAGGTCAGGAGCAGCTCCATCGCAGCGGCAGCCGGCTGCCGGCCCTCGACCGGCCGGCCGGCCAGCCGCTCGACCACCTCGGTGGCAGTAAGAACCGAGGGCACCGGCGCCTCCTCGGCCGCCTCCCCGGCGGCCGGCTGCGGCCTGACCAGGCTGACCCTCCGCCACTGCGGGTGGTGGGAGGCGAAGAACCGGCCGCGCGGGCCAACGGCCTCAGCCACCAGCCGTTGGTCACAGCCGCGGGTCCGGGCGGTACTGAGCAGCTGGGCCCACAGTCGCGGCGCCACCGACAGTCGGTGGGCGATGCTGCGGCTCAGCCAGTCGTCGACCAATGTGGGCTGTCCCAGCGCGAGCAGCTCGGCCAGCAGCTGCTGTGCCGGCGGTGGGGCCTCCGGCCAGGGCTGTCCCGGCGCTGTCGGCGCCGGCGGGCAGTCGGGCAGTCGCCCGGCGACCCGCGCCATGGCCGCATACCCGGCGGCAAGGTCGAGCAGCCGGGCGGCCGGGTCCGGCTCGTCCAGTCGGGCGTCCAGGGCGGCCAGCGGCCCCGCCAGCCCGGTCGGCAGCGGCCGCCGGTCCGTGCCCAGCAGTGCCGTCGTGACGAGGTCGTTCCAGCCGCTCACCGCAGCACCACCTCGGTGCCGAACTCGCGCCCGGAGTCGTCCGGCAGCACCGCCAGTGGCTGCAGGCCGGCGGCCCGCCATTCCGCCATCAGCCGCACCGGGCCGGAGATCGACTGCGCCAGCAACGGCCAGGGTTCGCCGGCCAGCCCGACCAGGTCACGGCAACGCCCGTCGAGGTCGCGGAACCGCCAGCTCGAGCCGGCGCCGGCCGGCACCAGCACGGTGCCCTCCAAGACGACCGGCATCCGGTCCGCCCAGGGGTCGGCGGCCACCAGCTGGGCATACCGCCCGGCCGCGGTGGACAGGGACTCCGCCGGCAGCGGGCCCAGGCTCGGAAGCCGGTCGACCTGCGGGCCGGGCAGCGCCCGGTATTGACCCGAACCGGGATAGAAGTGCAGCGGGCCGACCAGGCTGTGTCCAGGGCTGATCGTGCTGTCCAGGCTCTGGCCGGGCGCGGCGAAGGTCAGCCACAGTGCCCACCGACCGGTGGCGCTGCCGCGCAGCCAGACCCGGCGGGTCTCAAGCTGGAACTCGACGGTGTCCACCTGGCCCAGCGCGGCCCATTCGTCGACCACGGGTGTCGAGGCCAGTACGGCCTCCTTGGCGACCGGGTAGCCGATCCGGGACCGTACGGTGGCGGCCAGATCCGCCGGCAACGCATCCAGCCGGCGGTGAGCGTGCACCAGCAGCCGCAGTGCGGCCAGCTGAGCCAGCACCCGGGCCGGCCAGCCGTCGCCGCGGAGCTCGGCCGGGATGGCCCGCAGCAGGCCGGCGACGCCGGGCGCCTGGGCATCGACCATCCGGGCGGCCGCGGTGTCGAAGTGCTGGTAGCCCACCCGCTCCAGCCCGGCGATTCCGCCCCGCACCTGGTCTCGGAGCCAGCGGTCCAGCTCCTCCAGGCCAGCCTCCACCCGGGCCGCCCGGGCAGCCGCGCGGCGCTCCGCGGCCGCCGGGTCCGCCACCGCCGGTCGGACCGGCGGCTGGTCGCTCCCCGGGGCGGCTGTCCCGGCCCGCTCCCGTCGGGCGGTCAGCCAGCCGATCGCGAACGGAGCCACCTCCTCGACCTCAGGGACATGGCCGTCGGCCCAGCAGAGCAGCAGCGCCAGGGCGTGCTTGCAGGGGAACTTGCGGCTCGGGCAGCTGCACTGGAAGGCGGCCGGCGGCCCCAGGTCCACCACCGTCTGGTAGGGCACAGACCCACTTCCCTGGCACCGTCCCCACAGCGCCTGCCGTCCGCAGCCGCGATCGGTCCAGGGCGCGGATCGGGCCAGCCGCTCGGCCGCCGTGGCTGAGCCGCGGTCCGGCGCCAGCGCCAGCACGGTGGCACGGTCCCAGGGCTCAACCATGCCCGGAAGCCTAGGTGGTGGCTGCGACATCCGGCGGCGGCCTCAGGTCATGTTGTGGAACACGTACGCGGGTTGACGGAAGCCGAGCATCGCCTCCGTCATCCGGACCGCATTCACCGCCGCCGCGACGTTGTGCATCCGCACGATCCGGGCACCCTGCAGGATGCAGAAGGTTGCGGCTGCCAGCGACCCTTCCAGCCGCTCCTCCTTGGGCCGGCCGATCGCCTCACCGACGAAGTCCTTGTTGGACACCGCGGCCAGCAGCGGCAGCCCGATAGCGCTGATCGCGCTCAGTCGGCGGGTCAGCTCGAGGGTGTGGAAGGTGTTCTTGTTGAGGTCGTGGCCGGGGTCGATGACGATCCGTTCCTCCGGTACGCCGCTGCGCAGCGCCAGCTCGATCCTGGTGTTGAGGAA
This sequence comes from Microlunatus panaciterrae, assembly GCF_016907535.1. NCBI lineage: Bacteria > Bacillati > Actinomycetota > Actinomycetes > Propionibacteriales > Propionibacteriaceae > Microlunatus > Microlunatus panaciterrae. Next base: position 547,889 of record NZ_JAFBCF010000001.1, read on the forward strand.
GGCGACGATCTCGGCGACGACGTCGTCGTACTCCGGCCGGGGGTACGGGGTCCGGGGCGCGGCCAGGCTGTGACAGATGACCAGCGTCGCCGCCGAGTCGGCGACCACCTCGGCCAGTCCGGGGTCGTGCAGTCCGGTGGTGTCGTTGATCACCGCGGCCCCGGCGGCGATGGCGCGGGCGGCGACGTCGGCGCGGAAGGTGTCGACCGAGATCACCACGTCCGAGCGGGCTGCCACCGCCTCGATCACCGGCACCACCCGGTCGATCTCTTCCGCCGCCGACACCTCGGGGGTGTCCGGCGAGAACGGCACCCCGCCGATGTCGACCCAGTCGGCCTGCTCGGCGACGGCTGCCAGGGCAGCGGAGACGGCCCGGTCGAGCGCGAAGGTCCGGCCCTGGTCGTAGAACGAGTCCGGGGTCCGGTTGACCACGGCCATCACGGCCACCTGACGGTCGAAGTCGAAGGTGCGGGCGCCGATGGTGCGGACCGGGTGCCGCAGTTGCGGCTTGAAGATGCTCGAGTCAGCAGTCACGACCACCAGTCTCGACCACCCGGCAAATCCGCTGCACCGGCCCGTGACCTGCACTCAGCCCGCCCCTGCGGCACTTCGCACAGTTTCGTGGGCCTCGCCTACGGTCGACCCTGGGTGAGGTACGACGAACCTGTGCGAAGAAGGGGCTGCAGAAACGAAAGGGCTGCGCGCGTACGTCAGCGCGGCTGCATCACGTCGAAGCGGAGGTGTCGGGCCGGCGGTGCCAGCAGCGGCGACCGCTCCCGGCCGACCCACAGCACCGGCTGGCCGTCGGTGGCCCGGGCCAGCTGCCATCGCCGACGCAGCACCAGCCCGCCGACCGGCACCGTCGCCGGGTCGATCGCATGTACGGGCTGGGCCCCGCCGAGCCGTGGGTCGGTGAGCAGCCGCGCGGCCGGTTCCGGCTCCATCAGGGCCGCTTCGGCGCCGGTGTAGTCGACCAACCGGGACTGCAGGAACCGCCGTCGGCCCTCGAACTCGTCCAGCTGGTACGGGTGCCAGTACGGCACGGCGTCGCTGCCCAGCAGGTAGCGGTAGTCCTGCACCGGCACGTTGACCGGATCGGCGCGAGGCGGCAGCGGCAGCCCGCCCCGCTCCTCGACCGACGGGGTCCGGACGTCGCGGCTGTTGACCCGGCGCTCCACCGCCCACAGCAGGTTGGAGTACTCGTCGACGCCGAGGATGACCTCCTCCAACACCGCGCCACTCAGCGGACCGACCGCGGTCGGCCACACCAGCAGGGTGTTGAAGTCTGCACCCTCGGCCTGATCGGTGCGGAACAGCGACCAGTCCGTCGGCGGTGCCAGCTCCGGGGAGGCGGCGCTGGACCATTCCTCGCCGAACCCGTCCAGCACCGTCACCGCCTGGAGCGTGACCGCGTGGCCGGCCTCGGTGTCGATCGGGAACAGGAACCACTCGGTGCCGTGCGTCGACAGCAGGTCGGTCAGCAGCATGCTCGCGAAGTGGCTCCGGTCGGGCGGGTAGCCGCCCAGGTCCACCGCCGCGTCCTCGATCTGCCAGTACCGTGCGTGCGGTGCGCCCGGATAGGTCAGCTGGGCCGGGAACACGCTGACCGTGCCGGCGACGGGCTCCGCTGCGGCCTCGGCGAACGGGCGGTCGCCGTCAACGGTGTACCAGTCCACCCGCCCCCCGTCATGACGCTCGACGGTGAAGGTGTGCTCGGCGCACCGGAACTCGGCCTGGTAGCACAGCTGGTCCGGCAACCAGGCGTCGTCGGGTTCGACCGCCGGGATCTCGGCGAACGGAGCCTCCGGAATGCCGAGCTCGGCGCGGCGGCGCCAGAGCTGCCAGCCGTCCAGGTAGCCGACCCCGTCGGCGTCTGAGCTGAAGGCGTCGTACGGGGCCGGCAGGTCGGTCCCGTAGGCCCGGCTGCCGGGCGGCGGCCGGCGCAGGTAGCACTCCGCGGGCAGCGCTGCGGCGTCGACGAAGGCGCGGAACCGGGCGCCGTAGCGGATCCGCCGGCCGATCGTCCACCAGTCCCCCGGCTCCGACTCGATGATGGCCTCCGGGGGTACCCGGGTGGGGTCCCAGCGCGGGTCTCCGCCGACCGGGTCCAGCCTTCGCCGGGCGACGGTGGCCCGCACCCGGACCGGCGAGCCGGCGTCCTCCCCCTGCAGCTCGCCCAGCTGCCACTGCCGGCCCAGGAACCACACCGGGTCGGCGACCTCGGCGGCCACTCCACGGTCGAAGTCCCGCTGCGGCTGGCGCGGCTCCAGCCGCAGATGATGGTCGAAGTACATGCCGTCCCCCTCAGAAGTCCAGCCGGGTGCTGTCGCTGAGCAGCGCGCGGTTCCACGGCTCCGGGGTGCTGAGCATCGCCAGCGGCAGCACCGGCGCGAGCTCACCCAGGTCCTCGACCGCCACCATCCGCGCCTTCGCCAGCTCGCGGGTCTCCCGGACGACGTCGAGCAGCACGTCGGTGCCCGTCTGCTGGTCCAGCACCGGCGGCACCGCGACCAGGACGGCCTGCGGCGCGCGGGCGCCGGGGGCGTTGAAGTGGAACGCCGCCTGGGTGGTGTGCCGCGGCTCCGGTACGGTCTCGCCCCAGCTGTCGATGGTCCCGACGGCGACCTCGGCGGCCTCGAACACGCCATCGGTGCCATACGCGGCGATCAGCCTCGACGGCTGCGCGGCGGCGCCGCCGGTCCGGCGGGCCCGGTTGTCGATCACCGGCTGTTTCTGCCACGGGTCGTCCGGCCGGTTGGCGTAGCAGGTCAGGCCGGCGAAGTGCTCGGGCGGCGGCGAACGCAGCGGCTCCAGCTGGAGTGCCTCCAGCCTCGCCAGCCGGCTCCGCACCGGCGCCAGCACCGTCAGCCACTGCTCGTCGAGGTCGGGTGCGGGCCGCAGCGGCCGGTCCGGCTCATAGGACGTCAGCGCCGCGGAGTCCACCCGGCCCAGCACCGCCAGACCGCCCTCCGGTGCCGCCAGCGCGCTGATCGTCTCGGCGATCTCGGCCGCCGCCGGCTGGGTGGACCGGCCGGCGGCGTTCGGGGCCGCCTCCGCCGCCGCAGCCGTGTCGAGGAAGCTCTGCGCCTTGTCCAGCCGGGCCTGCAGGGCCTCCCGCGCCGCGGCCGCCCGGTCGGCCGGCGAGAGTGAGCGGTCGATGGTGGCGATACCCCAGCGCAGGGCCAGCCGGAGGGCCGCCTCCGCCTGCACCGGGTCGGCCAGCTGGTCGGCCAGCGCCGAGCCTGCCGTCAGCAGTGTCCGCAACCGGGTCAGCAGCTCCTGGCGTACCGCCAGGTCTGCCGCCTCGGCCGCTGTAGGGGCGGCGGCTGGGGCGGTCTCGGTGGGCAGGTGCAGGTCGGCGAACTGGAACGGCTTCCCGGCCAGGGCCGCCACCAGGTCCCGGCCGAGCCGGTGGTCGTCGGCTCGGGTGGCTGCCGGCGCAGCAACATCGAGGTCATAGGCATCCGGCTGGGCCGCGGCGACCCCGTCGAGCATGCGCTGCCCAGCTGCGAAGCCCAGCTTGTCCGGCGGGTACAGCATGGCGTCCATCACAGTCAGGCCCAGGTCGGCCAGCGATACCGTGCTGGCCTCGGCGACCGGCAGCGGCGCCGGTACCGGCGCACCCTCAGGCGGCTCAGCTGCGGCCGGTCGGAGCCCCTGCACCTGCCCGGTCCACTGCCACGACTCGGCCGGGCCGAACAGCTCCTCCAGGTAGCCGGCCACCGACCCGTCGGCGACCGCCGCCGGATGCACGTCCGCCGCCCCCCCGGCACCCGGCTCGTCGGCTGGCCGGTACGGCAGTGCGGCCAGCAGCGTGGACATCACGCTCTGTCCCGCACGGACCGTCTGCACCACCTCGAGGTCCGGCGGCCCGGCGAACCCGGCGGCTGCGTCCATGGTCGACGACGCCGCCTCGAACCGTCGGGTGACCGCCTGCTGGACCCCCTGGGCCACCAGCAGGTCGGAGTAGGCGTCCAGCGCATCGGCCCAGAGCTGCAACCGGCCGCGCTGGGCCTCGGTCAACCAGGCCGGCAGGCCGCCGGTCGACAGCAGCTCCAGTACGCGTTCCCCGTCACAGACCGTGAACCGGTCCGGGTCGGCCGTCCGCGCGGGGGCGACGTCCTCCCGCAGCTCACGGATGTGCACGGCATCGTCGACGATCGCCTCCACCCGGCGCCCGAGCACCTCCCGCAGATGGGAGCCCATCGCCACCTCGGTGCCCAGCTCGGCGGCCATCCGTATCCGCCGGGAGGTGAGGCTCATCTGCCAGGCCGAGCCGGCGCCGCCGTCGAACGATCGTTCCGCGAGATAGCGGTCGCGCAGGATGATCGAGGTGACCACCTGGGCGTGGGACGGCGCGTGCAGCAACCCGCCGGGTTTGGGGCCGGGCCTGCCGAAGTAGGGCTTCTCCACCCAGCCGTAGATGCCGAGCTGATGCGCGGTGGTGGGGTCGGCCCGCAACGTCGACAACCGCCGCCACGCGACGGCGGTGGCGAACGGGTCGAGCCGGGTCGCCGAGGTGTCGAGCAGGTTGCTGAACAGCCATTCCAGCCGCTCGACCAGCAGCCGCAGGGTGGCCTCGTCGTCGGGCGCGACCTGGGCCAGCTGGTCCTCGAGCATCCGCGCCAACAGCTCGACGCCCTCCCCGACCAGCTGGTAGGTGGACCCGGCCTCGGTCCGGGTGTCCACCGTCCCCTGGTCGGCCAGGGTGAGCTGCTCGGCCCACTGCCAATGGATCGGTCGCTGCGGGCCGAAGATGGGTTCGAGCCGCGGTCCGTCACCACCGTCCGGGATCGGCTGGGCCGCGACGGTGGCCGGGTCGGCCCGGGCCGCGTCGGCGCGGGCCTGCACCGAGGCCTGCAGCAGCAGCCGGATCAGCAGGCTGTCCGGGAACGCTCCCGGGAACAGCTCGACCAGCTGGTGGCCGTCGAAGGCCAGGTTGCGCTGCAGCCGGCGGAGCAGGTCGACGGTGGCCGTCAGCCGGTCACGGAGCGTCATCCTCGCCACCTGGTCGGGCTCGAGCCCGGGAAAGACCGTCGGCACGATCAGCTGCAGGCCGCTGTCGCCGATCCCGCCGGTGGCCAGGTAGTAGCGCTGCGGCTCGTCACCACGAAGGGCGTTGGCCGGCTCGAACCTGGCCCGCAGCGCCTCGTGCAACCGGTCGTCCCGGTTGGGGTCGGCGCCGAGGGCGGCGGCCAGCAGCTGGTCGATCAGCCCCTCGGGGTCGAACGACTGGTAGCCATAGCCGGTCGCGGTCGGCGTCCGGGACACCAGCGTCACCAGCGCGTCGGGATCGGCCCCGATCGACGTCCCGCGCCGGCCGGCCGCGGCGGCCAGCCTCGGCCGGAGCTCCCGCAGCACCCGCACCAGCTCCGGTTCGACCCGGGCGACGTCGGCGTCGCGGGTCTCGACCGGGTGCAGCTCCCAGCGATCCAACGAGGTGACCGGCAGCACGCCGTACGGCAGGTCACCGCTGCGCAACGGCAGCAGATGGCCCAGCGGGCGGACCCAGCCCGACATCCAGCGGGCCAGCGGGTGAACGCCGCCGCCCACACCCCAGACGTCCTTGAGCGGGTGGCCGAACAACGCCGGGAAGAGGCCGGCCTGCAGCAACCGCCCGTATCCGTCGAAGTCGAACTGTGGCGTCGGGTAGAGGCCGATCGCATCGTCACGGCCGGTCAGCGCGCCGGAGTGCTCGGTCGTCTCGCCGACGCCGGCGGCCGCCAGGTCCAGGCGTCGGCGCAGCAACTGGGCCCAGGTCTGCGGGTCCGCGCCGAGGTCGACCGCGGGCGCTCCGGCGACCGTGTTGGTGGCGGCACCGGGTTCCACGGCCGCCAGCTCGCCGGCGGCGGCCTTCGCAGCCCAGACCTCGGCCGGCGGGTCCGGGCTGAGGCCGAGGGCGTACAGCGCGTCGATCTGCTCCGGTGGCCGGGGCAGGTCACACTCGACGCCGACGCCGACGGCCTTGGCCGCCTCCCACGAGTTCCACCACGCGTCGGCATCGTCGCCGGGCAGGTCGAAGGCCAGGGCGGCACGGTCGACCGGGCGGCCGGTGCCGATCCGCTCCGACGTCTGGTCGGTCCAGGTCACCCAGATCTCGATCTGCTCCGGGAAGCCGACGACCCGGGCCGGATGGTGGCTGTCGTCGGCGACCACACCGTCCAGGTCCCGGCCGGCGGAGTCGGCCAGCATCCAGGCGGCTCTGGCCGGGGTGTGCTCGTTGCAGAGCCGCTGCCACAGTGCGCGCCCGGCCGTGCTGTCCAGGAACGCTGCCAGGGCCGCTGACGAGTCACCGCCGGCGGCCGCCCGGACCTGGCGGAGTGCGCCGATCTCGGCACTGCTGAGTCCGGGCCGGTGACTGCTCACCGACATGGCGTCCGGCGTCACCCGGACCCAGACCTGTCCGCCCGGAGGGGCCCCCTTCTCGGGGTGGAACCGGGTCTCGATGGTGACCGGCAGCAGGACGGTGACACGGTTCAGTGGGGCGTCGGCGTCGCTCAGCGGTGGCCGGCTCTCCACCGGTTGCCCCAGCCACCAGCGCAGCCCCTCACCGAGCAGCTCGTCCAGGATGTCGCTGGTGACCCCGGGCGTGCTCCCCCAGACCTGGCGGCGGCGGGGGTTGGCGGCCACCACGGCCGCGATAGCCGCGGTCGTGGCCGGCGCCACCCCTCGGGCCAGGTAGACCGGGTCGGCGGCCAGCGCCTGGAGGACATCGGCCCCGGTGGCCGTCGTGGCCGCCCACAGCACAGCGGCAGCCCGGAACGCGTCGTCGTCATGCTCACTCTCGGGAGCGCCGGTCAGCAGCGCACGGTCGGCGACCAGCTGGTCCAACCACAGTTGGGCCTGGGCATCCGGCGGGTCGGCGTTGGCGGCGGCCTGGGCAGCTGCGGTCGCCTCGTCGATCAGCGCCAGTCGGGCGTCCAGCAGCAGCGTGCTCATCCCTCCAGCCCTTTCCAGTTCAGGTAGCTGCCGTCGATCGCCACCCGGGTCGGTGTGTCGATGACCGTTGCGGCGAAGGCACCCCCGTTGGCTGCGTTGGCTCCCAGGTCGTTGCGGAAGCGGAGCTCGGCCGGCGGCTCGTCCAGCACCACCCGGTACTGGGGTAGGTCGGTCGGGTCGATGTCGAAGATGAAGAAGGTCACATCGGCACCGATCGCCCCCTTGATCTTCGGTGCAATGGCCCGGCGTCCGGCGAAGTCGGGCTGCTCCAGGGTCAGCGCCCCCTCGTCGTCCTGCCGGGTCAGGTACACCAGCGTCGACGGGTACCGCCGGAACAGGTCGGTCCGGAACACCATCACCAGGTCGCGGTTGCCGGCCGGGTCGCCCGGGTCGAGCACCTGGTGGCTGTTGTCGCCGAGCCGGGTGTCCTGCCACAGGTGGAGGCCGCGGATGTCGTCCACTCTGCTGTCGGTGCGGTAGTCGAAGTTGCCCCAGAACCAGCGCAGCGGCGTGCAGTGCGGCGCGATCGCCAGGTTGCGCCAGCGCAGCTCCGCCAGCAGCTGGGTGTTCAGCCCGGTCAGCAGGGCGTCGACGAAGGCCGGGTTGGTCTCCATCGCCACCACCGCATCGGCCTCGAGCTTCTCGATGCCCGGCAGCAGCCACGGTTTGGCATAGTCGCGGAGCGGCTTCCACACCTCGTAGTTCAGCCCGATGCACACCTCCGGCGGCTCCAGCCCGGTGATGTCGAGGCCACCGATCGTCGCCGCCACCCGGCCGATGGCGGGCGCGCCCGGGCCGAGCGGGTCGATCGCCCGGGTGGCCACCTCGGCCAGCCGACCGAGGTCCACCGGTCGGCAGCGACGTTCCGCGCCGTGGGTGCGGTGATCGAGCACACCGGTGATCGGATCCTCCGCACCGTGGTCGCCGTGCGGGTCCCGGCGGACCAGGAACGGCTCGACGACCTCGATCAGCTGCGGTCGGGTGACCACGTTCCCGTCATAGGGCGCCAGCCGCTCCCGCAGCCTGGGAAACACCCAGTCGCCGACGTCGAGGGCGTCCCGCAACGCCCCGTACAGCCGCTCCGCCAGCTGGTCGGCACCGATCGGCTCACCACGCTCGACCACCTCGTCGATCACCTGGCGGACCTGCTCCGGCAGGTCGTCCAGGCCCAGCAACCGGTCCAGGCCCGGCAGGCCCAGGTCCCTGAGCAGGTCGTCCAGGCCGCCCGGCGTCGCCGGCGGCGCCGGCAGGCAGGCGTTGGCCGCGTCCATGATGGCGCCCCGGTCCGAGCAGGCCGGGTCGGCGTGCTTGCCGATTCCGTCGCCGGGCCGGAAAGTCCTTCGGGCGGCAGTGGACAGGGCTGCGGCGGGCAACGACCGGCCGGCGCCGGTGACCAGGGACAGGGCACTGACGCCGCTGGCAGCACCGTCGGTCGCCGGCAGCCGATCGAGCGTCGGGCCGAGCAGCACCAGCCGGTTCCGCGGGTCCGCCGGCAGCCGCCGCTTCCAGAGCGACCGCGCAGCGGTCAGCCCCAGCAGCAGCTGACGGACCCGCTGCCCGGCCTCGGCCAGCGCGCCGAGCTGCTGCCGGGCCGCGTCGACCAGCTCTTCCTGAGTCTGGATCGCCAGCCAGGCGCCCAACCCGGCGATGCCGCGGAAGCGCGGGTCGCCGTTGAGCAGCCGGCCCCAGTCGGTGGCCGCCGGTTCGTCGATCCAGGGGATGCCGTACACGGGCAGCCCGATGACCTTTCGCCGGGGATCGACCAACCGGGTGGTGACGGCCTGCAGGTCGGCCAGGATGTCCGGCGGTGCCGGGTCGGTGGCGACCGGCCAGGTGGTGGCGACGCCGGCGATTGGCCCGACGGCCAGCCCCGGGTCCGCCGCCAGCGAGGTGATGGCGCCGCGGACCTCCAGCGGGTCCTCGTCGGGGACCCGCTCGTAGGACAGCCGGGCACGTCCCAGACCGCCGACCTCGACCGCATGCAGCTGCGCGGCGAGCGTCTCGAAGTCGCCGGCACCGGTGGTCCAGTACTGCCAGGAGAAGTACGCCGGCAGCACTCCGCCCTCCGGCGCGCGCAGCTGGTCCCCCGGTCCGACCTCCCAGGCGTCCACCACCTGGCCCGACACCAGGGCGTAGGCGGGAACGACGACGGCGAGATACTCCCGGTTCGGCAGCAGGCCCGGGCCCTCCAGACCCCTCGGTGACAGCAGCCGGGACACCTGCCTGCCGGCATCGCTCATCTGGTGGGCCCACAGCCACGAGCTGCCCAGGTCATGGGCGCGCAGCACGTCGTTCTTCTTGATCTTGACCATGGACCCGGCCAGCTCGAGCTCCTCGGTGGTGCCGGTGATCAACACCAGCCAGGGCCGTGGCTGGTCGGCGCCGTTGCGGCTGAGCTCGAAGCTGTAGCGCCAGGGCAGGTCGATGTCGGTGAAGTCGACATGCACCAGCTTGGTCGTCTCGGCGTCGCGGGTCCAGGGTTTCGGCGCTGTGCCGGCGATGGCCGACGCCTGCAGTCCAGCCGTGTCGGCGGGGCCCATCAGGTGCAGCACCAGCGGTTCGGCGCGAACGGCACCGGACAGCGTGTCGCGCAGGGTCAGGTCGACCGAGACGACGGCGCGGCCGTTCTGTTTGCCGGTGACGTGTTCGAACAGTCCCGACCGTGCGTACGGGTGAAAAGTGAGCTCGGCTGCCATCTCAGACCCCCGCCAGATCCAGCAGTGCCTCGCCGGCCGGCACGGCCAGTCCACCGGTGCCGCGCGCGGCCTGGAAGGCACCGAACGCCGAGACCCCGGCAGCGGCCAGCGCACCGTCGCCGGCGTGGGCGTTCCAGGTCTCGTCCCGGACGCTGACCAGCGGCGGTGCAGCCGCCACGGCCGCTGTGCCGTCCGGCTTCCCGGTGGCTCCGGCCAGTGCCGCCGACAGCCCCCACATCGACGCGTTCAGCAGCTGCGAGCGGTCCGGGATCTTGATCACGGTGATCTTCACCGTCCTCTTCATCTCCGTCCCGCCCGGGCTGACGCCGGTGCTGAGGGCGATGCCGGCGATCTCGCGGTGGAAGGCGGCGGTGTTCAGCGCCTCGGCGCCGCTGACGTCGGCGTAGGAGCCGAGGCCGAACGGCTCGCGCACCGGGTCGCCTTTCACGGCACTGTCCAGACTGACCTGGTACTGCTGGCTCAGTGGAGTGCCGCCGAAGCGTTGCAGCCTGATCTCGAACGGTGCGAGTCGCTGCGTCCAGACCACCGTGGCAGTGGCCGCGACGACGGCGACGTCCTTCACCGTGATCTTCTTCAAGATCACCTGACGCTCGGTGTTCTCGGTGTGGATGTTGTCCAACCGGTGCACCTCCTTGGCCAGCTCGTCCAGCACGGCGATGTCGACCCTGGGTACGTCGCCGTTGCCGCTGCCCAGCCGGTAGGTGGTGTCGAAGCTGAACCGGACGAAGAGGATCTTGAACGAGACCGCCGCGGCGATCACCAACGGCCCGGGCCCGGACACCTTGCCGTTGATCGACACGCTGCAGAGCGAGACGTCGTCGAACTCGATGTCGAAGCCTGCCGACAGGATGAACTCGAAGTAGAACGGCCGGAACTGCACCAGGGCGTCGAACTCGAAGTGGCCATGGGCCGCGACCGGGCCGATCTCTAGTCCCGCCTCGACGCCCGCGCCGAGCTGCAACGTGTTGGGAGTGAAGGCGAAATAGAAGGTGCTGCGCAGATAGATGTGCACCCCGGCGTCGATCGAGTAGCCGGCCGATGCCCGTTGCAGCCGACGGATCTTGATCGGCTCCGGGTTGTACGACGGGTGGAAGCCGCCGATGCTGAGCAGCACATAGGGACTGGCGCCATAGCTCATCCGGAACGTGGCGTCCCCGGTGAGGGTGAAGATGGCCAGCACCGAGGAGTCCACCAGCGACGCATCGAAGAACACCAGCGAGGCGGCGAAGTCGATGCCTCCCAACATGTCCACTCTCAGGTTGACCAGCGGCACCGCGCTGCCCAGCCCCGGAATGGTCGCCCTGGCCGAGCCGACGATGATGATCTTGGACGGTCCAGGCAGCTCCACCAGCACGCCGACATCGAGCCGGACGATGTACAGCCAGACGATCTGGAAGGTCGGTCCGACCACGAAGACGCCGTCCGCGGCTGGGAAGAAGGCAGCAAGATCATCGAAGATCGCCGGGGCGTTGCGCACCGGATCCTCGCAGAACAAGACATTGCCTGCGCTCCCGCTGGACAACCGGGCGGACAGCTGGTCCAGGTCGGTGCGGCGGTTGATGCCGACGACACCACCGATACCGGTGAGCATCAACCCGAACCCGAGCTGGATCCCGGGGAACCGGGCACCGACGACGACCACGAACGACGGGCTGCGGCCGGGCCGCACCTCGAGGATGCCGAAGGCGCCAACTCCGACACCGAGTACCTTGACCGAGAGGGCGCCGAGGAAGCGTCCGCTGTCGGGGGGCGACTCGGCCAGGAAGCCGCCACCCTGAACCGGGCCGGCGTCGACGCTGAGGCCGATCCCACTCGGGGCCAGCGGCCCGAGGGACTGTCCGCCGCTCAGCCCGACCCAGGCGCCGAAGTCGGTGATGGTCGCCGTGACCGGGCCCAGCTCCCCGGTCACGCTGAGCCGCACCTCGGCACGGAGCGCGAGCCCGCTGCCGGCCACCGCCGCCGCCAGCCGCAGCCGCGCCGAGTCGATGGTGAGCGACAGCCCCGAACCTCCCAGCCGCTGGTTGATCGGCTGCACCAGGTCGATGCCGAGCGCCGGCGCCTCACCCTCGCCGCCCTGGACCCGCAGTCCCCGACCGGCGTCGTAGACGACGTCCAGGTCGATCAGCGCCTGCAGCGCCTGGCCGATCCCCAGACCTTCCAGATAGCTGCTCTGCAGGGCCACCCGGAGTCCGGCCAGGTGCAGACCCAGCGAGAACGGGCCGTTGCCCTGCGCAGGTCGGCGCAGCTGCGCGAAGGCGCTGAGCTCGGCGACGTCGATGGTCAGAACGGGCGTGCTGACGACCGGCACCGGGCCCACCGGGTTGGTGCGCTGCAGCCTGACGGCGACCAGGTCGTCCGGGAGTGAGGGCGGTAGGACGTCGGCCAACGTCCAGCTGGTGCCGTCGAACACCAGGTTGGCCCCGAACGGGACGGTCGGACCGACGACGACGAGCTGCCAACCGGCAGCGATTGGATAGCTCTTCACCAGCTCGCTCGGCTGGTGGGCGACCAGCGCCAGCCCCAGCTTGAGCGAGCCCGGCGTCAACTTCGGCAGCAGCAGCGGAGGCGACTCGATCGACGGTGCCGGCAGCGTCGGCAGCGAGAGGTCCGGCAGCAGGTTCTCCGGGTGCAGGTCCTGGCTGTGCAGGTAGGCCAGGAAGGCGTCGACACCAGCGGCGTCGGGGCGGAGGTCAGCCAGGGCTGCCGGCGGTGGGATCTGCAGCTTGAACAGCCACGGCGCCTCGAACAGGTCGTGCAGCGGGCTGTCGTCGGCGAGCGCCAACGGACCCGAGGGCGGGACGGGCAGCGCGCCGGTGCCCCGCCCGGTGTGTTCCAACAGCAGCAGTGGTCGTGGGGCGACCACCAGGGCGGCCAGCTGCACGGTGAGCAGATGGCTGTTGACCGCGCCGGTGGCCGGGTCGGGCAGGCCGGCTTTCGCCTCCAGCACCGGCAGCACGGACTGCGGTGCGGTGAGCAGCTGCTGGACCCGGTCCCACCGGATCCGATGGTGGGACGGCGGTGTGGCGTCGTACTCGATGACGCCCAGCAACACGAGCAGCCCGGCCACCCGGGGCCACCGGTGCTCGAGCATCCGCATCAGCACGGAGTCAGCGAAACCCGGGCTGTCCGGCGGGTTGAACTTGTCGAGCAGGCGACGGAGCGTGCCCAGGTCGGCGTCCACCGACACCGAGTTGTCCTTCAGGTCCGACAGCCACTGGCCGACGTCGGCGATCACCTCGGGGGCGGCCGGGAGAGTGTCGCCAGCGTCGGGGTCGAACGCTCTGGTGATCAGGTCCGCCAGCGTCTCGAAGAGACCGGCCATGGTCGCCCCCCTTCCCGACTGGCCGCCCTCCCGGCGCCGCAGTCGGCACCTGAACCAGGCATCGACCGCCGCCACGGGTGGGGTTGGGACTCACGATCCCGAACGGGGTGGCGGTTGTCAATGGCCGCTGATCTCTTCTCGCAAGACGTATCAGGAGAGGATCGCCGATGCTCCTTCTGGATAGACCGACCGGTACTGGAGGATCCGATGCTCACATCACAGCTGTTCGCCGGCGACCCGCTGCTGGAGTCCATCGCGGACGGCGGACCGGAACGGATCTCCCGGTCTCAGCACCGCCACGACCCGGCCGTCGGCAAGGTCCAGACGGCCCTGCTGGTCTGGGACCCGGGGTGCCTGCCCCAGTTCGGGGCGGACAGCGACTACGGCGACGAGACGGCCGGAGCGGTCCGCCGGTTCAAGATCGAGGAGCTCGGCGTCCCCGCCGGTCAGGTGATCGACGATGTCGGGCCGCAGACGGTGATCCGCCTGGACGCCATCCAGGCCGCGGCTGAGCAGCCTCCTCCAGCGCCGGCCGGCATCCTGGTCAGGCGCGACGTGTGGCGGCTGCAGCCGACGGCCGCCGCACCCTGGGACCCGGTGATCCTGGCCTATGCCGCGGCTGTGGGGGTGCTGAAGACGAACGCCGGCCCCAGCCCGCATCTGTGGTGGAGCCATCAGACCCAGGTGCACGGGATGGCTCCCGACCCGCAGGACGGGCTGCGCAACCAGTGCCAGCACAACTCCTGGTTCTTCCTGCCCTGGCACCGGATGTACATCTTCTTCTTCGAGCAGATCTGCCGCTCGATCATCCAGGGGCTGCCGGACGTCGACAGCGAGGTGAAACGCACCTGGGCACTGCCGTACTGGGATTACGACCGCAACGACTCGAACAGTCTGCCGCCGCCGTTCGGGGAGCCGTTCATCGAGGGTGACCAGACCCGGCCCAACCCGCTGTTCGACGCCGAACGCAACAACGGCATCAACTCCGGCAGCACCAGACTGAGTGCAGCGGTGACCAGCGCGGCCGGCTGGTTCCGGGCCACCCCGTACGCGGCCCGCTTCCCGAACGGAGCCAGCTTCGGCGGGCCGGAGACCGGCCCGCACCATTTCAACGAGTCCGGTTCGGCCAGTCCCGGACCACTGGAGACCACGCCGCACGGCAACGTGCACATGGCCGTGGGCAGCACCGGCAAGATGGGGGATTTCAACCGGGCGGCCGGGGATCCGATCTTCTGGCTGCACCACTCCAACATCGACCGACTGTGGGAGATCTGGCGAGCCAACACCGGACAGGGACTGGACCCGACCGACAACCGGTTCCTGAACCAGAGCTTCAGCTTCCTCGATGCCACCGGCGCTCGGACCACGCTCACCCCGGCCGGTGTGCTGGACACCCGCAACCAGCTGAACTATGTGTACGAGAACATCACGGTCCCCACCTCGGCTGGGGCCAGGCAGGGGGCAGCCATGCCGTTCGCCAACCCGCAACCACCACAGCGGCTGGGATCGGTCGACAATGTGGTCAACCTGGTTGAGGGCCAGCCGCAGGCGGTCGACTTCGCCCTGGCCGACTTCGGCCCACTGGTGCTGGACGCCGTCGAGCCGCGGCGGGTGCTGCTCTCGATCGAGCACATCACTGCGGACGCCATGCCCCAGCAGACGTACGGGGTGTTCCTGGAACCGTTCGGCCAGGGTGAGGGGGTCCTGGTTGGAAGCCTGCCGCTGTTCGGACTGGCTGAGTCGAACGCCCCGGACGCGGAGCACGGGTTGTCCTACACCTTCGACGTCACCGACATCGTGCAGCAGATGATGGCCGGGAACCAGTGGGACGTGGGGCGGACCTGGCTGTCGCTGCGACCGGTGATGGAGGTCGAGCCGCAGGACGTTCTGGCGAACATCTCCATCGGCAGCATCAGCCTGATGGTGGAGTAGCCGTCGATGTCCCAGGCGGGCACGCTGGGCCGACTGCGCTGGAGATCGGCTCGCAGCGTCGCGGCCGCCGACCTGCTGCGACGCCGACCGGAATGGCTGGTCCTGGTGCTGGCCGGAATCGGCTGGCTGCTGATGGTGCCACTGCTCTGGTCACATCCGGAGACGTCCATGCCTGGCATGGCAGCACCGATGGCCGGCCATGATCATGCCGCGCACCAGCACGGCATCACCACCTCGCCGGCCGAGGCCGCAACCTCACCGCTGATCATGGTCCAGCTGGGCCAGCTGGCCGCAGCTCTGCTGGGGTGGCTGGTGATGGCGGGGGCCATGATGCTGCCGACCGCTGTCCCGGCGATCCGCTATGTGGCCTTCTCCAGTCGTCGGGACCGGCGGCAGTACCCGGTACTGGCCTTCGTGGTGGGCTTCCTGCTTGCCTGGACACCGCTCGGACTCGTCGCCTCACTTGGGCACCTGCTGGCCCAGCCTGGCTCGACGGCTCTCACCGCTGCGGCGGTGGCGGTGGCGGCCGGGTGGGAGCTGACCAGGATGAAGCACCGCGGCCTGCTTCGCTGCCATCGGACCGAGCCGATCCGGTTCAGCGGTTGGGCCGCTCTCCGCTCGTCGGCGGCCTTCGGCTGGCGCAACGGGTGCTCCTGTGTCCTCGCCTGCGGCCCGGCGATGCTGGCCCTGATGCTGGCCGGCCATCCGGTGGTGCTGACGCTGGTTGTCGCAGTGATCATGTTCGCTGAGAAGATGCTGCGCCGCGGGTGGCGGCTTACTGCGGCTGTGGCAGCGGCGGGGTGGGGCTTTGCGGCGCTCGTGCTCGGTTTTCAGCTGAGCCCGTGACGATGCCCGGACAGGTTTCGCCCGTGCCGCCGCCCACGCTGCCGCGCTCGGCCGGGTGGAGTGTCTAGAGTAGGCACGACCAGTGGCTCGGGGAGGGCAGAAGAAGGGAAGTCGACCGGCAGATGGTAGGTCCGCGCGGTGAACCAGGTTCTGCGCCAGAGCCGGTCTCGGCATCGGATCGACGGCGTTTCGCTGTCGCCACTGTGGTTGCACTGGTGGTCGCAGCGGTGTTGGCGGTGCTGTTCCTGCCTGCCGTACTGTCGGCTCGATCCCGGGCGATGGTCAGTGACATCACCCTGATCCCGTTGGCGACCGCGGTTGCGCTCAGCTGTGCCTGGCGGGCACGGCATGCCCCGCCGCGGGCCCGGCAGGCGTGGTGGCTGCTGGCGGTGTCCGGTCTGATGTTCGCGCTGGCCGAGATCTGCTGGTTCATCCTGCATCACCTCATCGCCGTCAGCAGCGATCCCTCGCTGGCCGACGTCCTCTATCTGGGTGCGCTGGTGCCGGCAGCCGCCGCCCTGGTCGTCTTCCCGGTTCCGCGGCACACCGGGTCGGAGCGGATCCCGACCCTGCTCGGCGGACTGGTCGTCGGCGGGGCGGCCCTGTTCATCAGTCGCGCGCTGGCGCTGACGGTGATCGTCCCGGCCGCAAGCGGCAGCTGGCTTCAGCAGGCGGTCTATCTGGCCTACCCCATCGCCGACGTGGTGCTGGCGGCGCTGGCGTTGATCGTGCTCGTGCGCGCCGGCTCACGGTCCCTGCTGCACCTCGGCCTTCTGGTCGCCGGCTTCATCAGCTACGCGGCGGCCGACACGTCGTACGCCTACCAGAGCGCACTGGACACCTATGTCGCCGGTTCCCCGCTCGACCTGGGCTGGGCGGTGGCCTACGTGCTGTTCACGCTGGCCGCGCTGGCCCCCACCGCCTCCCGGGAGCTGCCGGAGGACGCGCCGGCCGGCGACGCCCGCTACACCGCGTTCTCCTCTCTGGTGGTGTACGTACCGCTGCTGGCCGCAGTGTTGGTGGCCACGGCGCGACCCTCACCGATCGTCGACCCGGTACTGATCGTGACCGGACCGGCGATCCTGGTGGTCTTCGGTGTGCGTCAGGCCCTGCTGGCCGCCGAGAACAGCCGGCTGCGTCGCCACCGGGAACGCCAGGTCGAACAGCTGCAGTTACGCAGCACGGAACTGCGACGGCTCGCGCTGCAGAACCAGCGCATCATCCAGTCCGTCGTCGACGGCGTCTTCGGCGTGGATGCGGACGGGCGGATCACCTTCGTGAACGCCCGGGCGTGCGAGATGCTGGGACGCGAGCAGAGCACTCTGCTGGGCGCGAGCGAGGACCAGGTGGTCGCCGCGTCGGCGGCGGACGGCTCCGCCGGAAACCCGCTGCGGACCGCACTGCTGACCGGCGCCGTCTCCGTCAGTGCCGGTGCGCGGTTCCTCCGCCCCGACGGCACGACCTTCCCGGTGGAGCTCGCGGTCGGCCCGGTCGTCGAAGGGGAGACGATCACCGGAGCAGTGGTGGTGTTCCGCGACGTCAGCGCCCGGCGTGCGGTCGAGAAGATGAAGAACGAATTCGTCTCCGTCGTCAGCCATGAGCTGCGAACCCCGTTGACGTCGATTCGAGGTGCTCTCGGGTTGATGGCCGGCGGAATGGGCGGGCCGCTCAACGAGCGCGGCCAGCGGATGGTCTCCCTGGCGCTGGAGAGCAGCGAGCGTCTGACCCGGCTGATCGAGGACATGCTCGACCTGGAGCGGATGGAGTCCGGCACTCTCGCCCTCTCCGTGGAAAGCTGCGACGTGGCTCAACTGCTGGAGACCGCACAGGCCGAGGTGCGGGCGCTGGCCGCCGAACATCAGGTGACCGTCGAGACCACCGAGGCCGCGGGTTCGGTCCAGGCTGACCCCGACCGCGTGGTCCAGACCCTGACCAACCTACTGAGCAATGCGATCAAGTTCTCACCGGCAGGGGGCAAGGTGAGGCTCGCCGCCACTCCGATCGGCACGATGGTGGAGTTCGCCGTCCGCGACCAAGGTCGCGGGGTGCCGCCGAGCAAGGTGGACCGGATCTTCGAACGGTTCGAACAGGTCGACTCGTCGGACTCGCGCGACCTCGGTGGCACCGGACTGGGGTTGACCATCAGTCGCGACATCGTCCGCCTGCACGGCGGCACCATCTGGGTGGAGAGCGAACTGGGTCACGGGTCGACCTTCCGCTTCACCCTCCCCATCAGCGCACCCGAGCCGGTACCTGCGCCGGTTGAAGCGTCGCCGCGTCGCTGAGCGGACGCTGCCCGGTCAGCCCGTCGAGGTCCGCCTCGATGATGGTCGGCAGGTAACCCGAGCGGACGTCGAAGGTGGGCATCCAGCCTCGGCCGGGACTGACCAGGATCAGCAGGCCGTGGTGGTCACCGACTGCCGCGAACGAGTCCACGGCACCCCCGAGGGTGGCGAGCCCCAGATCGTCTCGCAACCGGGCCACCTCCGCCAACACGTCGGGGACGGCGACGCCCACTTCACTGATCGACAGCAGCTGCGGTACGCCGGTGGCCGCCGGTCCCCGACGCTGCCGCCGGCCGATGAGCTCGAGCACCATCTCGGCGGGACCGGAGAAGTAGATGGACCGGGAGTCCCACACCGGTGGCCCCTCGAACTCGGTCGTGCCATCCTCGGCCGACAACAGCGGCGTCCTCGCCTCCAGCCATCGCCGATGCTCGTCGAAGGTCTCGGCCGGCACGTCGAAGGCCAGGTGGTGAACTCCCACCGCGCCCTCCCCCGGTGCGAGTACGAGCGTGCTGGCGCCGATCTGCACTCCGGCCCCCTCCGCGACCGAGGTGTCGGGCAGCTGCAGCACATCGGAGAAGAAGCTGGCCGTCTCGGCGACATCGGTGACCGTGATGCGGACGGTGTTGATCAACATGAGAAATCCTCGAGCTCGTGGACCCGATCATGAACAGGTCCCTCTGACAACATCGGTCACCAGTCTTCAACTTCAAGCATGCTTGAGGTCAACCTCGAAGATGATCTCCCTCCCATCCTCGGCATCCCACTGCTCCCCGACAGCGACGAAACCGAGTTGGGTCACCAGCCGTCGCGATGCCACGTTGTCAGGTCGGATACTGGCCCGCACGATGCGGACGGCGGCCTCGCGCTCCGCTCGGTCGAGCAGCGCTCTCAGGGCAGCACGGGCGTATCCCCGGCGGCGGTACGCCGGGTCGACGGCATAGCCGACCTCCACCATCCCGCCGTCGTCCGGCGGGCCGTGGAATCCGGCCCGACCGACAGCCTGCCGCTGAGTACGGTCGACGATGGCACGGGTGATCCACGAGGCGGCGCCCGGATCCGCCTCCAGCTGCCGGCTCCGCCGTCGCCAGACGCCGATCGACTCGGGCGCCACGAAGTAGGGCGTCAGCGTGATCGTCAACTGCCGGTTGGCCGCGGCGAGGTTCCCCAGGGCCAGGGCGTGCAGTACTGCGGGCGACAGCTCGACCAGCTCGACCTCGGGCGCGGGTCTGGCCAGGTCGTCACTCATGGCACCACCGTGCCAACGCTCCCCCTCGGTGTCCACTCCGGTGCGTACCGGGTGTCTCACTCGACCCGCTGTATCGCCCTGACCCTCGCTACCGAGGACGGGGTCGGGATCGGCCGCCGTCACAGCTCCAGCAGCTGGCCCGGCTCGGTGACGACGCCGGAGCCGGCGGCGTCGGTCAGCTCGATGACCAGGTCGGGCTGGGCCGCGAAGCCCGCCTCCAGCCGGGCGGACGCCTCCGCCCCGGTCCAGGTCAGCTCGATCCTGTCCTCCCCGAGCACCCGGTGGGAGAAGGTTCCGTCGAAGGCCCGGTGGTTCGAGCGCAGACGCACCAGTGCGAGCAGCGCCCGCGTCACGTCGCTGCGCAGCGCGTCGGCCGTCTCGTCCGCGTCGTAGACGTGCCGGTTCACGTCCCGGCCGTTCCCGGTCCGCGCGAACAGCTCGACGTCGTCGAGTCCGCCGAGCAGGCCCACATAGTAGAGCTGCGGCCGACCCGGCATCCACAGC
This sequence comes from Microlunatus panaciterrae, assembly GCF_016907535.1. Taxonomy (NCBI): domain Bacteria; kingdom Bacillati; phylum Actinomycetota; class Actinomycetes; order Propionibacteriales; family Propionibacteriaceae; genus Microlunatus; species Microlunatus panaciterrae. Next base: position 567,683 of record NZ_JAFBCF010000001.1, read on the forward strand.
TGCACCGCCCGGGCCACCAGATAGGTGGTCAGGTCGGCGCCGAGCGCGCTGAAGAAGGTGGCATTGATCTGATGCGGCATGGCGGCCCACTCCGGCACCACCGACGCGATCGCCGAATGCCCGTTCGTCGCCGTCTCGGCGCGGGCGAAGATGGCCGTCATCTCCTCGAGGCTCAGCAGGCCGGGTTGGCCGCCACCGGGCCCGGCGTCGATCACGCCGATCCCGTCGTGGGTGTCGAGCACCGTGATGGCGTTCGAGGGCCGGATGTCCAGCCAGTGCGCGAGACGGTCGACCGTGTGCGTACCGAAGCCGTGCAGCAGCAGTGCAGGCAGGGCGAAGTCGTAGACCAGGTCCACTAGCGGTGCGATGGCCAGTTGCTGGCGGTAGTTGGCGTGCACCTCCACCAGGACGCGCAGTCCGATCTCGCGCGCCAGCGCCGTGATCTCACTGACAAAGTCCAGCGTCTGGGCGGTCATGAAGCTGTCGGTGCCTGGCGTCTTGACCGCGTAGCCGACGGCATCGAGCCGGACGGTGGTGACCCCGCCGGTGCGCAGCACCGTGAGGATGCGACGCAGGTAGTCCTTGGCGCGGGGATGGTGCACATCCAGGTCGACCTGACTGGGCAGGAACGTGGTCCAGACCAGGCGCCGCTGTCCGTCGGCGTGGCTGTAGGCGGTGAACGGCAGGCCGGGCCGCGGACGGTAGAAGGCGGTGATCTGCTGCTCGGTCCCCCCGTCCGGGAAGACCGTGGCGTAGGTGAGAAACATGCCGTCGTAGGGGGAGGCGTCGCTGAGCCGCAGCCAGTCGCGGAACTCGGCCGACTCACTGGAGACGTGGTTGACGATGAGGTCGGCGGTCACCTCACACCCCTTCGCCAGGGCACGAACCTGGTCCCAGTCGCCCAGCCTCGGGTCCACCTGCGCATGGTCCACCGGGTCGAAGCCGGCATCGGCGCCGTCGTAGGGCACGAAGAAGGGCAGGATGTGCACCCCGTCGAAGTCACTCAGCGGCCCTGCCAGCAGGTCCCCGAGTCGGGCCAGATCACCGCCCAGCCGATCGGCATAGGTCAGCAGCTCCACCCCGTGACCGCTGCGCGGCTCCACCGCCGCGCCCACGACCGAACCACCCTGAGCATCCATGCGCGTCGTCCCTCCGGGTCTGGAGACAGACAGCGGGACCCGGCGAGTCCCGCCGCGGTCCTCAGCGTAGCGAGAAAGTGACCTTGGGCCCTCCAGAACCGACCATCCGCGTGCCTAGGGTGAGGAACGACCCCACCCCTGGCTACCGATCGATGGTGGCGGGGACCTCAGAAAGGGCTGACCATGCCACCGCACTGCGACTCACTGGATGGGCCGGTCGTCACGGCGGCACGGGAGTCACTCGAGGCCGGCAGAGTCGACCTGGTGCTTCCGTTCGTGCCAGCGCAGGCGGAGGCGGAGGTCCGCGCGCTGTTCGACAGCGTGCTGCCGGTACGCCAGCAGGGCGATGCCGCCCGGGACGTGGCCGACCGGCTGTTCTTCGAGACGGTCGTGCGGCTTCACCGGGCGGGCGAGGGCGCCCCCTACACCGGTCTCCGGCCCGCCGGGCTCTCGGTCGGCCCGGTGATCCCGCTGGCGGAGCGGGCCATCCAGATCGGCTCACCGGACCCGGTGACCGACTTCCTCACCGGCGTGCTGCGGGATCAGCTGCAGCACCGGCTCGATCAGGTCTTAACGTTGGCGGCCGGTCGGGACCGTTCCGTCGAGGATGCACGGCGGTACGTGGAGGCGATGTTGGGCTTCGAGGTATACAGCCATCACCTGCTGCAGGCGATGCAGGCATCGACCCACGAAGGCAATGGACACGGTTGATAGTTTCGGTCCGTGCCCCCAGATGACCCGAGCGCGACCACGGTCAGGCCCATCGCCCCAGACGACGTGCCGGCCGTCGTCGACCTCTCCCTGAGGGCCTGGCGTCCGGTCTTCGAGTCGTTCGAGCGGGTCCTCGGGCCGGAGATCTACCAGCGCATCTATCCCGACTGGCTGACCAGCCAGGCCGCCGCAGTCCGCGGCACCTGCGACGGGCCCCATGTCTGGGTGGCCGCGACGTCGCAGCGTCCGGTCGGCTTCGTCGCCGTCGACGTCCGCGGCGACGACGCCCGGAGCGCCGAGGTCGACATGATCGCCGTCGATCCTGACCACCAGCGCAAGGGTGTCGCCACCGCACTGATCACGCACGCCCTTGATCAGCTGCGCAGCCTGGGGGTGGCGATCGCCGACATCGGCACCGGCGGTGACCCTGGCCATGCGGCGGCGCGCCGCACGTACGAGAAGGCGGGGTTCACCGCGCTGCCCCTGGTGCGCTACTACAAGGTTCTCTAGCAGCCGATGGCCACTACCAAGATCATCGTCCCGGAGGGCCTGGCGGCCTCGCACGACAAGTATTTCGGTGCCGCCGGTCGAAAGTGGGTCGACGAGCTGCCGAAGCTGGCCGCTGACGGTCTGGACCGCTGGCAGCTGAGGCCCGATGGTGAGCCCACCTTCGGCGCGGTCGCGCTGGTACTGCCGGTGGTGCGCGCCGACGAGACTCTGGCCGTGCTCAAGCTCCAGCCCGTCGACGAGGAGACGTGTGGTGAGCCGCTGGCTCTGACCAGCTGGGCCGGCCTGGGGGCGGTGAGCCTGCTGGAGCATGACGCCGGCTCGGGGTCGATGCTGCTGGAACGCCTCGACGCGACGCGCTCCTTGGCGAGTGTCGCTGACGATGCGGAGGCCCTGCAGGTGATCGCCGTGCTGCTGACCCGGCTGAACGCGGCGCCGGCACCCGCTGGTCTGCGTCGCCTGGCCGATCTGGCCGCGGCGATGCTGACCGAGGCGCCGCGCATCCTCGCAGAGCTTCCGGACGGGACTGACCGCCGGTTGCTGGTGGCCTGTGCGGATCACCTCCGCGAGCTGCTGACCGAACCGGTCGAGGAACGTTTGCTGCACTGGGATCTGCACTACTTCAACGTGCTGGCGTCGCTCGGGGATCAGCAGGAACCCTGGCGGGTGATCGATCCGAAACCGCTCGTTGGTGATCCCGGCTTCGAGCTGCTGCCGGCGTTGTGGAACCGGTGGGACGAGGTGGTCGCCACCGGGAACGTGACCCGGGCGGTCCTCCACCGGTTTGACCTGATGACCGACATCACGGGCCTGGACCGGTCACGGGCTCGGGCCTGGACGCTGGCCCGGGTGCTGCAGAACGCGCTCTGGGACCTCGGCAAGTTTGGCGAGACGGCGGTGCAGCCGTCGCATCGGGCGATTGCGCAGTCCCTGCTCGGCCGCGACAGCTGAACCGCCTGCGCTCAGAAGGCCTGTCGAGTCTGTCGGAAGCTCCGGCGCCGAACTGCTTGCGCCGGCCAGAACGCCGATGCATCCTCGATGCAGAGACCATCGCCGCCGGCCTGCCGGCCGCGAGGCTGTGTTGTTTTGGGGGGAGTCCAGATGCCAGCTACCGATCCGCTCTCACGCGTCGAGTCGACCCTGAGAGGATTGTGGGTGCGAGCCCGCGAATCCCTTCGAACGCCTACCGTTCCGGACTATTCGCCTGCCCCGGACGAGCCCCGGGACGTGCGGCTGCGGCAGTTGGACCGGGTGCGCGACGCCCTCGAGCAGGCCCGTGCCGTGATCGCCCGCGACGGCTGGACCAGCGGCGCCTGGTTCACCGTCGAGTCTTCGTCGGGGGCGCGCCAGGCGGCGCCCTCGGAGGCGTACGCCCTCCTGGACCCGAGGTCCACGGTGGTGAGCGCCTGCCTGGTGGGCACGTTGCTGCGGCTGGCCGACGACCCCGACCGGGCCACGTCGGTCCGCGACGTCCGAGCCTGCGTCGACGAGCTGTACGAGGCGACCCACGAACAGATGGGTCACAGCCCTAGGCCTGCCGGCAGGTCCTTTCCGGTGACCGAGCAGCGTGCCCGGCTGCAGGCCGTGACCGCCTGGAACGACGCGCCCGGACGCACCCGCGAACAGGTGCTCGACGTGCTGGATCGCGCCATCTCCCGCACCATCGTCGCCGCCTGCAGCTGACGGACCGGGCACTGTGCTCGCGGTGCACCACAGACGGCGTGAACTCGGCTGACCCGGCGGAGCGGCGGCTGCGCAGGTGGGCGGTCGGCGCCTACGGCGCCGTGTCTGCCGCGCCCCGCTCTCGCTCGAAGATCAGTTCGTAGTACTTGGCGGCGCCATAGATGGCCATGCCGGGGGCGAAGACCTGGACAAGTCGCCAGCCCTGCTGGGCATGTTCCTCCACGACAGACTGATAGGCCTTCACCTTCCGAGCACGTACACCGAAGATCGCCGAGCCGCGGCCTTCTCCAAGTCGGACGAACTTGTATTCGTAGGTGATCATGGCATTCCCCGGTCCTCCTGGTCGATGTCGTCATGCTGCTGACGGTTCGCCGTGACGACAAGAGACGTTGGTCCCGGACAGACTCTGCGAAGCGACTCGGCCACGCGCACCGCCTCGCTAGCCCAGGGTCGTGGCGGCTTTCCGCATCAGGGCTCGGTACGGTGCCTGTCATGGAGGCGGCGAAGAGGTGTTCGGGCACGGCACGCGTCGTGCGGGGCGCCGAAGTGGTGCAGGAGCTTTCGGTCGGCGTGCTGGATGGACCCGGCGGCGAGGTGTGTTGGCCCGGGATGCGGGCGCAGGCGTGCTCGATCAGCAAGCTCGTCATGTCCATTGCGGTGCTCAAGCTGGCGGAACTTCGTGAGCTGCACCTGCAGGAGCCGATCGCACGGTGGGTGACGGTCCCACCGCAGTGGTCGGCGATCACCCTGCACCAACTCCTCAGCCACACTTCCGGACTCGGCCACTGGGGAGACGTGCCGGGTCTCCCCCGGTTGTTGACAGCTCCTCCTCCGCGCGAGGAGCTCGTCGCCTTGATCACCCGGGCACCGCTGGTTCACTCGCCAGGAGATGCCTGGTGCTACAGCGGCCCGGGTTACGTGTTCACCTCGCTGGTGATCGAGGCTGCCACAGGTGGACCCTACGCAGAGGTGGCGACCGAGCTCGTCCTCGCCCCGGCTGGTATGACCCAAACGACCTCCGGCGAGAGTCTGGTCGGTCGGGCCGGTGTAGCCATGGGCCATGTCGGCGGCGACCCTCAGCACCTGCACCCCGGCTTTGCTGCGGTCGACGGGTCCGGTGATCTCTGGACGACCACAGCGGACCTTATTCGCCTCAACCAGGCGCTCCGCGCAGGCGAGCTTCTGAAGCCAGCGACGGCTGCCCAGCTGTGGACCGCGCACGCAGAGCTGAACAAGACCGCCGACGCCGCCGCCGTCATACAGATGTCGGCGTATGGGTATGGAACGTTCTTAGGTCAGATCAACAACCGCAACGCGCGCATCACGCCCGGGGACGGCCCCGGCTACCAGACGCTGCTGGCCTATCTGCCTGACCAGGACCTCGACATCGCCATCCTCTGCAATGAAGACGCCCCCAGTATCGACGCAGCACTCGACATGTTGACCTCGCTTCGTTGAGGCGCGCGAGGTATGGACCTCGCAGGGGCATTCTGGTCAGCACCACACCTATGGGTCCAGGGGTGTCAGGCACGCCGTTGGCCAGCGATGCCTTCGAGCGCAAGACCGATCCCATTGGACCTATGGCCCACAGAAAAACTGCAGGTCCGCCCAAGAGCAGACCTGCAGAATTTCGCGAACAGATCCTCGCTATTTCGCGAAGACCCTGAGTGGAGGTGGCGGGAATCGAACCCGCGTCCTCGAGCGACGAACCAGGACTTCTCCGGGCGCAGCCAGCTAGCAGATTTTCTTAGCCCCCACACTCACGCTGGCAAGGTGTGAGACAGGCTCAGCCGCTGTTGCTTTCCCTATCAGGCCCTGCGGCCATTCCTGACAGGTAAGCCTCCTTGATGAGGCCAGGGTCCGGGACGGAGGCGCTCCCGGTCTGACCCTTCGGTCACTGCTTAAGCAGCGAGAGCGAAGTCAGTGCGCTTAGAGTTGGCACTTATTGGTTTCCAAGGAACGTTAACGAGATAACCCTGGATTCTCGGCCCGCTTCTCCTGGGACTATCGTCCCAAGTCGAAACCGATCACCCCCTATTAAATTGTGCTCCGCTGCCGGCCGTACGCCCTGGGGCGTCGTGCTCGGCGGCGACTTTCCACTCTACCTGCTTGTAACGCCGGACCGCACCTTCTTTGTTCCGGCGGTCACTTCTCCGACAGGATCTCCAGCTTCACCACGGACTTGACCGGGTTGCGCCAGTCCTCGCCCTGCAGCGCCTTGGCGCCGCCGACGATGGTCAGCACGAACCAGCCGAGGCCCATGAACGGGAAGATCCAGTCGAAGATGTCGCCGGGCACCATGGCGTTCACGATGCCGGCCAGAGCGAAGGCGATCACCGAGATGACCTGGAAGTTGAACGCCTTGGCCGCCTCCCGTCGGGCGTAGCTGCCCGCGTTCGACAGGGCGAACACCAGTCCCGGACCGAAGATCCACAGGAAGAAGACCGAGAAGTGTGCGAACGCGGCGGCACCGCGGCCCACCTTCTGCTGCGTCTCGGGCCGGACCAGTGGCTGGTAGGCGGGGTGAATCCCGAGTGCGGTGGACGTGGTCGGCACCTGGACCAGACCGTAGAAGGCCTGGTTGAGGTCCTTGCGCGTCACCGCGGAGATGACCTGACCGATCCGGGCGTCAAACTCGCTCTCGGTGATCCGACCGTCGGCGTAGGCCTCCTGGAGCCAGTGCTCAGCGCGCACGCGCTGCTCCGGCGTGACATGCATCCTGAGGCTGGGATGCTCATACGTGGCGTTCATGCTGACAAGCCTGCCCCCGCTGAAGGGTGAAAACCATCCGGCACTCCCCTGGATCGACCCCGAGGGAATCCGGCCGCTACGTTGGTGGGCATGACCGAGAAACCAGAGATCGACTTTCCCGACGGCCCTCCCCCGGCAGACCTGGAGATCACCGACATCACCGTCGGCGACGGCGCCGAAGCGACCCCGGGCAGCAGTGTCCTGGTCCACTATGTCGGCGTCGCGCACAGCACCGGCGAGGAGTTCGACGCCTCCTACAACCGCGGCGCACCCCTCGACTTCCCGCTCGGCGCCGGCCGGGTCATCCAGGGCTGGGACCGGGGCGTGGCCGGGATGAAGGTCGGCGGCCGCCGCCAGCTCGTCATCCCGCCGCACCTGGCGTACGGCGATCGCGGCGCCGGCGGCGTGATCAAGCCGGGTGAGACGCTGATCTTCGTCGTCGACCTGGTCGACGTCCGCTGACCCTGGTCCGTCACCGCGTCGTCTCCCCAGGACCGGAAGGGGCTAGCACCAGCCGGCAACAGCCGGGGTCCGAGAACGGCAGCAGCTCGGCCCGGTGGCCGTCGACCTGCCACTGCTCGAGAGCCCCCTGCACGATGCCCAGGTGAACCCTGCACACGACGTCGGGATAGCGGCGGGCGGTGTCGAGCAGCGGGCAGCGGGTCAGGCTCACCTCGGTGGCCTGCGGGTCGGCCTCGGGGCCGAAGCCGAGGTCGGCCAGCAGCGCCACCAGGTGCCGCCGTCCAGATTCGGGCCTGCCATCCGGCGGACCACCCTTGGTCCGGGCCAGATCGCGGCCCCACTCCTCGCCGGCTGCGATGGCCACCGGCACCGGATCGCCGGGACCGTGATGGATCGCCGCCGCGAGCGCGGACGCCAGTCCGGCGTACTCCATCACCGTGGCCGCCTCCCCGGTGGCCTCGTACAGCTGCGCCGGGCGGCCACGACCGCTGGGCGCGGCCCGCTGCCGACGTACCCGGCCCTCGGACTCGAGCGCCTCCAGGTGCTCGCGCAGCGTGTTGATGTGCAGTGACGTGAGCTCGCTCAGCGCCGCCAGGGTGAGCGGGCGTCCGGAGCGAAGCAGCGCATCCATGACCGCGCGGCGCGAGTCCGAAATGGCCGGCTCGGCCGACGCGGGCGGAGTCGGCAGAGGTCCCAGCGGTACGCCCGGCTCCTGCACCGGCCTGCTATTTTTCACGGACACAAGTGTAGTAAAATAAGCGACACGTCGCCACCTCGGTGACGTAGCCGCTATCGGAGGCCGCCCACCATGACTGTCCACCCCATCGCATCCACCGAGGCCGACGCCCACGCGGTGTCCGCCGTCGAGCAACACCATGCCCAGCTTGCCGCCGCGCTGGCCGCCCGGGTCCAGTCCGTACTGAGGGCCGCCCGCAACGGCGCCGAGGCTGAGACCAGGTCTGCGGCGCAGGATCTCGTCGCCTGGTGCCGGGCCGAGCTCATCCCGCACGCGGTCGCCGAGGAGACCACCCTGTATGCCGCCGCCCAGCGCCGAGCCGAGGGCCGGCTGCTCGTCGACGGCATGCTCACCGAGCACGCCGTCATCATCGGCCTGGTCGAATCGATCGCCGCCGCTGACGACCCGGTGACCTCAGCGGCCGACGCCCGGGCGCTGTCCGTGGTCTTCGACAACCACCTGGAGAAGGAGAACACCCTGGTGCTGCCGCTGCTGGTCTCCGCAGCCGACGTCTCGGTCGCTGACCTGCTGGGCGGGATGCACGAGCTCCTCGGCGGCGAGGCCCAACACGAGCCCGGCCACGGGCACGGGCCGGACGAGCGGACCGAGCACCGCGGACACACCTGTGGCTGCGGCGAGGTCGACCCTGACGGCTTCCCGGAACTGGACGCGCGAGTGGTGCCGCACGCCATCCGGCACGCCACCATCTTCGGCGCCCTCGACGGGATCCGTCCCGGCAGCGGCCTGATCCTGGTGGCACCCCACGACCCGAAGCCGCTGCTGGCGCAGATCGAGCAGCGTCAGCCGGGCGCGTTCCAGGTCGCCTACCTCGAGCAGGGGCCGGAAAGGTGGCGGCTGGCCTTCACCCGCCAGAACGGCTGAGCCGTACGGACCCACGCCCGGCCGCTACCAGCTGCTGCTGCCACCGCCACCACCGCCTCCGCCGGAGAAGCCACCGCCGCCGAAGGAGCTGCCACCGCCGAACCCGGTCCCGCCGCCCGACGAGGACGGCACCGGGGTGGCGGCGTGGGTGAGGCTGCTGGTCAGGAAGGCGGTGTTGAAGGCGGCCATGTTGTAGTTGCCGACGTACCAGTACGGGGTGGTGTTGGGCAGCCGGCCCATCGCCACCAGGTCGCCGCAGATCTTGGCCCAGCGGTCGGCGAGCTCGAAGGCGATCGCCCAGGGCAGGTATTTGGAGAAGATGTCCTCCCCCTCCTCAAACTGCAGCTGCTCAGCCTCGGCCGTGGCGAGGTAGGTCTTGAAGCCCTCCACCTGGTCACACACCGCGCGGCCGTCCGCGGTGCGCTGGCCGCGCCGCAGCTTGGACCTGATCACCGCGATCGTGATGACGATCGGCAGCAGCGGCAGCAGGAACAGCAGTGCCGTGGCGCCGATGCTGAAGGCGATGAACACCCCGATCGCGATCCCGCCGAAGCCGATGCCGCCGATCGAGCTGGCCGACGGCACCTTGCGGAACCAGCCGCGGGAGGCGACCTGGTTGCGTACCGAGTCGGTCATCGCCTTGTGCGCGGGCAGCATGCTGCCCTGCGCCGACAGGTCGGCCACCGCGCCCGGCGGCCGGCCCCCGAACAGGCTGGTCAGCAGCACCATCTCGTGCGGGGCGGTCGCCCGGTTGGGGTCGACCAGGGTGACACTGAAGTCCTTCTCGGACGAGCTCTGCACCGTCAGCGCGCCCTTGACGGCAAGGTCGATGATGGTCGCCGCGGTCTCGCGTGCATCGACCTGGCCGTCGATCAGCAGTCCGGCCTCGGCGACCGGGATCTTCGGCGGCGAGAACGCCACCGGGATCGGCAGGTCGGGGTCGTTGGCGCCGATCTCCACCGGCGCCCCCGGCAGCGGCAGGGTTCCGGGCGCCAGGTTGGTGTAGCGCTGGTCCACCCCGTTCTTGCGCCACCACAGCCAGCCGAGGAGCGGCGAGCCGATGGTGAACAGCGCCCCGACGCCCACCAGGGCGCCGATGCCGACCTTCTCGGCGGTGGACATCTTCGACCCGTCGGGCTCAAGGTGCGGCTTGTTGTCGCTGACCAGGCCGGAGCCGATCTTGACGCCGATCGTCACGCCCGTCTCGGCAGCCAGGTTGCCCTGGCTGAAGGTCGCCGTGTCGCCCAAGATGGTCTTGGAGTCGCACTCGTTCTTGCTCTGCACCGGACCGGCGAAGCAGGTCAGCTCCTGCGGGCCACCGGGAACGGTTGCGCTGATCTGCAGCTTCTTGATCGCCGGGTTGCCGAAGCCGGTGGCGTCCCAGTAGAACTCGTCATAGCCGCTGAACGAGCGCATGGCGCCCTTGACCTGGTAGGAGATGACGTACGTCGCGGTGTCGGCCGAGACGGTCTTGTCCGGGTCGCCGATCCGTAGCCGGAGGATCTCGGTGCGTCCGTTGTTCTGCTCGGTGGTGCTCTTGTCCACGCTGGTCGGGGCGCCCGAGGGGCTGCTGACGTCCACGTTGGAGATGTCGTAGACGGCGTCGTTGGCCTGGTCGTACTGCTCGCGGGTCACCAGGTCGCGGTTGATGCCGTGCCGGCCGGAGTTGGAGCCGAATCGCCAGACGATGGTCTCGCGTACGTCCAGCACGCCGCTCGGCTGCATCACGTACTTGATCGCGAACGAGTCGATCTGGTCGTCCGCGGCGAACGCGCGGGCCGGGTTCGCATACGCCAGTCCCAGCGCCAACGCGCAGGCGAAGAGGAACGCCAGCCACCAGCGCAGGTTGCGCGCCCGCCGGACGTTCGGATGCTCGCAGGTCGCGACCCGCACCAGACCCATCTGCTCACTCACCCCTGTTGCGTCGTGCCAGCGCTCGTTCGGCTTCTCGCTTCGCTTCCCGCTCCGCGATCGACTGCCGCTTGTCGTACTCCCGCTTGCCGGAGGCCACCGCCAGCTCCACCTTGGCGTAGCCGTCGGAGAAGTACATCGACAGCGGGACCAGTGTGGTCCCACTGGAGGCCAGTTCGCGTTCGATCTTGGCAATCTCGCGACGGTTGAGCAGCAGCTTGCGGGTCCGTCGGGCCGCGTGGTTGGTCCAGGTGCCGTGGCTGTACTCCCCGATGTGCGCGGCCCGCAGCCAGACCTCGCCCTCGTCCACCGTCGCGAACGCGTCCGCCAACGAGGCCCGCCCTTCCCGCAGCGACTTGACCTCGGTGCCGCTCAGCACCATCCCGGCCTCATAGGTGTCGTGAATCTTGTAGTCGTGCCGCGCCTTCCGGTTCTGCGCGATCAGCTTGCGACCCTTTTCCTTGACCATTGCTCCATCATCTCGTCCCGCTCCAACTGGTTTCCCCGGCGGGGGTCCGGGTGGGGGGCAGTTTCCCAAGTCGACTTGGGAAACGGTCACGAAGCCAGGGAAATCTGCCTCGCAGAGTGACAGTTTTGTCAGCGCTGTGCGGGCGAAGGCCGCCGGAAGCCCGTCATCTCGTACGGGCGGAGCGCCTCACAGCGGGATGACGACCCGACCGTTGGTGTACAGCGAGCGGGACTGCTCGAGGTCGCGCCTCAGCTGGCGCATGGTGGCTGCGGCATTGGCCGGCATCACCCCGGACCAGGTGAACCGTGACATGCCGAGCCGCTGGGCCCGCATCCCGTCCTCGCGGATCTTCTCCCGGACGACGGCGTCGCTGGCGGACTCCCCCTCGCGCAGGAAGCGTTGGTACTTGACCTCGCCGTCGAACTCGCCGAGGTGGCGATACTCCGGCCAGTGGAAGTCGCTTCTGCCGATGAGCCGGCCGGAGGTCGAAAAGACCTCGTACTGCAGGGTCGGGCGCGGGATGCCGTGCCGGTAGCACTGCAGCCGGGTGACCGACTCCCCCTCACTCTCCGAGCCGCCATCGGCCAGGCTCAGCGCCAGCCGCGCCACCCTGGAACCCGGGCGGCGGCGGTATCCGGGTGCATGGGCGAGCAGCTCCTCGCCCAGTGCGGGATGCAGCCGCAGCGCACTGTCCGCGGTGCAGACCCCGGCCGTCAGGGTGGACATGCACGCAACGTCCCACACCGTACGGGCGAGGGTGGTGACCCAGACGCGGCCGATCTGCTCCAGATCCTCGTCGATCCCGAGCGGCAGCCGGTGGTGGCAGATGCCGGCCTCGTCCCGCGACGAAGTGCCGTCGAGTCGAATGATGTGGACGGCCTCGAGATCCTGGCCGTACACCGACAGGCCGCGGATCGCCGCCGCCGACGGCCCGGCCAGGGCGACCGAGCCGCGCTGCTGGTGGACCACAGCCCTCGCCAGCACGGCGTGCCGTCCGGCCCGATCGAGAAGGCGATGCTGGTCGGCAAAGACGTAGGCGCCCTGCCGGAGGCGCAGCAGCAGCCCCGATCGCGAGGCCGCCCGAAGGTCGCGGTCCAGCCAGCCGCAGTCCAGAGCCTGCGCTCGGGTGACGAAGCCGCCGTTGGCCGCGGCGGCACTGAGGAGCAGCGGAACGTCCATACCCCAAGGACTAAGGAGACTGCGGCGCATCGTGCACCCTCAGGGGCGGGCTGTGGATGGCCGGCGGTGGGACACCTCGCCTGTGGACACCGGCGTCCCAGCACCTGCGGGCGGGCGTACCGGCGTCACGCAGCCAGGAAAACAGTCACTGGGCCAGGCAAATTTGCCTGGCCCAGTGACTGTTTCCCAAGTCGACTTGGGAATCCGACCGGCGAACGGGAGGAGCGGGTCAGTACCAGCTCATCGGGTTGACCATGCCCCCGTCGAGCCAGACCATCAGGTGCAGGTGGCAGCCGGTGGAGAAGCCGGTGGTGCCGACGTAGCCGATGACCTCGCCCTGCCGGACGTGCTCGCCGACGCTGACCGTGTAGCGGATGGCGTGGTTGTAGCCGGTGGTGACGTAGCGGCCGTCGACCATCCCGTGGTCGATCATCAGCCGGTTGCCGTAGCCGGCGTTGAAGTAGCGCTCCGAGACCCGGCCCGAGTAGGCGGCGTGGATCGCGGTCCCGCAGCCCGCTCCGAAGTCTGTGCCGTCGTGCAGCTTCCAGTAGTGCAGCACCGGGTGGAACCGCATCCCGTACGGCGAGGTGATCGGCGCGGACACCGGGTAGATGAAGCCGTGGTGCGCCGAGGAGTAGCTCGGCCGCGGGGCCGACCGGCGGTACGTCTTCTTGCTGGGCGACTTGTGCGAGGGGTAGCTGCGCTTGGCGGAGCTCCGGGACGACCGGGCCCTGGCGGCGGCTGCCGCCTCCTCCCGCGCCCTGCGCGCCTCCTCGGCCCGCTTCGCGGCCCGCCGGGCAGCCCGGGCTGCGGCGGCCTTGCGGGCGGCCTCGGCCTTGGCTCGGGCGATCCGGGCGGCGATGCGCTTCTCGACCGAGGCACGCTCGCGGCTGAGGTCGGCGTACCGCTGCTTGTCGGCGGCCACCTGGTGCTGGGCCGACGCCTCTGCGGACTGCTTGGCCTGGACCAGCGAGGCGACGTTGGCCGTCTGCGCTGCCGCCTGCTGCTCCAGCCGCTGCTTCGTCTTGAGGTTCGCCGCGGCCGCCTTGCGGTCGGCGGCGATCTGCTTCTCCAGCTCGGTCTGCTTGGCCCGCTCGGCGTTCAGCTTGCGCTGCAGCACCGTCAACTCGTCGATGCTGGCCTGGGTGGTGTCGAACATCGTGGTCGACCACTGGAGCCTGGTCTGCAGGTCCTTGGTCGAGTTGTTCTGGACCAGGATCGCGATCGGCATCAGATTGGTCTGCTGCTGGTAGGCGTCACGGACCTGCTGGCCGGCCATCTTCTCCTGGGCGTCAAGGGCCCGCTGCCCCTTCGCCACCGCGGCCTTGGCCTTCGCCAGCTGGGCCTTCGCCTTCTTCAGCTTCGCCGCCATCGCGATGTCACGCTGGGTCGCGGTCGCCAGCTCGGCCTCGGTCCGGGCCAGCTGGGCCTGCGCCACCTCCAGGTCCGCCTGGGCCCGGTCGACGGCGACGGCCGCTGCGGAGAGCTCCTTGGTGGACTCACTCAGGTCACGCTGCGTCTGGCTGATCTGCTTCTTGACCTTGTCCCGGTGATCGGTCAGGTCGTCGGCCGAGGCCAGCGGCGCCATCAGCGTCAGCCCGACCGCGCCGGCCGCCATCAGAGCGACGGTGCCGCGGAAGACCCGCAGCCGTCGCGCCCTCGAGGTGTCCCCCCACACCGTCATGCGCTTCAGTATGCCCTTGGACGCCGGCCGCAGCCGCGCAAAGCGGCCAGTGTCGCTATTGGCGGCCTCTCTGCCGTCCGGAACGCCCAGCCGGGCGTAGGGAGGATCCGGAACCACAACATTCCCCAATCAGTTTGATTGACCTTTCGGCCGAAACCGAAAGTCTCAAGGTGTGATTGAGGGTTAGTCATCACACTCTCAAGTACTTACGGGTCGTTATCAGCGTGGGAATGATAGCCAGAAGAAGTCCAACGATGGCAACCCCCGACATGGCCAATAGCGCTTGATTCCAACCAATCCATGGTAAAGACTGAATGGAGACTTCAGCCTTTTTCATGATGATGAAGTAAACGCCAGAGGCCAATGTGACGCATGCGAGTCCTGCGCCGACGATGGCCGAAATGACCGCTTCAAAAAGGAACGGCAGCGTGATATAGAGGTTGCTCGCTCCGACCAGCCGCATGATGCCGATCTCCCGGCGACGAGCGAAGGCGGCCAGCCGGATGGTGTTGCCGATCTGCAGTGCGGCGGCGAAGAGCAGCAGCGCACTGGAGATGATGGTCCCCCACTGCAGCAGGTTGAGCCAGCTGAAGAACGGATCCAGATACTTGCGAAGGTCCTGGACGGCCTGCACCCCCTTCAGCCCCGCCACCGAGGAGACCACCCCCTCGTACTGCTCCGGGTTCTTCAGCTTCACCCGGAACGACTCCTGCATCTGGTCGACCGTCAGCGAGTCCTGGATCGGGTTGCCCTCATAGGCCTTCTGGAACTCCTTGTAGGCCTCCGGCTTGCTCTCGAAGTAGACCCCGCCCGGGGCTACCTCCGGGTTGCTCTCCAGCGTCTGGCGGATGACATCCTTCTGTGCCTGGCTGGTGTCCTGGCCCGGGTCGCAGTTGTCGCCCTTGGTGTCCTGGGTGCAGAGGAAGATCGAGATCTCGATCTTGTCGTACCAGCGGCCCTTCATCAGGTCCACCTGTTGGCTGGCGAGCAGACCCGAGCCGAACAGGGAGAGCGACACCCACATCGTCATGATGACCGCGAGGGTCATGGTCAGGTTGCGGCGCAGGCCGCTGCCGGTCTCGGAGAAAATATGGCGGAAACGCATCAGCAGTCCTCGGGGTCATCAGTGGTCGTGGCGGCGGGCAGGGTCATCACTGATACCCGTACACACCACGACTCTGGTCTCGGACGACCTCGCCATCGTCGAGCTCGATCACGCGCTTGCGCATCTGGTCGACGATGGTGGAGTCGTGAGTGGCCATCAGCACCGTCGTATCGGCCCGGTTGATCCGGTCCAGCAGCTTCATGATGCCGACGCTGGTCGCCGGGTCCAGGTTTCCGGTCGGCTCGTCGGCGATCAGGATCATCGGCCGGTTGACGAAGGCCCGGGCGATCGCCACCCGCTGCTGCTCGCCACCGGAGAGCTCCTCCGGCATCCGGTCGCCCTTGCCGTCCAGCCCGACCAGGTCGAGGACCTCGGGGACGACCCGGTTGATGGTCGACTTGGGTTTGCCGATCACCTGCAGGGCGAACGCGACGTTCTCCGAGACGGTCTTGTTGGGCAGCAGCCGGAAGTCCTGGAAGACGGTGCCGATCTGGCGGCGCATTGCGGGGATCTTCCAGCTGTGCAGCTTGCTCAGCTCGCGGCCGGCGACGAACACCTTGCCCTTGGTCGCCCGCTGCTCGCGCAGGATCAGCCGGAGGAACGTCGACTTGCCGGAGCCGGAGGCGCCGACGAGGAAGACGAACTCGCCCTTCTCGATGTCGACGTTGACGCCGTCGAGCGCCGCACGACGCTGTCCGTCGTACGTCTTGGAAACATTCTCGAATCGAATCACGGTCTCACGGGTGGTCGGGGTAGACGGCAGGCGGAGCGGGGGCTGCGCCCGTTTACGACCACGGGAAGTCTATGTGAGCGTTCCGTGATGATCGGGACCTTCGGCCGCCAGGCCACGGCGCGTCGCCGCTCCAGGGTCAGGTGGCGGCGAGCTCGGAGGTCATCCGCCAGCGGATGCCCGAGTCGATGAACCCGTCGATCTCACCGTCGAAGACGGCCTCCGGGTTGGACACCTCGAACTCGGTCCGCAGGTCCTTGACCATCTGGTACGGATGCAGCACGTAGGAGCGCATCTGGGCGCCCCAGCTGTTGCCGGCGTCGCTCTTGAGGGCATTCATCTCCGCCTCGCGCTGCACCCGGGCGACCTCCAGCAGCCGGGACTGCAGCACCCGCATCGCCGCTGCCCGGTTCTGGATCTGCGACTTCTCGTTCTGGCAGGAGACGACGATGCCGGTCGGCAGGTGGGTGATCCGGACCGCGGAGTCGGTCGTGTTGACGCTCTGACCGCCGGGGCCGGAGGAGCGGAACACGTCAATCCGCAGGTCGGCCTCCGGGATCTCGATGTGGTCCCGCTCCTCGGTGACCGGCAGCACCTCGACACCGGCGAACGACGTCTGCCGCCGGCCCTGGTTGTCGAACGGGGAGATCCGCACCAGCCGGTGGGTGCCCTGCTCGACCGACAGCGTGCCGTACGCGAAGGGGGCCTTCACCGTGAACGTCGCCGATTTGATCCCCGCCTCCTCGGCGTAGGAGATGTCATAGACCTCGGTCGGATAGCCGTGCCGCTCGGCCCAGCGCAGGTACATCCGCAGCAGCATGGCCGCGAAGTCGGCTGCGTCGACGCCACCGGCCTCGGACCGGATCGTCACCAGGGCTTCGCGCTGGTCGTACTCCCCCGACAGCAGAGTCCGGACCTCAAGCGCGTCGATCGCCTTCTTCAGCGAGGCCAGCTCCTGGTCGGCCTCGGCCACCGTGGCCGCATCGCCCTCCTCCTGCGCCAGCTCGGCCAGCACCGACAGGTCGTCCAGCCGGGAACGCAGGCTCTCCAGCCGCTCGACCTCGCCCTGAAGCCCGGACAGCCGGGAGGTGACCCGTTGGGCGTTCTCCTGGTCGTCCCAGAGGTCCGGCGCCGCCACCTGCTCACCGAGCTCGGCGATCTCGCGCTTCTTGGCTGCAGGGTCGATGACCGCCTCGATCGAGCTGAGTGCCCGGTCGAGTTCGGCCCAGGAGGAGGAGAAGTCAGGAACTGCCACAATCACCTACTGTACTGGCACTAGGCTCTCCGGCCGACAGTCAACAGGGCGGCCCATTACGGAGCCAGGAGAGGCAGGCATGGACGAGCAGGTACTGGCAGTCGACATCGGCGGTACGAAGATCGCGGTCGCCCTGATCGACGAGCACGGCACCATCCTGCGCGAGACCCTCGCACCGACGGTGGCCTCCGCCGATCCGGAGCAGGTCTTCGCCCCGGCAGCACAGGCGATCGTTGAGGTGCTGACGGCAGCCGACCCGGTCGAGACCCGGTTGCGGGTGGGGATCGGCTCGGCCGGCCCGATCGACGGTCCCCGCGGCACCATCTCGCCGGTGAACATCGCCGCCTGGCGCGAGTACCCGATCAGCGCACGGGTCGGTGCGGTCGTCTCGGAGCTGCTGGGGATGGCGCCCCTGGTCGGGCTGGCCGGTGACGGCCACTGCATGGCGCTGGGCGAGCACTGGATCGGTGCTGGCCGCGACCTGGACTCGATGGTCGGCATGGTGGTGTCCACCGGCGTCGGTGGCGGTGCCGTGCTGAACAACCGGCTCTTCACCGGGCTCACCGGCAACTCGGTCCACCTGGGTCACATCAGTGTCAACGCGTGGGGCCCGAAATGCGTCTGCGGCTGCCACGGCTGCGTGGAGATGTACGCCCGCGGGCCTGCCCTGGTCGCGGCGGCCCGGGAGCAGGGCTGGACCGGCGGGCAGGATGCGAAGGCGCTCACCGCCGACGCCCGGGCCGGGGACGAGATCGCCCTGCGGGTGATCGACACCGGGATGCGGGCCCTCGCCGCAGGGATCGCCACCACGGCCACCGAGCTCGACGTCACCACCTTCGTCGTCGGCGGTGGGGTGAGCAGGGCCGGCGAGGTGATCTTCGGCCCGCTGCGCCGCCACCTGGCCGACTTCGCCGTACTGTCGTACGTCAAGGACCTCGAGATCCGGCCGGCAGAGCTGGAGAACGCCGGGCTGATCGGGGCCGCCGCCCTGGCCTTCACCCTGTCCTAGCGGCTGGAGCGACTCAGCTCTCGACCGCCTCGTCGGTGAGCTCCTCCATGTGCACCATCCGCGCATCACCGGCGGGTCGCCTCGGCGGCCAGTCGTGCAGCCAGATCACGGCGAAGGAGGCCAGCGAGCAGGCCAGCGCCAGCACCGCACCGATGGTGAACAGCCAGGTCAGGACCAGACCCAGCACGCCGAGGCCGAACACGACCAGGCCCCAGCTCGTGCTCAGATGTCCGTGCCGTGCCCGCCAGCCGGCGTAGGCGACCCAGGGGATCATGGCGAGTGCCACGAAGATCCACGCGAAGGTCGACCTGCTGCCGCTGAAGGCGCCTGCGACCAGCCGGACCATCGCCAACAGCCCGACCAGCCCGGTCAACAGGCCGAGCAGCAGACGCACGTTCTTGTTGGTCATCAGGCTGCCACGATAGACCCCGACCGCTCAGGCGTAGCCGAGCGACACCTGGAGCTCGTGGTATTTGTCCAGGTCGTCGAGGAAGCCGTTCGGGCTCTGCAGGTCGTTCTCGTCGTCGTCGGTGTTGATCAGGTACTCCACCGTCGAGACCACCTCGCGCTGCTGGCCAGCGGTGAACTCGTCCCAGTGGGTGAGGATCCGGGAGATGCCGGCGTGGATCTGGAAGGCCCGGTCGATATCGAGCTGTTCATTGCTGTGCAGTGCCCCCATCAGCATCGACCTATGGGCCGACAATGCCTCGCGCAGTACTGCCACCTCGTCATCTGCCACCGCTCCAGGCTAGTGGCTCCGCCGCCAGCCCCTGGGAAGTTGGCCCCCTCTTTTAGGAACCGCTAAGGTTGGGCGCTGTCCGGCCGTTGGGGCGCATAGCTCAGTTGGTTAGAGCACTTGGTTTACACCCAGGGGGTCAGGGGTTCGAGTCCCTTTGCGCCCACCCCGCAAAACGTTTGAGGGCCAGGGCCCGGCTCCGAAGAACCGGGCCCTGCGACAACGCTCAGCTTCCGATGCTCAGACCTTCGCCGCCTCCGAGTCGGGGGCTACCGGGCTCGGACCGGCGGCCGGCTCAGTGACCGCGGTCTTCTCCCGGACACCGGCCTCGACCCGCTTGCCCAGCTCGGGGTCGACGTTGCGCCAGTACTCGAACACCCGCTGCAGCACCGGCTCGGTGACGCCGTTGGAGGCGTGACCGACGATGTTGCTCACCAACCGGTCGCGGGCCGCGTCGTCCATCACCTCTCGCACCAGCGTGCCCGGCTGCGCCCAGTCCGAGTCCTCGGGATGTTGCACATAGCCGGTCCGAACCATGGTGGGCTCGAAGTCCCAGGACACGTCCGGGCCGACCCGACCGGGGTTGGCCGACGGACCGTTGTAGGAGTTCGGCGCATAGACCGGGACGGACGGGTCGTTGTAGCGGATCCGCTGCCCGCCGTCCTTGGAATAGCTGTACACCGGGGACTTGGCCGAGTTCACCGGCAACTGGGCATAGTTGGTGCCGATCCGGTAGCGGTGCGCATCGGCGTACGAGAAGACCCGACCGAGCAGCATCTTGTCCGGGCTGGGTCCGATCCCCGGTACGAAGTTGGACGGCTCGAAGGACGACTGCTCGATCTGGGCGAAGAAGTTCTCCGGGTTGCGGTTGAGGGTCATGGTGCCAACCTTCATCCGCGGGTAGTCCTTCTGCGACCAGATCTTGGTGAGGTCGAACGGGTTGAACCGATAGCCCTCGGCCTCGTCATAGGGCATGATCTGGATCTCGAGGCTCCAGGACGGGAAGTCGCCGTTCTTGATCGCACCGAACAGGTCCTGACGGTGATGGTCAGGGGCGCTGCCGGCCAGTGCGTCCGCCTCCGCCTGGCTCAGGCATTCGATGCCCTGGTTGGTCTTGAAGTGATACTTCACCCAGAACCGCTCACCCGCGGCGTTGATCCACTGGTAGGTGTGCGAGCCGAACCCGTCCATGTGCCGCCAGGACTTGGGGATACCGCGGTCCCCCATCAGCCAGGTCACCTGGTGCGCGCTCTCCGGCGACAGCGTCCAGAAGTCCCACTGCATGTTGTTGTCACGGAGTCCGGAGTCGGGCAGCCTCTTCTGGCTGCGGATGAAGTCCTGGAACTTGATCGGGTCGCGGACGAAAAAGACCGGGGTGTTGTTGCCGACCAGGTCGTAGTTGCCCTGCTCGGTGTAGAACTTCAACGCAAAGCCACGCGGGTCGCGCCAGGTGTCCGGCGAGCCCTGCTCCCCTGCGACGGTGGAGAAGCGGGCCAGCATCTCGGTCCTCTTGCCCGGCTGCAGGAAGTCGGCCGAGGTGTAGCGGCTGACGTCCTCGGTGATCACCAGCTCACCGAAGGCACCGCCGCCCTTGGCGTGCACCACCCGCTCCGGCACCCGTTCGCGGTTGAACTGCGCCATCTTCTCGATCAGATAATGATCATGGAGCAGGATCGGACCCTGGGTACCGGCGGTAAGTGACTGATCATCACTGTGGACCGGGTTTCCTGCATTGTTGGTGGTGTACGGACGCTCGCTCATGACTGCCTCTCCTCGATGTGTCTTACGTTGTCGCTGCTGGTTCCGAGCTGCTGGCAGCCTCGGAGCCTGTGGTCTGGCACTGGTGACAGGTGCCCCAGAAGGTCACCTCGGCCTCGTCGACGATGAAACCGGGCGCGTCCGCCGCGGTGAGGCAGGGAACCTCACCTGCAGCGCAGTCGACGTCGTCGACGGCGCCACAGGACCGACAGACCACGTGATGGTGGTTGTCGCCGACGCGCGTCTCGAACCGCGCCGTGCTGCCGGCAGGCTGGATCCGCCGGACCAGGCCGACCTCGGTCAGGACCCTGAGCACGTCGTAGACGGCCTGGGTGGAGATCGCACCGATGTTGTCGCGCACCGCCCGCGCCACGAACTCAGCGTTCACGTGCGGCTGCTGTCCCAGCACCGACAAGACAGCGACCCGGGGCGCGGTGACGCGCAGACCCGCCTTGCGGAGCAGTGCCACCGCGTCGGGTCGTTCAGTCGGTTCCAGCACTCTTTTATGTCATCACGTTTATTTGAATGATTCAAGACATTCGCGCCACTCCTTTCGGAATGGCCGCCGACTAACGCTCCGCGTGCTTCTCGGCACCGACCTCGTCCGGGCTGTGCTCGGCCAGCCAGCCGCGCAGCGGCACATCCTCCGAGGCCGGGCTGTAGAAGCCGTTGGCACCGGTGCCCCAACCGAGCAGCTGCCGGCGGATCGGGTCGCTCTCGTCCCAGAAGTCCGACAACGTCATCTCGTCCTTCGGTTTGATCCAGCGGTACCCGTAGCCGTAGAACAGCACCTTGCGGGTGATCTCGGACCAGTTCGGGCTGGCGGCATGCCACAGCCGACGGTCGAAGATCACCGCCGTACCCGGCTTGGCCAGCACCGGCACGGCGCCCTCCGGCTGTCCCCGCCCGTCCGGGACGTCGAGGTTCTCAGCGACGTGACTGCCCGGAACCACCCAGAAGTTGCCGCGACCCTCCTCCGACACGTCGGAGAGAAAGTAGCCGACCTTGATCGACAACCGCGGCCTCGGCGTCGGCAGGTCGAAGTTCACCCGTCCCGAGTCCTGGTGCCAGCCGAAGGTGGCGGTCGACCGCTGGCGGCCCGACGGCGGCGTCACAATCAGGTGCGCGTGGTAGATCGAGATGTTCCAACCGAGGATGCCCCACACCTTGGGCAGGATCGGCGGATAGTCGACAAGATCGAGAAAGGCCCGGTCCTCAGGCAGGAAGTTGGGCCAGAACATCGCCGTGTCGGCCGGCTTTCCCGCTGCCAGGTGTCGTTCGTGCAGCCCGTCCGTGATCTTGGTGAGCATCGTCACCTGGTCGGGGCGGAGAGCGTTCTCGATCTGGAGGAAGCCCTGAGACTCGAAGATCGAGCGCTCCTGGTCGGTGAGTCGATACTGCAGCGCCGAAGCATCCATGCTTTCGACCCTATCCACCCTCCGCAGCCACGGCAGCCAGTTGATCGGCGACATCTCGGGCCTTGGAAATCTCGCTCAGCACGCTCCAGCGGATCGTCCCGCCGGCGTCGACGACGAAGGATGCGCGCCTGGCCGAGCCGAGCTCGAAGTCGAACACCCCGTACGCCTGCGCCACCGCGCCGTGCGGCCAGAAGTCGCTGAGCAACGGAAAAGTCAGCTGCTCTGAGTCCGAGAAGACGCGGAGCGCGAACATCGTGTCTGTGGAGATCGCCAACAGCCGGGCGCCGAGCGCGTCGAAGTCCGGCTGGTGCTGCCGGAGGGCTCGGAGCTCACCGGTGCATACGCCGGTGAACGCCGCCGGAAAGAACACCACCAGCACCGGCGACCCACGAAGGGTGGACAGCCGGACCAGCTCGCCGTGCTGGTTGGTCAGGGTGAAGTCGGGCGCCGGCGCTCCGAGGGGTGCAACCGGGTCTTGCTGGGCGGAGGGCTCGAGTGCGGAGCCCGTCACCGCCGCGCGCTCTTGGGGCGGACCAGCTTGTTCGCCGCCCAGTCGCCGGCAATGGTGACACCGTTGGTGAGGGCCAGGCCAGCGGTGATGGCGCCCTCGGCGAGCTCGGCAGCATCGACATACCCGTCCCGCCCGACCTTGGGTGTCATCAGCCAGATGTAGCCGGTGTCGGTGAGGTCGGTGAGCGCGTCGACCAGGCCGTCGACCAGGTCGCCGTCACCGTCTCGCCACCACAGCAGGACGACGTCGACGGCCTCCATCGCCTCGTCGACGAGCTCGCCGTCGATGGCGTCCTCGAACTGGATGCGCACCTCGTCGTCGGCATCCTCGTCCCAACCCAACTCCTGCACCACCAAGCCTTCGGTCAGACCGAACTTGTTGGTCCCCGCGGAACGAGCGTCCTCGGGTCCTGCCGTCGCACTCACGCCATGCCTCCACTCACGTACTTCGAGCGTCCCCGGACACGCTCCGAGAACACGATGGACCGGGGACACCGGCTCTCCCCTGGCCCCCAGCCTGCCAGAATGACCATCCGGGGGGAACCCCGCACCTCTGAGACCAGCCGATTCTCACAATGGCTGGGCCGCTACACGCCTCTGGGCCGAGGTGACAGGATGGGGTTCATCCAGATGTATCCCAGCAACACCACCCCGCTGCTGACAGTAAGGAGCCACTCATGGCCACGCCCGGACGCCGACCGGCCATCACTGCCGAAGGTCTGCCCAGCCAGCTGCCCGACATCGACCCCGATGAGACCAGCGAGTGGCTGGAGTCGCTGGACGGCGTGCTGGACGAGAAGGGCAAGCAGCGCACCCGCTACCTGATGCTGAAGCTGCTGGAGCGAGCGCGCGAGCGGCAGGTCGGGCTCCCGGCGCTGCGCAGCAGCGACTACATCAACACCATCCCGCCGGAGTCGGAGCCGTGGTTCCCCGGCGATGAGCACATCGAACGGCGGATCCGTGCCTTCATCCGCTGGAACGCCGCGATCATGGTCAGCAAGGCCAACCGCAAGGGCCTCGAGGTGGGCGGCCACATCGCCACCTACCAGAGCGCCGCCAGCCTGTACGAGGTCGGCTTCAACCACTTCTTCCGCGGCAAGGACCACCCCGGCGGTGGCGACCACATCTTCATCCAGGGTCACGCGTCGCCGGGTATCTACGCCCGCGCCTACCTGGAGGGCCGGCTCAGCACCGACCAGATGGACTCGTTCCGTCAAGAGGTGTCCCGCGGCCCGCACAAGGGCCTGTCGTCCTACCCCCACCCGCGGCTGATGCCGGAGTTCTGGGAGTTCCCGACGGTCTCGATGGGCATCACCTCGATCAACTCGATCTACCAGGCACGGTTCAACCGCTACCTGCACCACCGCGGCATCAAGGACACCTCGCAGCAGCACGTCTGGGCGTTCCTCGGCGATGGTGAGATGGGCGAGGTGGAGTCGCTGGGCGCCATCGGCGTCGCGGCCCGCGAGGAGCTGGACAACCTCACCTTCGTGATCAACTGCAACCTGCAGCAGCTGGACGGTCCGGTCCGCGGCAACGGCAAGATCGTGCAGGAGCTGGAGTCGTTCTTCCTCGGGGCCGGCTGGCATGTGATCAAGGTGCTGTGGGGCCGCGACTGGGACCCGCTGTTGGCGGCCGACGCCGACGGTGCACTGGTCAACCGGATGAACACCACCCCGGACGGGCAGTTCCAGACCTACTCCGTCGAAGACGGCGCCTACATCCGCGAGCACTTCTTCAGCGATCCGCGACTGAAGAAGATGGTCGCCGGGATGAGCGACGAGCAGGTGGCCGGGCTCTCCCGTGGTGGTCACGACTACCGCAAGGTCTATGCCGCGTTCAAGGCGGCCACCGAGCACGTCGGCCAGCCCACGGTGATCTTGGCCCAGACCGTCAAGGGCTGGACCATCGACGCCCTCGAGGCCCGCAACGCCACCCACCAGATGAAGAAGCTGACCAGCTCTGACCTGAAGGCGTTCCGGGACCGGCTGTACCTGCCGATCGACGATGATCAGCTCGAGGACCCGTACAACCCGCCGTACTTCCACCCGGGAGACGACTCGGACGAGATCCAGTACCTGCAGCAGCGTCGTCGCGAGCTCGGCGGTTACCTGCCGGAGCGGCGGGTGCGCCCGAAGGTGCTCAAGCTTCCAGGTGACGAGGTCTACGCGCCGCTGATGAAGTCGGCGGGTGAGAAGACCAAGGTGGCGACCACCCAGGCCTTCGTCCGGCTGCTCCGCGACCTGGTCAAGGATCCCGAGATCGGCGAGCGGATCGTGCCGATCGCCCCCGACGAGTTCCGCACCTTCGGGATGGACTCGATGTTCCCGACGGCCAAGATCTACAACCCGCACGGGCAGACCTACGAGTCGGTTGACCGCAAGCTGCTGCTCTCCTACAAGGAGGCCCGCAACGGTCAGCTGCTGCACGAGGGCATCTCCGAGGTCGGCGCAATGGGTTCGACCACCGCTGCTGGCGCGTCCTATGCCATGCACGGCGAGCCGATGATCCCGGTCTACATCTTCTACTCGATGTTCGGTTTCCAGCGGACCGGCGACTTCATCTGGGCCATGGCGGACCAGATGGCCCGTGGGTTCCTGATCGGCGCCACCGCGGGGCGGACCACCCTGACCGGTGAGGGCCTGCAGCACGCGGACGGCCATTCGCCGCTGCTCGCCTCGACCAACCCGGCCGTCGTGCACTACGACCCGGCGTTCGGCTTCGAGGTGGCCCAGATCGTCAAGGACGGGCTGCGGCGGATGTACGACTACGAGAACCCCGAGCACCCGGGCGGCGAGAACCTGATCTACTACATCACGGTCTACAACGAGCCGGTGTCCCAGCCGGGCGCACCGGAGAACCTGGACATCGAGGGTCTGCTGAAGGGCCTCTACCATTACGCCGCACCGCCGGCCGGTGACGACAACCGGGCCAGGGCCCAGCTGCTGGTCTCCGGGGTGGCGATGCCCGCAGCGCTCAAGGCCCAGCGCCTGCTGGCCGACGAGTGGGGGGTGGCCGCCGACGTCTGGTCGGTCACGTCGTGGAACGAGCTGCGCCGGGAGGCGGTGGAGGTCGAGCAGTACAACCTCAACCACCCCGACGGTGAGCGTCGTTGGCCCTACGTCACCCAGAAACTGCACGAGACGCCCGGTCCGGTCATCGCGGTCAGCGACTACATGCGTGCCGTCCAGGACCAGATCGCGCCCTGGGTGCACAACACCTGGTGCTCGCTCGGGACCGACGGCTTCGGCTTGGCCGACACCCGTGCCGCCGCCCGCCGGTTCTTCCAGGTCGACGCCGAGTCGATCGTGGTGGCCACCCTGCAGAGCCTGGCCCGGGAGGGGAACTTCGACCCGAAGGCGGCGGCCGAGGCCTACGAGCGCTACCGCGTGGGTGACCCGACCGCAGTGGCCGGCGTCGCACAGGAGGGCGCCGGCGCCTAGGCGCCGCGCTCACCCCGACACGAGAGGCAACCATGCCTGCGATCGCTCTGGTTGGAGCCCAGTGGGGCGACGAGGGCAAGGGAAAGGCCACCGACATCCTCGGTGGCCGGGTGGACTACGTCGTCAAGCCGAACGGCGGCAACAACGCCGGCCACACGGTCGTCGTCGGCGGCGAGAAGTATGAGCTGAAGCTGCTGCCGGCGGGCATTCTCAGCCCGGGCGTGGTGCCGGTGATCGGCAACGGCGTCGTCGTGAACCTCGACGCCCTGTTCGCCGAGCTGGACGGACTGGCAGCGCGAGGGGTCGATGTGTCCCGGCTGGTGGTGTCGGCCGGGGCGCATCTGGTGGCTCCGTACCACCAGGCACTGGACAAGGTCGTCGAGCGGTTCCTCGGCAAGCGGGCGATCGGCACCACCGGTCGCGGGATCGGGCCGGCCTACGCCGACAAGGTCGCCCGGGTCGGCATCCGGGTCCAGGACCTCTTCGACGAGCCGGTACTCCGGCGGAAGGTCTCCTCGGCGCTGGCTTCCAAGAACGAGATCCTGGCCAAGATCTACAACGGGCGCGAGATCGCGACCGACGACATCGTGAACCATCTCCTCTCCTTCGCCGACCGGTTGCGCCCGATGGTCGCGGACACGTCCAGGCTGCTGAACCGCGCGCTGGACGCAGGTCAGACAGTGCTGATGGAGGGCGGCCAGGCAACCCTGCTCGATGTCGACCATGGCACCTACCCGTTCGTCACGTCCTCCAACCCAACCGCCGGCGGGGCGTGCATCGGCGCCGGCATCGGGCCGACCAGGATCACCAGCACGCTGGGCATCGTCAAGGCCTACACCACCCGGGTCGGTGCCGGCCCGTTCCCGACCGAGCTCTCCGACGGGTGGGGCGAGTATCTGCAGCGGACCGGCGGCGAGGTCGGCGTCAACACCGGCCGGGTGCGCCGCTGCGGCTGGTACGACGCGGTGCTGGCCGCCTACTCCGCGCGCGTCAACGGCTTCACCGACTACTTCCTCACCAAGCTCGACGTACTGACCGGGATCGAACGGATCCCCGTCTGTGTGGCGTACGAGATCGACGGGGTGCGGCACGACGTCATGCCGTTCAGCCAGTCCGACTTCCACCACGCCCGGCCGATCTATGAGCTGCTTCCAGGCTGGCAGCAGGACATCACCGGATGCCGCAGCTTCAAGGAGCTGCCGGTGGCCGCGCAGGACTACGTGCTGCGGCTGGAGGAGCTGGCGGGCTGTCGGATCAGCTATGTCGGGGTCGGGCCCGGCCGGGACCAGAACATCGTGCGACACGACATCATCCGGTCGAGCGACACCACTCCAGCAGCTTGACCACCGGCCAGGTGTTGATCACCCGTTCCGGGTCGATCCCCAACCGCTCGGCCCGTTCACAGCCGTAGCTCAAGAACTCCAGCTGCCCTGGCGCGTGGGCGTCGGTGTCGATCGAGAACAGGCAACCCATGTCGGCCGCCAGCTTGATCAGCTCCGACGGCGGGTCCCGCCGTTCGGGTCGCGAGTTGATCTCCACCGCGACGTTGAACTGCCGGCAGGCCTCGAACACCACCTCGGCGTCGAACACCGACTCGGGTCGGGTGCCGCGATCCCCTTCCACCAGCCGGCCGGTGCAGTGCCCGAGGATGTTGGTCCGCGGGTTGGCGATCGCGTTGACCATCCGGTAGGTCATCGACTCCGAGTCCGAGCGCAGTTTGGAGTGCACGCTGGAGACGACGACGTCGAGCTCGGCCAGCAGGCTGTCCTCCTGGTCCAGGCTGCCGTCGTCGAGGATGTCCACTTCGATCCCTTGCAGGACCCGGAAGTCGGTCATCGCCTCGTTCAGGTCGCGAACCACCTGGATCTGCTCGCGCAACCGGTCAGCGCTCAGCCCCCGAGCCACCTTCAGCCGCGGCGAGTGGTCGGTGATCGCACAATAGCTGTGCCCCAATGACTGGGCGGTGATCATCATCTCCTCCAGCGGGCTGCCACCGTCGGACCAGGTGGAGTGACAGTGCAGGTCGCCCTTCAGCGCGGCGCGCATGTCCAGCCCTCCCTCGGTCAGCGGTGCGCGCTGGTCGCGCAGCTTCTGCAGAGCCTCGGGCACCTTGCCCTGCAGCGCCTCGCTGATCACTGTCGCCGTCTTCGGCCCGATACCGGGCACGGTGCCCCAGCTCCGCTCCCGCTGATGATCACTGACCTGCTGGTCGGTCAGCCCTTCCACGACGTCCGCCGCCTGCCGGTAGGCCCGCACCCGGTAGGTGTCGGCACGCGACCTCTCCAGCAGGAAGCCGATCTCTCGCAACGCGCTGACGGGGTTCATCAGTGCGGTCCGCGGTCGTCGGGATGGTGCCGGCGCTGCCGCGGTTTCAGAGTCACGGTCGGTAGCGGCGGCGCCTCCATCACCTTCTCGTCGGGGCTGACCACCGGAGCGAACCGCGCATCCCGGCGCAGCCACGCCTCGCGATACTCGACGATCTCGTCGTGGCTTCGGCCGATGAAGTTCCACCACATCACGATGTCCTCGGCGAACGGGAGGCCACCCAGCAGCACCACCCGGGCCCCGTCCACGCTCGCCAGCCTGACCGTCTGCCGGCCGGTGCCGAGGTAGACCAGCTGGTCGGTCCCGGCAGTGGTGGACTCGACCTGCAGGACGCCACCCGCCACGAAGAGGCCGTACTCCCACTCGCGATCGACCTGCAAGGCGACCTCTGCCCCTGCCGCCACGCTCAGGTCTGCCCCGGTCAGCGGCGTCTGACCCGCGGCCGGCGAGCGGACCCCGTCGAGCTCGCCGAGCAGCACCTTGCCGGCCACGCCCGGGCGGGTCAGGTCCGGCAGGTCGTGGTAGCTGGTGAACTGCGGGGCCATCTGTCGGTCGGCCGCCGGCAACGCCACCCACAGCTGCACCCCGTGCATCGTCGGCGGCTTGTCCGGCAGCGACATCTCCGAGTGGACGATGCCCCTACCCGCAGTCATGATGTTCAGTTCGCCTGGGCGGACCATCGCCTGCGACCCCAGTCCGTCGCGGTGCTCGATCTCCCCCTCGAACAGCCAGCTGACTGTCTGCAGCCCGGTGTGGGGATGCGGCCACACCTGCATCCCCGGCGAGCTGCTGACGTCCTCGGGTCCGTAGTGGTCGAGGAAGCACCAGGCGCCGATCATCCGGATCTCCCGATCGGGCAACGCCCTGCGCACCTCGGTCGTCTTGCCCAGCCACACCTTGCGGGCGCTGAGCAGCAGCTCCTCCGGCCCGGCGGCACCGCAGGAGTGGCACTCCTGCTCCGTCGGCCTGGTGTCCAGATCGCTCACCCGGCCAGCCTCGCACACCGCTCCAGCAGGTGTCCGACTAGGCTCGACACGTGGCGGCAACCTCCAGAGGCATCACCAAGTCGCTGCTGCCGTCGGCGAAGTCGCGAGCGACGATCGCCAAACGGCTGGCCGCCGTGACCGGTGCGATGACGACCGCCACCATCGCCGAGATGGAGTCGCGGCACCCCTGGTTCTCCCAGCTCGGCGCCGAACCGCGTTCGTGGATCACCCTGGTCGCCCGGGCCGGCATCGACGGCTTCGTCCGGTGGTTCTCCGACCCGGACCCGGACGGGCCATCGACGTCGGAGGTATTCGGCTCAGCGCCACGCGAAATGGCGCGCAAGATCTCGCTCTCGCAGACGGTCGAGCTGGTCCGGACCACGATCGAGGTGGTGGAGAGCCAGATCGACGAGGTGATGCCGAAGGGCGACCGGCCGATCCTGCATGCGGCCATCGACCAGTACAGCCGGGAGGTCGCCTTCGCCGCCGCCGAGATCTATGCCCGCGCCGCCGAGCTGCGAGGCTCCTGGGACGCTCGGCTTGAGGCGCTCGTGGTCGACGCCGTGCTCCGCGGCGAGACCGACGAGACCGTCCTGTCCCGTGCCTCGACGCTGGGTTGGCGCTCCACCTCCGCCGTCGTCGTGGTGGTCGGCACCGCACCGGAGGCGGACCAGGCGCATGCACTCGAGACCATCCGGGCCATCGCCGCCCGGGCCAAGGTCGACGTCCTCGGAGCCGTCCAGGGCGATCGGATGGTGGTCGTCCTGGGCGGTCCGACCCTCGCCGACGCGCAGGAGGCGGTGGCCGTGGTGGCGGGCTTCAGCACCCAGTTCGGGCCGGGCCCGGTCGTTGTCGGGCCGCCGGTGGAGCATCTGATGGAGGCGGCCACCAGCACTCGCGCCGCCCTCTCCGGGTTCCGGGCGGCGACCGCCTGGCCGGAGGCGCCGCGCCCGGTCGGGTCGGACGACCTGTTGCCGGAACGGGCCCTTTCCGGTGATGGACACGCCCGCCGCACGCTGGCCCGGGACATCTACGACCCGTTGGTGGCCGCCGGCAGCGGGCTGCTGGAGACCCTGGTGACGTTCATCGACCAGGGATCCTCGGTGGAAGCCGCCTCCCGAGCCCTGTTCGTGCACGCCAACACCGTCCGTTACCGGCTGCGCCGCATCCACGAGGTGACCGGCTACAGCCCGACCGACCCTCGCGACGTGTACGCCCTGCGGCTGGCTCTCACCCTGGGCCGACTGATCCGACCCACTTTGTAGGGTTCCTACAACTCGACGTCGAGAGATTCGTCGTGTCCCTCCGCGACTTCTGGGTCCACATCACGAAAGAGTAAAGGCGTGCTCGCCATTGTCGCGCCCGGTCAGGGCGCCCAGACCCCCGGCTTCCTCGCTCCCTGGATCTCGGAGCCCACGTTCGCCGAACGTCTGAGCTGGCTGTCGGCAGTGAGCGGCCTGGACCTGACCCACTACGGCACCGAGGCCGACGCCGAGACCATCCGCGACACCGCCATCGCGCAGCCGTTGCTGGTCGCCGCGGGCCTGCTGGCGGCGCTGGAGCTGTTCCCGCACCCCGCCGACGCCTTCCCCTTCATCGGCGTGGCCGCCGGCCACTCGGTCGGCGAGATCACCGCCGCAGCGGGTGTCGGCGTGCTGTCGGCCGAGCAGGCAATGGTCTTCGTCCGCGAACGCGGTCGCGCCATGGCCGCGGCCAGCGCCGTCACGCCGACCTCGATGACCGCTGTCATCGGCGGCAACCCGGAGGAGGTGCTGGCAGCGATCGAGGCCCACGGCCTGACCGCCGCCAACAACAACGGCATCGGGCAGATCGTCGCCGCCGGCACCAAGGAGCAGCTGGCGGCCTTCGCCCAGCAGCCGCCCGCACGAGCGCGGCTGATCGAGCTGAGCGTGGCCGGCGCCTTCCACACCGTGCACATGCAGCCGGCCGTCGCCGAGCTCAGCCGGCTCGCCCGGGCGATCAGCACCCACGACCCGCGCACCCGGCTGCTGTCCAACGCCG
Source organism: Microlunatus panaciterrae (assembly GCF_016907535.1). Taxonomy (NCBI): domain Bacteria; kingdom Bacillati; phylum Actinomycetota; class Actinomycetes; order Propionibacteriales; family Propionibacteriaceae; genus Microlunatus; species Microlunatus panaciterrae. Next base: position 599,094 of record NZ_JAFBCF010000001.1, read on the forward strand.
ACGGTCAGGTCGTGCACGACGGGCAGCAGGTGCTCAAGCGCATCGTCGGCCAGGTGGCCTCTCCGGTCCGCTGGGACCTGTGCATGGCCGCGATGGCCGACCTCGGTGTCACCGGCCTGCTGGAGATGCCGCCGGCCGGCACCCTGACCGGAATCGCCAAACGCAACCTGAAGGGTGTCGAGCTGTTCGCACTGAACACCCCGGACCAGCTCCAGGAGGCGATGGACTTCGTCCGCAAGCACGGCGGCTCCGCCTCGTCCTCGCCGATCGCCGGCAACCCGACCTGGCGGCTGGTCGTCTCCCCGGGCAAGGGCCAGTTCACCCGCACCGAGGACATCGAGGCCGATACGGTGCTGCCCAGCTACAGCACAGTGGGCATGGTGAAGAACCTGCGTGACGAGATCCCGGTCAGCGCCCCGCACGGCGGCATCGTGGTCGAGTGGCTGGTCGAGAACGGCGACCCGGTCTCCCCCGGGCAGCCGCTGCTGCGGTTGCATCCCATCATCGAGAGCTCCGACGCCACCGAGGTCACCCGATGACCTTGGCCATCTCCACCGGGGCACCGTTCTCGGCCGTTCTGGGGATCGGCGGCTACCGGCCGCGGCGGGTGGTGGACAACGCCGAGATCTGCACCCTGATCGACTCCTCCGACGAGTGGATCCAGACCCGTTCCGGGATCAGGGAGCGTCGCTGGGCCGGCGACGACGAGACGGTCCAGATGATGTCGGTGGCCGCCGCCCGGAAGGCGATCGACCGCTCCGGTGTCGACGCAGCCCGGATCGACGCGGTGATCGTCGCCACCGTGACGCACCTGTACCAGACGCCGGCGATCGCGACTGCTATCGCCGCCGAGGTGGGTGCCGTCGGCGCCGCCGCCTTCGACGTCTCCGCGGCCTGCGCCGGATTCTGCTACGGACTGGCGATGGCGGACTCGTTCGTCCGGACCGGCACCGCCGGCCACGTGCTGGTGATCGGGGTCGAACGGCTCAGCGACCTGACCAACCGGGAGGACCGCTCGACCGCGTTCCTGTTCGCCGACGGCGCTGGCGCTGCCGTGGTGGGACCCAGCGACCAGCCCGGCATCGGCCCGGTCGTCTGGGGTTCCGACGGCGACCAGGCCGGCCTGATCACCCAGACCGAGTCCTGGGACGCGGCCATGGAGGCGGAGACACCGCACTGGCCGACGCTGCGGATGGACGGCAACCCGGTGTTCAAGTGGGCCTCGTACACGATGGCCAAGGCGGCCGCGGAGGCCCTGAGCCGGGCCGGCCTGCGACCGGAGGACCTTGACGTGTTCGTCCCGCACCAGGCCAACATGCGGATCACCGACGCCATGTTCCGGGCCCTGAAGCTGCCGTCCGACGTGGTCATCGCCCGTGACATCCAGGTCCAGGGCAACACCTCAGCTGCTTCCATCCCCCTGGCCATCGAGGCACTGCTCGAGTCCGGTGAGGCCAAGACCGGCCAGACCGCACTGATCATCGGCTTCGGCGCCGGACTCGTCTATGCCGGACAGGTGATCGTCCTCCCCTAGTTCTCTGGGCCGATGGCCCAGACTGAGCCGTAGCTCGTACGGACAACCGCACAGCAAGACCGACCAGAAGAAGGAGTTCCATCCATGGCCACCACTGAAGAGATCCGCGCGGACCTCGCCGAGATCGTCAACGAGGTCGCGGGGGTGCCCGCCGATGACGTCCAGCTCGACAAGTCCTTCACCGACGACCTCGATGTCGACTCGCTGTCGATGGTCGAGATCATCTACGCGGCGGAGGAGAAGTTCTCGGTGAGCATCCCCGACGAGGAGGCGAAGAACCTCAAGACCGTCGGTGACGCCGTCGCCTACATCGAGCGTGCAGCTTCCTGATCTCGCAGGCGTGGTCGACCACCCGTCGACCACCCCGGGGTCGGGGGCGTCGGTCCATCCGACGACCGCCCCCGACCCCTCACCCTTAGTACGTCACCTACCTGAGACGTTGGAGAGCAGAAGTCATGAGTCGAACCCGTGTAGTCGTCACCGGACTCGGCGCCACCACGCCGCTGGGCGGCGACGTCGCCACCACCTGGGCCGGCATGCTGGCCGGCCGGTCCGGAGTGGCGAAGATCGACGCCGACTGGGCCGCCGAGCTGCCGGTGAGGATCGCCGCGAAGGCCGCCGTCGAGCCGACCGAGGTGCTGGAGCGGGTCGAGGCACGACGGCTCGACCGGTCCGCCCAGCTGGCCGTCGTCGCGGCCATGGAGGCCTGGAAGGACGCCGGCTTCGGCCTGCGTGAGGACAACCCGGTCGATCGTCAGCGTCTCGGCGTCGCCATCGCCTCCGGGATCGGCGGCATGCAGACGCTGCTCGGCAACTGGGACGCACTGCGCGACAAGGGACCGCGACGGGTCAGCCCGATGGCGATCCCGATGCTGATGGCCAACGCACCGGCAGCCAACGTCAGCCTGCGTCTGGGCGCCCAGGCCGGTGTCCACACACCGGTCTCGGCCTGCGCCTCGAGCAACGAGTCCATCTCGCTCGGCCTGGACATGATCCGCCTCGGCCGGGCCGACGTGGTCGTCGTCGGTGGCACCGAGGGGGTCATCCACCCGCTGCCGCTGGCTGCCTTCGGCGCCATGCAGGCGATGAGCCGCCGCAACGACGAGCCCGAGCGGGCCTCGCGACCGTGGGACGTCGACCGCGACGGCTTCGTCCTGGCCGAGGGTTCAGCGGTCTTCGTGATCGAGACCCTGGAGCATGCGCAGGCCCGCGGGGCGCGGATCTACGGCGAGCTCGCCGGCGCCGGCATCACCGCCGACGCCCATGACATCGTCCAGCCCGACCCGAGCGGCACCAGCCAGGCGAACGCCATGGTCAAGGCGCTGCGGGAGTCCGAGCTGACGGCCGCCGACATCAGCCACGTCAACGCCCATGCGACCTCGACGCCGCAGGGCGACGTCGCCGAGGCGGGCTCGATCCGGCAGGCGCTGGGCGAGCACACCGAGGCTGTCGTCACCTCGACCAAGTCGATGACGGGGCACCTGCTGGGTGGCGCCGGGGCGCTCGAGTCGATGGCGACGCTGTTGGCCCTGCGCCACCGCAAGGTCCCGCCGACGATCAACCTGGACAACCCCGAGCCGGGTCTCGGCATCGACATCGCCACCTCGGTCCGTGAGCTGGGCCCCGGCGACCTGGCAGGGATGAACAACTCGTTCGGCTTCGGCGGCCACAACGTGGCCGTCGTGTTCACCAATCAGTACCAGAACGGAGACTGATCATGACCACCACCGCCCCCGTACCGACGGCGCCGCAGAAGAAGGAGAAGCTTCCGCGCGAGCAGGACCCGCGGAACCCGAACTACCGCCTCAAGGCCCTGTTGGACCCGGGCTCGGTGGAGCTCATCACCGCCGACGACGACTCCGGCATGCTGGCCGCGACCGGCACCATCAACGGCTGCCGGGTGGTGGCCTTCTGCTCCGACGCGACCGTGATGGGCGGCGCGATGGGGGTGCAGGGCTGCGAGGTCGTCGTCAAGGCGTATGAGCGGGCGATGGCCGACCGGGTGCCGATCCTCGGCATCTGGCACTCGGGCGGCGCCCGGCTGGCCGAAGGGGTGCTGTCACTGCACGCGGTGGGCCGGATCTTCCATGCTATGACCCAGGCGTCCGGCAAGATCCCGCAGATCTCGATCGTGCTCGGCTTCGCCGCGGGCGGGGCTGCCTACGGCCCGGCATTGACCGATGTCGTCATCCTGGCGCCCGAGGGACGGATCTTCGTCACCGGCCCGGACGTGGTCCGCTCCGTCACCGGTGAGGACGTGGACATGCTGCGGCTCGGGGGCCCGGACACCCACGGTCGCCGGTCCGGGGTCGTGCACGTGGTGGCCGAGGACGAGGGCCACGCGCTCAGTGAGGGCCGTCGGCTGACCACCCTGCTCGCCAGCCAGGGCATGATCGCGGACGAGGTCGCCGACGATGACATGGCCTCGTTCCTGCCTGAGTCGCCGCGTCGGGCCTACGACGTCCATCCGCTGATCGAGGGGCTGCTTGACGACGGCAGCACGTTGGAGCTGCACGCCCGCTGGGCGCCCAACGTCACCGTCGCCCTGGGGCGGCTGGCCGGGCGCACCGTCGGCGTGATCGCCAACAACCCGCTCCGGCTGGGCGGCTGCCTGGACTCGCTGAGCGCGGAGAAGGCGGCCAGGTTCGTCCGGATGTGTGACACCTTCGGTGTCCCGCTGGTGGTGATCGTGGACGTCCCCGGCTACCTGCCCGGCGTCGGCCAGGAGTGGGACGGGGTGGTGCGCCGCGGCGCCAAGCTGCTGCACGCGTTCGGCGAGGCGGTCGTCCCGAGGGTGACGCTGGTGACCAGGAAGGCGTACGGCGGTGCCTACATCGCCATGAACGCACGGTCGCTGGGCGCCACCAAGGTCTTCGCCTGGCCGGGCGCCGAGGTGGCCGTGATGGGCCCGGTGGCCGCGGTCCGGATCCTGCACCGCCGCAAGCTGGCGGAGGTGGCCGACGATGTCCGGCCGCAAGTGGAGGCCGAGCTGGCCGCGGAGCACGAGCGGATCGCCGGTGGGGTGGGACGGGCGGTCGAGATCGGGGTGGTGGACGAGATCGTCTCCCCTGCCCGGACCCGGTCTGCGCTGGCCCGCGCCATCAGCGACGCCGACACCGGCAACCGCGGCATCCACACCAACATCCCGCTGTGATTTTCCCCGTCTGACACGATGTCCGGGTGAGCATCCCGGGCACCGAGCAGCTGGAGCCGCCGGACGTCGTGCGCGAGATCGCCGCCGGCCGGCCGTTGACTCCGGTCTGGCGCAACGAGCTGGGCGGCCTCACCTTCCAGATCGGCGACGGGGCCGAGCGCGAATTCGTCAAGTGGTGTCCGCCGCATCCGGAGTTCGACCTCGAACGGGAGGCGACGAAGCTGCGCTGGGCGGCGCGGTTCATCACCGTTCCGCCGGTGCTCGGCGTCGGGCCCACTGTCACCGGCAGCTGGCTGCACACCCGCGGCATCGCTGGCGACACCGCCATCAGCCCCAGGTGGGTGGCCGAGCCGCGGACCGCGGTGCGGGCGATCGCTCTCGGCCTACGCGCCCTGCACGACCGGCTGCCGGTCGCCGACTGCCCGTTCAGCTGGTCGCTGCCCGACCGGTTCGCCCGGATCATCCGACCCGAGGACCGAAGCCTGGTCGCCGAGGCGCCCGAGGTCGACCGGCTGGTGGTCTGCCATGGCGACGCCTGCGCCCCCAACACCCTGGTCACCACCGACGGCGGCTGGAGCGGTCACGTCGACCTGGGTTCGCTGGGCGTGGCCGACCGGTGGGCCGACCTGGCTGTGGCCACCTACAGCCTCGGCTGGAACTTTCCGGGCCGCTGGGAGGAGGAGTTTCTGGCCGCCTACGGCGTCGAGCCCGACTGGGCACGGATCGACTTCTACCGGCGGCTGTGGGACGCCACCTGAGGAGCGGTCAGCGACCGACCGCGTAGCCCTGCATCCCGCGTGGGTTGGCTGCCGCCCGGAGCACCCCGTCGGCCGGGTCGAACGTGGCTGCGGACATCCGGCCCAGGCTCCAGTCGGGCCGGACGCTCACCCGGTGGCCCCGCCGGCGCAACTCGGTCGTCACCTGCTCGGGGTAGCGGGCCTCCAGCTCCACCCCGCCGGGAGTCCAGGTGCGCGGCTCGAACGACGAGATCAGCGCCGTGATGTTGAACGACGGGTGGTCGATCGCCTGCTGCAGGTTCTGCCCGCCGAGCGTGTGGGCCAGCCAGAACACCAGCGGCCACTGGTCCTGCTGGTCGCCGCCAGGAGTTCCGAAGGCGGTGGTCACCCCTTCGGCCGAGATGGCCATCCCCGGGCTCAGCGTGGTGCGCGGCCGCCGGCTGGGCACCAGCGACGACGGCAGGCCGGGCTCCAGCCAGACCATCTGCAGTCGGCTGCCCAGGCAGAACCCCAGTTCCGGGATGGTGGGCGAGGACTGCAGCCACCCGCCGCTGGGGGTCGCCGATACCACGTTGCCCCAGCGGTCCACGATGTCCAGGTGGCAGGTGTCGCCGTTGGTCGAGCCGTCCCGCCGGACGGTCGGCTCGCCGGTGCCCGCCTGCGCGGGAACGGCGTCCCCCATCCGTAGGGCCCGGCCCGGCAGCCTCGGGTCGCGTCCGTTGAGCGAGCCCGGTCGCAGCTCCAGGGACGCCTCGGGCCCGATCAGTGCACGGCGCCCGGCGAGCCGGTCCGGCGCGAAGAGACCGGCCAGGTCAGGCGCGTCCGGGGCGTCGCCGAACCAGGCGTCCCGGTCGGCGAAGGCCAGCTTCTGGGCCTCGATGATGGTGTGGATCTCGTCGGCACCGAGCTGGCCCAGGGTCGCCGGCAGCAGCGGGTCGAGCAGTGCGAGCGTCTGCAGGAACGCCGGGCCCTGGGTCCACCCCGGGCACTTGAAGACCCGGTTCCCGCGCCAGCTGTACTCCATCGGCTGCTCGTAGGTCGGCGTCCAGGTGGCCATGTCCTGCCCGGTCAGCAGGCCGGCGTGGTCACGCCCGGAGGTGTCGCGGACCGGCGTACGGACGAACCGGTCGACCGCCGCCGCGACGAAGCCCTGTGACCAGGCCGCCAACGCGGCGTCGCACTTGGCCTCCCGGGTCTGGCCGCTCTCCGACTCGGCCACCAGGCGGCGGTAGGTGGCGGCCAGGGCGGGCAGGCGGAAGAGCCGGCCGGCGGGCGGGATGGGAAGCCAGGTGGCCGCCGAGGTCGGCCAGTACTCGGTGAAGTGGTCGGCCATCGTGGTGACCAGATCGACCACCCTGCCCAGGATGGGGTGGCCGTGCTCGGCGTAGCCGATGGCGTACTTCAACACCTCGGCGGGCGTGCGGGTGCCATGGTCCCGCAGCAGGGTGAGCCACGCCGGCGTGGCTCCCGGCACCGCCGACGCCAGCAGACCGGTGCCGGGCACCACGTCCAGGCCGAGCCCGGTGAAGCGCTCGATGGTCGCAGCAGCCGGCGCCACCCCTTGGCCGCAGAGCACCCGCGGGTCGTCATCGCCGACCCGGAAGATCAGCGGGAGGTCTCCCCCGGGTCCGTTCAGGTGGGGCTCGACAACGTGCAGCACGAACCCTGCCGCGACGGCTGCGTCGAAGGCGTTGCCGCCGTCCTCCAGCACGGCCATGCCTGCCTGGCTGGCCAGCCAGTGCGTGCTGGCGACCATTCCATGGGTTCCGAGCAGTTCCGGTCGGGTGGTGAACACCACTCGACCCTAGTGGGCGCAGCAGTGCAGGCCGCTCCAGGGTTCCGTTGTAGAGTCGCGACGTGGCCGCCCAGCAGGAAGCGCCGACCCAGACCGCTGGGAAGGTCCGTGACCCCTACCTGGACAACACCAAGGCGATGCTGATCGTGCTGGTCGTCATCGGCCACACGATCGAACCGGTGATCGAGGACACCCCCGGAAACCTGCTCTACCGGTTCGTCTACAGCTTCCACATGCCTGCCTTCGTCTTCATCACCGGATACATGGCGCAGCGATTCAGGCCCAGCGTGCGCTCGTACCTGCGGATCGTCTACACCCTGGTGATCCCCTATCTGATCTTCCAGTGGCTCCATGCGCTGCTGGAGGCCCGGTTCGCCGACAAGGCCTTCACCTGGGACATCCTGCACCCCGAATGGACGATGTGGTTCCTGGCGGCGACGGCGGTCTGGCGGGCGGTCGCCCCTCTGCTGCTGAAGGTCCCGTACGTGCTGCCGCTGTCGGTGGCCTTCAGTCTCGGTACGGGGCTGTGGAACCCGCTGCCCGATGTCTTCGCGCTCAACCGGATCGTCGTCCTGCTGCCCTTCTTCGTCTTCGGGCTGATCGTCCGACCGCGGCACTTCGACCTGTTCAAGAAGCCGGTCAGCCGGCAGGCCGGCTTCGTCGTGCTGATCGTGCTGGCCGCGTTGTCACTGCCGTTGCGGGCGCAGCTGCCGGCGCAGGTGTTCTACTACAACGACAGCTTCATGACGATGGCCGACAACCTGAACGACGGCGTCTGGTGGCGACTGGTCAGCTATGCCACCGGGCTGGCCGGGACCCTGGCGATCCTGTCGGTGACGCCGCGCAAGCACCGCTGGTGGACCTACGCCGGCCAGTACTCGCTCTACATCTACTTGCTGCACACGCTGATCCTGGTGCCCTTCCGCGACCTCGGCCTGCTGGAGGACATGAACACCCCGATCGAGGTTGTCGCAGTGTCCGCCGCCGCGGTGGTGGTCGCCCTGGCCCTGGGCACCCGACCGGTGCGGTGGGTCAGCAGACCGTTCGTGCAACCGCCGCTCGATCGGCTGCTGCCGGCCAGGTGAGCCGCCCGGCTCAGACCACCTCGTGCAGCCAGCGCACGGATGCGCCGTCGCCGGCGTAGCGGAACGGCTCCAGCTCCTCGTCCCAGGGCCGCCCGAGGAGCTCGTCCAGCGCATCCACCAGGTCGGGGCCACCGAGAGCCGCGGTCACCACGGCCTGCTTGATCCGGTCCTCGGGGATCATGATGTCACCGTGGATGCCGGTCACGGCCTGGAAGACGCCCAGTTGCGGGGTGTAGGAGTAGCGCACGGCCTCGGTGGACGATGTGGCCTCCTCGGTCACCTCGAACCGGAGCCGCTGCCAACCCTTCAGCGCCGAGGCCAGCTTGGCCGCGCTCCCGTCCGCGCCCGCCCAGGAGTACTCGGTGCGATAGCTGGCCCGCTCGATCGGCTGCGGGGTCCAGTCCAGGCGTACGGGCGCGCCGAAGACGCCGCCGACGGCCCACTCGATGTGCGGGCACAGCGCTGACGGCGCTGAGTGGATGTACACGACACCACGGGTCACACTCATTGATCCTCCAAGGCGGTTGAGGGCTGCCTTCCCCGACATCCTCGATATTCCCGGGAGAACCACGACCTATTGTGCACCATCAGTCACAGGAGTACCAGGAAGGGCCGTTTCGCCCGCGGTGGGTGATCCGTAAGGTGGAGCCATGATCGCGCCCTACGGTTCCTGGAGCTCCCCCGTCACCGTCGACATGATGACCACCGCCTCGGTCGGGCTCGGCTCACCCCGCCCGTCCGGCGGGCGCTGGTACTGGGCTGAGTCCCGGGCCGACGAGGGTGGCCGGATCAGCCTGTGGCGTCAGGACGCCGACGGCACCCGGATCCAGCTCACCCCGGCCCCGTTCTACGTCCGCTCGATGGTGCACGAGTACGGCGGCGGGGCCTGGGACGTGGCGCAGAGCACGGTGGTGTTCTCCCACCTCGCCGACGGCCGGGTCTACCGCAGCGTCGACGGCGGCGGGGCCGAACCGATCACCCCGGAGAGCAGGACCCTCCGGTACGCCGATCTCCGGGTCCACCCCGACCGTGACCTGGTGCTGGCGGTCCGCGAGGACCATGACCCGGCCCATCCGGAGCCGGTGGCGAGCATCGTGGCGCTGTCCTTGAACGGCGGCAACGAGGAGGGTGGCACGGTGCTGTGCTCCGGGGCGGACTTCTACAGCACGCCGGAGCTGTCGTCGACGGGAGGTCTGGCCTGGACCGAGTGGGACCACCCGAACATGCCCTGGGACTCCACCCGGATCATGCTCGGTCGGCTGGTGGGAGCCGGAGTCGCCGACGTGCAGCAGCTCGCCGACGTCACCCAGGTGGCAGGAGGCCCCGACGAGTCGGCCGTCCAGCCGCGCTGGACCGGCGACGGGCGGCTGCTGTTCATCTCCGACCGCGCCGACTGGTGGAACCTCTACTCCTTCCTCGACGGCGAGACGACGGCACTACACCCGCTCGAGGCCGAGTTCGCCCAGCCTCAGTGGATGTTGGGTGACCGACCCTACGCGGTGGTCGACGACGACCGGGTGCTGTGCCGTTGGACCCACGGCGGCAGCGAGCATCTGGGTCTGCTGACCCTCAGCTCGGGGACGCTGAAGGAGCAGGCGACCGGCGCCGTTGCCGTCGACAGCATCGCCGTCGACGGTGACACCGCGCTGCTGGCGCTGGGCTACGCCGACCGGCCCGCCGGGCTCTCCCGGCTCGACCTGAGCTCCGGTGAGCTCACCGAGTTCCGTCGGTCCAGTGACGCGACCCTGCCCGAGGGCAGCACCTCACTGGCCGAAGAGGTGAGCTGGTCCACCCCCGCAGGCCCGGTCTACGGCCTCTACTACCCACCGACCAACGCAGGCTTCAGCGGACCTGACGGCGAGCTGCCGCCGCTCATCGTCCGATCCCACGGCGGCCCGACCCAGGCGGCGACAGCGGAGTTCTCCGCCAGCTACCAGTACTGGACCTCGCGCGGATTCGCCATGCTGGACGTCAACTACGGCGGCAGCACGGGTTTCGGCCGGCAGTACCGCAACCGGCTCCGGGGTGGCTGGGGAGTCGTCGACGTCGAGGACTGCGCCGCCGGCGCCCGCGCCATGGTCGAGCAGGGGCGGGCCGATCCCCGTCGGCTGGCCATCGTCGGCGGCAGCGCGGGGGGTTACACGACCCTGCGGGCGCTGACGACGACCGACGTTTTCACAGCCGGCATCAGCCTGTACGGCATCGGCGACCTCGAGGCGCTCGCCAAGGACACCCACAAGTTCGAGTCCCGTTATCCCGACGGTCTGGTCGGGCCGTACCCGGAGGCGGTGGAGACCTACCGTCAGCGGTCCCCCATCAACCACGTCGACCGGCTGAGCTGTCCGATCCTGCTGATCCAGGGGCTGGACGACAAGGTCGTGCCGCCCAACCAGTCGATGGCCTTCGCCGAGGCCGCCAGGGACAAGGGCCTGCCGGTCGGGTTGCTGATGTTCGAGGGCGAGGGCCACGGCTTCCGCAAGGCCGAGAACATTCGGCGCAGCATCGAGGCCCAGCTCTACTTCCTGGGCAGGGTTTTCGGCTTCCAACCGGCCGACCGACTCGACGGGCTGCCGATCGACAACCTGCCCTGACACCCCGCTCCGAAGGCCCTTCGGCCCGGGACCTTCGGCTCTTACCGGCGGCCCGCCGCGGACGTAGTTTCGGATCATGACCACTACCCACCCGGTGACGGAGCCGACGAGCCCGCGCGAACGCGGCAGTTGGACCGCGCCCGTGATCGCGCTGACGGTGCTGGCTGTGGTCATCATCGCCGCCGTGGTCGCCTCGCGGCTGACCGGCGGCGCGCAGCGCAGCACCCTGGACGACAGCTGGGCCAATGTCACCACGGTCCAGCTCGACATCGACAGCGGCAACGTGACCCTGCAGGCCTCTGACGGCCAGGGCGTGCGCGTCCAGCGGCAGCTGCACTGGACAACGCACAAACCCACCATCAGCGCGAGCCTCCAGGGCGACGTCCTCGTCCTGAAGTCCAGCTGCTCCGGTGGGTTCTTCAACCTCTTCGGTCAGAACTGCGAAGTCGACCACACCGTCTGGCTGCCGCGCAGCGCGACGGCAGTGGTGAAGACGAACGCCGGCAACATCCAGGCGACCAACCTGGCCAGCCCGCTCCGGCTGCACAGCCAGGCCGGCAACGTCACCGGCGCCGCTCTCGCCGGAACCGACGTCGAGGCCAGCACTCAGGCCGGCAACGTGGAGCTGCTGTTCTCCCAGGCCCCCAGCGACGTCACTGCGACCAGCCAGGCGGGCAATGTCACGGTCGAGCTGCCTCGCGGCACCGAGGGCGCCTACGCCGTGGACGCCCACTCGCAGGCCGGTCGGGCCGACGTCGGCATCGCCACCGACCCGGCCTCGACCCGGCACATCGTGGCCACCACCCAGGCCGGCAACGTCAAGGTCAGGTACGCCGGCTGAGAATCAGGCCGAGAGCCGCCGGCTGCCGAAGATCGCCGTTCCCACCCTCACCACCGTCGCGCCGTACTCGATCGCCAGCTCGTAGTCACCGGACATGCCCATCGACAGCTCGTGATAGCTGCCTGCCGCCCGGTCGCAGTCGCGCAGCCGCTCCTGCAGGGTGCGCATCCGGTCGAAACAGCCGGCCACCTGCTCGCGGTCGTCGGAGAACACCGCGAGCGTCATCAGCCCCCGGACGCGCAGCGCGTGGTAGTTGCGCAGCGCGGACGCGAACCCCGGCACCTCTTCCGGCGACAGCCCGAACTTCGACTCCTCGCCGGACGAGTTGACCTGGATGAACACGTCGAGACTGCGACCTTCGGTCTGCAACCGGCGGTCCAGCGCCTCGGCCAGCTTCAGGCTGTCGAGCGCGTGGAACTCGGCGGCGATCTCCGCCACCACCTTGGCCTTGTTCGTCTGCAGATGTCCGATGATCGCCCAGGTCAGGTCGGGAGTGTCAGCGAACACGGCCGCCTTCTCGGCGGCCTCCTGGACCTTGTTCTCGCCGAACATCCGGCAGCCTGACTGGTATGCCAGCCGGATCCGTTCCGGCGGGACGGTCTTGCTGACCGGCAGCAGTCGCACCGAGCCCGGGTCGCGGCCGGACCGTGCGCAGGCGCTGGCGATCCGGCCACGGACATGCTTGAGGTTGGTCTGCAGGGGGTCCTCCACGCCTGACACCCTAGTGCTGGGGGCACCCTAGCGCTGGGGCAGCACGAGCTGACAGTGCCAGGACTCGGTCACGTAGGCGGTGCTGAAGCCCAGCGCGGTGTAGAGCCGGTCGGCGCCGGTCGGCGAGTCGGCGTCCACCTCCAGCCCGACCATGTCCCGGCCGCGCTGGGCGGCATCGGCGATAAGGGCATAGAGCAGCGAGGTGGCCACGCCGCGGCCACGCGCGTTCGGCAGCACCCCGAGATATTCCACATAGCTGCCCTCGGTGGCCCCGTCGGTGCCGGTGACGGTTGCGACCAGCGCACCGGCCGGCTCTGCCGGCCCATCGTCGACCAGCTCGGCCAGCCACCAGTGGTCCCAGCGGTGGCCGGGGTCGGTACGCAGCCGGAGGTAGAACTCGGCGAACGTCTCGGTGTGCGAGTTGAAGTGGTCGACGAACGCCTGTTCGAGGACGTCGTGCACCCTGCGCACATCCTCCTCGGCCACCGACCCGTCCGCCTCCCGATCCACCCGGCGGATCGAGACACCGGGTCTGGGCGCCGGCAGGGCGTCGGGCTCACCTTCCTCGGGCTGCACCGGCCGGCTCATCTGCCACCAGCGGCGCACCCGCCGCAGCCCGGCCTTGGCCAGCCAGCGCTGCTGACGCGGATCGTCGGCGAACGCGCCACTGTCCAGCTGGGTCTCGGACAGCCCGCGGGCGCGGGCGATGTCGGCAGCCTGCCCGGCCGCCCAGTCGAACAGCTCGGCGGCGAGCGGGTCGGCCTTGTCGTCGCTCAGCTCGGGAGCGATCGTGACCGCGCAGACCACCCGGCCACCGGCCCGGTCCTGCACCCATGCCCAGCCCAGCGTGCGCCCGTCGTCGCCGCGGACCAGCCGGTGCCGGTGGGTCGCCGCGCCTGAACCGGTGACCAGGGCGGCGACCCTCTCCGGCGAGGCCGAGGAGGAGCCCCGGACGGCCGTCTCGTGCCGGCGTTGCAGTTCGGCAAGCTCGGCGACGTCAGCTGCCGTCGGGGTGCAGATCACGGCCACCGGGCACCCAACGAGATCACTCCGAGCGCGGCCAGGATGGCGAACGCCAGCCCGGCACCGGCGTAACGGGAGGTCACCTCCTTGTCGACCTTCTCCTTGCCGACCGACGACCCGATGTCCTTATAGACGTCTTTCAGCTGCCCGGCCGAGGTCGCCGAGTACGCCTCGCCGCCGGAGATCTTGGCGACGCGGGCGAGCTCGGCGTGGTCCACCGGCACCGGCTCACGCCTGCCGTTGACCTCGATGTAGCCGCTCTCGGTGCCGTACGCGATGGTGTAGACGGGCACCTTCTGGTCCCGCGCCGCGGCGGCCGCCTCATCGGCCGGGCGGCCGGTCTGCGTCTTGCCGTCGCTGAGCAGCACGATCCGTGCCGGCACCACCTCGTTCGGGTGCTTCGGGTCCGGCGGCAGCTGGGCCAGCGCCGCGAGTGAGGTGTAGATCCCCTCACCGATGGCGGTGGCCGGCTGCAGCTGCAGGTTCTCGATCGCCGCCGTCGCTGCTCCCCGGTCCTTGGTCGGCGGCACCAGGATGGTGGCCGTGCCGGCGAAGGACACGATCGAGACATTGAACGCCGCCGGCAGCGAGCTCACGAACTGCACGGCTGCGGACTTGGCCGCTTCGAGCCGGTTGGGCGCAACGTCCTCGGCCTGCATCGACAGCGACACGTCGATGGCCACCACGACAGTGGCCCGTTCGCGCGGCACCAGGACGGTGTCCTTCGGCTTGGCGAACGCCAGTGTCAGGGTCAGCAGACTGAGGATCGACAGCCCGACGGCCAGGTGACGCTTCCAGCTGCTCTCCCGCGGGATGACCAGGTCCAGCATCGTCCGGCCGACCTGCTGCTGCCGGTTCTGCTTGCGCCGGACCATGAACAGGTAGAGCCCGACCAGCACCGGGATCAGCAACAGCAGCCACAGCCGGGCCGGAGCCAGGAAGGACGGCAGCATCGGGACCAGCACCAGCCCACCCATCATGGCCACCTCGCGCCAAGGGAGATCGCACCGAGCGCCGCGAGCACGGCGAACGCCAACCCATACCCGGCGAACCGGGAGGTGATCTCACGGTCGGCCTTCTCGTAGCCGGTCTCGGACTTGATGTTCTTGTACACGCTCTTGAGCTGATCGGCGGTCGCCGCCTTGAAGTACTCCCCGCCGCTGGTCGCAGCGATCTGCTGCATCTGCTTGTGGTTCACCGGCACCAGCTGACGCTTGCCGTCGAGGTCGACGTAGCCGTTCTCGGTGCCATAGGCGATGGTGTAGATCGGCACCTTCTTGGTCCGCGCCTGAGCCGCGGCCTGAAGCGGGGACCGGCCGGCGGTGGACTCACCGTCGCTCAGCAGAACAATGGCGCCCGGGGCCGGCTTCGCCTTGTCACTGCCCTTCGGCGCCTGGTCCAGCGCGCGGAGAGCGGCCACGATGCCCTCGCCGATCGCGGTCGACTCCTGCAGCTTGATGCTGTCGATCGCCCGCTCGACCGACCGGTGGTCCAACGTCGGCGGCACCAGGATCTGCGCGCTGCCCGCCATCGACACCAGCGAGACGTTGTACTTCTCCGGCAGCGACAGCACGAACTCCTTGGCCGCGACCTTGGCGGCGTCCAGCCGGTTGGGTTTCACATCGGTCGCCTGCATGGACAGCGACGCGTCGATGACGACGATGATGGTGGCGCGCTCCCGGGGCACGTCGACCTGGGTCTTGGGCCGGGCGAACGCCGCGGTCAGGGTGACCAGGCTGAGGATCGAGAGGGCGACCGCGACATGGCGGCGCCACTGCGACTGCTTGGGGACCACCACTTCCAGCATCGAGGTATTCGTGAACCGCATCCCGCGGCGGTTCTTGCGCCGGCTGGCGAAGATGTAGGCCAGCACCAGCAGCGGGATCACGAGCAGGATGAGCAGCCGCTCCGGCGACAGGAATGCCAACTGCGGAATCATCGACTCACTCCCTGGGGTGGTGCGTGCAGCATGCTCGCCACCCGCCGATACGCCAGCACGAACCTGGCGATGTCCTGGACCCAGTCTCTGTCGGTACGCAACTGGATGTGCCCGACACCTGCACGACGAAGCGAGATCCGGATTCGTTCCCGCTGGGCAGCGCTGGCCGCATCCATCCGGGCCCGGGCGTCGCTGTCCGCGGTGTTCACATAGCGCTCGAAGTCGGTCTCCGGGTCGCGGATCAGCATGTCGCCGACGTTGGGGAACTCGATCTCGCGGCGGTCCACGACCTCGATCGCCAGCACCTGGTTGCGGATGGCGAGCCTGCGCATCGCCCGTTCCCAGTCGGGCTCGACGTTCGGGTCGAGCTCATGGTCGCCGGGGGTGAGGAAGTCCGAGACCACCACCCTCAGCCCGCGTCGGCGCTGGGTGCGCGACAGCTGCTCCACCGCGTGGGCCAGGCCCTGCTCACCGCGGGCATGGTCGGGGACCATCGGTTCCTCCAGCATCTTGCGGAGCAGCGCGTACAGCGCGGCCCGGCCGGAGCGGGCCGGCAGCCGGCGGAGCGACTCGGGGCGCATGATGTAGCCGCCGAACCGGTCGCCCATCTTCTGGCTCAGGAAGCCTATGGTCGCGATCGCGGCGATGCCGAGGTCACGCTTGGTGACGCCTTCGGTGCCCCAGTTCATCGACGGCGTGACATCGAGCAGGCCCCACACCTCCAGCTCGCGGTCGGCCATGGTGTCACGGACGTAGGGCACGGTGGTGCGGGCGGTGACCGCCCAGTCGATCTTGCGGACGTCGTCCTCGCCGGCGCGGTAGACCCGCGCGTCGTTGGCGTCGGTGCCGGGACCCGGCAGCAGGCCGAGATGGTCCCCCTGCAGATAGCCCTCGAGCCGCCGGACGATGGTCAGCTCGAGCCGGCGCAGGGCAGCCTCCGGCGCCAGCTTGTTGAGCGGGATGGTGATCTTGGTCGGCGCACCGATGACGGAGGAGACAGCGCCGTAGTCGGCTGCCGACGGGGGTGCGAAGCCGGACGGCGGCGGAAAACCGGCCGGCGGCCCCTGGGGTGGAGGGTAGGACATCGGCGCCTAGTGAAAGTCGGGCTGCTGGTGCTGGCCCGGGCTCTGACGCTGCTGGCCGGCGTTCCACACCGGGGTGGGAGGCGGCACCATGGCCACGATCCGTTCGATCACCTGCGCGGTGCTGACATTGTCGGCAACGGCGTCGAAGCCGAGCACCAGACGATGCGACATGACGTCCTTGGCCACAGCCTGGACGTCGGTCGGGAGGACGTAGTCCCGGCCATGGATGAGCGCCAGCGCCCGGGCGGCGGCGACCAGACCCAGGGTGGCGCGCGGGCTGCAGCCGATCTGGATCACGGAGGTGAGGTCGGGCATGTTGAACTCGGCCGGCGTCCGGGTGGCCAGCACCAGCCGCACGATGTACTCCGCCACCAGGTTGTGCACGAACACGTCGGAGGCCTGCCGCTGCAGCTTCAGGATCAGGTCCGGGTTGAGGATCTGCTGCGCCTCGGGCGGGTCAACGCTCATCCGGCGGAGGATCTCGAACTCCTCGTTGCCGCGCGGGTAGGGGACGTCCACCTTGAGCAGGAACCGGTCCCGCTGCGCCTCGGGCAGCGGGTAGACGCCCTCGGACTCCACCGGGTTCTGGGTGGCGATGACGATGAACGGCTTCGGAGCTGGGTAGGTGTGGCCGCCGATCGACACCTGCTTCTCAGCCATCAGCTCGAGCATGGCCGACTGGACCTTGGCGGGTGCCCGGTTGATCTCGTCGGCCAGCACGAAGTTGACGAACACCGGGCCGAGCTCGATGTCGAAACCTTCCTGGCTCGCCTTGTAGATCCGGGTGCCGACGATGTCGGACGGCACCAGGTCAGGGGTGAACTGCACCCGCGCGAAGTCGCCGCCGACCACTGTCGCGAAGCTCCGCACCGCCAGTGTCTTGGCCACGCCGGGCACGCCTTCGAGCAGGCAGTGACCCTTGGCCAGCAGGGCGACCATCAGCTGCTCGACCATGTGCTCCTGGCCGACGATGATCCGCTGTACCTGGGCGATCGCCTCGCCGAGCAGCCTGGCCGCCTGCTGGTTGCCCTGGCCCTGGTACTGCGCCTGTCCGGCCGGCTGGCTCTGTGTCGGACTGCTCACTCACTTCTCCTGTGGTTGCGCGCTGATTGTCCCCCGGCTCCCGGGTCACGACGTTACCCGTACGACGGTGGCACCCGGCCAATTGTCGCAGACCATTTCATCATCCCCGGAGTCCAGCAACCGAGCCGCACCCCGGGTGTGATGAGATTAGGACCGATGTCGACACCAGAACCGCCGGAAGGTGCACCGGACAGTACGTACGGGTACGTCCCGGTGAGCCCGCTGTTGCCCGAAGATCCGCCGAAGATCGGCGACTTCTGGCTCGATGCCCGGCTCGGCTGGACCGCGTCCGGGGTCGCCTACACGGCGCATACCGACGACAACCAGCCGGCCATGGTGATCCTGCTGTCGGAGGGTGCGGCCGAGGACGCCGCCGCCCGGGACCGGTTGGCCGGCCTGATCAACGCGATGCACATCGACACCGTGCTGGCGCGCGGAGGGCACGGCCAGAACGAGGGTCGGCTCGCCAAGAAGTATCGCTCGGAGGACGACGACCCGGTGTCCCCGGATGCCCGGCTGGTCGCGCCGTGGGCGGCCCTGGTCTATGACGGGTCGCCGGCCGCGGCGGCCGAGGCCGAACGGATCCTGTCCGAGGTACAGCTCAGCACGCTGCCGCCGCAGGGCACGCCGGCGGGCCCCGACTATCGCCACTACTGGCTCGACCGGGTGCAGCCCGGGCTGGCCCGGGTCTGGCCGCTGCCCTGGCCGGGACGTTACGACCGGGCGGGCTGGAAGACCATCCTGGTGTCGTGGTTCCTGATGGTGCTGCTGGCCGCACTGGCGGTGCTGATCGCCATCCTGATCTTTCGCAACCAGCCGCCGCAGGCCCCGCCGCCGCCCACCGGCGGCTCCGGTAGCCCGCCTCCACAGTCCAGCTCCCCGTCGCCACAGTCGGGGTCTCCGTCGCCGCAGTCCGGCTCGCCATCGGGCTCACCGTCGTCGCAGTCGGGTTCACCGAAGTCGCCCTCCCAGACCCCGTCGATGTCGGGCTCCCCCAGCTCCGCCTCCCCTAGTCCCAGCGGCAGCAAGTCCGGTGGCGGCCAGCCGACACCGTCCGACTCGGGCTCACCCGGCAACATCAACTCACCGAGGTCGAAGCTCTGATGATCCGCCCGAAGCTGATCGCCAGTGACCTCGACGGCACCTTCCTCTCCTCCGGTGGTCAGGTCAGCGAGGAGAACTCGGCAGCGGTGCTGGCTGCTCAGGAGGTCGGCATCCCGGTGCTGTTCGCCACCGGGCGACCGGTGCGCTGGCTGGACGTCATCGCCGACCTGCCGGGCGGGCATCCCACCGTGATCGTCAGCAACGGCGCCGCGCTGTACGACCTGGGCAGCAGGGAGATGAGCCACCAGGTGTTCATCTCCCCCGACGTGGCTCTCAGTGCCATCGAGGAGATCCGCCGGGTGGTCCAGGACGCCACCTTCGCCTTGGAGTCGGGCATCCGGTTCGGCTTCGAGGCCGCCTACCGCACTTGGACCGACGGCGACGTCCCGGAGGACGCCGGACTGTTCAGCGGCACTGTCGAGGAGATTCTCGAGGTGGACGACTATGTGAAGATGCTGGTGCAGAGCCACGAGCTCGGAGCCGACGAGCTGCTGCTGCGGGTGAAGCGCGTCGTCCAGGACCGGCTGACGGCCACCCACTCCCAGTCGGCCGGCCGAGGTCTGGTGGAGATCAGTGCACCCGGGGTCAGCAAGGCGGCCATGCTGCGCCGGGTGTGCGCCGAGCTCGGGATCGACGCATCGGAGGTCGCCGCCTTCGGTGACATGCCGAACGACATCGAGATGCTGACCTGGGTCGGAATGCCGCACGTGGTGGCCAACGCGCACCCGGCCCTACTGGAGATGGACATCCCGGTGGTGGCGAGCAACGACGAGTCCGGCGTCGGCCGGACCATCCAGTCCTGGCTGGCCGGATGACCACACTGGAGCTGGCGCCCGCCCGGCCACTGACCCTGGCCCGGATCGGCCGGGCGGTGAGCCTGAGCGTGCTGCCGATCATCGTCGGGCTGTTCGTCGCCGCCACCACCTTCGGCGGCAAGATCATCCCGTGGCGGCCCACTATGGTCGACTTCGACGTGTACCGGCTGGCCGGTCGTGTTCTGCTCGAAGGTGGCGACTTCTACCACCTGCCGGGATCACTGCCCTTCCTCTACCCGCCGTTCGCCGCGCTGATGGCGGTGCCGTTGGCGCTGACGCCGGCAGCGGTCGGCCAGATCGCCTGGACCGTGGCCAACGTGGTGGCGATGCTGGCGATCCTGTACCGGCTCGGGCTGACCGGGTGGGTGCTGAGCCTGGTGGCGGCTGCGTCGATCTTCTTCGTCGAACCGGTGAGCGGCACGTTCACCTTCGGTCAGCTCGGCATCTTCCTGGTGGCACTGATCGTGCTCGACCTGGTGCCGGGTCCGCAGATCCTCGGCCGCCGGCCGGCCGGACGCCGGTTGCTGCCGGAGGGCGTCCTCTCCGGGTTCGCGACCGCGCTCAAGCTCACGCCGGGAATCTTCCTGATCTATCTGGTTGCGTGCCGGAAGAAGCGGGCAGCTCTGACCATGCTGGTCACGATCGCTGCGCTGACCCTGATCACCGCCGTGATCCTGCCGGAACGGTCTCTGCAGTTCTGGGGCCGGCTGGCGCACGGCGACACCGGCCTGGGCCACAGCATCGTCTACTACACCAACCAGTCCGTGATGGCCGACGCCGTCCGGGTGATCGGGCTCGGGGCCATCAGCTCCATTGTCGGCCTGGCGCTGTCCGCAGTGGTGACCCTGCTGGGGATCTGGGCCGGGCTGCTGTGGCACCGGGTGGGCAACATCGCCCTCAGCGTCACGCTCTGCGGTATCGCCGGCCTGTTCGCCTCCCCGGTGTCCTGGTCGCACCACTTCGTCTGGGTGGTTCCGTTCGCCATCTGCCTGATCGACCGCAGGCTGCCGGTCTGGTTCCGCTACCTCGGCTGGATCTTCGTCGGATGGGTGGTGGCGGCACCGTTCAAGAAGCTGCCCAACGGAGGCGACGTCGAACTCAGCTGGAGCTGGTCGCAGAACCTGTTGGCGTCGGTCACCGCGATTCTCGGCATTACGGTGATCGTGGCCTCCATCGTGCTCCAGCTGCAGCGCAGAGCCCGGGCTCAGGGGTAGACGGCGCCGCGGAAGTTGACCCGCAGGGTGTAGAGCGAGGTCGTGGCGGTGATGAACAGCTGGTTGCGCTGCGGGCCGCCGAAGCAGAGGTTGGCCACCGTCTCCGGCACCAGCAGCTTGCCCACCAGCGTGCCGTCGGACTCGAAGCAGTGCAGCCCGTCATGGGCTGCGGCCCACAGCCTGCCGCGCTGGTCGAACCGGATCCCGTCGAAGCCGCCGGCGTCGCAGGTGGCGAACACCTCGCCCCCGGTGAGGGTGTCGCCGACCACCTCGAACACGCGAATGTGGGCCCGCGGCGTGTCGACCACGTAGAGCCGCTGCTCGTCGGCGGAGAAGGCCAGCCCGTTGGGCCGGTCGAAGTCGTCCGCGACCCGGTCGAGCCGGCCGTCAGGGCTCAGCCGGTAGACGTGGCAGCCGGACTGCTCCGGCTCGGCCGCATGGCCCTCGTAGTCGGTGTCGATCCCGTACGCGGGGTCGGTGAACCACAATGAGCCGTCCGAGTGCTGCACGACGTCGTTCGGGCTGTTCAGCGGCCTGCCCTCGAAGCTGTCGGCCAGGACGGTGACGGTCCCGTCGTGCTCGAGCCGGGTGAGCCGACGGTCGCCGTGCTCGCAGGAGACGAACCGGCCCTGCCGATCCACGATCCGCCCGTTGGCGAAGCCGGCCGGGCTGGTGAAGACATCCACCCGACCGGTCACCTCGTCGAAGCGCAGCACCCGATCGTTGGGGATGTCGCTGAACAGCACGCAGCGGACGGCGGGATGGTAGGCGGGCCCCTCCAGCCACCGGCCCCGGTCGAAAACTTTTTCGAGCTGCCGGTCTCCGCCGGTACCGCGGAAGCGATCGTCAAGGACCTGGAACTGGGCGGACAGGAACTCGGTCAAGGGGCACTCCTCGATGGTTGGTCAGGCGAAGGATCCTAGCGTCGCGACAATTCGTGGGAATCACCACCAATGGTCCGAAGTCGTCTACCATGAAGTGAGTGCGGATTCAGTTTCGTGAACCTGGTGCAGCAGAGGATGCGGCCACCGCATTCGATGATGACCACGTCCGCGTTCTACGTTAGGCACCGAAAGGGGGTTTCATTACATGATTGACTGGCTGAACAGTATCCTCAACACGATCCTCCTGAACAGCATCTGACGCGTGTAATTTCAAAGGAACCACGGCGCACTGCCGCCTCAGAGATCGTCGAAGCCCCGCCCGCCCTCACTGGCGGCGGGGCTTCGTCATGTCCGGTCGTGTAGGCGAGCGCGTGAGGTCTGGTCCGCGCCCGCAATCGCCCGTCGCACACGACACGTCAGGCTGCCTGCCCCTGCCGGCCACCCAACTCAGCGCCCATCGCTACAGCAGCACGCCAGATCGCCCGAGCGAACGCGTCACAGCCCAGATGGTGGGTCCCGGTGTGATCCACCAGATAGATGAAGCCATGGCGCGATCGCCAGACGTACGTCCCCGGCCGCGGCTGCCGCAACGCCATCCCACCATGGGTTTTGAGGCGGTGCGAGAACACACCGAGCGGGCCGCAGTTGCCGAGGCGGGTCTGGCCCGGCGGACCGCCCCGGTCGGGTGATCGGTAGGGAAGGGTGTGGTCGATCTGCAGCCCGGTCCCGGTTCCGCTGGCCCACGGGAAGACATCTCCCGGACACCGAAGGCGGAGCGACTCCCGCAACTTCGCCGGAAGCTCGTAGGCGTCCACCGGCGACAGCGGCGCACTCAGGTCGATGACAGGCTTCAGGATCACCTGAGCGGTCGGACCCAGGTGTCTGCGCAACTGCTCCAGCGTCACCGGGCCGACCCCCTCCACCCGGACCACCCCCTTGCCCGTCTGCAGGCCCTCGAGGGCCACATGCGCGTAGAGGATCAGGCGAGGGCCGAGACGGTCAGGATCGATCCCTGCCGCGGGCAGGGATTCGAGGGCGCGTTGCGCGACCCGAGGGCCAGCCACCGACGGCGCACGCCCCGCATCCGTGCACTCCTCCACCGGCTCGTCGTAGCTGTCCGGTGCGGGGTCGACAAGGGCGGCCGAGAGGAGCGGCTCGGGCTGGTCGACATTGGCTGGCTCGGGCTGGTCGACATTGGCTGGCTCGAACAGGTCGAGATCGGCCAGTTCGTCCTCTTGGCTGCCCATGGGTGCCCACCGGCCGGGAGGCACATAGTGCCCGTCCCTCGGCATGGCGAACGCGCTCTCCTCCGCGTCTCGGTCGTCATCGTCGAGACTGAGACCTTCGGCCTCCGCCAGCAGCGCGAGACACCGGACCGGGTTGCCGAGCAGGCCGAGCGCCTTGGACCGGCGAATGTCGACGCTGTCAGTGTCGCCCTTGGCCGCCAGGATCTTCGCC
Organism: Microlunatus panaciterrae; assembly: GCF_016907535.1. Lineage (NCBI taxonomy): Bacteria > Bacillati > Actinomycetota > Actinomycetes > Propionibacteriales > Propionibacteriaceae > Microlunatus > Microlunatus panaciterrae. Next base: position 622,147 of record NZ_JAFBCF010000001.1, read on the forward strand.
AGCCGTGCGATCATCGCGTCCAGCCACAGCACGTCGCCCACGGTCGCTTTCGCATAGAGACTCTTCAGGCCGTGCTCGTTCGCTCGCCCGGTGCGGACGAACCGCTCGCGCTCGGCCCGGTCGGCGCGTGCCTGCGCCTCGTGCGGATCGGCCTCGATGATCTTGGCGACCAGGACATCCTGGAAGCGCGACCAGGTCAACCGAGTGATCACTTCATAGACCGACTCGTCCACCTGGTCGGCGGGGCCGAGCTTCAGATGGCGCGTCGCCTGGGCCACCTTGCACGCCTTCCAGGCCGGCACCTCGCCGGCGCACACGCGGAGCCACAGCCGACGCAGCCGATGACGCAGGTCGAGTGCGTCGGCAATCATCCGGGCAGCCTGCCAGGGACTCAGTTCCTGCACGATCCCGAACTCGGCCGCGGCGAACTCCAACAGCGTGGGGGTGCCATCGCCCCCGAACAACCGAGCCCGTTCGGTTCCCGGCAGGACCTCCCCCGAGTCGTCCCTGTTTTGATGCCGTCCGTCGGCCGCCTCGGCACTGTGCAGGTCCGCCCATTGCGCGGCTGCCTGCAGGATCAGCGCCTCACGTTCGACCACCCCCCGGTGGGCCTCGGCCACGACGGACAGGAGCGTGGTGGCGTCCATCCCTGTCAGCATCCCGGTCGTTTGCTCCACATCGAACATACGTACGAATATACCCACGTCCACTGACAGTTCTAACGCCCTGCTGAGCGTGATGCCTGCAAGTGGGTCAGGTGGGCGGCGACGCGGTGACCGCAGGCCGAGCTGGAACCGCCAGGCTCAGAACCTCGGCAGGGTCGGGTCGTACCCCGGCTCCACCCTGCGCATATAGCTCGTGTCATCGCGGACCGTACGTCCCGACCGGAGCAGCACCTCATGTTGACGGGCCAGCGCATCGCGGTCCAGCTCGACACCCAGGCCCGGGCCGTCGGGCACGGGCACACTGCCGTCAACGAAACGCAGAGCGCCGGGCCGGACGATCTCCTCGGTGAGGTTCCACGGATAGTGCGTGTCGCAGGCATAGCTGAGATTCGGGGTAGCCGCACCGAGATGCGTCATCGCGGCAAGTGAGATGCCCAGATGGGAGTTGGAGTGCATCGACACACCGAGATCGAAGGTCCGGCAGATCGCCGCCAGCTCCAGACTGTGCCGCAGACCGCCCCAGACGTGGTGGTCGGACAGCACCACCCCGACCGATCCGCGCGCAACGGCGTCCGGAATGTCCTCGAATGCGACCACACACATGTTCGTCGCCAGCGGCATTGATACCTCGCGCGCCACCGCCGCCATCTGCTCACGTCCGAGCACCGGGTCCTCGAGATACTCCAACTCCGTCTCGAGCTCGCGGCCGACGCGGATGGCGGTCGGTACGCTCCAACCGCCATTGGGGTCGATCCTCAGCGGCAGCCCCGGGAACGCGGCTGCCAGAGCCTTGATCGCCGCGATCTCCTGCTCCGGTGGGAAGACGCCCGCCTTCAGCTTGATCGAGGTGAAGCCATAGCGGTCGATCAGGGCCCGGGTCTGGGCCACCAGCCCGCCAGGATCGAGCGCGGCACCCCAGGTGTCGCCAATCGGCTCCCGACCGTCCAGGGCCGGATGTTCGGCCCACTTGTAGAACAGGTAGGCACTGTAGGGAACCGCGTCTCGGACCGGGCCGCCGAGCAGGTCGCAGACCCGCACCCCCAGCAGCTTCCCCTGCGCGTCCAGACAGGCCACCTCGATCGGCGCGAACACCCCTCGCACCGCCATCCTCGGCATCCCCACGGCCCCGCCCCCGGCGACCGTCTGGTCACCCAGCACGGCATGGATGCGCTCCTCGATGGCGGAGGTCGCGAACACGTCCTGACCGATCACCGCCTCGCGGACCGCTCGAAGTTGATCAGTGCGCAGAGACCCGCCTTGACACTCACCCAAACCGACCGTGCCGTCCTGCAGGACGATCTCAACGACACAGCGCAGCGCGAGCGGCTCATGTACCCCCCAGGAGTTGAGCAGGGGCGGGTCGGAGAAGGCTATCGGGGTGATGATCATGTCTCGGATCTTCATGAGCGGCCCTTCGGTGCGCAGCGTGACGAGGAACCCTGCGGGATACTTCGATCATGTCATGGCAACTCGACCTGCTCGATCGTGCCCGCAGCTATGCCGAGCACGAGTCTGCCGTCGCCGAGCTGTGGGTGTTGGGCTCCGCAGCACAACCCGAGCTGCTGGATCAGTGGAGCGACCTGGACCTGGGATTGGTCGTCGTCGGCGAGCTCGACCTCGATCCGCTGCTCTCACAGATCGGCCGACTCTGGGCACTTGACCAGTCCAGCAGCCCGACCCAGTCGACCTTCCGGATGATCTTCGACGACGGCCGAAGGCTCGACCTGGTGGTGGCCGACCATGCCCAGCTCGCCGGACGCGACGGTCGGCTGCTGGTGAGCTCGGTGCAGTCATCAACGTCGGTGATGGCACAGGTGCATCTGACCTCGACGTCGGCTTCAGCGGACGTCAACCAGGCAAGGTTCGTCGCGGCCCAGTCGGTGATCAAACTTGGTCGAGGCGATCGGCTGATCGGCACCCACCTCGGCCTGGAGCTGCTTCAGCTCTGCCTGGTGCAGGCCATGCTGCTGCGGGACCGCGACGAGGACCGCACCGCGCACCGGTTCGGCACCGTCCGAGATGATCTTGCCGAGCGGGTCGTCAAACTCTGCCGACGACCACTCGACACCGATTGGCGTCACCTCGTCTCTGATGCGACGGAGGTCTTCGACCAGCTGCACAGCGAACTCGAGCCGCACTATCGACCCGACTGGTCCGGACTGTCCGCCCTGCTCGGACTGCGCTGAATCCCGGCGGACCGTCCCTGTCCCGTCCGCCGCGGCTACAGTGGAGAGAGCCCCTCCGGAGAGACGAGAGGTCGGATGATGGCGTACGGGGAGCGCACGATCCAGCTGTTCGTCGCCTGCCTCTCCCCCGACCTGGTGCAGGACCGCCGGCATCTGCACACCGTGGTCTTCCCTCGGCTGCGGCGCATGGCCGAACGTCGAGGAGTCACGCTGTCGGTGGTCGAGGCCACCGACGATGTCGATGATCCCCAGCTGACCCACCTGGTCCGAGAGCTCGAGCAGCTGGCGGACCCGGCGACGATCTTCCTCGCTGTCCTGGGCCGCCAGGACAGCCCCGCGGTCGACCGGTTGCCTGACCTCCTCGCCGACCGGTTCCCCTCGCTGCTGCCGTTCGAAGGTCGGTCCCGGCTCGAGCTGCTCTGCCGTCAGGCGGTCTTCTCCGCGCCGGCCATACCGGCTCGATTCATCCGCGTCCTCCCAGCCGACGCCGAGCCGACAGCGGATGACCCGGGACCCGATCCGAGCGTCCGCCGGATAGCGGCGCTGACCCGTGCTCTCCAGAATGCCGGCGCCACGATCCTCGACTACCGCCGCAGCGACCGAGTCGGATGGCTGGACGAGCTCGATGCCCTGGGCGAACTGGTGCTGACCACCCTGTGGGCCACCGTAGTGAACCAGCCCACCCAGCCTTCCCGATCGAGCCAGCGGAGGGAGCAGGCGGTCCTGGACGAGAACGTCCAGTTCACCGTCTACCGGCCACGGGTCCTGCGACCCCTCCAGTGGTATCCGCTGCTGGCGTTCGCCCACCTGGCCGAGCGACGACCGGACGCCCGGGCCGACCAGCCCGACCCTTTGGCGCAGGTCGAGCAGGAGGCGGAGCGGTTGCTGGCGGGCCAGCTGAGTGACTTCGCCCGGCCGCAGGTGGACAGCCGGTTCGCCATTCCGCGCGACGGGGAGATCTCTTTCGTCCCGGTCGTTCCCGGCGTCGACTTCAACCCGGAACGACGGATCTTCCGCTGGGTGGAGGACGTGCACCGCGAGGAGTTCCGGCTCCGCGCGCGTCCCGAGCTGGACGGCCGGACCGCGCGGGGACGGCTGACCGTACTCAGCGGGGCGCTGATCGTCGCAGAGGTGGACCTGGCCTTCCGAGTGGACAGCAGCGCAGCCTCGGCAGGTCCGGCCGCTGGAACCACCCAGACGGACCAGGGCCGGCCCTACCGCAGGATCTTCGCGTCCTACTCGCACCTGGACACCGAGATCGTCCGGCAGTGTGAGCTGGCCGCCCGCGCGTTCGGGGACACCTATCTCCGAGACGAGCTGTCGTTGCGGTCCGGCGACCGGTGGGACGAGCGCCTGCTGACGCTGATCGACGAGGCCGACGTCTTCCAGCTGTTCTGGTCCCGCAACTCGATGCGTTCGCCGCAGGTGCGACGCGAGTGGGAGCACGCCCTCAGCCTGTCCCGCCCGCACTTTGTCCGGCCCACGTTCTGGGAGGATCCGCTGCCGTCGTCCGAACAGCCACGGCTGCCGCCGGACGCACTGCGCCAGCTGCACTTCACCCGCCTCGGCACTGCTCCTGCCCCGGCAGCCATGCCCACTCCCGCCGCCGCGCCAGCCAGCACCCCTCCTCCGGCGCAGCATCCAGAGAATCTGGCAGCGACCTCGATTCAACGACCCGCACCCACGGCGGGAGCGGCCCCGCGCCGCGGGCTCCGTCCGTTGGCGCTGCTGTTGCCGGCAGCGATGGTGGTAATGGCGGTCGCTATCGGTGTGCCTCTGCTCGGACGCGATCGCCCGGCCGCCGGCCCAGCCAACTCGACCACCTCGACCACCTCGACTGGTGTCCCCTCCTCGCAGCCCACCACCACCGCCACCGCCACCGCCACCGCCACCACAACAGCTGTCATGTTGAGCTCGATCACCGTGCCGGATGCCGAGGTGCTGTCCGGCACCGGAACGTCCACCCTCTACCTGGCCCGGCCAGGGCAGCAGGTCAGAGTCGAGGTGAGCATCGTCAACAGGCAACTCATCCCCGCGATCCTGCCGGTGACGGTCGGACTGTGGTGCGCCGATGCGGCCGGCGAGCCGTTGGTCGTACGGCGACCGCCGACCCAGGTCGAGGTCCCTCCCGACACGCGCGCCACTCCCGGCCTGGTGCCTGTCACCACCTGGCGGAGCGAGGCGATCGTGGTGCCCGATGGCTGCGTCTCCACCCAGGGCACGGCCGAGCCGGACGGCTACTTCTACGCCGACGCCGGTGACATCCAGCAGACTGGGCGGCCGACGCTGACCGCACCGTTCAGACTCGGCCCGTAGCACGGGGAGGCCAACCACCACGAAGGGCAACTATGCTCCACCCCATGGATACGGGGCGCCCCATGAACAGCGTGCGCTGGGGAATCATCGGCGTCGGAAATGTCACCGAGCGAAAGAGCGGCCCAGGCTTCCAGCGCGCCGCGAACTCCTCGCTGGTTGCGGTCATGCGACGCGACGCCGCGAAGGCCGAGGACTATGCGCGTCGGCACGACGTCCCACGCTGGTACGCCGACGCAGATGAGCTGATCAACGACCCTGAGGTGGATGCGGTGTATGTCGCCACGCCACCCGACAGCCACCTGGACTATGCACTGCGCGTCGCAGCGGCCGGCAAACCCGTCTACGTCGAGAAGCCGATGGCCCGCACAGCTGCCGAGTGTGAGCAGATGATCACCGCCTGCGAGGCCGCAGGCGTCCCGCTGTTCGTGGCCTACTACCGACGGGCCATGCCCCGCTTCCGCACGGTCCGGGAGCTCCTCGAGACCGGAAACATCGGCACGCCGCGTTCGGTGCTCATCCGCAACCAGCGTGGCGCCGACCAGCCAGCAGCAGGCCCCCTGCCCTGGCGGGTCCGGCCCGAGATCTCCGGCGGTGGCTACTTCGTCGATCTCGGCTCGCACACCCTTGACCTGCTGGACAGGCTGTTCGGTCCGATCACCCGGGTCAGCGGCTCGGCGACCAACGTCGGTGGACGCTACCCCGCCGAGGACCTGGTCACCGCCTCGTTCAGCTTTGCCTCCGGCGTCGAAGCAGCCGGCATCTGGTGCTACGACGCCGCGCAGCATCTGGACGAGGTGGAGATCATCGGCACCGACGGGAGCCTGCGCTTCTCCTGCTTCGGGCAGGAACCGTTACGGCTCGTCGGCAGAGCCGGCGACCGCGAGATCGAGGCGCCCTATCCCGACCATGTGCAACAGCCGCTGATCCAGTCCGTCGTCGACGCCCTCACCGGCCGCGGAGAGTCGCCGAGCACCGGCGCCAGCGCACTGCGCACCGCGCGCGTGATCGATCGGCTGCTGGCCGAGTACCGTCAGGCCAACAAGATCATCTTGTGACCTGGTATGCCTCCAGGGCCGCCCGGTCCCAATCGACGCCGAGACCGGGTGAGCTTGGCGCGACCGCCATACCGTCGCGCACCTGCATCTGATCGCCGGTGACGGCGGTGAGCTGGGGAATGTGCTCGACGTAGAGCGAGTTGGGGATGGCGCAGGCGAGCGAGACGTGCAGCTCCATCAGGAAGTGCGGTGCCACCTTGACGTTGTAGGCGTCGGCCAGATGGGCCACCTTGAGCCACGGAGTAATGCCACCGACCCGAGCCACGTCCACCTGGAGGATGCCGGCCGCCTGCTGGTGCAGGTACTCCTTGAACTGCGCGACCGAGTACATGCTCTCCCCCACTGCGATGGGGATGCTGCACGCCTCAGACAGCCGTCGGTGACCGGCAATGTCGTCTGCGGGCAACGGCTCCTCGAACCAGGCGAGGTCCAGGTCGGCGAACAGCGCTGCTCGCCGGATCGCCTCGGCTGCGGTCAAGGACTGGTTCGCATCCACCATGATGTCCATGTCCGGCCCGACCGCGGTCCGTACGGCAGCCAGCCGGCTGGCGTCCTCACGTCCACGCGGCTTGCCGATCTTGATCTTGACCCCGGGGAGGCCGCGCGCCGCGGAGTCCTCCGCCTGGGCCACCAGCTCCGCCTCGGTCAGGTGCAGCCAACCGCCCTCGGTGTCGTACAGCGGGACCTCGGGACGAGCGCCGCCGGCCAGCACCCACAGCGGCAGGCCATGGATCTTTCCGCGGGCGTCCCAGACCGCTGTGTCGATGGCCGCCAACGCAAGGGAGGTGATCGCGCCGGTCGTTGTCGCCCGGGAGGCGTTGAAAGCGGCGTACCAGATCGCCTCGAAGCGGTGGATGTCCAGGCCGATCACCGCCTCCAACAACGTGCTGCGCAGCAGGTCGAGCACGGCACCACCGCCGGTGCCGATGGTGTAGCTGTAGCCCAGACCGGTCTGCCCGGATGCGGTCTCGAGCTCGACGAAGAGCGTCTCCTGCTTCAGGAAAGCCTGGATCGCGTCGGTCCTTGGCCGTTCCACGGGTAGGTCACACAACCACGCACGAGCGTGGACGATCTGGTCGGACGTCACACCAGCCTCCTGGAGATCTTCATTTGCGGAGACCCTATCGGTACGCTCCCCTTGTTTGGGTCCCCACCCCGAGGGGTACCTGGCACCGTCAGCGGATGGCTGACAGAGCGAAAGGGCTGAACATGAACAGAGGCATCATCGGCACCATCATTGGTGTGCTGGTCATCATCATCCTGGTGATTGTGATTCTCCAGCTGACCTGAGTCGAAAACGGACAGAGACTCCGGGCCCGTGGCCCGGAGTCTGTGTCCGTCGTCTCGCGGTGTGCACGGACCAGCTCAGGCCGCAGCGACGGATTGGCTCCGAGTGTCCGCCGCCAGCATCAGGTTCAGCGCCTGGGGCAGCCCCTCATGGTCGGCAACGAATCCAGGCCGTACGTCGACGACCACCGGCCGACCGTCCGCCAGCCGGCGAATCTCAAGGCTGACCGGTCCGGTCAGACTCAAGGCCTCGACCGCCGCTGTCGCCAACGCGGTGACGTCGGAGTGGTCGCCTGCTCCCGCCTGGTCGATGCTCACCAGGGAGCCCGCGCCAGCGGCTCGGAACACCAGTACGGCGTAGCTTCGGCCCTCCACGAACTCCTGCAGGATGTGCGTTGCGGCGAGGCTGTCCCAGTCCACCTGCTGCTGCGGGTCGTCGACCACCACACCGCGCAGCCCGCGTTGAAGCCGCGGCTTGAGCACGACCGGCGTGCCCAGTTTCCTCAGAGCATCTTCGACGCCCTCGAAATCGTTGGGCGCGCCGAAGCGGGGCACGCCGACACCAGCCACATCCAGCATGGCCGCAGCCCACAGACTGTCGTTGGCCAGCAGCACACTGGTGACATCACTGATCATGACGTCCGCCCGGTGGCCCAGCTCTCCCCTGCCTGACGCGAGGAGCGGCAGCTCGGCCGCCACCGTGGGCAGCACCAGGTCGATCTGATGATCATCGATGAGACGCCGGAGCTCCACCAACAGGGACCGGTCCGTCGCCGACGGCACCCGGAACGTCTGGACGCCCGCGATCCCCACCGTTTCGGTGTCGACTCCGATCACCTTCACACCGCGCTGCGTCAGCTGATCGACCAGCGCCCGACCCACCTGCCCACCGACGCCGGTGACCAGGACGCGCCGTTGCTCGACGACGCTGTTACCTGCCTCCGCTGCGTTTTCGGACTGCTCCTGCCCGTGATCATCATGGACCGTTCCAGCAGTTGGCTTCCGCCGCAACGGCCGAACCAGGACTGCGGCCGCCAGGCAGCAGATCGCGACAATGACAAAGGCATACACCCAGAACTGCATTGAGATCCCCCCGAATCTGAGGCGGGCCGCGGGCTGAAGCCGACGCGAGACACCCACCAAATGCGTCGCAAAGATACCTGATCCCGATCATGCCTCGCATCCGGCGACCCTCGAAGGTCATGGTGATCTGTGTCACACAAATATGCTGCGACCGGATGCTCGGCAGCACAGCGCTTGTGCTAATGCACCCGCTGGTCCCCCACGGCTGTATAACTACCATTGCGTTTCGCAATACGCAGAGTTCCAGGTAGCGCAAATCACAATGCGATGGAAGACTCGCAAGAGTTCGTCCAGACCACCCTCGATCCGCGAAGCCGGTGTTCCAGGTGTATCTGCCCTAAAGATCTGTGGCCCGCTGTGGCCACATCTCCCGCGGCAACTCTCCCCCTTTCTTCCTCACGGTCATGCCCACACCGTCGTTCGCTGACCCGCTCGCTTCCCTTCGGCCCGCCCTGCGCCGGGCCGTTCAGCCGAACTCATGTCTTGGAGACTCTCCTCATGCACGGGTCCACCCACGCCCTGCCCCTTCCCCAACGCGTCGCCGAGCGCCTGCACGCCCGCATCGCGCCCCAGAGCAGTAACGTCCCCGCGGATGAGACCGCCGAGCCGAGCGGCTGGCACACCAGGCTGTGGCCGCTGGTCAAGCGGCACCGCCGTGTCCTGCTGGTGGCGATCATGCTGGCCGTCATCTACTCGGGCATCGTCTCGCTGATCCCCCTGGTGCAGCAGATCATCCTCGACCGGGCGATCATCACCCACCAGACACCGTTGCTGCCGTGGCTCGGGCTGCTCGCCGGGATGGGCCTCACCATCTCGGTGCTGTCGTCGGTCTGGCGCTATCTCTCGGCCAAGGCCGCTCTGCGGATCCAGCACGACATGCGCAACGGGATCTACGACACCCTGCAGAAGCTCGACTTCTCGGGACACTCGGAGCTGCAGAGCGGTCAGCTGGTGTCCCGCGCCAGCTCGGACCTGCGCTGGGTGCAGATGTTCGTCGGCTTCCTGCCGGAGATCGCCTCCACCATCGTCGGCGTCATCGTCTCTTTGGTGGTGATGGCCACCCTGTCACCGCTGCTGGCAGTCATCGTCGTAGTGATCATCGCCGCGGTCTTCGTCGTCACCCACCGGATGCGCAAGCGCGTGCACGCCGCGGGCTGGGACGCACAACAGCGCGAGGCGGACATGACCACGGAGGTCGAGGAAGCGGTGATGGGGGTGCGGGTCGTCCGGGCCTTCGGCCAGGAGGACGCCGAGACCGAGCGCCTGCACCGCGCGGTGCTCGACATGTTCAGGGCGCGAGTCCGGGCCATCCGCTTGCGGGCACCGTTCTTCGCCTCCCTGATGGCAGGCCCGCAGCTCGGCCAGGTGATCATCTTGGCTCTCGGTGGGCTGTTCGTCCTCAACGGCCACCTCACTGTGGGCATCTTCATGGCCTTCTCCGGTTACCTGACCGGACTGTCCGGCAAGGCGCGCTCAGCGGGGATGATCTTGAGCAACATGCCCCAGTGCCAGGCGGCCGTCGAGCGGATCGGCGAGATCCTCGACCTCCGACCGACCATGGTCGAGTCGCCGTCTCCGACCACCCCCGCCGGGCCAGGCCGGATCGAGTTCCGTGGCGTCGAGTTCTTCTACTCCGACGGTGACGGACACCAGGTCCTGGACCGCTTCACCCTCGAGGTGGCTGCCGGAGAGTCCGTCGCGCTCGTCGGGCCGTCTGGCTGCGGGAAGTCGACCGTCATGCAGATGGTCCCGAGATTCTTCGACGTCACGGCTGGTTCGGTGCTGGTCGATGGGGTCGACGTTCGCGAGCAGTCGCTCGACGGACTCCGCCAACGCGTCGGCATGGTCTTCGAGAACAGCTTCCTCTTCTCCGACACGATCGCCAACAACATCTCCTACGGCGTGCCCGACGCCACCCAGGAACAGATCGAGCAGGCGGCCCGAGCCGCTCTCGCGCACGAGTTCATCATGGCCACCCCTGACGGGTACGACACCGTCGTCGGTGAGCAGGGCATGACCCTGTCCGGCGGTCAGCGACAGCGGGTGGCGCTCGCCAGGGCCATCCTGGTCAACCCCGACATCCTGCTGCTCGACGACGCCACCAGCTCCGTCGACGTCAGCGTGGAGAAGGAGATCCATGCCAACCTCGGCCCGTTCCTGGACAGCCGAACGACGATCATGGTCGCCTACCGCGAGTCCACCGTTCGGATGGCCGACCGGGTGGTGCTGGTCGACGCTGGCCGCGTAGTCGATCACGGCACCCATGAGGAGCTGTACGCCCGTTCAGAGCTCTACCGTGCCCTGTTCGGCGATGCGATCGCCATCGACGACGGCGCCGCCGCCCTGCTGCCCGCAGCGCGCCGGGGCGAGTTCGAGGCGACCGCCTCCAGCTGGGCCTCCCGGGCCGATGCCACCGGGCATCTGCCGTCGATGTCGACCACCTCGCCCAAGGTGGCGGCCCGGATCGCGGCTCTGCCTGCTTTTCAGGATGACCCGGGCGTGGATCTGAAGGCCGAGGGCAAGCGCAACGAGGCCTTCCGCCTGCTCAGCTTCATCAAGCCGTACCGGTACGGTCTGTTGGCCGGCCTGCTGCTGGTGGCGATGGAGGCTGTACTGGCGCTGATCAACCCGCTGTTGATCAGGGAAGGTGTCAACCTCGGCATGCTCGGCAAGTCCGTGCCTGCCCTGCTCGTCATCTGTGCCGTCGCCGGTGTGCTCGCGCTCGGCCTGTTCTTCGTCCAGCGCGGATCGCAGCTGTGGACCCAGCGCACGACCGAGCGGCTGCTGGCTGCTCTCCGGGCCCGCGTCTACGGACAGCTGCAGCGGCTCGGCATCGATTTCTACGACCGAACCCAGGCTGGTCGGATCATGACCCGGATGACGTCGGATATCGATGCCATCGCGCAGCTGCTGCAGGTGGGCCTGATCAACCTGCTGATGGCCATTCTGACCTTCTGCGGCATGTCCGTCGTCGTTGTCGCTCTCGATCCGCGGCTCGCGCTGGTGGTGCTCTGCGTCATCCCACCGGCCGCATTGGCCACCTGGTGGTACCGGCGTCGGGCGTCGGTCGCATACGACGAGGCGCGTGAGCGCACCTCGATGCTGAACTCCAACTTGCAGGAGTCACTGGCCGGCATCCGGGTCACCCACGCCTACCTCCGCGAGACCAGGAACCTGAGCACCTTCTCCCGGCTGGGGGACGAGTTCATGCACTGGTCCCGGCGGAGCGCCTTCGCCACCGCTGTCTATGTCGGCATCATCGAGCTCCTCTCGACGTTCGCCATGGTCGCCGTCCTCGGCATCGGGTCCGCCATGATCGCGGCGGGCACCCTGGCCCTCGGCACGCTGCTGGCCTTCCTGCTCTACCTGGCCCAGGTGTTCGCCCCGGTCCAGCAGATGGCGTCGGTCTTCGACGTCTACCAGCGGGCTCGTGCCGGCCTCGTGCGGATCCGCGAGCTGTTGGCTCTGCCGACCTCGACGCCGGTGATCCCCGACCCGATCGACCCGGGCGAGATCTCGGGTGACATCAAGCTGGAGAAGGTTCGGCTGCGTTACGCAGAGACCACTGTGGACGCCCTGAAGGAGGTGGATCTGCACATTCCGGCCGGCGAGCGGGTGGCCTTCGTCGGACGGACCGGGGCGGGCAAGTCGACCACGGTCAAGATGGTGTCGCGGTTCTACGACCCGACCAGCGGCAGCATCATGGTCGACGACCACCCACTCGAGCGTCTCGACCTGACCGCCTATCGACGTCAGCTCGGCTACGTGCCGCAGGAGCCGTTCCTGTTCTCGCGCACGGTGCGGGAGAACATCGCCTACGCCCGCCCGGACGCGAGCGACGCCGAGATCGAAGCCGCCGCCCGTGCCGTGGGCGCGCACGAGTTCATCTCGAGGCTGCCGAACGGCTACCACCAACGGATCACCGAGCGGGGCAGGTCGCTCTCGGCCGGTCAGCGCCAGCTGCTTTGTCTGGCCCGCGCCCTGATCGTCGACCCGGCGATCCTGATCTTGGACGAGGCGACCTCGAACCTTGATCTGGCCAGCGAGCGCAAGGTGAACCGAGCCATGCGAGTCGCCTCGCAGGGTCGGACGACGCTGGTGGTCACCCACCGGCCACAGTCGCTGCACTGGGTACAGCGGGTGCTGGTGGTAGCCGACGGCAAGATCGTCGGTGATCATGAGTCCGGCAGCTACATCCGCGAGACCGAGGCTCAGTACGCTGCTGCGCACTGAGCCTTGGGGCGTTTGGCGGTCTGTGCAGGTGTGGCAAGCCAAATAACCTGCACAGGCAGCCAATCGGAGCTCACTCGGTCAACGTCTGAACTGCCGCATCAGGGGCTGAGGCTCTCTCTCCCCGTCGTTCTCGTGCCTAGCAGTCGATTTCACATGCGTCTGAGTCTCGTGGACCCCTGATCTTTGGCCAGATCGGCCGAGTCCGTTTGCTCCCGCATGCGGGGAGGTTTCGCTGACCAAGCCTTCAGACTCTGCAGAATGTCCGAAGAGAAAGAGTCCACCGAGGCGAGGAAGCTGTCGATGAATGATCCCTGACCGCGGCCACCTTTGAGGCCCATCGGATGGTTGCTCGCGACAGCGAAAGACCGGATCGTCTTCATGGGATCGAGGATCAGAAGATCTGGGTCTTCCCGAACCCGACCCAGCAAATCGGACGCCTTCTTTGAGTTGGCGCGTCAACCATTTCACCTTGGTCGCGGCCCGCCCGTCGCGAGGAGTCTCGATGTTCACGCTGCACGTGATCTGCTTAGCTCTAAGGTCCACCACCACAGCCAATGGCCCTGCCGTGTCGGGAATGCATATGGCGCCCTGGAGACGACCATGCTGGACCATATTGTCCACGTGGGTCTGCAGCCTCCATGCAGGATCTGCCAGTTCTTTCCGACTAAACACCACCAAGGCTTCAGTACCTAACCGTGTCCCCAGTTGCAGAGCGGTGAATCGCAAGGGGGCATCGAAGCGTCCTGCAACCTCGGTGGCCGCCTTATCAGTCGGTCGTAATGTCCCGTCCGCCACGGCATTGCGGACTGCTACCCATGCACTGCCCTTGTCTTCGAACTCCAGGGCGCCGGAACGGGGGTGCTCAAGATACCGAATCAGTTCACCGAGCGCCCAGGCCTGATCAGGATCCGCTACGCCCCGATGTTCCTTCGCGAGTACCGCCTCGGCCAACACCTCACTCCGCTGCCACGCGAATTCCTCTGAGCGGCCGAGCCCAGGATAGGTGATTGCTTCAGGTGTCGATCTTCACCCAGCGCCCCGAGTCGGCGGACTCGCCCAGCGCCTGGACCACAGCAGCGGCGCGCACCGCATCAGCGATGCTGGGGCCATGCACCTCATCCTCGGCGATCGAGCGTAGAAACTGGGCAGCTTCGATGACCTTGAGGTCGTCGAAGCTCATCGCGATCCCGCTGCCCGGTTGGAAGGCCGCGTAGTCGCCGTGACCGGGGCCGACCAGCACCCGCTCGAAGGACTGGTCCTGATACCGGGTGCCGGTGCTGACGAGCAGTTCTCCGAGCCGGCGAAAGTCCCACGCGACCGCGCCCGAGGTGCCGTGGACGGAGAAGCCGTAGGTGTTCTGCTCCCCTACGGCTACTCGGCTGACCTCGATGTTGGCCCGAGCACCCGAGGCGAACCGGAGCAGACCCGCCAGATAGTCCTCGTTCTCCACCGCCCCGGTTTCCCCGCCCGTCGCCCGGACGTGGCCGGTGGTTGCGCCGGTGGGTCGCTGCCGTTTCGGCAGGAAGATGGCGGTGTCCGCAACGACCTCGGTGATCGGGCCAAGCAGGTGCCAGGCCAGGTCCGCGCCGTGCGACGCCAGGTCGGCGAGCACCCCCCGTCCCGCCCGAGCAAGCTCATACCGCCAGGTGAGCGCGCCGTCAGGATGGGCCGCGTAGTCGCTCAGCAGCCGGAAGCTGGCATGGGTGATGCTGCCGAGGCGGCCGTCCGCGATGAGCTCACGGGCCGCCTGGACGGCTGGGGCGTGCCGATAGTTGAACCCCACCGCACTGTGCAGACGCTGTCGTCGCAGAGCCGCCTCGACCGCCTGCGCGTCGGCCAGGTGGAGTCCGACCGGCTTCTCGATCCACAGGTGCCTGCCAGCCTGGGCCACGGCCTCACCGATCTGCCGATGCAGAAAGTTCGGTGCCGTGACGCTGACGGCAGCCACGTCCGCACGGGTGATGGCCTCCCGCCAGTCCGTCGTCGCCACCTCAAACCCGTACCGACCGGCAGCCTCGGCCGCCCTGCCGGGCACCTCGTCGGCGACCACCACGAGCTGCGGTGACACCACCAGCCCGGGATAGTGGTGCAGGACCCGGGCATAGGCACGGGTATGAGCCTCTCCCATCCAGCCGAAGCCGACGACGGCGACACCGAGCCGACGTCGACCACTAGGGACGGGCGAACTCACGAACCGCGGACCCGCTTGACCTGAGAGCTCTTCTCGACGAAGCTGCCGGGCTGCGGGTCAGCCTTGTGCTTCTTGTCGGCGCGCTTCTGCTTGATCGTCTTGCTGGACTTCTTCGACATGGAGTGCCGCGGGGACTTGTCGGTCATTTCGCTCCCTCAACAGAGCCGCGATGGTTCTGTGTCATCGAGCGTACTCTTCGGGGCACTCGGATGGCGGCGCCGGACATGAGGGAGCGTCCATGGCCTCGGGGGTTGCCATGGACGCTCCGTGGATAAGACTACGCGAGTCTGGAGCTCGAACTCGCTCACAACCGTGTCCTATTCCGGTCTTGGCCGGAATAGGACATTCAGGCTGACCTCGGCTCGAGCTGGTAGCGGACCCGGTCCACCAGGCCGGACCCGGGGGCCAGGTCATCGTCAGACGGGCGGGGCCCCCGGCCGAGGACTGAGCCGGTGGCGCGAGCCGCCTTCCTGGCTCGCCGAACCTCCCGCCCCAGTTGCTGCAACGTGTCCCGCCCGGTGTGGGCCCGCAGACTGGGGAAAAGCTCACCCTCCTCTTCACGGACATGGGCGAGAACTTCCTCACGCAACTCGACCAGCACGCCGATGAAGTCGACCTCGCTGACGTCGAGTCCCTCCAGCTCCCGCAACAGCGCCTCGACGCGTGCGTGGTCGTTGAGCTCGCGGTCCACCATCTGATCACCGTCCGGCACCATCAGCCGGACCGCAGGATAGAGGTGATGCTCCTCGGTCGCCACGTGCCGGACGAGCTCGACGATGACCTGCTGCGCGAGATCGCGACGTTCCTCGGGATGCTTGGCGGCGATGATCTGCTGGAAGAGCTCCTCCACGACACGATGATCGTGGGCCAGAAGGCTGATGAGGTCCTTGGACGACTTGCTCATGTGACTCCCCGCTTCACCGATGCGCTGTTCATATCGTTTACCCCGATGTCGGTCCGGGTAACGTGGAGAACAAGGAAACGGGTATACCCAGCACAGAAAGCCACTGAGCCGAGGGAGGTCATCGTGCCCAAGACAACCAAAACCGGCAAAGCCAGGAACTCCGAGCTGCCCAGCACCCTGCAGAAGTCGGACGACAAAGCGCAACGCACCTTCGCCAAAGCGCACGATTCGGCGGCTGACGAGTACGGCGACGAGCAGCGGGCGCACCAGGTGGCGTACAGCGCGCTCAAGCACACCCACGAGAAGGTGGGCGACCACTGGGAGCCGAAGGACCACAAGGGTCCCTCTGACCGGCAGGCCGAAGGCGGCAAGAACACGTCGCGGCCAACGGCCGGCGGAGTGGACGCCAACGCGTCCAAGGCGCACCTGTACCAGCTGGCCAAGCGTCTCGGCATTCCGGGCCGTTCCACCATGACCAAGGACGAGCTCGTTGCCGCGCTGCAGCGAGCCAACAACCGCGAGTCTGCCCGGTCGCGCTGACGCTGTGGTTGGGCTTGACCCTTTCGGGGTACTCGATGATCATGGGAATACTAGGATTTATCATTGTCGGACTCGTTGCGGGCGCAATCGCGAAGGCGGTTCTGCCAGGTCGCCAAGGCGGTGGCTGGTTGGCCACGCTCATCCTGGGAGTTGTCGGCGCGATCGTCGGAGGCCTGATCGGATCAGCCATCTTCGGTGGCGGCCTGGCGGACTTCTGGTCCTTGCGCACCTGGGTGCTGGCACTGATCGGCAGCCTCATCGTGCTTGTGGTGTGGGGCCTCATCCGGAGGCGCAGCACCACCACCGCGTGAGCGACCCCTCAGGCAGCGGTCGGCCCAAGCCGGGTCGGCTCGATAAATGTAGACGGGCGACACCTGCCCCAGACAAGAAGGAAGGTTTGACATGAGTGGAGCGATGGACAAGGCCAAAGGAAAGGCCGAGGAGATGGGCGGCAAGGTCAAGGAAGGTGTCGGTGACGCCACCGACAACGAGGATCTTCAGGCCCGCGGTCAGGCCGACCAGGTGAGCGGTAAGGCCGACCAGGTGAAGGGCGACGTCAAGGACGCCGCCGACGACATCCGGGATGACATCACCCGGTAGGTGAGTGCACAACACGAGGCGGTCCGCACGAGAACGTGCGGGCCGCCTTGTTGTGTGGGCGGACAACTCCCTGATCAGGCACGACCGTCGATGATCTCCAGCCGTGGCAGTCCCGAGGGGACCAGGATCTCCGCAGCCGGCCGACCCCTACGGACGACGAAAGTGGACCTGGGGCTGCGCTGAGCGAACCGGTGCAGCACGCTGACCGCAGTAGCGACCAGCTGGGTGACCTCGGACAGATCCACGGTGATCGACTGCAGCCCCGCAGTGGAATAGCGCTGCAGTGCAGCCTCGAGCTCTGTGTCACAGTCGTTGTCGATGCGCCCACTGAGTGCGACGGTGGGCGGATTCTCGCTGAACCTGAAGCTGAACTCACCCGCACGAGTCCGGCCACCAGCGCCACAGATGCCGACCGGACCAGTGACGACATCTGAGTCGCGACCCAACCGCCTACTCATCAGAACGGTTGTTCCCTTGTCGTGATGCTTGATCGCCAGCTTGTCGGTCACGTCCTGGATGAGCGCGAGGCCGACCCCGCGACTGTCGCTGAGCGAACCGGGAGCCACCCAGGAGCCTTCATCGGTGACGCTGAGGTGCACCGAGCCGCAACGGTCCAGATCGGCGCGGATACTGACCATTCCGACCTCCGAGGAGTAGGCGTGATCAACAACATTGGCTGCGGCCTCCCCCACCGCGCACTCGATGGCGTACTCGTCCCGTACGCCCAGATGGAGAGACCTGGCCCATCGTTGCACTGCGTCCCGCACTCCGCCGAGAAGGTCTCGCCGCGCAGCCAGAGTCAGCTCCAGTGGCTGGATCGGGTGACGGGGCTGGGCGGCGAGCAGCACGGCTCCATCGCCGTCCGTCAGAGTCAGCCGCTCCAGCAGTCGGTGGCACAGTCGCTGAGCCACGGAGTGCAAACGGCCCTCGCCAGCAACCTCGGACATCGTGCGTACGGCCGTCTCCACCCACGTGGCGTGCCGGCTCTTCGCACCGACCGGTGCGCCGAGCACCCCGTTACTGAACAGCAGCAGCACCTCGTCGGTGGACAGGGCAGCGGTCCCCAGCTCAGGAAGCACCCCGGTGCCCAATGGACCGCCGCCGGTGGCCGGCAATGCCTGACCAGCGGGGTCTGACTCAGAGATGATCAACGGCGCCGGGTGCCCGCAGGTGCTGTAGTTGACGACCTGCTTCTCCAGATCCACGATAGCCAGACAGGCCGATGCCCCGAAGGCCGCAGGTGCCCTGCGTCCATACTCGTCGAGTGCCTTGGCTGCCAACCTCGGATCGCCATGGAACAGCAGGCGCTCCATGGCCACCGCTCTGAGCTGACCCATGGCGGCGACTGTCCTGAAGCCGGCACCCGCAACAGCGCCAACCACCATGGCCACCCGACCGTCGGGGAACACTGCGGCGTCATACCACGCGTCACCTGCCGCCGCGCTCTCGGTGGCGGGCCTGCAGCTGACCGCGACGTCCAGCCCAGGCACGACAGGCAACGTCGTCTGCAGCAGCTCCAATCGCAGCTGTGCTGCCGCGTCGCCCGATGTCCCCGTGCCAGCAGGGCTGGGCGCATGGTTGCTGGTCATCGAGAAACCTCACCGGAGTTGATCAGTTCTGCTCGGATCGCGCTTCTGATCTTCTTCTTTACCCCATTGGGTGCGGCCCAACCACATCGGGGGCAGGGGTCTTGCCAATCAAGGACGATCGTGGTTGTCTGGAGGTCGTGGTTGAGAAGTAGCCACGTAGCTTCGCTGATTGAAGGAGGCTGCGGCTTGTCCACCATGACCATGATGGCAAAGAACCACAGCGCACGAACTCATCACGATGACGCGGCCAGTCGCCGCGAACGCACCAATCAACTTTTCGCCGCAGCCCTCGAGGCTGACGAGGCCGAACGACAGGCGCTCCACGAGCAGGTGGTACTTCTCCATCTCGACGTCGCCGATTCGTTGGCCCACCGGTACCAGCACCGCGGGCAGGACATCGCCGACCTGGCACAGGTCGCCAAGCTCGCTCTGGTGGAGGCTGTCGGACGCTACGACCCGGAGCGCGGCGACTTCCTGGCGTTCGCCACGCCGACGATTCTGGGCTCGCTGAAACGGCACTTCCGTGATCATGGTTGGATGGTTCGGCCACCGAGGCGGATTCAGGACCTGCAGGCCGAGATCAACGAGGCCTGGTCCACCCTGACCCAGCAGCAGCAGGCCACGCCCAGCAATGATGATCTTGCTGACTATCTCGGCGTGGACCACACCAACGTGGTCGAAGCGCAGGGAGCGCATGGATGCTTCCATGCGGCTTCGCTGGAGGCGCCGTATGGTGACGCGGAAGCCGGCCTCGCCGGCGTGCTGGGAGATGCGGACCCGGGCTTCGAGCTCGTCGAGCGACTAGCCTGCCTCGAACCCGCCTGCCAGCAGTTGTCGGAGTCCGACCAGAGGTTGCTCTATCTCCGCTTCTTCGAAGAGCGCACCCAGGCGGAGATCGCCAAGGAGTTCGGCGTCAGCCAGATGCAGATCTCACGGTCACTGAAACGGATTCTGGCTGCCCTGCGTAGCGCTGCCGAGGAGACGGAGCGCACTGTGCGACCCGTCGCCGCCGACCGGCACGTCGCGGCCTGAGCCGTCACTCCTCTCGGTGGACGTCCGCCGCCTCCTTGTCCGGGCGCCAGCCCCGCCAGGACGGGTGTCGCAGACGCCCGGCGGAGGTCCACTCGGAGAACTCAACCTCGGCCACCAGTTTGGGCGTCACCCAGTGGGCCTGCCTGGACTCTGCTGCCGGGATGTCGGTGAACGGCGTGGTCTTGCGCTCCAGCGGACGAAGCCGCTTGCCGATCTCGGCCAGTTCGTCGGCACTGAAGCCCGTGCCCACCCCGCCAACGTACTTCAGCGCGCCAGCGTCGAAGATGCCCAGCAGCAGCGATCCGACTCCTCCCCCACGTCGTCCCTGTCCCTCTCGCCAACCGCCAACCACCACCTCCTGAGCGCGATGGTGTTTGATCTTGACCCAGCTGTCCGCTCGACGTCCGGGCAGATAACGCGATCCGCGCCGCTTCGCCACCACACCTTCGAGACCGAGCGTCTTGCTGGTCG
Organism: Microlunatus panaciterrae; assembly: GCF_016907535.1. NCBI lineage: Bacteria > Bacillati > Actinomycetota > Actinomycetes > Propionibacteriales > Propionibacteriaceae > Microlunatus > Microlunatus panaciterrae. The sequence continues at coordinate 642,299 of NZ_JAFBCF010000001.1, forward strand.
CCATGGCGGCCTCGAGATCACCGTCGAAGGCCGGTGGCGCCTGGATGCGTGCCCTGCCCGCGGCTGGCACGACCTCGGCCAGCAATGACCGGCGCTGCTCATACGGCATGGACAGCAACGTCTGCCCATTGAGCTCAAGGATGTCGAAGATCATCAGGTGGACCGGCGTTGATCTTCGGCCCTGTTCGACCTCCGTCGGCTTGGAGACGTTCATCCGGCGCTGCAGCCTGCCGAAGTCCGGCCGGCCCTGGGCGTCCAACGCGACGATCTCGCCGTCCAGGACGGCCCGGTCCACGGGCAGCTCGGCGAGAGAGGGCACCAACTCCGGGTAACTGGGGGTGACATCATGTCCGTTCCTGCTCTGCAGGGTGACGTTGCTCCCGTCAATGCGGCAGAGCACCCGGATACCGTCCCACTTCATCTCATACGCCCAGGCGTCCGCTTCCCTGATGTCGTCGACCGACCCCAGGGTGGCGAGCATCGGCGCATAGTCGATCTCGGTCGTGCTCCGCCGACTCGGTTGCGTCGGCACCGGGGCCGGTTCTTGATCTTCCTGCATGAGATGGATCAACCAGTGGTTCTCCGGCCGGCTGCCGCCGCCGGTGTGGATCAAGGCCACCTTGGTCGGACCTCCGAGGCCGCCGCCGTCCCTGCCGTGCAAGGTGACGATGACCTCGCGCCCTTCCCGCCACTTGTGCAGGTCGTACCTGCCGGCGTCCCAGATGCTCATCTCCCCTGCGCCGTACTCACCTCGCGGGATGACCCCCTGGAAGGTTGCGTACTCGAGGGGATGATCCTCGGTCTGGACGGCCAGGTGGTTCTGCGCCGAGTCGGTCGGCACCCCTTTCGGAAGGGCCCAGCTGGCCAGGACTCCGTTGCGCTCGAGACGCAGGTCCCAGTGCAGCCGGCGGGCGTGATGCTCCTGGATGACGAAGAGCTCACCATGCTCCGAGGTCTGGTGATGATGGGGCACCGGCTCCGGCGTCTTGGCTGCGTCGCGTTTGCTGCGGTAGGCGGACAGCCGGTCCGCTTCTGGCCGGCCCTCGTGTTCGTCCTCCGACGGGGCCAGCCCGGCCAGCAGGTCCCCTCGGCTCCGATAGCGTTCCAGCACCTCCGACAGCTCCAGCTGGCCGAACTCCGGTGCGGACAACTCCTCCCAGCTCCGAGGTGCGGCCACTCTGGGGCGTTCGGTGCCGCGCAGCGAGTAGGGCGCGATCGTCGTCTTGGCGCCGTTGTTCTGGCTCCAGTCCACCAGGACCTTGCCCGCCCGCAGCGTCTTCTTCATGTCACTCACCACCAGGTCCGGGTGGTCGGCTTCGAGAGCCCGGGCGATTTCGCGTGCCACCGCAGCCGCCTCCGTTGCGCCCCGGTGACCGTCGAGGGCCGCGTAGAGATGCAGACCCTTGCTCCCGCTGGTGACCGGAAAGGGCTCGAGACCCATGCCGCGGAGCAGCTCGCGCGCCAACTGCGCCACCTGTACACACAGGCTCAGCCCCACCCCCTCGCCGGGGTCAAGATCAAGAACGAGTCGGTCGGGCGCCTGCGGCTCTCCGTCGGCGCCCATCCGCCACTGCGGGACATGAATCTCCAACGCTGCCAGCTGCGCGAACCAGGTCAGCGTGGCTACGTCGGCCACCAGCGGATAGACCACCTCCCGGTCGCTGTGCTGCACTGCTTGACGCGGAACCCAGTCCGGGACACCGGCACCAAGATCTTTCTGGAAGAAGACCTGCCCCGGATGGTCTTCTGTACCGACGCCGTTCGGCCATCGCTTGCGGGTGGCGAGTCGGCCCTGGGTGTACTTGAGCATTGCCGGAGCGATCTCCACGTAGTAGGAGATCACCTCGGCCTTCGTCGTGCCGGTCGCCGGATAGAGCACCTTGTCGAGGTTGCTGATCTTGAGACGACGACCTCCGATGCTCACCGACTGGGTCTCTGCTGGCCTCGCCATGTCTCCATCATCCTGCATCGTCGTCTGGGTCGGATTGCTACGGTGGTCAGGAGAGCAGCTTCAGCACCGGCCGTTCCGCGCGCACTCTGGTCTCCAGGTCGACGCTGGCGGCCCCCACCGGCCCGGCGAACTTCGGCGCAATGGTCACGCCTTGGTGGTACAGGTCGACGACGCGGTGATCGACATACGACGATCGCACCACAGCAGGGGTGTTTCCCAACTGGTCGGCGACCTGCCGCATGATCGAGGGCACTGCCCGCCGGCGCGCCGACGCTGACGCTGCGGCGTCGTTCGCGTGCGCCAGCAACACAGCGGCGATGACCGTCGCGTGCCAGGTGCGGAAGTCCTTGGCCGAGAACTCGTCGCCGACGACATCCTTGATGTAGGTGTTGATGTCGGCCGACGTGACGTCGCGCCAGCGGCCGCCATCCCGGAAGGCCAACAGCTCCGCACCCCCGCCGCGACGGCGCCGCAGTGCCCTGATGGCCTCGAGCGCCGCCTCGTCGGTGACCTCGATGAACTGCTGCTGGCCGGACTTGGCTGGGAAGTCGAAGACCGCCCTGCCGGGCTCCAGGTCAACGTGCTGCTTGCGCAGCGTGGCCAATCCGAAGCTGCCGTTCTGTTCGGCGTAGCTCTCCCCACCAACGCGGAACAGGCCGAGGTCGAGGAGACGAAAGGCAGTTGCCAACACCCGTTCGTAGGGCATCCCGTCCTGCCGCAGATGGACCTCCGCCACCCGGCGCGCCCTGGGCAGCCGACGGGCCACCTGAAGCACCCGATCATGTTTGGCCTCGTCCCTGCGCCGCCGCCACTCCTCGTGGTAGAGGTACTGCCGGCGCCCAGCGGCGTCCGTCCCCACCGCCTGCAGATGTCCGTTGGGTCGGGGACAGATCCAGACGTCCTCCCACGCCGGTGGGATGACCAGCAGCCGGCAGCGTTCGGCATCCTCGTCGCTCAACCGGTTGCCGTGCTGGTCGACGAAGCTGAAACCCCGACCGCTCCGCCGCCGACGCCAGCCCGGCTCCGCACTGGAGACCATCCGCAGTCGTGGCAACCTCACCCATCCTCGAGCATCGACGCCGACCCAGCCATCCGGGTCAGGGGAGGGACGGCCCCGGTGCTGCCGTGTTGAACACCGAGGCCTAGAACACCTGATCGCCCGGGCAACCACGCATCCCTCACCCTCCCCTTACCCAGTAGGGGGCGGTTACCAACCATCGGCCCGTCAAACGGCCGTCAGGCGCGGGCTTGGTCCACCAGACGGTGCGCCGCCCATTCGCGCAGGGTGGTTCGTCTGCGGGCGAGCTCCGCGGTGATCTCCTGCTCCCGCTCGGCCAAGGCGACCAAGTCGACGTTGATGACGACGCGGTCGCTGCCGGGGCTCTCGGCCACCGGGGCGAAGGTGTTGGTCACCCTGATCGTCTGCTCGATCCGGTCCAGCTCGATGATCAGTTCTCGGACGGTGAGTTCGGTGACATCTGACATGATGGGAACCTCCGAGGATCCTCAGGCTTAGCCAGCAGGGGCCCCGCTCCTTGAGGCATTCATCATTCTGCGCTCGTCCCTCTGCCGCGTCAAGGATGGCGTTTGCCGCCCAGACCCACGGGTACTGCAGTCTGTGAAGGAGGAGCAGAAGAAGAGAAGGAGGAGAGATGGCAGTCACACACTTCCAAGACCTGAAACTGGCGGACCGTGATCGAGAGTGGGACGGCAGCGCGGCCGAGAAACGGGTGCGCGCGTGGGCTCACGCAGAGGACGGGCCAAACGCCCAGTATCGCGATGCCCATATCTGGTATGACGCTGAGGCAAAGGACAACTTCAGCAGCTACAAGCTGCTCATCTGCGACGTGATCAACTCGGAACTGGTGGCCGTTCCCCGTGGGGTGATGGCTGCCGGCGCTGTGATGCAGGGGTCCAGGGGTGGCGTCGACCTCCCCACCAAGGACATCCAGCGAGTGAAGAACCATCTGGCCCGCTACTACAAGAAGATGGGCGACCAGGCTCCCTGGGAGCGCGACGACTGACTGTTCCTCGCTGGCGTTCAGGTCCACGAGGCGTTGAGGCCATCAGTGGTTCAGTCCCCCCGTGTTTCACGCCCTTCAGGTTTCAGGCCGGCCCGTCCGCGGGATCGGTCTTCCGACGGGCCGCCTCGACACCGTCGCCCTTCTCCTGCTCGGTGTCCGGGGCTTGGGGCTCGGACTGCTGCGCCTCGTGAAGGGACTCCTGAGCGGCTTCATGCCGTGGTCCGCTCCGGGTCTGCCCGCGGGGCTCGTCCTCCACCTGGGGCTCGTTCGGGTGCTGCTGCTCGGTCATCTTGATCTCCCTCACCTCGTCTGCGTCCACAACCTACACCGACCTGGCCTACCCCGAACGGGTTTGCGCTGGCGGGCAGCGGGTACCTGAACTGCTATCCCCCGTTCTGAGAGGAAGACCGAGCTGATGAAGGCCGTAACCTGGCAGGGACGTCGATCAATGGTCACCACCGATGTCGACGACCCGACGATCCAGCAGGACACCGATGCGATCATCCGGATCACCACCACCGCTATCTGCGGGTCGGACCTGCATCTCTATGAGGTGCTCGGCCCGTTCATGACCAAGGGTGACGTGGTCGGCCATGAGTCCATGGGCGTCGTCGAGGCCGTCGGCTCGGCGGTCACGCGGCTGCAGGTGGGCGACCGCGTCGTCGTCCCGTTCAACATCTCCTGTGGCGACTGCTACATGTGTCGCCAGGGCCTGCAGTCGCAGTGTGAGACCACCCAGGTGCACGAGTACGGGTCCGGGGCCGCTCTTTTCGGCTACTCCAAGCTGTACGGGTCGGTGCCCGGCGGCCAGGCGGAACTGCTGCGCGTGCCGTTCGCGGACTACGGCCCGATCAAGGTCGAGGGCGACTTCCTGGACGAGCAGTACCTGTACCTGTCCGACATCCTGCCGACCGCCTGGCAGGCGGTGAAGTATGCCGACGTCGAGCAGGGTGGTTCGCTCGCCGTACTGGGCTTGGGACCTGTCGGACAGCTCGCCAGCCGGATCGGCACCGTTCTCGGACTGCAGGTCATCGGCGTCGAGCCGGTCGCCGAGCGTCGGCAGATGGCCGAACGGCACGGGGTCAGCACCTTGGACCTCGATGACGACGTCGCCGAGCAGCTCCAGGCCATGACCAGCGGACGCGGTCCGGACGCGGTGATCGACGCTGTGGGCATGGAGGCGCACGGGTCGCCCGTGGCCGCGTTCGCCCACAAGGCGACCGCTCTGCTGCCGGACAAGGTCGCCGAAAAGGCCATGACCACAGCCGGCCTGGATCGCCTTGCCGCAATCCAGCTCGGTATCCAGGCGGTGCGGCGAGGAGGCACCCTGTCGATCAGCGGCGTTTACGGCGGACAGGCCGACCCGCTCCCCTTGATGACCATGTTCGACAAGCAGCTCCAGCTGCGCATGGGACAGTGCAACGTCCGGCGCTGGACCGAGGACCTGCTGCCCTACGTCGAGCGCGAGGACGACCCCTTTGGACTCACCGACCTTGCCACCCACCGTCTGACCCTCGATGATGCACCGAAGGGCTATGACCTCTTCCAGCGTAAGGCGGACGGCTGCATCAAGGTGCTGCTCAAGCCGTGAGCGTGCCGGTGGCGCTGGTCGCGGGTGGCTCTCGCGGACTCGGACTGGAGCTCGCGGCCGAGCTGGGTCGGTCCGGCAGCCAGGTAGTGGTGTGCGCCCGCTCCGCCGACGAGCTGGACCGCGCCCGGGACTGGCTGGCCGCGGCAGGGATTGCCGCCGAGACCCGAGTCTGCGACGTGTCCGACCGGGAGGCGGTTGCGGACCTTGCCGCGGAGGTGGAGCGCACCGTCGGCCCGATCGAGACCGTGCTGTGCGTGGCGGGCGTGATCCAGGTGGCGCCCTATCTCTCCACCTCGGTTGAGGACTTCGAACAGAGCATCAACACCATGCTCTGGGGACCGATCAATGTGGTCCGGGCCACCCTGCCGGCGATGCGCCGTCGCGGCCGGGGCAACATCGGCATCATCACCTCCATCGGCGGCGTCGTCAGCGTTCCGCACCTGCTGCCGTACAGCACGGCGAAGTTCGGTGCGGTCGGCTTCTCCCAGGGCCTGCGCGCGGAACTGGCCGGTTCGGGGATCTCGGTCACCACGGTCATCCCGGGCCTGATGCGCACCGGCTCGCAGCAGCGTGCACAGTTCGGTGGGCAGGCGGCGCTGGAGTACGCCTGGTTCGCGCCGGCGGCCTCGCTGCCATTGCTGTCGATCAGTTCCCAGCGGGCGGCCAGGATCATCGTCCGCAAGGTGCTGGCCGGCAGGCCGACGGTCATCCTGACGCCGGCGGCGAAGGTCGCGGTCCGGCTCAACGGTCTCTCGCCGGGCTTGGTGACGGGTGTACTCGGGCTGGCGAAGAGACTGCTGCCACGCCCACCAGGTGAGGCGGTCGACACCGGTACGGTGCCCGGCTGGGCAGCGGAACGCCGGCTGAGCTCCCCCGTCGTGCGCGCCCTGACCGCGCTCGGACGGCGCGCGGCAGCCCGGCTCAACCAGGCTGAGGCCGCGGAGTAGTCGCCCACCGCACCGGGTCGGACCCGTCGGAGGCGTACAGACCTGGATACCCTGCGCACATGGTGAACCGAATCCGCACCTTGATGCGTGCGGCCCGGCAGGAACTCTCAGACTTCGCCTTCAAGAACCTGGTGAACGTCGGAGCGGTGGCGGGCGTCTGCCTCCTCCTGGCGGCCACCGGAACTCCGTTGCGGCTGGTGGGGATGGCCGCCGCATTGGCCAGCCTGGCAACCATCGTGTGGCGTCGACGGCGGGCGGTGATCAGACCCACCGGAGGAAACCTGCTCGGCTACTTCGTCAGTGTGCGAACCCTGCTGCTGCTTGCTGTGGGCGCGGGCTATGCCTTGCGACGCCCCGGCGAACCGGGTTGGGTCTGGACGGCCACGGCCACGGCCATGGTGGTGACCCTCAGCGAACCGATGCTCAAGACAATGCTGGGCACCACCAGGCAGGTGGTCGACGGGCTGCCGGGGGTGCCGGCGGTGCCGCGCCCCCGCTTCCACCCGGGTTGGCTGACGACGGCATCGTTCGCCACCATCACCCTCGGTGGCGTTCTGGCTGTCGCGGCAGCACCCGCCTGGCTCTACCTCGCAGCCGTTCTGGTGACGGCCGTGCTGGCGGGGCTGGCGGTCGAGTCTGCGGTCCGGGCCAACGTGGTCGGCAGGAAGGCCGAGCGTGGAGTCCGGCCGGCGTTGGAGAGGCTGCAGCCCGCGTTCGCTGTCTACTACGCGGCCAAGACCGGTGCGAGATACCAGCTCGGGATGTGGCTGCCCTATCTCGAACGGCTCGATCGACCGTTCATCGTCATCACGCGCGAGCCCGAGACCGTGCCCACGATCCGTGAGCTGACCTCGGCTCCCATCCTGATCCCCAAGCCGACTGCCGTCTCGGTCAGCCTCGACGCCATGGTGGTTCCCTCGATGAAGGCCGCCTTCTATGTCCAGGGCAGCCCGGCGAACCAGACCTTCCAGCGTTACCGGCAGCTGACTCACGTCTGGCTCAACCACGGCGATTCGGACAAGCAGGCGAACTTCCACCCACGGCATGCCACCTACGACAAGCTGTTCGTCTCCGGGCAGCTCGGCATCGAGCGCTATGCCAACCACGGCATCGACGTGCCAGCTGACCGGTTCGCCATTGTGGGTCGGCCTCAGGTGGAGAACATCGAGACCCTTGACCACCCGCTGCCGGCTCGCGCACCGCGCACCGTGCTCTACGCCCCGACCTGGAAGGGTGGCCGGCCCAGCACCAACTACTCGTCGCTGCCGCTCGGCGAGCAGATCGTCCGCGCCGTGCTGGAGCGCGGCTCGAGCGTCATCTTCAGGCCGCACCCGGTCAGCTACTCCGACGCCGAGGATGCCCGGCGGATCCGGACGATCCAGCAGCTGCTCGAGGATGACCGCGCGGCCAGCGTGACGGCCGGTAACGTCCGCAACCACGTCTGGGGGCAGCAGGCGGAGAAGGAGTGGGACGTGGCCGCCTGTTTCAACGCCTCCGACGCGCTGATCACCGACGTGTCGTCGATCGCCTCGGACTATCTGGCTTCCGGCAAGCCGTTCGCCATGGTCGCCGTCCTGGGCGGGGGCGAGACATTCCGCGAGGAGTTCCCGCTGGCACGCGTCGCCTACGTGATCGAGAAGGACCTCAGCACGCTGCCCTCCGTGCTGGACCAGCTGCACGGCGACGACACTCTCGCCTCGGCCCGGCTCGCCTATCGTACGTACTGCCTGGGCGAGCAGGTGGGGCCGCACGCAGCGGATCAGTTCCTGCGGATCGCCGGTGCCATCGTCGACGGGCGTCAGTCGTCCCCGTCGGGACAGTCGGGAATCGGACCCGCTGCGACGATCTGATGAGCCACCTCCCGCAGTTTGATGTTGCGCAGCTGCGAGTGCCGGCGCAGAAGCGCAAAGGAGTTCGGCAACGACAGTCCGTACCGCTGCAACAGCATCCCCTGGGCGACCCCGATCTCCAGCCTGGTCTCGAGAGCCCGACGCAGCCCGGTCACCAGCTGGGAAGCCTCTAGGGCCGAAGCGGCGTAGCTCGCGAACAGGTGCGCCATGTCCACGTCGTCGGCGTCGAACGCGTGCGGGCGAGCAGCGTAGAGGTTCAAGCCGCCCCGGGTGTCGGCGGTGGCGACGACCCGGACACTGAGGATCGAGCCGAATCCCAGCGCGGCCGCCTTGGGTGCCCAGCGCGGCCACCGTGGGTCCGTGCGAAGATCCTGGACGACGTAGGTGTCCCCCTCCCAGATCGCGTCCAGGCACGGCCCCTCGTTGAACTCGTACTGCAGGGCGTCGGACTCGTCGACGACGCTCGCAGTCGACGCCGGCGTCTCCACCTTGCCCTGCCCACGCCGTAGCGAGATGCCGCAGAAGTCACAGCCGGGCACGGCTTCGACCGCGAGCTTCACGATCCGCTCCAGAGTGAGGTCCTCCTCTGGCTCGGCCAACAGTTCGCGACTGATGGTCGCGAAGCTCGACAGACGTTCCCACTCGCGACCGTCCATATCAACCCTCCTCGGGCCTGTACTTCGAACAGTACGCTCCCGAAACGATTCAGCCTCCCTCCGCTGAGCCGCGTCATCTGCCAGCAGGTTTGCTGCGAAGGCGATCGGGTAAGAATGCCAAACCACATGACGCTCGACCAATGGCGGCACACCGTCGCGGTCGACCTGGATGGTGCGTTCTTGTGTATGCAGCAGGCCGAACGAGGATCCCCGTCAGGAGCATCGACCTGGAGTGCACTGGGTCGCCCCGGCGACGCGCGCGAGGTCGCTGCGGTGATCGCGTTCTTGTCCTCACCGGACGCCGGTTATGTCACCGGCGCCTCATGGGCGGTGGACGGCGGAATGCTGCAGATGGGCCCGCAGGGTGGCTCGCATATCACCAGTGACGACTGGCGCCAGGCCTGAGCAAGCTCAGCGTTCGTCCACGGGGGTGGAGTCTGCCTTCACGGCACCCCGCTGACCGAGCGGTTCCGGGGCACCCCGAGTGGTGTCCGCCACGGTCTGTTCCTCGGACTCTGCGTTGATCTCCGCCCCGAGCAGCACTGCATAGGAGGTGATCCACAACCACAGCAACAAGATGATCACTCCGGCGAACGCACCGTAGGTCTTGGCGTAGTTGCCGAAGCTTGACACGTAGACGGAGAAGCCGACCGAGGCGATCAGCCAGAGGACCGCCGCCGCCACCGCTCCGGTGGACACCCAGCGCATCTTCGGTGCATCGCGATCTGGCGACACCCGATAAAGAACTGCCAGGGCCACCACAACGCAGACCAGCAGCAGGAGCCAGCGCGCTGCCTCGAGCAGCCAGCGCAGCGGGCCACCGCCGACCAGGTTCTCCAGGACTGCTGGGACGACCGCCACCAGGATGATCATCACCGTCATGAAGACGATGGCCGCCACCGTCAGGCCGAGAGCCAGGGCCCGCTTCTTCACAAAGCCTCGGTCCTCGTTCTCGTCGTAGGCCGCGTTGATCGCCGTCACCAGGTTGCTGACCCCGCCGGAGGCGCTCCAGAACGCCAACAGGATCGAGACCACCAGTCCGATCCCCAACGACTGTTGCCCACTGGACGTCAGCGACTGCAGCTGCTGGGTGACCAGGTCGCGCGCCGGGCCAGGCATCGCACTCATCAGTGAGCCCACCTTGTCGGCGATGGTGGCCGGATCGGCGACGAGCCCGACCACGAGCACCAGGGCGATCATGGCCGGGAACAGCGACAAGAAGCCGTAGAACGCGACACCGGCAGCCAGCAACGGCACCTGGTCGCTCTTGGCCTCCCTCCAGCCGCGCTTCACCACCTGAAGCCACCCTCGGGCGGGTATCTGGCTGGGCTTCTCGGCTTGTCCTCCCGGTACGTCACCGGGACCGGCCTTGCTGTTCGAAGTCTTCGGGTGGGAACTCTTGGTGAGCGTCTCTTCTGCGGCCATGGCCGGATACTCCTTCTCCACTGGTGGTACGGAAAGGGTGGGCGGTTCAGCGCCGGCGCTGGATGATCAACAAGACGACGCCGGCCACTGCTGCGGCTGTGATACCCGCATAGAGAGCTGTGCGGCTCCTCGTCTTGGCCGCGATGTCACTGCTCTGGATTCGTTGCTGGGTCTCGGTCACCTTGTGCTGGGCCCGGTGGATCTTGTCGACCCCGGCCGTCTTGAGATCGGCTGCTTTCCTGCGGGCTTGTTCCTTCACGTCCAACTTCGCCGCGAGAGCCTCGACAGTGTCGCCGAGCTCCTGACGGGATCGGGCCAGATCGGCTTCGATGTCCGCAACCTGGTCATTGTCGCCCGGGTGGGCCGGGCGACTGGGGTGTTCGCTCATCAGTTGCTCCTCTTGCCCGACGACTTGATCTCCTGCACATCGCGTCTGACGTTGTCCACTGTGTGTTCCGGGATGGGCTGCGCCTCCTGTACCTCCTTCTTACCGGCGAGGGCCGCGGCCCCCGCGACCAGGAAGAGGACGGCGGTGACGATCAGGGCAGCCGCCCAACCCGGGAGAACGAGGCTCAGCGCGAGGACTGCCGCCGTCACCAGCGTCGCGACGCCGAAGAAGGCGAACAGGCCAGCACCGCTGAACAACCCGAGGCCCTTGCCGGCGTGCTTTCCGGTCTCCCTCAGCTCGGCTCTGGCCAGTCTCATCTCGTCGCGAACCAGACGAGACGTGTGCTCGGAGAGCTGGGTGACGAGCTCCGAGACGGATGCCGTGGTGTTGTCAGCCATCGATCTCCTTCCCTTAAGGCTTGCCGCGGTGGCGCTCGTCCTGTACCCCGGAGAAGGCGGCTGTATCCGACAGTAGGGTGACTTCTGGCGAGAGAATGCCTCTCGCGAACACTGACCGAACCGCGAGCCAGGGAGAACCGATGCCCCAAAGCCCGACCTCAGGACGACCGGGCGTCCTCTTCGACGTCGACGGTACCCTGCTGGACACCAACTATCTGCATGTCCTGGCGTGGTGGCAGGGCCTGCGTGACGCCGGTCACCACGGCGTCACCATGGCCGAGGTGCACCAGGCGATCGGCATCGCCAGTGAGCAGCTGGTGGAGAAGCTGGTCGGGCAGCCGAGTGAGGCCGCCATCGCTGCGCATTCGGAGCGCTATGAGAAGCTGCGAGACCAGGTGGTCGCCTTCGACCGCGCGGCCGACCTGGTGTCAGCCTGCGCCGACCGGGGATACTCCGTCGTCCTGGCGACCAGTGGAAAGGAGTCCGACCTGGACTGGATGCTGCCGGCCATCGGTGCCGAGGACGGCCTCGCCGGCTCGGCCACGTCCAGCGACGTCGAGCAGGCCAAGCCAGCGCCGGACCTGCTGGTCACCGCTATGCAGAAGAACAACCTCGACCCGGCCCGGACGGTCGCGGTCGGCGACACCGTGTGGGACATCCAGTCTGCGCACGACGCCGGCGTGGCGATCATCGCCCTCACCTGTGGCGGCATCTCGCGCCAACAGCTGCGCGAGGCCGGCGCCGACCAGATCTTCGATGATCCCGCTGATCTGCTGGACCCACTGGGACGACTCCCTGCTGGCCAACCTCGACCAGGGCTGAGACGCTCCTCGGCCACTCAACCCTTCGTTCCGGTGGTGGCAATGCCCTCGACGAACTGTCGCTGCCCGACGAAGAACAAGATGATCATCGGTATGGTGGTGATCACACTGGCCGTCACCACGATCTCCCAGTGCCACTCGCCGCCAAAACCGTACTGATCCAGCAGTGCCTTCAACCCTCGAGGCACGGTGAACTTGTCTGAGCTCTGCAGATAGATCAATGGCCGCATGAGATCTGTCCAGGCTGCCTGAAACTCGAACAGGGTGGTGACGACCACAGCCGGCCTGCACAGCGGCAGGGCGATCCGCCAGAAGATCGCCCAGTTGTTGGCACCATCGATCTTGGCCGCCTCGAACAGCTCTCGTGGCAGGCCGAGGAAGAACTGCCGCAGCAGGAAGATGTAGAACGCCGAGCCGAACAGGTTTCCGGCCCAGAGCGGGACCAGCGTATCCACCGTCCCCAGTGCCTTCCAGATCAGATAGGTCGGCACCATCGTGACCGCACCTGGCAGCATCATGGTGGCCAGTACCAGCGTGAACAGGAAGCCGCGCAGCGGGAATCGGAAGTAGGCGAAGCCCCACGCCACCATGGCACTGGAGATGGTCACTGTCAGCGCCGCCAACACCGTCACCAGCAGGGTGTTCAACAGCCAGAGCGCCAGCGGCGCCTCCTGCCAGACGTTCAGGTAGTTGTCGAAGGTGAAGGTGTGCGGGATCAACCTGTTGTCGAAGACCTCACCGCGCGGCTTGAACGATGCGCTGATGAGCCAGATGAAGGGGTAGACGAACACTACGGTGCTGAGCATCAGGGCCATCATCACCAGGATCCGGCCGATGCCTTTCTTGCGCGGCCGCCGCCTGGGCCGCAAGACGTCCGAGGTGAGCACATCCGCCTGGGGTGGCGTCACCACGCCGCTGGTCGCCCGGTCGACCGTCTCAGAGCTCATCGCTGCTCCCCCTCCAGGTAGACGAAGCGCTTCGACACCCTCATCTGGATCACGGTGATGATCAAGATGATGACGAACAGCACCCAGGCCATCGCTGAGGCATAGCCCATGTGCAGGAACTGGAACGCCTGCTGGAACAGGTAGATGGCATAGAACAGGGCGGCGTCGTTGCTGTAGGTGGTGTTGCCTGAACCGAAGAAAGCCGTGTAGGCCTCGGAAAAGGTCTGGAACGCGGCTATGGAGTTGACAATGAAGATGAAGAACAGAGTGCCTGAGATCATCGGAACCGTGATCCGGGTCGTCTGCTGCCACCAGTTCGCCCCGTCAACCCGGGCTGAGTCGTAGAGCTCGGTCGGCACGTTGCGCAGCGCCGCGAGAAAGATGATGCAAGAGGCGCCCACTGACCACAGGCTCATCAGGATCAGGCCCGGCTTGACCCAGTGCGGATCAGTCGTCCACGCCGGTCCGTTGATGCCGAACCAGCCGAGCACGGTGTTGATCAACCCGCTCTGTCCGTTGAACAGCAGCAGCAACAGGATGCCGACCGCCACCGGAGGGGTCATCTTGGGCAGGAAGAAGGCGGTGCGAAAGAACCCGACAGCCCGCCCGGCCTGGTTGAGCAACAGCGCGAAGGCCAAGGAGACAATCACATGCAGCGGCACCTGGATGACCGTGTAGAAGAACGTGTTCCACAGCGAGAGCCGGATCTTCGGGTCTCCCAGCAACTGCCGGTAGTTGTCCAGCCCCACAAACGTGGGTGCGTTGATCACGTCGTAGTCGGTCAACGACAGATAGGCGCTGTAGATCACCGGCCAGAGAGTGAACACCAGGAAGCCGATGATCCACGGGCTGATGAAGAGCAGGGCCGCGCGCGTGTCGCGTCGCTCCGCCGCTGACCACTTCAGTCTCATCTGATCCTCACGACACTACTTGTCCTTCCACTCCGACCAGGCCTTGTCCAGCGCGGCCTGTGCCTCTTTCTGCGCCTGGTCGAGGGCAGCTTGGGGCTGTTGCTGTCCGTTGAGCACCCGGTTGACCGCGTCCTGCCAGGCGGTCTTGAACTCGGCATCGGCCGGGTTGGCCGGGAGCGCGAAGGTGTGGTCCTTCGCCTCGTAGACGGCGGCCACACCGGCATCCCACTTCGCGTCACCGGACGGCGTCACCATGGCTTTGATCTCCGCATCGGCCTTGGTGTTGCCGGTGAGGACGCCGGTGAACGGCTTCTTGTCCGCCTTCCGCAACTTGACGCGAGCCTCGGCGGCCGCCTTCCAGGTGTCCACCTCGGTCATGGTCTTGGCGAATCGGCAGGCAGCGGCGGCGCTGGTGCTGCCCTTCGGGATCGCCCACGCCGACCCGCTGCTGAACGCCAAGGTCTCACCGGTTCTGGACTTGAAGGTGTCGAAGGCCATCGGTGCATTGGGTGACACGTCATTCAGGACGTTGACATACCACTGCTCCATCGGCATCGCCCCGAGGACGTTGGTCGCGAACTGGTTGCCCTTGCCGAAGAAGTCAGCCGAGTCACGGTAGGCCTTCACCTTGCCGAAGCCACCCTGGTCGTTGTAGATGCCCACTGCGAAGGTCAGCGCCTCGACCACCTTCGGGTCGTTGAGTTGGGCCTTCTTGCCGTCGGCGGAGATCAGGTCGGCACCGTTGGCCTTGGCCCACAGGGGAAGGAACTCCGGCAGCTTGCTGTCGTAGCCGATCACCTTGAGCTTGCCCTTCTCGGTCTTGGTCAGCTTCTTGTTCGCTGCCGTCACCTTCTCCCAGCTCGAGCCGTTGACGTCGGCTAGGGTCAACCCGGCCGACTTCAGCAGCTTGCCGTTGGCCTGGGTGATCTGCACCGAGTTGAACTCGGGAATCCCGTAGATCTTGCCGTTGAGGCTGACCTGGGCGAGGGCAGACTTGTCGAAGTCACCGGTGGCGATACCTTCACCCTTGATGCACTGGTCCAGTGGAAGGATGGCCCCCCTGGAGGCGAAGGTGCCGATCTGGTCACGGTTGGCGTAGATCAGCGCAGGGGGCTTTCCTGAGGCGACTGCGGACAGGAACTGCTGTACGTCGAGATCACCCTGGACGAGCTTCACGGTCGCCGGCTCGATGGCCTTCTTCGCCAGGTCGTAACGGGCGGTGGCGATCTCGTCGCCGGTGCCAAAGCCGAGGATCTGCAGCTGCCCCTTCATCTCGGCTCCAGGGCCGTAGTCGCTGTTCTTCGGCTGCGGTGCATCTGAGGCCCCGGTGGCGCACGACGTCAGCGCCAGGGCGGCGACCGCCACCCCGGTGAGCCATCGGACGGCTCGGGTGCTGGCACGCCGCCGCTGAGCTGTCAGGTTTATCCCGCGCGAAGACTGACTCATCAAGGCTCCTTCGAGTTCTCTGTGGCAGTGAAGCCTCCTAGCAGATACCCCGATCCGGCACTCCTATGCAGGTCTTGGCCGCACTAGACCGGAGTGATCGGCGCGGCGTCCTCGTCACCGTGACGTTCCCGGGCAGCCCGCGCCCGTAGCCGGTCCAGCACCGACATGACCGGCGTCGCCATAACCCCGTGGATGAGGATCGAACCCCCGACCACCAAGGTGACCAGCCGCCAAAGCTGTTCCTGATGCCCAGCGAAGGATCCTTGCTGGAGTGCGAAGGCGAGATAGAACAGCGATCCGACCCCGCGTACGCCGAAGAAGGCGATGACCGCTCGCTCCCGGGGGCCGGTCCGTCCGCGGAGCAGCGCGACCCAGCCGGTCAGCGGCCGGATGACGAGGATGAACGCGGCGGCGACCGCAACCTCGGGCCAGGTGGTGCCGGCCAACAGCCCTCGTGCGACAGCTCCCCCCAGCAGGGTCACCACCAGCACCGTGAGCAGCCGCTCGATCTGCTCGACGAAACCATGCAGTACACGGTGGTAGCCGTGGGATCGCTCGGCGGCCCTGATGGTGCAGGCGCAGACGAAGACCGCCAGGAACCCGTAGCCATGGACCAGCTGGGTGAACCCGTAGGCCAGGAAGGTCGCCGCCAGCGCCACGAAGCCCTCGGCATGCTCGGCCAGCCGGAAGCGCTGGGACGGCACTGAGAAGAACAGCTTGCGCAGCAACCATCCGGCCAGCAGACCCGCGACAACGGCGATGCCCACCCGCCACAGGACATCCCGCACGATCCACTCCGGCAGCCATCCTGCCGGGGCGACACCCGTCAGGCTGATCGCTATCGCTGCGAAGACGACCGGAAACGCCAGACCGTCGTTGAGCCCGGCCTCGGAGGTGAGGGCGAACCTCGCCTCGTCCTCGTCGGACTGATCCGGGTCCTCGGCCGGCTCTGCCACCTGCACCTCGCTGGCCAGCACCGGGTCGGTGGGGGCCAGCGCGGCAGCCAACAACAACGCAACGGCCACCGGTAGGCCCAGCGCGGCCCAGCCCAGCACAGCCATCGCCAGCACCGACAGGATCATGGTCACCGACAGCAGCCGCCAGGTGGTTCGCCAGCCCCGCCAGCTGAACGGCCGGTCGAGGGCGAGCCCGGCACCCATCAGCGAGACCAGGACGCAGGCCTCGGTGAGGTGCTCTGTGCCGCCGGCATGGGTGAGCGGGTCGGGGCTCGGCAGCGAAGGAAAGGCAGCGAACACCGCCAGGCCGGCGCCGAAGAAGACGATCGGCATCGAGATCGGCACCCGCCCCAGCACTCGCGGCAGCAGAGCGGCGGCCAACGCGGCCAGCCCGAACACGGCGTAGAACGCCCCTGCAAGGTCCACCATCTGCTGCTGTCGCTGCCTCTCCGGAGGGTGCTTGGCGCGCACCCGGATGGGTAAGAGTTAACTGGGTGACTGTCAGCACGGTTCGCCCGGGCCCGACTGGGTGGCGTTGTGAAGAGATCCGACAGTGAGGAATGATGAGCAAACTAGCAAAAGTGGCCTACCGGCCGTTCGGCCTGGTGGCCGGACTGGTGGCGGGCGCCATCTCCGGCATCGTGTTCAAGCAGGTGTGGCGACGCGTCGCGCACCAGGACGACGCCCCGGCCGCCCTCGAGTCCGAGTACGGTCTGGGCGAGATCATCGCCGCCGCCGCGATCCAGGGCGCCGTCTTCGCCACCGTGAAGGCCCTGGTCGACCGCCTCGGCGCGAAGGGCTTCGAGCGCCTGACCGGTGAATGGCCGGGCAGCTGAGACCGTCGGAAGCACGCAGAAGACCCCCTACGACGAAGGACGTTGACATGAAGCTGAGGACCATCATCGCCACCGGCGCCGGCCTTGCGATCGGTTATGTGCTGGGCACCCGGGCCGGCCGCGCCCGTTTCGAAGAGCTGAAGAGCCGGGCCTCCGCGGTCGCCCATGACCCCAAGGTGCAGGCCAAGGTGCAGGACAACATCGCCAACCTGGCTGACCAGGTGCGCAGGAACGCCGACAAGATGCCGGCGCCGGTGAGTGACGTGATCAAGAAGGCCGCCGACCAGCTGCACGGCACGACGCAGTCCGACCAGCCCACGTCCTGACCCAGCCATCACCCTCATCGAGCAGTCCGCCGACGAGATCAAGGAGATCAGCAGTGGCGCCCGACCAGTACACGATGCAAGACCCCACCCAGCAGTACAGCGACATCGACACCACCGCCCAGTCGCAGGCAGGGCCCGGCCTCGACTCCCGGCTGAAGGAACACGCAGACCACGGAGAGGACAGTTATCGCGGTTCCGGACGTCTGACCGGCCGGAAGGCGCTGATCACCGGCGCGGACTCGGGGATCGGTGCGGCCGTGGCCATCGCTTTCGCCCGCGAAGGCGCCGACGTCGTCCTGTCCTACCTTCCGGAAGAGGAGGAGGACGCCCGATGGATCGTCGAGATGATCAAGGACGCCGGACGCAAGGCGCTGACGGTGCCCGGTGACGTGACCGACCCGGAGTACTGCCGCCGGCTGGTGGACACCGCAGTGGAAGGGCTCGGCGGCCTGGACATCGTGGTCAACAACGCCGCCAAGCAACAGTTCGTGGACAAGCTCGAGGATCTGTCCGAGGAGCAGTTCGACGAGACCTTCAAGACCAATGTCTATGCGATGTTCTGGATCTGCAAGGCCGCGGTCCCGCACCTGACGCCCGGCTCGACGATCATCAACACCTCGTCGATCCAGGCCTACCAGCCCTCACCGGGACTGCTCGACTACGCCACCACCAAGGCGTCGATCAACGCCTTCTCCAAGGGACTCGCTCAGCAACTGGCCCCGCGTGGCATCCGGGTCAATGTGGTGGCGCCGGGACCGATCTGGACCCCGTTGCAGACAGCCGGCGGCCAACCACCGGAGGAACTTCCGGAGTTCGGCGAGAGCACGCCGCTGGGCCGGCCCGGCCAACCGGCCGAACTGGCCCCGGCGTTCGTCTTTCTCGCCTCACCGGAGTCAAGCTATGTCTCCGGTGAGACGCTCAACGTCAACGGTGGCTCGCCCACCCCCTAGCTGCCAGCAGACCTGAACCGGAGATGGCGGGGCCGACGGAACTGTCGTCGGCCCCCGCTCTCTCCAGTGGCCCAGCGCCCGCCAAGGCTGTCCTCAGACGACGATCGCCTTCTGTTCGGCGTCGGGGGTCTCGATGGAGATCTTCCGCGGCTTCGCCTTCTCGGCGACCGGGATGCGAAGACGCAGCACGCCGTCGGCGTAGCTGGCGCTGATCTTGTCCAGATCCAGGTTGTCACCGAGGATCAGCTGACGGCTGAAGACCCCGCGCGGCCGCTCGGCGGCCACCATCTCGTTCATGCCCTCCCGGGGAGCGCGGTCGGCGCGCACGGTGAGCACGTTGCGTTCGACGTCGAGGTCGATGGAGTCGACGCTGACGCCGGGCAGGTCGAACTCGACCACAAACGAGTCACCCTCGCGCCAGGCATCCATCGGCATGGTGGCGGGACGGGCAGAAGTCCCGAACACCTGTTGGCTCAGTCGATCCAGTTCCCGGAACGGATCGGTACGCATCAACATCGGGTTTCACCTCCGAAAGTAGACAAAAAGTCGATGCGGACGGTCATCACTTTTCTATGGTGACCGCTACACTTCTTATATACCAAAGCCGACAGGACAGGGCAAGACCCTGCAGACAGATCAGGGAGGACCGATGACAGCCGACTTCTCGGATCGGTCCGCCGGCATCTTCGGGATCTCCGTGGCCGCCAACATGGTCGGCACCGGGGTGCAGAACCTGCGGGCCTACGAGAAGGCCGGCCTGCTCGATCCCAGTCGCACACCAGGCGGCACTCGCCTCTACAGCCGAGACGACATCTCGCGGCTGGAGCGGATCATCAGCCTGCTGGACGACGGCCTCAATCTCGCCGGGATCGCCATGGTCCTCGATCTCGAGGACGATAACCGACGCCTCCGCGCCCTCTCCGAGCCGAAGGCCAGCGGCCGCCCTGAGCCTCCCGCAACGCCCTGACCATCGGGTCGCAGTTTGTCCCCCTCCGACGGTGGGTACCTGGATCAGAGTCTCTGCCTCCCGATCACCGTAAGTAAGGGGCCCATCGTGGTCAACAGCAGCGCAAGGCGTCCCACCCACGACTCGGCCGACGGAGTCGGGGACTCTGTCGGGTTCTACCTCGACGCCATCGGTGAGACCTCCCTGCTCAGCGCAGCCGACGAGGTGGAGCTCGCGAAGACGATCGAACTCGGGATCTACGCCCAGCGACTGCTCGACAGCCCGGCGACGGCACCGGCGCGTCGCCGAGGCGCTGCCCGCCCCACCAAGGCCGAGCTGACCCTGCTGGTCGAGGAGGGTCAGCTTGCACAGCAGCGTTTCGTCACCGCCAACCTCCGTCTGGTGGTCTCGGTTGCACGGAAGTTCCTCCGGAGCCAGCTGCCGTTGCTCGACCTGGTGCAGGAAGGCAATACCGGCCTCATCCGGGCCGTGGAGAAGTTCGACTACACGAAGGGTTTCAAGTTCTCCACCTACGGCACCTGGTGGATCAGACAGGCCATCAGCCGCGGCATCGCGCAGCAGGGTCGGATCGTCCGCCTGCCCATCCACGTCGCCGAACAGGTCAACCAGGTGCAGGCCACCCGCCGCGCGCTGGAGCGCCGGCTCGGCCGGGAGCCCGACAGAGCTGAGATCGCCGACGAGCTCGGCCTGGAGCTCGACCGGGTGCTGGAGCTGATCCGCTTCGGGCGCGAACACCTCTCCCTGGACTCCCCGATCGAGGACCACGGAGACACGTCACTCGGTGACCTGGTGGCCCGCGAGACGGCTCCCGGACCCGATGAGATGGTCGTCGAGGCCGAGGAGAGCGCCCAGCTGGAGGCGTTGCTCGCCCGGCTCGATGCGCGGGCCGCCGACATCGTGCGGCGCCGCTTCGGTCTGCTCGATGGTCGGCAGGCACGGTTGAACGAGATCGCCGCGCGCTGGAACATCTCGGCCGAACGGGTACGTCAGATCGAGCGTCAGGCACTGGCGCTGCTGCGCGACCAGCGGACCCTGGCCGCCTGAGCCCGTCAGGGCAACGGCACCAGTCGCGCCGTAACCAGCCCTCCCTCTCGGATGTCGAGCAGTCCGAGGGTGCCGTGGGGTTGTCGACGGCGATCCGTCGGCGATCCTGGGTTGAAGATCCGCAGGCCGTGCTCCGTCTGATCCAGTGGGATGTGCGAGTGGCCGAACACCACCAGATCAGCGGTCGGGAAGCGGCGACGCATCCTGGCGACACGACCGGTGGCCGGTCCGCTGTCATGGATCATGCCCACCCGGAGCCCGCCCAGGTCCAGTTCCAGGGTCTCTGGCGCTCCCCACTCGGCAACCTCGGACAGGTCGTTGTTCCCCAACACGGCGTGCACCGGCGCCCAGTTGGAAAGATGTTCCAGAACGTCGACCGTACAGACGTCACCGGCGTGCAGGATCAGGTCGGCGGCCTCCAGGTGTTCCACGACGGCTGCCGGGCAACGCTGCCATCGTCGCGGGCTGTGGGTGTCGGAGAGGACCACGACTCTCAAGACTCCGACGCTCCTCCAGGTGCAGCCGGCTGTTCGAGCCCGGCGACGAACTCACGCAGGGCCTGGTCGGCCCGCCGAGGAAACGGAAAGCAGGCGTTATGCGCTCCCGGCAGGATCGTCAGTGGCGCGGAGACCAGCCGTGCCAGCTCGGCCGCCCAGCCGGGCGGGGCCAGCCCGTCGTGCTCACCGGTCATGATCATCACCGGGGACGCGAGCTGCGGGACCAGCTCCTCCGGCCGATCGGGCATCGCCGATCGGATGAACCGGGCCAGCGGGAACATCCCGCTGGCCAGCACTGACGGTGCGATCGCCGGGAACTCCGCGGCGACCTCGCGGGAGAAGGTGCTGACGGAGGTCCGCAGCAGAGCCGGCATGGTCCGTACGCCGGGTGCGAAGGTGGGTCCGGCGAGCACCACTGCGGCGATCCGCTGCGGCACCAGCAGCGCAGCACGCAGCACCGCCTGCGCACCGGTCGAGTGTCCGAGCAGGATCACGTCGCTCCGGTCGGTCACTTCCAGCCAGCGGGCGCAGGCGATCGCGATGTGCTGCAGGGTCGGGCTGCACGAAGGGCGTCGCCCGAATCGCCAGCCCGGCAGGTCGAGCACCGTCGCCCTGGTCCACTCCGAGATGACGCGCGCCCAGGGTGCGAGGTAGCCGGGCAGTCCGAGGCCCGGCAGCAGCACCACCTCGGGCCGGGCGCCCGCCGAGCCGGCGGTCAGCGACCGCACCTGCCGGTCCTCGACGGGGTCGAACCTGACGGTCAGCCGGTACGGGTCTCTTTCCACTGCCCCACCGTACCGTCCACGATGAGAACAACACGTCTCCTGCCGAGGCTGCGGCTGCTGCCATGCTCGATACTGAGGAGGTCCGAGAATCCGCTTTCCCGCATTGACCAGGAGCGCCGTGAGCCAGGCCACTCAACTGCCCGTGACCGATCCCAAGCTGCTCGACTACAACGGGTGGCTGTTCTGGCACGACGCCACCGAGGAGGAGCAGGCGCGACAGCTGGCGCACCAGCGCTCGATCATCGCCGCCACCGGAGGCTCGATCGGCGAGCGGACCTTCCTGTCAGAGCTGGCCATGGTCCATCCCCGGTCGCTGACCATGGGCGACAACTGCTACATCGCCGCCCACGCCTATGTGACCGATGACCTCCGCTGCGGCGACCACTGCACCGTCAATGCGTTCACAGTGGTTCGGGGCTCGGTGACGATGGGCAGCGGCGTGCGGATCGGCGCACACACCTCCATCCTCGGCTTCAACCACGGCTTCGAGGCCGACCGCGAGGTGTTCCGCCAGCCGATCACCACGCGCGGCATCACCATCGGCGACGACGTCTGGATCGGCTCACATGTGGTGATCGTCGACGGGGTGACCATCGGTTCGCATGCGGTCGTCGGAGCAGGTGCTGTGGTGACCAAGGACGTGCCGGCCTGGGCGATCGTCGGCGGCAACCCGGCCCGCTTCATCCGGGATCGGCGCGAGCCGAAACGTCCGCGTGACCTGACCCGGGAGCTGTCCTCCCGGCTGGCAGACTTCGCAGCCCGCGCCACAGAGCAGTGCGCGAGCGTGGTCGAGCGCTACTGGCAGCCGGGCGCCGTCGCGGCCGACGGCTCCACGACCGGCCGGTACGTCGACGCGCCGGGTGCCGCAGCCACCCTGCGTGCGCACGCCGACGCCATCGAGGTGTCGATCCTGTTGACCGGGCAGGCCCCGGGCCAGCTCACCACGCAGCAGCATGTCGACCGGCTTCGGCAGAACCAGGACCCGGTGACCGGCCTGACGCCGCTGCTGACCAGTGAGGGCCTGCACGGCGAGGCTCCCGCAGGCTTCGAGCAGGGTGACGCGCACTATCACGTGCTGAGCCTCGGCTACGCCCTGGACCTGCTCGGGTCGAGGTTCGTGCACCCGATCAGGGCCGTGCAGCAGATGTCCGCCGAAGAGCTGTGCCGGATCCTGCGTGACCTGCCGTGGAGCAGCCGGGGCTGGGGCGCCGGAGCCGCTGTGGACACCATCGGCACCGCGTTCAGGTGGAATCTCAGCTATCAGCCCGACTGGTCCGAGCAGAATCTGACCACCTTCGACGCGTTCATCGGCTGGCTGGTCACGCACACGCGGCGCGACAACGGGATGTGGTCCGCGCCCCGGCTCTCCGACGGCCTCCTCCAGCCGGTCAACGGCTTCTACCGCGGCTCCCGCGGATCGTTCGCCCAGTTCGGCATCCCGCTGCCGTTCCCGGATCGGGTGATCAACACCACTCTCGAGCAGGCGGCCGACGAGCGACACTTCGGTCCCGGTCGCACCACCGCCTGCAATGTGCTGGATGTGGCGCACCCGCTGTGGCTCGCCAGTCGGCAGTCAGGCCACCGCCGGCCGGAGATCGTCGCCTGGGCGCAGGCCCAGATACCCGAGGTGCTGGCCCAGTGGCAGGACGAGGCGGGTTTCTCGTTCGCGCATGCGCCCCTCAGCGGACCTGCCGCGGTTCAGCACCGGCCGGGCCTGCAGGGAACCGAGATGTGGCTGGCCACCCTGTGGTACATCGCCGACCTGTGCGGGATCTCCGAGTCCCTGGGCTACCGTCCTCGGGGTGTGCACCGTCCGGAACCGGCTGTGGACGTGTCTCCGCGAGGTTAGCGACGGGACGGCAGGATGAGCCGGACATCGGCCCCCGTCTGCGGGCCCGGGACGTTCTCGGCCAGCACGCGGCCGCCGTGGCGGGCAGCCACCTCGGAGACGAGCGCCAGCCCCAACCCGTAGTGGCGCCGACCCGAGGCCGCGGCAGGCTCGCGCCGGTCGCTGGCGAAGCGGGCGAACATCTGCGGGACGGAGTCCTCATCGAGACCTGGACCGTCGTCACGGACGCTGATGACCACCTCGGTGGCAAGCCGGGTCACGGTGACCCGCACCTGCCCCTTGGCGTGGGTCAGCGCGTTGTCGATCAACGCGGTCACCGCTCTCTTCAGGGCGGTCGGGGCACCAGCGCTGAGCCTCACCGGTTCATCGCTGCGCAGGGTGAGCTGGACCCCGCGCCGGTCAGCCTCGGCAGCGGCGGCTGCCACCACCGCGGCAACCAGGGCGGCGACGTCGACGGTCACCCGGGGGACCTCGGCCCTGGTATCGGCCGCCAACAGGAGCTCCTCCAGGATGTCAGTAAGCGCTTTCGTGTCCGCGACGATGCCGTCGACGTCACGCAACAGGGCGTCGTCGGTGCGGCCGGCGGACCTGATCCGGCGACGGAGCAGCTGGGCCCGGGTGCTGAGCAGGGTGAGCGGGGTCCGCAGCTCGTGGCTCGCGTCCGCGACGAACCGACGTTGCAGGGCCAGTGCCTCGGCCATCGGTCGTACTGCCCGACCGGCCAGCCAGAAACCCGCGGCCGTGGCCAGCAGCAGCCCGGCAACGCTTGCCAGCCCGAACGACTCCAGGATCCGCAACTGCTCCTCACGCTGCTCATGCAGGCTCAGCATCGCCTGCACGACGGTTGTCCCCCGTCGCTTGGTCAGCAACGCATACCGGCCGCTGGCCAGCTGGACGTCGCGCCGGTCCGTGTGGCCAGTGGCGAGCACAGCGCGCATCACGGTCAGATCCGGCAGGCCGTCGGGCACCCCGGCCGAGCTGCGGACCCCCGCAGTGGTCAAGACCGCCAGCTGCACTCCCGGAGAGGACGACACGTCTCCGTCCCGGTCCTGGTCGGAGCCCTCATGCAGGGCAGCGATGGCGTTGTCCAGCGTTCGGCCCACCTGCTCATGCTGGCTCCGGACGACGGTGAAGAAGACCAGCACGGCGACCACAGCCAGAGTGAGGATCACCAGCAGCGCCGTCTGGCTGCCCACCCGCCACGCCGCCCGGCGGAGCTCGGGCTCCCTCCTGCGGTCGCTCACGACCGGCCCAGCTGGTAACCGAGTCCTCGGATCGTGCGCACACTGGCCTTGCCGAGCTTGCGTCGCAGATAGTGAACGTAGGTGTCGACCACCCCTTCCTCCTCGGCGTCGGGGAAGACCCGCGACATCAGCTCCTGCCGGCTGAAGACCTGCTGGGGCCGGCGTGCGAAGACCTCGAGCAAGGAGCTTTCCCGGTCCGACAACACCTGGGTGCGACCGTCGGTGAGCAGGACCGTGCGCGAGTCGATGACGAACCGCCCGCACGGCAGGGTCAGAGACTCCGCCTCCTCCCGGTGCCGCCGCAGCAGCGCCCGCAGCCGGGCCAGCAGCTCGTCGAGGTCGAACGGCTTCGACAGGTAGTCCTCCGCCCCGGCGTTCAGGCCGTCCACCCGATCCCGGGGCAGTCCCAAGGCCGACAGGACGAGCACGGGGGTGACCACTCCACGCGATCTCAGCCTCGTCAGCAGGTCGAGCCCCTCGATCGCGGGCAGCCCGCGGTCCAGCACCATCAGCTCGTACGGGCGGGAGAGGGCCAGGTGCAACCCTTGTTGCCCGTCGGAGGCCGCCTCTACCAGGTATCCCTCGCTGCGCAGGATCTCAGTCAACATCTCGGCCAGGTCGCGGTCGTCCTCCACCAGCAACAGCCGGGGCGCAGGCTCCGTCGGTTCGGTCAACGGAAGGCGGCCGATCGGGGTCGCCAGCTCGCGTTGTAGGGCATGAGCCAAGAATGCCCTACCCGGTCGATGACCAGGCTGCCTCGGCGCCGCTGTGGCCGATCAGCACGACCTGGACGGTGGTGCCGATCGCTCCGACCAGTGCGATAACGAGTGTCAGCGCCACCAGCCACCGCGGCAGCGTCGACGTCCCCGAGCGGCCACGGCGATGGCCCCAGAACAGTCCGGCAGCTCCGACGGCCAGCACGATCACCCAGGGCAGCAGCCCATCGGCCAGCTCGGCGTGCCGCTGGATCAACCCGGAGCGGGGCAACCGATGCTCCAACGACTCACCGGACTGCGTGGTCAGGGGCACCAGGACGATCGAGACGAGGCTCAGGGCCAGCGGGCCCCAGCCCGCCCAGCGGCGAAATCTCGGCCAGACCGCCGCAAGCAGCACAGCCAGCGCGGCGGTCGGCACCACGACGGTAGTCGCGTGCACGATGAGGGGGTGCAGGGGCAGGCCGAAGATGGTGTCCAGCACGAGGGTCTCCTTTGGTCAACGGAGTCCTCAGCATCGCGAACGAACTTTGGAGAATTCTTAGCCCGCCTAGTACCCCGGCCCGACGGCCACCTCGGTCCCGCTGAGCAGGTGCTGCTGCGCTGGTGGCTCGCCAGGAGTGACCAGCACCGGGCAGGGCGACTGGCGGATCATGTGCCGGGCCACCGTGCCCAACCCCAGCGAGGCCAGCTGGGAGTGCCCGTGCCTGCCGACGACCAGCAGCTGGGCGTTCCTGCTCAGCTCGAGCAGCGTCCTGACCACCGGACCTTCCACCAGCTCCCGGTGCACCTGCACGTCGGGATAGATCTCGCTCATCCCGGCACAGGCCTCGGCGAGGGCCCGCGCCTCGTCCTGGTGGGCCACTTCGATCTCCGAGGCGTCCGGCGGGACGTATCCGTAGTAGGGCGCGGCGCTCACGTGTGGCTCCCAGGCGTGGATGACGGTCAGGTCCACACCACGCCAGGACGCCTCCTGGAAGGCCATCGCCAGCGCCTGACGGGCATGACCGAGACTGTCCACCCCGACCACGACACCGCCTGTCAGAGGCTCGCTGTCGACCTGCTCAGACCTGACGACGGCAACCGGGCAGGTGGCCTGGGCGGCCACCGTGCTTGTGGTGGACCCCGCATAGACCCGCCTGGCCTGGGCCAGGTCTCGTCGCTGCAGCACGATCATGGCGGCCGATTTCGACTCCTCGAGCAGCACTTCGGCCGCCGGCAGCGGTGAGGCCAGCACCTGGATCCTGGTATCCAGCTCCGTCATCCTGCCCAGCCGACGGGCGGCCCCGCCCAGCAGCCGGCGCCCCCGGCGGACCCGTTCATCGATGGCAGCACGGCTCTCGTGGCCGATGCTGTGCCGGGGGCCGCAGCCATGCACCAGCTTGATCACACCGCCGCGCTGTCGGGCCGCGTCCGCCGCGAACCGCAGGGCGGCGAAGTCGCCGTAGGGTTCGTACTCGTCGACGCCGACCACGATGCGCTGCACGCCCCTGCTGGTCATCACAGCCCCGACGGTGTCATGTCGTGCGCGGTCACGTCGTGCTGTGCTCCGGCCTCGTCAAAGGTCGGCGGCACGGCGACCACCGGGCACTGGGCGTGGCTGAGACAGTAGTGGCTGACGGAACCCTGCAGGATCCTGCCCAGGCCGACGTGCTCATGGGTACCGATGACCAGCAGGCTCGCGTGTTCGGATTTGCCGACAAGTCTCAGCCCGGCTGGACCCTGGACGAACTCGAGCTGCCACGCCGGCTTGGGGCCGGCCTGGTTGAACATCGTCCGGATCTTGGCCCGTTCGACCTCGGCTGTCGCCGGGTCGTGCTGGGCCGCCATCCCGGCGAAGCCAGGTGACCAGACCACCGGCGCATCCATCATCGGTGTGATGACGTGCAGCACATGCAACGGGCGGTCGGTCGCCCGGGCGTACTCGACGGCCCAACGCAGTGCTGCTCGTCCCGACGGTGAGTCGTCGATGCCCACGACCACTTCTCTGCTGGCCATGTCGGCTCCTTCTCGGTAGTCCTCGTCCCCCTCCACTGTGCCCACTTCGGCACTGCACCGCTATGACCGGAAGTCACCGTTCGCAGGGCCATTGGTCCTGCGCGGCGTGCCCGGACCGGGCCACCGGGAAGATCAGGAGAGGCCGGGAAGCGGGACCTTCGACTCTGCACAAGCTTCCTCGGAGCGAGTTGACTGTGATCACCGCGACTTTCAGGAGGTAAGGCATCGTGATGAAGGCGCTCGTCGATGGCGGCCCAGGCAACAAGAGCTGGGAGACCGTGGCTCTGCCCGACCTGGTCGATGATCGGGACGCTATCGTCCGCGTCGACGCCGTCACCATCTGCGGAACGGATCTGCACATCCTCAAGGGCGACGTGCCCGAGGTCCAACCTGGACAGATTCTCGGCCATGAGGCCGTCGGCACCGTGGTGGAGGTCGGAACCGCGGTGTCCGGCATCACTGTCGGGTCGCGCGTGCTGGTCTCGTGCATCTCCGGATGCGGACGCTGCCGGTACTGCCGCAAGGGCAGCTATGGCCAGTGCGTCAACGGCGGTGGCTGGATTCTCGGCCATCTGATCAACGGCACCCAGGCCGAGTTCGTCCGGGTTCCGTTCGCTGACACCTCGCTCTACCCCCTCCCCGACGCCGTCAGCGATGAGTCGGCCCTGATGCTGGCCGATATCGTGCCCACCGCCTACGAGGTCGGCGTGCTCAACGGCACGGTGTCCCCCGCTGACACGGTGGCCATTGTCGGTGCGGGTCCGATCGGGTTGGCCTCGATCATGACCGCCCACCTGTTCTCACCTGCCAGGGTGATCGCCATCGATCTGGCACCCTCACGACTCGAGGCGGCCAAACACTTCGGCGCTGATGTCGCGCTGCTCGCCGACGAGGACCCGGAGAGGGCGGTCATGGAGCTGACCGAAGGCCTCGGCGCAGATGTCGTCATCGAGGCCGTCGGGACGCCTGACACCTTCGAGCTGTGCACCCGACTGGTCCGCCCGGGCGGTCACGTGGCCAATGTCGGTGTGCACGGCAAGCCGGCCACCCTGCATCTGGAGACCCTCTGGATCAAGAACGTCACGATCACCACCGGGCTGGTCGATACCTACTCGACCTCGACGCTGCTGCAGATGCTGGCGAGCGGACAGCTCGACACGGCGAAGTTCATCACCCACAGGTTCCATCTGCACGAGATGATGGAGGCCTACTCCGTGTTCGCCGACGCGTCCTCCACTGGAGCCCTCAAGGTCGCGCTCACGCGTGACTGAGCCGCTCCGCAGCCTCGCCAACTCCGCTGTTGATCAAGCCCGGTGACGACCCTGCCCACACCGTTCCGGTGCTGGGACCAAGGTCATGCGCCCTTGGGACCATCGCCCATGGTTCGGCCGAACCATGGCGAGCAACGGTGGTCACACGGGCAACGCTTAGCCAGGTCCAGGGAAGTACAACAGGAAAGTCGGTCGTTCATGAAGAACGTTCTTGTCGCCTACGCGACGCGGATGGGTGCAACCGCAGAGATCGCCGAGGCGATCGCCGACGAACTGCGGAGCGCCGATCTCGCCGTCGACGTCCGCGCTTGCTCGCCGGATCTCGACGCCGCCGGCTACGACGCTGTGGTGATCGGTAGCCCGGTCTATCTCAACCGCTGGCTCAAGGACGCCGTCGACTACCTGAAGAGGCACGCAACCGAGCTTTCCCGACGCCCGGTGTGGCTCTTCCAGAGCGGGCCCTGCGGCGAAGGTGCGGCAGACGAACAGATCGGTGCTCCGGTCGCGGTCCGCAAAGCCGCGATCCTGATCGGCACCGACCCCCCGAGGACCTTCGGTGGCCGGCTCGACCGGACAAAGGCCACCGGTCCGGTCAGCCGATGGATGGCCACTGGGACGTATGAAGGCGATTTTCGCGACTTCGACAAGATCCGCGCCTGGGCTTCATCAATCGCGGGTGAACTCACCCAGCCGTCGAGCAACGGTGAGACTCGGCATCGTCCGGCGGTGCCCCAGTCGCGACGGCGGCACTCCCGCATCAAGGTCGACCGATGACCACCATGAGCGACCACGCCGGTGAGGAATCACGGCAGAGCGAGTTCACCGAGTTGAGCACCGAACGGTGCCTCGAGCTGCTACAGACCCATACGGTTGGCCGAGTCGCCTGGCAGGCTGGCGACGGGCCGCAGATCCTGCCGGTGACGTACGCCTACTACGGGGGATGCATCGTCTTCCGTACATCTCCCTACGGCCTGCTTTCGGAGCTTAGCCGGCCAAGCGACGTCGCCTTCGAGGTCGACGAGCTGGATCAGGACGCCAGGACTGGCTGGAGCATCATGGCACGCGGTCGGGCTCAGTCTGTGGCCGAGCCGGTCGAGCTGGTCCGGTTGTGGTCGGTGGATGGTCTGGTCCCCTGGGCCTCAGGTTTGAGAAACCTGTTCATCCAGATCATCCCGCGCCGAATCAGCGGACGCATCGTCGGCCGGAACCTCCACCCTGTCTCCGATCGGTGATGAGTGCCCATGCGTGAGGTGTCGCGGCTTCCGCGACCGCCATCGCCCCAGAGCTGTGTGGAGAATCGTTCCCCGACCGGGCGGGACACGACTAGCCTGAAGGGCGATGGACGATCAGCGCAGTCCGCTCAGCCCTTCCGCGGCAGGGTCCGCCGGAGGCGGCTGTGCTGAGCGTGAATCCGAGGACCTGATGACGATGCTGATCGAACGGGCCCATGAGATGTCGGTCAGCCGCGAGCGGTTGCGCCGCCTGCTGATCGCCAACCGGTCCATCGTCGGCGAGTTGTCGTTGCCGGCCGTCCTCAACCGGGTCGTCGAAGTCGCCCGTGACATCGCCGAGGCGACCTATGCGGCCCTCGGCGTCCTCGGGAACGACGGGGAGGTCGAACAGTTCGTGCATCTTGGGATGGACCCGGCCACGGTGGCGGCGATCGGTGAGCCGCCCAAGGGCCGAGGGGTGCTGGGTGCCGTCATCCAGGAACGGGCGCCGATCCGGATCGACCGCATCGTCGACGATCCCCGCTACTCCGGTTTCCCCGCCGGCCACCCCACCATGCGGAGCTTCCTCGGCGTACCGATCCGGTCCAAGGACGCGGTGTTCGGCAACCTCTACCTGGCCGACCGGGTCGACGGGGGCGCTTTCACCGCTGAGGACGAGGAGCTGGTGCTTGCTCTCGCAGCGACTGCAGGCATCGCTATCGAGAACGCACGGCTGTACGAGGAATCGCGCCGCCGGCAAGAGTGGCTGAGGGCCTCTGCTGAGATCACCCGGGCGTTGTTCGAGCCGAACGAGGATGACCGCGACCTGCTCAACCGGATCGCCGACAGCGTCAAGCGGTTGGCCGATGCCGACATCGTCACCCTCGTGCTGCCGAGTCCCGACCCCGCTGTCCTCCAGGTCGCGGTCGCCCGAGGGATCGCTGAGGCCGAGCTGCTGGGTCTCAAGTACCCGGCCGAACGCTCACTGGTTTCCGCCGCGATGGAGAGTGGTGAGGGCATCCTGGTGGACTCCGTCGACGCGTTGCGGGGCTGGCACGTGCACCTGCAGCAGCATGTCCCGGTCGGACCACTGATGACCTTCCCACTGATCGGCTCAGTTGGGGCGCGCGGCGCGATCATGGTCGGCCGTCTGAGACGGCGCCAGCCCTTCGATCGGGCCGACCTGGCCATGGCCGAGACCTTCGCGAGCCACGCAGCGGTGGCGCTGGAGTTCGCCGACGCCCGCATGGACCAGCAGCGCATCATGGTTCTGCAGGACCGTGATCGCATCGCGCGTGACCTTCACGACCACGTCATCCAGCGGATCTTCGCCACCGGGCTCAGCGTGCAGAGCGCTGCGGCACGGATTCAGGATCCGTCGATCCGGCAACGGGTTGAGCACAGCGTGCAGGACCTGGACGACACGATCCACCAGATCCGTACGTCGATCTTCGAGCTCCGGGACTCCGACGCGCACCAGGGTCTGCGCAGTGCGGTGCTGCACGCCACCGACGAGGTCAGCTCGGCCCTCGGTTTCCGTCCGATGATCCGCTTCTCCGGGCCGGTCGACGCCTCGGTCGACAGGTCCCTCATCAAGGACGTCGAAGCAGTGGTGCGCGAAGGCCTGACCAATGTCGCCAAGCACGCCGAAGCCTCCTGGGCCAGCGTCTCCGTCGAGTCGGTCCGCCGCCAGTTGATCATCACCATCGCCGACAACGGCCTCGGTATCCGTGACAACCGACGTAGGAGCGGACTGGCCAACCTCAGAGCCCGGGCCGAGCGGCGCGGAGGGCACCTGGACATGCTGGTAAACAAGGGGCAGGACGACACCGATGGGGGTACCCGGTTGAGATGGACGACTCCGCTTCCGAAGTAAACGCCGCCGGTGAGGCGAGCGGCAAGATCAGGGTGTTCATCCTCGATGACCACGAGTTGGTGCGCCGGGGGCTAACCGACCTGCTCAGCGCACCCGGCGACATCGAGATCGTCGGCGAGGCCGCGACCGCGGGCGAGGCACTGCGTCGGATCCCGACAGTCTCCCCCGACATCGCGTTGCTCGATGCCCGGCTCCCGGACGGCAACGGCATCGAGGTCTGCCGGGAGATCCGGTCGAGCTTCCCTCACATCCAGTGCCTGATCCTCACCTCCTATGACGATGACGAAGCCCTGTTCGCCGCAGTGCTGGCCGGCGCCTCGGGCTACCTGCTGAAGCAGATCCGCGGTTCCTCGTTGATCGACGGAATTCGCGAGGTGGCCAAGGGCAACTCCTTGCTCGATCCGGCGATCACAGGAAGGCTGCTGGAGCGGTTCCGCCATCCGGTCCGGACCGAGGATCCCCGGCTGGCCTCGCTCACCGCACGGGAGCGCGAGATCCTCGATCTGATCACCGCCGGTTATACCAACAAACAGATTGGTCAGCGGCTGTTCCTGGCCGAGAAGACCGTCAAGAACTACGTATCGGCCTTGTTGAGCAAGCTCGGCATGGAACGTCGTACACAGGCAGCGGTTTTCGGATCCCAGCTGCAGGCCGACCAAGACCAGGACTGAAGGGCCGCGATGCCGGCGAGCATCACCGGGGCGATCATCGGCTCCTCGCTCACCACGGCACCGACACCGACGATCCAGACCGCCTCATCCCGGGTCTCGGAAGACGTGCTCCGGGACCTTCGAGTCTCGGCCGCCCACGGTCTGTCCACGACCGAGGTCCGGCTCAGGCGGCAGCAGTACGGCGTCAACGCCGTCGCCTCGCACCAGGCACGGCTCTGGCCGGTGCTGTGGCACCAGCTGCGCTCTCCACTGCTGGGGCTTCTCATCGTCGCCGCCGTCGCGTCGTCTTTCGTCGGCCAGCACAGCGATGCGGTCATCATCGGGGTGATCGTGGCACTGTCCGTCGGTCTCGGGGTCGTCAACGAATACCGGGCGGAGCGGGCAGCTCAGGCGTTGCACTCACAGATTCGACACCGCGTGGTCGTCGTGCGAGACGGTCACCGCAACAGCATCGATGTCACCGAGCTGGTGCCCGGCGACATCGTCGAGCTCAGCCTCGGCGACATCGTGCCCGCCGACGTCCGGCTGCTGACAGCCACCGATCTGGAATGCGAGGAGTCCGCACTCACCGGCGAGTCGATGCCCGTGGAGAAGAGTGCGTCGCCGGTGCGGCCGGGCGTACCGCTGGCCGAGCTCGCGAACTCTGCCCTGATGGGCACCGTGGTGCATGCCGGTACCGGCCGCGGGGTGGTCGTGACGACCGGAGCGCGGACCGAGTTCGGTCGAATCGCGGAGGGGCTGACTACGCGGCAGCTGGACACCGAGTTTCAGGTCGGGCTGCGCCGCTTCTCGATGCTGCTGGTCTATGTCGCAGCGTTCCTCACCAGCACCATCCTGGTGATCAACCTGGCCTTTCATCGCCCTCTCCTGGAAGCGCTGTTGTTCTCACTGGCCATCGCCGTCGGGATCACCCCCCAGTTGCTTCCAGCCGTCGTGTCGACCAGCCTGGCAGCAGGCTCGCAGCGGCTCAGCCGGCGAAAGGTGCTGGTCAAGCGGCTGGTCTGCATCGAGGACCTCGGAGACATCAGCCTGCTGTTCACCGACAAGACGGGGACTCTGACCCGGGGACATCTGAGTTTCATGCGGGCCATTCCCGCCTCGGTCGCGCAGGATGTGGGGGCCGTGGTTCGCGTTGGCCTGTTGTGCAGCGAAAACTGGGACATCGACGGTGCGCCGGTCGGCGGCAACGCCCTCGATCAGGCGCTGTGGGACTCGCCGGCGGCGGCCAGGCAGCGACGACAAGTGGGCCATTTCACCCGTCTGGCGGTGCTCCCGTTCGACCATCACCGACGAATGATCTCCGTACTCGTGAGAGATGTGGAGGGCGCTTCGACGTTGATCACCAAGGGCGCCCCGGAAGCCGTTCTGGAGCGCTGCACCGATGTCCCTGCAGCTATCCAGGAGAGGCTGGCGGACGAGTTCGCCGCCGGCAACCGGGTGGTGGCTGTGGCTACCCGTGCGGCGGGCGGGACCATCGCCTCGTCTGGCCTGACTCCGGATGACGAGCGTGACCTGCGACTGGTCGGCCTGCTGGTCTTCATCGACCCACCCAAGCACGACGCGGCCGACGCGCTCGCACGGTTGGCCGCCCTCGGCATCGCGGTCAAGGTCGTGACCGGCGACAATGCTGAGGTTGCAGCCAAGATCTGTCACGACCTCGGCCTTCCCGGCGGCGCGGCCCTGACCGGATCGGACGTCGACCTGCTCGATGACGCCGCCCTCCTCGCGGCGATCGCCGAGACGACCGTCTTCGCCAGGGTCAGTCCGGAACAGAAGGCCCGGATCGTCCGCCTCCAGCGGCTCGTCGGAACCGGAGTCGCCTTCCTGGGTGACGGAGTCAATGATGCTCTCGCTCTGCATGCCGCCGATGTCGGGATCTCGGTCGACTCGGCCACGGACGTGGCCAAGGATGCCGCAGACGTGATCTTGTTGGACAAGGATCTCCAGGTGCTGGCTGACGGCGTCGCCGAGGGCCGGCGCATCTTCGCCAACACCATGAAGTACGTGCTGATGGGAACGTCCAGCAATTTCGGCAACATGTTCTCGGCCGCCGGTGCTTCTCTTTTCCTGCCGTTCCTGCCGATGTTGCCGTCGCAGATCCTGCTGAACAACCTGCTCTACGACACCAGCCAGCTGGCGATCCCCACCGACAACGTCGACGAGCCACAACTGCGACGGCCGTCTCATTGGGACATCAGCTTCATCAGGCGATTCATGATCGTTTTCGGGCCGCTCAGCTCCGTCTTCGACTTCGCCACCTTCGGCGTCATGCTGTTCGTCTTCCACTCCGGGCCAGAGCAGTTCCGGACCGGCTGGTTCGTCGAGTCACTCGCCACTCAGACGCTGGTGATCTTCGCCATCCGGACGCGCCGCATTCCCTTCTTCCG
This sequence comes from Microlunatus panaciterrae, assembly GCF_016907535.1. Taxonomy (NCBI): domain Bacteria; kingdom Bacillati; phylum Actinomycetota; class Actinomycetes; order Propionibacteriales; family Propionibacteriaceae; genus Microlunatus; species Microlunatus panaciterrae. Next base: position 677,235 of record NZ_JAFBCF010000001.1, read on the forward strand.
CAGCCATCCGAGCCTTGCGCTGACCCTCGCAGCATTGGGGGTGGTCACCACAGGCGCTCTGCTGCCCGCCACCCCGATCGCGCAGGCCCTCGGGTTCAGGCCACTACCGGCGGGATTCTTCGCAGCCCTGGCCGGAATGGTGCTGTGCTATCTCGCGTTGATCGAGACCGGGAAAGCGATCTTCTACCGCGTCCCGGCCGCCCGGGCCGCCGTACCGGCGCCGTATGACGGGCACCGCCACCTCCGTCGGCGGGCGGCCTACTTCAGCACGGCCTCCGCCGGGCCACGTCGCCGAGCGCCGCGGCGTCGGGGTGGACGACGCCGCGGAAGGGCCTAAGGTCCCGCTGGGCGGGTGACCTCTGGTCATGGCGCAGCCTGGTTTGCCGGATCACAGTGGGTGCAAGGCTGCAACGAGAGGTCGTCCACCATGGTCATCACCCACCCCCCTGGCCGCATCGAAGAACCCCCGCCGCCACCGACATCCCAACATCGCCTCAGGCATGTCGTGCTACTGGTGCTCGGAATCCTGCTGGCGATGGCCGGTCTCTCGCTGGGCGGTGTCGGGGTGGTACTGGGATCGGCCGCTTTGTACCAGGGAGATCATCGTTTCTCCACCACAGCAAGCCATCGCTACCAGGTGGACTCCTACGCACTGACCTCCACCAGGCTCGACGTGGTGATCAACGACGGGCTGGACTGGCAGAGTCGCTGGGGCGACGTGGGGACCTTCATGATCCGCGGGACGGCCGCCCAGCCGGACCAGAATCTGTTCATCGGCATCGCCCCCGAGGCGGATGTGGCCCGTTACCTCGCCGACGTCAAGCATTCCGAGCTGACTCAGGTCCTCTTCCGGCCCTTCCGGGCCAGCTATCGCGAGGTGGCCGGCTCGGCCGTCCCGAAGGCACCGGGCAGCCAGGATTTCTGGACGGTCTCCGCCGAAGGCCCGGGCACCCAGCAGGTCGAGTTCCCGCTCCGGTCCGGCACCTGGACGGTCGTGGTGATGAACGCCGATGCCAGCCCGGCGGTGGCCGCCGACCTGCAGGCAGGGGTGCGGTCCGACCTTCTCGGGCCCGCCGCGATCGGGACCCTGATCACCGGGCTGGTGCTTGTGCTGGTCGGGATCCCGCTGCTGGTGGCTGGCTCGGCGGGCCTGGGCCGCACCACCGGGCCGTCGGCACCCCGACCGCCGCTCTCCGGCCCGCCGTCCGGTCCGGGACCGGAGCCGGCTCCTCCCGCTGAGCCAGCTGGGGGCGCCGTCGCAGTCCCGCCGCCACCGCCACCGCCCTACCCGGCGCGGCTGTCCGGCGAGCTGGACCCCTCCCTCTCCAGATGGTTCTGGCTGGTGAAGTGGTTCTTGGCCATTCCACACTTGGTCATTCTGGCGTTCCTGTGGTTTGCCTTCGTGATCAACACGATCATCGCCGGCTTCGCCATTCTCTTCACCGGCCGCTATCCCCGATCGCTGTTCGACTTCAATGTCGGGGTGATGCGGTGGAACTGGCGTGTGGGGTTCTATGCCTACTCGGTGCTCGGCACCGATCGCTACCCGCCGTTCAGCCTGGCGCGCACCGACTATCCGGCGGACTTCGACGTCGACTACCCCGAGCGGCTCAGCCGGGGCCTCGTTCTGGTCAAGTCCTGGCTGCTGGCCATTCCGCATCTCCTCATCATCGCCGTCTTCACGGCCAGCCCCAGTTGGCGAAACAACAACGACGACTGGCCGGTGAGCTACGGCAACAACATCGGTACCTCACTGCTCGGCCTGCTGGTCTTCGTCGCCGCCCTCGTCTTGTTGATCACCGGCAGCTATAACCGGGCGCTGTTCGACCTGATCGTCGGTCTCAACCGATGGATCTACCGCGTGTTCACCTACGTGGCACTGATGCGTGACGAGTATCCGCCGTTTCGCCTCGACCAGGGCGGATCCGATCCTAGCCAGACAGCGACGATGCCACCGTCCCTTCCGTCACTTCGCTGACGGGCGTCGCTGGCACCACGACCAACGGGCAATGGGTCTCCTTGAGCACGGACCGGGCAACGGATCTGGTCCAAGCACCGAAGGTGTCACGGTGCGGACGTCCGACGATCAACACCGCCGCCTGCCGCGAGGCCTCGATGATGCTCAGGTCCGGGTCCCCAGTGGTCAGGAAGGTCTTCACCCGGATATCGGGGTGGTCCTGCTTCCAGCCGGCCAGCACCTCCTCGATGTTGAGCCGCTGCAGGGAAAGCTCACCGGGCATCGTCCCGAGGGGCACCGCATGCAACGCGACCAGCTGCGAACCCCGCGCCTCCGCTTCGTCGAAGGCGTAGCTCAGCGCGGTCTCGGCTGGCGTGTCGCCATCGAGGGCCACCACGACGGGGCCGTACTTCTCCGGCTCCGGGTCCCAGACCCGCGGCACGATCACCACCGGGCAGTTCGCCCTGGCCGCCACCGGGGAGGCCACGCTTCCCTCCAGCAGTCGTTCGCCCAGCGTGATGTGATGCTGGCCGAGCACGATCAGCTGAGCCCGATCGGACGCCTCCACCAGCATGATCACCGGTTCCGTCATGTGCAGCGAGCTCTGCACGGTCACACCGGGTGGGATCACCAACTGTTCCATCACCTGCCGCATCACCTCCACCGCAGGACCACGCATGACTCTGGTCCGGTAGTCCTCACTGATCGGTTCGACGACTTCCGGTACCTGGTACGCATGCATCAGCTCCAGATCGGTCTTCCTCAGCTCTGCCTCGTGGACGGCGTACCTAGCCGCTGTCAACGCCTCCGTCGAGTCGTCAACTCCGACCACGATTTTTCCCGACGCGCTCCCGATACTCATGGTGATCTCCTTCGATCGTCTCCTTTCCACGCTGTCACAGCCGCCACCTCGCCGATACGGCCGAAGATCACCTGGCTATGGGACGAAAGTCCCCGGTCGGCGACTGGCGGGGCACGCTCTATGCTCGGTGGGCGAGCGGCTGGCGGCTCTGGACCGCCGTCCACCGGACACGGGAGGGGTGCACGACGTGAGCCAGGAGACTGTCGAGCTGGACACCGCGCTGTCGGTGGCCGCGATCGCGACCTGCTTCCGGTCGGCGCTCGAGCAGTCCGGATCCCACGTGCGCTTCGCCCGGATCCGTACCGACCCTGACGGTCAGCCCACCACCGCCGACTTCGCCGGCTCCGCCTCCGGCCGCACCCTCACCGGGCGATGGTGTGTCCAGCTCTACATCCGCGACGACGGGGCGTCCCGACATGTCGAGCTGGTAATACTGGGGTCGTCGATGCTCGCCAAGGCCTGGCAGGGCACCAAGGGAACACACTCGTTGTCGGCCGGAAGGCTTAAGGCGGTCAGCGTGATCGACGCCCTCAAGGTTGTGCAGGGCCGTCAGAGCTGACGTCTCATCGTTCTCTGATCTCGAGGTGTCCGGTGCGCCGCAACGCCCCGAACCGGAGGGACAGGTAGGCGGCGGCCGCGGCGGGGATGGGCAGCCAGAACTCCAGCACCCGCCAGCCCACGACTCCGAGCACGGCAGCAGGCTGCGGAATGCCGAAACCCACCAGACCGGAGACCATGACCGCCTCCACGACCCCGATACCTCCCGGGGTCAACGGCATCACAGCGAGGATGTTGCCGACACCGTAAACGGTGAGCAGCGGCCCGATCGGCACCAGCTGACCGAATGCCGCCAGCATGATCCACAGCGCCGAGGCGTCGAGGAGCCAGTTCGCCGCCGCCAACAGCAGGGCGACTGTCAGCCGTCGCGGGTCGGTGAGCATGTCGCGTACCCGGCGGGCTGCCCCGCGGGTGAAGGACTGGGCACCCTTGGCCGTCAGGAAAGGGAGACGGCGGCCGATGACGGCGGACAGCTCGACGGCACGACCCGTGTGCCGGGTCAGCACCCAGATCCCCAGCGCCGCCAGCACCAGCAGGACGAGCACCCCGATGGCCGCACTGCGGTAGTAGGGGTTGTCACCGACCGAGGTCAATGACACCGCTACACCGATCCCGAAGATGACACCCAGCATCAGGTTCACCCCGGTGGCCTCCATGGCCGCGGCCGTCAGGGCATCGCCGGCGCGAGTGCCCGTCAGCGTCAGCAGGCGGACCCGCATGGCGGCGGCGGTGGCGCCACCGGCCGGCAGCACATGGCTGAGGCCCAGGGCGGTCAGGTCGACGCCCAGCAGAATGGGATAGCGCGGCCGTCCCCGCCCCAGCAGGCACGCGGTGAGTGCACTGTAGGCGACCAGCGACGCGGCTTCGAGGGCGGTTGCGACCAGGATCAACGGCAGCGAGACCATCCGCAGCGACGCCAGGGCCCGCTCGCCACCAGGCAGCTGCGGCACCAGCACGAACCAGATGCTCAGAGCGAGTACGACCAGGGACAGCACTCCCTTGACCCACCAGGGCACCCGAGGCCGTCGACGGACCGGGGTCTCGTCGACTGCTTCCGCCTGGTGCTCGTCTGCCGCTGCGATGGTGTCAGCCCCTTCCGCCCAGCCGATCCCCTCATCATGCCGGTCACCTCGTCTTTCGTCAGCGCCGAATCGGCGGCTTCGACGCAACCAGCGTGGCAGCCCATCCGGTCTGAACGGGTCAGTAGCATGTCGGCCATGTGTCGGATGAGTCCCAGCAGCCCTGACAGCCCCAACAGACGGAGATCCCTCACGTGTCGCGGCTGAGCGGTGAACCCGCCTCCGCGGTGGTGACCGGTGCGGCCAACGGCATCGGCCGGGCGATTGCCGAGGAGCTGCTCGGCCGAGGCCATCTCGTGGTCGGGTTGGACCGCGACCAGGCGGCGCTGACGACGACCCGTGACGATCTCGGTGACCGCTTCGTACCGGTGCTGGGCGACGTGTCCGAGCGGGCGGCGCATGAGGATGCCTGTGCCACGGCACAGCAGCGCGCCCGGCTCCAGGTCTGGGTCAACAATGCCGGCATCGAGAAGCCGACCAGCGCAGCGACGCTGGACGATGCCGTGATGCGGGCCATCATCGACGTCAACCTGATCGGCACCCTGCTGGGATGTTCGGTCGCCGTGGCAGCCATGCGCGAGCAGGGAGGCAGCATCGTCAACATGTCCAGCATCCACAGCCTGGTCGGCTTTCCGGAGTCCTTTGTGTATGCCTCGACCAAGGGGGGCATCGATGCGCTGACCAGGCAGCTCGCCATCGAGGAGGCGCACCGCGGGATCCGCTGCAACGCCGTCCGTCCGGGGGCGGTCAACACTCCCCTCACCCAGTCATTCCTGGACGCGGCAGAGGACCCGGACGCGCTGCTGCGGGAGTACGCGGAGTTGCACCCGATCCAGCGGCTGATCGAACCCGTCGAGATCGCGCGGGTGGTCGCCTTCCTCGCCTCCCCGGACGCCTCCTTCATCAACGGGGAGTCCGTCACGGTCGACGGTGGAGCGACCGCCCGCTGCTTCGCCTACCCGCCTGTCGAAGGGCCCTGAGCCTGTCGAAGGGACCTGCGCCTGTCGAAGGCCCCCCACACGGAGCCTGCCGAAGCGCCCTGAGCCTGTCGAAGGGCCCTCCCGCCCTAATCCAGATGGTTCTCTTGCCGTCCAGGGGTGGCGCGTTGGGAGAGTCGCTCAAGCACTGCGACTTCTCGCCGACCGCGGCGCCCCAAAAGTCGCGTTCTGTTGAGATTTTCAGCCGGGATCGGCGACATTGCCCGTCAGAACTCGCGTTCTGTCGAGTTCTTGATCGGATCGCCGCAAATGTCGCGTTCTGTCGAGATTTCGACGCGATCCGCGACGTGGGCCCGCCAGAACTCGCGTTCTGTCGAGTTTCTGGTCGGGTCAACGCAAAAGTCGCGTTCTGTCGAGATTTCGGCCCCGGTACGCGACTTTGCCCGTCAGAACTCGCGTTCTGTCGAGTTCTTGATCGGGTAACGCAAAAGTCGCGTTCTGTCGACATTTCACCCCGGGAGCCGCGACCTTGCACTGGGTGGTGGAGCGCACGAATCGGCGCGTCATCGAGCGACCCGGTCGTACTTCACGCTCCCGGTGCACGTGAGTTCAGCCATGACGCGCTGATTTTGGTTGCCGACGGGTAGCTGGTGTCGAGCCTGTCGAGGGGCGTTGCGAGGTGCTCTTCGACAGGCTCAGAGCACGTACAGAGGATGCTCTTCGACAGGCTCAGAGCGCGTACGAGGTGCTCTTCGACAGGCTCCGAGCACGTCTCAGAGTGCAGTGAGGTGGACGAGGGTGGAGGTGCGGTCGGCGGGAAGGGGGATGCCGTCGGCGAGGAGGGTGGCACCATCGCAGTCTGAGGCGGTGGAGGCTCCCAGGTCCAACACCGTGACCCGATAGGTGCCGCTGGGGTCGAGGCCGAGGGGGCGCACCGGTTCCCAGCCACCGGCGGGGGGAAGTCGGAATGCGGCCACCACGTGCTCGTCACCGGAGGTCAGCTGGAAGGCCGGCAACCGGTGGCCCTTCTCCTCCCGCAGCGGCTGTGCGCCCAGCGGCACCAGCACTCCCCGTTCGAGGATGGGCCGGATGACGTCCTGGTAGGCGCGGACATGCTGCGCCAGCCGGTCCAGCAGGTCGGGCCGCATCTCGGTCAGACGGGCCGCGATGCCGAACCGGTGCAGCATCGCCGCCTGGACCTTGGCGTCGAACTGCTCGGCGCTGATCAGGCTGCCGGAGTAGTCGACCTTCTGGAACCGGTGCTCACCACGCCATTCACTCTGCACCCAGTGCAGGATCTGGCGCGGTGGCAGCAGCCGGGCCGCGCCCCACAAACAGGCCAGGTGGTGCTCGGTCCAGTCCGGGTCGGACAGGAACAGGCAGTCCACATGTTCGGCCAGGCCCAGGTCGATGCGCAGTCCACCCGACGAGCAGGCCTCGAAGACGGTGTCCGGGAACTCCGCCTTGAGCATGTCGAAGACGCGGTAGAGGCCCTCGTAATGGCGGACCAGGCCCTCACCGGGCAGGTGCCCATGGTCGTCGCGATCACAGCCCAGACCCGGGTCGAGGTTGAAGTCCCACTTGATCCAGCGTGCCCGTGTGCTGGTGATCAGCCGCCGTACGGTGTCGGTGACGAAGTCCCGAGCCGCCGGCGAACCAAGACACACATACCCGAGGAACGCGGGTTCGGACCCCACCGCCGACGACGTCGCCATCAGCTCCGGGTGCAGCCGGCGGAGCTCGGCCTTGACACCGACGGCCTCGGCCTCGATCCAGATACCGAAGTCGATGCCACGTCGGCGCGTCTCGTCGGCGAGCCAGGTCAACCCGTGCGGGAACCGCGCGAGGTTCACCAGATGCCAGTCACCGCGCTGCTCGACCCAGTTGGAGTCGACGGCGGAGTCGCCGAACCAGCCGGCGTCCAGCACCGCGACCTCAAGACCCAGCTCGGCCGCCCGGCCGGCATTGTCCAGGAAGACGTCCTCGGTGATCTCCTGGTCCTCGTACGGCCACCAGTGGTTCCACTCGGTCAGCAGGGGTGGACCGGCGGGCACCCGGGTCAGGGCCTCACGCACCAGCTCGGCGGACGCCTCAGCCGTGCTGTCACCCCAGCTCACGCTGACGGCCGGCAACTCGATCGTCTCGCCGGCCGACAGCCGGAGGCTGAGATCATCGGGATGGAGTCCGACCGTGAGCCGGTGGCCGTGGGGAGGCAGCGGTGTGGAGAGGATCTGCCAGTTGCCGCTCCAGTGCGGCGAGACGACCACAGAGCCCGTCTCGCTCTCGACGGCGAGCCACGGGTCGGCGCCCTGGGACGACCGGCCGGACAGGACGGCCAGCACCAGTTCGGTCTCGGGGTCGAACTCCATCGGCTCATACTCCAGCCCCCAGCTGCTGCTGAACCCGTGGACAGCGTCGACAGACTCGCTGAGCTCGAGTGACAACGGCTGCAAGCACGACAGGGAGACCCCCTGGTCGCCGCGGTTGGTCAACGAGGTGGTGGCCGTCAACGCCTGGCCCGAACGCTCCACCCTGGTGGTCGCCACCACCTGACCCGCGATGCTGGTCACCTTGGACGATCCGTCGCCGTTGTCGACCGGCTCGTCGTGGACCCATTCGGGCCGAGCGCCGTCCACCTCGACTCGACGCAGATAGCTGATCTTGAACGGCACCTTCTGCACCTGCTCCTCCAACGCGTCGTGATTCGATGTCATGATCAACCCACCAGCTCGGTGGTGGCCCGGGACTGGGCCAGGCTCGGTTCCGGACTGAGCAACACTTTGCCTACCGCACTGCCACCCAGCAGCCGCTCGTACCAGAGCTGACCCTCGGCCAGGTCGGCCTGCACCACCTCGCCGCGGAACCTGAGCTGGCCGCTACACAGCAGCGCCAGCGTTTCGGCGAAGTCCCGACCGCTGTAGGCGAAAGAGGTCTGGCAGTTGATCTCACGCCTGATCAGCTGCCGCACGGGCAGTACGGCGTCCGGCTCGTGCAGACCGACGAACATGACGTCACCGCCGGGCCTGGCGCAGGCGGTCGCCGAAGCCCTGGTCTGCTGGGTCCCGACAGCGTCGAAGACGGCGTCCACCCCCAGACCCGACGTTTCAGCCAGCAACGACTCCAGCAGCTGTGCGGGTTCGGCGGACAGCAGCCGACCGCCCGAGGCCTCAGCCGCCGATACCCTGCCGGCCACCGTCTCGGTGAACCACACCGACTCGACGCCGTGCAGCCGCAGCACCTCGATCACCAGCAGCCCGATCGGGCCGGCGCCGATCACCAGGGCCGTCCCACCCGGGCGGACCTGGGTCCGTCGGACGGCTCGCCAGGCGCAGGCCGCCGGCTCCGTGAAGACACCGGCGAGTGGCTCTGGTGCCGCCTCGAGTGACAGCAGCGCCGAGGCCGGCACCACGACCAGCTCGGCGTTGCTGCCGTGCACGTGGGCGCCGAGCAGCTCACGCTCGGTGCAGACGTTCTCGTGTCCCCACCGGCACAGCCGACACCGGCCACACGGTCGTAGCGGGTTCGCCGTCACCATCGTGCCGATCGGCAGTCGCGACCCGGACGCCACCGCCGAGCCGTAGTCGACCACCCGCCCGACGAACTCGTGCCCGAAGATGAGCCCCGGATGGCGAAGACCATCGTCGCCGCGGAAGCCGCCGAGCTCCGAACCGCAGATCCCGGAGTGCGTCACCGCGACCAGAGCGTCGTTGGGCCCAGGCTCCGGCTCCGCGACGTCCCGCACCTCGAAACGCCCCGCCGCTGCCAGCACCAGTCCTCGCATGTCTGCCATCTCCATCTGGTCGTACTTCGGTGGTGTTTCGAGTGAGCTGGCCCGGCCGGCCCGACAGGCTCAGGAGAGCAGGTTGGTGGCGTCCTTCTGCATCCTGGCCGCTGTTGCCTGTGGAGTGGCCCTGTTGTTGAGCAGCTCGTCCATGGCAGGACCGAAGACCTCGTTGAAGATCTGCTGCATGTTGGTGGTGTAGATGTCGCCGATCTGCGCCTTCGGGATCGCCGTCATGGCTGCCTCGAAGCCGTCCGGCATCCCCGACACCATGTCCTTCGACGTCCTCGCCTCGTTCTGCAACGGGATCCAGTCGTGGTCCTTCGCCATCTGTGACTGGAACTTGGTGGCGCTCCAGATCGCAAAGGTCTGCGCCGCGGTCAGTGCCTTCGACTGCTTCGGGATGACCCAGCCGCCCAGGAAGTACGGGGCGATGCTCTTGCCCTGCCACTTCGGCAGCGGCGCCACACCCCAGTTGGCCTTCATCTGCTTGAACGAGGCGATGTTCCAGGTCCCATCCGGCATCATCGAGACGTTGCCGGCGACGAAGGCACCCGACTCCTGGCTGATGGCCGCCCGCTGGTCGGGGTTGGGCGCGACCTTCTTGGTCCACATCAGGTCCTGGACGAACTTCATCGCCTCGACGTTGCGCGGGTCGTCCAGGGTGAACTTGGTGGGCTCCAGCGGCTTGTCCGCGAACGCGGTGCCGGCCGCCCAGGAGAGCGACTGCAGACCCCACCAGACGCCCAGGGTGCCGATGTCCAGGCCCCAGCGGGTGACCTTGTCGCCCTTCTTCTTCTGCAGCTTGCCGGCAGCCTCCACGACCTGGTCCCAGGTCCAGCTGTCGTCCGGGTAGCTCAGACCGGCCTCGTCGAAGTGGTCCTTGTTGTAGTAGAACGCGATCGTCTGGATGTTCTCCGGAATCGGGAACAGATCCTTGTTGTCGAACTTCCACGGCTCGTACAGGTTGACCGGGTACTTGGCGGGATCCATCATGTCGGTCTTGTCGATCACCGGCTGGTTGTCCTGCAGCAGGTTCTTCTTGTAGTGCGCGTAGGCCTGGACGTCCCAGTAGTAGATGTCGAACGGCTTGTGGGCCGCGTACTGCAGCTGGATCTTCTGCCAGTACTGGTCGTACGGCAGGAACGTGATCTTGGCCGTGAACTTGTCCTTGAACTCCTCGTTGAACAGCTCGACGCGCTTCTTGAAGTTCGCATCGATCGTCGGCCCGTTGGTCCAGGCGTAGATCGTGAGGTCTTTGCTGCCGACGATCTTGCCGGAGGCATCACCGGAACTGGTACCGGTGCTGTTGTCACCGCTGCATCCGGCAAGAGCAAACGCTCCCCCGGCAGCGAGGGACGCCAGCAGTGCCCGCCTGGACAGGATGGGATCGATCATGGTTCAGCCTTTCTTGACTGGAGTAGTGGTGGTCATCGATTGACGCCGCTCATCGAGATGCCCTTGATGAAGTAGCGCTGGGCGCTCAGGAAGAGCACCACCGAAGGGATGGCGGCAAGGGTGGTTGCGGCCATGGTCAACTGCATCTGGGGCCCGATCCGGGGCGAGCCCTGGAAGTAGGACAGTGCGACCGAGACGGTCCATTTGGTGTCGTCGGTGAGATAGATGACGGGTCCGAAGAAGTCGTTGTAGGCCGCGACGAAGGTGAACACGGTGACCGTCGCCAGCACCGGCCGGCTCAGCGGCAGGAAGATCGACCACCAGATCCTCAGGTAGCCGGCACCGTCGATTCGCGCGGCGTCCTCCAGCTCACGTGGGATCCCGAGGTAGAACTGCCGGAACAGGAAGATGAAGAACGCCGATCCGAAGAAGGCCGGCAGGATCAGCGGCTTGAACGTGTTGATCCAGCCGATGTTGTTGAAGGCGATGTAGGTGGGCACCAGCGTCACCGTGCTGGGCAGCATGATCGTCGCCATCAGCACCAGGAAGATGGTGTTCTTGCCTGGGGCGCGGAGCCGGGCGAAGCCGTAGGCGGCGAAGGAGCAGGACAGCATGGTCCCGAACATCACCCCGGCGACGATGGTGGCGGTGTTCAGGAAGTATCTCTGGAAGGGCACCAGGGTGACGACGTCCTTGTAGTTCTGCCACCGCGGCTTGAAGAACCACTTCGGGGGGTTGACGAAGACGTCCGTCCCCTCCTTCAGCGATGTCAGGAGCATCCAGAACACCGGCGTCAGCACGACGAAGGTGCCGATGCAGAGCACCAGCAGCCTGACCGTGGTTCCCAGCGGCAGTGGCCTGCGGCGGCGGGTGGCTGCGGGGGCCTTGGCGGTCGCGGCTTCGGGCGACGAGGCTCCGGTGGTCCCGTCAGTCACTTGTCGTCACTCGCTTCCGAATGGACCCAGTAGGGCATCGAGCGGAAGATCAGCAGGGTCAGGACCATGATGATGGCGAAGGTGACCCAGGCGATCGCGGAGGCGTAGCCCATCTTCAGGTAGGAGAAGGCGTTCTGATACAGGTAGAGCGGAAGCAGCAGCGTGGAGTTGTTCGGCTTGCCGCCAGTCAGCACGAACGGCTCGGCGAACACCTGCAAGCTGCCGATGATGCCCATGATCAGGTTGAAGAAGGTCACGTTGGACAGCATCGGGATGGTGATGTGCACGACCTGCCGGAACCGGCTGGCTCCGTCCACCGAGGCGGCCTCGTACAGCTCGGGCGGCACTCCCTGGAGGCCGGCGAGATAGATCAGCATGGTGCCGCCGAAACCCCACATACTGGTGATGATCAGGGCCGACAGCGCGTACCTCTCGCTGGTGAGCCAGGGGGGTCCATCGATGCCGATCTTGCCCAGCATCACGTTGATCAACCCGTAGTCGCCGTTGAACATCCATTTCCATACCATCGCCACCGCGACCCCGCTGATCACCGTCGGCAGGTAGTAGGCGGAGCGGAAGAAGCCCATCGCCGGGATCTTGGCGTTCAGCAGCAGCGCCAGCAGGAAGCCGATGATCATCACCAGCGGCACACTGACCACGGAGTAGGTGATGGTGACCCGCAGGGACTTCAGGAAGATCTTGTCGCCGACCAGCTTGGTGAAGTTCTCGGCCCCGACCCATTGGGGAGCGGACAACATGTCATAGCTGGTGAAGCTGAGCAGCAACGAGGCGATCATCGGCCCGAGGGAGAACAGCAGGACTCCGATGATGGCCGGCGCCATGAAGATGTAGGCCCAGCGCGCCTCGCGGCGGCGCATCGGGAACGAACGCGCTCCTCGCACGAGCCCGGCAGCCGACGTGCTCGGGGCCGGGAGGGGTGGTTGCACACGGGTCCCTGTCATCAGTAGACCGCCTCCTCCGGCGCGAACATCATCGTTCGGTTAATCGGAACACCGTTCCTATTCTCAGCAATTCCTCATAGTATGTGTCTGCGAGAGCGACGGGTCAAGCCCAGGACGACGAAAGGTGCGAGATGACCTCTGACGGATCCCCGGCCAACGGGGTCAGCCGCGTGCTGGCGATTCTCCAGTCCGTCGCCGAGCATCCCGACGGCATGACAGTCGGACAGGTCGCTCGCGAGTTTGGCGCACCCAAGTCCAGCGTCCACCGGGCCCTGGCCGCACTGGTGCGCTCCGGACTGGTCCGCCAGGATGCCGACGCCCGCTATCACCTGGGCTTCCTCTTCCTGCGCCTCGCCTTCGGCTACCAGTCGGTCCGGCAGTCCCACCTCGACGTGGAGGACGTGTTGCGCAGCCTTGCCGACGAGTTCGGGGAGACCACCCACTACGGCGCACTCATCGGCTCGGAGATCGTCTACCAGGCCAAGGTGGCGCCGCGGAACGCCTCCTTCCAGATGACCTCGGTCGTCGGCGGCACCAACCCCGCCTACTGCACCGGGCTGGGCAAGGCGATCCTGATGCACGAGCTGATCGAGCGTGCTGACGTGCAGGCGTTCGTCGACGCGCACGGACCGTTGGCACCGCGGACTCAACACACCCTGACCACCGTCGACAGCCTGTACGAGACCCTGCGGACCGGACGGGAACGTGGTTATGCGATGGATCTCGAGGAGAACGAGATCGGGATCAACTGCATCGCCTTCCCGCTGTTCCTCGACTCCCCGTTCCGACCGACCGGCGCCATCAGTATCAGCGGTGTGCGGCAACGGATCGACGCCCGTCAGCTGCAGGAGGCGGCCCCGCGCATCCGCGCCGTCATCGAGGGGCACCTCGGCGACGTACTGCATCCCGCAGCCCTGGCCGATGTCGACGTCGACGAGGCTGACCTACCACTCCCCCGATGTTCGAACACCCGACCAGAAATGAGGAAGAGGGACGCATGAAGATCAGCAACGTGGAGGCCGTCCATCTGCGGCTGCCGGAGGTGGACGCCCTGCGCTGTGACGGCACGCAGGACACTCTGTTGATCTTCGTCACAGCCGACGACGGCACTGTCGGCGTGGGTGAGGTGGACTCGTCCCCCGAGGTGGCCAAGGCTGTCGTCGAGGCTGCCCCGTCTCACCTGATCGCCCAGGGCCTCCGGTCGCTGCTCATAGGCGAGGACCCGCTGGACATCGATAGGTTGTGGCACAAGATGGTCGCGGGCACCCGCTACTTCGGCAACGGCGGGCCGGCCATGCACGCCATCAGCGGAGTGGACATCGCACTGTGGGATCTCGCCGGCAAGGTGCTCGGGCGACCGGTGGGTCAGCTGTTCGGCGGCTTCTACACGGATCGGCTGCGGGCCTATGCCAGCCTGGTGATGCCCGACACGGCAGCCGAGGCGGCCCGCGAGGCCGAGAAGCACGCCCAGGAAGGGTATACGGCGATCAAGTTCGGCTGGGGCCCGATCGGTCAGGACCTGGCGTTCAACGAGTCGCTGATCAGGGCGATCCGTGGGGTGGTCGGCGCCGAGGTGCAGATCATGATCGACGCCGGACAGGTCTGGGACCTCAAGACCGCGCTCGAGATGGCCAGGATGTACGAGTCCTACGCCGTTACCTGGCTCGAGGAGCCGGTCGCGCCGGACAACATCGCCGGCTATCGGGAGCTGTCGAGGCGCAGCTCGCTCAAGATCGCCGGCGGGGAGCAGGAGAGCACCTACGGTGCCTTCGAACGGCTGCTGCACGACGGTGAGGTCGACATCATCCAGCCTGACCTGGCGCGATGCGGCGGACTCACCCAGGCCAGGCGGCTGGCCTGGTTGGCTCACACCGCACATCGGTCGATCGTTCCGCACGCGTTCAAGAGCGGTGTCCTGGTGGCGGCCTCGACCCACTTCGCCGCAGCCATCCCCAACGGAGGACTGATCGAGCACACCGTCTCCACCTCCCCGATCGCCCGGGACCTGGTCCAGCGCGAGATCGGTTACCGGGACGGGCATGTCCGCGTTCCGAGCGAGCTGCCCGGCCTGGGCGTCGAGATCGACCTTGACGTGATGGAACGGCTGCGGGTGCCGTGATGGACCCTCTCGAGGCGGATTCACTCGAGCCGCGCGCACGGGTCGACGCGGACTGGCCCTATCGCGGCTTTCGGGCTGTCGTCTTGGAGAACGCCCGACTCAGGGCCGTTGTGCTGCCCGAGCTGGGCGGCAAGATCATCAGCCTGCAGTACAAGCCCGCTGACCTCGAGCTGCTCTGGAGGCATCCGCGGCTTCCGCTGCGGCCGGTCGCCTTCGGGTCGAGCTATGACGACCAGTTCTTCGGCGGGTGGGACGAGCTGTACCCCAACGACGAGGCGGAGACGCTCGCCGGCGAGGCCATGCCCGACCACGGCGAGGTCTGGTCGCTGCCTTGGCGCTTCTCGACCGGCACCGACGCGACGGCCGCCTGGGTCAGGCTAGAGGTCAAGACACCGATCAGCGCCTCCCGGATCTGCAAGACATTGACTCTGCCCCAGGAGGGCAGCAGCCTCACTGTCGGCTACCAGCTGCAGAACGTCGGCTGCCAGGATCAGCCGTTCATGTGGAAGTCCCATGTGGCCGTCCAGATGCACCAGGACTCCCTTGTCGACATGGGCGCCGACTCGGTGCTGCTGCACGACTTCGGACACCCGCGCGCACGCGGTGCGTCGCCGCTCTTTCAGTGGCCGACTCTGCACGCCGACGGTGTCGACCACGACATGCGCCGGCCGTTGGCACCGAACTCCGGTCATTCCGAGTTCATGCTGGCGACGTCGATGCACGCCGGGTTCTGCTCGGTCGAGCACCCCAGCCGCGGGGCGGCACTTCGGCTCACCTTCGACCTGGACGCGCTGCCCTCGTGCTGGCTGTTCGCCTCGTACGGCTGGCGCGGTCTCAACACCGTCGTACTGGAGCCGTGCACCGGCTATCCGCTGTCGGTCGCCCAGGGCGCCGCACAGGGCACCCATCAGGTGCTCCGCGCGGGCGAGACCAGGGAGTGGACCCTGCAGGCCAGCGTCGGCCCTGCAACGTGAGCCGCCCTACTGCTTGAGCAGCTTGTGCATCCCGTCGCACCAGGGCGGCCGCAGGGAGCTGCCGCACCGGCAGACGGCGACGACCGGGCGCTCGACACGGTGACGTTCGCCGTCGCCGTCCACCACCTGGGTCGCTCCCCGCACCAGCAGGGGACCATCGGGGCAGAGGGTCACCTCGACCTCACGTTCTCCCTGTGGCCCGGTCAAGGCGTCCCCTGCAGCTCCGGCTCGGGGCAGGCCGGAGCACAGGCCCCCGCGGCAGTCGACACGGGTTCCGGCGGCGGCTGGATGAGATGTTGATCATGCTGCCAGGCCGTCAGCAGCCTCTCGCCGGTGAGCGCATCCAGCAGCAGGCAGGTCACCGCGCCGAGCAGCACGTCGGCCTCCAGCTCAGGCTCCTCGGCGACCAGCGCGGTGCAGATCCCGCGCGCCGCGAGCTGTTCGTGGACCGCGTCAGCTTCGACGTGCTCGTCGAAGTAGCGGGCGACCTCCTCGGGCAGGTCGACCCGGCGGATGCCGGCCGCATAGCGACGGCACGGCACCGAGCTGCTGGCCTCGAACGCTGCCAGGTGCCCCATCGCGGCACCACGCAGGCGCCGGTGCAGGCCGAACAGTGACATCGCGTTGCTCGTCGCCAGCGTCGCAGCTGGGACCCTGTCGACGTAGGCCCCATAGCCGTCGTCGAGGCCGGCGCCCCGCAGGGCGGCCGCGAACAGGTCCTGGTGCATCCTGTCGGCACGGCCGTCGCCGTACTCGTCGTACTGGAGCTCGACCAGACCGGCCTTCGCGGCACCGGTCAGTCGGGGGATCGCCCAGCTGTGCGGGTCGGCCTCCTTCAGCTGGTAGATGCTGCGCAACATCAGCAGCTCCCGGATCTGATCGCGTGTCGCCCTTCGCTGGACATGCTCCGACAGGGGCGGCCCATCGAGCGCTGCGGCCAGGCCGAACAGTCGCTCGGCAAGATCGTCGGTCTGGCTGGCGACAGTGGTCAGGTGCTCCTCCGCCATCCCTCGCAGGTCGCGTTCGAACGGTATCTCGATCCGCCGACGAAGCTCAAGCAGATCCGGAGCCCATTCCAACCCGCTGTCGACGTCGTCGAACCCTCGGTAGTGCAGTTCGTACAGGCACCACAGGGTGAGCTGCAGATCCTCGTCCTCGACGGTGTTCGTGGCATCGAGGTCCGTCGCATCGGGTTGTTCCGCATTGGTGGTGACGTCGAGGGCTGCTACGGAGCCGGCTCCGCCTCTCAGCCGATCAAAGGTCGCAGCGCTCAACGGCCCGCGCGGCTGCGGCAGGAGCATGAAAGAAGTCCATTTCGGGTCGAGTTGGGTCAGGTGATGATGATCACCTGACCCTCTCGTACCCCGAAAAGGCCGGTGGGAAACCCGGCAGGGACTCAGTTGACCTCGTCCCGCCAGGCGCCGGTCGCCCCTGGGCGCGCCTCGATGAACGAGCGGAAGCGCTTCATGTCGCCCTTGACGCGACGGTCGATCAGGCCGAGCTTGTCCGCCGCCTTCTCGGCGAATCCCTCCGGGTCGACCCGCATCTCGGCGGTGACCCGGGTGTGCACATCGTCGATCCGGGTGAAGGTCACCCGGCCGGCATGCTCGGGCCCGCTGTCCGAACGCCAGGCGATCACCTGGTCAGGGTGCTGCTCCGTGATCGTCGCGTCGAACTCCCGGGTGATCCCGGCGAGCTTGATCACCCAGTGCAGGTGGGTGTCGTCCAGCTGGCGGACCTCTTCGACACCCTCCATGAACTCGGGGAATGACGCGAACTGGGTCCACTGGTTGTAGGCGACGCTGATCGGGACCTCGACGTCAACCGACTCGGTAATGGCATCCATGCTGTGCTCCTTCGTTGTCGTCCGAATCAGTCCTGTACCCAAGACCTTGCCGGCTCACACATGTGACCCCGGCTTGACGCGTGCAGCGATTGCTCGAATAATCCGAGTCTGTGGCTCAAGCAGCTGGGCCGCACCGATCTTGTTTCACAACCTGGGGGCTACCCGACCTCGAGAGGTGCGAGCCATGCAGGACGAACTTGCCACGATGACGCTTTCGGAACTCCTGATCGAGCTGGCCGAGCTGGAGCGGGCTATCGGTGAGACCGAGAGCCTCACCAGCCTCCTCGACGACAGCGCCGGGGAGCACCTCGCGATCAACGCGCGCCTTGCTGGCCTGACCGGCCGTGAGGCAAGGGTGGCCGCTGAGCTGGCCCGGCGAGGGTCCGTTCACCACCGCCGACCACAACGTGCCGAGCGGATCCCGGACGCTGTCTGACCCCTCAGGAGGCGGGCCGGCGCACTTGACGGCCGGAGACGCTGTTCGGCACGAACCGGCAGTGCAGGTCACGGTCCCCCGTCGCCCACGGTATCGGTCGATGACGAGGGTCGAGGTGCTCGAGTTCGCGGTCATCCATCGGTACGACCTTGCCGTTCAGGAGCACGCTCCACCCGGTCGCGAAGACGGTGCTGTGGAAGTCGACCTCGAAGGCGACCACGTCGGACCCGAGGGCCAAGGCCAAAGTCCCGTCGCGCGAGGTGCGGTAGTAGATGTCGCGGCCCAGCAGCCGGTAGTTGACGGGCAGCACCTTGATCCCGTTCCCCGCAGCGAAGGCGATCCTGCCGACGGTGGTGGTGCCGAGCAGCTCATAGCACTCGAGCTCGGACAGGTCGGAGGACCTGGTCGGGAGCTCCGCCTGCGGTTCGTTCATGACGTCGACACCGACCGGGGTTTCGCGCCGACTGGCGACGGGATCTGCGGGGTGCCGTCGGACGGCACGATGATCACCGGACAGGCCGTCCCCTTCAGCACCGATCGCGCGACCGAGCGGAGCCGGCTGGTCAGTCCCCGGTGGTGGGGCCGGCCGACGACCAGGACAGCTGCGTCGCGGGAGACCTCCCGGAGCGCGGCGACGGGCTCGCCGGGCACCGGCATGATGCGGACTGCGGTCCCAGGGTGGGCCGCCACCCAGCCGGCGAGCTCATCGGCGAGTTCGCCGCGGTGCCGCTCGATCTCCGCCGGATGAGAGTCCCGCGCCATCGCATGGAGGACGATGACCTGACGGCCGGTGAGTTCCGCCTCCTCGAAGGCGGCCCGCAGCAGCGGCTCCGCCGGGTTCTTGGCATCCAGGGCGACCACGACAGGGCCGCCCGGCCGAGCCGCTTCGACCCAGCCTCGGGGTACGGCGACGACCGGGCAGGCCGCACGCGCCGCCAGCTGTGAGGCAATGGTGCCCACCGGGTCATGCTCGCTCCAGTTGAAGTGGTGCTGGCCGATCACCACCAGTCTCGCGTCCAGGGACTGCTCCTCGAGCAGCACTGCCGGCTCCCGGTTCTTCAGCACCGTCTCCACTGTGAGCCCGGGTGGCAGGTCGAGCCGGGAGACGGCATGGTTGAGGACGTCCTCGGCGGCCTGGGACAGCTGAACGATCGAGGCCCCGGGGACGGAGGTGTCCATGTGCGGGATCCGGTAGGCGTGCACCAGCCGGAGGACGAGCTGCCGGGCCGCCGCGGCCCGCAGAGCATAGCGGCTGGCTACCAGGGCCTCGGGCGAGTTGTCGACGCCGACGACCACACAACCTCGATCCTCAACCATGACTTGCTCCCTTCGACCGGTCCGGATCAGCGGGGGTCCCGGCCCAGGGCAGGGGTCGCCCGACACTCTTCACGCTCCCGCATCCACGACCGGTCGGGAACGGCCGAAGATCACTCACCGATAGGACGAAGGTCCCGGGCTTCTTCACCGGTAGCTTCTGCCGGATGACCGCCTGCTGATCCACGTTCCGGCGGTGTGCCGGAGCATCGACCCGATGCTGTCCAGCGAGCCGATCACCGCGTCGCCGTCGGTGTCGAGCGCGAACTCCACCGCCGCAGCGACCTTCGGCCCCATTGACCCGGCGGCGAACAGCGCCGGGTCCAGCTCGTCGGGATGGGCGCTGGCCAGCAGCCGCTGCCGAGGCGTCCGCCAGTCCTCGAAGACACCGTCGACATCGGTGGCGATGATGAGCAGATCGGCTTTCAGGTCCCGGGCCAGTACGGCGCTGGTGCGGTCCTTGTCGATCACCGCCTCGACGCCCGTCAGCCGGCCGGTGGCCTGGTCCTGCACGGTGGGGATACCACCTCCGCCGGCACAGATGACCACGGCGCCCTTCTCGATCAGCCACTCGATCGGCATCAGTTCGACGATCCTCATCGGTCTCGGCGACGGCACCACCCGTCGCCAGTAGCGGCCGTCCACCCGTACCGCCCAGCCGCGCAGTCGTGCCAGCTCGTCGGCCTCGGACTCGGTGTAGACCGGCCCCACGAACTTCTCCGGCTCGGCGAACGCAGGATCGTCCGGATCCACCTGGGTCAGGGTGACGACGGTGACCACCGGACGTCCGTCCGGCAGGACGTTGCGCAGCTCCTGCTCGATCAGGTAGCCGATCATGCCCTCAGTCTGGGCACCGAGAACGTCGAAGGGATAGCTGCTCAGGTCGTCATAGGCCGCGGCCTGGAGCGCCAGCAGGCCGACCTGTGGACCGTTGCCGTGCGAGATGACCAGCTCGTGCCCGTGCAGCAGCGGTCCCAGACCGTTGCAGGCGGCAGCGATCGAGTCCCGCTGGTTCTGCACCGTCATCGGCGCGTCCCGGCGGAGCAGGGCATTGCCACCCAGCGCGACGACGACCCGCATCACGTATGTCCCAGTGTCGCGACCAGCACTGCCTTGATCGTGTGCAACCGGTTCTCGGCCTGGTCGAAGACGATGGAGGCGGGCGACTCGAACACCTCGTCCTCCACCTCGAGAAAGCTGCGCCCGGTGCGCTCGAACAGCTGCCGACCGAGCACGGTGTCGAGGTTGTGCAGCGCTGGGAGGCAGTGCATGAACCTGACCGCAGGGTTTCCGCTCGCCGCCATCACCTTCGTGGTGACCGCATAGTCGGAGAGCAGGCTGACCCGCTCCTGCCAGTGCTCGGGCGCCTCGCCCATGGAGACCCACACATCGGTGTAGACGAAGTCTGCGCCGCGCACGCCGCGGGCGACATCGGCGGTGGGGTGCAGCCTCGCCTTGGTCTCGGCCGCGACCGTCAGCGCTGCACTGATCACCGAGGTCGGGTTCCACAGACTTTCGGGCGCCACCATCCGCACGTCCATGCCCATCATGGCGCCAGCGACCAGCAACGAGTTGGCCACGTTGTTGCGGGCGTCTCCGAGGTAGGCGAAGGTGATCTCCGAGGCGGCTTTGTGGGCATGCTCGGTCATGGTCAACATGTCACAGAGCGACTGAGTGGGATGCCACTGGTCGCTCAGCCCGTTCCACACCGGGACTCCCGCGGCCTGTGACAGCTGCTCGACCGAAGCCTGGTCGAAACCCCGGTAGGCGATGGCGTCATACATCCGCCCCAGCACCCGGGCCGTGTCCCTGAGGGACTCCTTTCGTCCGAGCTGAGACCCGGCCGGGTCCAGATAGGTCAGGTGCGCCCCCTGGTCATGGGCCGCCACCTCGAAGGCGCACCGGGTCCGGGTCGAGGCCTTCTCGAATACCAGCGCGAAGTTGCGCCCCTGCAGCTGCCGGAGCTCGCGACCGGTGCGCCGCTCGATCTTCAGGCGTGCGGCGAGCCGCAACAGACCGCGCCACTCCGCCACATCGAAGTCGAGCTCCTTCAGGAAGCTTCGACCGTACAGGTCCGGGTGGCTCCGGTGCGAGGCGCCCGGCGGAACGGGGACGGCGCTCGACATCATGGCTCCTCTGTGGTGGTCCGACCCCTCGAGGATCCTCTCCGGCAGTGCTCGCCGGTCAGAGGAGAAGGTCCCGTCTCAGGCTCGGCCGGCCACCCAACTGCCCGTCAGAGGTTGGCGATCACACCGAAGCCCAGGATCGCCGCCCCCGCCCCGATCATGATCACCCCGAAGGCCGTTCCGGCTGCCTTGTTCGCCCCCTGCGCCCAGGCGAACAGCAGCGGAAGGTTCGGCTTGATCCGTCGGGCATCCCAGATGGACCAGATCCCGATCCCGATCATCAACAGCGCCGTCAGACTGACGAACACCACGATCACTATTTCCATCTCACGACTCCTCCCAGTCCTGACTCTGGTGAGAGTGCCTGCAGGGAACGGCAGATACCTGGACCGGGGGAAAGCGTCCCGTCATCTCGAAGAAAACTCTGACTTTCCCGGCTCATCCTTGCCGTATGACCTCGCTGGCTCCGGCACCTCCTCGGCACGCACGTCCGAGCCGAACCCGGCACTCCCGCGTTCGCAGGCGCCGTTCGTCGGTCGGAGCGCTGCTGGTGCGGCTGTTCATCGTGCTCAGCTGCGTTCTGGTGGCACTGCTCTGGTGGGCCAGCACACCCGGGACGCCGGACGTCACTCCTGGCTCAGCACTGACCTCGCTGGGCGAGCTGACCGGCATGATGGCTGGGCTGCTGGTGTGCGTGCAGGTCCTGCTGGTGGCCCGGGTTCCCTGGCTCGAGTCCGCGGTCGGGCAGGACCATCTGGTGAGCTGGCACCGAAGCCTCGGCGGCAGCGTCCTGCTGCTGACCGTGACGCATGTCCTCCTGCTGCTGGTCGGCGGTGAGCTGGTCGACCGACGGATGCCGTGGTCGGAGTTCTGGACCGTGATGCTCACCCAGCCGGACGTGCTCACGGCAACGATCGGCACTGCTGCGCTGATCCTGGCCGGGATCGCCAGCGCGCGGTTCGCCCGCCAGCGCCTGTCCTACGAGGCCTGGTACTGGCTGCACCTGACCACCTACGTCGCGGTCTTCCTCACGTTCGGACACCAGATCAACGCCGGAGCCCACTTCGCCGGCAACCCGTGGAGTCGGCTGCTGTGGACGGGCCTGTACCTGGCTACGGCCAGCGCGGTAGTGACCTGGCGCATCCTGCTGCCGTTGCGTGCCGTGCTGAGGCACCGGGTGCGGGTGGAAGCGGTCGTCGAGGAGTCGGTCGGGGTCGCCAGCATCTGGCTCCGCGGCAGGCACCTGGAGGAGCTGAACACCCGGGCCGGACAGTTCTTCCTGTTCAGGTTCCTGGCGCCCGGCCACCTGTGGACCGCGCATCCGTACTCCGTGTCCTTCGTCCCGCACCGGGACCAGATGCGGATCACCATCGGCGCGCTGGGTGACCACTCCTCGGCGGTGACAGGCATCCGGCCAGGCACGTTCGTGATCATGAACGGCCCTTTCGGCCGCTTCACCGCGGACCGGGCCGGGTCGGACAAGGTCCTGCTGGTGGCCGGTGGGGCCGGCATCGGCCCGATCCGGGCCCTGGCGCACGACCTGTCGGTCCGCGGACATGATGTCGTCGTGCTCCACCGGGCCCGTTCCGCCGACCACCTCGCGCTCGGCCCCGAGTTGGCTGCGCAGGATGAGATCACGTTCCTTCCGGTGCTCGGTCGGCGGCGGGACCTCCGACACGACCCGCTGTCTGCGGGCTCGCTGCTCGCGATGGTGCCCGACGTCAGGGAGCGCGAGGTCTTCGTCTGCGGCTCACCGGGCCTGTCCGAGACGGTTTCCACGGCTCTGCGTTCGCTCGGACTGCCCGAGCGGCACATCCACCGGGAGGAGCTGAGCATGTCATGAGGGATCGACGCCTACAGGGGGCCCTGGTCTACCTCGCCGTCCTGGGCGCCTCGGGTGCGGTGTTCGGGCTGAAGACATACGCGCCCTCGACGGTCGCCACCGAGCAGCCTCCGGCGGCAACCGCCCCCGCCCCCGGCGGTGCCTCGACCGCGGAGCCGTCGACCGGGTCCACCGGAAAGGGCCGCCACTCCCTCCGCCCCCGGCACGCCCGGGCGGTGGTGAGCACCGTCACCGGAGCGGTATCCCCGACCCCCTACGGACCCGTCCAGGTGTCGGTGACCTTCCGAGGTGCGCGGATCACCGACGTCAGGGTGCTGCAGACACCGGACCGCGACGGCCACAGCCGAAGCATTGCGGACCGGGCGGTGCCCACGCTGCATGACGCGGTGATCGCGTCCCAGTCGGCACGGATCGACACTGTGTCGGGAGCCACCTACACCTCGCAGGGTTATGCCAGGTCGGTTCAGTCGGCCATCGACCAGCATGGGCGCTGACCATGCGGCACAGCGAACTGGTGATGGGGATCCCTATGTCGGTCGACATCCGCGCCGACGACGAGGAGACCGGGTTCCTGACCGAGGCGGTTCAGGCCGCCTTCTCCCTGTTGCACGAGGATGACCGCCGGTTCAGCCCGTTCCTGACCGACAGCGAGGTCAGCCGGGTCAACCGCGGCGAGCTGACTCCCGCCGTCGCGAGTCCGCTGCTCCGGCAGGTGCTGTCGCTGGGTGCCCGGCTCGAGGACCAGACCGACGGCGCCTTCAGCTGCCGTCGGCCCGACGGCTCGCTGGATACCAACGGAGTCGTCAAGGGGTGGTCGGTGCAGCGGGCGGTCGACGTACTGATGAGCCGGGGGCTGACCACGTTCTGCTTCAACGCCGGGGGCGACGTCGTGGTCCGCGGTGAACCCGAGCCTGGGCGCCCCTGGCACGTCGCCGTCCGGTCGCCCGAGGACGCGCACCGCCCGCTCGCCGTCTTCGCCCTGCGGGACCAGGCGGTCGCCACCTCGGGCGGCTATGAGCGTGGCGAGCACATCTGGGACGGGCGGACGGGACGGGCTGCCCGCAGCCTGTGCTCGGTCACCGTCGTCGCGTCCGATCTGACCACCGCCGACCTGCTGGCGACGGCGGTCTATGCTCTCGGAGCGGACGGTGTCAGCTGGGCGGCGGAGGCCTACCAGTGCAGCGTGTTGGCGGTGACCTCGGCCGGTGACCTACAGGCGTCCGGGGACGTCGAACGGCTCCTGGCCGGATCCGGCGGCGGCACCGAGCCTTCCTGAGACGTCTCCGTCGTCATACCCCTGTGGGTATATGCTGGATCACGAGCGGAAGGAAACCCACCATGGGCTATGCCCTGACGACCACAGTCAACCAACCGTACGACCCCACCGTGACCCGGGTGCGGGCCGCCCTGGCCGAGCAGGGCTTCGGCGTGCTGACCGAGATCGACATCCGAGCCACCCTGCGCGACAAGCTGGATGTCGAGGTGCCACCCCAGGTGATCCTGGGCGCCTGCCGACCTCCGCTGGCCCACGCCGCGCTGCAGGCCGAGCCGTCGATCGGGCTGCTCCTTCCCTGCAACGTCGTCGTCCGTGCGCTGGACGACACGACGACGATCGTCGAGGCCGTCGACCCGCAGGTGATGGTCGCGATGACCGACAACCCTGCGTTGCAGGCGGTTGCCGATGAGGCCACCAGTCGCCTGACGGCGGCCCTCGACAGCCTCGCCTGAGCTCAACACCCCGACCCGAAGGACGTACCCCTCATGGTTCAGCTCGACCCGGACTCCGTCAGCGCCATCACCAACCGACTCAAGCGCGCCCAGGGGCAACTGGCCGGGGTGGTCCGGATGCTCGAGGAGGGACGTGACTGCGAGGAGGTGGTGACCCAACTGGCCGCCGTCAGCCGGGCCCTCGACCGTGCCGGGTTCGCGGTGGTGGCCGACGGGCTGAAGCAGTGCCTGACCGAGGGCGGCGCCGACAGCCTCGACACCAAGAAGATGGAGCGTCTTTTCCTGTCGCTGGCCTGAGACTCGCTGCTTCACCTATTGTGTGGGGTCTGAAGGCCCAGCACCAGGAGCGCGATGCACCGGTTCGAACCGACCTTGTCGGCGACAGTGCCCGATGGTTGGTTCGTCAAGGAGTCCCTCACCTTGTTGGCCCCGGACGGGCAGGCCAACATCATCGCCTCCAGTGAGCCAGTGGCGGACGGTCTCGACGCACTGCAGTACGCCCAGGTCCAGGGGGACCTGTTGCGCAAGGAGTTCCCGCACTATCAGGAGCACCATTTCGGCCCGTCTCCGGTGCTCGGCGGCCGGCCCGGGTATCTGCGCGAGTTCTCCTGGGTGCCGCCCGACGGCCAGAGCGTCCGCCAACTCCAGCTGTACTTCGCTGCCTCTGGTCGGGCCTACACCGCCACGGCCACCACCGCGAGCCAGCAGTTCCACCGCTACTACGACGTGTTACGGGTGGCGCTCGACCAGCTGCTGCTCCGCGGAACGGCTCCGTCGGAGGACGGGCCACGGCCTCCGGTCCAGCCGTCGCCTCCGTCCGTGCCCAGCTCTCCCTGGACCCCGCTGCCGGTGGACCTGTTGGACGAGCCTCCACAGCCGCCTCGCTTCGATCTCGTAAACGACCTTCCCGCTCCGGCCGTCCCGGGCATCGCTCCACCGCCGCTGCCGATGCCTCCCGGCGGCGCGATCACCGAGTCAAGGCCGGTGGCGCCCTCGGACGGCCTGGTGGAGCCGGTGCTCGCTGTGGATCTGTCCGATCTGCGTCCGTGGCGCAGCAGGCTCCATAGCGAGCTGCCGGCGCCCTGGTCCGCAGCCGTGATCATGGAGCAGCACGGGCCGCCCCGGACCGACGGTGGAGCTCTGCTCGACGACGACTTCTTCTGGGTCAAGGCGATGCTTCTTCCGGAGCACTCGCTGCAGCCGCTCCAGCAACCGGCCCAGTTGCAGAGCCGGCTCAGGGTCCTCCATCGCCGCCAGCTGCCGTGGGACCTCCGCATCCCCCTGCAGCCGTACTGGACGGACGTCGGTGGCCTGCCCGCCGTGCTGGACGGGTTCGCCCGGACCGTGGGCGGGCCGCCGGCGGCCTTCAGCCTGTCGGCCGAGGTCAGCAGTGGGCTGGGTCTGTCGGTGATCGCAGCCACGTCGGCTGGGCGCCAGGAGGCGCTGATGCGGGTCGCCCTTCCGCTGGCAAGACGCAGCGTCGCCCGTCAGGGCAGCCTCGAGTGGACGGCGCCGCCCGGTTGGTCCACCCGCGAGGAGCTGGTGTTGACCACCGACACGCTACGTGCCTCAGCCACCCTGGTGCCGCTGGCTGCCGGGCAGGACCTGAGCGGTTGGACGAACGAGGTCTTCGCCCGAGCGCCGTTCCTGCGCGACCAGCAACCGCTGGCGGAACGTCCCGTCTCCGTTCGAGGCATGCCGAACGCTCGGCTGCACCGCTTCGACTGGCAGCCGAGCGGAATGGGCCGGCTGCTGACCAGCGTCGCCGTCGGGACCGTCGACGGTCTGGGCTTCAGCTTCGTGCTCGAGGTGCCACTGCACGGGTCAGAGACTGCGCTGATGATCCAGGCCGACGAACTGCTGTCACACCTGTCGGTGGCCTGACCCTCTGGACCCACACGCGTAGCAGGTCTAGTGTCCGAATCAGCGACTGCTTGGCCTGTTACGCAGCCACTCGGTTGGGCAGCCCTCGATCATTGACGAAGAGAGGCTATCGATGTTTCCCACCACACAACGCCGAATGGGTGTCATTGGGCTGGGCCTCGGTTTCGGACTCGCGCTTTCCGGCTGTGCCGGCTTCGGCAACCTGGGCACTCAGCCGGGAGTCACGACAGTCACGCTGGCCAGTGTCAACAACCCGCAGATGCAGGACATGGCCCAACTGCTGCCGGAGTTCAACAAGCTCCATCCGGAGATCAAGATCAACATGATCTTCATGGAGGAGAACGACCTGCGCAACGCGGCCACCAAGGACGTTGCGACTCAGGGCGGCCAGTACGACATCATGACCGTCGGTGCGTACGAGGTCCCCATCTGGGGTCAGAACCGCTGGTTGGTGGACCTGACCGACCTGGCCGCCAAGGACCCCAGCTATGACGTCGCCGATTTCTTCAAACCGGTCCGGGACGGGGTGTCGTACGACGGTCGACTGTATGCGGTGCCGTTCTACGGCGAGTCGTCCTTTCTGATGTATCGCAAGGATCTGTTCCAGCAAGCGGGTATCACGATGCCGGAGCGACCGACCTGGGACCAGGTCGCGGAGTACGCAGCCAAGCTGAAGGACCCGAGCAAGGACCGGGCGGGTATCTGCCTGCGGGCCAAGCCGGGCTGGGGCGAGATGTTCGCCCCGCTCACTACGGTGGTCAACACGTTCGGCGGCCAGTGGTACAACATGGACTGGCAGGCACAGGTCAACTCCCCCGGCTTCACCGACGCGGTGAAGTTCTACATCAAGACGCTCGACCAGTCCGGCGAGGGCGATCCGGTTTCGTTCGGGTTCACCGAGTGCCTGAACCTGTTCAGCCAGGATCGCGCGGCGATGTGGTACGACGCGACGTCGGCGGCCGGCTCTGTGGAGGATCCGAAGAACTCGAGGGTGGCCGGCAAGGTCGGCTACGTGCGGGCTCCGGTCAAGCTGACCCAGAACTCGGGCTGGCTGTGGTCGTGGAACCTCGGCATCAACGCCAAGTCCAAGCACAAGGAAGCGGCCTGGGAGTTCGTGAAGTGGGCCACCTCGAAGGACTACGCCAAGCTGGTCGGATCCACCCTCGGCTGGTCACGCACTCCTCCAGGGACGCGTAAGTCGACGTACGAGATCCCCGAGTACGTCCAGGCGGGTGGCGACTTCGCACCGCTGACCGCCAAGATCATGAACGAGGTCGATCCGACCAAACCGGGCGTGGATCCGCAGCCGTGGGTCGGCATCCAGTATGTGACCATCCCGGAGTTCCAGGATGTCGGCA
This sequence comes from Microlunatus panaciterrae, assembly GCF_016907535.1. Classification (NCBI taxonomy): domain Bacteria; kingdom Bacillati; phylum Actinomycetota; class Actinomycetes; order Propionibacteriales; family Propionibacteriaceae; genus Microlunatus; species Microlunatus panaciterrae. The sequence goes on from NZ_JAFBCF010000001.1 coordinate 705,333, forward strand.
ACCAGACGTCCCAGCTGCTTGCAGACGTGATCGCGGGCAGACGTACCCTCACGGCCGCGCTCGACGAGGGTCAGAAGATCGCCCAGCGAGCCGGCAACAACCAGAAGAAGGGTTGAGATGACGAGCGCGGTGGAGGAGACTCCGACGATCCAGCCGCCGATCACGGCGGCGAAGAGCAAGAAGGTCAGTCTGGCTGATCTGAAAGGCCAGGACCTCGCCCAACGCAAGTTCGCACGGAAGCTGATCGCCCCGGCCCTCGTCGCGGCGATCCTGATCACCCAGATCCCTTTCCTGGCCACGATCTACTACTCCTTCCAGGACTGGAACCTGGCTCGACCACAGGAGCGCTCTTTTGCTGGCTTCAGCAATTACGTGGCGGTCGTCACGAATGGCGCCTTCCTGCCGTCCATCTGGGCCACGATCCGGATCGTCGGCGGGTCGATGATCCTGTCGCTGCTCCTGGGCCTGGGACTGGCGATGCTGCTGGACCGGGAGTTCAAGGGCAGGGCGCTGGCGCGTACATTGTTGATCACCCCCTTCCTGGTGATGCCGGCAGCGGCCGCGTTGATCTGGAAGTACTCGCTGCTCGAGGTCAACACCGGAATGGTGAACTGGGGCCTGGGCCTGCTGGGCATCCCGCCCATTGCCTGGAACACCGATCACCCGGCGCTGACGATCGTGTTCACACTGACCTGGCAGTACACACCGTTCATGATGCTGATCCTGCTGGCCGGACTGCAGTCTCAGGCCGGTGACATCCTGGAGGCGGCCAACGTCGACGGCGCCGGCGCGCTCCAGACGTTCCGGTACATGACGCTGCCGCACCTTCGGACCTATGCCGAGTTGGCCATCCTGCTGGGTACGGTCTTCATGATCCAGGTGTTCGACCCGGTCAACATCATGACCAAGGGAGCCGGTAACACCAAGACCATCGCCTATCTGCTGTATGAGCGCGCCTTCATCGGCCAGCAGGTCGGAGAGGCGGCCGCCTACGGCGTCATCACCGTGATCCTCACGATCCTGTTCGCAACCGTGGCGCTCCGAACGCTGTTCAAGATCTTCACCGAGGAGGCCCGCTAATGTCCACAGCGGTCGAAACCCGATCCCAGACTGCTCCGCCGGCCCGAAGCGAGCGCACCGGGCCGAACCCGTTCAGCCGGCGCAAAGTGGTCGGCTACCTGATCACCGTGCTGACCTGGGTGCTGGTGTTCCTCTTCTTCTTCCCCGTGTTGTGGATGATCGTCACCAGCTTCAAGAACGAGGGGCAGGCGGCCTCGTTCCCACCCCAGTTCATCTTCACGCCCACCCTGGATCGCTATGCCGCCGTGTTCGACCGCGGCATGGGGCTGTATCTGCTGAACTCGTTCGTCCTCGCGGTGCTGTCCACTGTGGTGGTGATGCTGCTCGCCATCCCTGCGGCCTACGCGTTGTCGGTCCGGCCGATCATCCGATGGCAGGACGGCTTGTTCTTCTTCATCTCCACCAAGTTCATGCCCGTCGCAGCGTCGATCATCCCGGTCTTCCTGCTGCTGCGCACGTTCGGCCTGCTGGACAACCTGTGGGCGCTGGGCTTCCTCTACATCGGTATCAACCTGCCCCTCGCGGTGTGGATGATGCGATCGTTCTTCGCCGAGGTGCCGATCGCAGTGGTCGAGGCGGCCCAGATCGACGGTGCGAGCTACAGCCGCGAGCTGTGGCGGGTATCGCTGCCGATCGTCGCCCCGGGTGCGGCGGCGGCGGCGCTGATCTGCTTCATCTTCGCCTGGAACGAGTATTTCCTGGCCAACCTGCTGACGGCGGTCGTGGCTCGCACCACGCCGCCGTTCCTGGGCAGCTTCGTCGACGGCCGGGGCCAGTTCCTGGCAATTCTGTCGGCGGCCTCGACCATCGCCGTCCTGCCGGTGATCGTCGCCGGTTGGCTCGCCCAGAAGCGGCTCGTCCGTGGCCTCGCCATGGGTGCTGTGAAATAGATGCGGGCCATCGTCTTCCGAGCCCCGGCGAGCTGGCGATCGAGGAGCGCTCCGATCCGGTGCCCGGGCCGCGTGACGTGCTGGTCCGAGTGGAGGCGGTCGGCATCTGCGGCACGGACCTGCACGTCTTCAACGGCGAGTTCGCGCCCACGGTCTTCCCCATCGTTCCCGGGCACGAGACGTCCGGGGTGGTCGAGACGGTCGGCGAGGCGGTCAGAGAGCTCAGCCCCGGCGACCTGGTCAGCGTCGACCCCACCCTGACCTGCGGGGAGTGCAGCTTCTGTGCGGTCGGACGGTCGAACCTGTGCGAGAACTGGAACGGGTCGGGCGTGGCCCGCACCGACGGCTCGACCGCCGAGCTGGTGCTCGCACCCGTGCGCAACGTGCATCGGCTGCCCGACGGGGTCGACCTGGGGCTCGCCGCGCTGATCGAACCGCTGTCCTGCGCGATCCGTGGCTACGACCTGCTCCCCCGCAGACTCGGTGAGCACTATCTGATCTACGGCGCGGGCACGATGGGCCTGATGATGGCCCAACTCGCCCCGCGCGCCGGGGCAGCCTCAGTGGTCGTCGTCGATCGCAACCCCGACCGGCTGCAGGCCGCCAAGGACGTCGGCGTCGAGCAGGTCGGGCTCTCCGCCGACGAGGTCGCCCGGCGGGGTGGGTTCGACGTCGTGATCGACTGCACCGGCGTGGTCGCCGCGATCGAGGACGGCCTGGGCCGCGTGCGCAGAGGTGGGGTGTTCCAGCAGTTCGGCGTGGCTCCCACGGACGCACGGGCCACCTTCTCGCCCTTCCGTGTCTACAACGACGAGCTCACCATCCTCGGATCAATGGCCGTGCTGAACACCTACCAACGGGCGGTGGAGATGTTCGCCGCGGGCGTGCTGAACGCACAACGCATGGTCAGTCATGCCTTCTGCCTCGAGGACTACGCCGACGCCCTCGAGATGTTCCGCGCCGGCGCCGGCCGAAAACTGCAGATTCGACCTCAGGCCTCCGCCTCGCTGCAGCTCCTGTGACCTGTTCGGGTCAGTTCAGGCGGTAGAGGACGCGAGCCCAGTGGGAGCCGACCGGAACCCGGGCCCGGTCGTCCATAACGTCGACCGACCAGCTCTCGCGCGGATCGAAAGCCCCTGCGAGCAGATCGGTCCACACCCCCGGCGTCGGGACCGGAACGTCGACACTCTGGTCGTCATCACCGAAGTTGAGCACCACCACCACGTTCTCCGTCCGTCCGCCGACAAGCGCCGCCCAGCGGTGGTAGATCACCAGCTGACGCTCCTCGTCCACTCCCACACCGACCGGGTCGAAGCGCGTCTGCCACTCCTCCCAGACCGCCGGGAACATCTGCGCCGAGCGCAGTGCCGGGTGGTCGCGCCGAAGGGTCGCCATCCGGCGATGCAGGGCAGTCAGGCTGCGCCCGATCGGGTCGTAGCGTCGCCGCCACCGCAGCGGCCGGCTGCTCACCCGGCGACCGGTGTTGTGGTCGTCCTCGGGCAGGAAGTGCTCCTCACCGAACTCCTGCCCGTTGTGCAGCAGCGGCATCGCCGTCGAGGTGTAGAGCGCGACGACGAAGGGTTGCAGCTTCCACCACCCGCCCACCGCGCCGGTGTTGTCATGCGCTCCGGACTGCCACGCCGCGTGGGAGTGATCATGGTTGCTGAGGTAGAGCGTCGGTACCTTCCCGTCGGCCAGGAACCGCCGGTTGTTCAGGGCGCCGAGCAGCCGGGAGGTGATCCGACCGTTCCACAGCCCGTCGAAGCAGGCGGCGTACAGCGAGTTGTCCCAGAAGCTGGTGGCCGCCGTCTGGTTGGTCACCCGTGCCGCCGACAGGTCGATGTGCTCCAGGCTCAGCGAGAAGTTGCGCTCGCGTCGGTCCAGCGCATGCTGCTCGACGTAACTCAGCAGCTCGGGCAGCCCTCGCACGTCACCGGCGACGAAGTAGTTCACCGTGTTGTCGAGGCGGATGCCGTCGATGCCGAACTCGTCCATCCAGTAGCGGCAGACCTCCGCGACCAGCTCGTTCGTGCAGTCGTTGGCGAAGTCCAGATCCTGCAGTCCCGGAAAGCTGCCGCCGAAGGGACCGGCGGTGAACGGACACTGCTGCGGGTCCCGGTAGAGCTGCTGGTAGGGGAAGTCCCGGCTGACATGGTTGAAGACACCGTCCATGATCACGTGGATGCCCCGTTGATGGCAGGCGCTGACCAGCTGCTTCAGTCGAGACAGCTTCTCGGACGGCTGATCCAGGTCATTGGCATACCTCGTCTCGACGGCGAAGTACTGGAACGGCTCGTAGCCCCAGTCGAACGAGCGGTTCTTCCACGCCGTCCAGGGCATGAACAGGATCGCGTTGATGCCGAGGTCGACCAGCTCATCGAGACGATCCACGACGGCATCCAGTGGTGCCCTGGCGCCGCGGTATTCAGCCGTGAAGTCGTCGATCATCAGCTCGTACTGGTTCAGCTCGGTCAGCGGCAGACGGCCACCCGCCAGTGGCGCCACCGCATTGTCGGCTGCGCTGGTGCCACCGACGACGATGCCGGAGTTCTGGTCGCTCAGTCCGCCGTAGCGGGCGCACGGGTCGGTCACGTACCGCGGCGGCAGGCCGGCGAACTCGACCACGTACTTGTACTCGTAGAAGCCGGCCCGCAAGGGCGCCGAGGTCTGCCCGACCCAGAAGTCGCCGCCACCCGCACGCGGCTGCCGCGCCATCTCGACGCCGTCAACCGGCGCCCAGTTGGTGCCCCCCAGCTGGTCGAGGAAGTCCCCCACCGCGCGGATCGTCGACACCTGCGGGTCGAAGCCGGCCGGAAAGAAGATGCGGAACTCCACGACTCCGTGGTCTGGATCGTCGCCGACCTGCCACGCACCGCACCGCTCGGTCATGTACATGAGCTCTCCCGGAGATCGACGAACGGTCACTGGTCCTCGGCTCGGACGGATTCCGACCAGCCTCCTCGAAAGAGGCGTGGTGGCGGCGGGGAGATACCTCAGACGGGTAGATTCCGCAGCAGCGGGATCGGACTGACCTGCCCAGACTCTCCGGAAGGACGCTCGATGACGACGCCACACCCCACCACGTCCGGGCGTCCAGAGAAGGACGGGCAGCTCGAGCGGCGGTCCGGGTCGAGCGCCGCCGACCGCAGCTGGCGGGCCTCGTTGCGATCCCGACTGGTCGAGGAGCACACCCATCGGGCAAAGGTGAAGCGGGCACTCTGGGCAGCCGGAGTGGTGTTGACCATCAGCGGCCTGGCCTGGTTCTTCTTCGTCCTGTGGGGGGTGCTCAGCCAGGCCGGTCCGGCGAGAGTGGACGAGCCGGTCCTGTCGTGGATGGTCGCCCACCGGACCGCAGCGCTCACCGTCTTCATGTCAGTGGTCGCCACCGTCTTCGGGCCGGTCGGGATGCCGCTCATCGTGCTCGGAGTCCTGCTGCTGTGCCTGTGGAAGGCGGAGTATCTGTGGCGGCCCCTCCTGCTGGCCTGCGCCATGACGTCCGGGGTGCTGATCACCCAGATCATCACGCATCTGGTCGGTCGGCATCGACCGCCGTCCAACCTGATGCTGATGGGTGTCGACCACACCTACTCGTTCCCGTCCGGCCACGCCGTCGGCGCCGGCGACTTCTTCCTGGTCGGCACGTACCTGATCGCCTCACGCAGCTGGTCGCTGATACGCACCACGCTGGCTGTACTGGTCGGTGTGCTGGCGATCAGCCTGGTCGACGTCAGCCGGCTCTACCTCGGCTACCACTGGACCACCGACCTCGCCGCCTCTGCCGGCATCTCGGTAGCCATGCTGGGCATCGTGATCCTGGTCGACCTGTGGCGTCCCATCCGAACGAAGTCCGAAGACCTCGACCGACACTCGCCCGCCCCCTGACGCGCCCCGACGCGCCCCGACGCGCCCCGACGCGCCCCGACGCGTCCTGACGCGTCCTGACGCGTCCTGAGCCTGTCGAAGGAGCCTGTCGAAGGAGCCTGTCGAAGGGCCGCTCTTCGACAAGCTCAGAGCGCGGATGTCCTGAGCGAAGGGCCGCTCTTCGACAAGCTCAGAGCGCGGATGTCCTGAGCGAGGAGCCGCTCTTCGACAAGCTCAGAGCGCGGACATCCTGACGGAGGGGCGAGCGACCTCAGACCCGATCCGGGGCGGAGAACGCGGACAGCAGCTCGCCGAACTGGATCAGGTGAAGGTCGCCGATGAAGCGGTCCTGCACATGGGCACGGGCGGCGCTGCCCATTGCGGCGCACTGCCGATCGTCCGGCAGCAGGTCGGCGAGGTGCTTGGCGAAAGCGTCCACATCTTGGGGGTCGTCGAGCAGCAGGCCGTCCTGGCCATCGGTGATCTGGTCGCAGATGCCGCCGACGGCTGACGCGATCACCGGTCGGGCCTTCCACATGGCCTCGGTGACCGTCAGGCCAAACCCCTCTGCCAGGCTCTTCTGCACGACGACGCGCGCCTGACGTTGGATCGCATTGACCAGGTGGGCATTCTCGTCAACGTCGTCCATCGGCAACCGGACCAGGTGACACCGCTTGCGCGCCGCCTCCGGCAGCCGCCACCACTCCGCCTCGCATTCGGACAACACCTCGGCACCCTCTGGGTCATCAGTGACGCCTTCCCCGGCTGGGCCGACCAACATCAGGTGGGTGTCGTCGGGCATCTCGCCCAGGTGCTCGGCGAACCCGCGCAGCACCCCGACCATGTCCTTCAGCCGGTCCCACCGGCTGACCTGCACCACCAGCCGTGCCTCCAACGGCGGCGGCGGGTTGCCGTTCAAGATCAGGTGGGGATGCTCACGCACCAGGCCGACCGTCCCATCGCGACGGATGAATGACAGGTCACCCGGCGGTGAGGTGTCTGCGGTGACCAGACCGGCGCGGTGCAGGACGGCACGCACGCGGTGCGGGGCGAGATCGCTGTTCTTGGTCGAGAAGGGATCGATCGACGGCGGTATCACCCGCATCCGTTCCATCGGAACCCAGTCCGGGCAGTAGCTCTTGCGGGAGAAGATGAAGCCCTCGGCCACATCCAGGTACGGACGGAGGAAGAGCCACGCCTGCTGGGTCATCTCATTGCTGGTGTCACACCCGATGTGGCACCGCCAGACGACATGGGCGCCGGCATCCTGCAGTCCGCTCAGCAGACCGGCAGGCTGAGGGTCGTGCAGCAGGACGATGTCTTCGGGTCCGACCAGCCGCCGCAGCTCGGCCAGGTTGGCCGCTGACACCTCCTCAAAGATGCTGCGCTCGGCATCACCCAGCGGACCACCGTCGCCGGGGTAGCCATGCAGGTTGTTGTGCAGTCGTTTGGTGATCGTGAAGAACTCCGGCGTCCCGTCCAGGGCCAGCCACCGGGTGTCCACCCCCGCTCCACGACCGTACGCCAGCAACGTCGTCAACATCTCTGCCACCCCGCCGCCCTTGGCGGTGGCGTTGACGTGCCACATGACGCGCCCCGAGAAGTCGATCCGGGCCCGCTCCGCCGCCATAGCCAGGTGCAACGCCCGCACCGGCGCAAGCAACGAGGCAAGGCGATCAAGACTGATCGGATGCACGTCCACGTGCTGCATACCTCCATCATGCAGCAGGGCGGACCCGTGCGGTGAGGTCACAACGTCCAGGGAGGACCAAAGTCCCGACACCGACGGGGCGGACGGCTCTGACCGGCCCACGCCCGCGGGCGGACAGTGAGACATAGCGTGCGAGCAGAGTTGCTGGCCGCCACATCAGGAGGCTCCAGTGCCCAGTCGATCATGGCCACGATGAACGCCGCAGCGGACTATCTGGGCTGGGGTTGGCTCTCCATCTCGCTCCCCAACCTCATCGTCATTGCGACGATGATCATCATCTTCGTGTTGGCGATCCCGCTCCCCTTCCTGAAGGGAGGCGAGGAAGCATGACCACGACTCGTGAACCTGCCGTGGCCGAGCACGCCGACGAGTCACGCCCGTGGACCGCTCGGCTCCGACGCTCCTGGATGTCGACGCTTCCTCCGGACAAGTTGCTGCCGGATCGCCAACCGGCCTACGTGGCTTCGTGGATCTACGTCTTCGGTGTGCTGACCCTGGCTGCGTTTCTGGTCATCCTGGCCTCTGGACTCGTCCTGGCCTTCGCCGGACCGGCCTGGTACCACACGTCAGCACTGGGCGAGTTCACCAACAGTCTGCACTTCTGGGGCGTACAGCTGTTCTTCATCTTCATGGTCGTCCATCTCTGGGGGAAGTTCTGGATGGCCGCCTGGCGTGGGCACCGGGCACTCACCTGGATGACCGGTGTCGTGGCCTTCCTCGCCTCCCTGGGGACCGCCTTCACCGGCTATCTGGTGCAGACGAACTTCGACTCGCAGTGGATCTCGTTCGAGGCCAAGGACGGCCTCAACGCCGTCGGCATCGGAGCCTTCTTCAACGTCACCAATCTCGGGCAGATGATGCTGCTCCATGCCTGCCTGCTGCCGCTGGCTGTCGGCATCATCGTGGTGTGGCATGTGCTGTTGGTACGACGGCACGGCGTCGTACCGCCGTTGGATGCCACCTCCCCCGCAACGACCTCTGACGACCAACTCGGAACTGCGGCCGGATCATGAACGCGCAGCGGGCGAAGGCGACCGACATCTCCGCGCAGGAGTGGTCCGGCCCCTGGCGACGCTATGACATCCTCAAAGAGGGAGTCGTCGCCGTCATCATCGTCAGTGTCCTCTCGGTGCTGATGGCCGGGCTGTTCCGTTCGCCCGACGAGCCCTCGCTCACGCTCAAGGGCTGGGCGACCAGCAACTCGAGCAACTTCTATGCGACCACGGTCCAGGAGCTCGCGGGCACCAGCGAGTCGGCCGGATATGGTCCCCCCTACAACAGCGCAGGAACCGGAATCTCGGTCGGACCGCTTGCGCCGCAACAGTGGTTCGGCATCACCCATCCGGTCAACCCCGCTGTCGACTTCGTGATCACGCCGCTGCAGAGCCAGACGCAGAACGCTGCCATCCAGGCGGCGCTCAAGGTGTGGACCAGTGCCAGCCCGGACCAGCAGAGCGCCTGGGCAGGCAGCTATGACACAGCGCTCACGAACGCCGACGACGATCCTGGGAAGGTGCCCTCCGGCAACTACGGTCCGGTTCCGCAGATCGCCAAGGGCCTGACGGAGATGGCCGCGGCCGGCGCCCTGGACGGCGTCCTGATGGCAGGGAGCAACTTCTACCAGACCGACGTCACCAAGCAGATCCTGTTCCTGGGTGACGGCTCCTATCTCGACGACGCCGCGACGGCGGCGCATCTGCAGGGCAACACCTGGGGAATGATGAACGAGACCGGCAGCTATCCCGGCCAGGCGTGGCTCTGGCTCTACTCGTTCTGGTATCAGATCCCACAGTTCAACTCGGACAATCCTGACGACTACCTCACCAACCGGGCCGATGCGATCATCTTCTACGTGATGGCGCTGTTATCGCTCGGGCTGGTGCTGGTCCCTGTGATTCCAGTGCTGAGATCCATCCCCCGCTGGATTCCGGTGCACCGCCTGATCTGGCGTGACTATTACCGCCGCCGGCTCCACCCGCAGCCCCACCCCTGTCTTCACTCCACCGGCGGGCGGCCCCGGGACGCCTTGAGCTGTGAGCGCGCCTTCTTGGATCGGAGGCGTTGTTCGACCGAACCCCGGGTGGGTTTCGTCGCCCGGCGCCGTCGGGGTGGAGCTGCGATGGCCTGTCGGAGTCGCTCCGCCAGCCGCCGCCGGGCCGCCTCACGGTTGCGCAGCTGCGACCGGTACTCCGATGCGGTGATCATCAGCACCCCACCGACGAGGTGCGGTTGGAGCCGGTCGACCACTCGGTCACGAAGCGTGGGAGAGAGCAGGGCAAGGCTGGCCGAGGTCGCCGGTGACCAGGACAGCGTCACTCTGCTGTCTGTGGTGTTCACCCCCTGACCACCGGGGCCCGAGGAGCGGGAGAACCGCCAATGCAGCTCCTCGGGCGCGATGCTGAGCACATCACTGATCCGTAGCGGCGCGTCGACCCGGCCAGGGCCGGCCGGCGCGTGGTCAGACTGAGTCATGACAGACCAGTCTGGCGCACGATCCACTCGCGTACGATGGAATCGCCTTTCGCCCATCGGCCGTAGCGGAGGCCAACGGGGGAGGAGGCGGCCAGATTGTCCCTGACTGGTTGGGCCTTCCTGACCCTCGTTGCGGTGGCCGCCCTAGCTGCCTTCGTCCTGCTGGTGGCCGTGTGGCCGTCCCTGTCCGGGCCCAAGCCGACCAAGATCGCCGCGCGCGCCGGACTGCTGCTCATGGTGAATGTCCTGGTGTTGTTCATGGTCACCACACAGGTCAACGCCCAGTTCCTGTTCGTCGCCGACTGGAAGGATCTTCAAGGGGTTCTCGGGGGGCGGGTCACCGCCACGGCCTTGCATCGGGGAACCAGCGCGTCCCGAGCGGCCGGCACCAGAGTCCGCGGCAAGGCGGCCTCGGCGGGCCAGCAGTTGCCCACGCTGCCCAAGAGCGCCACCGGGGAGCTTTCGTTCACGGTCAAAGGTCCGTTGAGCGGCGTCACTGGGACGGTCGTGGTGAAGCTCCCTCCCGGCTACACCGATCCGGCTTCAGCGTCGGTCCGTTATCCCGTGCTGGAGACCTTCCACGGCTATCCCGGGCAGCCACGTCAGTGGCTCCGCTCCATGAGCCTGGCGGACGTCATGGCTCAACAGGTGATCATGAGAAGAATGCGTCCGGCGCTGATCGTCTCCCCGCAGGTCGAGGTCCCCCCAGGAGTGGACACCGAGTGCGTGAACGGACAGCAGGGGCTACCGCAGCTGGAGACCTGGTTGGCCGAGGACGTCCCCAACTGGGTCACGCACACCTTCCGGGTTGAGACGGATCGTCGGTCGTGGGCCACGATCGGCCTGTCGGCCGGTGGGTGGTGTGCCGCGATGGTGGCGATGCTGCACCCCGCCCAGTACTCGGCCGCGATCGTGATGGGCGGCTATTTCCGGCCCGAGTTCGGCGCGGCCTACGAGCCCTACCCGCCGGGCAGCCCCTTGGCGTCGCGCTACAACCTGGTGAGCCTCACCCGCCGCTCGCCGCCTCCGGTCGCGCTCTGGCTGGAGACCTCGCATACGGACTCCGTCTCCTACGGATCCAGCGCCGCCCTGCTCCGGGCGGCGAAACCGCCGCTGGCCGTCAACGCCACGGTCCTTCGGCACGCCGGACATCGGATCAGCCTCTGGCAGAACCTGCTGCCCGGGAGCCTGACCTGGTTGGGCGCCAACATCTCTGGTTTCCGATCGCTCAAGTGACGATCGTCGGTGATCACGTACGCACAGCTGCGTCGGAGCACAGGACGGGCGGTCAGGCGGCGTTGGTGTCGGGCTGATGGATGCCGAAGGTGTTGCCTTCGGTGTCGAGGTAGTAGCCCTGCCACGCCATCCCGGTGAGCGCCATCTTCGGCAGCGCCACCTGTCCCCCGGCGTCAAGGATGCGCCGCTCTGTCTGGTCGTAGTCCTCGACACCCACCGTGCAGACGAACGCATTGGTTCCCTGGCCCGGAGCGGGCGCCGGGGCCGGCCGTTGCTGCAGACCGCCATTGATGCCGGGCTGATCTTCCGGGCCGGTCATGATCCCCCAGTAGGTCGACCCGGTGATGGGTCCCCAGTCCTCGAATCCCCAGTCGAAAACCGCGGTGTAGAACGCCTTGGCGCGTTCCACGTCATCGGCCTGGATCTCGAAATGCAGGACACGGGACATGGCTACCTCCTCGTTGGGGGCCGGGAAGTCCATCCTCGCAAAGGTGACGTACAACCGGAAGAGTTCGCCTCCGACTGGGATGATCGAACTGTGCCAACAGAACCGCGCATGATCTCCTTGGGCTTCGGCAAGTTTGCCCGCGCTGACAAGATCTTCGCCCTGGAACCGTTGCTGGGCGACGAGCGCGGTGACGGACGCCGGACCCGGGTGTGGGTGGAAGGCATCAGTCACCCCGTCATCGCTTCACGCACCGAGCAGACGATCCTGCGTGACATGGGCCAGGACGTCGCAGCGGATGCTCCCCTGGTCGACGAGGCCATCGACCTCGCCTCGCGGCTCGCGGCCGCCGCAGACGCCGGCCGGGTCGACCTGAGCGACCTCGGACGGCGGGCACGGCGCCTGCTTGCTGCGACCACCCGCGACTGATCTCACCGCGGCAGCGCCGCTGTCGCCACAATGTCAGGGGTCACACTGCGCACGAAACTGACCACCTCGACGAACCGGTCGATGTCATCGTCCGAGCCGCGGCCATACCACCAGTCCCGGGCCCAGCCGATCAGCGGGGCGTGTCCCGGCAGGAACCTGACGCCGTAGTCCGCGCCGGCCCGCTTGGACACCTGCCGGCCCAGAGCCAACGTCGCCGCGGCACGGCAGACGGCCAGCACCGCGTAGGCCTGGGTACCGGGCCGCCGCGCCTCCGACACCCATTCCGGCCACTGTTCCAGGTGCTCCAGCACGATCTGGTGCACCGTGCTCCAGTTGATCACCGGCAGTAGCGCAGTGGGTGTCGCACCCACCAGCGCATGATCATGTTCGAGCGCAGAGCTCCAGTTGAGCAGGTAGTGACGGCTCGCCTCCACCAGATGGATCGGCTCGCCCGGGCTGATCCGTGCCATCAGGTGAGACACCCCGGTGTCGGCAAGGACGTCGCGCACGGCCTGCGGCGAGACATAGTCCACCTCCACGCGGCCGTCCCAGGCGGGGAACTCCGTCGCCAGCCGGTCGTGCAGCTCAGCCAGTGTCTGCAGTGTTTCCGGGCCCGGGTCCCGGTCGAGAATGGCCACCAGGTCGAGATCGCTGCGATCAGGATCGAAGTCGCCTGCCACCCACGATCCATGCACGGCAAGGCTCAGCAGCCTGTCCCCCAACGCTGAGCTCAGGCTGGCCGACAGACGATCGAGCAGGACCTCCGGTTGTGGTTGCACGCGCACGACCCTAGCCGTTCCGCCCCGTAGCCGGCGCGGGCACCGCAGCACCCCTTCCCAGCACCGCCGAGTGCAGGCATGATCAAGGCAACACCACAGTCCGGGACCCCAGGCCCTCAAGAAGGGACAGGCATGACCACCTACAAGGTCGGCTACTTCGTCGGCAGCCTCTCCTCAACCTCCATCAACCGCGTGCTTGCCAAGGCGCTGATCCGGCTGGCGCCGGAGGACCTCGAGTTCACCGAGATCGCGATCGGCAACCTCCCGCTGTACAGCCCCGACTACGATCAGGACTTCCCCCCGGAGGCCACTGCGCTGAAGGACGCGATCAGGGCCGTGGACGCCGTCCTGTTCGTCACTCCGGAGTACAACCGGTCGATCCCAGGTGCCCTCAAGAACGCGATCGACTGGGCATCGCGGCCCTGGGGGCAGAACTCGTTCGACCACATCCCCGCTGGCGTGATCGGCGCCTCCATCGGCCCGATCGGCACCGCCGTCGGCCAGCAGAGCCTGCGCGCCGTGCTGAGCTTCTGCAACGCGCGACAGATGACGGCACCGGAGGCCTACATCCACTACACCCCGGAGGTGTTCCGTGCCGACGGCGACGTCACCAAAGATTCCACCCGCGAGTTCCTGCGGCAGTTCATGAGCGAGTACCGCGACCATGTCGTCCGGGTCCTGACCGTTCTGCCTCGCTAGGCCCGCAATCACGGGCTCGTGCAGGGCACGTCCTGTGCCTGGCTGGGTCGGGCCGGCAGCGAGACAGTCACCTTCAGGGTGTTGTTCATCTCGTCCCGCTCGGCGATCTCGTTGCTCGGGTCGATCGTCACGGTGAAGTGGTGCGCGTGACCGTAGTCGCCCGGCCGCAGGTCGACCTGCATGGCAGAAAAACCCGAGCCGGTGCTGACCGCCGTGTTCCCGCCGCCGGTGAGTCCGGTGTCGCTCGTGATCGTGAACGGCACCAGCCGGGACAGCTGGGCGGGACCTGAGTTCCGTACGGCCACGAAGATCGTGAGGTTGTCGGCGCCGCTGAGGGCCCCGCCAGGAACAACCGAGCACTCGGGCAGCGTGAAGAGCGACAGGTCCAGGTTCGCCACTGGTGTGGCTGTGGTTGAGGCATCCACGTCGATGTCGACCAACGACGCAGGCCCTTGCAGGTTGTGCTGGATGCGAAGCTGAGCGTGACCCGCTGGTCCCGGTTTCACGCGTACGGTGATGGTGCACGTCTCACCCTGGTGCAGAGACTTTCCTGGGCAGGTCCCCTCCTGCCAAAGCCGGTCCGCAGCATCTCCGGTGAACTTAAGCCCGGTCACCTGCAACACCTGGGTCCCATCGCTTCGGACCGTGACGACCGGCGCACAGGGGTCGCTCGCACAGTGCAACTGCTGTGGGGTCCAGCTGATGCACAGCTCCCCTTCACACGTCACTCCGGGTGTGGGCGTTGACCCGCTGCTGGTGGGTTGCGCCGTTGTCTGGGGCGTGGGCGTGGGCGTGGACTGGGGTGGTCGGGTGGGCTGAGATTTCGGGACAGGGAAGGTCGTTTCCTGGACCCCCATGGCCTTGTCGCGGATAGTGAAGCCGCCATAGGTCACGGCCAGCGCGATGACCGCGATGAGAGCACCGGTCCACAGCCTGAGATGGGTATGGGGTCCGGCGACGGAGACCAGCGGTGGGAGGGCCGCGCCGAGCGTCGCCCCGAGAAGGGTCAGGTTCTGGGAGGCGTCAAACGCATTGCTGACGAGGGTTCCGGCCACCGAGCCGATCACCGCCAGCAGCATCGGTAGGGCCGGATGCTGGGGTTTCTTGGTCGGCTCCGTTGCCGGCTCCCCTGTGCTCACACGGATCACCCCCCGAGGACCGTGGTGCGCGGCACTCTGGACCGACCCGAGTGACACACGCGCCCTCACTTCGATGATCCTGCCCGGCCTCCACCAGCGCTAGTGGAATGCAGCCGAATAACCGGATAGCTGCCGGACGCCGTTGACCCGATCGGATCGGCCTACACCCGCTCGGGTTCAGTTGGTGGTGGCTGCCGAGTCCATCCGCTGGGTGGCGGCCCAGGAGGCGAGCAGGGCGAGCGCCTGGGCCGTGTCAGAGCCGGGTTCCGCTGCGTAGATGGTGAGGGTGAGGCCGGGCTCGGCGACCATGTCGAGGCTTTCATAGGCGAGGGCGAGGTCGCCGACCACACGGTGGTGGAAATGCTTGGTGCCGGCCCCATGCAACCGCACGTCGTGGGCGCTCCAGCGGCGGCGGAACTCCTCACTGCGGGTGGACAGTTCGCCGACCAGGTCGTGTAGTCCCTTGTCGTGCGGGTCGCGGCCGGCCTCGGTGCGCAGGATCGCCACGGCGGTGTCCGCGGCGGTGTCCCAGTCGGGGTAGAAGCGGTGGGCGTCGTCGTCGAGGAAGGCGTAGCGGGCGAAGTTCGGCGGGCTGGTGGAGTCGCTCTCGTAGATGGATGAGTGCATGGCCCGGCCCAGATGGTTGACGGCGAGCAGGTCCATCCGGCCGTTGCGGACGATCGCCGGTCCGGTCGTGATCGCGTCCAGGGCCCATTGCAGGCTGGGTCGTGGCGTCCATCGTCTGGTGGTACGACGGCGCGGTCGGACCAGCGCGCTGGTGCCGTCGGCGGCGCGGGCGAGGTCGAACAGGTGGGCCCGTTCGGCGTCGTCGAGCTGGAGGGCGCGGGCGATGGCGTCGAGGATGGTGGCCGAGACGCCGGCCAGAGCACCGCGTTCCAGCTTGGAGTAGTACTCGATGCTGACACCGGCGAGGGCGGCGACCTCGCCGCGGCGCAGGCCGGGGACGCGACGGCTGCCGGCCGTCGGGAGGCCGGCCTGCTGCGGTGTGAGCTTGGCCCGTCGCGAGACCAGGAACTCTCTTACTTCCGCGCGGTTGTCCACGTCATTGACGATACGGGCGATGCTCAGCGGTTGGGATGCCCTGTCCGTACACCTTTCAGCCGGGACTTCCTTCCGTCCACGACATCGGCTTTCCTGGATCACGAGGACGCCGCCGAGGCCCGAGGTGGGGCTGGTGGGCGTCCGGCGTTGCGGGGGGACTCCTCGCCGCGCAGAACATCCGCAATTCGTGTGAGGAGATCTTTGTGCGTGGTGTTGTGATGCATGCCCCGGGTGACGTACGCGTCGAGGACGTCGAGGAACCGCAGATCCTGAAGCCCACCGACGCGATCATCCGGCTGTCGGCCACCTGCATCTGCGGCTCGGACCTGTGGCCGTACCGCGGCGCCGACCACCTCAGCGGGCCGCTTCACATGGGCCATGAATACGCGGGCATCGTGGAGGAGATCGGCGCTGGTGTGAGCCTCATCAGGCCCGGCCAGTTCGTCGTCGGCTCGTTCTTCGCCTCCGACAACACCTGCGAGATCTGTCGTGCCGGCTATCACACCTCCTGCATCCACCGGGAGGTCCTTGGCACCTCCGGCGCCGCGCAGGCGGAGCGGATGCGGGTCCCGCTGGCCGACGGCACCCTGGTGGCCACCCCGGACGCCCCGTCCGACGTCCTGATCCCGAGCTACCTGGCCGCCTCCGACGTGCTGGGGACCGGCTGGTTCGGTGCCGTGGCGGCCGAGGCCGGGCCCGGCAAGACCGTGGCTGTGGTCGGTGACGGAGCCGTCGGGCTGCTCGCGGTGTTGGCCGCCAAGCAGCTGGGCGCGGAGCGGATCATCGCGATGAGCCGGCACCAGCCCCGCCAGCAGCTCGCGCTGGAGTTCGGCGCCACCGACATCGTCGCAGAGCGCGGAGACGAGGGCGTCGCCAAGATCAAGGACCTCACCGACGGGCTGGGCGCGCACTCAGTGGTCGAGGCGGTCGGCACCCAGGAGTCGATGATGCAGGCGATCCGGTCGACCCGCCCCGGCGGTCACGTCGGCTTCGTCGGTGTGCTGCACGGCGTCGAGTTGCGCGGCGACGACATCTTCATGACCCATGTCCACCTGCACGGCGGTCCCGCGCCGGTGCGCCGGTTCCTGCCGCAGTTGATGGACCTGATCCGGAACCGCACGATCGATCCCGGCCGGGTGTTCGACCTGGCCCTCCCCCTCGACCAGGCCGCCGAGGGCTACCGGGCGATGGATGAGCGCCGCGCCATCAAGGTCCTGCTGCGCCCATGACGGACAAGAAAGGGTCTGCGGCGCCACGCCTGGGCTTCGTTCCGGACTGTGAGTATCTGGGTGACTGGCCAGCGGTGGAGCCGGGCGGCGACCGGAGTCGGGCTGGGCTCACCTCGGCCCTGGTGGCGACCGTGGTGTTCCTGACCGCCATTGCGCCACTGGCCACCGACATGTACGTGCCCGCGTTCCCGCGGGTCGCCCGCGACCTGTCGGCGACCGCGACGCAGGTCCAGTTGACCTTGACCACGTTCTTCGTCGGCATGGCCCTCGGTCAGCTCATCGGCGGCCCGGTCTCGGACCAACGGGGGCGCCGCCGCCCGCTGATCGCCGCCGTCCTCGTGATGGCGCTCGCATCGGTGGTGTGCGCGTTGGGCGGGACGATCACGATCATGATGGCCGCCCGGTTTGTCCAGGGGTTCGCCGGTGGCTGGGCCATGGTCATCGGCCGGGCGGTGATCGTCGACCTCGCGACGGGCGCCCACCTGGTCAAGGTGTTGAACGTGAGCGCCGGGGTCGGCGGCATCGCGCCGGTCGTCGGGCCGCTGCTCGGTGCGGTCATCCTTCAGCTGTCGCACTGGCGGGTGTCGTTCTGGGTCGTCGCGGCCCTCGGACTCGCGATGACACTGGCGGTGCTGCTCGCCGTACCGGAGTCGTTGCCTCCCGAGCGGCGGCACAGCGGCGGCCTGCGCGCCTTCGCCGTCGCTGGCCGACAGGTCCTCGGCCAGCGCCGTTACGTCGGCTATCTGTTGGTCAGCGGGTCGGCGATGGGTGCCCTGTTCGCCTACGTCGCCACATCAGCGTTTGTCCTGCAGTCGATGAACGGGCTGTCCCCGATCGCCTACTCGGTGGACTTCGCCGCCAACGCCGGCGGGATGACCCTGGCCGCGCTGGTGGCCGCGCGGCTGGCCGGCCGGGTGGCCACCCGCAAGGTCATCCTGGTGGGCCAGGTAATGGCGCTGGCCGCTGGTGTCGCGATGCTGATCGGGGCGGTGTGGTTCCGCACACCGCTGCTGCTGGCTGTCGTGTGTTTCTTCGTACTGATGACGGCACAGGGGCTCGTCGGGCCCAATGGTGGCGCTCTGGCGTCCGCCGAGGTCCCCGACCACCCCGGCACCGGCTCCGCCGTCCTCGGCTTCGTCCAATGGGTGGCCGCCGGCACCATCGCCCCCATCGCCGGTCTGGGCGGTGAGCACACTGCCGTCCCGATGGCCCTGCTGATGATCGGCGGTGCAGCAGGGTCGATGATCGGACTGCTCGTCCTCGCCCGGCCGGGAGCCCGAGGGCAGATAGGACAGCGACGGCTCGCGCCGTAGACACCGCCCGCATGATCAGCACATGGTCTGGCCCCGATGTTGTGACGCCTCAGATGTGGCCATGGTCAGGGCGCGCACGGCATCGAGCCTTCTCCGCCGCGGCTGCTGAGCGTGATGAGAGCTGCCCCGAGGAGAAGGAGACTGGCGAGGCACACGAGGAGGCCGGAGAATCCGATCGGCAGGTCGGGGGCAAGCGGGCCGACCGAGGCTCCGATGAACAGAGCAAGCCCGGAGAGCCCCAGCGCCCCGCCTCGAGCAGGACCAGCCCGACTCGCGATCAGGGTGATCATCGCCGGGACGACGGCCGCGATGCCGGCGACGAAAACGGCACTGCCCAGGACAAGGCTCCACAGGGAGGCCGCCGTGACGGCCTCGAAGAAGAGGCTGGCCGCGGCGACGACGAATCCCATGACCGAGACCCGGGTTGCACCGAACCGCCCAACGAGCCAACCGGCCAACGGGGACAGGACCATGCCCGGGAGGCCAGCAAGGCGCACCAGGAGGACCTCGCCATGGTCGAGGCCGAACCGGGTCTGCAGCAGCGGACCGAGCGTCGCGTACATGGCGACGAAGCTGAGCAGGACGGTGCACGAGGCGGCATAGACCAGGCCGAGCCTGGGTTGTCGGGCGAGGGCGGCGAGTTCGCGGTATCTCTGCGCCAGTCGGGCAGGCGGCCGGTCGAGGGGCGGCTGGATCAGAACCACGTGTAGGCCGATCGCGCAGAGCGCGAAGGCGGGCGCCGCAAGGCCGAACACCCATCGCCAGCCGAGGGCATGGGCGACCACCTGGGCGTACACCTGACCGACGATGCCGGCCACGAGGAAGGCGGTCGCCACAGCTCCGACGCCGGTGGAGCGCCATCGCCGCGGGAGTGCCTCGCCGACGTAGGCCAGCGCCACGGCTGCAAAGCTCGAAGCAAGCAGGCCCTGTGCGGCGCGAAGCCCTGCCACCACGCCCACCGACGGAGCGAGTGACAGAGCCGCAGTCGCGACCGCCAACGCCGCCATCCCCGGCACCAGCACCGCCTTACGACCAAAGCGGTCCGACAGCGGGCCGAAGATCACGAAGCCCAGCCCATACGCAAGGCTGTACACGGTGCCGAGCGCGACCGCGGCGTCACCCGCCGCGAGATCCTCGCTCAGGATCGGGGACAGCGGGATGGCCAGGTAGAGCTGCATCAGCACCAGCAGAGCGCAGATCACCAGGATCGCCAGCGGCGCCGCCGCCGGCGTCGACTCGACATCGATCAGCGGCGTGCGGAGCTTGGCTGACATGACCGCTCAGGCCTTCGGAGTGCTCGGGTGATGTGGAGAGTCACCCACCAGCGAGCTCGCCCTGCTCACAGTCACATTATGATCCGGGCAGGCGTTCGAGGAACCGTCACTGACCGAACGTCGCGGCCTCGGCCGCGGCAGGCGGGCCCAACCGGACGTCCGGGTCTGCACCTGCTTCTGTGATCCCAGAAGGGGTGTGATCGCGAGAGTTGCGCCCGCCGCCGCGGTCCACGCCGACCGCTGCGGTCCCTGGTAGCTGGATCTGGCGCAGGGTACGCTTCTTTCACGCCCCTGACCCTGGCCCACGTTTGTGCTGCTCCTGACCACGGCAGCCCGATTGGTGACGCGAGTCTTGAGGGCAAGGCAATGGTTGGTGATCTGACCGCTGATCGTGGGGGGAGCCCCCACACTCGGCGCGTCAACGCGCGAGAATGGGCCGAGGCGAGCTGGGCGGCGCCGGCTGTGATCGGTGACGGTAGGTCATCTGGCGACGATGTGGTGTGTGCCTATCCGCTGGGCGAGGTGTGGATCGTCGAAGCTCTCGGCTCGCCGGTAGCCGGCGGTGAGAGGGTCATTCTCGGCGTCTTGTTGGCCCTGGCGGAGAGTCCTCTCGGGGTCGTGGCACATCTTCGAGATCTCGGTCGAGCGGTTGACGAGCCAGTGTTGAGTGAGCTGGCGAATCTGGGCCGATATGTGGAGCGGTGGCCCGCCACGCCGATCGTGATTGCCTCCCCCCATCCCGAAACGTCGACCGCGATTCGCTGCCGTCCGCATGGAGACCGACTCACGTTCGTCCCCTCGCTGCTCCAGGGATGGGCGCACATCAACATGGTCGATCCGCCGCAGAAGGCAACTCTGCGAATCCCGCCGCACCCTGTCGCCAGCCGCCTGGCGGAGGGATTCGGGATCAGGACCTGCCAGGAATGGGGAGCCCATCGTGCCGCCGACCCTGCTCGGCAGGTTCTGCGCGAACTGACCGACCGGGCAGTGGACGTCACTCATGGCGATCTCGACATCAGGCTCGAGCTGCACCGAAACAAGGTCCGCATAGCGGTCCGCAGTCACATCCCAGCGAGCGGAACGTTCCCGGAGTGGCCAGGTTGCGGCCTCGACACCATGGGCGATGCACCTGTCGATGTGCCGACGGCCACCCTGCCGGCCGCAGACGGCGGCCTGGTCACCTGGGCTGTTGTCGATTTGTGAGGTCGTCCAGGGTGAGCTTCCCCCGTCGACAGCTTCAATCTCGGTCGGAACTGAGTCGTCGCTGATGGTCTGCTCGGCGCAGGGAGCCTCAAGATCTGGGCGTTTCTCAACGGACGTGGCAGCAGTACCTCCGACGTGTCGAACTCACTGATGGCTCGCGTCACAGGCGTAGTCCGACATTGACGATCGCTTCGGCGACCGCGCGCACGGTGGCGTTGACCCTACGCGCATGCCCACGGATGAGCTGGAACGCATCGTCCACGCCGATGTTGTTGTTCTGCGCGATGATGCCCTTGGCCTGTTCGATGACCACCCGCGAGTCCAAGGCGTACTGAAGCTGTTCGGTCAGCTGTTCCAGCTGGTGCACCTTCGAGGCGTTGACCACGTAACCGGTAGCAACGTCGGCGAAGACCCGCGCCGCGAGCAGCTCCTCTGCAGTCCACTCATGCGGCTCCTGGCGGTAGAGATTCAGGGCACCGATGCATTGTCCGGCCAGACCCATCGGAATGCCAGCCACCGCATGCACACCGACGCCGAGTGCCGCCCGGGAGTATTCCGACCAGCGTTCCCTACTCTCACGCAGGTCATTGATGGCAACAGCCTCCCCAACTGTGAAAGCTTCGTGGCATGGTCCGGACTGGAATTGGACCTGTATTCGCTCCAGTGCGTCGTAGGGAGCGGCGATGGCCATCGAAAAGTCCAGCCGGCCGTTCGTGGCCAGCGTGACGCCAGCTCCCGACACCTCGAGCGCTGCGACCACGGCATCGATCAGGTCAGGAATCACCGCCTCCACGTCATAGGCGGTAGGCAGGGTCCCAGCGAAGCGGGACAGGGTACCCAGCAACAATGACTGATCCATGGAAGGCGCGACCTCGGCTCGATTCAGGGCGTCGGGTGACGGCTACCAGCGCACCGACCCCGGGAGCTCCCGGGAAGCAAGCCAGGCTAAACGCCTATTCACACCATACCCCGCCGCAAACCGAACCAAGGTGTGATCTGCAGCCTGACCGGCAAGCGCCCAGTAGGCTGCGTGAGGTTGTACCGCTTCGAGGTCGCGCAGAGCTCAAGGGAGAGGGATGCAGGCGTCAGAGTCCCAGCGTGCCGTTGCTGCAGCCACGTCGATCGCCTTATCACTGGGCCTGAGCGCCGACGACGCGATCGTTCTTCATGACTCGAACAAGCTCACCCTGCGTCTGCTGCCATGTGACGCTGTGGCCCGGGTGGCACCTGCCGCGCATCAGGTCGCACAATTCGAAGTTGATCTTGCTCAACGGCTCGCGCATCTTGGATGCCCGGTGGCAGCTCTGGAACCTCGAGTGGAGCCAGGCGTGTACGAGCGTGACGGCTTCGTGGTCACGTTCTGGACCTACTACGAACCTGCGACATCTCGAGAGATCTCAGCAGCCTGCTACGCCGCTGCCCTCAATCGGCTGCATGCCGGCATGCGCCAACTCGATGTCTCTGCACCGCATTTCACGGAACGGATCGACTCGGCTCAACGGCTCGTGGCGAGCCCTGCGAGCACTCCGGCGCTCGTCGACGCGGACCGAAAGCTCCTGGGCGACACCCTACGCGAGCTGAGACGAGAGATCGGTGAACGCGGCGGCGAGCAGTTGCTGCACGGCGAGCCGCACCCGGGCAACGTGCTCAGCACCGAGAACGGGGTGTTGTTCATAGACCTCGAGACGTGTTGTCGTGGACCGATCGAATTCGACCTGGCCCATGCGCCGGAAGAAGTCGGCGCGCACTATCCGGGAGTCAACAAAGACGTGCTGCGGAAGTGCCGCATCCTCGTGTTGGCGATGATCACCGCCTGGCGTTGGGATGAAGGCGACCAACTCCCCGATGGGCGCCTGCTGGGCACAGAGTGGCTCAGCCAGCTCAGGGCAGCGCTCGACTCGCAAGAGTCTGGATAGTCAACATTGGTCGCGGGCCTCATTGGGCTAGCGCGAGGCTGGGTGGCGCGGTAACGTGAATGTCGCTGACCAACAGCCGGTCGGGACGTGAACCGCCGTTTTCATGCCGCGGTTTCCCTGAAAACTTCGTCGCCCGATACCCCAAGGTCCATTCGTCGGGCAGGTCCACCATTGACAACGACCCATACAACCAACCTCTCTGCCAGCGGAGGTGCACGTATCAAGGGTGAGTTAATCGACTTGCTCATCGAGTCAGTAGTGCTCCCCCTGGATCCCCCCGCCCGGGCAGCAGCCTTCTGCGAAATCCTGGGTGAACTGTCTGCCGCCACCCAATGGCTTGATGGTCAGCAGCCAACCCTCGATGATCGTGAGGCGGGGAGTCTTCGAGCCCTCGGCAGCCAGTAGCCGCCCAAGAACCGGGCCAGGCGAAGGAGTCCCCGGAACACCCGCGAGCGATATGGTCGGATCACGACCACTTGCCGAAGAGGTGTGGCATGACTACAGATGATGATCGGGTGACCACGTTCCGCCACCTGCATTCCTCCGGCTGCTTCGTGATGCCCAACCCGTGGGATGCCGGCAGCGCGAAGGCTCTGGAACGGATGGGCTTCAAGGCATTGGCCACCACGAGCGCCGGCCTGGCCTGGACCCTGGGTCGCACGGACGACCAGGTCACTCTCGATCAGACGTTGGCACATCTCCGCGTCGTCGTGGATGCCGTCGCGGCCCCGGTGAATGCGGACTTCAGAGGCGGATTCGCGGTCGAGCCGGAGGGCGTCAAGGCGCACGTGACGTCTGCCGTGGCCACGGGGATCGCGGGTTTGTCGATTGAGGACTCGAGTGGCGACGAGGCGGATCCCCTCTTCGACATCGAACTCGCCGTCGAACGCATTCGGGCCGCACGAGAGGCGATAGACGAGAGCGGCACCGGTGTCGTTCTCACCGGTCGCTCTGAGGGTTTCGTGTGCGGCCGCCCCGACATTGACGAGACGATCCGTAGGCTGCGCGCGTACGCGGAGGCGGGTGCCGACTGCCTGT
Organism: Microlunatus panaciterrae; assembly: GCF_016907535.1. Classification (NCBI taxonomy): domain Bacteria; kingdom Bacillati; phylum Actinomycetota; class Actinomycetes; order Propionibacteriales; family Propionibacteriaceae; genus Microlunatus; species Microlunatus panaciterrae. The sequence goes on from NZ_JAFBCF010000001.1 coordinate 729,109, forward strand.
ACGCTCCGCGAATCGACAACCTCGATCACGTCGTCGCGATCGTGGGCGCGGTGTCACCGAAGCCTGTGAACCTGTTGATCAACGCGCCGTTCACGACAGTTGCGGAAGCGGCAAGCGTGGGCGTGCGGCGGATCAGCGTGGGTGGCACGCTTGCCCGCAGCGCCTGGCGAGGGTGGCTGGAAGCGGCTCGAGAGATCGCGGAGGCAGGAACGTTCGGGCAGTTCGAGCAGCTGCCCAACGTCGACGGCCTGCTCAGCGGTTGAGCCGTCGGTCGCCACAACGATTTCAGGTGGCCCACCTTCACCACCAGAACGGTGCTTGCGGTGAATAGGGCTCTTCCATTGCCACAACTTCGTCCTCGGTCAACTGGAGTTCGAGGGCTGCGGCGGCGTCGGCGAGGTGGTGAGGCTTTGTGGCACCGATGAGGGGAGCCGACACGACAGGCTTGGACAGGACCCAGGCCAGCGCCACCTGGGCCATCGGAACGCCGCGCTGTTCGGCGACGCGCTGAACGGCCTCGACGACGGGCTCGTCCACCGCAAGGTCGAAGCTTCTTGCGACGACATCGGTGCTGGATCGACTGGTCTGGGTGCCCCAGGGCCGGGTGAGGCGTCCCTTGGCCAGCGGCGAGTACGGCGTGCACCCGACGCCCAGGTCCGCACAGAGCGGCAGCATGTCCCGCTCCTCCTCGCGTTTGAGGAGGTTGTACTGATCCTGCATAGCTATGAACCGGGTCCACCCGTGCTGGTCGGCGGCGCGTTGCAGCTTGGCGAACTGCCAGGCGTACATCGATGACGCCCCGATGTAGCGCACCTTGCCGGCCTTGATGACGTCGTGCAGGGCCTCCATTGTCTCTTCGACAGGAACTTCGTCGTCGAACCGGTGGATGTAGTAGACGTCGATGTAGTCGGTATCCAGTCGGGTCAGCGACGCGTCCAACTGCTCCAGGATCGCCTTGCGGGACAAGCCAGAACCGCCGGGACCGTCGTGCATCCTGCCGGACACCTTGGTGGACAGCACGATGTCTTCTCTGCGGGAGTAACGCTTGACGGCGCGCCCGACAAACTCCTCGGACGTCCCGGAGCTGTACACGTTTGCGGTGTCCCAGAAGGTGATCCCTAACTCCACCGCCTGACGGAAGAACTGCTGCGAGGCGTCCTCGTCCAGGGACCAGGCATGCAGGCTGCGGGAGTTGTCACCGAAACTCATACAGCCCAGCGCGATTCGGCTGACCTTGAGACCAGACTTCCCAAGACGCACGTAGTCCATGTCCATCCCTCCCACCCGGTATCAGCGCTTCAGGGCCTCTCAACCTAGCCGACGCTATGCCAGGACCGGCCTCAATGGAGTCTCGGCTCTGACTCCTTCGGAGGAGATCGACTGTGACCAGCTGATCCGACGGGACCTCCCGCTCTGTCTGCCGCCGTGGCAGCCGGGTGCGGGCTGTGGTTCTCGAGCGCGGCATGAATGTGCGGATCGGGGCCTATCCGGGCGTGGCGTGTGCGACGCGGCGCAGCCTAGCCTGTCTGCATGCGACGCTTCGACGATGAGGACCTCACCGGCGCAGAGTTCCGGGAATGCGACCTGAGTAGAGCGCGGATGGTCGGTGTGGTCATGCAGGACGCCAAGATCGACGGTCTGGTCAGCAATCTCGAGGTCAACGGGGTCGAGGTGATGTCGTACGTCGAGGCGGAACTCGACCGCCGTCACCCGCTAAGGCTGTTGCTCCGCTCCGATCAGCCGGACGACCTGCGAGAGGCCTGGCGGCAACTGCGGGACGACTGGGCGACGACGACCGAGCGAGTTCGGTCCATGCCCGAGAACAGCGAACATCACGGCGTCGACGGTGAGTGGTCGATGGTCGAAACCCTGCGGCACCTTGTCTTCGTGCACGACTCATGGTTCCGACGCTGCGTGCTCGGGCTCACCGAGCCGTTCACGGCCCTGGGTCTAGGTCCACCGTTGGTCATGGACCAGGAGGAGAACGGGCTCGATCCGTCCGCCCAACCGAGCCTCGACGAGGTGCTCGCCGTACGAGTCCGGCAGGCTTCGGAGATCGAGACATGGCTGGCCGATGTCACACCTGATCAGCTCGCGCGCACCGCGCCGGTGCCCGACGACGACAGATGGCCCCCGTACGCCAAGGGGCGGACCGTGCGGCAATGCCTCGGCACCGTGCTCAACGAGGAATGGGCTCACCACGGGTTCTGCATGCGTGACCTGGACAAACTGTCACGTTCACGACTGGGGGCATAGGAGCCTGCGGTGCATTGTCGAACCGCGCGGTTACCGTTCGTGGACCAGGTGAACCGCCGGAACGCGGCGGTCCGGGAAGGAGTCGTGAAATGCCGCAGTACGTGCTGGTCCTGGACGTCCACGCAATGGACCACATCCCCGACGAGGATATGCCGGATGTTGACAAGGCCGCCCACGCGGTCAGCCAGGAGGCCATCGACGCCGGCGTGTGGGTGTGCGGCAGTGGATTGGAAGGCCAGAGGGCAAGCATCGTGGCCGCCGACGGGACGGTGACCGACGGCCCTCCGGTGACCGTGGGCGGACTCACCGTGATCGAGGTGCCCTCACGCGAGGAAGCGCACAAATGGGCTGCCAAGTGGGCTGCCGCGTGCCGCTGCGACCAGGAAGTCTGGGAACTCGGATTCGACCCCAAGATCGAAGCGATGCTCCGTCAGGCAGGCAACCGAAAGTCGCGTCCCGACGACGCCTGAACACACCCCAGAGCAGAGTGTCCCAGCGGGCGGATCGAGTCGCGGACCGCCTGGACGAGGCGGCCGCTCTGGCTCGCGCGTACTGACTACTTGCGTGTTCAGGGCGGGTCCGCGGACGTCCTGCCGTTCGACCTCGGAGACACAAGTGGCCTCTGATCTGGGGTTCTGCGAAGTAGGGCGGGCGGGGCTCGAACCCGCGACCCAGGGATTATGAGGTCGGTCGATGTTCGGTCGGAGTCGCGACATCCGAGCTCAAGAGCCTGATGTGACTATCGCCGGGTCGGAATGCTTACAGGTGGATCGCACCGGCATGTGCCACACCTGTGCCACGACGCCGCCAGGTCCTCGTAGCTGACCTCTTCCATGCCATCGACAGTCAGCGTCCGTGCGCTGTCTTTGACGAGCCAGCCAACGGTGCGTCGGTGTTCATGCGGAATCGGTGATGTCCGCATCGAACGGTAAGCAGAATGGTAAGCATCAGCGTCTCTCGTCGAACGCGTCAGGAGGTTAGCTTCGGAAGGCTCTCGATCATGCGGACGGTCTCGACGCTGACGGTGGTGACGCGCTTGATTAGGTCGACGATGTAGCGGGGGTCGTTGTGCTCGTCGCACCAGTCGTCGGGGTCATTGACGATCCCCGAGGCATTATCCGTCTTGACCTGGTAGCGGTCGATCAGCCACTCCAGAGCTGTACGCGACCCCAGCAAGTAGCGGTGGGCCTCGTCCGGGATGCCGGTCAGCGTCACACGGGAGTTGTAGACGATGGCGGAGCGGTCGGTCTTGGAGCGCCAGCGCATCTTGGTGACCCGCCACGGTTCGCGGTCGTTGCTGTCGAGGGTGCCGGTAATGTGCTCGGTTAGCGGGTACGCCTCGACGGTCTCGTAGCCGAGGTGGAGGTCGGCCAGCCGTCGCCCGGCGTTGTTGAAGGCCTGGAAGTCATCGACCGAGTCGACCTTGGGGATACGTGGAAGCATTTTCTTGAGATCGGCGGCGAAGGTCTCTCGGTACTGCGGTGAGTGAAGCAATCCGTAGACGTAGCAATAGATGTCGTCCTTGGTGACCTCTTGGCCGAATGTCTTCTGGTAGTCGGCGAGGATCGAGTCGCTGACGTTGTCAATACGGCCGTAGCCGTCAATGGAATCTTCCGAATCGGAAAGCAGGTGCTCGTGCTGACCGACCGCTTTATAGGTCCAGCGTGGGAAAAACTGCCCCGCTTTACCATATTGCCGTTGCGATCTGGCCAGTCGATCCATCGACAGGCTTGGTCGTATTTCTTCGCTAGCAGCGGATCCAGCTCGAAGTAGCGGACCAGCAGCTGCTCGAACTTTGTACCCCGCTCCGAGTTGCTGGGGGCTTGCCGGAAGGCCTCAATGACCTCGTGCACGGTTGCCATGCCGCCGATTATTTCCGTTAGAGCGGCGACGGTGTTGGCCTGGCTCTGTTGTCGGTCCAGGCAAGGCGGTTCACCCCAACCCGCAAGTTAAGCCTCCCTGTTGGGGGCTAGTAGGAGACCTGTGCGCGTTGGAGGTAGGTCGGGAATGGCTCTGCAACCCAGCACCTTCATATCACTCGGCATTTCAGGGAGTGCTGCCCGCAGCTTCGCTGCTGCGTCCACGGTGCAAGACGGCGCGTTTGCTGTTGCCCATTGCCACGCTCGACGGGCACGCCAGCGGGCGGGTCGGCTAAGCGCCGGTTCGCCGCCACCCGCCTGAACTCCGGCTGGCCAACCTCCAATCCGCTGATTCGTCCGAGGCGCCGCAAGTGGTCCTGCACTGAGCCGGCTGAGCCTCGGTGTCTGCCGCTGTTGCCGGTCTCCAGCGACGGATGGTAACCGGAAGGTATCCGCTGGCAGCGATGGTGAGGCTCCCTCGGTACGGGCGTGACCCCTTCCGTGTCCGCGCAGCCCGAGTCGCCGCTAGCCGGCTCAGACTGGCTCAATGCGGTCCGTGCGGGTCCTTCCGCTGACCTCAGGATCGGTGGCGATTGGCTGTCAGTTCGGCGTCACCATCCCTCTCGCACCCTTGCAAGGCTCTTGGAACCAGCCACCCCTGTGCCTAGCCTGGCGATCACCCGTCGACCCTTAGGGCAGTCTGTGACCAGCAGCTCTCTCCTCAGCCGGCCGCGGCGACCTAGGTCAGCACCAAGCACTACAGTGAGGGCGTGGATGGGGATCGAGCACCAGACGAGGCAGTTGTGCACGTTGCACTCGACGAAACGTTCGACCCAGTAGTTGGAGTTTGTGCTGTCGTTGTTGAACAACACTACTTGGACCTCAACCGGGAGGTTCAGGAGTTATACCACGACCTTGCCGATTCCTACTATATGGACGATTTAGCAAGTTTCGAGAAGTTCGTCAGAGACGGTTTCCACAAGACGGCTGATCCATTCGAGGTCTCAACGCGCTTCATAAACTATCTCTCGCATGCTGTCGGATTCAACAGTTACATCATCTTTAGTAACAGGAAGCGCAGACCCGACCTCAGCGATCTTAAGCTTGTTCTCATGCTATATGCAGAAACGGTTCGGACAATTGTGGAGCGACACCGCAGTCGGGCCGAGATTGTCTTTCACTTCGAGCAACATCAGCAGTTGAATCTTTATCTTGAGCCACTCGTGGTATCGGTCTGTGGCAAGATTCGCGGCCGAAAGCCCAAAATTACGGTGGGCGTCGGCGCTAAGAAAGACCCGCCGTTGCTGGCAATTGCTGACTATGTTTTGCATACATTTGGGTCCTGGTGGGCGGAGAAGGGCGACAAGCCCTCTAGGCCAACAGATGCTGCGGACAATCGGTGGCGAGATATGCGGGCAATCAGACGATCATTCTCAATTGTGCGTTCGATGGAAGACGGGCTGGTTGCTAGGCGAGACTTGCCGGACGCGTTGGATGGTACTCTTGTCTCGTAGGTGGGGGCGACGCCCTCGGTGTGCGAGTCTGCACGCGTTGACGATTGATGGTAGGCGCTTCGGCCCGCCCTCACCTTCCCCAGGATCTCTGGAATGAGATCTGCGGCACGTCTGGGATTCGTAGCAGGCGTACGAGCGTCCGCACTCCAGCAGATGGCCCTCACATTCGATCGCGGCCTCGGATATTCAACGCTTGAGGTTCCGAAGAGGGGTGGCGGTAGTCGAACGGTACTACGGCCGGTTTCCGAGCTCGATCACAATTTGAAGTTGCTGCGACGTGGGATTGACACGTTGTCGAGTTACAGCCCCCCAGAGTGGGTCCACGGCTTCGTGCCTAAGCGAAGCATCGTGACGAATGCCCAAGCGCACCTCTCAAAGGAGATCGTCCTTCGCTTAGATTTGTCGGCATTCTTCGAATCGATCAAGAAGTCGGCGGTGCGCGAGGCGATGCTTCGATTTGGATTCAGCGATGATGCGTCGACGTTGATCAGCGACTGCTGCTGTATACACGGCTCGTTACCAGCTGGCTTCAGTACGAGTCCGACTCTATCGAACATGGTATTTCTGCCAACCGACGATGCTCTACACGAGTGGGCGGGGTCTCGGACCCTGACGTACACGCGTTATGCGGACGATTTGACCTTTTCGGGAACCGACATAACAGACGACGATTGCGCTGAGATTGCGCGGATGCTTTCTAGCGCTGGGTACGCCGTTAATGCCCGTAAGACTAGATTTATGCGTCGTGGCGGACCACAATACGTGACAGGTTTGTATGTCGGGGAATCGGATCAACCTCATGTCCCCAGACGGATGAAGCGGTTGCTGAGACAGCAGGCCTATTACATTGCGCAGTATGGATACTCAGAGGCTCAGACTCGAAGTAGCCGGCAATTTACGCCCTACCAGCTCCGAGGCTGGATCAACTACATGGGAACTCTTCACCCCGAACTTGCGGCGCGTCTTCGATGCGCGATCTTTGCGAGGCTTCCTCAGGCACCCGAGAGGCCTGATCCGTCGGACTACTGGGATGATCTTCTTGACGAGCTCCATATACCAGATGACTTCTGATAGATCGCTCAAGCTGTACCAGGAGATATGCGCTCGGTGAGCACATCAACGTCCTGTTGCTTCAATGCGCCATCCGTTTGAGCCGAACTCGTCGCTTCGCCCGGCTCTAGCTCAGAACGCGGTCAGCTGATGCTAGGTGACCCCTCCATCCAGCCAATCGATGCCTAGCGTCTTGATGGCCTCTGAGGTCAGGTTCTCGGCGCCGAACGTATCAACCCAGAAATCGAGATAATCCTCCTCCGGCTCCCAGGGCTCGAACTCGGGAGTTGCGGCAGCGACAAGCACTTCGTCCTCTAGTACCAGGCCGCACACGAAGCACTGGAAGTCTATAGACATGAATCCCGGCACGAGTTTCAAGCGGCCCCGACGGTCAGTCTCGCGGTGCAACTCAGCGCTAACGCGCGATAGGCCGACCGAGAAGCAGACAGGGCACTTCCGCCGCTCAGTAGCCGACGTTTGGTGATCGTAGTGTGCGCTTTCCTTTTTACCTTCCAGGTCCTCGGGATTCAAACCGTCGTACCGCTTCGCGAATCGCCTCTGTGCGGCGGCGTAAAGTGTCTTAACCTGCTGGCGATCAGATTCCGAATCGTTGCGCATTACGTGTTCGACTAGCGTCGAGTGCTCCGCCCAAAAGTCCTCCGGAGTGCGATCCATTAAGGGAAGCAGCCGATGTATCGCCTGGACGAACGCGGTAATCACCCTATGCATCGTGGCGCTGACCTGTTTGCTGCTTTGGCTACCATGTGCTGTCAGATCTCGCACGGCTTTCAACTCCTGAAGCGCCCTCTCGTCCCCAAGCGTATCCTTCCCATACAGCAGATCGAGGCGCTCGATCGACTTGACAAATCCAACTGTGTAAGGGAAAGCGTCGTCCCTGCTGGCCGCGTTGCTTGGGCGCGTGGCGCGAGGAGCGGGCCGGAACCCTGCGAATCGTAATAAGGCCGTCTCAGAGAACCGCTGATTCTCAAGGAGAAGTACGGGATTCGCCCGGCAGAGGACTGCTTTCACGCCCAGCTCTACGCTCGCACCAGCGTGAAGGAAGAAGAATGGCGCGTCGTCGGGTGAATAGTGATCGAGTGCTGACCTAGCAAAACGCTCAGCAGCAGTGAGGAAGTCGGTCCAAAGATAGGGTGGGGCGCTCAGAGTCGGTGCTGCTGTGCCCGCTGGCTCGTTCGGCATGGGTTGGATGCTAATTGCCCGGCGTCTTGGCTGCTCGACGGGCTGGCGCGGCCCGCAGCGAAGCGAGGACACGCGCCAGCGGCCGAGCGGAGCGAGGCTCTTGATGAGGTAGAGGGATATTCAGCAATGCACGGGGACAACGAGCGTTCCGTTCGTGCCGGAGACTCGGCGGGTCTATCACCAGCCCGAGCCGGCCACCGGCCGGCGCCTGGCCGAGCAGATCGTGCCACCTTCGCGTCGTGCCCGATCCCCGGGGTCGCACGCCTCGGCCGGACCCTGTAACGGTGGCGGACAGCGTTCCTGGCCTACTCCGACACCGCCCGCGCTTCCAAGGCGGCACTGAAGCTATCGGCCTGATCGAGCTCCACCGCCGGATCGCCCGTGGCTTCCGCAACCTCGACAACTACCGGCTACTGTTCCTCATCGGCGGGCGGACTGACCAGCCCCACCTCAAGTAAGAAGAGCCCCTTTACGAGACACTCCCCGCTACCGGCGGGGGTAAAGCCTGAAGAGGCTGGCGCCTGCTTGTCAGGTCGTGTGTCTGAATTGCAGATTTCGGGCTAGGCACAGAAAGGGTGGACCTTGCCCTTGTATATGGGGAAGTGACATTCATGATGCTTCCTGTTCGTTGGTGGGGTGCGCGTCTTGTCTGCCCTGGCTTCACCCTGGGGGTCACGGTGTCCACCGGCCAGGGATGACCTCACAGTTAACAGCTATTGCTACCGCTGCATGATTCTGGTGATGATGGTGTGAACGGTTCGATTACTCGCTGAAGAGGTGACGGCTGTGGATCCGGTTTCGTTGATTGTGGCGGCGTTGGTGGCGGGTGCAGCTGCTGGGGCGGGAGATGTTGCGTCCTCTGCGTTGAAGGACGCTTACGCTGGTTTGAAGGGTCTGCTGAAGAGGGCGTTTGCGGACAAGCCGGCGGCGGAGGTGGCGTTGGACGAGCATGAGAAGGCTCCGGAGGCGTGGGAGCCGGCGCTGCGGCAGCAGATCAAGGACACCGGGGTGGACTCGAATGACGAGGTGATCGCGGCGGCGGAGGCGGTGCTGAAGGAGGTGCCGCCGGGGACGCGGATCGGGAATGCGACTGTCACGGTGAATGATCAGGGCCGGGTGGGCGTGGTTGGGCACGGCGATAACACCGTCGATATGGGGGATAGCCCGCCGGCACGAACGGACGGCGAGCGGTGATGGCCGCCGAAGGATCGGGGCCTGCACCGGGCTCCATCTCGGTGTCCGATCAGGCGCGTGTGGGCGTCATCGGGCCCGGAGACAATACGGTGAACATGGTGACCCCTCGCCGGGAGATAAACTGGCCGGTGGTGGTGGGGTCGCCGCCGCCGCTTGCGTCGGCGTTCCAGCGGCGAGGTTCAGTTGCCGAGCGGATGGGCCAGGGCGATGGCGTGGCAGAACTGCGGCAGGTGCTTACCGGAGACGGTGGGGTCGGCAAGTCCCAGATCGCCGCTGGATTCTTCGCCGCGGCGACCGCCGATCTGCGGGTCTGGGCGAGCGCGGAGTCTCGGACTGCGGTGATCACGGGGTACGCGGAGGCGGCGATGCGGCTGGACTTGGCCGACCGCCAGGTGGGGCCAGAGGGCCTGGCCAGCGCGTTCGTCGGGTTTCTGGCCGCAACGACGAGGTCGTGGCTGGTGGTGGTGGATGACTTGCACGAGCCTGCGGATATGCCAGGGCTGTGGCCGCCCCGGCGGGGCCAGCTGGTCGTGACCACGCGAAGGACGGACGCGTCGCTGTCGGGTGGTGGCCGCACGAAGATCGATGTGGGCGTCTACAGCCCGGCCGAGGCCCGCAGCTACCTGGAGCAGCGGCTGTCGCCGAAGCTGGACGATCTGCCCGACGGCGTGCTGGACGAGGCGGGTGGTCTCGCCGAAGACCTGGGCTTCCTCCCACTGGCCCTGGCCCAAGCGGCAGCGGTGATCATGGACCAGGCCATCTCCTGTAGTGATTACCGAGGTCTATTTGCTGATCGAACAGCCACCTTGGAGGACCTATTCCCCCCTGATGCGGATGCCGACGAGTACGGGCGGACCGTGGCCGGTACATGGACGCTGGCCATAGACGCCGCAGACCATCTCGATCCTGTCGGTCTGGCGCGGCCGCTGGCCTGGCTTGTCGCCGTCTGCGATCCGGCCGGCGCTCCGGAGGCGGTTTTCACCAGCGAGACCAGCCGACGGTTCCTGGTTGGCCGGACGGGAGCGGGAGAAGAAGACCTGATTGCAGCGCCGGCGGCGCGAAAGGCGGTGCGCGCCCTAGACCGGTTGTCCCTGCTCAACCACGACCCGAAACAGGGAAACCCTCGGGCGGTGCGCATGCACAACATCACCGGCCGAGCCATCCTACAAACACTCTCCTCAGACGAAATCGCCGAAGTTGTGTTGGTGGGGGCCGATGCACTGCTGGACGTGTGGCCAGTGATCGAGAACAACCCTGTGTTGTCTGAGTCACTCCGCGCCAACACGGCCGTCCTGCTGAGCATCAACGCAGACGCCCTCTGGGACAACACATCAGGTGCTCATCCTGTGCTGTTTCGTAGCGGGCGGTCCCTTTCCGACGCCGGTCTTACAGCGTCCGCTGCCGCCTACTGGGATCACATGCTGATGGAAGCGCTGGGCCGGTGCGGCCCGGACCACCCCGACACGTTGGCGTCGCGGAACAACCTCGCCTACGCCTACCGGTCGGCCGGCGACCTCGGCCGGGCGATCCCCCTGTACGAGCAGACCCTGCCCGACCGCGAGCGGGTCCTCGGCCCGGACCACCCCGACACGTTGGCGTCGCGGAACAACCTCGCCGGCGCCTACCAGTCGGCCGGCGACCTCGGCCGGGCGATCCCCCTGTACGAGCAGACCCTGACCGACCGCGAGCGGGTCCTCGGCCCGGACCACCCCGACACGTTGGCGTCGCGGAACAACCTCGCCTACGCCTACGAGTCGGCCGGCGACCTCGGCCGGGCGATCCCCCTGTACGAGCAGACCCTGCCCGACCGCGAGCGGGTCCTCGGCCCGGACCACCCCGACACGTTGGCGTCGCGGAACAACCTCGCCTACGCCTACCAGTCGGCCGGCGACCTCGGCCGGGCGATCCCCCTGTACGAGCAGACCCTGCCCGACTCCGAGCGGGTCCTCGGCCCGGACCACCCCCAGACGTTGACGTCGCGGAACAACCTCGCCTACGCCTACGAGTCGGCCGGCGACCTCGGCCGGGCGATCCCCCTCTACCAGCAGACCCTGCCCGACCGCGAGCGGGTCCTCGGCCCGGACCACCCCGACACGTTGGCGTCGCGGAACAACCTCGCCGGCGCCTACGAGTCGGCCGGCGACCTCGGCCGGGCGATCCCCCTGTACGAGCAGACCCTGCCCGACCGCGAGCGGGTCCTCGGCCCGGACCACCCCCAGACGTTGACGTCGCGGAACAACCTCGCCTACGCCTACCGGTCGGCCGGCGACCTCGGCCGGGCGATCCCCCTCTACCAGCAGACCCTGAGCGACTCCGAGCGGGTCCTCGGCCCGGACCACCCCCAGACGTTGGCGTCGCGGAACAACCTCGCCGGCGCCTACGAGTCGGCCGGCGACCTCGGCCGGGCGATCCCCCTGTACGAGCAGACCCTGCCCGACTCCGAGCGGGTCCTCGGCCCGGACCACCCCCAGACGTTGACGTCGCGGAACAACCTCGCCGGCGCCTACCGGTCGGCCGGCGACCTCGGCCGGGCGATCCCCCTGTACGAGCAGACCCTGCCCGACCGCGAGCGGGTCCTCGGCCCGGACCACCCCGACACGTTGGCGTCGCGGAACAACCTCGCCTACGCCTACCAGTCGGCCGGCGACCTCGGCCGGGCGATCCCCCTGTACGAGCAGACCCTGAGCGACTCCGAGCGGGTCCTCGGCCCGGACCACCCCCAGACGTTGGCGTCGCGGAACAACCTCGCCTACGCCTACGAGTCGGCCGGCGACCTCGGCCGGGCGATCCCCCTGTACGAGCAGACCCTGCCCGACCGCGAGCGGGTCCTCGGCCCGGACCACCCCCAGACGTTGGCGTCGCGGAACAACCTCGCCGGCGCCTACGAGTCGGCCGGCGACCTCGGCCGGGCGATCCCCCTGTACGAGCAGACCCTGCCCGACCGCGAGCGGGTCCTCGGCCCGGACCACCCCGACACGTTGGCGTCGCGGAACAACCTCGCCGGCGCCTACCAGTCGGCCGGCGACCTCGGCCGGGCGATCCCCCTGTACGAGCAGACCCTGACCGACTCCGAGCGGGTCCTCGGCCCGGACCACCCCGACACGTTGACGTCGCGGAACAACCTCGCCGGCGCCTACCGGTCGGCCGGCGACCTCGGCCGGGCGATCCCCCTCTACCAGCAGACCCTGAGCGACTCCGAGCGGGTCCTCGGCCCGGACCACCCCGACATCAGCCAGTTGCGGACCGAGCTGGCCAGGATGTGCCGCTCCCCCGCGGCATCCGAGCAGGGCAGCGGAAGCAAGATCAGTTAGCTTCGACCGGCCAGTTCCGTGATGCGCGTCTAAGCTCGAGGAGGCGCCTCCGACGCAAGTCAGTGCGGGACTGCTTCAAAGCATGCGCTGAAGGCCACCGCCGCTGTGCGGCCCGCAGCGAAGCGAGGACACGCACAGCGGCGCCGTGAAGTCGAGTAGGAAGGCCTATGGACGAGGAGCGCGCCAGGAACAGGCACGCTCGAACGCGCACCGATCGATGTCACGTCCCGGGTGCGGCCCCGTGCTCCAGGTAGGTGTCAACTCTGTCCTGGGCGGCGTGAATGACTCGCCGAGCTAAACGTGCGGGCAAGAGATCGTCTAGGCGATCGGCAGCGAAGAACTCTGCGGCTGACAGCTCGTCATTGGCCACGTTGATCTTGCCGGCCTGGACCGCGTCGAGTCGCCCGCCGTCGAAGATGACGAGGAGCTTGTCTCCTTCGTCGGGGTGGGGCGCCCAGTCCAGCACCAAGAGGTCGGCGAGCTGGACATCCAGACCGAGCTCTTCCTTGACTTCTCGGGCGGCTGCGGCTCGTGGGCTCTCGCCTATCTCGACGTAGCCTCCCGGTATCTCCCAGCCATCTTTGTAGGTCGGCTTGACTAGGAGTATCCGGCCACTGGCGTCCTTGAACAGCACGCCGGCGGCCACCCGTGGCGTCGCGAATCGCTCGGACTCAACAGTCACACGCTCAGGATATGGGAGCCGCTAGGCGACGAGGACACCCGCCCGCCGAGCGAGGCTGTGGAGGTCGGCGGAAGGTGCCATGTGGCGGCTGCGGAGCCAGTCATGCAGCAGGGCGTGAGTAAGGAAGTGGCGGCGGACCTGCTCGGGGGCGCTGGCCTCGGCGCGCATGACGAGGGCGAGCGCGTCACGTTGGCGTCGCTGGAAGTGGAGGGCCCGGGCGACCTCCAACCGGTGCCTGACTTGGCGCTCCATCGGCATCGGGGAGACGTCGATCCGCTCGCCCAGTGCGGCAGCGCGTTGGTAGTCCCCTAGTTCAGCCGCGACTGAGGCGCGGTGTATGGCGACGTTGGTCGGGCCGAAGGCGGTCCACAGGTAGTTCGCGTCCTCGCCAAGCGCGACGCTCGCGATCTGGGCATGGCCGAGGTGTTCCTGGGCGGCTGCTCGATTCTTCATCCGTGCGGCCGTCATCGCGCCCACGAGGTGCAGGGTGCCTAAGGTGGAGATGAGCCTGGGGTCCCGTGTCCCGGCGGGGATCAGCCGGAGGGTGTGCTCAACGACCGCCATCGCGTCGTCATATTGGGCGTTGGAGAGCAGGGCGTGGGCAATCGAGCGCTGCACGGAGGTCTTCGCGCCCAGGTCGTCGCTGTCTTGGACAAGTCGATCGCCCCTGTCGGCACAGTTGAAGGCAAGGTCCTGCTCACCCAGTTTGGTCAACACGCAGGAGGCCACCTGGTACAGGTATGCCATCTGCACCTCCGCAGCTTGCTTCGCCTGGTCGCTGCTGGCATGGGCGGTGGCCGACGCGATGGGCAACAGCCGATGCAGCTCGGCGACGACATAGCCGAACCGAGATGCCTGATAAGCCGACCAGATCCCGGAGACGGCTTGGGTCAGCACGTCGAGTGAAACGGGTGGTGATTCTTCGCTGAGGTAGTGCGGGTTCACAAAACGGTAGGAGAGCAGTCGCTGTCGCAGGGCGGGGACGCTGCGGCCACGCGTGAGTGCCTCTACGTCGACGATGTCGTCCGGCAACAGCTCGTAAGGTGCGATGTCGAGGACTTCGGCGAGCCTTGCGATGTTGGGCAGCACTTGCAGGTTCGCGCGGCCGGACTCGATCTTCTCGATCCAGCTGACGGTCTTGCCGACCAGCTCGGCCAGCACCGTCTGCGACATGCCTCTCCGACGCCTGTAGTAGGCCACCCGCTGACCGGGTGTGAGGTGGTTCGTCGCCCCCTTCATGAGATCAGGATGGCACGCGGTGGTGACAGACCCCGGAATCTGTTTGCGGGTGGATCAGCGGGAACGGGTTGACGGTGATAGCAGGCCGATCAGAAGCACTCCAGACCGGGAGTGCGCGGCCCCTGTCATAAGGAGATCGCAATGGCGATTCAAGGTCCGTTCAAGATCGAATGCAGCGAGCTGTTCCCCTGCGGGGTCGGCGTTGTCGGTGCTGTGACGGCGCTTGCTGACTTCGACGTGTCCACGAAGGAGAACCGGGTGCAGGCGCGGGACAAGGAGTCGGGGCTGCCGTTGTGGAGTGTGGAGGTGATGGACTTCGACCCCGAGGCGCGCGAGCGGACATTCAAGGTGAAGGTGGCGGCTGCGGTGCAGCCGGTGCCGCCGGAGGCGATCGCGGGCGCGCCCGTGCGGCCGGTGGTCCTGGAAGGTTTGACGGTGACCCCTTACATCAAGGAGGGGACGCGGCCGCGGATTGCCTACTCCTTGCGGGCGACGGGTCTGGCGGCGCCGCGGCGGTCCGAGGCCGGGAAGGCTGCCTGAGATGGCTGACCAGACTGAGCCGTCGGTGGTGGTGCAGGGTCTTCGGTGGTGGGCGCAGGGCGCCTACGCCGAGGAGGCGGCGGTGGAGCTGCTGGTGAGGGCGTTCGGTGGCCGTTTCGCCGCTGCGGGCTGGCCGTGGGTGCGCTCGTGTGAGCGTCCCGGCTGGTGGCGGCTGGACGCGGACGAGTTCGGCGGCCACACCGATGTGCTGTCCAGTGGCGAGCAGCGGGTGCTGGCGGTGGTGGAGGCGCTGGTGTCGGCTGGGCCGCTGCTGGATGTGGGCGGGATCCTGGCCGGTGTGGACCGGGTGAACCTGGTCCTGATCCTGGCGGCGTTCGCGCATGCTGGCGGGTCGCATGAGCATATGGAGCTCATCGCGACCGAGGACGGGGTCCGGTACGGTCGGCTGGCGCCACTGGTGTCGTGGCCTGACGTCGAGATCGGTGCGGTGTCATGAGCGTCGTCGGTGTCGCGGTCATTCTCGGCGTGATTGTGGCGGTGCTGGTGCGGATGAAGGTCGCCCGCCTGTCGGTGGTGATCGTCTGTGTGCTGTTCGGCCTGGTGCTGGGTGTGACACCGATCGGCGACGGCTTGAACCAGGCGTTGGCGTCGTTGGGTGGTTGGACCTCCCGCCAACTCCGGGCGCTGTGATGGCGCTGTCACAGGTTCGCGCCGACGCACCCCTCCGCGTCAGCCCACAGCCGGTCCGGGTCGCGGTGTGGGCGGTTGTGCTCGCCTGGCTGGCCCGCCGGCTGTGGCGGCTCCTGGTGCTCATCGCCAGATGCCCCGCCGCTCTGCTGGGCCTGTCCGTCGTCGTGGTCGGGATCGTGGCCTGGCAGGTCCTGGGTCTCGCGCTGCTGCTGGGCATCCTCGGCACCGTACTGCTGGTGCTGCTGGGGTGGCGGCTGCGCTGGCCCGACGGGTTCCACCGGGGCGTGTCTGGCCCGGTCCGGGGCTGGCTGCGCGGTGGCTGGGTGTATCGGCGGCGGTGGACGACCGCGATGGACACCGCAGGGTTGACCGTCACCCGGAACGGCACCACCTATGTGCCGCCGCTGCTGAGGGCCCGCTCGACCTCGTCGGTGGACCGGGTGACGGTGCGGATGATCCCCGGTCAGACGCTGGAGGACTACGCGGCCGTGTCAGACCGGCTGGCGCAGACGTTCGGCACCACCGACTGCCGCACCCGGTCTGTGCCGTCGAAGCCGCATCTGGTGGAGCTGTGGCTGCTGGTCTGTGACCCGCTCACGGCACTGGTCAACCCGTTCCCCGCCGACCGGGCCGGCCTCGATGCTGGTCTGCCGGTCGCCCGAGCCGAGGACGGCAGCACCTGGCGGCTACGAATCGTCGGGAACCACATCCTCATCGTCGGCGCGACCGGTGCAGGGAAGGGCTCGGTGCTGTGGTCCATCGTCACCGGCCTCACCCCGTCGATCGCGAATGGTGTGGTGAAGGTGTGGGCGGTCGACCCTAAGGGCGGCATGGAACTCGCCCCCGGCCGGCACCTGTTCGACCGGTTCGCCCACGGCGACAGCACCGACCAAGCCGGCTACGAGGCCGGGTTCGCGGACATTCTCGAGGACGCCGTGGGGGTGATGCGGTCCCGGCAGGACCGCCTCCGCGGCATCACCCGGCTCCACACCCCCTCGACCGATGAGCCGCTGATCGTGGTGATCGTCGACGAGCTGGCCGCACTCACCGGCTGGGTGGCCGACCGGACGGCGAAGAAGCGGATCGAGTCCGCCCTCGGGCTGCTGCTGTCCCAGGGCCGCGCCGTCGGTGTCGTCGTCATCGGAGCGGTGCAGGACCCCCGCAAGGACGTGCTGCCGATGCGGGACCTGTTCCCCACCCGCATCGCCCTGAGGTTGAACGAGGCCGAACAGGTCGCGCTGGTCCTCGGCCCCGGCGCCCGCAACCGCGGCGCCCGGTGTGACCTGATCCCCGACAGCCTACCCGGCGTCGGCTACGTCACCGTCGAGGGCATCGCCGAGCCGGTCCGGGTCCGGTTCTCCCACATCACCGACAACACGATCACCACCCTCGGCCAACCGGCCCGGGTGCCGGCGTTGACGGTTGTGAAGGGTGGTGCAGCGGCATGAGACTCACCGCCGCCCTCGACCTGGCCATGATCACCGCCGACATGGCACGCGAGCTCGCCATCGCCCAGAAGGTGTGCATCCGGCCCCTGCTGCGCCGAGTCGAGGACCGCCAGACCGGCACCGAGGACCTGGTCGCGATCCCGTGCGGGTCCACCCGAGAGAACGTCTGCCCCTCCTGCGCGCACAAGGCCCGACTGCTCCGCATGCAACAGTGCGCCGAAGGCTGGCACCGCACCCAAGAACCCGACCTCTCCACCCGTGCCAACGCCGACCCGCCGGAACGGCAGGAACTCGACGACGACGGTGAGCAGGAGTCTGATCGTCGTACTCGGTCGACGCTGCGGCGGCAGGATGCGCCGGACCTGCCGCGGGTCCCGACCGAGGATCGGACCGTGGGCCGGGTCTTCACCACCCCGGACGGGCGCGAGTACCGGCCGTCGATGTTCGTGACGTTGACGCTCGGCTCCTACGGTTCCGTCACCTCGACCGGGGCACCGCGCGATCCGGGCAGCTACGACTACCGGCGGGCCGCGCTGGATGCGTTGCACTTCCCGAAGCTGGTCGACCGGTTCTGGCAGAACCTGCGCCGTAGTGCCGGCTACAAGGTGCAGTACTTCGCCGCCGTCGAACCCCAACGCCGCCTCGCGCCCCATCTGCACGCCGCGATCCGTGGCGCCATCCCCCGCGCCACCCTCCGCCAGGTCGTGAAGGCGACGTATCTGCAGCTGTGGTGGCCGCCGTTCGACACCCCGGTATACGTGGACCGGCTGCCGGTGTGGGACGGCCACGACTACGTCGACCCCGCCACCGGCGAGACGCTGCCCAGCTGGCAGCAGGCTCTCGACCAGCTCGACACCGACCCGGACGCGACACCAGCCCATCTGCTGCGGTTCGGCCGCCAAGTCGACATGGCCGGCATCATCGCCCCCTCCCCGGACGCCGACCGGGCCGTCCGCTACCTCACCAAGTACCTCACCAAAGCCATCAGCGACGCCCACACCCCCGACGGCGACCCGGCGGACCCGGCCTACCTGCGGCATGTGGACCGGCTGCACGTCGAGCTGCGGTTCCTGCCCTGCACCCCGACGTGTGCGAACTGGCTCCGCTACGGCATCCAACCCGCCAACGCCGGCCCCGGCCTCCAACCCGGCCACTGCGACTCCCCCGCGCACGACCGGGACAACCTCGGACTCGGCGGCCGCCGTGTCCTCGTCTCCCGCCAGTGGTCCGGCAAGACCCTCACCCAACACAAGGCCGACCGGGCCACCGTCGTCCGCGAAGCGCTCCTCTCCGCCGGAATAATCGCACCCGACACCGAACGGATGGCCGCCGACGTCACCCTGCCCGACGGAACACCCAGGTTCGTGTGGACCGACACCAACCCCGACCAGGCCACCTACGCCCGGGTGCTGCTCGCCTCGATCGCCGAACGGCACCGCTGGCGGGCCCAGTACGAGACGGCGAAAGCCGCCGCGGCTGTGGACAACTCATTCGGCAACCCCGCCAGGGCACCCTAACCCGGCGCTCGGACCACCAAACGGCGTGCTGGCGAAGGAGACCACAGCTCGGCCTCCCCCGATAACCAGCCGCATCTGGGTCGAAGGACCGGCTGTCAAGGGTGAGCGCAGCGAATCCGCAGGACCGAGCGCAGCGAGGCCCTTGACCGCCGGGACGCAGACCACACCATCCCCATCGGGGGAGGCCGAGAACGCAACCACGTTTAGCGGGAGTTGATCATGATCAGTGTTGATGAGATTGCGGACGATGGTGACGCGGGTGCACTGTGGACCATCGGCGACGTGAGTAGTTACTTGCGTGTGCCTGTGGCCACGCTTTATTCCTGGCGGGTGCGTGGTGATGGACCGCCGGCGTTGCGCCTCGGGCGGCATCTGCGGTTTCTCCCGTCATGTGTGCGCGCTTGGGCTCAGTCACAGACGGCGGCCTGACGTGGCGAGCGTTGCCCGCGATACACGCGACGGGCACTGGCTCGCTCGATGGCGTGATCCGTCTGGCCGGCAACGTAAGAAGTCCTTCACTCGGCGCGTCGATGCTCAGCGCTGGCTCGATCAGATGCGTGCCGAGACACATCGCGGGCAGTACATCGACCCGGCTGGCGGCAAGATCCGACTGGGTCCGTATGCGTTGACTTGGATGGCGGGTCAGGGTCATCTGAAGCCGTCTACCGCGTATCGATACCAGGGCATCGTCAAGCAACACATTGTGACGTACTGGGGAAGTTGGACTCTGGCGTCGGTGAACCATTCCGATGTCGCGACCTGGTTGGCTGGGCTGAGCGCGGCCGGGCTGCGACCTGGAAGCGTCCGCCAGATTCATCGGGTCTTCGCGATGATCATGAATGCCGCGGTGGTCGACGGACGGATTGGCCGGTCGCCGGCAGAGGGGGTGAAGCTGCCTCGCCAGGTGCGGTCAGAGCCTCGGTCTCTGACTTCCGACGAGGTTGGTCGACTGGCCGCGGCCGCTGGGCCGGAGAATGCACCCCTGATACTGGTTCTGGCCTTCACCGGTCTTCGGTTCGGGGAGGCCGCTGGTTTGCGGGTGCGGCGGGTGGACTTCGCGCGTCGCCGGCTTGACATCCGTGAAGTCGCCTCTGAGGTTGGAGGGCGGGTGGTGTTTGGAACGCCGAAGACGCACCAGCGTCGCACGGTCGTCGTGCCGCGCTCCCTCATGCCGCTGCTGGAGGCGGCGTGTGCGGGCAAGGCGCCTGATGATCATGTGTTCACTTCGCCGGACGGGTCGGTTCTGCGGTTGCGCAACTGGCGGTCTCGGGTGTTCGATCCTGCCCGGGCTGCCGCGGGTCTGGACCACGCACGACCGCATGATCTCCGCCACACCGCGGCGTCGTTGGCCATCGCGTCCGGGGCGACGGTGAAGGCCGTGCAGTCGATGCTTGGCCACGCTTCGGCGGCGATGACATTGGACATCTACGCGAGTCTGTTCGCCGACGAGTTGGACGCCGTGGCGGACGCCATGGACGCGGCTGTGCCACAAATGTGCCACATAGCCACCTCTGCCACGTCCGGGCCGCATCACTCGGACGACGAGAAATGACTGTGGCTAGGCGTTTCACCTCTGTGGGGCGGGCGGGGCTCGAACCCGCGACCCAGGGATTATGAGTCCCCTGCTCTAACCGGCTGAGCTACCGCCCCTCGCCCGTGAGGCGCGAAGGGCTCCGAGTGTAACGCGCTCAGGCGTGCCGACAGACACCCACACAGGCACCGATGATGTGCGACCATCGGCACATGACCCAGCGGATACCGACGGCCGACGACGTACGGCGCAACGCCCAGGACCTGTGGACCTGGATGCGAGCCGACCCGAAGAACTTCGCCAGGGTGTTCGCCCTGGTCTTCGGTCTGGTCGAGGGGGCGAGCCAGGTCCACTGGCACCGCACGCATGGCTATCGGGCCGTCTCCATCCGGGGCAGCATCGCCTACGCCAAGGCCAAGCCACTCCGGGTCACCGTCGACACGCTGGTCTCCTGGTCGCCGCAGATCATCGCTCTGATCCAGCGTCGCGGGGGCCAGGACTGAGTTTGCGGCGCCGCCTGTGAGCTAGACCGACGCGGGTCCCAACGGTTGCTCGGTGCTCGGCTCGACGCCGGACGAGCCGACCGGATCCTTCAGCTCGACGAACAAGGTGTGGGTCTCGGAGTCCCCGATGTTCTCCCCGCTGTGCGACTGGGCCGGCAGCCAGACCGCCTTGCCAGCCGGCAGTTCCACGTCCGAGGTTCGCCCGTCGCTGGAGAGCCGACGACGAAACGAGCTCAACGTCACCATCACGCTGTCCGGGTGCTGGTGCGGAGTCGTTCGCGCGCCGGGCTGGTCAACGTACTCGAGCACCCGCACCCGCTCGTTCTCGAACAGCACCCGGTACCGCTCGGGGTTGGTGGTCACCGGGTCGAGGCTCTCCCCCGACCCACTCGGCGCGGCGCTCATGACTGCAGGCTAGACGAAAACCCGCTACCGCGAGCCCGCTCCGGCGGTATCCAGGCTGTCAGCCAGCTCGGTCAGCCACTCCGCCACACCCTGCGGCCCGTCCAGCACCAGATCTGAGATCTTCGCCAGCGCGTCCTGCTCCTCCGAGGCCGAGCACACCAGCAGCGTCGGATGCCCCTCGTCGCGCAGCTCTCGCACCACCTCGAACGCCGGCAGGTCCCCAAGATCGTCACCGGCGAAGATCACCTGGCTGGCGCCGGTGTCGGCCAGCAGCCGGCGCAGCGCATCACCCTTGTCGATCCCGGAACCGCGAATCTCCAACACGTTCTTGCCGGGCTCCAGATGCAGGCCATACTTGCTCGCCAGCTCACGCAGCGGTTTGAGCAATGCGTCGAACGCGCCCTGCGAATCGTCCAGCTCGCGGGTGTGCACGCCGATCGCCCGACCCTTGTGCTCGATCCGGACTCCGGTCAGACCCAGCTCGGCGAACAGCGCGGGCAGCTCGTCCTCGACCTCTGAGATCTCCTTCGGCTCGGGAGCGGCCTCGAAGTGGTCGGTCGCCGCTTCCCAGCGCTCGGCACCGTACTGGCCGAGCACGACCAGCGACTCCAGCCCGGTCATCTCCTTGAAATGGCCGAGTTTGACCGCGGTCATCGCCGGCCTTCCGGTGATGATGGCGATCGTGCCCAGGTGGTGACCCAGTCGACCCAGCGCCGCAATGGCATCCGGATGCGCATAGGCCTGTGCCGGGTCGTCGACGATCGGGGACAGCGTGCCGTCGAAATCGACCGCCAGCAGCGTCGCCTTCGGCTGGGACTTCACGGCTCGGAGCGCCTGCGCCGCGGCCTCACTCATCGGTCCGTAAGAACACACGAGATGACTCTCTCAGATGATCACCCGGCTTCGCCAACCGAACCCGGGGGTACAGGTGGGTAGACAGCCGAGCGGCAGCGCCCACTAGGCTCGCGTGGGAACCAGGGAGGAAACAACCATATGAGTGCCGCACCGAGGCGCAAGCAGTCTGACGGCCAGTCCGGGTCCGCAGGTCCCACCGCATCGTTCATCGTGGTCGCCAACCGGCTCCCCGTCGACCGGGTGGAACTGCCCGACGGAACCACCGACTGGCGTACGTCACCCGGCGGTCTGGTCACCGCTCTGGAACCGGTGATGCGGGCCAAGCACGGCGCCTGGGTCGGCTGGGTCGGCTCGCCCGATGAGACCCACGACCCGTTCGTCGAGGACGGGCTGCAGCTGGTCCCGGTCACGCTGTCCGCCCAGGAGGTGCGGGACTACTACGAGGGCTTCTCCAACGGCACCCTGTGGCCGCTCTACCACGACGTGGTCGCGCACCCGGAGTTCCACCGCGAATGGTGGGACGCCTATGTCACCGTCAACCAGCGCTTCGCCGACCGGACCGCCGAAGTCGCCGAGCAGAACGCGGTCGTCTGGGTGCAGGACTACCAGCTGCAGCTGGTCCCGCAGATGCTGCGCACCCAGCGCCCGGACCTGCGGATCGGGTTCTTCCTGCACATCCCGTTCCCGCCGATGGAGCTCTACCAGCAGCTCCCCTGGCGCAACCAGATCATCGAGGGCCTGCTGGGCGCCGACCTGGTCGGCTTCCAGCTGCCCGGCGGTGCACAGAACTTCGTCCGGCTGGTCCGCCAGCGGCTGAAGTACGAGACCCAGCGCGACACCGTGCGGCTGCCCGACGGCCGCAAGGTGCTGGCCCGGGCCTACCCGATCTCCATCGACACCGAGGGCTTCAACAAGCTGGCGGCCCGACCCGAGACCGCGGCCCGGGCGGCTGAGATCCGCCACCACCTGGGTGACCCGAAGACGGTCTTCCTCGGCATCGACCGACTCGACTACACCAAGGGCATCATGCAGCGCATCCGTGCGTTCGGCGAGCTCGTCCGAGACGGGCTGCTGGACCCGGAGGACTGCGTGTTCGTGCAGGTCGCCACCCCGTCGCGGGAACGGGTCGACCAGTACCGGCTGCTCCGCGACGACATCGACCGGCTGGTCGGCCGCCTCAACGGCGACATCGGCCGGATCGGCCGCCCGCCGATCACCTACCTGCACTCCTCCTATCCGCGCGAGGAGATGGCCGCCCTCTACCTGGCCGCTGACGTGATGGTGGTGACCCCGCTCCGGGACGGCATGAACCTGGTGGCCAAGGAGTACATCGCCTGCCGACAGGCCGACGACGGCGCCCTGGTGCTGAGCGAGTTCGCCGGTGCAGCCAAGGAGCTGCGGCAGGCCTACATGGTCAACCCGTACGACATCAACGGGCTGAAGGACCGGATGATGGAGGCGATGCACGACTCCGACCGGGCCAAGTCTCGGCGGATGCGGGTGATGCGCCGCCAGGTCGCCGAGCACAACATCGACCGCTGGGCCCAGCTGTTCCTCGATGACCTGCAGGCGACCCGCCCCTGACGGCTCCACCCGTTACGACGCGTCAGCCGGCCACCGGCAGCACCTGCGGACCGTGGATCGCGGTCGCCCGGCGCATCTTCACCTTGCCCACCTGATGCAGCTGCGGGAGCCGTTCGGCCAGCGCCCGGAACGTGGCGGCCAGCTCGAGCCGGGCCAGCGGCGCCCCGAGGCAGTAGTGGATGCCGCCGGAGAAGGCCAAGTGCTCGACCGAGGACGTGCGGGTGATGTCGAACCGGTTAGGATCGGCGAACACGGCCGGATCGCGGTTGGCCCCGGCGATCAGAGTGACCACCCACTGGTTCTCCTTGACCTGGACGCCGCCCAGCTCCATGTCCTTCAGCGACACCCGGGCGGTCACCTGGACCGGCGGGTCGTAGCGGAGCACCTCCTCCACCACCTGCGGCGCCCGGCTCGGGTCCTCCACCAGCAACCGCCACTGCTCGGGGTTGGCCAGCAGCGCTCGCACCCCATTGCCGATCGCGTTGACGGTCGTCTCGAACCCCGCCAGCAGCAGCAGCCGGCACAGCGGGGCGATCACCTCCGGGGTGATCTCGTCGTTCTGCTGGCGTACGAGAGAGGAGACGATGTCGTCGCGCGGCTCGTGCCGGCGCAGTTCGAACAGATCGTCGAAGATGCGGCTCAGCTGGCGCTGGGCCGCCATCAGCCGGCGCAGATGACCGACCGAGCGGACCCCGTCCAGAGCGCCGGCGATGACCGAGCCGTATTCGGCGAAGGCCTCCGAGTCGACGTCGGGAACCCCAAGCAGCTCGGCGATCACCGAGATCGGCAGTGGGCTGGCGAACTCCGACACCAGGTCGAAACCGCCGCGGCTGTCGACCGTGTCGAGCAGCTCGCCCACCCGCTGCTCGATCTTCGTCGCGTAGGTGGCCATCCGTCGCGGAGTGAACGCCGGTGCCACCAGCCGCCGCAGTCGAGTGTGTTCGGGCGGGTTGAGCGCCAGCAACGAGAGGTCCAGCAGGTCGCGCGGCACCGGGTCGTCGCCGGTCGGCTCCTCCCCCTTGACCGCGAACTGTCGGCTGCGGAGCACGTCGTTGCAGATGCCGTAGCTGGCCGAGACCCAGTTGCCCAGCCGGGTCGGCTGCATCGCCCCGCGGCTGCGAACGAGGTCGTAGACCGGGTAGGGGTCGGCCTGGTATCTGCGCAGGCTGGTCAGCGCGATCGGATCATGCCGGACGTGGGCCGCGTAAGCCGTGAACGCCCGCTCGAGGTAGATCTGACCGACGAACTTCGCGCCGGAGCTGAGGGAGCTGAGCCGGCTCACCGCAGCCACCTCATCGGGTGACGCGCCGTGTCCGGCTCGACGACGACTCGACAATCCGCAGAGCACATACCGTCATGCTGACATGGAACGCCCACGCGGCAGACGGCGACCCACAGGTGATCAACTTCTCGCGTCCACCGGTGCGGCCCCGGTCGGCACGCCTTCGACCTGCTCAGGACCCGCGGACGACGGCACGACCCGGCCGGCTCGGCTGAAGGCGGCTGCGGCCAGCAGCAGGGCGAGGACGAACGGTGCCACGTAGGCGAGGACACCGCCGAACCCGATCAGCACCGCGAACAGGGCTCCGGTGGCGGCCAGCGCAACCGACATCCCGGTGTACTCCATGATCTGACCGGCCGAGGAGTTGAACCCCTGCTGGCTCTCGGTGGAGTAGCGCAGCAGCAGCACCGAGAAGCGGGGGTACATCAGACCCATCCCGCCGCCGGCGACCGCCCAACCGACGATCGCGACTGCAGCCGGCAGCGACCAGATCGCGGTGGCCATCGCGATCAGCACAGCGGTGCCGATCATCGCCGTCCCCGCTCTGATCAAGATCACGTCCTGGGCCCGGTCGCCGAGCCGGCTCTGCAGCCAGGAGCCGGTGGACCAGGTCAGGGCGCCGGTGGTGAGCACCAGCCCGGCGAGGCTGGGGCTCAGCCCGAAGTGGTCGACCAACAGCAGCGGGAGATAGATCTCGGCCGAGATGTAGGTGGCACCGACCAGCCCGCGCATCCCGACCACCGACGGCAGCCCAGGCTGGAACCCCAGCGTGCCGGCAGGGACCAGTCGGCGAATGGCGAACCCGATCATCACCAGCGCAGCGACCGCGGCCGCCACCAGCAGCAGCGGAGACCAGTGCAGCGTGTCCCCGGTCACCAGGTGCAGCACCAGCACAGCGACACCCACCACCACGCCGGCAGCGGTCTGCCCCAGCGGCCAGGGCCCGGGGACCCGGTCGACCGGTCGGCCCAGTCGAGGATCACGCAGGCTCGGGACCAGCAGCACCACGGCGGGGACGACCAGCGCCGCCACGCCGAGGAACACCCAGCGCCAGCCGAGATGCTCGGTCACCAGGCCGGCAGCCAGCGGGCCGACCAACGACGGCACCACCCAGGCGGCGGCAAACGCGGCGAACACCTTCGGATGCAGCTCACCCGGATAGATCCGGGCCACGACGACGTACAAGGCCACCACCATGCCGCCGCCGAAACCCTGCACGACCCGGCCGAGCACCAGCACGGCCATCGAGTCGGCGAAGCCTGCGATCAACAGGCCGGCTGTGAACATGGCCACCGTCGTGATCAGCGGCAACCGCGGCCCGCTCCGGTCCGACCAGGTGCCCGTGATGACCATGGCCAGAACGCCGGTTGCGAACGGGGCGGCGAAGGCGAGGGCATAGAACCGTAAGCCGTTCAGCTCGGCGCTGATGGTGGGCATGGCGGTCGTCACCGCCAGCGCCTCGAAGGCGCTGAGCAGGACGAGCACCAGCATTCCCGTCATCAGGGTGCGGTAACGGGACGAGAAGATGCCGGGCACTGGGGTCCTTCGGTGGTGACAGTCTGGCTGATGTGACGAATGTAGGACCTCAACCGTGATTGAGGTCAAGGGTGTTCGGCGATGCCACGGCCCGAAGCGAGGAACCGGACACGACAACACACGACCGTTGGTGTCTGGTGGTCTTCGGGCGGTCGCCGACCAGCGGCGAACGGCTCTGGCGAGGGGCGGACAGGGACTCAACCCCCGGGCCGTTGGGCTCCCCCGACTGGACTCGAACCAGTAACCTGCCGATTAACAGTCGGCTGCTCTGCCAATTGAGCTACAGGGGACGGTTGGTGTTGCGGATAGGTACCTTAGCAGGACTTCTAGGCGATGTCGTACTCAGAGCGGAGCTGGACGATGGTCGACTCCGCGAGCGCCTCGACGCCGGGTGTGTCCCAGGTCAGTCCCCTGCTCAACGAGCGGTGCCAGGTCATCGGCCCGTCGTGGTGCGCCAGATCACGGCGGGCGCTGATGATCACTCCGCGCTCCCCCCGAACCGGAACGAACTTCTCAAACACGATGCTGGCCGCGATCCGCTCCCGGAACAGCTCCGGCAGCCGGGCAGGCTCGTGCAGGTGCGCCGTCCCCCGGCTGCCGCCGTACAGCGACCAGCGCAGGGCGCGGGTCTCGGAGTTCCAGTCACCCTTCTCGATCTGGTGCCAGCCGATGTGCTGCCAGCCGGTCTCGTCGCCGACGCTGAGGTCGGAGGGACCACCGATGCAGACCCCCTCGTCACAGTAGGTCCAGGCGAGGATTCTGGCGGTCCGGCCGGTCTGCGCCGCCAGCGAGGCGTGGAACGAGTCGAACAGTCCCTGCTCGAGCCCTCTCGACCTGGAGAACCATCGTCCACGTGCCCGCGCTGCCGTCATGAAGGCCATTGTCCCCGACCTGCCCAGGGTCCTGCCTCCGGTGCGGTGCTTGGTCGGAACAGGGCTTGGCCGGAGCAGGGCTTGGCCGGAGCAGGGCGCGGCCGGAACAGGGCTCGGCCGGAGCAGGGCTCGGCGGGGAACTGGCTCACAGATGCGCGGCGGCCCCCTGCGGGCAGACCCGGCGGAGGGTCTCCAGCGCCCGGCGCTCTCGTCGGCGCACCTGGGTGACGCTGACCTGCAGCACCCGCGCCGTCTCGGCATAGCTGCGCTGGAGGCCGTCGAGGAAGCCGAACCGGGCCTCGATGACTGCTCGCTCCGGGCGGGCCAGGTGCCGCAGCAGCTCCTGACCCGGCATTTCAAAGCCCAGAACCTCCTCGTATGGGTCGTCGCCCTGACCATCGGCCCGCTCGAGGTCGGCGATCGTGGCGTGACCGATCAGTTGCGGGGTCTCGTACGCCAGCAGCCCGGTGACCCAGTCGACGTTCCGGCCGAGGAAGGTGGCCAGCTGGGCCGGAGTCGGAGCACGTCCCAGGGACTGCGAGAGCTCAGCGTGCGCACCCCTGACCTGGCGCAGAGCTGCCGCCCTGGAGGCCGGCAGGTTCAGCTCACCGCAGCGGTTGGCGGTCGCCGCGTTCACATAGGCCCGGATCCAGAGCAGCGCATAGGTGGCGAACCTGCAGCCGCGAGTGTGGTCGAACCGCAGCACCGCCACCACCAGGGCGACACAGCCCTCCTGGAACAGCTCTGGCTCCGAGAGTCCGGTCCTGGCCGCCTCGCGCCCCGCCACCATCGCGACCAGGCGCAGGTTGGCCCGGATGAAGCGCTGCCGGGCCTGCTCGCCCTCGGCCTCGAGCAGCAGCAGCTCCTCGACCGTGGCCGCGCCCGGCTGCCGTCCCGCCAACCGGGCCTCCCGGGCCAGCACCCCGGCCTCGATCCGGCGGGCGAGGGCGATCTCCTCTCCCCGGTCCAGCAGCGGCTCGGCTCCGATCGAGCTGCGGTTGATGTCCATGACTGAGCAGGCCGCCCACCGGCGGCCGATGTGAGCGCTGCCGAACCGGTTGGACCATCGCTTGCACCACGGAGCCGAGAAACGGGTGTGCCTGCGCCAGCGGGGCTAAACTGAGCCCGATCTGCCCTCTACCCACGGGATCCCATGCGTTTGACCAGCCCTCGCACCCAGGGCCCGGAGACCGTCGAGACGGGCCCCGGGCGGACCGGCAGACCCGGGCCGAGCAGCATCTCGCCGAAGCCCTATCTGGTGGCCTCGACCGTTGTCGTGCTGGCGTCCATCCCGGTCATCGCGATCATGCCGGCACTGCCCGATCTCTGGCTTCATGTAGCGACCATCGAGCAGTTGCGGGAGAATCTGCTGGCTCCCCGCGACCCTATGGTCGGCGTGCCGGGCCGCGGCAACCCCTACTTCTCCCCCTACACGGTGTTCTGGGCCGGCTACGGGCTCTTCACCCACCTCGGCACCTGGACGGTGCTCAGGATCTCCGCCGTGGTCAACCTTGCGCTGTTCCTGGTCGGCGTCTGGCGGTTCACCACCACGCAGAGCCGGAGACCCAGCGCTCCGGTCTGGGCGCTGGCCGCCATCGGCCTGCTCTGGGGCACCACGTTCGTCTACTGGAGCGGCTTCCTGTCATTGCCGACCCTGGTGGCCGGCATCGCCTATCCGTCGACCTTCGCGGTCTCCGTGACGTTGATCGTGTGGGCCTCGGTGCTCCGACTGCTCCGCGAACCGGCCGCCTCGGCTCGGTGGCTGCAGTGGGCGGCCCTCGGACTGGTCAGCGGAGTCCTCGTGCTGACCCACCAGTTCACAGCGATGGGCGCCGCCATCGGCTGCCTGTTCCTGGTCCTCGACGAGCGGGCCTCGCTGACCCGGCCGAAGCTGCTCGGCGCGGCAGTGACTGCTGCCGTGGTCGGCCTGACCGCGGTGCTGTGGCCCTGGTTCTCCGTCTTCCGATCCAGCGGCGGAGCCGAGGCGTTCAACCATCTCCATGCCCGGCTGTACGACCAGCTGGGTGCCCACTACGGACTGCTGCTCCTCGCGGTGCCGGTGCTGGCGTTCCGGCTGCGGCGCCGGCCCACCGACCCGCTGTCGCTGACGGTCATCGTGTGTGCCGTTATTTTCGCCGCCGGGGGGCTTCTGCATCAGCAGTACCTGTCCCGCGCCTTCCCGACAGCCGCACTGCTGGCCCAGATCGCCGTCGGGGTGGCCATCGCCGAGTGGCTCGGCCGGACAGCTGCACGGCGATGGCAGCGGCTGCTGGCCTCGGTGTGCGTGCTCGCCCTCGGACTGGGTGCCCTGGGCCAGAGCGGGACGGTGAACCTGGTCGCCCCCGGCCACTATCCGAAGGCGATGGCGCAGGTGTTCGGGTCCCGTCGCCCGGCCGGCGGCTACGGCTGGATCGTCCCGCACGTGCCGCGTGGGCAGACGATCATGACCCTGAACAAGGATGCCCGGCGAATGGCCCCGGCGTACGGCCGGTTCACCGTCGCCGCAGCCTGGCCGGATCCGTTCCTCGGTGCGGATGCGGCCGTTCGGACCCGCGACTCCCGACGCTTCTTCAGCGAGCAGACCTCGACCGCCGAGCGGGACCGGATCGCGCGCCGGTACGCGGTCGGTTGGGTCATCGCGGACCGGCGCAGCGTGGCGCTGGTGCGCAGCCTGCCGACCGTCGAGTATGTGGCGAAGAGACCTCACCGACGTCAGTACCTCTTCCGGTACGTGGGTCCGGGCGGCGGCTGACGCCTGATCGGTCAGTCGAGCGCGCCGAGGCTCCGGGTCTGCAGCTTGCTCCGGGTCGACTCCAGCACCACCAGCTCGGAGAACATCTGGTTGTAGCGGGTGGGCTCCTCCACCGGGTTGGTGCGCTGCAGTTTGGACTTGAGCTCGGCGATCCGGCGCATCGCCGACAGCAGCTGCAGCTTCGCCGAGTACGCGACCACGTAGCGGGTCGTCACCTGGCCCTGCAGGTACACCGGCTCGACGGCCAGCTCGACCACCAGCGAGGACACCTGCGGGTCGGGATCGATGCCCTGCAGCTGCTGCACCCAGTCCCCGCCTGTCGCGGTCCCCACCAGCGCTCCCGCCTTGGCCACCCGGCCGAACACGGCCGCATACGCGGGATGGGTGAAGTCAGCCTCACTGATTCCGTCCCAGCCGTCGCCGAACAGCCCGGGGTGCTGGACCAGCAGTTTGGCCGTCTCCCGCTCCACCGACAGGCTGCGATCACGCGGGTCGGGCAGCGACGGGGTCCGGTCCTGTCGCGTCGGGGACGGCGCAGGGTCGGGTTGGCTGTTGCCGCCGCCCCTGGAGGCGGTACGCAGCACCTCGCGGCGGACCTCCTCCGGGTCCATGCCGAGCAGCCCGGCCAGTTCGCGGGCGTAGCCGCTCACCATCGACGTGTCACGGATGCTGGCGACCAGCGGGGCGGCCTCGCGCAGCGCGGCCAGCCGCCCGTCGGCGCGGTCCAGGTCGTGCTGCTGCAGGATGTTGGTCATCACGAACCGGTACAGCGGCACCCGTCGCGCCACCAGCTCACGCACCGCCGCCTCCCCGTGCTGCAGCCGCAGGTCGCAGGGGTCCAGCCCGGTGGGCTCGACAGCGACGTATGTCTGGGTGACGAAGTTCTGGTCGCCGTTGAACACCTTGATGGCCGCCGCCTGACCGGCCGCGTCACCGTCGAAGGTGAAGATGACCTCGCCGTGGAAGGCGTCGTGGTTGCCCATTAGCCGGCGCAGCAGCCTCGCATGGTCGTCGCCGAAGGCGGTCCCGCAGGACGCCACCGCGGTGTCGACACCGGACAGGTGGGCCGCCATCACGTCGGTGTAGCCCTCGACGATGACAGCCTGGCTCTTCTTCGCGATCTGCTGCCGGGCCAGGTCCAGGCCGTAGAGCACCTGGGACTTCTTGTAGAGCGGAGTCTCCGGCGTGTTCAGGTATTTGGCGGCGACCCGGTCGTCGTCGAAGATTCGTCGCGCGCCGAAGCCGACCACCGATTTGCCCGTGTCGCGGATGGGCCACAGCAGGCGTCCCCGGAAGAAGTCATAGCCGGCCTCCCGGATCAGACCCCCGGTGACGAGCTCGGTGTCACGGAACCCCCGGGCACGCAGGTGCTGCAGCAGCTCCCGGCCGCCGCGGGGGGCGAAGCCGACGCCGAACCGCTCCGCCGCCTCCCGGTCGAAACCGCGTTGGGCGAGGAACTGCCGGGCTGTCAGCGCATCGGGCGTGGTCAGCTGCTCGACGAAGAACTCGGCAGCGAGCCGGTGCGCCTCCAGCAGCCGCATCCGCTGACCGGGCTCCGGCCGCGGACCGAACTCCTCGGTGTAGCGCAGCTGGATGCCGACCCGGTCGGCCAGCCGCTCGATGGCTTCGACGAAGGTCAGGCTCTCGATCTTCTGCACGAACGCGATGACGTCGCCGCCCTCACCACAGCCGAAGCAGTGGTAGTAGCCGCGGGTCGGGTTCACGTTGAAGCTAGGCGTCTTCTCATCGTGGAACGGGCACAGCCCGACCATCGAACCGCCGGAGCGGCGCAGGCTGACGTACGAGCCGACGATCTCCTCGACCTTGGCCCGATCACGCACCGCGGCGATGTCGTCGTCGTTGATCCGGCCAGCCACCCTCGGAAGTCTACGTGCCCGGAGGCACGGGTCGGCGCCGAGTACGCTG
This sequence comes from Microlunatus panaciterrae, assembly GCF_016907535.1. NCBI lineage: Bacteria > Bacillati > Actinomycetota > Actinomycetes > Propionibacteriales > Propionibacteriaceae > Microlunatus > Microlunatus panaciterrae. The sequence goes on from NZ_JAFBCF010000001.1 coordinate 760,816, forward strand.
AACGCTGTGGATAGTGCCGACCGGACAACGCCCTGGCTCATCTTCGACGGCGACTGCGCCTTCTGCACCAGCAGCGCCACCTGGGTGGCGGAGCGACTGCAGCGTCGAGACGGCACCGACGCGAAGCTGGTGCCGTGGCAGTTCACCGACCTGGAGCGGCTCGGCACCACCTCCGAGCGGGCCCGGTCCGAGGTCTTGTGGCTCACCCCCGACGGGACGTTCTACGGCGGCGCCCAAGCCTTCGCCCAGTGGCTGCGCTATCGCGGCGGAGCCTATGGTGTGCTGGGCACCGCGATGACGCTGCCCGGCATCAGGCAGCTAGCCGGTGCCGTCTACCGGCTGGTCGCCGACCACCGCGACCGGATGCCGGGCGGCACTCCCGCCTGCGCGCTGCCGCCGGCGGGCTATGACCCTGCGCGCCCAGGGCACACCACGCTCTAGCGGCGCGAACGCCAGCCAGCACACCAGGGTCGGCGCGAAATGGATGTAGAGGATCATCGCGGTGACCAGGTGGAAGCCGACCCAGAACAGAGCGGCGCAGAGCAGGGCCCGGCCCCGCAGCCACAGGATGACGATCGAGCTGAGCTCGGCCAGGAACGAGAACCACTGCATCCCGCGCAACAACGACGGGTGCTCCACCAGCAGCAGACCCAGTCCGTGCGGTCGTCGGATGATGGCCCAGGTGAGGATGGCGCTGTTCGGCCAGGACGTGAAGGTCCAGTCGCCGCTGCGGATCTTGGTGATCGCCGACAGGAAGTAGGTGAACACCACGGCGAACTGGATGCAGCGCAGTGCCCAGCCCGCCTGCGCGGACGAGTCCTCGCTGCGCCAGGAGCCGCGGACCGCACCGACGGTCGGCAGCACCCACAGCGCCACCACCAGCGCCAGATGATCATGGTCGACCTTGCCGTAGCTCATCCCGATGGCGGTCCACCAGGTGAAGCAAGCGGCGACCACGAAGCCGGCCACCCGCGGCAGCCGGTTGGCCGCACCGACCAGGCAGGCGATCCACAGCACCACATACAGCGCCGTGGTCAAGGTGATGCTCGGCGGCGGCAGCTGAAGCAGTCTGGCGAGGAAGAGCGGCCGGTACAGCTCGGGGTGGTAGCTCAGCGCGCGGGTGTCCCGCACGAACAGGTGCATGTCCACGATCACGAACACGTACAGCACCGAACGCAGTATCGCGACCCTGGCGTCGGGCAGCACCGGGGCGAACCAGCGGACGACGCTCATCCGGACACCTCCCAGCTGGCCAGCTCCTTCAGCTCGGTCGGGCCCTTCCGGCCGTCCACCAGCCTGGTCTCATCCTGCACCAGCCAGACGTGCCGCAGCCGAGGTTGCTCGGGGTGCCGCCGCTGCCAGCCGTCGGCCACCGCGCGCAGCAGGGTGGGGTCCTTGACGATGGCCGGGATCCGGGCCTCGACCTCGGCCCGGCCGATGCCGGCCGACTCCGGGCTGAGCGGCAGGTCCATCCGGCGGCCGTCGGTGCGCAGCCCTTCGACGCGGGTGATGACGATGGTGGCGTCGTCGGCCGGCGAGAACGCGTACTGCGACATCGGTCCGAACGGCCAGACGTCGTCACTCATCCGCAACGATCCGTTGACCACGCAGACGATGCCGAGACAGGCGACGGTAACTCGCCAGGTCGTCCCCCAGCGGCTGATCGTTCTGGTCCGGCCGGTCACCCGCAGATTCAAGCACATCGCCGTCAGTTGTGGCCCTGATGCCTGATCACATGGGTCAGGATGGCGATCGCGGCGCCGCCACGCGCCCACTCGAAGAACTCGAGGGGTTCGACCACCAGGTCCAGCTCGCCGAGGCTCCAGTGCGCCACCTCGCGGAGGCCCCGCCGGACCGTGTCCGGGGCCAGTAGGGCGAACCCGATGCCTTCGCCGGACAGCAGCATCCGCTCGGGTCCGATCACGTTGGCCACCGTGCCGGCCAGGATGCCCAACCGGTAGGCGGCCTCGTCCAGCAGCTCCACTGCGAACGGGTTGCCGGCTCGGTACAGCTCCAGCGCCTGGTCGAACGTCGTACTGCGGCGCCGTCGGGAGGTCAGCTGGCGAGAGATGCTGCCCGACGTCAGGACCGCCCGGGCGCAGCCGACATGGCCCAGCTCGCACCGCGCCCCTTCGGTCCTCAGCGGCAGATGCCCCACCGCACCCGCCACCCCGTGATGACCCCGCACGATCTGGTCGTGGACGACGAGCCCGCAGCCGATGCCGGCGCCCACGGTGAGGACCACGAAGGACGTCAGTCCCCGTCCCGCCCCGAACCAGTGCTCGGCCTGGGTGAACGCCTTCACGTCATTCTCGACGGTGCAGGTCAATCCGGTCCGTGCCGTCACGGCGTCCGCGAGCGGGAAATGCTCCCAGCCGAGGATGGGCGCCCGGAGCACCAGCCGCCGCTGCTCGATCACACCGGCCAGGCCGATGCCGATCCCGGCCACCCGGTCGTAGCGGCCGCGCAGGTCCTCGGCCAGCCCGGAGATGATCTCCACGGTGGACTGCGGATCGGTCTGCACCAGTGGTGCCTCCACCCGGTCGATCAGGTCTCCGCGCAGGTCGGTCACCACCGCATAGACGGTGTCATCGGTGATCTTGACACCGATGAAGCTGGCCGACTCGGCGACCACGTCCAGCGGCAGCGACGGCCGTCCGGTGCGGGCGAACAACTGGGGCGCCCGCTCGACCAGCAGGCCCTGCGCGATCAACGGCCGGGTCAACCTGGTCAGGCTGCCACTGGACAGGTCCAACTTGCGGGCCAGCTCCGCTCGGGCGATCGGGCCGCTGCGCAGCACCGCCAGGGCGACAGCCAGGGCGCTGCCGTCCAACGGCTCCCAGTCCTCACGCAGCGCCCCGACCATCGGTCTCAGTCTCCAGTCAATGCCTCGACCCGGAGCAGCACGGCGTGGTCTGGGTCGAGGGCCGGTGCCTGCACGCCGACTGAGCCGAGCACGGCGCCGGTGAAGACCGACCCGGGCGCCTGCACCGTGCTCAGGTCCGCGCCGCGGTCCATGGTGACGTTCCACCAGGCGGGTGGGCTGAGCCGTGGCATGGTGCCCACCAGCACCGGCCGCACCCGGTAGGACATCTCCGGGTCGAGACCCGGCAGCCGGAACCGGCCGATCGGGGCCACCTCGGACCGGGCGATCACCCCGAAGGAGTAGATGGCTTTCGACTTGTCCGGGGCGACCACACCGTGCAGGGCCAGGGTCGGGTCGGCGCTGTCGATCCTCACCAGGTCACCGCCGAGCAGCAGATCCCTTTCCTGCTTGAAGAAGGCGATCCAGTCACCGAGGTCGGCGAGCTCGCTCTCGGTGGCCTCGGCCAGGTCCCACTCGATGCCGAGGTGGCCGAAGACAGCCGTCGCAGCCCGGAAGGAGAAGTCGTGCACTCGGCCGGTGGTGTGTGAGCGGCCGGAGGCGATGTGCGAGCCCATCAGCTCCGGTGGGATCAGCTGGGTGGTCCAACGGTTCATCTGCTGCCGCTCCAGTGGGTCGATGCAGTCCGAGACCCAGACCCGGTCGGTCCGCTCCAGGATGCCGAGATCCACCCGGGCACCGCCGGAGGAACAGGACTCAATCTCCAGCCCCGGGTGCGCAGCCTTGATATCGTCGATCAGCCGGTACACCGCCTCGGTCTGCGCGTGCACCCCCGGTCGGCCCTCCGGCTGGGTGCCGGCGTCGATCAGGTCGCGGTTGTGGTCCCACTTGATGTAGCCGATGTCGTACTCGGCCAGTACGGCGAAGATCGCGTCTCGGATGTAGGCGTAGCACTCGGGGACGCCCAGGTTGATCACCTGCTGGTGCCTGGCCTCCACCGGCATCCGGTCGCCGGTGGCCATGATCCACTCCGGGTGCGCCCGTGCCACATCAGAGTCGACGTTGATCATCTCCGGTTCGAACCAGAGTCCGAACTCCATCCCCAGCTCGCGCACCCGGTCCACCAGGGGGTGCAGACCGGTCGGCCAGATGTCCTTCGACACGGTCCAGTCGCCGAGCCCGGAATAGTCGTTACGCCGGGACCCGAACCAGCCGTCGTCCAGCACGTAGCGCTCGACGCCGAGGGCGGCGGCCCGCTCGGCCAGGTCGATCAGCCGGGCGGCGTCATGGTGGAAGTAGACGGCCTCCCACACGTTCAAGGTGACCGGACGCTGCCGGTCGACGTGGTTCGGCCGGGCCCGGAGGAAGGCGTGGAAACGGCGTGCGACAGCGTCCAGGCCGTCGGCGTACGAGCCGTAGATCCACGGAGTCTGATAGCTCTCCCCGGTGGCCAGGATCAGCTCACCCGGCAGCAGCAGCTCACCGCCACCGATCACCTGCTCGCCGGAGAACAGCCGCTCCGCGTAGTGGCGGTGGTTGCCGCTCCAGCCGGTGTGCACCGACCAGATCTCGCCCCGGGCGAAGCCGAAGCCGGGCGTGCCGAGGTGCAGCAGGGTGGCCGCGTCGGCGCCGGTCCGGCCCTTGCGCCCCTCGCGCAGGTGCGTCCCCACCCCGAGCTCGCGGCGTTGCGGGACCCGCTCCTTGCCCCACCGGCCGGCGAAGTCGAGCAGCTCGCGCGCCTCCTGCGGCACCGGGAAGGCCAGCGTCACGTCATCGACCTGGTAGCCGTCGGCGCCGGTGTTGGTGACGGTGGCCCGGGCACGCAGCAGCCCGCCGGCGGCCAGCTCGACGGTGACGACCAGCTGGAGCTGCGCCACGGGGTCCTCGGCGGTGACCTCCACCGCGCCCGGTCCGGTGCTGACGAACTGCAGCTCGGAGTCGTCCAGGCTCTCGCCGTCGACCGAGATGGCGGTCACCGCGAACTTGGGCGACCAGCCCGTGCCGGCGCGCGACCCCGAGAGTCCGGGCCGGCCGACCCAGCCCTCGTGGTGCTCCGGCAGCAGCGCCAGCCGCACCGGCTTGTCCACGTTGTTGTTGGCCACCGGGGGCACGTTCGCCAGCACGATCGCCACCGCCTCATCGACGGTGAGATCCCCCAGATCTGCCCCCCAATGCACAATCGCCGGCAGGCGGCCCTCAGTGACGTCGAGCAACACCGACACCCCGCCTGATCGAAGGGACACTAGGGCATTGGGTTGGACCACGGGTCGGACCTTTCGCAGGCAGATTAGTTTTGTCGCAAAATATACTCACCCGCGGCCTCCGTGGACAGTGCCGTGAGCGCAGCGCGCCGGCTCTAGGCTGGGCAGGTGCCACACCAGGTGGGTCCGTCGTTGGCCGTTGCGCTGCTTATCCTGCTGGTGCTGGCCCTGGCCGCCTCCTGGTGGAGCCGGCTGCGGTTGGAAAAGAGCCTCGCCGCCGCCGCGGGCCGGGCGGTGATCCAGCTGGGCCTGGTGTCCTTGATCATTGCCGGGGTCGTCGGTCGGGTCGGCTGGTCGCTGCTGTTCGCGTCACTGATGTTCGCGATCGCCGTCTTCACCTCAACCCGCCGGGTGGGCGCACCGCGAGCGTGGCCGTGGGCGGCCCTCGCCATGGCCGCCGGCGTGCTGCCGGTGCTGCTGACGATCTTCCTGACCGGTGCGGTGCCCTTCAACGGCCCGTCGATCGTTCCAATGGCGGGCATCATCATCGGCGGTGTGATGAACGGCCACTCGCTGGCGGGCCGGCGGGTGTTCGGTTCGCTCCGCGACGAGTACGGCAGCTATGAGGCTGCGCTGTCGATCGGGCTGACCAGGCCACAGGCGATCGGTGAGGTGAGTGCGCGGCACCTGCCCGAGGCGTTGGTGCCGGCCCTGGACCAGACCCGCACCGTCGGTCTGGTCACCCTGCCAGGTGCGTTCGTCGGCGTGCTGCTCGGCGGCGGCAGCCCGTTGCAGGCCGGTGCCGCCCAGGTGCTGGTGCTGGTCGGCCTGCTCGCGGCCGAGTCGATCACCGTGGCGGTGGCGCACCGGCTGATCAAGCAGGCGCTGCTGCTGCCGCCGGATCTGGCCGAGTCGCTGCGGCCCTAGAGCGGGCCGGGCCGAGCTGGGCCGGCGTACTGCCGGTCCGTCCTGAGCACGGGGATCTGCGGCCTGACCCGCACCGGCGAGCCGTCCGGCTCGGCGGCCAGCCGGGCCCGCAGGTCGTCGGCCCAGCCGATCAGCCCCGCGACGTCGATCGCGTACGGCGGAGAGGAGGCGTAGCTTGCGATCCGGTCCCGGCCGCGTTGCAGCAGCGTGAGGGCACCGGTCCGGTTGCCGCGGAGCAGGTGGGTCAGGCCCACAGCGAGCTGGGCCAGCCCCTGCCAGAGGTCACGCTCATCGGCGTCGGCCGACTTCCAGGTCCCCTCCAGGATCTCGTGGGCATGGAACGGGCGGCCCTCCGCCAGCAGCCGCTGGGCCTCGTCCAGCGCCGCCAGCGGCGGCAGGACCAAGTCGTCGGGGACCCGTGCAACGCCCCCCTCGGAACCTCGGGCCAGTGGACGGCCCAGACCGTCGCGGGGGCGGGCATTGAGCGGTCGGCCCCGGGGATCGCGTTCCCGCGGCACCCTCACGTCGGTGCCGTTCCCAGGCTGCTCCTCATGTGCTGCAGTGTGCCACGACGACGGGACGGCCGTACGGCTGCACCCCTGCGGTGAGAGGGCAGCCGTACCAGCCTGGGTCGTTCGGAAACGGGACTACCGGACGTCGATGCAGTCGGCCTTGCTCTTGACGGGGGCCGTGGTGCTGCTGCCCTTGAAGACGAACCGGAAACAGCCATCCTTCCTGGCGGTGAGGGTGGTCCGCAGATCACCATCGGGGGCACTCGTGACTGTCTTCAGGGTGCTGTAGCTGCCTCCAGCGGGACGCCACTGCAGCTGCACCTTCTTCTTGCCGTAGCCGCGGTAGCGGCCGAGGTTCCAGTTGGCGCGGTTGAGGTTGCCCTTGACGGTGATCGTCCTACCCTTCCGTACCGGCTCGGGGGTGGCGTTGGTCGTCAGTCGAGCGGCCCGCAGCACCTTGAAGTCGGAGCCGTAGCCACTGGTGTCAACGGCGCTGTCCACCCAGATGGTGCTGCTCCACGTCCCGGCGTCGGCGTTGGTGAGCGCCTGCGGGTTCAGCCGGAGGCCGACGTCCCAGGTGGTCACGTCACCGCTCCGGGCGACCCGGTTCAGGTCGACGCTGTTGTAGAAGGTCGGGCTGACCACATCGGCCGACACGCCCTTGACGGTGCAGTTGGAGCGGATTTTGACCGTAAGCACGAAGCCTTTCGCCTGCTGGACGCCGACAACCACGGTCCTGGGTGAGGTCTTGGCACTGAGGATCGTCGGCTCGACGCAGGTCGGTGCGGCTGCGGCCGGCGCGACACCGACTGCAGCGAGAGTGGCGATCAGGGAGCTGGTGGCCAGTGCCACGAGGGACTTGCGCATGGAGGTGCATCCTTCTGTCGGGTGGTGGGTTCGGGTGACAGGAGGCGGAGAGGACGGCTCTGATACGTCGGCGGCGAAACCAGTATGTGTGTGGACCGATGAGCTGGGCCAAACCTGGGCGTGCAGCACTCCTGGTCGGCCAACCCGGACACCGCCTACGGTGACGGTGGGGACCTGATGGGCGTCCCACCTCACCCTCCCCGACCGCCCTAGTGCCATCACCTCAGGCTTCGGCTTCTGACCGGTACTGGGAAGTTGATCATCGCACCATGATCAACTTCCCGCTCAGCTGGTGGCCCGCAGACCGTGCTGCTGCTCCCGCAGCGGCGTGACGGCCTCATAGGTGGCCTTCAGCGCGGCAACCGTCGGCGCGAACCGACGCTGCGCCACCCCGACGAAGATGCAGTCGACGATCATCAGCTGGGCGATCCGCGAGGCCATCGCCCCGGAGCGGTACTTGGTCTCGCGGACCGAGGTCAACAACGTCAGGTCGGCCTCCGCAGTGATCGGCGAGCCGGCCGCGTTGGTGATGGCGACCGTCGTCGCGCCTTGCTGACGGGCGGACTGGAGGAAGTGGACGGTCTCGGTCGTGGTGCCCCGGTGGGAGAAGCCGATGGCCACATCGTTGGCGGCCAACAGTGCGGTCGAGGTGGTGGCGTCGTGCGGGTCGTCGAAGGCGAACGCGACCCGGCCGATCCGGAGCAGCTTGCGCTGCAGGTCGTCGGCGCTCCAGCCGCTGGCTGACACCCCGTACAGGGTGATCCGGCTGGCGGCGTCGATGGCATCGACCACCCGTTGCAGCACGTCGATGTCCAGCCCGGCCAGTGTCTCCTCGATGCACAACGTCTCGGAGAAGGCGATCTTGGCCACCATCGCCGCCAGCGAGTCGTCTTCGGCGATGTCGGAACCATGATCGCCCACCTCACCGCGCTGGGCTGTCTCCTTTCCGATCTCGGTCGCCAGGGCGAGTCGGAGCTGGACATAACCGGACAGCCCCATCGCCCGGCAGAACCGTACGATCGTCGTCTCGGACGTCGAGCACTGGTGCGCCAACTCCGAGATCGTCTTCTCCATCACCACCTCAGGTCGAGCCAGAATCGCCTCGGCGACCCGTCGCATAGACGGCGCGAGGTCGTTCAGGCGTGACTGCATGGTGCTTTGGATACTCACGCGTGCTCCTCTCATCGTTGTTCGGGCGCCACAGTCCCCCGGCACCTGCTGGACACCCCTGAACCACGTCGAGTCAGGAGTAGAGCTTGATGGCATCAGGATAGGGCTCAGGTGCCGGGCTGCTGGCCGAAATCGATTCAATCGCCGCACCTTCGTCGATCCCTTCCCGCAGCGCGGCCGATCCCCACAGCAGGTCGATGAACGGCCGACCGACCTTTTCCGGCTGGAGCCACAACGGCCGGTCGGGGTGCAGGTCGGCGACCACCTGGAGCAGGGTGACCCCGGTCAGAACCGGGTCGAAGGCGCATCGGTCGGTCAGATGCAGCTGCACTCCGCGCAGGGCCTGGCCCGCGCCCTTGCCGAAGGTCGGACGGAAGACCAGCTCGCGAACCCCGATCCCCGGCAGGCATCGCTCCCGCAGCGCCGCCGCGAACCGCTGATCGAGCCAGCCGGCACCGACAACCTCGAACGGCCGGGTGGTGCCGCGGCCCTCCGACAGCAGCGTCCCCTCCAGCAGGCAGGTGGCCGGGTAGAGGACCGCGGTGTCCAGGGTCGGCATGTTGGGTGACGGTGGCACCCAGGGCAGCTCGGTGCGGTCGAAGGTGTCGGCACCGGCCCAGCCGGTGAGGCCGATGACCTCGAGGTCGAGCGACCGACCGGTCAACCGCGGGACGTGCACCTCGGCGAAGAGGCGTGCCAGCTCGCCGATCGTGAGCCCATGCTGCAACGGGACCGAGACCCGCCCGACGAAGCTGGCGCAGCTCGCCGTCAGCCCTGGTCCGTGGCTGCGGTCGCCGAGCGGGTTGGGTCGGTCCAACACCACGACCGGGACACCCAGTCGCGCCGCTGAGCACAGCAGGTCGAAGAGCGTCCAGGTGTAGGTGAAGAACCGGGTGCCGATGTCCTGCAGGTCGACGACGAGGGCACCACCGGCCGGCACAGCTCTGCGGATCAGGGTGTCGAGGGCGTCCCCTGCGCACAGGTAGGCGTCGAAGACAGGAAGACTCGAGCTGCCGTATCTATCCTCTGGTTCGCTCTCCCCTGCCTGGGCCGACCCCCAGAAGCCGTGCTCCGGGGTGATCAGGGCCGAGACCCGGGCGCCGGCGGCGAGCAGCCGGTCGACCCCTCGGGTCAGGTCGGGCAGCACCGAGGTGAAGTTGGTGACCAGCGTCAGAGGCCGGTCGCCGAGCAGTGACGGGGTGTCGACCGCGCGGGCCAACCCGGTCTGCACCACTGTCTGCGTCGTCACCCCCGGCCGTCCGTCACTGGGCCGGTCAGTGATCGATGCCCTGTGGCAGCCGGGCCGGGTCCCAGTCGAGCTCCCTGACCGCGGTGCGGAACGCGTACCGGTCGGTCATCCCACCGACGTAGGCAACAGCGGCCCGGATGGCCTGATCGCTGCCCGGGTCGGCCGGCACCGGCTCCGACAGTGCGTACGGCCGGTCGGCGTAGTACCAGACCAGGGCCTGCAGCACCTCGACGACGGCCCGCGACTGCGCCAGCGAGGCGGGCCGGGTGTAGATGCGCTCGTAGTTGAAGGAGCGCAGGGCGGCCAGCGCCTGAGCCTCGTCGGGTCCCATGCCTACCTCGCCGTGGTCGTCGATGCCACGGACCACGGCGCGGACAAAGGTGTGCAGCTGCTCGCGGCGGCCGCGTCCGCAGACCTGGGCCACCTCCGCCGGGATGTCGTCGAGGCTGACGATGCCGGCGTGGATGGCGTCCTCGAGGTCGTGGGCACAGTAGGCGATCCGGTCGGCCCAGCTGACGATCTCACCCTCGACGGTGCCGGGAGCCGGGCGGGACCAGGAGTGGTTGCGGATCCCGTCGAGGGTCTCCGCGCAGAGGTTCAGTCCGGTCAGCACCACGTCGGCACCCCAGGGGCCGTGCTCGTAGCCCTCGCTGACGAAGATGTCGAAGGCGTCCTCGCTGGCATGCCCGCCGGGACCGTGCCCGCAGTCGTGACCGAGGGCGATCGCATCGGTGAGTGCGACGTTGACGCCCGCCGCCCGCGCGATCGAGGTGGCCACCTGGGCGACCTCGAGTGCGTGGGTCAGCCGGGTCCGCTGGTGGTCGGTCGGATAGACCACCACCTGGGTCTTGCCGGCCAGCCGCCGGAAGGCGGTGGAGTGCACGATCCGGTCGCGGTCGCGTTCGAAGCAGGTCCGTTCCTCGTCGGGCTCCTCCTCAACGGCGCGGTTCCCGGCCCCGCGGGCCAGGGTGGCTCCGGACCGCAGCAGGCTCGCCTCGCGGACCTCGCGCACCTCGCGGGTCACCACCGGGCCGTCACCGACCGAAGCCTGCGACGTGCGGTGAGCCCGGACCAGACGGCCGCCGTCATGGCCCGACATCGTCTCCGCCCAGGCCTGCGCCCGGGGCGAGATCTTGTCAGCCACCGGAGATCCCGACCTCGGCGGCTCCAAGATCAAGATCGCGGCCCGAGGTATCGTCCAGCCAACCCGCAGGCAGCGCGACCCTGTCCCGCGGAGTTCCCTGCCTGCCGCGGGGGATGCCGAGCTCGGCGACCGGGAACGGGACGTCTGGGTCGAGCTGCCCCAGCAGCCGATCAAGCTCAGCGAAGCTTGAGATCATTCCCAGCCCGCGACGGAGGTCTCCGCCGACCGGGAACCCTTTGAAATACCAGGCCATGTGCTTGCGGAGGTCCGTCAGCCCGTGCTGCTCACCGGCGAGAGCGGCGAGCAGCTCACCGTGCCGGCGGACCATGATCGCCACCTCGCCCAGGGTCGGCAACGTCCGGGTCTCCTTGCCGGCAAAGGCATCGGCCAGGTCGCGGAACAGCCAGGGTCGACCCAGGCAACCACGACCGACGACGACACCCGCGGCACCGGTGTGCTGCACCATCCGCAGCGCGTCGGACGCCTCCCAGATGTCACCGTTGCCGAGCACCGGAATGTCGACCGCCTGCACCAGCTCCGCGATGGCGTCCCAGTTCGCCTGACCGGAGTAGGCCTGCCTGGCGGTTCGACCATGCAGAGCAATGGCGGCACATCCGGCCTCCTGGGCGATCCGGCCCGCGTCGAGGAACGTCAGATGATCTTCGTCGATGCCCATCCGGGTCTTCATGGTGACCGGCACCCGATAACGCTCGCCCGCCTTGACGGTCTCCCGCAGAATGGCAGCCAGCCGGTCCCTCTTGTACGGAAGGGCAGCACCGCCACCCTTGCGGGTGACCTTGGGCACTGGGCAGCCGAAGTTGAGGTCGACATGGCCCACGCCGTACTCGTTGCACAGGATCTCGGTCGCCCGGGCCATCGTCCCCGGATCGACGCCGTAGAGCTGGACTGAGCGGACCCGCTCCCCCGGGTCGAAGGACAGCATCGCCCGGGTCTTGCGGTCGCCCTCGACGATGCCCCGGGAGGTGATCATCTCGCAGACGTAGAGACCCGCCCCTTGCTCGCGGCACAGCTGCCGGAACGCGGCATTGGTGATCCCCGCCATCGGCGCCAGCACCACCGGCGTATCGACCACCAGCTCCCCGAGCCGCAGCCGCCCTGAGACTGTCGAAGGGACGCCCTCTGAGCCTGTCGGATCAACGCGCCCTGAGCCTGTCGATTCAACGCGCCCTGAGCCTGTCGAAGGGCTCCCCAGGAGAAGCTCCGCACCCATGGCGCTCAGCAACCGATCAGCCTCGTCGCCAGGTAGTCCTGCACCTGGTCCAGGGCGATCCGCTCCTGCTTCATGGTGTCGCGCTCGCGGATCGTCACGGCGTCATCCTCGAGCGTGTCGAAGTCGACCGTGATGCAGTAGGGCGTGCCGATCTCGTCCTGGCGCCGGTAGCGACGGCCGATCGCCTGGGCGTCGTCGAAGTCGACGTTCCAGTACTTGCGCAGCTGGGCGGCCAGGTCGCGGGCCTTGGGCGACAGCGCCTCGTTCCGCGACAGCGGCAGCACCGCGGCCTTCACCGGGGCGATCCTCGGGTCCAGCTTCAGCAGCACCCGCTTATCCACGCCGCCCTTGGTGTTCGGCGCCTCGTCCTCGGTGTAGGCCTCCACCATGAACGCCATCAGTGAGCGGGTCAGGCCGGCCGCGGGCTCGATCACGTACGGGACGTAGCGCTCGTTCTTGGCCTGGTCGAAGTAGGACAGGTCGGTGCCGGAGTGCTCGCTGTGGGTAGTGAGGTCGAAGTCGGTGCGGTTGGCGACACCTTCGAGCTCACCCCACTCGCTGCCCGCGAAGCCGAACCGGTACTCGATGTCGACTGTGCGCTTGGAGTAGTGCGACAGCTTCTCGGCCGGGTGCTCGTAGTGACGCAGGTTGTCGCGGGAGATGCCGAGGTCGACGTACCAGTCGGTCCGGTCGTTGAGCCAGTAGAGGTGCCAGCCCTCGTCGGTGCCGGGCTCGACGAAGAACTCCATCTCCATCTGCTCGAACTCGCGGGTACGGAAGATGAAGTTGCCCGGGGTGATCTCGTTGCGGAAGGACTTGCCCACCTGGGCGATGCCGAACGGGGGCTTCTTCCGAGTCGCGTTCACCACCTGGTTGAAGTTGACGAAGATGCCCTGGGCCGTCTCCGGCCGCAGATAGTGCAACCCCGACTCGTCCTCGATCACACCGAGATAGGTCTTCAGCATCATGTTGAACTCACGCGGCTCGGTCCACTGACCCTTGTTGCCGCAGTGGGGGCAGTTGATCTCACTCAACGCGACGCTGTCCGGGTCGTCGATGCCCTTCTTGTCGGCTACCGCCTCCTGGAGATGATCGACCCGGAACCGCTTGTGGCAGGACGTGCACTCGGTCAGCGGGTCGGTGAAGACACCGACATGGCCGGAGGCCACCCAGACCTGCCGTGGCAGGATGACCGAGGAGTCGAGACCGACGACATCGTCGCGAGAGGTGACGACCGACTTCCACCACTGCTTCTTGATGTTCTCTTTGAGCTCGACGCCGAGCGGGCCGTAGTCCCAGGCCGAACGCGTGCCGCCGTAGATCTCGCCGGAGGGAAACACGAACCCCCGACGCTTACAGAGGCTGATGACATTGTCGAGTCGGCTTGCTGGTGCCACGGAACAACTCCAAACACATGTGGACGCCTCCCCGGCTGGCAGGCGTCGGTCGGCCCCCAAGCCTACCGGTCTAGCGCGGCCCGGCGCCCCTCGAGAGGTTCGGCCCCACGTGCTCGGGATCCTCGTAGGCCGAGGGCTCGTCGATCGCCAGCGACAGCAGCGGCACGACCACCATCTTCGACTCGAAGCCGTTGAGCGCCCGGCGGTAGGAGCCGACATTGATCCAGCGGGTGCTGATGGTCCACAGCTCCGGCTCGTCGATGTTGCGGCCGAAGTCGACCGAGACGAACCCCTCCCGGTTGCTGAGCACCTCGATGGCCGCCCTGGCCTGGAGCTGGAACTCCGCCGTCTGCGCCTCGGGCACCCGGAACCGGTTCAGAACGATCACCGGCCCAGCCTACGGCGTGCACACTGTCCGCCTGTGGCGGCGGCGGAAGCGGACGGTCGTTTCGGCTGCATGCCAGAATGGGCAGCATGTCCAGCCAGCAGGTGACCTTCCGGCAGCAGGTCGAGACCCGGAGCCGACCCGCGCTGGCCCGGCTGCATGAGCAGCCGCGGCTGCTCATCCCGCTGGCCACCCTGGTCCTGATCGCTCTCGGTGCCTTCGCCCCGATGCCGTACGCCCTCGCCGCCTTCGCGCTGGTCTTCGCCTTCATCGCCTGGATCGCCTACCTGTCCTGGCCCGTCGTCCCCCTCTCCGGCCGCCTGATGCGGCTGGCGATGCTGGCGCTGATCTGCGTCCTGGCGGCGACCCGGTTCTAGGCTGCGGCCGCGCCTGCCCTCTTTCCGGTCCGGCCCGGTCCCCCTTTCCCCCTTTTGTCGAAAAGTCATCAGAACGCGACTTTTCGTGGGCGGATCGCGGCCGACGGCTCCGAAAAGTCATCAGAACGCGACTTCTCGTACGCGAATCGCGGCCGACGGCCCCGAAAAGTCATCAGAACGCGACTTCTCGTACGCGAATCGCGGCCGACGGGCCGAAAAGTCATCAGAACGCGACTTCTCGTACGCGAATCGCGGCCGACGGGCCGAAAAGTCATCAGAACGCGACTTCTCGTACGCGAATCGCGGCCGACGGGCCGAAAAGTCATCAGGACGCGACTTTTCGCGCCGGAGGTGGGCTGACCTCGCCAGAAGTCGCGTTCTGCCGAGTTTTCGACCCGCAAACCGGCCCGACCCTAGATAAATGTCGCGTTCTGATGAGTTTTCGCAGGGCAACGGCGCCAGGGCAAAGGGGCAGGGCAACCGGGGCAGGGGCAACGGGGCAGGGGCAAGGGCGCAGGGAAGGGGGGCGGAGACAGAAGGGTGCCGCGGCGAACGGGCAGGGCGAGGGCGGCAGGGCGCAGGGCATGGGCGGGGCAGACCGTGCCGGGGCAGCCGGTCCGCACAACAGAGCGGCTGCGGCCGGCCAGCGCACCCTGATCGCCAATTTGACTTTCCTCCCCCGCGCTATTGAAAATGGTTTTCATGCTGAACTTGTCGGGCCGGACCGCCGCGCTGCTGTGCGCGATGTCGGTCCTGCTCGCGGCCTGCGGCTCAACCGGCGGGCCGTCCGGAGCTCAGCCGGGTCAGCTGCGGATCCTCGCAGCCTTCTATCCCCTCCAGTTCATCGCGGAACGGGTGGCGGGTGGGCATGCCCGGGTCGACAGCCTGACTCAGCCGGGCGCCGAGCCGCATGACGTGGAGCTGACCCCGCGGCAGGTCGCCGCCGTCGCCGACGCGGATCTGGTGGTCTATGAGCGGTCGTTCCAGGCTGCCGTGGACGAGGCGATCAGCCAAAGTGGGACGAAGAGGGCCTTCGACACCACCACCGTGGTGCCGCTTCAACCGGCTGGAAGGCCGCATCAGGAGGGCGACCCTGGCTCCGACCCGAGCGGCGTCGGCAAGGACCCGCACGTCTGGCTCGACCCCACCAATGTCGCCACCATCGCCAGAGCGGTCAGCGACAGACTCGCTGGCGTCGACCCCCGTCACGCCGACGACTACCGGGCCAACGCGACCGCGCTCACCCACGACCTGTCGGTGCTGGATGGCGACTTCAAGCACGGCCTGGCCAGCTGCGCGCGTACGGAGTTCATCACGACGCATGCCGCCTTCGGCTATCTGGCGCGCCGCTACGGCTTGACCCAGATCGGCATCAGCGGCCTCAGCCCCGACACCGAACCCTCGCCGGCACGAATGGCCGAGGTCCAAGCCGAGGCCCGGGCCCACCAGATCACCACGATCTTCTACGAGAGCCTGGTCTCGCCGGCCGTCGCCCAGGCGATCGCGAGCGACCTGAAGCTGAAGATCGACGTACTGGACCCGGTCGAAGGCCTCACGGCCCGTTCCCGCGGCCGGGACTATCTTGAGGTCATGCGGGCCAACCTGACTGCGCTCGAGGCGGCCAACGGATGTCGGTGAACGCTCCCGACGACCGCATCGTCGTGATGGCCGAGGACCTCACCGTGCAGCTCGGCGGCCTGCCGGTGCTCCGCGGCGTCAGCCTCACCGTGCACCAGGGCGAGGCGGTCGCCCTGCTCGGTGGCAACGGCTCGGGCAAGTCCACGCTGGTGCGCTCGCTGCTGCGGCTGACCCCGATCGAGCGTGGCCGCGTCGAGCTGTTCGGCACCGAGCAGAGCCAGTTCACCCAGTGGTCGCGGATCGGGTACGTCCCGCAGCGCTCCCCGGTGGGACTGAGCCGGGCCAAGGTCAAGGAGGTCGTCGGCTCGGGCCGGCTGGGCCGCCGCAGGCCCTTCCTCCCAGCTTCGGCAGCCGACCGGGCAGCGGTCCGCGCCGCCCTGGAGACCGTGCGGCTGGCCGACCGCGCCGACGACGAGCTCACACACCTGTCCGGAGGGCAGCAGCAACGCGTGTTGATCGCCCGGGCGCTGGTGGGCGAACCGGAGCTGCTGGTGCTGGACGAGCCGACGGCGGGGGTCGATCTGGAACATCAGCAGATCCTCGCCGATGTGCTGGCCACCCTGCTGGACCGTGGGCTCGCGGTCCTCGTCGTGCTGCACGAGGTGGGCCCGCTGTCGCCGCTGATCCACCGCGCCGTCGTGCTGCGGGAGGGCCGGGTCATCCACGACGGGACGCTGCCCGAGGCTCTGCACAGCCACGTCGACGACCTGCACGAGTACGAGCCACCACTGCGCGCCCACTGGCTCGACGGCGCGGTCGCGCCGGATGACCACCGGAGCGGAGGCGAGCGATGATCGACATCCTGAGCTATCCGTTCATGCAGCGGGCGCTGATCGCAGCGCTGCTGACCGGGCTGATGGCCCCGGCCATCGGCACCTACATCGTGCAGCGCCGACTCAGCCTGCTCGGGGACGGGCTCGGCCATGTGGCCATCGCCGGCGTCGGCCTGGCCCTGCTCACGGGTCAGGCGCCGATTCCGATCGCCGTCGTGGTCTGCGTCGCCGGCGCCGTCGTGGTCGAGCTGCTGCGCCAACGGGGCAAGGCCACCGGCGACGTCGGGCTGGCCATCCTCTTCTACGGCGGCCTGGCTGCCGGTGTGCTGATGAGCGGGATCGCCGGGGCCGGCACCGGTGCCCTGTCGCAGTACCTCTTTGGCTCGCTCACCACGGTTACCGTGTCCGACCTGCGGCTGGTCGCCGCGCTCGCGGTCGCGGTGCTGGTGCCGACGCTCGGGCTCGCACCGCAGCTGTTCGCGGTCACTGCGGATGAGGACTTCGCCCGGGTGCTGGGTCTGCGGGTCCGGCTCTACAACCTGCTCATCGTCGTAACCGCCGCGATCACCGTCACACTGGCCATGCGTACGGTCGGGCTGCTGCTGGTCAGTGCGCTGATGGTCGTGCCGGTCGCGGCCGCCCAGAACCTCGTCCGCGGGTTCTTCGCCACCCTCATCGTGGCGATGGCGGTCGGTGTCGTGGTCTCCCTCGGCGGCGCCGTCGGGTCCTTCTACGCCGACACCGCCCCCGGAGCGCTGATCGTCGTGCTCGCCATCGCGGTCTTCGCAGCCAGTTGGCCGATCTCGGCGTTGCTGTCCCGCCGCCGTAGAGTGCTGCCCGTGATCCCCGAGCTCGCCGACGTGGCCGTCCCGCACGTGCCCACCGAGGATCACCCGCACCACCATGGTGGCACCGACTGCCTGCACCCGCAGGTCCGTCACGGCGACCACACCGACTTCATCCACGACGGTCACCGCCACGCAGCGCACGCCGACCACTACGACGAGCACTGATGCATCCCGCCGAGTCACCTCGCCCATCGCCCCAACGCCGCACCCGGCAGCGCCAGGCCGTCGATGAGATCCTCACCGGGCTGGCCGAGTTCCGGACCGCCCAGCAGATCCACGACGAGCTGCGGCACAAGGGCGACAGCATCGGCCTCACCACGGTGTACCGGACCCTGCAGCTGATGGCGGACGCCGGCGAGCTGGATGCGATCCGCACCGCCGAGGGCGAGACGGCCTACCGCCGCTGCTCCGGCGGGCACCACCACCACCTGGTCTGCCGCTCCTGCGGCCGCACCGTCGAGGTGTCGGGACCGGCGGTGGAGCGATGGGCCACCGCGATCGCGGAGGAGCACGGCTTCCGCGAGGTCAGCCACGACCTCGAGATCTTCGGCACCTGTCAGAACTGCTGACGTCCAGCGGTCGCAGAACCCCGGGCCTATCCCACCTGATTGGGCACGGCCCCGCCGTAGCGGCGGTCGCGGTCGACGTAGAGCTCGATCGCCCGCCACAGGTCGCGGCGGTCGAAGTCGGGCCAGAGCTGGTCCAGGAACACCATCTCGGCGTACGCGGACTGCCAGAGCAGGAAGTTGGAGGTCCGCTGCTCGCCGGAGGAGCGGATGAAGAGGTCGACGTCGGGAATCTCCGGCTCGTCCAGGAACTGCCGGAACCGCTTCTCGTTCAGCTTGGCCGGATCGAGCCGACCGGCGGCGGCCAGCTCGGCGATCCGGCGGGCGGCGTCGACGATCTCGGCCCGGCCACCGTAGTTGACGCAGAACTGGAGGGTGAGCACGTCGTTGTGGATGGTGCGCCGCTCGGCATCCTCGAGCTCGGTGATCACGCTGCGCCAGAGCCTGGGCCGCCGACCGGCCCAACGCACCCGGACGCCCATCGCGTCCAACTGGTCGCGCCGACGCCGGATCACGTCGCGGTTGAAGCCCATCAGCCATCGCACCTCGTCCGGGGACCTGCTCCAGTTCTCGGTGGAGAAGGCGTACGCCGACAGATACTTCACCCCCACCTCGATGGCCCCCGCGATCACGTCGAACAGCGACTCCTCGCCCCGGGCATGCCCGTCGGTCCTGGGCAGGTTGCGCGCCTTGGCCCAGCGACCGTTGCCGTCCATCACGATGGCGACATGGCGCGGCAGCTTGCCGGCCTGGATCGACGGGGGCCGGGCGCCGCTGGCGTGCGGCGCCGGGGCGGTCGGCGCAGACCTTCGGGGTTCTCTTGCCACATAGGGGACAATAGCGAGGTGCCGACCTATCGTGACGAGGCCGTCGTGCTTCGCACCCACAAGCTGGGCGAGGCCGACCGGATCGTCACGCTGCTCAGCCGTCGCAACGGCAAGGTCCGTGCGGTCGCCAAGGGAGTCCGGCGGACCTCCTCGAAGTTCGGTGCCCGGCTGGAACCGTTCAGCCACGTCGATCTGCAGTTCGCCACCGGCCGTACCCTCGACATCGTCACCCAGGCGGAGTCCCTGGAGGCCTTCGGTGACCCGCTCACCGCCGACTACCCGCGCTACACCGCCGGCCAGGTGATGCTGGAGACCGCCGACCGGCTGGTGTCGGAGGAGCGTGAACCCTCCCTGCAGCAGTATCTGCTGCTGGTCGGCGCCCTCCGGGTGCTCAACCGTGGCACCGCCGACGGGCCGCGGCCGTCCTCGTTGATCCTGGACTCCTACCTGCTGCGCTCGCTGTCCGTGGCCGGCTACGCGCCCACCTTCTCCGACTGCGCACGCTGCGGCCTGGTCGGCCCGCACCAGGCCTTCTCCCCCGCCGCCGGCGGCGTCGTCTGCGAGCGCTGTCGTCCCGCCGGGTCGGCGCGTCCGACCCCGGCGACCCTGACGCTGCTCAGCGCGCTGCTGGAGGGCCGGTGGGAGGAGACCAGGGACGTGCCGGACGGCATCCGCCGCGAGTCCAGCGGGCTGACCGCCGCGTTCGTGGCCTGGCACCTGGAGCGCAGTCTGAGATCCCTGGCGCATGTCGAACGCTGACCCGCCGCCGACGTGGCCGCCGCCGCGGGGGCACCAGCCGCACCGCGTCGCCTACGTCTTCGCCGTGGTGCTGCCACTGCTGGTGGTGTTGGCGCTGCTGGTGCCCTTCGCGGTGGCGTACGGGCTGGGTCGGTGGCAGGCGGCGGACCGGGCGGCCGGCGCACCACCCTCGGTCGTGGCCACCGAGGGGGCGCCGGGAGTCGGCGACCCCTACTTCCCCGACTACGGCAGCAGCGGCTACGACGTCTACAAGTACACGATCTCGATCGACTGGGACACCCGCAGCCAGCGGATGACGTCGACCACGGTGATCAGCGCCCACTCGACCCAGACGCTGCAGGCGTTCTACTTCGACCTGGCACTGAAGACCGACCGGGTGAGGGTGAACGGGCAGCAGGCACTGTTCGAGCACACCGGCTTCCAGGACGTGAAGGTGACCCCGGCGGCGCCGATCGCAGCGAACACCGACTTCGAGGTGGTGGTGGACTACTCGGGCGCCCCGGGCGCGGTGAAGCGCGGCCAGGTCAGCGCCTGGCACACCACCAACCAGGAGTGGACCGTGGCTGGCGAGCCGGAGAGCTCGGCCTGGTGGTTCCCGGCCAACGACCACCCGTCCGACCCGGCGCTGATGGACGTCTCGGTGCGGGTGCCGGCCGGGATGGAGGTGATCAGCGTCGGCCGACTCGAGTCGAGGGACACCGCAGCCGAGCGGGACCACGACACCTGGCACTGGATGTCCCGGCAGCCGCTTGCGACGTATCTCAACTTCATCTCCATCGGCCAGTTCCAGCTCGAGCAGGGGGTCGCGCAGGGCCGACCGTTCGTCTACGCCGTATCGGAACAGTTCAGCCCGGAGCAGCGGATCCAGCTGCTGACCGAGCTGCGGCGCAGCGGTGCCATCGTGCAGACCCTGGAGAAGATGTTCGGCCCGTACCCCTTCACCGAGCTGGGTGGTGTGGTGCCCGCCGCGAAGCTGTGGTTCGCCGGGCTGGAGACGCAGACCCGCCCGGTCTATGAGGGCGGCGCCATGTTGAACCGCGACTTCGCGCCGGAGCTGATCGCGCACGAGCTGGCGCACATGTGGTTCGGCGACAACGTGACGGTCCGGCAGTGGAACGACATCTTCACCAACGAGGCGTACGCCAGCTGGGCCCAGTGGGGCTATACCGAACGTAGCGGCGGCCGGAGCGCCGAGGAGGCGTTCACGTCGACCTTCGCCGACACCGAGCACAAGCCGAACTTCTGGCGGGTCACCATGATCGATCCGGGCAAGGACCACCTGTTCGAGACCGTCTATGCCCGGGGCCCGATGACGTTGCAGGCGTTGCGCAACGTCATCGGGGACCGGGCATTCTTCAGGCTTGCTCAGGAGTGGTCGCAGGACCCCGGCAGCCGCAGCCTGGAGGACTGGATGATCAAGGCCCAGTCCACCACCAAGATCGACTTGACCTCGTTCTTCCAGGCCTGGATCTTCTCCCCGACGGCACCCCGCCGCACCGCCGAGAACGGGTTCCGCTGACGCTGGGCCACCGGCCTCAGCGGGTGAGGGCCCGGTTCACCGCCGACACCACGGCCTTCAGCGAGGCGTTGACGATGTTGGCGTCCATCCCCACGCCCCAGATGACCTGGGCGTCCTCACCGCTGCCGACCTCGCACTCGACGTACGCGGCTGCGGTGGCGTCCCCGCCGGAGGACAGGGCGTGCTCATTGTAATCGAGCACCCGGACCTGGTAGCCCAGCCCGTAGATGGCGTCGACGAACGCCGACACCGGGCCGTTGCCCTCACCGGTGATCTCGCGGGCGTGGCCGCGGTCGACGACCTGGGCGGTGACCATGTCGTGCTGGCCGCTCGCCGAGGTCGAGTTCACGTCACCGAGCTTGAGGGGGCTGTCCGAGGAGAGGTACTCGGCATTGAAGATCGTCCACAGCGCCGCCGGTGACATCTCGCCGCCGTCAGAGTCGGTCTGGGCCTGGACCACCCGGGAGAACTCGATCTGCAGCCGCCGCGGCAGGTCCAGGCGGTGCTCGGTCTTCATGATGTAGGCCACTCCGCCCTTGCCGGACTGGGAGTTGACCCGGATGACGGCCTCGTAGGATCGGCCGACGTCGTGCGGGTCGATCGGCAGGTACGGCGCCTCCCAGTCGAACTCGGCGACCGGGACGCCAGCCGCCTTCGCCCTGGCCTCCAGCGCCTCCAGGCCCTTCTTGATGGCGTCCTGGTGGCTGCCGGAGAAGGCGGTGTAGACCAGGTCGCCCGCATAGGGGTGCCGCGGGTGGACCGGCAGGTTGGTGCAGTACTCCACCGTACGACGGATCTCGTCGATGTCGGAGAAGTCGATCTTGGGATCGATGCCCTGGGAGAACAGGTTCATCCCCAGCGTGACCAGGTCGACGTTGCCGGTCCGCTCGCCGTGGCCGAACAGGCAGCCCTCGACCCGGTCGGCGCCGGCCATCAGCGCCAGCTCGGTGGCCGCCACCGCCGTGCCACGGTCATTGTGCGGATGCAGTGAGATCGCCACGTTCTCCCGGCCGCGGACATGGCGGCCGAACCACTCGATCTGGTCGGCGTAGACGTTGGGCGTGGCCATCTCGACGGTGGCGGGCAGGTTGAGGATGATCTCGCGACCGTCCTCCGGCTGCCAGACGTCGATCACCGCATTGCAGACCTCGACCGCGAACTCCATCTCGGTGCCGGTGAAAATCTCCGGGCTGTACTGGTAGCCGAACGCGACGTCACCCAGGTACTGCTCGGCGTACTTCATCACCATCTCGGTGCCGCGGGTGGCCAGCGCCAGGCACTCCGCCTTGTCGACGCGGAACACGACCCGGCGGAACAGCTCCGCGGTGGCGTTGTAGAGGTGGATGGTGGCATTGCGGGCCCCGACCAACGACTCGGCCGTCCGCTCGATCAGGTCCTCGCGGGCCTGGGTCAGCACCGACACCGTCACGTCGTCCGGGACGGCGCCCGAGGTGACCAGCTGCCGGACGAAGTCGAAGTCGGTCTGGCTGGCGGACGGGAAGCCGATCTCGATCTCCTTGTAGCCCATCGCCACCAGGAGCTGGAACATCTTCATCTTGCGGGCAGGGGTCATCGGGTCGATCAGGGCCTGGTTGCCGTCACGCAGGTCGGTGCTGAGCCAGCGCGGCGCCTGGGTGATGGTGGCGCTGGGCCAGCTGCGGTCGGGCAGGTTCAACGGCTCGAACGCGTGGTAGCGGCCGAACGGCATCGGGCTGGGCTGCTGCACGGGGACGGACTGTGGTCGGGTTCCGTGAGCCGATCGTGCTGCGGTGGCGTCGGTGGACGCTGGGCTGGATGGGGTGGAAGACATGGGTTCCTCGCTGTGTCGATGGAATTCGGATCGCCGAACGCGCCAGACTCCGCAGCGAGGATGCCGACCCTTTAGGAGGCCTCGCTGCGGCGGGGAAGGAGCAGGAGTGCGCTCTGCAGCGCAACGCTCGACGTGCCGACCATTCCTGAAGGATAACCCAGATCGGAGGAGACGAAAAGCAGTGGTGCCTGCGAGGGATGATGCGGCAGGCTTGTCGGATGCCTTTCCTCCGCGTGCGGCCCGATGACCCGGCCATGCTGGACCAGTTCGTCCGGCTCGTCAACGACGTTCGCCAGCATGACGACCCCGACACGCCGCCGGTGCTCGCCGGGCTGGTGGCCGGCGACCTGACGTACGGCTGGGACCTGGAGCCGGGCGAGCAGTACCTCTACCTGCCCGAGGGTGCGCAGGAGCCGGTGGGTTCGATGGGGCTGGCCTGGCCGCTGCGGGACAACCTGCACCTGGTCGCCGCCGAGGTGACGGTCCATCCTGACCACCGCCGGCAGGGTCACGGCAGCGCCATCGTCCGGGAGATCCTCCGACGGACCCGCCAGCTCGGCCGGGACACCATCTGGATCTCGACCGCCGAGGACGACGACGGTGCCCGCAGCTTCGCCGAGGCCCACGGCTTCGTGTACGCCAGCCACGACGCCCGCCGTCGCCAGGTGCTGGCCGAGGTCGACCAGGCCGAGGTCGCCCGGCTGGAGCAGAGTGCCCGGGCCGCAGCGGTCGACTACCAGCTCGAGCGGCTGGTCGCCCCGACCTCCGACGACGTGCTGGCCGAGCTGGTGGAGGTGACAGCGGCCATCAACGATGCGCCGATGGGCGACCTGACGTTCGAGGAGGAGAAGTTCGACCTGCAGCGGCTGAAGGACTTCGAGACCGCCAACGCCGGCCGCGGCAACCGGCTCTACCGGGTGATCGCCCGGCATCGCGCCACCGGCGAGGTGGGCGGCCACACCATCGTCGGGGTGCACCCGCTGCAGCCGGAGTTCGCCTACCAGGGCGACACCGCGGTCAGCCGGAAGCACCGCGGCCACCGGCTGGGGCTGCTGCTCAAGATCGACATGATGCGCTGGATGGCCGAGGTCGAACCGCAGTTCACGGTGATCGAGACCTGGAACCACGCCGACAACACGTTCATGATCAACGTCAACGAGGCGATCGGCTATCGCCTCTCCCGGGTGTTCGCCGCCTACCAGCTGGTCCTGACCGACCCGGCAGACGGGAAGCCCGAGGACCTGATCCTGAACGCGGGTGGGGTCTAGCCGGTCCGGGCCGGCGCGGGGGGTTTGTCGGTTTCCCAAGTCGACTTGGGAAACTGTCACGCAGCCAGGGAGATCTGCCTGGCTGCGTGACAGTTTCCATGGCTGAGTGGCTCTGCTGTACGCGTTGGCGGCGCACCGTACGTGCTCCTGCGGTGGCGGCCGTACGACGGGGAAGGCCAGCTCAGACTCGGACGGGAGACGCCGTCGAACCCGTCAAGGCGGGCCGTCGCACCCGCCGTACCGCCGAACGGCCCTGACGGCGCCAGCGAAACTGTCACTCAGCCAGGGGAATTTGCCTGGCTGCGTGACAGTTTCCCAAGTCGACTTGGGAAACCGACAGAGCCCCCCCCACAAGAATGAGGGAGGGTCAGAAGCCCAGCCGGTTCAGGTATTTGGCGTCGCGCTGCCAGTCCTTGAGGACCTTGACCCGGAGGTCGAGGTAGACCGGGGTGCCGAGCAGCGCCTCGATCTGGCGGCGGGCGGCGGCCCCGACCTCGCGCAGCCGACTGCCCCGGTGGCCGATCATGATCCCCTTCTGGGAGTCGCGCTCGACCACCATGGAGGCGTAGATGTCCAGCAGCGGCTTGTCCTTGCTGCGCCCCTCCCGCAGCCCCATCTCCTCGATGGTGACTGTGATGGAGTGCGGCAGCTCGTCCCGGACCCCCTCCAGCGCCGCCTCCCTGATCAGCTCGGCGACCAGCGTCTCCTCCGGCTCGTCGGTGACGTCACCGTCGGGATACAGCGGCGGACCCGGCGGCAGCAGCTCGACCAGGGTGTCAGCGAGCACGTCGACCTGGTCGTTCTCGGTGGCCGACACCGGGATGATGTGGGCCCAGCTGACCCCCAGCTTCTGCTCCAGCGCGCTGATGCTGAGCAGGTGCTGGGCCATCCGCTCGGGTGAGACCAGGTCGGACTTGGTGGCGATCGCGACCAGCGTTGGCTTCTTCGGCAGGGCCGCGATCTCGCCCACCAGGTAGGTGTCGCCAGGACCGATCTTCTGGTCGGCGGGCAGGCAGACGCCGACGATGTCGACCTCGGTCCAGGTGTCGCGGACCAGGTCGTTGAGCCGCTCCCCCAGCAGCGTCCGCGGCTTGTGCAGGCCCGGCGTGTCGATCAGCACCAGCTGCGCGCCCGGACGATGCACGATCCCACGGATGGCGTGCCGGGTGGTCTGCGGCTTCGACGAGGCGATGGCGATCTTGGAGCCGACGACGGCGTTCGTCAGCGTGGACTTGCCCGCATTGGGCCGACCCACGAAGCAGGCGAAACCGGAACGGAACTCCACCTCACGGCCGTCGGAGTCACCCGACGCCTCAGCGGTCATCGACCTCGACCATTCCCTGGACCTCGCCCTTCGGGTTGGCGAACCACACCACTACACCGGTGCCGGGCAGCGCCCGGACCACCGCCAGGTCCTCCTCGGTCGGTCGGCTTTCGGCAGCCAGCGCAACCGCCTCCAGACCCTGGGCGCCGGATGACACCGCCATCGCGGTGGCCACGGTGATGGCGGACAGGGCGACCGGGCCGAGCTCGACGTCGACCGCGGCATAGGTACGGCCGTCGGTGTCGCGGACCGCAGCCCCCTGCCGTGCCTGGGTACGCGCCCGGGCAGCCTTCGCCAGGGTGATGATCTTGAGATCCTCGGGGTCGCTCGGGCCGATCGCGTCGGCCGGTCGGCCGTCGTCAGGCTGGGTCATCAGGTCGCCCTCACTGCCGCGTCGGCGGCCAACTGGGTCGCTGCTGCGGCCCGCTCTTCGTCCTCGGAGTCCTCGCCGGACTCGATCGCTGTGACCACCACCGTACCAATCCGGTTGCGCCGGCCGGTGGCCCGCTCGGCCACCATCTCCAGCCCGTCGTAGTGCACCATCGAGCCGGCGATCGGCACCCGGTTGAGCACCTTGGCCATCAACCCGCCGACGGTGTCGACGTCCTCGTCGTCGAGCTCCTTGCCGAACAGGTCGCCCAGCTCGTCCAGTGGCAGCCGCGCCGACACCCGGTAGCGCCCCTCGGCCAGCTCGGTGACGTCCTTGTTCTCCGGGTCGTACTCGTCGGTGATCTCGCCGACGATCTCCTCCAGGATGTCCTCGATGGTGGCCATCCCGGCAGTGCCGCCGAACTCGTCCACCACGATCACCAGGTGTGTCCGCTTGAGCTGCATCTCCCGCAGCAGCTCATCGACCGGCTTGGAGTCCGGGCACCACTCGGGATCACGCATCATCGAGCCGACCCGTTCGCTGGACTCGGCCTTCGGGTTGTCGTAGACCCTCTTGATCACGTCCTTCAGGTACAGCACGCCCACCACGTCGTCCAGCCCGTCACGGATCACCGGGATCCGGCTGAAGCCCGAACGCAGGGCCAGCGAGACCGCCTGGCGCAGCGTCTTGTACTCCTCGATGAAGACCATGTCGGTGCGGGGCACCATCACCTCACGGACGATGGTGTCGCCCAGCTCGAACACCGAGTGGATCATCTCCCGCTCACCGGACTCGATCAGCTCGCTCGCCTCCGCCAGGTCGACCATCTCGCGCAGCTCGGCCTCGGTCGAGAACGGGCCCTCGCTGAAGCCCTTGCCGGGCGTCAGCGCATTGCCGATCAAGATCAACAACCGTGGGAACGGTCCCAGTACGGTGGTCAGCCCGACCAGCGCGCCGGCCGTGGCACAGGCGATCCGGTCGGAGTGCTGGCGCCCCAATGTCCGGGGCGCAACCCCCCAGAAGATGTAGGACACGACGATCATCGACCCGGCCGTGATCAACACCCGCTGCCAGGTCGGCGCCACCAGATCGAAGACGACCAGGGCGACCAGCACGATCGCGCTGATCTCGAAGATCGTCCGCAGCAGCAGCGCCGTATTCAGATACCGCGGCGGGTCGGCGGCGATCTGCTGGACCTTGGTCGCACCCGCCCGACCTTCGTCCACCAGCCGTTCAGCGCGGGCCTTCGAGAACGAGTAGAGGGCCGCCTCAGCAGCCGCCATCACTCCGGCGAAGATCACCAACAGCAGAGATATCCCGAGCAGGCCGAGATAGCTCGGGATCATCGTCGGCTCCCGCCCCCGGTGGTGGAGTCCTTGTCCGGCCGGGCGAGCGCCCAACCCGCGATGATCTTGTCCTTCAGCCCGAACATCTCGGCCTTCTCCTCGGGCTCGGCGTGGTCGAAACCCAGCAGGTGCAGTAGCCCGTGGACCAGGAGATACTCCGCCTCCTCGTCCGGTGTGCGGCCGTGTGTGGTTGCCTGCCGGGCGGTCACCGCCGGGCAGAGCACAATGTCACCGAGCAGCCCCTCGGGCGGCTCGTCGCCGTCGCCCGGCGGGCGCAGCTCGTCCATCGGGAAGGACAGCACGTCGGTCGGTCCCGGTTCGCCCATGTACTTCTCGTGGTAGGCGCTCATGGTGTCCTCATCGACCAGCAGGATGGACAGCTCCGCCTGCGGGTGGATCCTCAGCTCACGCAGCGCATAGGTCGCCAGCCGGACCAGGCCCGGACTGTCGGCCTCCAGACCGGACTCGTTGTTGATGTCGATGCTCATCGCGCACCTCTCCGGGTCATCGGTGGTGACGCGGCGCTGGCGCCGGCTGCGACGACTCGAACTTGTCGTACGCGGCGACGATCCGCCCGACCAGCTTGTGCCGGACGACGTCGTGGTTGGTCAGATGGCAGAACGCGATGTCCTCGACGTTGTCGAGGATGCCCTGCACGACCCGCAGGCCGGAGCGGGTGGCACCGGGCAGGTCGACCTGGGTGATGTCCCCGGTGACGACCATCTTCGCGCCGAAGCCCAGCCGGGTGAGGAACATCTTCATCTGTTCCATCGAGGTGTTCTGGGCCTCGTCGAGGATGATGAAGGCGTCGTTCAGGGTCCGGCCACGCATATAGGCCAGCGGTGCGACCTCGATGGTGCCAGCAGTCAGCAGCCGCGGGATCGAGTCGGGGTCGACCATGTCGTGCAGCGCGTCGTAAAGCGGCCGCAGGTAGGGGTCGATCTTGTCGTTCAGGGTGCCGGGCAGGAAGCCGAGGTTCTCCCCCGCCTCGACCGCGGGCCGGGTCAGGATGATCCGGTTCACCGACTTGTTCTGCAGCGCCTGGACGGCCTTGGCCATCGCCAGGTACGTCTTGCCGGTGCCGGCCGGTCCGATCCCGAAGACGACCGTGTGCTTGTCGATCGCATCCACGTAGCGCTTCTGGTTCAGCGTCTTGGGCCTGATGGTCTTGCCCCGCGAGGACAGGATGTTGTGCGTCAGCACGTCGGCAGGACGGGCGTCCTCACGGTTGCCCAGCATGGCCACGGTGCGCTCCACCGCGTCGGCGGTCAGCCCCTGACCCGTCCGGATCACCGTGACCAGCTCGGTCAGGACGTCGGCGCCGAGCTGCAGCGCCGCGGCGGTGCCGCTCAGTGTGACCTCATTGCCGCGGACGTGGATGTCCGCGTCCAGCTCGCGCTCGAGGATCCGCAGGAACTCGTCACGGGGACCGAGGATGTTGACCATGTCCACCGACACCGGGACGGAGATCTTCCTGGTGCCTTCGAAGCCGCTCCGGGCGCTGTCCGCAGCGGGCGCCAGCCCGCCGGATGGGGTGGCCGCGGTGGCCGAGGTGTCTGACCTGCTCAGGATTCCTCCGAACGATGGGAAATAACGGCACCATCTTAGTGAACGCTGTCCAGCACCCCAAGGCATTTGTCCAGGACCGGCCCGCAGCGGGCCACTAGCCGGCCCCGGCAGGCGTCTGGTCGGTGGCGAACTGGTTGGTGGCGGCCAGCAGCTGGGCCAGGATGTTGGGCTCGGAGAAGGCATGTCCAGCGGTCACGATCCGCAGGTCGGCCGCCGGCCAGGCCCGGTGCAGGTCCCAGGCGGTCATCGCCGGCGTGGCCACGTCGTAGCGCCCCTGCACGATGACGCCCGGGATGTCGCGCAGCCGGTCGGCGTTGCGGATCAGCTGACCCTCCTCGAACCAGCCACGGTGGACGAAGTAGTGGTTCTCGATCCGCGCGAAGGCGAGTGCGTAGGCTGGCTTGCTGAAGGCCTCGACCATCGCCGTGTCCTCCTCCAGCGTCAGCGTGGCGCCCTCGAACGACGACCACGCCACGCCGGCCGGACCGTGCACCGCAGGGTCGGGGTCGAACAGCAGCTCGTGGTAGGCGCCGATGGCGTCGCCGGTGAAGTCGCGGCCCCCCAGCGGCGCCAGGAACCGCTCCCGCCACTCGGGGAACAGGTGCCCGATGCCGCCGTTGTAGTACCAGTCGAGCTCGCTCCGGCGCAGCGTGAAGATGCCGCGGAGCACCATCTCACTGACCCGGTCGGGGTGCTCCTCGGCGTACGCCAGCGCCAGCGAGCTGCCCCAGGAGCCGCCGAACAGCTGCCACCTCTCGATCCCGCGGGCGATCCGGAGCTGCTCCAGGTCGGCCACCAGGTGCCAGGTGGTGTTGGTGCTCAGGTCGGCGCCGGGAAGGCTGGCGTGCGGGACGCTGCGACCGCAGCCCCGCTGGTCGTACAGCACGATCCGGTAGCGGGCCGGGTCGAACAGCCGCCGAGCGGTCGGTGACGACCCGGCGCCCGGCCCGCCATGCAGGAAGACCACCGGCTTGCCGTCGGGGTTGCCCGACTCCTCCCAGTAGAGCTGGTGGCCGTCGCCGACCTCGAGTGTTCCGCGCAGGTATGGCTTGATCTCGGGATAGAGGCCCATGTCGGACAAGACTGGCAGAACCCTCGGCCACGCTCACACCTACTGGGGCCGGCCCCTACTCGGTGTGATCCCGCACGATGTGCACCGCCGCCTCCTCAGCGCTGGCGCCCGCGCCGTCGATGCCGACGTCCTCGCCGATGAGCTCGGCGTCGATGTCCTCGCCGATGCCGCTGTTGGGGTCGACCAGCCGCCCGGCCCGCTCGTCGCCGACTTCGCCGTCGTCGACATAGTCCTCGTCGTCGACGAACTCGGCCTCCGGCTCCTCCTGGGCGAGTCGCTGCTCGAGAGTCTCGCCCTCGGCCATCTCCTCTGGCGTGTTGCCGTACGCCTCCGCAGCGGACCAGCGCTCCGGCGGTGAGTAGCCCTCGTCCAGGATGTCGTCCACGCCTCGGTCCACCAACGAGTCCTCGAACTGGATCTGGTCGTTCTGTTCGGAGGGGTCCGGCACGTCCTCGGTGTAGTCAGTCATACCTCCAGCGTGCCACCTCCGGGCGGACCATTCAGCCCCGGACGCCCGAACCGTCCACATCTGCAACCGAAACGACTACGATCGCTGCCCGTGACAACACCAGAGACCGCACGGACCCCTCTCACCCGGAACGAGTCGGCTTCCACCACGGCGCAGTACGCCCGGCAGATCGTCGGCAACTACGACATCGTGGTGGCCCTGTTCTGCGGCCTGCTGCTGATCTCCAACATCGGTGCCACCAAGCTGATCGAGTTCAGGCTGTTCGGGCTGGTGCCGATCATCGCCGACGGTGGGGCGTTCCTGTTCCCGCTCACCTATGTGCTCGGCGACGTGCTGGCGGAGGTGTACGGGATGGGCCGGGCCCGCCGGGCGATCATTCTCGGCTTCGCCCTCTCGATCCTGGCCTCGCTCAGCTTCCTGGCGGTCAACAGTGCCCCACCCGCCACCGACTGGCCGAACCAGGCGGCCTGGAACGCGGTGCTGGGCTTCGTCCCGCGGATCGTGCTGGCCAGCCTGCTCGGCTACCTGGCCGGGCAGTTCCTGAACGCGTACGTGCTGGTCCGGATCAAGGAGCACACCAAGGAGGGTCGGCTGTGGGCCCGGCTGGTCGGCTCGACGGTGGTGGGCGAACTCGCCGACACGGTGATCTTCTGTACGGTGGCCTTCGGCGGCCTGGTCACGGTCGGCACCTGGGCCAACTACACCGTGGTCGGCTACATCTACAAGGTCACAGTGGAGGTGGTCTGCCTGCCCATCACCTACGCGGTGATCAGGGCGGTGAAGCGCCGGGAACCGGGCTACGCCTAGGCGCTCTGGCCTGCCGTGCGAGGCCCTTCGACAGGCTCAGAGCGCGGAGACAGGCTCAGGGCGCGGAGACGGGCCAGGGCGCGGAGACAGGCTCAGGGCGCGGAGACAGGCTCCGGGCGCGGAGACAGGCTCAGGGCGCGGAGACAGGCGGCGCTCGGCTGCCCCGTCAACGGGACGCGTAGTAGCGACCGAGGAAGTCCTGTTTGAAGTCGGTGAAGCTACCGTCGTCGATGCTGGCGCGGATGTCGTCCACCAGCCGCACGATGAAGCGCTCGTTGTGGATCGTGCACAGTGTCGACGCCAGCATCTCCTTGGCCTTGAACAGGTGATGCAGGTAGGCACGGGTGTAGTTGAGGCAGGTGTAGCAGTCGCAGTCCTCGTCGATCGGGTTGAAGTTGCGGCGCTGCGGCGCGGTGGTCACGTTGAAGCGGCCGGTGGGCGTGTAGAGCGCCGCGTTCCGGGCCACGCGGGCCGGGCTGACGCAGTCGAAGGTGTCGGCGCCGTTCTCGATCGCAGTGAAGAAGTCGTCGGGTTCGGAGATGCCGAGCAGGTGCTTCGGGGTGTCGGCTGGCAGCTCCTCGCAGCACCAGCCGACGATGGTGCCCAGGTTCTCCTTCTCCAGCGCACCGCCGATGCCGTATCCGTCGAAGCCTCGCCCGTCGACGGCGAGATCGGCGAGCCCGCGACACGCCTGCCGCCGCAGGTCCTCGTACTGGGCGCCCTGGATCACCCCGAACAGCGCCTGGTAGGGCCGGTGGCTGCGTTCGGCGGTGAGCCGCTGGTGCTCGACCAGGCAGCGGAGGGCCCACTGGTGGGTCCGCTCGAGTGACCGTTCCTGGTAGCCGCGGGTGTTCATCAGGGTGGTCAGCTCGTCGAAGGCGAACATGATGTCGGCCCCGAGCTCGTGCTGCACCCGCATCGACACCTCCGGGGTGAAACGGTGCCGGCTGCCGTTGAGATGGGAGATGAAGGTGACGCCGTCGTCGTCGACATGGGAGAGCCGCTCCCGCCCCTCGGCGATGAGTTCGTCGCTGCGTGGTCCGTCGGTGACCTCCATCGAGATGACCTTCTTGAACCCGGCGCCGAGGCTCATCACCTGGAATCCGCCGCTGTCGGTGAACGTCGGTCCGGGCCAGTTCATGAACCGGCCCAACCCGCCGGCCTCGTCGATGATGTCCGAACCGGGCTGCAGGTAGAGGTGGTAGGCGTTCGCCAGGAGTGCCTGGGCCCCGATCTGGGCCATCGTCTCCGGCAGCACAGCCTTCACGGTGGCCTTGGTCCCGACCGCGATGAACGCCGGCGTCTGGATCTCTCCGTGCGGGGTGCGGATCGTGCCGGTGCGGCCCTGTCCGGTGGGCAGGTCGGAGCGCGGCGTGAAACCGAAGCCGGTCACCGCAGCATCAGACCCGCCAGCGCCGCCACCCCTGCTGTGGAGGTCCGCAGCACTCCGTCGCCGAGCGTGACCGGCACCGCTCCGGCGTCGGTGAAGGGGCCGAGCTCCTCGGCCGAGATCCCGCCCTCGGGACCGATGACGATCAGCACCGTCCCGCTCTCCGGCAGTGCGACCTCCGCCAGGGGAACGGTGGCGTCCTCGTGCAGGATGAGCGCCAGCGCGGCGGCGCCGATCCGGTCGACCACGTCGGCGGTCGAAGCGGGTTCGGCGACCTCCGGCACCCGCAGCCGGCGCGACTGCTTGGTCGCCTCACGGACGGTGGACCGCCAGCGGTTGAGCGACTTGGCCGAGCGCTCGGCAGTCCAGCGCACGATCGAGCGCGAGGCCTGCCACGGCACGACCTCGTCGATGCCCATCTCGGTCAACATCTCGACGGCCAGCTCGGAGCGATCCCCTTTCGCCAGCGCCTGCACCGCCACGAACCGGCGTCCGGCAGCAGATGCCGTCAGCTGTTCGACCACCTCGAGCTCGATGCCGGTCTTGGCGCTGGCCGTCACCACGCCGCGTACACCGCGACCGGCCCCGTCGGACAGCAGCACGCTCTCTCCCGGCCGGATCCGGCGGACCACGGCCGCATGCCGGCCCTCCTCACCGCCGACCTCCACCCGGGAGCCCACCGGCGGCAGCGGGTCGGCCAGGTCGACCAGGAACAGCGGGTCGGTCACTGCCCCGCGAACGCGTCGCGCAGCCGGCCGAAGACACCCTTGGAATGGCGCTGCACGGTGCCTTCGGGACGGGTCTCCTCCCGCAGCTCCGCCAGCTGGCGCAACAGCTCGCGTTGCTCGTCGTTGATCCGCACCGGTGTCTGCACCAAGAGCGTGACGCCGAGCTGGCCACGCCCACCGGCCCGCAGCCGGGGCACACCCTTGCCGTCGACCGCGATCCGGGTGCCGGACTGGGTGCCGGCCGGCACCGCCAGCCGAACCGTCGTCTCGTCCTCGTCGGCATCCTCGAGGTCGGCTTCCAGGGTCTGGACGTCGACCTCGGTGCCCAGTGCCGCGGCCGTCATCGGGATCCGGACGACCATCTCCAGGTCGTCACCGTTGCGCTTGAAGATCTCGTGCTCGTGCACGTTCAGCTCGACGTACAGGTCGCCGGCCGGCCCGCCGCCGGGACCGACCTCGCCGTGCGAGGAGAGATGGATGCGGTTGCCGGTGTTCACGCCAGGCGGGATCTTGACGTTGATCGTCCGGTTGGACCGGACCCGGCCGTCGCCCGAGCACTCGGTACACGGGTTGGGGATCACAGTGCCGTAGCCACGGCAGGTCGGGCAGGGCTGGGTGGTGCGGATGTCGCCGATGAACGAGCGCTGGACGTGGGTCACATCGCCCTGCCCGTGGCAGGTGGCGCACTTCACCGGCTGGGAGCCCTCCTGGGCGCCCGAGCCGTTGCACCGTGGACAGAGCACCGCGGTGTCGACCCGCAGCGGCTTGGTGGTTCCGAAGGCCGCCTCGGCCAACTCCAGGTCCAGCCGGACCAGGGCGTCCTGACCACGGCGTACCCGGGACCGGGGCCCGCGCGAGGCCTGCTGACCGAACATCGCGTCCACCAGGTTGGTGAAGTCGAAGCCCCCGGCGGCACCGAAGCCGCCGTTGAAGCCTCCGCCGCCCATACCGCCGCCGAGGGGGTCCCCGCCACGGTCGTAGATGTCACGCTTGCTGCTGTCGGAGAGGACCTCGTAGGCCTCGGCGATCTTCTTGAACCGATCGCCCGCGTCGGGCTCCGATGCGACGTCGGGGTGCAGTTTCATCGCCAGCTGCCGGTAGGCCTTCTTGATCTGCTCCGGCGAGGCGTCTCTCGACACACCAAGGGTCTCGTAGTAGTCCGAACTCATTGTCTGCTTCGTCATCCTTCAGAGAGGAACCGGCCGACGTAGCGTGCTACGGCTCGGACCGATGCCATGGTTGAGGGGTAATCCATCCGGGTGGGACCGACGATCCCCAGCGTGGCCCAGGTGTCGTCCTGGCTACCGTAGCCAGTCGCGACCACCGAGGTCGACTGCAGTTCCTTGTACGGGTTCTCCTGCCCGATCCGCACCGTCACGACATCGGCCGTGGTCGCCTCGCCCAGCAGCTTGAGCAGCACCACCTGCTCCTCCAGGGCCTCCAGAACCGGACGCACCGTGGTCTCGAACTCGTCTCCGAAACGGGTCAGGTTGGGCACGCCGCCGACGACGAACCGGGTGCTGGTGTCGCCGCTGAGCATCTCCAGCAGGCCGGCGATGCAGACGGCGCCGATGCCGTCCTCCGGCTGAGGGAGCTCCGCCATCAGCGAGGTCAGCTGCTGGACCGCCTGGGCCGTCGTCCGGCCCATCACGGTCGCGTTCAGCTTGGTACGCAGGCTGCTCAGTGTCTCCTCGTCGTACTCCGGCAGCTCGAGGGAGCGCTGCTCGATGCGCCCGGTCGAGCTGATCAGGATCAGCAGCACCCGCGTCCTGGACAGCGACACCAGTTCGACGTGACGGACCGTGGAGTGGCTCAGCGTCGGGTACTGGACGATGGCGACCTGCTGGGTGGCCTGCGCCAGCAGCCGCACGGTCCGCTTCAGCACGTCGTCGAGGTCGAGGGCCCCGGACAGGAAGGTCTGGATGGCGCGCTTCTCGGCGAGCGACAACGGCTTGACCGTGCCCAGCCGGTCGACGAACAGCCGGTAACCCTTGTCGGTCGGGATCCGGCCGGCAGAGGTGTGGGGTTGGGTGATGTAGCCCTCCTCCTCCAGCACCGCCATGTCGTTGCGTACGGTCGCCGGCGAGACACCCAGGTCATGCCGTTCGACCAGGGCCTTGGACCCGACCGGCTCCTGGCTGGAGACGTAGTCGGTCACGATGGCTCGCAGGACCTCGAGCTTGCGATCGTCGATCATGTCCCCTCCTCACCGATGCTCGTCCATTTGGCACTCACCCATCCAGAGTGCCAGTCTAGCGGCATGAGCGAGACCGGTGCCGAACCTGAAGTCCCCCTCAGCGGCGAATGGCAGGAGCTGGCGACAGGCGTCTACCGGCTGACGACTGCCCCAGCAGCAGTGAACCTGGGCCTGATCGTCGGGTCGGACAGTGCGGTGCTGGTCGACACCGGTTCGACGCCCGCCCAGGGCCTGGCGGTGCGCAGATCGGTGGCGTCGGTGACCGACCTGCCGCTGAGCGCGGTGATCGTCACCCACTGGCACTACGACCACGCCTTCGGACTCGCCGCGTTCGACGACCTGGTCACCATCGGCCACGAGACCGTGCGCGACCGGATCAGCTCCAGCGAGGCGGCCGAGGCGGCGACCGAGCTGGGGATCGATGCCGGCAGCCTGGCTCTGCCGAACCGGGAGATCGTGCTCGCAGCCGCCCTCGACCTGGGCGGTGACCGGCGGGTCGAGGTGGCCCACATCGGGCGCGGTCACACCGAGGGTGACCTGGTCGTCGTGGTCCCGGACGCGGGCGTGGTGTTCGTCGGCGACCTGCTGGAGTCGGCCGGGCCGCCCTGGTTCGGGGCTGACTCCGTACCGATGGAATGGGCCGCCACCCTAGACGGGGTGATCGGCCTGATGACGCCGACGGTGCGCGCGGTGCCTGGACACGGAGAGCCGGTCGACCGGGAGTTCGTCTTCAACCAGCGGGGCGAGATCGCGGCTGTCGCCGGCGAGATCCGGCGGCTGGTCGAGGCCGGAGTGGCCCAGTCCGCGGCGCTGTCCAGCGGCTCCTGGCCGTATCCGGAGCAGCACGTCGCCGCCGGCATCGCACCCGGCTACGGCGCACTGAGCGGTCTCGGCGTCAAGGGCACCCGCCCGACCCTGCCCCTGGCCTGATCGCGGCCCCTGGCCTGATCGCAGCAGGGCCGCTGGCGCTTACTGGACGAGTCCGGACTGGTAAGCGATCACGACCAGCTGTGCCCGGTCCCTCGCCCGGAGCTTGACCATCGCCCGGCTGACGTGGGTCCTGGCCGTCGCCGGGCTCACCACCAGCCGGTCGGCGATCTCGTCGTTGCTGAGTCCTTCACCGATCAGGGCCAACACCTCGCGCTCGCGGTCGGTGAGCTCCTTCAGCTCCGGATGGGTGCGGCGGACCACGCCTGCCGTGGCGGTGAACGAGTCCAGCACGCGTCGCGTCACCGACGGCGACAACAGCGACTCTCCGGCGGCGGCCAACCGGATCGCCCGGAGCATCTCCACGGGGTCGCTGTCCTTGATCAAGAAACCGGCCGCACCGGCCCGCAGCGCGTCGAAGACGTATTCATCCAGCTCGAACGTGGTCAACATCACCACCCGGACGCCGCTGAGTCTCGGATCTGCGGCGATCCGCCGCAGCGCCTCGATCCCATCCAGGACAGGCATCCGGACGTCCATCAAGATCACGTCCGGTCGCTCGGCGATGACCAGTTCGAGGGCCTGTTGACCGTTGACCGCCTCTCCGGCGACCGCCAGGTCGTCCTCCGACTCGATCAATACCCGCAGCCCCATCCGCACCAGCGGCTGGTCGTCGGCGATCGCCACCCTGATCGTCATCCGCCCTCCCCGACCGTCGGCAGCTCGGCCCGGACGACGAACCTTCCGGCAGCGTCGGGGCCGACCTGAAGCGTGCCACCCACGGCGCGGGCACGCTCCTGCATGCCGGAGATGCCGTTGCCAGCAACGACCGGACCTGGTCTGCGGGCCTCGGAGCAGTCAGCCACCTCGATGATCAACGCCCGGCCATCGACCCCGATCCGGACCGAGGCGTCGGCACCCTCGGCGTGCCGGGCCACGTTGGTCAACGCCTCCTGGACGATCCGGTAGGCAGCATGATCAACTGCCGTCGGCAGCGGTGGCAGCCGGCCATCGGGCTGCCCGGCAACGGTGACCGTGACGTGACGCCCGGCGGAGCGCAGGCCGGCCACCAGCTCATCCAACCGGTCCAGGCCCGGCTGAGGTGCCCGCACATCGTCCGGACCGGCGCCACGGAAGACGGTCAGCGTGCCGCGCAGCTCCTCGAGCGCGTCCTTGCTGGTCTGCCGGATCGCCTCCAGCGATGGACCCACCTGGTCGGGGCGCTTCTCCAGGACATGCAGTGCGACCCCCGCCTGCATGTTGATCACCGACAGGCTGTGGCCGACCACGTCATGCACCTCCCGGGCGATCCGGAGACGCTCCTCGTAGGCGTAGCGCCGCAGCTCCTGTTCGCGTTCGAGACGCTGCGTGTCGTTGCGGTTGCGGCGCAGGACGCCGACCAGCACCGCCAGGAAGCTCAGCATCATCACGCCGAACAGGGCCCGGAACAGGGCGGGGTCAAGCAGCCCCAGATAGGGGTCGCGCCAGAAGCCGGCCAGCACCATCGGCAGGATCAACACCGGTAGCGGCGCCCAGCTCCGCACCGGAAGCAGCCGTGCCAGCGCCAGCAGGCAGACGGCCGGCGCCAGCAGCACCGGCCCGATCGGATGCCCGAGGGCGAGGCAGCCGCCGGTGCCGAGGGTGGCCAGCACGAAGCCGAGGCGCGGCTGGAACCGGCGCAGCGCGACCCCTCCCACGACGAGAAGCAGGAAGGGTCCCGTCGCCCATGGAAGCGGCGTGTCCAGGTCGAAGCCGGGCCGCCACGGCGGTCCGTGCATCCCTCGACCATGCCCGTCGGGCAGCTCGATCGGTCGGTAGGTGGCCGCCATCAGGGATGCCACGCCGATGAGCAGCGCCAAACCGAGGTCCCAGAGCACCATCGGGCCGGATCTCGATCTCACCGCGCTCCTTCCGGCCGTCGGGCAGCCGCCAGGGCATGTCAGGTCGAGCCTAGCCGGGCACACCGGAGGACACATCGGCTCGACTGCGTATCCGTCGTACGCAGCGGCGCGTAGTCGAAGTGTCGCCCGCCGGTTGATGTGCGGAACGCCTTGACGGCGCACCCTTGGGGCATGAACACCTTCTTGATTCCCATGGTGGGGCCTATGGGTCCCCATCTTCATCACTGGGGCGACGGACCGTCCCCCTTCGCACCGTTCCTAGGAGTTGTCATGGGCCTACTCTTCCTGCTGCTGTTGCTGGCGGCTTTTCTCTTCCTCCGCCGGAACATGGCCGGCGGCCGACCGCCGTGGCTGACGCCGCGCTCCGCCCCCGAGGACGAGGCCAAGCGGGTGCTGTCGGAGCGGTTCGCCCGCGGAGACATCAGCTCCGACGAGTTCCTCGAGCGGGCCAGTGTGCTGAACTGGACTCCTGGCACCAACCCTTGGGCTGAACGGCCCAAGAAGAAGCGCTTCTGACCCCCACGGGTGGGCTGCGGGCGTGCCGGCAGCTGGCCGGCCCGCAGCCCGCCATCCTTCTGTTGTCGGCCTGAACGGCTCTCTGTATCGTTTCAGGAGAACGTTCACGCAGACGTGGCCAGTCGGAAGACCTGGTCGGAGGGAGGCACCGTTCGTGGCCCGCGTCACCCTCAAGACCCTGGCCGAGGCGGTCGGCGTCTCGCCGGCCACCGTGTCCAACGCCTACAACCGGCCAGGGCAGCTGTCGGTTGAACTGCGCGAGCGGATCCTGGCCACCGCCGACGAGCTCGGCTACGCCGGGCCTGACCCGGCCGGCCGGGCCCTGCGCAGCGGACGAGCCGGTTCGATCGGCGTGCTCTTCACAGAGCACCTGTCCTACGCGTTCTCCGATCCGTACGCGGTCGGTTTCCTGACCGGCCTGAGCCAGGTGGTCGAGCGGCAGGGCACCAGCATCGTGCTGCTCCCGGTCACCATGAACGGCAGCGACCCTGACGTCACCGCCGTCAGCCGGGCCACCATCGACGCGGTCACGACCTTCTCGGTGTCCAGCACCCACCCCGCCGCACTGCTGGTCACCGCCCGCGGCATCCCGTTGGTGTCGACCGACCTCAGCGACGACCCGGACGCCGCCTGGGTGGCCATCGACGACCGCCGGGCCGGGGCCCTGCTCGGAAGCCACCTCGGCGAGCTGGGCCACCGCCGGATCTGCGTCATCGTCGACACCAACCTGCCGGCCGGCAGTGAGGCCCGGCTGGTGCCGTCCGACGACCAGGTCAGCTGTGTCGTCTGCCGTACCCGGTTGCGTGGTCTGCGCGACAGCCTGCCGGAGGCAGACATCCTGCTGGTCTCGGGCGGGCACAACGCGTTCAGCTCCGGGAAGTCGGCTGCGGCGTTCGGGCTGGACCACCAGCCGGGCTGCACAGCTCTCGTCGGGATCAGTGACGTGGTGGCGCTGGGAGCACTGGAGACGCTGCACGACCGGGGCCTGGTGCCCGGCCGGGACGTCTCGGTCTGCGGCGTGGATGACATTCCCGCCGCAGAGTCGGCAGGCCTGACCACCATCCGGCAGCCCATCGTCGAGAAGGGCCGCAGGGTCGGCGAGCTGCTGCTCGACCCCACCATCGCCGAGCGTCAGGTCCTGCTGCCGATCGAGCTCGTAGTCCGCAGCAGCACCGGTCCGGCCTTGAGCCGGCCGTCGACCCCCGGCCGGCACGGCCGGGAGCAGCGACGTCGCCGCCAGCCCGTGTCGCAGCAGGACGGGGACGTCGATGCTCTCTAGTCTTGGTCGATGGCTTCCCCGGTTGACCGTTATGCGCGCGACGTCCTCTCCCCCGGCTGGCAGAAGGTCGGCAAGAAGGAGAGCCGGCAGCACGAGCTGTCGATGGGTCTGGTGGTGGAGGACGCCAGCACCGGCTTCTGCGGCGCGGTGACCCGCTGGGAGAACGGCCTGGTCGTGCTGGAGGACCGCCACGGCAAGAAGCGCAGCTTTCCACTCGGCGCCGGCTTCCTGCTCGACGGCCAGCCGGTCGCCCTGACAATGCCCCGCGGCGCCAAGGCACCAGCCGCGGCGACCCGGACCGCGTCGGGCTCGGTGGCCACCCCGCAACAGCGGGCCCGGGTGGCGCTGCCCAGCCGGATCTACGTCGAGGGACGCCATGACGCCGAGCTGGTCGAGAAGGTCTGGGGCGACGACCTGCGACATGAAGGGGTCGTGGTCGAGTACCTCGGCGGCATCGACGACCTGCCCGCCATCGTCGCCGACTTCGCCCCGCAGCGAGGCCGCCGGCTGGGCGTCCTGGTGGACCACCTGGTGCCCGGCAGCAAGGAGTCCCGGATCGCCGAACAGGTGCGCAGCGGGCATTCCGGACGCTTCGTCCACGTCACCGGTCACCCGTTCATCGACATCTGGCAGGCGGTCAAGCCGGCCCGGGTCGGGCTGGAGGCCTGGCCGCAGATCCCCCGCGACGTCGAGTGGAAGCACGGGATCTGTGCGCACCTGGGATGGCCGCACGCCGACCAGGCCGACATCGCCAAGGCCTGGCAGCTGATCCTGAGCAGGGTCGACTCCTGGACGGACCTGGAGACCGCGCTGCTGACCCGGGTGGAGGAGCTGATCGACTTCGTGACCCAGGACCACGTGTTCCGGGACTGACGGCCCGTACGCAGGTCGTCCGAAGACCACTTCGCGCAGGTTCGTCGTACCCCGCACACGGCAGACCCTGGGCAAGGACCGCGAAACTGCGCGAAGACGCGATCCCCAGCCATCCCCAGCACTTATTGCCGGTCGCAGAGTTGTCCACAGATGCGTCTTTGCGCCCTCCCCGGTACTCCCCGGTGCGCTGATCTGGAGACATGACCGAGCCCATACTGAGTAGCGACCTGCTGGCGCAGGGCTACAGCCGCGACGAAGTCCGGCGGATGCACCGTCGCGGCGAGCTCGTCCGGCTGCGTCGGGGCGCCTACCTGAAGCCCGAGAGCGAACCTCCAGCCGCCCGCGATCGGCACCTCCAACTGGTCCGGGCCACCCTGCCTCAGGTCTCGGAGGCTGCCGTCGTCAGTCACGTGTCGGCGGCGGTGCTGCACGGCCTGCCGGTCTGGACCGACAGCCTCGACCGCGTCCACCTGACCCGGGATCGGTCCAGCGGCGGGCGTCGAGCCAGCGGCGTGCACGTCCACACGGCTCCGTTGCCGACCGACGAGGTGGTGCAGCTGGATGGGATCAGAGTGACGTCGCTGGCCCGCACGGTGGTGGACCTCGGCCGCAGCCAACCGTACGAGCGGGCGGTGGCGGCTGGCGACCGGGCTCTCGCCGGCGGCTTGGACCCGGCCGACCTGGACGAGGCGATGGGTCGGGCCCGCCACCGTCCGGGGATGGCGAGCGCCCGTCGCGCGGTGGCCTTTCTGGACCCTCGGAGCGAGAGCCCAGGCGAGTCGCTGAGCCGGGTCACGCTGGCGCAGCTCGGTCTGATGCCGACCGAGCTGCAGCTTCGCATCGTCGGAGGCGACGGTCGGCTGGTGGCCCGGACCGACTTCGGCTGGCGGGAGCACCGGACCGTCGGAGAGTTCGACGGCAGGATCAAGTATGGGCGGCTGCTTTCGCCCGGGCAGTCGCTCGAGGATGTGCTCTTCAAGGAGAAGCTCCGCGAGGATGCCCTGCGTGATCTGGGCTGGGAGGTGGTGCGCTGGGTCTGGGCCGATCTGTACCGCCCGGAGGTGATCGCCGAGCGGCTGCGGCGCGCCTTCACCCGAGCATCCCGCTGACCAGCTGTTCGCGCAGGTTCGTCGTACCCCGCACACGGCAGACCCTGGGTGAGGACCGCGACGTTGTGCGAAGAGCGCCTAGAGTCAGTCGAGCAGCTCGCGGATGATGCCGTCGGCCAGCAGCCGGCCCGGCAGCGTGAGGACCAGCCGGTCGGAGGTCACCTCGGCCAGTCCGCGGGCCACGATCGCCGGCACCCGGAGCCGCTCGGTCGACGACAGCACGGCCAGGTCGAGCCCGTCGGCGAGCCGGAGCTCGAGCAGGACCCGTTCCACCCGGCGGTCGGCGGCGCTCAGCACCTCACGCGAGTAGGCCGGCGACACCTGGTCGGCCAGCCGCTGGGCGTACGCCGCCGGATGCTTCACGTTCCACCACCGGGTGCCCCCGACGTGGCTGTGCGCCCCGGGACCCACGCCCCACCAGTGATGGCCCCGCCAGTACGCCAGGTTGTGACGGCACCGGGCGGAGGGAGCATTGGCCCAGTTGCTCACCTCGTAGGCCGCGTAACCGGCCCGGGTCAGCAGCTCCTCCGCCAGCAGATACTTGTCGGCCAGGTCGTCTTCGTCGGTCATCGGCAGCACCCCGCGGCGGATCTGCGCGGCCAGCCGGGTGCCGTCCTCAACGATCAGTGCGTAGCCACTGAGATGGTCCGGTTCGGCCGCCAGAGCAGCCTCGAGGCTGACCCGCCAGTCCTCCATCGACTCCCCCGGCGTGCCGTAGATCAGGTCGAGACTCGTGCTGGCGAAGCCCGCAGCCTTGGCCTCGCCGACCGCCTGCTGCGGCCGGCCGGGTGAGTGGGTGCGGTCCAGCACCCGCAGTACGTGCGGCACCGCCGACTGCATCCCGAACGAGATCCGGTTGTAGCCCTGCTCGACCAGCCGCTGCAGGCCGGCCGCATCGATGGACTCGGGGTTCGACTCGGTGGTGACCTCGACGTCGGCGGCCAGGCCGAACCGCTCCTCGATGGCGCCGAGCAGCCGACCGAGATGGTCGGGCGGCAGCAGGGTCGGCGTTCCGCCGCCGATGAAGACCGTGGACACCGCCGGCGCGCCCTCCCCCAGCACTCGACGGGCGAGGTCGAG
The DNA here is from genome assembly GCF_016907535.1 of Microlunatus panaciterrae. Taxonomy (NCBI): domain Bacteria; kingdom Bacillati; phylum Actinomycetota; class Actinomycetes; order Propionibacteriales; family Propionibacteriaceae; genus Microlunatus; species Microlunatus panaciterrae. The sequence continues at coordinate 804,065 of NZ_JAFBCF010000001.1, forward strand.
CTCGGTGATGGCGGCGTCGACGTAGCTGTCACGACTGGCACCTCGAGCGCTGCCCAGCTCGCTGGCCGTGTAGGTGTTGAAGTCGCAGTAGCCGCAGCGGGTGGTGCAGAACGGCACGTGCACGTAGATGCTCAGCGGCACGTCGGGAACCGCGGCGAGCGAGCCGACGGGCAGCGAGCCGTCCGCAGGAGCGGGATCGGCTTCGGGCAGGGTCGACGGCATGCAATCGAGCGTAGTCCAGCGCGCCGGCCCGTCAGGGCAGCGCGAACGGCAGGGTGATCTCGTCCAGCGACCGTCGGCAGCTGCAGTCGGCCTCGGCGTCGGACTGCGGCTCCGGCAGCCGCGCCACCACCGAGTACAGCAGCTCCTTCAGCCGGCCAACGTTGGAGGCGAAGGTCCGGAGCACGTCGGCATGGGTGACCGCCTCGCCGCCCTCGATGCCGGCATCGTGGTCGGTGACCATGCCGATCGCGGTGTAGCACAGGGCCAGCTCCCTGGCGATGGACGCCTCCGGAGCACCGGTCATGCCCACAATCGACCACCCCTGCGCCGCGTGCCAGGTCGACTCGGCCCGAGTGGAGAAGCGCGGCCCGTTGACCACCACCAGGGTGCCCCCGTCGACGAGGTGCTCGTCCGACCCGGCCGCGGACAGCACCGCGTCTCGGCCACGGGGACAGTACGGGTCGGCGAAGGTGATGTGCACCACCGGACCCTCGGCGTCGTAGATGGTCTGCGGACGCCCCGAGGTGCGGTCGACCAGCTGGTCGGGGACGACGAAGGTGCCCGGCCCGAGGTCGGGTTTGAGCGATCCGACTGCGCAGGGGCCGAGCACCTGCCGGACACCCAGCGAGCGCAACCCCCACAGGTTGGCCCGGTAGTTGACCCGATGCGGCTGGAACTGGTGCCGGGCACCGTGCCTGGGCAGGAAGGCGACCCGCCGACCGGCCACCTCACCGACGGTGATGGCGGCGCTAGGCGGACCGAACGGTGTCTCGACCGTGAGCTCCTCCGGGTCGGTGAGGAAGCTGTAGAAGCCGGAGCCGCCGATGATGCCGATGTCCGCCTGCAGGGTCATGGAGCGACCGTATCGATGACGCGTTCGGGCTCAGCCGACGACCAGCACCAGCTTGCCCCGGACGTGTCCGCCTTCGCTGAGCCGGTGCGCCTGCTCGGCGTCGGCCAACGGGAAGGTCTGCACCGGGATCTGCAGCCGGCCGGCCGCGTAGAGGGCGGCCACCTCGGCCAGTGCCGCCGTCGGGTCGCCGTCGCTGCCGCCCGACGTGACCCGGATCCCGGACCCGGCTGCGGCGAAGTTGGCGATCGAGACGACCTGCTCCGGACGGTCGACCAGGCCGATCAGGTCGGCGACCGGCGTCTTGCCGACCGCGTCGAAAACCCCGTCCACCCCGTCCGGGTACAGCGCCCGGACCCGGTCGCCGAGCCCGGAGCCATAGCTGACCGGGGTCGCGCCGAGGCTCGCCAGGAACTCGTGGTTGCGTTCACTGGCCGTACCGATCACGGTGGCACCCCGGGCCACGGCCAGCTGGACACCGAACAGGCCGACGCCGCCGGCGGCTCCGTCGATCAGCACCGTCTGGCCGCTCGTGGTGCCCAGCAGCCCCAGCACCCGATGAGCGGTCTCTCCCGCCACCCCAGCCGCCGCAGCTTCTGCCCAGGGCATCGACGGGGGTTTCGCGGCCCAGCTGTTCAGCACGGCGTACTCGGCGGCGGTGTCAGAGCCGAGCCCGAACACCTCGTCGCCCACCGTGATCTTCTCGACGCCCTCGCCCACCTGGTCCACCACTCCGGCGGCGTCGAACCCGAGCTGGCGCGGCAGCGCCCCTTCGGTACCGACAGCGCCGGAGCGGATCTTCCAGTCGATCGGGTTGACACTGGTCGTCCGGACGGCGATCCGGATCTGTCCCGGTCCGGCCTGCGGCTCCGGCACCTCGGCCACCTCGAGCACCTCCGGGCCGCCATAGGTCGAGAACTGGAGTGCCTGCATGATCAAGATCCTTCCGTACTCGACAGAGATATCTGATCGAGATGTTCACCAGCGCGGGACATCACGCACAACCCTCAACTTTTCAAATATAGTCCCCACCATGTCCTTTTCCAGACGACGATTCCTCGCCCTCACCGGTGGCCTCGCCACCGCAGCAATGGGGGTCACCGGCTGCGGCTCGAACACCGGCCGACCGAACTCCGGGTCCTCCAGCGCCGGGGGTGGCGGCAGCAAGCCAGCCCTCTCGCAGTGGTACCACGAGTACGGTGAGGACGGTGTGCAGGAGGCGGTCGAGCGGTACGCCAAGGCGTACGACAAGGCCGATATCACGGTGAAGTGGAACCCCGGTGAGTACGAGAAGCTGGTCTCCGCCGCACTGCTCACCGACAAGGTGCCGGACATCTTCGAATACGGCAACGGACCGACCCTGGACATGATCAAGGCCGGCCAGGTGCTGGATGTCACCGACACCCTCGGGGACGCGAAGGACCAGTTCTCGGCACCGGTGCTGGCGCCGATGATCTGGGAGGACAAGGTCTGGGCCATCCCGCAGACGGTCGACATGCAGATGCTCTACTACCGCAAGTCCATGCTCGACAAGGCCGGTGTGCAGCCACCGCAGACCTTCGACGAGCTCATCGATGCCGCCAAGGCCGTCAAGACCAAGGACGTCGGCGGGTTCTTCGCCGGCAACGACGGCGGGCTCGGCGTGCTGGGTGCCCTGCTGATCTGGTCGGCGGGCTTCGAATACCTCAACGAGGGCAAGGACGGCATCGGCTTCGCCGACCCCGCCATGTACGACGGGCTGGCCAAGTTCCGCGAGTTCCGCAAGTCCGGCGGGGTGCTGGAGAGCGCCTCGGCCGACTGGTTCGACGCCGCACCGTTCGTCCAGGGTGAGACCGCGATGCAGTGGACCGGGCTGTGGGTACTGCCGCAGGTGCAGAAGGCCCTGGGCGACGACTTCGGGGTGATCCCGTTCCCGAAGATCGGCACCTCGGGCCGTCAGGCCGTGCCGATCGGGGCCTTCAGCTCGGTCGTCTCGGCCAAGGGCACCGACCCGGACGCCGCCAAGGCCTTCATCAAGTGGCTGTGGGTGGACAAGGAGGACTACCAGGTCGACTTCTCCAACTCCTACGGCACCCACATCCCGGCGAAGACGGCGTTGGCTCCGAAGGCGGATAAGCTCGCCTCGGGAGCGGGTGCCGACGCGGCCAAGTTCGTGGCGGAGATGGGACACGGGCCGGACCTGCTGTGGACCCCGGCGACAGCCCAGGCCTACACCACCGCGCTGAGCAACATCGTGCTGAAGAACGCCGACCCGAAGGGCGAGATCGCCAAGGTCGACGCCAAGGCGAAGGCGGAGATCAAGCGAGTCAACGGCTGACGTCGACGATGAGCACTGTCGTCACCCGGCTGCGCGGGCGGCAGGACCGCAACGTGTGGTTCTGGGTGTTCGTCGGTCCGTTCTTCCTCGGGCTGTTGATCTTCGTCTACATCCCGATCGTCTGGAGCGTCTACCTGTCGTTCTTCGACGCACGCAACACGGTCACCCCGACCAGGTTCGTCGGCCTGGGCAACTACAGCTACCTGCTGCAGGACCGAGCTTTCCTGACCAGCATGGGCACGTTCACCGTGTTCGCGGCGTTCATCGTCCCGGTGACGTTCGCGGGATCGCTCGGCCTGGCCCTGCTGGTCAACAAGGCGAAAGTGGCCAAGGCGTTCTTCCGCTCCGCGTTCTTCCTGCCCACCGCGTGTTCGTACGTGATCGCGGCGATGATCTGGCGGCTGTCGTTCTTCAACGGGGCCCGCTTCGGACTCGTCAACACCCTGCTCCGGGGACTGGGGTTCGACAACGTCAACTGGCTGGGCGGGGGCAACTACTGGTACTGGCTGGTGCTCGTGACGCTGCGGCTCTGGCTCCAGGTCGGCTTCTACATGATCTTGTTCATGGCCGGGCTGCAGCGGATCCCCACCGATACCTACGAGGCGGCAGCGATCGACGGCGCTCGGGGCTGGAACGTCTTCCGCTACATCACCTTCCCGCAACTGCGCTCCACCTCGGTGGCTGTGCTGCTGCTGCTGCTGATCGCCGCCTTCCAGGCCTTCGACGAGTTCTACAACACGTTGATCTCCGTCGGCGGCTATCCCCCGTTCGCTCGACCGCCGCTGGTGTACCTGTATCTGATCTCCCTCGGCGGCGGCACCCAGGACCTCGGGTTGGGCAGCGCAGGCACCATCATCTTGACCGTGCTGATCGCGGTCATCGGCCTGGCGCAGCTCAAGATCGTCTCGCTGCGGAGTAAGGAGGAGACCTCATGAAATCCTCCCGGCTGGTGAGCACCCTGCGCTATGTCGCCCTGGTGCTGCTCGCCGGACTGTTCCTGATGCCGTTCTATGTGTTGTTGCGCAATGCCTTCTCAACCCAGCTCGGCATCACGGCCCCGCAGTGGCACTGGATCCCCGACAGCCTGAACGGCGACAACATCAAGGAGCTGTTCAACAACCGCAATGTCCCGATCGCCCGGAGCCTGGCCAACTCAGCCACGGTGTCGATCATCCAGACGTTCGGCACCGTCGCCATCTCGGCCATGGCCGGTTACGGTCTGGCCAGGATCGAGAACCGGCTGTCCAGGGTCATCCTCGGCATGACGGTGCTGACCCTGATGGTGCCGGCGGCCGTCACGTTCATCCCCAGCTTCGTGATGGTCTCGAGCCTGGGCTGGATCTCCACCCTGCGCGGACTGATCATCCCCGGGCTGTTCTCGGCCTTTGCGACGTTCCTGTTCCGGCAGTATTTCCTCGGCTTCCCGAAGGAGCTGGAGGAGGCCGCCTACATCGACGGCGCCGGCTACTGGCGGACCTTCTGGCGGGTGGTGATGCCGAACACGTACGGCATCTGCGCTGCGATCGGCACGATCATCTTCATCGGCTCCTGGAACGCGTTCCTGTGGCCGCTGCTGATCGGACAGGACCGGAGCTACCGCACCATCCAGGTCGCGCTGAGCCAGTTCATGACCTCGCAGCGGATCGACATGCCCCAGCTGTTCGTCGGCGCCGCTGTCGCGATCCTGCCGGTGGTGCTGGTGTTCATCTTCCTGCAGCGCTATCTGGTCCAGGGGGTCGAACGCTCCGGCATCGACTGACCGTACGGGCTCAACAGACGAATCGGCGCGTCAGTGCGACCTGCGGACCAGCCTCACGCTCAGGGCACGCAGGCGATCAGCATGACGCGCCGATATGTGCGTTGCCTCGTTTGAGGAGACGCCCCATACCCGTGGGCTCAGGGCGCGGTGTGGCTCGGCGGCGGGGGTTCATCCGGGTGCCGGTGCGGCCGTTCGCGGAGCCACCGCACGGCTTCCTGTGTCGTCGAGCGGATGGCCTCCAGCAGCCGGAAGGGAAGGGGAACCTTCCTCATTGCTCGAGCCCTCCCTCCGCTGTCGTCCGCCGCCCAATCTAGCCCGGCGTGCAAGGTCGACCGCGACGGCGACACCAGGTCACCCGAACGGTGACGGGCCACGCTTCGGCAGGTGGGACAGGCTGACCGCGACCAGCCAGATCAGCGCCACCAGGGCGAGTTGGGTGATCACCACCTGGACCGGTTCACCCACCAGCCGACGGCCATAGGTCAGGTCGATGGCGGTGAGCACCACCAGCGTCAGGGTCTGCACCACGGCAGCGACCCGTGGGGCGCCGCCGAAGATGACCCAGATCGCCAGCAGCACCTCAAAACCGCCGATCACCATCGTCACCCATCCACCGGAGCCGGGGGCCAGGAAGGGCACGGAGTCGATGATCGCCCGGTCGTCGGGACGCAGCCCGAGCAGCTTGGCGACCAGCCCGGCGTACAGCCACACCAGGGCGATGGACAGCTGGCCGAAGAACACCAGGCCGCGACCGACGGGACCAGTGCTCGGCATGGCTACTTCTTGTCGGCTCTGGTGGGCTCGGTGGTCGACAGCGCGGCGACGAATGCCTCCTGCGGCACCTCCACCCGCCCGACCATCTTCATCCGCTTCTTGCCCTCTTTCTGCTTCTCCAGCAGCTTGCGCTTGCGGGTGATGTCGCCGCCGTAGCACTTGGCCAGTACGTCCTTGCGGATGGCGCGAATGGTCTCCCTGGCGATCACCCGGGAGCCGATCGCGGCCTGGATCGGCACCTCGAACTGCTGCCGCGGGATGAGGTCCTTCAGCTTGCCGGCCATCATCACGCCATAGCTGTACGCCTTGTCCTTGTGCACGATCGCCGAGAACGCGTCCACGGGTTCGCCGTGCAGCAGGATGTCGACCTTGACCAGGTCAGCCGGCTGCTCACCCGAAGGCTCATAGTCGAGGCTGGCATAGCCCTTCGTGCGTGACTTCAGTGCATCGAAGAAGTCGAAGACGATCTCGGCCAGCGGCAGCGTGTAGCGAATCTCCACCCGGTCCTCGGAGAGGTAGTCCATTCCGTGCTGGATCCCCCGTCTGGCCTGGCAGAGCTCAAGGATCACCCCGATGTACTCCGCGGGCGCCAGGATCGTGCCCTTCACCACCGGCTCGTAGACGGCGGCGATCTTGCCGTTGGTCGGGTACTCCGATGGGTTGGTGACGACGTGTTCGCTGCCGTCCTCCATCTCCACCCGGTAGACCACGTTGGGCGCGGTCGAGATCAGGTCGAGGTTGAACTCACGTTCCAGCCGCTCCCGCACGATCTCCATGTGCAGCAGCCCGAGGAAACCGATCCGGAAGCCGAAGCCCAGTGCCCCCGACGTCTCCGGCTCGTAGGTCAGCGCGGCGTCGTTGAGCTGCAGCTTGTCCAGCGCCTCGCGCAGCTCCGGGTAGTCGGCACCGTCGATCGGGTAGAGGCCGGCGAACACCATCGGGTTCGGGTGTCGGTACCCGCCCAGCGACTCGGTGGCGGGCTTGGCTGCCGAGGTCACGGTGTCCCCGACCCGGGACTGCCGGACCTCCTTCACACCGGTGATCAGATAGCCGACCTCGCCGACCCGGAGCGAGTCCGACTTGATCGGCTCGGGCGAGATCACACCCACCTCGAGCGTCTCGTGGGTTGCCCTGGTCGACATCATCAGGACCTTCTCCCGGTGCGACAGCTCTCCGTCGATCACCCGCACGTAGGTCACCACGCCGCGGTAGGTGTCGTAGACCGAGTCGAAGATCAACGCCCGGGCCGGCGCATCGAGGTTTCCTACCGGTGCCGGGGTCTGCAGCACGATCTGGTCCAGCAGCTCCTTGACCCCCTCCCCGGTCTTCGCCGAGACCCGGAGGACGTCGGCCGGGTCGCAGCCGATGATGCCGGCAAGCTCGACGGCAAACTTCTCCGGCTGAGCGCTCGGCAGGTCGATCTTGTTCAGCACCGGGATGATGTGGAGGTCTGCCTCGATGGCGAGGTAGAGGTTGGCGAGCGTCTGCGCCTCGATCCCCTGCGCCGCGTCGACCAGCAGCACCGCGCCCTCACAGGCGGCCAGCGAGCGCGACACCTCATAGGTGAAGTCGACATGGCCCGGGGTGTCGATCATGTTCAGGACGTACGTCTGCTCGACGCCCCGGGCGTCGGCGACCGTCCACGGCATCCGGACCGCCTGCGACTTGATGGTGATCCCACGTTCCCGCTCGATGTCCATCCGGTCCAGGTACTGCGCCCGCATCGAGCGCGCGTCCACCACCCCGGTCAGCTGCAGCATCCGGTCGGCCAGGGTGGACTTGCCGTGGTCGATGTGCGCGATGATGCTGAAGTTCCGGATGATCGACGCGTCGGTACGGCCGGGGCGGGGCGCCTTGGCAGAACTCAATTCAACATCCAGTCAGGTCGACAACTCATGGTGGCCCGCTCTGCCGGCTGCGACACCGGGGGCCCGGCATCCCATCATCCCATGGGCCGACCCGCCACCCCAATCGTCGCAGCCGTCAGGTCGTCACCGTTGCCGGGTCACCGCCCCTCGCCCTGGGCCGTGATCGGGCCACCGTTGTGGGTGATCCCGATGCCGACCATGCTCGGAGCGGCCACCCCTGCCGGGCTGCTCATCTCCACCCGGTACTGGACGTAGCGCGAGCTTCCGACCACCCTGGCCCCGCTCCCGGCCAGAGTCCGCCAGGCAGACCAGTTGCCATCGACCTTGGCTGTGCTGCCGGTACGGACGCTGACCGTCAGCTTGCTGCCGGCCGGCGTCGTGGCCTGCCAGGTGGCCCGATCCCAGTCGACCATGGCTCGGGCGTCCAGCACCCCTGAGACGAAGGTGCCCTGTCGGCTGGCCGTCGCAGCCCCGGAGAGCGTGACCGACCCGAACCCGTCCGTGGTCACCGTCGCGCTGCCGCTGGTGTCACCCCGACGGAATGCGGGCGCCGTCTGTTCGGCCACCCCGGCGGCCGGTGTCGTGAATCGCAACGGCTTGCCGACGGTCGCGTTGCCGGCCGCGTCGGTGGAGGTCACGTCGAACCAGTAGGTGTGGTCCGGCTGCAGGCCGGTGAGAACCACTGCGTGGTCCTTGACCAGGTCCCTCGACAGTCGAAGATCGCCCAGTCGGGCCGTGGACCGGCCGAACCTGACCACCGAGTCCGCCTTCTCGTTGCTGGCCCAGCGGACCGCGGCGGTGCCGTCCGGCAGCGGCGTCACGACGGGCCCGGTCAGCACCGGCTTGGCGACGTCGGACTTCGGGGTGGTGAAGGACAACGGCGGCAGGGTGGTCGCCGGATAGGTCCTGACGTTGCCGGAGGTGTCCTGGGCGACCACCCGGTAGTAGTAGGTGGTCTGACGCTTCAGGCCGGGCAGCCGGACGGCGTGCTTCCTGGTCGCACCGCCCACCTTGGTCGTCGAGCTGAGCGTGCTGGGAGTCGTCCCATAGGTCACCTCGCTGCTGGTGGGTTCGGTGGTGGTCCAGCTGACGGTGGCCTCGTCCAAGGTCCCGGACTCCACTGTGAGCGCCTGGGCCTGGGTGATCGCCGGGGCACCCGTCGCCGCATAGCTGGCGGTGTAGCTGCCAGCCGCCGCCGGGAACGAGGCGTACTCGAGCCCCTTGACGGTGCTGGTGGTGAAGGTCACCGGGCTGCCGTTCCGGCTGATGCCCGTCAGCACGGTCCCGCCCGGGCCCGCCGTCGGGAGCATCCCGGTCAGACCGTTCGCCCCGGCACCCACGGCCACGTCGAAGCTCAACGTGTTGGCGCTCCAGCCGATCTTGCCGAACGACGAGGCGTTGCGTCCGTCGGTCCAGGTCAGCAGCTGCCGGCCGCTGATCATCGGGACGCCCCGCGCCATCGCCGAGGCCATCAGCTGGTCGTTCTCGAACGTGGTTGCGCTGTCGGTGTGGACGTTGGCATTGAAGACGCCGTAGTAGCCGAGCGGGCCGAGGGCGTTGTCCAGCAGGGTGTCCGGGGTGAACGGGTACGACTGGCCGGACTCGTCGGTCATCTGGGTGGCCGCCTGGTAGACGTCGATCATCGACCCGTCGGTGTCGGTGAAGCGCATCGGCATTCCCGAGCCAGTCATGAAGCCGGGCCGGTCGTTGATCCACGAGCTGGGCCAGTAGTAGTAGTTGGCGTCCATCCGCATGCCGTTGGCCAGCTCCGTCTTCGGCTGAGAGGCCCAGTCGCTGTAGACGATGCAGTGGAAACGGTTGCTCACGGGTCTGGGCAGGCTCGGGAAGGCCGCCGCCCAGCTGGACAGGTCCTGTGCGTAGTTGTTGGCCAGCGAGGCTGGGGTGAAGTTCGTGCAGCCGTTCTGGACGTGTACGCCGACCTCGAAGCCGCGGCTGTTGTAGCCGGCAGCAGCGGTGTTCGACAGCGGCGTGCCCGGGAAGATGTAGGAGCTGAACCTCAGGCAGGTCCAGTCCGCGACCGAGCAGCCGGTCGGACTGTTGGCCTCGTACTGGTCGAACCGGCCCGCGGTGCCGCCGTTGCCGTGGTCGTCACCGGTGGCCAGCACGACGGCCTTCAGGTTCTTCGGCAGGTACCAGAAGTGCGGCAGCGGCTTCTTGTCCCGGTTCATCACCTGGATCAGGTTCGCCAGCAACCGCTGTTGCTCGTCGGCCTGCGGAATCGCAACCTTGGCCAGGTTGACCCAGCTGGTCGTCGAGGTGCCGAAGTACAGGTCGTCGGACCGGATCGGCGCCTGACTGTCGCGCTCGGTCCCGGCCCAGGCGGGGTTGCCCTGCCGGGTCTGCACGATGGAGCGAGCGAGGTCGAAGGTGAAGGCTGCGGCCTGGCCGCCGTTGGTGCCGACCGTGCGCAGCGTGACCGCCGGGAAGGTGGTCGACGCGGTGGCGCTGGAGTAGAGGGTGGCGATCGCCTGCGCTCCGGAGAGGGAGTAGCGGTCGGCGGCACCGTGGAACTGGATGGTGTCGGAGACGATGCCGGCACCGGCGGCCGTCGACGTGTCCACCTTGAGGTAGGCGTTGCTGGTGGTGCCGGTCGTCAGGGTCAGGCCCAGCAGGGAGGCGAGCGTGTTGCTGGGGCGCATCGCGATGAGGTTGCCGCCGGCGTTGACCCAGTCGCTGAGCACGGTGGCCTGCGCGGCCGTCACCGTCACATTGCCGAGCACGACCACGTCGTAGGAGGCCAGAGTGGCGGCGGACAGGCTGCCGACGTCGACGGTGGCGAACTCGTTCAGACCTTCGGCCCGGAGGATCTCGGCGAGGTACTTCGAGTACGGGTTGCTGCCGCTGGTGACCACGGCCACCGGACCGCCGGGACCCTGCTCAGGTCCAGGAGGTGGCGGCGCAGCGGTGGTGAACGACCAGGTGAGGGCCTGCATGGTGTTGCCGGAGGAGTCCTTGGCCCCGCTCACCGTGGCGGTGTAGCCGGTCGACTCCGCCAGGGCAGAGTTGGGCGTCAGGGTCGCGGTCTGGGTGCTGCTGTCGTAGCTAACGGCGGCCGGAACGAGAACGTTGCCGGGTCCGCGGAGCTCCATGGCGACCGAGCCGGCGGTCACCGGCTCGGAGAAGGTCGCCGTCACGGAGGTGGTGGTGGGCACTCCGCTGGCGCCGGCGGCCGGGGACTGGGCGACCACGACCGGTGCCGTGGTGTCGACACTGCTGGTGTCGAAGACGACGTCGACCCAGTAGTTGCTCGACCGGTAGGTGCTGTTCGGGAACCCGCTGGCGCCGTAACGGTAGACCCCGTTGCCACCGTCGGTGCCGTCTCGGAGGGCGGTCAGCGGCCCTCGGACAGTGCTGGCTGAGGCGAAGTAGTCATTGTCGCTCGAGTAGCGGCCGACCGGTGCGTAGTAGGAGGCGATGTAGGTCGTGTTGGCCGACACCGACACGGGGGACGTGAAGGTGGCGCGCTGCCAGCCGGTGGATGACTCGCCGCTGAAGGTCACCTGCGCAAGCCGGGTGCCCGCCGAGGTCCAGAGGGAGCCCACATGGGTGCCGGTGTTGCCGGTGCCCTTGAAGAACCGGATCCCGGTGACGAAACCGTTGCGGTCGGCCCTGAACTTGACTCCCAGCTCGACGGCAGAGGAGTCGTTGGTCGACGCCACCGCCGGGGTTGCCGTGTCGGCCCAGATGCTGCACGGGCAGCCGCTCGAGGTGGCGGCTGTGCTGAAGGTCCAGCTGAGCGGGTCCATCACATTGCCGGCTGCGTCCTTGGCGCCGGACAGGTTGACCGTGTAGGTGGTCGAGGTGGCCAGGCTGCTACCCGGCGTGAAGGCGACGGTGCGGGTGGCGGAGTCGTAGCTCTTGGCGCCGGTGACCGCCCCGGCCGGGCCGGTGAGGGTCAGCGAGATGCTGGCGGGGTCGACGGCCTCGCTGAAGGTGGCCGAGACGGAGCTTCCCACTGAGACGCCGGTGGCGCCCGCTGCCGGCTGCCGGTCCGTCACGGTCGGCTTGGTGGTGTCGGCGGCGCCGGTGTCGAACACCACGTCGACCCAGTAGTTGCTCGCCTGGTAGCTGCTGGTCGGGAAACCGCCCCCGACGCCGTAGCGGTAGACGCCATTGCCGCCGTCGGTGCCGTTCTGGAGTGCCGTCAGTGGCCCGTTCGTCACTGCCGAGGCGAAGTAGTTGTTGTCGCCGGCGTACCTGCCGTTGGGAGCGTAGTAGGAGGCGATGTAGGTGGTGTTGGCGGTCACGGCCACCGGTGAGGCAAAGTTCGCCTGCTGCCACCCGGTCGAGGTCTCCCCGCTGAAGGTCACCGTCGCCATCCGGACCCCGGCCAGGTTCCAGAGGGAGCCGACGTGCGTCCCGGTGTTGCCCGTTCCCTTGTAGAACCGGATCCCGGTGATGAACCCATCCTGGGAGCTCCGGAACTTGACCCCCACCTCCACCGCTGCCGTGTCACTGTCGGCCGGGGTGGTCGGGGTCTGGCTGGCGGTCCAGATCGTGCACGGGCAGGTCGCCGCCGCGGCCGGCGCGGCGGGCACCGTGACGACGAACGCGAACCCGATGATCAGGGTCAGCAGACCGGCGAGCCGGCGGCGGTGGTGGTGCTCGCCGGACACCGTTGGACGCAGCCGGGTAGGCCGGAGTTGAGTCGACATCGAGAATTCCCCCTGAAACTGATGACTAAGGCGTCGTGAAGACGACATCCACCCAGTAGTTGCCTGACTGGTAGGTGCTCGTCGGGAAGCCGCTGGTGCCGTACTTGTAGACGCCGTTCCCGCCGTCGGTCCCGTTCTGCAGCGCCGTCAACGGGCCGCGAGTGGTGGCGGAGGTGGCGAAGTATCCGTCGTTGACGGAGTATCTGCCGTTCGGCGCGTAGTAGGACGCGACGTAGGTGGTGTTGGCGGTGATCGCCACGGGCGCGGCGAACAGCACCTGCTGCCACCCGCTGGCGCTCTCGCCGGTGAAGGTGGCATTGGCGAGCCGGGTTCCGGTACGGCTCCACAGCGAGCCGACATGGGTGCCGGTATTGCCGGTCCCCTTGTAGAACCGGATGCCGGTTACGTAGCCGTTCTGGCTCGCCCGGAACTTGACGCCCAGCTCGACCGAGCCGGTGTCGGGGTCCATCAGTACCGACGGCGTCGTTGTCGACGCCCAGATGGTGCAGGGGCAGGCCGAGGTCGAGGTGGCCGTGGTGAAGCTCCAGGTCACCGGCGTCATCGTGTTGCCGGCCGCATCTCTGGCCCCGGAGACGGTCGCGGTGTAGGTCGTGCCGGCCGCCAGCGGCGACGTCGGAGTGAACGTGATGGTCTGGGTCTGGCCGCTCGGGCTGGTGCTGCCTGACACGACAGCGTTGGCACTGTCGCGGAGCACGACCGCGGCGGAGTCGACCGGCTCGCTGAACGTCGCCGAGACCGAGGTCGATACCGCCACCCCGGTCGCACCTGTCGCCGGTACATGGCTGGTCACGGTGGGCGGCGTGGTGTCAGTCGGTGCGGCGGCGGCAGTGGTGAAGGTCCAGCTGATCGGGTCCATGGTGTTGCCGGCCGCGTCGGTGGCGCTGGACACCGTCGCCGTATAGGTGGTGCTCGCGGTCAGCGCCGACGACGGCGTGAAGGTGAGGGTCTGGGTCGAGCCGGTCGGGCTGGTGCTCCCGGAGACTGCGGAGTTGGCGCTGTCGCGGAGCGAGATCGATCCGGAGCTGACCGGCTCACTGAAGGTGGCCGTCACTGTGCTGGTCACCGGCACATCGGTGGCGCCGGCCGCGGGTTGCCGGTCGGTCACGGTCGGCTTGGTGGTGTCCGTGGTGCTGGTGGTGTAGACGACGTCCACCCAGTAGTTGGACTTGTTGTAGGTGTTGGTCGGGAACCCGCTGGTCGAGGAGTAGAGGTAGACGCCGTTGGCGCCGTCGGTGCCATCGGCCAGGGCAGTGAGCGGTCCATTGGTGGTCGCGGTGGTGAAGTAGCCGTCATTGGAGGCATAGTGCCCGTTGGGTGCGAAATAGGAGGCGACGTAGGTGGTGTTGGCCGTGACAGGGACCGGGTTGGCGAAGCTCACCTGCTGCCACCCGGTGCTGGACTCTCCGGAGAAGGTCGCCGAGGCGAGCTTGGTCCCGGTCCTGGACCACAGCGTGCCGACGTGGGTCCCGGTGTTGCCGGTGCCCTTGTAGAACCGGATGCCGGTGATGAACCCGTCGCTCGCGGCCCGGAACTTCACTCCCAGCTCGGTCGGCACCGAGTCGGAGTCCGACGCAACGGCCGGCGTGGCCGAGCTGGGCCAGATCGTGCAGGGGCAGGTGGCCGGCGGCGGCGTACCGCTGCCGACGGTGATGGAACGCCCCGCGGACGGGGTCTCCAGCAGGGCACTGTCATCTGCAGCCCGGGTCTTGATCGTCAGGACCGTATCGGAGGTCGGCGTGAAGGTGTACGACCAGGACGCCCGCCCGGTCGCCGGATGCCAGGTCGTGCCGTTGTCGACCGAGACCTCCACCCCGGCGACCCGACCGCCGGTGTCGGCGGCGGTCCCGGTGATGGTGAGCGGTTGGTTGGCGGGCACGGTCGCGCCGGCGGCCGGAGAGGTGATCGTGGACGTCGGCGCGGTGGTGTCGGTGGAGGCGGTGGCGGCGACCAGTCCGGACTGCAGGGTCGACGGCTGTGCGTTCATGTCGGCAAGGAGGTTCACGGTGGCCTGCTGGACGGCGATATCGGCCGTGCTCGACGGGCCGGTGGCGTGCTCGTCATCGAGCCCCCAGGCCCACTGGGTGCTGCCGGCACCGAACACCAGTGCACCACTCGGGTCCCGGTAGAGGGTCAGGTGATGGGTGGCGGTGCCGCTGGCGTACGTACTGCCGTAGTCCTGGAGATAGCTGGAGACGTTCTCGGTGGTCGTCGACATGAAGATCAGGCCGGGCGGCCGGAAGCCGTTGTCGGAGCTCTCGTCCCACTCGTAGCCCAGGATGTCCGAGCCGAGCGTGGTCCGCTGGTTGCCGGTGAGTGCGGCGACCCGGGTGTTGCGCCAGAACCGGAGCTGCGCATCGGCGGCACCGACCCCCATGTCGGTGGTGCAGCAGTTGACCATGAAGATGGTGCCGGTGAGGCGGTTCTCCGGCCGACCACCGTCCGAGGGCGGGCTGAACCGCGGGTCCCGCCAGGTGCCCGTCCACTCGGGCGACGGGTCGATCTTGGCGTTGGCGTGGGTCTCCTTGTAGGAGACCAGTGTCCGATAGCTCGCGGTTCCGGTGGAGATGCTGTTCTCCCAGCGGGTCTTCCAGAACACCTCGTTGCCGCTGAAGAAGGCGAGGTTGGTGCCCGCCGCCCGGGCCGCCTCGACGGCCGCCCGCTGACCCCCGGACCAGTACTCGTCATGTCCGACCGACATGAACGTCTTGTGGTTCTTGATCAGGTTTCCCCGCCGCTCGGTGTCGATGCCGGTGGAGTAGCTGACGTCGTAGCCGTTCGCCTCCAGGAAGCGGACCATCGGGTACTCGGAGTTCCAGACGAAGTCCTCCGGGGTCTCGGCCGCGGTGTCGAACGGCCGGTTGTAGCTCACCTTGTAGGCGCGTCCCGCCGGAGATCCCTCGTAGAGGCTGTTGCCGCCGTAGTCGTTGTAGGCCTGCCAGGTCGTGTCGGAAGTCTGGAACAGCAGGGCCGAGGTGCTGGCGTCGTCGCGGACGATGAACATGATGTGGCTTGCGGCCGTACCGGCCACCAGCTTGGCGAAGTAGATCCCGGACACGGCCGTGCTCGGGACCGCCCACGACGCGGTCTGAGTCCAGTTGCCGCAGTCGATCAGGCCGGTGGTGCTCTGGGTCAGGCAGCTGGGTTGCTTCGGAAAGGTCGTCGGGCTGACCGTCGCGACCTTGCGGGCCCCGGCGCCGCCGTAGTAGCCCATCCGGTAGATGTCGAGGCGGTAGCTGGTAGCGGTGGTCTTCACCTTGAACCCGATGGTGGAGCCACGGTTGACGCTGATGTCGGTGGCGAAGCCCTGGATGGAGGCACTGCCGGACCCGGAGATGTCCCACTCGCTGCTCGGGTTGCCGGGTTTGCTGTTCTCGCAGGCGATCTCGTTGGTCACCGGCGGGTCACAGGCGGCTGCCGCAGCCTGGGGCGCCGGGAGTCCGACGAAGGAGGCGAGCACAAGGCTCACAGTGAGGGAAACCGCTAGCCCGAACCGGGCGAGAGCCGATCTCCAGGACGACGACACAGCAACGCTCACGACGCTCCCCCTCAGCCGCTAGTCACACCGCGGACCGCTCAGGAGCGTCTGCACATCAAGGTGGACCGAACCAGGCCAGAGCCCGTCCGGTCCGTCATCGCCCCCGACCACGTTCCGATAAGTGAAACACAGCAGATGGGGCCTCCGTGCGGTTTTGACCAACATCGAGGAATACTGCGCTGCGCGGGCCCAGGACCGGGTGATTTTGGCACCGGTCGGGTCCGCTGCTAGAGTTAGCGGTCGCGTCCGTCTGTGACTCCTCGGAGCTCAGCCGGGTGCACACCCTGATCCGATCCCGAGAGTTTTAGAGGCTTGCCCAGTGGCGAACATCAAGTCCCAGATTAAGCGGAACAAGACCAACGAGAAGGCTCGTCAGCGCAACAAGGCTGCCAAGTCCTACCTCAAGACCTTCGTCCGCCATTTCCGTGAGGCTGCCGAGGCCGGCGACCCCGCCAAGGCCCAGGAACTCGCCAAGGCCACCACGCGCGCGCTGGATAAGGCCGTCTCCAAGGGAGTCATCCACAAGAACCAGGCAGCGAACCGCAAATCAGCGATTGCTGCCAAGGCTGCACAGCTGGGCTGATCGCCCGCAGCAGCCGCCCGACAACGCCGGTGTAACCCGCTGGCAGTCCGCCCGTCGTCCCGATCCCCCACTGGGTGATCGGGACGTTGTGCGTTACAGGTACTTTGGCCCCCTATCACTTCGCCCTGACCCCCGCTGCCGGGGCGCAGACTCAGCCGTGCCGGGCCCGGCTGACCGCGAGCACGGCCCGCTCCAGCGCGAACTCGGCGTCGTCGGCGGCACCCTTGATGTCGGCGTCCGCGGTGGCCACGATCCGCAACGCGCTGGCCAGGCCGGCCTGATCCCAGCCGCGGGACTGGGTCCGCATCGACTTGAGCTTCCACGGCGGGACGCCCACCTCACGGGCCAGATCGGCCTCGCGCAGGCCGCTGCCGGCCGTGATGAGCTTGCCGAGCCCGCGCAGGCCCGAGGCCAGTGCGCTGGTCACCAGGACCGGTGCGACGCCGGTGGACATGGCCCAGCGCAGCTGCTCCATCGCCACTCCGGTGCGACCGGCCAGCACCGCATCGGCCACAGCGAAGCTCGTCACCTCCGACCGGCCGCCGAAGTAGCGCTTGACCAGCGTCATCGAAATGGTCGTCGACTCTCCGTCCGACAGCAGCTGGGAGACCGCCGCCGCCAGGGCGCGCAGGTTGTGTCCCACCGCGTCGACCAGGAACTGGGCGGCGTCTGCGTCGATCGAGCCGCCGGCCCGTTTCGCCTCCGCCTGGACGAACTGGGGCAGCTCCCAGTTCTTGACGCTCGGGCAGTCGATCACGTCGACCTTGGCCCTCTTGAGCTTGTCCAGCAGGGCCTTGCCCTTCACCCCGCCGCCGTGCACCAGCACCAGGGCCAGGTCCTCGACCGGCGTGGCCAGCGCAGCGACATCATCGGTGAGATCCGCGGGCAGGTTGGCCAGGTCGCGGATCACCGCGGCACGGGCGGTCGAGAACAGCGAGGCGCTGGTGATCTCGGCCAGCTTGCCGCCCTCGAGTCGCGGCGCCTCGACCTGGGAGATCTCCACCTCCGGGTGCTCGGCCCGCGCCGCGGCCAGGATCTTGTTCACGGCCCGGTCGGCCAGCAGCGACTCCGGTCCCGTCACCAGGACGACCCGGCCGAACGGGGATTGCTGTTGCGCCACAGGGCAAGCATGCCATCCGGAGCTGACAGGGCCGTGATCGGCTGCGGGCGGCCTCCGGGCAGCGATACTGGTCCCATGCCGACCGAGCCTGCGCCGCCCGACGCCGACCAGCGACACCGGATGTTGACAGCAGATCGGGCCTTGGCAGCACACCAGCAAGACCGAGGCCGGGCGCGGAGCGAGGTCAGCCTGGTCGAGAAGTGGTTTCTCGACCAGGGCGTCCCGTTCGTGGTCCGCTACGCAGCCGGCCGACGCACCATCGCCCGCATGACACCCGGTCTGGTGTTGATCTTCCTGACCAGCATCGCTGTGCTGGTCGCACGGCTGACGATCATCCCGGCCGACCCGGACACCCTGGTCTGGACCTTGATCATCAAGGGTGACCTCAAGGACCGCGACTTCCTGGTCGCCGGGATGATCATGCTCGCGGGACTTGGGGTGGGCATCACAGGAGCCGTGTGGACGTCACGACGGCGAGGCAGCACCCGACGCCTGCTCGGCGCATCACCGGGGTTGCTGCTGCTCGGCGGGATGTTGCTGGTCTGCCTGGTGCACAGCCTGCGCTACCTTAGCCCGGGCGTGTTCTTCGCCGACCTGATCGGCTTCGCGGCTCTGGTCATCTCGCTGTACCTGTTGGTGCGCGGCGGGGTGTCGGCACTGTTCGTCTGGGCGTTGCGTCGGGCCCTGCCCCGCCACCAGGACCTGGTCCGGCTGCTCACCCGCGCACTGCCCCTGCAGTTGGTGCTGGTCTCGTTCCTCTTCATCAGCACCGAGGCTTGGCAGGTCGCCGACAGCCTGAGCGCCGGCAGGCTGGCCATCGTGGCGCTGTTCTTCGGTGTCGCCGCGCTGCTGTTCCTGATCACCCAGATCCCGCGTGAGCTGGAGGCGATCCATACCGACCTGAGCGAGGACAGCGTCCAGTCCAGCTGCCGGGACACCCCGCTGCAACGGTTGGCCGCGATGATCGACATCTCCGAGCTGCGCCACCATCGGCTGGAAAGGCGGGAGCGGGTCAACCTGGTGCTCACGCTGATGTTCGCCCAGGGGCTTCAGGTCTTCGGTCTCGGCCTGTTCATGTTCGTGATCTTGATCGTGTTCGGCACCATCACCATCGACAGCCCGGTGATCGCCGCCTGGGTGCTGCACCCACCGACGCCGGTGATCTGGTTCGGACTCCGGCTGCCCTACTTCAGCACCCAGCTGGTCCATGTGGCGACCATGATCGCCTCATTCGCGGCCCTGCAGTTCGCCGTGCTCGCGGTAACCGACTCGGTCTACCGAGTCGAGTTCTTCGACTCGATGGTGGGACGGCTCAGTGACACGCTGGTGGCCCGCGAGGTGTACCTCGCGGGCCTCGAACAGCACCAGCTCGGGCCGAGCCACGAGCTGCTGCCGTGGCAGCAGCCGAGCTCGAGCTAGCCGACCAGCCGACGTCGAGCGGTCAGCGGGCGCCCATCAGGTGCTCCAGCATCAGCTGCTGGAGCCGGACGAAGCCGAAGCCCTTGCCATTGAAGTAGACATCCGCGTCGAAGTTCTCGTACGCGCTCTGGTCGGCCAGGATCTCGCGGTAGCCTTCGCCGTCGTTGAGCGTCGGCTGCGACAGCTCCGGCACTCGGGCTGCCGCCAGGGCCTCCTGCACCTCCGGGTCGGCCCGGAACGCCTTGGCCCGCTCCTTGAGCAGCAGGTACATCCGCATGTTCGCCTTGGCCGACTCCCAGACGCCGTCGTAGTCCTCGGTCCGGCTCGGCTTGTAGTCGAAGTGGCGGGGACCGTCGTAGGCGGGGCCGCCGTTGGGGCCACCGTTCTCCAGCAGGTCGACCAGCGAGAACGCGTTCTGCAGGTCGCCATGGCCGAAGACCAGGTCCTGGTCGAACTTGATCGACCGCTGCCCGTTGAGGTCGATGTGGAACAGCTTGCCCTGGTAAAGCGCCTGGGCGATGCCATGGGTGAAGTTGAGGCCGGCCATCTGCTCGTGCCCGGTCTCGGGGTTGATGCCGAAGAGTTCCGACCGCTCGAGCGTCTCGATGAAGGCCAGGGCGTGTCCAAGGGTCGGCAGCAGGATGTCCCCGCGCGGCTCGTTGGGCTTGGGCTCGATCGCGAACCGGAGGTCGTAACCCTTGTCGGTCACGTAGTCGGCCAACAGGTTGACGGCCTCGCGGTAGCGCTCCAGCGCCGCCTGGACGTCCTTGGCGGTGTCGTACTCGCTGCCCTCGCGGCCACCCCACATGACGAACGTCTTGGCGCCGAGCTCGGCGGCCAGGTCGATGTTGCGCAGCACCTTGCGGATGGAGAACCGGCGGACAGCGCGGTCGTTGGAGGTGAAGCCGCCGTCCTTGAAGACCGGGTGGCTGAACAGGTTGGTGGTCACCATCGGGATCACCAGACCGGTGTCCTCCAGCGCCGCCTTGAGCCGCTCGATCTGCTTCGTCCGCTCACCGTCGGTGGCCTCAAACGGGAACAGGTCGTTGTCGTGGAAGGTCAGCCCGTAGGCGCCGATCTCCGACAGCTTGTTGACGGCCTCGACGACATCGAGCGGTGCCCGGCTCGGGCCGCCGAACTGGTCCTGACCGACCCAGCCGATGGTCCAGAGGCCGAACGAGAACTTGTCTTCACGGGTGGGTGTCGCAGACATAGCGGAGCCTTCCAATCAGCGATGATTATGTTGAGACTTAGAACATATTCCCTTCACGTACCGCTGTCAACGCCTTCGCCTGCCTGGTGTCGGTTTCCCAAGTCAACTAGGGAAACTGTCACATGACGTGGCGAATTTCCCTAGCCCTGTGACTGTTTCCCAAGCCGACTTGGGAAACCGACCTCCCCCGACCCACGCCCGCCAGGGTGTACGTTCAGAGAGGCAACAAAGTGAGGGAGGCTGGATGGCGGGGAATGTGCACCGGGCGACGGCGGCGGGTCAGGGGAATGACCAGACGAGGCGCCACAACCTGTCGACGGTGCTCACGGCACTGCATCACGACGGTCCGCAGACGCGGGCTGAACTGACCCGCCGGACCGGGCTGAACCGCTCGACGATTGCGGCTCTGGTGGCCGAGCTCAGCCTGCGCGGGCTGGCTTTCGAGACGCCGGCAACCGAGGCTGGCACGGTCGGGCGGCCATCGCCGCTGGTGCATCCGAACAGCGATGTGGTGGCGCTCACCGTCAACCCCGACATCGACGCCATCACGGTCGGCCTGGTGGGTCTCGGCGGCCGGGTGCACAAGCGGATCCGGTACGAGACGGAACTGCCCACGGTGAAGAAGACGGTCAAGATCGTCACCGCCCTGGTCGAGGGGATGCAGAGCGAGCTGGACAGTCGCTTCACCGTGCTCGGCCTCGGGGTTGCGGTCCCCGGCCTGGTGCGCAGCGACGCCATGGTGACCCTGGCGCCACACCTGGAATGGCGTGAGGAGCCGTTGGCCGGTCCGCTCACCGAGGCTCTGGGCTATCCGGTCACCGCCGGCAACGACGCGGGCGCAGCCTGCCTGGCCGAGAGCATCTACGGCGCCGGCCGCGGCGTCCGTGAGCTGATCTACCTCAATGGCAGCGCCAGCGGTATCGGCGGCGGGGTGCTGGTTCGCGGCATCCCCCTGCGCGGCAGCTCCGGCTATGCCGGCGAGCTCGGCCACACCGTGGTCAACGCCCAGGGCTCGAGGTGCCACTGTGGTCGGATCGGCTGTCTGGAGACCGAGGTCAGTCGGGCTCGCCTGCTCGAGGTCCTCGGCCGCGGCAGCAGCGAGGCAGACCACCTGGATCGGCTGCTCGCCGAGTCCGACGACGACGCCGTCCAGATCGAGGTCAACCGTCAGCTGGACTGGCTGGCGCTGGCCCTGGGCAACCTGATCGGCATCTTCAACCCGGAGGCCATCGTGCTCGGCGGCTTCCTCGGCTCGCTGTACGCGGCCAACCCGGAACGGCTGGACGAAGGTGTGCAGGAGCAGACCTTTGCGTCGTTGGTGCACGGGCTCCGGATCGAGAGGGCCGAGCTCGGCCCGCAGCTGCTCACCGTTGGAGCCGCCGAGCTCGTCTTCGCCGGACTGCTCGCCGATCCGGCCGGCTACCTCGCGCGCCTGGACCTGCCCGGAGAGGGCGTTCGTCCGGCCTTGTAGCCGTCCGCAGCGCGCAGAGCGCCCGCAGCTCTTTCGGGATCGCTTTCACCTGCCGGAGACCTCACGAGGTGCCAAGATACGCACACCGGTGCAGCACCGGTCGGCGCGGCGGCGTGCAAGGAGTGAGATGGCCGACAAGGTCAGAGTGTTCCTCAGCTATCGGCGCGCGGACACGCAACATGTGGCCGGCCGGGCCGCCGACCGGCTCGGCGAGTTCTTCGAGCTGTTCATGGACATCGACACCATCCCGCCGGGTGTCGACTTCGAGGATTACGTCCGCCGCGCCGTGAGCAGCTGCGACGTCCTGCTGGCATTCATCGGGAATCGCTGGGCAGATCTGAGCAACAGCCGCGGGCAACGCCGCCTTGACGATCCACAGGACTGGGTGGCCGAGGAGATCGGCGTCGCACTCGGCCGGGGGGTTCGGGTGATCCCGGTCCTGGTCGACGATGCGGTGATGCCCCTTGCAGACGACCTGCCCAGTGCACTGGCGCCGCTCGCCCACCGGCAGGCACTCCCCCTCCGGCACGCCACCTTCTCGGCTGACCTCGCTCGGCTGGTAGCCGGGATCGAGCACGCCAGCAGGGAGCGGGGAGCACCTGCTGCCACCGGGTCCACCGCCGCCAGCACCTCGGCCGATCCGGCGGTCAGGCCCGGCGGCAACAGCCCTGCCCGGTTCGCGGAGCGCTGGGAGCAGCCGGGGATGCCCACCAGAGCGGGACCGGCCGTGACGATCGGGCAGGAGACTCCGCCACCGAGGTTGAGGGCTGTTGTCCTGGGACTGGCCCTCGTCCTGTTGGCGGCGCTCATCGGCGCCGGCATCGCCATCGGTCGGCCGTTCGATCACTCCGCCGTTCCGCAAGCCGAGGAGACCGGAGGCAGCCCCCGGTCCAGCTCGTCCCCCACGCCCTCTCCTGCTCTGCCGGGCCCCGCCGTCACCCCGGCGCACACCGTCGAAGAGCTCCGCGCCCACGTCCCGGCCGCGTTCCGGCGCACCTGCCGCGCGCTGGTGCCCGAGCCGAAGGTACTGAAGGCCTCGCTCGTGGTCGCCGTGCAGTGCCTGCCCACCCAGGGCAGCCTCGGCGGCCGGCAGCCCACCTATCTCTTCTACTTCCAGTACGCCGGGCCGGAGTCCGCGCTGGCTGCGTTCCGCGGGTACTACGCCTCGGGTGACCTGCCCGCCGGAGACTGCTCCCACGACCCTGCCGAGATGCCGTATGACCGGCCTGACCAGGGCGGTGGCATTCTTCGCTGCTACCGGGACGCCGAGGCCTACCGGGTGTTGGCCTGGACCGACGACGAGCTGGCCATCGTGGCCTCGGCCGCCGACCGCACCATGACCTACGCCGAACTGGTGCGGTGGTGGCGCGGGGCTGGCCCAGTGCGTTGACCCCCCGCCGATCGGACCCGGGGGTGACTTCGTGGGGAATCCGCACGCCGGCCCGGCCGGGGGGCTAGCATCCGGGTACGCGTAGCCGTCCGCTGCGCGACACTCGGGGGGGTGTTGAGATGGACATCGGGCACTACACGCTCATCGGCCAGTTGCCCAGCGGCCGCTACGGAGCGATCTGGCGGGCACGAGACCCGCATGGCACAGAGGTCGTCCTCAAGCAGCTCGCGTTGGCGCAGGTGGAGCGGAGGCCCTTGATCCGGGCGGTCGCGACCGGCTTCGGCGGGCTCCGACACGTCAACCTCGCTCGCTGTTTCGATCCGGTGGAGGACGACAGCGGCATCTGGCTCGTCGAGGAATGGGTGCCTGGAGTCAGCCTTTCCGCCCTCGGCGGCACCAGCCCGCTGTCCTGGCGGCAGATGCTCGGCGTGCTGCACGGAGCGCTGCAAGGACTGGCGGTCGCCCATCGGCAGGGCCTCAGCCATGGTGACCTGTCACCGCGCACCATCATGGTGAGCGCCGACGGCACACCCAAGGTGATCGGCTGCGGGGCGTGGGCGGGGCAACCCGAGGTGGCCGGGATCAGCGGGTATGCGAGCCCTGAGGTGCTCGCCGGCTGGCCCCTGGCACCGACCGCCGACGTCTACTCGGCCGGGGCGATGCTGGCCCGCGCGGTGTTGGGCCAGCCGGTCAGCGACCCGGCATCGCCGACAACGGCAGTGCCACTGGACAGTGTGCAGCCCGACCTCCGGACGGTCCTCACCCGGGCGCTCTCGGTGGATCCGGACGCGCGGCAACCGGACGCGCAGGTGTTGCTCGATGAGCTGGACCACGCTGCCACCCGAGCGTTCGGGGTGGGCTGGTGGACTCTGGAGGGACTGGCCGCAGCGGTCTCAAGCTGGGGCGTCTCCACCGCCGGGTCGGTGGGCGGTTCCCCCGGCATCGTCGGGGGCAGTGAGCCGACCCTGGCGCCGGCAGGTGGGTACGGCGCGGTTTCCGGCAGCATCAACCTGCGAGGCGACCTGGGCCCAGGCGCGGTGGCGGGCGCCTACGCACCAATGGGCGGTGCCGCCGCGGCAGTGGCACCAGCTCGTCGGTCCGGCTCCCCCCCGCGGCCGCGTCGGCTGATCGCCGTCGCGGCGGCGGGCACTGCGCTGGTGATCTTGGCGGTGGTCCTGTACGTGTTCGCCCGGCCACCTTCGACCGAGGCTGACCCGCAGGCGTCGACCGGCGCCGAGACGACCACGAACCAGCGGCCGCCAACCTCGCCACCGGCGCCCAGCCCCACGCCCACCCCCAAACCCAAGCCGAGCCCCACGCCGACCACATCGCCCACCCCGAGACCGCAGTCGGCTGCCGGCTTTGCCGGGGTCTACCGCTTCCAGTCGGTGGTCACAAAGTCGAATCTGACGAGCGAGCCCGTCGGCCGCAAGGCCACCTCGACCTGGGTGGTCAAGACGACCTGCCGGAAGGCGCGTTGCACGACGTCGGTCTCCTCCTCCGGGGGCGGCCGGGAACCGATGACGGTGAAGGCGGGCGGTTGGAGCAACCGGTCCAAGGGCAACGGTCGCTGCGTCAATGTGCGCACCGGTGTGGCCACTGGTCAGTTGGTGCCGACGCTGTTCACACGGACGGTCAGCCCGACCCAGCGAACAGGTGCCCAGATCACGAAGATGGCAGGAACCGAACGCTTCCGGCAGCTCAAGCGGTGCAACAACCAGGTCGCACCGCTGGCCGAGGTACGGAGAAAGGTCACTATCACCTTCCTGCGGCGGTGAGCTGGCGCTGCACCACCGCTGTCATTCCGGTCGACCCGCGGACGATGGCCACAGACCCCTGCAGGTCGGTCCGGAGCACGGTCATGCCGAGTGACTCGGCCAGCCGGACGGTCCGCGGCGCCGGGTGGCCGTAGTCATTGTTCAGACCGGCGCTGGCGATCGCGACCCGCGCATGGGTGGCCGCGATGAACCGAGCGTCCTGGCGAGCCGACCCGTGGTGCGGCAGCTTGAGCACGTCGGCCGAGAGGTCGGCCCCGGAACGTAGAAGGGCCTGCTGCGCCGCCGGCTCGGCGTCACCGGTCAGCAGGATCCGCACCCCGTGTGCCACCAGCATCACGACCAGGCTCGAGTCATTCTCCACTGACGACTCCTCCTCTCCCGCAAGGGCAGCCGCGGCCGCGGGTGGACCGACCGGACCGATCACCTGCCAGTGCAGGGAACCCAACGAGGCTGACTCACCAACCCCAGGGACCCGGACCGGCACCCGGTCGGCATGCGCCAGCCTCGCCACCGTGCGCGCCTCTGCGACCGGCGAGGCGAGTGGACTCACCCAGATCTCTCCGACGCGTCTCTGCCGGACCACACTCGTCAGGCCGCCCACGTGGTCAGCGTGGTAGTGGCTCAAGATCAGCAACGGCACCGACTCGATCCCCAGCTGATCAAGACAACGGTCCATCGGAGCCGGGTCCGGGCCGGTGTCGATCACCAACCCCTGCCGCCGACCGGCGTTCACGACCAACCCGTCTCCCTGTCCGACATCGCAGGAAACCATCAACCAGTCAGGCGGTGGCCATCCGGGCTGGACGGGAGCTCGGAGGAACCCCAGGGTCATCACAAGGGCCAGCAGTGACGCCGCCCACGGTCGACCGAGCAGCCTGGGCATCGTCCAGGCCAGTCCGAGAGCCGCGACCGCCAACAGCAGCAGGGAGGCCGGTGACACGGGCCACGACCAGGCAGCACCGGGCAGCCTGGCGCCCAGCCGCGCTGTCCACAGGATGCCCTGGGCCGACCAGGCCGCACCGAACCCGGCGATCGCTGCCGCCCAGCCGCTCAGCAGGGAAAGTCCGGCTGCGGCGAAGCCCAACACGGTGGCCGGGCCGACGAACGGCCCGGCCACGGCATTGGCCAGCAGACCGACCACACTCACCCGGCCAGAGATCGCCGCCACCAACGGGAGGGTCGCCAGATGGGCCGCCAGCGGCACCGCCACCGCCTCGGCGATGATCCGCGGCAGCCACCGCTGCAGCATCGCCGCCCACCGACCTGCCCACCACACGATCCCGCCGCTGGCCAGCACCGACAGGGCGAAACCGATCGAACGGCTCAGCCACGGGTCGAGGAGCAGCAGCACCACCATCGCGGCGGCCAGGCTTCGTAATCCTTTCTGGGCGCCCCCACTACCGAGGGCCGCGAGCGCAACCAGGCCCATCGCCGCGGCACGGAGCACGCTCGGTTCGGTCCGACAGAGTGCGACGAACACGAAGACCCCTGACAGCCCGACGAACCGCAACCAGCGGCCACGCACTCCCAGCCATCGGGCGAGCAGCATCAGGAACGCGAGCAGTAGGGTCAGATTCGCTCCGGACACGGCCATCAAATGGGTCAGTCCGGTGTCCTGGAACTCGGTCCTCATCGTGGTCGAGATCCCCGAGGTATCGCCCAGGACAAGGGCCGGCACCAGGGCCCGCTGTTCCGGGCTACGTTCGGCGACGGAACGGCGGAGCCCTTCCCGCACGTGCTCCACCCACCGCAGTCCTCGGCCGGGGGCGGCGACCACGACCGACGGACCGCGAATCCTCACCACCGCAGCAAGATCATCCCCGGCGTTCGGGGGCCGAAGCCTGCCCTTGATCTGCAGCCTTGAGCCGACCGGGATCCGGGCCCAGTCGTCCACCTCGGTGCCGGCGACCATCAGCAGCACCGGCGAGCGCACCCGCCAGGTCTCTCCGCGGGCTTTGATCTCGACCAGCACGGCCCGGACCATCAGGAAGTCCGGTTGTCCCGCGGCTCCAGCCTGCCGGTGGGGATCGCCACTGATGGCCACCTCGGCCGACACCACGGCCCCGGCCGTCGCCAGCTGGCGTACCAACGAGCCCGACACCCGATACGTCTGAAGCATGCCGACGGCCAGACCGGTGGCAAGCAGCACGGCCAGCGCAGTCAGCCGAGACGACCGTCGTAGGCAGGCGATGATCACCACCAGCAGCGAGGCCAAGCCGACCAGCGGTGCCGCTGACGACCAACCCGACGTGCCCAGCCACGTGGCCGCCCAGGTCGCGAGCGCCACCGGCACAAGCCTGAGATCGGTGCCCGCTTGCACTCGCTCACACCCTGACATGCGGAGCGATGTCGGCGAAGGTCTTGGGGCCGATCCCTGCCACCTCCTGGAGCTCCTCAACCCGAGTGAACCGGCCGTGCTCGGTGCGCCAGGCAAGAATCTTATCGGCGGTGACCGGGCCCACCCCGGGCAGATCCTCCAACTGCTGCGCCGTGGCAGTGTTGAGATCGACCATTGCACCGGAACCATCCGAGCCGGTACCGGTCCCACCGGCTGCGCCGTTGCCGTCGCGCACCTCGCCCGCGGGGTCCCGGGTGGTGCCGACCAGCACCTGCTGGCCGTCGCTCAGGATCTGGGCGAGGTTGAGGCTGCCCGGCCGAGCGTCACGTGTCAGGCCGCCGGCAGCGTGCAGAGCGTCGGCAACGCGTGCTCCCTGCGGCAGGCTGACGACGCCGGGCTTCCGTACGGCTCCGAGGACATGCACCATGATCATCGTCGGAGTCGGCACGGGCGTGTTCACCGGCGTCGCTGCGGCCGCGGGTGGCGAGCTCACGGGCGTGGCCAGCGCCACGGGCCGAGCTCTCAACACCGACCAGCCGGCTGCAGCGATCCCGATCAGCGCCAGGACGCACAGCACCACCAGGTGGGTGCGGGTGAACCGTGCCCTGAGCGGCTCCGGCATCGGCGGCAGATCGAGCTGCTCGGTTGTCGCCGGCGAACCGGCGCCGACCGGTCGGCTCTCGCGGGTCCGCCGCTGGGGTGGGGCCGACACGGGCTCCTCGTCGTCCCAGTACTCCGATGGCTCAAGAGGGGGTGGGTCGATGCGTCGCGCCGTGAACGGCGTAGCAGTGACCTTGCCAGCGTGGCCATCCCCGGCAACGGCGCGCCCTTTCGGCTGCCGCTGGCGGGAGCCGGTGACCAGGGCGGTCGAGGTCAGCGGGGGGCTGCTGGTGGTCCCGACCGCCCTGGCACGTCGTGGGCCATTCTCGGCCAGGATGTGTGCCAACCGCTCGCGCACCTCGGCGGCCAGCAACGGGTCCTCCCTGCCTCGACGTCCCACCATGTCGTGACGTTAAGGAAGTCCGGTCGGGACGGTCAGCCTCGGCTGTGATCTGTGGATGACGCTGGAGAGAGGTGTCGGGCTGTGGACAAGGGAAGCGTTTGGCTTGCGGCTCGGGCGCGCCGCCCTTCGACAGGCTCAGGGCGCGGTCAGGCTCCGGGGTGTGGGGGTGGCCCTTCGACAGGCTCAGGGCACATGGTCAGGTCAGGGCGCGAGGTCAGGCTCAGGGCGCGGGGTCAGGGAACGGCGGGGGATACGACGAGGCCGACGGTGCCGGGACCGGCATGCACGCCGAGGACCGCGCTCACCTCCGAGATGGTGATCTCGCCCAGAGTGGAGACCCGGCCACGAAGGCGCTGCAGCAGATGCTCAGCGCACTCGCGGTTGTCCAGGTGGTGGATCTCGACCTCCACCGCAGCGGCCGAACCGGCGGCACGGGCAAGGGCAGCCACCCCCAGCTCTTCCATCCGCAGCATCGCCTTGGAGGTCGTCCGGACCCGCTCAAACGGGCGGATCTCCCCGCCGGTCACCCTGAGCAGAGGCTTGACCGACAGGGCGGAGCCGAGCATGGCAGCCGCTGCGCCGATCCGGCCACCCCTGCGCAGATACTCCAGCGTGTCCACATAGAAGAAGATCTCGCTCGCCGCGGCGCGCCGTCGCACCAGCTCGGAGACCTCGGCGGCGCCCGCTCCCCTGCTGGCCAGGTCCGCCCCAGCCAGCACGGCGAAGCCTGCCGCCATCGCCATCGTGCCGCTATCCACAACCGTGACCGCAATCGGCGCCGTCCTGGCCGCGACCTCGGCCGCCTCGCAGGTGCCCGAGATCCTGCTGCTCAGGTGTACCGACACCACCTCCGCGTACCCCCGCTCCGCCAACCCCTCATACATGATCTTGAACGCCTCGGGTGAAGGTCGTGACGTGCTGACCCGCTTCCTCGCCCGCAGCGCACGAGCCACCTCTGCCGGCGTCACCGACTCCTCCGACTCCGGCCGGCTGATGCCGTCGATGACCACCTGCAGAGGAACCACGCCGACTCCGGCCCGATCTGCCCGCAACGACCCCAGCGACGCCGTAGAGTCGGTCACCACCGCGACGCCTGCCATGGCGCAAGAGTAGGACACCCGACAGGTACCTTTGGTGCCAACACGGTGCCGAAGTGAGCAGGAGTACGACCAATGCCCCACCACTCCCGACGGGTCTGGCGTGCATCCCCTGGCTCACTGGTCATGGTGATCGCCTTCATGGCCGTCGCCGGCCTCTGCCTGCCGGCGCTGGCCTACCTGATCTACCGATCGCAGCATGACCCTGTCGTTCCGATGGTGCTGAGTGTGCTCACCATCCTTGCGTTGCTCTACGCCTGGCGCTTCGGCCTGCATCCCCAGCTGCGCGCGGATGATCAGGGGGTGACCATCCGCAACCCGTTCCGCCGCCATGGATTCGCCTGGGAGGACGTCTCCTTGATCGCACCCGGTGAGAACGGGCTGGTGATCGGTTCCGAGGAGGAACAGGCCGAGGCGTGGTGCGTGCAGAAGTCCAACCACGCGACAAGACAGGGCAAGCACACCAGGGCAGACCGGATATCGGCGCAGCTCTTCGACCTGCTGGAGGAGGCCACCGGACCGCTCACCGAGCAGCACCTGCCCGGGGTGCGGCTCCGCCGCGCCCGCCCGTACGAGGACGAGCTGCTCACCACGCTCGAACGCGCCGCCAGCGAGGCAGCGCTGAGCCATGTCTTCCCGCCCGAGCAGTTCCCCTACCCCGTGGACACCGTTCGGGCCCGCTGGCGCAGCCTGCTGCGGGACAGGCAGGCCAGCATCCGCCTTCTCGAGGTCGAGGGCGAGCCTGTCGGGTTCGTCGCCTACGACTCCAGCACGGTGCGGCATCTGGGGATCCTGCCGGAGCAGATGCGTCGCGGCTATGGGACGTTGCTGCTGGAGCACGCCACCTCCGAGATTTTCGACCGGGCTGCGCCGTCCGCGGCGCTGTGGGTGCTCGAGGACAACAAGATCGCGCGCGACTTCTACCTCGGCCAGGGTTGGGTGGAGACCGATGATCGCCGCGAGTGCGCGTTCCCACCCGGCCCGACAGAGATGATGATGACCAAGCGCAACCCGGCTGCGCCGCGGCGGAGTCGATGAGGACCGTTGTCTGGAGCGGTCCCGTCTTCGAGAGCAGGGGCGGGAGCCCCGCCTATCGCGGTTGGGGGCCCGACCATGCCTAGACGGTTCCAGGCCCTCTGGGTCTCGCTGGGGGTGCTGGCCCTTCCGCCAGGTCTGCTGGCCACCTTTCTGCGCGTGTCCGCGCCCACTGATGACATCCCGGCGATGGCCGCCTCGTTCATCCCGTTCGGGCTGCTCGCCTTCCTGGCGGCGTTCATCTTCCTCGGGGTGGCACTCGTGCGGGCGAGGACACGCCTCGCCCTCGGCGTGCTCTTCGCCATCACCGCCTGCCTGCTTGCCCTGCAGCTGTCGTGGATCATCCCCTACTACACTCCGGATGATCGCCAGGCAACCACCGCACCAGTGACGTTGATGAGCCTCAACCTGCTCGCCGGCCAGGCCGATCCGAGCCAGGTCATGGCTCAGGCGCGCAGGGCTGATCTTGTCGTGCTGCTGGAGTACACACCGGCCGAGGCCGACGCCTTGCACGGTCTCGGCATCGACCAGCGCTTCCCTTACTCCGTTGGCGATCCCCGCCCGGGCGACTTCGCCGGCTCGGCCATCTATTCCCGGTATCCGTTGACCGACCCGCAGCCACTCCCGGAGATGTCCTTTCCCCAATGGATGGTGACGACGCGGTTGCCGGGCATCGGAGCAGTTCAGGTGGTGGCGGCACATCCGTGCAACCCGCTCTGTGGCAGCGGCCGCTGGAACCTGGAGCACCGACAGCTGCGCCGCAGCGTCAGGCCCTACCTGAACCGGAGGTTGATCATCGCCGGCGACTTCAACGCGGTCAATGATCATCAGCCGATGCGTGACCTTCGCAGCGACGGTCTCCGCGGTGCAGACGACCTGGTTGGCGCGGGCTGGCTGCCGACCTACCCTGCGAAGGGTCGGATCCCGCCCATCATCGGCATCGACCACGTCATGCTCAGCCCACTCCTGACAGCAACCGCGATCGAGACGTTCCGGGTGGACGGCACCGATCATCTGGGACTGATCACCCGGGTGGCCGGCACCACCCGGCGGGAGAGATGAGGCGCACCAGACGACGGGGCCTAGCCCCGTTTCCGACGCAGGCTCACCTACTCGCCCGGTGCGCTAGCATCAGGATCTCACCAGGTGGCGCCGACCGGAAGATCTGCGTCGATGTTGATCTGCCATCGGTGAGTGGGGAACGAGATGGAACGGAAGTGGATCCTCGGGCTCGGGCTCGGGCTGGCCGCCGTAGCCGTCGCCCTGCTCGGCGTCGTGATCGGGCTGGCCTGGCGGCCCACCGCCCCAGCGACAGCCACCGCCGGTCTCTCCTCGGCTCAGCTGCAGGAGGAGAAGCTGAGGCAGGAGATCAGGGCCCTGGAGATCTCCAACGCCCAGGCCTCCGGCCCGCAGCACGCCTTCCTTGCCTGGGCGCCCTTCATCACCGCACTCGGCGCGATCGTGGCTGTCGGCGCGACGCTGTGGAAACAGTCGAGCGAGCTGACAGCCGCCCGGCTCCAGCTCAGCGACGAACACGAGAAGTCACGCATCGCGCAGGAGCAGTGGCGCGCCGAGTTCCTCGAAGACCAACGCAACGCCCGCAGCCAGCGTGACGACGAGTCACTGCGACGCTTCGACTCCAACCTGACCTCGGTCATCACCAATCTCGGTTCGGCGTCCGAGACGCTCCAGGTCAACGCAGCCGCCGCGCTGGCGACGTATCTGAAACCCCGCTATGCCGCGTTCCACCAGGACCTGCTCTTCGTCATTTCGGCGAACCTGCGGCTCCGTCCCGGTGAGGCGGTCGTCCGGGTGCTGCGCTCCGACCTCGAGCGGTTGCTGCGGCTCATCCTCGACCGCACCGCAGTCACCGCAGGCGAACTGCCGTCGGAGCTCGACCTGGCCCGGGCTCGGCTGGACCGGTTGGACCTGTCCGGTCTGGACCTCCGAGGCATCGCCGTCGACGTGGCATTCGCCGACCTGACCGGAGCCCGGATGGTGGGAACCCTGCTGCCCCGGCTGAAGGCTCGGGAGGTGATCTTGGAGGGAGCGCACTGTTCGCGGGCAGATCTCGGCGAGGCCAGGCTCAATGGAGCCCACGCTCGTGGCGTCGTGATGCACGGCACCAACCTGGTCTCAGCCACGCTGAAGAACGCCGACCTCCAGGGGGCTCAGTTCCAGCAAGCCAGGCTGCAGGAGGCCCATTTCGAGGGTGCCGTCCTGGTCGGCGCCAACTTCACCGACGCGGACGTGGCGAATGCGTTCTTCTGGAAGGCGACTTTCGACGATGCGGCACTGATCAGCATCGCCGGAGGCGCCCACCGATGGCGTGAGAACACCAACTTCGACGCCGCGACCAGGGCGCGACTCGAGCAGCTCGCCGCACCCTCTGGCTGAGCTTCTCAGGTCGGGCGCCCCCTGCGGCTAGGCGGGGACGATGCTGACCAGCTTCGGGGCGCGGACGATCACCTTGCGCACCCCACGCCCCGCCAGTGCCCTGATGACGGATTCCTCCGCCAGCGCCAGCCGCTCCAGCTCCTCATCGCTGATGGTCGGCGTGACGTCCAACCGGCCCCGCACCTTGCCCTGGACCTGGATCACGCAGGTCACCGTCTCCTCCACCAGCAGCGACGTGTCGATGACGGGCCAGCTCGCGTCCGCCACCGATGGGGCATGACCCAGCAGCTCCCACATCTCCTCGGCCACGTACGGAGCGACCAGACTCAACGCGACAGTGACGCCCTCGACCGCCTCCCGGACGGCCGGGTCGGCACCGCCGGCACCGGTGTCGATGCTCTTGCGGGTGA
Organism: Microlunatus panaciterrae; assembly: GCF_016907535.1. Classification (NCBI taxonomy): domain Bacteria; kingdom Bacillati; phylum Actinomycetota; class Actinomycetes; order Propionibacteriales; family Propionibacteriaceae; genus Microlunatus; species Microlunatus panaciterrae. The sequence goes on from NZ_JAFBCF010000001.1 coordinate 837,341, forward strand.
CGTTCACCAGCTCCATCACCCGAGCGACGGCCACGTTGAAACGCTGGCTCTCGATCGACTCCTGGATCTCGGCCAGGTGCCGATGGGTGGCCCGCCGCAGCGCCACATCACCGGCTGCCGGGTCGGCACCCGGTTCACTGGTCACGTCCTCGGCCAACCGGAACGCGCGCTGCAGGAACCGCAGCGAGCCGGCCGGCGACAGGTCGGCCCAATCGATGTCGTCCTCCGGCGGGCCGGCGAAGACGACGGTCAGCCGGATCGCATCGACTCCGAACTTGTCGATCTGCTCGCCCAGGTCAACGCCGTTGCCCAACGACTTGCTCATCGACTTACCCTGGTTGATCACCTGGCCCTGGTTCAGCAGCTTCCGCATCGGCTCGACGAAGTCGACCATTCCCATGTCGTACAGCACCTTGGTGAAGAAGCGCATGTACAGCAGGTGCAGGATCGCGTGCTCGACGCCACCGACGTACTGGGCCACCGGCATCCATCGGCGGACGTCGTCGGGGTCGAACGGGCCGTCGGTGTAGCCGGGCGAGCAATAGCGGAAGAAGTACCACGATGAGTCGACGAAGGTGTCCATCGTGTCGGTGTCGCGGGTGGCGGGACCGCCACACGACGGGCACGCGACATTGACCCAGTCCGTCGCTGCCGCCAGCGGCGAGGTGCCCTTGGGCGCCAGGTCGGCACCGCGCAGGTCCGGCAGCTCGACCGGCAGCTGATCATCGGGGACGGCGACCTCACCGCACGTCGGGCAGTGGATGATCGGAATGGGGCAACCCCAGAACCGTTGCCGGCTCAACAGCCAGTCCCGCAACCGGTAGGTGATCGCACTCTCGCCGACACCGTCGTCCTGCAGCTGCTCGATGATCTTGGAGACGCCGGCCGCCTTGTCGGTCAGGCCGTCCAGGGTGCCGGAGTTGACGTAGGCGCCGTCGCCAGGAGTGGCCAGGCCGGTCTCGTTCGGGTCCGCAGCGCCGGTGTCGACGACGACCCGCACCGGCAGGCCGAAGGCCTGGGCGAACTCCAGGTCCCGCTGATCATGGGCCGGGACCGCCATCACGGCACCAGTGCCATAGTCCGCCAGCACGTAGTCGGCGGCCCAGACCTGGATCTTCTCCCCGTTCACCGGGTTGACCGCGTGCACGCCCAGGAAGACACCGGTCTTCTCCCGCTCGGTCGACTGCCGTTCGATCTCCGTGGTCCGCTTGGTCTGCTCCAAGTAGCTCTCGAACTCGGCCCGGTGCTCGTCCGTGACGATCTCGGCGGCCAGCGGCGACTCGGGCGCGACCACGAAGAAGGTGGCTCCGAACAGCGTGTCGGGCCGAGTGGTGAACACGGTCACCGGCTCCTCACGTCCCTCGATGGTGAAGTCGACGTAGGCCCCCTCGGAGCGACCGATCCAGTTGCGCTGCATCGCCAGCACCCGGTCGGGCCAGTGGCCCTCCAGCTGGTCCATGTCGTCCAGCAGTCGCTGGGCATACTCGGTCACCCGGAAGAACCACTGGGTCAGCTGCCGCTTGGTGACCACCGAGTGGCAGCGCTCACACAGTCCCTGGACCACCTGCTCGTTGGCCAGCACGGTCTGGTCCTTCGGGCACCAGTTGACGAAGCTGGCCTTGCGGTAGGCCAGCCCGCGCTCACGAAAACGCAGGAACAGCCACTGCGTCCAGCGGTAGTAGTCCGGCGAGGAGGTCTGCAGTCGCCGGGACCAGTCCAGACTCAGACCGTAGCGCTTGAAGGAGTTCGCCTGCGTCTCGATGTTGGCGTCGGTCCAGTCGGCGGGGTGCGCGTTGCGCTGGATGGCGGCGTTCTCGGCGGGCAGCCCGAAGGAGTCCCAGCCGATCGGGTGCAGTACGTCGAAGCCCTGCAGCCGCAGGTAGCGGGCGATCACATCCGCCATCACGAAGGCTTCGGCGTGACCCATGTGCAGGTCCCCCGACGGGTAGGGGAACATGTCCAGCACGTAGCGACGCTCCTTGGAGCCGTCGTCCAGCGGGGCGAAGGTGTTGTGCTCCTCCCAGTAGGTGCGCCACCGCTCCTGGGCGGACACCGCGTCGTACCTGCTCCGCTCGGTCTCGACGGACCGCTCGCTCACCTCGGTCACTGCTCTCATCTCCTCGTCGGTCGCACGGCCCGGTCCGGTTGGACTGGGCATGAAAAAGCCCCTCGTCGGTGCCCTGATCGGGGCACGAGGGGCGGCCGCGTGGACCATGTCGGCCCATCGGGCCAGGCCACGCGGCTAACTAAGAAGTGCGACACACTGCATAGCCGCATTGTAGCCCACCGCCCGCCACCCGCCGGAACCGTCGGTGCTCGCGGTTAGCGTTGCTTGCGTGAGGCTCAGCGAGGACGACCTGCGCGTCCGCACCCTGGGGCGCCAGTTCCCGCGGATCCGCGGCCGCGGGCCGACGGCGGTGCTCGAGCTGTTCGACCGGGTCGGGCCGGTTCAGTCGCAGGTGCCGAGGGCTCCCTTCCTGGCTGTGGCGTCGCGGCTGCCGGGGACGACCTACGCCACCATGACGGACCTGTTCGCGAGGCACCGGCTGGTCAAGACCAGCAACATCCGCGGCACCGTCCACACCAGCACTCGGCGGCAGTTCGGCTGGCTGAACGCGGTGGCCGCCCGAACCAGGGCCAACGCGCTGCGCAGCAACCTCAGGCTCAGCAGGCTCACCGTGGACGAGGTTGCGGCCCAGATCGAGCGGTTCTGCGCCGACGACTGGCGGCCGCGCGCCGAGATCGTGGCCCACACCCTGTCCTGGGTGGCCGACCAGGAGGCGACTCCGGACATCGCCGACCTGGACGCGCCCGGGGTGCACAATCTGATCTGGGGCCACAGTGGGCTGATCCGCCGCCCCCGCGATGCGGCCTGGGAGAAGCGCACCGACATCTACCACCGGACCGCTGCGGTGATCCTGCCGGACCTTCAACCTGTCGACGCCGACCAGGCGGTGACCGAGCTGGTCCGGCTGCATCTCGGCGCGTACGGCCCGGCCACCCGCCGTGACCTGGCGTTCTTCCTCGGCGAGGGCAGCACCCGCATCGACCGGGCCCTCGAGCGTCTCGGCGACGAGGTCGTCCGGCTCAGCGGTCCGGGGACGGCGCCCTATCTCGATCTGGCCGACCCCCCGACCGGCGGGCAGGTCGATCCAGGACTTCGGCTGCTGCCCGAGTTCGACGGGCTGTTGCTGGGCTACCACCAGAGCGGGCGGTACCGGTTCATCGACGAAGCTCACCTGCCCCAGATCTGGGCCAAGGCGAACGGGCTGTTCTCCCCCGTCGTGCTGCATGAGGGCCGCTTGGTCGCGAGCTGGCGGACGCTGACCAGCGGCAGCCGGACGGACGTCGAGGTGCAGATGTTCCCCGGTCTGCGCCGGCTCGGCGAGGACCTGTTCAGCGGGCCGGTCGCCGCCCTCGAGGCGATTCTCGGCCTGCACGTGAACGACGTCCGAGTGGGCTGACGGGTGTCAGATCAGCTTCAGCGCCAGATAGAGGTCCGCCCTGTCGGCCGTCACGCCGGTATCCCGATCGGTCAGCTCCTCGATCCGGGCGATCCGGTAACGCACCGTGTTGAGATGGACATGGGTCAGCTCCGCCGTCCGCACCCAGGAGCAGCCGGTCTCCAGGTACGCCGACAGGGTCGGGAGCAGCTGGCCGCCGTAGCGGGCGTCGTACTGGAGCAGCCGGCCCAGCACGGACTCGACGAACTGTCGTCGGAGCTCACCCGGGACGGTCAGCAGCAGTCGGGCCGCAGTGCTGACGTCCTCCCCGGCGGAGAGGGCCACCCCCGATCCACCCTGCTGGCCGGCCAGCTGCATGCCGTACTGGGCGAACCTGTAGGCACCGCCGAGGTCGACCACTGACACCGGCCGGCTGGTGCCCACCCGAAGCAGGTCGGGTACGAGCCCCGGGCCGACCCGGCGCAGAGCGGCAGCGAGCCGATCGACCGATGATGCCTCCTCGGGGTCCGCCTGGCCCTCCACCTCGGCGGGCATCACGACCACCGCCCGCCCCTGGGCATCCACGCCCACCAGCGGCTGAGCGTGGTGCGCCACAGCGTCGGCCAGCACCCAGCGGGCGACGTCACGCAGATCCGGCCGGTCCACGATCTCGGCGATCGCCACCACCAGCTTCTGGTCGGGCCGCAGTCCCGCCTGACGCAGATAGACCCCGATCTCGGTCGGGTCGCTGTCGGCATCCAGCAGCTTCACCAGCCGCTCCGTGGTGTCCGCCCAGCCGAGCAGCTGACCGAGGTCGCGGGCCCGGTACAGGCCGGCAACCACGCTCAGCTCCTGCGCCATCTCCGTGACCACCGGATCCCAGCTGTCCCGCTGACCCGAGACGAACAGGAACCAGGCCGTAGCCCGGTGGTCGTCCGGACCGGCGACCAGGAAGCCACTCAGCCGGCTGCCGTCGGTGATGGTCACCTGGAACCGGTCGGAGCTGGCACCAACCGCCCGCTCGGTGACCAGCTCGAGGTCGTCAGCGGCAAGCAGGCCCTGTGACGTCGCCACCTGCCGTCCGGTGGCGGTGACGATCCAAAGCTGTTGCCCCATCTGGGCGGCGGTCCGCTCGACCAGCTCGTTCAGCATCCGGCCCTGGTGGACGTCGGTCAGCAGCTCGAGATGCCGCCGCAGACTTGCCTGCAGCCGGGCCAGCCGAGCGCCGGCCAGGGCCTGTGACACATGGGCGGTGACGGCGGCGAACGAGACGTCTGCCGGGACGGAGAAGAGCGGCAGGTGGTGGCGCCGACAGGCCGCCACCAGATCCTCCGGCACGTACCCGTACAGGCTGTCGCCGGCCATCAGAGCGGTCGTGCCGGCCTCGGCCAGTGCGGCGACGAACACCTCGCTGTCGGCAGCCTTGCGTCGCCACATCATCTGGGTCAGCACCAGCTGGCCTGGTCTGAGATAGCGCTGTGGATGGAGCAGATCGGTGGTGTAGACCCACCGCACCTCTCGAGCCATCATGTCGGGATCGCAGTAGAGGGTCTTGATCCGCAGACCGGGGGCGGCGACCACCTCACCCAGTCGCATCGTCACCCTCCTGATCGAAGGGCGCCGCTCCTGCTCATGTGGACCATCCCTCGGCAGTGCCGGGCTCGCCGCAGTCCGCAAGCGCTACGAACCGCTGTCAGATGCCTGGGTCGGGTTCCTCGCTTCCGACGACACGGGTCTCTCCCGCCGGACATCCAGCCCTTCTCAGAGTAGGAAGCGGATGCGGTGGCGTCAACGCCCGTCGGATCTGCTGTGGCCGGTCGAACCTCGGCAGGGCCTACCTGGCGAAGAGGAGGACGTAGCCGCAACCGAGCATCAGCACGACGAATCCCCATCTGGACCAGACGATCATCATCCATCCTCTTCACCGGGGACGCATACTCCCCGGTATCGGGCCAGCGAGGATACTGGTCGGCCCGGGGTCAGGCCGGGTAGCCGAGGGCCAGCAGATGCGTCACCGGCCAATCCAGCCGGGTGCCGTCGGGATCGCTGATCCGGGCCACCGGCGCGATCCGGTTCTCGATCAACCAGTCGTTGCGCCAGGCGCGGGAGCCGGGCCCGAGACGCAGCCCCGCCGAAGCCAGAATGTGCTGCCAGTCGGGGTAGCTCAGACCGCAGAACTGCTCACGCGTCTCGGACAGCCAGTTGTCCGCGTAGTCCTTCCGGGTGAGGAAGTCCATCGCGTCGGCGAGTCGGAGCAGCAGCGCATCGCCGGACGCGGCAACCTCGATCCTCACACCGGCATTGCGCTCGAAGTCCCGACGGAACTGGGCGAACTTCGCCCTGGTCGACAGGGACCGGATGTGCTCGGCGACCCGGTCCTGCCCCCACCCCTGCAGGTCGACCGTCGCCGCTGGGTTCGCCCCGTCGGAGTCGTCCAGGCTGAGCCGGACCGGCCGGTCCGGCTCGTCCGGGCCGCAGACGTCTGCGTTGATCCAGACACCACCGGGAGCCGTGTGGGCGGCGATGTTGTCGGCGAACCGCTGCACCGCGCGGCGGCGGGACAGTGCGGTCTCCGGACGTGTGTAGGACCAGATCTCGTGAGTGACCGCAACCGTGATCGAGGTGTCGATGGACCTCGGCGGAAAGACGGCGTCGCCGAGCATGTTGCGCTGGTAGAAGAAGACGTTCGGGTTGCGGAACCTGCCCTGGTTGACCTTGTGCTCGCACTCGGCCATCAGGTGCCGGGCCACCTCGACCCCGAGCAGATCCGACTCGTGGAACCGCGGGTCCCGATCGACCCGCTCCAGCAGGCCGCCGGTGGCGCAGCCGATGTCGAGGATGCGGCCGGGCCGGACGAACTCCCGGATCTGGGCCCATTTCCGCTCCGACGCCTGCTCGAAGGACTCCGCGTAGGTGTGATAGTCGCGGGTGGTGGTCAGCCCGCCGTCGTCGCCGATCACCGGGTCATTGACGCAGCGGGCGATGTGGTCGACCAGGCCGTACCGCTGCAGCACGTCGACGCTGGCCTGGTGTGCCAGCTGCTCCCATCGTGGGTCCCTGGCGGCGATCCTGAGCAGGACCTCCCAGGGCCGTTCCGCTGTTGGGTCCTGGGCATCCTCCACCGGCAGCACCCGGTAGCCCAGCTCCGAATACATCGCGACCACCGAGGGCGTCGAGCAGGCCACTGTGACCTCGGCCGGACCGAGCCCGAGCTGCAGAGCCTCGGAGCAGGTCTTGACGGTGGTCGCGGCGAAGTCGGCCGAGGGCGGTACGTCATGCACCGGGACCACCAGTGACCGGAGCCCCTCGAGCACCGAGAGCCGTTCGATGGCGGCCTCACGCCGGTGGAACGGCACCGGGTTCCGCTTGGTGGTGTGGTGGTTGGCCGAGGTCACCGCCCAGACCACGGTGGCGCCCGCAGACGGCCCGCCGGGTGCCGTCTGGGCCCGCAGGAACGCGGCCTGGAAGCGGGTCAGCAGGTGGTGACGGCCCGGAAAGAGCAGATAGCGCATTCGGCCCACGCTATCGCCGGTCCAATAGGCGGCCGCACCGACGCCGCGCAGCGGCTGAAACCTGGCTGTCACATTCGGCCGGCAAGTGGAACCTGGGCGTAACCGGAGACGCGTTGGCTGCAACACGTGCCCGGCAGAGTTCTGGACAAGCCTCTGGTGCAGCTCGGATCCAGCTCCGACTGAGGCGCCGTTCAGTCCGTCTTTCACCGAAAGAGTCAGCAGATGACACCACTAGAACTCAATTCAGGCGATACCGCCTGGATCCTGACATCGGCGGCGTTGGTGCTGCTGATGACCCCCGGTCTGGCGCTCTTCTACGGCGGCATGGTCCGTGCGAAGAGCGTCCTGAACATGATGATGATGAGCTTCGGGGCTTTGGCCGTGGTATCCGTACTCTGGGTGCTGTTCGGTTACTCCTTCGCCTTCGGCAATGACGTCGGCGCTGGTCTGCTGGGCAACCCGGTCGAGTTCCTCGGCCTGAAAGGCCTGATGGCCGACGACCCGTCGGCAGGTCTGCCGGTAATGGCGTTCGTCGGTTTCCAGGCCGTGTTCGCGATCATCACCGCAGCCCTCATCTCCGGCGCCATCGCGGACCGGGCCAAGTTCAGCACCTGGCTGATCTTCATCGCCATCTGGGTCACCATCGTCTACTTCCCGATCGCCCACTGGGTCTTCGACTTCACCCTGACCGATGACTCCGGCGCCGTCACCCACACCGGTGGCTGGATCGCCAACAACCTGAAAGCCATCGACTTCGCCGGTGGCACCGCGGTGCACATCAACGCTGGTGCGGCGGGTCTGGCCCTCGCGCTGGTGCTCGGCAAGCGGATCGGGTTCAGGCGCGATCCGATGCGGCCGCACAACCTCCCGCTGGTGATGATCGGGGCCGGCCTGCTGTGGTTCGGCTGGTTCGGCTTCAACGCCGGGTCGGCGCTGAGCGCCGGCAACACCGCCTCAGTGGTCTGGGTGAACACCCTGGTCGCCACCGCAGCGGCCGCCCTCGGCTGGCTGCTCACCGAGCGGATCCGGGACGGACATGCCACCTCTCTAGGCGCCGCCTCGGGTGTGGTCGCCGGCCTGGTCGCCATCACCCCGTCCTGCTCCTCGCTGAGCCCGGTCGGCTCGATCATCGTCGGAGCGCTCGCCGGTGTGTTCTGCGCCCTGGCGGTCGGTCTGAAGTACAAGCTGGGCTACGACGACTCCCTTGACGTGGTCGGCGTCCACCTGGTCGGCGGGTTGTGGGGAACCATCGCCGTCGGCTTCTTCGCCACTGAGGCGGCCCCGGCCGGTGTCAGCGGCCTGTTCTACGGCGGCGGAGTCGACCAGCTCTGGCGTCAGGCCGTCGGCGCGTTCGCCGTGCTGGTGACCAGCTTCGTCATCACCTACGTCATCGGGACCATCCTGCAGAAGACCGTCGGATTCCGGATCAACGAGGATGATGAGATCAGCGGCATCGACGGCGCCCAGCATGCCGAGTCCGGCTATGACCTGGGTGGTGCCGGTCTGCGAGGTGGGGCGTTGCTCGGCAGCAGCTCCAGCAAGGCACCATCGACCATCGAATCAATGTCCGATAAGGAGGTGTCGGCATGAAGCTCGTCACCGCGATCATCAAGCCACACATGCTCGACGAAGTGAAGACCGCCCTGGAGGCATTCGGGGTCGAAGGAATGACCGTCAGCGAGGCCAGCGGCTTCGGCCGCCAGCGTGGCCACACTGAGGTCTACCGCGGTGCGGAGTACACCGTCGACCTGGTGCCCAAGGTGAGACTTGAGGTGCTCGTGGACGACGCCGACGCGCAAGACATCGTCGATGTCCTGGTCAAGAGCGCACGGACCGGCCGCATCGGTGACGGCAAGGTCTGGACTGTCGGGGTGGATGATCTCGTCCGCGTCCGTACAGGTGAGCGCGGGCTGGACGCGCTCTGAAGCGTGACCTGACCAGCGAACGCCTCAACGCCGCGATCCGGTCCCCGTGGGAAACCACAGCGGGGCCGGATCGTCGGCGGTTGATGAGCGAGAGCGTCGAGCGGGCGCTGGTCGAGCTGTACGCGGAGGTCGGCGCCCCGACCGCCGGAGTGGCCCTGGCTGCCGTCGGCAGCCTCGGCCGACGCGAGCTCGGCCCGCGCTCCGACATCGACCTGGTGCTGCTGCACGACGGCACCAGGCGCCGCGACATCAACGCCCTCGCCGAGAGCCTGTGGTACCCGCTCTGGGACAGTCGGATCCGGCTGGACTACTCGGTACGGACCGCCCAGGAGTGCATCGCCGTCGCCGCCCACGAACTCAGCGCCGGGGTCGGCCTGCTGGACCTGCGGGCGATCGCCGGCGACGCCGAGCTGGTCGCAGGCACCCGCTCAGCGCTGCTGGCCGGCTGGCGCAACGGGGCCCGCAAGCGGCTGCCCGAGCTGTTGACGTCCATCGACGAGCGGAGCGCCCAGTACGGCGACGCCGCCTATCTGCTCGAGCCTGACCTCAAGGAGGCGCGCGGAGGCTTCCGGGACATGACCATGCTGCGGGCCCTGGCAGCGACCTGGCTGACCGACCGGCCACACGACAGCGTCCGCCAGCCCTACCAACGGCTGCTGGACGTGCGTGATGGCCTGCACCTGAGCTCGGGCCGCACCCTCGACCGGCTGCTGGCCGCCGAGGCCCCCGAGGTCGCGCGGCTGCTGGGCTACGCCGCGGTCGACGACCTGCGCAGAGAGGTGTCCCTGGACGCGCGCCGGATCGGTCACGCGGTCGACCTGACCGTCCGGGCGGCGCGCCAGGTGCTGCCGCCGAAGCGGGTGATGTCGTTCGCCCGCAAGGAGCGCAAGCCGGTCTACTCCCGCGCCGAGCACGGTCTGATCATCCATCTCGGTGAGGTGGGGCTGGACCGACTGACCACACCGTCGACACCGTTGATCGACCTGCGGGCCGGAGCACTGGCCTCCCAGCGCGGGCTGGTGCTCTCCCCGGTGACCGCCGCCAATCTGGGTGAGCACGCCCCCACGCCGCCGACGCCGTGGCCGGTCGAGGCCCGCGAGGCGCTGCTACAGCTGCTGGCCGGCGGTCAGCACCTGATCCCGGTCTGGGAGGCTCTCGAGCTGGCCGGCTGCGTGTCCCGCTGGATCCCCCAGTGGGAGGCGATCCGCGCGCAACCCCAGCACAACCCGATCCACCGGCACACCGTTGACCGGCACTCGATCCAGGCCGTGGCCGAGGCCGCCCCAGCTCTCACCCAGGTGGAGCGCCCAGACGTGCTGCTGCTGGCCTGCCTGTTGCATGACATCGGCAAGCAGCCGGGCGCCGGTGCCGACCATGCCGAACTGGGTGCCCCGATCGCCCGGCAGGTGGTCGAGGCGATGGGCCTGCCCAGCCGCGACGCCGATCTGGTGGAACGGCTGGTTCGCCACCATCTGACCCTGGCCGAGCTGGCCACCCGTCGCGACCATGCCGACCCGGCCACCAGCGAGGCACTGGTGGAGGCGGTCGACGGTCGGGCCGAGGTGCTGCGACTGCTGCGCCGGCTGACCGAGGCCGATGCCCGGGCAGCTGGGCCGAGTGCCTGGTCGCCGTGGCGCGCCCAGCTGATCAACGCGCTCGCCGACCGGGTCGAAAGCCGGCTGGCCGGCGAGGAGCACACCCCCGACACCAAGTCCGCCGACGTCGGCCTGGCCCGGTCGGTTCGGTTGGACGGTCAGCCCAGAATCCGGCTCGAGTCCGCCCCGGGTGGGATCCAGCTGGTGATCGCCGCCCAGGACCGGCTCGGCCTCTTCTCCGATACGGCCGGTCTGCTGGCGGCTCACGCCATCTCGGTCCGTTCCGCCGCTCTGAGCACCATCGACGGGATCGGCGTGAACACCTGGCGGGTGGACAAACAGCTGGCCGCGGATCTGCCCGACCTCGCCTACCTGGTCAAGCAGCTGGAGCGGCTGCAGGACGGGGACCCTACAGTGCTCGCCGCAGTCCGGCGCCGGGAGGCGCGCTCCGGCGCGGACGCGGCACTCTCCTCGCCCCACGTGGCTCTGATCGAGTCCGCCAGTGACAGCGCTGCAGTGGTCGAGGTCCGCACGACCGACCGGTCCGGCCTGCTGTACGCGCTGGGTCGGGCCCTGTCCGACCGGCGGCTGTCGATCCGGTCAGCGCACATCAGCACGCTGGCCGGACAGGCGATCGACACCTTCTACCTCACCGAGGTGGACCAGTCCGCGCCCAACCCGGCACGGGCTCGTGAGGCCGTTCAGGTCCTCACCGAGGCGGCGCTCGGCTCTGCCGCTCAGCCCGTCTGACCGAGGGCCAGCAGGGCGTTCACCTCCGCTGTGGTGGGCGGCTGCGCCCCCTTGCGGGAACAGACGATCGAGGCGGCTGCGGCCCCCCGACGCAGGGCCCCCACCAGGTCGGCCGGGTCGCTGACGTAGCCGTCGAGGAAGCCCGCCATGAAGGTGTCGCCGGCGCCGACGGTGTCGACCACGCTGGTCGGGAACCCGGCGACCCGCACGCTCTCGCCGCCCCGGCGGACGGCGACCGCGCCACCCGCACCGAGGGTGACCACCGCAAGGCCGAGGTCGTACTGCTCGACCCACTGCGCGGCGAGCTCGTCCGGGGTGGCCGACGGGCTGACCACCCGGGCCAGGAACTTCAGGTCCTCGTCGCTCGCCTTGACCACCCCGTTTCCGCGGCCGACCACCTGGAGCCACGGCTCGACCAGCGCCCAGTAGGCGGCCGGGTCGGTGATCACGGTCGGCCGGACGTTGATGTCGTACGAGATCGGCGCCTGCACCGACGCCGCCCAGTCGAGCAGGACGTCGGCGCCGGGCTTCACCACGCAGGCCAGCGACGCAATGTGCAGCCAATCGGCCCGGTCGAGCACCGGCAGCTCGCCGGGCCGCCAGTTGAAGTTCGCGGTGTCGGCGAAGTGGAAGGCATAGCTGGCGACGCCGTCGGCATCCAGGGTGACGACAGCGATCGAGGTGGACTGGTCGGTGACCGTGGCCAGGTCGAGCAGGACTCCGGCGGACTCGATGTGGTTGCGCAGCTGGACTCCGAAGTCGTCACTGGACAACCGGCCCAGGAAGTGGCAGTCCGCCCCGAGCCTGCCGAGCGCCACAGCCGTGTTCATCGGCCCACCGGCCGACAGGGCGAACCAGGTGCTGCTGAAGTGGTCCCGCGGAGCCTCGGCTGACTTCACCAGGTCGATCAGCGTCTCACCGCACACCACGAACCGTGTCATGGGGATCAACCTAACCTGCCACGCGGCACCGGGTCACCACCACCGCCGGCCGCGGTGGTGGTGCCCGCTGCCGACGCTCATCGACGTGCGAGGCCGAGCTGGGAACGCATCTCGCCGGAGAACTCGTCCCACCAGGACGGGGGCAGCGCCCGTTGGTTGATGTCATCAAGCAGCCGGAGCAGACCGTAGCCAGGATCGAGCCGCTGCATCCGCTCGATGCAGGCCACCTGCAGGGCACCGTTCCCGGAGATCCAGCCGGCCATCGCCAGCAGGCCGAGCGGCGCCAGCTCCATGGGTGGGACGGTCCTGGCCACCACCTGATGCCACAGGTCGACGTGGCGGGTCGCGTCGAACCGGGTCATCATCGCCCAGGCAATGTCGCGCACCTCAAGATCGAGCCCGAGCACGGCCAGCCGCGCGCACTCCTCGTCGGTCAGGTTCGCCGCCTCATCCAGCAGCCGCCTGACACTGGACTCCATCAGCTGCTGGCGCCGCCGCCGCGGGAGCACCTCCAGTTCGTCCCGCACCCGCCGCGCGGTCCGCTGCAGCTCGGCCAGGTCTGTTGCGGCTGGCCCCGACACCATTCTGGTCAGTGACTCGCGACCCGGTGCGGCCGCCAGCCCCGCGTACACCGCCTCGGCCGCGAGCGGATGATCATCGATCCGGTAGGGGGTGCCCTCAGGTGGACAGCAGTCGGCGGAGGTGCAGCAGCGCGACCACCAGCGCGACCCGTCGGCGTGGATCGCATCGATCACTGCAATCGGCATCGCAGCCGCCACCTGGTCCAGGATCTCCCCAGCGGGCCAGCTGGTCGCGCTGTAGGCGATCAGCAGCACCCCGCTCGCCTCCTGCCGGGACACCACGTCGCACATCCGCTCGGTCAGCACGTCGACGAACTCGAGCGGCACCAGGTCCACCCTGGCGGTCATCACCAGCTCTCCCGAGTCGACCAGCACCATGACCAGCGACTCCGAGGGGTGGAACCCGAGAAGGTAGGGCACCACGGCGAGGAAGTCGGCGGAGCCGGTGACTTTGAGCCGGGATCGCCCGTCCCGCGGCAGCCGGGAACCTGTGGTGTTGATGCGCCGGCGCGGCCGGTTTCGTCGTGTCATGACCGAACATTGCGGCTGGCGACCGAAAACGTGCACTCCCGCCGGAATCTGTGGACAACTGGCGGTCCAGCTCGAAAGCTGTGCAAGGTAACGTGGACGACGATGAGCGACAGCTACGACGGACCCGGCGGTCCCACCGATCCCGGCCCGTCGGAAGACTCCCCGCGGGCTCCGAGGCCTCAGCCTCCGTACCCGCAGTCAGGCCTGGGCGGGACGCCCCCACAATCGGGCCTGGGCGGGACGCCCCCACAGTCCGGCATGGGCGCTGTCCCGAGTGGTCCCACCTTCCAGTCGCCCACCGGCCCGGCGCGGTCCGGGAGCCGGCCGCTCGGCGCCCCACCGCTGGCAAGTGACTCTGCCGACCGCTACCGTCCGCCGAGGTCCAGGTTCCCTGCAGTGGTCTCGCTGGCGGTCGTCCTGGTGGTCGCCCTGGTCGTCGTGATCGCGACACTGGTCGCGAACAGCAACGACCGCAACGTCAGCGCACCGACCCCCGCCCCCACCGTGAGCCGGGTCCGGCCGACTGCCGCTCCCTCCGGCAACTCGATCGACTTCACGTCGACCGAGGGCTCCGGCCGGCTGCAGATCCTCGAGCATGAATGGGTGACCGGCGGCGCCGAGCCGCCGATCTCGGGCAGCTATCTGCGGATCGAGATCGAGCTGAGCTCGACCGACGGCGAGATCAGCTATGACTCCGCCTTCTTCCAGGCGTTCGACGCCCGCGGACAACTGTTCGACTCGACCCATCTCGGCGCCAAGGATCCGCTGCTCGACATCGGCGTGCTCCGTCCGGGTCAGCGGGTCCGGGGATTCATCTCCTTCGACATGCCCCGCGGTGATGTGACGCTGCTGATGAGCAACGAGAGCTATGAGTCGGTGACGGCGATCAAGATCCAGGACTGACGGCATCGTAGGCTCTGCGCTATGCCAGAACTCGAGCAGCTGACCTATCGAGGCTGGGAGGTGCTGCGACTGACCACCGAAGAGGTGACGGTCGACGTCGTCCCAGGCCTCGGTGGCACCATCATCTCTCTCCAACGCCGCTCGGACGGGACCGATGTTCTGCTGCGCACACCGTGGGGGTTGCGGGCCAGGGGTGCCGCCACCTTGCCCGGTGACTCGGACACGATGATGATCGACTCCTTTGCGGGTGGCTGGCAGACGACCTTTCCCAACGGCGGGAACTCCGCCATCGTGCACGGGGCGGAGTGGGGCTATGACGGCGAGGCCAGAGTCACTCCGATGGACTGGGAGCTCAGCGGCACGTCGGTGATCATGACCGGGCATCTGGTACGCAGCCCGTTCGAGATCACCAAGATCATCTCGCTGTCGGGGTCCACCGTGACGCTGGCCGAGACGGTACGCAACACCGGTGCGGAGTCGATGGAGGTGATGTGGGGAAGCCAGGTCTCCTTCGGCCCGCCGCTGCTCGGTCCGGACACGATCGTCGATGCCGCAGCAGCGACCGTGCACCCGGACTCGACCATCGTCTACCGCGCCAACTACGAGGACATCACGCCCTGGCCCCGAACGCTGGGCGATGACTCGATGATCAACCTGCGCAACCTGCCGGGCCCTGACGGCGATGAGATGCGCCTGGCCTACCTGGGCGACTTCTATCGCCCGCACCTTTCGGTGACCAATCCCGATCTCGACCTGTGCGTGACCTTCGAGTGGGATGCGGAGATGTGGCCCTACGTCTGGTACTCGCTCGAGGCCGGTCACCGGGAAGGCTTCCCCTGGTACGGCAACGGCTACTTCCTCACCCTGCAACCCGGCTCGAGCTGGCCCGCGCACGGGCTGCACGATGCCCGCAGGATCTCCCAGACCACGGTGTGGGTGCCGCCCGGCGGAGCCAAGTCCGCCCATCTCTCGCTGACGATCGGCGCGCCGACGCTCAGGTCTTGACGGTGCACCGGTCGGAAGGCTGACCTGCCGCGGCTGCGCGGCCGGCCGCTCAGCGGAGCTCCCGGCGGATCACCAGCTTGAGCCCGGACCATACGTCGCTGATCGCGCAGACCTTGACGTCGACCAGCCCGGTCGGCAGCACTAGGTCGCGGATCAGGTTCTCGGTGATGTCGGTCGGCACCCTGCTCGCCCGCTTCGGCCAGCCGACCCAGATCATGCCGTCCGGTGCGATCGCCGCACGGAGGGCGTCGAGCCGGTCAGCCAGCTCCGCCAGCCTGGTCGTGAAGATCAGCACCAGGTCGGCGTGACCAGCGACCCGCCGGCCGATCGGCAGGTCGCCAGGCAGTGAGCTGACCCAGCTCTCGAGCTCTCTGGGCGTCGACAGCAGGACGATGCGCATGCCCGGCTTGATGCCCAGCTTCCGCGCCAGCGGCGTACCGGAGTAGCCCTCGGTCATAGCAAGAGGATGCCCTGCAGGGCTCTAGCGTCGCGTCGCGGCGTGCGAGGCGGTCCGTTCCTGGACCGCGACCGAGGCTGCTCGCCAGTGCCGCTGGCTGATGGTGGCGATCAGCGCGGCAGACGCCACGCCGATGGCGGCACCGCCGAAGGACCAGTTCAGGCCGTGGAAGTCGATCAGCACCCCGGCAAGAGCGGTGCCGGCCGCAGCGCCGGTGGTGTTGGAGGCGGACAGCAGCGCCTGCGCCTCGTTGAGACGGTGCTGCGGGGCGAGATGGTCGAGCAGGTTCTGCTGCATGATCAGAGTCGGGGCGATCGTCACGCCGGTGACGAAGAGCAACGGCATCAGCACCCACAGCGACAGATGCGGTATGCCGATCAGCAGCGCCATCACCCCCAGCAGGACAGCGAAGAGCCCCAACAGCACGGGTACCGCCCTGCGCTCCTCGAAGCGCCAGGCCCGGGCACCGAAGGCCAGCCCGCCGATGGCACTGCCGCCCGCGATCGCGGCGAACAGCAGGCCGACCCGCTGGGTGCCGCCGAGCAGTTCCCCAGCCGTGGCCGCCATCGAGGTGTCGAGCTGGCCGAACCCCACACTGAGGGCGATCATCACGAACAGCACGGCGGCGACTCCGGTGGCGGCCAGTGCGGACCGCTCGCCCCGGTGCGGCGGGAACGTCGCGGTCTCCGGATCGCCCTGGCCGGGATGCACGGGCCGGCACTGGCGGGCCGCATCGGTGCGACAGTACGCGATGCCGCCACCGGCCATCAGGCCTGCCGTGACCAGCAGTGGGATCACCGGCACCGAGAACGCGAGCAGGGCGGACAGCAGCAGCGGTCCGCCGACGAAGATGAGCTCCACCGAGGTGGCGTCCAACGCGAAGGCGACCCGCCGCGAGGCAGGGTCGGGGAAGACCACCCGCCAGGCCGCCCGCATGGCCGGGCTCATCGGCGGAAAGCTGAGTCCGGCCAGGGCGGCCAGCACGACGAGCAGCGCGATCGGACCGCCGAGGACGGTGGCCAGTGCCAAGGACACCAGCAGCGTCGCGCTGGCGGTCGACGTCGGCAGCAGCACTCTGGTCTGGCCGAACCGGTCCATCAGCCGACCCCAGACGGGGGTGCCGGCAGCGGAACCGACCGCGAACGCACCGGTCACCAGACCCGCGATGCTGTAGGCGCCACGCTCCTGCTGGACCAGCAGCAGGATTCCGATCGGTGCCATCGCGATCGGCAGCCGGGCGATGGTGGCGGCGATGAACGGCCGTGCGGCCGGGCCGTACCGAAGAAGCCGCAGGTAGGCGCGAACGCCGGTACCGATCACATCGCCGCCCACCAGAACGCTCCGTTCACCACAAGCCGTGACTCGGTCCGGTGACGTTGTGCCGCTCTTCCGGACCATGAGCCACCGATGCTATCGCCCACCAGCGTGCCGGAGGTGCACCGCTCACCTGTGCACACCCTCGACCGGGCGCCGCTCCTCCCGCGCACCGGACGCTGCGCGAGCCGGCGCGTCAGTACGACCCAGCCGCAGATCGAGACGGCGCAGCCACTGGGCGTTCAACGCCACGACGACGGTGGAGAGCGACATCAGCATGGCTCCGACGGCCATCGGCAGGACGAACCCGACCGGGGCCAACACACCCGCGGCCAACGGGACGGCCACCAGGTTGTACCCGGCAGCCCACCACAGGTTCTGCTTCATCTTGCGATAGCTGGCATGCGACAGGTCCAGGACCGAGAGCACCGATCTAGGGTCGTCACTGGCCAGGACGACGCCTGCGGAAGCGATGGCGACGTCGGTGCCGGCGCCGATCGCGATCCCGACATCCGCCTGGGCCAGCGCGGGAGCGTCGTTCACCCCGTCACCCACCATTGCCACGGTGGTCCCGGAGCGTTGCAGCTCGGCCACCTTGGCGCCCTTGTCCTCGGGACGCACCTGGGCGAACACGAGGTCGATGTCCAGCTCCGCCGCGACGGCCCGGGCCACCTGCTCGGCGTCACCGGTGATCATGGCCACCTGGAGGCCGCGCTGGTGGAGCTGTCTGACCGCCTGCCGCGACTCCTCCCGCACCTCGTCGGCCAGGCCGAGTGCACCGACCACCCGGTCCTCCTCCAGCAGGTGCAGGATGATGGCGCCGTCAGCCTTCCATCGCTCGCTGTCCGGCAGCGGGGCCAGGTCGGCCGACTCCAGCAGTCGCGGGCCGCCGATCCGGTACGTGCTGCCCTCGACGCTCGCTCGGACCCCCAGCCCGGCCCGGGCCGAGAAGTCCTCGGCTTTGGGGATGGCCAGCCGACGCCGAGTCGCCTCGGCGACGATCGCCCGCGCGAGCGGATGCTCGGAGTCGCTCTCGACCGCGGCCGCCACCGCCAGTAGCCGATCCGGGTCCCAACCTTCGCTCGTAGCGACCCTGGTGACGGCCGGCTCCCCCTTGGTCAGGGTTCCGGTCTTGTCGAACAGCACCGCCCCGACCGTGCGCATCTGCTCCAGGGCCATCCTGTCCTTGATCAGCACACCGGCCTTGGCGGCCCGTTCGGTGCTGATCGCGACGACCAGCGGAATCGCCAGGCCCAGGGCGTGCGGGCAGGCGATCACCAGCACGGTGATGGTGCGGATCAGCGCACTCTCCGGGCTGCCGACCAGGAGCCAGACGGTCAGGGTGACCGCGGCCGCGACCAGGGCGTACCAGAAGAGCCATGCCGCGGCCCGGTCGGCGAGTCGCTGGGCCCGTGACGACGAGCTCTGCGCCTGAGCCACTAGCCGTTGGATCCCGGCCAGGGCGGTGGCATCGCCGACAGCGGTGACCCGCACCCGGAGAGCCGAGTCGGTGGAGACGGTGCCGGCGACCACGGTGTCGCCGCGACCGCGGTGCACCGGGAGGGACTCGCCGCTGATCATGGACTCGTCCACCTCCGCACTGCCCTCGACGATCTCGCCGTCGGCCGGGACCCGCCCCCCGGGCCGGATGACCACCACGTCTCCCAGCTGCAGATCGGCCGGCGCGACGGTGATCAGCTCGTCGCCGTCGAGCTTCTCGGCCTCATCAGGCAACAGGGCCGCAAGCGAGTCCAGCGCCGAGGTGGTCTGCGCCAGCGCCCGCATCTCGATCCAGTGACCGAGCAGCATGATCACCACCAGCAGAGCCAGCTCCCACCAGAAGTTCAGCTCGTGGTGCAGCATCCCCAGGCTGGCGCCCCAGGACGAGACGAAGGCGACGGTGATGGCCAGCGAGATCAGGAGCATCATCCCCGGCCGGCGGTTCCGCAGCTCCTCCAGTGCGCCAGCCAGAAAGGGGCGACCTCCGACCAGGAAGATGCCACTGCCGAGGATGGGGGCGATCCAGTCGAGTGCTGCGTTGGCGGGCAGCGGGTAGCCGACCAACGCGGCGAACATCGGGTTCAGGAACACCACCGGCACCGCCAGCACCAGCATGACCCAGAACAGCCGTCGGAACTGGGCCACGTGGTCGGCGTGGTCGTGGTGCTGGTGCTGACCGTGCGCGGCCAGCTGCTCATGCTGTGCGTTCATGTCTCGGATCATATACCCCATGGGGGTATGCAACAAGAGCGGTGAGGGGTTGGTTTTGTGCCCTTCGACGGGCTCAGGGCGCGGGGATCCCAGCTCAGGGCGCGGCCCTTCGACCGGCTCAGGGCGCGGGATCAGAGCTCAGGGCACGGCCCCGAAAGCGCCGAACGGCCAGGAGCCGCAGGGAATGCCTGCTGCTCCTGGCCGCGTGGATGACCTGGTCTGTACCTCTCGCGACTACTGCGGTCCCGGACCGTAGTCGGGGATGGGCAGCCGGACGCCGCCCTGCAGTGCCGACTCCATGGCGATGATGCCGGGCATGGTGAACCGCGCCGCAGTCCAGGCGTTCACCGGCGGCTGCTTGCCGGTGGTCACGGCGCGGACGAAGTCGTCGGCCAGGAAGTGGTGTGATCCCTCATGGCCGTTCTTCGCCCCTTCGAACTCCTTCGGCAGCCGGCTGCGGTCGTGAACCTTGGCGGTCCCCGACCGGAAGCTGTGCACCAGCGCGGGATCGATTCCGGCCAGGTCGTCGGGATCCGAGGCGGCCTGCCCTTCGGTGGTGTGGAAGAGGTCGCTGATGTCCCTGATGCCGGTGCGGTCGCTGTAGGCGGCGCCGGTCGAGGTCTGCTCCATCACTGCGTCGGTGCCGTAGAACCGGAACCGGGACTCGTGGATGCCGCCCGGATGGCCGACCCGACGGAACTCGTTGGTCCGCATGATGCCGCCGTCGGCGAGCTCGAAGTGGGCGCTCATGTTGGAGAAGTCATTGTTGAACATGGACACCTCCTTGTCGAACACGCCGTCACCGCGGTCGTCGACGACGCCGATGCAGCTCACGCTGACGGCGTGGCTTGGCACAGCGCCGAGCACTCCACCGACGGCATGGGTCGGGTAGAGCATGGGAGGGTAGCTGGCCGTCTTCTTCCAGTCCTCACCGCCGCTGTACTGGTACGCGGCGTAGAAGCCGTTGTCCATGTCATGGACGTAGTCACCCTCGGAGTAGAACACCCGACCGAAGTCGCCCGCGGCGATCCGCTCCCGGGCCCAGACCACCGCCGGGTTGTAGTAGCTGGTCTCCCCCATCATGTAGATGAGGCCGGTCTCCTCCACCTTGGCGATGATCTTCTCGATCTCGTCCTGCCGCATCGACATCGGCACCGCCGAGTAGACGTTCTTGCCGGCATCGAGGGCCTTGAGCACGTGCTCGCCGTGGCTCCAGCGCTGGGTCATCACCGCCACCGAGTCGACGTCCGAGGCGAGCAGCTCGTCCAGGTCGGCGAAGGTGCCGGCCATGTTGTACTTCTGGCGGTGCTGCTCGGCGCGCTCGGGCAGCACGTCGGTGGCGTACACAGCCTCCACATCGGGATGGAGCTGCCACAGCGCGATGAAACTTCCGGCGAACTGTCCGGTGCCTACGACGCCGATCTTCATAGTGGTCCCTTTGCTGGGTTGGGGATTGGGTTTGCTTCGCCGCAAAGCATAGCGACGGTCACCGCCGACGCGTGAGCCCTGTTTCAGCAGGTGGAGGCGCACCGGCGGCGACAGTACGTGTGCGAGGACGCACTTCGCACACCGTGGTCGCACCTCACCCATGGTCGACCTTGTGCGAGGACGACGTTCCTGCGCGAAGTGGCCGGGAGTCAGCCGAGGTGCAGGGTGCCGCCGTTGGCTCGGAAGGTCAGCGGTGGCTGTCCGTACTGCCGGCGAAAGGCGGTGCTGAAGGGGCGGACCTCCGGGTAGCCGCAGCGCCTGGCCACCTCCGTCACTGTCGAGGACGAGTCCAGCAGCAGCTGGGCGGCTCGCTCCAGCCGGAGCCGACGCAGCGTGGCCATCACAGACACCCCCGTCTGCTGGCTGAACAGCCGCTCCGCGTGCCGCTCCGACAGATGCACCTCCGCGGCCACATCGCGTACGGTGATCGGCCGGCTCAGGTTGTCCAGCAGATAGCGTTCCATCGCCGCGACCACGAACGACCGCCGGTCGCTCCTGGTCCGGTCGACCTCAAGATCATCTTCGGCGGTGAAGGCGCGGGCGGTCTGGATGACCAGGGCCGCACCGAGCGCCTGGAGCATGGGCTGGTGCCCCGATCGCGGACTGCGCGCCTCGTCGGCCAAGGCGGCGACCACCGCCGACAGGGTGCCGGTGTCAACCGACACCAGGGGCCGGTCCGTACGGGTCAGCCCGCTCCACCAGCCCGGCTGCGAGGGGCTGCTGCCCCGCTGCGGAGTACAGGTGAACCCCCAGAACGCGATACCGAGAGGGTCGCTGCGGCTGGAGATGATCTCGTGCACGTCACCGGGGCGGGCCAGGAAGACCGAGCCGGCCCCGACGTCATGGTGCTGGTCAGCGACAGCGAACGAGCCCTCGCCCGCGTAGCCGAGACAGACCTCGAAGAACGAGTGGGTGTGGGAGTAGTTGCGCCAGTAGACCGGCCGGAAGAAACCCCAGCTGAGGAAGTCGACACCGAAGCCGTCGACCTCGCAGGACTCGAGCCGCCCTGCGAGGTCGACGATGGCTCCGGCGCCGGAGACCAGGTCCAGCCTCAAACGTTGCCCCTTCGACCGGTCGGGTCGATGCCGGCGAGCATCATGCCCTGGCCGAGAGAGTGGTTGTGGGCATCGGTCAGCGGCGGGTCGGCCGGGTCGCGGAACTGCACCAGCCAGGTGGTGCGGGCCTCGTTGCTGACGTTGACCCCGGACCCGTGCACCGTGAGATAGCTGAAGAACAGCACGTCACCGGCCTCGGCCGGCTGCGGCACCGAGTCGGAGAACGGGACATCGGTGAGGTGGAAGCTGCCGGCCGGGTCATGCTCGCGCGGGCCGGCGAGGTGGCTGCCGGGCACGATTCGGACGCAGCCCTTCTCCAGCGGTGCGTCGTCGAAGTGGAAGATGGCCGCGGCGACCCGATGGTAGGTGTGCGGGAAGAACGGGTGGTCCTGGTGCAACGGGAACGGCGAGCCGTTCTCCGGCGGCTTGACGAACAGCTTCGTGTGGTGGAGCTGCACATTGGGCACGCCCAGCACGGCCGAGGCGACGTCGGTGAAGCGCGGGTCGACCAGCAGCCGCGAGTAGGCCGCGTCGTAGAACTGCGCGTCATGCAGATGCTTCAGCTGGGTGGCCTGGCCCATCGCCACCTCGGCGGCGGCTCCCCAGGTCGGATCGTCGTTGCGGTTCAGCATCGTCAGCAGGTCATGGCTGTGGGTCCGATAGTCCGCGGCCTCCTTCTTGCTGAGCAGGCCCTTGGCCAGCACGAATCCTTGCTGCTGGTACTCCAGCGCGTACTGTTCCAGCTGCGATGTTGCCAGGGTGGTCATCTGACTTCCTTCAGTGTCGACATGGATGACGTTCGGTCGCTGTCCAATCTAGGAAATACCCTGCGGGGACTGGAAGGACCGTAGCGGACGCAGATGTTCGCAGGACGGACATCTGCGTCCGAGTGTGGCCCTCAGACACTAGCTCGAAAGCGCGCCCGGTAGCTCGTCGGGCTGATCCCGTAGGCCTGCCTGAACCGGCGACTGGCGTAGTTGGCATCGGGCCAGCCGACGCGCTGGCCGATGTCGGTGACCGTACGGTCTGTCTGGATCAGCAGGACGGCGGCAAGCTCCGCCCGCACCTTGGCCAGCCAGGCCATCGGCGACGCTCCCAGCTGGGCGGTGAAGCGGCGGTGCAGGTGCGACACGGACACGTTCAGCTGAGTCGCCAGGACCGGCATCGACCAGGCAGCGGCCGGGTCGTCGGTCATCAGCTGGATCGCCCGGCGCACGATCGGCGAGATTGCAGCCGCGTGCCGGCCGCTGCTGAAGGTCAGACCGGCCAGCTCGCCCAGCGCGCATCCGAGCAGGCCGAGAGCCACGATGACTGAGGCCGCACCGGGCTCGGCCGGTCGGCGTTGCAGCTCGGCCAGCCAGCCGACCGTGCGGGCCAGCGCGTCCGCACCCAGCTGGTCGACCGAGGTCCCACCCTGGAGCAGGAACCGCGCCAGGTCGGGGAAGTCGAGCAGCCAGATCAGCTCCCGCCGCAGCAGCTCCGGGCCCAGATAGACGTTGATGATGTCGGCCCGGACGCAGTCGGTGTAACCGTGCCAGGCGCCAGGTCGCATCACCAGCACGGTCCCGGGCTTGAGCTGTTGCCGGCCGGCGCGGGTCACGTGCACCGCCGCCCCAGAGCCCAACACGGCCAGCTCGAGGAAGTCGTGGCTGTGCGTGGGGACCTCGCCATCGACCCGGTAGCGGTCGGCGGCGACGGGGTAGCCGGCAGCTCCGAACACCTCCGTACGGGTGAACTTGTCCATCTGTCGCGCCGTCCGTGATCTTGAAGAGTGCAGGATCGTGCTAGTTGACGTCATCCGAAGTCTAGTCTCCGTCGACCAACCGAGGCGACGATGGGACGGTGCTGGCCGCCGGCCGGACGACGCCCGACCACCCAACCGAGGATCAGACGATGACCACCACCTCCGTTCCGACGATCACCCTCACTCCCGAGCAGGTCGACAGCTACCGCACCAACGGTTTCCTGCACGTGCCGCAGGTGCTGAGCCCTGAGGAGGTCGAAACCTATCGGGAGGCGGCCGCTGTCGCCTACGACCAGCTGACATCGCTCGACCCGAGCAACACCATGTTCCGCCAGATCGTCCAGGTGTGGAAGTCCGACCCGACGCTGCGCGAGCTGGTGCTGCACAACGGTCTCGCCGCCATCGCCACCCAGCTGGCCGGCATCCCGCTTCGGCTGTGGCATGACCAGCTGTTGATCAAGAAGCCGCACAACCAGACACCGACCGAGTTCCACCAGGACGCGCCCTACTGGCCGCATGCGAACGCCAGGCACCAGCTGTCAGCCTGGATCGCCCTGGTGGACGTGCCGGTGGAGCGTGGTTGCATGACGTTCATCCCCGGCAGCCACAAGCGCACGGACCTCCGCGCCATCGACCTCACCGACAGCAGGGACCTCTTCACTGTCGCCCCTGACCTGGTCTACGAACCTCGGGTCACCGTGCCACTGCGCGCCGGTGACTGCACATTCCACAACGGCTACCTGGCACACACGGCCAATTCGAACGACACCGACGAGTTCCGTTATGCACTGGTCAACATCTATGTCGACGCCGCTGCGACGTACAACGGCAAGAAGCACGTGTGCACCGATCCCTTCGACCTGGAGGTCGGTCGGCCGCTGCCCGACGACGAGTTCCCCCCGCTGCCCCGCTGACCACTGCGCTCCGGGCCTGTCCACCCGCGCTCCGGGCCTGTCCACCCTCCGCGCTCTGAGCCTGTCGAAGAGCCCTCCACCCGGAGCCCTTCGACAAGCTCAGGGCGCCTCAGCAGCACCGCTCTGGGCGCGGCTGGGGCAGGTCACCTGGAGCTGCGGACGTGGGCGCCCGACGAGGTGAGGTAGTCGGGCTGCAGCTCCGTGCCGAGGCCGGTGCCGGTCGGCGGGTGGAGGTGTCCCTCGGCCACGGTCGGCAGGTTGGTGGCGATGTCGCCGTACCAGCCGCGGAGCGACGCCCGGACCGTCTCCTGCAGCAGCGCGTTCGGCGCCGACAGCGACAGGTGGGTGGCGGCAGCGAGCGAGATCGGGCCGGTGCAGTCGTGCGGGGCGATCGCCCGCCCAGCCGTCGCCGCCACAGCGGCGATCGCGATGGCCTCAGTGAAACCGCCGCACCAGGTGACGTCGAGCGTCACCACATCCAGCGGCCCACCCGAGCCGATCAAGGGCAGGAAGGTGCCCACCGAGGCGACCGTTTCGCCGGCCGCGAGCATGGTGCCTGCTGCGGCGATGGTGTCGGTCAGGGAGGCCAACCCGTGGTCGATGTCGGCGCGCACCGGATCCTCGACCCAGTACGGCTGGAAGTCCGCCAGTGCGCGGATGATCTTGCGTGCCATCGGGACGTTCCAGAGCGCATGCAGCTCGATCATGACGTCCATCTCGGTACCCACGGCGTCGCGGATCTGCCTGATCGGCGACAAGGCCCGCTGCAGCTCGGCCGCGGTGATGGAGGTGCCGTTGCTCGCCTCGGCGTAGCTGTCGAAGGGCCAGATCTTCATCCCGGTGAGCCCCTCGGCCAGCAGCTCCTCGGCCAGCGAGCCGGCGTCGGTGAGGAAGCGCTGCAGGTCCTCGTAGTTGCCCGACTGCGCGTCCAGCCCCCAGTTGCGGGTGGACTGACCGTGTCGACGCACGTAGTGACTGCCGGCACAGGTGTTGTAGGTCCGGATCGAGCTCCGGGTCAGCCCGCCCAGCGAGTCGTAGAGGGGGACGCCGGCGGCCCTGGCCCGGATGTCCCACAGGGCGATGTCGATAGCCGACCGGGCGCGGGTCTCCGCCCCCGACCCTGTGTAGCCGACGTAGCCCTGCAGCGTCCGGTTGTGGGCGTTGATCCGCAGTGGGTCCGCACCCAGCAGCAGCGGCGCCGCCACCGCGTGGATCTGGGCCTCCACCGCCTCGGCGCCGTAGAACGTCTCGCCGGTGCCGACCACCCCGTCGTCGGTGTGCACCAGGACGTGCAGCAGGTTGGGGAAGTCCTCGTGCTGCACGGTGTCGATGCGGTCGATCTTCATGACAGCGTCCCTTCGGTGTGGTGTTCCTGAAACTCGGAGACGGCGTCGCTGACAACGTCCTCGATCACGATGTCCCGCCCATAGGAGCGGCGCAGCACGTCGGCAGCCATGATCTTGAGGCTCTGGTCGAGGTCGCTGCCGTAGGTGCGCTCGGCCAGGTGGATGTGGCTCGACATCTCCGCTACCGCCTTATCGACATCGCGGGCCCTGAGAGCATCGAGGATGCGGGCATGGTGGGGAGTGCCCCGCTTCGCCGTCTTGGCATCGCCCAGCGAGCGCAGCATCACCTCGAACACCAGCGTGCTGACCGAGCCGAACATCAGCTCCAGCACGGCGTTCTTGGAGGCACGGGCGATCAACGCATGGAAGGCGATGTCGGCTCGGGCGCGCGCCAGCAGGTCCGGCGCCCGGTCGAAGGCGGCGAGCGCGCGCTCGATCGACTCGAGATCCTGGGCCGTGGCCCGGGTGGCGGCGAGCATCACGGTCTGGCGTTCCAGGGTGGCCCTGGCCTCGATCAGCTCGCGCGGCGTGGCGTCGCGCACCAGCCTGGACTGCTGCACCACCCGGGCGACGTCGGCGGCGCTGGTGTCGCGGACGAAGGCTCCACGACCCGGAACGATGTCGATCCTGCCACGCTGCTGCAGTCCGCTCAGCACCTCGCGCAGGAACGGCCGGGAAACCCGGTAGCGCTCGCAGAGCACCCGCTCAGATGGCAGCGCCGCACCGGCCGTCACCGAGCCGGCCAGGAACTCCGACTCGATCTCACGGCTCAGCGCCTCCTTCGACCAGATCCGCGACGGGGGTCCCGCTGTCGGCGCCATCAGGAGGTCTCCTCCGGGTCGAGTGGGTACAGGCTGGCCCCGCCGTCGACCAGCAGCGTCGCGCCGGTCATGTAGGACGAGAGGTCGGAGCACAGGAACAGCAGTGACGAGGCGACCGACTCCACCGGCTGCAGCCTGCCCAGCGGGATCGCACGCCCGGCACGGCGGCGGTAGTCGGGCTCGGTGTCCCACTGCTTCCGGGCCATCCCGGCGTCCACGATGCCCGGGGCCAGCACGTTGGCCCGGATCCCGATCGGGGCGAACTCGCGGGCGAACGAACGGGCCATCGCCCGCAGTGCCGCCTTGCTCGCCGCGTACGGGCCGACGCCCGGCCAGGGCACATCGGCCACCCACGAGCCGACGAAGACGAGGTTGCCGGGCTGACCCAGGGCCGACCAGCGCCGGACCGCCGCCTGTGCGGTGGCGAAGGCCCGCTCCACGTTCAGGGCGAACACGTCGCGGACGTCGGCCGGCGTCTGCTCCAGCAGTGGCGCGCTGTGCACGCGGCCGGCCAGCAGCACGACATCGGTCAGGCCGCCGGCCAGCTCCGCCGCCCGCTCGACGATCTCGTCCGCGGCCTCAGCCGTCTCCGCATCCCGGGCGATGTAGCCGGCCAGCCGGTCCAGCTCGGCCGGTGGCACGCTCTGCTCCGGCAGGATGTCGTTCACCACGACCCGCCCGCCCGCCTCGACCAGCGCCGCGCAGCAGGGGCCGCCCAGTGCGCCCAACCCGCCGGTGATCAACACCGACCGTCCCGATGCCAGACTCATCCGGCCCTCCTCGTCTTCGGACATGTCGCTCTCATCTTCGACCCGATCCGGCCCGCTTCTCATGTCGGCCGCTGGTGATGACGTCGCCGCTGCTACGTCAGAGCGATAGCGCGCACCTGCAGCGGCGCCAGATCGACAGCCAGCGTCGCAGCAGCATCCCCGCCGGCCGCCGTCAGGGTCTCCGCTACGTACAGATCCCGCAGCTCGAGGTCCTGACCACCGGCGCTGACCAGGGTGGTCGGGATGCGACAGGTGACTGTCAGGGAGTCGGTCGAAAGGTTGACCAGCACCAGGGTGGCGTCCGTGCCGGAGCGGCGGGTGACCGCATAGACAGCATCGTTGTCGACCGTGACGCTGGTGTAGTCGGAGACTCCACCGGCCAGCTCAGGACGCTCGTCCCGGAGCCTGGCGATGGTGACCAGGTCCTGCTCGATCCCCTGCTCGCCACCGACGAACATCATGAACGGGTCCCCGCTGAGCGCGAACACGCCGGTCAGTGCCCGGGTCGCCCCGACCCCGAACTGCTCCCGCATCCACTTGCCGCCCGGCAGCGGCCACCAGAAGGTGTCGTGCGAGTCGATGTGGTGAGCAGTGATCGAGCCCGCCGGCAGCAGCGCGTCACGGTTGGCGAGCCACTGGCCGAGCTCGCGGCCGTTGCGCACCTCCTGGTTGTCGACGGACTGGTCGGCGTTCATCACGGCGGCGAACAGCCACTGCTCGTCGTAGTTGTAGTTGACGTCCATGTCCTCGCGCAGCAACACCCCGGACGGCTCGGTGTAGAGCATCACGTCCGGCTTGACCGCCTTCAGCGCCCGGCGCAGATGCCGGAACAGCACCAGGCAGCCGAGCATGGAGGTGCCGGCATGGGTCCGGCTCCGCTCGGACCAGTTGGCGAAGTAGTTGTAGGTCGGCGCGTCGAAGCGGTAACCGTCGATGTCCAGCCGCTCCACCAGCGCGACCGCACTGTCGATGAAGTACTGCTGCCAGCCGGGGTGAGCGTTGTCGAAGGCCTTGGTGTAGACGCCGATGATCTCGCCCGCGGAGTCGCGGCAGAACCACTCCGGATGCTCGTCCGCCAGCTGGTGCCGGGCGGCGGAGCCGCCACTCCAGTACGGCTCGAAGTCCACGATGTGCCGGCTGTACGCCACCAGGTAGGACTCCCCGTCGTCCTGCCACAGCGGAGGTGTCTTCTCGTCCAGCCGGGCGAAGTACGGGCCGTTGCGTACGCCGTCGGCGGCATGGGCCACCGCCTCCTTGTCGACGACACCGTGCAGCAGGATGTCCAGGATCACCCGCATGCCACGCTGGTGACATTGCCGGACGAGCTCGCGCAGGATGTCCTCGTCACCCCAGCTCGTCGTGACATCGGCGTAGTCGAAGACGTTGTAGCTCGGGAACGGGTGCCGCGGCATGATCTGGATCGTGGTGAAGCCCAGCCCCTGGATCCGGTCCAGGTCCGCCAGCAGGTCGGCAGCCTCGGGGTACGGCTCGTAGCGCCAGTCACCGTGGAAGACCGAGAACCCGATCTGCACCTCGAAGATGCGGGCACTCCTGATCCAGGAGGGCGTGTCGTTCGGGCCGCGCACGCCGATGCCTTCCGACAGCCAGCGCCGCAGGTCCGGCAACAGCTGCGACCAGGTCTGTGGCTGCAGGTCGAGGAAGAGCTCACCGGTCTCGAGGCTGCCGCCGGGCTCGGGTTCGCCGGACAGGTCGGTCTGCCAGGCCAGCACCGGACCGTCGGGACCCGGGACGACCGTCTCGTCGCCGATCTCGGCGCGGGAGAACGGCCACCAGACGAAGGTCTGATGCTGCTCGAGGTTCTCCAGCGCGACCAGTCCGGCCGAGCCCTTCAGGCCGCTGGCCGGGGAGACCTCCAGCCGCTTGCCGAACTGCTCGAGCGGCAGGTCAGGCCGCACCCGGCTGCCGGGCGCCTGCAGCCGCCATCCGGTCTGCCCGGAGGTGACCACTCTGGTGTCCAGGTGCAGGTTGCGCAGGATCCGGACACCCTCGCGGGGAGGTTCGACCTCGACCCGGAGACCGATCCGCGGCTCGTCGCCGCGGAAGGTGTAGCGCAGTGACACCTGCCACTGGCCGGCCTCGGCATGGATGAGGAAGCTGCGGCCGTCGGCCAACAGCATCGAAACCGGTTCGGACACCCGACGCAGGTCACCGATCTCGACGCAGTCGCGGTAGGCGAGGCCGCCCACCGGGGAGTGCACCTCGTCACCGCCGGTGACCAACCGAAGCGAACTCTCCAGTTCCACGGCCGGACGGTCTGCGCCGTCGCGTAACCACAGTCGAACCGGCAGGCCGCTCTCCGGGTCGAGCTCCAGCTCCAGGTTGTTGAACTCCGTCTGGAGAACCAGCGACTTCGCCACTTCCTACCTCCGTATGTGCGATCAGTGGCAGTACAGTAGCACTGGTCATACTGGTCTGACCAGTGCCCCTATGCAAGGAATCGACCGCTCGTCGCGCCGGCTGCTCGGCGCGGCGCCGAGCGCCTGCGCGCGGCACCTGATGAGTGGTCGATTCCGTGCAGTGCTCAGGCCAGCAGCTCCCACTGGTACAGCCGGACGGCACGCTCCGCGTCCGGGGCGCCGGTGAGGCGGAGCCGGAAGTGTCGAAACGGCCGCAGCCCGTCGACCAGGAACGGCCTGGTCTGCCGCTGCCAGCGGTACGACTCGCCCGAGCGCTCGTCCAGCGTCTGCCAGCTCTGTTGGTCGTCCGAGCCCTCGAGCAGCCAGGACCGCGGTCCGTCGTCGGGTGATCCTGTCAGGGTGTACAGCACCGGCCTGACCGGTGAGTCGAAGGCGCAGCTCACCCACCCACCGGGAGCCAGCGTCAGCGCATCGGCGGAGGAGTCGTCGAAAACCAGCGACGGGTCGCCGGGACCGCCCGCGGCCGCGCCGGACCGGGACCGGGTGAGATCGACCAACGGCGTTGGGCGCTGCCCGGCCGGCGTGAGCGCGGCCGGTCGCCTGCCTCCGCTCCCCCAGCTGGAGGGTTCTGGGCCCAGCTCGAACTCCAGCCTCGCGCCGGCCGCCAGCAGGTCATGGGGCACCACCGGGTCCGGCCAGGCGTTGCCGTCGATGGTCAGCGACTGGATGTAGACGTGATCGGCGGCCTGCCGGTGCGCCACCACCTCCACCGCCCGGCCGTTCGGCAGCCGAACCTCGGCCCGCTCGAACAACGGGGTGGTGATCACGTACTCGCCCGACCCGAGGCTGAGCGGATAGAACCCCAGCGCGTTGAACAGCCACCAGGCCGACATCTCTCCGTTGTCCTCGTCCCCCGGGTAACCTTGACCGATCTCGGAGCCGAGGAACAGCCGGCTGAGGCACTCCCGGGTGATCGCCTGGGTCTTGTGCGCCGCGCCGGTCTGCAGGTACAGGTACGGGATGTGGTGCGCCGGCTGGTTGGACAGCGCCAGCATCCCCATTCGTACCGTCCGCGCCTCGGTCATCTCATGGATCGGCGTGCCGTACGAGCCGGCCAGCTCCTCCGCAGCGGTTTCGGGGGTGGCGAAGAACTCGTCCAGCTTGGCCGCCAGCCGGTCGTCCCCACCGTAGAGAGCCGCCAGCCCGGCGGGGTCGTGCGGGACGGTGAACGCCATCCCCCAGCCGTTGGTCTCGGTGAAGTCGTACCCCCACAGGGCCGGGTCGAAGTCCTCCGGCCCCAACCGGAAGTCACCCCCCGCCGTGCGGCCCTGGAAGAAGCCCACCCGATCGTCGAACATGTGCGCGTAGGCGAGGGCGCGCGAGCCGAAGTAGACCGCATTGGCCTCGAACTCCCGACGCCGTGGATGTTCCGGTCCGGCCTCGGCGAGCAGACGCTCCGACCAGACCGCCAGCCCGTAGTCGTTGATCGCGCTCTCCAGCGTCCACGACATCCCCTCCGTGGTGTCGGTGTCGACGTAACCGCGGAAGATGGCCGTCTCCAACCCGTTGCGACCGACCGCGCGGTCGGTGGCCGGGACGGTGGCGTTGCGGATCGCCGAGTCGTAGCCGGCGACGTAGTCGACGCCGGGAAGGTTCTTGACGAAGGCGTCGGCAAGGACGATGTCGGAGCTGGTGCCCACCATGCAGTCGGCATAGCCGGGCGAGCTCCATCGCGCGGTCCAGCCGCCGTCACGGAAGTGCTGCACGAAGCCGTCCAGCAGTCCGCCGGCGCGTTCCGGGTCGAGCAGGGTCAGAGCCGGCCAGCAGGTCCGGTAGGTGTCCCAGAAGCCGTTGTTCACCGAACACGCGCCGTCGACCACGACGCAGCCGGTGCTCTCGGCCGTGTGCGGACCCGCCGGCGGCTGGAAGGGGCTCGCGTAGGCGAGGCGTGGCGACTCCGGGGTGCCGATGTTCTCGCTCATCGAGTTCGGATAGAGGAACAGCCGGTAGAGGTTCGAGTAGAGGGTGACCAGCTGGTCCTGAGTGGCGCCCTCGACCGAGACCAGGCTCAGCCGCTCGAGCCATTGCGCGTCAGCCGCAGCCACGACGGCCTCGAAGGTCACGTCGCTCGCGAGCTCCTGGGCCAGGTTGCGGGCCGCCTGCTCGACGCCGATGAACGAGCTCGCCAGCCGGAGCTCGACCCGCCGGTCCGCGCCAGCGTCCAGCCGCAGGTAGCCACAGACCCGCTCCCGGCCCGGCTCCGCCAGCAATCCTGACTCGGTGGCCGGCCGGTCCACCACGCCGTAGACATACATCGGCGGCAGCAGCGAGCCACGGGCCACTCCGGCCCCGACGTACCCGGTCACCACCGGCCTGCCGTCCTCGGTGCTGCCGGTCACGGTGAGTGAACCGTTCCCGTCGACCTGGTCGAAGATCAACGCGGCATTGTCGTCGGGAAACGTGAACCTCATGATGACCGCATGGTCGGTCGGGGCGAGCTCGATCTGCAGTCCGCTGTCGGTGTGCAGACCGTAGTAGTGGGCGCGGTCGGTCTCGTGATCATGGTCGAACGACAGCGCCCGCGCCTCCCGATCAGCCGTCGGCACGCCCGGCTGAGAGGTCGGGCAGACCTGGAAGATCGCCCGGTCCCCCATCCAGGGGCTCGGGATGTGGGAGAAGGCCAGCGCCTGCAGTGCCGGCCGGTTGTCAGCGCCGTTGTGTTGATGCCAGGAATAGATCCAGCGCCGGGTGCCGGCGTCGGTGACCGGTGTGACGAAGTTGAACCCGTGCGGCACTGCGGCGAGCGGCGCGTTGTTGCCGCGGGAGAACTGCCCCGAGCTGTGGGTGCCACGGGTGGTACGGACCCAGTCCGTCGGCTTCGCGTCGGCGCTGACGGCCGCGATCGGGCCGATCCGGACCTCGTCGAGCCAGCCCGTGGCCGCTCGGCCAAGCCCTTCGACCACGACCTCGACCGCCGACACCCGCCGACCGGCGGCCGAGGCCAGGTCGACCGTCTTGAGGTTCCACTGGTCGACGACCAGGGTCTTGGACCGGTACTGGGAGCCGGGGTCGACGAGGACGCCGTGCTGGTCGCGGACCGACAGCTCGGACAGCCTGCCGCCGTCATCGAAGCGCAGGTCTACGCTGACCGCGGTCGACGCGCACCCCGCCTCGACCTCTCCGCCAAGCTCGGCGAAGGTCGGGTAGACGGCATAACTGAGCTGGTCGCCGACGGCGATGACCCGGTCGATGGGCTCGAGCTGGGATCTGAGCTCATCCGCCGCCGCCTCGTCCACCTGGTAGCCGATGGCGTGCAGACCTCTCAGGCCCACTCCGCTCTTGGAGCTGCGGGCGTTGACAGGACCGGTTCCGATGGCGAGCCGAAGCAGACTCATGTGACCTCATTGGGTGTTGGCGGCAGGGTGTCACCCGAGACGCCGTGAGGCGGTCCGCACGACGCACGATGGTGATGCTACCGATGCCTCGCAGCCGACCCACCGGGCGCCATCACGGGGCCTCCAGAGCACCGTCGATCCGCCGCACCCCCGCCGCCCAGGCGTCATGTCCGGAGAGGTCGGCCGGGTAAGCGGCGGCAGCCTCCTCGTCGAGCTCGATCCCCCACCCCGGGGCCTCGTTCGGCCGGATCCAGCCGTCGATGATGGGCAGCGTCCCTGGGAACACCTCATGGGTGGCCTTGCTGTAGACGTGCCCCTCCTGGATCCCGAACGCAGGCGACGACACGTCCAGCGCCACGTTGGCGGCCGCCCCGACGGGTGAGGTGTCGCCAGGGGCGTGCCAGGCCGTTCGGACCCCGACCAGCTCGGCCAGCGCCGCCAGCTTGCGGGCCGGGGTGAGCCCACCGATGCCGGAGATGTGGCTGCGGATGAAGTCGACGCCGCCGTCGCGCACCAACCGCACGGCGTCGGTCATCGAGGTGGTCAGCTCGCCGACGGCGATCGGCACCGGACTCGCGGCACGGACCTCGGGCAGCCTGTCCCAGTGCTCGGGTGCGAGCACGTCCTCGAGAAAGAACAGCCCGTACGGCTCCAGCGAGCGGGCGAGCAGCACGGCCTCCTTGGGAGTCAGCCTCGAGTGCACGTCGTGCAGGAGCTCGATATGGGGTGGCAGCGCCTCCCTCGCGGCGGCGAAGAGGTCCGGCACCCGACGCAGGTAGTCGCGGGCGCTCCAACCGTCCGGGTAGGGAGCGTCCGGGTACTCACCGGGGATGCGTGGCGAACCGTAGCCACCGCCACCCGGAGTCGAGGCCTGCAGCCGGACGTGCCGCCAGCCGGCTGCCACGAACCGCTGGGCGTTGGCGATCGTCTCCTCGATCGTGGCGCCGGAGGCATGTACATAGGTGTCGGCCGCCGCCCGAACCTTGCCCCCGAGCAGCTCGTAGACCGGGAGGCCGGCCCGCTTTCCGGCGATGTCCCAGAGCGCCTGGTCGACGCCGGAGATCGCGTTGTTGGTGACCGGGCCGCCGCGCCAGTAGCCGGCGAAATGAGCCAGTCGAACGAGATCCTCGATGTCACCGGGGTAGCGGCCGACCAGCAGCCGGGCCAGGTGCTCGTCGACGAAGGTGCGGACCGCCCGCCAGCGCTGGGTGAAGGTGGCGCAGCCGAGGCCGAACAGTCCCGGTGTGGTGGTGTCGATCCTGACCACCACCAGCGGGATACCCTCCGGCGCGGTCACGATCGTGCGGACTGAACGGATCCGGACCTCGTCCCGCACCGGCCAGGGCTGGGCGAAGCTCGCCTCGGTTGCTGCCATCGGCTCTCTCCTTGCATCTAGGGGGTCAGAGCATCTAGGGGGTCAGAGCATCTAGGGGGTCGCACGGCCCGTCGGACGGGCTCAGGCCAGGTGCGGTGGCAACGGCATCTCGGCCACCTCGATCTCGTGTTCGGCACGGAACCCGAGCAGTGCCCGGACAGCGCTCAGGTCGATCGGTACCTCGCGGCCGATGAACGCCTTCGTCTTGGGCGTGTCAGCGGCGAACGCGTTCAGCAGGTCCGCGGTGGGATAGGGGACGCAGGTGCTGTCGGCGGCGATGAACAGCCGGTGAGCCCCGGTGAACTCGGCGGTGATCCCGAGCGCCAGGGCCCGCGCCGCATCCCTGCTGTCCAGGTAGGACCAGCCCTCCCGCACGCCGACGGCCGGGTCTGCGGTCAGCCGCTCGCTGTGCTGACGGATGGCGTCCGCGTCGTTGACGTACGGGAAGCGCAGCGAGACCACATCGATCCCCCAGTGCCGCCAGGCCATCCGCGCCGTCTGCTCGTCGTTGTACTTCGACAGCGAATACCAGTCGTCGATGTCGACCGGGATGTCGGAGTCGAGCGGGTAGTAGGCCGGGGTGACCTCATGGTGGTTCATCGGCACGCCGTAGGCGTTGATGCTGCTGGCCACCACGGCACGGCGGATGCCGGCGGCACCCGCCTGGGCCAGGACGTTGAAGGTGGACACCACGTTGGTGGTGTAGACGTTGTAGGGCGTGTCGATGTCCCTGTGCGCCAATGCGGCCAGGTGCACCACCGCCTCGACCTCCTGCAGGGCGTCGGCGACGTCAGCCTCGGACCTGGTGTCGCCCACCAGCACCCGCTCAGCCTCGAGCGCGGGCTCCTCGTTGGCCGACAGGGCCGTCACCCGGGCGCCGCAGTCGTTCAACAGCGCAGTGGTGACCCTGCCGATCCGACCGCTCGCCCCGGTCACCAGGACCCTCGTGCCTGCCAGGCCCTCCCCGGCGCCGATCCCACCCGACATCTGCCACTCCCAGCGGTCCGCTCCATCACGATCAGCGGCCAACCTATCGGCTGACCGTCGACCTCGGCGATGAGGCTCGGTGCAACGGCCACCGGAGGTCGACGGTCAGCTGTGCAGGACGTCGCCGAGCTGGGTGAGCTCGATGCCGGGCAGGGGTGGCTGCCGGATCACACTCGGCAGCTCGTCCATCGCCAGCGCCGCCCGGGCCTGCCGGGCCAGCATCGGTCTGATCCGCCCGGTCGCCAGGGCCATCACCCTCAGCAGTCCGCGAGGGACGCGGCGCGGCGATCCGGGCCACTGGTGGGCAGCCATCACGGCAGCGGCAAGCCGGCGCAGCGTGAACGTCTCCGGTCCGGTGATCTCGAGGATGCGGCCACGCAGCGACGGGTCCTGGACGACGCGGCTCACGACCTCGGCGACATCCTTGACCGAGACGAAGGCAATCGGGTTGTCGCCGCGGCCGAAGACCTGCGGCCGCTTGGATCGGCCGGCCGTCTGCTCCAGCAGCCCCGCCCACGTCTCCATGAAGGCCTCCGAGCGGACGATGGTCCAGCCGATGCTCGCGTGCCGCAGCCGTTGCTCGGCGGCGTACTTCATCCGGTGCAGCTCCATCGGGCTGTCGGCAGCCGCTCCGGTGACCGACAGCAGCACCAGGTCGGCACCGATCTTCTCGGCCGCCTCGATCAGCGAGATGTTGCCGCCACGGTCGACAGTCTCGGGCGAGTTGCCGTCGGTGCCGCTGAAACCGTGCACCATCGACACGACCGTCCGGGCGCCTGCCAGGACCTGATCCACTTCCGTACGGTCACGAACGTCCGCGAGCCGCCACTCGACCCGGGGATGATCGTCCCGCCAGCGCTCGGTGGGGGGATGGCGGGCGACCACCCTGAGCGGGATGCCGGAGGGTTCGAGCCTGGACAGCACCTGCTCCCCGAGCCGTCCGGTACCGCCGATGAGAACGATCAAGGCGCCCCCACATCCTTGGTCGACGCAGCAACCTGCATCTAGTCGGAGTGTGAACCCGGCCCAACAGCTCCGTCAAGGTGCCGGGCCGGTCAGGCCGCCTCTTCCTCGTCCTCGTCGACAGCGACCTCCCGGCGGCCGGCCACCCGGTTGTAGATCTCCTCGAAGCTGTCCAGGGTTGCGCTGAGGGCATGCTCAGCGACGATCGCGCGGCTCGCCTCACCCATCCGACGCCGCCGCTGCGGGTCGCTCAGCAGGTCCGACAAGCGGCCGGTCAGATCCTCGACGTCACCTGGCGCGAACAACCAGCCGTTCCTGCCGTGGTGGACCAGATGGGGCAGGGCCATCGCGTCGGCGGCGACCACCGGCTTGCCTGCCGACATCGCCTCCAGCGTCACCAGGCTCTGCAGCTCGGCCACCCCCGGCATGCAGAAGACGGCGCAGCGTCCGTAGGCCGCCAGGAGCTGTGCATCCGACACGAAGCCGTGGAAGTGGACCCTGTCCTCGACGCCCAGTCGCGCGGCCAGCGCGCGCAGCACGGACCGTTCCTCCCCGTCGCCGATGATCTCCAGACTGGCTGACAGGTCTGACGGCAGCTGGGCGAACGCCCGGATCAGCTGGTCGACGTGCTTCTCCTGGTCCAACCGACCGACGAACAGCACGGACGGGCCGTCGCCGGTGCCTGCGAGCTGGCTGGCCTGCCAGTAGCGATCCGAGTCGATCCCGCAGGAGACGGCACGAGCACCGCGGATGTTGGTGTTGGCCTCCAGCAGCTCGACGGCACGGGGCGTCGGCGCGGTCACCAGGTCCGCGCGCCCGAAGACCCGGTTCAGGTCCCACCAGACCCAGCTGGAGACGAGCCGTCGGGTCAGCGCGCGAGGCAGTGGCACGTAGCCGAACACGTTCTCCGGCATGAAGTGGTTGGTGGCGACCAGTGGCACGTCGTGGGACCTGGCTGCCGCGGCGAGGGCGCGGCCGAGCAGGATATGGCACTGGAGATGGGCCACGTCGGGCCGGAGGTCGGTCAGCAGTCTGTTGACCTGCAGCTTCGCGTCCCACGGCATGCAGACCCGGAACGACTCCGCCCAGGGATAGCGGTAGGAACGGATCCGGTGCTCGATCACCCCGTCGACCGACTCCACGCGGCCAGGACCCCTGTCGGACGCGCACACCACATGGACCTCATGGCCCCGCTCGGTCAGTCCGAGCGCCAGCCGGCGGCTGAACTGGGCCGACCCATTGACGTCCGGCGCATACGTGTCAACCCCCAACACGACTCTCAAGACCGCTCCTTCTCCAAGATCTGTCCTGCGGCCACCGGTTGTCGACGCTGGGTCGGTGTCACGGGCACCGGCTGTGGCCGCAGCGCAGCATCGGGATGATGCTTCGCCAAGGTGATGACCCCCACCGTAGCGAGAACGGCGCAGGCGGCCATCGCCAGTCCGGTGCCCAGTCCGATGAAGGCACCCTCACCCAGCAGGACGATGCCGAAGACCACGGCGACCAACGGGTCGATCACGGTCAGGCAGGCCAGCACCACCTCCGGCGGGCCGGAGGCGTAGGCCTGCTGGACGGACCAGGCCCCGACGCACATCGCCACCACCATGCCGATCGCGATGGCGATCACCAGCGGGTTGAGCAGGTTCGCCAGGTTCCAGTTCACCACCTGCGCCCCGGTGCGCATCAGAGCCGACCCCAGGCCGAAGCTCATCGCCCCGGCACAGGCGCCCGCGATGCAGCGGAGCCAGAGCGGGGCGCGGACGGCGACAGCCCACAGGATGACCACAGCGACAGCGACGATCACCCCGGCGCCGACCAGTTTCTCCTCCGACACGGGCTGAATGGCCGCCTGCCCGGTCGCGAACCAGACGAAGGTGGCGATGCTGACCACGCTCAGCGCCACTCCGATGCCCATCCCGCGGGTGGGCTGCAGAGCGGAGTGTCGGGTCGACAGGAGCACGGCAACCGGCACCGCCAGCACGCCGATCGGCTGCACGATGGTGACGGGCGCCAGGATCAGCGCCGTCACATGCACCAGCGTCCCGAGCCCGATCAGCCCGAGCCCGATCAGCCAGCGGGGGGTACGGATCAGCTCACGTATCGCGGGCAGGTCCAGTCGGCGGGGGCGACCTGAGCTCTCGGCCGTATCGACCGCCCTGCCCACCTCTCGATGCTGGAGCACAGCCGCAGTCGCGAAGCACAACGCGCCCAGCACTGCGAGCGAGATCGCCATCGCAGTGCTCAGCCAGGGTGCTAGGGCGGCGAACACGGGCACACCCTCACTCTCTCACCGACGGCCAAACTCCGCAGCCCGGACATACCCTGAAACTCCCCGGGTTCAGCGTGAGTTCATCCGGCCGCCATCCCGGCTCTGCGTCGCGTCGTCAGCCGTCCTCGCCACCCAGGCGCCGGCACAGGTCGAGCAGCGTCTGGGCCGAGCGGTGCCAGGAGTACCGTCCGGCCTGGGCCAAGGCGGCCGTTGACCGGCGGTTCCACTCCGTGGCATCCTCCAGACCTCGGATGGCAGCGGCGAAGGTGGCGGGGTCGTCCGGGTCGGCGAAGACCGCCGCCGGACCGCCGATCTCGCGGAAGATCTCGATGTCGCTCACCACCACCGGTGTGCCGTGCGCCATCGCCTCGACCAGGGGGATCCCGAACCCCTCGTCCCGGGAGGCGCTGACCAGCGCCTGGGCGCCGGCGAGCGTCCGGTGGTACGTCTCGTCGGTGGCGCCGTCATGGAAGACCAGGTCGGCGTCGGGCGGCGCCAACCCCTGCAGCCTGGACCGGTCCGCGTCGCTGACCCGACTCATCAGATGCAGCCGGTAACCGGGTAGCAGCCGCAGCGCCGTGACCAGGGTCTCGACGTTCTTGTAGGTCATGAAGGTGCCCATATAGACCAGCGAGCGGGCCCGGGAGCGGTCGGGGGAGGGCTGCCCCGCCGCAGGTGACAGTTCAGCCGCGTTCGGGACCACTGTCACCGGACGGCGGGTGAGCTGGTGTTCGCTGAGCAGCCGCCGGGTGGTCTCGGACACGGCCACCACGGCATCGGCCCGGTTGAGCAGCAGCCGTTGCGGCCACCAGGTCAGGTGGTAGAGGCGCCAGATCAGCCGCAGCCAGGCGGCGAACTCCGGCGGCGGTGCCGGGTGCCGGTAGTAGATGAGGTCGTGCACGGTCAGGACCAGTCGGTAGCGTCGGCCGAACGAGCCCATGGTCTGCATCGGGGTGAACACCACATCGGGCTGCAGCCGGTTGACCTGCCGGGCGACCAGCGGCTCGAGCGGGCTGGTGGGGGCCGAGACCAGCTGGTACGGCAGCTCGGGCAGCATCTCCAACTGCCGCAGGTCGCTGACCAGCATGGTTACCGGATTCAGCTGCCCCAGCTCGGTGACGATGCCTGCTGTGTAGCGGCTGATCCCGTCGTGCCGACCCAGGCGGATATAACGGCAGTCGACGACGATCTTCACCTCACACCCGTCCTCATCCAGATCCGTCCGGGGACGGCGGTGCCGGGTTGTCGGCGTGACGTTGAGGACCGGTGAAGGCGAGGATCGCCGCGGCAGCCCGCTCGGGTGCCTCGTAGTGGATCAGGTGCCCGACCCGCGGGATCATGATCAGCTCGGCGTTCGGAAAGAGGGAGACGAGATGGTACTGGGCCGCCGGTGCTGTGACGTCGTCTCGGTCCGCGCCGATCAACAGCACCGGAACGGGGATGGTCGATGCGTACTGGCTGACGTCGGTGCCGGTCGCGGCACGGAAGGCCTCCAGCACCACCTGCCGATTGGCGAACCTGCTGAAGTACCGATGGTGCTGGTCATGGATCCACCGGCGTCGCTCGCGGTCTGGTGTCTTGGCCATCACCATGCTCAGCCCCCGGACGATGCCCCGATTGGCCAACAACCCGAGACCGAGCCGCTCCGGCAACGCCGCACCCAACCGGTAGTAGCCGGCGGTGAGGCGGGTCAGGACGCCCCGGGGTCCGGCCAAGGCCGGCGCCGCGATCGGGTTGACCATGATCGCGCGGTGGGCGGCCAGTCCGCGGCTCAGCGCGGCAGCGACGACGACCGAGCCGAAGGAGTGCCCGAGCAGGATGGTCCGGCCGCCGGGCGTCACCTGTGCCACGAAGTCGACCAGCCAGCCGGCGTAGCCGTCCACGTCGTGACGACGATCGGTGAACGGCGACGACTCGCCGAAACCGGGAAGGTCCGGCGCGATGACCTGACGTCCGGCCAGCTGCGCCACGATCGGCTCCAGCCCGTGATGATCACCCCGGAAGCCGTGTACGACCACTAGCGGCGGCTTTGCCGTCTGCTCGCCGTAGACCCAGTACGCCGTCGCGCTGCCGGCGACCCTCGACACTCGGCGCCGTCCGCCCAGAGCGTCCAGCGCTGCCGCGTACGGCGAGGTGATCATGTCGCTGAAGTCTAGAGAACGCGACCAACCCCGCACCCTGAGCCTGCGGCCGTGCCCTGAGCCGGTCGAAGGGGTTGCCAGCCTCGATAGCCTACGCATGTGGACACGGTGGGGCGGGTGGCGGTGATCATCGAGGACGATGCCGACATCCGCAACCTGCTGGAGGCGGTGCTCACCCAGGCCGGCTTCGAGGTCCACGCCGTCGGAACCGGCCCCGACGGCGTCGAGGCCGTACGTCGCTATCGCCCGATCGTGACCACGCTGGACATCAGTCTGCCGGGCATCGACGGCTTCGAGGTGGCCCGGCAGATCCGACGGTTCAGCCACACGTACCTCATCATGCTTTCGGCCAGGACCGAGGAGATCGACACCCTGATGGGCCTCGACTCCGGTGCCGATGACTATCTCACCAAGCCGTTCCGGCCGCGGGAGCTCAGAGCCAGGATCGAGGCCATGCTGCGGCGACCGCGCGGTGGGCTGCCCCCACCGGATCCGGCGCCGCGCCCCGACCCCCCCGATCCGGTCAGCACCACCTCCCCCACCCGCCCGACCGGCCGCGCCGAGAGCAGCGCCTCGGTACCGGAGGACGAGGGGTGGCTGACGCACAACGGGCTCCGGATCCATGCCGAGATGCGGCTGACGGAGCTGGACGGCAAACCGCTCGAGCTGACTCGGAGCGAGTTCGACCTGCTGCTGGCCATCGTGCAGGGACGGCGCCGAGTGGTGTCCAAGGAGGAACTGGCGTTGCTGCTGCGCGGTGAGCCCGGCAGCGGAGGCTATGTCAGTGACGCCGATCGCCGAACCGTCGAGGTTCATCTGGCCAACCTGCGGCGCAAGCTGAACGACCATGTCGTCTCGCCGCGCTATCTGCAGACCGTACGAGGTGTGGGCTACCGGCTGGCCATGCCCAGAGGTCAGTAGTACTCGACAACAGAGTGCGTGAAGAGGGCCTGAGCTAGCGGATGCGCACGGTAGGGCTGGTCGGTCCCGGCCATATGAACGAGACCAACCCTCCCCCCGAAATGGATCCCTTCCCCCGAATAGATCCAGTCGCTGACCACTCACCCACCGCTGACCCTTCCCCCGAAGCGGACCTTCGATGTTGGCGGTGAACCATCAGTGACAACTCCCGACCGCTACCTCCACCCCCGAGGCAGCCTTGTCAGACCTTCGGCCCTGACCGGGGACTGCTGTGAGTCCGCGTTCATGGCCACGAGAAGATATTGGCCGATCAATGTTAAGAGCCCATCGGCGTTGCAGGTCGTTATGCTCAAGATTTGCCAAAGAAAGCATCAGCCTTGCTCGCCTGCTGCGCCGTCAATCGCTTACAGCTCGGTCGCCGAGTCCCGGCCGGCGATCACGACAGCATTGCCACCCGCCATCTTGGCCGCCTCGACGGCACGCGTCCCCCTTCCGATCAGCCGCTCCACGTCGTACTCGGCGCTGGCCGACGAGGCCACGCCGAAGCTCGCCGTCATCCTCACCCGCGCATCGGAGGCCACCAACGGGCGCCCCTCCAGCAGGGTCCGCAGGTCCTCGGCATGGTGGGCCGCCTCCTCCTCGGTGGCGTCGACCAGCAGGAACGCGAACCTGTCCCCCGACTCCCGGCAGACCAGGCTTCCGGTCGGCAGCCGGTCACGGACCATGCTGACGAACCGCTGCAGGACCCGGTCCACATAGCTGCGCCCGACGGCGATGTTGGTATCGGTGGTGTGGTCGAGGTCGACCAGCACCATGGCGACCGAGGAGCCTTGCTCAGCCGCCTTCTCCAGCAGCGGCCGGGCGTGCATCCGGAAGGAGACCGGTGTCGCCGCCCCGGTGAGGACGTCCTGGGTGGAGCCGTGGAAAAGCGCGTGACGCGCCTCCTCGCCGCGGAGCGCGATCATGGACATGCCGGAGGTCATCACCAGCAGCATCACGACCACTGTGGTGATCTCGGTGCCGAAGTAGTGCTGGAAGATCCGGCTGTCGCGCCCGAGCACCAGGTAGACGCCCAGCCGGACGACGTAGTACATGCCACCGGCAAAGGTGCCGAGCGCCAGGATCCTGGCATTGGCGTAGGCCCGCATCGGCAGCCGCAGGGACTCGGCGCTGGTCAGCAGCGCAAAACAGGCGAGGGCGAGGAACATCACTTCGGCACCGGCCCAGGTGCCGTCCGCTGACCAGCGCACCAGCACCGCCAGGCCCGCCACCCCCGAGGCGAGCAGCGCCACCCAGAGCCGGTCGCTCCGGCCGCTGAACGCGCGGGAACCAGACCACAGGCTTGCGATCGCCAGCACCATGGCGAAGGTTCCCAACACGGTGGCTCCGAGGGCCAACGCGTTGACGGTGGTGCCGAGGAAGGCGAAACACGCCAATGGACCGGACAGGAAGGCGAGGCTCCAGATCCGGCTCACCTCGTCGAGTGGTCGGCTGAGCGAGTCCACAACGAACAGAACCGCCATCATGGTGACCACCAGTGACGAGGCGATCAGGATCGTCTGGAGATCAAGCATCAACGGCTCCGTCGGTTCTGGTGGTGGCCGCTGCGGGCCGCAGCGGGATCATCACGGTCACAGTGGTGCCGACATCAGGTTCACTGGAGACCTGGATGTCGCCCCCGTGCTGCCTCATGATCGCGCGCGAGATGTGCAGTCCGAGACCCGCCCCGTGGACCGACGTCCGGCGAGCCGACTCGTCACGGTAGAACCGGGTGAAGAGCCGCCCCTGACCTTCGGCCGAGATGCCGATGCCGTCGTCGGCGATGGTCAGCCGCACCAGTTGGGACGGACGTGCCGTGCCATCCTCCGGTCGGTGCTCATGAGCAGGGCCCTGGGACAGGGACACCCAGACGTGGCCGTTGGCGCGACCGTACTTCACCGCGTTGGACAGTACGTTGTCGATCACCTGGCGCATGCGCAAGCCGTCCGCGTTGACCTCGAGAGAAGAGGGCAGGCTGGCCAGGACCTCGATGCCGGCCTCTGACGCGCGCGGCTGGATCAGCCGGATGCTGTCCTGGATCAGGGGAACCAGGTCGATCTGCACCGGTGCGATTGACATCGGGGCATCGCCTTCGCGCGCGGCAGCCAACAGGTCCGAGACGATCTTGAGCAACCGATCGGCGTTGCTCGACGCCACGGCGACCATCTGCCGCGACTGGTCGGACAGCTCGGCGTGGTCCTGCAGCAGCTCCAGATAACCGACGATGGAGGTGAGCGGCGTACGCAGCTCGTGCGACACGGCGGCGATCAGCTCCTCCCGGGCCGCCAGTGCCTCCATCTCACGGGTGACGTCCAAGAAGGCCAGCACGGCGCCGGCCGGCTCACCGCGCTCGTCCCTGATCTGTCGTGCGGAGATGTCCAGTGCGGAGAGCTCCCCTTCGGTCACAGCCGAGTCGGCCCAGACCAGCGCATGGTCGAAGGACTCGCCGCGCCTGGCCCTCGACAGCGGGCT
Source organism: Microlunatus panaciterrae (assembly GCF_016907535.1). Classification (NCBI taxonomy): domain Bacteria; kingdom Bacillati; phylum Actinomycetota; class Actinomycetes; order Propionibacteriales; family Propionibacteriaceae; genus Microlunatus; species Microlunatus panaciterrae. Next base: position 881,587 of record NZ_JAFBCF010000001.1, read on the forward strand.
GTCCTCCTTGCTCAGCGGGGTGCTGCCGTCGCTCTCGAACATCGTGAGCTCGAGGTCGCGGTCGGTCGGTACCCGGCCGCCGAAGTCCCGGCCGAGCAGGCGCCGGTGCCTCCGGTTGACGATGGTCGGCTGGCCGTCCCGATCGAGGGCGACGATGCCGACAGGCATGGCGTTGAGAATGCCGTCGAGCATCAGCTGTTGCCGGTTGGACCGTTCGAGCGCCTTCTCCGTCAGCCTGCTCTGCTGCTCCAGCATCGCCTGGGTCGCCCCACCACGCCGGGAGATGAGGGCCAGTGCGACCCCCACCATGATGATCACCGCCGGCAGCAGGAAGAACCGTGACGGGTCGGCGAAGGGATCGGCACCCCCCAACGGCACCGCGCTCCAGATGGCCAGAATGGCGACCGAGGAGGAGACCAGGACCCCCGGCAGGAACCACTGCGCGGACATCCACACGGCCGGGATGATCATCAGGCTGCTCACCCGCACCCCACCCAGGCTGTCCTGCAGGAAGGGCACTGCCAGGATGTCCAGAATCGGAATGATCGCCACCGCCCAGTGCGGCAGCCTTGACCATCGCACCGCAAGAGCCATCGTGCTGGCCACCATCACCGTGGACATCGCCATGAAGACGCCACGAGCGCCCAGCGTCGCGGGAGTGAACAGCGCGACAGCGACCAGGATGAGGCCCAGCAGAGCGACGAACGGGAGCTGGTAGAGGAACGGCGACCTGCCGCGGCTCGAGTCGATGAGCGCCCGCGGCGGTGGCCGCCGGCGCTGGCTCGGGCCGGGTCGCCGCCACCACCTCCGCACTCTCACCACCATGGATCGCCAGCCTAGTGGACCAACGTCAGCGCGGGCTCAGTTGGGACGCTCCCCGGGCAGCAGCTCCTGCAGCTCCCTGGCGGCGGCCACCACCTCGTCCTGGAGGGGGCCGATCCACTCCATGCCAGCAGGGATCTCGCCGGAGAACACCGGTCGAATCTCGAAACAGAGATCCAGCAGGCTCTCCCGGCTCGGAACGCTCCGTCGCTGCGTCATCGCCTCTCCGGCCAGCCGGCCATACTCGGCGATCCGTCCCTTCCAGCCTGGGTTGGAGAGCTGCGTCGGGTCCTCGCTCATCGCGTCGACCAGGGCGTCCAGCGCCTTCTCCAGCCGGCCGAGCTGGGCCTTGCGGCGTTCGACGTCCAGCGTGATCGGCAGGTCCTCGCCCGACTCCTCGTCCTTGCCGAACAACCTCTTCAGAAAGTTCACCGCGCCTCCTCTGGATTTCTCACCGTTAAGAGACGATACCCAGTGCCACGGTGATCATCTGCGCGCGTTGGTCGCGTACCATCGCCAGAAACAGGCGGGAGCGGCAGTGGGTAGCGGATCACATCGTGTCGGGCTCGGCCACGACCTGCACCGGCTGGAGCCCGGCGGGGCGCTGGTGCTGGGTGGGGTGCTGATCGATGCTCCGGTCGGCTTCGTCACGCACTCCGACGGGGACGTGCTCTGCCACGCCATTGTGGACGCGATGGCCGGCGCCCTGGCCGACGGGGACCTCGGGACCCATTTCCCCGAAGACGACCCGGAGGCCGAGGATGCCCGCAGCCTGGACTTCGTCAGCGAGCTGAACGCGACAGTGCGGGCTGCCGGCTATGTGGTCAGCTCGCTGGACAGCTTCATCGTGCTCGGGACGGTGCGGCTGCGTCCGCATCTGAACCAGATGAAAGCCAACATCGCGCTCGCTCTCGGCCTCGATCCGGCCCAGGTGTCGGTCAAGGCCCGGTCCAACGACGGAATCGGCCCCGAGGGTGAGGGGTCGGCCGCGAGCGCCAGCGCTGTCGTCCTGCTGGAGCAGCTGCCTGATCACGCGCCCTGAGCCTGTCGACGCGCCCTGAGCCTGTCGACGCGCCCTGAGCCTGTCGACGCGCCGGGAGCCTGTCGAAGGGCGGTCCGCCGATCAGCTGGTGGACAGCGGCACGAAGTCGAGCTCCTGGAAGGCGGCGACCTCAGGCTCCCATCGCCCCCGGACGAACGCGGTATGCACTGGGTGGTCGTTGTAGTGCTGGTAGGCCTGCTGGGTCCCGAACTCCATCGAGAAACAGAAGGTGAACTCGCTCTTCGGGCTCACTTGGCGCAGCTGCTCGAACTGCTGCACGCCAGGAATGTCGGCCAGCGCGCGTGCCGCCTCGAGAAAGTCGGCCTCTTCGGCGGAGCCGGCTGAGTGGTGGAGGGAGAACGCGACCGTGTGCCTGATCATGGAACCATCATCACCGACGCCGCACCCCGCAGCCCTGCGGACCCTCTTGGACACCGGCAGGCGACTCCATCGCCACCTGATGAGAAGGTTCAGCCATGATCGCCACAGAGCAGTCCACAGTCGACAACGCGGTGCTGGTCGGCATCGACGTCGGGGCCACCAAGACCCACGTCCGGGTGGTGGAGACACCGGCTGGCCACGAGCTGCTGGACCGTACCGTAACCACCAGCGGATGGCAGGGCCAGGACGCCGCCGCGCGAGGTAGGTATGTCAGCAGAGTGCTTTCGTCGCTGGGTCTCGGTGCGGGCACGATGGTGGCGCTGATGGTGGGAGCGCAGGGCGCTGACAGCGATCACCAGGCTCTGGCGCTGCAGCATGAGCTCGGTCGACTGGTCAGCTGCCCGGTGCTGGTCTTGAACGACGCGCATCTGTTGGGCCCAGCCGCCGGGCTGAGCTCGGCCATCGGCCTGGTCTGCGGTACCGGCTCGATCGCAGTCGGCCTGGATCGCGATGGGCACGGCCTCTATGCCGGCGGTCTGGGCTGGGCGCTTGGCGACGAGGGCGGGGGCGCCGGGCTGGTACGTGAGTCGGTCCGGCGGCTGCTGCGTCGCACCCACGAGGGCCGGACGGATCCGGTGTTGGACGCGGCTCTGTGTGAGGCCTCCGGAGTTGACGACGTGACTCTGCTGCCCGACCTGATGATCCGGCTGGCCGATCCGATCTGGCCGCAGTGGGCACCGGCTGTGGTGGCCGCCTTCGAGGCCGGTTCGCCGGTTGCCGCCGAGGTGATCCGCGACGCGGTGGACGAGCTGGTCCGGCTCGTCCGGCTGATCCGTGACCGGGGCTGTCAGGCAGACACGGTCGCGGCCGCCGGCAGCATCCTCCGGCAGGTGCCCGCCATCCGCGTTCCGGTGCAGCAGCGGGTGCTGGACGAGCTCGGCCTGCCGATGGTCTTCCCCACCGAGCCTCCGGTCCGAGGTGCGGTCGCCCTGGCGCGCCAGCTCGTCGCCGACTGACTCAGCCTCGGGCGAGGGTGGCGCGAGTGGTGCTGATGAAGGTGTCCAGCACACCGTCCCCGAGCTTGACGGGCACCGGTCCGTGCTGGCTCCAGGCGTTCTTGCTGGTGGTGACCTTGGCGGCCCGGGCCTCGCTCATCAGACGGCCGGCCTGGTCGGCGAGATGCTGGGCCCTCTCCCGCTGCCCGCTGCGTCGGGCTTCGACCGCATCCAGAACGGTGTCCAGTGCCCGCCCCCAGGTGCCCATCGCCTTCCGCCAGTCGCTGGTGTCGGAGAGGAACTGCTGGTCGCTGACGTGTGCCTCCATCAGAGCCGGGCCGGCCTCCATCAGGCGCGCATAGCCGCGGAGAGCCGACAGGTCGGCGTGGTCGAGGTCGGCACTGACCCGCGCGGTCAGAGCCTTCAGCCGTGGAGCCTGCGGCTGCCAGGTCCCGCCGCTGGTGGGGGCCAGGTGGCACAGGTCGCCGAGCACCAGCAGCGCCTCGGTGGTGTCCCGGTCCCCGCCGGCGAGCTGCTGGAAGGCCCATCGCCAGGTGCGTTGCGGGTGATAGCCGGTGTCGGTCCAGGCGTAGTCGGCCACGCCGGCAAGCGCGACCTTGCTGGCCGCCGCCTGGTTCATCGGGTTGGCCACGATGCCGACCAGTGATGCGGACAGGCCCGCCTGACGCCGGGCGTACGGGGCCAGCAGCAGCCTGCCGGCGCTGTTCGGGAAGTCGTTGACCGGATAGTTGTCCCACAGCAGGACCTTCCGGCCCCAGACCACGGATGCCTGCTCGGCTGCTGCCCGGGTGATCGACTTCGGGATCACTCCGACGCCGGTCCACATGATCACGATCCTCGGGTCGAGCCGGGAGCTCAGTGATCGCTTGTAGGCCGAGCTGCTGACACTGCCGTACTCGGTGGGCACCGTCAGCAGCGGGCGGCTGCCCGGATGGGTGTCGATGAAGCGGCGCTGGATGACGTTCAGCAGTTCGGCTTGCGCTCTGCCACCGCTGCCGGACCCCGGCGTTCCGTACCGGCTCGCATCGGCGTCGCAGTGCCAGCGGGTGTAGTCGATATCGTCCAGCGCGATGGCGAAGGAGCGCACCCCCAGGTCGTACATGGTCTGCAGCTTGGCGAACAGTGTCGATCGGTCGGTGCCGCTGGAGAAACACATCGACAGACCCGGTGACAGGGCGAACGTGAAGTGCACGTGGTTGTCTGCGGCCCGCTGCACCAGCTGCCTCAGCTCGGCGAGCCTCGCGTGAGGATAGGGCTCGCGCCACCGGCTCCGATGGTAGGGATCGTCCTTGGGTGCGTAGATGTAGGTGTTCAGCTTGACGCTGCCGTAGTAGTCAAGCTGGTCGAGTCGTTCCGCCTGCGACCAGGGCGAGCCGTAGAAACCCTCGACCACGCCGCGCACCGGGAGATCCGGGTAGTCGGTGATCATGAGCTGCGGAACCGTCAGGCGGCCGTTGTCGGGGGTGAGCAGCTGGCTCAGGGTGCGGACGCCGTAGAACTGCCCGGCGCCATCCACACCGCCGATCACGATCAGGTCCTCGGCGATGGAGAGCAGATAGCCCTCGCTCCTGCTGAGGTCGGCGTCTGCCGGGAGCTCGTGGCGGAGACTCGAGATCGGGCCCAGCAGGATGGTGGTGCCCGAGGCCCTGGCCCGGCCGCGCTGCTCGGTGACGGAGATGGAGTGCGAACGAAGTGCGCTGCGCAGCAGCCTGAGTGCTGCCGGGTCGGTCTGTGAGGTGACGCCGATGGTCACGCCGGTATCCAGGACCACCGGAGGTCCTGCGATGTCCATCGCCTTCGGGTTGGGCACCAACAGCGGCCGGCTGGCATTCGGGGCGGTCCGCCACGGCTGGAGCAGGACGAGCACCAGGGCCCCGACGACTATCAGGGCCGCCACCGCCAGTGCGCCTCGCCTCACGGCTACAGGACGTTCGACGACTCACCTCCGGGTCAGGTCTTGTGCTCTACCGCCGGCCCGGATGGAACAGGCCGCCACGACATTATCCGATCGCGACTGCCCGAAACCCGGGAGCCGCCGGCTGGCAGAGTGTCAGGTTATGACCGAGAAGATCCTCGTCGTCGGGGCCATCATCGTCGACGATCTCGACCGGCCGACCCGGCTGCTCGCGGCGCGGCGCTGCCGACCCGCCGAGCTTGCGGGTCGGTGGGAGTTCCCCGGTGGGAAGGTCGAGCCTGGCGAAGAACCGACGGCCGCTCTCATCCGCGAGATCGCCGAGGAGCTCCGGGTGGAGATCGAGGTGGGTGCGGAGCTGGCTCACCCGGCGGCGGGTTGCTGGCCCATCTCGTCCGTCTACGCCATGCGGGTCTGGTTCGTCCGGATCACCTCCGGCGAGCCTGTCCCTGCGGACTCGCACGATGCGGTCCGCTGGACCGAGACGTCGGATCTGGGTCAGCTGGACTGGCTGCCCGCCGACGTGGCCGTGGTTCAGGCACTGGTGCGCGAAATCCCTGAAAAGCTGGATGTCGATGGGTTCAGGGCTCGGCATCCACGCCTGTGAGCGTCGCTGCGGCCGCGGCAGATCCAGGTTTTCAGGGTGTGGCAGCGGCGATCCAGGCGCGGGTGGCCGGGAGGGCCTCGTCGAGGGAGGGCAGGTGCGGATGCCACTTGCGCTCCCACTCAAGCGAGAGCCAGCCCCGCCAGTGGTGGCGTTGAAGGATCGCGAGCAGGTCGCCGATGGGGAATTCGCCCGCTCCGATCGACACCGGACGAAAGCCGGTGTCGGCGTCCTTGATCTGCAGGTACGCCAGCCAGGGACCCAACAGCTCCAGCGACGTCTCGGCGGTCTCTCCGTGTGACCAGGTGTGCGCGGTGTCCCAGATGACTCCGAAGCTGTGGTCCGGGATGCGCTCATCCACCGCCGAGAGGAAGTTCGCGACCCGGGCACCGAGCGAGTGTGAGTCGTGGGTCTCGATCAGCACCCGGACGCCTAGCTCCCGGGACAGCTCATGCACAGCCAGCAGCCGGTCCAGCGCCAGCCTCTCCCCCTCGCTCAGCCCCGGACCCTGGCTCTCGTCACGCATGAACACGCGCACCGCGCCCGCGCCGATGTCGGCGGCAAGCCGCAGGTGGTCACCCAGCGTCGCCACTTCGCGGTCGGGCTCCCCTCCCTGTGCGCACAGACCGACGTAGCTGCAGACGGACAACACCACCAGCCCGGCGCTCTCCAGCCGCTGTCGGACACCCGCACGCTCGGCGGCCGTGAGCCCGGTGTTCAGGAACTCGTCTGCCGCCGCCCGGAGCTCGACGCCTCCGAAGCCGGTCCTGGCAGCAAGCTCGATCACCTGGTCGAGGCTCTCGCCGGAGCATCCCAGCGTCGAGAACGCGAGACCTGCAAGGCCGGTCCGGTCAATGGCTGTTGGCATCTTCCACCTGTTCGTCGTTGTTGCTCTGAACGAGGAGATGGTAGCCACCAGGGCCGCAGCCCGATCATCCGCCGGCGTCAACGGGCGTAACTGCCCCGGGGTCGCTGTCGCGACTGCCGACCTGACCGGTTGAATGGTGGCTGAGCCCATCCGATGTCGAGGAGTTGCCTGACATGACCGCCCCCAGCTTCGCCGTTGCCGCCACCTTCCCTGTCGAACGTACCGCCGTCCTCACCGGTGCAGCCTCCGCTCGTGGGATTGGCCGGGCGACCGCCGACCGGCTGGCGCGGGAGGGGTGGGCGGTCGCGATCCTGGACATCGACGGTGCGGCCGCCGAGCGAGCAGCCGCCGATATCGCTGCCTCACGGCAGGTGCAGGCGATCGGGGTAGTTGCCGATGTCTCCGACCAAGTCTCGGTGAACGCCGCCATCGACGCCGTCGAAGCGGCGATGCCGCCGATCGTGGGTCTGGCTAACCTCGCCGGCATCAGTTCCCCCGTCGAGTTCATGGACGAGACCGTCGAAGGATGGGACCGGGTCTTCGACATCAACATGCGAGGCACTTTCATCGTCACCCAGCGGGTGCTCAGGGGAATGATCGACCGCAAGCTCGGCCGTATCGTCAGCGTCTCGTCCATCTCGGCGCAGCGTGGTGGCGGCACCTATTCCAAGGTCGCCTACAGCGCCTCGAAGGCGGCCCTCCTCGGCTTCACCAGGGCGCTGGCCCGGGAGATGGGACAGCACAACATCACCGTCAACGCCGTCGCTCCAGGGCCGATCGACACCGACATCATGGGTGGCACGTTGTCCGAGGAGCGGAAGGCGCAGCTGGCTGCCGATGTCCTTGTGGGCCGAGTCGGCTCCCCGGATGAGGTGGCGGCACTGATGGCCTTCCTGATGGGCCCGGATGCCGGCTACATCACCGCCGCCACCTACGACATCAACGGAGGTCTGCAGGTTTCCTAAGCCCACGCGTGCGCTGGGCCTGGGACGTACGTCCGTGGTCCGCTGTGACGAGCACACGACCCAGTTGTGAGGAGAGTCGCCGATGTTGGAGGCAGAAGTCCTGGCCGCCTTCCCGCCGGAGGTGGAGATCTCCGCCGAGTCCGTGGCGGCCTCCGTTGCCGAGACTGGACGGATCCTGGTCGTCCTCGACGATGACCCGACCGGCACCCAGTCGGTGGCGGACCTGCCGGTGCTGACCAGTTGGGAGGTCGGCGACTTCCGCTGGGCGCTTTCTCAGGGTGCAGCGGCGGTCTATGTACTGACCAACACACGGAGCCTGGACGCCGAGGAGGCGCGGCGGCGCGTCCGCGAGGTCGTCACCAATGCCCTGCTGGCGGCGGACGGAGTTGATCTTGGTTTCGTCAGTCGCAGCGACTCCACCCTGCGCGGTCACTTCCCGCTTGAACCAGAGGTCATCGCCGACGCTCTGAGGGCAGCTGCTGACATCAGCATCGACGGCGTGGTGATCGTCCCGGCGTTCCCCGATGCCGGTCGCATCACGATCGGTGGCACGCACTATGTCCGCGCCGAAGGCGGAAGACTCATCCCCGTGGCTCGGACGGAGTTCGCTCAGGATGCCACCTTCGGGTTTACCCGTTCGAACCTCGCTGAGTATGTGGAAGAGAAGTCCGCCGGCCGTTATCGCGCCGAGGATGTCGTCGTGCTCGATCTGACGGTCATCCGCGGCGGCGCCGCAGCGGTCGCCGACCGGATCGACCAGGTTGTCGACGCCGCGCCGATCGTGTCCGATGCCGTCACCGAGAACGACCTGCGTGCCCTTGCACTCGGGTTGGCTGAAGCCGAGCGCCGCGGCAAGAGGCTGCTCTACCGGGTCGGACCACCCTTTGTCCGGGCCCGCATCGGTCAACGGGCCAGGAGCCCGCTTACTCGCGCGGAGATCCTCATCGGCGCAACCCCGGCTGCGCTCGGAGGCGTGATCGTGGTGGGATCGCACGTCGGCCAGACCACCCGTCAGCTGCAGGAGCTGAACCGACGCCATCCGCAGGCGACAACGGTCGAGCTGGAGGTGCCCGCCCTGATGGAGGAGCCCACCGCCGGCCAGGAGATCGCGCGGGTGGTCGATGACGTGGTGTCCGGACTGGAGGCTGGTGACGTCATCCTGCACACCAGCCGGTTACTGGTCCGTGGTGGCGACGCTGCCGAGAGCCTGCGCATCGCGCGGACCGTGTCAGCGGTAGTGGAGGAGGTCATGCGGCGTGTCCTGCAAGAACGCCGTCCACGCTTCGTGATCGCGAAAGGTGGGATCACCTCGTCCGATGTGGCGACGCGGGGCCTGCAGATCCGTCACGCCATGGTGCGCGGTCCCATGCTGCCGGGCATCGTGTCGCTGTGGGAGCCGGTGGACGGCCCCGCTCAGGGCATCCCGTACGTCGTGTTCGCCGGCAACGTGGGAGACGACTCCGCCCTGGCCGATGTGGTACACACGCTCAGTGGTGCCCTCGGCGACGATCCGACGGGCGGTCGGCCCGCGCGCTGAGTCCGAAGGTGATCACCGTCGCGGCCGCCGACGGCGCAGTGCTGTGGGATGCTGGTCCTGTGACGTTGGAGGATCTGGTGCGGCTGCGCCGGTCCCGTGACCTGATGGATCGCGAGTATGCGAAACCGCTCGACGTTGCGGCGCTGGCTCGCACCGCTTTCATGTCGCCGGGCCACTTCTCTCGCAGCTTCCGCGCTGCCTTCGGGGAGACGCCGTACAGCTATCTGATGACGCGCCGCATTGAGCGGGCCAAGGCGCTGCTGCGGCGTGGTGACCTCACTGTGACGGAGGTCTGCTTCGCAGTCGGTTGCACGTCGCTGGGGTCATTCAGTTCGCGGTTCACCGAACTTGTCGGCGAGAGCCCGAGCTCATACCGGTCCCGACGCCATGACGAAGGCGCCGCGATCCCCGCTTGTGTCGCCAAGATCCACACCCGACCGGTGAGGAATGGAGAAGCGAAGCCCGCTGCACGGCCCGTATCGTGAGCCGCATGGACATCAAGCTTTCATCGTGCTTCATCGCAGTCGACGACCACGACAAGGCGCTCGCCTTCTATCGTGACGTTCTCGGTCTCGAGGTCCGCAATGATGTCGGATTCGAGGGGATGCGTTGGGTGACCGTCGGGTCGCCGTCGCAGCCCGACGTGGACATCGTGCTCGAGCCGGCCTTGGCGCACCCGAACGCCTCGCCCGCCGACAAGGCGATCATGGCGGAGTTGCTGGCGAAGGGTCTGCTGCGCGGTGTCATCTTCAGGACCGACGACTGCGACGCCACCTTCGAGCGGATCAGCGCCGCGGGTGCAGAGGTGCTGCAGGAGCCGATCGACCAACCGTACGGCGTCCGCGACTGCGCCTTCCGCGATCCCTCCGGCAACATGCTTCGCTTCAACCAGCCCCGTCGGAAGAACTAGTCAACCACGGACCATTCTCAAAGCCGAGGCTTGACGGTCGCCACTGTCGGGCCCGTGTGCAAAGCTCTCGGCCATGACGCAGCAGCCGGCGACTGGCCTTTATGAAGCCGTTCGCACCAGCGCCCTCGAAGACTTGATGGCGCGCCATCTCGACCTCTCGCCTACTTTTGGTCCCATCCCCCAGTCCGAGATTCCCGACGTGTTGGCTCGCCATGTGGGCACGGTGGTGGGCCGTGAGCTCGCGGGCAAGAGTGCCGAAGAGCAGAAGTCTCTGGTCAACGCGATCATCGCCACGTACGCGACTGAACACGATGTTCTGGTCGAGCTCGATCGGTTGATCGCGGTACATCGACACGGCGAGTTCAGGGGCCGCCGCTATCAGCGGCCTCACACGCCGCTGTCCGAGACAAGCCTGCTGACCAACTCCCCGGGCGAACCGAATATCAGTTTCGAGATCAAGACCGAGTTGGCCAGTGCCGACGCAGTCGATCTCCTGTGTGCCTTCATCCGCTTCGCCGGCGTCAGAATCATCAAGGAGCAGCTTGCGGAGCTGCGATCCTTCGGCATTCCCCTTCGCGTGATCACGACGACCTACCGCGGTGTGACGGAGCGCCGCGCCCTGGACCTGCTGGTCCGGGACCTGGGTGCCGAGGTCAAGGTCTGCTATGACGAGCACACCACGCGTCTGCATGCGAAAGCTTGGCTGATCAAGCGCAATTCGGGATATGACACCGGCTTCGTCGGATCGTCGAATCTGTCGCGGTCGGCTCTCCTCGACGGGCTGGAGTGGAACGTCAGGATCTCGTCGGTCGCCACCCCTTCCTTGATCCGTAAATTCGACGCCACCTTCGAGACGTACTGGAACAGCCCACTGTTCGAAACGTACGACCCGGACGTGGACGCGGATCGCTTTGACCTGGCTATTCGCCGATCGCAAGGCAGCAACGAGCAGATCATCGTCTCGGGTCTCGAGGTGCATGCCCGCCCACACCAGGAGCTCATGCTGGAGGCGCTTGAGGCAGAACGGGTGCTGCATGATCGGCATCGCAATCTGCTGGTTGCGGCCACCGGCACCGGCAAGACCGTGGTTGCCGCATTGGACTATCGCCGGATAGTGCAACAACTGGGGCGCCGACCCACTCTGTTGTTCGTGGCCCATCGCAAGGAGATCCTTGAGCAGTCATTGCGGACTTATCGAGAGGTCTTGGGCGATGGCAGCTTCGGAGAGCTGTACGTGGCGGGCGAACAGCCGTCGGGTTGGGCACACGTGTTCGCTTCGGTGCAGTCATTGTCCGCGGCCAGGGTGCGAGGGCTGCCGACTGACGCTTACGAGGTCGTTGTCATCGATGAGTTCCATCACGCCGCGGCCCCCAGCTATCAGGCTCTGTTGGAGCATCTGCGGCCAACCGAGCTGTTGGGCCTGACAGCAACACCAGAACGCACTGATGGCTTCGACGTCCGGGACCTCTTCGATGGCCGTTCCGCCTTCGAACTGCGCCTGTGGGAGGCGCTTGATCAGGACCTGCTGTGCCCTTTCCACTACTACGGCGTCGCGGACAACACCGATCTCAGCCAACTGGAGTGGCGTCGGGGTGGATATGCGACCGAGGGCTTGGACAACCTCTACACCGGCAACGACGCCCGCGCTCGGCTGGTCCTGAGGGCGCTCCAGGATCGTGTCGTCGACATCTCCACCATGCGGGCGTTGGGCTTCTGTGTCTCGGTCGACCACGCCAACTACATGGCGCGCGTCTTCCAGCAGGCTGGGATCAACTCACGATCGATCACCGGCGACACCCCGATGCCGGATCGGGAGAGGTGGCTGCGGGAGTGGCGTGCCGGCGACATTCAATGTGTCTTCACCGTCGACGTGTTCAATGAGGGCGTCGATGTCCCGACACTAGACACGATCTTGATGCTCCGTCCCACCGAATCGGCGACCGTCTTCCAGCAACAGCTGGGCCGCGGGCTCCGGCGCGCCGACGGCAAGGCGCTGTTGACCGTGCTGGACTTCATCGGGCAACAGCGGCGTGAGTTCCGCTTTGCTGATCGCTTCCGTATCCTGACTGGCGCCAGCGGTCGCGATCTCGAACGGCAGGTCGACGAAGGGTTCGGGTACCTGCCGTCCGGAGCGCAGATCGTGCTGGACGAGGTCAGTCACGGCATCGTGCTGAGCAATATCGTCCAGTCGCTTCGAGGCAGTAGGTCCGAACGAGTCCGAGAGCTTCGCGAGCTGGGCGACGTCGGGCTGACTGACTATCTGCAGGCGACCGGTCGAGAGCTCGGCGAGGTGTATGCCGGCGCGAAGAGCTGGACCGAACTGCGCAGAAGCGCGGGCATGGCGACGCCTACTGGCACTTCTGAGGAGGGGGCGCTGCTCAAGAAGCTGTGGCGCCTGACGTATGTGGATGATCCGGAACGGGCGCACTACTACCGGACGCTCTCGTCAGCCAACGGTCCGATGGTCGTCGACCTCGACGAGCGAGGCCAACGCTACGCGGCCATGCTTCTGGCGATCCTGTGGCCAGCGTGGGATGGGCTTACTGGGATCGACGACGGGCTGGGTAGGTTGCGGGCAAACGCGTCAGTCTGTGCCGAGATCGATGAGCTCTTGGAGCACACCAGCCAGGCGAACCGACGACTTGCCTCGCCCCTGGGCAGCGCGCTAGCGACGTTGCCGCTGTTCTCGCACGCCACCTATCACCGTGAAGAGGTCCTGATCGCAACCGGATGGGCGGCATTCCGACCGGGCGGTCGATCCCCCAAAGGTCACGCTTCGGGTGTGGTCTGGGCAGACGAGAGCCGCACCGACGTCTTCTTTGTCACGCTCCGTAAGGAAGAGGCAGACTTCTCACCGCAGACGCTGTACCGCGACTACCCCATCAGTCTGAATCGCTTCCATTGGGAGTCGCAGAACGCCACCGCTGTCGAGTCGACGACCGGCCAGCGCTACCTGAACCATCAACGGCTTGGTACGGAGGTGTTGATCTTCACCCGCCTGGTCAGGCGCAATGGCCTCGGCGCAGCGCCGTATCTGTGCCTTGGCCGGGCCTCCTACTCCGAGCACCGTGGCAGCCGACCCATCGCGATCACCTGGGACCTGGAGCGGCCGATGCCGGCCGACGTGTTCACCGAGGCCAGTGTGGTTGCCTCCTGACCTCCAGTGCCTCAGTGCACGCCGCAGCTTGATCCCGGCTGTGCCACGCCAGCTCCAAGGTCACCAGCGGTCGTGCACCAGTGGCCGGATGGATCGGTCGTACAGATCCGCCACCGCCGCCATGAACGGCTCGCCGAGCGGCGGCACCGAGCCGGCAGCCGCATTGGCCTTCGCCTGCTCGACCGAACGGGCGCCCGGGATCACGGTGCTCACTCCAGGTTGTTGGACCACCCAGGCCAGGGCCGCTTGTGCCGGTGTGACCTGGAAGGGCAACTCGGCCACCAGCGCCGCAAACTCATGCGCCGCCTCGACGCCGGTCTCGTAGTCCACCCCGGAGAAGGTCTCGCCCACGTCAAAGGAACTGCCGTCGCGGTTGAACGAACGATGATCATCAGCAGCGAAGGTGGTTTCCTTCGTGTACCGCCCGCTGAGCAGGCCACTCGCCAACGGCACTCGGGCGATGATCCCCACGCCCGCCTCCTCAGCCGCGGGCAGCACCTGCTCCAACGGCTTGCGGCGGAAGGCGTTCAGGATGATCTGGACCGTTGCCGTCCCCCGCCGGGAGATTGCCGTCAGCGCCTCGTCACAGGTCTCGACGCTCACGCCGTAGTTGGCGATGACACCCTCCTCGACCAGGGTGTCCAGCGCGTCGTAGATGGCGTCCTGGGAGTACACCGACGTCGGCGGGCAGTGCAGCTGGACCAGGTCGAGCTGATCCATGCCGAGGTTGCGGCGTGAACGGTCCGTCCAGGCCCGGAAGTTCTCCAGCGTGTAATTGGCGGGTTCCTGAGCCATCCGCCGGCCCATCTTGGTCGCGACGGTGATCAACAGGTCAGGATGGTCGGCGAGGAACCGCCCGATCAACTGCTCGCTGCGACCGTCACCGTAGACGTCGGCCGTGTCGAAGAAGCTCACCCCGGCCTCGACCGAGGCTGCCAACAGAGCCTGCGCCTCCGACTCGGGGACGTCACCCCAGCTGCCGCCGATCTGCCAGGTGCCCAGGCCGATCACAGAGACTGGACGTTCAGTTCTTCCCAGTACGCGTTCTTCCATTCGGCCAGACTAGGCGCTGACGCTGGCCCTCTGCGAGGGGGTGGTCGCTGCTCCGCTGCCGAACTTGCGCAGCAGTGCCGACCCGGCCACCTGCTCGATGTATTCCGGGTCACCGCAGACCACCAGTTCGTCGCGCGCACGGGACAGCCCGACGTAGAGCCGTTCCCTGGCCCGATCGCGTGGCTCGTTGTCGTTCACCGCCAACACCACAGCTCGGCGCTCCAGTCCCTTGAAGCCCAGCACGTGTCCGTAGAACACCTGATCATCGTCCCAGAAGGAGGCCCAGTAGGCGTCTTGGCTCTGTGCCTGGCGGATCACCTGCTCGGGGTGCCGCTTGCCGGTCGTCAGCAACGCGATGTCCTGGGCCCGCCAGCCTTCATCGAAAAGTGATTCAACGGCGTCGTCAGCTGTTCCGATCGCCTGCTCGGCGGCACAGGGAACCAGGCGTGCTTGAGGCCCGACTCCACCGCGGGCACGCATCCGCGTCAACGCGAGCGACTGGAAAGTGTCGGCGATCTGCCGGGTGTTGCGCAGGTTGTGCTCCAGCATGAACACCGCCTGGCACTCCGGGATCCCCCCGAACCGAGCGAAGACGCGCTGACCCTCGTCGCTGTAGACATAGATTCCACCCTCGGCTGGGTTTTTCAGTGCGGCAAGCACGGCAGCCCACCAGCGGTCGGCGAAGTCCTGTGCCTCGTCCACAACAATCGCGTCGAACCTTCGCCCGACCGGCAGGCTGGCGGCGATGGTGATCATCGAGGACGGCAGTTCCTCCTCCCAGTAACCGCTGTCTTCATCGCCGAGCACCGGAGGATGAGCACCCCATTGATCGATGCCCAAACCGTGGAACGTGCCGACATAGGCCGGCTGCTCCCTGCGTGGCCACTGGGTCGTCAGTCTCTGGAAGAAGGCCGCCAGACCGCGGGAGTAGCAGACGAGGGCCACCCGCTGCCCGGCCCTGGTCAGGCGACGAGCCTGTTCCATCGCCAACCAGGTCTTGCCCGACCCGGCACCGCCACGGATCTCCATTCGGTTCATCAACTTCGAAACCTCGAGCAGCATCCCCTGCTGCTGCGTCAGATGATCGGTCAGCACGTCGCGTTCGAGGGCCAGCGCCAGCACGTCATCCTGAGGGAGTCCGCGGCCGCGCAGGATCTCCTCGACGTCCTGCACGTCCTCGTTCGACGGCAGACGGTCTGACCCATGCTGCCGGATGGGGATGCGGGCGAGCTTATCCACCAGGTCGTCCAGGTCGTCGCGGCCGAACACCAGGTGGCGCGGACAGTCAGGCAGCGAGAAGTCCTCCGGAATGTGCGTGAACGGGAAGATCACGGCATGTCCATAACGGACTCTGCCACGCTGCCCCCACCGCGAATCCCGTTCGACGTAGCTGCGCAACAGGTACATGGCATCCCGCACCTGGGTGACCGGATCAATCGACTTTGCGTGACCACTCTGACTGGTCTGGGTCCAGCCGTCACCGTCGTGAGTCACCTGGCCGCCCTTGACCTCGACGGCGATCACGCCGGCGTCCGGTCGCGCCACGATGAAGTCGATCTCGGCGTTCTTCCGATCGTCGGTCAACCGCTGGTTGGCCCAGAGACGGTCCGTCATGCTCCGGCCGGATGCCAATTTCTCCGCAACGATCTTCTCCGCCAGCGACTCGTAGGCACGCTGCCCTCCCGCGCTCCCAGCCGATCCCCTGGGCTCAGACACTGGGCCTCCCCTCTCACGCTTCACTTCGCCCGCGACTCTCAGCAGCGGCTTCTACTGAGTATTCATAGCGAACAGCGCTGACAAGTCCGAACGAGCTACTAATGAATCTTGTCAGTCCGACTGCAAGGACTCCCGACAACTGGCAGACTGCTGCCTCTGACTCCAGCTCTACATCTCGCAATTCGCCGTATGAGCACAAATGAGAACGGATCACCAGATGGACTCCAATCATGGTCATGTCTTTGTCGTCAAAGGAAGGATCGGCAAGGTCGTCGCAGACGCTGCGGTTATATCGACCGACCTATTCTTCACCGTTGAGGATCACTGGCGCCCGGTGATTCAGCCTGGCGAGACCTCATTCGAGCCAGCGAATCACAAGCCATCCGATTGGGTGTCACGTGGTTGGGGTCGAAGCCCTGTCGATGGCCGAGAGGATCTCTGGTTCTTGGATGTCGCCTCGGATCGAGGCGAGGGCGACGACAGTTTTTCCCGGCTCAAGCAACTGCTCGATGCCATCGCGCAGAGCAACCTCAAAACGAAAATCCAAGGCAGGTTGCTGCCGTTGGTCGTTCTGCCGGTCATTGGCACTCGGGGGGGTGGGCAGGGCGCTCGTCGTGGCACTGTCGTCGACAGTCTTCTCTCAGTGTGTCAAAGATTCGTCAGCGACAACGCCATCGACATCGCCATTGTCGTTCCGAACCCTTCTTCGTATGGGGCGATTCAGCACCACCGTATACAGGCTAAGAATCAGTCTTTTCCTAACGTGGACCTCGAGCAGGCGTCTCGTTTGGGTCGCGCAGCGAGGGAAGGTTCGCTGGCCCTCTTCGTCGGCGCAGGTACCAGCGTGCCCGCCGGACTTCCAGACTGGAAGGCTCTGATTGCGCAGTTGGCGAACGTGGCTCAGCTGGACGAGGCCGTACTGCAACACTTCAAGAAGTTGAGTCCCTTGGACCAAGCGCAACTCCTCCATCAGAAGCTTGGCGATGAACTGGCCTCCCGTGTCGTAGAGATCATCAACTGTTCGCACACGGGGGTCCCAGCGTTGGCACACACCCTGCTCGCTGGCCTTGACTGTCAATGTGCCGTGACGACCAACTATGACCGCCTGTACGAAGAAGCTGCGCTGAACGGTCAGACCGAGCGTGTTACCGCCGTTCTTCCCTCAACCGTGCCGAGTGGCGATCAGCGCTGGCTACTCAAGATGCATGGCTCTCTTGATCGTCCGGAAAGTATCGTCCTCACCCGGGGTCAGTTCGCAGGGTTTGACTCTGCATATGGCCCGTCCGGGGCCGTGCTGCAGTCCTTGCTCTTGACGAAGCACCTTCTGGTCGTCGGCACGTCCATGACCGACGACAATGTCCTTCGATTGATTCATGAAGTGGCGGCCTACCGACGTAACGCGAGATCGTCCTCCACGAGCGGGTTCGACGAACAAGAGCGCAAATTCGGTACCGTTGTGGATGTGAGCGCAGACCGAGCTCGCGAGGCACTCCACGGAGAGCATTTTCACTGGCTCTCCATGACGGGTGAAACGGTGGCCGAGCGCGCACGTCAGCTTGAGATCTTCTTGGATGCAGTGAGCATGTTCGCCTCGAAGGACAGATCATGGCTTCTTGACCGTAGCTTCGAGTACTTGCTAACGCCGGAAGAGCGGTCCTGGGCCGACCTACTGCGGGATGCCGCAGATGCCGTGGCCGGCTCTGGTGAGCGCAACGGGGCGTGGAAGGAGGTGGCGGACGCACTTACCGGGTTTGGCGCACGTCCCGTGACCGGCCCTGGGACCACCGGTGGCATGTAGGGCAAGTGAATCGGGCTTCTGTCCACCGTTGACCGCCAAGAGCCGGAGGCTCCGAGTCATCCGTTTCAGCCCAACCACGCGGCGCGGTTTGAGAGCAGTGGTCTAAATGCGGTGTTGCACTGGATCAGCGGCTACAGCTGACGCAGTGCCGGGCCTCAGGTCGGGCGATGAGCCTGGCTGTGGGGATGTCGCGACCGCATCGCTCACACCTGCCATAGGTTCCTTCGGCAAGCCGCTGCCGGGCGGCCGAGAGCTCGCTGAACGAACGCTCGGCCTGGGCGAGCAGCGCCGAGTCCCGAGCCTGGTCCAACGAGACCGTCGATCCCTCGGGGTCGTGTTCGTCATCAGCGGTGGTCAGACTGCGTGCATTCCTCATGGCGTCGATCGCCGCCCTCAGCGCCTCGCACTGGGACCGCACATGCTCGAGGCGATCGCTCAGAACGGCCCGGCAGCGAGCCAGATCCTGTTCGTCCAGTTCGACCTCCAATGCCGTTGAGAGGACCTTTCGGCTGTCCGGTCGCACACCGGCTGACAGTAGCGCTCAGCTCGCAGCGACGAAAACTCCACCTGCGGTCCGGGCCAGATCGCCACGGTCGAGCGCCATCTGCAGGCCCACCTGTAGCCGCTCGCGGATCGCGCTCGTCAACCGGCTGCCTCCGAAGACGACGTTCGTCTCCCGGAGCAGATCATCCTGCGTCATCCCGGCGGCCTCACGGCAGAGAAAGACCATGGCATTGCCAATCTCCCGAAGGCTGATGTGCTCGATCGGTCGCTCGCTGCCCGACTGCTGTCGGCGATACCCGGACCAGCTGGCCTGGTCGACGTCGCGTGGCCAGGCGAAGGGCTCCCCCGCGCGGTCCCACAGCTCTCGCGGAACCGTCTGCAGAATCGACTGGGCCCGACCTTCACTGAGCCGGTTGAGGTCGAAGCTGCGCGCAACCAGACGGGCCAGTCGGTCGGCGTGGACGGGACCCTCCTGTTGCACGACCTGCTCCACTACCTGGCGAACCTGCGCCGTCGCCCGAGCTGCCGGCAGCCCGTTCAGCACGCCTCGCGGGCCGACGATGGTGGACGGCCATGCGGCGAAGCGGTTGTCCTCGTTGCGCGTTGCGGTGCGACGAAGTGCCTCCGTAATTGGCCCTTCGACAGGCTCAGGGCGCGGGGATCTGGGCTCAGGGCGCGGAGCTCCAGGCTCAGGGCGCGAGAATCCGGGCTCAGCACGCCCTTCGACAGGCTCAGGGCGCGGAGCTCCGAGCTCAGGGGTACGCCCTTCGACAGGCTCAGGGCGCGAGAATCCAGGCTCAGGGCGCGAAGATCCAGGCGCGGCGGTACGCCCTTCGACAGGCTCACGGCCCGAGAATCCAGGCTCAGGGCGCGGGGCTCCAGGCTCGGGGCGGGCGTCCGGCTGCTCGACCGCCCGGATCAGCCGCTGGATGGTGGGCTCCGGATCGCGCAGCCAGGCGGGCAGCCAGACCCGTTCCACGGCGGGCCAGCGAAGCATCCGGGACAGCACCTCGATCGGCAGGCCGTCGCGGTCACCGACGGTGCCGCGCCTGGCCCAGTCCGGGCCGTCGAGCAGGACAGCGAGCCGCGGGGCATCGGGTTCTGCGGCGCTGGCGACCTCGAGATCGATCTTGAAGTCGGACAGCCCGACATTGGTGCTGACCACCAGACCGCGCTGCCGCAGCACCTCGGCCACCTGTTCGCGGTGCCGGTCGGGCAGGCTGGGGCGCCGCTGTCGGGTGACCAGAGACTCGAGCACCTGGGGCCCGGAGGCTGCCATGTCCAGGTACGCCCGCAGGTCCTTGATTCCCCGCGAGGACGTCTCCTCGGTCCGCAACTGCTGAGGGTCGAACGAGGAGAAGACGATCACCCGTCGGCGGGCGCGGGTGACGGCCACGTTCAGCCTCCGCTCGCCGCCCTCCCGGTTCAGCGGCCCGAAGTTGAGAGGCAGCCTGCCGTTGTGGTCGACGCTGAACGCGGTGGAGAAGAAGATCACGTCCCGCTCGTCGCCTTGGACATTCTCCAGGTTCTTCACGAACAGGCCGTCATCGGCGTCGTCCAGCGCCTCGAGGATCCGGTCGTCGCCACAGTCACGCAGCAGCGACTCGATCAGCGTCCGCTGCTGGATGTTGAAGGTGACGATACCGATCGACGGCAGAGTCTGTGGGGATCCGTCGAAGCGGCGTCGCACCTCGGCGACGATCGTCTCGGCCTCCACCGGGTTGGTGCGATGCAGCTTTCCACGGGTGCGCTGGAACTCCCCCTGCACCCGGACCAGGCTGACCCCGACGTCGTCCACCCCGTCGGCCGCGGCGCGGCGATGCGGCGCCGGGAAGGAGGACAGCCGATCCTCGTAGTACAAGGCGTTGCTGAACGCGATCAGCGACTCGTCCTGACTGCGGTAGTGCCACGACAACCACTGCTGTGGCACCCGCGCCTGGACGCACTCGGACAGGATGCTCTCCTCGTCCTCCACCACGCTGAGCGTGTCGGCCAGCTCGGCGAGCTCCTCGTCACCGATGTCCAGCGACGGTTCGCCGAAGCTGGTCGGAGGCATCTGCTTGGAGTCTCCGACAACGACGACCGACTTTGACCGGCCGATCGCCCCGATCGCGTCCGCGACCCGGATCTGCGAGGCCTCATCGAACACCACCAGGTCGAACAAGCCCTGCTGGGCCGGAAAGAACCGAGACAGCGAGTCCGGGCTGACCAGCACACACGGCATCACCTGGGTGATCAGGTCGCCATACTGCGCCACCAGGCTCCGCACGGTCAACCCACGCCGCTGTTTGCTCAGCTCGCGGCGGAGCGAGCCGATGCGTCCGGACTCGTTGGACGAGTTGAACGGCCGGTTGGCCAACACCTGATGTGGCAGCAGCGCGGCCTGCTGCGCTCGCAGCGAGGCGGCGGACATGGTGAACCGGCTGATCGTCTTGTCGTGCACCTGCGGATCGAAGGCGGCCAGCCCCGTCGCTCCAGACCGCTCGGCCAACGACGCTGTGGCCACACCCAGGTCGAAGGCCTGAACCGCGTCGTCGGCGCGCACGCGTCCGGTCAACAGCGCGGTCCGGGTCGCCGCCAGGCCAGCCTGCCGGATGGGTTCCAGGGCGGCGACGAAGGCGATCCAGCGCCGCAGATCGAGCAGCTGCGGGTCATCAAGGTCGCGCTGACCCGTACTGTTTCGCCACGTGGTGACCAGACCGCAGCCGGCGGACCATGACGCCGCGTCCTCCGGTGATGCTGCTGTCACAGCCTCCAGCCGGGTGAAGGCCGCGACCAGCGCGCCGAGGCTGCCCAACTCGTGCTGGCCCAGTTGCCGGCCGGGGCCCAGAAAGCTGCGCAGGGACGGGCCCACCGGCCGGTCAGAGTCCGGGGCGACACAGGCGGAGGCCCACTGAAGCCATCCAACCTGTGCGTCCAGCTGCTCGGTCGCGGCAGGCGTCAGCGGGTTCCAGTCCTGCGTGATCATGATGCCCGGGATCTTGGCGGCCTGCCGGCCCAGATCCCACGCCAACTGCTGGGTCTGATGCAGCTCGGCGACCAGGACTGGCACGTCCTTCGGTTTCACCGACGCCTCCGGACGCAGACCGGGGCGCAACTGCTCGAGTACCGCCTTGAGCCGCTTGCGCCGGCCGAAGAAGCCCGAGGCAGCCGCCGCCTGCGCCTGCTCGAGGATCTGTGCCAGCGGCAGGTTCAGCACCGCCGGCGTGGCCAGATGCATACCGGGATGCTGCGTCGCTGCGAAGTCGACGGTGCGAGAACGTACGTCGTCCACCGCTGGCCGCCAGAACGGTCCCCGAACCTCGTCGAGTACCCACAGCTGCCCCTGTGGACTGGTGAGGATCTGGTTGACCATGGCCAGCTCCTGCGCGTTGCCCACCTGGTCGAGCACGTCGGCCAACGGATGATCACCGGGAATGGCGGCAACGGCGGCGTCGACGGCGCGGGCCGCCTGCCGGATGGCGTCCGGATCGGCACGCTGCGGGTCCATCGCGCCGACGAACCCCCACGGGTGCTCGGGCCTGGGGTTGGCCAGATCGGCGGTGTCCGGAAGGTCACGAAGGACGGTGCGGATGGTCGCGGTGCGGTCAGCCGCCTCGGGAGCGCCTACCAGATGCGGCGGCACCGGCAGCTCCTGGCTCAGGTGTCCGAGCGCGAGGCGACCGGTGTGGGCCGAGTAGAACGACAACCCTGCCGGGTTGGTGGAGTGAATGCTCCGTGCATACCGGTCGAGGCTCTGCCGGGTCGCCCGGAGGCGTTCCTGCTCCGCCGCGAAACCTTGCGCGTCGATGTCGATCCGGGCGTCCAGTGCCTGCCGGATCTGGTTGCGCACCACCACGGGTTTGCTGCCCTTGTCGTGCAGGTCAAGTGAGAAGAGGCCCATACCTACGTCGTCCAGCCGTTTGCGGACGACGTCCAACGCCGCCCGCTTCTCGGCGACGAAGAGCACCCGCTGGCCCTCCGCCATGGCCCTCGTCAGCAGGTTGGTGATCGTCTGTGACTTGCCCGTGCCGGGAGGACCCTCCAGGACGAACGTCCTGCCGGCCACGGCGGCGGCGACCGCCGCGAGCTGGGAGGCGTCCGCCGGCACCGGACAGGCGGCAGCAAGCTCGTCCAGGTCGATGCCCTTCGACAGGCTCAGGGCGCGAGGATCGGGGCTCACGGCGTCCGGATCGATGCCCTTCGACAGGCTCAGGGCGCGAAGATCAGGACTCGGGGCGTGGGGATCAGGGCTCAGGGCGCGAGGATCAGAGCTCAGGGCGCGGGGGTCCTGAAAGGTTTCGGTCGGGGTCTCGATCAGGTGCCGGACCAGCGGGTTGGCGCTGAAGGCCTGCCACTGCTCGTCCAGGTCCTTCCAGAGCCGGAACTTGGCGAACTGCAGCACGGCCACATGGGCGGTCTCCTCGACCCGGTAGGGCAACCCGGCCTGGTTCACCGCCAGCCTGACCGACTGGAGGGCGGCGTTCAGGTCGATGCCGGCCGCATCATCCTCTGGCTCGGACAGGTCGGGGATCTCCAGCCCGTGCACCTGGCGCAGCTTCTCCAACAGACAGAAGTTGGGCGCGCTGGTGCCGCTCTCGTCCAGGCCGATCCGGTACAGCCCACCGCGCCCCGCAGGCTTGAGCTGCACCGGCACCAAGATCAACGGGGACCGCAACGGACGACCGTCCAGTTTCCACACCAGCGAGCCGAGAGCAAGATAGAGGTTGTTGGCGCCGCTCTCCTCCACGATCGTGCGGGCCTTGTAGGCCAGGTTGCGCATTCGGGTGGCATAGCCACCTGCCGGAATGTCGCAGAACAGCTGCGCCCGGCCGGTCAGCAGGGCTGCCCGATCGTCGGCCGGCAGCTCCCAACCGGAGACGAGTCCACGCGCCGTGTGCACGGCGTCGATCTGGTCGCGGGCCAGCAGCGTCACCTGCTTGGGCTCGTTGACGATGTCCTCCAGGGCGCCCAACTGACCGTCCGGAACCGACAGGGCCAGTCCTGAGCGGTCGGAGAAGTTGATCAAGCGATTCCGCAGCGACAGGTCGAGCAGGGCGTTCTTCCAGTTCTGCACCCGCGGCGGCGCCTCGACGCGGCCCCCAGCGGTGCGGCGCGCTGCGCTCCGGTCCGGGGCATACCCCGCCGGTCCCGATACCGCTGGACGGTACTCGAAGACCTGCACTGTGTCGTCGGTGCCGCGGACCCGGGCCGGCAACGGGATGATGCGGTTCCGGCGTGCCTCATAGATGTCGATCACGCCCTGCACCCGGTCGGCGTCGCCAGTGAGGTACTCCGCATATGGCCCGCGCTGCAGCCCGGCGAGGTCGGTAGGTCCCTGACCAGCAGTGATCAACGTCGTCTCGATCAACCCGACAGCCTTGAGGTCGATCAAGTTGATCAAGGCCGAAGGGTCGGTTGCCAAGACGTCCTGCATGGACGCCTCCATCCGCCAGTACCCGAGGAAGGCATGGCCCTGGACCAGGAAGACCAGCGGCCTGATGCCTGCCTGCTCCAACACGGCAGCCAGGGCGAGCGTCAGGTCGAGGCAGGTGCCCAGCGGGGTGTCGAAGACCTCACCCGGAGTCCTGATCTTCTGCCCCACGTCGGACCAGCTGGCCGGCGGTTCGGCGTAACGGATCTGCCGGCCGGCGGCCGCGATGACGACCGCGTTGACGATCTCGTCCACCCGCTGCTGGCCAGCCTGATAGCCCTCCAATGAGGGGCTGCCGGTGCTCCGGCCCAGAATCGTCGACGCCTCCACCAGCAGCCGCTCCACAGCCGGGTGGTTGGGCATCACGAACGAGGCGAGGATCTCGTCGGTGACGGCTGATCCGTTGCGCAGCCACTGGTTGGCCGCCAGAATCCGCACCGGGACCTGGCCGCGGCCCAGCAGCGCCTCACCATCACGCACCTCCACCTCGATGCTGCCGGGCCGCTGCTCCTCGACCTGCGCCATCTGCCCGGGATCGAGCCGCACCGGGATGTCCCTGAGCACCGTCTGCTGGTCGGCCTCGAGGTCGGCGGGGGTCTCGAACGGCTCGCTCAGCACCCCCTGCGCATCGCGGATCATCACCGTCACGGTCGCACCGCGGACAGCGACTGGTGATCCCGACAAGGTGACCTGGCCGATCACCGGGATCCGGTTGTGTGCCAGCGCATAGCTCAGCACGTCGATCGCCTGGATGTCGATCGTCAGCCGTTGACCGTCCGTCACCGTCGCTCCTTGCCGCGTCCCAGGTCACCCATCCTCTGCCAAGCCGAAGGCTGCCACATGCGGCTGACGGTTCCGCCGCTGGGCGGTCCCGGGCGCGGGCGACCGCTACCGGGGGTCACTCGGGTGACTGCCGCGCCTCGAGCAGTCGCACCATCGCGCTGGTGTCAAGGGACCCGAGGCCTGCGGCCTGTGCCGCGGCGTTGGCTCGGACGACGGCCTGAGCGACCGGAGGCTCCAGTCCGGCCCCCTCGATCATGGCCAGCGCCAACCGATTGTCCTTGGCCAGCAAGTCGATGGTGAAGGCCGGGCTCCAGTCGCCGGCGACCATCTTCGGGGCGATCTCCTTGAACAGGTTGCTGACCGAGGCTGCCCCGGACTCGGCCAGGGTGGTGTAGTAGAGCCCGGGGTCCAGGCCGAGGTGCGCTGCGGCACCCATGGTCTCGGCCGTGATCGCATTGATGGCTCCGAACATCAGGTTGTTGAGCAGCTTCACCATGTTGGCACTGCCCTGGTCGCCGACCCTGATCACCCGGGTCGCCAGTCCCTCGAGCACTGGCATCGCCTTGGCCAGGTCCTCCTCGGACCCACCCACCGGCAGCGTCCAGGCGCCGCAGCGGTGCGGCCGGCCGAGCACCGGCGCATCCAGGTAGCCCGATCCGCGTTCGGCGAGGATTGCGGCCATCTCACGGGTGGTGTGGGGGTCGACGGTGCTCAGGTCGATGACCAGCTCCGGCGGTCGTGCAGCCGCCTGCAGACCGTCGGCACCGGCGACCACGGCCCGCACCTGGTCCGGGCCCGGCAGCGACAGCAACACGATGTCGGCCGCCGCCGCCACTGCCGCCGCTGTGTCGGCGACCTCCGCGCCGGCCGCCCGCTGCCGCTCGACGGCGGCCTGGTCGAAGTCGCGCACCACCAGCCGATGGTGCCCGCGCAGGACGTCGGCAACAGCGGCGCCCATCATGCCCAGTCCGATGATGCCGATCACGCCGCGCTCGCTACCCACGCCTATCCTCTCCGAAAGCGGTGGTGCATCCTGTTCAAGATCACCGGTCCACCGCCTTGTCCGATGTTGGCTGCACTGTAGCGAGGCTTTTCAAGATCACGCTAGATTGCGGTCGCCGACCACAACCGGAAGAGGTTCACTGTGCAGCGCGTACGGCTGGAGTCTGGAGATGGCCACGTCGACGTCGACCTTCCCGACCATGCCGTCGTGATCCAGGCCGGTGAGGCCGAACACGAGCCGGTCGGCCTCGCCGATCCGGTAGGGGCGACCCGCTACGCGATCCAGCATCCCCTGGACAGCCGGCCTTTGCCGGAACTGGTCGGCGCCGGGTCGCGAGTCACGATCGCGTTCCCCGACCGGGTCAAGGGCGGCACTCAACCCACAGCGCACCGCAGGGTAACGATCCCGCTGGTGGTGGAGGAGCTGGAGCGGGCCGGCGTCCGCCGCCGGGACATCACCTTGGTCTGTGCCATCGGGCTGCATCGCAAGAACACCGCAGCAGACTTCGAGGCCTATCTCGGCCGTGACGTGCTCGACCTGTTCGAGCCGGAGCAGATCGTCAACCACGACGCCGAGGACCCCGACGGCATCGTCGCCCTCGAGCCGTCCGAGCTCGGCGACGTGGTCGAGATGAACCGACTGGTCGCCGAGTCGGACCTGACGATCTTGATCAGTCACGCCGCCGGAAACCCCTACGGCGGGTTCTCCGGGGGATACAAGATGCCGTCCACCGGCTTGACGACCTGGCGGTCGATCCGAGGTCACCACTCGCCCTCCAGCCTGCACCGCAGCGACTTCATCCCCATCTCGACCGGGAGCCGTTTCCGGCACCAGCTCGCCGCCATCGGCCGGCGGATGGAGGCGGCGCTTCCCCAGCCGTTCTTCACCATCGACGCCGTCCTCAATGCGCGCTCCGAGCAGGTCCAGGTCCGGGCCGGCAGCATCCCCGCGGTGGAGCAGGCCACCTGGCCGACGGCCGGGCATCGGACCGAGCTGACCATTCCCGGAGAAGCGGCCGACATCCTGCTCGTCGGGATGCCGCGCAACTTCCACTACGGCAACGGAATGGGCTCCAATCCGGTGCTGATGATGCAGGCGATCGGCGCCTCCGTCGCCCGAGCCAAGGCCGCCCTCAAGCCGTATCCGGTGGTGATCGCCACGTCCGTCTGCGACGGCTGGTTCAACGCCGAGGAGTTCCCGTCCTACCAGCACACCTACGAGCTCCTACAGACCGTGCACCGACCGGCGGACATGGTCAGCTTCGAGGACGAGGTCTGCACCGATCCAGGATATGTGGACGCTTATCGTCACCGCCTGGCCTATCACCCGTTCCACGCGTTCTCCATGATCTACATGGGCGGCCTGGCCCGTGAGCGGACCAGCGCCGTCTACATCGCGGGTGCAGCCAGCCCCGGGTACGCCCGCGGCATGGGTGCGATCCCGACCCGCACCGTAGAGGATGCGCTGGCCGAAGCACGCCGGCACACCGGCAACGACGCCCGGATCCTGGTGGTCCCCAGCCTGTCCAGGCCGGCTTACCACCTCCGCTCAGCCACGGCCTGACCCCGGCGTCAGGTCTCTGCCCGCCACCCGAGAAGGACTCCGCAATGGCCACCGCCTCCGGCACCTCGATCTACTCCCGACCGCTGATCCTGCCGTCGTCGGAGTTGGGTGAGCTGAACCCCCTGCCGCCGCTGCGGCCGAGCCGGGAGATGCACACTCTGACCGATCTGGACGGCCTGCCCGCAGACATGCGGGAGAACCTGGCGTACGGCCGGCTGGACACGGTGCTGCCCTACCTGCGTCAGGACGGTTACGACCGGCACCGGAGCCTGCGCGCCCAGCCGTCGATCGTGATGGAGAACGACCGGTTGCGGGCCACCGTCCTCCCTGGTCTGGGTGGGCGGCTGTACTCGCTGTGGCATAAGGCGACACAGCGTGAGCTGCTGTTCTGCAACCCCGTCCTGCAGTTCGCCAACCTGGCCCTTCGCGACGCGTGGTTCGCCGGCGGCGTGGAGTGGAACCTGGGCAGCACCGGTCACACCACCCTGACCTGTGAGCCGATGCACGCCGCCGTGGTGGATGGACCAGAGGGCGACCCGATCCTGCGCCTGTGGGAGTGGGAACGGACGCGCGGACTGGTCTACCAGGTGGACCTCTGGCTGCCGGCGGACTCCGAGCTGCTCTTCGTCGGCGTACGGCTGCAGAATCCGCAACAGGTGGACATCCCGGTCTACTGGTGGTCGAATATCGCCGTCGCCCAGACACCCGGGCTGCGGGTCGTCGCCCCCGCCGACGAGGCCTGGCATTTCGGCTACGAGCAGCGCCTCCAGCTGGTCCGGTTGAACGACAGCGCGATCAGCTATCCGATGCGGCACCAGTCCGCAGCCGACTATTTCTTCGAGATCCCCGACGGCCAGCGCCGCTGGATCGCCGGTCTGGACCAGGCGGGCAGCGGGCTGGTGCAGGCGTCGACGTCGATCCTGCGCGGGCGCAAGCTGTTCGTCTGGGGCGAGGGGTCTGGAGGTCGCCGCTGGCAGGACTGGTTGGCGCCTGGGGTGCCGGGCCATGGCTATGCCGAGATCCAGGCCGGCCTGGCCCGCACCCAGATGGAGCACCTCCGGATGCCGGCCGGCGCCAGCTGGGACTGGCTGGAGGCGTACGGCCGGATCGACGTCGACCCCGAGGCGGCTCACCACCCCGACTGGTCCCAGGCGCGACACGGTGTCGAAGACGTCCTGGACGGGTTGCTCCCCGACTCCGTCCTGACGGCCCGGCATCATCAGTGGCAGACCGTGGCGGAGTTGGGGCCCACCGGGCAGCGGCTCAGCACGGGCTCCGGCTGGGGCGCCCTCGAGCTGGCCAGACTCGCGGGAGAAGGCGCCGTCACCCTGGCCGGAACCCCCTTCCCGGCAGCGGACATCGCCGACCCCCAGCAACCGTGGCTCGAGCTCGCCAGGACCGGCGCCCTTCCGGTCCACCCACCCGCACTGCCGCCCACCGGCACACTGTGGTCAGACCCGTGGTGGGCGTTGCTGGAGGCCG
This sequence comes from Microlunatus panaciterrae, assembly GCF_016907535.1. Lineage (NCBI taxonomy): Bacteria > Bacillati > Actinomycetota > Actinomycetes > Propionibacteriales > Propionibacteriaceae > Microlunatus > Microlunatus panaciterrae. Next base: position 910,116 of record NZ_JAFBCF010000001.1, read on the forward strand.
CACCCGACTCGTGGCTGGTCAGCTATCACCGTGGGGTGGCGCGCTGGTGCCGAGGTGACCGGGACGGGGCTGTGCATGCCTGGACCCACTCGCTCGAGCTCACCCCGAACGCGTGGGCGCAGCGCAACCTTGCGGTGGCTGCGCTCGAGTCATCGGCCACCGGGGAGGCGCTGTCCCTGCTGCAACAGGCCATCCTGCTCGACCCCGCATCGGTCCCGCTGCTGCTGGAGACGATCGAGACCGCGCTCGCCGCGGGGGCGGCTGAGGTCGCTGCCGAGCTGCTACGCACGGTTCCTGAGGACCAGCGGCAGGACGGCAGGTTCCGGTTGGCCGAGGCCCGGACGGCGCTGCTGCGGGGTGACGCCGGAGCCGCTGCCGAGATCTTCGATGCCGGCTTCGACTATCCCAACCTGCGCGAGGGCGGTCGGATCCTGACCGAGACCTGGGAGGCGATCCAGCGGTCAATCGGGACGAGGCGGCCGCTGCCTGGTCGCTACGACTTCCGGATGTTCGACGGGTAGCCGTCCGGTCCGCCGGTTCTGCCGCCGGTGGCTCCCTTGCTAGGATCGGGCGAACCCCGGCCGGACGTCGACGACAGCGAGGAACCCCGTTGCCCAGAATCCTGGTACGCGCGCACAAGAACCCGTTCATGGTGGCGTCGGCGGAGAAGACCCTTTCCGACAACCTGATCGGTCAGAACACCGGGAACCTGGTCTTCAGCCAGGCCGTCTACCGACTGCTCTCCACCACCGACAACACCCTCTCCACCGGCGGCATCGGCAGCGGCACAGTCGCGGAGGAGCTGAGTGAGAAGTACGACCATGTCGTGGTGCCCTTGGCCAATGCGTTCCGCCCCAAGTATGTGGAGCGGCTCGACACGATGAGCGCGATCTTCGAGAAGCTCACCATCCCGGTCACCGTTCTCGGCGTCGGCGCCCAGGCCTCGCTGGAAGGCGAGCAGCGCAACGCTGACCTGCTCGAACCCGCGGTTCGCCGCTTCGTCCGGGCGGTGCTCAGACGATCGGGCTCGATCGGCGTCCGGGGTGAGTTCACCCAGCAGTACCTGAAGTCGCTGGGGTTCGGCGACAGCGACGTCGAGGTGATCGGCTGCCCGTCGATGTTCATGTACGGACCGGATCTCAAGATCAGCAAGAAGGTGGAGTCACTCGGCCCCGACTCCCCCATCGCCTTGAATATCTCCCCGTACGTGAAGGAGATGGGGCCGATCTCGCTTCGGCACGCGGAGCGTTACCCCAACCTGGTTTACATGGCACAGAACCTGTCGTCGCTGGAGCTGCTGCTCGAGGGCCACTACCCGATGGGCAAGAAGTCCCCGATGCGGACGTCGGGCGTTCCGGTGACGCTGGAGCATCCGCTGATCCGGCAGGACCGGGTGCGCTTTTTCCTCGACCCGTCCACCTGGTTCGAGCACCTGGCCCAGTACGACTTCTCCTTCGGCACCCGCATCCACGGCAACATCGCCGCACTGCTGGCTGGAACACCCGCACTGCTGCTGGCCCACGACTCCCGCACCCTCGAACTGGCGGAGTATCACCACATCCCGCACCGGTTGATCTCCGACCTGCCCCGGGACGTGGACGCCGCCGACCTCTATGCGGCCGCCGACTGGGAGCCGCTGAACGAGGCGCACCACGACAACTGGGTGAGGTTCAGCGGGTTCCTGGCCCGGCACCAGCTGACGCACGTCTACCAGCCCGGTCAGAGCGCGGAGATGTTCGACGCCACTTTGGCGGCGACGGAGTTCCCTCCTCCGGTGCGCACGCTGATGGGCGCCACCCCGGAGGAGCTGTACGCCATGAAGCGGGAGCTGGCCGAGGCGCATCATTCGAGGAAGGAGGCGCTGAAGGCCATGACGTCACGAGCGGTCCCACAGAACGTCACCGACTACGTCAGGCTGGCCGCACGACGGATGGTGCGCCGGGTGCGCCGCTGATCGACCTCAGGCGCGGCCCCGCGGCACGTGCGGCATGATCGCGTTCGGCGGGACGACCCCGAGCCGGCCCTGCTGGTAGTCCTCGATGGTCTCGACCAGCTGCTCGCGAGTGTTCATGACGAACGGGCCGTACTGGACCATCGGCTCGCCGATCGGCTGACCGCCCAGGACGATGGCCTCCATCGCCTTGGTCCGCGAGTCCTGCTTGCGGTCCGCTGCCAGCGTGATCCGCTGCCCCGCGCCGAGCACCGCCAGCTGGCCCGCGTGGATGGGCCGCTGTTCGGCTCCCACCGTGCCCGACCCTGCCATCACATACACCAGCGCGTTGTAGCTCGGCTGCCACGGCAGCGACAGTCGACCGTCAGGGTTGATCGACGCATGCAGCACCGTGATCGGCGTGTGCGTCGACCCCGGCCCGACATGACCGTCGACGTCACCGGCGATGACGCGGATCAGCGAGTCACCGTCGGCACCGGCCAGCAGCTTGACGTCGTCGGGCTGCAGCCCCTGGTAGGCGGGCGCGGTGAACTTGTCCTTGGCGGGCAGGTTGACCCACAGCTGGAAGCCGTGGAACAGGCCGCCGGCCTCCACCAGCTCCTCGGGCGGCGTCTCGATGTGCAGCAGCCCCGAGCCCGCCGTCATCCACTGGGTTCCGCCCTCGGTGATGACGCCGCCACCACCGTGGCTGTCCTGGTGAACGAACTGCCCCTCGATCAGGTAGGTCACCGTCTCGAAGCCACGGTGCGGGTGCCAGGGAGTCCCCTTCGGCTCACCGGCCTGATAGTCGACCTCACCCATGTGGTCCATCATGATGAACGGGTCCAGTCGCTGGTAGCTGATGCCGGCCATCGTGCGCCGCACCGGGAACCCCTCGCCCTCGTAGCCTTCGGGGGCGGTCGACACCGCGAGTACCGGCCGTTCGACCTCATCCAGCCGCGCCGCCCGCACCCGGGGCAGGGTCATCGTGTCCGCCGTCACTGCAGCCATGTTCACTCCTCGTCTGATTTAAGATTCAACTATATGTCATAACCGCTGTCGGCGGCAACGTATTCCGGGAGCGTGAACGCCAACAGCACCGCGGCAGGATTGGGCTCTGCGGCGCGGGGTACGTTGAGGGCCCACTGCCCTGAAAGGACCATCGTGTTCCAGACCTCGCCACTGGCGATCTACCTCAACGACCATCTGACCGGGGCGACCGGGGGCGTGGAGCTCAGCCGTCGGCTGACGCGCGGTGCGAAGGGCACCGCTCATGAGTCGACCCTGCAACGGCTGTCGATTGAGATCGCCGAGGACCGGGACACGCTGAAGCGCATCATGGCGGATCTCCAGGTGACGGCAGACCCGGTGCGGGAGCTGATCGGCTGGGCGGGCGAGAAGGTCGGCCGGCTGAAGCCGAACGGACACCTGATCACCCGGTCACCGCTGAGCACCCTGCTCGAGGTCGAGATGCTGCGGTTGGGGGTCGAGGGCAAGGTGTGCCTGTGGCGTTCGCTCACTGCGATCGCCGCTCAGCGGCCGGTTCTCGATGCCGCCGAGCTGGTCGGTCTCACCGACCGCGGCGAGAGCCAGAGCTCCGAGCTCGAGACGATCCGGGTGGAGCTGGCCAAGGAGCGGTTGATCTAGCTCTTCGACAGACGCAGAGTGCGGAGGGATAACGACCTGTCCCACTCTGCAGCCCACCTGCGGTTGGAAGGTCGCGGCGCGGCAGGATGGGACGCATGAGGTCAGCGGAGTACCCACGGCGGGTGGCCATGATCAGCATGCACACATCGCCGCTGGAGACGCCGGGGGTCGGCGATGCGGGCGGGCTCAACGTCTACGTGGCCGAGGTCGCGCGTCGACTGGGAGCACGCGGGGTCGAGATCGACGTGTTCACCCGCCGCACAGACCCGAACACACCCGACGAGGTCTCTCCGCACGAGAACGTCCGCGTCATCCAGCTCGCCGCCGGCCCCGCCAAGGCCATGTCCAAGGAGGACCTGCCACCGCTGGTCAACGAGTTCGCGGCCCGGCTCGATGCGCGCACCGAGGACTACGACCTGATCCACTCGCACTACTGGCTGTCCGGCCTGGCGGGGCTGGGGCTGGCGGCCCGCCGCGAGATTCCCCTGGTGCACACCATGCACACGATGGCGCGGGTGAAGAACGCCAGCCGTGCCGATGATCATCTGGTCGAGCCGGACGTCCGAGAGGAGGGCGAGGCCGCCATCGTCCGAGCGGCCGAGGTGCTGACCGCGAACACCCCGGACGAGGCGCTCGAGCTGCAGGAGCACTACGGCGCCCGCGAGGAGCAGCTGGCGATCGTGCCGCCCGGGGTCGACCTTGACCGGTTCCATCCCTGCAACCGATCACGCACCCGCGAGCAGCTCGGCATCGACCAAGATCATCAGGTGATCGTCTTCGTCGGCCGGATCCAGCCGCTCAAGGCCCCTGACGTGCTCATCCAGGCTGTCGGCGAACTGGTCCGTCGAGATCCGGAACGGCGTCACAGGTTGCGGTTGATGATCATCGGCAGCCCCAGCGGCCCGGAGTCCTCCTGGGCCGACACCCTTCCAGGTCTGGTCGGGTCGCTGGGTCTGGACGGCATCGTCGAGTTCCGACCGCACTCACCTCGCGACCAGCTGTTCCGCTGGTACTGCGCCTCCGATGTGGTCGGAGTGCCGTCCTACAACGAGTCGTTCGGGCTGGTGGCGCTGGAGGCACAGGCGTGCGGGCGGCCGGTGGTCGCGACCGACGTCGGCGGGCTGAGGCACGCTGTCGATGACGAGAGCACCGGACTGCTCGTACACGGACACGACCCGGAGCGTTGGGCCGACGCCCTGTCCAGGATCCTGGACGACCCTGAGCTGGCGGTCGAACTCGGCCGCAACGCAGCCACCCACGCCGCCCGGTTCAGCTGGGACAACTCCGCCAAGGCCACCCTCGACGCCTACCACAGCGCCCGGCTGGCCGTCTCCTGACATCGGTCGTCCGCTAGCGTGGGCCCTGAACTTCGCCAGACCCCAGATCATGAACCGCCGACCCCCACTCGATCCCCGAGGAGCCCGATGACCTACGTCGCCGCCGACGACCGCTATGACGCCATGCCCTACCGCCGGGTCGGCACCAGCGGGCTGAAACTGCCCGCGGTGTCCCTCGGCCTCTGGCACAACTTCGGCAGCGAGAAGCCGTTCGAGGACCAGGGGGCCATCCTCCGCAGGGCCTTCGACCTTGGCGTGACGCATTTCGACCTGGCCAACAACTATGGTCCGCCGCCGGGCGAGGCGGAGCTGAACTTCGGTGAGCACCTGGCGCGCGACCTCAAGCCGTACCGCGACGAGATGATCATCTCGACCAAGGCCGGATACCTGATGTGGCCGGGCCCGTACGGGGAATGGGGGTCGCGGAAGTATCTCCTCTCCAGCCTGGACCAGAGTCTGAAGCGGATGGGCGTCGACTACGTCGACATCTTCTACTCGCACCGCCCCGACCCGGACACCCCGATGGCCGAGACGATGGGGGCACTGCACTCCGCAGTGGAACAGGGCAAGGCCCTCTACGTCGGTATCTCCAGCTATTCACCGGAGCAGACCCGGGAGGCTGCCGAAATCCTCGCCCAGCTGGGGACCCCGCTGCTGATCCACCAGCCGTCGTACTCGATGTTCAACCGCTGGGTCGAGGACGGGCTGCTCGACACCCTGGACCAGTTGGGTGCCGGCTCGATCGCGTTCTCCCCGTTGGCGCAGGGTCTGCTGACCAGCCGCTACCTGAACGGCATCCCGGCCGACTCGCGGGCGGCCGGCAACAGCCCCTTCCTCAGCGGCGAGCGGATCACCGAGGAGGTCCTGGGCAAGGTCCGGCCGTTGAACGCGATCGCCGAGCGGCGCGGTCAGACGCTCGCCCAGATGGCCATCGCCTGGGTGCTCCGCGGCGGACGCGTCACCTCGGCACTGGTCGGCGCCAGCAGCGTTCGCCAGCTCGAGGACAGTGTCGCGGCCACCCACAACCTGGAGTTCAGCGACGACGAGCTCGCGGAGATCGAGCAGTACGCCAAGGCCTAACGTTCCCGGCCGGTGCCGGCCAGGGCATCGGCGGCCCGGACCAGGGCCAGGTGGGACAGCGCCTGTGGGGTGTTGCCCGCCTGGCGCCGGGCCTTGACGTCGTACTCCTCCGACAGCAGGCCGACATCGTTGGCGAAGCCGACCAGCCGGTCCATCAGTTCGGTGGCATCGTCCACCCGGTCGGTCCGGGCGTACTGCTCCACCAGCCAGAACGAGCACGCCAGGAACGGGTGCTCCCCCGGCGGCAGCCCGTCCACGTTGTGCTCGGTCCGGTAGCGCAGCAACAGACCGTCCTGCAGCAGCTCCTCCTCGAGAGCCTTGACCGTGCCGAGCATCCGCTCGGAGTCGGGCGCACAGAACCCGACCTGGGGTAGCTGCAGCAGCGACGCGTCGACCCCCGTACTGCCGTAGTACTGGGTGTAGCAGCCGCGGGCACTGTCGAAACCCCTCTGCTCGATCTCCTGCCGCAGCTCGTCTCGGAGTCTGGCCCAGCGGTCGGCGGGTCCCGGAAAGCCGTGCTCCTGGACGGCCCGGACGCCACGGTCCAGGGCTGCCCAGGTCATCACCCGCGAGTGCACGAAGTGCTGCTCCTGGCCGCGGATCTCCCAGATGCCCGAGTCGCGGCGATGCAGGTTGTTCTCCACGTAGCCGAGCAGGGCCCGCTGGAGTGGCCAGGAGAACTCCCCCTCCTCGATCCCGGAGCGGCGGGCCGAGTCCAGCGCCACCATCACCTCCCCCACCACGTCGGCCTGAAACTGGTCGACCGCGCCGTTGCCGACGCGTACCGGGCGGGCGCCCTGGTAGCCGGGCAACCAGGTCAGCTCCCGTTCGGGCAGCAGCCGTTCGCCGGCCACGCCGTACATGATCTGGATGTCCTGCGGATCGCCGGCGATGGCCCGCAACAGCCAGGAGCGCCAGTTGAGCGCCTCGGTCCGGTAGCCGTGCGACAGCAGAGCCTCGAGCGTGAGAGCAGCGTCGCGCAGCCAGCTGTAGCGGTAGTCCCAGTTGCGGGAGCCGCCGAACTGCTCGGGCAGCGAGGTGGTGGCGGCGGCGACGATCCCGCCGGTGTCCTCGTGGGTCAGTGCCCGCAGCACCAGCAGGGACCGGACCACCTCGGCCTCGTAGGGCCCCGGGCAATCGGAGTTGGCTGCCCAGGCCTGCCACCACTCGCGGGTGGCCCAGATCCCGGCGTCCACGTCCGGCAGCTCCGGCACCTCGCGATACGACGGGTACCACATCAGGGACAGGTCCACCTGCTCGCCTTCCGAGACCTCGAACACCCCTCGGTGCACGTGGTCGGTGGCCCTCGGCAGCTGGCCGCCGCGCAGTACCAGGGCATTGGGGCCGGCCGCCGCGATCAGGCACTCCCGCCCCTGAGCGTCATGGCTGCGACGGACCCACGGCAGCGAGGTGGAGTAGTCGAACCGCATCACCAGCTCCTGGCAGAGCTCGACGGTGCCGGCGACACCGGTCACCCGCCGAACGATCTCGGCCTTGCGGTCGTGCAACGGCATGACGTCGGTGACCGTGACGACACCGGTCGACGTCTCCCACACCGTCTCCAGGATGAACGTGTCCGGGTGGTAGTGGCGGTGGCTCGTCGCCATCTCGTCGGTCGGCGCCAACAGCCACCGGCCGTGCTCGGGCCCTCCCAGCAGGGCGCCGAAGATGGACGGGGAGTCGAACCGCGGCAGGCAGAGCCAGTCGATGCTGCCGTCGCGACCGACCAAGGCCGCCGTGTGGCAGTCTCCGATCAGCGCGTAGTCCTCGATGGGTAGGGGCACCTGTCCATCTTGCCTGACCTTCACCCTGAAACCCCGGATCCGGTTGCTGCCGCGCGGAGCACTTCCCGCCTGCGGGCTTCCCTCGTGACGCATCCACATCCGCGATCTCAGGTTTCCACAGCAACACTGCTCGACCGCTCGATCCGCCGCGCCATCCGCAACCTTCCGGTATGAAGGCAGAGATCGCCCGAGTCCTGACGCTCCAGGGCGGGGTGCTCGCGCGCCGCGAGCATCCCGAGTTGGCACGGCAGCTGGACTGGCTCGTCCGTCGCGGCGAGCTGGCCCACATCCTGCCCGGGGTCTACGTGCTGCCCGAGCTGCGGCAGGACGCACTGGTGCGGATCAGAGCAGCCATGGAATGGGTGCCGGAGGGAGTGCTCACCGGCCGAGCCGCCGCCAAGGTGAGCTTCTGGGAGGAGCTGCGGGTAGAGAGCGTCACGATGGCCGTGCGCAGTGGCCGGGCGAGCCGACCGGGGTTCCAGCTGTCCCGTCGGACGATCCCGGCCGAACAGGTCCGTCGGCGGCTCAGGTTGTGCTTCACGGCACCCGCGCTGACTGCCGTCGACCTGGCAGCCGACCTTGGCGGTGACGCGATCGACCGGGTGCTCCGCACCGGCTTCGCCACCCTCGAAGACCTGCAGCGGGCGATGGCCCAGTCCCCGGGTCGGCCGGGAAACAAGGACCGCCGCACGCTCCTGCTGGACTCGCGGGACCGCCCCTGGTCGGCGGCGGAGCGTCGGACCCATCGGCTTCTCCGCGCTGCCGGCATCACCGGCTGGCAGGCGAACTTCTGGGTCGAGCTCCCCGACGGCGGCGTCTTCCTCGATGTCGCCTTCGTCCGGGCGAGAGTGGCGCTCGAGGTCGACGGTTGGGAGTTCCATGGCCGGATCAAGGCCGACTTCGAGCGGACCTGGCGTCGGCACAATGCTCTGGTCGCCGCCGGCTGGCGGGTGTTGCACATCACCTGGCAGCAGCTCGTCGACGAGCCGGACTGGGTGATCGCCCGGATCCGCGACGTGCTCGACTCTGAAAATCCGGATCCGAACACGAGCGGGCGGCTGGGCTGAGCGTGCTGTCGGCCTCAGTGACGCAACTGGATCCAGGTTCTCAAGGCCGCTGCCCCCAGAACACGCGATCGACCACCGTTCGCGCACGCCTGGTCACCCGTCGGTAGTCGGCCAGCAGATGGGAGGCCTCGCCCGGTCCGTAGCCCATCAGCTCGGCCACCGCGGCCAGCTCTCTGCTGTCGGTCGGGAACGAGTCGGAACCGCGACCGCGCACCAGCATCACCTGGTTGCGGATCCGGCTGGCCATCATCCAGGCGGTCTCCAGCACGGCGGCATCCGCAGCCTCGATCACGCCGGCCTCGCGGGCCGCGCGGAGCGCGACGATGGTGCTGGTGGACCGCATCGCGGGGATCTGCCAGGCGTGCTGCAGCTGGAGCAGCTGCACGGTCCATTCGACGTCGGCCAGGCCACCCGGTCCCAGCTTGGTGTGCTTGGCCGGGTCTGCGCCCCTCGGCAGCCGCTCCGCCTCGACTCGTGCCTTCAGCTTCCTGATCTCGGTCAGCTGGGGCTGGGTCAGGCCACCCTCCGGCCAGCGCCGGGTGTTGATCTCGGCCATCAGGGCCTCACCCACTCCCCGATCACCGGCGAGCGCGTCGGCTCGCACCAACGCCTGCATCTCCCAGGTCGACGACCAGCGCTCGTAGTAGGCGCGATAGGCCGCCAGGGACCGGACCAGTGCACCACCCTTGCCTTCTGGCCGGAGGTCGATGTCGATACTGAGCACGGGGTCAGCCCCCGGCTTGGTCAGCAGCTTGCGCAGCTCGGTGATCACCGCAGCCGCCACCTTCGTGCGATCGCCGTCGGCCTCGCTGAAGTCCTCCATCACGAACATGGCGTCGGCGTCGGAGGCGTAGGACATCTCCCGACCGCCCCACCGACCCATCGCAATCACAGCCATCGCCGGCACCGGCTGCGTCTCGGACGCCGACCGCGCGACCTCGAGGGCGACGTGGATGGTCGCCGACGCCAGATCGGTCAGAGCGTCGCCGACGGTCAGCACGTCGTTGAGGTCCAGCAGATCCCCCGCGGCCACCCGGAACAGCTCGCGGCGACGGATGGCGCGGATCGCCTCGACCGCCGACACCGGGTCCTGCTGCCGCTTGGCTGCGGCCGACATCTCCGTGACCAGCTGCTCCAGGCTGCGGGGTGCGAGCTCGCTGTCGTTGACCAGCATCTGCACCGTCTGCGGCGCCCGGGTGAGCAGCTGGACCGCATAGCGGCTGGAGGCCAGGATCCGGGCCAGCCGCTCGGCCATCAGCCCTTCGTCGCGGAGGGCTCGCAGATACCAGGGGGTGGTGCCGAGCGCCTCCGAGACCTGCCGGAAGGCCAGCAGACCATGATCGGGATTGGGTGCGTCGGCGAACCAGCCGAGCATCGCCGGCAGCAGCTGGCGGCGGATCTCGGCCTGCCTGGTGACGCCCTGACTGAGCGCGGCAATGTGGCGCAGCGCGGCCTGCGGGTCCATATAGCCCAGCGCCCGCAGCCGGTCCAGGGCAGCGTCGGTGGTCAGCCGCAGCTCCGACGACGAGATCCGGGCGACGGCCTCGAGCAACGGGGAGTAGAACAACCGCTCGTGCAGCCGCCGAACCCGGTGCGCGCAGGAGCGCCAGGTGTTGAGCAGCTCGGTGACCGGGTCGGGGTAGCCCAGGGACCGGCCGATCCGGCGAAGGTCAGCTTCGGTCTCCGGCAGCACGTGGGTGCGCCGCAGCCGGTACAGCTGGATGCGATGCTCCAGGGTGCGCAGCAGCCGGTACGCCAACCCGAAGGCCTTGCCGTCTTCGCGCCCCACATAGCCCAGGTCGACCAGCGCCCTGAGACCGGTGAGAGTGCCGGAGCGGCGCAGGCGCTCGTCGACCCGGCCATGAACGAGCTGCAGCAGCTGTACCGAGAACTCGACGTCGCGCAGACCTCCCTGACCAAGCTTCAGCTCGCGGTCCGCGTCACGTGCCGGGATGTGGGCGACCACCCGCTTGCGCATCGCCTGGGTGTCGGCCACGAAGTTCTCCCGCTCGGCCACCGACCACACCAGCGGGCTGATCATGTCGACGAACGCTTGCCCCAGCTCAAGATCGCCTGCGCTCGGGCGCGCCTTCAGCATCGCCTGGAACTCCCAGGTCTTCGCCCACTTGTGGTAGTACGTCTGGTGGCTGGACAGCGTACGGACCAGCTGCCCGGCCTTCCCCTCCGGCCGCAGCGCCGCGTCGACCTGCCAGATCGTGCCGGCGGCGGTGTGAGCCGAGCAGACGCGGCTGGCCTCGGCTGCCAGTCGGGTGGCGATGGAGATGGCCTCGTCGGTGCTCGCCAACGGCGCACCCGCCGGGTCCAGAGCCGGCTCGCCGACGAACAGCACGTCGACATCGCTGACGTAGTTGAGCTCCTGGGCGCCACACTTGCCGAGGCCGATGACAGCCAGCCGGCACCGCTGTGCATCCGGTCCGAGCTTGCCGCGGGCGATTGCGACCGCCGCCTCCAGGGTGGCATCGGCCAGGTCCGACAGCTCGGCGGCGATGTCGTCCATGATCTCGATCGGCTCCGGGGCGCACACGTCACGGGTCGCGATTCGCAGCAGCGCCGCACGATAGGCCACCCGCAGGCTGTCTCCGGTCCGCTCCACCGCAGCGGGCATCGACTCGGTCGGGTCGGCCCCGACGGCGCGCAACAGCTCGGCCCGCAGAGCCGAGCCGGTGGTTCTTTCCACCGGGTCCTCGAGGTGGGTCAGATGGTCGGGGTGCGCCACCAGATGCTGCAGCAGGGCAACGCTCGTCCCGAGCACAGCAATCAGCTGGCGGGCCAGCACCGGGTTTCCGCAGAGCCGTTCCCACAGGTCGGGAACGTGATCTCGCAGCCGGTCGAGCCCGGCCAGGGCATGGTCCGGGTCGGCCGACTCGATCACCAGCTCGAGCAGTGGTGCAGCGTCCTCGGGCCAGTCGGTGACGATCCGCAGCGCAGCAGCGGAGTCCGAGAACCCCCGCCGAGCCAGGTTCCCCTGAGTGGTCTGCAGTCTCACAGCGACGATGCTACGGGGCCCCGGCTAGCGTCCGATCGCCCGACGGGGCCGGTCGGCAGCCACCACCGCCATCATCGGGCCGGCCGACCGTCGCGGCGAGGCCCCGGTCAACACTGCCGACACGTCCACAGCGAGACCGGGACGAGCCAGCTCAGCTCGGCTGATTCCCCGTTCGGCCACCGCTGCCAGGGCCTCCTCCGTACGCTGACCGGGCAGCAGGTGGGTGAGCAGGGTGAGCCCGGCGTCCGCCTCACCGCTGTCATGAGCGACCTGGCTGGCCGTTGACAGGTAGCGCGCATCCTCGGCCGGTACCTCGCGCGGATAGCTCGCCTCGGCCAGCAGCACGTCGGCGTGCTTAGCCAGCGCCACCCGGTCCGAGCAGGGGCCCGAGTCGCCCGTATAGGCCAGCACGTCGTCGTCTGCCGTGAGTCGAAGGCCGAGGTTCGGTACGTGATGCGGCAGCGTGACCGTCTCCAGCTCGAACGGCCCGACCCGCACCGACGACCCGTCCTTGAGCACACTGACCTCACACCCCCGGCGGACCGAGCGGACCTGGTCGAGGTCGAGCACCCGGTCCAGTGCTTTGGCGGGAGCGAACACCGGAAGCGTCGCGGCCGGGGGTTCGGCACCACCTCCGAGCACGCGCGCTCGCAGCAGCGGGCTCAGGTCGGCGCAATGGTCCGGATGGCCGTGGCTGACGAAGACGGCGTCCACGTGCGTCGCGGGCATGATGTGCAGCAGCTCCGCCAGCACGCCGTAACCGGGGTCGATGAGCAGCGTGAAGCCGCCCTGCTCGACGAGATAACCGCTGCAAGCCTGGTCGGCGGTCGGCCAGCCGCCACAGCCGCCGAGAACCGTGAGTTTCACCTGTGCCCCTTAGGACCCGTGCAGCAGACACCTGCACGGAAGACATCGTGTCCCCCCGGTGGTCAGATCATAGCCCGGCAACGCTTCCGGTGCTCTCTCGTCTCAGCCGGCCTGGCTGCTGATAGCGTCCCGGACCATGGCGACGCGCAGGGTGACTCCGGCGGAGGCGTTGATCGAGCAGGCCCAGGTGGTGCGCGAGTGGCTGGCCGAGCTCTCCGTTGAGGAGTTCGACAGACCGAGTGTGCTTCCGGACTGGGAAATCCGTACGCTCACCGGACACCTGCTGCTGGTGGTGGACGGCTTCCGTCGGCTGCTGGAGACACCGACGCGGGAGCGGCCAGTGCCGATGCACGAGTGGGTACGCCGTTACCGCCGGGACGTGGACCAGATCAACGCCTCAACCAGAGACCGCACCGGCGACCACTCCGGAGACGTCCTGGTGGGCCGGCTGGCCTCGGCTATCGGTGGCCTGGCCGAGCGGCTGTCGGCGGCCCCGCTGCCGAAGACCCTGCAGACTCCGAGAGGCCCCGCTGCCCTGAGCGACTTCCTGGCGACGCGGACAGTCGAGCTGGTGGTGCATGCCGACGACCTGTCCCGGTCCTTGCCCCAGCGGACCGCCATCGAGCTGAAGCGGCCGGCCCTGTCCAATTGCTGTCGGACCCTCGCCACGATCCTGGCCGACGCTCATCCGGGCCGTTCGATCGAGGTCCGGGTGCCCCCGTTCGCCGCCGTGCAGTGCGGCCTCGGCGACCCCGGGCCCACCCACACCCGCGGGACTCCGCCGAACGTCATCGAGACCGATCCGCTCACGTTCGTCAGGCTGGCCACCGGACGGCAGGCCTGGGCCGAGGCACGGGCAGCCGGTCTGGTGTCCGCCAGTGGGCTCCGGGCTGACCTCTCCGGTGCCCTCCCTTTGCTCAGTTGACCCAGGACCAACGGGCGCCGCCCGCCGCGCGCTGAGCCTGTCGAAGAGCAGCTGTCAACCGCCCTTCGACAAGCTCAGGGCACGGGAACAAGCTCAGGGCACGGGAACAAGCTCAGGGCACGGGAACAAGCTTAGGGAGCGGAAGCAGGTCAGGGCCAGAGGAGGGGGCAGATGGCCGGGTCGGAGTAGTCGGGGTCCCCGTCGACGGTACGCCGGACGAGGGAGTCCAGGCCATGCCGGGCCATGGTGCTGTCGGGCAGTCGATGGTGCCGGAACCGGTTGGGGGCGTCCTGCAGGTGGACTGCGATCGCTCGACGCGGCTCGCCGCTGGTGTTCGTACCGGAACCATGGATGGTCCGGCAGTGGTGGAAGCTGACCCCGCCGCGAGGCACCAACGCCTCGGAGACATGGGTCTCCCGGTCGGCGGCCAGCCTGGTCAGCGACCCGAGGTCGGGGTCCCAGAAATCTCCGGTGACGTCATCCCACAGGTGCGAGCCGTCGACGAACATGACCGGGCCGTGCTCGGAGCGCACCTCGTGGAAGGGCACCCAGGCCGTGAGCATCGAGGCCGACGAGGCGCTCTGCCAGTACTGCCGGTCGGTGTGCCAGCCGACATGTGGCCGGACATCCGCTGGTGTCGCCTGTGCGGTGGTGGTCGGCTTGTAGAGCAGTTGGTCGTGCCAGAGCCGGATGCCGTCGGCACCCGTCAGCCGCGCTGCCACAGCGCCGATGACGCGACTCATCGTCACGCCACGCAGCTCGCGCACCAGCAGGCTCGCATGATCGTTCTTGCGCAGGACATCGCCGTCGCTCGGCTGCCAGCCGACGTGGGTTCGGCCGTCCGGCAGCGGCTGGTCGAACTCGCCCCGGTAGATCCGAGCGGCGCCGCGGAGAGCATCCTCCAGCACCGCCTCATCGAGGATCGGGGGCGACACCCACCATCCCTTGGTGCGGAAATGCTCGATGTCGGCGCTGCCGGGCATCAACTGCTCCACAACGTCGTCCTCCTCGACCGGCCGATCCACGCTCATGCGGAAGACGTTAGCTCGTCGCCTCCCCGGGTCGCCTGCCGACAGGCGCAACTCCCCGTCAGAGCACCGGCAGCATGGTCTGCAGCTCGATCGGGGTCACCTGCCGCCGGTACGTCTCGAACTCGGCCCGCTTGTTGCGCAGGAAGAAGTCGTAGACATGCTCGCCGAGCGTCTCGGCGACCAGCTCGGAGTTCTCCATCGCCCGGACCGCCTCGTCCAGGTTGCGCGGCAGTGGGGAGATGCCGAGGGCCTGACGCTCCCGCTCGGTCAGCGACCAGACATCGTCCTCCGCACCCTCGGGCAGCTCGTACTCTCCCTCGATACCGGCCAGACCGGCAGCCAGCATCAGGGCGAAGGCAAGGTACGGGTTCGCCGCCGAGTCGATCGACCGCAGCTCGACCCGGGCGGAGGCACCCTTGTTGGGCTTGTACATGGGGACCCGCACCAGCGCGGAGCGGTTGTTGCGGCCCCAACAGACATAGCTGGGCGCCTCCCCACCACCGGCCAGCCGCTTGTACGAGTTCACCCACTGGTTCGTCACTGCGGTGATCTCGCAGGCATGGCGCAGCAGGCCGGCGATGAAATAGCGCGCCACCTTCGACAGGTGGTTCTCGGCGCTGGCGTCGTAGAAGGCGTTGTTGTCGCCCTCGAACAGCGAGACGTGGGTGTGCATGCCGGACCCCGGGTGCTCGGTGAATGGCTTCGGCATGAACGATGCGTGGATGCCCTGCGACAGCGCGACCTCCTTGACCACCACCCGGAAGGTCATGATGTTGTCCGCCATCGAGAGCGCGTCGGCGTAGCGCAGGTCGATCTCCTGCTGTCCGGGGCCTCCTTCGTGGTGGGAGAACTCGACCGAGATCCCCATCTGCTCGAGCATCGTGATCGCTCGCCGCCGGAAGTCGCTGCCCAGGCTCTGCGGGGTGTGGTCGAAGTAGCCCGAGTGGTCCACCGGCACCGGCGGCACGCTGGGGTCGACCGGGTTCTTGAACAGGAAGAACTCCACCTCGGGGTGGGTGTAGAAGGTGAAGCCAAGATCAGCGGCCTTCTTCAGGGCCCGCTTCAGCACGTACCGCGGGTCGGCATACGAGGGCGAGCCGTCGGGCATGGTGATGTCGCAGAACATCCGCGCCGTCGCCGGCTTCTGGTCACGCCAGGGCAGCACCTGAAAGGTGGACGGGTCCGGGCTGGCGACCATGTCGGACTCGTAGACCCGGGCGAAGCCCTCGATGGCCGACCCGTCGAATCCGATGCCCTCGGTGAAGGCGCCCTCCAGCTCGGCTGGGGCGATGGCGACCGACTTCAAGAACCCCAGGACATCGGTGAACCACAGCCGGACGAACCGGACGTCCCGTTCCTCGATGGCCCGCAACACGAACTCGGTCTGCTTGTCCATGGGCAAAGTCTGCCCCGGATCGTGTAACAGCGACGTTACAGATGCCGCCGGTCTCACGGCGCGTCGCCGCGACTCGTCCGGTGCAGGGTCGGGCGCTGATCAACAGGCCCTGGTTTAGGCTCGGACCGTGCCTCAACTTCGGATCGCCCTGGCCCAGCTCAACAACCATGTGGGCGATATCTCCGCCAATGCTGATCTTGTTGTCGAATGGTGTCGTCGCGCCGACGAGGCAGGTGCCGACCTGGTGCTGCTGCCGGAGATGGTGCTGACCGGCTACCCGGTCGAGGACCTCGCGCTCCGGCAGAGCTTCGTCGCCGCATCCCGGCTGTCGGTGGAGCGGCTCGCCTCCCGGCTGGAGGCGGCGGGGCTCGGGGACCTGACGGCGGTGGTCGGCTATCTGGACCGGACCGACGAGACGCATTCGCTCAAGAGCGGCGCCGCCAAGCCGCAGAACAAGGCCGCGGTGCTGCACAAGGGCACGGTCGTCTGCTCCTACGCGAAGCACCACCTGCCCAACTACGGGGTGTTCGACGAGTACCGCTACTTCCGGCCGGGCAACGAACTGCATGTGGTGCGCGTCCGCGGCGTCGATGTCGGGGTCGTCATCTGTGAGGACCTCTGGCAGGACGGCGGCCCGGTGGCGGCCGCCGGGGAGGCCGGTGTCGGGCTGCTGGCGGTGGTCAACGCCTCCCCGTACGAACGGAACAAGGACGACTTCCGTGGCGAGCTGGTGGCGCGCCGGGCTCGGGAGGCCGGTGCGACGCTCGCCTACGTGAACCTGGTGGGCGGCCAGGATGAGCTGGTCTTCGACGGCGACTCGATCATCAGCGACAGCCGCGGAACGATCATCGCCCGGGGTCCGCAGTTCGCCGAGGACCTGCTCGTTGCGGACCTGGAGCTGCCGGCCGGCCTCGAGGTGCCGCCCGGCAGCGACGGCACCGGCCCGAGCGGCATGATCATCAGCCACCACGTGCTGAGCACCACCGCCGCGCCGGAGCGTGCACCGATCGAGCCGAAGGTGACCGAGCGCCTCTCCGACCTGGGTGAGGTCTATGCCGCACTGGTGCTGGGGCTCGGCGACTATTGCCGCAAGAACGGGATCCAGCGGGTCTATCTCGGGCTGTCGGGCGGCATCGACTCCACCCTGACGGCCGCCATCGCCTGTGACGCGATCGGCGCCGACAACGTCTACGGCCTGTCCAACCCGAGCGCCTACTCCTCAGAGCACTCCAAGAGCGACGCAGCCGAGCTGGCCGAGAGGACCGGGCTGCACTTCAGCACGGTGCCGATCGCACCGATCGTGGACGCCTTCCACCAGGGCCTCGACATCGACGGGATCGCCGCAGAGAACCTGCAGGCGCGGATCCGGGGCGTCATCTGGATGGCCGAGTCCAACCAGCACGGTCCGTCGATCGTGCTCGCCTGCGGCAACAAGAGCGAGCTCGCAGTCGGATACAGCACCATCTACGGCGATGCGGTGGGAGGCTACGCCCCGCTCAAGGACGTGTCCAAGACGTACGTCTGGAAGCTGGCCGCCTGGCGCAATGAGGAGGCTGTCCGCCGTGGCGAGACGCCGCCGATACCCGAGAACACGATCAGCAAGGAGCCCAGCGCGGAGCTCCGACCCGGCCAGAAGGACACCGACTCGTTGCCGCCGTACGAGATCCTGGACGCGATCCTGGACGACTATGTCGAGGGCGACAAGGGACGGGCCGATCTGGTCGCCCAGGGCTTCGACCCCGATCTGGTGGACAGGGTGATGCGGATGGTGGACCGAGCCGAGTACAAGCGACGCCAGTACCCGCCGGGCACCAAGATCTCCTTCAAGGCCTTCGGCCGCGATCGTCGGCTCCCGATCACGAACGGTTGGCGCGAAGGGAGATAGTCGATCGTGGCTGCTGGCGGCTGGTAGCCCGAATCCGATGGCACGCCGGGCCGGTACCGCTACTGGGACGGAGCGGGTTGGTCCGAGCAGACCACCGACGATCCGCGTCGACCGGCACCCAAAGTCGCCGGCGGCTCGCCCGTACCGAGTCGCCGTCGAAGATGATCATCACCGGACTGCTGATCATGATCATCGGCGTCCTGGTGAGCGTCGGAACGCTGGTGACCGACCCACCTCCGGACCTACGGGTCGGCTGAGGGGCGCCGGCTGCGGGGCCGGCTGACCCGGGCCCGAACCGAGGGGCCAGACTGGGAGCATGCTGGTTGCCTTCAGTATCTCCCCAGGGTCAGCCGACGAGGACGGGTCGGTGTCGGAGGCGGTGGCCGCGGCGATCCGAGTCGTCCGCGAGTCCGGACTGCCCAACGAGACGAATGCGATGTTCACCAACATCGAGGGCGAGTGGGACGAGGTGATGGCGGTGATCAAGCGCGCCGTCGATGTCGTCGCAGCCCGATCAAACCGCGTCTCGCTGGTGCTCAAGGCCGACATTCGGCCAGGATTCACCGGCCAACTCGCCGCCAAGGTGGCACGGATAGACGAGCACCTCGGCTGATCAGCGGTTAACCTTGCCGAATGTCGATGCCCGGGTGGTACCCCGACCCTGCCGGACAACCAGGCCGCTTCCGCTACTGGGACGGCCAGGGCTGGAGTGCCCAGACCACCGACAACCCTCAAGGTCCGCCACCGGCCGGGCAGGTCGGCGCAGCGGGACCAGCGAGTGGACGGAAGAGCGCCAAAGGCTGGGTGATCGGTGTCGCGGCACTGCTGCTGGTGATGGTCATCGTCATCGGAGTCTTCGCCGCGAACGCCTTGCTCGGACCGCGGGGCGGCCAGACCGTGGGGACGCCCTCCGCGACCAGGTCGGGCTGGGACGACAGCAGCCCGACCCAGACGCCCAGCGCCACGCCCACGCCTTCACCGACGCCCACGCCTTCACCGACGCCGTCGGGGACACCCAGCAGCTCCGGGTCGCAGGCCCCGCCGGTCGCGTGTCCACAGGGCGACCCCTCGTTCCGCAACACGCATCCCAACGACGGGCGCATCCACGGCGGCGGCCTCTCGTTCGCCAAGATCCCCGGCTTCACCGACGGCACCAGTGCGTCCGGCATCTCCTGGGCCTATGACGTCGGCGCCCAGCAGAAGAGCATCTCGGCGAACTGGATCTCGCTCTTCGCGGTCGGGACACTGCGGATCGCGGACGGGTTCACCGACCCCCAGCAGGGCGCCGAGGCAGTGATGCAGTGCATGGCCTCCTCCGGCTTCTACCGGGGGTTCTCGTCCAGGACGGACCTCTCGTCGCGTGCGGTCACGGTGGCTGGTAAGAAGGGGTTCGCCATCCGCTCCGAGATCCGGGTCGACGACCCGACCGTGGATCTGGAGGGAGATGTGGTGGAGGTCGTGGTCGTCGACGTGGGAAGTCCGGAGGCGCTCGGCATGTTCCTCGGTGCCGTCCCGATCGGCGACGCGAAGCTGATCAAGCAGCTGGACCGGACCGTCGCAGACCTCAAGGCGTCCTGACCTAGTCTTGGCGCCATGTCCGTTCCCGGCTGGTACCCCGATCCCGGCGGCGCACCCGGCAGGTTCCGCTACTGGGACGGCTACACCTGGTCGTCGCAGACCACGGCAGATCCGCGGATGTCGCCACCTGCCGAGGGCCCGGGCCTCCCTGCTTCGGGTTCCCGCCAGCAGAAGGGCCGAAGCTACCTCGGCGTCGTCCTGGTTGCGGTCGCCGGGCTGGTGGTGCTGGCGCTGATCGTTCTGCTTGCCGCCAACGTCTACGGGAACCGGTCCACCGTCGGCGGACCGTATCCCAGCTCCACCGTGTCCGGTTGGGATGACAGCAGCCCGACCCACTCGCCGACCCCACCGCCCAGCCTTTCGCCCAGCACACCGCCGCCCAGCGCCCCTACTCCCAGCAACTCGACGGCACCCCTGCAGGACTGTCCAAGTGGCGATCCCTATGCCCGAGCCGACCATCCGAGCGACGGTCGGGTCCACGGCGGCGGACTGTCGTTCCGGCCGGTGCCGGGCTGGGACCCGCCACACGTGGAGAGCGGGATCAGCTGGGGCTACGACCTGCAGGGCCAGCGGCTCACCACCGAGCCCGGATGGTTCGCACTGCTCGCCGTCGGTGAGCTGCACCGGTCGGACGGGTTCCGTCAGCCGCAGCAGGCTGCCGTCGCCGTCACCTCCTGCGCTGTCACGTCCGGCTTCTATGCCCAGCTGAGCGGCTCGCGCCAGCTCTGGTCCAAGGCGGTGACCGTCGACGGCAAGCGGGGCTGGTCGATCCGGACCGAGGTGTACGTCGACCGGCCGGAGCTGAGTGTGCCGGGCGATGTGCTGCAGGTGGTGGTCGTGGACCTCGGCGACCCGGACTCGTTGGCACTGTTCATCGGTGCCGTCTCGATCGGCGACAAGGCACGGATCGGCATCCTCAACCGCTGCCTTGCCGACCTGAAGACCCCATAGCGCTATCGCGACGATCGACAGCTGGTGCAGAGCAGCCATCGGGCCGACTGAGATCGCTCGCCAGGCCCGGCTGCCGACTGGCGGCGGTCAGTCCTTCCAGTTGGGGTCGTTGTCCCATTCTTCGTTGCGTTCGGCCACTTTCTCCAAGGCGTGAGCCGCGTCCTCCCGCGTCGGGTACGGACCCAGCCGCGAACTCGACTTGCATGCCTCGTACGGCTCGACCGTCTTGTGGTCGAGACAGTAGTACCAGTCCCCTGCAGCCATGGCTCCTCCTCGTCGACGTCGAGACCGAGGCTACTCCGGCGTCGGTGGGCGGCTCGGGAGGTGGGCCGCTGCACGCACGTAGGATCGTCGCGTGACAGCGATCCAACCCGCCGCCATCTCCCCGATGCGTACCGTGCCCGCCCAGATCCGCCGACCCGAGTACGTCGGAAGGCGGGCGCCGACGCCCTATCAGGGCAGTCATGTGCAGTCCGCCGAGACGATCGAGAAGATGCGGGTCGCCGGCCGGATCGCGGCGCAGGCGATGCGGGCTGCGGCAGCGGCGATCGCGCCCGGGGTGACCACCGACGAGCTGGACCGGGTCGGGCACGAGTTCCTGCTCGATCATGGCGCCTACCCCTCGACGCTGGGCTATCGCGGCTTCCCGAAGTCGCTCTGCACCTCGGTGAACGAGGTGATCTGTCACGGCATCCCCGATGCCCGTCCGCTCGAGGACGGCGACCTGGTCAAGATCGACCTGACGGCCTTCGTCGACGGCGTCCACGGTGACAACTGCGCCACGTACTTCTGCGGCGACGTCGATACCGAGTCGCGACTGCTCACCGAACGGACCGAAGAGGCGTTGAACCGGGCGATCAAGGCGGTCCGGCCGGGGCGGCAGGTGAACGTCATCGGCCGGGTGATCGAGAGCTACGCCCGGCGGTTCGGCTACGGGGTGGTCCGGGACTACACCGGCCACGGCGTGCACAGCGCCTTCCACTCCGGGCTGGTCATCCCCCACTACGACGAGCCGGCCTACGACACGGTGATGGTGCCCGGGATGACGTTCACCATCGAACCGATGATCACGCTGGGCACGCACGACTGGGTGATCTGGGATGACGACTGGACGGTGCTCACCGCGGATGGCAGCCGCACAGCCCAGTTCGAGCACACCCTGGTCGTCACCGACACCGGCGCCGAGGTGCTGACGCTTCCCTGAAAACCTGGATCCAGTTGCGCCAACCGTGAGCTGGCCCTGCGGCGAATCCACCAGCGGCCCATCCAGATCCAGGTTTTCAGAGTTGGGGCGGCCAACGGCTAGGCTGGGCGGCGGACGAGTCGGTCAGGCGGTCGCGGCACCTGCAACGGTGCCGAGGAAAGTCCGGACTCCACAGAGCACGGTGGTGGGTAACGCCCACCCGGGGTGACCCGCGGGACAGTGCCACAGAAAGCAGACCGCCTCCGGCGACGGAGGTAAGGGTGAAACGGTGGTGTAAGAGACCACCAGCACCTCAGGCGACTGGGGTGGCTCGGTAAACCCCACCCGGAGCAAGATCAAGAGGGTGCGCTTCGGCGCACCTGCGGGAACGTCCGAGGGCTGCTCGCCCGAGTTCCCGGGTAGATCGCACCAGGCAGCTGGCAACAGCTGTCGCAGATGGATGATCGCCGGTCACCGCTCGCGGTGATCACAGAATCCGGCTTATCGACCGACTCGTCCGCCACACCTGTTGTCAATCATTTACCAAACGCACCCGGCAAGCCCTTCCCCCACTGGACACGATGTGTTTGGGTTGGACGGTGAAACCGCTCCGCAGCGCCGTTGTCGCCGCCACCTTCCTGGCTCTGGCGCTGCCCAGCGCCGTCGCGAGTGCCGACGAGACCGGCACGCCGACCCCCAGCCCGACCGGGTCTGCTCCTCGATCACCGGGCGTGACCACCCCCGCACCCAGCACCAGCACGGCCAGCGCCACCAGCACCAGCGCGCGCAGCACGGGCACACCGAGTGCCACCACCCGCGCCACCCCGAGCACCGCCACCAGCAGCCGCCCGAGCACCGTCAGCCCGTCGCCGAGCCCGACCACCGCCAGTCCCAGCGTCACTGTCCAGCGGCAGCTCGTGCAGCAGTCGACGGTGGAGGAGGCGGCGGCGGAGAGCGTCACCCTCAAGATCACCGCGGGCGGCACCCCGCAGCCCGGCAAGTTCTTCTCCGACATCGGCTACTTCGACATCTCCGGCACCGTGTCCAGCGGCAAGGCCGGCGAGCGGGTGGAGATCTACTGGTACCGCGTCGCGAGCAAGGAGTGGCGACGCTCGCTGGTGCTGACCACCACCGATGGGGGTGCCTTCAGCGGCAGGCAGCTCGTTGGTCACTGGGAGCTCGGACTGCGGTTCCGCGCCACCTTGGGCGGCAACCCGGCAGCCAGCGAGGTGGTCAGCAGCAACGAGGTCAAGGTGGATGTCCGCATCTCCTACGTCCGGCTCAACCCGATCGCCAACGTCGACGCCCTGAAGAGCCGTCGGGTCACCGGCTACGTCTACCCGGCTCGGCCCGGAGTCAGCATCCACATCGATCTCAAGGGCGCTGACGGCTACAGGTTGCTGATGCGGGCCACCACCGATGCGGCCGGCACCTTCTCGGCCACCTTCACCCAGGGGACCGGCGAGCTGAGGTCCTACCGCCTCCGGTCAGGCTACGTCGCCACCAACCGCGGCGGCGACGTCGTGAGCCCGAGTCGGAGCTTCAGGCGGGTCGCCGCCCTGAACGCGGTCGTCACCCGCACCACGGCGGCGGAGGTCGCCAAGACCTACCGGTCGGGCTGCCCGGTCGGACCCTCGAAGCTCAGCACCATCACCATGAACTACTACGGGATGAGCGATCAGCGGATGCACCGCGGCGTGCTGATCATCAGGTCGAGCCTGACCGACGAGGTGATCCGCGGCTTCGCCCAGGCGCTGGCCCATCGCTACCCGGTCCGCAAGATGAACAACCCCAATGTGTACGGCGGCAACGACCCGGTGCAGATGGAGGCCAACAACACCAGCGGCTTCAACTGCCGCAAGGTGGTCGGCAACCCGTATGCGCAGTCGCCGCATTCCTACGGCATCGCCATCGACGTCAACACGGTGCAGAACCCCTACCGGGACGTGAACGGCCGGTGGTGGCCCAAGAACGGCCGCAGCTACGTCGACCGTTCTCCTCGGCGGTACGGGATGCTGGTGTACGACAGCTACCTGACCCGGCAGCTGCGCAAGGACGACTTCTTCTGGGGTGGCCTGTGGAGCCCGGGACGCGACTACCAGCACTTCCAGTACGACCGATGATCCGACGGCTGGGCCGACCCGTCGCATCAGTTGCCGCGGTGCTGTGTCTGCTGGCATCGTGCTCGACCACCCAGACCACGACCCCGCAGCCCTCCACCACAGCGTCTGCAGCCTCCTCGCCGCCAGGCCCGTCACCCTCGGGCTCGTCGGCGTCGGGCGCCACACCGGCAGCCTCGGCCAGCTCGGCCGGGCCGACGGCCACCGAGCCGACCACCACGAACACGCTGCCACCGCCCCCTCCGCCGACCAAGGCGGCGCCCTCGACCGCGGGCAGGCTGACGGCTAGATCCCTGCCGATCCCGCGCGGCTGGCGGACCGTGGCCCGGAAGGGCGGCTCCGAGGAGGGCTATCAGGGCAACGGCACCTGGGTGCATGCCCGCGACGCGCGTTACGCCGCCCGTGACGCGATCACGATCGGCTGCACCGAAGTCACGCGCGACGACTACACCGACCCGTCCCGGGCCCTCGAGGGCAGCTACGTCGACTCCGACGGGAAGCCTGGGGTGGGCCTGGTGATGCAGTTCGGCCGCGCCGCGGAGGCTCAGGCGTACTTCGACCTCTACCTGAAGCAGGTGCGCGCCTGCACCCGCGCGGACGGCCCGGTGGTGGCGACCGTCGTGCCGTCGGCGCTCGGCCTGATCGACCGGAGGACCTACCCCGGGGAGGACGAGTGGACCGAGATGGGACGGGTCCAGGGTGACCGGCTGGTCCTGGTCATCCTGACCGACCACGGCCACAAGATCACCAAGGCGCAGGCCGAGGCGGTGTTGAGGCAGATCGGCGGCCGTTGACCCTCCCGCCGCCGGGACCGCTCAGGCCAGTTCGAACAGCACAGAGTTCCGACCGACCTCGGCAGACGTCAGCCGGGCGGAGACCTCCTGGCCGAGCGGAAGGTGGTCACCGGTGATCTTGGCCTCGACAGCGGGCTCGCGGAGCATGATCTGACCCATCTTCCTGTCCTGCGCGACGTCGACAATCGTCGCCTCGAACAGCTCGCCGACCCGGTCGCGCAGCAGGAACACCTCGACCAGGTCGATCACAGCCCGCTCATAGGCGCCCGCCAACCGGCCGGACTCGGCCATCTCGTCCGGCAGCGTGTCCAGAGATCGGAGCACCCACGCCGGCACCGGCTGGTCAGCGCAGAGCGCGACACACACCTCGCCCGCGTAACGGTCCACCAGCCGCCGCAGCGGAGCCGTGCAGTGGGCGTACTCGATCGCCAGCGCGGCATGTTCGACGTCGGTCGGGATGCCGCCCGAGAAGGCGCGGTAGCCGGCACCTCGGAACAGCCGGGTGCAGGCGTTGATCATCGCCGCGTGCGCGGGCAGGCTCGGGTCGAGGCTGCGGACGAACTCGGGATAGTCCAGCTCGGCCGGCCAGCTGATCCGGAGCGCCTTCGCGGTCTGCCGCAGCTGACGCAGGGCGCCGTGATCGGCTGGCGGCAGCGTCCGCAGGATCCCGATCTGCCCGTACATCATGATGTGCGCCGCCGCCATGCCGGTCAGCAGCGACAGCTGCGCGTTCCAGCCCTCCACCGGTAGCGGGGTCCTGAACTCTAGCCGCCAGTGATCATCATCGGTGACCACCTGCTGCTCGGGGATGTTCAGGCTGACGCCGCCGCGGTCACGTTCGCGCTGCTCGCGCCACTGCCCGATCTCCCTGAGCAACTGCAGCGACTCGGACGCCTCACCGCCGTCCAGCTGCGCCTGGACCTGCTCATAGCTCAGCTGCTCCCGGCTGCGTACGACCGCCCGGACGACTTCGGCGTCTCGCATCTTGCCGTGATGATCAAGCCGGATGGTCCACAGCAGGGCCGGGCGATGCTGGCCGGGCAGCAGACTCGCCGCCCCCTCCGACAGCACCGGCGGATGCAGCGGGATGCGGTGGTCGGGCCCGTACAAGGTCTGGCCGCGCCGGTGTGCCTCGGTGTCGATCGGGTCGCCAGCGGCGACGAAGGCGGCGACGTCGGCGATCGCGTAGGACACGACGTAACCGTCGCCGTCCCGGCCCAGGTGCAGGGCCTGGTCGAGATCCTTGGACCCCTCCGGGTCGATGGTGACCAGCTCCAGGTCGGTCCGGTCCAGATCCGGCAACCGCGGCGACCGGGCGGCCGACTCGGCTGCGGCCAGCACCTCGGGGGGAAACTCCCCCGGTACGCTCAGCTCCCTGTCGATGGCCCGCAGGCCGTCGACCAACGCAGCCGGGATCGCGGCGCGAACGTGGACCTTGCGAGCGGGCATGACGTTCCTTCTGCTCGGTGCAGCCGCCATTGGCGCCGCGTGCGAATGCCTGAGGGGAGCCTACAAGCCGCGCGAGGCCCGGTCCTGGTGGGTGCTCACAGTCCCGACTCTGCCGTCCGGACCAGGATGCGGCCACACTCCTCGCAGCGCAGCACCTCGTCCTCGGCGGCGGCCGCGAACTCCCGCAGCTCGGCGGCATTGATCTCCAGCCGGCAGCCGGTGCAGCGACGCTGCCGCAGCTCCGCGGCACCCACACCGCCGTGGGTACTGCGGATCTTGTCGTACAGGGTGATCAGGTCCGGGTTGACCTGAGGCGCCAGATCGTCCCGCTCGACCTGTCGTTCGGCGGCGTCCGCGTCCAGCTCGGCCAGCTGCTGGTCCCGTTTCGCCTGCAGCTCGGCCAAGCGCCCGTCCAGAGCGGCGACCTCACCACGCAGCTGGGCTGCGGAGGCGTTCGCACTGTCCAGCTGCTCCATCAACTCCAGCTCGGCGTCCTCGAGATCGGAGATCCGGCGGGTGAGATGCTCGACCTCCTCGATCAGCCCTGCCAGCGCCTTCGGGTCGGCGACCGTGCCGTCCGCGATCCGGTGCTCGTCGCGAAGCAAGCGATCGCGTACCGGCTGCAGGTCGGCCTCGGCCTTCTCCTGCTCACGTTCCAGGTCGGAGACGATGGTCTCGGCAGCAACCAGGGACTCGGCGCGCTGGTTCCGCTCGTTCTGAAGCTCGGCAATCAGGGCGTGCTCCGGAAGGGTCCGGCGGCGATGCTGGAGCTGGTTGAGCGCAGTGTCGACGGCCTGCAGATCCAAGAGTCGAAGTTGAACTGCTTTGTCCGCTTTGATGGCGAGCCTCCTGGGCGAGATCGGCGTCTGTCCTGCAAACTCTAGGGGGTCGGGCCAGCAGGGCAAGCGGCTGTGCCGGTCGCCTTCACCACGACACGGATGAAACGTCTCATCAAAGGCTTGGCGAATCGGGAATGCATCCGCAACAATAAAGGTTGTCAGCGTAAGTAGCGGGCGACCCGAGCAGTGTGGTTGCCGCACCCGCTTTCCTTCATCTTCGGCCCTTGGGCCTCCGCTCCACCCCGGTTCACGACGATGTGCACGGGCGCCTCTCCTTTCCGTTCGCCTGCTTCTTCATGAGGACCCCCATGACCAGCGTCGCTGATCCCGCCGTCCAGACCGACCAGCTCCACCTCACCGCCCCGGTTGTCGCCCCGAGGGCTCTCAGCGACACCTTCGTCGGGAGCAAGTACGTCCAGCTGGTGCTCGTGCTGGGGCTGCTGAGCGCCATCGGCCCGCTCACCGTGGACATGTACCTGCCGGCCCTGCCGGAGCTCACCACCCAGCTGCACGCCACCGATGCCCAGGCCCAGACCACCATCACCGGTCTGCTGATCGGGCTCGGTCTCGGTCAGCTGGTCATCGGCCCCCTGTCGGACGCCGTCGGTCGACGGAAGCCGCTGCTGATGGGTCTCGCCGGCCACGGCCTGATGTCCGTGCTCTGCGCGATCGCCCCGAGCATCACCATGCTGACCGTGACCCGCAGCCTGCAGGGTGTCGCCGGCGCGGCCGTAGCGGTGGTCGCCATGGCCATCGTCCGCGACCTGTTCACCGGCATCAGGGCGGCCCAGCTGCTGTCCCGGCTGGTTCTGGTGATGGGCGTCGCACCGATCCTGGCTCCCTCGCTCGGCAGCGCCCTGCTGAAGGTCACCTCCTGGCACGGCATCTTCATCGTGCTGGCGGCGGCTGCAGCATTGCTGCTGGCGCTGGCCTTCTTCGCCCTGCCGGAGACGCTGCCCAGCTGGCGGCGGCGGTCGGCCCGACCGGTCGAGTCGCTGAAGGCGTATGCCTCGATGTTCTCCGACAAGATGTTCGTGGTGATGGTGGTGGTCGCGGGTCTGATGTTCGCGACGATCTTCGCCTACGTCTCGGGCTCACCGTTCATCCTGCAGCACCTGTACGGGCTGAACCCGCAGCAGTTCGGGCTGGCGTTCGGCGGCAACGCTTTCGGCATGATCGTCGCCACCCAGATCAACCCGGTCCTGGTGCAGCGCTTCGGGCCCGTCAAGGTGCTCACCGCCGCAGTCGTGGGCTCGGCGCTGATGGCGCTGACCCTGGTCCTGACCACCTCCACGGGCTTCGGCGGGATGGCCGGTTTCATGGTCCCGCTGTGGTTCCTGGTCGCCCTCGCCGGGCTGTCCTTCCCGAACGCTCCTGCCATCGCGCTCAACCGGCATGGCGAGGCGGCCGGGACGGCGGCGGCCCTGCTGGGGTCGGCACAGTTCCTGATCGGCGGCCTCACCGCGCCGCTGGTCGGCGTACTGGACAACGGCACCCCGGTGCCGATGGCGGGCATCATGCTCGCCACCACCGGCATCTCGGCGGTGCTGCTGCTGGCCACCCGGCGCCGGCTGAGCGCCTTCTCCTTCGACGACTGACCGGGGCCCTGGTCGTCGGCGTCGGTTTCCCAAGTCGACTTGGGAAACTGTCACATGACGCCGCAAATTTGCCGCGTCACGTGACAGTTTCCCTGGCTCTGTGGCAGGCGCTCAGCGCCGCCAGGCGGACAGCCGCAGGGTCCAGCTGAACTGGCCAGCTGCGTCGAGGTGAGCGACTGCGTCGTCGGGGGCTCCCTCGAGGGCCGCAGCCCGGCCGATCATCGGCTCGATGCCGATCGACCGGTAGGGGCCCGACTCGGGCCAACCACCGAGGTTGCGCCACAGCAGCAGCGAGCAGAGCCCACTGTCCGCCGCTCCCGTCATCCACTCGAAGGCCAGCGCCTCCTGCCGGTCGACCAGGACCGCCGCGGTGCAGCCGGGCAGCAGCGCGCAGACCGCGGTGCCGTCGTCCGGGCCGAGCCTGCTCAGGTCGGTGCCGGTGCCTGAAGGCCACGCCAGTCGGCTGGTCGCACCGGGCACCGGGTGGTCGAGGACGTCCATCTGCGACTGGCCGGGAACCGTCAACCGGGCTTCGGGGCTCAGCTGCAGCAGCAGGTGCACCGCGTGCAGGAACGGGCTACCGGGCCGGCCATCGACCCGGTAGCCCACTTCAAGGTCCTCCCCTGACCTGAACCTCCGGCTGAGCTGTCCGTACGGCGTCGTCCCCACCGCCGCGTCGTCGAGCCGTCGCCAGCCGACCGACCACGCCGCCCCATGATCCGGGGCCCCACGGACGGTCGGGAAGCACTCTTCTCCACCACCGGCGTCGACGAACGGCTGACCCGGCACCACCGACCGACGCTCACGCTGCACTCCGGCGGCCGGGTTGGTCCACAGCCACTCGCGCTCTGCAGGGTCAACGTCGGAGCCGGCGCTGTGAGCCGAGCGGAGCGACGTCCAGCGGCCCCCGTGGGCCTCATCGGTGACGACGGTCAGCGGCACCCGCTGCCAGTCCGGGCCGAGCCCGGTGGGACGGTCGCTCACCCGACCCGGTCCAGGATCACGATGTCGGCGTCCGACGCCAGCGCGAACGGCACCTCGATCCCCTCTGCCGCCTGCTCGCCGGTCAGCTCCCGGTCCGTGCCGCGCAACCGGTAGCGGGCCGTCGGCGACAGTGTCCGCGGTGCGAGCCGGACGTCTGTCGGCCTACCGCTCCGGCCGTACACGAGCAGGCAGGTGAGCTGGTCGCCCGCGTACTCGAGGGCATAGACCGGGTCGACAGGCCGACCGTGCGCCACCACCAGGCCGGTGTGCACCACCTCGCGGATCTCGCGGTACCGGCGCACCAGCTCGGCGGCGCGCCGCTGCGTCAGCTCATCCCACTGCAGCAGGTCCGAGCCGATGCCGAGCACCCCTGCCATGGCGACGAGGAACCTGAACTCGAAGCTGGCTGGCTCGAGGTCGAGCCGATCCGGTTCATCAGTGACCCAGGAGCTCATCACCGACGCCGGGTAGGCGGTCAGGAAGCCGTCCTGGATGGCCAGCCGGTCGCGCGGCCCGGTCTCGTCACTGGTCCAGACGACGTCAGTGAGCCCCAGCACCGCATTGTCGATCCGGCCGCCCCCACCGGAGCAGGCTTCCACGGTGACATGCGGGAACTCCTCCCGGAGCATCCTCATCACCCGGTAGTAACCGCGAGCATGCTGAACGCTCCATTCCCGACCATGTGGATCGCCCGGGCGACCGCCGTCACTGACCGGACGGTTCATGTCCCATTTGAGATAGCTGATCCGGCGGTCGGCCAGCACCGAACGCAGCATCTCCATCGCCCACTCGACGACGTCGTCGCGGCCGAAGTCGAGCACGTACTGGTTGCGGCAGGTGACCAGCTCGCGGTCGCCGGCGCGGTAGATCCAGTCAGGGTGTGCCCGGTAGAGGTCGCTGTCGGGGTTGACCGCCTCCGGTTCGACCCACAGCCCGAACCGCATGCCCCGGTCGATCACCGCCGTGATCAGCGGGTCGAGACCGTCGGGGAACTTCGTCGGGTCCGGAGTCCAGTCGCCCAGCCCGGCTGTGTCGCTGTTCCGGCCGACGAACCAGCCGTCGTCGACGACGAAGATCTCGGCCCCCACCCTGGCGGCGACATCAGCCAGTCGGGACTGGTGCTCGAGGTTGACGTCGAACTCGGTGGCGTACCAGGAGTTGTAGACGATCGGTCGATGTTCGAGTCCCGTGCTGCGGGCCAGCACCGAGCGCTGGTAGTCGTGCCAGCGGTGCTGGATCCCGGCCGGCCCGTCCGGGCTGCTGATGCCCAGCATCTCCGGGCTGACGAAACGCTCACCTGGCTGCAGTGTGATGACGTTGGACTCGTCGTCGACCCCGCCGCTGATCCTGACCCGGTCGCGGAACGGGACCGCATCCACCAGCATCCGCCAAGAGCCACTCCAGGCGAGTGCGACAGCGAAGCTGGCCGAGGTGTCGGCGCTCTCGTCGGTGCGCGAGACGGTGACGACCGGCGAGAACGTGTGTGAGGTGATCCCCTGCCGGCTGCCGAGGGAGAGCTCACCTGCCGGTAGTGAGGCCTGGAAGCGGGTGAACTCCTGGGCCCAACGACCACCCAGGTAGTCGATCCTGGCACCCGGGCCGACGGGGACCTCCCAGGCCCCGCTGAACGCGCGGGACAGCTCGAACGAGCCTGAACCGGTGTTCTCGATCTCCACCCACTTGCGGACCACGTCATGGGCGCGGCTGCTCTCAAGCACCGTCAGCCAGCTGATCCGGCCGGTGACATCGTCGAACCGCGCCTCCAGCCGGCTCACGGTTCCGTCGTCGGCGTAGCGCACCTCGGGGGCGGCCTTGGGCCGGGCGCCGGTGAGGCCGTCGTCGTGGGTCACGATCAGCTCGGCCCCCTCCACCTGCCTGGTGCCGATCGCCGCGTACTCGAGCGGCATCGCATCGGGTGCCGTGCCGAACGAGGACCGCTCCGTCTGGGTCCAGGGTGCGGCGTCGGCGTCCGGCCCCCAATGGTCCAGCACCAGACCGACCCCGCCGGGGGCGAGGCTCACGGTGTAGTAGCCGGTCGCGGTGGCGAGCTGCCATCGGGTCATCGAGTCTCTCCTTGGGTCGGTGCCAGTGCGAACCGAGCCAGGTCGATGGCATCGGTGTAGTTGGGGTCGGCGGTCAGGAGGCCGGCGACCCGCCGTTGCGCGGCCGTCATGTCCCCCCGGCAGATGTCGAGCTGGGCGCGCAGGAAGGCCACCCGTCGGGCCTTGGCCTGCTGCAGATCCTCGGGGAACAGCAGCAGGTCGGGCAACGAGGTGGCGAAGTAGTCGATCACCGCCGGAGTGCTGTCGAGGTCGTCACAGAACGCCTCGACCGCGTGCATGAGGTCAGCGGCCGCGTCGACATACCCAAGTCGTTGGTAGGCCTGGATCGAGGCGAAGGTCGCCTCGCTGAAGGGGTGGCTGCTCATCGAGAGGAAGTCACCCACCTGTCCGGCGGCCAGTGCCCATTCCTCCCGGGCCTCTTCGGTACGTCCGAGTGCCTCGAGCGCATCACCGCGGAGCAGCCGCAGTCCGGCTGAGTTCGCCAACGGATGCCGGGCCTCGCCCAGCGACACGGGCGGCTCGAGGGCGCCATCCACGAGTGCCAGTGCCGACTCCCCCGCCTGCTCGGCCAGCGCCCGTCGGGCCAGCGCCGTGCTTGCGCGGTCCCAGGCCCGCAACGCCTGACCCTCACCACCCTCCCACGGCTGGAATCGGCGCTCACCGAGCAGTCGGTGGGCCTCTTCCGGACGATCGAGGGAGAGCAGCAGATGGGCCAGCTCCACGGTCGCGTCGTCACGGCTCTGCACCAGGGTGAGGTTGTCGCTCAGTGTGGTCATCCGGTCGGCCGGCGGCACCGCAGCCCGCTGCGCCAGTTGGTCCCGCTCGAACCACAGCCGAGCCTCCTGCGGCTCTGCGGCCACCGCGTGTTGATAGCAGTCCGCAGCCAGGTCGAGGTCGCCGGACCCGTAGGCGGCGAGCCCGAGGTTGCGCCAGCAGACGGAGTCGGTCGGGTCCAGCTCCACGGCCGACCGCCAGGCAGCCGCAGCCTCGTCCCGCCGGCCCACCGAGTAGAGCCAGTGGCCGAGGAGGGCGTGCGGCCGGGCGGCCGGAGTGCCCAGCAGGCAGGTCTCCCGCAGCAGGTCCGCGTCGTCCAGCCGGCCAGGGAAGCAGTACCGGTCGTCAGCCCCGGCGGAACGTTCGGCGGCCACCGCAGAGGCGACGTCTCGGCCCATCCGTTGCAGCAGCCGGGCCTGGTAATACCCGACCAGAGGCCGGGCGGCCGGTGCACCAGCGACCAGGCGCTCCTCGTTGCCCCAGGCCACCTCAAGCACCCGCAGTGCCTCGACCGGCTCACCGGCCTTCTCGTACTCGAGCGCGACATCGAGACAGGTCTGCGGGTCGGCCTGCAACGGTTGCCCGGCCAGGTCCCGCGCCCACCAGTCGAGCGGGTCAAGGGCCAGCTGGTCGGCGAGAGCCGCCTCGGCCGCCGCACCGCAGCCGACCCGACGCAGCTGCAGCGCCCGGAGCGACCGGGCCTGAAGATGGTCCGGTTCGCACCGCAGCACGTCGTCGAGCCGATCCAACGCGGCCCGATCCCGGCCCGCAGCAGCATCCAAGCGCGCCAGTTGGAAGCCACCCGGCCCACGCCAGGCCCGGTTCCAGATCGCCTTGCCGAAGGCGTCGTACGCCTCGTCCGGGCGGCCGAGCCGGGTCAGCGTCAGGCCGAGGTAGTAATGAGCGGTGCTGTCGGCAGGGTTCGGGTTGAGCATCGTCAACCGTCTGATCGCCGTCCGCAACAGCTGCTCGGCCTCCAGATAGCGCGCCCGCCGGTAGTCCAGGACGGCCAGCTCGACGCAGCTGCCGGGGTGGCCGGGGTCTCGGCGCAGCGCCTCACGCCAGTACGGCTCCGGCGAACGGGTCGCGTGCCGGTACTGCGCCAGATGCACCCCGATCCGGTACAGCTCGTCGACGGTGGCCACCGCCTGCGGCTGGGCCGGTTCGGTGGCCGCTGACACCGGCTGAGACCCGGTCCGTTGCCGCCAGGTCAGCAGCACCGACTCCGCCTGGCTGACCTGCACCTGCAGTGCGCCGGGATCGACGTCGGCCGGCAGAGGCCGCTGCATCAGGGCCGGCCGGCCCGGTTCAATGTCCACTCGTTCCGACAGCAGGATCGTGCCCGACCCGTCACGCAGCTCGATCGTGGTCGCCGGCCGGTTGGCCGTGGTGGCGACTCCGATCCGTACGATCGGGGAGGGTCCGGCCTCGACCTGCAGGCTGAGCGCAGCATCGAGGGTCGCCTGCTGAGCCGGACCGATCTGCTGAATCGGGTACCAGAACTGGGAGAAGACCTTCGTCTCGCCTGGGGCGATGAAGGAGAAGTCCGGCTGGTTGTCGGTGAAGACGCCGGCCATCAGCTCGACGTAGGCGGCGCCGTCGTCGGCCAGATTCCGGTCCCAGGCGCGCCCGAATGCGGCGTTCCCCCAGGTCCACTGCTTCTTGCCGACGGAGATCTGATGGTCGGCGACGTGCACGAAACCGGCCTTGGCGAGGTGGTCGTAGCCGCCGAAGAAGTCGTCGCTGGAGTCGAGGCACATGTAGGAGGTGGGTACCGGGATGTTGCGGTACCAGTCGATCCGGTCGCCCGGCACGTCGTGGCCGGCCGCGCTCGGGCCGGCGACGCTCCGACGGGCCGGGTAGTCGATGCCGTAGTAGGGCCGGTCGGCGGCCGGGAAGGCGGTCACGGCACGTTTGGCGTGGTCGGCGACCATCCGTACATCCGTCGGGAAGAACGACTGGTAGTCGTTGTGGGCACGCGCGGCGACGTTGGCCCACCACAGGAAGGTTCGGGGTTCGTCGTCGCGGTTGTAGAGCCGCACCCGGGCCTCCACCACGGCCCGGTCGGGATGCAGCCGGATGCCGTGCATGCCCTTCATCCGGGTGAGCGGATCATGGTCGGAGCACCACACCGTGACCGCGCCGGACTCCTCCACCTCGATCGAGACGTCGGTGGGCAGGTAGGTGGCGGGACGGTGGTGCTGCGGCCAGTTGAACTCGACCCCACCGGCGATCCACGGACCGGTCAGGCCGATCAGCGCCGGCTTGATCACGTTGTTGCGGTAGAAGAAGTCATAGCCGGACGTCCGGTCCTGTCCGATATGGATCCGGCCGCCCAGCTCGGGCAGGATCATCAGCCGCAGCCACCGGTTCTCCAGATGCACCGCGTCCCAGCTGACCGGCGTCTTGTCCTGGCTGATCCGCTCGAAGAACGGGAGCGGGTAGATCTTGCCGGACGACCCCTGGTAGACCCGCCGGTCGAGGTAGGCCGGGTAACGGTCCGGGGGTTCGGGTTGGTAGGTGTCGATGACGACCGGCTCCCGCCAGGCGGCGACCGCACGATCCGCAAGGTCAGCCGGCCTGGCGGGAAGGTCGATGGTCGATTCGGCAGTCAGCATGCCTCGACCTTACGGAGCGGCAGCCGCAGCGGGAATGTCCGATTCAGCGGACCTGATGGACGATTCGACGATCCTGTCACGCCACGCGGCAGAGTCGAGTGGTCCTAGACTCGGGGCGTGCTGACCCCCCACGGCTTTCCCGGCCAGCGGCTGAGGGTGTTGCCGCGACCACTGGTCGCCCGTGCGCTGGCGACCGGCCTCACCGGGCGGCTGCTCGTCACCGACGCCGGCCACTTCCCGCGTGCCGTCAGCCACGGCAGGAACCGGACCCAGGGCGCGCCTGAGACGGTGGTGATCATCTGCGTCGGTGGCCTCGGCTGGTGTGAGATCGGTGGTCGGACGGTGGCGGTGCCGAGTGGCAGCGCGCTCGTCATCCCACCTGGGGTGCCTCACCTCTACCGCGCCGACACGGCCCGGCCATGGACGATCTGGTGGCTGCACGCCGCCGGGTCCGATCTGCCGGTGATGCTCGAGGCCATCGTGCCCGACCAGGCGGACCCGGTGGTGGAGATCGGGGACCTGTTCCGTGCGACGGCGGCGGCCGAGCAGGTGGTCGAGTGCATGGAACGGGACGAGACGATGCCCAACCTGCTGGAGGCGGCCGGTGCGGCCTGGGCACTGCTGGCCCAGCTCGCGGCCGACCGGATCACCGGCGGCCGGCGGCGGCGCGAGCCGATCCGTGACGCGCAGCACCACCTTCGGCAGAACCTGGCCGCACCGGTGCGGGTGCCCGAGCTGGCCCGGCTCGCCGGGCTGAGCACCTCGCATTTCTCGGCCCTGTTCCGGGCTGCCACCGGAGGCGGCGTGGTCGAGTACGTGAAAAGCCTGCGGATGGCGCGCGCCCGGGAGCTACTGGTGACCTCATCCCGCACCGTCGGCGAGATCGCCGAAGTGGTCGGGTATGCGGATGCCTTCTACTTCTCCCGCCAGTTCCGCGCGATCAACGGTTGCAGTCCGAGCGACTACCGCCGACAGAAGCAGTGCGAGGACGTCCAGCCGAGCTGAGGGGTTAACCCGCGCTGGATCAGATACTCATCCGCGCTCTGAGTTGGTCGAAGAGCGCCCTTCGACAGGCTCAGGGCACGTCCACAGACTCAGGGCCGGGCATTCCACTGGTCGAGGGTGGGGAGGTCCTTCTCCGCACCCAGCACCGAGACGGTGGCCGTCTCCAGCGGGAAGTGGCCGCCCAGGGTGAGGTCGAGGCCGAGCCAGCACAGAGCCAGCGCCCGCAGTGCATGGCCGTGGGCGAAGCAGATGGCCTGCTCGACCCCCGAACCGCGCACCCGGTTCACCACCCGATTGAGCCGCTGCGCCACCTCGGCCGCAGTCTCCCCGCCCGGCACCGGGTGCGTCCAGATCGTCCACCCTGGAACGGTCTCGCCGATCTGCTCGCTGGTCAGTCCCTCGTAGTCCCCGTAGGCCCATTCGGCCAGATCTGGTTCCACCTCTGGTGCCGCGCTGCCGGTGAAGCCGGCCAGTTCCGCGGTCTGACGGGCCCGCTGCCGCGGCGAGGTCAGGATCAGCCCGAAGTCCGCCGGGTCCAGCCGGCCGTTCAGCGAACGGGCCTGCTGCTCACCCACCTCCGTCAGCGGCAGGTCGGTGACGGAGGTGTGCCGTCCGTCACGGCTCCATTCCGTCTCCCCGTGACGGACGATGAACAGCCGGGTCACGCGCTCTGGTCCGGCAGCGGGTAGCTGCCTCGCCGGGCGTACCAGTGGCCGCCCGATTTGAGTCGCTTCACGATGGCGCGCTGCAGCGTCGTGTCCTGCGGCAACGAGTCCAGGTCGACATCGCCCCGGCGGGCGAAGGTGAAGAACAGGGCATCGCCGTCACCCTCCATCTCCTCCGGGTCCAGCTGCCAGAGCCGCTGGAACCTGACCATGTTGGAGTCTGCGGCCAGCACCTCGGTCAGCTGGGGGTCGAGCAGCCAGCTCGAGCACCAGAACCGCCGTACCGGGAACTCGGCGAAGTGGCGGCCGAAGAAGGCGACCGCAGCGCGGAACGACTCCTGCACCGACTCCGGTGTGAGCGGCCCGGTACGCGGGATGTGGGTGGACAGCACCCACTCACCGTCATTGAGCTGCAGGTTGAACTGCAGCCGCCCCAGCCAGTAGAGGTCACCGGACCAGGCGATCCGCAGCCAGCCCTGGGTGTGCAGCCCGAAGGAGTCGTAGGTGAGCCGGTGCACCCACACCTGCTGACCGAGATCGGACAGCGAGCGCCACGAGATGTCGTCGTCGATGGCGCGGCTGCGGTGGTAGTCGTGCACGTCCTCCGCGGTCGCCACCAGTGCCAGCATCGCCAGCACTCCGGCACCGAGGTCCCGCCCGTGCGCGACTGCCGGCTCGTCCTCGGGCCACGGATCTTCGGCCTGCTCCAACCGCAGGTCCCCGATCGCGGTCGACAGCCGGTCGGCGTACGTCTGCACTCTGGCCAGATCGGCCGGCGAATCCAGCACCTCGGCGGCAGCGTCGACCGCGTCGGCGGCATCGTCGTCGCGGAAACCGAGGCGGCGGAGGAGGTCGGGAAGGTCGGTGCCCAGCCGGGCGCGAACGTCAGCCATGTGGATCACCTTACGGTGGGCCGGTCCGAGTCCTGGCCGCACCTCGGGTCCCCGGCATCGCTGGGTGAGCAGTGGAACAATGCGTCATATGAGTGAGAAGTCGCCCGCCCTGCCCAACCGTCAGCAACCGTTCTCAGACGCTTTCCGCGCCTTTATCGGCGAAGGCTGGGCGCCCCACCCGGCCGAGCTGCCGGGACTGCTGCCAGCGGCCGCTGTCGCGCCGGACCGTCGTCGATCGATCAGCGCCCAGTTTCCCGGCGAGCGACTGGTCATCCCCGCGGGTGGGCTCAAGATCCGCTCGAACGACACCGACTACCGCTACCGGCCCCATTCGGCCTTCGCCCACCTGACCGGGCTGGGAAGTGACCAGGAACCTGACTCGGTGCTGGTGCTGGAGCCGAAGGACACCGGCCACGAGGGCACCCTGTATTTCAAGCCACGCGCGCCCCGGGACTCCGAGGAGTTCTACTCCGACGCCCGGTACGGCGAGATGTGGGTGGGACGGCGGCTCTCCCTGGCGGAGATGACGGCCTTGACCGGGCTGGCCTGCGCGGACATCAAGGACCTCGAGGACGATCTGGCCAAGAACGCCGAGGACACCAGGATCCGGGTTCTCCGGCAGGCGGACGAGCTGGTCGCAGCACTGGTCGACAGGATCCGCCGGAGCACCGACATCGAGGCCGACCAGGCCCTGACCGTGGCTTTGAGCGAGCTGCGCCTGGTCAAGGACGTCTTTGAGGCCGACCAGATGCGCGACGCGTGCGCCAAGACCGCGGCAGCCTTCGAGGCTGTGGTCGCCGACCTGCCGGAGGCGGTCCGCCGGGGCCGCGGCGAGCGTTGGGTGGAGGGGGTCTTCGGCCTGCACGCCCGGCACGCCGGCAACGCCATCGGCTACGACACCATTGCCGCGTCGGGTGACCACGCCTGCACCCTGCACTGGATCCGCAACGACGGCGACCTCCGAGAGGGCGACCTGCTGCTGCTGGATGCCGGGGTCGAGCTGGACACGCTCTACACCGCCGATATCACCAGGACTCTTCCGGTCAGCGGCCGGTTCTCCGAAGCGCAGCGGAAGGTGTACGAGGCCGTACTCGAGGCCCAGGAGGCAGGCATCGCGGCAGCCAAGCCGGGGGCCAAGTTCTCCGACGTGCACCGGGCCGCGATCGCCGTCGTGGCCCGCCACCTCGAGCAGTGGGGCATCCTGCCCACCACGGCGGAGGACTCACTGAGCGAGCAGGGCGGTCAGCACCGTCGATGGATGGTGCATGGCACCTCACATCATCTGGGCATCGACGTCCATGACTGCGCCCAGGCACGACTGGAGATGTACCGTGAGGGCACTCTGAAGCCGGGCATGGTGATCACCGTGGAGCCCGGGATCTATTTCAAGGCCGACGACCAGCTGGTGCCGGTCGAGCTGCGCGGGATCGGCGTCCGAATCGAGGACGACATCCTGATCACCGAGGACGGCAACGAGAACCTCTCCGGCATGCTGCCCAGATCCGTCGATGACGTGGAGGCCTGGATGGCGCCTCTGCTGCGGGGATAGGCAGTGAGCAGGCCGGTCCGTCGCTCGATGTCTCCGCTCACGGTGCTCGGCCGCCGGACGGTTCCGGCGGTGCCGGTCCCCTCCCCGCCACCGAGCTCGGTGGTCGCCTGGGGCTGGTACGTCAACGGGCTGAGGCAGTCCGCGGAGGATCTGTCCACCGCAGCCCGTCGGGCCTGCGAGGGTGAGGGGTTCGTCTGGCTGGGGCTGAAGGACCCCACTGACGCAGACCTGCAGGCTCTGTCGTCGCAGTTCGACCTGCACCCGCTCGCCGTCGAGGACGCGGTCCACGGCCACACCCGTTCGAAGCTGGAGATGTTCGGAAACGACCTGTTCATGGTCATCTCCACGGTGGCCTACGTCGACCATGAGGAACTCACCGACTCCTCTGAGATCGTCTCAACAGGTCAGGTGATGGTGTTCCTCGGCGACCACTTCGTGATCACCGTGAGGCGCGGCGAGCACCGAGAGCTGAGTACGCTGAGACGCACCCTGGAGGCGGACCCCGAGCGGCTCAAGCAGGGACCCTCCACCGTGCTGTATGCGATCGCCGACCGGATCATCGACGACTATCTGGATGTGGTGGCAGAGTTCGAGAACGACCTGGATGAGGTGGAGACCCGCGTCTTCTCCCGGCAGGGCAAGCACGAGGTCGACCGGGTCTACCAGCTGAAGCGCGAGATGATCGAGTTCAAGCGGTCCGTGGTGCCGCTGGGTCCCCCGTTGGTCAGGCTCGCCAGCCGGGACCTGCCGGTGATACCGATGGAGGCCCGGGCCTATTTCCGCGAGCTGGCCGACCACCACACCGAGGCGCGCGAGGCGGTCTCTTCCTTCGACGAGGTGCTCAGCTCCATTCTGCAGGCCGGCCTGGCGCGGGCGAGCGTCGCCGACAACGAGGACATGCGCAAGATCTCTGCCTGGGTGGCGATCGTGGCGGTACCCACCATGCTGGCCGGGATCTACGGGATGAACTTCGACACCATGCCCGAGTTGCACTGGCACTACGCCTACTTCGTCCTGCTCGGCGTGATGGGCGCCATCATGCTGGGCCTGTATGCGGGGTTCAAGCACAACCGCTGGCTGTAGCCAGCGACTGCGCCGGCCGGCTGGCCCTACTCGAAGGCGGCCGCCCGGGCGCCCGGCAGCTTGAGCAGCATCTCGCGCGCCTGAGCCGCGACCTTGTGCTCACAGAGCACCTCGTACTTGGTGGCCACGGTCTGGGTGACTGAGGTGAAGTCACGCTTGCCCTGCGACATGGCATAGGCGATCGCATTGAACGTGATGCCCAGGCCGATGCCGATCCCCAGCGCGACCAGCAGCAACAGGAAGATGTTCTGGACCGCACCGAAGATCAACATCACCAGCCCGACGAGTAGGCCGGTGGAGACGCCGGACTGGACGCCCTGACCGATGACGGTGCCCCAGCTCCTGCGGCCGAGTACCCGCTCGACGGACTTCAGGTCGGTGCCGACGATCGCGAGGTTCTGGACGGCGAACTTCTCATCGGAGAGGAAGTCCACCGCCTTCTGCGCGTCAGCGTAGGTCTGGAAGATACCCACCGACTGTGGGAACTCCAGTTCGAACAGCGAGCTGGGCTGCTGGGGTGTGGCCATGATTCCCTCCTCGGGGTGCTGACGCCCAAAATACCCCACCCGGCTGTGTGTTTGCTGTGTGTCTGCTTAGCGGCGCCAGTTGGCGAGGGCCACCACGAGCTTGTCCTCGACCGGGCGTGGACTGGCGCCGGAGTGTTCGCTCAGCATGGCGAAGACGTAGCGTCGCCCGTCGCGTCCCCGGACATAGCCGCTCAGTGCCGTCACCCCGGTGAGGGTGCCCGTCTTGGCGTGCGCGTTGCCTGCTGCCCGGGTGCCACGCATCCGTGACCTGAGCGTCCCACCGACCATCCGGTCAGCGTTCGCCGCAACCGGAAGGGCTGCGTAGAACGCCGGGAACCAGGACTCGTTCTGCACCGCGAACAGAACCCGACCCATGGCCCGAGGCGTGATCTTGTTCGCCCGCGAGAGCCCGGACCCGTCGACCAGCCTGGTGCCGTCCATCGGCGCACCGGTGCTCCTCACATACGCCATCGTGATCTTGAGTCCGTCCGACCAGTTGCCCCTACCGCCCTTCAAGGTGGCCATGGTCTTGGTCAGATGCTCGGCGTGCATGTTGTTCGACAGCTTGAGGAAGGGCACCAGCAACGAGGACAGGGGCATCGAGCGGTCGAGAGCGACCTGACGGCGCCGGGTGGTCGGGGTGGCCCCGATCTTGCTTGATCCGTCGATCCGGACACCGACCTTGGCCAGCTCGGACCTGAAGACCGCGGCGGCATACAGCTCGGGCTTGTCGACAGTGACCCATTCCTTCTGGGTGGAGCGACCCAGTGGAATCCTGCCGCTGACCGTGATGGTGTTGGTCGCGTTCCTTCGCGACACCGACACCCATCCACGGCTGCCGCTGGCCGAGGTCGTCATCTTGTTGACGATCTTGACATAGGAGGCGGCAGAGGCCGGGCTGATCCTGATCTTGGCGCGGGAGCCCTTCTTCGCCCCGGGCCGGTACTTCACGACGACAGTGCCCGAGTCGTAGTCCCGGTTCGGGGCTACCGTCAGAGCGGAGATCTGCGCTGCGTAGTAGTCGGACTGATAGGACGTGGACCAGTTCGCGTTGTAGCGGTCCGAGTCGAAGAAGGTCGCATCGGCGACGAGTTTCCCGGTCACCCGGGTGATCCCCCTGGCCGCCACCTGACGCGCCAGTGAGCGGTAGTCGGACACGACCGTGGTCGGATCCCCGTAGCCCTTCAGGTAGAGGTAGCCGTGGACGACGCCGTTGGCCGGGGTGGCCCGGATGATCACCTGCGTCTTGAACCGGTAGCCCGGTCCGAGGGTCTTCATCGCCGCCGCCGCTGTCAGGATCTTGGTGTTGGAGGCGGGCGTGGTCCCCCGCCAGGCATAGCGTCCATAGAGCTCGCTGCCATCGGCGGCGTCCAGCACGACAACGCTCGTCCTGGCGGTCCGCACCCGACTGTCTGACAGCACCGAGGTCAGCTTCTCGGCCAGCCTCGGATCCTTCGTCGCGGCGACCGCGGGAGTCGGAGCCGCAACGCCGGCGGTGAGGGCGAGTACGACGGCGGCGGCCAGCGCCAGCAGGAGCCGTGCGGGGATGCGCAAGGGCGACGTGGCCATGCGAGCTCCTCCGGTCGAAGGGACCCCCGAGGGTGCGAAGACTACGGCAATAACGGGCGGTGCGGGAGACCAGATCTCGCCGATGGGTCGTCGGTCAGCAGCACCCCGCGCCGTAGGATCAGCGTCGGTCAGGATGCCCGCGGCGGCGCGAAGACACAGAACTCGTTGCCCTCCGGGTCGGCAAGCACGTGCCAGCCGATCTCATCGTCCTTGGCCCGAAGAAGCGTGGCACCCGCGTCGAGGAAGTCGTCAGGGTCTCCCCAGACATCCCAGTGCACGCGGTTCTTGGCGGTCTTCGGCTCGGGTACTGGGGCAAACACCATCTCCCACGGCAAGCCGGCTCCGGGGTCCAACCACCAGAACCCATCCGGGTCGGCATGAGCCTGCAGGTTCCACCGTTCGGCCCACCAGGTCGCGATCCGTTCCGGCTGGGCGGCATCGACCGACAACTCGTACAACCGGTAACGCGGCAGGTCATCCACATCTCTGATGAAGGCGCACAACTCGTTGCCCTCGGGGTCGGCGAGCACCGTCCAACGGGGCAAGGTGGCGACCACGGTGGCACCAAGATCAACCAGTTCCTCGATCGAACCGGTGTGCAGGTCGAGGTGCACCCTGTTCTTCCCGATCTTGGGCTCGGGCACCGTGTTCAGCCAGATCGTGTGCTCTGCGACCTCGTCGCGGAGTACGGCGGGTGCACCGTCACCTTCGGCCCGCAGCCCGAGAGCAGCCGACCAGAAGGGCGCGGCGACGCCGGGGTGCCGGGTGTCGATGCACAGATCCTTGAACCTGGCAGTGGTCATGACGAAACCCTAGCCAACGGCCTCGACTTCGGGTAACTGTTAGATCGCGTCGCCACCCGGTGGCGTGTGGACTCGGCCCTTGGGGCCGGACCTTACGGAGGATCAGATGAGCGAGAGCACCTTGGACCCGACGGACGACGCGCAGAACCCCCTCGGCACCGAAGGCCCGGCCGACGGCGGCGCCCAGGGCGTACCCGGTCAGCATGATGGCGGAGCTGACGGCGGGGCCGACGACGGCGGCGCTGACGGCGGAGCCGACGGCGGGGCCGAGGGGCCGGCTGACGGCGGGGCCGAAGGTGTACCCGGTGAGCAGGACGGCGGCGCAGACGGTGGTGCCGACGGCGGGGCCGGCACCAGCTACTGACGGCGACGACTGCACTCGGTGCTGGCTCGTCCGTTCGCGTGACGACCAAGGTTCCGGGCGGGGTGCCGGGGGCTGAGCCCGGGCACCCCGCACTGTCGAGGTTGATCGGCGTCGATCGGATGCGGTTCGCTGAGGACTTCTGGGGGCGTCGGCCGCTGCTCACTCGGGCCGACGAACTGCCACGTGACTTCAGCGACCTGTTCTCTGGGGACGCTGTCGACGAGCTGGTGTCCGAACGGGGGCTGCGCACCCCGTTCCTTCGGGTCGCCAGGGACGGTGCGACCTTGACCGATCGGGCCTTCACCGCTCC
This sequence comes from Microlunatus panaciterrae, assembly GCF_016907535.1. Classification (NCBI taxonomy): domain Bacteria; kingdom Bacillati; phylum Actinomycetota; class Actinomycetes; order Propionibacteriales; family Propionibacteriaceae; genus Microlunatus; species Microlunatus panaciterrae. Next base: position 953,791 of record NZ_JAFBCF010000001.1, read on the forward strand.
CGGCGGCGTCGGCGCCGGCATCGGCGACCAGGTCAGCGACGAAAAGCTGGTGCGCCTGTTCGCGGACGGTTCCACGTTGGTGCTTCAGGCGCTGCATCGGCTCTGGCCAGCCCTGATCAGCTTCTCGCAGCAGCTCGCGGCCGACCTCGGACACCCGGTCCAGGTGAACGCCTATGTCACTCCCCCACAGAACAAGGGGTTCAGCGACCACTATGACGTGCATGACGTGTTCGTGCTGCAGATCGAGGGCGAGAAGCGGTGGCTGATCCATGAGCCTGTGCTTCCTTCACCGTTGCGCTCGCAACCGTGGAACGAACGGCGCGCGGCGGTCGAGGCAGCCGCGCTCGAGCCTCCGCTGATGGAGGTGGTCCTGCGCCCGGGCGACTGTCTCTACCTGCCGCGCGGCTATCTGCACGCTGCCAAGGCGCTCGGCGGAGTGACCACTCACGTCACCATCGGCGTTCACACCTGGAATCGGCAGCTGCTCGCGGAGCGGCTGATGCAGCAGGCCCTTGCTGAGCTGGCCAAGGACCCCGAGGTGCGGCGCTCGCTGGCCTGCGGGGTGTCGGTCAATGATGCTGATGAGGTGCGCGGCGATCTCGAACTGGTGCGTGAACGCCTGCTGCAGGTCATCCAGCAGATCGACGCCGGTGCCATCGTCGCCCGACTGCAAGGCGACGCTCGCAACGCCCAGCGGGCGGCGCCGTTGGGCCCGCTGCGACAGTTGCGAGCCTCGGCGGAACTCACTCCCGAGTCGGTGGTCAGGTTGCGACCACATCTGTCCGCGACGATCGACAAGAAGGCCGACGGTCGCGCCATGCTGCACAGTCGGGCGGGCAGCCTCGAGCTGTCCCCGGCTGAGGCCGCCGTCGTGGCCGGCATGGTGACTGGTGGCGCGCCGTCGGCGGGTCAGCTCGGCCTCGAGCTTGCCCGTCGGATGCTGCTCGACGGCGTTGCGGTGGTCGAGTGAGGTGCTCCGACGCCGCCCGGGAACGGTCCGACCCGGCTGTCGGCACAGCAGCACCGGCTCGGCGCTGGTTGTTGATCGAGCATCCGGGACCGTGGCCCGTGAACGCCTTCGCCGGCTCCGGTATCGCACCCGACGTCCAGCAGGCGATCAACGTCGCCGCGCACCAGGCACAGGCTCGGATTCTGCTGGTCCGCCGCCCGGGTCGACAGGCCCGGCGGACCCGCCGAGCCTGGGCCGTCCTCTCCTACGACGGAGCGTCGGTGTGGGGGCACTGGCAGTCCGACTCCGACCTCCTGCAGTCCGTGGAGGTGCTGAAGGCGCCTCCGTTTCCCACCTCGGGCCAAGGTGATCAGGTGCTGCTGGTGTGTGCGCACGGGGTCCACGATGTGTGCTGCGCCGTGCGTGGTCGTCCGGTGGCACTGGCGCTGCAGGCCGAGTGGCCGGAGGCGACCTGGGAGTGCAGCCACGTCGGCGGCGACCGGTTCGCGGCCAACCTGGTGGTGCTGCCCGACGGCGTCTACTACGGCGGCCTTGACCCGCTGACCGCTGTCGAGACCGTACGCGCGCATCTGGACGGCAGAGTCCACACCGACAGCCTGCGCGGGATGAGCGTGTTCCGCCCGCCGGCCCAGGCCGCTGTTGCAGCCGTGCACCGCCGGTACGGTCCGTTCGGTCCGCGTGACGTCGACGTGCGCTCGGCAGCGCACACCGACGACGGTGGCTGGACCATCGAGCTGAGCGCGGCGGATCGGCGGTTCATGGCGAAAGTGGTCACGCAGCACCGGCCGCCGGCGAGGCTGACCTGCCAGGCGACCCAGGACGCCCGGGCACTGGAGTACCACATCGAAGAGCTCGCCGAACTCCAGCCGGGCTGATCCGCTGCCGGTGGTCGAGGTCAGAACGGCGGTGCTGGTGACTCAGGAATGACGTCTCGATGATCCGACCAGAACCCCGCCGGGGGTCCCCAGTCGGGGTTGCGGACATAGCTGTGCCCGGTCGGGGAGATCCACTCCCAGCGGGCCCCTCGAGTGGACTGGATCTGCCAGCCGCCGTGGGTCTTCATCCGATGATGTCGCACACACAGGCTGGACAGGTTCGACAGCCGGGTCGTCCCCGACGCCAAGGCCTTGTCCACCTTCCGCGCGAACGGGTGCGGCACGACGTGGTCCGCCTGAACACTGTCCGCCGGCACATCACAGGTCGGGAAGACACAGGTCCGGTCTCGTGCCTGCATCGCCCATCGCAGGATCCGCGGCACCCGGTACGACGGCGTGTCGACGGCTCGGATATCGCCGCTGAACGGGTCGGTCAGGATGCGCACCAACCGAGCATCCTCCACCAGCGCCCGCGCATGATCGGCAGTGATCGGTCCATAGCCCAACAGCTCGGCTGGCCGGTCATCCTGACCCGCCACTGTGCTGGCTCGCATGTATACATGCAGCATCACCCGGGCAGCGCTGATCCCGGCTCGACGCGTCGTGTCCCGACCATCGCTGTCGGCCTGCAGTGCTTCGACAGCGCCCGCTGAGCGCCGCAACGGCTGAGCGCTCGGTTCACAGGTGTCGTCACCGTCGGCCAGCAGGCGGTCACCCAGCTGGCCGATCACCTGCATCAGAGCATCCGCCCGGAGACTGTCCAGCGACCGGGTGTCACCGCGGAGCTGACAGGGCCCCCGCTCGTCCTCCTCCCGGTGATGCTCGGCCCACGCTGCGGCGTTGAGCACTCGATAGGCCCAGGTGGCCTCGTCAGCCGAGAGGTAGGCGTGGAAGGTCGCCATCCCCGCCTCCTTGGGCCGAACCCAGCAGCCCCGGTTCGCCAGCTCGCGACGATGCGCGTCACCATGACCATCCGGACACCGGTCCATCACCAACCGCTTCAACGTGCGCTGCAGCTTGCGCGGCGTCAAGGTGTGGTGCTCAGCCACGACGTCGTCAATCCACTGCGCGTCTGCGCCCTGGTAGGGCACCGACGCCAGCTCCCGCGCCATGACCCGCACCCGGGCGCTGTCGAGCTCACCGCGGGCGAGGAGGTCGCGCACAGGCTCAACGTCGACGGCCATGCAGGCCGCGTTGAGGAGTTCCCCGGCTGCCGTCAGCGACAGACCCAGCGCAGCGCTGATGCCGTCGGAGCAGAACTCCTCGATCTCGCGCTGACAGCTGAACCCGACCTCCACCACCCCGGCGGCCCCCGGGAGCGGATGGTCCCGCTCATCCGGATCCGTCATGACGGCGCACTCGGCGAACGCTGCGACAGCCGCCAGCTGGACACCTTGAGCCCATCGCGACAGCCGCTCCGCGCCCGTCATCAGCTCCACGAGCTGAGCCGGCGACAGCTGCTCCGGGATGGCACGGCTGACTCCCGCCGTGAGCTCGGGACCGCAGACGCCCGTCACTCCGGCCAGTGGCCGCGGTGCCACGCGTGCCACGCCGACCCAGGGGTCCTCCGCAGTCGCACACTCCACCTGCCTGCCCAGCACCACTTGCTGATGCCCGGCCCAACGCTCATAATGCGACCATCCCTGCTCCAGCTCGGCGGCGATCGTCGCGTGGAACAGGTCGTCGGCGGTGATCTCGGTCTCCGCCAACGACTCCATCAGCGCGTCGACTTCAGCCGACCACTGCCGTGCTCGCGCAGTCTCAGCTGCACAGCGGGCCCGGTCTGCGTCGATGAGCCTCCGCACCTCGGCAGCAGCCGAGGCCGACAGCTCGGCTGACGCCGGCGCTGCGGCAGAAGAGACCCGACGATCGATACCGCGCATCGGCTTCTCCGCTCCTTCCACCGAGTAATCGAATCTTTGTTCCATTCTGGCGGCCACCTCTGACAGTTTCTCTGCCGCCTGCCGGGCGCCCAGGTGGACCGGCCAGCTGAGATCTTGTCCGCGTTAGGGTGAACGACAGGAGCGGCTGGGACCGCCGGCCAGGATGAATCGAGGAGTGCGAGATGGCGATCGCGACACTGAACCCGAGCACCGGTGAGGTGGAGAAGACCTTCTCTGCCCATTCCGCAGAGGAGATCGACGCGCTTCTCGACCGGGCGGTGGCGGCGAACGGCATCCTGGCGGAAACTGACTTCGCTCAGCGCGCCACCTGGATGCGCCGCTCAGCGGAGCTGCTCGAGACCGACGCCGACCAGGTGGCGGCCCTGATGGCCACCGAGATGGGCAAGACCGTCACTGCAGCCAAGGCCGAGGCGGTCAAGTGCGTCAACGCCATGCGTTTCTATGCCGACAACGCGGCGAGGTTCCTCGCCGACGAGACGCTGGCCGATCCAGATGTCGTCCAGGCCTCGGCGGCCCGGGTGAGCTATCAGCCACTCGGCACCGTACTGGCCGTGATGCCGTGGAACTTCCCCTTCTGGCAGGTGATCAGGTTTGCCGCGCCCGGTCTGATGGCCGGCAACACCGGCGTACTCAAGCACGCCTCCAACGTCCCCCAGTGCGCGCTCTACCTGGGCGAGCTGTTCGCCCGCGGTGGGTTCCCCGAGGGAGCCTTCCAGTCGGTCCTGGTGGGAGGCTCCGAAGTGGCGGGCCTGGTCGACGACCCGAGGATCGCCGCTGTCACCCTGACCGGCTCGGTCGGTGCCGGCCGAGCCATCGCCGCCCAGGCAGGTCAGAACATCAAGAAGTCTGTCCTCGAGCTCGGCGGCTCGGACGCCTTCGTGGTGATGCCGTCGGCCAACCTGGCCAAGGCCGTGGAGGTGGCCGTTCGGGCGCGTACCCAGAACAGTGGGCAGTCGTGCATCGCTGCCAAGCGGTTCATCGTCCACGCCGATGTGTACGACGATTTCGTTGCCGCCTTCACCGAGCAGATGGGCGCGCTCGTTGTCGGCGATCCGTTCGATGACGACACCGACCTCGGCCCGCTCGCCACCGAGCAGGGCCGGCAGGACGTCCATGATCTCGTACTGGACGCCCGCGGGCTGGGGGCGACCGTACTGACCGGTGGCGACCTGCCCGCGGGACCCGGGTTCTTCTACCCGCCGACCGTGCTGGTCGACCTGACGTCGGAGATGAAGATCACCACCGAGGAATGCTTCGGCCCGGTCGCATCGGTGTTCAAGGTCGACACTCTGGACCAGGCCATCGACGTCGCGAACGGCACCGAGTTCGGGCTCAGCTCCAACGCATGGTCCACCGACCCCGCCGAGATCGACGAGCTCGTCACCCGGCTTGAGGCGGGAGCGGTCTTCGTCAACGGGATGACCGTCTCCTTCCCCGAGCTGCCGTTCGGCGGGATCAAGTCCTCCGGTTACGGCCGCGAGCTCTCGGCCGCGGGGATCCGTGAGTTCTGCAACGTCAAGACCATCTGGCAGGCCTGACCGGTCCTGCCGTGCCGGGCTGCTGGAGACAGACGCAAGGTCAGACGTCGCGAGACAGCTGCAGCGTGATCGCCTCGTTGTCCAGCGTCAGCCGGTTCCCGGTGCAGGCCAGCCGAGCCGTGCCGTCCGGCGTCACCACCAGAGCCAGTTGCTGCATCGGAAGCCGATAGTCGAAATCCGGACCGGACAGCTCGGCTGAGCCCGTCGAGCGCGAGACCCTGAAGTCCGCCTGGCCGCCACCGGTGGCGACGAAGGTCCCCTCGATGGTCCCTGAGACCGTGAGCTCTCCCCTCATCTGGCCTGCCCGCACCTGCATGCTCCCATCCGGCTTTCCGGCCAGGGTCCATCGGTTGCTGTCGAAGGTGAGGCTCAGCCCGTCGCCCGATCCGCGCAGCGCCGCCGCTCCGGTCGGCAGCGGTAGGTCACGCTTCGCCTTGAACGAGCTGAGGTCATACCGCCCGGAGGGGCACGCAGGCGATGGCGTCGGTGTTCGGCTCGGCGTCGGCTCGGCAGCTGTGCTGCTGGAAGGACCCACGGAGCCGCTCTGCTGCGGCGAGGACGGCTTCGGTGCCGAGCCCTGTCCGCTACAGCCGACCGCCAGCAGGCAGCCGACGGTCACGACGACGGCGACGAGGTTTCTCACGAGTGAAAGATAACCCGGCGTAGCCGAGTGGCCGGCTGTCCGCACCGAGGTGGGCCGTCAGCATCCCTGTGGTGAACCGCGCTACTCTCCCGTGAGTGAGTGGTGCAGCGACGTCGGTCTTCATCTCCCGGATCAGGGACCTGCCGGTGATGGACAGTGCCGGCGACCAGGTGGGCAAGGTCCGCGACGTGGTCATCCAGCGCCGTGCCGGTGGTCACGCGCCTCGGGTCAAGGGCCTGGTGGTCGAGCTCTTCGCCCGGCGTCGGATCTTCATGCCGATGGCTCGGGTGCGGAGCATCAGTGCGTTCCAGGTCGTCATCTCCGGTGTCGTGAACACCCGCCGGTTCGAACGTCGCGAGTCCGAGACGCTCGTGATCGACGACCTCTTCGACCTCCCGGTCACCCGCCGGGACCGTCCAGGACCTGCGGTGATCTTCGATGTGGCGATGCGTCCTGCCCGCTCCCGGGAATGGGAGCTCAGTGACGTCGCCGTACGCGACGCCGGCAAGGGACGTCGGTTCGGCCGGCGGGGGCACATCACCATCCTCGAGTGGTCCCAGGTCAGCGAGTTCGCCGTGGACGATTCGGCCCAGGGCACCGACCAGCTGCTGGCCATGATGGAGGACATGAAGCCGGCCGATGTGGCCCGCGAGCTGCACGACATGACGCCGGAGCGGCGGGCCGAGGTCGCCTCTGCGCTGGACGACCAGAAGCTGGCTGACGCGATCGAGGAGCTGCCGGAGGATGAGCAGGTCCAGCTGATCCAGGGCATGGACAGCGAGCGGGCGGCCGACATCCTGGAGGAGATGGACCCGGATGACGCCGCCGACCTGATCGCCGAGCTCGCCCCGGAGATGGCCGAGGAGCTGCTGGGCCGGATGGAGCCCGAGGATGCTCGTGACGTCCGCCGACTCCTCAACTACGAGGAGTACACCGCAGGCGGCATGATGACCCCGGAGCCGGTGATCGTGGCACCGGATGCCACCGTCGCCGACGCGCTGGCGCTGGTGCGCGATTCTGAGCTGTCGGTCGCGCTCGCCTGCATGGTGTTCGTCTGCCGCAACCCGCTGGAGACCCCCACCGGCAGGTTCGTCGGCGGCGTCCACATCCAACGGCTGCTGCGTGAGCCCCCGTCGCTGCTCGTCTCCGGTTTGATCGACACCGAGCTCGAGCCGCTGCTGGACGCCTCCAACCTGCACGAGGTGAGCCGGTACTTCGCCACCTACAACCTGGTCTGCGCCCCGGTGATCGACTCCGAGCACCGGCTGATCGGGGCCGTCACCGTCGACGACGTGCTCGACCATGTGCTGCCCGACGACTGGCGCGGTACCCAGCTGGATGAGATGAGCAGTGTGCCCGGCGATGCGGAGGTGAGCTGATGCCACGTCTGAGGGAGAGCGAAAACCGGCGCCTGAACGAGCCGGGGCGCAGACGACGTTCGATGTTCTCGGGCGTCAAGGTGGATCGGGACGCGTTCGGCAAGTTCGCCGAGGGGTTCGCCAGGTTCATGGGTACGGCGCGCTTCCTGGCCTACATGACCGCCTTCGTCATCGTCTGGATCACCTGCAACGTGGTCGGCGTCTTCGGGCTCAAGTGGGACCCGTACCCGTTCATCCTGCTGAACCTGTTCTTCTCCACTCAGGCCAGCTACGCGGCTCCGCTGATCCTGTTGGCGCAGAACCGGCAGGAAGCCCGCGACCGCGTCAGCCTGGACGCCGACCGGGCTCAGGCTGCCCAGAGCCGTGCGGACATGGACTTCCTGGCCCGCGAGATCGCCAGTCTGCGGATGTCGGTCGGCGATCTGGCCACTCGCGACTACATCCGGTCCGAGCTCCGTCAGGAGCTCCGCGCGATCCTGGCCGACCTTGAGTCCGGCGGCGAGCACGAGGACGAGCGCGTCGAGGCGATCTGAGCCGGTTAGGGGTACTGCCGATCGGCTCACTAGGCTGGAGGCATGCAAGACCCTGAGTCCAACTCCCCCAGCCATCCCCTGCTCGGCCCGGTCAGGCAGGCCCTCGGGTCGGTCAACGACCCGGAGATCCACCGACCGATTACCGAGCTCGGCATGGTCAAGGCGATCGACATCGCCGACGACGGCCGAGTGCGGGTGGAGGTCCTACTGACCGTCTCCGGCTGTCCGTTGAAGGACACCCTGAGGCGGGACGTGACCGCAGCCGCCGGCTCGGTGAACGGGGTGACCGGGGTCCAGGTCGACCTCGGGGTGATGTCGGACGCGCAGCGGTCCGAGCTGCGTGAGCTGCTCCGCGGCGGACAGGCCGAGAAGGAGATCCCGTTCGCGCGCGCGGACTCGCTGACCCAGGTGATCGCGGTGGCCTCCGGCAAGGGTGGCGTCGGCAAGTCGTCGGTCACCGTGAACCTCGCGCTCGCCCTGGCCCGGCTCGGCCGCACCGTCGGCGTCCTGGACGCCGACATCTACGGCCACTCGGTCCCGGCCATGCTCGGAGTGGCCGATGCGCGACCGACGTCGGTCTCGGACATGATCATGCCGGTGCCCACCAACGGCCTGAAGGTGATCTCGATCGGGATGTTGAAGCCCCGCCGCGACCAGGTGGTCGCCTGGCGGGGGCCGATCCTCGACCGGGCGCTGACGCAGATGTTGGCCGACGTCTATTGGGGGGATCTCGACTTCCTGCTGCTGGACCTGCCTCCCGGCACCGGCGATGTGGCCATCTCGCTGGGCCAGAAGCTCCCGAACGCCGAGGTGCTGGTGGTCACCACCCCCCAACAGGCGGCCGCGGAGGTGGCTGAACGGGCCGGCACGATGGCCTCGATGATGAACCAGCGAGTGCTCGGGGTGGTCGAGAACATGTCCTACCTCGCCGTCACCTGCCCGCATTGTGGCGAGGAGCAACGGCACGAGGTGTTCGGATCGGGTGGTGGTGAGCGCACCGCCGAGGCCCTGACCGCGCGGTTGGGCTACGGCGTTCCGGTGCTGGCACAGATCCCGTTGGACCCACAGCTACGGGCCGGCGGCGACGACGGGGCGCCGATCGTCACGTCTGCCCCGGACCAGCCCGCCGCCCAGGCCCTGGCCGCACTGGCCGCTCGGCTGGCCACCAAGGGCCGGGGGTTGGTCGGAAGGCAGCTCGGGCTCGCCCCTGCCGGCCGGTAGCCAGACGTCTCAGGTCGCGTCCGGGTCGAACGGCGCGGTCACCCGCGCGGCAGCCGCGGCAACGGCCGTCAGGGCCGAATCGCCAGCGGAGCTGCTGTCGGCGCTGGAGAGGTCCCTGGCGCTGTTCAGCGCCGCGGTGACGTCGCTGGCGGCGCCACGACCTGCCCTGGTCGCATCCTCGAAGTCGCTCTTGACGTCGGCGACGATCGGCTCGACCTCATCGAGCAGGTGCTTCTGGATGAACGTCTTGGGGTTCAGGTCCCTGATGTCCAGGTCCTCGAACCCAGGTCCCAGCTCCTTGCTCAACTGTTCCTGGGCATTGCCGGCCAGATTGCGGACATAGCGGAGCACCTTGGCCGCCTTGCGGGCGAACTCCGGCAGCTTCTCCGGACCGAACAGGATCACCGCAGCGACCAAGAGCACCAGGAACTCAGGCGCGCCGATGTCAAACATGAGGCAACGTTAACCTTCCTTGCTGCCGAGCTTGACCTGGACCTCTCCGGCCCGGTCGTTGCGGGTGTACCGGAGAGTGATGGTGTCGCCGGGGCGATGTGTGCGAATCGCAACGATGAGCTCCTCGGCCTGGAAGACCCGCTCACCGTCGACATTGGTAATTATGTCACCGCTACGAAGACCTGACCGCTCCGCCGGGCCCTTGCGCTCCACGTTCGCCAGCCGTACACCGGTGTCGTCGGTCTGGCTCGTCACGGTCGCGCCGATCACCGGATAGGTGGCCTTGCCGTCCTTGATCAGCATCTTCCCGATCACCATCGCCTGGTTGATCGGGATCGCGAAACCCAGACCGATGTTGCCGTTCTGGCCGCTGCTCTGGCCGAGCGTCAGGATGGCGGAGTTGACGCCGATCACCCGCGCACCGGCATCGACGAGCGGGCCTCCCGAGTTGCCCGGGTTGATCGGGGCGTCGGTCTGGATCCCGTTGATGTAGGCCGAGGTGCTGTCGGCGTCGGTCGAACCGCCGACGACGACCGGGCGGTCCTTGGCACTGACGATGCCCTCGGTCACGGTGCCGCCGAGTCCCAGCGGGGACCCGACAGCGATGGCCGGCTCCCCCACCTCAGTGGCGTCGGAGTCCCCGATCGCGATCGGCACCAGGCTCCCGGTCGCCGCCACCTTGACCACAGCCAGGTCATAGCTGGGGCTGCGGCCGAGGATCTTGGCCTGCACCCGGCGTCCGTCCGAGAAGATCACCTGGATCGGGGAGGATCCGTCCGCACCGCCGGCGACGACGTGGTTGTTGGTCATGATCCGGCCGTCCCTGTCCAGCACGAAGCCGGACCCGGTGGACCCGCCGTTGGTGCGGTCGCCTACCCGGATGGTGACGGTGCTCGGCAGCACCCTTCGTGAGATCTCGACGGTGTTGACCTGGCCCGGAGGGGGTGCGATCGGCGTACTGGTGCCGCCTGGTGCTGTTGTCGGGCGCGGCGACGCGGCCGCTGGCACGCCGACCAGCCCCGAGCCGGCCAACTGCGCACCGCCGAAGCCCGCGGCGGCACCGACCAGCAGCGCGGTCAGCGCGGCCAGGGCGATGATCGCCGTCGCTCGCATCGGCTTGCGGCCACTCTTCGGCGGCGGATGGACCGGCGCAGGTGGTCGCGGTCGCAGGGGCTCGACACCTGGTGGCGCCGGAAACAGGCTGGTCATCGACGCCGTGTAGCCGGACTCGAGCCCGATCGGCTGGGTGTCGTCGATGTCCTCGCCTGAGGTCGCCATGGCACCTGGCGCGCCGGGGCCGAAGGGACCGTAGTAGGCGAACTCGTCAGGATCGTCGCCGCCGCGGCTCTGGCCTCCGCCGGACGCGCGCTTGTCGTCGCTCATACCTACCCGTTCGCGAGGTCAAAGATACGGGACCAGCCCGCTTGAACGCGGTCCATGGTAGTCCGGCTCAGGGCCGGCTGATGCGGGAGACTTCTCACCGCGGAACGACGCAGCGCCGCCGGCCCGTCGGACACGACGGTGAACACCGTCGCACCGGACTGCCAGGTCGCCATCCTCGGTAGACCGTCGCTGATGTAGGCCGCCAGGGTCGGGTCCCAGCTGGAGCCTGCCGGTGCCGCCGTCAGCGCGCCCCGGACCTCGAAGACACTGATGGTGGAAAGCCCGTCGCTGTAGACCATGTGCAGCACACCCGACGGGTCTGCGTCACCGCCGCTGCGCAGCCGCACCAGGGACAGGCCTGCCAGCTCGTCCCGGCAGAACCACCCCTGGCTGGCGAGCTCGCCTGCACTGGACAGGGTCAGCGTCGCTGTGGTCGTCGGCACCGCCAGCCGCGGCGCCAGATGCTCCATGAAACCCTCGTCGTTGCTGACCCGTACGGAGGTGAACCCGGCGGCCCTGATCAGGGCACCGGAAGCGTCGTAGCTTTCCTGCCAGAGGAGCAGGCCGCTGTGGTCATCGATCCACCAGCGGGCCCGCACCACCCGGGTGGCCGGGTCGACGGCCTCAAGCATCGTCGCGGACCGCCCGGCCACTTCGGCGCCCGCGACGCCGGTCAGCGGATAGCGCTCGAGCAGCAGGGTCAGCAGGTCACGGTTGACCACCCGTGAGGTCGCGGGGGCCGGCACGAACCCCTCGACCAGCCTTCTGCCCTTGCTGTTGCTCACGGCCAGCTGAGTTCCCTGGCCAGGCTGGAACGTGGCGCGCACCCGAGCCGAGATCGTGTGGCCGGTGCGCGGTACGGTCACCTGCTGCATCCCCGCATAGCCGACCGTGGTCGCGGCACCGACCGCCCGCTCCAGCAGGGCCAGGTTGGCCCGGTCGTCGAGCCGGGCACCGGTGGCGGGGGCTGGCCGGGGCCAGGCGCCGTCGGCAGCAGACTCCAACGAGGAGCCGGTGACCATCATCACCGCGTTGACCGCGTCATTGGCCAGCGGCAGCTGGGCGAGCATGGTGGCGAACTCGGCCCGGGCCCCGGCGGACGGGTCGGCGACCGCCGGCAGTTCGAGCGGTGGAGCCGCGGCATACCCGACGCCCGCAGTCGTCGCCACCATCGAGCCGACGACGGCGACAACGGTCGTGATGCGGCGTCTGAGTGCCCGCCTGGTGCTGGGCAACGCGCCCGGGCGGGTACGCCGAAATGGCCTGGACCATAGCGGCGCCGCCGCGTCCTGGCCGGCGATGGACACCAGCCGATGGGACAGGTCCGGCGGGCTCGGCTCCCGCGTCGATGCCCCGGCTCGGTTCAACATCTCCCGAAGCTGGCGGATCTCGGCAACCTCGGCCCGGCACCCGGCGCAGTCACTCAGATGCCGCAGCAGCAGCTGCTCGTCGGCAGGACTCAAAGCCCCGTCGACGTACGCCGACCGGAGCTCGGCGAGGTTGCTGCAGGACTTGCCCTTCACGCAGTCCTCGCCCTTTCCATGGCTCTGCCACGCTCGGCTGCCGTGACGCGAGGCGGGTCGATCTCGCCCGACTCGACCTCGACACCGAGGTAGCGAACCCGTTCTCCGGTCGGCCGACGGTGAGCCAGCGCCTCGCGCAGCTGGGCGCGGCCACGGTGGATCCTGCTCCGGACGGTACCGATCTTGATGTCGAGGACTCCTGAGACCTCCTCGTACGTCAGACCCTCGATGTCACAGAGGACGACCGCGGCTCGGAACTCGGGAGCCAGGTCGTTCAGCGCCGCCGCCACGTCGTGGTCGAGGTCGGCGTCGGCGAGCTGGTCGCCCGGGGTGGGCCAGCTGCTGGGAAGCCGTTCGTCAGAGCCCTCAGTGAGCCCGTCGAAGCGGATCTTCTGCTTCCGGCGGGCGGTGTCGAGGAAGAGGTTGGTGGTGATCCGGTGGAGCCAGCCCTCGAAGGTGCCGGGCTGGAAGCGGTGCAACGAACGGAACACTCGGACGAACACGTCCTGGGTCAGGTCTTCGGCGTCATGCGGGTTGCCGGTGAGCCGGTAGGCGAGGCGATAGACACGGCTGCCGTGGTCACGCACCACCTGTTCCCAGGTGGGAGGCGTCCAATCGGCATCGGACGGCGGCTGCCAATCCTCGGGATCGGGCGCAGGCCAGGTGGTCATCGGTTCCCTCCTGTTCCTGTGTCAGCCGAGCGTCGGATTCGACATCCTCTCCGGTCAGTGTCTCGCAGCATCCTGGCAAAACCCTGAGCCAACCCTGGCAGGAGTCTGTGCGACCAGGAGACACCAGTACCCTCAACGGATAACGAATCCGGGTGGGCGGATGTTCCCGGGGCGATGCCTCTCGCTGACGAGCGGCCGGTCAGAGACCGGCTGCGGCCAGGCTCGCCGCCAGCGCGTCGGTCTCCGCCGGGGTGGCCGTCAGCAGCGGCGAGCGCAGCCCACCGACGCCACGACCCTGCAGCTCCAGGCCTGCCTTCACCAGGATGCAGCCCTGGGTGGCGAAGATCCCGGTGAAGATGGGCAGCAGGCGCTGGTGCAGCTGCAGGGCCCCCTGTACGTCGCCTCCCAGGAAGCTCAGGATCATCTGCCTGGCCGCTCGACCGCTGAAATGGGTCGAGGTCCCGACCAGTCCGACGCCGCCGAGAGCAAGCAGGCCCAGGGTGAGTGCGTCCTCGCCGGAGTAGAAGGCCAGATCTGTCTCTGCGATCACCCGCGAGGACGCCACCAGGTCGCCCTTGGCGTCCTTGACCGCAACGATGCGGTCATGCTCCGCCAGCCTGATCAGGGTCTCGGTGGCGATCGGGACACCGGCACGCTGCGGGATGTCGTAGAGCATGATCGGCAGTTCGGAGGCATCGGCGACGGTCGTGAAGTGCTGCAGCAGTCCTGTCTGTGGCGGCTTGGAGTAGTACGGAGTCACCACCAGCAGGCCATCGGCCCCGAGCTCGGCAGCGGTCGCCGCCAGCTCCAGCGTGTGCCGGGTGTCGAAGGTGCCGACCCCCGCCAGCACGGCGGCCCGGTCCCCGACCGCATCGATCACCGTCTTCAGCAGCTCGGCCTTCTCGGCGTTGGTCGTGGTCGGCGACTCACCGGTGGTCCCGCTGACCACCAGGCCGTCGTTGCCCTGCTCATCCACCAGATAGCCGGCCAGCCGAGCCGCCGCCTCCAGGTCGAGCGACCCGTCGGGACCGAACGGGGTGACCATCGCCGTGAGCAGGCGACCGAAGGGAGGTTCAGCAGCAGACATGGCTCAGATTCTAGAGCCGCGGCTGTGGGTTGGACCGGCTGGGCTCAACGGGGATTGATCACGACCAGAGGGTCACCCTCGTTCACCACGTCACCGTCGGCGACGACGATCTCGCTCACCACACCCCCGACCTCGGCCAGCACCGGGATCTCCATCTTCATCGACTCGAGGATGACGACCGAGTCGTCGGCTGCCACCGTGTCCCCGACCGACACCTCCACTTTCAGGACTGCTGCCACCAGTTCGGCGACGACGGTGTGGCTCATGGCGCCACCGGCGAGGTAAGGGCGTGACTCATACCGACATCGTAAGGCGTTTTCGCTAGGCTGCCTCCTGTGAACGCTTCCGCCGCTGGCAAGACATCGACCAAGTCCGCACCCAAGGCCGCGTCCTGGGTGTTCGCCGAGGATTTCGTGCCGGAGAGTGACATCGCGGCCAAGGCGCGTGAGGAGGCCAAGCCCCTGGGTGTGGCGCCGGTCGGCAGAGGCACGGCGAGCACGCTCACCTTTCTGGCGAAGGTGATCAAGGCCCGTGCCGTGGTCGAGATCGGCACCGGCTCCGGTGTCTCCGGCCTCGCGCTGTTCGCCGGCATGAACCCGGACGGGGTGCTGACCAGCGTCGACATCGAGCCTGAGCACCAGCAGGTGGCCCGACGGGCGTTCACCGCAGCAGGGATCCCGAGTCAACGCTTCCGGCTGATCGCCGGCGCCGCGCTGAACGTACTGCCGAAGCTGAGCGACGGTGCCTATGACCTGGTGCTGATCGACGCCGACAAGCTCGAGTATGCGGAGTACGTCGAGCAGGCGCTGCGACTGCTGCGGCACGGCGGGCTGATGGCGATCGACAACTCGTTCTGGCACGACCGGATCGCCGACGTCAACAACAACGACGACGAGACGATCACCATCCGTGAGGCACTCGAGGCGATCGCGGACAACGACGACCTCATCTCGACCCTGTTGCCGGTCGGCGACGGACTGTTGGTCGCCGTCAAGCTCTGACCGGCCTGAGGTTGGAGCGGTTCCGCGTCCTGAGCTTGTCGAAGGCCCTTCGACAGGCTCAGGGCACGTGAGCAGGTGGCTCAGGGCGCGTGAGCGAGGCCCTTCGACAGGCTCAGGACGCGTGTACAGCTCGTTCAGGGCGCGCGCTGGCGGGTCAGGAAGGGGTGATGGTGATCCCCTTGCCGACGACTGTGATGCCACTCTCAGAGACGGTGTAGCCGCGGGCACGGTCGGCCTCGGGGTCGACACCCACCTCACAACCGGCCGGCACGACGACGTTCTTGTCCAGGATGGCCCTGCGCACCCTTGCACCCGCCTCGACAGTCACATTGGACAGCAGCACCGACTGCTCGACCCTGCTGCCGTCCAGCACCAGCACGTTGGGAGAGAGCACCGAGCTTTCGATCCGCCCACCGGAGATGATGCAGCCAGGGCTGACGATCGAGTCCACCGCGGTCCCATCCAGGACGAACTTGGCACCGGGCATCTGTACCGGTGAGGTCCAGATGGGCCATTCCTTGTTGTAGAGGTTGAAGACCGGGTCGACCGAGACGAGGTCCATATGTGCCTCATGGTAGGCGTCGATGGTGCCGACGTCCCGCCAGTAGTTCTGCTCGCGACTGGTGGAGCCCGGCACGGTGTTCATGGTGAAGTCGTACACCTGGGCGTCGCCCTTGGAGACGAACGACGGGATGATGTCCCCGCCCATGTCATGGCGTGAGTCGGTCTCCTCGGCATCGCTGTGCAATACGTCGACAAGTGCCTCGCTGGTGAAGATGTAGTTGCCCATCGACGCGAAGCTGGACTCCGGGTCGTCATCGAGACCGGGTGGGTTGGCCGGCTTCTCCAGGAAGTTCTTGATCTTGTTATCGGCGCCGGCGTCGATCACCCCGAATGCACTGGCCTGGCTGCGTGGCACCCGGATGCCGGCGACAGTGCAGCCGACCCCGCCGTCGATATGCGCCTCGACCATCTGAGAGACGTCCATCCGATAGATGTTGTCGGCTCCGAAGACCACCACATAGTCGGGGTTCTCGTCGTTGATCAGGTTCATCGACTGGAAGATGGCGTCCGCACTCCCCTGGTACCAGCGCGGGCCGAGTCGCTGCTGAGCCGGGACCGGGGTGACGTAGTTGCCGAGCAGCGTCGACATCCGCCAGGTCAGAGAGATGTGGCGGTCCAGTGAATGCGACTTGTACTGGGTGAGGACACAGATCTGCCGCAGACCGGCATTGGCCAGGTTGGACAACACGTAGTCGATGAGTCGGTAGGTGCCCCCGAAGGGCACCGCTGGCTTGGCTCTGTCCATGGTGAGCGGCATCAACCGCTTACCCTCACCGCCGGCCAGAACGATTGCTAGAACCTTCGGTCGCGCTGCCATGCCACGAACCTAGGCCAGACAGACGGGTATGGACAAGGACCAAGTCGTTATCTACGTCTTCGGCGAGCCTTCTACGGCCGCCGGTCCTGTGGCACGATCACCTCATGACCCTTCGCATCTCGCTACTCACCCGTGAGTATCCGCCCACCATCTACGGTGGCGCCGGCGTCCATGTGGCGCAGCTGGTACCGCAGCTGCGCAAGCTCTGCGAGGTGGACGTGCAGTGCATGGGCGAGCCCCGCGAAGGGGCGACGGCCCATGCCGAGAACTTCCCGCCGGGCGCCAACGCGGCCCTCCGGGTATTCGGTGCCGATCTGTCGATGACTGCGGCCATCGGCGATGTTGATCTTGTTCACTCGCACACCTGGTATGCCAATCTGGCCGGACACCTGACCGGTTTGATGCACGACATCCCGCACGTCGTCAGCGCCCACTCGCTCGAACCGCACCGGCCCTGGAAGGCCGAGCAGCTGGGCGGTGGCTACAAGCTGTCGTCCTGGGCCGAGCGGACCGCCTTCGAAGGAGCAGCTGCAGTGATCGCGGTGAGCGCCGGGATGCGGGACGGCGTCCTGGACTCCTATCGCAACCTCGATCCTGACCGGGTGCATGTCGTCCGCAACGGCATCGACACCGACGAGTTCAAGCCGGACGAGGGCACCGACGTGGTGACCGGCCTCGGCGTCGATCTGGACAAGCCTTCGGTGGTCTTCGTCGGCCGGATCACCCGGCAGAAGGGCCTGATCCACCTGGTCCGGGCGGCCGAGCAGCTCGACCCGGACACTCAGCTCGTGCTGCTCGCTGGCGCGCCCGACACCCCGGAGATCGCCCAGCAGATCGGTGACGCTTTCGCCCACCTGCAGCAGAGCCGCGGCAACGTCATCTGGGTCGAGAAGATGCTGCCCCGCGAGCAGGTGCGCCAGGTGCTGTCCCATGCCACCGTGTTCGCCTGCCCTTCGGTATATGAGCCGTTGGGCATCGTCAACCTGGAGGCGATGGCCTGCGAGACAGCGGTTGTCGCCAGCGCCGTCGGCGGTATTCCCGAGGTTGTCGTGGATGGGGAGACCGGCTGGCTGGTCCCCTACGACCCGGCCCAGGCTGACGACCCGCAGTATGTCGCGGAATTCGAGGCCGGACTGGCCAACAAGATCAACTCGTTGACCCGGGATCCCTCAACCGCAGCCGCGTTCGGCCAGGCCGGGCGACAACGGTGCATCGACGAGTTCTCCTGGAGCAAGATCGCCGCCGAGACGGTCGACGTCTACCAGACCGCCATCGACACGTACCGCAGCACGAACTGATCGAGATCAGGCAACGGACGCCTCGGTACCACCGGTGATCAGCACCAGCTCGCGATAGGACAGCGGGAAGACGGCGTGCGGGATGCCGCCAGCCGCCCACAGCAGCTCGAAGGCGCTCAGGTCACGGTCGACCAGCGTCCTGACCGGTGCGGGATGGCCGATCGGCGCGACCCCACCGATCGGCTGGCCGGTGTGTTGCCGGACGAAGTCGGGGGTGGCCCGCCTGATCGGCTGGCCGAGCAGCTCGCCGACCACCGCCTGGTCCACCCGGTGGGCGCCGCTGGTCATCACCAGCAGCGGCTCCCCGGCACTGGTGGTGAAGACGAGCGAGTTGGCGATCGCGCCGATGTCGCAGCCCAGCTGATCAGCCGCCGCCTTCGCCGTGGGCGCAGGCTCGGCGAGCAGTCGGACCCGGCCGGGCAGGCCGTGCGCTTGCAGCAACTGGTTGACCCGCTGACAGTTGGGATGCAGCTCATCACTCGGACTCTCAGGCATACGGACCTCCAGAAAGAGCAGGGCCCCGGTGCTGGCAACACCGGGGCCGTTAACAGCACGTATCAGCCGACGACTTCCCTCAGTGCGCCTGCCAGTTCGGTTGCTTCATCAGCGTTGAGCTCAACGACCAACCTGCCGCCACCCTCGAGCGGAACCCGCATGACGATGCCCCGGCCTTCCTTGGTGACCTCCATCGGGCCATCACCCGTACGCGGCTTCATTGCAGCCATCGCGCAACCTCATCTCTGTTCATCAGCATTGGCCACTGCCATTATTCCGTATCGAGGCCGTCCAACTCCTGCCGGGGGAACAACGGCGAGCCGGTCAGCTGGAACTGACCTCGTCACGGCTGCGCGACTAGAGTCGAACCATGTCTGAAGGTCCGCTCGTCGTTACGGCACACAACGGTGTCGGAACGATCCGATTCAACCGGCCCGCGGCCATGAACGCGTTGGACACGGCCACCAAAATCGCGCTGCTGGCGGCGCTCCGAGAGCTGGCCGCGGACGCATCGGTCCGGTGTCTGGTGCTGACCGGCACTGGTCGGGCCTTCTGCGTCGGGCAGGACCTGAAGGAACACATTGCCAGCATGACCGGGGGTGACCTCGACGCTGTCTGGTCGACGGTTCCCGAGCACTACAACCCGATCGCCCTCACCCTGCACGAGATGGAGAAGCCGGTCATCGCCGCGGTGAACGGCGTCGCGGCGGGCGCCGGCGCCTCGCTGGCCTTCCTCGCCGACTACCGGATCGTGGCCGAGTCGGCCGGCTTCAACCTCGCCTTCGCTGCGATCGCCCTGTCCTGCGACACCGGCTCCTCCTGGACGCTCCCCCGGTTGGTGGGGCCGACCCGCGCGATGGACCTGCTGCTGCACCCTCGGACGATCTCGGCAGCCGAGGCGGCCGACTGGGGCATCGCCTCGGAGGTGGTCGCCGATGCCGCGTTCGACGAACGGGTCGCCGCGGTCGCGGAACGGTTGGCGCACGGTCCGACGCTGGCGTACGCCTCGATCCGGCGGTCGGTGGCGTTCTCGGCCGGCCACCCGCTGGCGGAGTCGTTGGAGTTCGAGGCCAGCATGATGCAACGGACCGGTGCCTCTGGCGATCACCGGGCTGCGGTCGAGGCGTTCCTGGCCAAGCAGCGCCCGGCAGCGCCCAGCTGATCCGGGGGACGGGCCCAGGCCTCAGCGCGGCGCGGGCGGGACGAAACAGCCCTGAAGATGATCATCGACCAGGCCGACGGCCTGCATCAGGGCATAGGCCGTGGTCGGACCGAAGAAGCGGATGCCCTTCTTCTTCAGCGCCGCCGAGAGAGCGACTGACTCGGGCGTCTGAGCCGGGACGTCTGCCCCGGTAGCGGGGCGCGGACGGGCCGGCTGGGCGAAGCTCCAAACCAGCTCGGCGAAACCGCCACCGAGCCCCGCCACCACGCGGGCGTTGCCGATCGCCGCCTCGATCTTGGCCCGGTTGCGGACGATGCCGCTGTCCTGCAGCAGCCGCTCGACGTCGGACGGTCCGAAGGCGGCGACGCGCTCCGGGTCGAAGCCGACGAAGGCTGTCCGGAACGCGGGCCGCTTGCGCAGAATGGTCAGCCAGGACAGGCCGGACTGGAAGGCTTCGAGGGTCAGTCGCTCATACAGCCCCTCGACCGAGCGGACCGGCCGGCCCCACTCCTCGTCGTGATAGCTGACATAGTCCTCGGCGGACATTCCCCAAGGGCAGCGCCAGCGACCGTCGGGGCCCTGGACCGCGCTCACCTGGACGCCTGCTCAATCCGGTCGCCCAAGGTCCGCAGGCTGCGGCCGAGACCCCAGCGCAGCAGCGGCAGCAGCAACCGGGCGGCTGCCTCCGACAGCGGCCCGCCAGGCAGCCTGAACACCTCGGTGCCGGTGATCCGGGTGCCACCCGGCTCGGTGGTCAACCGGAACTCACCCTCGCCGGTGAAGACGGGACCGAGGTGCAGCACCTCGAGGCTGTCCGGCTGTCGCCAGCCGGTCACGACGAACCGGTCCAGCAGGCCCAGCGGGATCCGACCCAGACTGACCCCGCTGAAGGCAGCCGCCCGGACACCGAGACCCCGCTGGTGGTCGCTGAGGACCTCCACCGTCGTCAGTGGGATCCAGTCGCCCTGGTTGGACCAGTCGGTCAGAGCCGCCCACACCACCTCCGGATCGGCTGCGATCACCGTGGAGGCCACCAACCGCACACTCATGGCTGGTCGGCCCCTGCCGGCGTCGACGAGGCGGGAGGTCCGACGCTGACCTCTGTCGTCGAGGCCGGTAGCGGGTCGCCGCCGGTCCGGAGGCCCGCGATGGTGGCGTCTCTGTCGGCGATCTCGGCGGCCAGTCGGTCGAGGATGGCGTCCACCTGCCCCATGGCATAACCGCGAAGACTCACCCCGAAGCGGAGGCCGGCCAGATCCTGGGCCGTCAACGGCCGGTCGGGAAGATCCTGACGGTAGACATCGCGGACCGGCTCCCTGCTCATCTCGCCCAGGCCGCCTGCGGCAGCGACCGCAGCCACCCCCAATGCGACGATCACGACGACGGCGATCACCCATTCCATGCTCCGATGGTGTCACGGCCACCGACCACACGCACGCGCGGCCGGTGCCGGCACTGGGCGCTCAGTAGAGCTGAGGGACGAACGTCTGCTCGGCCATCGGCGTCCGGACGTAGGCCACGTCGAGCATCTGCGGGAGCTCGACCGGGTCGGGCGCAACGTCCTCGTGCGGGAACAGCGACAGCAGGTGGCTGATGCAGTTGATCCGGGCCGCTCTCTTGTCGTCGGAGGGCACCACATACCAGGGAGCCTGCTTGATGTCGGTGTACTGGAAGGTGGCGTCTTTGGCTATCGAGTACTTCACGTACAGCTCATGCTCGGCAAGGTCCATCTCGGACAGCTTCCACCTCTTGAACGGCTCCAGGTTGCGCGACTCGAACCGGCGACGCTGTTCCTCGAAGCTGACCGAGAACCAGTACTTGACCACGGTGATGCCGGAGCGGATGAGCATCCGCTCGAACTCCGGGCAGCTGCGCAGGAACTCCATGTACTCGTCCTCGGTGCAGTAACCCATCACCCGCTCGACATTGGAGCGGTTGTACCAGCTGCGGTCGAACAGCACCATCTCGCCGGCAGCCGGTAGGTGCTGCACGAAGCGCTGGAAGTACCACTGGGTCTGCTCCCGCTCACTGGGTCTGGGCAGGGCCACCACCCGGACGATCCGCGGGTTGGTCCGCTCGGTGATCCTCTTGATCACCCCGCCCTTGCCGGCCGAGCCACGCCCCTCGAAGATCACCAGGACCTTGAGCTGCTGGGAGTGGATCCAGTACTGCAACATCACCAGCTCCTCTTGGAGCCTGGCCATCTCTACGTCGTAGATCGAGCCGCGCAGGCGGCCCTCCGCGTTGTAGTTGGCCGGGTCCCGTTGCGGTGACGGTGTGCTGCCGATGTCGTCCGCCCCCTCCGGCAACTTCGGCTTCTTCGCCATGATCAACCTCCCCTACTCGGGACGCTTGGGCCCGCTGGCCCGGTCGCGGTTGGACAGCATGATCGACACCGCTTCGTCCACGTCGTCGGTGAGCTGCAGCATGTCGATGTCGCCGGCCGAGATGTTTCCACCGGACAGCACCGACCCGGACAGCCAGTCGACCAGACCCTGCCAGTACTCGCGGCCGAAGAGCACCACCGGAAACGAGGTGACCTTGCGGGTCTGGACCAGCGTCAACGCCTCGAACAGCTCATCGAAGGTCCCGAACCCTCCTGGCAGCACGATGAACCCCTGCGAGTACTTGAGGAACATCGTCTTGCGGGCGAAGAAGTATCGGAAGTTGATGCCCAGGTTCACGTACTCGTTGATGCCGGTCTCGAACGGCAGCTCGATCCCGAGCCCGACCGAGATCCCGCCGGCCTCGGCGGCACCCCGGTTGGCGCCCTCCATCACTCCCGGGCCACCTCCGGTGATCACGGCAAGACCCGCGTCGGCCAGCGCCCACGCCAGTTCCCTGGCCGACTTGTACATCGGGCTGTCGACCTCGGTCCGGGCCGACCCGAAGATGCTGACGGCCGGACCGAGCTCGGCCAGTGTGCCGAAGCCCTCCACGAACTCCGACTGGATCCTCAGTACGCGCCACGGGTCGGTATGGACCCAGTCCGAGGGCCCACGGCTCTCCAGCAGCCGTTGGTCCGTCGTGGTGCCGACCAGCTGTTCGCCACTGCGGACAACGGGCCCCTGGGCATAACGCGCCTTGCGGGCAGGTGGTGTCGCGGCAGGCTGCCGACCGTCGGAGTTGGTCACGGCGCAAGCCTAGGTGCTGCCGGGACTCGACGGGACCCTCGACGGCGGGTCAGTGTGCCGGCGACAGCCAGCGCAGCAGCGCGTCCCGGCAGTTGCGCACGTCGGCCGCCGGGCAGAACTCGTCGTCGGCGTGCGCCTTGCTCGGGTCGCCCGGTCCGAAGTTGACGGCCGGAACCCCCAACTCGGCGAACCGAGCCACGTCGGTCCAGCCAAACTTGGCACTCGGCTCGCCGCCGACGGCGGCCAGGAACTCCGCCGCCGCCGGCTGGTCCAGTCCGGGTCGCGCCGCCGGGGCCGCGTCCGTGATCACCAGCGGATAGCCGTCGAAGACCGTGCGCAGGTGAGCCTCAGCCTCGGCTGTGGTCTTGTCCGGGGCGAAGCGGTAGTTGACGCCGATGGTGCACCGGTCCGGGATGACGTTCCCGGCGATCCCCCCGGAGATCGCCACGGCGTTCAGGCCCTCACGGTAGAGCAGCCCGTCCACCTCGACCTCGGCCGGCTGGTATTCGTCGAGCCTGCCCAGCACCGCAGCCGCCTGGTGGATCGCGTTGTTCCCCATCCACGCCCGGGCGGAATGGGCGGCTATGCCGTTGAGGACGATCTCGGCCCGCATCGTCCCTTGACAGCCGCCCTCGATACCTGCGTTCGACGGTTCGCACAGGACGGCGAAGGAGCCGATGAGCAGCTCGGGTCGTTCCCGGGAGATCCGGCCCAATCCGTTCAGTTCGGCCTCCACCTCCTCGTTGTCGTAGAAGATCCAGGTCACGTCGCGGACCGGCTCAGTCAGCGCAACGGCGGCGGAGAGCTGCACCGCAACGCCGCCCTTCATGTCGCACGAGCCGCGGCCCCAGAGGAGGAGGTCATCACCTTCGCCGGTGGTCCAGGACGGAACGTTGCCGGCGATCGGCACGGTGTCGATGTGACCGGCGATGACCACCCGGTCGGCTCGGCCGAGGTCGGTTCGCGCGATCACGACGTTGCCGTCCCTGATCACCTGCAGGTGCGGGTAGGGCCGCAGCGCCGCCTCGATCGAGTCGGCGATGACCTTCTCGTCACCGCTGACCGACTCGATGTCGACCAGCTGACGGGTCAGCTGCACCGGGTCTGCGGAGAGTTCGAGGGTCGTGGTGCCGGGAGCCATGGCAGGCAGACTATCGGTCGGGTGATCGGACGCGATCGGCCGTCCGCGCTGGTCAGGCTCAGCTTCGTGGAGATCAACACCAGGTTTCGAGGGGTCGGACCACCCCTCTACAGTTGGGCCATGACCGAGACAGGAGTAGCACCCACCCCGCGGAAGGCCTGGGGCTGGGGATTGGCCAGCATCCACGACACCGGCCATGTTCTCGACACCTACTTTCCGGCTCCCCGGCTCGGGGAGCCCGAGGGCGTCGGTGCTCCCGAGAATCTGATGGCCGCCGTCGTGCAGGATGCTGTCCGTGGTGTCCGTACCGAGGCGGTACAGGTCATGGCGGACCTGGACCAGCCACCGGCCAACACCCCCGACGCGTACCTGCGGCTGCACCTGCTCAGCCACCGCCTGGTCAAGCCACGCAGCATCAACCTGGATGGCATCTTCGGCGCCCTGCCGAATGTGGTGTGGACCTCGGCCGGACCATGCGCTGTCGACGGCTTCGAGAAGGTCCGGATCCGGCTGCGGGCCGAGCGCGGACACCTGACTGTCTTCGGGGTGGACAAGTTCCCGCGGATGGTCGACTACGTCCTCCCCAGCGGCGTCCGGATCGCCGAGGCCGACCGGGTCCGGCTCGGTGCGCATCTGGCCGAGGGTACGACGGTGATGCACGAGGGCTTCGTCAACTTCAACGCCGGGACTCTCGGCAGCTCGATGGTGGAGGGCCGGATCTCCGCGGGCGTGGTCGTCGGCGACGGGTCCGACATCGGCGGCGGGGCCTCGATCATGGGTACGTTGTCCGGTGGCGGTACCGAGGTCGTCTCGATCGGCCAGCGCTGCCTGCTCGGCGCCAACGCGGGGATCGGCATCTCGCTCGGCGACGACTGCGTCGTCGAGGCGGGGCTCTACGTCACGGCCGGCACCAAGGTGACGGTCCCGGACGGTTCGGTCGTCAAGGCCAGAGCGCTCTCCGGCCGGAGCGGCCTGCTGTTCCTGCGCAACTCGGTCAGCGGCGCGATCGAGGTGCGCGATCGGCAGGGCAGGGGCGTCGAGCTGAACGCCGCCCTGCACGCCAACTGACCCATGGCCAAGGGAACAGCCAGGGCCGCCGGATGCCTGATGGTGGCCCTGTTGCTGCTCGCCCTCGCCGGCATCGCCGGCTTCCTCTATCTACGCCAGAAGGGGCTCGCCGACCCGGTCCCAGGTCAGCAGCGCTGCGTCGGCCGCTCTGGTGACGCCTCGGTCGCGGTGGACCTGGAGCAGGCCCACTACGCCTCCATCGTGGTGGGCATCTCGGTCGCCCGCGGTCTGCCGGCCAGAGCCGCCTCGATCGCGATGGCCACCGTCTACCAGGAGACCGGCATCCGCAACCTCGACTACGGTGACCGGGACTCGGTCGGGCTCTTCCAGCAACGCCCGTCCCAGGGCTGGGGCACCGAGCAACAGCTGATGGATCCCTACTACGCGACCAACCGCTTCTACGACGCGCTGGTCAAGATCAAGGACTGGCAGACGGCCGACATCAACGATGTGGCCCAACAGGTGCAGGTCAGCGGTCACCCGGAGGCCTACCGCCAGCACGAGACCAGCGCCCGCGTACTGGCCAGTACGCTCTCGGGACATTCGCCGGGGGGTTTCAGCTGTCTCGAGCGACGTCACAACCCCGGCAACGCCGACGGCCTGACCGGCTCGCTGAAGGACACGTTCGGCCGGATACCGGTCCAGCGCACAGGTCGCACCATCACAATCAACGCCAGCACCGACCAGCTGGCCTGGGCCTATGCGCACTTCGCTGTGGCGAACACCCGCTACTTCGGGGTGGTGACCGTCACCGTCGGCGACCGGCACTGGGAGGTCGACGGCTTTTCCATGCCGAGCTGGGCAGGTGCCACCCCGGCAGCCAAACAGCGGACCGTGGTCATCACGGTCCGCTGACGCTGCTGCCTGTTGACCCGCTGACTCCGCGGTCGCTACTAGCGGTCCAGCAGCCGCTGCGCAGCCGCCGCGACCCGTTCGTCGGTGGCCGTCAAAGCGACCCGGACGAACTCGCCAGCGGCATCCCCGTAGAAGTCGCCGGGTGCCACCAGGATGCCGTTCTCGGCCAGGAAGTCCACCGACGCACGGCAGTCCTCGCCGCGGGTGGCCCACAGGTACAGAGACCCCTCCGAGTGCTCGATGGTGAAAC
This sequence comes from Microlunatus panaciterrae, assembly GCF_016907535.1. Taxonomy (NCBI): domain Bacteria; kingdom Bacillati; phylum Actinomycetota; class Actinomycetes; order Propionibacteriales; family Propionibacteriaceae; genus Microlunatus; species Microlunatus panaciterrae. The sequence continues at coordinate 979,756 of NZ_JAFBCF010000001.1, forward strand.
CGGCCCGCTCCAACGCCGGCTTCAGCACCCGGCGGCGCGCCAGATAGCGCGTGCGCTGGTCCTGGACGTGTCCGGAATCCTGCAACAGGGCGATCATCGCCTGCTGGACCGGGGCGGGCACGATCATGCCGGCATGCTTGCGTACCGCCAGCAGGTCGCCGACCACTTCCGGGTCGCCGGCCACGAAACCAGCCCGATAGCCGGCGAGATTGGAGCGCTTGGAGAGCGAGTGCACCGCGAGCAGGCCCTGGTGCGAGTCCCCGCAGATGTCCGGGTGCAGCACCGACATGGGCTCGGCGTCCCAGCCGAACTCGCCGTAGCACTCGTCCGAGGCGATCAGGGCGCCGCGCTGCCGAGCCCACCGGACCCTGGCCGCGAGCTCGTCCCCGGAGAGGATCTCGCCGGTCGGGTTGGACGGGGAGTTGATCCAGACCAATGCCGGCTCGAGGTCGCCCAAGGCGTCCAGGTCATCTGCCGCCACCAGCTCGCAGCCCGCGATCTGCGCACCTACGGCATAGGTCGGGTAAGCCATGGTCGGGAACACCACGACATCCCCGGGCCCCAACCCCAGCAGGGTGGGCAGCCAGGCGACCAGCTCCTTGGTCCCGATCACCGGCAAAGTGGCCTCGGGCAGCAGACCGACCGCGCCCCAGCGTTCCTGCAGGTAGCCGACGATCGCTTCCCGAAGCGCCGGGGTGCCGGACGTCAGCGGATAGCCAGGACTGTTGGCGGCGGCAATCAACGCCTCCAGGCCGAGCGATGGAGTCGGGTCCACCGGCGTGCCCACGGACAGGTCCACCATGCCGCCCGGGTGGGCGGCTGCGGTCGCCTTGGCCGCGGACAGCGAGTCCCAGGGGAAGTCAGGTAGGGTCGCCGCCAGACCCGGTCCCTTCCGCCGGGCCCCGCTCACTCGTCGTGCTCTTGCGGCGGCAGAGCGGCCACCAACGGGTGATCCTTGTCGATCACTCCGAGCTTGGCCGCACCGCCCGGCGAACCCAGGTCGTCGAAGAACTCCACATTGGCGTTGTAGTAGTCCTTCCACTCCTCCGGGGTGTCGTCCTCGTAGAAGATCGCCTCGACAGGGCAGACCGGCTCGCACGCGCCGCAGTCGACACACTCATCCGGATGGATGTAGAGCATCCTCTTGCCTTCGTAGATGCAGTCAACCGGGCATTCCTCAACGCAGGCACGGTCCTTCAGGTCCACACACGGCTGCGCGATGACGTACGTCACGGCTTCACTCCTTGGTCGTCGAGTGTGGCGCTGGGGTCTGAACGATGGTGCGCACCACACAGTTGTTCCCCTAGTATCGCGCCTCTGTCTCCTGCGCGCGAAGGCCCCTCCGTCCATGGACATCCCCGTTGCCCCACTGCCACCGGTCAGCCTCGGTGATCGGCTGGTAGTCCGCTACCGGCTGCCGGACGGCTCGGCGACGGACGTGATCGGCTGGGTGACCGCCCTCGACGCCGACTCGGTCACCCTGACCGGTCCAGCAGGCGAACAGCGGACGGTGTCACGGCCGACGATCATCGCGGCCCGCCCTCTGGCCGCGGTCTCCCGCGGACGTGACCCGCTGCGCGAGTCACCGGTGGTGCTGCAGCGATTGGCGGTGTCCGGCTGGGTGGCGGAGCAGCAGCCGCTCGGTGAGTGGATCCTCCGCTCGGGGGGCGGCTACACCGCCCGGGCCAACTCGTGTCTGGCTGCTGGCGACCCGCGGCAACCGCTGCCGGAGGCAGCCCAAGCCGTGGTGAGCTATGCCGAGGCGCACCACATCGACCCGCTGGTGCAGGTCATCGCGGGCTCGGCCGAACAGCACGCGCTCCGCGCGCTGGGGTGGCAGGACACCCACGCCGACACCCTGATGCTCGTGCAGCGGCTGGTTGACCTGGTCGGCGCGAACCCAACCCCGCAGCCCGAGGTGGAGCTGAGCGGCACGGTGACGGACCCTTGGCTCGACGCCTGGCTCGGGGTCCGGCCGAGCACGGCCAGCAAGGAGGTCGTTCGTCGAATCCTCACCGGCGAGGGTCCTCAGGCGTACGCCTCGATCACCCGGCACGGCCGGATCGTAGCGCTCGGCAAGGCTCATGTCCGGGCCGGCTGGGCCGGGCTGGCGGCACTCTGGACCGCCCCGGAGCAGCGCCGGCAGGGACTGATGACCAAGATCATCTCCACGCTGGGGCGGTGGTCGGCTCGAGAAGGGGCTCGGAGCGTCTATCTCCAGGTGCAGCAGGACAACACCACCGCGCTGGCCGCCTACCGCCGCCGCGGTTTCAGCCAGCACCATGCCTACGGCTATCTGGCAGCGCCGACGGTCAGCCGTTCGGGTCCTTCCCGCAGATGATCCTGTCGCCGGGTGAGTAGCGCCAGTGGAACTTCTCCCGCTTCACTTCCTTGCCGTCCTTGATGAAGGCCCGGTAGTAGTCGGCGTCAAAACCCTGGATCGGTTCCTGGTACTCACAGTCGGGCGCCTGGGAGTAGCGCGTGGTCCCCGACGTGAAGTTGGACCTGGTCGCCTCCGGCGTCCTGATTTCGTCCCATACCTGGGTGGACCACATCCGCACAGTGATCGAGCCCAGTGACCCTGGGCTTGACCGCTTGATGAACGCCTGCACGAGCACCCCGTGGCCGGTGTCGTTCTGGAACTTCAGGTCAATGGATCCCCAGTAGATCGTGGCCTCGCGTCCGGCCGGATAGCGCGGGAAGTACAACGAGTGGGGCTGGTGCTCCACGTCCTTCAAGCCGGCCTTGAACATCGCGTTATAGGTGGTGGTGGCACTCTGCGACACCCCGCCGCCGGTCTCCTTCTTCAGCACGCCACCAGAGATCACGTAGCCGTCGACGAAGCCGTTGGCCCTCGTCCGCTCCCCCAGCACCTGGTTCAGGCTGAATGTCTCGCCTGGCTTCAGGAGCGTGTTGTTGATCAGCTCTGCGGCTCGACCGATGTTGATGTTGCGGTAGTCGGCATGCGGGTAGGTGGTGGTGAACTCGCCGATCACCTCCTTCACGCCCAGCTTTCTGGCGCTCTCGGTGGTGAACTTCGCCTTGGCGCCGGTCAGCTCCACGGTGGCCGTCCGCGCGGCGCCGGATCTGGTCAGCACCGGCCAGACCGCCTTCAGCAGGCTCTGCTCAGACACCTCGGTGCCGTTCACCGCCGGCAGCACTTTCGGCCTGCCGTGGATGATCCTGACCGTCGCATCCCGCGGCTTGTCGATCTCGACCTTGCTGACCGCCGGCTCGGCGTTCTTTCTGAGCTTCCTGGCGTCCAGCCTGGGCTCGAGGGTGCCGTTCCGCGGCTCGAAGGTGATGGCGGACCCGATCATCGCCGGCGTCACCTGGAACTGCCCCGCGGACCCGGCCTTCACCGTAATGGGGGCGGCCACAGCAGGTCTGGCAAAACTGTTGACGACCTTGTCCGCCTCGGCTGTGGTGATGTCCGGCTCGGTGACGGCCGCTTCGAGCTTGATCACGCCGGGCGGCTGCAGGTAGTCGTCCTTGATCTGCTCGGCTGCCGCCTGCTGGTCGAGGACGACGGCATCGACGCTGCGGCCGCGGACGATCCTGCTGCCGGAGAAGGCGATGGTGGCGTTCCTGCCGCGTTGATCATGCTGCTTCGCCAGCGCTGCGACTGCGGCCTTGAGCTTCGGGGCGTCCACCGCCACCACGGCGTCGCTCGGCCGGCCACCAGTCAACACCCGCCAGATGTGTCGCGGGTCGAGGCTTCTACCGGCACCCGCCAGGTCGACACTCTGCTGGAGGTCGATGGACAGACCGGCTGCACCCGGGCTCACCTGGTCCTTCACGCCGTTGATGCTGACGGTGATCGGTGCGGCAGCCTCATCCTCCAGCTGGGCGGCCAGTTTCGCGACGGCTGCCTGACGGTCGAGACCGCCGACCGCGACACCGGAGATCACCGCGTTCCGGGGAAGCTTGTCACCGGCGACGAAATAGCCCGTTGCGTACAGGCCGATCCCCAGCAGGACCAGCGCTGCGATGACGAAGCCGACCCACCTTGTGGTCCGGCTGTTCTTCGCTCTCGGTGCTTTCTCTGGTTCGAAACTCCCGGGCCCTTCGACGATCGTGTCGTCGGGCGAGCCGGCGTGGGCGGGCTTCTGCGTGCTCAATACGGACCTAACTCATGTCAATAGGCATCGTTGTAGGTCCCCTGATAGTACGTCAGCGGCGCACGAAGCGAAGATTCCTCATCGGCCCACAGCACCGTCCCGACCACGATGGTGTGGTCCCCGGCGTCGTGGGTGGCCTGCGTCTCACAGTCCATCCAGGCCAACGCTCCGGTGAGCAGCGGAGAGCCGGAGAAGGGTGCAGGGGTGTGGCCCACCCGGTCGAACTGGGTCAGCAGATCACGGCCCGAGATGGCGAAATGCCTGGCCAGGTGCTGCTGGTCGTCGGCAAGGATGGAGACGGCCCAGCGCCCGGCGCCGAGCACCGCCGGGTGGAACCGGGCCCGCTTCGCCACACAGACCAGAACCAGCGGTGGGTCCAGCGACACCGAGCAGAAGGCGTTCGCCGTCATCGCGTGCGCGACCTGTTCGAACCTGCTGGTGACCACCGTCACGCCGCTGGCGAAGTGCGCCATGGCTCGCTTGAGGGCGTCAGCAGAGACCGGCTCCGGCTGGCCCGGCCCGTCGGCCGACGGGGAGAGCCGGTGCTGATGCGGCATCGCGGCTACTCGAGGCCGGCAAACAGGTCGTCGGCCCAGCCGTCCGTCTGCGGGAACGGCTGCCCCGCTGCGAGCCGGTAGAACTCCCGGGCCCAGGCCCGGTCTCCGAGCACCTTGGCCACCTCGAAGAACCAGCCTTCGGTCTCCACCTGCGACGCGTGTGCACGCATGGCCTCGATCTTCAGGTGGGCGTACGGCTGGCCGTCCACCTCGGCATCGATGGCCGAGTCGGGGCTCGCCATCGGCGGCATCTCGCCATCGGGGTCCGCGCCACCCCAGCTCTCGGTGTCACCCGCCGCACGCAGCAGCCGGATGCCCTCACGCATCTCGCTCTCGCTCATCGCCGTCCAGAGCACCCGCTGGATCGTCCACGCTGCGCCGAGATCAGGTCGGTAGGACGCGGCGCCGGCCAGGATGTAGGCATACATGGCGACCCGGTGGGCCTGGATGTGGTCGGGGTGACCGTACAGCCCGTACTCGTCGTAGGTGATCAGAACCTGGGGTCGGCGGTCGCGGATGACGGAGACCAGGTCGTTGGCCGCTTCCAGCAGGTCCGCAGTCCAGAAGATGCCGTCACGGAGGACGTCGCGTGCGACAGCGCGACGCTGCTCGTCCCAGGCCATGCCGGAATCCCGGTAGCGCCCGATGCCGCCCAGCTGCTGGAAATCGGTCACCCCGAGCACGCTCATAGCGTTGGTGAGCTCGCCGTGGCGATGCTGGCCGAGGTCGTCCTCCTTGTCGGCCGCCAGGTGGGCGATATCGGGGATGAGCACCTCGCCCTCCTCCCCCAGCGTGCAGGTGACCAGCGACACCTGGGCACCCTCGGCCACATACTTGGCCATCGTGACGCCGGTGCCGATCACCTCGTCATCGGGATGGGCATGGACCAACAACAGCCGCCGGGCGGACGGCTCAGCATTCACAGAAGTCACGATTGACACCTTACGTGTCGCCTCCGACCGCCGCCGAGGTGGACAGGCATCTCACGCGCCCCGACGCACCCTGAGCCACTCCGCGACGCGCCCTGAGCTCATTCCCACGCGCCCTGAGCCTGTCGAAGGGCGAAACTCAGACGATCTGCTTGGCCTCGGCGTAGTGACAGGCGGACTCGTGCTCGGACAACCCGTCCGGTCGCATGATCAGCAGCGGCTCGTCCACCGAGCACCGCTCCTGAGCCTTCCAGCAGCGGGTGTGGAAGCGGCAGCCGCTGGGCGGGTTGGCCGGGCTGGGCACATCGCCGGTGAGCACGATCTGCGCCCTCGACTCGCGCCGGGTCGGATCCGGCACCGGAACGGCGGAGAGCAGCGCCTGGGTGTACGGGTGTGTGGGTCGCGAGTAGATCTGGTCCTCATCGCCAAGCTCGACCATCTTGCCGAGGTACATCACACCCACCCGATCGGAGATGTGCCGTACCACCGACAGGTCGTGGGCGATGAAGACGTAGGCCAGGCCGAGCTCGTCCTGAAGCGATTCCAGCAGGTTGACCACCTGGGCCTGCACCGAGACGTCCAGGGCCGACACCGGCTCGTCGCAGACGATCACCTTCGGGTTCAGCGCCAAGCCGCGGGCGATGCCGATCCGCTGCCGCTGGCCACCCGAGAACTGGTGCGGGTAGCGGTTGATGTGCTCCGGGCTCAGCCCGACCAGCTCCAGCAGCTCCTGGACGCGCCTGCGCCGACCACTCCTCGGCACCACGTCACGGTGGATCTCGAACGGCTCGCCGACGATGTCTCCGACCGTCTTGCGCGGGTTGAGCGACGTGTAGGGGTCCTGGAAGACGATCTGGATGTCCCGCCGCAGCTTGCGCATCGCCGATCCCTTGCGGGAGTAGACGTCGACGCCGTCGAAGGTCAGCGTCCCGCCGGTCGGCTCCTCCAGCCGCATCAGCATCCTGCCGAGAGTGGACTTGCCACAGCCCGACTCGCCGACAATGCCCAGCGTCTCACCCCGGTGCAGCTCGAACGAGACGCCGTCGACGGCCTTGACCTGACCGACGGTCCGGCGCAGCACACCAGCCTTGATCGGGTAGTACTTGACCAGGTTCTCCGCCTTGAGGATGACCTCGCCGCTCATCGCAGCTCACCTCCTTCGTACCCCGTCCGTTCCGGCGAGGGAGCATCCTCGGACGCCAGCCCCGGCAGGTCCTCGCCGGTGACGTCCTGCAACCGGGTGATCTTCGGGCCGGTGCCGCTGACCAGCTCGTCGGCGAAGTGACAGGCGCTCATTCTGCGGTACCCGACCTCCAGCAGCTGCGGCGGCGGGTCCTCCGCGCAGATGTGCTGGGCATACTTGCAGCGGGGGTTGAACGGGCAGCCGGGCGGGATCCTGGTCAGGTTCGGCGGCAGGCCTCCAATGGCGGCCAGCTCCTGTCCCTTCTGGTCCAGCCGCGGGATCGACTCCAACAGTCCCTTGGTGTACGGGTGGGCCGGGTTGGCGTAGAGGTCGAAGACCTCAGCCTTCTCCACCAGCTTGCCGGCATACATGACCGCGATCCGGTCGGCCACGTCGGCCACCACACCGAGATCGTGGGTGATCAGGATCAGGCCCATCTTCCGCTCGGCCTGCAGATCCTGCAGCAACTGCATGATCTGCGCCTGTACGGTCACGTCAAGGGCCGTGGTCGGCTCGTCGGCGATCAGCACAGCCGGGTCGAGGGCGATCGCCATTGCGATCATGATCCGTTGTCGCATACCGCCGGAGAACTGGTGCGGGTACGCCTTGACACGTTGGGCCGCCCCCGGGATGGAGACGCGCTCCATCAACCGGACGGCCGCCGCCATCGCGTCGGACTTGTTGGTCCCGCGATGCTGGCGGAACATCTCGGCGATCTGCCAGCCGACCGGGAAGACCGGGTTCAACGAGGACAGGGCGTCCTGGAAGATCATCGAGATCTCGGCGCCGCGCACCTTCCGCCGGACGTTCTCGCTCAACGCGAGCAGGTTCCTGCCGCAGTAACGCACCTCGCCACCGGTGATGTAGCCCGGCGGGGTGTCCAGGATCCCCATCACCGCCTGGGCGGTGACGGACTTGCCCGAGCCCGACTCGCCGAGAATGGCCAGGGTCTCACCCTCGTGCAGCTCGAAGCTGACGCCGTTGATGGCCTTGGCCACGCCGTAGGCCGTGCGGAACTCGACATAGAGGTCGTCCACCTCGAGCAGCAACCCGTCGCGCGGCTGCCACTCACTGCGGCTGCCGAGCGTCTCGATCTTGGATGTCTGCGACATGTCGCCTCTCAACGGAGCTTGGGGTCGAGGGCGTCGCGGACGGCGTCACCCAGCATGATGAAGGCCAGCACGGTCGCCGAGAGGAAGAGGCTCGGGAAGAGCAGCATGTGCGGGGCCGCGCGGATGAGTCCGATCCCGGACGCCTCGGAGATGGCCAGCCCCCAGGAGATCGCCGGCGGCTGCAGTCCGATCCCGAGGAACGACAGGGTCGCCTCTGCGGCGATGTAGGCGCCCAGGTTGATGGTCGCCACGACGATGACGGGGGCGAGCGAGTTCGGCAGGATGTGGGACATGATGATCCGGCTCGGGCTCGCACCCAGGGCCCGGGCCGCCTGGACGTAGTCATTGGGTTTCACCTGCAGCACGCTCGAGCGCATGAGCCGGGCGATGCTGGGCCAACCGAGGATCCCGAGGGCGAGGACCACCTTGCCGACGACCAGCAGATAGGGCGTGTTCAGGTCGCTGGGGAAGGTGTACAGGATCAGGATGCCGCCGAGCAGCAGGGGGATGGCGAAGAACATGTCGCCGATCCGGCTCAGCAGCGCGTCAGCCCAGCCACCGAAGAACCCGGCGACGATGCCGATCACGGAGCCCAGCAGAGTGGTGAACAGGGTCGCGAAGATGCCCACCAGGATCGAAGACCGGGCACCGTAGATGGTGCGGGCGTAGACGTCGTAGCCCTGCCCGTCGAAGCCGAAGATGGCCTTGGCTGACGGCTTCTCGCGGGCGTGGGCGAGGTCGGCGTGGTATGGGTCGACACTGGTGAAGATCTGCGGGAAAGCCGCCATCACCACGAACAGCAGGATGAGGGCGAGCGAGATCCAGAAGAACGGCTTGCGGCGCAGCTCGCGCCATGCGTCGGCCCACAGCGAGGTGGCTTCGTTGCGGGTGTCATCGGCCGCCATCAGGGCGCCCGCGGCGCCGGTCGTCTCGTCGGCGGTGATGGGTTCAGTCATGGGAGATCCTCGGGTCCAGAACACCGTAGAGCAGGTCGACGATCAGGTTCATCACCAGGTAGACCAGCACCAGGCAGACCACGGTCCCCACCACCGAGACGCCGTCCTTCTGCTGGATGCTGCGGAAGAGGAAGCCACCGACCCCGTTGACGTTGAAGATCCGCTCGGTGACGATGGCGCCTCCCAGCAGGGCGCCGAAGTCGGCCCCGATGAAGGTGATGACGGGGATCAGCGAGTTGCGCAGGGTGTGCACACTGACCGTCCGGGCGCGGGTCAGCCCCTTGGCCTTGGCCGTACGGACGTAGTCGGCCCGGAGGTTCTCCACCAGGTTGGTCCGGGTCAGCCGGGCGACGTAGGCCACCGAGAGCGACCCGAGCACGAAGCCGGGCAGGATCAGCTGGTTCAACGTGCCCTGGGTGGCCGTCACCGGGAACATGCCGAGCCGGATGCCCAGCAGCAGCTGCAGCACGCTGCCGATCACGAAGACCGGGATGGAGATGACGAAGAGGGTGCTGACCGTGACCAACGTATCGACGAACTTGCCCTTGCGGATGCCGGCGAGCACCCCCGCGATGATGCCGATGACGATCTCGAAGGTGATGGCGATGACGGCAAGCTTGGCGGTGGTCGGCCACCGTACGGCCAGCTCCTCCGAGACCGCGTTGCCGAAGAAGTTGGTGCCGAGGTTGCCCTTGAGCACCTGCCCCATGTAGAGGACGTACTGCACGATCACGGGCTTGTCCAGGTTGTAGTCCGCCTTGAACTTGGCGATGTAGGCGGCCGGGCACGGTCTCTCCCCGCACCGACCGATGGTGGGATCACCGAGCGCGAAGACCATCACATAGATGAGAAACGTAGAGCCCAGCAGAACCGGGATCATCTGCAATATTCGCCGGACAACGTACTTGCCCACACCGAGGTCCTCTCCCTGCTCGGCGCAACACTGCGCCACTGGCCACAATAGTGTCGGCCCGCCGGAAGTTCCGGCGGGCCGACCAATCAGTCCACGTGTTTGCGGACTACTTCTTCTTGATGCTGACCAGGTCCAGCGTGCCGAACGCGGTGACCTTGACATCGGTCACGTTGTCCGACCAGCCGACCACCGTGGACGGGTACCACAGCGGCGCGGTCGGGAAGTCCTTGCCGAGCTGGGCCTCTGCCTGCTGGTACAGGCTGTTGGCCTCGTCGGGGGTCTTGGCGGCCGCCGCCTGGGTGAGCAGCTTGGCGAAGGTGGGGCTGTTGTACTTCGACCAGTTGGAGTCGGCGCCCTTGGCGTAGATCGGAGTCAGGAAGTTCTCGATCGACGGGTAGTCCATCTGCCAACCGCTGCGGAAGATGCCCTTCATGGTGTTGTCGTCGATCTTCTTCTGGAAGGTCGCGAAGTCCACCGTCGCCTGGGCGACGCACTTGATGCCCAGAGCGTTCTTGATCGAGTTGCAGACCGCCTCGGAGTATTCCTTGTTGCCGGCGCCGTCAGCGTTGTAGGTCATCGTCAGGGTGCCCTTGTAGCCACCTGCCGCGTCGAACGCCTTCTTGGCGGCTGCCGCGTCGAAGGTGCAGGAGTCGCCACAGGCGCCTTCCTTGTAGCCGTCGACGACTGGGGACACCCAGCCCGTGGCGGGGACGACCGTGCCGTTGAAGATCTTGTCGGCGATCAGCTTGCGGTCGATGGCCCGGGAGATGGCCTTGCGCAGCGCGACGTTGTCCTTGAGCTGCGGGTCGTTCGGGGAGAAGGTGATCCAGGTCAACCGGCCGCTCTCCTTGACCGCGTTGCGATCCGGCAGGTCGGACTTGTAGGCCTCGCCCACCAGCTGGTCCGGTGGGATCTGGTCGGTGAAGTCCAGGTTGTTGGCCACCACGTCCGCGTAGGCGGCGTTGGTGTCGGCGTAGATCCGGAAGGTGACCTTGTCGACGCTCGGCTTGAAGGCGCCGGAGTAGTCAGCGAACTTGCTCAGCACCATCTCTGTGGTCGACTTGCTGTCCAGCTTGTAGGGACCGGCACCGATCGGCTTGTCCTCGAACGCCTTCGGATCCTTGAAGAACGAGTCGGGCAGTGGCGAGAAGGCGGAGTAGCCCAGCCGAACCGGCAGGTTCGAGACCGGCTCGGTCGTCTTGATGGTGAAGGTGTAGTCGTCGACGACCTTCAGGCCGGTCATCTCCTTGACCTTCGGCTTGCCCTTGCAGTCCGGGTCGAGGCACTGCACGTCGCCGAAGCCCTCGAAGGGGGCGTAGAAGTAGCTGCCGGCCTGGCCGTTCGGGCCGTACGCGGTGTAGTTCCAGGCGTCAACGAAGTTCTTCGCCTTGACCTCGGTCCCGTCCTGGAACTTGTAGCCCTTCTTGAGCTTGACGGTGAAGCTCTGGTTGTCGCTGGTCTCGATCGACTCGGCGATGTCATTCGTGGGGGCTGCCGTCTCGGGGTCGTAGTGGACGAGCTTCGACGTCATAGCGTCGATCACGTTGCCACCACAGGTCTCGCTGGTGTTGCCCGGGATAAGAGCGACCTTCGGGGTGCACCCCCGGATCGTGATTTCCCCACCCGTCGATCCGGCACTCTGGCCGGTCTGCGGGGCAGTGCCGCCGCCACCGCACGCCGTCGCCACAAGGGCGAGAGACGCAAAGGCGGCTGCGGCCATCGCGCGAGTTTTTCCTCGCATGTGATGTCCTCCTCCAAGGGTTGTCCGGATCACGGACGCTGTTAGGTGCCACACGCGGACGTGTACAGGGGGCACGGTTGAACGCACTAGTTGTAGGTCATCAAACTATTAAGAGCAAGTCCTCGTGCGCAGGCGGCACAACACGCAACAAGATTGTGACCTGTCAGTATCTTGGCAGACATGGCGAGGCCAGGCGGCCTATCCGAACTTCAGCAGGGAAGTCACCGCCCGCCGGAGCTCGTCGGTGCCGTCCACCAGTGACCGGCGCAGCGGTGCGGCAAGGTCGTCGTTCCTCAGCGTCTCCTCGGCCAGTTTGAGGGTGCTCTCGTCCGCCGCGGAGAACGGGAAGGACAGCAGTGCCGCGCGGCCGAGCGCCCAGCCCGTGCGGAACTTGGCGGTGTCGACGATCTCGGCAAAGTACCGATCGACGTACGGGGCGGTGAGATCACTCTGGGACGGCTCGAAGAACCCGCGTGCGGTGGCGTAGACGGTGTAGGCGCTCGCCTCCGACGGGCGCATCAGCAGCTCGAAGGCCGCGGCCTTCGCCTGCTCGGTCGGCAGGCTGGCCCTCGCCCGAGCCGCGTGCGTGTGGGCGGCTGCCGACGGGTCGGCCCGGAGTGCCTCGTCGATCAGCGCCTCCTCCCCGGTCAGCAGGCTCAGCCGGCTGACCAGCGACCAGGTCAGCTCCGGGTCGAGACTCAGCTTTGGCGGCAGCTGCCGGGAGGCCAACCAGTCGCGCAGCAGCTGTGGGTCGTCACTGCTGCGCACGGCGATCCGGAACGCGGCCAGCTGACGATCAGAGCCCGGGCCGGAACCATCCAGGATTTCGCGTGCGGTCTGGTGCACCGCCCGTCGGCGGGAGGCCCTGATCGCCGGTGGGCAGTACGGACCGGCCAGCTCGGTCTGGGCGAAGGTCAGCAGATCGCGGACGACGATGTCGTGTGGTTCGCTGGGCACGGACTCGAGGATGATCTGCAGTGCCTCCGCCGGCGCCAGCTCGGCGTTGCGGACACCGTCGCGGATGCTGTTGTAGACGACGACCCGGGTCGCGTCGTCGGCGATGCCGGGCAGCAGCGGTCCCACCCTGGACCAGCCCTCCGCACCGAACCGGATCTTGGCCCAGGTCTCGTCGCCGGCGTCGGGGACGACGACGTATGCCGGCGCCGGGAGCGCGATCGTCGTCTCGGCTCCCGACACCAGAACCGGGGTGCGGAACAGCTCGGCACCGGTGCTGTCCAGACCCGCGACGCTGATCGCATGCGTCCGGTCGGCGGGTGCCTGGCGAGGTGGGACCCTGGCGATCCTGATCTGCTGCAGGTCCGGTACGGCGGTGAGGGTGTCGAGTCCGGCGGTCTGCAGCCAGCTCGCCGCCCAGCGCCCGAGGTCGCGGGCCCCGGCCCTGGTCCAGGCGGAGATCAGATCGGCGAACTCGGCGTTGCCGAAGGCATGCTCGGTGAAGTAGGCGTTCAGGCCGGCGAAGAAGGTCTCGTCGCCGAGGTAGCCGACCAGCTGGCGGAGCACGGCGGCGCCCTTGGCGTAGGAGATGCCGTCGAAGTCGTTCAGGGCGGACTGGGCGTCCGCTGACCCGTTGCCTGCCACCGGGTGGGTCGACGGTGCCTGGTCGGCGACGGACCCCCAGTCCTTGCGGAGGATGCCGAACTCCACCCAGAGCGGATAGTCGGTCGACTCGGTGCAGGCGCGGTGCGACATGTACTCGGCGAAGGACTCGTTCAGCCACAGGTCATCCCACCAGCGCATGGTGACCAGGTCCCCGAACCACATATGCGCCATCTCGTGGGCGATCGTGCCGGCCCGGGTCCCTCGCTCGGAGGTGGTGGCCGCAGCCCGGAAGATGTAGGAGTCGCGGAAGGTCACGCAGCCGGGATTCTCCATTGCGCCTGCGTTGAAGTCGGGCACGAACGCCTGGTGGTACTCGCCGAACGGGTAGCGCACGCCGAAGACCCGGTGGAAGTAGTCGAAGGACGCCTTGGTGACGTGGAAGATGTCGGCCGCCTCGGCGGCCAGGCTCTCCGCCAGCGAGGCCCGGACGTGGATGCCGAGAGGGATGCCGTCGTGCTGGTCGTACAACGACGCGTAGGGTCCGGCGACCAGCGTCACATAGTAGGACGACAACGGCCTGCTGGGAGTGATCCGCCAACGACCCTCGCCGACGCGTTCGCTCGGCCCGTTGCCCAGCACGGTCCAGTCAGCCGGCGCGGTGATGTCGAACGTATAGCTGGACTTGAGGTCCGGCTGGTCGAAGCAGCCGAACCATCGCGGCGCGGCGTCGAGGAACGACATGGCATAGAGGTAGGTCTGATGATCAGCTGGATCGACGTGCCGGTGCAGCCCCTCGCCGTCGCTGGAGTAGGCCATCAGACCGACCAGCACGAGGGTGTTCTGTGCAGCCAACTTCGGCAGCGGCAACCGACCGTCGGTCCAGCTGTCCGGGTCCAGCTCGGAACCGTTCAGCGTGGCGCCCAGCAGCTCGGCCCCCTTGAAGTCCACGAACGTCGACGACCCAGGACGCCCGCTGAAGGTGATGGTCGTCGTCGAGCGGAAGTGGTCACCGGCACCTGTCAGATCGAGGACGACGTGAGTGTGGTCGACGGAGACCAGGTCGGCACGTGTCTGTGCCTCGGACCGCAGCAGGCTGGGCATGGACAGAACCTAACCGGTCCCGGCCCGCTCAGGCCACGCACCCTGCCCGGACCCCGCGCTCTGAGTCTGTCGCAGAGCCGTACACGCGTGGCCCCTTCGACAAGCTCAGGGAGCGGACGCGTACTCCGAATCACGCGCTCTGAGCCTGTCGAAGAGCCCCTTCGACAAGCTCAGGGCGCGTGCAAGGAGCTCAGGGCACGTACGAGGAACTCACGGCGCGTGCGCGGAACTCATCGAGGGGAAGGAGGTCACGGAGTGACCCGATGGACCAGGTAGGTGGCGTAGGCGTAGGTGGTGAAGAAGGACGGCCAACGCTCGACCAGGCAGGAGTGCTCGAGGATGTCCCGGGCGGCGACCAGCCGGGTGTGCCGATCGGAGTCATCCGGGTCAGCCAGTCGCTCCATCTCCTGGTCGATGCAGGAGGCGACCAGCTCGTGGGTGATGGCGGTACCGTCGATGGTGACCGCCTGATGCCGGATCCACTGCCACAGCTGCATCCGCGAGATCTCCACGGTGGCGGCATCCTCCATCAGGTGGTCGATGGCGACCGCGCCCTGTCCCCCAACCCAGGCGGCGAGGTACTGCAGACTGACCCGGATGTTGGTCCGGACCCCGTCCATCGTGATCGTCCCGCCGACGTCACTCAGGTCGCCGAGTTGGGCGGCCGTCACCGAGACATCGTCACGACGCCTCCCCAGCTGGTGCGGACGCTCTCCCAGCACCTGGTTGAAGGCCCGGGTGCAGGTGTCGACCAGCAACGGGTGCGCCACCCAGGATCCGTCGAACCCGTCCGAGACTTCCCGCACCTTGTCGGCCCTGGTCCTCTCCAGGGCTGCGGCAGTCGCGGCCGGGTCATCCCGACCGGGCACGAAGGCGGCCATACCTCCGATGGCGTGGGCTCCGCGTGCATGGCAGGTCTTCACCAACAGCTCGGTGTAGGCCCGCATGAACGGCGCGGTCATGGTCACCTGGCTCCGGTCGGGCAGTACCCGGTCGGCGCGTTCCGCCGAGTTCTTGATCATGGAGAAGATGTAGTCCCAACGGCCGGCGTTCAACCCGGCGGAATGATCACGAAGCTCATAGAGGATCTCCTCCATCTCGAAGGCGGCCGGGAAGGTCTCGATCAGGCAGGTTGCCCGGATCGTGCCGTGCGGGATCCGCAGCTGCTGCTGTGCCCAGCAGAAGATGTCGTTCCACAGCCGCGCCTCGTGATGGGACTGCAGCTTGGGCAGGTAGAAGTAGGGACCCCGACCGGTCCTGATCAAGGTCCGGGCGTTGTGGAAGAAGTACAGACCGAAGTCGACGAAGGCCGCCGGGATGGCCTGCCCGTCAACGGTCAGGTGCTTCTCGCACAGATGCCAGCCGCGCGGCCGGACCATGATCGTCGGCGTCCGATCCACCAGCGCATAACGTCTGCCGTCGGGTGCGGTGAAGTCGATCTGTCGACGGATGGCGTCATACAGGTTGAGCTGGCCGTCCACAACATTGAACCAGGTCGGTGAGGTCGCGTCCTCGAAGTCGGCCATCCAGACCCGTGCACCCGAGTTGAGAGCGCTGACGGTCATCTTGCGTGACGTCGGACCGGTGATCTCACAGCGCCGGTCCTCCAGTCCTGGTCCGGGGTAGGCCACCCGCCACCCGGGGTCCCGACGGATCTCCTCCGTGTCGGGCCGGAAGGTCAGCTCCAGCCCGGCGTTGATCTTCTCGTGGCGCCTCCGACGGGCGTCCAGGATCTCCGCTCGGCGGCCGGCGAAGAGCCGATGCAGCTCGGCCACGAAGTCGAGTGCTGCCGGGGTCAGAATCTGCTCGAACCTCGGAGCCATCGCTCCGTGCACCACGATCCTGCCGGAGGGTGAAGGTGCCGAGGGGGTGAGGGTGGTTGCTGGGGCGGCCGGGGTCGGGGCGACGGTGGAGAGGCCGGGCCGTTGTTCGATGATCGTCATGTCAAGGTCCTTTTTCTGGATTTCAGTGGAACTGTTCGGTCTCGGTGGACCCGGCCAGCGCGGTGGTCTCGCTGTCGGGGTTCAAGGCGGTCGTCACCCGGTCGAAGTAGCCGGTGCCGACCTCTGCCTGGTGGCGGGTGGCGGTATAGCCGTGCTGCTCGTCAGCGAACTCGCGTTCCTGCAGCGCGACATAGGAGGTCATCCCGTTGTGCGCATATCCCCGCGCCAGGGTGTACATCGAGTGGTTGAGGGCGTGGAAGCCGGCCAGCGTGATGAACTGGAATCGGTAGCCCAGTGCGCCGAGCTCGTCCTGGAAGGTGGCGATCTCGCGGTCGCTGAGAGCGGCCTTCCAGTTGAACGACGGCGAGCAGTTGTAGGCGAGCAGCTGATCGGGGAAGTCGCGGTGCAGCTCGGTGGCGAACTCGCGCGCCAGACCCAGGTCGGGCTTCGCCGTCTCCACCCAGATCAGGTCGCTGTACGGCGCGTAGGCCCGGGCGCGGGCCAGCACCGGCTCCAGACCCTGACGCACTCGGTAGAAGCCTTCCGCCGTACGTTCACCCGTGCAGAACGGCTGGTCGACGGGGTCCACGTCGCTCGTCAGCAGGCCGGCCGCCAGGGCGTCGGTCCGAGCGATCACCAAGGTGGGCACGCCCATCACGTCTGCAGCCAACCGCGCACTGTTGAGCGTCCGGATGTGCTGGCGGGTGGGGATGAGGACCTTGCCGCCCATGTGCCCACACTTCTTCTCCGAAGCCAATTGATCCTCCCAGTGAACACCTGCGGCGCCGGCGGCGATCATCTGCTTCATCAGCTCGAAGGCGTTCAGGGGACCGCCGAAACCGGCTTCAGCGTCAGCGACGATCGGCGCGATCAGGGACGCCGGCTGGTCACCGGGACCACCCCGTTCGGCGCAGTCGATCTGGTCGGCGCGCAACATTGCGTTGTTCAGCCGCCGGACGACGGCGGGCACCGAGTTGGCCGGATAGAGGCTCTGGTCGGGATAGGTCTGGCCGGCCAGGTTGGCGTCGGCGGCGACCTGCCAGCCGGACAGGTAGATGGCCTCGAGCCCAGCCTTGACTTGCTGCACGGCCTGGTTTCCTGTCAACGCCCCCAGGCTCCGAACGAAGGGGCGCTGGTGCAGCAGCCGCCACAGTCGCTCGGCTCCGTACCGGGCCAACGTCTGCTCCTCCACCAGCGATCCGCGGAGAGCGACGACGTCGGCTGCCGTGTAGGTCCTCTGCACACCGGCCCAACGCGGGTTGGTGGCCCAGTCCCGCCGAAGCTCAAGCTCCGCCCGCCGGGCCGGGGTGACCGGCCCTGAGTCCGGTCGTGGGCGTTGGGTTTCGGTCGGGTTGATGGTGCTGGTCATGGGCTGCCATCCCTTCGTGGTCGGCGTGGGTCGGATGCTCTGGTTCGACTCTGGTCGCGACCCGCCCATGTCACAATCGACAGCCCCGGTCAAGAAGTCCGTTTCTTGCATCAAATGACCAGTTGTCCACAATCCGTTCCCGTGGTGAAATCACAGTATGCCCGCATCTCCCTCCGAGCCCACGTCAAGGAATGACTTTCTTGACGCTACTGCCCCCCGCAGACTCGTCTCCCCCGCTCCGGTCGCCTCGCTGACGGCCCGTGGTTCGGCCGGCGAGGGTCCGGATGCGCTGACCATCGGCAAGAGAATCCGGCACCGGCGCAAGAGCCGCGGTCAGACGCTGGACGCGGTCGCCCAGCGGGTGGGCATCTCACCGTCGGCTTTGTCCCTGATCGAGACCGGTCGCCGTGAGGCGCGGGTGTCGACCCTCGGTGCGATCGCCGCAGCGCTGGAGACGGAGCTGGCCGAGTTCCTGTCCGCCGATGCGCCCAGTCGTCGCGCCAAGCTGGAGATCGAGCTGGAGCGGGCGCAGCGGTCGGCGGAGTTCAGCGAGCTGGGCATCGGGCCGGTACGCACCGGGCCCAGGCTGCCGCTCGACGCGCTCGAGTCGCTGGTCGCGCTGCATCAGGCGCTGGCGGCCGTGAAGGCCGAACGTGACACCACCCCCGAGCATGCGCGGCGGGCGAACGCCGACCTGCGCGCCCGGATGCGCGCGTCCGACAACTACTTCCCGGAGATCGAACAGGCGGCGGACGCGCTACTGCGCAGGATCGACCACGAGGGCGGCCCGCTCACCCGCTTCGGCGTCACCCGCATTGCCGAGGTGATGGGTTTCACGCTGCACACCGTCTCCGATCTGCCGGCATCGACGAGGACGGTCACCGACCTGGCCGGCCACCGGATCTTCCTCCCCGCCGCTGACGGCGCCGAGCAGCGGACGCTGGCGCTGGCCGCACTCGGGCACATCGCCCTGGGCCATCGCCCGCCCGGCAGCTATGCCGAGTTCCTGGCCCAGCGGGTCGAGGTCAACTACTTCGCCGCGGCCACCCTGGTCCCCGAGCGCTGGGCGGTGGAGTTCCTGCAGCAGGCCAAGCTGCGCAAGGACATCGAGATCGAGGACCTGCGGGACCACTTCCTGGTCAGCAACGAGATGGCCGCCCACCGCTTCACGAACCTCGCCACCCGGCACCTGCAGATCCCCGTGCATTTCACTCGGATCAACGAGTACGGCGTCATCTACAAGGCGTACTCGAACGACGGTGTGCAGTTCCCGACCGACCCTTCGGGTTCGGTCGAGGGGCAGCGGGTCTGTCGCTACTGGACGTCTCGGCAGGTGTTCGAGCAGGCGGACTGGTCGGCGTCGTACCAGCAGTACACCGACACCCCCACCGGGACCTACTGGTGCACGGCCGCGGCCAGCCGCGGTGAGCGCGAGGCGACCTCGGTGGCGGTGGGCACCCCATACGAGCACGTGAAGTGGTTCCGCGGCCGCGGTACGCCGCACCGCGGCACCTCCCGGTGCCCGGACCCGCGGTGCTGCTCGACGCCCCCGGCCGAGCTGGCCGAACGGTGGGCCGGCCTGAGCTGGCCGAGCGCACGGGTCCAGTCGAACCTGCTGGCGGCGCTGCCGGCCGGAGCGTTCCCCGGAGTGGACGAGACCGAGGTGCTGGAGTTCCTCGACAGACAGCCTCGGGACCGCTGATCGCGTGCCCGGCGGCCGACGGCCGGCCATGATCGGCAAGGATGGTGCCATGAGCCTTCCGATCCGCATCTTGACCGAGACCGACGCCGAGACATCACGGCGACTCAGCCATGAGGCATTCGGCGCCCCGAGGACTCCCCCGACCGAGCCGGCCACCCTGACCACGGTGGGTCAGACGCAGTTCGGCGCGTACGACGGGGAGGTGCTGGCGGCCCGGACCATCGACCGCGAGTTCGACTCCCATTTCGGCGGTGCGCTGGTGCCGACCTCCGGTATCGCCGGTGTGACGGTCGTCGCCGAGTACCGCGGTCGCGGCCTGCTGACCCCGCTGTTCGATGAGATGCTCGAGCATGCGCGCCGACGCGGAGCCGTGATCTCGACGCTGTACCCGAGTGCCCCGCGGATCTACCGCCGGTTCGGGTATGAGGTGGTCGGCGACTTCTTCACCGTGCGCGTGCCGACCGCGGTTCTCTCCACCGTGCGCGCGCCGGGTTCCATCACCCTGCGCCGTGCGACAGCCGAGGACCACGACAGCATCAAGCAGGTGTACGACCGGTGGGCCAGCGCGCAGAACGGCCCGCTGAGCCGACGCGGAGTGTCCTTCCAGCAACCGGCGGCGGAGTTCCTCGCCCAGTACACCGGTGTCACAGTGGCCGTCGACGGGTCGGGGACGATCATCGGCTACGCCTGCTGGAACCGCGGCCACGGCACCAGCATGGACGAGACGTTGAGCGTCCTCGACCTGCTGGCCGACTCGGCTGACGGCTACCAGGCGCTGCTGAACATGTTCGGCACCTTCTCCAGCGTCACGGGTCACACGAGCATCGACACGTCCGGTGACGATCCCGCCCGGATGTTCCTGCCGTCCTTGCACTGGGATGTCACCCACGCCTCCCCCTACATGCTGAAGGTTCTTGATCTTCCAGGCGCCTTCGCCGCCCGCGGCTACCCGTCCTTCATCCGGGCGGACCTCGGCTTCCGGCTGGAGGGGGACTTCCTGGCCGGCAACGACGGCGGCTACCGGCTCCACGTCGACGCCGGGTCGGGCGAATGCGTGGCGCGCGATGACCAACAGGGCCCGGTGTTCACCGCCCGCGGGCTCGCGCTGGTCTATGCCGGCGTGCAGTCCTGTGCGAACCTCCGGACCGCAGGTCAACTGCGCGGTGGCACTCCTGAGACCGACGAGCTCTGGGACACCGTCTTCGGCGGCCGCCAACTGCACATCCGCAACTACTTCTAGCTGCGGCTCCACCCCACCGCCCGGTCAGGTGGCCCGGATTATCGGTTCCTCTCCGGTGGAGCCGGCGATGTCGGATGCGGCGGTCTCCAGCAGGGTGTCCGCCAGGTGCCGTAACGCCCGCGCGGCAGCCACTTCGTCGCCGATTCGCGCAACCGCCGGATCATGGCCGCTTCGATGGCTGAAGCCACGGGCGGTGAGTTCGACCGGGGTATCGCCGGACAGCACCGCAACGGCGCTCGTGTCGTCTCCCGACTCGTACACGGACACCCGCACCTGCCATTCGCGGACCCGGGCTGCGGTCCCCTCATGCACGGCGGCCGGCGGGCCGTCCGGGTCGTGCGGAGTCAGCTGGGCGGAGGTGCCGGGTCCGGGGTAGAACAGTCCGGTGTGTCCGTCAGTCCAGCGAACGAGATATGGCGGTCCGCCATCGGGTCCCTGGATCTCGAGCACCTCGCCGGTTCGCACCGCGACACCGGTCCTGTTCGAGGCGAGGAAGATGCGATCTCCCACTCTGGCCTGCGTTCGTGTCATGGCAGATCTCCTGTCGACTCAGCACTCGTCATCGATTGCGGACACCTTTTACGCTAGCCATTCGCGCTCGTACGCGGCAGGCCCGAAGGTCCCACTTTCGGGCCGGTCCAGCGGGACCTAAGCCTCTTGGCCGGCTGTCCGCAACCGATCATCGTTGAGGCAGATGCTCATGATCGGAAGGGACCGAGATGCACGCAGTCGTCGTCTATGAATCCATGTTCGGTGACACCCAGCAGGTCGCAGAAGCCGTCGCCGCCGGGATGACCGACGAGATGACCGTCGAGGTGGTCGAGGTGTCCGACGCCCCGCATCAACTGGCCTCAGACATCGATCTTCTGGTGATCGGCGCCCCCAGCCACGCCTTCAGCGTCAGCCGGGAGCACACTCGGGGGGAACACGCCCCGCGAGGCCAGGTCTCCTCGGGCTGCGCCGTCCGAGAATGGCTCGAAACGCTGCAGCACGAAGGCGACGTACCGTTTGTCGCCTTCGACACCAAGGCCGCACAGCCCGGACTGCCCGGATCGGCCACGCACGCCGCCGACCGGAGGCTGCAGCTATTGGGGTTTCAGCGGCTGGCGCCGGCCGAGACGTTCTTCGTCTCCGGTGTGGCCGGATCGCTGGTCACCGGCGAGGTCGCTCGGGCGACTCGATGGGGAAAGGTGCTGGCCCGGAAGGTCACCCAGCGGCTGGCCTCCGCTTCCGCCGGGCACGAAGAGGCCTGAGCCTTGCACCTGGTGATGATCATCAGCAGAGAGCCGGGTTGACAGTGCGCAGAGGCTACCCAGCAGCAACCGTCGAGGACTATCTGAGGGCCGTCCCGGAGCACCAGCGGGCAGCGCTCAGCCAGCTTCGCAGCATGCTGGTCGACCTCATTCCCGGCGTCGAGGAGGTGATCAGCTATCAGATCCCGGTGTTCAAGTATCGCGGCCGCGGCCTGGTGGGGATGTCGGCCGCGCAGAAGCACTGCAGTCTGCACCTGATGAGCCCGCGGTTGGCCCGAGCGATGGCCGACCAGGTGCAGGAAGGTCGGATGTCCGGGGCGACCCTGCAGTTCAGTGCTGACGCCCCGCTGAGCGAGGCCACCGTCCGGGCGATCGTCGAGCGCCGGATCGCCGAGGTCGAGCAGCAGCGCGGGTGACGCCTGTCGTTCCTACTGGTGCTGGAAGGTGGCCACCTTCAGAGTCTGCAGAACCGCCTCCTGGGTGCTTGCCTCGAACGTGCCGCTCGGAAGTCCGGACACGGTGATGTCCGCTGTCGCCGGCCGCATCGAGGTCCGGCTCAGGTCCATGGTCCACGAACCACCCACGGCGTAGCGCGAATGCGACCGCTGGGTCTCGAGCGGGCCGGTAGCAGCCCACCGCGTCGTCGCGGCGAGAGTGACTGTCACTCCATTCGGCACTTCCTCGCCCGTCTGCGGATCGAAGACGATCACCTGCGCCTCACAGGTGGGAATCTGCAGCGCTGCCTCGGACAGGTCGTCGGCAATGGTGAAGGTGAAGTCTTCGGTCACGCACCACAGCTCGGCCTGGTAGGGCTCATCCGCCGGCGCGATGCCGGGCATTATCAGTCCCATCGCCAGAATGGCGGGCTGACGCGTCCGTTCCGGCTTGGCGCCCGGCACCCGGTGAACCGTGGTCGCGTCCGCACCCATCGCGTACAACACTCTCGGTATGCCGACGTCGGGCTCCTGTCCGTCCTCGCTGAAGAAGGTGGCCTCGGCCGTCACGCCGGTGAGCGTGTACGACTCGTGGGTGACCCTGGCCGCGTTCGCTGGTCCCGCCAGTGCGGTGAGGAGGAGGACGGTGGCAACCAGGCCGAGCCACCGGAACAATCTCATCTGCGATCTCATCACATCCGCCTCTGCTCGCTGCGACTTCGGGCGGGCATCGACTCCCCTCCCCCGTGGTGTGCACGCTACGGATGCGCATCCGAGCCGCAACAGGGGCGAAGGTCCCGAGGCTCCGTCCTTCCCGACCGGGCCGGTTCCTGCCGACGAATCGTCACCTGTGCGGGTCTGCCGACCGCGACCTGCTCCAGGCAGCGGGCAACCGGAGGAAGGACCGGTCGAGCTCGGCGATGCCCGTGCAGCCCAGCAGCGTCAGGCATTCGCTGATCTCCTGCTGATAGATGTCCAGCACGTGCGTGACGCCGCGGTCTCCGGCTGCGGCTGCTCCCCAGACCCAGCTGCGGCCGATGGCAGCTGCCTTGGCGCCGATCGCAACCGCCTTGACCACGTCGCCCCCGGAGCGGATGCCGCTGTCCAGAACCACATCCAGCCGGTCGCCGACGGCGTCGACGATGGGCGGCAGCGCCCGGATGGAGCTCGACACGCCGTCCAGCTGCCGGCCGCCATGGTTGCTGACGAAGATGCCGTCCACCCCGACGCTGGCCGCGAGCAGCGCATCCTGCACGGTGGTGATGCCCTTGATGAAGAGCGGACCCTCCCATTGACGTCGGAGCCACGCGATGTCGTCCCAGGTGGCGCTGACGTTGGCGAGCTGCGTGTTCACGAGATCCTGATGCGACATCGCACTCGAGCCTTCGGCCATCCCCTCCAGGTTGCGGAAGCCGATCGGAGGACCGCGCAGCAGGCTGGCGAACCAGAAGGGGTGACGGACCACGCCGGCCGCATTGCGCAGCGTCACCTGGGGTGGGATCGACATGCCGTTGCGATGGTCGCGGGGCCGTTTGGCGTTGACCACCACGTCGACGGTGACGACAAGGGCGCCGCAGCCGGCCTCCGTGGCCCGATGCAGCAGGCTGCTGATGACGTCACGGCTGCGCCACATGTACAGCTGGAACCACAGCGGCCCAGTCGCCTCGGCGGCGATCTCCTCGATCGACCAACTGGACGCGGTGCTGATGGTGTAGGTCAGCCCGGCCTTGCCCGCCGCCCGGACGGCCGCCAGCTCGCCGTCGCCGCCGACGACGCGGATCAGTCCACACGGCGCCAACAGCAGCGGCATCGGCAGCCGCTGACCGGCGACCTCGGCCGTCAGGGACTGCTGGGAGACGTCCACCAGCGAACGCGGCTGCAGGGTGATCTCGGCGAGGTCGCTGACGTTCGCCCGCAGGGTGGTCTCCGTGCCGGCGCCGCCGTCGACGAAGTCGAACGCCATCTTGGGGAGCCGCCGCTTGGCCAGAGCCCGTACATCTGCCACGGTGGGAGCCCTGTCCAGCGGGTCGGTCGACAGTCCGCCGGCGACGAGCATGCGGGCGAGTTCGGAGACGGCGGACATTCTGGGCACTGGTGGTCACCCTCCGTAGCGGCGAGGATCGAGGTGGGATTCGTACTGCCGAGCTGCTCCGGAGGCTAGCAGCGGCCGAGGGACCTGGTGAAGGGCCTGGCTCGATGCTCAATGAATGGTCGGTTCCGTATACGCTGCCGGCACCTCACCCGCGGCCTCCGCCCCAGCGGAGAACATCAGGGCGAGCGCAGTCCCGATCTCCCGGTGGCGCACCAGGAAGGCGCCCTCGTCGAGCCGCTTGCGCCGCAGCCAGCCGGTGACTTCGTCGTTGCACTTGCTGGCGTTGCAGGAGCCGCAGGCCGGCGCGATGTTGCCCAGCGTGTAGCGGCCGCCGCGCGAGATGGGCAGCACGCAGTCTCGCTGCAGCGGCGTGTCCCGCGCGCCGCAGTACGCACAGCCATCCCAGGCCACCTTCAACGCGGTCCACTGCTCGTCGCTGAGATCATGTTCGACACGTTCCATCCGACGCTTACGCCGGCGGGAGTACCTGGCCCTGCGAGTTCGGTTCACCACTAGCGCTCGGCTGGCCGGCCGGTCGACCTGGGGCGCCAGCCTGGCGGCGGATCCTCGCCGACGCGTCCGTCCACTGCCTCGCGCAACAGGTCTGCGTGACCCGTGTGGCGGCCGTACTCCTCGATCAGGTCGCACAGCAGCCGACGAAGGCTGGCATGGTTGCCCTCGTCGTCGGCAAGGTCCACCAGTTGGTCGAGCCCGCCAGCGGCGAGGGCCTCGGTCAGGCGTGCGCGCGAGCGCTCGACCGACGCCTCCCACATCGCGTACAACTCTGCCGGGGCTTCCTCGGCCGTCAGGGTCTCCTCGAAGTCCGTCAGGGTGTCCCATGGGGCGTTCGGCCGCCCACCGGCCAGCTTGTGGGTGAAGGTGATCTCCTCGACAGCCGCCAGGTGCTTCAGCAGCCCACCGAGGGTGAGCGAGGAGACGGCGATCCGGGTCTGCAGGCCAGCCACATCGAGGTCGTCGGCCTTCCAGCGGAACGTGGTGCGGAGGCGGTCAAGCGCACCGGTGAGATGCTCGACCTCGTTGCCGGCCAGCGGCGGTTCCCACGGACAGTCGTTGTCGGTCATGGCGTCACTGTAATCCGGCGCCACCTGGCGGAGGTCAGACGCCGGTGACCTCGAGGCCGAGCCAGGCAGCGAGATCATCGATCTCGGCGCGTACGGCGGCGGCCAGGTCGGGGTCGAAGTCGACGTCCTCGTGGATCGCGTTGACGACGAGCGCGCGGGCCTTGCGGTCTGCGGTCGCGTCGAGCTTGCCGACGAGTCGATCGCCGTGCAGCACCGGGAGCGCGAAATATCCCCAACGACGCTGGGCCTTGGGCTTGTACATCTCGAGGATGTACTCGTAGCCAAAGAGTTGCTCGGCGCGGACCCGGTCGTGGATGAGCCGGTCGAAGGGTGAGAGAAGCGCGGTTCGTCCCTCGAACGGCAAGCCGAGATAGGCGGGGTGGACGCGCCAGGTGCCGGGGATGCCGTCGACCTGCGCCTCCTCTCCTGCGTCACCGACATAGGGCGGCTCTCCAGGGACCTGGGGTCCGGTGGATCGGGCGATGCCGAGCGCCGCGAGCCGGCGCTCGTTGCGGTACCGGGTGGCGGAGTCGCGGTCGAGGTGAGGCAGGGCGGCCGGATAGACGCGCTCAGGAAGGTCCCAGTAGCGCTGACGGCCCTTGCGGCCCGAGATCGCCACCTGCCCACGCAGGGCCAGGCACTCGAGCATCCGGGTGATGTTGCGGTTGTTGGTCCAGCCCGACGACGGCCAGGGCTCGACGCTCGTGTCGGGGATGTCGCGCGAGAGCAGCGGGCCTTCCTTCTCCAGCAGCGCCAGGATGTCGCGGCGGAACGGCTCATTCGCCTTGAGCCACGCGGCGCCGGCGGCGTACATCTCCGCGTCGCGTACCTCGGCGATCACGGCCGCCAGGTCTCGCGGTGATCGGATGTAGGCCACGGTCTCAACGAGGGTGCGGTCCTGCTCGATCGCCCGGACGAGGTCACCCGGGTCATAGCCGGAGCCGAGCCGACTCCACAGCACCAGGTCGGCGCTCGGTGCGATGGCCGCTGTGGGGTCGATCTGGAGAATCGTCAGGCGCTCGACGACCTCGACGACGTCGGACGGCCGCTGCGCATCGAGCAGTTGGGCGTGCACGGCGATCCGGCGGGCCTCGACCAGGCTGAGACGGTGGACCATAGCGACGACCCTAGCGCCGCCGACGCCGGTCCACCGCCCGTGGCGGCGGGGTCCGAGCGCATATCCTGGGTTCGATCAGGCCCTGGAATGCTTGATCTCAAGCGAGCTTACGGTGCTGCTCTTGTCCCGTAAAGGGAGGCGATCTTGGCTACGGTCAGCGTGCGCTACATCGTCAACGACGTGGAGGAGGCGATGTCCTTCTACTGCGGACACCTCGGATTTGTCGAGCAGATGCACCCCGCTGTCACCTTCGCGATGCTGAGTCGAGGCGACCTCCGCCTCGTACTGAGTGCGCCCAGCTCCGAGGGCGGCGGTGGACAGCAGCTGCCTGACGGTAGGCGCCCCGAGCCAGGAGGGTGGAACCGGTTCCTGGTCGAGGTCGACGACCTCGACGGCTGCGCGGCGGCCCTCCGTGAGGCGGGCGTCCGCCTCCGCAGCCCCATCATCGAGGGCGTCGGTGGCAGGCAGCTCATTGTCGAGGACCCCTCCGGGAACCCGGTGGAACTGTTCTCTCCCACCCGCGCGGAGGCCAGACTGGAACCATCGTGAACCGTAGAGCCGCCGCTCGACTGGGTCAGGACGAGCAGGTGCTGCGGATGGCGCGCTACTTCTTGGCGGTGGATGTCGGCGCGAAACGGAACTCGACCACGTCGCCGTCGGCCATGACGTAGTCCTTGCCTTCCAGCCGAACCTTGCCCTTGGCCTTCGCGTTGGCCATCGAGCCCGCCTCGACCAGTTCGTCGAACGAGACGATCTCGGCCTTGATGAAGCCCTTCTGGAAGTCGGTGTGGATGACCCCGGCTGCCTCGGGCGCGGTGGCCCCCTTGGGGATCGTCCAGCCGCGGGACTCCTTGGGTCCGGCGGTCAGGAAGGACTGCAGGCCGAGGGTGTCGTAGCCAACCCTGGCCAGCACGTCCAGGCCAGGCTCGTCGATGCCCATCTCCGCCAACAGTTCGCGGGCCTCGTCAGGCTCCATCTCGACCAGCTCGGACTCGATCTTGGCGTCCAGGAAGATGGCCTCGGCCGGCGCAACCAGGGCGCGCATCTGGGCCTTGAGCTCCTCGTCGGCCAGCTCGTCGGTATCGCAGTTGAACACGTACAGGAACGGCTTGGCGGTCAGCAGGAACAGCTCACGCAGTGGCGACCGATCCAGGCCAGCGGCAAAGACTCCGCGTCCGGAGTTCAGCACCTCCTGAGCCTCCTTCACGGCCTGCAGCGTCGCCACCTTGTCCTTGTTGATCCGCGCTTCCTTCTCCAGCCGCGGCAGCGCCTTCTCGATCGTCTGCAGATCGGCCAAGATCAACTCGGTGGAGATCGTCTCGATGTCGCTGCCGGGATTCACCTTGCCGTCGACATGGGTGACGTCGGCATCACGGAACACCCTGGTCACCTGGCAGATCGCCTCCGCCTCACGGATATGCGACAGGAACGCGTTGCCCATCCCCTCACCCTGGCTGGCGCCGCGGACGATGCCGGCGATGTCGACGAAGCTCACCGTTGCAGGCACGATCCGCTCGGAGTGGAAGATGCCGGCCAAGGTCGCCAACCGGGGATCCGGCACCCCCACCACTCCCACATTGGGCTCGATCGTGGCGAACGGGTAGTTCGCTGCGAGCACGTCATTGCGGGTCAGCGCGTTGAAGAGGGTGGACTTGCCCGCGTTGGGGAGTCCGACGATGCCGATGGTTAGAGCCACGATCGTCAAGCCTAAGGGTCCCGCCGGACTCGAACCAATCGCCCGCTCCGGGGCGCCCGGGTGAACACCTCCTGTGCCTTCCGGCGGCAGCCACCATCACTCTTGTCGGGTCCACGCGGCGATGCAAGGATGATGTCGCGGGCCATGGCGGGATGGGCTGCAGATCGAGGGGGCGGTTGTGGCTGTCTATCCAGGCATAGAGGACCCATTAGGTCGCGCGATTGTTGCGGCCGGTGAGAACCTTCGTCGAGCGGACGTCGGCATCGATCCTGCTGAGCTCGAACACTCACCTGAAGTGCTTGATTCGGTGCACTTCGCCATCGGCGTGACCGAGGTCGACGCGCCACCTGGCGTACAACGACTTCTGCAGGGCTACACCGCAGAGAGTGTTGCCCTGGGCGCCATGATCCGAGCCGCAAACGAGGAGCCCCAGCTCACGGAAGCCGAGATCCACCGGGTCAAGGAGATCTTTGAGTTCCTACTCAACAACATCTTCCGCCGCTGAAGGCGCTCGATGTTCGCCGAGCCAGAATCCGTCAAGACTGACACCATCTTCACCAGGCTGGCCCGTTACGATCACTACCTTCGAAGGTGCGCCTATGTCGGCGGCGGCCTCGGCGGACTGCTCGTCCTGCTGGGTCTCAGCGGCAACGCGATCAACAATGCGCCCGGGTGGCTGAGGGCAACGCTGATCACCATTGTGGTGGTCTCGGCCGCGACCCTCGGTCGCTCCTACCTGGGTTTTGCCAGTGCGCACTATGACTTGACGGTGCGGCAGAAGACGGACGGGCTGGAGGACAAGACGACGGCTGACCCGGTCCTGCCGTACGAGAACAGCTCGCACATCTTCTATGTGACCTCGGCTGCGCTGTTGATCGTCGCAGCGGCCCTGGTCATTGTCGGAGCCTGGTGGGCCCCATGATCAGTCGCCGCTGAAGAAGGCCCGGATGGCCAGGCTCAGGGCCAGCGGGTCCGCCGTTCCGGCCATCTCTCGGGCCGAGTGCATGGACAACAGCGGGATACCGACATCCACCGTGGTGATCCCGAGTCGCGTGGCGGTGAGCGGGCCGATGGTCGACCCGCAGGGCAAGTCGTTGTTGGAGACGAACTCCTGGTACGCCACCCCGACGGTGTCGCAGGCCCGGCGCCACACCGCGGCACCGACAGCATCGGTCGCATACCGTTGGTTGGCATTGATCTTGAGCAGCGGCCCGCCATTCAGCAGCGGCAGGTTCGCCGGGTCGTGTCGGCCCGGGTAGTTGGGGTGGACCGCGTGCCCGGCATCGGCCGAAAGGCAGTATGACCTCGCCAGCCCGCGATGCAGTTCGTCCGGGCCCGCTCCCAGCGCCGAAGCGATCCGCCCGAGAACATCCGCCAGCACCGGACCCGAGGCGCCGGAGCGGGAGGCGCTGCCGATCTCCTCATGGTCGAAGGCTGCCACCACCTCGATGTGCTCCCCTTCCGATGCCCGCTCCAGCGCCTGCAGACTGGCGTGCACGCTGCTCAGGTTGTCGAGCCGCCCGCTGGCGAAGAACTCGTCGCCTGGGCCGAAAACGGCCGGCGCGGAGGTGTCGAAGGCGACGACGTCGTAGCCCAGTACGTCCTTCGCATCAACCCCAACCAGCTGCGCCAGATGATCAAGAACGTCACGATCGGGACGTCCGACACTCCAGACCGGAGCGGTGTGCTGCTGCTTGTCCAGCTTGAGGCCCTCGTCATTGACGCCGCGGTCGAGGTGTATCGCCAGCTGGGGGATCCGCATGATCGGTCCGGTCCTCACCAGCCGCGTTGTCCGGTCCGCCAGCACCAGCCGGCCGGCAAGGCCAAGCTCGCGGTCCAGCCAGGAGTTCAGTAGCGGGCCGCCGTAGACCTCGACGCCGATCTGCTGCCACCCGTAGCTGCCGATGCTGGGGCGTGGTTTCAGCTTGAACGTAGGGGAATCGGTGTGCGAACCGACGATCCGGAAGCCGGTGGTAGGCCCGGCTCCGAGCGGAATCCGCCAGGCGATCAGAGCGCCATCTCGCACCAGGAAATGCTTCCCTGGGGAGCTGTCCCAGGCCTCGGTCTCGTCCTGGCGTTGAAAGCCCGAAGCGGACAACCGTCGCGCACCCTCGGCTGCGGCATGGAAGGAGGACGGCGAAGCGGCGATGAAGTCGCCGAGGTCGTTCAGATGGGCCAGCGCACTCGACATGGGTTCAGTCTTCCGCACGTCGCGCTGGTGCCGACCGCCCGGCAGCATATATGTCTTGACACGTATATACGTCTGACAGCATATTGGGGGGGTGAGCGTGGATGTCTTCGCCGTGGTGGCCGAGCCACGCCGCCGCGACATTCTGGACCAGCTGCGTGCCGGTCCGGCCAGCGTCAGCGAGCTGGTGCAGCGGTTGAACCTGCCCCAACCGACGGTGTCCAAACACCTACGCGTGCTGCGACAGCACGGTTTCGTCTCCAGTCGGGCCGAGGCGCAGCGCCGGATCTACAGCCTCAACCAGGGGCCGTTGCTGGAGCTGGCCGACTGGGTGCTCCCCTACCAACGACTGTGGTCCACCAGCTTCGATGCACTGACCACCCGTCTGGACACACCCAACCTCGACGAGGAGTCCCGCGATGAGCGCTGACGGCACCTTCGATCTCGGTCCCCTGCTTCGGATCAGTCGGTGCCCGCAAGGTGAACGCTGGACGTTGACCTTCACTCGGTCGTTCGCGCACGTCCCGCGACGGCTCTGGGACGCCCTGACCGACCCCGCTCAGCTCGCGCTCTGGGCCCCGTACACGGCTGATCGCAATCTGGCGAGGATAGGACCGGCCACCCTGTTCATGGTGGACGGAGAGCACCGTACTGAGCTGGTCGGGGACGTCAGTCTCTCGCTGCCGCCTACCGTGCTCGAACACCGCTTCGGGCCCGACCTGCCCGGTGGGAGCTGGTGGCGGTACCCACCGGCACCGAGCTGACGCTGCAGCACACCGTCGCCCAGCCCGACGACGCCGCCTCGACTGCTGCCGGCTGGCACCTCTGTCTGGCCGTCGCAGAAGAGCTGCTGGGTGGCCGACAGGTGGGTCCCATCATCGGCCGAGCCGCTCTCGACCATGGCTGGCAGCAGCTGCGCGACGAGTACCAGACGAACCTCGACAGCCGACGCTAGACCGCGAACGCGCCTTGTGCTGGTCGGCACCGAGTCCACCTCGGCAGCCCCGCGTCGGGATTGACCGGGGGCAGGCCGGTGCGGCCTCCACCGTTCTGTCAGTCCGCCCAGGCAAGATCGAGGCATGGATGGATTCGCCGTTGTCGCACTGATCGCCGGACTCGTGCTCGGGGTCTGCCTGGGTGCTGCGGCGGGCTGGCTCATCCTGCGGGCCCGGAGCGAGACGCGGTCGGCGAAGGACGACAACTACCTCGCTCAGGCGAGGACCGAGCTGGCCAACGCCCAGACACTGGTCGCCCAGTCCCGGGCCGAGGCGGCGCACGCGAGGACCGAGGCCGCCCAGGCCCGCGGCGAGGTCTTCGAGGCTCGGGCCGAGGCGTCGGCCGCGCAGGCCGAGGCCGCCACTGTCGCCGCCGACGTGGCCAAGGCGGTGGCCGAGCGCGACGCCGCCATCCGCCGGGCCGAGGAGATCGCCGCCGACCGGGAGGCCATGCTCAACCAGTTCAAGGTGCTGTCGGCGGAGACCATCGAACGGCAGGGCAAGCAGGCGGACGCCAACGCCGAGGCCCGGCTGAAGGCGACCGAGCAGTTGATGCTGCCGGTGCGGGAGAGCCTGGAGCGGTTCAACACCCGACTGGTCGACGTCGAGAAGGAGCGGATCCAGATGTCGACCGACCTGAGGGCGCAGGTGCAGTCGGTCCGGCAGACCGGCGAGACCCTCCGCCGGGAGACCAACGCGCTGGTGACGGCGCTGCGCAAGCCTCAGATCCGCGGTGCCTGGGGCGAGGTCCAGCTGAAGCGGGTCGCCGAGATCTCCGGCATGATCGAGCGCTGCGACTTCGACCTCCAGCACACCAGCCGGGCCGACGACCGGACGATGCGCCCGGATATGCGGGTCCATCTTGCCGAGGGCAAGCACGTCTTCGTCGACTCCAAGGTGCCGTTGAGCGCCTTCCTGGACGCGGCCGAGACCGAGGACGAGCGGGCCAAGGGAGAGTTTCTGGCCAAGTACGCCAAGAACGTCAAGACGCATGTGGACCAGCTGTCCTCCAAGCAGTACTGGAAGGCCGCCGAGACTCCCGAGTTCGTGGTGCTGTTCCTGCCCAGCGAGGCGTTCTTCGCCACCGCCCTGGACCAGATGCCCGACCTGTACGACTACGCCGCCCGCAAGGACGTGATCCTGGCTACGCCGACCACCCTGATCGGTATGTTGCGCTCGATCGCCTATGGCTGGCGACAGGCAGCACTCGCAGAGAGCGCGGCTGAGGTCTTCAAGCTCGGCCGCGAGCTGCACGAGAAGCTCGGGCTGATGGGCAACCGGTTCGACAAGCTGGGGCGGGCGCTCCGCAGCTCGGTGAACGCCTACAACGAGACGATCGCGACCGTGGAGGGCACCGTCCTGGTCCGCGCCCGCAAGTTCCGCGACCTGAAGGTCAGCGAGGTCGAACTGGAGGCCCTGTCGCCGGTCGACGGCGCGGTCCGCCAGATCCAGGCCCAGGAGCTCGTCGACGACGCTGTGCAGGTGGAGCCGCTGGTCGGCCGTCGGCCGAGGCGTGGGCGTTCGGCGACCTCCCCACCGGAGCAGGCAGAGCTGGTCCGTGGAGAGCCGGACCTGCTGGAACTGATCGAGGAGTCCGGGGACGGTGCTGCTCGAGCGCCAGGTGACCGCAGGACCGGCTCCTGATAATGGCTCAGCGAGTCGACCGCGGTCGTGGACCAGGACCAGCCGGGCCTTACGCCCGACTCGCCACGGACCAGGGAGTGTCCGGCGGTTCCAAGGTGACCCCGTCGACCACCAGGCGCACTCGCTCGTTGAAGAAGCAGAGGAGGTCACGGATCTTCGGGCATTCGGTGATCGGATCGGGATAGCTCCAGGCGACGGCCGGCAGGAACGAGTCTCCGACACGCAACGACCAGTACCGGGCCTGGCCCTTGTATGGGCAGCTGGTGACCAGGTCGCTGGCCTCGAGCAGACTTGTGCGCACGTCGGCGAAGGGCAGGTAGTACCGGGTCGGGAGATTGGTCTCGAACAGCAGCAGCGGGCGGATGCTGTCGGCGACCAGTTCGTCACCCACATAGACCTGGACGTGTCGTGAGCTGCGCAGGGTATCGACTCGTTTGTGCGGGTCACGCGCGTGCACCAGCACCCGTTCGTCCTCCTCGTACCAGGCCAGCTGGCGCCAGGAGAAGGTCACATGATCGGCCAACGTGGCCATGTCGCCGGTCGGGTCCTCATGTGTCCAGGCCGCACGCTCGGCGCGGCTGCGGCCCGCGACCACGGTCCAGCTCCGATGACCGCCGGTCGACTTCTCGTCCAGCAGGGCGCCCGGTCGGACGTCGTCCAGCGGGATGAAGTACGTCGGTAGCTGCCCGGGGCCGAACCGGACCAGCAGCTGTGCGCGAAGGCTGTCAGCAATCAGTTCGTCGCCGAGCCGCACCCTGATGCGACGCTGGGTCGGCTCGACGAAGGGCGCGGGTAGCTCCATGGTTGATCGTAGCGCGAGGGGCCGATGCGGACCGGTTCAAGACAGCGCAAGGAGGGTCACCCCGAGCAGCACCACAACCGCTCCGACCAACCGGCGGCGGAAGGCGGGCTCAGCGAAGAGCAGCGATCCGGCAAGACTGACGATCACCACGCTCATCTCCCGGATCGGCGCGACCAGCGACACCGGAGCGCGCTGGACCGCATACAACACCAGGATGTAGGCCAACGGGGACAGAACCGCGACGGTGACGACCTCCCTCCGGTAACGGCGCCAGACCGATTCCAGCCGCGCGGGGTCCCGGAGCACCAACGGCGCCAAGAGCACCACCTGCCCCGTGGAGGACATCCACATCATCGTCAGCGGAGCGACGCCGACCGCCGTGACCGCGTGAGCGTCCCACAGCGTGTAGGTGGCGATCAGTACGCCCGTCACCAGCCCGAAGACGGCACCGGACAGCGGCCGCCGCAGCCCGTCCGGAGGCGTCGCCCCAACCCGGGCGGAGAGGGCGATCACCACTACCCCGGCGACCACGGCCGCCGCCCCCGCCATTCCTAGCCAACCGGGGCGCTCGTGCAGCAGGAGCATGGCGAAGACCACGCTGAGCATCGGCCCGGTCCCCCGTGCCAGCGGATACACGACGGAGATGTCCCCGTGGGCGTAGCCCCGCTGGAGCGTACTGAAGTAGGCCGTGTGGACCAGCCCGCTGACAGCTCCGCACGCCAACCAGGGCATCAGCTCGGCCCGCTGCGCCGCCAGGGCGGTGACGGCGAACGGGGTCAGCAGCAGCGATCCGCCCAGGCAGGCGAGCCAGACGAAGCGGATGCCGGAGGCGCCGGCCCGCTTTGAGGCGAGGTTCCAGGCGGCATGGGCGAAGGCCGCCGTCAGCACCAGCAGCAGAGGAAGGGCGGTCATCGCCGGTGAGGACCTGGGCGGGCACCCGCGCGCGACGGGTGGTCCGCAGGCGGCTCAGTCGCTTGCTGCTCCGGAGCGGAGATCCTTGCGCAGCTCAGGCGGCAGGGCGAACACCAGCGACTCTTCCGTCAACCGTTCCTCCACCGCGGCTGGGAACCCCTTGCTCACCAGCAGCTCCAGCACACCCTGCACCAGATCGTCGGGCACCGAGGCGCCGCTCGTGACGCCGACACTATGGACGCCGTCCAGCCAGCTGTCGGCCACCTCGCCCGCGTTGTCCACCCGATAGGCCGCCTTGGCCCCGGCTTCCAGTGCCACCTCCACCAGCCGGACGGAGTTGGAGGAGTTGGAGGAGCCGACCACGATCACCAGGTCCGAGTGCGCCGCGATCTGCTTGACGGCCAGCTGCCGGTTCTGGGTGGCGTAGCAGATGTCGTCGCTCGGCGGATCCATCAACAGCGGGAACTTCTCCCGCAGCTTGCCGACCGTCTCCAACGTCTCGTCAACGCTGAGTGTGGTCTGGCTCAGCCAGGCCACCTTCGCCGGGTCGCGGACCTCCACGTCGGCGACGTCGTCGGGTGACTGCACCAGGGTGATGTGGGAGGGCGCCTCGCCGGTGGTTCCCTCGACCTCCTCGTGACCGGCATGACCGATGAGCAGGATGTCCAGATCGTCGCGGGCGAAGCGCTTGGCCTCGTGGTGGACCTTGGTCACCAGTGGGCAGGTCGCGTCGATCGTCTTCAAGCCGCGGTCCGATGCCTCGGAGTGGACCGCCGGTGACACGCCGTGAGCCGAGAACACGACTGTTGCACCGGCGGGCACCTCGGCCAGCTCCTCGACGAAGATGGCACCCCGCTGCTCCAGGTTTTCGACCACGTGTCGGTTGTGCACGATCTGCTTGCGCACGTAGACCGGCGGACCATAGGTGTCCAACGCCTTCTCGACCGTGATCACGGCCCGGTCGACTCCCGCGCAGTACCCCCGGGGAGCGGCTACGACGACCCTCCGGGCCTGCTCGGACTGGGGCGCCATCGACGTGTCGGGCTGTGAAGTCATGGCGCCCAGTCTAGGCCGCCCCGATCAGCGCTGACTCGTCGCAGCGATCGGCACCTCATTCGTTGCCTGCCAGAGCCCAGAGGCGTGCAGCACCTCCAGCGGGTGCACGGTCGGCTCGGTTGCCGGACGCCGGTCGCCGAACGCGGCGTCCACTGCCGGATGGATGCGCTCCTCGAACGCGCGCTGACACGACTCGACGTCGGTCCAGACATCGATGTAGCGCAGCCCGCCGTCCGGTCGCCGTACGCACAGGTGCGACAGCAGGCCTGCAAGCGGCTCTGGGCCGAGATTCTCGATGATCCGCGCATAGAGCGTCTCGTCGATCGGCACATCCTGTGTAAAGGCGTACATGGTGACCTCCCCGATATTGATCCGAACTACTTTCGGATGAATATGGTAATGTTGGCTCCGATGGACGACGAAGTCAAGAGATCAAGCCCAGCGACTCGACGGCCCTACCGGGCACCGCGACGAGCCCAGCAGGCGGCCGCCACCCGACGGGCGATCCTGGCCGCTGCCCGGACGGAGTTCGTCAGGCACGGGTACGGCCCCTGCACCGTCGCCCAGATCGCAGACACGGCGGGGGTCTCGGTCGACACGGTCTACACCTCTGTCGGGCGCAAGCCGGCACTGCTGCGGGAACTGGTCGAGACTTCGCTGTCCGGCGAGGATCGGGCCGTTCCCGCCGACCAGCGGCCCTACGTGCGCGAGGTCAAGGCCGCGACCCAGGCGGCGGACAAGCTGACGATCTACGCCACAGCGCTGCCCACGATCCACCAGCGGATGGCGCCCATCTTCGAGGTGCTGAGCCAGGCCGCCTCCGTCGACAGGGACTGTGCGGCCCTGTGGGACGAGATCTCGCAGCGTCGGGCCCGTAACATGCTCGAGCTCGCCGGGGAGCTGCGCGCGACGGGCGAGCTGCGCGCAGACCTCTCGGATGCGGAGGTGGCGGACATCATCTGGAGCCTGAATGCGGTTGAGTACTACCTGCTGCTGGTGAAGGGACGCGGCTGGAGCCCGGCACGGTACGGCAGCTGGCTGGCCGACGCCTGGGTCCGGCTGCTGCTGGCCTGAGTGGGGCGGTTTCGCGTTCGGAGCGGCCGCGCGCACCGAGCCGCTTAGGTCTGGGCGCGACGAACCGCTAGACTAAGGAACAGACAAGCGCCACTGTGCGCGCCAAGGTCGTCTGCTTCTGCGCCGTGATCGGCGCTTTCAACTCTCCTTAACACGTGAGTGGTCCTGCAATTGCGGCCAAATCGATGTTTCGAAGGATCTTCGTGCCCCAGCAAAACACTGCCTCAACCTCCCCTGCCCCGAACCGGACCCGACGGTCCAGGAACGTGCGACAGAACACCCGCTCCCAGAGCGACCAGTCCCGCAACGACACCCCCCGCGACCACACTCCGCGCGACGAGGCCGGACAGAGCCCGCGACTCGACGCAGTTTCGGTGCAGCCGACGCCGATCGACCTGGATCGCAGCTTCATCGAGCTCGGCGTGCCCGCCCCTGTCGCGGCCGCACTCGCGGCGCGCGACATCAGCGCACCGTTCCCGATCCAGTCCGCCACCCTGCCGGACTCGCTCGCCGGCCGTGATGTCCTCGGCCGCGGCCGCACCGGCAGCGGCAAGACCATCGCGTTCGCCATTCCCACCGTGGCCGCGCTGGCAGCCTCCGGCCGCACGCGCCGCCCCGGCTCGGTCCGGGCCCTGGTGCTGGTGCCCACCCGTGAACTCGCCACCCAGGTGCAGCTCAGCCTCGATCCACTGGCCGCAACGATGGGTCTCAAGACCATGACGATCTTCGGCGGCGTGGGCCAGGGGCCGCAGGTCTCCGCGCTTCGCCGTGGCGTCGATATCGCGATCGCCACCCCCGGACGGCTGGAAGACCTGATCCAGCAGCGGCACCTCCAGCTCGATCTGGTCGAGGTGACCGTACTGGACGAGGCGGACCATATGGCCGATCTCGGCTTCCTGCCGGCCGTCAAGCGGATCCTCGACGCCACGCCGAAGAACGCCCAGCGGCTGTTGTTCTCCGCAACGCTCGACCGCGGCGTCGACGTGCTGGTCAAGCGCTACCTGACCGACCCGGTCACCCACTCGGTCGACAGCGCCGCCTCCGAGGTGCAGCAGATGACGCACCACGTCTTCAACGTCAGCACCGAGAACAAGATGACCGTGGTCAAGGAGCTGGTGTCCGGTCAGGGCCGTACGTTGGCCTTCACCCGCACCAAGCATGGAGCGAAGAAGCTCGCCAAGCAGCTCACCTCGGCGGGAGTGCCGGCAGTCGACCTGCACGGGAACCTGTCCCAGGGGGCGCGTCAGCGCAACCTGGCCGCCTTCGGCGAGGGTTCGGTCCGAGTGCTCGTTGCCACCGACATCGCCGCCCGCGGAATCCACGTTGACGACATCTCGCTCGTCGTCCATGTGGACCCGCCCGCTGAGCACAAGGCCTACCTGCACCGCTCGGGCCGCACCGCCCGGGCAGGCGCCGAGGGCATCGTGGTCACGGTGGGGACGCCCGGTCAGGTCGGTGACGTACGCCAGCTGATGCGTCAGGCCGCGATCAAGCCGGCCCTGCACGACATCACCCCGGGGCACGCCATGATCACGGAAGTGGCCGGCCCGGCAGCTGAGTACGTCACGCCGGTCGCTGTCGTCGCGGGCGGCTCGGGGCCGCGCGGCGAGGCCGGAGGTTCGCGCCAAGGCGGATCCGGTCGAAGTCGCTCGGGCGGCGGCGGGCAGCAGCGTGGCGGGGGCCAGCGCGGCGGAGGGCAGCAGGGCGGCGGCTCGGCCGGCCAGGGAGTCAAGCGCGGTTCGGGAGCACGGCGCACGGCGGGTCAGGGCTCAGGCTCGCGGTCCGGCGGCGCGGCCGGCTTCTCCGCGCAACGCCGCAGCCGGTAATCCACAGCTGACGCGGTTCAGGTTCGCGCTTGTCCGTGCCACCGTTTAGGGTCGCGTCATGGCCTTGGAGTCGTCACCGGAGCATCCGCAGCCGCTGCGGGCGGTGACCCATGCCGTCAAGGGCTGGATCGACCGGCTGAATGCGATCTGGGTCGAGGGCCAGCTGATCGAGATCAACCGGCGCTCGGCCAGCAAGACCATCTTCTTGACGATGCGGGACAAGATCGCCAACGTGTCGGTCAGCGTGACGGTGTCGCCCACCACCCTGGACAGCGCCGGACCGCTGACCGAGGGCGCGACGGTGGTGGCCCGACTGAAGCCGTCCTACTACGAGACGTCTGGTCGGCTGTCCTTCTACTGCGACGCCATCAAGCCGGTCGGCGAGGGGCAGCTGCTGGCCCGGCTGGAGCAGACCAAGCGGATGCTGCAGGCCGAGGGCCTGTTCAACCCCGCGCTGAAGAAGCGCCTTCCGTTCCTGCCGCGGGCGGTCGGGCTGATCACCGGCGCCAACAGCGCCGCCGAGCGGGACGTCCTGGAGAACGCTCGGCGCCGCTGGCCGGCAGTCCGGATCGAGACCAGACATACCCTGGTCCAGGGGCCTCAGGCCTGTGAGCAGGTGATCGCCGCGCTGCGGCAGCTGGACGCCGACCCGGCGATCGAGGTCATCGTGATCGCCCGCGGTGGCGGATCCCTCGAGGATCTGCTGCCCTTCTCCGACGAGGGGCTGATCCGGGCCGTACACAGCTGCCGAACCCCGGTGGTCAGTGCCATCGGACATGAGACGGACAATCCCATCCTCGATCTGGTGGCTGACTTCCGTGCCTCGACACCCACGGACGCGGCCAAGCATGTCGTCCCCGACGTGGCCGAGGAGGCTGATCGGGTGCGGCAGTCCGTAGCCCGGGTCAGGCAGGCCATGATCAACATCGTCCGGACCCAGCAGGACAGGCTCGATGCGATCCGCTCCCGGCCGGTGCTGTTGGAGCCGACGGCCAGCTTCGGCCTGCGTTATGAGCAGCTCGAGGGGCTGCGCCATCGTGCCGACCGCGCCCTGGACGCCCGGATCCGTCACGAGCAGAGCACCGTCGAGCATACGCTGGCCCGGGTCCGGGCGATGTCGCCGAAGGCGACCCTGGAGCGCGGCTATTCGATCTTGGTCGACGGCGAAGGTCATGCGGTCGCCTCGGTCGACGACGTGGACGAAGATGATGATCTGTTGGCGCACCTCGCCGACGGCCAGTTGGTCCTGGCCGTGCGGGAGCGCCGGCCCGGACAGTGAGGCACACCGTGATGAGTACCCAGGCAACCGACTCCGGCCGTTCCGATGAGGAGCTGACCTATGAGCAGGCCCGCGAGGAGCTGATCATGGTCGTACAGAGACTCGAGTCCGGCGGCGCGCCGTTGGAGGAGTCCCTCGCCCTGTGGGAACGAGGTGAGAAGCTGGCAGCCATCTGCCAACAGTGGCTGGATGGTGCGAAGGCGAAGATCGAGGCGGCCCGTCGGCAGCCGGCGGCCGACCCGGAGGCCTAGCTGGCCACGTTGCGCGCCGGTGCCACGAACCGGCGCCGGTAGTCGGCCGGCGACAGCCCGATCTGACGTCTGAAATGCTCGCGCAGGACCACCGCCGAGTTGAAACCCACCCGCTCGGAGATCTGCTCGATGCTCAGGTCGGTCTCCTCCAGCAGGCTGCGCGCCTGCAGCACCCGCTGCCCGATCAGCCACTTGTGCGGAGTCGTGCCGGTCTCGGCGGCGAACCGCCGCGCGAAGGTGCGTTCGCTCATCACCGCCTGCCTGGCCAGCGAGGCGGCCGTATGCTCCCGGTCGAGGTTGGCCAGCATCCAGCTGAGCAGTGGCGCCAGCGAGTCCGCCGTGCACTCGGGCACCGGCATCTGGATGAACTGCTGCTGGCCACCGTCTCGCTGCGGGGGAACCACCATCCGACGGGCGATCCTGGTGACCACGGCGGTGCCCAGCTCCCGGCGGACCAGGTGCAGACATGCGTCGATCCCGGCCGCGGTGCCGGCGCTGGTGATGATGTCGCCGTCATCCACATACAGAGCGCGGGCGTCGAGGAGAGCCTCCGGATATCGCTCGGCGAACGTCTCCGCGTACATCCAATGCGTCGTGCAGCGACGACCGTCCAGCAACCCGGCTGCCGCCAGCATGAAGGCGCCCGAGCACACGCTCAGCAGGGTGGCACCCTGGCGATGCGC
Organism: Microlunatus panaciterrae; assembly: GCF_016907535.1. NCBI lineage: Bacteria > Bacillati > Actinomycetota > Actinomycetes > Propionibacteriales > Propionibacteriaceae > Microlunatus > Microlunatus panaciterrae. The sequence continues at coordinate 1,020,567 of NZ_JAFBCF010000001.1, forward strand.
TGCCCGCAGCGCAGCCAAGACCTCCGGCGGGTAGTCCTGGTCAGCCCGCGGCACAGTGGCGGAGACGATCACCAGGTCGCAGCCGACCAGGCCGTCCAGTCCGTGCGTCGCCGTGATCGTCAGTGCGGTGGTCGTCTTGGTCCGCAACGGTGTCTGCGGGTCGACCGTACAGACCCGGAACTCGAACGCCGGGACACCGTCGTCGGTGCGGTCGAGCCCGAAGATCTCGGTGGCGACCCCGAACTCGAAGACGGCCACCGGCTCCACCAGGACAATGCCGATCGTCTTGAGCGCCATGAGCCCATGGTAGTGGCAGAAATCCTTTGTACAACGGCATGGATGCCAATTGTGGCGATAATGTTGCTAGCGCAGGATTAGTGCCATGACTGGATCACTCATCCTTCTGGCCCTGGCTGCGTTGCTGCTGCTGGCCCTCGAACCCGCGCACCGCCGTCGCGGTCCGCTGACGCCCCGTCCGGGCGAAGACCTCCACTCCGACACAGACCGCGCGCGCATGGTCGAGGAGCTCCGCCAGGTCGAGCAGCGCGCAGACGGCCGAATCCGACGCACTGCCCGAATGCTCGCCAGCGCCGGCTCAGCCGTGCCGATGCACCGCTCACGCCGACTCGACGGCCCGCGTTCCAACCGATTGGCGATCTAGGCGAAGCCCTCAGCCGGTGCGCAGTGTCGCTGCGAAGGCCTCGAGAGCCGCGTACGAGACGTCACCGACGACGATCGAGGTGACCTTGCTGTTCTGCAGGACCAGAGCCCTGGTGCGATCGTCCGAGCTCACCCGACGCGCCCAGGTGTCATCACCGACGGTGCTGGTGCCGTCGAGAGCGCCCTTCCTGGTGACCTCGGCGACGAAGGCCTCGACCTGGGCATCACCCTGGTAGACGCCGACGTAGACGTCCTGCGGGTCGAGGAAGCCTAGCTGCCACCGGTTTCTCGGTGACGGATTTCCGGCGGGATCCGCGGCGCCGGTCCGGGTCCAGCTCGCTCGCACCGCGCGCCAGTCCGGCGGCAGGTTGACCGGCGCGAGCACCGGATACGGCGCCTCATCGCGGGCCTGGGCCAGCACCGGTTGCCAGTCGACCACCTCGACCGGATGATCGCCCGGGTTGCGGGTGAAGAACAGCGTGATCAACAGCAGCGGGATGAGGATGACTGCCAGCGAACGGACCATGTCCCCCGCAGACGACGCTCGCTTCACTCCAGCCACCCCTCCATCTTCACAGATGACGGCAAACCGTCCGCGGCCGCGGCCGCTCCCCCACCCCGTTGTTGGGGGCCGGGGGCGGGTGTGTCGGTTTCCCAAGTCGACTTGGGAAACTGTCACTCGGCGAGGGAAATTTGCCTCGCTCAGTGACAGTTTCCCTGGCTCAGTGGGGCCCGCGGCGGTTGGGTTTGGCCTCGCTGGCGGCGGGAGCCCTCCCCCTCACCGGGGGTAGGGGCGGAGTCGTGACAGGAATCGACCACTCGTCGACGAAGGTTCACGGCTGTACGGCGGGGGCCGCCTCGTCGCCATGCAACGAATGGTCGATTCCTGTCAGACGCCGCGGAGCACCTGCGCGCTCGGCCCTGCGCGGGCTGAGCCACCATAGGGGAATGGACGAGCCGGTAACCCTCGCCCGCGCCGACGGGCCGCGTGGCGACATCGTCCTCCGCCGGCGCGGCCGCGCCGATGCTCCGGTGTACGAGCTGATCGTGAACGGCGCCTTCGCGATGGACAGCACCGAGACCGAGACCGAGAGGGAACTGGCCCGGATCATCTTCGAGCAGCCGACTTCCGGCGGCCGCGTGCTCATCGGTGGCCTCGGGCTCGGCTTCACCGCCGCGGAGGTGCTGCAGCAGCAGGTGACGGTCGTGGATGTCGTGGAGATCGAAGCCGCTCTGGTCGACTGGGCCCGGCGCGGTCTGACTCCCGAGCTGGCCTTGGTCGCCGCCGACCCGCGGGTGCGGATAGACACGGCGGACATCCACAGCGTCCTCACCAACGCTGGCCAGGCTGACCATGGGCCCTGGGATGCGATCCTCTTGGACGTCGACAACGGCCCCGACTTCCTGATCCACGCAGACAACGCCCGGCTGTACACGGCCGAGATGCTGGCTTGCGCCTACGCACGACTGGCGCCCTCCGGCCTCTTGGCCATCTGGTGCCAGGGCAGCGCACCGGCGCTGCTGGACCTGCTGAAGGAGATCTCCCCCACCGCCGCGGAACGACTGATGGAGGTGCGCCGCGGCGACCGGAGGTTCAGCTACGCGATCTATACGATCCGCCGACCGGGCTGACCCCGCATCGTGCCGACGGCCCGGAAAGGGCGAGAATGGCCCCATGACTCACGGCGATGACTTCCGGATCGAGCACGACACCATGGGCGAGGTGCGGGTGCCCGCTCAGGCGCTCTGGCAGGCGCAGACCCAGCGGGCGGTGGAGAACTTTCCCATCTCGGGCACACCCATCGAGCCTGCCCTGATCGCCGCGCTGGCCCGGATCAAGGGGGCGGCGGCGCAGACCAATGCCAGACTCGGAGTCGTCTCGTCGGAGCGGGCGGCAGCCATCGTCCAGGCCGCGCGCGAAGTCGCGGCAGGTGATCACGATAGCGAGTTCCCCATCGACGTCTTCCAGACCGGCTCGGGTACGTCGAGCAATATGAACGCCAACGAGGTGATCGGCACCCTGGCGAGCCGGATCCTCGGCGACAAGGTGCACCCGAACGACCATGTGAACGCCTCACAGTCCAGCAACGATGTGTTCCCCAGCGCGATCCATATCGCCTCCACCGACGGCCTGGTCCATACGCTGATCCCGGCGCTGCGGCATCTCGAACGATCACTCGGCGCCAAGGCAGACGAGTTCGCCGAGGTGGTGAAGAGCGGCCGCACCCACCTGATGGACGCCACCCCGGTCACCCTCGGCCAGGAGTTCGGTGGCTACGCGGCGCAGATCCGGTACGGCATCGAACGGATCGAGTCCGCACTGCCCCGGGTGGCGGAGCTGCCACTCGGCGGCACCGCGGTGGGGACCGGCATCAACACCCCGGCGGGGTTCGCGGCGTCAGTGATCAGCACCATTGCCGACGAGACGGGTCTCCCGCTGACCGAGGCCAGAGACCACTTCGAGGCGCAGGGTGCCCGAGACGGTCTGGTGGAGGCGTCGGGTGCGCTGCGGACCATCGCGGTCAGCCTGACCAAGATCGCCAACGACCTCCGCTGGATGGGCTCCGGTCCACGAGCCGGGCTGGGTGAGATCGCCCTGCCCGATCTGCAGCCCGGCTCATCGATCATGCCTGGCAAGGTCAACCCGGTGCTCGCTGAAGCGACCACCATGGTCTGCGCCCAGGTGATCGGCAACGACGCCGCGGTGACGTTCGCCGGGGCCTCGGGCAACTTCGAGCTGAACGTCATGCTGCCGCTGATCGCCCGCAACGTGCTGGAGTCGATCCGGTTGCTGGCCAACGTCAGCAGGTTGCTCGCGGACCGTTGCGTCGACGGCATCGAGGCCAACACCGAGCGCTGCCGCACGTTAGCCGAGTCGTCGCCCTCCATCGTCACCCCGCTGAACAGATACATCGGGTACGAGAACGCCGCAGCCGTCGCCAAACGAGCGCTTAAGGAGGAGCGAACCATCCGCGAAGTCGTCATCGAGAGCGGCTTCGTTGCGGATGGGAAGCTCACCGAGGAGCAGCTCGACGAGGCCCTCGATGTGCTGGCGATGACGCGCCGGCCGCAGTAGCGCAGCGCCCGACCCTTCGACAGGCTCAGGACCCGCCCTTCGACAGGCTCAGCACACGGGTGGCGCGGTTGGGCCCTTCGACAGGCTCAGGGCGCTGTGCCGCACATGCTCTCAGCTTGCCGAAGGGCGCTCATACCGCCCTTCGACGGGCTCAGGGCACGTGTGGCCCGGTGGCCCTTCGACGGGCTCAGGACACGTGCGGGTTGGACTCAGTACCAGTGATGACCCTGCTTGAAGGACCAGGCGCTGCACGGGGTGCCGTACACCGAGCGGACGTACTGCAGGCCCCAGCGGATCTGGGTGGCCGGGTTGGTCTGCCAGTCGGAGGCGACGCTCGCCATCTTGTTGCCCGGAAGTGCCTGCGGGATGCCGTACGCGCCGGAGCTCGAGTTGGTGGCGTGGATGTTCCAGTTGCTCTCTGACTTGATCAGGCTGTCGTAGCAGGAGAACTCGCCAGCTCCCCAGGAGAACTTGTTGCGCATGATCTGGCGGGCGATTTCTCGCGGGTCTGTGGTACCAAGGGCGTAGCCCTGTGCGGCGGCCTTGCGGCGACGCTCCACCGCCTTGCGCTTCCGCTCGGCCGCACGCTCTTTCTCGATGGCCTTGCCGCGCTCCTTGATATCGCTGCGCTGCCGCGCCAAAGCCTTGGCGCGCTTGGCCGCAGCCTCCTTCGCCTTCGTGGTCAAAACGCCACGTTCCGCCGAACGGGTGTCTCGACCTGCCCGCTGGGACCAGTCCCGGTCCAGCTGAGCATGGTCCGACCGACCCTGGCCCAGCGGCGCCGCCTCCGTGCTGGCGGAGCCGACGGCTGGCGCCACGACACTGGCACTCTGGTCCGCAGCCGACGAAGCGCTCAGGCTGCTGGCGACGACTCCGCCACCCAGGGCGGAGACGGCGAGGGCGACAAGGGCGTGTTGGGTGAGGCGGCGCACTCGCACACCCTGCCACAGAAAAGGTAACGATTTGAAATCGGAGCCAGACCACTATTGCCGCTGGTCTCATTGTGCGCTAAAGCGGAACATCCTCCAGCATCTCGGTAACCAGGGCCGCGATCGGCGACCGCTCGGACCGGTGCAGGGTGACGTGTGCGAACAGCGGATGACCCTTGAGCTTCTCCACCACGGCAACCACACCGTCGTGCCGGCCGACCCGGAGGTTGTCGCGCTGAGCCACGTCGTGCGTCAGCACCACGCGGGAGTCCTGACCGATCCGGCTCAGCACCGTCAGCAGGACGTTGCGCTCCAGCGACTGCGCCTCGTCCACGATGACGAACGCATCGTGCAGCGACCTTCCACGGATATGGGTCAGCGGCAGCACCTCGAGCAGGCCTCGATCGAGAACCTCCTCGATGACCACCTTCGACGTGACCGCGCCGAGGGTGTCGAAGACGGCCTGCGCCCATGGCGCCATCTTGTCCCCCTCGCTGCCAGGCAGATAGCCGAGCTCCTGTCCGCCGACGGCATAGAGCGGGCGGAAGACCACGACCTTGGAGTGCTGGCGCCGTTCGAGCACCGCCTCCAGCCCTGCGCAGAGAGCCAGCGCCGACTTTCCGGTCCCGGCCCGGCCACCCAAGGAGACGATGCCCACCGACGGGTCGAGCAGCAGGTCCAGCGCGACTCGCTGCTCAGCCGACCGGCCGTGGAGGCCGAACGCGTCGCGTTCTGCCCTGATCAGCTTCAGCTCCTTCTGCGGGGTCACCCGGGCAAGGGCCGAGCCCGAGCCCGCGAGCAGCACTACTCCGGTGTGGCAGGGCAGGTCGCGCGCCTCGTCCAGGTCGACGGTCCCCTCGTCGTAGAGCCGGTCCAGTACGTCGGTACCGACCTCGACCTCGGCCATTCCGGTCCAGCCCGACTCAGGCGCCAGCTCGGCCCGGTATTCCTCGGCAGGCAGTCCGACCGCCGACGCCTTGACCCGCATCGGCAGATCCTTCGACACCAGGGTCACCGCCCGGCCCTCGGCTGCATAGTTCAGCGCCACCGCCAGGATCCGCGAGTCGTTGTCGCCCAGTCGAAACCCGGCCGGCAGTACGTTCGGGTCGGTGTGGTTGAGCTCGACGTGCACGGTGCCGCCGTCGTCGTTGACCGGCACTGGCGCATCGAGCCGGCCGAACCTGATCCGCAGGTCGTCGAGGTGGCGTAGCGCACTCCGGGCGAAATACCCCAGCTCGGCGTGGTGCCGTTTTGCCTCCAGCTCGGTCACGACGACGAGCGGAAGCACGACATCGTGCTCGGCGAACCGGCGTAGCGCATGAGGATCGCTGAGCAGCACCGAAGTGTCGATGACGTAGGTCATCCGGGCTGGTTCGGGTGCGGGCCGCGCAGACACGGACTGCCGGGGTGTTGAGCTGACACTCATAGACACAATCTGTCCTTCTGGAGGCCGCACACCCGCAGAGTGCCCGGCCCCACTGGTTAGGTGGCTGGCCGGGATGGGTCTGGGCCCGGTGCGGGCCCGCGTGCCAAGCTCGATGGAGCCGGACGGCGCATCTGATGTCCTCCCGTACGGTCCGCTTCCCCACGGCCCGTACTGAGAAAGTACGTCGGTTCCGCGCACCACATCGGGAGCCACGCCGCATGTCATGGAATCGTCACGGGCCTGTCACCTCGGCCGCGTACCGCTCCCCTTCTTGGACATCGATCCGACCTTCGTGATGATTGTGGACCATGCAGCGACGCCGAAGGGATGTCCCATCGTGACCCACCAGGAGAGCGCCCGGCCCCAGGGCCAGCGCTGGTCGGCTTCCGAGCCGACGCGACTCGTCGCCGACGACTGTGGCCCCGCGGTCCTGACCGCCGGGGCGAGCCGACGCCCAGACTCGTTGCGGGTCGCTCGCCACCAGCCCGACCCCTACTACTGGGTCGAGAACTTCAACCTGGACAGCGACTACCTGGAGTGGAGGGTGGACAGCGATGAGGCGGCTCACTTCGAGGCCACGCTGCTGGTATCGACTGCGGAGGACACTGCGTTCACCCTGACCAACCTGACCACCGGTCGGGCGGTGGCCGCCATCAGCCACGGCTACGGCTGGGATCGGCTCACGTTGGGCTCGCTGCTCCTGCCGCAAGGAACGTCGACGCTGCGGCTCACCCGGAACGCGACCAGCACCGCCGACGTCCCGGTCAAGTCGCTCGAGCTGCTGCCGACCGCGACCAGGGAGGAGTATCTTCGCCGGGTCAGGGCAGCCAAGGTCGACAGTCAGTGGCTGACGGACGCCCGGTACGGCCTGTTCTTCCAGTACGGCGGCTGGTCGTACCCGCCGACCGGGGAGAGGAAGTCGATCGAGGACCAGTGCCGCGACTTCGACGTCGAGCGGTTCGTGGCGATGGTGCTCGCCAGCGGGGCCGGCTATGTCATGTGGTCCTATACCTGGGCGAGCTTTGAGGTCCAGGGACCGAATCCGGTGATCGACCGCATCCTGGGGCATGGCGACAACACCAGCCGCATCGACCTCATCCTGACCCTGGCCCGGGCCCTCAAGACCCAGGGCATCCGGTTCCTGCTGTACTACCACAACGGCCACGACGAGGACCCTGCCTGGTGGGAGAAGCAGTGCTTTCCGGCCGGCTACCGGGAGACGGGGGTCGGTGACAAGTCGATCTTCGAGCGGAACTGGATGAAGATCATCAGCTGGATCGGTGAGCACTTCGGCGAGCTGCTGGACGGGTTCTGGTTCGACGACGGCGCCTACTACTACCCGACGGACTTCGAACGGTTGCTGACCGCCGCCCGGACCGGGAACCCGCAGCGGATCGTCTCCTACAACAGCTGGGTTGGCCCGACCCTGACGAGTTTCCAGGACTACCGCTCAGGCGAGGACTACGACGGCGGAGTTGAAGGCGGGACCGTGGTCGGACCGGACGGCGTCTACCTGACCGGCCGCACAGCGGCGTCCGCGGGCATGCCCACTACATGCTCAACCAGGACTGGGGCGTGCATGAGCCGGACACGACGATCATGCTGGTGCGCAGCCCGGAGCAGGTCCTCGGCGACATCGCCGCGGCTGCGGTCACCAGGACGGCGATGTCGATCACGCCGATGATGTATGAGGACGGCTCGATCGATCCGGACACGTTCGAGGTGCTGAAGATGCTGAAGGTGGCCTTCCGCGACAGCGACTCCGGCCTTCAGGCGCCGTAGCGACGTTCCCGTTGCCCGTACGCCCGAAGCGCCCGGATGAAGTCCACCTTCCGGAAGTCCGGCCAGAGAGCCTCGCAGAAGTAGAACTCGCTGTGCGCCGACTGCCACATCAGGAAGCCGCTGAGCCGCTGCTCGCCGGAGGTCCTGATGATCAGATCCGGGTCCGGCTGTCCCTTGGTGTAGAGGTGCTGGGCGATGTGCTCGATGTCCAGCGTCTGGGCCAACTCCTCGATCGAGCTGCCGTTCGCGGCGTGCTCGGCCAGCAGCGACCGTACCGCGTCCCGCAGCTCGTGCCGACCGCCATAGGACACGGCGATGTTCACCAGCATGCCGTCGATGTCGGCGGTCTCGCGTTCCGCGGCGCGTAGCCGTTCGGCCGTCTCCGGCGGCAGCAGGTCGAGCGCACCGACCGGATGCACCCTGAACCTCCGGGTCCTGGCCAGGTCGGCGACCATCGTCTCGATCACCTCCAGCAGCGGCCCGATCTCCTCCTCCGTGCTGCGGGTGAAGTTGTCCGTCGACAGCACCCACAAGGTCACCAGCCGGATGCCGAACTCGTCGCACCAGTCGACGAACTCCTTCAGCTTGTCGGCACCGGCCTGGTAGCCCGCAACCAGCGGCTTGCCGGGTGCGTTGGCGCGCGCCCAGCGGCGATTCCCGTCAGCCAGGACGGCGACGTGCTGAGGCAGCCGGCTCCGGTCGAGCTCGGCAGTGAGCCGGTGCTCATAGGTGGCATACAGCAGGCCCGACGGGTGCAGGCGATCAACGAACTCGCGGAACCGGTCGAGTCTTGCCATGAGTTGCAGCGTACGCCGGGTGGCCGCAGGACAGTCGGAGGGGACACGTTGTTCGACCCGGTCGGCAAGAATGGCCACATGCAGCTTCCGATCATGCCCCCGGTGTCCCCGATGTTGTCCAAGTCGGCCAAGGCGATCCCCAAGGGCGACTACAGCTTCGAGCCCAAGTGGGACGGGTTCCGATCGATCATCTTCCGCGACGGCGACGAGGTCGAGATCGGCAGCCGCAACGAACGGCCGATGACCCGCTATTTCCCGGAGCTGGTGGAGGCGTTCAAGGCGCAGCTGCCGCCGAGGTGCGTGGTCGACGGCGAGATCATCCTGGTCGGCCCGTCCGGGGACCGGTTGGACTTCGATGGGCTGCAACAGCGCATCCACCCGGCGAACAGCAGGGTCACCATGCTCTCCAAGCAGACGCCGGCTCGGTTCGTCGCCTTCGACCTGCTGGCGCTGGACGACACCGACCTGACCGGCCGGCCGTTCGCCGAACGACGGGCCACGCTGGTGGAGCTGCTGGGTTCGTCGATGGGGCCGGTGCACCTGACTCCCGCGACCCTCGACAACAACGTGGCCGAGGAGTGGTTCGAGCAGTTCGAGGGAGCCGGGCTCGACGGTGTCGTCGCCAAGCCGCTGGCCGGTACCTACCAACCGGGCAAGCGAACCATGATCAAGATCAAGCACGAGCGGACCGCCGACTGCGTGGTGGCCGGCTACCGGGTACACAAGAGCGGCCCCGACAAGATCGGCTCCCTGCTGCTCGGGCTGTACGACGACGACGGCACGCTGGTCAGCGTCGGCGTCATCGGGGCCTTCGCCGATGCCCGGCGCAAGGAGCTGTTCACCGAGTTGCAGCCGCTGGTGACCACCTTCGACGACCACCCGTGGGCCTGGGCCAAGCAGGAGGAGGGAACCCGTACACCCCGCAACTCCGAAGGCAGCCGCTGGACCGGCGGAAAGGACCTGTCCTTCACCCCCCTCAGCCCCGACCTCGTGGTCGAGGTGCGCTACGAGCACATGGAGGGGGTGCGGTTCCGGCATACCGCGCAGTTCTCCCGCTGGCGCCCCGACCGCGATCCCCGTTCGTGCACGTACGAGCAGCTGGACGAACCGGTGAAGTTCGACCTTGGGGAGGTCCTCGCCCCTCAGGCCCGCTGATCTGGGGCGGGCTGCTGGTGGCGGCGGGCGTCTCCGGTCCCCCTGCGGAAAAACTCATCAGAACGCGAGTTTTGTGCGGGCTGAGGCGGCTTTCCGCGTGGAATTCTCATCAGAACGCGACTATTGCGGGGAATTGGGCTCATTCCTGACAGAAGTCCTCACAACGCGACTTTGCGGAACTCTTCCCTCTATCCACCCTGTACGGACGGAAAACTCGCGTTCTGATGACTTTTCGGTTCCCCCAGCTCTGGTGCCTTGAAGCATCCAATTCTCGACTTGTGTCGAGTTTTCGGAAGGACCCGGCCACAAGAGGGAGCCTGGTCGCTGACCGAGCCTAAGCAGAAAATGGAACGGTCGCCGCGCGGACACCGATTGATCAGAAGGTACGGCCGGGGCGCGGAGCCGGGGGCGATATCGCGCCGTGAGGAGGAACACGCCGGCAGCTGATTCGCTCTGCCGACTCCAGCCGGTACGCTCAACCTACGGAACCGTAACCTACGGTGAGTCAAGTCTGGGTTTCCCCGCAGCGTCCGAGGGAGAAGAATGCGAAGCATGGCACGCCTCGAGGACCACGAGCCCGACCATGACGAGCTGGACGCGGTCATCCGGCAGGTCAAGCCCCGGCTCCGCGGCTGGTTGCACGCAGCAATGACACCGCTGGCACTGGTCGCTGGCATCGTCCTGGTGGTGCTCGCCCCGACCACACTGGGCAAGGTCGGGGGAGCCGTCTTCCTGGTCGCATCACTGCTGCTGTTCGGCACCAGCGGCCTCTACCACCGGTTTCACTGGAGCAGCAGAGCCGAGGCGATCCTCCGGCGGATGGACCATGCCAACATCTTCGTCTTCATCGCCGCGACCTATACACCGTTCGCGCTGATGATGCTGAGCGACGGCTCGCGCGTGCTGCTGCTCAGCCTGGTCTGGGCTGGCGCCTTCGCCGGGCTGCTCTTTCGGCTGTTCTGGCTTCACGCGCCACGCTGGCTGTACACGCTGCTCTACCTGGTGATGGGCTGGGCCGCCATCGGCTGGCTCAAGCCCTTCTACGACAACGGGGGCCTCGCCGTGCTGCTGCTGATCTGCGCCGGAGGTCTGCTCTACACCGTCGGCGCAGTCGTCTACGGCCGCAAGCGGCCCGACCCGTGGCCGACCTGGTTCGGGTTCCACGAGATCTTCCACGCCTGCACGATCGCCGCCTTCACGGTGCACTACATCGCGATCTCGCTGGTCACCTACCGAGCCGGCTGACCCCGCTCCAGCTGGGCGACCAACGCGTCGAGGTCGGTGACGGGCAGCCGGCAGATGAAGTGCCGGCAGACGTACGCGGTCGGCTGATCGGAGACCGTCGTCCGGTTGGCCAACAACGGGAACCCCGCGGAGTCGGGCAGCCCGGCGACGATGACCGATCCGGCAGGAGCGTGCAGGTAGGCGGCGCGCCGCAGTTCGGCGGTGGCCGGGTCGTCCGGAGCGCCGACGATGGCCACCTGCACCGGGGGCGCGAGCGTCCTGCTGACGGCGTCGGCGAACAGCCAGCCCGCGAACCGGGGGGCGCTGCGGACCAGCGCCGCGTTGGTCGCCGCAGCCGCCTCAGCCAGCGCAGCGCGCCGGTCGTCGCCGCCGAGCTGGGCCATCAGCTCGAAGGCATGCACCACACTGCTGAGACCGGACGGGGTCGCATTGTCGGTGGGATCCTTCGGCCGCGCATACAACGCCTCGGCGTCGGCCGCCGTGTCGAAGTATCCACCCGAGCCGTCCGCGAACTGTTCCTCGACCACCGACAGCAGCTCAGACGCCCGCCCGACCCAGGCCGGGTCGAGCGTGGCCATGCCGACCCTGGCGAAGGCTTGCGCCACGGCCGCGTAGTCCTCCAGGATTCCGGGGGCATCGCCGACCCGGCCGTCGCGCGAGGTCCGCCGCAGCCGACCGTCCACCCAGTGCGTCTGCCACAGCAGCTCGGCTGCGCCAACCGCCGCAGCCAGCCAGTCGGAGCGGTCGAAGAGCATCGCGGCCTGCACGAGCGACTCGACCAGCCATCCGTTCCAGGCCGCAACGACCTTGTCGTCACGGCCGGGTCGTGAGCGGCGCTCGCGGGCGGTGAACAGCCGCTGCCGCACCGCCTGCAGCCGCTGCGGGTCGACCTCATGCAGCAGTTGCAGGGTGGAGAGCCCGTGCTCGAAGGTGCCGTCGTCGGTCACGGTGAAGCACTCCGCCGCCCATCCACCGTCCTCCTCGCCCAGCTCTGCGACCAGCTGAGCGCGGTCCCAGGCGTAGAAGGCTCCCTCTTTGAGCTTGCCGGCGGCGTCGAGAGAGTCGGCGTCAAGGCTGGCGGCAAACCCACCCTGGTCGGTCCGCATCTCCCGGACGAGCCAGTCCACCGTCTCGTGCACAACCCGGGCGGCCAACGGGCTATCGCTCAGTCGCCACCAGTGGGCGTACACCCCGAGCAGCAGGGCGTTGTCGTAGAGCATCTTCTCGAAGTGCGGCACCACCCACTGGGCGTCGACGCTGTAGCGGGCGAAACCACCGCCGAGCTGGTCATAGATGCCACCCCTGGCCATCGCGGTCAGGGCCTGCTCGGCCATAGTCGTCGAATCCTCGTCACCCAGCCGGAGCAGTGCCTCCAACACCATCGAGGGCGGGAACTTCGGCGCCGATCCGAAGCCGGCGTTGATCGGGTCGAAACCCCGAGCCAGCTCGTCCCGCGCCGCGGTCAGGTCCGCCGCGGTGAGCGTCGCGGCATCGGCCACCACCTGCCGCTGTGCCAGTTGCTCGACGATCTGCTCGGCACTGCCCAGCACCTCCCCGGGCCGTTCCCGCCAGGCGGTGGCGACGGCGTCAAGCACCTGCCGGAACGAAGGCAACCCGTGATGCGGGATCGGTGGGAAGTAGGTGCCGGCATAGAAGGGTTTGCCCTGCGGAGTGAGGAAGACGGTCATCGGCCAGCCGCCCTGGCCCGTCATCGCCTGGGTGGCCTGCATGTACACCGCATCCACGTCGGGCCGCTCCTCGCGATCCACCTTGACGGGGACGAAGTCTGCGTTGACCTGGGCCGCGGTGTCGACATCCTCGAAGGATTCGTGTGCCATCACGTGGCACCAGTGGCAGGCGGCGTAGCCGACCGAGAGCAGGATGGGGCGGTTGAGCTCGCGCGCACGAGCGAACGCCTCCTCGCCCCACTCCTGCCAGTCGACCGGGTTGTCCTTGTGCTGCAGGAGGTACGGGCTGGTCGCATTTTCCAGTCGGTTCATGCTCGGGAACCTTCCGCTCGTCCGGGACGGTGATCTTCTCTGGGGCGACTCAACGGTGGTCGTCCTGGCGATGGACCGGTCATCCGAGCCGCACGGAGCCGTCTTCGGCGAGCGTCCAGTCCGGGTTGTGGGCCACCTCCCACGGATGCCCGTCCGGGTCGAGGAAGATCCCGGAGTACCCGCCCCAGAATGTCTCCGCTCCGGCCCGTCCGAGCGTCCCCCCTGCTGCGGTCGCGGTAGCCAGCACCTCGTCGACCTCGGCCGGCGAGCGGACATTGTGCGCCAGCGTGACGCCACCCCAACCACCGGTGTCCACCACTGCGGAGTCCTCGGCGAGCTGGGTCCGGTCCCACAGGGCCAGCACCAGGCCACCGGCCTGGAAGAAGACGACATCCGCACTCGCTGGGCCGGACGCCTTCCATCCCAGAGCCTGATAGAAGCCGCGGGCCCGGTCGAGGTTGCGGACCCCCAACGTGATCAACGAGATGCGCTGTTCCATCCGATTCCTCCCCTCTAACCCCACAATCGCCGGCGACGACGACTGCTACTTCTGGAGGCCGTTCCCGGACCGCAGCCGGTCGATGTGCTGGGACGCCTCGGCCTTCGACATCGACGCCGGCAGTTCCTCCCCCGCCTGCCGGGCCAGCGTGTCGAGATAGCTCTTCTGCGCCTCGGTCATCGGGTCGTCGCCGCTCACCCACTCGCTCGGATCCTTTTCCAGGGTGTTGTCAGCGCCGGATTCGGTGGCGCCGATGTACTCCTCGGCGCGGGCGTCGGCAGCGTCGTGGTCGATGTTCTGCTCGCTGTTCGGTTCGGTCATCCCCACAGACTAGGGGCAGCGACTGACAGTCTCGGTCGCACCCGCGCTCTCGGCGTGCAGCATGACGCCGGGCGAGCCGACCGACCACCGGGAACCCGCGTTAGGGTGAGGCTCAGGGCAGCCTGCCGGTCACCTGGGCGCCGTCAGCTGTAGATCGACCACGGAACGGAGCACATGATCGTGAGGACAATGACCGGGATCACGCTGCCGGGGGGCAGCGTCGTCGAGCGGGCCGAGGTCCCCATCCCCGAACCCGGCTTCGGTCAGGTGCTGGTCGAGGTGCGCGCATCCTCGATCTGTGGCAGCGACATCCGCGCCATCTACCGCGAGCACCTGGGCAGCGGCGCCGAGGCCTACCAGGGTGTGATCGCCGGCCACGAGCCGTGCGGCCAGATCGTCGCCGTCGGGCCGGGGTGCACTGAGCGTGCGGTTGGCGACCGCGTCGTGATCTACCACATCTCCGGCTGTGGACAGTGTGCGGAATGCCGGCACGGCTACATGATCGGCTGCGAGTCCGAGAGCCGCGCAGCCTACGGCTGGCAGCGCGACGGGGGCCACGCGCCCTATCTGCTGGCGGAGGAGGAGACCTGCCTCATCCTTCCCGACGAGTTGACCTACGAGGACGGGGCGCTGGTCTCCTGCGGGTTCGGCACGGCCTACGAGGGTCTGCTCCGCCTCGACGTGTCGGGCCGGGACCAGTTGTTGATCACCGGCCTCGGGCCGGTCGGGCTGGCGGCCGGGATGCTGGCCAAGGCGATGGGCGTTCGTACGGTCGTCGGCACCGACCTGTCAGCGGAGCGGGCGGCGCTGGCGGTCGAGCTTGGCGTTGTCGATCATGCCCTGTCCGGGACCGATGTCGCTGGCGAGCTCAGTTCGCTCGCCGGCCGGCACGGCTTCAGCGCGGCCATCGACTGCTCAGGAAGTGGCGCCGGTCGCCTCGTCGCTTTGGAGCACCTGCGCACCTGGGGGCGGTGTGCCTTCGTCGGTGAGGGCGGCGGTGTCTCCTTCGACGTCTCGCCACTGCTGATCCACAAGCAGGTCACCCTGTATGGGTCGTGGGTGACCTCGCTCAGGCATATGGAGGATCTGCTGGAGCTGCTGCCGCAGTGGCAGATCCACCCCGACGCCATCGTCACGCACCGGTTCGGGCTCGACCAGGCCGCCGAGGCGTACCGGCTGGCCGACGGAGGGCAGGCCGGCAAGATCTGCCTGATCCCCACCCAGGCAGGCTGAGCCGGCCCGCCTCCCCATACGGACTCAGAGGCCCTGGGCCAGCCGGTAGTACGGCGCGTTCCAACGCATCTCGTTGGCGAAGGAACGGCGGGTCGTTGCGCCGTCGATGACCAGCAGCTCGGTGCCGACCATCTCGGCGAAGTCGGTCAGCTCCTCGGTGCCGACAGCCGTCGAGAGCACCGTGTGGTGCGGGCCGCCAGCGGTCAGCCAGCACTCGGCGGAGGTCGGCAGATCGGGCTTCGGCTCCCAGACGGCGCGTGCCACCGGCAGTTTGGGCAACGGCTCATCCGGGTCCACCAGCTCGATCTCGTTCAGCACCAGCCTGAACCGGTCCCCCATATCCGCGATCCCGACCACGATGCCAGGACCGGTGACGGAGTTGAAGACGATCCGGACCGGGTCCTCACGGTTGCCGATGCCGAGCGGATGGATCTCGCAACTGGGCTTGGTGGCGGCGATCGTCGGGCAGACCTCCAGCATGTGCGCACCGAGGATCTTCTGCGTACCCGGGCCGAGGTGATAGGTGTAGTCCTCCATGAACGAGGTGCCGCCGGGACGACCCTTGCCCATCGCCTTGATGCCGTGCAGCATTACCGAGGTCTTCCAGTCACCCTCACCGCCGAAGCCGTAGCCGTCAGCCATCAGACGCTGGACGGCGAGCCCAGGCAGCTGACGCAGCCCGCCCAGATCCTCGAAGTTCGTGGTGAAGGCGCCGAAGCCGCCCTCGGTGAGGAACGTGCGCATCCCAGCCTCGATCCGGGCCGCATAGCGCAGTGACTCGTGCCGGTCTGCCCCCGACCGCAGCTCCGCAGCAACGTCATAGTCCTGCGCGTACTGCTCCACCAAGGCGTCGATGTCGGCGTCGGAGACTGCGTCGACCACCTCGACCAGATCGTTGACACCGTAGGTGTTCACCGAGACACCGAACTTCAGCTGGGCCTCGACCTTGTCACCCTCGGTCACCGCGACGTCGCGCATGTTGTCGCCGAACCGTGCCAACTTGAGGTTGCGGATGGAGGTGTACCCAGCGGCTGCGCGTTGCCAGGCGCCGACCCTCGAGGTGACGACCGGATCGGACACGTGACCGGCAACGGTCTTGCGGGCCACCCCCAGCCGCGCCTGGATGTAGCCGAACTCCCGGTCACCGTGGGCGGCCTGGTTGAGGTTCATGAAGTCCATGTCGATCTCGGCCCAGGGCAGCGCGACGTTCGCCTGGGTGTGCAGGTGCAGCAACGGCTTCTGCAACGCATCTAATCCGGCGATCCACATCTTGGCCGGCGAGAAGGTGTGCATCCACGCGATCACCCCGATGCACTCGTCAGTAGCGTTCGCTTCCAAGATCAACTTGCGAATGGCCCCGGCGTCGGTGAGCACGGGCTTCCAGATGATCTTGATCGACAGCTCATCCGAGCCGTCAAGCTCTGTGGCGATCTGCCGGGACTGCTGCTCGACCTGAGCCAGCGTCTCGGGACCGTACAGGCCCTGGCTCCCGGTCAGGAACCAGCACTCACGCTGCTGCGGTGCGACCATGATCATTCCTCTCGGTGTTCATCTTGGGGTTCGCCCTTCGACAGGCACAGGGCACGTAGTGGGGGTTCGCCCTTCGACAGGCTCAGGGCACGGATCAGGGAGTTGCCCTTCGACCGGCTCACCGCTGACCGTAGACGTTCTGGTAGCGGTCGTAGAGCGAGTCGATGTCGGACTGCGGGATCGGGATCGGCTCGCCGAGCTGGCGGGCGATGTGTACGGTCCGGGCCACCTCTTCGCAGAGCACCGCCGCCTTGACCGCGGCCCGGGCCGAGCGGCCGATCGTGAACGGGCCGTGGTTCTGCATCAGCACGGCGGGCGATCGATGGTGCCGCAGCGTCTCGACGATTCCGCGCCCGATCGAGTCGTCGCCGATCAGCGCGAACGGCCCGACCGGCACCTCGCCACCGAACTCGTCACCCATCATCGTCAGCACGCACGGGATGGGCTCACCTCGGGCGGCCCAGGCGGTGGCGTAGGTCGAATGGGTGTGCACCACCCCGTTGACGTCGGGCAGGTGCTTGTAGACGTAGGCATGCGCCGCCGTGTCCGACGAGGGGGCCCGCTCACCTTCGACCAGGCGGCCCTCCAGGTCCGTCACCACCATCGCTTCCGGAGTCAGCTCGTCATAGCTGACCCCGGACGGCTTGATCACCAGCAGCTCGTACCCAGGCACCCGGGCCGAGACATTGCCAGCCGTCCAGACGACCAGGTCGTTACGCGGGAGCTCGGCATGCAGGTCGCAGACCTCCTCACGCAGCTGGGCAACCAGGTCGGCGGCCGCGGCAGGCACTCCGCGGTCCTCGGCGCCCCGCATCACGACTCCACCCTGTGGCCGTACCCGTGGACCACGGTGCAAACCGGCTCATTGCGCTCGGCGACACTCACGAAGAACGCTCGCCCGGACCACGTGCCGCAGCCATCTTCGTTGGCACGTGCCTGCTGTCGATCGACCGACATCGGTCTCCTTTCGGTTCGCCGCGCCTTACTCTACGTCGGGTGAGATGTTAACGTTCACAAGATCGCGGGGTCAAGGGCGTCTTGCCGCTCGCGGTGCTGCTGTGCTTTCGCGCAGCACCAGGTCGGGGCGGACGACGGTTCGGCCGTCGTCGGCGTCGCCGCCCAGCAGTCCGAGCATCCGCTCGACGCAGCGTCGGCCCAGCTCGACGAAGTCCTGGCGCACCGTGGTCAAGGCCGGACGGAAGAAGCCCGAGCCATAGCTGTCATCGAAGCCGACGACCGAGACGTCCTCCGGCACCCTCAGCCCGGCGTCAGTCAGAGCCCGGATCAGTCCGAGAGCCATCAGGTCATTGGCGGCGAAGATGGCGGTAGGCGGGTCGGTCCTGGCCAGCTCCGCGCCGATCGCCGCACCCGACTCAGCGGTCCAGTCGCCCACCAGCGGCTCCGGCACGGCACATCCGGTGTCGGCCAGCGCCTGTGCCCAACCGCGGACGCGGGCTGCGGCGTCGAACCAGCTGGGCAGCCCCGAGACGTGCACCACCTCGCGGTGTCCCAACGACAGCAGATGGTCGGTGGCCAGTCGGGCCCCGTACGCCTGGTCCACCGTGACCGGGTGCAGGTCCGGCTGGTCGCTGTCGGCGACCAGCACGATCGGCAGCCGCGACGCCAGCGCGGCGGCCGCTTGAGCCACCCCGGGGACCGGCGCGATGACGATGATGCCTTCGACAGCCTGGTCGAGGAAGTGGTCCAGTGCGCCGGAAAGCACGGCGTCCTCATCGGACCGCAGACTGGCCAGGCTGACGAAGAGGCCGGCCGCCCGGGCCGCCTGCTCCACCGAGTGGAGGGTGAGCACCGGCCCGTACAGGGCCGAGCTGTGGGTCAGCACGCCGATCGTCCCGCTGCGACTGGTGACCAGGGCACGAGCGGCCGAGTTGCGACGGTAGCCCATCTCGGCGATCGCAGCCCGGACGCGGTCACGAGTCTCGGGCCGCACATTGGGGTGGTTGTTCAGCACCCTGGACACGGTCTGGTGCGACACGCCGGCCAGCCGCGCGACGTCCTGCATCCCGGGCGGCCTTGGCTGCCGGTTCGGCACGGGCATCCCCTGGGGCGCCGACTAGGTCTGGTCCGACTTGGACTTCAGCGAGATCTCGACGTCTCCGTGCGGCTCGACGTCTCCGTGCGGCTCGATCGTTTCGTCCGCGTGCCCGGCGGGGCGCCCGCCCTCGTCGCTCGGCGGCACCGAGATCTTGCGGAACTGCCGTCGCATGCTCAGGTACAGCAGGACCATGACGCCGGCCAGCACGAGCGTGATCAACAGCGGGGTCCACCCCGGCTTGACCACGTTCGGATCGATCTCGAAGAGCGTCATACCTGCACTCTACTCGCGCTCGACTCGGCCGCGGGCACCGCGATTCCGGCGAACAGGTCGTCCTCGGGAACGTCCGTCGGCACCAGGCTGCGGACCAGCTGGAAGTCCTCGGTGGGCCACGCCTGCTTGTGCACCTCGAGCGGAACAGCGAACCAGGAGCCCTCCGGGTCGACCTGAGTGGCGTGCGCCAGCAGGGCCTGGTCGCGCACGCTAAAGTAGTCGGCGCATTCAACCCGGGTGGTCAATCGTGCCGCGTGGCTCGGATCCGGCTCCCAATCTGCCAGCCGTTCAGCGTAGGGCGACTCCAGACCGCGCTCGCGCATCGCCGCGTCCAGGGCCGCGATCCGGTCCCGATGGAAGGTGAACTGGTAGTAGAGCTTGAGCGGCTGCCACGGCTCGCCCAGCTCCGGGTAGGCCTTCGGGTCCGCGGCGGCGTCGAAGGCGGCGACGGTGATCTGGTGGCAGCGGATGTGATCCGGGTGGGGGTAGCCGCCGTTCTCGTCGTACGTGGTGACGACGTGCGGGCGAAGCTCACGGATCACCTGCACCAGCGGCGCCACAGCCTCCGACAACTCGACCTGGGCGAAGCAGCCGTCGGGCAATGGCGGAAGCGGGTCACCCTCGGGCAGTCCAGAGTCGACGAATCCCAGCCAGACCTGCTCGATACCGAGAATCTCGCGGGCTCGGTCCATCTCGCGTCGGCGGATGTCGGCGATGTTCGCCAGGATGTCCGGCCGGTCCATCGCCGGGTTGAGAATGGATCCGCGCTCACCGCCGGTGCACGTCGCGACCACCACGCGGACGCCCTCCGCCACATAGCGGGCGGTCGTCGCCGCACCCTTGCTTGACTCGTCGTCCGGGTGTGCGTGAACATGCAGCAGGCGCAGGGCTTCGCCCGACTGGTCCACGCGCAGGGGAGCTTGATCCATTGCCACATCGTCCCATGGGACCTTGTCTCGACCGTCCAGGGCTCCCGTTCATCGAGACGGACATACGCAGGTGACAATGGTCGGCATGACCGAAGCCGCCGAACGACTGCGCCGGCGCTATCCACGTTCGCGGCTGCCCCGACCGCTGCTGATCGTCATGGTGGGTCTGCTGGCCGCGGTGGCACTCGGCTGGCTGCTGTGGGCGGCCACCGTGCAGTCGCATCCCGCTGTCGCCGGCCGGGTGTCCGCCTTCACGGTCCAGTCAGACACGTCGATCAGGGTCACCGTGACCGTGGATCGACGCGACCCCTCCGTGCCCGTCGTCTGCGTGGTCCAGGCCCAGGCCACGGATTTCGAGCCGGTCGCGGAGAAGAAGATCGAGGTGGGGCCCCGACCGGAGCGGCTGGTGGACGTGACGATCGAGCTCAGGACCCTCCGCCGCGCCACCTCGGCCTCCCTCAAGTCGTGTACGGTCAGATGAGCTCTGGCAGGCCATCAGGACCACTCCAGCGTCGGTGGTTAGTTGCTGGGGCCATTGGTTGCTAGGCTTGGCTAATGTCTGAAAACACTCAAAAGGCCACCATCTGGCTGACCCAAGAGGCGTTCGACAAGCTGAAGCATGAACTCGAGCACCTTGCTGGGCCTGGCCGCGCCGAAGTCACACAGCGGATCGCCGCCGCCCGCGACGAGGGCGATCTGAAGGAGAACGGCGGCTACCACGCCGCTCGTGAGGAACAGGGGCAGCAGGAAGCCCGGATCCGCCAGCTCGAGGACATGCTGCGTCGCGCCGAGGTGGGTGAGGCCCCAGCCAACACCGACGAGGTCGCACCTGGCACCCAGGTGACCATCGCCTTCGACGGCGACGAGTCCGACACCGACACCTTCCTGCTCGGCTCACGGGAGCTGCTCGGCCTGGACGATGCGGTCGACGACACCAACGTCTACAGCCCGCAGTCCCCGCTCGGCGTCGCGATCCTGGGCAAGAGCACCGGCGACAGCGTCACGTACGAGGCACCGAACGGGAAGCCGATCAACGTCACCATCGTCAAGGTGGAACCCTTCAAGGGCTGACCCGCACACTGGCCGAGTGTCAGGACCGTCGCCCGGCAGGGCGGCGGTCCTGTTTTTTCCTGTGGGCTCTCGGCCGCGGCCCTTCGACAGGCTCAGGGAGCGTTCTCGGGCCGGTCTCCAACCGGCCCTTCGACAGGCTCAGGGAGCGTTCTCGTGCCTGTCTCCAACCGGCCCTTCGACAGGCGCAGGGGCGCTCGACAGGCTCAGGGCGCGTTCGGCAGGCTCAGGGCGCCCTCAGCTGAGCTGCTGGAGCAGCCGGGTCGCCTCGACGGGGGTCAGGGCCCCGGCGGCCACCTCGGACAAGATCTGCTCCCGGGTCATCCCAGCCGGCTGGTCGGGCTCCCCGGACAGCCCGAGCCGTTCGAGCAGCTGCGCGAACCGCAACCGGGCCGTCGGATAGGAGACGCCGAGATGACGTTCCAGCTCACGCATATTGCCACGTGACGCCAGGAACACCCGGAGCGTGTCGAGGTCCTTCGCGTCCAGGGCACAGAACTCGCACGAGGCGAAGATGCCGCCGACCTCCGTGCCACAGGACCCGCAACCCAGCCGTGTCACCGCGAGATGGTCGCCGCACACCGGGCACTCGCTCGGTGCGTGGTGGTCGGGGGCCATCCTCGGTCTGGGAGTTGCCCGGTCGCTCATACTCCGGCCGGCGATTCCTGGTCGGAGCCGACCTTGACCAGCGCATGGCCCATCACGACCTCGACATCGAGGCGCGCACTGCCGTTGCCCATCACCACTTCGTCACCGGCGCCGCTGTGGCCACCGCTCCAGCTGACCTTGCCGAGCTGCGCCTCGCCCCGGACCGTCACGTTGGAGTCGTCGGCCAGCTGGATCGAGAGCGAACCGGACTCGGCCCTGACCCGAGACCTGCCGGTCTTGATCGAGGCCTTGATGGTGGCCTGACCGGCCTGGACCAGGGCGTCGGAGATCTGCTCGACATCCAACAGCTTGGCCCCGCCCGCGGTCACCCGGACCTTGCCCAGGAAGGGGACGCGCTCGGTGTTCAGGCTTCCGGCGGTCACCTCGACGTCGATGACGATGTTGGGGTTCACCCGCAGGAACAGCTCCTTGCCCAGCCCGAGTGCGCGGATGTCATCCAGGTTGCGGGGCGCCTTGAGCAGCGTGAACCCATCGATCGAGGCGCCCAGCTCGCCGTCACTGGAGATCTCCAGCACCGCGCCGTTGCGGCGCAACACGTGCGGTCCGTCCGCCGAGACGGTGGCGACCGACGGCTCCCCGATGATCCGGACGCGTCGGCCGACGGCCCGAACCGAGATGCGCTCGACTCCTCCCGAGGACTGGGGGCCGGCATGGCGCTGGGCCGGTCCATCCGGCTCAACGGCGTCGGCGGAGCTCTCCGACCGGAAGCTCTCGGTGGTGAAGCTCGGCTGCTGTGGCCGGTCGGTGGCCGCGGCCCAGGGGTCCAACGGAGGCTCCGCCGGCCCGGAGCTGCTTCCACCCTGCGCTGCCAGCTCTTCATTGGTGGGCTCGGACTGCGCCTCGGCCGCCTTCAGGGCGTCAATGCGCCGGGCCGCCTCGGCGGCGTCAATGCGACCCGAGGCAAGCTCCTCGAGGATCGCGGTCATGTCAGATGAAGGACTCATACTCAAAAGATAAGGTCGACTTTCACCATTGAAAAGAGTCGTTTGACACTTTCAGGGTCCGGTCGGGGTCGAGTCCGGGTCCCGCGCGTCGATTCCGGGCCGACGTCCCTGGGAGGCCTCAGTGCGA
This sequence comes from Microlunatus panaciterrae, assembly GCF_016907535.1. NCBI lineage: Bacteria > Bacillati > Actinomycetota > Actinomycetes > Propionibacteriales > Propionibacteriaceae > Microlunatus > Microlunatus panaciterrae. The sequence continues at coordinate 1,043,286 of NZ_JAFBCF010000001.1, forward strand.
ATGGCGCGGGATCGTGCTGCCGCTGCTCCCAGTGAGGAAGTCGAGGTCGACCCCCTGGTCGGCCTGCTGCACGTGCTCGACGTAGAGCCGGGCCCAGCCCCTGTCGGTTGACCGACCCGGCGGGACCCACGCCGCCCGTCGCGCCGCCACCTCCGGCTCGTCGACCAGCAGGTCCAGTCGGCGGTTCGGCACGTCCAACCGAACCAGGTCGCCGGTCCGGATCAACCCCAGCGGGCCGCCGACGGCAGCCTCCGGGGCGACATGCAGGACGCAGGTCCCGTACCCGGTGCCGCTCATCCTGGCGTCGGAGATCCGCACCATGTCCAGCACTCCCTGTTCCAGCAGCCGCTTCGGGATGGGCACATTGCCCACCTCCGGGAAGCCGGGATAGCCCTTCGGCCCCGCGTTGCGGACCACCAGCACGGTGTCGGCCGTGACGTCGAGATCAGGGTCCTCGGAGGCGACGACGTACTCCTCGATGGTGTCGAACACCAGCGCCGTCCCGACATGGCTCAGCAGCTCAGGTGAGGCGGCCGAGACCTTCAGCACGGCACCTCGCGGAGCCAGCGACCCGAACAGCACCACAGTGCCGGATCCGGCCGGCTGAATGGGCTCCTCGACGGTACCGATCACCTCGCGGTTCCAACACTGGGCGTCGGCGATGTTGTCACGCACCGATCGCCCGCTCACGGTGACGTGGTCCAAGTTGAGGTGGTCGCTCAATTCCTTCATCACCACCGGTACGCCACCCGCGTACGCGAAGTCCTCCATCAGGAACCGACCGGACGGCATCAGGTCGACCAGCAGCGGGATCTCCGAGGTCAAGGTGTCGAAGTCGGCCAGCGAGAGCTCGACCCCGATCCGGCCCGCGATCGCCAGCAGGTGCACGACCGCATTCGTCGAGCCGCCGATGGCGGCGTTGACCCGGATCGCGTTGACGAAGGCCTCCCGGGTGAGGACGGTGGACAGCCGTTGATCCTCGTTGATCATCGCGACGATCCGGCGACCGCCGACCTGGGCGGCGGCGTAGCGTCGCGAGTCCACGGCCGGGATCGCGGCCGTGCCGGGGAGCTGCACCCCCAGAGCCTCGGTCACACAGGCCATCGTCGAGGCGGTGCCCATCGTCATGCAGTGACCCCGACTGCGGGACATGCACGATTCGGCCATCGAGTAGTCGGTCGCCGACATCCGGCCTGCCCGACGCTCTTCGCTGAATCTCCAGACGTCGGTGCCCGAACCGATGTCACGGCCCTGGAACTTCCCGTTCAGCATCGGACCGCCGGTGATCATCAGGGTTGGCAGGTCGACGCTCGCTGCAGCCATCAGGGTGCCAGGCGTGGTCTTGTCGCAACCGGCCAGCAGCACCACGCCGTCCAGCGGGTTGGCGCGCAGCAGCTCCTCCAGCTCCATCGCCAACAGGTTGCGGTAGAGCATCGTGGTGGGCCGCATCAGCGGCTCCCCCAGGCTCATGGCGGGGAACTCCAGCGGGAACCCACCGGCCTCCCAGACCCCACGCTTGACCGCTGCCGCCACCTCCTGCAGATGGGCGTTGCACGGGGTGAGCTCCGACCAGGTGCTGGCGATCCCGACCACCGGGCGCCCGTCGAACACGTCGTCGGCGAAGCCCTGATTGCGCATCCAGGACCGGTGGATGAAGCCGTTGCGGCCGGTGTCGCCGAACCACTGCTGGCTGCGCAGCGGTGCGGCGCCGGTTCCGTCGGTTGTCGGATCCATCTCAGACATCTCCGTCCAGCCGGTACCACCGGGTTGCGGTGCCGGACCAGAACTGGTCCGTCTCTGGCTGGCTCAGCTGCCCGGTGAGCGCCTCGGCGGCCGCCACCACTCCGGCGTAGTCCGTGGCGAGCAGGCAGACCGGCCAGTCGCTGCCGAACATCAGCCGTCCGGGTCCGAACGACTCGAGCACCGTGTCCACGTATGGGGCGAGGTCGGCAGGCTGCCAGCCTGCTCGGGCCTCGGTCACCAGACCGGACACCTTGCAGGCCACGTTCTCGTACGGTGCCAGCTGGTTGATCAACTGCTGCCACTCGGCCAGCCGGCCGCCGGCGATGTCCGGCTTGGAGAGATGGTCGACGACAAAGTGCACGTCCGGGTTGGCCCGGACCGCCTCGACGGCTGCCGGCAGCTGATGGGGCCGGGTGAGCAAATCCACCGTGAGCCCCGCGGCGCCCACCGTGCCGATGCAGCCGATCGCGGTGTCACTGGCCAGCCAGCGCGGGTCGGTCACGTATTCGGCAAGATCACGAACACCGACCCACTTGTCGGCGCCAGCCCCGGATCGGACCCCGTCGATCTGGGCCTCCACCGTGTCGTCGAACCGCAGCCAACCCACCACGCCTGCCACCTGCTCGTGAGCGGCGGCGATCTCGAGCATCTCCGGCGTCTCCGCGGGGTCGGTGACGGTCTGCACGATGATCGACCGGTCCACCCCGCTGGCGGTCGCGGCCTCCGTCCAGTCGGCGATCGAGAAGCTGCGTCCGATCACCGCCGCCACGTCGGGGGTCATCCAGTCCTGCGGTCGAACCGTCAGGTCCCAGATGTGATGGTGTGCGTCAATCCTCATCGATGTCTTCCCGGTCTCGCGGAGAGGGTGGTGCTGGACTCCCTGATCATGACGGCAGGTCCCGATGAGTTCAAGATGATCACGGTGACCGTGGACGGTGGCCTCCTCCGGCAGTCGCCCGCGGCTCGGGGCAGACGCCCCTCACGGCTGCCGGAAGGCAGGGTGGAGGATGCTGCAGTGACCACCCGCCGACTCCCCCGCTGGAACGAGCTGTCACCCCTGCTGCGACTCCGGCGACCGGACCTCAACCCGACCGGGCGACGGCTCGACCGGGCCCTCTGCATTGAGGACCTGCGCGCCATCGCCCGCCGACGGACACCCCGGGCGGTCTTCGACTACGTCGACGGCGGAGCCGATGGCGAGGTCAGCCTTCGCCGCGCGCGCGACCTGTTCGCCTCGCTGGAGCTGCAGCCCGGGGTGCTGCACGACGTCTCGGCCCCGGATCTCCGCACCCCCGTGCTGGGCCGGACGAACAGCCTGCCGTTCGCGTTCGCCCCGACCGGCTTCACCCGGATGATGCAGCATGAGGGCGAGGTGGCGGTCGCGCGCGTCGCCGCCCGCAACGGTATCGGCTACGCCCTCTCGACCATGGGCACCAGCACCATCGAGACGGTCGCCGCCGCCGCGCCCGAGGGACGGCTCTGGTTCCAGCTGTACGTCTGGAAGGATCGGGCCGCCAGCGTGGATCTGCTGGCCCGGGCTCGGCAGGCCGGCTACCAGGCGGTGGTGCTGACCGTGGACAGCGCCGTCACCGGGCTGCGTCGACGCGACCTGCGCAACGGCTTCGCGATGCCACCGGCACTGACCGCCCGGACGGTGCTGGACGGCGCCCTGCACCCGCACTGGTGGGTGAACCTGCTGACCACCGAGCCGCTGCAGTTCGCCTCGCTGCGGCGGTGGGACCGTCCACTGGCCGAACTCGGCAACCTGCTCTTCGACCCGAGTGTCACCCTCGACGACCTGGCCTGGCTGCGGTCTGCCTGGGACGGCCCGCTCGTCGTCAAGGGGATCCAGACGGTCCGGGACGCCCAGCGGGTGCTGTCGGTCGGCGCCGACGCGGTCGTACTCTCCAACCACGGCGGCCGGCAGCTGGACCTGGCTCCGACGCCGCTGCGGCTGTTGCCCGAGGTGCGCGACGCCGTCGGCGACGGGCCAGAGATCTGGGTCGACACCGGCATCCTGACCGGCTCCGACATCGTGGCAGCACACGCCCTCGGCGCGAACCTGGCCTTGGTGGGCCGGGCCTACCTCTATGGGCTGATGGCCGGCGGCGAGCGCGGCGTCGAGCGCGCCGTGCAGATCCTGCGCGCCGAGGTCACCCGCACCATGCAGCTGATGGGTGTCTCCCGGATCAGCGACCTGACCCCGGACCACGTCCGGCTCCCCTAGTCCCCCTGGCCCTGGCCTACGCTGGTGTCAGTTTCCCAAGTCGACTTGGGAAACTGTCACAGAGCCAGGGAGATTTGCGCCGCCATGTGACAGGAACCCTGGCTCTGTCAGCCCTGGGCGACGAAGGTCACACCGCACTCATTTGTGTGTGCCATGCAAGTAATCTTATAGTTGCGTCATGCACGTACTTTCCTCGCTGGACGACAACTCGACACAGTCTGTCGAGGAGTCGGTGCTGGCCGCACTGATGGCGATCGGTCGCCTGATGCGGCAGCGTACGGCCAGCGACATCGACCCCGGCACCTTCTGGCTGCTGCACACGCTGCGCTGCAACGGCGCGCTGCGGGTGACCGAACTGGCGGCGAAGATGAGCCTGGATTCCTCCACCGTCTCCCGGCACGTGCAGCAGCTGGACCGTTCCGGCCTGGTGGAGCGGAAGGCCGACCCGGATGACGGTCGCGCCCAGCTGGTCGACGTGAGCGCCCGCGGGCACGAACTGCTGAACGAGGGCTTCGCCCAGCGCAAGGCCGCCCTGATCCAGCATTTCGTGAGCTGGGACCGCGAGGACGTCGAGGCCCTCGAGCGCCTGCTGAACAAGTTCGTCAACGACATCGACAGCACCATCGCAGAACTGGAGCAGAAGTGAACAAGAAACCTGAGCCGCGCCGCGCGCTCATCTCGGAAGCGGATCCGGCTGTCGCCGCTGGTCCGACTCCGAGCGGGGACTACCTGAGCCACCGCCAGATCATGGTCGTGCTGGGCGGTCTGATGGCCGGCATGTTCCTGGCCGCACTCGACCAGAGCATCGTCGGTGTCGCCCTGCCGAAGATCACCTCCGATCTCGGCGGCCTCGACAAGCTCTCCTGGGTGGTCACCGCCTACCTGCTGACGTCGACAGCAGCCACCCCTTTGTGGGGCAAGATTTCCGACCTTCTCGGCCGTCGGCCGATCTTCCAGGCGGCGATCGTGGTGTTCCTGATCGGATCGGTGATCTGTGGCCTGGCGCCCAACATCGAGGTCATGATCATCGGCCGGGCCATCCAGGGCCTCGGTGGTGGCGGCCTGATGTCGCTGGCGCTGGCCGTCATCGGCGACATCATCCCGCCTCGCGAGCGGGGCAAGTACCAGGGCCTGTTCGGCGCCGTCTTCGGCGTCTCGTCGGTCGCCGGCCCGCTGCTCGGCGGCCTCTTCACCGACCACCTCGGCTGGGAGTGGATCTTCTTCATCAACCTGCCGATCGGTATCGCGGCTCTGGTCATCACCTCGTTTGCGCTGAAGCTGCACCATGTGAAGCGCGACACCTCGGTCGACTACCTCGGCGCAGCCACGGTGGTCGCCTCGGTGACCAGCCTGATCCTGTACGTGAGCTGGGCCGGCCCCGACGTGGGCTGGCTGTCCGGCACCGGTATCGGCCTGCTGGTGGCAACGGTCCTCTTCGGCGCCGCCTTCGTGCTGGTCGAGCTGCGGGCCAAGGAGCCCATCATCCCGATGGGGCTGTTCCGGAACTGGATCTTCACCTCCAACGTCACCTTCGCCATGATCATGGGCATCGGGATGTTCGGCGGCCTGATCTACCTGCCGATCTACCTGCAGGCGGTTCAGGGGATGTCGGCCACCCGATCCGGGCTGGCGATGCTGCCGATGGTGATCGGCATGTTCACCACCTCCATCGGTGGCGGCCAGCTGATGAGCCGTACCGGCCGCTACAAATGGATGCCGATCCTGGGGGCGATCGTCGTCGGTGGCGCCCTGTTCGCCTTCTCGCACCTCACCGTGGACACCTCGTACCCGTTGGTGGCGTTGAACATGTTCGCGTTCGGCTTCGGTCTGGGCCTGACCATGCAGGTGGTCGTGACGGCTGTGCAGAACTCGGTGGACCGCAGGCACATGGGCACCGCAACCGCCTCGGTCACCTTCTTCCGGACCATGGGCGGTGCCATCGGGACGGCCCTGTTCGGGGCGATCCTGAACACCCGCCTCACTCATCACCTGTCCCAGATCGTCCCCGCGGCCGCGAAGGGGCAGATGGGCCAGGCCACCACCTCGATCCAGGACGTCACCGCCATCCGCGCGCTGCCGGAGCCGGTCAAGACCTGGGTGCTGACCGCCTTCACCGACGCCCTGGACGACGTCTTCATGGTGGCCGTGCCCTTCATGGCCGTAGCGTTGCTGATCGCCGTGTTCATGAAGGAGAAGCCGCTGGGCATGCGCAAGGAGGTCACAGAGGAGACGACCACCGGCGCCGCTGAGGAACCAGATCTCGTGCCCATGGCACATTAGAACCCGCAGCACCGAACCAACCGCACGCTGAGCCGCCCGACCGGGCAGCCACAGGAGCTTGAGGATATCCATGCAGAGTGAGCACATGACCCGGACCGGCCGGTGGCAACGCACCGGACTGGCAGTGACGGCCCTCGCCCTCGCGGCGGCCCTGGCCGGCTGCGGCTCGGTACCCACCAGCCAGGGAACCGAGACTGATGGTGGCGGCCGGACCTCGTCCTCGACCTCCGCCCCGGCGCAGAGCGAGCAGCCGACCCCCTCCCCGACCCCGGACCCGGTCGTGTTCACCAGCAATGTCGAAGACCACGCCACCGATGTCAAGGTGGACACCACGGTCGCGGTCAAGGCCTCCGGCGGCACCGTCTCGTCGGTGAAGCTGGCCTACTCCGGCAAGGACGCGGACGGGAACGCCAAGACCATGGCGGTGCCCGGGCACCTCAACAAGGCCCACACCGCCTGGTCGGCCTCCACCGGCCTGGACCCTGCCACCAGGTACCGGCTGGTGATGACCGGAACGAGCGATCAGGGAGTGAAGACCACCACCAGGTCGTCGTTCACCACCCAACAGCTGAGCCTGGACCAGCAGACCTTCCCGACGCTGTACCCGCTGTCGGGACAGAAGGTTGGTGTTGGGATGCCGGTGATCATCACCTTCGACGTCGCAGTCAAGGACAAGGCGGAATTTGAGAAGCACCTGTCGGTGACCACGTCTCCTCGCCAGCAGGGCACCTGGCACTGGGTCAGTGACACCGAGGTCCACTTCCGGCCGAAGCACTTCTGGAAGCCCGGGACGAAGGTCACCGTCGACGCCAACCTCAACGGCGTGAACGCCGGCGGTGGCATCTACGGTCAGCACTCCCGCAGCACCTCGTTCACCATCGGCCGCTCGGTGGTGACCAAGATCGATCTCAAGCGCGACAAGGCGAAGGTCTACATCAACGGCAAGCTGAGCCGGACCATCAAGGTCAGCGGCGGCAAGCCCGGGTTCACCACCCGCAGCGGCACCAAGTTGATCATGGCCAAGCTGAGGACGACGAAGATGGCCTCGGAGACCATCGGCATCGCTGACAAGAACTCGCCCAACTACTACTCACTGGACGTCGAGTACGCCATGCGGATCACCTCCTCCGGGGAGTTCCTGCACGCCGCCCCGTGGAACATGGCCGTCTTCGGCCGGACCAACGCCAGTCACGGCTGCGTCGGGATGAGCACCGCGGACGCGCGCTGGCTGTTCAACACCGTCAGCATCGGCGACCCGACCATCACCACCGGAACCAGCCGGGGTCTGGAGCAGGGCAACGGCTGGAGCGACTGGGACGTCTCGTACGCCAAGTACAAGCAGGGCTCAGCCCTCTGAGCCCCTCGGGCTAGCTGACGACGTCCGTGATCAGGGCGGGGTCGCCATCGGTGGCGACCAGATCCTGGATGAACGTCTTGGTGAAGGCCAGGAACGGGACGGCCATCAGTGCCCCCACGATGCCGCCGACGATGACCCCGGTGGCAATGGCCAGCAGCACGGCCAGCGGGTGCAGCCTCACGGCCCGACCCAGCAGGAAGGGCTGCAGGATGTGCCCCTCCAGCTGCATCACGGCAACGATCCCGGCCAGCATCACCAGGGCCTGCACCCAGCCGAGCGCCACCAGAGCGACGACGACGGCCACGAAGCCTGAGATGAAGGCACCGACGAGCGGGATGAACGCTCCGAGGAACACCAGCGTCGCCAGCGCCGGGGCCACCGGCACCTGCAGGATCAGGGCGACGATCAGCACACCGATCGCGTCCATCAGCGCCACCAGGATCGTCGCGCGGACATAGGAGACCAGCGACGTCCACCCTCGTCGGGCCGAATGGTCCGTCCTGGCGCGGGCCTGCTTGGGCACGAAGTTCAGCAGGAACGTCCAGACCCGGCGGCCGTCGTAGAGGAAGTAGAACAGGGTGAAGATCACGATGGCGAAGCCGGCTACGAAGTGCCCGACCTGGGCACCGATCTCCGCAACGTAGGTGGCTATCTGAGACTCGCTGCTGGTCAGGAAGTCCTGCAGCTGGTTCACGTAGTCGTTCAGCCGCGTCTTGTTCACATGCAACGGGCTGTTGGCCAGCCAGTCCAACAGCTGGTTGAAGCCCGTGATCACCTGGCTGGCCAGCTGAGACGACTGGGAGGCGATCTGGGTGGCCACCAGGGTCAAGGTGCCGAACACCAGCGCCAGGCCGCCGATGACCGAGATGCCCGCGGCGAGTCCGCGGTGCACCCCCCAGGTGCGCAGACGGTGCGCCACCGGGAACAGCAGCGCAGCCAACAGGGTGGCTACCGCCAGCGGGACCATCACTTCGGACAGGAAGCGGATTCCCCAGCCGATGAAATAGACCAGAACCCCGACCAGCAGCAACCGCCAGGCCCACCCGGCCGCAATCTGCAACCCTCGGGGGATGCCGGAGTCGTCACCGGAGGCGACTGCGGCTGGCTCGACCAGCTCCGCCGGAACGGCCGCCTCGGTTGCGGGAGCTCGCGTCGACGATGTCGGAACCGGCTCGATGGCTGCACGTCTGGCCGGCACCGGCAGCCGGTCCGCACGCCTCAGCCGTCGGGGGATGCCCCGTTTGAAGCGGTCAAGAGCGTCCATCAATACCCTCCCGTGAACAGGTCGCCGAGCGGTCGCTTGTTGACATCGATCCGCGCTGCGCGAGCTCGGCGACTGGATCGCTCCGCGGTGGCAACGCTATCGGACGCCGCGGAGCCGCTCGCCCGCGCCCGATCGGGCCGAGCAGTGGCGGCTGGCCGCTTCCTGCGCACGGCTCAGGTGCCGAACGAGGCAGCCAGGGCCGCCGCCACCGCCGGGTTCTGTTCGGCCAGCAGCCCGATCGGCGAGAGTAGGTAGTCGCCGTCGACGGCCACCCGGGGTCGTTCGGGGAGCATCCGACCCGTTCCCTGCGCCCTGGCGAGGGCGTCGGAGACCAGCCGCACCCCAGCGGTCGGGTCGGCGCGCAGCACGCCCCCCGAGCCGATCAACAGCTCGACCTCGCGAAGGTCGACCCCGCTGCGGTGCAGCACCCTTCGGCCGGCGATGAGCAACGCCTCCGAGCGGCCGGAATGCCGGCGCAGCGCCCCGGCGACGGCGATCGTCGCCAGCACCGCGTCGGCGGCCCGCTCGGCCGCCGTGTGGGGCAGCCGGCTCGGCGACAGAGTTGACACCCACATGTCCAGCAACGTGCGGTCGGCCGCCGTCAGCAGCCCCTCCGCCTGACCGTGGCTCAGCGTGGCCGGCGCCGACCAGCGGACACCGAGGTCTCCCTCGACCGTACGGCTGGCCCGGCTCGGTGCCACCACCTCGCGGGACAGGCCAGCCTCGGGTGCACCCTCGGCAGCGTCCACCTGCAGCACGGAGTGCACGTCCGTGGTGGCGCCGCCGACGTCGACCACGGCCACAGCGACCCCGTTCGCGGCGATGGTCTCGACACCACGCAGCACCACATCCGGCGTCGCGCCGCGCACCATCTGGGCGAACTCGGCGCTGCGGCTGAGGTGCTTGCCGCCGATCACATGGGTGAGGAACAGCTGCCTGACCCGCCGGCGCGCATCGTCGGGGGCGAAGACGCCGATCTCCGGCACGACGTTCGCCGCGATCAGGTGCTCGACGGAGCTGAGCAGCTCCGACACCTCGGCGGCGGCCGCGGCGTTCCCGGCGACCACGACCGGCAGCTGCAGGTGGGCGGCGGCGATCGTCTGCGCCGACCTGAGCAGGGTCTCGGCGTTGCCGCCATCGGTGCCGCCCACCAGCAGCAGCAGGTCCGGTGTGGCGGCAGCCAGCCGACCGACTCCGCTCGCATCGAGCCCGCCGGAGATCACCTCGACCACGTGCCCGCCGCTGGAGAGCGACACCCTGCTTCCGGCCTCGGAGGTGACCAGCCGCTCGTTGCCGATCACCGCGATCCGTAGGCCGCCACCTGCGCTGGAGCTCGCCAGCACCTCTGCCCCGTCCACCCGGCAGCCTTGGCGGCGGAGCAGGTCGCAGCAGGTGGCCAGTCCGTCCAGGACGTCGGACTCGAGCGTCGTCGGCACGGCGACCGTCGCGCGCAGCTCGGCCTGGTCGGCGTCGACCCAGCCGACCTTGGTGAAGGTCGAACCGAAGTCCACGCACAGCACCGTCATGTCTGGATGTCTAGCACGCATCGCCAACGGCATCCGGCCTTCGCCCGAGGCGCTCCGTTGCGACGAGCCCGGTCGGTCTGCGGCCGGACCGCCCGGCAGACTATCCGGGTGAGCTTCCGCAGCACGGCCGGCGCCTGGGCGCGGCGACGCACCACCCTCCCCCGCGACGTCATCGTGTTGGGCCTGATCGCCTTCTGCGTCGCTGTCGGGTTCGGTGTGCTGATCCCGGTCCTTCCCGTGTATGCGCGCAGCTTCGGTGTCGGCAACTTCGAGGTCGGCGCCGTGGTCTCCGTGTTCGCGCTGATGCGGCTGGCCACCAGCCCGTTCTGCGGACGGATGATCACTGCCGCCGGGGAGCGGCTCGTGCTCGCTGTCGGCATCTTCATCGTGGCCCTCTCCAGCGGCTTGGCCGGCATCTCCCAGACCTACCCGCAGCTGCTGCTCCTGCGCGGGGTCGGCGGAATCGGGTCGGCCATGTTCACCGTGTCCGCCATGACGTTGCTGCTCAACTCGGTGGAGACCCGGATCCGCGGCCGGGCCGCCGGCTTCTACCAGGGTGGCTTCCTGATCGGTGGGATGGCCGGCCCGGCCATCGGCGGTCTGCTGGCCGCGATCTCGCTGACCGCACCGTTCTTCTTCTACGCCGCCACGTTGACCGTCGCCGGTGCCGTCGGGTTGGCGTTGCTGCGACGGGGCGCGTCCACGGTGGTCAGCGGACCTCACCTGGAGCTGCTGCCATTCCGCCAGGTGGCTCGCGACGTCCGCTACCAGGCGGCCTGTGCCACGAACCTGGCCCAGGGCTGGACCTCCTTCGGCGTCCGAACAGCGCTGGTGCCCGTGCTGGTCGTGGAGGTCCTGCACCGGCCCGCGTCCTGGACCGGGGTGGCCTTCGCCTGCGCCTCGGTGGCCCAGACGATCGCGGTCGGACCTGCCGGCAAGTTCGTCGACACGGTCGGTCGGAAGGAGGCGATGGTCGGGGCCGGCGCCCTGGCCGGGGTGTCCATCGGAATCGTTCCGTTTGCCCCCAACATCTGGGTGCTGATCGGCCTGCTCTGCCTGTACGGCGTGGCAGCGGCCTTTCTCGGCACGGCTCCGGCGGCCGCGGTCGGTGACGCCGCCGGCGGCCGCGGCGGCACTCCGGTGGCGGTCTTCTCCATGTGCTCCGACGTCGGCGCGATCATCGGGCCCCTGGTGGCCGGTATCTTGGCAGACCAGGTCTCCTACCCGCTCGCGTTCGGGGTCGGCGCGGTGCTGATGCTCGGGGCGGCGGCGAATGCGCTCCGGATGCCCTCAGGTGTCCCGACCGAACGGTTGACCAAGGTCGAGAAAGGATTCACCGATGAGCCCACGCCCGCTGACTGAGCTGGTGACCCCGGACTGGGCCGAGGCGTTGAGCCCGGTTGCCGAGGTCCTGACCCGGATCGGCGGCTTCCTCCGCGACGAGCTGGCCGCCGGCCGGGGCTACCTGCCCGCCGGTGAGAACGTGCTGCGCGCCTTCAGCCGTCCGATGGCCGGGGTCAGGGTGTTGCTGGTGGGTCAGGACCCGTACCCCACACCGGGGCACCCGGTGGGGCTGTCGTTCTCCGTCGCCCCGGACGTACGGCCGCTGCCGAGAAGCCTGAACAACATCTACACCGAGCTGCAGGACGACTGCGGGGTGCCGAAGGCGACGAACGGGGATCTGTCCCCATGGTTCGAGCAGGGCGTGCTGCTGCTGAACCGGGTGCTGACGGTGCAGCCGGGCCGGTCCGGGTCGCACCGTGGCAAGGGCTGGGAACAGGTGACCGAGACCGCCATCCGGGCGCTGGTGGCGCGTGGCGGACCGCTGGTCGCCATCTTGTGGGGACGCGACGCGCAGAGCCTGATCCCGCTGCTGGGCGACGTCCCGTACATCGCCAGCGCACATCCGTCGCCGATGTCGGCCGACCGGGGTTTCTTCGGTTCTCGACCGTTCAGCCGGGCCAACGCGCTGCTGGTGGAGGCCGGCGGCGAACCGGTCAACTGGGCGCTCGGCTGAGCCGGACAACAGGGCAGGCGTCAGTCGAGCGCCTGGCCCAGGTCCGCCAGCAGGTCCTCGACGTCCTCGATCCCGACGCTGAGCCGGACCAGGTCGGCCGGCACCTCCAGCTCCGTGCCCGCCACCGAGGCGTGCGTCATCCGGCCCGGATGCTCGATCAGTGACTCCACCCCGCCCAACGACTCTCCGAGGGTGAAGACCCGGGTGCGGGCACAGACGTCCAGGGCATGCTGCTCGCCGGCGGCGACGCGGAAGCTCACCATCCCACCGAACCGTCGCATCTGGCGCGCGGCGAGCTCCCTGCCGGGGTGCGAGTCCAGTCCCGGGTAGATCGTCTCGGAGACGCCGGCGTGGTCGGAGAGGAAGGCCGCGACACGTTCGGCGTTGTCACAGTGCCGGTCCATCCGGACCGCGAGCGTCTTCAACCCGCGCAGCACCAGCCAGCAGTCGAACGGCCCGGCAACGGCACCGATCGCGTTCTGGTGGAAGGCGACCTTCTCGGCCAGATCCGGGTCGTCAACCACCAGGGCCCCGCCCACCACGTCGGAGTGGCCGCCGCAGTACTTGGTGGTGGAGTGCATGACGACGTCGGCGCCGAGCGCCAACGGCTGCTGCAGATAGGGCGAGGCGAAGGTGTTGTCCACGATCACCAGCGCCCCGGCGTCGTGCGCGATGGCCGCCAGGGCGGCGATGTCGGCGACCGCGAGCAGCGGGTTGGTCGGGGTCTCCACCCAGATCGCGGTGGTCTCGCCCGGGCGCAGGGCGGCCTCGACCGCGGCGAGGTCGGTGAGCGGGACCGGCGTCGCCTGGACGCCCCAGCGGGCGTGCACCTTGGCGAACAGCCGGAAGGTGCCGCCGTACGCGTCATTGGGGATCACCAGGTGGCTACCGGGCCGGCAGATCGTCCGCAGCAGGGTGTCCTCAGCCGCCAGCCCGCTGGCGAACGCGAACCCGCGACTACCCCCCTCCAGCGAGGCCAGGCACTCCTCCAGTGCGGTGCGGGTCGGGTTCGCCGACCGGGAGTACTCGTAGCCGTTGCGCAGCCCACCGACCCCGTCCTGGGCGTACGTCGAGGTCGCGTAGATCGGCGGCACGACCGCCCCGGTGGTCGGGTCAGGCTGCTGGCCGGCGTGGATGGCCCGGGTCGAGAAACCTGTGGTGTCACTCATGATCTGGAGCGTAGCCGTCGTGCACTGGAATGTCCCGGTCGGCGGATGCGTTGACTTCCCGCGGGCAACTTCCCGCGCACCGACCACAGAGAGGCACACTGGTCCCCATGTTCTTCACCAAGCAGAAGGTCACCATGGTCGAGCCCGAGCGCGCGCTGCGGGGCCGTGACACGTCCGTGCTCGCCCAGCCCACGTTCCATGAGATCTTCGGCACCCCGGTCGATGTCACCCCGGCCGGTTCGGAGGTGGCCTACCTCGCGCTCGGCTGCTTCTGGGGCGCGGAGAAGCTCTACTGGCAGCTGGACGGGGTCACCTCGACCGCCGTCGGCTACGCCGGCGGGTACACCCCCAACCCCACCTACGAGGAGGTCTGCAGCGCCAAGACCGGGCACACCGAGATCGTGCGGGTGTCGTACGACCCGAACAAGATCAGCTATGCCGACCTGCTGAAGGTGTTCTTCGAGAACCACGACCCGACCCAGGGCATGCGGCAGGGCAACGATGTCGGCACCCAGTACCGCTCGGCGATCTACACGACCACCCCCGAGCAGGCGGCGATCGCGGTGCAGGTGCGCGACGAGTTCCAGCGGGAGTTCGAGCGCGCCGGCTACGGCGAGATCACCACCGAGATGCGGGAGGCGCCCGAGTTCTACTACGCCGAGGACTACCACCAGCAGTACCTGGACAAGAACCCCAACGGCTACTGCCCGGTCCACGCCACCGGTGTGACCTGCGGCTGAGGCTCGAGCCGCAACCGCGGTGGCCTGGCGATCGTCCTACCTGCGCGCAGCGGTCATCCGGTACAGCAGCCGGTACGGCAGCACCCGAGCCAGCATCGCTGCGACCTTGGCGTCCCGGCCGACCACCTGGCGGGGTCGCGGGTTGGGCAGCGTGAGCGCGGCCACGATCACCTGGGCCGCACGGTCCGGCGGCAGGCCCCGCCTACTGCCCCGCTCCGCCATCTGCTCCGCAGCCTGGATCTGGAACCGGTAACGACTCGCCTCGGCAGGAAACTCCTGCTGGAGCTTGTTGCCGGCGGCAAGGCCGCGTTCCCAGATCGGGGTCGCGATCGCCCCGGGCTCGAGCAGCAGGACGCGGATCCCGGACGGCGCCAGTTCGGCCCGCAACGACTCCGACAGACCGGCCAGGCCGAACTTGGACGCGGCATAGGCGCCCAGCATCGGACCGGCGATCCGGCCGCTGATCGACCCGATCATCACGATCCGGGCGTCGCCGAGCTCGGCGGCGGCCGTCCGCAGGGCCGGCAGCAACGTCTGGGTCACCAGCAGCTGACCGACCAGGTTGACCTCGAGCTGCCGACGGAAGGCCTCGATCGGCAGGTGCTCCAGGGGCCCAGGGAGCGCAACGCCGGCATTGTTCACCAGGCCGAACAGGGGTCCGGCCTCGCAGACCCGCCGGCTGGCTGCCCGGACCGAGTCGTGGTCGAGCAGGTCGACCAGAAGCGGGGTGACGGCGCCCTTGTGCTCGTCGGTCAGCGCCCTCCCGTCCTGCTCCCGACGCACCGTGGCCCAGACCCGGAAACCCATCCTGGTCAGTCCCTGAACTGTGGCGCGGCCGATTCCGGTCGAAGCCCCGGTGACCACCACCGATCGCTGTCCCTGTGCCATCGCTCCCCCAGCCGTAGAGTCAGGATCGCGGGTGCCCGGACCGCACCCGCCCCCTTCGGCACGCCGGATTTCCCCGACGATGCCCAGGCCAGCCTATTCGCGACGAGGCAGCCAATTGCATACAGTGGGGACGCCCGACCAGGAGGAACCCCGCATGGCAGAGACGACAGTGATCACTTTCGGCACGTTCGACGTGCTGCACGTCGGCCATGTCCGCGTGCTCAACCGGGCAGCCGAGCTGGGCGACCGGCTCGTCGTCGGCGTCTCCTCCGACGCCCTGAACCTGGCCAAGAAGGGCCGCAACCCGGTATTCAGCCAGCAGGAGCGGCTGGAGATCGTGGCGAACCTCAAGGTGGTCGACACGGTCTTCGTCGAGGAGAGCCTCGAGCTGAAACGCGAGTACGTGGAGCAGCACGCTGCGGACATCTTGGTGATGGGTGACGACTGGGCCGGCAAGTTCGACTTCCTCAACGACATCTGCAAGGTGGTCTACCTCCCTCGCACGCCGTCGATCTCCACCACAGCACTGATCGAACACATCGCGACCACCAGGAGCTGATCGCCGGATGCGACCCGAACTCTCCTATCCTGTCCCTCGCCGGGCAGCTGCTCACGACGCCGCTCCGCGCGACCAGCGTGAACCCGTCGAGCGGCCCACCCGCGAACGACGCCGTGGCCACGGTCCCGCGGCCGCCGAAGCGACCGCTGCCGACCCGAACGAGCAGCGGGGACACTAGCCCACGTCGACCTCAGCGACTCTCCCGTGATCGAGCTCCCCGCAAGCTTCCGCGCGATGCCGCGCTGGTGGCAGGGCGGAGGCGACTGGCTGGACGCTCTGCCGAGCCTGGTCGCCGACCACTGCAGACGCCTGCAGCTGGAGCTCGACGGTCCGCCGCGGCACGGCTCCAACGCTCTGGTGGTGCCGGTCCGCCGCAACGGCGAGCTGCTCGCCCTCCGGCTGACCCCACCCACCGATGACGTCGCCGCGGAGGTGGCCGCGTTGCGGTTCTGGGACGGACGCGGCACTGTGCGACTGATCGACGCCGATGTTGCGGCCGGGGTCACCCTGCTCGAGCGCCTGGACGGGTCCCGCAGCCTGAACGACCTGCCGCTGACGGAGGCGGTCCCCGTGCTGGGCCGGATGATGCGCAGACTGGCCGTACCCGGACCGCCGGAGGTCCTCTCGACGACGGCCGTCGCGGCGGCCCGGTTGGGGGATCTCGAGGAGAGCTGGTCTCGCCTCGACCGGCCATTCAGCCGCACTGTGCTGGACGTGGCGCTGACTCATGCCCTGGCGCTGGCCGAGACCTCGTCCACGCTGGCCGTGAACGGCGACCTGCACTATGAACAGGTGCTGGCCGGACGGCGGGAGCCGTGGCTCACGGTCGACCCGGTCCTGATGCGCGGCGACATCGAGTACGACCTGGCCCGGATGCTGTGGTCCCGGCTGGACGAGATGAGTGACGACGCCGTGTTCGAGCACTTCCACACCCTGGTCGACCAGGCGGAGCTGTGTGAGGAACGGGCGTATGCCTGGGTGGTGCTGCGCAGCGTGGACTACTGGGTCTGGGGCCTCGACCACGGTCTCACCGAGGACCCGGTGCGGTGCGCCCGGCTGGTAGGCCTGTTCCTGTCCTGCTGATCCGCGTCCGCCCCCTGCGAAAAACTCGACAGAACGCGACTTTTCGCGGTCCGGGGGCGCCGGACCGGGTCCAGAACTCATCAGAACGCGACATTTCCCGACCCACAGCGCCGAACCCGACCCAGAACTCATCAGAACGCGACATTTCCCGGCCCACAGCGCCCAACCCGGCCCAGAACTCATCAGAACGGGAGTTTTCGGGGCCCCCCAAGCATCCGCCGCTGCCGGGTCAGCCCAGGGCACCGCTGGCGAAGGCGTCGCACTTCTGTGGGTCACCGGTACGGAACCCGGTCGTCAGCCACTGCTGCCGCATCGCCGCCGACCCGTGGGTCCAGCTCTCCGGCGTCACCTGGCCCTGCATCTTCTTCTGGATCCGGTCATCGCCCACCGCCGAGGCCGCATCCAGCGCCCTGTTCAGGTCCTCCTGGCTGACCTCGGCGATGGGGCTCTTTGGGTCGTCGGTGGCATGGTTGAACCAGACGCCGGCGTAGCAGTCGGCCTGGAGCTCCAGCCGGACAGCTCCGGACTTGGGTCCGGACTGCTGGCCCTGGCCCTGCACCTTCGACATGGTCCCGGTCAGCTTCTGGATGTGGTGTCCGAACTCGTGGGCGAGCACGTACGCCTCAGCAGCGTCGCCGCCCTGAGCCCCGAGCTCGCCGGTCAGCTGGTCGAAGAAGCCGAGGTCCAGATAGACCGTGGTGTCGGCCGGGCAGTAGAAGGGGCCGACCGCGGAGGTGGCGGTGCCGCAGCCAGTGGCGACACTGCCGGTGAAGGTGTCGACCTGGATCTCCTGGTAGTTGTCGACTGACTGGCCCCAGAACGACTGGATCGAGTTGGTGTAGGCGACGAAGCGGCAGTCGCGGTCCTTCTCAATATCGGTGCCGCTCTTGCAGTGCTCGAACTGGCTGGAGGCCGACGGGTCGGCCGGGCCGGCTTGCTGGCCGCCGAGGATGTCGTTGGGGTTGATCCCGAGCAGCAGGGCCACTACCAGCACGATCAGGCCCGCGCCCCCGCCGATGGCGATCTTGCCGCCCCCACCTCGCGACCCACCCCCCATCTGAGAAGGGTCGAGCTGCGACTGCTGGTTGTACTTCATCTCGTTCTCCCCTTCGGTGCCCGGGACCGGGCGAGCGTGCCATGGAGCATAACCGTCGACGGTGGCCGCCCCCCGTATGGGCGAGACTGGTCGGCGGGAATACCCAGCGTCCGCCCACTGTTCCAGCGGGTAGATCGATTGAATCATCAACTATTCCACCAGGAGCAGCGCCATGCAGTTCGGGATCTTCAGCGTCGGAGACGTCACCACCGACCCGACCACTCGGAAGACTCCCAGCGAGGCGGAGCGAATCAAGGCCATGGTGGCGATCGCCCTGAAGGCCGAAGAGGTCGGACTCGACGTCTTCGCCACCGGCGAACACCACAACCCTCCGTTCGTTCCGTCCTCCCCGACCACCATGCTGGGCTACCTGGCCGCCCGGACCGAGAAGCTGATCCTGTCCACGGCGACGACGCTGATCACCACCAACGACCCGGTGAAGATCGCCGAGGACTTCGCCATGCTGCAGCACCTGGCGGACGGACGCGTCGACGTGATGATGGGTCGTGGCAATACCGGCCCGGTCTACCCGTGGTTCGGCAAGGACATCCGCGAAGGCATCCCGCTGGCGATCGAGAACTACCACCTGCTGCACAGACTCTGGCGCGAAGACATTGTCGACTGGGAGGGCCGCTTCCGGACACCCCTGCAAGGTTTCACCTCGACCCCGCGCCCCTTGGACGGTGTGCCTCCGTTCGTCTGGCATGGCTCGATCCGCAGTCCAGAGATCGCCGAGCAGGCGGCCTACTACGGCGACGGTTTCTTCGCCAACCACATCTTCTGGCCGAAGGAACACTTCATCCGGCTGGTCAACCACTACCGGACCCGGTTCGAGCACTATGGGCACGGCGCCGCCGACCAGGCCATTGTCGGCCTCGGTGGCCAGGTCTTCATGCGCCGAAGCTCCCAGGATGCCGTCGCCGAGTTCCGTCCCTACTTCGACAATGCGCCGGTGTACGGTCACGGCCCGTCGCTTGAGGACTTCATGCAGCAGACCCCGTTGACCGTCGGCAGCCCCCAGCAGGTGATCGAGAAGACGCTCGCCTTCAGGGAGTCGTTCGGTGACTACCAACGCCAGCTGTTCCTGATGGACCACGCCGGCCTGCCGCTGAAGACGGTGCTCGAGCAGCTCGACCTGCTGGGCGGCGAGGTGGTGCCGGTGCTGCGCAAGGAGCTGGATGCGCTGCGCCCAGCCCATGTGCCCGACGGTCCGACCCATGCGGGCCTGTTGAGCGCCCAGCGCGCGGCCGGTGTCGGCGACGTCCCTGGACCCGAGACGGTGGCGGCTGGAGGTCTGCGATGACCTCGACGAAGCAGCTCGTGGTGGTCTCAGCCGGACTCTCCCAGCCCTCCTCCACCCGGCTGCTCGCCGACCGGCTGGCCTCGGCGACCCAGCGCGCACTGGCCGCCGACGGTGTCGACCTGCAGGTTGACGTCATCGAGCTGCGTGATCTCGCCCACCAGCTCACCGACCACCTGCTGACCGGTTTTCCGGCGGCAGGGTTGCGGACAGCACTCGAGCTGGTCAGCCGCGCCGACGGTGTGATCGCGGTGACGCCGATCTTCAGCGCCTCGTACAGCGGGCTGTTCAAGAGCTTCTTCGACGTGCTCGAGCCGGGTGTGATGGACGGTACGCCGGTGCTGATGGCGGCGACAGGCGGGACGGAGCGGCATTCGCTCGCCCTCGAGTTCGCGCTGCGGCCGCTGTTCGCCCACCTGCGCGCCGCACCGGTGCCGACCGCCGTCTACGCTGCCACCCATGATTGGGGCGCCGCCGGTGACGGTCAGCTCACCACCCGGATCGAGCGGGCCGCCGCCGAGCTCGCCGGCTCGATCGCCCGACACGCCCCCGCGACCACCGATGACCCGTACGACATCCCAGTCCCGTTCGAACAGCTGCTGTTCGACGGCCAACGGCAGAGTGCCTGACCCGTGATCGCCCACCCCCGACAGGAGACCCCCATGCAGCCGACCATCGTCGACAACCCGGAACGCACCCGCTTCGAGGCCAGAATCGGTGACCAGCTGGCAGGGTTCGCCGAATACCAGCTGGCCACGGATCTGATCGTCTTCTCGCACACTGAGGTGGATCCGGCCTTCGAGGGCAACGGCGTCGGGAGCGCCCTGGCCAGGACAGCGCTGGATGATGTCCGCCGCCGAGGCGAGCGGAAGGTGCTGGCGACGTGCCCGTTCATCAAGGGTTGGATCGACCGGCACCCCGATTACGCCGACCTGCTCTACGGTGCCGCTGCACGCACCAGCTGAGCGCCCGATCCCGCGCCCTGAGCCTGTCCCGCGCCCTGAGCCTGTCGAAGGGCGACCTTTCGCTCTTCGACAGGCTCAGAGCGCGTACCGGGATTAGGCGCCCTCCCGCTCTTCGACAGGCTCAGAGCGCGTACTCGGCCGGCTCAGAGCGCGTACTCGACAGGCTCAGAGCGCGTACTCGGCCGGCTCAGAGCGCGTAGTGGGCCGACTCAGAGCGCGGTGCTCGGGGCCGGCTCAGAGGGCGCAACTCGACGGGCTCAGGGGGCGCGACCTCAGCACCCTTGTGTCATCGATTTCTCGGTCGGTAGGGTGACGGGCGACTGCCGCTGCCCGGACCACCAGGATCGGAAAGAAGTGAGTGCATGAGCACGTTCGCGAGCAACCATGACATCTCCCGGCTGCGGGAGGTGCAGACCTGGTCGATCAGTCCCGAGAACTTCGACGGCGCGAAGGGCGGCGGTGGCAGAGCCACCGAGGGGACCGGGGCACGCTGTGCACGTGACCTGGGCGTCGGCTGGAAGGTGTCGCCCTCGGTCGACATCCAGGGCGGCCAGACGCACGAGCTGGCCTACATCGCCGGCCCGGCCCGCATCACGCATCTCTGGCTCACCACCCATCGCGACCACTGGCGGACGCTGGTGCTGCGGGCCTACTGGGACGGCGCCGATGAGCCGGCCATCGAGGTGCCGCTGGGGGACTTCTTCGCCATGGGCTGGGGTCAGTTCGCCCAGGTCAGCTCCGCCATGATCGCCGTCAACCCCAACGGCGGCTTCAACTCCTACTGGCCGATGCCGTTCGACTCCGGCGCCCGGCTGACGATCGAGAACCTCACCGGTGAGGTCGCCACCGTCTACTACCAGGTGACCTTCGAGACAGGCGTAGATGTCTCCGACTCCGGTTACCTGCACGCGCAGTACCGGCGCAGCAATCCGCTGCCCGAGCTGCAGACGCATCCCATCCTGACCGGGGTCGTCGGCAAGGGCCACTACGTCGGCACCTACCTCGCCTGGGCCGTCAACTCCCCCGGTTGGTGGGGCGAGGGCGAGATCAAGTTCTACCTCGACGGTGACGACAAGTTCCCGACCATCGCCGGGACCGGCACCGAGGACTACTTCGGCGGCGCCTGGAACTTCGACGTACCCGGCCGTGGTTACACGGAGTTCAGCACGCCCTACCTCGGCATGCCTCAGGTGCTGCGGCCCGATGGGCTCTACAACAGCCAGCAGCGGTTCGGGATGTATCGCTGGCACGTACCGGACCCGATCCACTTCCACCAGGACCTCACCGTCGACATCCAGGCGCTGGGCTGGAAGTCGGGCGGCCGCTACAACCCCTTGCACGATGACATCGCCTCAACAGCGCTGTTCTATCTGGACCGGCCAACGACGACCCGGCCGGAGCTGCCCGGGCCGGACGAACTCGCGATCCCCGGAGACCCCCGACGGCCGAGCTGACACATGGTGAAGATCACCGACGTCGCCACCGCGGCGAGGGTCTCGGCCGCCACCGTCTCCCGCACCCTCAACAACAACGAGAAGGTCGACCCGGCCCTGGCCGCGCGCGTCAGGGAGGCGGCAGAGCGGCTCGGATACCGGCCCAACGCGGTGGCCCGGAACCTGCGTCGCCAGGGCACCCAGGTCTGGGCGCTGATCATCACCGACATCAACAACCCCTTCTTCACCGCACTCGCCCGTGGGGTCGAGGACGTGGCGCAGGAGTCCGGGTTCTCGGTGCTGCTCTGCAACTCCGACGAGGACATCGACAAGGAGGCCCGCTACCTGGGAGTCGCGGAGCAGGAGCGTGCCGCCGGGGTGATCCTGTCGCCGCGTGCAACCACGTCTGACGTCTCCAGACTGCTCGCCAGCAACATCCCGCTGGTCGCCGTCGACCGTGGCCTGGGCGTCAGCGTCGACACCGTCCGCGCCGACTCGGTACAGGGTGCGGTCGCGGCCACGGAGCAGCTGCTGCGGCGAGGCTGGCAGCGGCCAGCCTGCATCACCGGCCCGGCTGACGCGGAGACGGCCGAAGAACGGCACCTGGGGTATCAGTCGGTGGTGCGGCGCCTCGGCCTGGACGAGATCGTCCAGCATGTACGTTTCCAGGCCGAGGGCGGCCAGCAGGCGGTGCAGGCATTGTTCGACGCCGCGGCGCCCCCCGACTCACTCTTCGTGGCCAACTCCATGCTTGCACTCGGAGCGCTGGCCGAGCTCAAGCGACGCCGACTCCGGGTCGGGCGCGACATCGGGCTGGTCACCTTCGACGACGCCCCCTGGGCGTCCCTGATCCACCCCACCATCACCGTGGTCGCGCAGCCCGCGTACGACATCGGCGCCGAGGCGGCGCGCATCCTGGTGCAGCGGATCCGCAAGGAGGGGCCGACTGAACCCCAGCAGGTGTTGTTCGGCACGGAGCTGATCGTCCGGCAGAGCTGCCGTCGACGGAAGCCACACCGCTCGGCCGACACCGTCCCGAGCACCAGTTGACACGTCAACTAGAAGGGCCGAGGCGTGGCCGACTGCGGACCTGAGCTGCGGTTCGGGAGCTTCATCACACCCTCCGCCCATGGGTGGCCGGCGGCTCACTCCGAGGCTGAGGTCGTCTTGCTCGAGCCGGATACCTGGACGGAGCCGTCATGCTGACGACCATCGCGGTCACCAACTACCGCTCGCTGCGCGACCTGCGGGTGCCACTCGGTCCACTCAATGTGGTGACGGGTGCCAACGGCACCGGGAAGTCGAGCCTCTACCGCGCCCTGCACCTGCTCGCCGACTGCGCGCAGGGGCGGGTGATCGGTTCGCTGGCTCGCGAGGGTGGCCTGGAGTCGGTGCTGTGGGCCGGCCCGGAGTCGATCAGCGGTGCGATGCGACGAGGCGAGCAGCCAGTGCAGGGCACCGTACGGAGCGGACCAATCACCCTGCAGCTGGGCTTCTCCTCCGACCAGTTCGGTTACCTGGTCGATCTCGGCATCCCGCAACGCAGCGACCGCTCGGCGTTCAACCAGGATCCGGAGATCAAGCGCGAGGTCGTCTGGGACGGGCCGGTGATGCGGCCCAGTGGGGTGCTGGTGCAGCGCACCAGGCAGGCGGCTCAGCTGCGTGGGCCGGAAGGCGGCTGGGAGCAGCTGGCCACCGGTCTGCCGACGTATCACAGCGTGCTGGCCGAGTTTGCCGACCCGCAGCGGGCCCCCGAGCTGTGGACACTCCGGGAGACGGTCAGGTCTTGGCGGTTCTACGACAGCTTCCGCACCGACGTCGATGCGCCCGCCCGGCAGCCGCAGGTCGGCACTCGGACGCTGGTGCTCGATCACGACGGCAGCGACCTGGCCGCCGCCCTGCAGACGATCATCGAGGTCGGCAATGCCGACGCCCTGCAGCGGGCGGTCGACGACGCCTTCCCCGGTGCGCAGCTCAGCGTCTCCCAGTCCGCGGGTCGCTTCGACGTCGCCTTCCAACAGCCTGGCCTGCTGCGCCCGCTAATGGGCGCCGAACTGTCCGACGGCACCTTGCGCTATCTGCTGCTGGTCGCCGCACTGTTGACCCCCCGACCACCCGAGTTGATGGTGCTGAACGAGCCGGAGACCAGCCTGCACCCGGAGCTGTTGGCCCCGCTCGGTCGGCTGATCAGCCAGGCGTCTAGGCGCAGCCAGGTGATCGTCGTGTCGCATGCCGCCGCGTTGATCGCGGAGCTGCGGAAAGGAACCGACAGCAGGGTCCTCGAGCTGGTCAAGGACCTCGGCGAGACCAGGATCGCCGACCTGGGAAGGCTCGACGGACCGGCGTGGAACTGGGGCCGGCGCTAGCGAGGGGACGACGCGTGCTCTCCGGGCCTGGTTCGCCACAGCCACAGCAGGCCGAGCAGCGGCAGGACCAGCGGGACGAACCCGTAGCCGATCCCGTACGCAGACCAGACCGTCGCGCGTGGAAAAGCGGCCGCGTCGACGATGCTCAGCGAGCCGACCGTCAGGACACCGACGAGCTCGACCCCGACCGCGACCCAGGCGATCCGGCGTGCCCTGGGGGTGCCGATCGCCAGTGTCACCGTGGCCACGATGTAGACCAGCCCGGCGAACGCCGACAGCAGATAGGCCAGCGGCGCCTCCTGGAATTGGGTCGCCAGCTGCACCCCGGCCCGGGCGCTGGCCGATAGGGCGAAGAGGCCGTAGACGGCGACCAGGATCCGGCCCGGACCGGAGCTGGTGCGTCGTGGCCTGGACCCAGCGGGTGACGTCTCAGGCACCGGCCGTACTCCACAACGTGAACAGCCGGAGCGTCATCGCCGCCACCGCGACCGCGGCCACCGACATCACCAGTCCGGAGAACCGGTTGCGCTCCGACAGCGCCCAGAACACGGCAATAGGCACCAGCAGGATGATCCCGACCAGGTAGCCGACCGTGGTCGCGACTTCGTCCGGACGCGGGCCCAGGACCAGCCGGACGATGCCTGTCACCGACTGCGCCAGCACGACCAGCTCCAGTGCGGCCGCGGCGTAGATCTGTGCATTGCCGGGCGCCTTGTCGGCAACGGCGGTGACGACGCCCCACACCGCGCACGCCAGGGCGACGCCGATCACCAGATAAGCCAGCCAGTCGACCATGTCGCTCCTCCCTGCTCGGCCTGCGCCAACGGTAGTGCACCTCCTGCGAGCGGACCGGTGCCGGGCGTGCGCACCACCCGCCAGCCCCACCCTCGGCATGGACTACGTCTGCAGGATGAGTTCGGATCCGTCGCCAGGCCGATGTATCAACAGCCGGGCTCGACGAGTCTTCTCGGCATGACCGCAGCAGCACCCACTCTCGCCTATCGCCGCAGCTTCCGATTGGACCGGACCACCCTGGTTCGTGTTGCCGTCGCGGTGGCGGTGATCGGTGCCCTGCTGGCCGGCGGCACCTACCTGGTCGGTGGCTGCCACCGGATGTTGACCGTCGCGCCGCGCGGTTCGGCCGGCTCCGGCGGTGCCGTCGTCACCGGCTACGGCTGGTCCTGGTCACCGCCGGGATTCACCGTCCGCTACAGCGACGGCAGCGAGCAGTCCCGGCTCTGGTGGTGACTCACCTGACCAGGGCCAGCACGGCGGCGAACGCGACGTCGGCCTCCGCGGTCGGGCGTCGGCAGGCGGTGTAGGGGCCGACCGGACGGACCGTCACACCCGCCGCGGTGATCGCGAAGCTGGGGTTCAGCCGGAACTCTTCGGTGCAGGCCACCGACTGGAACCTCCACGGCAGCTCATCGGGCCCCGCCCAGGCGGCTGCCCACCGGTCCAGGGCGCGGGCGACCTCGGCGGAGTCGCCACGGCTGATCGTCCGCGGCACCAACGGCCCGTCGAACGCGTTGGCCTCGGGGTCCTGCGGGTCGGGGATGCAGATGGTCAGGGTGTCGACAATGGGCGGAGCCGTCAGGCGAACCACGGGCTGCCCTCCGCCGACTCCTGGGCAGGTCTGGCTCTGCTCCTCCGCCGTGGGGCGGGTGAGGTACGCACCGGCCAGCGGTCCCTGTCCGAGGTTGGGCCGCCGGCCGGTCCGCCAGTTGAACAGCGCCACCAAGCCGAGGACAAGACCGACCAGGAGCACGCCGACAACGCTGAGGATGAGTCCCCGTCTGTGCACCATGACCGCCATTCGTCCGCTCTGCGGTCAGCGTAGAGGACGAAAGTCCGCCTCGAAGAAAGACGACCGATCGGTCATGATGGGCGGATGCGCATCCTCGGGCTGACCGAACCGTCGGGGGCGCCGGTGCTCGACTATCTGCTCGAACACGGCGCCGATCCCTATGTCGCGAGCCATCACCGTGGCTATGCGGTGTTGCGCCCGCTGGAGGCGGCCCTGGTCGAGGACGAGATCACGCTCAGCCTGCTGGTGGAGCCGGTCCAGGACCACCTCCCCCCGCAGCAGGCCGAGCGTGGCCGAGACAGCGGGCTGCTGCTGCGCCCGGGCGAGGTCCCCCGGGTCCGGCAACGCGTCGCCGCCTATGTGCTGGTGCGCTCCGAGCGCGGCCTGCTCGCCACCGAGTTCTCCGACCGTACTGCGGTGCCGGGACGGTGGGGGCTTCCCGGTGGCGGGATGGACCCGGGTGAAACCCCGACCGAGTCGGTGTTGCGGGAGGTGGCTGAGGAGACGGGTCAGCAGGTGTCACTGGGCGAGCTCCGCCAGATCCAGACCTCGCACTGGGTCGGCCGGGCACCCGACGGAACGGTGGAGGACTTCCATGCCGTACGGCTCATCTACCGCGCCAGCTGCGACCTGCCGACAGAGCCGGTCGTCGCGGACGTGGGCGGCACCACCGAGTCCGCGCGCTGGCTGCCGTTGGCCCAATGGCGCTCGGTGAACTGGACGGTCGGCTGGCGGCGTCTCCTCGAAGCGGAGCTCGATTGAGGGGTTCCGGCGCTCCGACCCTGAAAACCTGGATCCCGTGGGGATCGCGGGTCAGCCGTCAGGCCTGGACTCGCCGGACCAGGCTCAACGAGCACCAGGTTTTCAGGGCTTCTCCTCGTCGAGGCCGCTCAATTGATGTCGCCGAGCAGGTCCTGACGGGTGACGATGCCGGTCGGCCGGCCATCGTCCAGCACCAGCAGGGCATCGGCGTCGACCAGTGCCTCGACCGCCTTCGCCACCGACTCGGTCGCTCCGAGCATCGGCAGCGGCGGCTCCATCACCGACTCGATCGCGGCGGCGGGACGCGTCGAGTGGGTGAACAGCGCTCCCAGCAGGCCACGGTCGCTCACCGACCCGACGACCTCCGCCGCCATCACCGGCGGTTCGGCCCGCACCACGGGCATCTGTGACACCCCAAACTCGCGAAGGATCTGGATCGCCTCGGCCACCGTCTCGTTCGGATGCGTGTGCACCAGCGACGGCAGGTCGCCCGACTTCTCCCGCAGGACATCACCGAGCACGCGCACCGACTGGTCCGGCCGCGGTGCGAACCCGTAGCGGGTCAGCCACTCGTCACTGAACACCTTGGTGAGATAGCCCCGCCCGGAGTCCGGCAGCAGCACCACGATGACCGCCTCCGGGTCGTCCAGCTCCTGCGCCAGCCGGATCGCCGCAGCGGCCGCCATCCCGGACGAGCCGCCGACCAGCAGCGCCTCCTCGCGGGCCAGCCGGCGGGTCATCGCGAACGAGTCGGCGTCGGAGACCTCGATGATCCGGTCGCAGATGGTTCGGTCGTAGTTCGCCGGCCAGAAGTCTTCGCCCACGCCCTCGACCAGATAGGGCCGGCCGTCCCCACCCGAGTAGACCGAACCGGTCGGGTCGGCCCCGACCACCTGGACCCGGCCGCCGGACACCTCCTTCAGGTACCGCCCGGTGCCGGTGATCGTGCCCCCGGTGCCGATGCCGGCGACGAAGTGCGTGACCTGGCCGTCGGTCTGCTTCCAGATCTCCGGACCGGTGGACTCGTAGTGGCTGGCCGGGTTGTTCGGGTTGCTGTACTGGTCCGGCTTCCAGGCGCCCTCGATCTCGCGGACCAGCCGGTCCGAGGTCGAGTAGTACGAGTTGGGGTGCTCCGGCTCGACTGCGGTCGGGCACACCACCACCTCGGCGCCGTAGGCGGCGAGCACATTGCGCTTGTCCTCGCTCACCTTGTCCGGGCAGACGAAGACGCACCGGTAGCCCTTCGCCTGGGCCACCATGGCCAGCCCGACGCCGGTGTTGCCGCTGGTCGGTTCGACGATGGTGCCGCCCGGACGCAGCTTGCCCTCACGTTCGGCGGCCTCGATCATCTTGACCGCGATCCGGTCCTTCACCGAGCCACCCGGGTTGAGATACTCCACCTTCGCCAGGATCAGCGGTTTGGCTCCGCCGGTGACCGCCTTGAGCCTGAGCAACGGGGTGTTGCCGACCAGGTCGATGAGTGAGTTCACATACTGCACAGGCCCGACTCTAACCTGCCGGCGGGAAGTCTCCCGGGGGGTGAATGGCGAGAGCCGCAACTCCCGTCGGAGAAGCGGCTCTCAAATCAGTGGTCCGGCAGGTGCCGGTGGGGTCTATCGACGCAGGTAGGACAGCAGTCGAAGAATCTCAACATACAGCCAGACCATGGTGACTGTCAGGCCGAACGCTCCACGCCAGGACTCGCTCGCCGGCGCGCCCATCGCGACACCGCGCTCGATGTAGTCGAAGTCGAGGACCAGGTTCAAGGTGGC
Source organism: Microlunatus panaciterrae (assembly GCF_016907535.1). Lineage (NCBI taxonomy): Bacteria > Bacillati > Actinomycetota > Actinomycetes > Propionibacteriales > Propionibacteriaceae > Microlunatus > Microlunatus panaciterrae. The sequence goes on from NZ_JAFBCF010000001.1 coordinate 1,071,640, forward strand.
CAGCACCGCGCCCAGGAGAGACACGCCGACCGCAAGCAGGCTGACGCCGCCGGTGACGCCGGAGCGCAGGCCGAGGTTCACACCGGCCAGCGACAGCAGGAAGTTCGCCAGCAGGGCGACCGCGAAGGCGATGGTCGCGATGAAGACGACCTTGCGGAACTTCGGCGTGACCCGGATGTTGAAGAACTTGTAGGCGGCGAGCGTCACCCCGGCTGCGGCGAACGTGCCGACCACGGCCTGCATCACGATGCCCGGGTAGGCCATCTCGAAGACCTTGCTCAGCATGCCGATGAAGACGCCCTCAAGCGCGGCGTAGAACAGCACCAGCGGCGGCGACACCCGGCGCCTGAACGCCACCAGCATGACGACGATGAAGCCGACGAGGCCGGAGGTGACCATCGCCGGGAAGTAGAGCTGCGGCGGCATGAACACCCAGGACAGGGCCGCGGTGCCGATCAGGATCGCCATCGTGACGGCCGTCTTGGTGACGACGTCGTCGAAGGACATCCGGCCCTCGGGTGCCTGGGGCTGCGCCTGCGGCATCGGCTGGCCGTACGGGTTCTGCTGGTATCCCTGCTGAGGGTAGGCCTGGTAGCCGGCCTGACCCTGGAAGCCCGCCTGGCCCTGGCCGTAGGGATTGCCATATTGGGGCGACGCGGGCGTGAACGCGTCCTTCTTGGAAAGGATCGGGTTCGAACTGCGAAGCATCTGAGTTCCTCCTGATGGTCCTGCACCCTCCGGTGCACGGAGACCCAGTGTATAGAACACCGGTCCTGCATGGATTTCTTCCCGCTGTGAAACGCCTAAGAAGCAACAGCGGGGCCGAGCAGCTAGACGTGGAGGTAGGGCTCGACCAGCTCCACATAACGTCGGGCCATCGTGGCCAGGGTCTGGTCGCCGGGCGCGCCCCACACGTCGGCGTTGAAGATCTCCACCTCGACATCGCCGGTGTAGCCGGCCGCTGCGACCGCGGAGCTGAAGGCGGCGAAGTCGATGTGGCCGTCGCCCATCATGCCGCGCGAGAGCAGCGTGTCAGCGGGCAACGGGGTGATCCAGTCGCAGATTTGGTAGCTGACGATCCGTTGTCCCGCCCGGGCGATCTGCTCGGCGACACCCGGCTCCCACCACAGGTGGAAGGTGTCCACCACCACCCCGACGTCGGCGGGGTCGAACCGTTCGGCGATGTCCAGCGCCTGGGCCAGGGTCGAGATCACGCCGCGGTCGGCGGCGTAGATCGGGTTCATCGGCTCGATGCCGAGGTTCACCCCGTGTTCGTGGGCGTACGGGACGAGGCGCTCGATCGCCCGGACGGCCCGGTCACGGGCGGCCACCAGGTCCCGGTCGCCCTCCGGCAGCCCGCCGGGCACCAGCACCAGCGTGCGGGCTCCGAGGGCGGCCGTCTCGTCGATCGCGGCGAGGTTCGACTCGTACGCCTCCTTCACCGCCACCTCCGCGCTGGCGGTGAAGAATCCGCCCCGGCAGAGCGAGGAGACCCGCAGCCCGGCGTCGCGCACCCACTGCACCGCGGTCGCCAGTCCTACCTCGGCCACCGGCTCGCGCCAGAGCCCGATCGAGGTCAGCCCGGCGGCCACCGACCCTTCGATGGCCTCACGCAGGGACCAGTGCGCCGTGGTGCGCTGGTTGAGCGACAGCCGCGCCAGCCGGGCGTCACCCGGTCCCGGGGTGGCGATCCTGGCCGGTGCGCCGCTCGGGATGTCGAGCTCGGGCTGCTGGGTCACCGCGAGACTCCTGCGGCGGCCAGCACCAGCCCGAGCCTATGCGCCGCCAGCTCGGGGTCGGGCAGCAGCCGGGCCTCGTTGGCCAGCTCGAAGATGCGGGCCAGGTGCACGACCGAGCGGGCCGACTGCAGGCCACCGATCATGGTGAACCCGGGCTGCAGACCGGACAGCCAGGAGACGAAGGCGATACCCGTCTTGTAGTAGAAGGTCGGCCTGGCGAAGATGTGCCGGGACAGCGCGACGGTCGGGTTGATCTCGGCGTCGTAGCGGTCGAGGTCACCGTCATCGAGCGCCGAGAGGGCCGCCGACGCCGCCGGGGCGATCGCCGCGAACGCCCCGAGCAGCGCATCGGAGTGCACCGAGCCGTCACCGCGGATGAGCTCCGGGTAGTTGAAGTCGTCTCCGGTGTAGAGCCGGACACCGGCCGGCAGCGCCGCCCGCAGGCCCTTCTCGTGGTCGGCGGACAGCAGCGAGACCTTCACCCCGTCGATCTTGTCGGCGTGCTGCCGGACCAGCCCGAGGAAGGTCGCGGTGGCGGTGTCCACGTCAGCCGACCCCCAGTACCCGCTCAGCTGGGGATCGAAAGCCTCCCCCAGCCAGTGCAGGATGACCGGTTCGCGGACCTGTCCGAGGACCGTGTCGTAGACGCTCAGGTAGTCCTCGGCGCTGCGAGCCACCGCGGCCAGGTGTCGCGACGCCATCACGATCACCTGTGATCCGGCGCCTTCGACGAACTCGACCTGCTCCAGGTAGGCCTCGGCCACCTCGGCGACGGTGCTCAGCACCAGCCGGTGATCGGTGCCCGCTCCGGAGGCGATCCGGGCCCCGAACTCGCGCGCCTGCGCCGCGCTGCGGGTGATCAGCTCCTGGACAGCGGGCCAGTCGATGCCCATATTGCGCTGGGCGGTGTCCATCGCCTCGGCAACGCCCAGACCGTAGCGGAACAGGTGGCGGCGGAAGGCCAGCGTGGTCTCCCAGTCCACCGCCGCTGGCGCACCCGGCACGTTCTCCCCCAGCGGGTCGGCGACGACATGGGCCGCGGCGAAGGCCACCCTGGAGGTGTAGGGCTGGGGGTGGTCCTGCCAGGCACGCGGTGCGCAGAGCTCGACGGTGCGCCAGCTGCCGTCGGCGGCCGGGAGGTCGCAGGTGCCGGTGCTGATGCCTGCCGTCACGCGTCCAGCCTCTCGATGGCGACCCGGCGACCCTCATTGGAGGACTGCAGGCCCGCATCCACCAGTTGCAGTCCCCGGACTCCGGCAGCCAGGTCGTACGGGTGCCGGGCGCCGGCGTCGACGTCGGCCAGGTACTGCTCCCACTGCGCTCGGAAACCGTTCTCGAACTCGGTGTTGTCGGGGATCTGTTCCCACTGGGCCCGGAAGTCCTCGGTGGTCGGCACGTCCGGGTTCCAAACCGGCTTGGGGGTGCGGACCCTGTGCTGGATGCGGCAGCCGAAGAGGCCCGCCACGGCGGAGCCCTCGGTACCGTCCACCTGGAACTCCACCAGCTCACCACGGTCGACCCGCACCGCCCAGGACGAGTTGATCTGGGCGATGATGTTGTTTTCGAGCTCGAAGATCCCGTAGGCGGCGTCGTCCGCGGTCGCGGCGTACTTGCGGCCCTGCTCGTCCCAGCGCTCGGGGATGTGGGTGACAGCCTTCGCGGTGACGGCCTCGACCCGGCCGAAAAGGTTCTCCAGGACATAGTTCCAGTGGCAGAACATGTCCAGCAGGATGCCGCCACCGTCCTCGGCGCGGTAGTTCCAGCTGGGTCGCTGGGCCGGCTGCAGGTCGCCCTCGAAGACCCAGTAGCCGAACTCACCACGCACGGACAGGATCCGACCGAAGAAGCCGGCGTCGATCAGCCGCTTCAGCTTGAGCAGGCCGGGCAGGAAGAGCTTGTCGTGCACGACCCCACTGATGATGCCGGCCGCGGCGGCCGCGTCGGCCAGCTCGCGGCCCTCGGCAACGGACTCGGCGATCGGCTTCTCCGTGTAAATGTGCTTGCCAGCAGCGATCGCCTTGAGGATCGCCTTCTTGCGCTCGGTGGTGACCTGGGCATCGAAATACACGGCCGCCGTCTCGTCGGCCAGGGCCTCGTCCAGGTCAGTCGTGTACTCGGCGATCTGGTGTTCCTTCGCCAGCCGGGCCAGTTTCTCCTCGCTCCGACCGACCAGAATCGGCTCCACCTGCAGCCGGCTTCCGTCGCGCAGGACGACGCCGCCCTCATCGCGAATCGCGAGAATGGAACGGACCAGATGCTGGCGATAACCCATCCGGCCGGTGACACCGTTCATGATGATTCTGATGGTTCGAACTGGCATGGATCTTCTTCCTGTGAGTCGCGCGGGCCGGCTGGTCGGCGTGTCGAGGTCCTGGATCGGAAAGCGCTTGCCCATACTCTAGAGCCACTGAGGTGTCGTTGGCAAGATGCATCGGCCCCCGACGGGCACCAAAAGTGTCCGAACGGCGTGGAGGGCGGGCCAGGTGGTCCTCGTCGAACGCTCCCCTGGCCGGTTGGTCGAAAAGTCGTCAGAACGCGAGTTTTCGGAGGTGTCCTGGCGGGATCTGGGTCGAGAAGTCGTCAGAACGCGACTTTTCGCGGGGCTCGGGCCGGATCTGGGTCGAGAAGTCGCGTTCTGATGACTTTTCGCGAGGATCCGGCCAGCTCCGCTTCGAGAACTCGCGTTCTGATGACTTCTGGCGGGGATCGGGCCGGATCCTCTTCGAGAACCCGCGTTCTGATGACTTTTCGCCGGGGATCGGGCCAGCTCCGCGTACGAGAACTCGCGTACTGATGACTTTCGCGGCGCTCGATTCCCCCGGACTGCGTCCAGGAACCCTCCCCCGGCGGCAACTTGTGGCAATCGGTTGCCAGCGTGTCCGGCGGGCTGGCTGAATGGACCGCAGCCGCCCGACCCCCCCCGAGGAGCATCCATGTGGACCCTGTCAGGTTTCTCTGACGAGATCTCCCCCGACTTCGAGGAGCAGTGCTCAGTCGTCGAGAAGCTGGGTCTGAGGTACCTCGAGTTCCGTAGCGCCTGGGACACCAACATCCTCGATCTCTCCGAGCGGCAACTGCGACAGGCGCGCGAGATCCTGGCCAGTCATGACCTGAGCGTCTCCAGCATCGGGTCCCCGATCGGCAAGATCTTCATCGACGAAGAGTTCGACGCCCATCTCGAGCGAGCTCGGCACGCCGCCGAGGTGGCCCGGTTCTTTGACGCGCCGTACATCCGGATCTTCTCGTTCTTCCTCCGCCCCGGCACCGACCCGGACTCGGTTCGGGACGAGGTGATGAGGCGGATGTCAGCGCTGGCCGCGGTGGCTGCGGAGTACGACGTGGTCATGCTGCATGAGAACGAGAAGGAGATCTATGGCGACATCCCGAGCCGCTGCCTCGACATCATCGAGTCGGTCGGATCGCCTCATCTGCGGGTTGCCTGGGACGCGGCGAACTTCGTCCAGGTCGGCGTCCGCCCGTTCACCGAGGCCTACCGGCTGCTCCGACCGCACCTGGAGTACGTCCAGATCAAGGATGCGCTGCTGGAAAGCGGCGAGGTGGTCCCGGCTGGACGAGGGGACGGTGAGGTGGTGGAGACGATCCGGGCGCTCCGCGAGGACGGCTTCGACGGGTTCTTCTCCCTCGAGCCGCACCTCAGCAACGTCCACAGCCTGGGCGGCTTCTCCGGGCCGGAGCTGTTCACCGAGGCCTGGCAGGCCTTCACCGACATCCTCAGCAGGGAGAAGATCGACTTCGTATGAGCACAGAACATCTGAACGCCGAGCACTCGAGCGTTGCGGCAGGCACCTCAACGACGGTGCCGCCTCGTCGGCCACGGGTGGCGGCCAACCCCATTCCGTACTGGATTCGCGATGGGAAGGTGGACAAGTCGAAAGAGGTGTTCGAGCAGGCCTTCGCCGACTTCGCCGAGATCGGCTTCACGGCGGTCAAGGCCGACGTACCGGCCGGCATGCCCGTCTCCGAATATCGTGACTGGATCAGCAGCTTCGGGCTGGCGCCGTCGCTGAGCCTGTTCAGCTCGCCTTTCGACGAGACGATCGACATCAAGGATGAGATCGAGCGCGCCAAGGCCTTCGCCGCCGACCAGGTGGCGCTCGGACTGGACCGGACGATGATCTCGTCGATGGCGGTGCCGGCTCGGATGCAGCAGCCGGCGGTGGGGGCGGACTTCGATGAGGACCGGCTCAAGCTGGCGATCGAGAACGTCGGCCTCGTCTGTCAGGTGCTGCAGGCCGAGGGCCTGCGCCCGCTGCACCACTCCCACATCGGTGGGGTGTTCGAGACCGAGGACGAGGTCGTGCGGCTGCTGGACACCCTGGGCAAAGACGTCATCGGCTTCGGGCCGGACACCGGGCACCTCCGCTGGGCCGGCGCCGATCCGGCCGCCTTGATCCGTCGCTACGCCGACCGGATCGGTGGTATCCACATCAAGGATGTCTTCGCTGACTACCTGGATCCGGCGTCACGGGTCGGGATGGGCTACCGCGAGGTCACCGCCACCAAGAGGCTGTGGGCCGAGCCCGGCCTCGGTGTGGTTGACTTCGACGCTGTAGTGGCCGCCATGCCCGAGGACTACGACGGCGACTTCATGATCGAGATCGACGAGCCGAGTGTCGACTCGCGCTACGACTCGCACCAGACCTCGTACGCCTGGGCCAAGCAGGCACTGGCTTTCGCCCAGATCTGACCAAGGAGAGCACTGATGCCGACAGCGGCAGTCGTTGGTTGTGGAGACGTGTCGAGCGTCCACTTCGAAGCCATCGCGAAAAACCCCGCAATCGACCTGGTGGCGGTGGTCGACACCGATCCCGAGCGTCGCGCGGCCTCCTCGGCGGCCTACGGGGTCCCCGGCTTCGGTGATCACCGGGAGATGATCACTGCGATCTCCCCCGATGCCGTACACATCTGCACACCCCATCACCAGCACGTCCCGGTCGCGGTCGACTGCCTCGAGGCGGGGGTGAACGTGATCATGGAGAAGCCGCTGGCGCACACCATGGCCGAGGGTGACCGGTTGATCGCGGTGGCTGAGCAGACCTCGGCCAAGATCGCCGTCTGCTTCCAGAACCGTTACAACGCGGCGGTTCAGGCGCTCCGCGAACGACTCGACTCGGGTGACGTCGGCCAGGTGATCGGCGCCTCGGCCACGGTCATCTGGCACCGTACGGCCGACTACTACCGCAGCCGGGACTGGCGCGGCCGGTGGGAGACGAGCGGCGGCGGCCTGCTGATCAACCAGGCGATCCACACCCTCGACCTGCTGCAGTGGCTGGTGGGCGATGTCACCGAGGTCCGCGGTCACGCTGCCACGCACGCGTTGGCCGAGGTGATCGAGGTCGAGGACACCGCGGAGATCGTGCTGAAGCATGTCAACGGCGTCCAGAGCGTTTTCTATGCCACGCTCGCGAACGCGGTGAACTCGCCGATCACGGTGGACATCGCCACCGAGAAGGCCACCCTCAGCCTGCGGGGCGACCTGACGATCACCCACCTGAACGGCGACGTCGAGGTGGTGTCCGAGCGGCTGGCTGAGTCGGGCGGTCGCGCCTACTGGGGCGTCTCGCATGAACTGCTGATCAACGACTTCTATGAACAGCTGGACGATCCGAACCCGTTCTGGATCAGCCCGCGCGAGGCCGGCAAGTCGTTGCGGATCCTCAAGGACGTCTACGACCAGTCCTACCCGAACTTCGGCTTTCGCTAAGGAGTACGCGTCGTCAGTGCCTGTTCAGCTGACGGGGACGGCAAGCCGCAGCAGCTGTGCTGAGCGTCCGGCGACCAAGGTCAGGTAATCGTGCCGTCAGCCAGCACGGCGTGCACACCCCAGGTCTGGTTGGCGATCTGCGTGATGCGCAGATCGACGCAGGTGCTGGCCAGGGCGAGAGCCGTCGCCTTGTCGAGCTCGAACAACCGTTGCATCCAGCCGACCATCGCGTCGAGCGCCTCCCCCATCGCCACATTCAGATCGGCGTCGAAGCCGAACGTGATCCGGCCGCTCGGCGTCTCGGCGTGAATCGACGGCAGCACGCGGTCGGAGACCAGGTCAACAACGATCTCGCTGGTCATCGGACACTCGATGGCGGTGCCACCGACCTCGCCGTCGCCTTGAGCGGCATGACCATCACCGAGATAGAGCAGTGCGTCCTCGACATTGACCGGCAGGAAGAGGGTGGCCCCGGCCACCAGCTCCCGACAGTCGATGTTGCCGCCGGCATCGGCCCGAGGCGGAATGGTCGAATGTTCGCCCGGTGTCAGCGGAGCCACCCCCACGACGCCCAGGAAGGGGGCCAGTGCGCGGGTAAAGCCGCGGTCCGTCGTGCCGATCCCGGTCTGCGCGTCGAGCTCCCAGAGCAGCCAAGCCGGTGACGCGTCGGTCAGGCCGAGCCGCCGGGTCACCGGCGTGTCAGCCGCGGCGGCCGAAGTCCATCCCCACGAGCCGGGACTCAGATCCACCATCTCGAGCGACAGCATGTCGCCGGGGCGAGCCCCGCGCACCGCAATAGGGCCGGTCAGGCAGTGCCCGCGCTTGTCCGCGAACATCTTGGGCTGGTCCTCCCCGGGGTAGGTCTGCCGATGCAGGTGGCCGGAGGCGTCCAGCGACTCCACGATCAGCCGGTCACCGGGCTCGACGGTCAGCACCGGTCCATGATCACGAGAGAAGACGTCAACGGTCGTGTCTGCGGTGGCGGGCAGCCGGTGGGTGGCCATCAGCGCGTCATCTCCTTCGGTTGGTGATCTTCGTGGCAGGCGCAAATCGGTCGGCAAGACCCGGGGCGCCGCCCTGGTCAGAGCGACAACCTGTCGCCGGGCTGGCAGGACTGCGCCTGTAAGCCGTCGAGAATCCACACTTCCTCGCGGCCGACGACGCGGACGTCCTTGTCGGTCACCACAATGCCAGACCGTTCCGGCACACCCAGGACGCGACCGCCATGGCTGCGGCACCATGCCTGGGCTGCGGTTTCATGCTGCGGCCCATAATGCGGGAGCAGCGCTGGGCCCGGAAGCAGGCCGAGGCCGTCCAGCCTGGTGAGGCCGACGTCGTTGGTGTCATGCATCTCGGCTATGGCGATCGAGTCGCAGGCGAGAATCGCTCCGGCGCTGCCACCGTAGTAGCTGCCACCGTCCTCGACGAAGCGTCGGACCGCTTCGACGAAGTCGTGGCGGTCCAGGTGGTCGAGCAGACCGAAGGTGTTCCCGCCGCCGACGAAGAGCAGGTCGAACGTGGTGAGCTCGTCCACGCTGTGGCTCTCGAGACTGGGCCAGGTCACCAGATCGGCACCCGACGACCGGCGGGCGAGCTGGTCACGCAGCCACGCCTCGGCGCCTTCCAGCATCCGCCCGCTGAGCGCGAACGGCCAGTACAGGATGCGCGGGTCTCGCCGCAGCATCTCGTTCCAGACCAGGGCTTCGTCGTCAGGAGACCCGCCGCCGGTGAGATAGAGGGTGCCAGGCACCGGGTTATCCTCGCATCCGCCGATCACCCGAGGTGCCCCCGATGGGATTCGAACCCACACTGGGACGGGTTTAAGCCGTCTGCCTCTGCCATTGGGCTACGGGGGCCAGCGACGATCCTAGCCGCAGGGATTCGGCTCGCCCGGTGGCAACGCCAGCATCGATGCGGCAGGGCAGACGGTTCAATCCACGTACCGCAGTGCCGGCGGAACGTCAGCGAACCAGGACCTGCAGTTCACCGATCGGGATCTCGCGGGTCTGGCTCATGGCGAACGGAATCGTGCCGGACTGGGTGCCCGCCCGCCAGTCGATCGCCCACCGCGTGGTCGCGGTGATCGTGTAGTGGCCCATTTTGGTGTAGGTGTGACCACAGTCCGGGGACGGTGTCGCGGGTGGCAGTGCACCCCGGACATAGGGGGTACCGACACCACAGGTGAAGCGGTGGCCGTCGCCCATGTCCCAGGTGATCCCGGTCAGATGCGCGGTGAGTGCCACGGTGATGCCGGCCACCGAGGCGGTGCTCGACTTGGTTGCGGTGTCCCCGCCCTCGGCCCACAGCCAGATGGGGAAACCGACCGGGATCATCTCGTACGAGTTCAGGCTAGGGTCCGGACCCAGGCCGACGCCGACCGGATGCATCTTCAGGCGTGCAGCGGCGATCTGGGCCGCCTGAGCAGGGCTCAACGTCGGAGGGGCGTTGGCGGGCGGCTTGCCGTCATAGGCCTGGAAGTCGATGTCTCCGCCGACGTAGGTCCAGTATTTGCCGTTCTCGTCGCGCCACAGGCAGTTCGGAGTCTTCAGGTCCTGTTGTGGGGAGCACGGCAGCGGTGGGGGCTGATAGGAGCCGACCGCTTCGCCTTGCTCCGAATCCCCGCCTCGTTCGGTGCCCTCATGGCCGCCCTTCATGATTGGGCACACCACCACTCCATCGGTCGGCCGAACATATCCGCCTGGGCATATTGCCAAGGCAATCTGAGGTCGCAGCAACGTGCACTCGCAAAGACAAAGTACGAGCCCAAGCAGCACCGTAGCCAACGTCTTCAGCATTTCTTGGGCGCCTGACTCGTGATCGCGGCCACCTTCCAACGACCTGCAACGAAATGAAGCTCAGGTTGTTCGGACAAGAACTTGGGCGTAGTCGTGATCACGCTTCCGTTACGTCGTACACGCACCTGAGTGCGGTCGACGCAGGACTCAAGAGAGACAACGCGGGGACTATTGGAGATGTTGACCACCACAACGGTGGTCGCCGTGATCTTCGTTGTCCCCGACTGACGCACCTTTTCAGCCTGCGTGTCTTTCGCGATCCTTGACATCAAGGCGAGAGCTTCCCCCGTCATGGTCTCCTTCATAGCGGCGGTGGGACGGTCCGCACCCCCGGCCTGGTACATGGAGTCCAACGCCTTCCAGTAGGCCACGTAACCAGCTTTTGCACCCTCGATGGCTTGCTGTCTCTCATCCGGCGTGGGTGTCGGCGTCGGCGAGGGTGACGGACTGCGTGCGGGTGAGGGGGAGGACGACTGGGGGGTTGGATCAACCTGGCCGCTGGTTGGCGTACAGCCAGCTAGGAGGGCGACCAGCAAGACGGAGACCGCGAGCACCCTGACACTCCCGCGCGCTGCCTGCGATCCGCCCCGTCCGAACGCCATGACCAGCCTCCCGCGGGTCAGTATTGCCAAACTCACGGTCAGTCCGCCACCCCCTACGGGGGTAACTGTGGATAACTCGGAGCGAGCGCGCCCTTCGACAGGCTCAGGGCACGTACTCCAGGCCCTGGCACCCTTCGACAGGCTCGGGGCACGTACTCCAGGCCCGGGCACCCTTCGACAGGCTCAGGTCACGTACTCCAGCATCAGGGCACGTACTCCCGGCACTCAGGGAACGGGAAGGGTCAGCGGGGGGCGAGGGGTGAGGGGCTGGCTGGGGGCGCTGTGTCTCCGAGCTTCATCCGGGTCTCCGGAGGCAGAGCGCTCACGTCACCGGTGGTGATCCGCGGGTCGATGACAACGTCACCGTTGGGCATGAAGTGGATCGGCTGGACGCCGGTGATCAAGCCGGTCGGGACATGCCGGGTGAACAGGTAGACGTCGGCGGAGGTCCGGGGAGCGCTGAACGGCGTGCTGAACGAGGTGATGGTCGGTTGTTTCACCCCGCCGGCGGTTCCATCCTGCATCGCCACCGTCCAGGAGCCGTCATCGTGCACGATCACATGCGGCCCATCCTGTGCGTGGTAGTGCCCCCACATGATCAACTTCGCTGGTGGGTTGGGCGCGGTCGCGATCACGACCGAGGCCAACGGCTGGTGAATCAGCAACACGTCGACGTCCTTGCCGGTCGCCTGGGTGAGCATCCGCTTGCCCAGCTGCTCCTCGGTTTCGGGCCGCTGCATGGTGCGCTCAATGCTGAACGGCTTGTTCAGCTCGGGATCGTCATCACCAAGCACCTTCACTCCGTTGACGTCGATCACAGCCCCACTCAGGACCCGCATACCGGCTCGCTTCATCTGGGCTTCGGTGATGTCGGAGTCATGGTTGCCACCCGCCACCACGAAGGGGATGTTGCGGGCGATCGTCGCCTCCCGGGTAACGCAGCCGCGCTCCGCTGCCGTCCCGTTCACCGTGTCGTCACCGGAGCTGATGATCATCGAGGGCTCGACGATCGCGGCCAACCGCCGGATGATCTCGGTCATGGCGATGTTGCAGTGCAGGTCACTGAAACCCAACATCTGGGTCTCATCAGGACCCGCCGGGACCACTTGCAGCTGCTGCCGGATGAACTCGTCCGTGGCTCCTTCGATATAGGCCTTCATTGCCTTCTGCTGCCGTTCGGCCAGCAAGGTCAACCCCTTGATGCCACGGTCGAGGAGGTCCGACAGCAGGACGCTGTCGACCGTCACACCCTCCAGCGGCGTGCCTTCAGCGACAGCCACCTCGATCCGCACGTCCTGGCTGCGTTCGGGCGGCGCCAGGATCGAGCCGATGCAGACGGAGGCCACCACGAAATAGGTCACCGTGGTACGTCCCAGACCGGTGCGCCTGGCGACCGGCTCCCGTAGGAAGCGCCGTCGATGGGTCCACAGAGCGAAGGCCGTCAGCAACACCATCTCGGCCTTCATGGCCTCCAACGCGGCGTCCTCCAGCAACCGCTCGGCGACGCCTCGAACGGTCTCCTGCGGGTCAGTGAACAGACCGCTGTAGGCCGCCAGCGTCTGCTCGCTGAAGAACCCTGCGCCGTTACCCGACGACTTGCCGACCCCACCGACCTTGATCTCGACGCCTATCGGCGCGTAGTTATCGCGCAGGTAGGCGTTGCCGAAGGGGCCGAGATTCAGCTTGATCTCGCCGCTGTAGTTGGCCGAGAAGATGGTCTGGTGCGGACCGAGGTAGTCGGTCACCTCTGCGTTTCCGACTCCCCAGGCGATGGCCATCGGAGCCGCGAACAGCGCCGCCACGATCGCCAGCCCGAGGCTGCGGGCCAGCCGCTTGCGCAGGGGTGCCTGCTCAGCCGGGAGAAACCTTCTCATGATGCAGTGACATTACCCGCCGCAACTTCGGGGCCCTGATCAGCCCGACTCCCCCGCCAGATAGACCTTGCGGGTGTGGATCGCGTGGGCACCCGCCACCCGGTCGAGGAAGAGCAGCCCGGCACAGTGGTCGATCTCGTGCTGCAGGGCCCGGGCCTCGAAAGCGTCGGTCTCAATCCGTGCGGTTTCACCGCTCGCAGGCAGCTGTCCCTCGACGGTGATCCGGGTGGCCCGCTTCACATCCCCGGTCAGGTCGGGAACCGACATGCACCCCTCCCGCCCCTTCTCGTTGCGGCTGGACTCGACCACGCGGGCATTCACCAGCACGATCAGGCCGTGAGTGGTACGAGCCTTGGGATGCTCCGACACGTCGACGCAGAACGCCTGAGCGCTCACCCCCACCTGCGGAGCCGCGAGTCCCACACAGCCCGGAGAGACACGCATCGTGGCGACCAGGTCGGCGCATAGCTGAACGATCTCGGGGTCCTGCGGGTCGACACCCGGCCCGGCCTGGGACAGGACGTGCGCCGGCGCGCGGACGACGTCAAGCACCCGCCCCTCGGGCAGTGTCGCGAGTACGAAGGTCACAGCTCGTCGCGCTCCACCAGCCGCAGACCGACCTCGACACCCAGTTCGTCGGCGACCCGAGCGATCCTGTCCCGTACGGCGGCGATCTCGGTCGCGGCAGGGAAGTCGACCTCGGCGACCAGTACGTACAGATCGCCGGAGAGCCGGGTGGTCAGGTCGGTGATGTTGCCGCCGGCCTCGGCCACCACCGCGGCCAGCCGCGCGACGATGCCGAGCCGATCGGCACCGTGCACGGTCAGCAGGTAGGACTCGCCGAGTGGCGCCACCTCGGACTCCTGTGGCACCTCACGCACACTCACCGACAGGCTGCCGTCCAGCAACGGCGTCAACGCTGCCTCGATCTTGGCGGCTCCGGCGTCGCCCGCACAGATCAGGGTCATCGCAAAGTGCCCACGGAGCAGGGTCATCGACGAGTCCTCGAGGTTCATCCCGAGCTCGGCCAACGCCTCCGCCGTCTGCGCGATGATCCCGGGACGGTCATGGCCCAGAACGGTGATTGCCAGGTAGGTCACCGACGCATTCTGTCAGGTCGACAGGAGCTGGAGCGCAATGCCGTCCAGGATGTCGGACTCGCTGACGACGAGTTGCTCCGCGCCGACCCGGCTGGCAATGCGAGCGGCGATCAGCGCACCGGCGGTGATGACATCGGCGCGCTTCGGGTGCATGGAGGGGACGGCGCGGATCTGCTCGACGGTCATGCCGCTGAGCTGCTCGGCCAGCGCCAGCACAGCCTGGGTCGGGATCGTGGCACCGTGGACCCGCTCACGTTCATAGACCGCCAATCCGAGGTGCATCGCGGCCAGGGTGGTCGCGGTGCCAGCCACGCCGATCCAGGTCGCCACTCCGTGCAGCTCGACCACGGCCTCGTCCAGCAGTCCGTCGATGTACGCCGTGGCGGTGGCACGATCGGCCGCCGAGGCCGGATCACCGGGAAGGAAGCGTTCCGTGATCCGGACCGAACCGATGTCCAGCGACTGGGCCGCGTCGATCTCGCCACGGACCGTACCGGTGATCAGTTCGGTCGAGCCACCTCCGATGTCCATCACCAGCACGGGCTCGGCCTCAGGAGCGAGCCCGCTGAGGGCTCCCGTGAAAGAGAGTTTGGCCTCCTCCTCGCCGCTGATCACCTCCGGTAGCACCCCGAGACGACGCTGGATCCCGGCGAAGAACTCGTCTCGGTTGCGGGCGTCGCGAGCAGCAGAGGTGGCGACGAACCGGACGCGGTCGGGGTCGACCCGATGATCGGAGACCGCCTGGGCGTAGTGGTCAGCTGCGGCGAAGGTCCTGCCGAGAGCATCCGGATGAAACTCCCCGGCCGCATCCACACCCTGGCCGAGCCGGACCATCTCCAGCCGTCGGTCCAGCTCGACCAGCTTGCCGTTCTCGTCGGCCTCGGCCACCAGCAGTCGGATCGAGTTCGTCCCGCAGTCGATGGCGGCCACCCGGTTCATCGCTGCTCCTGCCGTTCGGTCTGGTCGTCGCCGAGGCACGGCCTGGTCCAGAACGTCCCGATCATCGCCAGGGCCTCATCCCCGAGCGGATTCACCCCGGCACCGGCGGCGAGCGCATGTGCCACCAGTACGTGCAGGCACTTGACCCGGCTCGGCATCCCGCCCGCGCTGACTCCGGCGATCTCCGGCACCTCCCCGAGTGCGGCGCGGTCGCGAAGATAGGCCTCGTGGGCCCGCCCGTACTTCGCAGCCAGCTCGGCGTCGGTCTCCAGCCTGTCGGTCATCTCCGCCATCACGCCCTGTGACTCCAGCGTCGAGCAGGCCGCCGTCGCTCGCGGACAGGTCAGGTAGTAGGTGGTGGGGAACGGGGTGCCGTCGGCCAGCCGCGGTTCGGTGGCCACCACCGCGGGCTTGCCGCACGGGCAGCGGTACGCGACGCCGGCGACGCCCCGGGGTGGGCGCTGCAGCTGCGCCTCGACGATGGCCTCATCCTCGCTGCTCATGGGTTCGAACGTCACCGGGTCAGTGTCTCAGGTCTGCGGTCTGGCCCTCGATAGTGTGGCTCTCGCCCACCGCGACCACCTCCAGGAGACGGGAATGAACCTCACCGCCGATCCGGCCGCAGCCAGGCCCGGCGCCGTCGTTGTCGTCGGGTCGCTCAACATCGACCTGACGGTTCGGACCGAACGCTTCCCGCAGCCTGGCGAGACCCTTACCGGGTCGGAGCTGTTCACCACCCCCGGCGGCAAGAGTTCCAACCAGGCGGTGGCCGCCAGCCTGTTGGGATCGCAGGTCCGGCTGGCCGGCGCCGTCGGGAACGACCGCAACGGCGCCTTCCTGCTGCAGGCGGCTGTCGAGGCCGGCGTCGACGTCTCCGCCGTCAGGCAGCTGGACGACCATGCGACCGGC
Organism: Microlunatus panaciterrae; assembly: GCF_016907535.1. Lineage (NCBI taxonomy): Bacteria > Bacillati > Actinomycetota > Actinomycetes > Propionibacteriales > Propionibacteriaceae > Microlunatus > Microlunatus panaciterrae. Next base: position 1,087,323 of record NZ_JAFBCF010000001.1, read on the forward strand.
TCGGCGATGATCGTCGTCGCCTCCGGTGGTGAGAACACGATCATCGTCTCGCCGGGCGCAAACGGCGCCCTCGTCCCAGCAATGGTCGACCCAGCGGCGCTCGACGGTGCGGCCGTGCTGTGCCTGAGTCTGGAGGTTCCCCTGGCCACTGTGCAGGCGTTCGCCCAGGCCGCCCACGACCGTGGCGCCCTGGTGCTGCTCAACCTGTCCCCCTACCGTGAGGTGCCGGCGCGGCTGCTGGAACTGGCGGACGTACTGCTGGTCAACCGGGCCGAGGCGGCGTTGGTGCTGGGCACTGATCTGCAGGATCCCGACTGGGCCGAGGTGCTGCAGCGGTTCGGTCGACGGGGTGTGCACCGGGCCGTCGTGACCCTCGGCGCCGAGGGCGCGGTCGTCCTGGACGGCACCGGTCCGGACAACCTGGTGACCTCGATCGAGCCGGTGCCGGTCACCGCCGTCGACACCACCGGCTGCGGGGACGCCTTCATGGGTGCGATCGCCCACCGGCTGGCCGCCGGCGCCACCCTGGTGGACGCCGCCCACTTCGCCGGTCGCGCCAGCGCCCTCGCCGCAACAGCGCCCGGCGCCCAGTCCTCGTACGCCACCTTCGCCCAGTTGAGGTAACTGGCGCACGTCCGCTTCGCGGCTTCGCGCTCTGAGCGATCGAGTGGAGCGCGGGGGCCGTTGCTTCTCTTGGCGTCAAGCGAGATGGGTTCTGGGCGAGGTGTGGGAGAAACGGAGGACGGTTGGCCCCTGACCCGCTGCCAAGAACTCGCGTCCTGTCGAGATTTATGGCTGGATCGGCACTTTCCGGCCGCAAAAGTCGCGTTCTGTCGAGTTTTCGACCGGGTTCGAGCCGTTGTCCGGCAGAAGTCGCGTTCTGCCGAGTTTTCGACCGGGCGATGGCGCGTCATGAAGGACGGGGTAATGGCGCGTCACGAAGGACGGGGCAATGGCGCACTACGCGCTCTGAGCTTGTCGAAGAGCCGCCCTTCGACAAGCTCAGGGCACATACAGGCTCAAGGCGCGTGGGCCCTTCGACAGGCTCAGGGCACGTACAGGGTCAGGGCGCGTACAGGGTTCGGGGGCGTTGGCGGGCTCACAGGTGGAGGGCGGGGGCTGTGCGGGGCTTGTTACGGCCGGTTAACTCCACGCACCTTGGGTGAAACACGGCGTCCCTAGCGTTCTCGGCATGGCTACCGAGACGACCTCGATGACGCAGGCCCCGACCGGGGACACGACCGCGACGCAGCAGATGACGACCCGACGCGGTCGTTGGATCGACCACTGGGATCCCGAGGACCCCACCTTCTGGCGGGATGGCGGGCACCGGGTGGCGCGCCGCAACCTGAGCATCTCCGTGTTCGCCGAGTTCCTCGGGTTCGCGGTCTGGGCTCTGTGGAGCATCGTGGTGCCGCAGCTCGCTGCCGCCGGGTTCAGCTTGACCCTCGACCAGCAGTTCTGGCTGATCGCCGTGCCCAGCCTGGTCGGGGCGACCCTGCGGCTGCCGTACACCTTCGCGGTACCCCTGTTCGGCGGCCGGAACTGGACCATCATCTCGGCGCTGCTGCTGCTGGTCCCGACCAGCGCCCTCGCCCTGGTCACGACGAGGCCCGAGACGCCGTTCCCGGTGCTGCTGGTGGTGGCCGCCCTCGCCGGTGTCGGCGGTGGCAACTTCGCCTCGTCGATGGCCAACATCTCGTTCTTCTATCCCGAGCGGGAGAAGGGCAAGGCGCTTGGTCTGAACGCTGCCGGCGGCAACGTCGGCACCGCGGCCGTGCAGTTCGCGGTACCGATCGTCATCGCCATCGGCGCCGGCGTCTCTCTGCAGCGGGCCGGGCTGGTGTTCCTCCCGTTCATCCTGCTCGCGGCCTTCCTTGCCTGGCGGTTCATGGACAACCTGAGCCACGCCAAGGCGGACTTCCGCGCCTTCGCTGCCGCCGTCCACAACCCGCACACCTGGGTCATCTCCTTCCTCTACATCGGCACCTTCGGTTCCTTCATCGGCTACTCCGGCGCCTTCCCCACCCTGCTGAAGAACCAGTTCCCCGAGATCTCGGTGTCGGTCGCCTTCCTCGGCGCCCTGGTCGGGTCGCTGGCGCGGCCGTTGGGCGGCATCGTGGCCGACCGGGTCGGCGGCGCCAGGGTCACCATCGTCGCCTTCCTGGTGATGGCTGTCGGCGCGCTGGGGGCGATCTCGGCCCTCCGGTCGCACTCGTTCGGGCTGTTCCTGTCGTCGTTCCTGATCCTGTTCGTCGCCACCGGAGTCGGCAACGGCGCCACCTACCGGATGATCCCGGCCGTCTTCCAGGCCACCTCCGCCAACCGGAGCCAGTCCGTACTGGCCCGAAAGGCAGCGGCCGGCTGCATCGGGATCGCCGGTGCCATCGGCGCCTTCGGCGGCTTCGGGATCCCGCGCGGGTTCGCCGTCTCCAACGCGATGTCCGGCTCGCTCCAGCCGGCCCTGTGGATCTTCATCGGCGTCTATCTGGTGATGGCTGCCACCTGCTGGACCGTCTACCAGCGCCGCGGCTCGGCCATTGCGGCCGCCACGATCTGAGGACCGCCTTGACCACGACTGCTGCCACACCGGCGGTGGCGGACCCCACCGGTCCCACCATTGCCACGCACTGCCCCTACTGCGCGCTGCAGTGCGCCATGACCCTGGCTGGGCCACAGGCCGAGGTATCAGGCCGCGACTTCCCCACCAACAAGGGTGGTCTGTGCCAGAAGGGCTGGACCAGCGCCACCGTGCTGCGGGCGCCGGACCGCCTGACGACGCCGCTGATCCGCGGCCGCGACCACGAGCTGCACCCGGCCAGCTGGGACCGGGCCCTCGCCCTGATCGCCGAGCGGATCACCGCCACCAAGGCGACGTACGGTCCGGATGCCGTGGCCGTCTTCGGCGGCGGCGGGCTGACCAACGAAAAGGCCTACACCCTCGGCAAGTTCGCAAGAACCGCGATCGGCACGGCCAACATCGACTACAACGGTAGGTTCTGCATGGCCAGCGCGGCCGCCGCCGCCAACCGCGCCCTCGGCGTGGACCGCGGGCTGCCGTTCCCGCTGGCAGACCTGGCCGGCGCCCAGGCGATCCTGCTGCTCGGCAGCAACCTGGCCGAGACGATGCCGCCGGCTGTGCAGCATCTGGCCGGCGTACGTGGGCAGGGCGGACTCATCGTCGTTGACCCGCGCCGCAGCGCCACGGCTCGGCTGACCGCCGACGGTGCTGGGATCCATCTCCAACCCGCACCGGGAACCGACCTGGTGGTACTGCAGGCTCTGCTGCACGTGGTCTTCGCCGAGCGGCTGGCCGACGAAAGCTACCTGGCCCAGCGGACCTCGGGCGTCGAGCAGGTCCGCCGGTCGGTCTCCACCTGGTGGCCGGAGCGGGCCGAGCAGGTCTGCGGGATCAACGCCGAGACGCTGCGTACGGTGGCTCGCCGGCTGGCCGCCGCCAGCCCCGCACACGGCGGCCGGGGTGCGATGATCCTGTCCGGTCGCGGCGTTGAGCAGTCCACCCAGGGGACCGACACGGTCACCGCGGCCATCAACCTGGCGCTGGCCCTCGGGCTACCCGGCCGGGCAGCCAGTGGCTACGGCGCGATCACCGGTCAGGGCAATGGACAGGGTGGCCGCGAGCACGGCCAGAAGGCCGACCAGCTTCCCGGTTACCGCAGGATTGACGACCCCGCAGCCCGCGCCCAGGTGGCTGGCGTCTGGGGAGTGGACCCCGAGACGCTGCCGGGCGTCGGGCTGCCGGCGGTGGAGCTGTTGCGCCGGCTCGGCACCCCCGAAGGACCGAAGGTGCTGTTGGTGCACGGCAGCAATCTGCTGGTCAGCGCACCCAACGCCGGCCGGCTCCGTGACCGGCTGGCGGCGCTGGACCTGCTGGTGGTCAGCGACTTCGTACCGTCGGAGACCGCACTGCTGGCCGACGTCGTGCTGCCGGTCACCCAGTGGGCCGAGGAGGAAGGCACGATGACCTCCCTGGAGGGCCGGGTCATCCGGCGCCGACGCGCCATCGACCCGCCGCCCGGGGTCCGCTCGGAGCTGGACATCCTGGCCGAGCTGGCCCGACGGCTGGAGTCGGAGGTCGACCTCGAGACCGGCCCGGCGGCGGTATTCGACGAGCTGGCTCGTGCCAGTGCCGGCGGTCCCGCGGACTACAGCGGTCTCAGCCACGCCCGGTTGGACCTGGAGCCGGACCTCTTCTGGCCCTGCCCGGCCACCGGACCCGCTGGCTCGCAGCATCCCGGCACAGCGCGGCTGTTCACCGACACCTTCCCGACCGCGGACGGCCGGGCCCGAATGATCGCCGTGGACCATCGAGGGCCCAGTGACGATGTCCGCCCCGACGCGCCGATCTACCTGGTGACCGGCCGCGTGCTGCAGCACTACCAGTCAGGGGCCCAGACCCGGCGGGTCCCCGAGCTGGCGAAGGCCTGCCCCGGCCCGTACGTGGAAATGCACCAGGCGCTGGCCGACCGGATCGGCGTCGTCGAGGGAGAGCTGGTGGTGCTGACCAGCAGTCGGGGTGAGGTCACGGCGGCGGCCCGGCTGACGAGCAACATCCGCACCGACACCGTCTTCATGCCGTTTCACTGGAGCGGTGCCGGCAGCGCCAACCTGGTGACGACCGATGCAACCGACCCGATCTCGGGGATGCCCGAGTTCAAGGTCTGTGCGGTGTCGATCTGCGCCTCCCGGCCGTCACAGCAGGCTGCCGACCCCGCCCCGCGCCGAAGCGGAGACTCGCTTTCTCCGGTGCCCGTTCGCGTCCTGATGGATGAGGAGAACAGATGACCACCCGAATCGTCGTCGTCGGACACGGCATGGTGGGTTCCCGCTTCGTCGAGGACCTCCTCCGCCGGGACCACGACCGTCAGTACGACATCACCGTGCTCGGCGCGGAGGGCTACGAGCCGTACAACCGGGTGCTGCTGAGCGACGTAGTGGCGGGCCGGGTCGAGGTCACGGGGCTGGTGCTGCCTGGCGCCGCCGATGAGCGGGTCCGGGTGCTGCGTGGAGTGGGAGCGCGCCGGATCGACCGGCGGGCGCGGCTCGTGGTGGCCTCCGACGGCAGCAGGCACGCCTATGACCGGCTGGTGCTGGCCACCGGCTCCCGGGCCCGGATTCCCGACCTGCCTGGCCTGGAGCGGCCCGGCGACCCGACCGCCGGAGACCTGCCTGGACTGCCCGCCGGCATCCACCCGCTCCGCACCCTCGACGATGCGCGCGAGATCGTGGCGGCCACCGTCAACGCCGGCATCGCCGTCGTCCTCGGTGCCGGCGTGCTCGGCCTCGAGGTGGCCTGCGGACTGGCCAGGCGCGGCCTGCAGGTGACGGTCATCCACGGCAATCCGACACCGATGGACCGGCAGCTGGACACCGGGGCAGGGCAGACGGTGGCCGCCTCGCTCACCGGGATGGGCATCCAGCAGCGCATGTCGGCAAAGATCGACGAGGTGCTCGTCTCGGACGGGAGGCTGGCCGGGATCCGGCTGGTCGGCGGTGAGCAGGTTCCGGCCGAGCTGCTGGTGCTCGCCTGTGGCACCGAGCCGGAAACCCGGCTGGCCGCCGACGCCGGCCTCGCCGTGGGCCGAGGGGTGATCGTGAGTGAAGCGCTGTCCAGTCCGACGGACGACAACGTCTTCGCCATCGGCGACTGCGCCCAGCCGCCGGAAGGTTCGTCGGGGCTGATCGCCCAGGGCTGGGACCAGGCCCGTCAGCTGGCCGCCAGACTGACCCGGACTGCCCACGCGACCTCGGCAGCGGCACCGCGCAATGATGTCGTCCGGGTCAAGGCTCACGGTCTGGAGGTGGTCGCGATGGGTGTCTGCGGTGAGCGCCGAGTGAACGACCCGACCCACCGCACCCTTCGGTTGAGCGATCCCGACCAGGGCCGACATCTGGAGGTGGTGGTGGCGGGCGGCCTGCTGGTCGGCGCCACCTGCGTGGGCTCGCCGGCCGTCGGTGCGGACCTGGTCTCGGCCTTCACCCGCGGTACGCCCGTTCCGGCCGACCCGGCCCAGCTGCTGATCCGCTCACTGGCGCCGGCCGCAACCCCGGCGACCTCACCGACCCACATTCCCGACCGGGCCACCATCTGCAACTGCAACGGCGTGCGCAAGAAGGACATCGTCTCGGCCTGGCGGTCTGGCGCCCGCGCGGTCTCGGAGGTGGCCTGTGCCACCCGGGCGACAACCGGCTGTGGCACCTGCACCAATGCGGTCTGCGGCATCGTCGACTGGCTCGCCAGCGTCGACCCGCAGCCGGACGAATCGCCCTCACATCCACGCTCCGAACGGGGTGAGCAGGGTGTTACACCCGGGAAACACCACCTGCACACAGCGGAAATCACGGCTGGTTAGCGTCATGGGCATGAGCAGCGCACCGAACTCCCCCGGATCCCATCCGACCGGGAAGCACCTCGTCGTCGTGGGTGGCGGCATGGTCGCCCAACGGCTGGTCGAGGCCCTGCGCGCACGGGACACCGGCAACGTCTGGCGCATCACCGTCGCCTCTGAGGAGGCGGCGTTGCCCTACGACCGGGTCGCGCTGACCAGCTTCTTCTCCGGCCGGACACCGGCGGACCTGGCCCTCGGCGACGTCACCCTGTGGGACGACCCGTACGTCCGGCTGGCCAGCGAAGTTGCCGCCACCGCCATCGACCGGCAGTCCCAGACCGTGACGCTGGCCGACGGGACGGTCGAGAGCTACGACCACCTCGTGCTGGCCACCGGGTCGTACGCGTTCGTGCCACCGGTGGACGGCGCCGACCTGCCGGGCGTCTTCGTCTACCGCACCGTCGAGGACGTGGCCGCGCTGCGCGACTGGGTGCAGGAGCTGAACGACCGGCTGGACCGACCGGTACGCGGCGCCGTGGTCGGCGGCGGACTGCTCGGTCTGGAGGCCGCCGGAGCCCTGCAGGCGCTGGGCGCCGACAGCACAGTGATCGAGTTCGCGCCGCGGCTGATGGCGCTGCAGGTCGACGAGGGCGGCGGTCAGGCGCTCAACCGGCTGATCACCTCCCTCGGCATCGCCGTCCGGACCGAGACCGCGACCGCTCGACTGGTCGCCGACGGGTCAGGACCGGTGTCGCGGATGGAGTTCGCCGACGGCGACCAGCTGGACGTGGATGTGGTCATCTTCGCCACTGGCGTACGGCCGCGGGACGAGCTGGCCGGCGAAGCGGGTCTGCCGCTCGGGCCGCGCGGCGGTGTCGTCGTCGACGAGGCCTGCCGCAGCCTCGACGAGCACGTCTCCGCCATCGGCGAGGTCGCCTGCATCGAGGGGCGTTGTCTCGGACTGGTCGCCCCCGGCTACACGATGGCCGAGGTCGTGGCCGACCGACTGCTGGGTGGCCAGGCCACCTTCCCGGGGGCCGATCTGTCCACCAAGCTGAAGCTGCTGGGTGTCGACGTGGCGAGCTTCGGCGACGCCTTCGCCACCACCCCCGGTGCCCTCGAGGTGGTGTTCGCCGACCCGGTCGCGGGCGTCTACAAGAAGCTGGTGCTGTCGGACGACGCACGGACCCTGCTAGGTGGGGTTCTGGTGGGTGACGCCAGCGCGTACGCCTCGCTGCGCCCGATCGTCGGCCGTGAGCTCAATGGCGACCCGAGCGCCTACCTGCTGCCGGAGGGGTCGGCGCCGGCGCCGGGCGGCGACCTCCCCGACGATGCCGGCGTCTGCTCCTGCAACAACGTCTCGGCCGGAGCGATCCGGTGTGCCGTCGCCGAGGGCGACTGCGCGGATCTGGCCGGCGTGAAGGCCTGCACCAGGGCCGGCACGAGCTGTGGCTCCTGTCTGCCGCTGGTCAAGCGGCTGGTCACCGATGAGCTGCAGAAGTCGGGGGTGACGGTCAGCAACGCGCTCTGTGAGCACTTCGAGCTGTCCCGGGCGCAGCTGTTCGACGCCGTCCAGGTGACCGGACTGCGTTCGTTCTCCGAGATCGTCACCCGGCACGGCCAGGGTCGCGGCTGCGACATCTGCAAGCCGGTGGTGGCCTCCATCCTGGCGTCGCTCGGCAGCGGTCACATCCTGGCCGGTGAGCAGGCGGCCCTGCAGGACACCAACGACCACGTGATGGCCAACCTGCAGAAGGACGGCAGCTATTCGGTGGTCCCCCGGATTCCCGGTGGTGAGATCACCCCCGAGGGCCTGCTGGTCATCGGGCAGGTGGCCAAGGACTTCGGGCTCTACACCAAGATCACCGGTGGTCAGCGGATCGACCTCTTCGGTGCAAGGATCGAGCAGTTGCCGCACATCTGGCGCCGGCTGGTCGAGGCCGGCTTCGAGTCCGGCCACGCCTATGGCAAGGCGCTGCGCACGGTGAAGTCGTGTGTCGGCTCCACCTGGTGCCGCTACGGTGTGCAGGACTCGGTCGGGTTGGCGATCGCCCTCGAACTGCGCTACCGCGGTCTGCGGTCGCCGCACAAGATCAAGCTGGGCGTCTCCGGCTGTGCCCGCGAATGCGCCGAGGCCCGCAGCAAGGACGTGGGCGTGATCGCGACCGACAACGGCTGGAACCTGTACGTGGGCGGCAACGGCGGTTTCACCCCGCGTCATGCCCGGTTGCTGGCCGAGGACCTCGACACCGAAACGCTGGTCCGCACCATCGACCGGTTCCTGATGTACTACGTCCGCACCGCGGACCGGCTGCAGCGCACCGCGCCATGGATCGAGGAGGTCGAGGGCGGCCTCGACGGGGTCCGCAGCGTGGTGCTCGAGGACTCACTCGGCATCTGTGCCGATCTCGACCAGGCGATGGCTGCCCACGTGGAGCACTACTCCGACGAGTGGGCCGATGCGCTGGACGACCCGGAGAAGCTGCGCTGGTTCTCCTCCTTCGTCAACGCCCCCGAGGAGGCCGACCCGTCGTTGGCCTACGTCAACGAGCGCGGGCAGGCCCGCCCCGCCACCCAGACCGAACGCCAGCAGAGCGCTGTGCTGATCGCCGGAACTACTTTGGAGGTACGTCAATGACGCTGCTCGATTTCGTCTCCCCCAGCGGCCAGGACGAGCCGACCTGGCAGCGGGTCTGTCGGCTCGACGACCTGGGGGCAGAGCGTGGGTCCGTCGCACTGCTCAACGGCCAGCAGGTCGCCCTGTTCCGGCTGCTGGACGGTGAGGTGTACGCCGTCCAACAGCTCGACCCGTACAGCGGCGCGTACGTCATGTCCCGCGGCATCGTCGGCAGCCGTGGAGATGCCCCGACCGTCGCCTCGCCGATGTACAAGCAGGTGTTCGACCTGCGCAACGGCTTCTGCCTGGACCCGATGGGCAAGGAGCCGGTGCACCTGCAGACCTGGCCGGTGCGGGTCAGTGACGGCGACGTCCTGGTGGGGACTGGGTCGATGCTGCTGACCGTCGAGAGCGCTGCATGACCACCCTGTTGGGTATCGAGCTGTCCGGCCGCAGCGTGCTTATCGTCGGCGGCGGACCGGTCGCTGACCGTCGGGCTCGGGCAGCGCTGGACGACGGCGCCCGGGTCACGGTGGTGGCACCGGAGCTCGACGCAGGACTTGGCGGCTTGGCCGCGTCGGCGAAGGTGGACTGGCGCCCGCGTCCGGTCCGCCCCGAGGATCTGGACGGCGTCTGGCTGGTGCAGGCGGCCACCGACTCAGCCGAGGTGAACGCCGCCGTTGCCGATTGGGCCAGCGACCAGCGGGTGTGGTGCGTCAACGCTGGCAACGTCGAGCAGGGCAGTGCCCGGACACCGGCCACCGCACACGGGGACGACCTGCTGGTCGGCGTCGTCTCGGTCGGCTCTCCGGACCCACGCCGGGTGAGGGCGGTGCGGGACCAGCTGATCGTCCTGCTCCGCTCGGGGCGACTCGATCAACGCCGTCACCGGCGGCTCGACGGCCGCGCCGCCGGCAGGGAGCGACTGGCGTCATGACCGGCGGCGTCCAGGCCGCGCAGACGCACCCCCGGCGCATGTCGACAGCGGGAAACCAGGTGATGGCGGGATGTGTCGTGCTGATCACCGCAGACCGCCGCTCGGCGGAGCTGGCCGCAGCACTGACCCGGCGCGGCGCCTCGGTACGGCACGCGCCGGCGATCAGCATGATGCCGAACGCCGACGACGAGCCACTGTTGTCAGGCACCCGGGCACTGATCGACGATCCGCCGGACGTGGTCGTGGTGACCACCGGCATCGGGTTCCGCGGCTGGATTGAGGCGGCCGACGCGGCCGGCCTGGCCGACCAGCTGCTCGAGGTGCTGGGGTCGGCACGGATCGTCGCCCGCGGGCCCAAGGCGAGAGGCGCCATCCAGGCGGCCGGTCTGCAGGCTGACTGGGTGGCAGAGTCGGAGCTGTCGGCCGAGATCGCCGACGTGCTGCTGAGCGAGGGTGTGGCGGGGCTCCGGATCGCGGTGCAGCATCACGGCGCCGGCGCCGACGGGCTGGACGAGGTGTTCGAGTCGGCCGGCGCCGAGGTCGAGAGCCTGATCGTCTACCGGTGGGGCCCACCACCTGATCCGGAGGCATTGCAGCTCTCGGTCCGCCAGGTTGCCGCCGGTGAGCTGGACGCTGTGGTGTTCACCTCCGCCCCCGGAGCGGAGGCCTGGCTGGCTGCAGCGGAGCAGGCCGGCTGTCTGGAGGGAGTGCTCAACCAGTTCAGCAGTGGCACCATCGCCGCCGCGGTCGGCCCCGTCACGGCCGGCCCGTTGGGGCGCCGTGGCGTGACACCGGTGGTTCCTGAACGCGGCAGGCTGGGCGCGCTCGTACGCACCCTTGTCGATCACTACGAACAGGCCCAGACGCTGGCTCTGGACACGGTGGCCGGCAAGCTCCAGGTGCGCCGCCAGATGGCGGTGCTGGACGGTCGCATCCTGCCGGTCTCCCCCAGCGGTGTCGCGGTATTGCGACTGCTGATGGCAACTCCGGGCGAGGTCGTTCCCCGGAGTGCCGTACTGAAGGCACTGCCCGGCGACTCGAAGGACCCGCACACTGCCGAGGTGGCAATTGCCCGGCTGCGCGAAGCCACCGGGCAGCGCAGCTTGATCAAGACCGTCGTCCGGCGGGGGTACCGGCTGCAGCTCAGGACTGACTGAGCATCACCCCGGATCAGGCAGCGTGATCGACATCGGTATCAGGCCCCGGCCCGGCGATCTCCAACCAGCAAGAGGCGGGACAGTGGAGTCACGCCGGACTGGAGAACTGAAATGCCCATCTTCCGACCGCTGGATGCCAGCACGCCCGGGGGTGAACCCCCCAACCTCGACGAGGCTGCCGAGGTCATGCTGACCGGCCAGACGCTGAAACGCCTGCTGGCTGACGGATCTGCCCTGCCCGAACTCGAGGAGGCCATGCACACAGGTGACACCCGGGCCTTCGCGGCAGCGCTGGAACGCAACGGCGTCCTTGATCAGTTGGCGTTGATCTGCCGCTGGGTCTGCAGCTGGCACGTCCAACGCCGCTGCTTCTGGGTGTGTCGTGACCATGATCTCGAGGAGATGTCCCTCGAGGAGGCGCGCCAGGCGACCCTTGGGTTCGCCAAGCTTGCCGAGGTGGACGGGGTGCTGGAGAAGTTGATCGACGCTGTCGACTCCGCCGACGGCGACGTGTTCAACAAGCTGCTCGACCGGTTCGGCCTCGGTCGCTACTGCCGGTTCATCTGCGTGTTGATCTTGACCGTCCGCTGCGAGTTGTTCTGTCTGCGGTTGCAGCCCCGCGGCGAGAAGGAGAAGCCGCGCGACCTCGTCGCCGTCATCCGCGACGTGGCCAGGGCCACTGCCGCGGTCGCTGAGGATGACAACGGACTTGAGTCCGCGGTCAACGCCTACATGAGCGGCAACTTCGAGGTGATCCACCGGCTGCTGGAGGCCAAGGACGTCTTCCGGTTCTGCCGGTTGGTGTGCTGGTGGTTCTGCGTGCTGATCCCCTACCTTCGCTGCGTCCGGGTGTGCCGCGCACTCGGTCCGATCGACGTCGGTCGGATCCCGCGGCCCGGCGATCCCGGCCCGATCCGGCAGTGGGCCGAGGTGGTGGCCTCACTCGCCGCTGACCGACAGCAGGTGGACGAGTTGTTGGCGCCCGTCTTCGCCTTCGAAGACGACAAGTTCCTGGAGGCCGTCCGTCGGCACGATCTTCGGCTGTGGTGCCACTACGTGTGCTTCTGGTTCTATCGGCTGCGGTGCCACCGCAACTGCTTCCTCATCTGCCCACCGCGTCCTCCGCTGCCGCTGTTCTACCGGCTGGGAGAGTACGACTTCCCGGCCGAGGTGGACTCCGCGGCCGGTGGCAGCGGGCTGACCCTGCCCACGGGCCTGGATGGGCAGCGGGCCTTCTTCGCCACGGTGCGGCTGAACGGGTCGGAACTGCAGAAGCAGTACAACGGCGGAGGGCCCGAGTATCGCTTCGAGGTCAACACCGGTGCCGGCTGGACGCCCGTACTGGGTGGCCAGATCGCGCCGACCGCCATCGGCTCCTGGACCCGCGCCGGCCTGCTGACTCCGCAGATGTACGTGGTGAACAGCACCGGTGCCCCCAACGAGATCCCGGTCGTGGTCAAGCCGGGCGGCTGGATCGAGGTGCCGACAGCGAACAACTACTGGGGTGCCGAGGGCTACTTCTCGTCCAACGGCAACTACATCATGTTCGACACCACCACCGTGGTGGCGGCCACACCCCATGACGCGTCCAGTGTCGACGCGGGTGAGGCGGTGCCGAGCAGCGAGCTGGGTGCGGACCACACCATCGGCCTCCGGATGCGCTGGCGCAAGGTGGGCGACACCACGGACGGCCTGATTGTGGGAACGGCGGACACCGTCGCGGTCTCGAACGACCGGTGGAACCTGGTGAGCAAGGGCGGCAAGTGGTTGCCGAGCCGGGTCAACGGTCAGCTGGCCGTGGTCAGCCTGGACATCGATGAGCTCGGCGCCGGATGCGCCGACATCACCGACCAGCTGCACGTCCGCTACACCGCCTCGCATCCGAACCTGGGTGTGGTCAGCCTGGACCTGCAGGGCCCCGGCGGCCTGACGCTGACGATGGTGAACGACGCCTCCTCGACGCCGGACAACACCTTCGGAGTCGCCGAGATCACCGCACCGAAGACAGCATCAGACCTGCCCCGCTGCAGCTATATCGCCAAGCTCAGCGCGACCCTGATGCTCACCGACGGTGACCACGTCCCAGACGCCGTGCGGGACGAGATCGCCTTCCACAAGGCGTGACTCGACCGCTCTTCGACAAGCTCAGAGCGCGGAACGTGGCCTGAGCTTGTCGGGCACGTGCCCTGAGCTTGTCGGGCACGTGCCCTGAGCTTGTCGGGCACGTGCCCTGAGCTTGTCGAAGGGCCGCTCGCACCCGCAGAGCGCCAAGCGTGGGCGCGGGGGGATGTCGGAGCGTCAGCGACCGGGCGAGGGGGTGGAGTCGGCGGTGATGGTCGGCTCGTCGCTGGGCTTCTTCGGCTTCGGGGCCGGGTCATCGGCGGTCTTCAGGGAGCCGTAGAGGTCGGCCCACCAGGCCTGTCGCTTCTGGTCTCCGGCCGGCTTCTGATCGTCGGCACCGAGTTCGACACCGCCGTTGATCGGCTTGCCGTCCGGCCCCACCACCTTGTAGCCCACCTCACCGGGGACCACCCAACCGAGCCGTTCGCGTGCCTGCGACTTGACGTAGGCCGGATCGTTCCAGCGCTCGACCTCCGTCTGCAGGTCGGCGATCCGCTGTTGGCTCTTCGCGATCTGCTGCTTCGTGGCGGCGATGTCCTGGCGCTGGGCGAAATAGATCCGCAGGCTCGAGGCGTACGAGATGGTCAAGATCAGCAGCACCACGACGAGGGCGATCGCCCGGGTGGTGATGCTGGAACGCCGACGCATCCTGGCCGCGGTCTGCTGCTCCGCCGGAGAGGAACCCTCCGGGCTGTCCGGTCCCGACTGGTTGCCGTGACCCGGCCGGTGGGCGGCCGCCTTGCGGGGGATGCTGCGGGCGCGCGGCTTGCCCCGCCCCGGTCCGGCACCGGGGCGGGAGGTCGGCCTTGGACCGCTCGGCATTACCTGCTTGCCTTGCCCTTCGCAGCGAACCGCGGGAAGGCCGAGGCGCCGGCGTAGCGGGCGGCGTCATCGAGGTCCTCCTCGATCCGCAGCAACTGGTTGTACTTGGCGACCCGGTCCGACCGTGCCGGGGCGCCGGTCTTGATCTGACCGCAGTTCGTCGCCACCGCCAGGTCGGCGATGGTGGTGTCCTCGGTCTCACCGGACCGGTGGCTCATCATGCAGGCGAAGCCGGCCCGGTGAGCCAGGTCGACGGCGTCCAGGGTCTCAGTCAGCGAGCCGATCTGGTTCACCTTCACCAGCAGGGCGTTGGCTGCCTTCTCGTCGATGCCGCGCCGCAGCCGCTCGACGTTGGTGACGAACAGGTCGTCGCCGACCACCTGGACGTCGGCGCCGACCTTGCTGACCAGGCCGCTCCAGCCGGCCCAGTCGTCCTCCGCCAGCGGGTCCTCGATCGACACGATCGGGAAGGCGGCCAGCCACTCCTCGTAGATGGCGATCATCTCGTCCGCGGAGAGTTGCTTGCCCTCGAAGCCGTAGGTGCCGGCCTTCGCATCGAAGAACTCGGTGCTGGCCACATCCAGGGCGAGCCCGATGTCGGTGCCGAGCTTCAGTCCGGCGCTCTCGATGGCGGTCGCGATCAGCTCCAGCGCAGCCACGTTCCGCGGCAGGCTCGGCGCGAAACCGCCCTCATCACCCAGACCGGTGGACAGGCCCTGCTTCTTGAGCACCGACTTGAGTGCGTGGTAGACGCTGACGCCCTGCTCGAGGGCGTCCCGGTAGGTCGACGCACCGATCGGCGCGATCATGAACTCCTGGACGTCGACATCGCTGTCGGCGTGGGCACCGCCGTTGAGAATGTTCATCATCGGCACCGGCAGGGTGTGGGCATTGGGGCCACCGATGTAGCGGTACAACGGCAGCTCAGCCGACTGGGCCGCGGCGTGCGCGACCGCCAGCGAGACGCCGAGAATGGCGTTGGCGCCCAGTTTGGCCTTGTTGTCGGTGGCGTCCAGATCCAGCATGGCCTGGTCGACCAGCCGCTGCTCGCTGGCGTCGTAGCCCACCAGCTCGGGGCCGAGCTGGTCGATCACGCCGAGGACGGCCTTGCTGACACCCTTGCCGCCGTAGCGCTTGCCGCCATCACGCAGCTCGACGGCCTCGAAGGCTCCGGTCGAGGCACCGGACGGGACCGCAGCACGGCCCTCGGATCCGTCATCCAGGATTACCTCGACCTCGACCGTGGGATTGCCGCGAGAATCCAGGATCTCGCGCGCGCCGACGAACTCAATACTGGCCACTGAACTGCCTTTCGGGAGCTGGCCACGGCGCGGACGCGCTGCGGCGCAGGGAAATCGTAGGTTTGCCCCTCCAGACTAACGGCGGACGAGGGCGTTGCCGACCACCCAGGCAGGTGCGTCCCGCCTTTTCCAGACCACACCAGTGCTGGTCCAGACCTCGCCCGGCGGTGGTCTCACCGGTCTCGGCGGCTGCCCCAGGCGTGCACGGCATTGACGCCGACGATCCCCGCCCAGGCGATCACCGTCTCGATCAGCGTGCCCTGGACGATGGTGATCGCGGTGATCGGAATGCCGGCGCCCAACGAGATGATGCCGAGGACGAACCGCTGCGTTTGACCCCGCTGCGAGACCGCATCGACAGCGCGTACCCGCTCGGTCTGCTGTCTCAGCTCGGCTGTCCGGTACGCGGCCAGCTGCTCGATCCGCTCGGCCAACCCGGCCGCGATGTGCTCGTCGTAGTCGGGGCCCAGCTCCCCGCGGGCAGCCAGCGCCGCCTCGACGTCTCGGCGGGTCTCGTGCTGTGGCATGGACATGGCGACAGGCTACTCGCGAAGGCGACTCACAGGCTGCCGGGAATAGCCCCGGTCACACCCTGATCATGCCTCGTTCAGCCGCACCCTGATCATGCCTCGTTCAGCCGCACCCTGAGCCTGTCGTACGTGCCCTGAGCCTGTCGTACGCGCCCTGAGCCTGTCGTACGCGCCCTGAGCCTGTCGAAGGGCCAGCCGCATGCCGAATGGCAGGGTGTGGCTGCAAACTGCCCGCTTTCACAACCACACGCTGCCGTACGAAAGGAGTGCTAGCCCTTCGACAGGCTCAGGGCGCGGGGGTGGAGGTGGGCTCAGGGCTGGCTGGCGGACTCTGCCGCCAGCACCTGGGTCTCGAGGGTGCGGACGGCCTGGCGAATGGCCTGTTCGGCGTCGATCCCCTGGGCATGGGCGCGGGCGACGAGGTTGATCACGTCCTGTCCGACCGTGTCCGCCTCGACCGGGTCGGTCGGCAGGTCGAGCGGAACGTCCCTCGCTCGGGCCCGGGCGATGATCTTGCCGGCGCGCGCCACCGCCGACATCTTCTCCGGAATCCCCTCCAGCACCGAGGTACGGCCCTTCTCGGCCGCCTTGCGCTGCTCCCAGGTCGCGTGCAGGTCGGTCGGCACATCGTCGGAGGCGAAGACGTACGGATGGCGCGCGATCAGCTTGTCAGCGACGCCGCGGGCGACGTCCTCCAGGCTGAAGCCGTCGGGCCTCTCGGCCGCGATGGTGGCGTGGAAGACGACCTGCAGCAGCAGGTCGCCGAGCTCCTCGCGCAGGTGACTCTCATCGCCGGACTCGATCGCCTCGACCGTCTCCAGGGTCTCCTCGAGCAGATACTGCACCAGGCTGTGGTGGGTCTGTTCGGCGTCCCAAGGACACTCCCGCCTCAGCGTCTCCATCACCTCGATGAAGCGGATCAGCTCGGCGTGATCGCCCTGCCTCAGCGTCGGCTCAGTGCTCAACGCTGCTCGGAGGATCCGCTCTTGGACAAGGAGGACGACTGGTCCTGGACAGCGGTGCTGCCCTGGGCCGCGGCATCGGCGCTCCACACCCCATAGCGCGGGTTCAGCTTGACCTTGGCCTTCTTCAGGCCAGCCAGATAGGCCTCGACGCCCAGCTGCTTGGCGACGATCTGCTCGTCGGCGAGGTCGTAGGCGACCTGCCTGGCGGCCGGGACGGCGAGCAGCTTGGCCCCATCGGCGTCACCGGAGAACAACGCGTCCCGCTCGGCGTCGGTGATCGTGATCTTCTTCTCACTCGCCAGCTGGGCCGCAACCTCACCGCGGACCATGGCGTCGACGATCGCCTGCTCCTTGATCTGCCGCTCGGTCCCGAACGCCTGCGCTACGCCGGAAACGGCCTCGTGCAGCTGGCTCTGGGAGATCTGGACGCCGTCCACATAGGCGACCACATGGGGAGAACCACTCGCGCACCCGGCGACGGCGACCATCGCCAGACTTGCCAGCGCGGCGCCCGCGGTGCGTACGTGTCGGTGGCGCAGGGCCGCCTTGGGAAGAAAAGCCATCTCGTCATTCCATTCGGTGTCTGGGCCAATCGGGCGTCGAGGCCAACCGTGTCAGGTCCGACGCGATCCTACGCCACCGCGCCAGGCGCCGACGCCGGTCGCAGAGCGTCAGCCGGTCGCGAAGATGTCGTGGACCACCCGGGTACACCATTCCAGCAGGTCCGAGTCGCGCACCTGCTCACCGCCGATCGGTGCCGTCATCGGTCGCGGCACCAGAATGATGCCTGCGGCCTCCTTGACGATGCTGCGGGGGTGCAGCCGGTTCAGCCGCAGCAGCTTCGACTCGGCGAGCTTTGCGGGCCCGAAACGGATGTAGTTGCCCTGCGAGACGATCTCGCTCAGTCCCGCCTTGCGAGCCACCAACCGGAACCTGGCCACCTCCAGCAGGTTGAGCACCGGCCTGGTCGGCGGACCATAACGGTCGGTCAGCTCGGCCACCACGGCCTCGATGTCGGCCTCGGAGCGCACCTCGGCGAGCCGCTTGTACATCTCCAGCCGCAGCCGTTCGGACTCCACGTAGTCGGTCGGCAGGTGGGCCTCGACCGACAGCTCGATCCGGACCTCCGGCTCGGGTTCGGTCTCCACGCCGCGGTATTCCGCCACGGCCTCCCCCACCAGCCGGATGTACAGGTCGAAGCCGACATCGGCGATGTGGCCGGACTGCTCCCCACCCAGCAGGTTTCCGGCCCCCCGGATCTCCAGGTCCTTCATGGCCACCGCCATCCCGGCACCCAGGTCGGTATGGGCGGCGATGGTCGCCAGCCGGTCGTGGGCGGTCTCGGTCAGCGGTTTCTCCGGCGGGTACAGGAAGTAGGCGTAGCCCCGCTCACGACCTCGGCCGACCCGGCCGCGGAGCTGGTGCAGCTGGGACAGGCCGAGCAGGTCGGCCCGTTCGATCAGCAGCGTGTTGGCGCTGGAGATGTCCAGGCCCGCCTCGACGATGGTGGTACAGACCAGTACGTCGGCGCGCCGCTCCCAGAAGTCGACCATCACCTGCTCCAGCCGGTGTTCGCCCATCTGTCCGTGCGCGGTCACCACCCGGGCCTCGGGCACCAGCTCGGAGATCTTCTTGGCCACCTTGTCGATGCTGGTCACCCGGTTGTGGATGTAGAACACCTGACCCTCGCGGAGCAGCTCGCGCCGGATCGCCGCCGTCACCTGCGCCTCGTCGTACGGGCCGGCGAAGGTGAGCACCGGGTGCCGCTCCTCCGGCGGGGTGGCGATCGTGCTCATCTCCCGGATGCCGGTGATCGCCATCTCCAGGGTCCGCGGGATGGGTGTCGCCGACATGGCCAGCACGTCGACGTCCATCCGCAGCTTCTTCAGCTGCTCCTTGTGCTCGACACCGAACCGCTGCTCCTCGTCGATGATCACCAGGCCGAGATCCTTGAACTGGACCTCGCCGGACAGCAGCCGGTGGGTGCCGACGACAACGTCGATCTTGCCGCTCTTGACGCCCTCCTTGGTGGCCTTCGCCTCGGCATCGCTCTGGAATCGGCTGAGCGGCGCGACATTGATCGGGAAGCCGGCATAGCGGTCGGCGAAGGTGGCGTGGTGCTGCTGCACCAGCAGGGTGGTCGGCACCAGTACGGCCACCTGCTTGCCGTCCTGGACCGCCTTGAACGCGGCGCGCACCGCGATCTCGGTCTTGCCGTAGCCCACGTCGCCGCAGATCAACCGGTCCATCGGCACGATCTGCTCCATGTCGCGCTTGACCTCGTCGATGCAGGCGAGCTGGTCAGGCGTCTCGACGAAGTTGAAGGCATCCTCGAGCTCACGCTGCCAGGTGGTGTCCGGGCCGAAGGCGTGCCCTCGGCTCGCCTGCCGGGCGGCGTACAGCTTGATCAGCTCGGCGGCGATCTCGCGGACCGCCTTGCGGGCGCGGCCCTTGCGCTTCGCCCAGTCGCCGCCGCCCATCTTGTCCAGGGTCGGCGACTCGCCACCGACGTAGCGGGTGACCTGGTCCAGCTGGTCCATCGGTACGTACAGCCGGTCCGCGGGCTGACCGCGTCGGGACGGGGCGTACTCGATCACCAGATACTCCCGGGTTGACCCGGCCACGGCCCGCTGCACCATCTCGAGGTAGCGCCCGACGCCGTGCTGCTCGTGCACCACCGGGTCCCCCGCGGACAGCTCCAACGGGTCGATCTGGTTCTTGCGCCGGGCCGGCATCCGGCGGCTCGACTTGTCGGCGACCCCCCGCTGGCCGGACAGGTCGCCGGCGGTGAAGACCGCCAGCTTCACCGCATCGGCCAGGAACCCGTGCCGCAACTCGCCGGTGGTGACCGTGACCATCCGGGCAGCAGGCTCGTCGGTCAGCGTGTCGACCGACCTGGTGCCGATCTCCCGCTCGGCGAGCACCTCGGCCATCCGGTGGCTGGTGCCCTTACCCTCCGCGACCAGCACCACCCGCCAGTCATCGGCCACCTTCGCCGCGATGTCGCGGACCGCGTGCTCGGTGTCGCCGCGGTAGGTCTCGGCGGCGTGGGCGGCGATCGTCCGCGCCTCGACGCCGGCGGTCGACACCTGGGTGGAGAAGTCGACGAGGTCGCCGTCGTCGGTGCGCACCAGGGACTGTTCGGCTCCCGGCCCGGCGCTGAACGGCGACAGCGACCACCAGGCAAGCCCGCGGGCCAGCGCTGTCTGGCGCACGTCGGCCAGGGGCTGGTACGCGGAGGCGCCCAGGTCGATCGGCGCCTTGCCGCCACCGGCCGCGGCCGCCCAGGACGCGTGCAGGAACTCCTGGCTGGTGGTAACCAGGTCGATGGCGCGGCCACGCACCAGCTCGGGGTCGCAGACCAGCACATGGGTGTCCTCGGGCAGCAGCTCGACCAGCAGCTCCATCCCGTCCACCAGCACCGGCGACAGCGCCTCCATGCCGTCGACGGCATGGCCCTGGGCGATCTTCTCTAGCATCTCGATCAGCTCCGGGTGCTGTTCCGCAAGCGCTGCGGCACGGCCCCTGACCTCGTCGGTGAGCAGCAGCTCGCGGCAGGGCGAGGCGATGATGTCCTGCCGTACCAGGTCGCTGGAACGCTGGTCGGCAACGGAGAAGTAGCGGATCTCCTCCACCGTGTCACCGAAGAAGTCGATCCGGACCGGATGCTCCTCGGTCGGCGGGAAGATGTCGACGATGCCGCCGCGGACGGCGAACTCACCGCGCCGCTCGACCAGGTCGACGCGGACGTATGCGGCCCCGACGAGCGCCCGGGTCAGGTCGGCCAGGTCGATGTCCTCGCCGACGGTGAGCTGGACCGGGGTCAGGTCGGCCAGGCCCTTGACCTGCGGCTGCAGCACGCTGCGTACCGGTGCCACGATGACCCGCAACGGCTCAGTGCCGTCACGTCCGGCCAGCCGGCGCAGCACGGCGAGCCGGCGGCCGACGGTGTCCGAGCGTGGACTGAGCCGTTCGTGCGGCAGGGTCTCCCAGGCCGGGTAGTAGGCGACGGCCTCCTCGCTGAGCAGCGACTGCAAGGCGGCGGTGACGTCCTCGGCCTCGCGGTAGGTGGAGGTGACGACCAGCACCGGCCGGCCGGCTCCACCGCGTTCTGGCGGTGCTGCCAGGACGGCCGCGATCAGCGGTCGAAGGGCCGGCGGGGCGGTGAGGTCCAGGGCGCTGAGCGCGCGCGAGCGTGCATCACCGACAGCCTCGGAGATGGTGGGGTCCTGCGCAAGAAGATCGACGAGTCCCGAAAGGGTCACCGGACCAACCTACAACCTGGCAACGAGGCTCCCAATCCACTCAGGGCGGCCCGGCGGCCGGGCGCGTGCCGGGGAGCACGCCTGGTGGTCAACTGGTGGCCGTGGCGTGTCCGCGTTTCCGGTCGCGTCGTAGGGTCGAAGCCATGAGCCAGATGGAGCAGGAGCGTCCGTCGACAGTCGGACAGCTCCGGGAGCAGGGCTATGTCACCCGGGGCATCAAGCAGGAGATCCGCGACAACCTCGTCCACCGGCTGCGTTCGGGCGACGACGCCTTCCCGGGCATCGTCGGTTTCGGCGAGTCGGTGCTGCCCCAGCTGGAGAGCGCGCTGCTGGCCGGCCACGACCTGGTGCTGCTGGGCGAACGCGGCCAGGGCAAGACGCGGCTGATGCGGACGTTGGTGAGTCTGCTCGACGAGTGGAGCCCCGAGGTCGCCGGCTGCGAGATCCACGACGACCCCGAACACCCCGTCTGTGTCCGCTGCCGGGCGCTGGCGGCCGAGCTCGGTGATGACCTGCCGATCAGCTGGCGGCACCGCGACGACCGGTACACCGAGAAGCTCGCCACCCCGGACACCTCGGTCGGTGACCTGATCGGCGACGTCGACCCGGTCAAGGTGGCGCAGGGCCGTACCCTCGGCGACCCGGAGACCATTCACTACGGCCTCGTACCCCGGACCAACCGCGGCGTCTTCGGGCTGAACGAGCTGCCGGACCTGGCCGAGCGCATCCAGGTCGCGCTGTTCAACGTGCTCGAGGAGCGCGACATCCAAGTCCGTGGCTACTCGCTGCGGCTGCCGCTGGACGTGCTGCTGATCGCCACGGCGAACCCGGAGGACTACACCAACCGCGGCCGCATCATCACCCCGCTCAAGGACCGGTTCGGCGCCGAGATCAGGACGCACTACCTGACCGAGCTGCCCGACGAGGTGACGCTGCTGCGGCAGGAGGCCCGGCTGGTCGCCGAGGTCGGTGATCATCTGCTGGAGGTGCTGGCCAGGCTGACCCGGGGGCTGCGGGAGTCGTCCTCGGTCGATCAGCGTTCCGGGGTGTCGGCCCGCTTCACCATCGCCGCTGCGGAGGGGGTGGCCGCCTCGGCGTTGCGCCGGGCGGCGCGCACCGGTGAGGACCAGGCGGTGGCCCGGGTCTGCGACCTGCCGTTGGTGCTGCCGGCGCTGCTCGGCAAGATCGAGTTCGAGATGGGCGAGGAAGGCCGCGAACGGGCCGTCCTGGAGCATCTGCTCAAGGTCGCGGTGGCGACCACCTTCCGCGAGCGTCTGGGCGGGCTGGACCTGAGCGGGTTCACCAACCTGTTCGGGGAGGGTGACGTGGTGGAGACCGGGGAGCTGGTCCCGGCCGACCAGCTGCTGTCGCAGCTCGGCACCGTGCCGGGACTGTCGAAGGTGCTGGACCGGCTGGGCTACACCGATGCCGAGCTGACCAGCGATCCGCCCTCGGTGGGCCAGGCGGCAGCCGCGGCGGAGTTCGTACTCGAGGGGCTGCACCTGACCCGGCGGATCGACAAGGCCACGGTCGACGGCCGTACGGTCTACGGCGGCTGATCATGGCCGGCCGAGCTGATGATCACGGCGACCGGCACGGACGGTTCCGCTACGGGCCGTGGCGGGGAGGGCCGGACCCGCTGGCGCCGCCGTACGACGTCAGGGCCGCGATCGACCAGGTGGGCCGCGACATGCTGGCCTCCGGCAACCTCAGGGAGGCACTCCGAGACCTGATGCGCGACGGCGTCGACGGCCGCGGCGGGCTGGACAAGCTGGCTCAGCGGATCCGCAAGATGCGCCAGCGCGCACGACGGCGGGGCGATCTCGGCGGCACCCTCGATCAGGTCCGGGCGGCGCTGGACCAGGCACTGGCGGCCGAGCGCGAGACGCTGGCCGGGGCGGAGGACCTGGACGCCCGGCTGGCCGAGATGGAGCTCGACACGCTGCCCGACGACGTGGCCGGTGCCGTCCGGGCGCTGGAGGGCTACGACTGGCGCTCGGACGAGGCGCGCAACCTCTTCGACTCGATCCAGGACATGCTGCGCCGGGAGATCCTCGACGCGCAGTTCGCGGGGATGAAGCAGGCGCTGGAGCAGCCGGACTCCGAGAGCATGCAGCGGGTCAAGGACATGCTGGCCGACCTCAACGCGCTGCTGGCGGCTCATGCACGCAACGAGGACACCCAGGACCAGTTCGACGACTTCATGGCCAAGCACGGCGAGTTCTTCCCCGACCAGCCCAGCAACGTCGAGGAGCTGATCGACTCGCTGGCCCGGCAGCAGGCGGCGGCCCAGCGGATGATGAACTCGCTCAGCCCCGAGCAGCGCGAACAACTGAGCCAGCTGATGAGCCAGGCGCTGTCGGATGCGGACCTGGCGTCCGAGATGGCCCAGCTCAGCGACAACCTGCGGTCCCTGCGGCCGGGTCTGGACCGTCAGTCCCCCACCGGCATGCGCGGCCAGCAGCCGCTGGGCTACAGCGAGGCCGTCGAGGCCGTCGCCGAGCTGGCCGACCTGGAGGCGCTGGAGGCACAGCTGTCCCAGGACCACGCCGGAGCGAGCCTCGACGACGTCGACGTGGAGATGCTCGAGCGCCGGCTGGGCGACGGCGCGGTCCGCGACCTGGCGGCGTTGCGGGACCTGGAGCGGGAGCTGGAGCAGCAGGGCTATCTCCGGCGTACCGAGGACGGGCTGCGGCTGACGCCCAGGGCGGTGCGGCGGCTCGGCGAGTCTGCGCTGCGCCGGGTCTTCGCCCAGTTGGAGGCGAACGGCCAGGGAGACCACTCCGACCACCGGACCGGCTCGGCGGACGAGCCGACCGGCCAGACCCGGGCCTGGGTGTTCGGCGACGAGCTGCCGATCGACACCCCTCGGACGGTGGGCAACGCGCTGCGCCGCAAGGCAACCAGTGGGCTCCCGGCCGGCGGGGTCACGCTGGAGGTGGAGGACTTCGAGGTCACCGAGACGGAACGGCGGACCAGCGCAGCGGTGGCGCTGTGCGTGGACCTGTCGTTCTCGATGTTCAACGACGGCCGGTGGGGCCCGATGAAGCAGACGGCGCTGGCGTTGTCACACCTGGTCGAGACCCGGTTCCGCCAGGATGCGCTGCAGGTGATCGGCTTCAACCTGCTGGCCCGCAGGCTCTCCCCCGTGGCGTTGGCCGAGGCCGAACCCGAGTGGGTGCAGGGCACCAACCTGCAGCACGCCCTGATGCTGGCGTCCCGGCATCTGCGCCGGCACCCGGACGCCGAGCCGGTGGTGATGGTGGTCACCGACGGGGAGCCGACCGCACACCTGCTCGGCGACGGTCAGCCGTTCTTCCGCTGGCCGACCACGATCGACACACTGCGAGCAACGGTCGCCCAGGTGGATGAGCTGGCCCGCTATGGGGCCACCATCAACACCTTCATGCTGGGTGAGGACGAGGGCCTGGCCAGGTTCGTCGACGCGATCGCCCGCCGCGCCGGCGGCCGGGTGTTCACCCCCGACATCGGTCGGCTCGGCGAGTACGTCGTGGCCGACTACCTCCGGGCCCGTCGCGGCCGCCGCTGAGCCTTCGTCGGTTTCCCAAGTCGACTAGGGAAACTGGTACGTGGCCAGGCAAATTTGCCTGGCCACGTGACTGTTTCCCTAGTCGACTTGGGAAACCGACAGGGTCAGGAGTTGAACTTGCTCTGGGTACGTTCCAGGCCCTCGAGGACCAGGCACTCGACGGCGTCCGCGGCGCGGCCCACCTCGAGGGCGAGGTCGGCCCGAAGGCTGGCCGGGAAGTCGCTCAGTACGAAGTCCGACGGTTCCTGCCGTCCCGGGGGGCGGCCGATGCCGAACCGGACCCGGTAGAAGTCCCCGGTGTTCAGCGACTTCCTGATCGACTTGAGCCCGTTGTGCCCGTTGTCGCCGCCGCCGAACTTCACCCTGAGCTGGGTGAAGTCGATGTCCAGCTCGTCATGGATCACGATCACCCGCTCCGGGGCGATCTTGTAGTAGTTCGCCAGCTTGGACACCGGCCCGCCGGTCTCGTTCATGAACGTACGGGACTTGACCAGCGCCACCCGGACCGCGTCGGCTCCGACGCCGCCGATCCGTCCTTCGGCGACCTCGGCCCGCATGCCCTTGGGGGCGGAGAACCTCGTGGCCGCGCGACGCGCCAGCTCATCAACCACCAGGTAACCGACGTTGTGCCGGTGACCTGCGTAGGTCGGGCCCGGATTACCGAGCCCGACCACTAGCCACATGTACTGTCTCGCAGGAGGATTACTCGGACGCTTCCTCAGCAGCCTCAGCATTGCCGCTCTCCGCCTCTTCAGCGGTCTCGGTGCCCTCGGCGATCGTCGGCTCGATGCCAACCTCAGCCTCGGCCTCGGCCAGCTCGGCCTCCAGCGCCTCCTGCGACTGCTGGGCGCTGATGTTGACGATCAGCACCTCGGGGTCGTCGATCAGCGTCGAGCCCTCGGGCAGCTTCAGGTCGCTGGCCAGGATCTGCGAACCGGCCCGCAGGCCCTCGATCGACACCACGACCTCGGTCGGGATGTGGGTGGCCTCGGCCTCGACCGAGACACTGTTGCGGTCCACCACGACCAGGGTGTCCGGAGCGGCGTCGCCCTCGACGTGCACAGCGACGTCGACGGTGACCTTCTCGCCGCGGCGCACGATCAGCAGGTCGACGTGCTCGATGGTGTGCTTGATCGGGTCGCGCTGCACCTGCTTGGGCAGGGCCAGCTGGGACTTGCCGTCAACGTCGACCGCCAGCAACGCGTTGGCGGTACGCAGCGCCAGCAGGGTCTCGTGCCCCGGCAGGGTGATGTGGATCGGGTCGGTTCCGTGTCCGTACAGCACGGCGGGAACCTTGTCGGCGCGGCGGATCCGGCGCGCTGCACCCTTGCCGAACTCGGTACGCAACTCGGCGGTCAGCTTTACCTCGGGCACGGACTCACTCCTCGAACTTCGATGCACAACGCTTTGATGTACATGGGTTAATCACATCGGACGGGTGCTTCGGTGAGGACGTCACTGAGAGGCGGACCTAGTCGATCACGGTCAGTGTGACCCTCGCCGAGGCAACCTGGACAGCCTAGCCCAGCAGGGCTCCGGGTGGGAAATTCACCCGGCCCCGTCACCCGGCCCGTCGGGCCGTCCCACGCAGCCGGTCGACCGCTCGCCGGCGAGGCTCAGCTCTGTCCGCCGAACAGGCTGGTGACCGAGCCGTCCTCGAAGACGGCATTGATCGCCCGCGCGATCAGCGGACCGATCGACAGCACGGTCAGGGTCTCGAACCGACGCTCCTCGGGGATCGGCAGCGTGTTGGTGACGATGACCTCCTCGAACGCCGACGCACTCAGCCGATCGAACGCCGGCCCGGACAGCACCGGGTGCGTCGCGGCGGCGATTACCTTCTTGGCGCCGCGGGCCATCAGCGCCTCCGCGGCCTGGCAGATGGTGCCGCCGGTGTCGATCATGTCGTCGACCAGCAGGCAGACCCTGCCCTCCACCTCACCGACGACCTCGTGCACCGCCACCGTGTTGGCGATGTTCGGGTCACGCCGCTTGTGGATGATCGCCAGACTGCAGTTGAGCTTGTCGGTCCACATGTCCGCCAGCCGGACCCGGCCGGCGTCAGGCGAGACGACCGTCATCTCCGAGGTGTCGTACTTGGACTGGATATAGTCCGACAGCACCGGCAACGCCCACAGGTGGTCCACCGGCCCGTCGAAGAACCCCTGGATCTGGGCGGCGTGCAGGTCCACCGACATGAGTCGGCTGGCGCCGGCGGTCTTGTACAGGTCGGCCACCAGCCGGGCGGAGATCGGCTCCCGACCGGCGTGCTTCTTGTCCTGACGAGCGTACGGATAGAACGGAGCCACCACGGTGATCCGCTTGGCCGACGCCCGCTTGAGCGCATCGACCATGATCAACTGTTCCATCAGCCACTCGTTGACCGGCGCCGCGTGGCTCTGGATCACGAAGGCGTCGCAGCCGCGGACCGACTCCTCGAAGCGTACGTAGATCTCGGAGTTGGCATAGTTCATCGCCCGGGTCGGGACGATCTCCACGCCCATCAGCTCGGCGATCTCACCGGCAAGTTCGGGAAAGGCCCTCCCCGAGAAGAGCATCAACTGCTTCTGGGTGGGCTTCTTCACACCGCTCACGACTGGTCTCCCTGCTGGGTCTGGGCATCGGAGGAGGCGGATGCCTCAGCTGCCGCCTCGGCTGTCTTGGAGCCGGCGCGCTTGCGGGCGACCCAGCCATTGATGTTGCGCTGTCGGCCGCGCGCCACCGCGAGCTGACCCGGGTCGACGTCGCCGGTCACCGCGGACCCGGCCGCCACGTAGGCGCCGTCACCGATGGTGACCGGTGCGGTCAACACCGAGTTGCTGCCGACGAAGCTGTACCGGCCGACTGTGGTGACGGCCTTGGTGACCCCGTCGTAGTTGGCGAAGATGGTGCCGGCTCCGATGTTGGCGCCCTCACCGATCACGACGTCGCCGGCGTAGGTCAGATGCGGCACCTTCGCGCCCGGTCCGATCCGGGCGTTCTTGGTCTCGACGAAGGTACCGATCTTGCCCTTCGCCTCGAGGATCGTGCCGGGCCGCAGGTAGGCGAACGGTCCGACCACGGCGCCGGCCCCGATGGAGGCGAGCGACCCCTGGGTGCGGGTGACGGTGGCGTTCTCCCCCACCTCGACGTCGGTCAGTGTCGTCTCCGGCCCGATCACGGCCCCGGTGGCGACCGACGTGGCCCCCTGCAGCGTCGTGCCCGGTAGCAGGGTGACGTCCTCGGCCAGGTCGACGTCGGCGTGGATCCAGGTGGTGGCTGGGTCGGCGATGGTGACACCGGCCCGCATCCACCGCTCCAGGATCCGCCTGTTCATCTCGGCGTTCATCCTCGACAGCTGCAGCCGGTCGTTGATCCCTTCGGTCTGCCACAGGTCCTCGATCACGAAGGCACCGACTCTGCCACCGGACCGGCGGGCGACCGAGATCACGTCGGTCAGGTAGAGCTCGCCCTGGTCGTTGTTGGCGGTGAGCTGACCGAGACCCTCCCGCAGCACCTCCGCGTCGAACACGTAGATGCCCGAGTTGATCTCGGTCACCCGGCGTTCATGCTCGGCCGCGTCGCGCTCTTCGACGATCCGGGCGACGGTGTCGTCGTCGTCGCGGATGATCCGGCCGTATCCGGTCGGGTTGGCGACATGCGCGGTCAACACCGTGATGGCGTCGCCGGCCTCCCGATGCGTCGTCACCAGCTCCTTCAGCGTCTCGCCGGTCAGCATCGGCACATCGCCGTACGTCACGACGATCTCACCGGCGAGCTCTCCGAGCTCGGCCAGGCCGCACTGCACGGCATGCCCGGTGCCCTTCTGCTCGGCCTGCACCGCCGTCCTCACGTGCGGGGCGATGTCGGTCAGGTGCGCCTGCACCTGCTCGCGCTGGTGTCCGACCACCACCACCAGGTGCTGGGGCTCGACGGCGGTCGCCGCGTCGACGGCATAGCTGAGCATCGAGTGCCCGGCGACCTCGTGCAGCAGCTTGGAGCGGGCCGACTTCATCCGGGTGCCGCCGCCGGCAGCGAGGACCACGACGGCCGCGATAGGGGCGGCCCTCCGGTCGGCGGGATCTGGCCGTGCAGACAAGTTGTCTCCCTTGCGATGGTGGCTCCCGGTACGGGATCGTCCGCTCCCCGGGTAGGAGTCGAACCTACGTCGCTCATCCTGATTCAAAGTCAGGCGGGCCCTGCCGGCAGACCAACCGGGGAATGGCCGAATCCGGCAGAGATTCGGCAGGGACCAGAGTACGCATGCCCGCTGGCGGTTGCACGCCGCCTTGAAACCTACGGGTGCGTAAGTTACGGTTGCGTAAGCGTAGGTACAACTTTCTCCACCTCGATGGGACCACGATGACGCAAGCCCCACCCGCCCCGTACGACGTCGCCGCCGACAGCCAGGTCGTCCCCGAGAAACGGCTCACCCTTGCCGCCCAGATTGCGCTGGGCGCGTTCATCGTGGTCCCGTTCCTCGCGTTGCTGGTCGCCGTGCCGATGGCCTGGGGCGGATGGCTCGGCTGGAAAGACGTGGTGCTCTTCCTCGCCTTCTATATGACGTCGGGCATGGGCATCACCGTCGGCTTCCACCGTTACTTCACCCACAAGTCGTTCAAGCCGAACCGCGGACTGAAGATCGCCCTGGCCATCGCCGGCAGCCTGGCCATCCAGGGCCCGGTGATCCGCTGGGTCGCCGACCACCGCAAGCACCACAAGTTCTCCGACCGCGACGGTGACCCGCACTCCCCCTGGCGCTACGGCACCAGCGTCGGCGCGCTGACCCGCGGGCTCGTCTACGCCCACATGCTCTGGATGTTCAACCCCGAGCAGACGCCCCGCCGCCAATACGCCCCCGACCTGATGAAGGACCCGGACCTGGTCAAGGTGGACAAGGCATTCCCCGCCATCCTCGCCTTCTCCCTGCTCGGCCCGGCGCTCATCGGCGGCCTCTGGTCGATGAGCTGGACAGGCGCCGCGACGGCGTTCTTCTGGGCCTCACTGGTCCGGATCGGCCTGCTGCACCACGTCACCTGGTCGATCAACTCGATCTGCCATGCCGTCGGCCAGCGACCGTTCAAGAGCCGGGACAAGTCCGGCAACGTGTGGTGGCTGGCCCTGCTCAGCCACGGCGAGAGCTGGCACAACCTGCACCACGCCGACCCGACCTGTGCGCGGCACGGCGTGCTGCCCGGCCAGATCGACACCTCGGCCCGGGTGATCTGGTTCTTCGAGAAGTTCGGCTGGGCCCGCGAGGTGCGTTGGCCGGTGGCCGAGCGGGTCGAGGCGCGCCGGGTGGCCGACACCCTTGGCTGACAACGAGACTGTCCTGATGACGCCCGCCCCGGTCTCGCCGCCCAAGGAGCCAAGCCGAGCCCGGCGTTCCGGCCGGGTCAGGATGACCAGTGCCGAGCGCCGCGAGCAGCTGATCGACGTCTCGCGCGCCCTGTTCGCCAGCCGCGGCTTCGAGGGGACCTCGGTAGAGGAGATCGCCGCCCGGGCCGAGGTCAGCAAGCCGGTCGTCTATGAGCACTTCGGCGGCAAGGAGGGCCTGTACGCGGTGGTCGTCGACCGCGAGGTCCGCAACCTGCTGGAGGGGATCCGGGGCTCGCTCACCTCAGGCCGGCAGCGCGAGCTGATCGAGCAGGCGGCCCTGGCGCTGCTGGACTACATCGAGCAGAACACCGACGGCTTCCGGATCCTGGCCCGCGACTCCTCGGTCGGCAGCACCGGCGGCTCGTTCGCCAGCATCCTCAGCGACGTCGCCTCGCGGGTCGAGGACATCCTGGTGGACGAGTTCAAGCGGCGCGGGCTGGACCCGAAGACCGCCCCGTTGTACGCCCAGATGCTGGTCGGCATGGTGGCGCTCACCGGGCAGTGGTGGCTGGACGCCCGCCGGCCCAAGAAGCCCGAGGTGGCCGCCCATCTGGTCAACCTCGCCTGGAACGGGCTGAGCAACCTCGAGGCCAAACCGACGCTGCTGACCGACCAGGGCAAGCGGTAGCGCCTGCTCCAGGCGCCAGCCAGCCCTCCCTGCAGGCCGTGGGCACGGTCTGCAGGCCCCCGGAGGCCTGCACGGAGCGGCGACGGCCTGCACGGATGCGGCTTGGCATCCAGGGCGGGGCGCCGCCGCACGGACAGGGCCCTACCAACCTTCACCCCATCCAGACGTACGTTTGCCACTGTCCGGGCGAACCGGATATCGTCGGCTGAAACGTTCTAGTAAATCGATACAGAAGATGTGCTCATGACCATCCTGACCGCGCCGCCGCTGCGCCCCACCTCCACTCTCGATGGTCGGATCGCCGCCATTGCCGTGACCACCCTGTTCGCCGTGAACGGCATGCTGCTGGGTGGCTACGGCGGCACCCTGCCGTCGCTGCGGTCCAAGCTGGAGATCACCGACAGCCAGATCGCCGTGATGCTGTTCTGCGGCGGACTGGCTGGGATCGTCTCGATGCAGATCGGCGGCCGACTGGCCGATGCGGTCGGCGCCCGCCGGATCACACTGGCCGCATTGCCGATCCTGATCGCGGCCTCGCTCACCCTGGGTCTGACATCCAGCTATCCGATGGCGGTGCTGGGTGCCGTCGGCGTCGGTTTCGGCAACGGCGCGATGGACGTCTCGATGAACGCCATCGGCGTCCAGGTCGAGGCGGCCCGCCGGAAGCCGATCATGAGCTTCTTCCATGCCTTCTTCTCGGTGGGAAGCTTCGTCGGTGCCGGCACCGTGTTGCTGTTGAGCCTCGTCACCGGTACGTCCGGCGGCCAGATCGTGCTGCCGGTGATGATCACGCTCGCCGTCATCGCGATCGGGGTGCTGGTGGTCCTGGTCAGGATCACCCCGGCTGCCGCGACCGTCGAGCACACGGTCGACGGCGTCCGGTCCAAGATCCCGAGGGTGGCCTGGCTGCTGGGGATCATGGCGATGGCGTTCGGGCTGTCGGAGGGCACCGCGGTCGACTGGTCTTCGTTGCACGTCACCGACGTCGCCCGCGTCGACTCGACCACCGGCTCGCTGGGCCTGATCGCCGTCAGCGGCTTCATGGTCGTCATCCGGCTGCTCGGCGACCAGCTGGTGGCCCGCTTCGGTCGGCGTGCCGTGGTCCGATTCGGGGCCGTCTGCGCCGCCCTCGGCTATGCCATGGTGACGCTGGTGTCCAGCCTGCCGCTGCTGTTGGCCGGCTGGGCGCTGGTCGGCTTCGGCGTCGGCATGATCGCACCTCAGGTCTATGCGGTCGCCGGCCATCTCGGCGGCGGTCGGGTGCTCGCGGTCGTGGTGACCTTCGGCTACGCGTCGTTCCTGTGTGGGCCGGCCGTGATCGGTTTCCTGGTCCGCCACCTCGGCATCCACCACGCGATGGCCATGCCGGCCGTGCTCTGCGCCGGCATCATCGCCCTGGCCGCGGTCATGCCCAGAAGTGACGACGACCTGACAGCCTGAGGCAGCACCAGAACGGTGGTGGAGATGCCGGCGGTCACCCGACCGCCGGCATCCGCATTCAGAACCTGCTGGCGCCGGTCCGGGGCAGCCAGCCGCCCGGCTTCGTCGGTCGGCGGGGCAGCTTCACCACAGGACCGGGATCGGCCGGGGCGCCGTTCGGCACCGGAGCGGCCATCACCGCACCGTCGATCCCGAGGGTGAACTCATAGTTGGCGCCGGCACCTCCGAGTCGTGCGGTGAACGCCGCCGGGCTGCCGTTGGCCGCAGCGTGGATCACCGTGCCACTGACCGCACCTTGTTGGACCAGGCGGACGCCGTCGGCTGCGCCTTCCAGGACGAAGGTCATCGCTCCGAGAGTGTCATCGTCGTTGGAGAAGAGGCCTTTGAGGGCCTGCATGACCGCGGTGCCCGCGGTCAGCGCGAGGGCCAGCGGCGCGGTGACGACCGCCGATGGAGGGAAGGCGGTGGTCACCGCCGCCAGTGCCGCGGCTCCGGCCTTGGCCGCGGTCAGCTCCATGTCGGCGTAGTTGGTGCCGTCACTCTCCATCAGGGTCAGGGTGACGACGACGTGCTCCCCCGCCCCGACCGAGACGGAGAACAGCTCGGCCTGCGGTTCCTGGTTCGACAGGTAGCCGCTGTCGTTGCAGTCCCACGCGGCGATCCGCCCATCGGGGCCGCCCGCGTTCGCCCCCTGGCTCGCAGTGGGCCCCGCCGGGAGTGTGGGGTCCGACGTGACACCGTGGGTGGTCCTGCGGACCACCGAGGGTGGCAGGTAGTACACCTCGTCGTGCCCTGACTCGGTCGTCTGGTGGCAGGTGATGTTCCTCATGACTACGGTTGCGACGCTCATCGCGGTCCCCTTTCTCGGAGGTCGAGCTGTGTTGGAATGGGCTGCAGCCGCCGAACTCATATTTCGGCTTGCTATGCAGTTATTTCCGAAGAGCACGACGGAACGCCGCTGATACATCGGGCAGCGCCCGATACCAGCGGCTGTCTGAGGTGGAGCGGACTATTTCCTGCCGCCGGCGACCTCGTGGCCGGCGGTGTGGTGCAGCGCCACCAGAGCGCCGACGACCGGGTACACCATCGCCACGGCCATCGCAGCGAAGGCGAACTGATAGCTCGCCACCGGCCCCAGGTTCGGCGCGACCGAGCTCAACAGCCCGTCTCCCAGCCGGAGCGACAAGGCCCCGAAAGCGACCCCGAGGGCGGCGGCCACCTGACCGACGGTCGAGGACAAGGTGTTGGCCCCGGCCATCTGCGCGTCGCTGATGTCAGCGAACTGCAGGGAGTTGTAGCCGCTGAACCCGATTGAGCGGAACACCCCGCTCAGGAACAGCACGGCCGCGATCAGCACCGCCGGTGTCCCCGGCTGGAGCAACGCGCACAGGGCGAACATCACCGCTCCGCCGAGGGCGCTGCCGACGATCACCGTACGGAAGCCGAACCGGCGGATCAGCGGGCTCGTCGCCGGCTTGATCAACACGTTGCCGGCGAACAGCATCAGCACCATGAAGCCGGCATCGACGGCGCTCCAGCCGAAGCCGACCTGGAACATCAACGGGAGCACAAACGGTGCGGCGTTGATCACCAACCGGTAGACCATCCCACTGCCGTTGCTGACCCGGAAGGTGCGCACCCGCAGAGCAGCGAAGTCCAGCAAGGGGTAGGCGGCGCCGCGCATCCTCAGCACGGTGCCGAAGCCCAGCGCGACCGCAAGCATGATCAGCCCGATCGCGGGCAGCCAACCGTGACCACCCAGGCCCTCGATCCCCAGCAGCAACGCCGCCAGAGCAGTGCCGCAGAGCACGAAGCCGAGCCAGTCCAGCGCCGGCACCTGCTCGGTCCGCAGCGCCGGCACCAACCGCCACGCCGCCACCAGGGCTGCCAGACCCAGCGGGATGTTGATCAGGAAGATCCAATGCCAGGAGGCGTACGTGACCAGCCAGCCGCCAACGGCCGGCGCGACCACTGGTGCGATCAGGGCCGGCCAGGTGAGGTAGGCGATCGCGTCCAGCAGGTCACGTTTCGCCGTGGCGCGCAGCACGACCAGCCGGCCGACCGGCACCATCATCGCCCCGCCGAGACCCTGGAGCACTCTCATCACACACAGCATCGGCAGGCTGGTGCTGAGTGCACACAGGACCGATGCGACGGTGAACAGGGCGACCGCAACCATGAAGATCCGCCGACCGCCCAGCTTGTCGGTCAGCCATCCGCTGACCGGGATGCCGACCGCGATGGTGATCAGATACGCGGTCATCGCGATGTTGATGTCCACCGGAGCCACCTGCAGGTGGACAGCCATCGCCGGGGCCGCAGTGGCGATGATGGTGCCGTCGAGGATCTCCATGAAGAAGGTGATCGCCACCAGCAGCGCCAACCCGCGGCTGAACCGTGGCCGGTTCTCGACAGGCTGCTCTGTGGCTCTGCCTGTTGGGGCCGCCGTTGCGGCCGGGTCGGGGGTCGGCCGGGGCGACGTCACTGTGTCAGGCTATCGAGTCGGTACGGCCCCAGCGCTGGGCGTTCCACCCAGCGGGCAGCCTCAGCGAGGACAGGGACGACGTCCGGCCCGCCTGGACCGGGCAGTACGCACTGGCTCGGCAGAGTCTCGACATCAAGACTCTTGACCTAGACTGAAGGTATGCGCGACGAGGTGGACAGCCTGCTGGAGGCCTGGCAGCGCGAACGTCCGGACCTCGACGTGTCCCCGATGCAGGTGCTGTCGCGCGTCTCCCGGCTGGCTCGCCATCTCGACCGTCAACGCAGCTCGGCCTTCGCGCGCCATCAGCTGGAGTCGTGGGAGTTCGACGTCCTGGCGGCGCTGCGCCGAGCCGGTGACCACTACCAGCTCTCCCCCGGACAGCTGCTGCGCGAGACGATGGTCACCTCGGGCACCATGACCAACCGGGTCGACCGGCTCACCGCGCGTGGTCTGGTCGCGCGGACCAACCACCCGGAGGACCGCCGCGGTGTGCTGGTCACACTCACCCCGGCCGGCAAGGAGACCGTCGACGCGGCGTTGTCGGACCTGCTCCGGGCAGAGCACGAGATCCTGGCGAAGCTCACCGATCGGCAACGAGATCAGCTGGCCGCCTCACTGCGCCAGCTGCTCGCCCCCTACGATGACGGTCTGCAGGCCAAGGACGCCGGCTCGGCCTGACCAGGCCACACCCAGCGGCGCAGCGCCGGGCGGGCATCACACCGGTCCCCCAACACAGACACTGCAGCACAGACACAGTCCGGAGCCGAGGAACTCATGACCCAGACCCCGAGCAGCACCTCGACAACGATCGCGGCCGGGGCACCGAGCACGGACGGGCCCCAGATCCCAAAGGGCACCGGCGTCCTCGCAGTGGCCGGGAACATCCTCGTACGCGACGGCGAGCCGCACCAGATCATCTCCGGCGCCGTCCACTACTTCCGGATCCCGCGCCCGCTCTGGCGCGATCGGCTCCAGCGGCTTGCAGCAATGGGCTGCAGCACGGTGGAGACCTATGTCGCCTGGAACTTCCACCAGCCGCATCGCGACAGCCGCCCCGACTTCAGTGGCGACCGCGACCTCGGCGCCTTCCTGGACGCGGCTGCCGGGCTCGACCTTGACGTCATCGTCCGACCCGGCCCCTACATCTGCGCGGAGTGGGACTTCGGCGGGTTGCCCTCCTGGCTGCTGGACGATCCGCAGGCCTCGGCGGCGCTGCGTACCTCCGACCCGGCCTATCTTGATCATGTCGACGCCTGGTTCGACCACCTGGTCCCGATCATCGCCCGGCGGCAGGCCAGTCGCGGCGGCCGGGTGGTCGCCGTCCAGGTCGAGAACGAGTACGGCAGCTACGGCAACGACCGGCATTATCTCGAGCACCTCCGAGACGGGCTGCTCGAGCGTGGCATCGACGTACCGCTGTTCACCTCGGACGGTCCTGGTCAGCTCTGGCTGCAGGGCGGCACCCTGGACGACTGCCTGGCCACGGTGAACTTCGGCTCACGTCAGCAGGAGGCCTTCGCCGCCCTGGAGGCGTTCCGGCCGGGCCAACCCGGCATCTGCATGGAGTTCTGGAACGGTTGGTTCGACCACTGGGGAGCAGGCCACACCACCCGTGACCCGGAGGACGCGGCCGCCGAACTCGCCGGCATGCTGGCCGACGGCCGGTCGGTCAACTTCTACCTGGCGCACGGCGGCACCAACTTCGGGGTCTGGGCCGGAGCGAACACGGGCGAGCCGGGACCGAACGGCCCGGCCTACCTGCCCACCGTGACCAGCTATGACTATGACGCGCCCATCGGCGAGGACGGCCGGTTGACGCCGAAGTTCTGGGCGTTTCGGGACGTGATTGCCGCGCATACGAGCCGCCGGCCGCCGGAGCCACCCGCCGACCCGCCGCGGCTCGCCGCTGCTGTGATCACCATCGACCGCAGCATTCCGCTGGCGTCCGTCCTTGATCATCAACCGGTCACGGTCAGCCCGACACCGCAGTCGTTCGAGGCGCTGGGCCTGCATCACGGTGTGGTGCGCTATCGCACCAGGGTCCATGGCCC
This sequence comes from Microlunatus panaciterrae, assembly GCF_016907535.1. Lineage (NCBI taxonomy): Bacteria > Bacillati > Actinomycetota > Actinomycetes > Propionibacteriales > Propionibacteriaceae > Microlunatus > Microlunatus panaciterrae. The sequence goes on from NZ_JAFBCF010000001.1 coordinate 1,123,900, forward strand.
ATTCGAGAGTGCCGCTCTGCACCTGGACGGCCTGGCGGACCTGGCCAGCGTCAGCGTCAACCAGACCACCAGTGCCCGGGTCGGCCGCACCACCGTCGACCCCGCCTACGCCGAGGGGTGCACCGTCACCCTGGCCGAGGACAACGTCCTGGATCTCACCGTGCACTCCCTGGGCCGGGTCAACTTCGGACCTCGGCTGCGCGACCCCAAGGGCCTCTCGGCGGTACGGCTGGAGTTCCAGCATCTGTTCGGGTGGGAGCAGTCGGCGCTCGACCTGACCGAGCTGCCGCACCTGGACTGGTCCGGCCCGCAGGCCGACCAAGATCAACAAGCCTTCCACCGGGGCGCGATCATGATCGACGAACCAGCCGACGGTTACCTGGACCTCACCGGGTGGCACCACGGCTACGTGTTCCTGAACGGGTTCAACCTGGGTCGTTACTGGCCAGCCGCCGGACCGCAGCGGACGCTCTACGCGCCCGCGCCGCTCTGGCGCCAGGGGCGCAACGACCTGGTGCTGCTGGAGCTCGTCGCCGCCGGCACCACCGTCGCCCTCGTCGACCGGCCGGTGCTGGGCTGACCGGACACTGCGTGGGTCAGCTGATGACCCGGGCACCGGGGACCGGGCCGGTGGTGCGCCGGACGGCCCGGCAGACGCCTTCGGCGCTCAGAGCCACGCTCAGGTCAACGGCGGCCGGCTCACCGGCCACCAGGAAGGCGCAGGTGGGTCCGGAGCCGGAGACGATGGCGCCCAGCGCTCCGTAGTCCAGGCCGAAGTCCAGCGTCTGCCGCAGCTGCGGCTGCATCTCCAGGGCCGCCTCCTGCAGATCGTTGCTCAGTGCCGCCCCCAACAGCTTCGCGTCGCCGACCCGCAGCGCGTTCATCAGGTCGTCCGGGACAGCGAGCGGTTCGGCCGGGGCCGACAGGGCGTCGAAGCGGCGGTAGACCGCCGGCGTGGACAGGCCCTGGTGGCCGAACGCCAGCACCCAGTGGTAGTTGCCCCGGGCCAGGGCCGGAACCAGCGACTCACCCCGGCCGCTGCCGACGGCGGTGCCGCCCACCAACGCGAACGGAACGTCGCTGCCCAGCTCGGCAGCCAGCTCAGCCAGCGCCTCCGGGCCGACGTCCAGATCCCACAGAACCGCACAGGCCAGCAGCGCCCCGGCGCCATCGGCCGACCCTCCGGCCAGGCCGCCGGCCACCGGGATCGCCTTCTTGATCGACAGCGACACCCCCAGCGAGTCGTGCGGGCCGTAGGTCCTGGCCAGCAGCTTCGCCGCCCGGATCGCCAAGTTCGAGTCGTCGGTGGGCACCAGGCCGGTCCCCTCGCCGCTGACCGTCACCTCGTACTCGTCCGGGTTGGCCCACTCCGCATACACCTCGTCGCACAGCGACACCGCCTGATAGACGGTCGCGAGCGGATGGAAACCGTCCTCACGAGGCGACCCCACCTTGAGAGCGAGGTTGATCTTGGCCGGAACCCGCACGCGGATGCCGACCGGACCGGGCGGAAGAGGTGACGCCATCCTGCGAGGCTAGCGCCTCCGACGCAGCAGCCAAGGGCCCGGCCAATCCTCGGGCACGGCTGGGTGCGGTTCAGCTGAAGATCTGCTCGGCGATCCGGGCGAAGTCGGTCACCTCGAGCACCTCGCCGCGCGCCTGTGGGTCCACGCCGGCGGCCTGCAGAACAGCGCTGGCGGCGGCAGACGAGCCGACCAGCCCGGACAGGGCGGACCGGAGCATCTTGCGGCGCTGGGCGAAGGCGGCGTCAATGACCCGAAACACCTGTTCACGGCTGGCGGTGGTCTCCGGAATGGGCCGCCGACGGATCGCCACCAGCCCGGATTCGACGTTGGGCACCGGCCAGAAGACACTGGGCGGCACGGTGCCAACCCTGGTCGTCTCGGCATACCACGCCATCTTCACCGACGGTATGCCGTAGATCTTGGATCCAGGGCTGGCCGCCAACCGGTCGGCGACCTCCGCCTGCACCATCACCAGGCCGTGCTGCCAGGAGTCGAAGGTGGCCAGCAGGTGCAGCAGCACCGGGACCGACACGTTGTAGGGCAGGTTCGCCACCACAGCGGTCGGCCACGGCCTGGGCAGATCCTCGATCCGCATCGCGTCGCCGGTGATCACGGTCAGCGCGGCCGCCCGGTCGGGCCGTCGGGAGGCGACTGTGGCCGGCAGGGCATCGGCCAGCAGCGGGTCGATCTCGACCGCCACCACCCGCTCGACCACGTCGAGCAGGCCCAGCGTCAGGGACCCCAGCCCGGGGCCCACCTCGAGCACCACGTCATCAGGACCGACGCCGGAGACGGCGACGATCCTGCGTACGGTGTTCGCGTCGGTGACGAAGTTCTGGCCGCGCTGCTTCGTCGGGCGCAACGCCAAGCGGCCTGCCAGTTCCCGCACCGAGGTGGGGTCCAGCAGGCCGCTCTTGGGTTGACTGTTCAGCGCACGTCTCTCGTCAGCTCAGCGGATGCCGAGCTTGGAGGTGCAGGCGGGCCAGGCGCCCCAGCCCTGTGCTGCCTGGACCTTCTTGGCGACGGCGATCTGCTGCTCACGGCTGGCGTTGTTGGGCATCCCCGAGCCGCCGTAGGCGTGCCAGGTCGAGAGGGTGAACTGCAGGCCGCCATAGAAGCCGTTGCCGGTGTTGATCGCCCAGTTGCCGCCGGACTCGCACTGTGCGATCTGGTCCCAGACGCTGCCGGACGCGACACTGGGGGCGCTGCCGCCGGACGAGCCACCGGACGAAACCCGGGAGACGACCTTGCGGGGGGCGACCTTGGTGCCGACCAGAATGACCTTCGTGGTCGGTCGGTCGGTGATCTTGGAGCCGACCTTCTTGGTGCTCTTCACCTTGCCGTTGTAGCGGACCTGGGTGTACGTCGTGGTGCGCTCACCCTTCTTGCCCTCGGTGTCGACCCTGGTCTTGCCCTTCTTCAGCTTGCTGGTCTGCTTCCAGACCGTCCGGTAGTCGACCGCGGTGGTCTTGGTGAGCTTCTTGACGTCGACACGGGTGAAGGTGATCGAGGCGCCGTCGGTGAGCTTGGTCGTCTGCTTGACGTTGACGATGTCGTTCGCGTCCGGCTTGACGCCGGCGGCGGCCAACGCCTGGGCGACGGTCTGACCGGTCGTCTTGACGGTCTTCTTCTTTCCGGCCACGTTCACCGTCACCGACTTCTGGGTGGCGATGTCGAAGTCCAGCCCCTGGCGCCCGATCGAGGCGCTCCGGCTGGTAGACAGCTTGGCGCCGTTGGCCTCGATGCCGAGCACGCTGAGAGCCTGGTCGACGGTGGTGGCGGTGGTCCAGAAGGACTTCTCCTGACCGTCGACGTTGACCTTCACCTCGCGGGCGTACTGGACGGCGATCCTGGTCCCGTCGCTCACCTTGCTGTTCAGCGACGGTGCGACGACGTCACGATCGGACACCTGCACGCCCTCGCTCTTCAGGACGTCGGCAACCGTCGACGAGAAGGTGTTCACGTCCTTGGCAGCGCCGTCGACAGACAGCGTCACGTCCTTGTCGAGGGAGGCATAACTCACGCCGCCGGCCAGTGCCAGCGCCGTCGTTCCGGCAACGATAACGGGGATGATCTTCCGCACAACTCTCCAAAGTGGTGTCCCGCCGAGTGCGACGGAGGTTTGCGTTTGCGGGGCATCGTGGTCCGAGATGTCACCGCATCGGTCACGAAAGCATAACGGCCAGCGTGCGTGTCGCCAAAACTTCGACGAAAACGCTGCACTCGGGCGGAGTCGGCCATTCCACCCGGTGTCACCTCGCTGAGCCCCGGGGAGCAGGATGGGAGATCCCCGATGCAGAGGATGCAGCAGCGATGAAGTACACCAAACTCGGCTCGACCGGCCTGGACATCTCCCGGATCACGCTGGGATGCATGAGCTACGGCGAGCCGGACCGAGGCGGCCACCCCTGGAGCCTCACCGAGGAGGCCAGCCGGCCGTTCATCCGGTCCGCCCTGGAGGCGGGCATCAACTTCTTCGATACCGCGAACGTGTATTCCGACGGGTCCAGCGAGGAGATCGTCGGCCGGGCGCTGAAGGACTTCGCCCGCCGGGACGAGATCGTGGTCGCCACCAAGGTGCACGGCCGGATGAGCCCCGGACCGAACGGCGCGGGGCTGTCGCGCAAGGCCATCCTGACCCAGATCGACGCCAGCCTGACCCGGCTGGGCATGGACTACGTGGACCTGTACCAGATCCACCGCTGGGACCCGACCGTGCCGATCGAGGAGACCCTCGAGGCACTGCACGACGTCGTCAGGGCCGGCAAGGCCCGCTACATCGGTGCCTCGTCGATGTATGCCTGGCAGTTCTCCAAGGCGCTGTATCTCTCCGAGGCCAACGGCTGGGCGAGGTTCGTCTCGATGCAGAACCACTACAACCTGATCTATCGCGAGGAGGAGCGGGAGATGCTGCCGCTCTGCGCCGACCAGGGCATCGGTGTGATCCCCTGGAGCCCGCTGGCTCGCGGCAAGCTGACCAGGGACTGGGACGATACCAGCGCGCGCAGTGAGACCGACCAGTTCGGAAGGTCGCTCTATCGGGACGAAGACCGGCGGATCGTCGATGAGGTGGCGGCCGTCGCCGAACAGCGCGGGGTTTCCCGGGCTCAGGTCGCCCTGGCCTGGCTGCTGCACAACCCGGTGGTCGACTCGCCCATCGTCGGCGCCACCCGCCCGCGGCATCTTGACGACGCGGTCGCCGCCGTGGACCTCGAGCTCACCGACGAGGAGATCCACCGGCTTGAGGGGGGCTACAGCCCGCGCGGCATCGCCGGGTTCCAGTGACCCCGGTGCAGCAGCTCGTCCGCTGGCTTGCGGGGTCGGCGCCGGGCTGAGCCTCGGCTGCCGCCGGGAGCCGGGTAGCCGAGGCTGACCACGCCGACGCTGAGCTGGGGCACGGGCACCCCGAAAGCGGCCCGGACAGCGGCGATCCGGGCCGGCGGGATGCCGAAGAAGCAACAGCCGAGCCCGCGGTCCACTGCGGCGAGCAGCATCGCCATCCCGGTCATCCCGGCATCGACGAACCAGTAGGGCGCGGACCAACGTTGCGGATCACGATCGGTCCAGCCCTTGTCGGGCTCGGCGTAGCGGTCCAGGTAGGCGTCGGGAGAGGTCCAGATCAGGATGAGCACCGGCGCGGTCCGCATCCCTCGCAGCCAGCTGTTGTCCCCGGCCGGGTCGGAGGTTGCGGCCCAGAAGGTCGACCGCTGGTCGTGGGCGTCGAGCACTAGCAGCGAGACGCCCTGGGTGAAGCCAGCCGACGGGGCCCGAAGCGCGGACCGCAGCACCCATTCGACGTCGTCTGCCGGCACCGGTCGGGACGGGTCGTAGGCGCGCACCATCCGCCGGCGGCGGACCACCTCGGCGAGCTCCATCAGGCCGCCTCGGGCCACGGTCCACCGAAGGCGGTGTCGGCGTTGACGTTCAGGGCTCGACACAGCTCAGCCAGCTCGGCGCCCCGCGCCTCAGCCATCAGCCGGACCGTGTGCGGAACCAGGTAGGAGGCATTCGGGCGGCCGCGGTAGGGCGCCGGAGTCAGGTAGGGAGCGTCGGTCTCGGTGAGGATCCGGTCCAGTGGGCAGATCCGGAGCGCGTCGCGGAGCGGCTCGGCGTTCTTGAACGTGACGGTCCCGGCGAACGACAGGTGGGCCCCACGGTCGAGACAGGCCCGGGCGAAGTCGGCGTCGCCGGAGAAGCAGTGCATCACGATCCGTTCGGGCGCCCCTTCGGCGTCCAGCACGTCGAGGATGTCCTTGTGCGCGTCCCGGTCGTGGATCACCAGCGCCTTCTGGTGCTGGCGGGCCAGCGCAATGTGGGCGGCGAAGGCGTCCTTCTGCCTGGCCAGGCCGGCCGGCTCCCGGGTGCGGAAGTAGTCGAGTCCGGTCTCACCGATCGCTCGCACCTGCGGATGGCCCGCCAAGGCCTCGATCTCGCCCAGGCCCACTGCGAGCCCGGAGCCCAGCCGGGCCGCGTCGTTGGGATGGATCGCGACGCTGGCTACCACGCTGTCCCACCGCTGGGCCGCCTGCACCGCCCAGCGGGAACCCTCCACGTCGCAGCCCACCTGGACGATCCGGCTGACCCCGACCGAGGCCGCCAGCTCGATGGCGTCAGCAGGTGAGAGGTGCGTCCTGCCGTCGGCGACGTCGAGGTGGCAGTGGGTGTCCACCACCGGACCCGGCAACGGGTCCGGCCGGTCCGGCCGCTCGAGGTTGCGGCGGAGCCCCTCCTCGGTGACGGCGGCCCGCTGCTCACGCGTACTGAGGTCGTCACTCATCGGACCAGCGTTCCACGTCGTGGCGACCGGTCGAGCCAGGGGGTGCACCGGGCGTCAGCGTGCCGCCAGTACGGCCTCGTACAGAGCGTTCTTCCCCAGCCCGTGGCGGCCGGAGACCTCTGCGACGGCGGGCTTGAGCTTCCGTCCTGCCGCCACGAGCGTCTCCACCTCCGCCACGGCCGAGGCCAGGTCGACCGGCCCGCGCTCGGCGCCGGCGACCACCAGCGTGACCTCGCCCCGGACGCCCTGCTCGGCCCATCCCACGAGCTCGGCCAGCGGACCCCGACGAACCTCCTCGTAGGTCTTGGTCAGCTCGCGGCAGACCGCCGCCGGCCGGTCGGGGCCGAACTGCGCGGCCATGTCCGCCAGGCACTCGGCTGTGCGATGGGGCGCCTCGAAGAACACCATGGTGCGCCGCTCGTCGGCGAGCTCGGCTAGCCGCCGACGTCGCTCGCCGGGCTTCCTGGCCAGAAAGCCCTCGAAGCAGAACCTGTCCACCGGCAGCCCGGACACCGCCAGAGCGGTCAGTACGGCCGACGGCCCGGGCACCGCCGTCACCCGGAGGCCCCGCTCGACCGCAGCCACCACCAACCGGTAGCCCGGATCCGACACCGACGGCATCCCGGCGTCGGTGACCACCAGCACCCTCGCACCCGCCTCCACTGCGGCGACCAGGCTCTCGGTGCGTTTCCCCTCGTTGCCCTCGAAGTAGGACACGACCTGCGCCTCGGTGCTGATGCCGAGCCGCTCGAGCAGCCGGTGCAGCCGCCGGGTGTCCTCCGCGGCGATCAGGTCGGCCCGCTGCAGCTCAGCCAGCAACCGGGGCGAGGCATCCGCGACATCCCCGATCGGCGTTGCCGCCAGCACCACCACACCTGAGGTTTCGCTCACCGCCCCAGCGTGTCACATCCATCGAGCAGACCGACGCGCCTCAACCGGCCCGGGTCGATCCACGCGCCTCCAGCCACTGATGCTGGTGCCCGGCGGGTTGGGCCGGTCTGCCTACTATTAGCCGCGTGAGTCGCGAGGTACTCGAGGTGGACGCCCCTGCCCGCCGGCTTGACCCGGCCGACGGCATCGATCCGGCGACCTCTCGCGCCGCGCTGACCGATACGCCGCAGCCCGCCTCGACCACCGAGCGGCTCACGGTGCCGATGCCCGCCGACCGGATCGGCAGCTGGCTACTCGCCCTCGCCATCAGCGCTGTCGCGTTCGGTCTTCGGTTCGTCAACCTCGGCCGGCCCGCGGGCCTGGTGTTCGACGAGACCTACTACGCCAAGGACGCCTGGTCGCTGCTCGCGTCCGGCTACGAGCGCAACTGGCCCAAGTCGGCCAACGACTCGATTGTCGCCGGCAACCCGAACGTGATGGAGAACAGCGCCTCGTTCATCGTGCACCCGCAGGTGGGCAAGTGGCTGATCGCCGTCGGCGAACACCTGTTCGGGATGAACTCGTTCGGCTGGCGGTTCATGCCGCTCGTCTTCGGCACACTGCTGGTGTTGGTGACGATCCGGCTGGTCCGGCGGGTGTCGCGCTCGACCCTGATCGGGTGCACCGCCGGGCTGCTGCTGACCCTGGACGGCCTGCACTTCGTGATGTCGAGGACCGCCCTGCTGGACATCTTCCTGGCCTTCTTCCTGGTCGCGGCGGTCACCTGCCTCGCCGCAGACCGCGACTGGTTCCGCGTCCGGCTGGCCCGCCACCTCAGCCGAAGTGGCCGGCCAGACCTGGGCGGCGCGTTCGGCCCGGCGCTGTGGTTTCGGCCCTGGCGGATCGCGGCCGGGATCTGCTTCGGGTTGGCGGGCGGCACGAAGTGGAACGCGATCTACGTGCTGGCAGCGTTCGCCCTGCTGAGCCTGGCCTGGGACGTCGGCGCGCGTCGCCTGGCCGGCGCCGGCCGGAGAGCCTACCTGGGCATCCTCCGGGACGGGCTCCCCGCCTTCGTGTCGCTGGTCGTGCTCAGCGTCGGGGTCTACATCGGCACCTGGGCCAGCTGGCTCGCCACCTCCGGCGGCTACGACCGGGACTGGGGGGCCAGGAACCCCGACGCCACCACGGTCCACCTGCTGGGCAAACCGCTGGCGTCCCTGCTGCACTACCACAAGGACATCTACGGCTTCCATACCGGCGATTTCATCAACCACGCGACGCACACCTACGCCGCCAACCCGGCCGGCTGGCTCATTCTGGCCAGACCGATCGGGATCGACGCCGTCAACGACATCCTGCCCGGCACCGACGGGTGCGCCGGGCCGGACAACTGCCTGCGGGTGATCAGCGGGATCGGGACACCGGCGCTGTGGTGGGGCGCACTGCTCTGCCTGGTGATCGCCGCCGTCCTCTGGGTCGGCGCCCGGGACTGGCGGTTCGGGATCCCGATCGTCGGTGTGCTGAGCAACTGGCTGCCGTGGTTCCAGTACATGTCGCGGCCGCTCTTCTTCTTCTACGCCATCACCATCATCCCGTTCTCGGTGATGGCTGTCTCGCTCTGCCTCGGTCGACTACTGGGCGGCGCCAAGGACGGCGATCGCAGGATGATCGGGGCGATCGCGGCCGGGGCGTTCGTGGCTCTGGTCGGGGCGAACTTCGCCTACCTCTATCCGGTCCTGACCGACGGGTTGCTGCCCTACCCGAAGTGGCTGGCCCGGATGTGGTTCAAGTCCTGGATCTAGCCGGGACGACATTGCGACATCGTGACGGAGAGGCCCCCTCTGCGCCCGGTTGCAGAATTCGGAGTTAGAGTCACCGCAGTAATGTGCATGATCGCCGTGCACGGTTCCAAGTCCCGGACCCGGGGAGGGAAGACCGCTCAATGGGCAAGTATCTGCTTCGCCGGATCGTGAACTATGTCATCTTGCTGTTCATCGCCGTCACCCTGGCCTACTTCCTGGCCGCCTCCGCCCTGCATCCTCGGGCCTTGTATGAGGTGGTGAACCCGCCGATCGACCCGGTGTCGATCGAGAACTCGCTGCGGGAGAAGAACCTCAGTGACCAGGTGCCGCTGATCCAGCGGTGGTGGACCTGGTTCACCGGCGTTCTGCACGGTGACTGGGGCCAGGCTCCCCGCGGTGGCGAGGTCGCCGACGAGATCGGCCGGAGGATGTGGGTCAGCCTGCGGCTGGTCACCCTCGGTTCGCTGATCGGCATCGTCGGCGGTGTCGCGATCGGCGCCTGGACCGCGACCCGGCAGTACAAGGCATCCGATCGGGTCGTCACCGCGGCGTCGCTGCTGCTGCTGGCCATGCCCACCTTCGTGGTAGCCACCATCCTGATGATCCTTGCCACCAAGTTCAACCAGGCCACCGGCCTGCGCGTGTTCGAGTTCATCGGTGAGACCGGTGACCGCGGCAGCTATCCCCTGGCCGGCCTGGTGGACCGGATACAGCATCTCTTCCTACCGACCCTGGCGCTGTCCGCCTTCGGCATCGCGTCGTTCAGCCGGATCCAACGCAATCTGATGCTGGACACCCTGGGCGCCGACTTCGTCCGCACCGCACGGGCCAAGGGGCTGCGTAAGCAGAAGGCCGTGATGAAGCACGCATTGCGCACCTCGCTGATCCCCACCGGCACCTACTTCGCGTTCAGCGTCGCCACCCTCTTCACCGGCGCCACAGTGATGGAGCTGATCTTCACCTTCCACGGGATGGGCATCTACGGTGTCACGACGATCCAGCAGCAGGATGTCCACGGAGCCGTGGCCGTGGTCGCGTTCAGCGGCGTCTGCGTACTTGTCGGCGCCATCCTTGCCGACATCATGGTGGCCATCCTCGATCCGCGCGTGCGGCTGAGCTGAAGGGCCTGCCATGTCCGACCAAGTCATCCACCCGTCGCGCACCGATCTCGACATCATCGAGAACGCCAACGAGCCGGGCCCATCGGCGCCCATCGGCACGGTCCAGCCAACCACGAAACGACTCACCCGCTCTCAGCTGATCTTCCGCAGGTTCCTGCGCAACAAGACCGCGGTCGTCGGCCTGATCGTCTACCTGGTGCTGATCCTGATGGCGATCTTCGGCCCGCTGATCTCGCCCTGGCATTTCGACGACGTCGACCGCACCGCCTACCTGAAGCCGCCCAGCCCCGAGCACTGGTTCGGCACCACGCAGAGTGGTCGCGATGTGCTGGCACTCACCATGCGCGGCCTGCGCAAGTCACTGCTGATCGGACTGCTGGTAGCCGGGATCTCGACCACCATCGCAGCGACCGTCGGCTCCTTCGCCGCCTACTTCGGTGGCTGGTTCGAACGGATCGCCCTCTGGTTCATCGACCTGCTGCTGGTCATCCCCTCCTTCCTGATCATCGCCATCGTCACCACCGGCGGGCCCAAGGGTCCGCATTCCTGGCTGCTGCTGGTCGTCATGCTGGCCGGGTTCAGCTGGTTCCTGTCAGCCCGGGTGGTGCGGAGCCTGACCATGTCGGTGAAGGAACGCGAGTATGTGCTGGCGGCCAGGTTCATGGGGCTGTCCGCGCCCAAGATCGTCTTCCGGCACATCGTGCCGAACATCTCGTCGCTGCTGATCATCGACGCCACCCTCGGTGTCGGCGGCGCCGTCCTGGCCGAGGCGAGCCTGTCGTTCTTCGGCTTCGGCGTGCAGGCGCCGGACACCTCGCTGGGCACGCTGATCTCGGAGGGACAGCGGATGGCCACCACCTTCCCCTGGATCTTCCTCTGCCCGGCCGCAGTGCTGGTGGTGATGGTGCTCGCCATCAACGCCGTCGGCGACGGGCTGCGCGACGCCCTCGACCCGAACTCGAACTCCGGAGGTAAAGCCGCATGAGCGTCGACTCGAAGGCGATGGCGTCGGAGGGACCCGTCCGCAAGGTCCGCAAGACCGCCTCCGGCACGGTGCTGTCCGTCAACGACCTGCATGTGACGTTCCCCAGCGAGGCAGGACCGGTCCGGGCCGTCCGCGGCCTGAGCTTCGACCTGGCCGCTGGCGAGACGATGGCGATCGTCGGTGAGTCCGGCTCCGGCAAGTCCGTCACCTCGATGGCCATCATGGGACTGCACCCGGAATCGGCCAGGATCACGGGGTCGATCAAGCTGCACGGCCAGGAGCTGCTGAGCCGCAACGACGCCAGCATGTCCAAGTTGCGCGGCAATGAAGTAGCCATGATCTTCCAGGACCCGCTGTCGGCCCTGACCCCCGTCTACAGCATCGGCGACCAGATCGTCGAAGGCATCCAGATCCACCATGACGTCTCCCGGGCTGCGGCGATGAAGCGCGCCGTCGAGCTGCTGGACCTGGTCGGCATCCCCAACCCGCAGCTGCGGGTCAAGTCCTTCCCGCACGAGTTCTCCGGCGGCATGCGACAGCGCGCCATGATCGCGATGGCGATCGCCAACGACCCTGACGTGATCATTGCCGATGAGCCGACCACTGCGCTCGACGTCACGATCCAGGCCCAGGTGCTCGAGGTCCTGAAGAAGGCGCAGAAGGAGACCGGAGCTGCGGTCATCATGATCACCCATGACCTGGGTGTGGTGGCCGGCATCGCCGACCGGGTGACGGTGATGTATGCCGGCAGGCCGGTCGAGCAGGGCACGGTCGACGAGATCTTCTACCAGCCGCGGATGCCGTACACCATCGGTCTGCTGGGCTCGGTGCCCCGCCTCGACGCCGTCGAGAAGGAACCGCTCGCCACTGTGGAGGGCAACCCGCCGTCGGTGGTCAACCTTCCGCCCGGCTGCCCGTTCGCACCGCGGTGCCCCATGCGGCAGGACGACTGTGTCGTCGCCGAGCCCGAGCTGGCTCCGACCGAGCACCCGCTGCACACCGCGGCCTGCCTGTACTCCGACCAGATAGCGCGGGAGAACCTGAGCTACACCGAGATCTTCCCCATCCCCAAGATCCGCCCGTCAAGGCTGGAACGCCTGCCCAGAGCTGAGCGTGACACGGTGCTGGAGCTGCAGAACTTCAAGCGGCACTACCCGTTGATGAAGGGCGCGGTGCTGCGCCGCCGGGTCGGCACGGTGTACGCCGTCGACGGCATCGACCTGGAGATCAAGGAGGGCGAGACGCTCGGCCTGGTCGGTGAGTCCGGCTGCGGCAAGAGCACGACGATTCTGGAGATCCTCAACCTCAAGCCGCCCACCGAGGGCAACGTGGTCGTGCTCGGCAAGGACGTTCGCCACATCCGTGGCGGTGCTCAACGCAAGGCGTTGCGTCGCGATCTGCAGGTCGTCTTCCAGGACCCGATGGCCTCGCTGGATCCCCGGATGCCGATCTACGACATCATCGCCGAGCCGATGGGGGTCTTCAAATACAGCAAGAAGCAGATCGACGACCGGGTGGTCGAGCTGCTCAACCTGGTCGGGCTCGAGTCGTCGCATGCCAACCGTTACCCTCAGCACTTCTCCGGCGGACAGCGGCAACGGATCGGCATTGCAAGAGCCCTCGCGCTCGAGCCCAAGGTGATCGTGCTGGACGAGCCGGTGTCGGCGTTGGATGTCTCCATCCAGGCCGGCGTGATCAACCTGCTGGACGAGCTCAAGTCGAAGCTCGGGCTCTCCTACCTGTTCGTGGCCCACGACCTGGCCGTCATCCGGCACATCGCCGACCGGGTCGCCGTCATGTACCTGGGGAAGATCGTGGAGATCGGGGACGTCGCCGACGTCTACAACCACCCCACCCACCCGTACACCCAGGCACTGCTCTCGGCCATCCCGTTGCCGGACCCGAACAAGGAGCGGATGCGAGAGCGCATCCTGCTCAAGGGTGACCTGCCGAGCCCGGCCAACCCGCCGTCCGGATGCAAGTTCCGCACCCGGTGCCAGAAGTTCCCGACCCTCAACGAGTCCGAGCAGCAGCTGTGCCTGGAGAAGATGCCCGACCTCCTCCCGCTGGCTCCGCCCGAGCACCGCTCAGCCTGCCACTACAACGAGGAGCGGGCGGTCGTCTGACACCGCAGAACCGCTCATCGCCGCTGGTGTGATGCATTTGTGACTGCATCGGGCGATTCGTTAGGAGGCTGTGACCGTATCCGGGTATGGGCATCCGATTGCTGTCGTAGAGTCGTCTGCGTTGTTCGGCGACCCACAGGCCGCCTTTCGGACTGATTCCCTGGAGGAAATGTGAAGGCACGCAAGCTACTTGCGATTCCTGTCATCGCTGCTGCACTCGTCATGAGCGCGTGCAACAGCGGCGGAGGAGGAGGAAACGGGACAGGCGGCACTGAACCCACGCAGAAGCCCATTACCGCCCAAGACATCAACAAGCAGGACCGAGCCAGCCTGCAGCAGGGCGGCGAGCTCCGTCAGGCCATCAGCGAGTTCGGTGACAACTGGAACCCGCTCAACGTGAACGGCAACAACGCCGACATGTCGGCGGTTCGCAACCCGATGTCCGTGTCCTTCTGGGACTTCGACGAGAAGGGCGTCCCGACCGCCAACAAGAACTTCCTCCTGGAGGCCAAGGGCAACGGGGCCACCCCGCTGGTCGTCACCTACAAGCTCAACCCCGACGCCAAGTGGAACGACGGCTCGCCGATCGACGTCGACGACTTCATCGCGACCTGGAAGGCGTGCAACGGCCAGAACAAGAAGTTCGAGTGCGTCAGCACCCAGGGCTACGACGCGATCACCGACATCAAGGCGGGCGCCGACAAGTTCGAGGTCATCATGTCCTACAAGGGTGCCTACCCGGACTGGACCTCCACCTTCGGCTCGGTGCTGAAGGCCGAGTCGGTCAAGGACCCGGAGACCTTCAACAAGGGCTGGTCCAAGCTGAACATGGACTGGTTCGCCGGTCCCTTCGTGCTGGACAACTTCGACCAGACGCAGAAGGTGCTGACCGAGAAGCCGAACTCGAAGTGGTGGGGCGACAAGCCGCTGCTGGACAAGCTGACGTTCCGCGCGATCTCGCCTGACGCCACGGCTGCCGCCTACGTCAACAACGAGATCGACACCTTCGACATCGGTCCGGACCCGGACGCCTACGCGCGGGCGAAGACCGTCGCCGACGGCGAGATCCGTGCCGCTGCCGGGCCGAACTTCCGGCACTTCACCTTCAACCAGAAGTCCGGCCTGGTGCAGGACAAGGCCGTTCGTCAGGCCATCGTCCGCGGCCTTGACCGTGCAGCGATAGGCGTCTCGGACCTGGCCGGTATCGACTGGCCGGCCCGTCCGCTGAACAACCACATCTTCATGGAGAACCAGGACGGCTACGTCGACAGCGCCAAGGCGACCGGGCTCGACTTCGACCCGGCGAAGGCCAAGTCCGATCTTGACGCGGCCGGCTGGAAGGCGGGCGCCGACGGCACCCGGGAGAAGGACGGCAAGAAGCTCGAGGTCAAGTTCTCGCAGTTGAGCGGGGTCCCGGTCTCGGAGAACGAGGCCCTCCAGGCTCAGAAGATGCTGGCTGAGATCGGCATCAAGCTCGACATCGTCGATGTCCCGATCGCGAAGTTCCAGGACGGAACGCTGCTCTCCCAGGGCGAGTTCGACATCGTCGCCTTCTCCTGGATCGGCACCCAGTACCCGTTCTCCAGCATCAAGCAGATCTACGGCACGGATCAGGAGAGCAACTACAGCAAGGTCTCCATCCCCGAGGTCGATGACCTGATCAAGAAGATCGACGTCGAGAACGACCCGAAGAAGCGCATCGACCTGGCCAACCAGGCCGACAAGCTCCTCTGGGAGGACGTCAACACCCTGCCGCTGTACCAGCGTCCCGAGCTGATCGCGGTCAAGTCCAAGCTCGCCAACTTCGGCGCGGTCGGTCTGAGCACCACCCGCATTGAGAACGTGGGCTACATGAAGTGATCACTGGTCGCGCCTGATCGGCGCATCAGCGACGAAGATGGGGCCGGTGGTCAGACCACCGGCCCCATCTGCATGCCCGGCGAGACTTCCGCCCGCCGCCGGGTGCCGGTCAGCCGTCGGCGGCGAGTCGGAAGCCGGTGTGGCCCAGCGAGGAGTCCGGCGTCGTCTGCGTCCTCGCGGCGACCCGGTAGCGGTTGCAGTAGGACCGGTGGCACAGGTAGGAGCCGCCGCGGACCACCCGGGCCCGGCCGTAGCGCGGCCCACGCGGGTCGATCCTGGTCTCCGGTCGATGATGGCGGTGCCAGGTCGGGGAGAACCAGTCCCCCGTCCACTCCCACACATTGCCCGAGCTGCCGTACACCCCGTAGCCGTTGGGAGGGAACGCATCCACCGGAGCCGTACCGAGATAGCCGTCCTCGGCGGTGTTGTGGGACGGGAAGGCGCCCTGCCAGATGTTGGCCCGGTGGCTCCCGCCAGGGGTGAGCTCGTCGCCCCAGGGATAGCTGGCCCGCTCGAGGCCACCGCGGGCGGCTTTCTCCCACTCGGCCTCGGTGGGCAGTCGCTTGCCGGCCCAGTCCGCGTAGGCGACCGCGTCGTTCCAGGAGACATGGACCACCGGATGGTCGGGAAGACCGGCCAGATCCGACCCGGGACCGAACGGCGACTGCCAGGTGGCGCCGCGCACCCCTCGCCACCAGGGTGCGCCGGGCACGGTCCCTTCGATCAGCCGGGGCGCAGCCTCAGCCCCGAGCAGCCCGGCGAACACGAACGACCAGCCGAACCGCTCCGCCTCGGTGCGGAAGTCGGTGGCTGCGACGAAGCGGGCGAACTGTGCATTGGTCACGGGGAACTTGTCGATCCAGAAGGTCGATATCCCCACCTGGCGTACCGGTCCCTCCCCGTCGGCGGGGAAGGCGTCGGACGACTCAGAGCCCATCCAGAACTCCCCGGCGGGGATCTTCACCATGCCGTCCCTCGACGGCGTGGCCGCCAAGGCACTCGGTGGCGAGGCGACCTGGGACGCGCCAACCCGGGGGGCGGCCAGATCGGCGGCCGGCAGGTCCGCAGTGGCGTCCCTGCGTGGCGCGCAGTAGCAGTGCGCGCCAGCGCTCTGGGCAGGCTCTCTGTCGTTCACACCTCATGATCGTACGTGCCCGCAGCGGAAGGTCGAGAGGCCGCCAGTAAGGTGCTGAGACGTGACCTCTCCGACGGCACCCGACCTCATCTTCATCATGGCCGACGACCACGCCGCCCATGCCATCAGCTGCTACGGCAGCAAGATCAACAGCACGCCCAACCTCGATCGGCTCGGCCGCGAGGGGATGCGCTTCGACAACTGCTTCTGCACCAACTCGATCTGTGCGCCCAGCCGGGCGTCGATCCTGACCGGCACCTACAACCATGTCAACGGTGTCACGACGCTGCACACCCTCTTCGACGCGGCTCAGCCCTCCTTCCCCGGGCTGCTGCAGCAGAGCGGATACCAGACGGCCATCTTCGGCAAGTGGCATCTCGGGCACGGCCCGGAGCACGACCCGCAGGGCTTCGACGACTGGCAGATCCTTCCCGGGCAGGGCGACTACCACAACCCGAAGATGATCAATGCCGATGGCGAGACCATCGTCGCCGGCTACGCCACCGACATCATCACCGATCTGAGCCTGGACTGGCTCGAGCAACGAGACCCGGACCGGCCGTTCTGCCTGCTGGTCCATCACAAGGCCCCGCATCGCCGCTGGGAGCCCGATCAGCAACATGCCGAGCTCTATGCCGACGAGCACATCCCCCAGCCAGTCACCTTTGCCGACGACTACTCCGACCGGAGCAACGCTGCCACAGCAGCACGGATGCGGGTCGACCGCGACCTCACGCCCGACGACCTCAAGGGTGAGGTGCCGGAGCAGTTGGACGCCGCTACCGCCGCCGACTGGAAGTATCAGAGCTACATCAAGGACTATCTGCGCTGCGTCGCCTCCATCGACGACAACGTCGGCCGAGTGCTCGACTATCTCGATGATCATGGGCTGAGCGACACGACGATGGTGGTGTACACCTCCGACCAGGGTTTCTTCCTCGGTGATCATGGCTGGTTCGACAAACGGTTCATCTACGAGCAGTCGCTGAGAATGCCCCTGCTGGTGCGCTATCCGGCCGAGGTCCCGGCCGGGTCGACCTGTACGGCCCTGACGGTCAACGTGGACTTCGCCCAGACCTTCCTCGATCTCGCGGGTGTCCCGGCGCCGGACCGGATGCAGGGCAGCAGCCTGCGCCCGCTGCTGCGGGGGGAGAGACCAACCGACTGGCGGGACACCGTCTATTACCGCTACTGGGAACACGATGACGCCGACCACGGCGTGTGGGCGCACTACGGCATCCGTACGGATCGCTACAAGCTCGTGTACTACTACTCCGACGGTCTGGGGCTGCCGGGTACGTCGGATCGACGGTTTGCCCCCGAGTGGGAGCTGTTCGACCTCGAGCGGGACCCAGACGAGCTGCACAACGTCTACCACCGGCCGGACTATCGCGAGGTGCGGGAGGTGTTACGGGCCGAACTGCGTACCCAGCAGACGACCCTGGCCGACCGGCCGCACCCGGACGAGCTCGAAAATCAGGAGTAGGCGACGTAGGCGAACCGGTCGCTGTCCGGCGCCCAGCTGTTGACGTTGATGGTGCCCTGGCCGCCGAAGAAGGCGACGACGTCGGTGCAGGGGCCACCCGACGGGGACATCGACCGCAGGATGACGTCCTTGTCCGCCGGATGGCCCTGCACACCTGGCGGGTAGCTCAGGTAGAGCAGCACCTGTCCGTCGGGCGACGGATGCGGGAACCAGTTGACCCGTTCGTCGTCGGTGAGCTGCTCCAGGTCCGAGCCGTCGGGCCGCATCCGGAAGAGCTGGGCGTGCCCCGGGGTCTGGGCCGCATACTCGGAGTTGAAGTAGATCCAGCTTCCGTCCGGGCTGAACTCCGGACCGTCCGACGGCGCCGGAAAGTCGGTTACTCGGGTGTCGGGGCCGCCGGCGGCCGGGATGGTGAAGATGCTCGCTCGGCCGAACTCCTTGCCCTGGTACGGTTCCACGCCGACGTAGGCGAGGGTGGTGCCGTCGGGCGAGATGCCGTGCAGGAAGTACCTGAACGGCGCGTCGTGTTCGTTGGACACCCGACGAGGTGCACCGCCCACGAGCGGCACCGCATAAAGGTGCCCGTCGTTGGCCGAGACGTACACCGTGTCTCCGTCAGGTGAGAGAACATGATCGTTGTTGACCCCGGGCACCTCACCGAGGTCGATGGGCGTCCAGTCCCCACCGTCCACCGGGACCGCGAACAGCAGGCCCTCGGAGTTGATGATCAGTCGCTCGCCGTCCGGCGTCCAGTTCGGTGCCTCGAAGTGGCGATCGGTCGACTCGAAGACCAACGTCGACTCGCCGGTGCTGAGCGAATGGGTCAGGAGCTGGGCCCGCCGGGCGCTGTCAGAAGTCACCTGCCCATTGTCCAGCCGGCGCCGTACCCGCCTCACCCGGGTCCTGCGCCCCTCTAAGCGCGTCCCCTGAGCCTTGTCGAAGGGCCGTGCCCTGAGCCTGTCGAAGGGCCGTGCCCTGAGCCTGTCGAAGGGCCGTGCCCTGAGCCTGTCGAAGGGCCGTGCCCTGAGCCTGTCGAAGGGCCGTGCCCTGAGCCTGTCGAAGGGCCGTGCCCTGAGCCTGTCGAAGGGCCGTGCCCTGAGCCTGTCGAAGGGCCGTGCCCTGAGCCTGTCGAAGGGCCGTGCCCTGAGCCTGTCGAAGGGCGCTCTTCGACAAGCTCAGAGCGCGGAGGCGCGGAAGCCCCCAGTGAACGCGCCCTGAGCTTGTCGAAGGGCACGCTCAGAGCGCGGCTGGTGCCTACACTCGAAACATGACTGGACGGCGACGGGGACTCGCTCTGGCTGTCGTCGGGGTCGCCCTGACGGCGTCGGCATCGTGCCAGTCTGCCAACATCAGCGAGAAGGATGCCTACGCGATCGGCTGCCCCGCCATCGACACCGTGATCGCGACGGGTTCTCTCGGAAGCAAGGCGGTGGTCGCGGGGCTGAAGGGGCTGCGGTCGAGTTCTGAGGTGTCCGCTGAGACCAGGAGCTGGCTGGACGCAGCCATCGGCCTGCTCGAGTCCGCCAACCCGGATGCCCTGCCACCGAAGGCCAAGAGGGTCCTCCTCGACGGCTGCGCGCACAACGGGCACCCGCTGCAGAACCTCACCTAGCCGAGTCCGCGAGCGGGGGACCGCCGCTCGCAGAAAGCGAGCAGGCCTGAGTCAGCGACCCAGACCCGCGCGGTCGACCTTCCGATGGAACCGCATCCCACCCAGGCCGCCGAGGATCGCGCCGATCAGGCTCACCACGACCACGCCGACCGCAGTCACGATGCCGGCTGTGGTGAGTGTTCCCTCGTTGACCGGGATGCGCGGGAAGCCGTTCAGCCGGGCGAGCACGTCGTAGTTCTGGCCGGCCAGGACTCCAAGGATCGCCACGACGATGGCGATGACGATCGCCCACAGCCAGACAGCGACGCCCTGCCGGAGGCCGTTGAAGCGGGACATCCTTCCGGCGACGTACCCACCGCAGTAGTAGGCGATGAAGATGACGACCAGCAGGATGATCCCGCCGGTCAGCCCGACCGTCTGGACGTTGGCGGTGTCGGTGGACTTGGGGAGGTCCTGGGTGGTCAGGCCGAGCGCTGCGCCGGTTCCGGCCACCAGCGCCGTCAGGATCACAGCGGTGCCGGTCGCCGTCAACCAGCCGAAGAAGGCGGCGCCCACCTTGATCCCACCGAACGCTTCCTTCTCGCGGGCCACGACCGCCCGCCGGTCCTCGGTGACGGGGACGACCGTCTCCTCCGCTGGGCGGCCCGTAGGTGGGGTCGTCCGATCTCCGGCCGGTGTGCGGCCCTTGCCCTCGTCGGGGTTGGTCGTCGAGCTCATGTCATTCCTCCAAGTCTCACCGGGTGGCCGCGCTGGTTGCGGGCCCCCATTCAGGCCTGCCCCCTCTGTACCCATTCCCGGGTTTCTTCTGCCGTCAGTGTAGGGCTGACGGCCAAGGGGGTCGCTGCGCCTCTCCGCTTCCACGCAACGCCTTCTTGTGGCGGGTTCGATCCCTGAAGCTGTCATTCCCACCACCTGTTCTTCGCGGAGATGTCACAGTGGGGGTGCGGGCGTCGCCGCAGTCAGGAGGGACCTCATGGGTCGTTCAGTCGTGATCGGTGCCAGCCTCAGCGGTCTCTTCACGGCGGTCGCGCTGCAGCAGCTCGACGGCGAGACATTGATCATCGAGCGGGACCTGCTCTCCGCTGCGTCGGCGCTCCCCAGGTCCGGTGTTCCCCAGGGCCGACATCCGCACGTCTTCCTCTACCGGGGCCTGCTCGCTGCAGAACAGCTGCTGCCGGGCCTGGGCGATGATCTGATCGCGGCTGGCGCCATTCCGTTCAACACCGGTGACCTGCCCTGGCTGAGTGAGGACGGCTGGTTGCCGACCGGTCGGCCAGGCTTCGAAGTGCTCTCTGCTACCCGACCGCTGTTCGAGGAGGTCGTTCGACACAGAGTGCTGACGCTGCCCGGCGTACAGCTGAGGGAGGGGGCCCGGGTGTCGGAGCTGCGCCGGGACGATGGTCGGTGGGACGTCGATCTGGCCGACGGGGGCAGTGTCCCTGCCGACCTCGTCGTCGACGCCTCCGGACGGTCGTCTCGGCTGTCGGTGTGGCTGACCCGGCTCGGCGTCACCGTACCCGAACCGACCGAGATCGATGCCGGCGTCGGGTACGCAACCAGGATGTACCAACCGGACCGAGAGCCCGACGACTGCCCCGGGCTGGTGCTCGCCTCGAACCCGACGACCCTGGCCGGCGGGATGGCGCTGCGTGTCGAGCAGGGCCGGTGGCTGATCTGCGCGCTGGGCTTCGGCACTCGGCGCCCGCCCCGGGACGAGTCCGAGTTCCATGACTTCTTGGCGACCCTGCCCGATCCGGTGCTTGCGGACCTGGCTGCTCGGTGGCGAGCCCTCGGCGACGTCCAGCTGCATCGCCAGACCGGGAACGTGCGCCGCCGGTTCGAGCGTTGCCGCGACTGGCCGGCCAGGCTGCTCGCGGTCGGTGACGCCCTCTGCGCCTTCGACCCGATCTACGGTCAGGGCATCACCGTCGGGGCCTGCCAGGCACTGCTGCTCCGGGATGCGTTCACGGCCGGCTTCACCCCGGCAGCCAGCCGCAGGCTGCAACGACGGATGGCCGGTCCCGTACGGACACCGTGGGACATCGCCACGTCGGAGGACCTGCGATTCCCGACCAGCCGAGGGCACCAGACCGCAGTGCAGTCACTGCTCGGCAGCTGGGCACGGGAGGTGGGACGCCTGGCGGTCCACGGGGACCGACGCGCGGCGGACGTCCTGGGGCGGGTCTATCACCTGGTGTCGACACCGCTGCTGCTGGCTCACCCGGCGCTGGTCGTTGCGGTGGCACGCAGCCGGCTGTTCGGCCCAGGCACCCCCGCCGCTCGGCCGGCGGTGCTGGACAGCCTGGTCGGCTATCCCCCCTGACGCGGGCGGCTCAGTCCGGGGTGACCATGAGACGCAGTGCTCTGGTCGGGCACTCCTTGGCCGCGCGACGGGCCAGCGCGAGCAGGTCGGGCCGGATCCTGCTGGTGTGCAACACCGGGTAACCCCACTCGTCCAGGTCGATGACCTCGGGCAGCCAGGCCGCGCACAGACCGTGCCCGGTGCAGGCGGTCGGATCCACCTTCAGATCGATGCTCATGCTGCGGCTCCGACCGTGACCGGGTCGGGGTGTCGACCGTTGCCCGCGCACCGGCCGGACCAGTGAGACTTCAGGTGGGAGCCGAAGACGTCCAGCGCGCTGGCCGCCTGACGCATGGCACCGTCGGGGTGTCGACACGCTCCCCTGCCGGCGATCACCGGCATCCGACGCTGCAGCCGGTCCCACGCCGACGGTCCGAGCCGACGATCGACCAGCTGGCCCCAGTCGGCGGCCACCGCCGGGAGCCCGAACATGCAGGGTCCACACTGCCCGGCGGACTCTCCGGCCAGATAGTCCAGGATCTGCTGGACCAACCGATGCGGGCACTCACCGACGGGCTGCAGATAGAGCAGTCCGGCGCCGAGGCTGACCCCTGCGGCCGCTGCCGACTCGGGAGACAGTGCCAGTCGTTCTGCGTCCTGCCAACGCAGCCAGGACCCACCGAAACCGCCCAGCAGCACCGCCCGGGGGCGGTCCGTCGGGCCACCAGCAGCCCAGACGACGTCGGACACCGGTCTGCCGAGGGGCACTTCGACTACTCCAGGTCGCACCACGGCACCGGCAACAGTGACCAGGCGACTGGACAGCCGGGGAGCCGTCTCGCCGGCCAGCAGCCGGGCCCACAGCTGGGCCATCTGCGCGCAGGTCTCGGCGTTCAGCACCAGCACCGGCACCCGGCCACGGCCGGGTCCGCCGAAGACGAGTGGCTGGGATCTGAAGCCGGGTCGTTCGGACTCACCGACGGCCATCGAGGCCAGCGCCGACTCCTCGCTGGCCACGTAACGCGGCGGAACCGCGAGCACGTCGACGTGTCTGAAAAGGTGCGCCTCCGCTGGCAGCAGGGCGCGCAGCTGCGCCAGGGTTGCAGAGCCGTGATGAGCCGCGAAGATCACCTCCCGCGCACCCACCGCCTGGGCGACCAGCGCAGCACCGTCGACGACCAGCCCGGCGGAACCGGCGAACAGCGTCGCGTCCTTGTGGACCAATGGTTCGCCATCACAGAGGTTGATGATCATCCGTGGTCGGTGTCCGGCGACGGCGCTGATCTTGGTGGCGGTCGGGAACCCTGCTCCCCCATGGCCACGGAGGCCCGCAGCCTGCAGCAGCGTCGTCAGGCGATGGAGATGCCCTGAACCGGTCGGGATGGGGATCCGGGTCGGGTTGGACAGCAGTGTCATGATCATCTCCAGGAATGGGTCAGGGTGGGACGGCGTCGAGCCTCCGCGGCCGCGGCCGTCGTACGCCAGAGGATGGCTGTCACCCCGCTGGCCAGGCAGCCGAGTGTGATCACCAGCATCACCGCGGTGTCCTTGGTCGAGGCACCCAGCCCATGGACGAGGGCGACCGGCCACAGGGCGTAGCTGAGCCAGTGGACCAGTCTCCAGGCCCGGTGCGGAATGTGCTGCTTGAGCAGAGAGGTCAGGACGACCGCGATCAGCAGGTCGAGACTGAGCGTGCCGAGGCCGACCCAGAATGGGTTGTAGCTGGAGCTGAACGGAACGATGGCCGAGATCCAGCCGATGTCGACGTACGTCTCGACCACGGTCGTGACCACGTGCACGGCGACGAAGATCACCATGGTCAGCGAAAGCGTCCGGTGCAGGGCAGCGCGGATGAAGTGGGGAGCCGACACAGGGGCGCCGCGACCGGCGGTCAGCGCACCGAGGACAACGGTCACGGTCAGCAGGACGATCGAGACCATGCCGCTGGCCCGGGCCAGGTACCACAAGGCCAGGTTCATGCCGACCTCGCCATCATCGGCTTCCGGTCCTCCGGCCAGCGGCTGACAAAGACCGCCATCCCTTCCTGGTTGACGAGCCTTGCGCTGAGTCCGCGCCTAGCCAGCCATTCCGGCGCCTCGGCGCCCAGGATGATGGCGGCGGTGGCGGCCGCATTGGCGCGCTCGCAGGTCGCCGCGGTGACGCTGACCGTCCGCCAGATCGGGGCGGCAGCGTCGCCGGTGCGGGGGTCGAGGATGTGGTGCACCCGCCGTTCCCCGGACCACCAGGTGCGCAGTGCCGTCGAGGAGGTGGCCAGGCCGCCGGATCGGATGGTCACCACCGGGCGGTCAACCTCACTGCCACCGCCGCCGGGACCGGATGCGTCGTCGATAGCGACGCGCCAGCCTCCGGCCGGTCCCGGTCCGGCCACCGCAAGGTCGCCGCCGAGGTTGACCAGATAGCTGCCACCCAGGGTGTCGCGACAGCTTCGCGCCGCCCGGTCGGCCGCCCACGCTTTGGCGCTGGCACCAAGATCAAGATCGACTCCCCGCGGGACCATCACCTGACAGGTGCCTTCCTCGTGGAACACCCGCCAGTAACCGGGCGCCCCGACCGGTTCCCCCAGCGGCGACGGCAGGTGCCGACCGCGGACCTGGGCGATGTCGGCGTCGTATCCGAGGGTCTCCAGCGCCCGGCAGATCGTCGGGTCGACCAGCCCCTGGGTGCGCTGAGCCGTCCTCAGTGCCGCAGCGATGGCATCGGACAGGATCGGGCTGATCGACACCATCCTGCCGTGGCTGAGTCGGCTCAGCTCGGACGGTCGGAACCGCGAACAGGCAGCGTCGAGCTCGGCCAGCTGCCCGCGGATGATCGTGGCGGCAGCCTCGGCCAGTTCCTCGGACTCGGCCAGCACCTCGCACCGGGTGCCGATGGCCTGCCAGCGACGGACGCTCAGCAGCCCCGGCGCCGACATCACGATCCCCCGGATGAGCTGTGGGAGTGGGATCCGGCGGCAGGCCCGGGTGCCGAGCTGCCCCAGCCATCGTCGCCCAGCCCACGATCATCCCGCGCACTCGAGCCGTCATCGCTGTGGGAAGACGAGTTCGCTGTGACCTGTTGCTGGTTGGCTGCGGCCGCCAGGCCCGACGTCACGGCGAATGCACCGGCGACCGCGGACGTGACGACGGCGGCCGACACGGCGACCCCGACTGTGACCTTGTGTACGGTCGTACGCCCCTGGTCGCGCAGGGAGATCCGCTGGGCGCGGGAGGAGTCATCGTTCATACGTCCACCATCGGGGCCGGACCTGTGCCGCACCTGTGCGATCTCTACCGTTTGGATATGACTCGGGCCCGAGGCGGCCCGCTCAGGCGACCCAGGGCCCGGGGGTGGTCCGTACCGGTGTGCCGGTCGCAGCGGCCTCGTGCATGGCCAGGCTGATCTGATGGTCTTGGCAGCCCTGGTCGAGTGGATACGGCTCAGGTCCCTCGTCTCGCACCCAGGCGCCCATCGCCAGCAGCATCGTGGCAATGGCGATCTCCTCGTCCATCAGCCGCAGGCCCTGGAACGGGTTGCGGTAGACGACGTCGCCCTCGAAGGTGAGGTGCTCGGTGTCATAGCCGTCCAGGTTGAGGTCGTAGCCGAGCTGCGAACGGGTCAGGCTGGACTTGATGATCGTCTCCGGACCGGTGAGATGGACGACCTGGTCGTCGGCGATCTCGCCCCGGCTGCCCCGGATCACGATGCGGCGCAACCGCAGCTGGTTGTGCCACTGGTTGTCGGTGAAGTCATACAGCCCGGAGCGACCATCGAAGTCGAGAATGGCCAGGGTGGTGTCGGCCTGGTGCTCCGTGTCGTCGCCGGTCCAGCCGTCGCGGCTGAGCGGGTCGACCAGCGGGGCGGGCAGCCGGGTCGCGGTCACCGTCACCGGGTCGAAGTCGACACCGAGCAGCCCGCGGATCATGGAGACCGCGTGGTAGTCGTGGGTGGAGGACACCTGGACCGAGGTCGGCGTGCCGATCACCCCGCGACGAACGATCTCATGACGGGCCGCGTGGCCGGGCATCAGCAGGTATTGTTCGGCGACCTGGACCAGACGTCGGCTGCCCACCCGAGACCAGAGATCGCTGAGACCGGGCAGGTCGGCGGCCGGCGGGGTCTCGGTGAGGACGGGAATCTTGTCGGCCACCAGGTCGCACACCACCGAAGGGTTGGTGTCCCGGGGCAGGCTGGTGATCACGAAGTCGGGCCGCTGATGCCGGACGAGCTCGGCCGTCGACAGGTAGGCGGGCACCTGCCAGCGCTGGGTCGCGGCCGCCGCCGCTTCCGACCGCCGAACCGCGAACCCGACCAGGCTGAGCTGCTCAGGCAGCAGCCCCGCGAGGCGGGCGAAGAACTCCGAGCGCCATCCGCTGCCGACGATGCCGAACGTTGTAGGACCAACCATTCCGACTCTCCTTCCACCGCACCGGGCGGTGTTGCTGGGCTGGGTCAGCCTCCATCATGGCCGCACCTCGTCGGACGCCTGCCTCCGCCCTCGAGCAGAGGCCTCAGGAGGCGTTCTGCTCCCAGGCGTCCTTGAGTCGCCGCCTGTCCTCAGCCGGGAGGGAGAACCATCGGAGTCCCCGAATCGCCCCTTCCAGGGCGAACAGCGCATTGATGCAGTCGTGAAGTCCGTTCGCCTCGAGGCGGCGGCAGGCGTCGATCGCGCCGACCGTCTGCAGCGTCTCCAGGTCGGGGATGGAGACCGCCCGAAGGTCGGCGGCGAGCTTGGGTCCGAGATTGACGACGTCCTCCAAACGGGTCATGCCCTCAGTGTCCCGCCGGGCGGCACCTTCCGTGCAAGAAGACGACCAGTCGTCGGTGGCGTGCTCCGGGTTCCCGGCGTAGCCGGTGCGGCGTGGCCCCGACGAGTGGTCGTTTTCTTGCACTGACCTGCTCGGCCGGGCGCGATGTACGGCTGGCGACCCGAGCCGGTGCCGGAGTAACGTCCAGTCATGGAGTGGGCAGCGCGCCTGCCGTGGACTGACGATGGGCTGCCCCGCCGCCCAACCGGCGCTGTGAGCGCCGAGGCTGCCGGGGGCGCGCCGAGAGCGAGTTCGTGAGGTGACCGAGCTGGGTCAGGCTGCCCGGCCGTCACGCTGGCAGCGGGTCCTCAACCTGGCGTGGCCGGGTCGACCGACCCGCTGGCGGGATCTGCCGGGTCGGCTGCAGCCGACCATGATGACTGTGCTGCGGCTCACCGCGGCAGCGGTGGTGTCCTATCTGCTGACCTTGGCGCTGACCGATGGTGTCGTCGATCTCACCGGCCCACTCACCGCGCTGCTGGTGGTCCAGGCGTCCGCCTTCTCGACGCTCAAGATGGGCGTCGTGCGGGTCGGCGCCGTCCTCTCCGGGGTGCTGGTGGCCATCCTGCTGTCGAGCTGGATCGGGCTGACCTGGTGGAGCCTGGGTGCGGCCATCGCCGCTTCACTACTGCTGGGCAAGGCGCTGCGGCTGGGTGACCAGGCGTTGGAGACGCCGATCAGCGCCATGCTGATCCTCGGCGTCACCAATCACGACGTGGCTGCCGAGGTCCGGGTGCTCACCACCCTGATCGGAGCCGGCGTGGGCGTGGCCTTCAACTTGATCTATCCCCCAGCCATGCCGACACGGCCCGCCGGACGGGCGCTGCTCCGGGTGGCCGACGCGGCGGCCGCCTCGTTGGACACGGCCGGGCACGCACTCGAGGCCGGCCCGGTGACCCGGGAGCAGGTCGAACACTGGCTGGACCGAGTCCGAACGGCCGGTCGCCGAGTGGCGGACGCCAACGATCTCATCGCACGGCTCCGGGACAGCCGGAGGCTCAACCCGCGCGCACTGGGCACGGCCGACGTCGCGCCCGTACTCGCGACCGGACTGGACACGCTGGAGCACTGCCTGTTGGCGATCCGCAGCCTCTTCGTTGTGCTTCTCACGGAGATTCCGATGACCGAGGAGCGCGAGGATCCTTACGGCGAAGAGCTCCGGTCAGCCTTCGCTGTCGTCCTGCACGATGTCGGAGACTGCCTGCGTGCGTTCGGCAGTCTCGTGGTGGCCGAGGCGGAGCAACGCGAGGAGGAGACCGAAGCTGCGCTCGCGGAGAGCCTCGACATCCTGCGAGAGACCCAGGCGATTCTGACTGAGCTGATCATGGTCGACGCCCGTGACAACACGTCCTCCTGGCTGCTCCGCGGCTCCACCCTGGCCGCGGTCGAACAGGTGCTGACGCAATTGAACTTGGAGAACCGGGCCCGAATCCGGCAGAGCTGGAAGGAGGAGCAGTCACGCCGACCGCTGGCCCAGCTGCCGTCCGCGATCCAGAACGTGCTGCCGCATCCGGACCGGCCCTACCTGCGTGGTCTGGATTCCGCCAGACCCCGCCGGGGGACGCAGCGGGACGACAGCCGCGCGGCCCCGAAGTCGACGGCCGACTGATCCAGTCGACGAGTCCGGGGCGGCCCGACTCAGTGCCCCGGCCATCTGGCCTGTGAAGATGGACGGGGCGGGACCCGAGGAGGAACGAGTCCAGTGAAGATGTACCCCTCGGCCAGCCATCAAAACAGGCTGCGGAGCAGCCCGTGAGGGAGAAAAGCCCGCCGCGTATAGGGCCTAAAGTCCCTACCGCTCGACTCGTCCCCGATTTTATGGTTGTGGAGATCTCAAAGGCGAGATGAGGCGTTGCTCGGCGGGGCTCATTGGGCGCAGCGCTTCAGCCGGAGACGCCAAAGCCGGCCCGGCTTTCTCGGGGGGGAAGACCGGGCCGGCTTTAGCGTGCCGCCCCTGGGGCCGGTCAGCCCACACTTTGATCTCACCCGTTGCTCGATTCCCAGTGGTGGAATTCGGTTGTCGAGAAGTGGCCCAACCGTACACACTGGCGCGTGGCCATGCACCCGAACCAGCTCGAGATCGAGCCCGAGACCGTCCAGGATCTTGTCGCGGACCAGTTCCCGCACTGGCGCGGGCTGGCGGTGCGACCGGTCACCTCGCACGGCACGGTGAACAAGGTGTTCCGCCTGGGCGAGAGGCTGGTGCTGCGGTTCCCGCTGGAACCGGGTCCCCCAGACGAAAAACGCGCCTGGCTGGTGGCGGAGGCCGACCTCGCCCGCAGTCTGCTGGGGCGGATGCCGGTGGCGACACCGGTGCCGGTGGCTCTCGGCGAGCCCGGTCGTGGTTACCCGCTCGCTTGGGCCGTCTATGGGTGGCTGCCAGGCACCGATGCTGCCACCGCCAGCGTCGGACATTCGCACCAGTTCGCCTGCGACGTGGCGGCCTTCGTCCAGGCTCTGCGACGACAGGACACCGGCGGCCGTACGTTCGACGGGCCCGGCCGAGGTGGGTCGTTGAGCTCCCACGACGAATACGTGGCCTCCTGCCTGGGCCGCAGCCGCGGGCTGATCGACGTCGAGGCTCTCGCACGGCTGTGGGGGCGGCTTCGCGAGACACCGCGCGCCGGAGCCAAGGATGTCTGGACTCACGGCGACCTCATGCCGGGCAACCTGCTTGCGGAGGATGGTCGGTTGGTCGCGGTGATCGATGTCGGGGGGCTGGCGCCGGCCGACCCGGCCCTCGACCTGATGCCGGCTTGGAACCTGATGGAGGCGGGGCCGAGACGGGCCTTCCGCGAGGCCCTGGCTGTGGACGAGACCGAGTGGGCGCGGGGCCAGGGCTGGGCGCTGGTCCAGGCGATCGGCTGCCTTTACTACTACCGCGTCACCAACCCGGTGATGTCGGCAACGGCGCACCGGACGCTGGAGGCGCTGCTCGACGAGCTCGAGCAGTGACGAGGCCGCGCGGACCGTGACCGCGGACCGGTCACTACCTCCCTCGCCTGGGACCTACTTCCTGCGGGCCTTCGGCTGCTTCGGGGGCAGATCGGCAACGTAGGCGAGCGCCGAGGAGATCCACTCATCCAGCTGCTGAGCTGTCGCGGCCGCCGGCAAGGTCAGGTATCCACCCATGGGACGCCCTTCCGGCCCGTAGGGGCCACCTCCAGCCTCACGCAGCCGCTCCTGGTCGGCCGGCGCGAGCTTCACGCCGATCTGCGACCCGAACAGCCCCATGAACATATTGCCGTTGACGAAGGCGCCGAGGTTGCCGAACATCGGCTTGACCTCCACGTCGTCTCGCTGTGGAACAAGTTCTCGGAAGCGCTCCTTGTCGGTCTCTGTCGGCTTCGGGATCTCCACGTGTCCGCCTCTCGCTCTCTCCCTCATTGCTCTCGTGATCATTATCGTTCGGCCGTGTCTGCCACCGCCCTCAACGCGAAATCCTTCACAAGTTGAATCCCCGCACAATCCTGAGCAGATCTTCAGTCGGCGCTCACTGCTGGCTGGAGTTGGGCAAAGGTCGGCCGGTCATTGTTGGTGTTGTCGGATCGGGGGGTTCGCACAGCCGCTCCGGACAACGTCCGGGGCACAGGGATCCGCGCGGTTGAGGTCATCGGTTCAGTACAGGGGGAGGACCGGCCACCATCAGCCGCGCGGATCTTTCCGTTTTCACGGCCCCTCGTGGTCGTTGGGGATGGTGATTCCCTTTGTGGGGTTCGGTCCCGCGCAGGTCTTCAGTCGGATCCCTCGATGACCCGCGCGAGTATCGCGGCATGACTGGTGCTGGGATCTCGGGTCGCGGTCAGCAGCGTGAGCGGACCGAGTCGTGCCAGTGTGCGCAGCTCATCCACCGCCTCGGTCACCTCCCCCGAGGTGAGTTCGTGCCGATAGCGATGCTCGAACTCCGCAAACCGGTCCGGGCGGTGGCCATACCAGCGGCGCAGCTCCGATGAAGGTGCGACGTCGCGGTTCCACTGGTCAAGGCGCGGATCGTCCTTGCGCAGACCACGGGGCCAGAGCCGGTCGACCAGGACCCGCCGGCCGTCGCTTGGCCCGCGCTTGTCGTAGACCCGACCGACCCGCACTCGCGCCTCCGATCCCATGATCAACATCACCTTTCACTCCAGGGCAGACTCAGCCCGCGATCTGTACGTCCCGTGCCGCAAAGCTCATGCCGAGTGCTCCGACTCCTGACGTCGTCTCAGGGGCCACCGCTGAGATGAGCGAGGACCAGGCCGACGGGGACACTGAGGAGGACCACCACCAGCAACAACCGGTAGGCCCAGCCGGCGGACCGGGAGACCACGTCGCCCACGGAAGGCCGGGCCTTGGGGCGGACGGCGTGGAGGGCGATACCCAGCGCGATCACGAGCAGCACACCGCCGCCATCGACGATGCCAGGGATGGCAGCAAGAGATCCCGCGATGACGGCCGCATTGCCCAATACCCAGCACGCCAGCTGCGTCCGGGCCACGACCGCGGACACCGGCCGGCCGACTCTCGTCTGCATTGCGCCGATCGCACATCCCGTCACACCGCACACCAGGACGAGATAAGCCGCCAGCCAGCTGCCCTTGTGGAGCACCAACGGTCCGGTGGCGGCGGCAACCGCGCCACCGAGGACCACGCAGCAGGCACCCAGTACGGCGTGGGCGACGGCGATCCGTTCCGTCACTGGGCGGACCGCGCCACCGGACCTGAGTGGGAGACCCTGGGTACGTCCTTTCGGTACCGAGAACCAGCTCATCAGCGCGACTTCCCGAGGCTGATCATGGTGCTACTCCTGTCGGGTGTGAGGTGGGCCAGGCAGAGGTCGGGTTCGACAAAAGGGTCCAGCCGGTCGACCGTGACCGGAGCCCTCCACGCCTCCAGCGCGCCCTGCATCAGACCGAGGTGGACCGGGCAGACGACCTGGGGCGTGGTCGCGGCGAGCTCCAGGAACGGACAGTGCCGCAGGCCGATCTGTGATCGGCCGTCGGTATCGCGTTGTTCTGGGGCGAAGCCCAGCTCATCGAGCATCCCCAGCAGTCGAGCGGCTGCCTCGCTTGTGCTCGGATCGCTACCGTTTTCGGCCTGACTTCCCAGCCGACGCCCCCAGGCGCGACCGGCCTCGACGGCTCGGGCGCTCGGCTCCGGCTCGGCAGCCAGGCTGAGAGCCAGCACCTCGGCCAGCATTCGGAAGTGCCGGGGTCCCGTGGGATCCATCCCCTGCCTTGCCCGGAACACCTGCGGCGGACGTCCAGTTGCCCGGTGGTCCCGCTCCGCCCGCTCTACCTGACCGCTCTCCACGAGCTTGTCGAGATGAAACCGCGCCGTGTTCGGGTGCATCCCGAGCCGGTCGGCTATGTCGGTGATGGTCAGTGGACCCTCGGCCTGTCGGAGTACCTGCAATACGTGACCGCGTGTACTCGCCGGGTCGGGCCGGTTCGGGGGTTCAGACATGGCCTTCAGCGCCATTCCCGCAGCGTCGCGATGAGGCGAGGCCGGCAGATCGCCGGAGCGCGTACGCACTGGTGGAGGCCATACCCTAGAGTTTACACAACACTAGATTGTAGAAACTCGTGAACGGGAGAACGTATGGTCGACCAGCACGCAACGGCGCCGGAGCTCGACGTGCGCCCACTGCGCAAACCCGAGAAGCACCCGACGATCTTCGCTACCTACCGAGACCTTCCCGTCGGCGGTTCGTTCGTGCTGGTCAACGACCACGATCCCCGGCATCTGCGGGACGAGTTCGAGGCCGACCATGCCGGCAGCTACGGATGGGAATACCTCAACACCGAGCCCCGTGACTGGCGGATCCGCATCACCAAGCGCACCACCGCCCCGCTTCCCCGAGTCCTGGTCAACACCGCGGACCTGACCGCGGCTGAGGACCGGCCGGATGCGTCGGGTGCGGTCTGGAAGCTCCAGGCGCGCGAGCGGGACCTGGACTCCAACATCATTGCCCTGCCACCCGGTGAGGGCATAGCCGAGCACGTCGGACCCGACCTCGACGTCCTCATCCACATCCTGGCCGGCTCCGGACAGCTCATCACCGAGGTCGGCCCGATCGACTTGGCCCCAGGCATGCTGCTCTGGCTGCCCCGTCGCTCCCGACGCCAGTTCGCCGCCGGAGCCGACGGCCTGCGCTACCTCACCGTGCACCAACGCCGACAGTCGCTGGTCCTCGGTACCAGCCGACTCGGGACGGGCGAGGCCCCATAACGGGTTGATGGTGGTCGACCACATTGCGGCGCGGGTGATATTCGGCTGCAACCCGCCGGCGGCAACAGCCGCGGTGCTTGTCTGTGGAGCTAAGGAGATTCGAACTCCTGACCTTCTCGATGCGAATGCCTCCTGGGCTCGTTCGCCGGCGTCCGGAGAGTGCGTATTGAGTGCATGTCAGACTCGGTGCGAAGTGGTCGGGGGTACGCCAGGGGGACGTGGCGGGAGCCGACTTGATCGGATCGGACCCGAGGTTGGCTGACGTCGGAACGTGTCGTTGCGAACGCGGGGCAAGGGCCCGGTGGTGCCGTTGCAGGCGTTACACGCAACGCAGCGGATGCCTCGGATGGCGCGCGATCGGTGCGTGGGGGTGCACAGAGGTGCACGTCCTCGTTGCCTTGTGCCCGTCTCCACATTCAGCGTAGGTAAGGGCAGCAGACGGTCTACAGGGTGGGTCGTTGACAGTCCCCTACAGCTACCACTCATGCTGTGAACAAGGGACTCAGGAGGGGGACGTGCCGATGCCTCACCAATGCTGGACCGTGGAGGAGTTGCAGCGGTTCGAACGGGAGCTCGTTGCGTCCGGCAAGCCCCGAGACACCGTTAACACATACGTAGACCGAGCCGGTCGTTTCGTTGCGTGGTTTGCCGGCGAATACTCGCCGCAGTCGAGGTGACCGCTTCGTCCCGAACCCTGGCAGGTGCGCGGGCTGCCATCGAGTTTGCGCCTGCAGCTCGTCCAGGATCGTCCGTTTTGAACGAGGTCGCGGCAGCGTCGTTTACAGTGAGTTCGACTGGCAGACCATCTGATTCGCAGGGTTCGATCGCTTCGTGCGACACCGTCCAAGGTCGTCCGTCGCACGGTCACGTCAAGATGAGAACGTCCGCCGACGGCCGGCCAGTTGGGCGGGAGTCTGGCTGCGGCGGCGGCCCAGGTTCCCGGCGACCTCCTGCTTGCAGATCGTCTCTTCCACGACCGCGGATGCGGTTGAAGCGGTGAGGTCGCTTTGAGACGATGGCCACGTGGGGAGAAACGTCGTCGTGGGTGCGGGCATCGCCGGGCTCGGGGCCGCCCTGTTCCTCGCGCGCGACGGTCATCCTGTAACGGTTTGCGAGATCGATGGGCCCCCACCTCCCGGGATCGACGAGCTGTGGTCGGACTGGGCGCGGCCGAACGTCCCTCACGGACGGCTCGGCCACGGCTTCCTGTCGGGCTTCTGCACAGAGCTACAAAGTCGGGCCCCTGACGTTCTGCAGGGCATCCTCGACGCCGGAGCGGTAGTCCAGGACCTCACCGAGCAAGCGCCGGAGGGGAAACGGGAGCCCGGGGACGAGCAGTTGATCATCGTCATGTGCCGCCGCCCCGTCCTGGAGGGCCTGCTGCGACGAGCGGTCGAAGCCGAGCCGTCTGTCACGATCCGCTCCGGCTGCCGCCTGGCGGGCGTGGTCGCCGAGCCGGGACGACCTCCCACCGTCACCGGCGTCCGGACGTCGGAGGGGGACGTGATAGCGGCCGACGTCGTGGTCATGGCCGGAGGCCGCCGTCTCCCGCTGATGAGATGGCTCGACGCGATCGGTGCGGAGCGGCCGGCGGAAGTCTCGGAGGGGTGCGGCCAGCTCTGGTACACTCGGTACAACCGTCTGCGTCCCAGGAATGGCGAGGACGGCACCGCAACGTTGATGGCGGCGTCGGCGATCCAGGACCTTGGCTACATGTACTACGCGTTCGGGCCTGGAGACCGCGGGACGTTCTGCTACGAGCTGGGAATCCCGGTCAGAGATCGCAGCCTCCGGGCCGTGCATGACCAATCGGTGTTCATGGCGGTGATCCATCTGATGCCGGAGGCCGCTGACCTGCTCGCCGACGGACGCTCCGAACCGGTCGGTCGGATGTGCCCGATGGGCGAGGAGCACAACATAGTGCGTGCGTTCCCGCGTCAGGGCGCGCCGCTGGCCCTGGGCTTGCACGTGATCGGCGACGCGCGCAGCCGCACGAACTCGCTCTATGCGTGGGGGGTCAGCCTCGCACTTCAGCAGGCTGCAGCGCTGACCGACGCCATCCGCGAGCACCCGACCGACAACGCCGCGCAGGCTTGGGAGCTGGAGGCGGCCGTGGCCGACGAAATCGAAGGCCGGTACCTTGTGTCGATGTCAGATGACCGTGCCTGGCTGCGGGCTATGGGTGTCGATCGACCCCGGGTCACGGATCGGCGGATCCGCGTGATCGATGAGGTGCTTCGACCGGCGAGCAAGGTGGACCGCCGGGTATGGCGCGAGTTAACACGCTGGAACATGTGTCTGCGTTCGACTCGATCCTTAGCAGACGACGACCAGTTGATCCGCCACGCGGAAGCTTTACGTGCTGGCCGCCAGTCGCCGGCCAAGGCGGCGAAGGATACGCCGGATCGAGGCACCGTACTGGGCACGATCAGCCGGTCAGGGCCTGAAACGCGTGCATGACGCACGTCAGGCCTGACACCGGAAGAGATCAGCGAGGGCCACCTGGATCGCCTTGCTGACGCAAGAGGTTCAAGTGAGTCTCCATGACCGCGGCCAGCTCGCTGACCAGGGCTTTTCTCAGCGCTCGCCAACGAGGCCGCCCGATGATGCCCGTCTTGGTGTACCAGCGCATGCCGAGAACGAGGGTCGCCTGATTCACGATCTGCGGCATACGGCGGCGTGCTTGTGGCTGCCTAGAGGAGTCGATCCGGTGACGGTGCAGGCGTGGATGGGTCACGCCTCGATTGCCACGACGAACCTCTACCTGCATCACCTGGGAACGGCCGCTGACCAGGCCGGATTGGCGCGTCTGAACGCTCTGAGGCACACCGGGGGCACGCCAGGCAGGTTGGAATCGAAATGACGGTGGTGTCACTCACCGGGCGGACCGTGTTTGGCCTGGTGAGAGCGAGATTTTCTGGGTGGAGCTAAGGAGATTCGAACTCCTGACCTTCTCGATGCGAACGAGACGCGCTACCAACTGCGCCATAGCCCCTCTGGATGAACCAGCAGGGAGACTTTACCATCCCCGGTTTCGTCGCTCGTGCGTAGGCCGGCATCCGCGCTCTGAGCCTGTCGAAGAGCGTCCTTCGACATCCGCGCTCTGAGCCTCTCGAAGAGCGCCCTTCCACATCCGCGCTCTGAGCCTGTCGAAGAGCGTCCTTCGACAAGTGGCCCTTCGACAGGCTCAGGGCGCGGTCCAGGCTCAGGGAGCGGAGGGCGGGCTCAGGACACGGTCAGGAGGCTCTGCGGTCGCCTTCGGCGTTCTCATCTTCGGCAACGGGATTGACCGGTGCGACGCGCTCGGGGGCATCCGCTGTCACCGGGACGCTCTGGCGGCCGGCGGAGGTGACCTCCGGTCCGGACAGGTCGATGGTACGGACGGTACGCGGGGCGAGCGGCTTCGAGACGTACGTCGGCAGCGTGATCGGCACCGGATCCCACAGGGCACCGGTCCGTTCGGGCTGCTTCGGCTTGTGGTGAAGTTTCTTCTCCACCTTGAGATCCGCTTTGGCCAGATCGTCGCGGCTGAGGAACACCGTCGACTCGTCACTACCACGGCAGATCTCGGCATAGCGGGCATCCAACCGACGCCGCATGCCGTTGACACTGATCCGAGCCACCACAACGAACGCCAGCAGCAGTCCGCCCGGAATGAGCGACGACCACCACGGCCCCAGGCCGGCTGTCCAGACCGCGACCGCCACGGTCACCGCCATCATCAGGGCGACCAGCACGCGACGACGTCGCTTGGCGGCCACCCGTTCGAGCCGGCGGAGGTCCTCGATCGCGGCCCGACGAGTCAACGGGGTGGAGACTTCGGCGGCCGGGATCTCGGCCAGGTCCTGGTCGAGTAGCGGCGCCGTCCCCCGTTTGATGATCCGCATCGAGTCGGAGAAGCGGTTCGTCGGATCGTCCTCTTCCGCCGGTGCTGCGTCACGTCGCTTGGCATAGAGCGGAACGAGGTAGGCGAGCCACGCGATCGCAATCGCGGCATAGATCAGTCCTGTCGTCCCCACACGGAGACCGTAAGCGGGCCGACGCAATCCCACCGTGACCTGAGGCGGTGTGTCGCAAGAAACAGCAGTGACGGGTGGGGATCGGCCTCTTCAGGTCCGTTGCCGCTCCCAGCGCGCCATCAGACCCTCCGGCACCTCCTCGCTGTTCAGGGCGAAGACCAGGTGGTCACGCCAGTCGCCGTCGATGTGCAGATATCTGGGGCGGAGCCCCTCCGGACGGAAACCGAGCTTGTTCACCACCCGCAGGCTCTTGGCGTTCTCGGGCCGGATGGCGATCTCGATCCGGTGCAGCCGCATCGTCTCGAAGCAGTAGTCCGTCGCCATCGCCACCGCTGTGGGGATCAGTCCTCGGCCGGCCCATCGGTGGTCGATCCAGTAGCCGATCTGCCCCCACGAAGCCGAGCCACCCACGATGCCGCTCACCGTGAGCTGCCCGGCGAGCACCGGCTTCGCCGCCTTTGCGCCCTCCTCCCCCGGGTCATAGAACAGCAACCACGGCAGCATCCTGCCTTCGCGGGCCTGGCGGTTCAGCGCCCGGACCAGGCCGGAGTACGTTGTGGGCCCGGGCACGCTTCCAGCCGGCAGGGTGGCCTCCCAGGGACGCAGCCAGGACTGGTTCAGCCGCCGGACCCGCTCCCACTCCCCCTGGTCGCGATAGCGCATCGGCCGCAAGGTGATCTGACCATGCCGCAGCGTCACCGGCCAGTGATGCTCCCGGCCGAACGACTGCATCCGGGCGGGCACCTCAGTGATCACCCCCGCGGAGTTGGCTGACGGCATGCAGCAGTATCGGGGCCAGCACTGCCATCCCGTCCCGCGCTCCTCCGCTGGAACCCGGCAGGTTGACGATCAGGGTCCCGCGGGCGGTGCCGGCCAGCCCTCTGCTGAGGACGGCGGTCGGGACCCCCTGGTCCCAGCCGTAGCGGGCGACCGCCGCCGCCAGCTGCGGCAGCTCACGGTCCAGCAGCGGCCGGGTCATCTCCGGCGTCTGGTCGGTGGGGTTCAGACCCGTACCGCCCGTCGTCAACACCACCGCGTGCCCGGCCGCGACCGCCTCGGTCAGCGCAACCGCCACCGGCGGGCCGTCGGGCACCACCAGCGGATCGCCGACCTCGAAGCCGAGCTCGGCCAGTCCGGCGACCAGGATCGGGCCGGACCGGTCCGCATACACGCCGGCCGCGGCCCGCGAGGACACGGTGATGACCAGCGCGCTGTGGCTCATCGCGGGCCGGTCACCGAGCGCTGCCAGTCGCCGCTCCGGCCACCCGACTTCTGCTGCACCAGGATGTCGGTGATCACCGCCTCGCGGTCGATGGCCTTGATCATGTCCACCACGGCCAACGCGGCAACCGACACGGCCGTCAGCGCCTCCATCTCGACCCCGGTGCGCTCGGTGGTCCGCACCGTGGCCGCGATCTCCACCCCGTCATCCACGACGTTGATCAGGACGTCGACACCGCTCAGGAAGAGCGGATGACACAGCGGCACCAGCTCCGGCGTCCTCTTGGCCCCTTGGATGCCCGCAATCCGGGCCACCGCCAACGCGTCGCCCTTCGGCACCGACCCCTCGCGAAGCGCGGCCACACATTCGGGACTCAGCTGGACCCGGCCGGTGGCCGTGGCCGTGCGGGCGGTGACCTCCTTGCCGGAGACGTCGACCATCCGGGCGTCGCCGCTCGGGGAGAGGTGCGGGAACTGCGGCCCGCCGGACTCGGCCATGGCTCAGTCGTCCTCGTTCAGCAGCCAGACGACGACCTCGTCGCCGGCCGCCACGAGCTCGGTCTCCTCAGCCAGCAGGACCAGCGCGTTGGCCCTGGAGAGGTCGCCCAGCAGATGCGAGCCGTGGCCACCGGCCAGTTCGACCTGGCGGGAGCCGTTCTCGTCGTAGGTGACGATCCCGCGCGCCAGCTGGACCTTGCCCGGGATCGACGTGATGGCGTGGCTGGCGACGCAGCGGACCGCGGTGCGGCCGTAGGGCCGCGTGCCCATCAGCTTGCGGATGGCCGGCCGGACGAAGGCCTCGAACGAGACGAAGGCGCTGACCGGGTTGCCCGGCAGCATGATCATCGGCGTCCGGTCCTCACCAATCAGGCCGAAGCCCTGCGGTTTGCCCGGTTGCATCGCCACCTGGGCGAAGTCCGTCGCCCCCATCTCCGGCATGACCGCCTTCACCACATCGAAGTCACCCTGGCTGACACCGCCGGTGGTCAGGATGAGGTCGGCGCGTACCTGCTGGTCGGAGATGGTCTGCTTGACCTCCTCCGGGTCGTCGCTGACCAGGCCGACCCGGAAGACCTGGGCGCCCGCAGCCCTGGCCGCAGCGGCCAGCATGTAGGAGTTGGAGTCGTAGATCTGGTCGGCGCTGTCCAACGGCAGCCCGGGCTCGACCAGCTCGGAGCCGGTGGAGACCACGACCACCCGCGGCCGCGGGCGGACCAGCACCTTGTCCAGACCGATGGCAGCCAGCAGACCGATGGCACGAGGTCCCAGCCTGTCCCCGGCGGAGAAGACCTGCGTGTCGGCCTCCACGTCCTCGCCGCGACGACGGATGTGCTGTCCCGCCTCCCGCGGAGCGAAGATCCTGACGTCCTGCTCGCCGCGGTCGGTGTCCTCGTACGGGATGATGGCGTCGGCGCCTGCCGGCACCGGCGCCCCGGTCATGATCTTCATGGCGGTCCCCGGCGACAGCGGGTGGGAGGCCGACTTCCCGGCCGCGATCTCCCCGACGACGGGCAGGATGACCGGCGACCCCGGCGTGGCATCTGCGACGTCCGCCGCTTGCACGGCGTAGCCATCCATGGCCGAGTTGTCGAAGCCGGGCAGGTTCACCGTCGAGACGATGTCCTCGCAGAGACTCAGGTCCAGGGCGTCCAGAATCTGCTGCCCGAACGGGGGCAGCTCCTCGATGCAGTCGAGCAGGTAGTCCCGGTGGTCGGCCAGCGAACGGAGGCCGTCGGGCCTCGCTGCGGGCGGCTCCGGCAACGACGGGAGCGCGTGCTGCGCCGGCGCCTCGGGTTCTGGGGACTTCTTACGGCCGAACAATGGCATGGCCAACACCCTAGGGGAACCCCTCGGCGAATCCGCAGAGGACGTGGCAGGTCGAGCGGCCGCACCTCCGAGGGCTGCCTGCCACTCTGGCTGCCTCGCCTGTGACTGGCCCTACGCTGAGGCCATGGTTGATGCGCAGGGTCAGGGACAGTCAACGGCTGATGCGGCCGCGCTGCAGGAGGCCAAGGCGCTGCTCCGTGAGGCAGTCCTGCTGCGCCGGGAGACGCGGACGGCAGCCGAGCGCACGCAGCAGGACCTGGCTCGGTTCGCGCAACTCCAGAAGGCCCTCGAACCCTCGCTCGGCGGTCTGCAGACGGTGTCGGTCTACCTGTCCACCGGCGCGGAGCCCAGCACCCTGCAGCTGATCGGCTGGCTGGCGGCCCACGACATCACTGTTCTGCTGCCCGTACTGAGCGGAGGCCCGGACGGGATCCGCAAAAGCCAGCCGGACTGGGCGCCCTACGGGGGACCCGACCGGCTGCGAATCGGCCCCCATTCCATCCTTGAACCGACCACAGCGCCGCTGGGTCCGCAGGCCCTGGCGCGGGCCGACCTCGTGATCGCCTCGGCCCTCGCGGCGAGCGCCGAAGGTGACCGGCTCGGTCGAGGCGGCGGCTGGTATGACCGTGCTCTCGAGCACGCGTCGCAAGCGGCCGAGACCTGGGTCCTGCTCAACGACGAAGAGGTCCTCAAGATCATTCCGACTCAAGCATGGGACCGGCGAGTGGACGTGCTGGTCACGCCCTCCCGGCTGATCCGCACTTCCCCCCACGCGGCCTGAATCTGTCGGCACTTGCGCTCCCGCTCCGAAAACTCATCAGAACGCGACATTTCGCCCGCCCCAAAGCCGATCTGGCCGCAGAACTCAACAGAACGCGACATTTCAGCCGCCCCAGACCCGAACCGGCACCAGAACTCTTCAGAACGCGACATTTCGGCCGCCCCAGACCCGAACCGGCACCAGAACTCATCAGAACGCGACATTTCGCCCGCCCCAGACCCGAACCGGTACCAGAACTCAACAGAACGCGACATTTCGCCCGCCCCGCGCACCTTCCCCCGCATGCCTTCCCCCGCGCGGGTCAGGCTCGGGCGAGGGAGACGGAGACCTGCTGACCCTCACCGACGGAAACGATGGCTCCGTCGACCGGCGCATCGCTCACCTCCAGCGTGGTGGTCAGCGTCTCGGAGGTGATCAGGTCGGCATGCGCGTTGATCGCAGCCAGCACATCGGCGCTCCCACCGAGCCGCAGCGTGATCCGGTCGCTCACCTCGAGTCCGGCGTCGCGACGACCCTGCTGCACCGCCCTGACCACATCGCGAGCCAGACCCTCCGCCGCCAGCTCTGGCGTGACCGCTGTGTCCAAGATCACGAACCCGGACCGGGGCAGCATCGCGACTGCACGGCTGTCGTTCGGGTCGGCGTCATCGACCACGGTCTCCAGGGCATACTCCCCTTCCAGCAAAGCGATCCCGCCGGCGGTGACCGTCCCGTCATCAGCGACCGACCAGTCCCCGGACTTGCTGCCGCGGATCGCCAGCTGCACGTCCCTACCCAGCCGCGGACCGGCGGCCCTGGCGTTGACCTGCAGCGACTGCCGGACACCGAAGCCACCGCCCGCGGCAGCCGAGATGTCGGTCAGCTCCAGCTCGCGTACGTTCACCTCATCGGAGATCAATTCCACAAACGGCTGCAGCGCGGCGGCATCATCAGCGACCACAGAGAGCTTGGCCAACGGCAGTCGTACCCGCAGCCGCTCCGCCTTGCGTACCGCCGACGCGACCGAGCAGACCTCACGGGAGCGGTCCATAGCCGCGACCAGCTGATCATCGGCCGGCAGCTGGTCGGCGTCGGGCCACTCAGCCAGGTGCACCGAGCGACCTCCGGTCAGGCCACGCCAGATCTCCTCCGAGGTCAGCGGCAGCAGCGGCGCCACCGCGCGGTTCGTCACCTCCAGCACCGTGTACAGCGTGTCGAAAGCGGCCTTGGACGCCTCGCTCTCGCCATCCCAGAACCGCTCCCTCGAGCGGCGGATGTACCAGTTGGACAGCACCTCCAGGAAACTCCGGGTGGCATCACAGGCCGCGGCCACGTTGAGCTGGTCGAGCTCGCTGGTCATGGTCTGCACGAACTGTCGAAGCTTGGCCAGGATGTAGCGATCCAGCACATCGGTCGAGGTGGCGGAGAACTTCGCGTCATAGCCGGCACCGCCGTTGGCGACGTTGGAGTAGAGCGAGAAGAAGTACCACGCGTTCCAGAGCGGGATCATCACCTGCCGCACCCCGTCACGGATCCCCTGCTCGGTGACGATCAGGTTGCCTCCGCGCAGGATCGGCGAGGACATCAAGAACCAGCGCATCGCGTCGGCGCCGTCCCGGTCGAACACCTCGTTGACGTCGGGATAGTTCCGCAGCGACTTGCTCATCTTCTGCCCGTCGCTGCCGAGCACGATCCCGTGACTGATGCAGTTGGAGAACGCGGGCCGGTCGAACAGGGCCGTCGCCAGCACATGCATGGTGTAGAACCAGCCGCGGGTCTGGCCGATGTATTCGACGATGAAGTCGCCCGGGTAGTGGTGCTCGAACCAGTCCGCATTCTCGAACGGGTAGTGCACCTGGGCGTACGGCATCGAGCCGGAGTCGAACCAGACATCGAGGACGTCCTCGATCCGGCGCATGGTGGAGCGGCCGGTCGGGTCGTCCGGGTTCGGTCGGGTCAGTTCGTCGATGTAGGGCCGGTGCAGGTCCGGCACCGAGACGCCGAAGTCGGCCTCAAGATCAGCCACCGAGCCGTACACGTCGATCCGGGGATACTCCGGGTCGTCGGACTTCCAGACCGGGATCGGACTGCCCCAGAAGCGGTTCCGGCTGATCGACCAGTCGCGGGCGCCGGCCAGCCACTTGCCGAACTGCCCGTCCTTAACGTGCTCGGGCACCCAGTTGATCTCCTGGTTGAGCTCCACCATCCGATCCCTGAAGGTGGTCACCTCGACGAACCAGCTCGACACCGCGCGGTAGATGAGCGGGTTCCGACAGCGCCAACAATGCGGGTAGGAGTGGTCGTAGGTCTCGTGCCGCAGCAGCACCGTCCCGGGGGTGGTGGAACCGGCCGCCTCGCCGCGGGTGCAGGCCTTCAGGTCGTCGATGATCATGAGGTTGGCGTCGAAGACCTGGACCCCGGCGTAGTCACCCACCTCGGCGGTGAACCTGCCGGCCGCGTCCACCGGGACCACCGGGGTGATCCCGGCGACATCGGTGACCGCCTTGTCCTCCTCGCCGAAGGCGGGTGACATGTGCACCAGGCCAGTGCCGTCCTCGGTGGTGACATGGCTGCCGGACAGCACCGTGTGCGCATTCTCATTGCCGACGAAGTAGGAGAACGGCGGCCGGTAGGCCCGGCCCAGCAGGTCGGCACCCTTCAGCCGCTCGACCACGTGGTCGGCGGCGTCCTCGCCCAGCTCGCGGGCATAGGCAGCCAGCCGCGCCTCGGCCAGCAGGTAGCGCTCCCCCTCGTGCTCCACCACGACGTAGTCGATGTCGTCACCGACCGCGATCGCCTGGTTGCTGGGCAGTGTCCACGGCGTCGTGGTCCAGATCAGCGCCAACTCACCCGTCTCCAGCCGGACACCGACGGTGACGGCGGGGTCCTGCCGGTTCTGGTAGACGTCGTCGTCCATCCGCAGCTCGTGATTGGACAGCGGTGTCTCGTCGTTCCAGCAGTACGGCAGCACCCGCATGCCCTCGTAGACGTATCCCTTGTCGTACAGGGTCTTGAACGCCCACAGGACGCTCTCCATGTAGTCCCGGTTGAGCGTCTTGTAGTCGTTGTCGAAG
The DNA here is from genome assembly GCF_016907535.1 of Microlunatus panaciterrae. Classification (NCBI taxonomy): domain Bacteria; kingdom Bacillati; phylum Actinomycetota; class Actinomycetes; order Propionibacteriales; family Propionibacteriaceae; genus Microlunatus; species Microlunatus panaciterrae. The sequence goes on from NZ_JAFBCF010000001.1 coordinate 1,167,415, forward strand.
TCCACCCAGCGGGCCTGGCGGGTGACGTAGGCCTGCCACTCGTCGGTGTAGCGCAGCACCGACTCCCGGCAGGCGGCGTTGAACTCCTCGATGCCCAGGGCAAGGATGTCGTCCTTGGTCTTGAGACCGAGCTGGGACATCGCCTCAAGCTCGGCCGGCAGGCCGTGCGTGTCCCAGCCGAAACGCCGCTCGACGTGCCTGCCGCGCATGGTCTCGAAGCGGGGCACGATGTCCTTGACGTACCCGGTCAGCAGGTGACCGTAGTGCGGCAGGCCGTTGGCGAACGGCGGCCCGTCGTAGAAGACGAACTCGTTGGCCCCGTTCTCGCCGGTCGGGTTCTTGGCGACCGAGGCTCGAAAGGTGTCGTCGGCCTTCCAGTAGGCCAGCACCCGTTCCTCGAGCTCGGAGAACTTGGGGCTCGAGGGGATGCGGAAGGCCGCCTCGCCGTCGACGGGTCCGGTCGTTGCCTTGGGGTACATCATGGGGTCTCATCTCACTCGTGGTGCTGTGCCGATCACGAGGACGATGTCTCCACCGCGGTACCACCTCGCTTGCCGACGCCTGCGCCCTTGTGGGGCCGGCATCGACCGCTCTGGTCCAAGGCTGTCACGGGCCCACCCGTCCGGTTCTAGTGAAGACCGGCGCCAGCGCCGTCTCGTTCTTCCGGAGGCTCACCGGTGATGGCCGGATCACTGCCTGTAGCCCGATTCTAGCCCGTGACCCCGGGCGCACCGCCAATCGATATCGACAGGCGTTTCGGCTCGTCATCGCAGCGGATGCCGCCACTCCACGCGTGGGAGGCGATCCGCTCGCACGATGACCAGCCGATTCGTCTGTTCACGGCCGCAGCACGACCCGATCCGACTCGGCGTCGACCAGCTGGTCTCCCACTCGAACCCGCCAGGGCTTGTCGGTGCCGACGGCGTCCACGCTGAGCTGGTCTCCGTCCCGCCGGACCGTGAAGGTCGCCTCACCGACCGCGACGGTGCGCTCATCGCCGTCGGCGAACTCGAAGATCCCCAGGGTCACACCGTCGGCGTGGTCGTAGTCGGGCCGATCGCTCCGGCTGCCGCGTGGGATCACCGATCCGGGTCGAACGAACAGCGGCAGCGAGTCGAAGCCGTACGTGTCCCGATGCCACCGTGGCCCGGCCAGCTTCTCCCCCGACAGCAGGTGGGTCCAGATGCCCTCCGGCAGGTAGAAGTCGACCGTGCCGTCCTCGCTGAACACCGGCGCCACCAGCAGCTGGTCGCCCAGCATGTACTGCGTCTCCACCGTGACCGCACCCCTGTCGTCGGGAAACTCCATCACCATCGGGCGCATCACCGGCACCCCCTCGGTGTGGGCGATCCGACCGAGCCCGGACAGGTAGGGCATCAGCGACATCTTCAGACGGGTGAAGTCCCGAGTGACGTCCACCGCCTCCTCGTCGAACACCCACGGCACCCGGTAGGAGCCGGACCCGTGCAGCCGGGAGTGCGAGGACAGCAGGCCGAAGGCGACCCATCGCTTGAACACCGCCGGGTCCGGAGTGCCCTCGAATCCGCCGATGTCGTGGCTCCAGAAGCCGAAGCCGGAGAGCGCCAACGACAGGCCGCCGCGCAGCGACTCGGCCATCGAGACGAAGGTCGACTCGCAGTCACCACCCCAGTGCACCGGGAACTGCTGGCCCCCGGCGGTCGCCGACCGGGCGAACACCACAGCGTCGCCGTCGCCCCGCTCCTGCCGGAGCAGGTCGTGCACGCACCGGTTGTAGCGCTGTGCGTAGTAGTTGTGCATCAGCTCGGGGTCCGAGCCGTCGTGCCAGCGGACGCCCTCGGTCGGGACCCGCTCACCGAAGTCGGTCTTGAAGGTGTCGACACCCTGGTCCAGCAGGACCTTGAGCTTGCCGGCAAACCAGCCGCAGGCCTCAGGGTTGGTGAAGTCGACCAGAGCCATCCCGGCTTGCCACATGTCCCACTGCCAGACATCGCCGGACTCCGTCTTCAGCAGGTATCCGTGCTGCTTGCCCTCTCGGAACAGCTCGGACCGCTGGGCGATGTAGGGGTTGATCCAGGCCGAGATGTGCACCCCCTTCGCCTTCAACCGGGCGAGCATGGCCGCCGGCTCGGGGAACAGGTCAGGGTCCCAGACCAGGTCGCACAGATAGAACTGGCGCATCCAGAAGCAGTCGAAGTGGAAGACGCTCAGCGGGATCCCCCGCTCAGCCATCCCGTCGATGAACGAGCCCACGGTGGCCTCGTCATAGCTGGTGGTGAACGAGGTGGAGAGCCACAGCCCGTACGACCAGTCCGGCACCTGCGCCGGGCGGCCGGTCAACGCCGTGTACTTGGTCAGGATCTCCTTCGGCGTCGGACCGTAGATGACGTAGTACTGCAGCCGCTGGCCCTCGACCGAGAACTGGCTCCGAGAGACGACCTCCGAGCCGACCTCGAAGCTGACCCGCTCGGGATGGGCCACGAACACCCCGTAGCCGGCGTCGGTGAGATAGAACGGGATGTTCTTGTACGCCTGCTCCGAGGCGGTTCCGCCGTCGGCGTTCCAGATGTCGATGGACTGGCCGTTCTTCACCAGCGCACCGAACCGCTCCCCCAGCCCGTAGACGTGCTCGCCGACGCCGAGTCCCAGCTGCTCGCGGACGAAGTGGCGACCGGCCGCGTCGGTGATCACTCCGACGCCACGGGAGGTGGAGGAGGTCAGCGTCCGCCCCTCGGCGGTGAAGTCCAGGGACCACTCGCCGCTGGCGGCTACCGTGGCGGTCAACTGCCCGGAGGAGAACGTGGCCGCACCACCATCGGCCGGTACGTCGATCTGGACCACCGGGTGGGTGCGGTTGAGCTCGAACGCCGGGCCGCGTTCTTGCACACCTTGGAAGTGTTCGATCCGAACACCGATCACGTCCTCGGCCGGCGCATCGAGGGTGATGGTGACGACCGGACGGTTGAGCGTGTCGCCACGCCCGGTGATCGGCGCGGTCGCCGCAAAGATCGTCAGCTCATCCTCGGAGGCGCTGATCTCGTCCACGCCACGCGGGCGCAGGATGGTGACACCTGGCAGGGCCTGCCAGTAGCCGTCGGTGAACTTCATCGAGACTCCTCAATCAATACGCGGGCGTCCTGTGCCGGGATGGGCACGGTTGCGCTGTGGACGGTGTCGGTCAAGAGATCACGCACCGGATGCGGAACGCTGATGCCCCGCTCGTCCCAGCCGTGGTTGATCACGAACAGCGCCTCGCCTCGCCGTACCACCTCGACGTCGACGGGCGGCCGTTCACGGTCGGCTGCGACGCCGGCACCGGTCAGCACCATGTCCAGCAATCTTTCCAGTTGGGCGGGTGCGGGGACAGTGCCCAGATAGCAGGCACGACCGGCACCGAAGCGGTGATCCAGCACCGCGGGCAGGCCGTCCAGCGGGCCACCGGTGAAGGAGGCCATCACGTCGGCGCCCTCGGCGCGCAGCCGCTCACCCCACGTCCGCGCCTCGCCGTCACCGAGCCGCTCGGAGAGCAGGCCGGTGCGGATGCCGTCCGGCAATGGCAGCCACTCTTCGCCGCTGCCCCCGATGACCTCGGTCAGCCCGACAGGGAACCGACCGGGGCGGAGGTGGCCGCGGCTGTCCGCCACCGCGGAGAACGGCCCCAGAACCAGGTGCCCGCCCTGCCGCACATAGTCGCGCAGCCCCGCCAAGGCCTCATCGTCGACCAGGTAGAGCTGCGGCGCCAGCACCACCGGATAGCCGAAGAGGTCGTCCCCCGCCGACCGGACATCGACCAGCACGCCGGCCCGCCACAGCGGCCGATACCAGGACCGCAGCTGATCAAGTACCCGCAGCCGGCGTGACGGCATCGCGTCCTCCTCGGCGGCCCACCAGCTCGACCAGTCGAAAAGCAGCGCGACGGAGGCGTGGGACCGGGAGCCGGCCACCTCCTTGAGCCGGGCCAGGTCAGCGCCGTGCCGGCAGACACCGCGGAAGACCTCCGTGTCCGCACCGGCGTGCGGCAGCAGCGCGGAGTGGAAACGCTCGGCGCCGAACGTCGAGGCCCGCCACTGGAAGAAGCAGGATCCGTCACTGCCGCGAGCGATGGCCTGCAGAGAGTCGAGCCGCATCCGCTGAGGCGTCTTGGGGACGTTGTGGTCTCGCCAGTTGACGGCTCCAGCCGCCTGCTCCATCAGCATCCAGCCTCGGCCGTCGGACAGCGAACGCATCAGGTCATGGGTCAGTGCCGTGTCCATTGGCGCCTGCGGGTCGGCGGGGTCGGGGTAGGAGTCGTCGGCGATCACGTCGATCTCCTCGGCCCAGCTGTGATAGTCCACGTGCGGGAAGAAACCCATGAAGTTGGTCGTCACCGGGACGTGCGGCGCCTGCTCGGCGATGATCCGGCGCTGTTCGAGGTAGAGCTCGCGCAGCGCGTCGGAGGCGAACCGACGGAAGTCGAGCTGCTGGCTGGGGTTGATCAGGTACGGCGCCGCCCTGGGTGGCACCACCTCGGCCCACTCGCTGTACCGCTGGCTCCAGAAGCTGGTCCCCCATGCCTGGTTGAGGCCGGCCAGATCGCCATAACGCGCGCGCAGCCAGCTCCGGAAGGCCACCGCGCAGCTGTCGCAGTGGCAGACCTGCCCGAACTCGTTGCCGACATGCCACATCACGACGCCGGGGTGGCTCGCGTAGCGGTTGACCAGCTCGGCGACGACGGCACGGCTGCGCTCCCGATACCTCTCCGAGGTCGGGCAGAAGTGGTTGCGCGAGCCGTTGCTCATCCGCACTCCGTCACGGTTCACGGTCAGGGCGTCCGGCCAGCGGTGACCGAGCCAGGGCGGCGGCGACGCGGTCGGGGTGGCCAGGTCGACCCCGATCCCGTTGTCGGTGAGGAGCGCGAGCACGTCGTCCAGCCAACCGAAGTCCCACTCGCCGGGCGCGGGCTCCAGCATGGCCCAGCTGAACACACCGACGGTGGCCAGGTTGACCCCGGCCTGCCGCATCAGCGCGACGTCTTCCCGCCAGACTGCCGGCGGCCACTGTTCGGGGTTGTAGTCTGCGCCGTACAGGAGCCCACGGCTGGCGGTGACTGCGCTCAAGCCGGGACGGTCGCGGTGAGCATCAACTGAGCGGTCGCCCCGATCGTGAGCACTGGTCATAAGTGGGGAACCTCTCGAGACTGGAGAACGATGGCCACCGTCAGAGACGTCACCCAGGTGGCCGACATGTTGCCGTCCACTGTTTCGTACCGGCCGCGCGACAGGCACGCCACCTCCCCGGACACGCCGAGGCGCCCCACCGGCCATCCGCACCGACGATGACCAGCGCCTACGAGCTGTTCGCCATCGACCGCCTGCTCAGCGACGAGGAGAAGGCCGTCGCTGCCACGGTGCAACAGTGGGGCGCGCAGTTCGCCGTGCCCCGGGTAGCCGACTGGTTCGAGACGGCTGCGCCGCCGGTCCGTGAGCTGGCGGTCGAGCTGGGCCGACTCGGGCTGTTGGGCATGCACCTGCAGGGCTATGGCTGCGCGGGAAGCACCGCTGTGCAGTACGGGATGGCCTGCCTCGAGCTGGAGGCGATCGACTCCGGGCTCCGCAGCCTGGTCTCGGTCCAGGGATCGCTGGCCATGTTCGCCCTCTGGCGCTACGGCAGCGAGGAACAGAAGTCCGAGTGGCTTCCCGAGATGGTGTCCGGCCGGGCCATTGGCTGCTTCGGGCTCACCGAGGCCGACTTCGGCTCGGATCCGGCCGGAATGCGGACGACCGCCCGCCGAGATGGCACCGACTGGATCCTCAACGGCAGCAAGATGTGGATCACCAACGGCTCCGTCGCCGACCTCGCGATCATCTGGGCGCGCACCGCCGACGGCATTCGGGGTTTCGCGGTACCCACCGACGCGGCAGGGTTCCATAGCCGGGAGATCACCCGAAAGCTGTCACTGCGGGCGAGCATCACTGCCGAGCTGATCATGGAGTCGGTGCGCCTTCCCGACGATGCGCTGCTGCCCGGCGCGATCGGGCTGGCCGGTCCGCTGCGCTGCCTGACCGAGGCCAGGTTCGGGATCGTCTTCGGCGCCTTGGGCGCGGCCAGGGACTGTCTGGAGACTGCGAGGCGATATGCGCAGGACCGCCAGGTGTTCGGTCGACCACTCAGCAGCACCCAGCTGACCCAACGCAAGCTGGCCCAGATGGCCGTGGAATGGGGCAACGGGATGCTGCTGGCGCTCCACCTCGGCCGGCTCAAGGACGCCGGCGCGCTCCGGCCCGAGCAGGTGAGTCTGGGCAAGCTCAACAACGTCGAGAAGGCGCTCCAGATCGCCCGGGAGTGCCGCACCATCCTGGGAGCCAACGGCATCAGCCTGGACTATCCGGTGATCAGGCATGCGGCCAACCTGGAGTCGGTACTGACCTATGAGGGCACGTCGGAGGTGCACCTGCTGACGATCGGTCAGGCGCTGACCGGCCAGTCGGCGTTCCGCTGAGCGATGATCAACCAGGAACCAGCTCGAGCCGGTGCTGCGCTGCCGCGTCAACCTTCGCCCGTCCCACCACGAACGGGATCATCCTGTTCGATGCCCACAGCTCGGTCTGGTCGTCGTAGTTGCGGTGGAAAGCATGCCCGGACACCCCGCTCTGGTTGATCCAACGTGAGCCGTCACGGTCGGCAAGATCAACGATCATGCGCATGGTCGGACCATGCGTCACTCGGTATCCCAGCCGGTCGTCGTAGGCCAGGGCGTCCACCACCGCAGGTCCGCCGCCGACCTCGTAGTCGCCCCGGTTGAACAGCGCTTCCACCGCAGGGATTCCCGACTTGCCCAGGGTCTGATGCACCAGCGTCAGACGGTGCAGCCTGCCCCACTGCCAGGCCCCGGTGTCTCGAGCCATCAACGAGGTCAGCTCCTTGCGCGCCTGGGTCATCGCCGCCAGCAGGATGTCGTCTCGGGTCTCCACCTGCGGCGTGGTGATGTCGTCCCACCACGAGCTCGTCGGCTGGTCGAGCATCGAGGCGACCACGGCGAACCAGCGGTCACCGCCGGTCGGCCAGAGCTCCTCGGGCAGCTGGTCCCGGAAGGTCAGCTTGAGGATGTTGTGGAACACGACGTTGAAGTAGGCCGCGGCATTGGAGTCGGCCGAGGCGGAGTAGTCCCAGCCGACGAGGGTCTGCTGACCCTCCTTGATCCACGGGTCGGTGACCTTGATCTTGAGCAGTCTCGGCGTCAGATCGGCGGCGAAACGGATGGTGTCGTCGTAGAACACGTTCTCCGCGTTGTCCAAGGTCAACGGGGGCGCCGCCTCCAGCCGGTCGATGATCTCCTGGCTGCGCCAGCCGTACGAGTAGTCGGAGCCGAGCTTGATCGGGTACCGAGCGGAGACGATCGGCTGGTTGGCGGTGACGATGTAGCCGCTCGGCGGGTTGTAGACGTAGGGCAGCTCGTTGAAGTCGACCAGTCCCTTCCAGTCGTAGGCAGGGTCCCATCCGGGCGAGGGCAGCAACCCGTTCCCCTTGCCGCGTTGGGGTAGCGCACCCGGCAGCTGATAGCCGATGTTGCCCTCGACGTCGGCGTACACCAGATTCTGCGACGGCGCCGCCAGCAGCTTGGCCGCCGCTCGGAACTGGCTGAAGTTCTGAGCCTTGTCGAGTCCGAAGAGGGAGTCCATGGTCCTGCTGGGGGTGAGCGCGACCCAGCTCAGCGCCACGGCATAGCCGGATTGGCCCGGTTTCTTCGAGCGCTCACCCATCAGGCGCAGCTGGTCATCCACGTCTGACAGCAGTGGGCCGTGCCGCGACTCACGTACGGTGAGCGAACGGGGCTGGTCCTCCCCGGCGACCTTGATCTCCTCGGTGCGCGTGACCAACGGCTGATAGTTGGAGCCGACCCGGACCGTGTTGTCACGGACCTCTTCCAGATAGAGGTCCTGGACATCGAGGTAGCTGGTGGTGAACCCCCAGGCGATCTTCTGGTTCTGTCCGATGATCACGCCGGGCATGCCGGCGAAGCTGAACCCGGACACTTCGAACGGGCAGTCGCTGTTCACGACCCGACAGTGCAGGCCGACCTGGGCGGAGATCGACGGGATCGACGTCGCCAGATGCGGGTCGTTGGACAGCAGCGGCTTCCCGCTTGCCGTGCGCCGACCCGATACGACGTAGGAGTTCGAGCCCACCTCGGCGCCAAGGGCCTGGTCGCCGAGCAGGTCGGGGATGGCGTCCCCCGCCTTCGCCGCCGCTCTCAACGCCCGGTCCGCACCTCGAAGGTGTGCCGTGTCGGCGCCCGCCGGAGCGGTTCTCTGCGACCCGGCACTCGCCCTGGGGTCGAACTTCCCGTCCACGACCGCACCCCGGGTGACGATCGGGTCGAACTTCTCAAGGTCGTAGGGCGGAAACAGCTGGGCCGCCCGGCTGGCGCCCACCCGGGTGGTCATCAGGGCAAGCTCGGTCTCCTGGCGGCGATTGGAACTGAGATCCCAGGCCATCGCCTTCAGCCACGCAACCGAGTCAGCTGCCGTCCAGGGCTCCGGGGTGTAGTCCGGGCCGGTGATCCCCAGCACGCTGTACTCCAACGACAACTCGGCGGTGGTGCGGCTCTGCAGATAGGCGTTCACCCCGGCTGCGTAGGCGTCGAGGTAGCGCCGGGTGCTGGGCGACAGCAGGGACAGCTCCTGCTCGGCCACCCGGCGCCAGCCCAGTGTGCGGATGTAGGCGTCCGTCTCCACCTCCGAAGGCCCGAACAGCTCGGCAAGCCGGCCGGAGGTCACATGGCGGCGGAAGTCCATCTCGAAGAACCGGTCCTGGGCGTGGACGTACCCCTGGGCGGCGAAGAGGTCCTCCGCGTTGTCGGCGTAGATGTTGGGCACCCCATAGCTGTCGCGGAGCACGTCGACCGGTCCATTCAGCGCGCTCAGCACCAGACGGCCGTCCTCCTGCGGGAAGGACTGCCGGACCGTGACCACTCCAAGGCTGGACAGCGCGCTGACCACCAGCATCAGGACGAAGATGCCGAACAGGAGCGAGCTGGGAATACGACGCACCGGGCAACCCTAACGATTCGGCGGCGGGGCGGCGTCGTCGCGCCCGCAGACTCCGTTTCCCGTGGCCGGTTAGCAGTCGGTATGCTTGAGTGCTAGTCGACGAGTGTTGGCGTCATCAGACTCTGGAGCCGAGAAGCACTATGCCCACGTATCAGTACCGCTGCACCGAGTGCGGCCGCGAACTCGAGGTCGTGCAGAAGTTCAGCGACCCTGCCCTGACCGTCTGCCCGAACTGTGAGGGTGCGCTGCGCAAGGTCTTCAACGCGGTCGGTGTCGTCTTCAAGGGTTCCGGCTTCTATCGCACCGACAGCCGCACCGCAGGCGAGAAGTCCGGCGGTGCCGCGCCGAAGAAGGCCGACGGCGACGGGGCGTCCAAGCCAGAGCCGACCCCCAAGACAGAGAAGCCGGCGGCCAGTGGATCGTCCACCAACGGCTCGTCCGCCAACGGCTCGTCTGCCAGCTCCTCTTCAGGGAACAGCTCGTCCACAGCCGGCAAGGCCGCCACGAACTAGCCTGTGGACGGCGTGCACGATCGGCGCGTCTGTCCTTAGCGTCTGGTCATGACGCGAACCAATACCCGCCCGGCCGACCCTTCCCGGCGTCGGCACCCTCTGCGCGAGCTCGGCCGAGCGGCGTCCTGGCACCGCCGCAAGCTCGCCGTGGTGGCCGCCGTGGTCGCCGTCCTGGCCGGTGTGAACGCAGCGGCCCCCGAGGCGCCGCCCACCGTCTCGGTGGTGACCGCTGCAACCGCTCTGTCCGGCGGCATCACGCTGACCCGGGACGATCTCGTGCTCAAGCGACTGCCGGTTGAGGCGGTCCCCGATCGCGCCCTCGGCGACCCCCTTCGGTTGGTCGGCGCGGTGCTGGCGGCGCCGGCGTCGCGTGGCCAGATCATGACCGAGCTCAGCCTGCTCACCGCAACCGTCGCCCCGGGTCGGGTGCTCGCCCCGGTCAGGCTCGCCGATGCCGATCTGGCGGCGCTGCTCCACCCCGGCGATGTCGTCGATGTGATCGCGGCAGACCCGCAGTCGGCCACGGCGCAGGTCGTCGCCCGGCGGATCCGGATCGCGACGGTCCCCGTCCCAGCCTCCAACCGCGGTTTCTCGGGCGCGGGCCCCTCGCCTGACGGAGCCTTGCTCTTGGTCGAGGTGGATGACAAGACAGCCACGATCTTGGCGCGGGCCAGCGTGTCGGCACGGCTGAGCGTGGTGTTGCGATAGAAGTGGTGGACACCTGCGGCGGCCCGCGATGAACCGTGAGTACCACGACATTTGAACGAGGGAGAAGGCGCATGAAGGGCTTCAAGGATTTCCTGTTCCGGGGCAACCTGATCGAACTGGCGGTCGCTTTCATCATGGGGGCCGCCTTCGCCGCCGTGGTCACGTCGTTCACCGGGATGATCATGGACCTGATCGGCAAGGCCGGTGGTGTTCCCGACTTCAGCACCGTGTCGGTCGCCGGCATCGGCGTCGGTAAGTTCATCACCGCCCTGCTGAGTTTCCTGTTGATCTCGGTCGTGGTCTATGTCGCAATCGTGCTGCCCTACAACAAGATCAAGGCGCGCAACAGGACCGAAGACGCGACGCCCACGGTCACCAGCGAGGATCTGCTGACCGAGATCCGCGACCTCCTCCGCGCCCAGCGCCCCTGACCCCCCTCCGCGCCCTGAGCCTGTCGAAGGGCCCTAGCACCACAACACGTGTCCTGAGCCTGTCGAAGGGCCCTAGCACCACAACACGTGCCCTGAGCCTGTCGAAGGGCCCTAGCACCACAACACGTGCCCTGAGCCTGTCGAAGGGCCCTAGCACCACAACACGTGCCCTGAGCCTGTCGAAGGGCATTTCAGCAAGCTCAGAGCGCGACATTGGGCCGCTCTTCGCCAAGCTCAGAGCACGTATGTCGAGCCCGCTCTTCGACAGGCTCAGAGCACGTGTTTTGTCGCTCTTCGACAAGCCCAGAGCGCGAAAGTCGGGGCTGCCCTCATCCACCGTGATGCGGGGGCACCTCCCGCAGCAGTCGCTGATCGGCGGCGGTCAGTGGCAGCGGGCGCGACACCCGGGCCTGGCGGATCAGCGCATCCAGGCCCAGCTCCTCCTGCAGCTGGCGGAGGGCTGCGGCGAACTGGGCCGCACCGATTCCCCGGCTCAGCTCGGGGGGGACCGGGTGCGGCCACACCTGTGCCGCAGCAAGTCGCGTACGGACATGATCATGGATCGCACCCGAGCCGGGGTCCGCGTTCAGCCGGGCCGACAGGGCACCGGGGTCCGGCCGCGGCTGCAGACCCAGCTCGGGCAGCCTGCGTCCGAGCACGGCAAACGCCAACGCCTGATGCCAGGCGGCCTCGGCTGTGGGCGCGGTCATGCGGCCGATCCTAATCGCGAGAGCCCGCACCCCATGGGGCTGGCCGGCCGCGGACGCGCGGTGTGCCACCCCGACCCGGCAGCTCACGGCGATATAGAGTGAGCCCGTCCACAGCCGCACACTCCCGTAGAGGAGGTCGGCTCGCCTGCCGCATGCCGAGAAGGGGTCCTGGGTGAGGGTTTCGCTCTTCATCACCTGCCTTGCCGACACCTTGTTTCCGGACGTGGGCAAGGCGACGATCACCGTACTCGAACGGCTGGGCTGCGATGTTGACTTCCCCGTCGCGCAGACGTGCTGTGGACAGATGCATCTCAACACGGGCTATCCGGAGCTGGCCGGTGGGCTGGTACGCAGCTTCGCCGAGACGTTCGCCGGCTCCGAGGCGGTGGTGTTGCCGTCCGGCTCCTGTGCCGCCATGCTCCGCCACCATGCCGACCGGGTCGCGGAGGGCATCGAGCTGCCGCCGGTGTACGAGCTGTCGGAGTTCCTCATCGACGTGCTCGGCGTGACCGATGTCGGGGCACGGTTCCCGCACACCGTCACCTACCACCCGACCTGCCACTCGCTTCGGCTGCTCGGCGTCGGCGAGCGACCCTATCGGCTGCTGCGGGAGGTCGAAGGACTGGAGCTGCGCGAGCTGCCGGGTGCCGATGAGTGCTGCGGCTTCGGCGGCACCTTCGCCGTCAAGAATGCCGAGACGTCCAGCGCCATGGGCCAGGACAAGGTGGCGGCGGCGGTCGGGACGGGTGCCGAGATCCTCTGCGCGTCGGACTCCTCCTGTCTGATGCATCTGGCCGGCGTGGCCGGCCGCGAGCACGCCCCGCTCCGGACCATGCACCTGGCCGAGATCCTGGCGAGCACCGGATGAGCAGACCGGCCCGCCACGACCGGCGACGACGCGGCACCGAACCGGTCCGGCTGCACCCCAAGCCGGACCAGGCCTTCCTCGGCATGCCCGCCTTCCCAGATGCGGCTCGAGTGGCGCTCGGGGACCAGCAGCTGCGCGCCAACCTCCGCCATGCCACCCACACGATCCGGGCCAAGCGCCTGAACGCGGTCGGGGAGATGCCGGACTGGCAGGACCTGCGAATGGCTGCGGCGGGCATCAAGGACGAGACGCTGGCCCACCTCGACGACTATCTCGTGCAGTTTGAACAGGCGGCGACGGCAGCGGGCGCCACGGTGCACTGGGCCGTCGACGCCGAGGAGGCCTGCCGGATCGGGGTCGAGATCGCCCAACGCCACCGGGCTCGGGACGTCATCAAGGTGAAGTCGATGGCCACCCAGGAGATCGGCTTGAACGAGGCGCTCGAGGCTCATGGCATCCACGCCTGGGAGACCGACCTGGCCGAACTGATCGTGCAGCTGGGCGGCGACACCCCGAGTCACTTCCTCGTGCCCGCCATCCACCGCAACCGGGATGAGATTCGCGACATCTTCACTGAGCGGATGGGACAGGTCGGCCGGGCCGCACCGGACGATCTCACCTCCGAGCCGCGCCGCCTGGCCGAGGCCGCCCGTCTCCATCTGCGGGAGAAGTTCCTCTCCACCACGGTGGCGTTCTCGGGTGCCAACTTCGCCATCGCCGAGACCGGCACCCTGGTCGTGGTCGAGTCGGAGGGCAACGGCCGGATGTGTCTGACCCTGCCCGATGTGCTGGTCTCGGTGGTAGGGATCGAGAAGCTGCTGCCCAGCTTCGCCGACCTCGAGGTGTTCCTGCAGGTGCTGCCCAGGTCCTCGACCGCGGAGCGGATGAACCCGTACACCACGATGTGGACCGGTGTCTCCCCCGGGGACGGTCCGCAGGAGGTGCACGTGATCCTGATCGACAACGGGCGGACGCGGGCGCTGGCTGACGAGGTGGGTCGGCAGGCGCTGCGCTGCATCCGCTGCTCAGCCTGCCTCAACGTGTGCCCGGTGTATGAGCGGGTCGGTGGCCACGCCTACGGTTCGGTCTATCCAGGACCCATCGGCGCCATCCTCAACCCGCTGCTGCACGGCGTCACCGACGAGCACGACGCACAGCTGCCGTTCGCCTCCAGCCTGTGCGGCGCCTGCTATGAGGCCTGCCCGGTGGCGATCGACATCCCTTCGGTGCTGATCGACCAACGGGCTGCCGCCGTACGGGAGAAGGCGCACCATCGCGTCCCGACCGCGGAGTCGGTTGCCATGAAGGCTGCCGCCTGGACCTTCGGCGATGCCAAGAGGCTGGCGAGGGCGCAGAAGACCGCCAGTCTGGGCCGCGGCGTGGCTCGCCATGTGGGCTGGCTGCCGGGCATGCTCGGCGGTTGGACCAGCAGCCGCGACCTGCCGGAGGTGCCCCGGCAGTCGTTCCGTGCCTGGTGGTCCCAGCGCGAGGACACCGCGACAGTGAAGGCGCTGGAGGAATGAGCAGCCGCGAACGGATCCTCAGCTCGGTCCGGACAGCCATCACCGGAGCCACCGCACCTGTCGTCCCGCGCGGCTATGCCGACCGCCTCGAGTTGGACGCAGCCGGGCAGATCGCGCTGCTGGTGGAACGCATCCGTGACTACAAGGCGGACGTGCGGGTCATCAGCCAGGCGGACCTGGCCCGGACCATCGGCAACGTCCTCGGCGAACGGTCGGCGTCCAGCGTCGTCGTCCCCGCTGACCTCGATCCCCAATGGCTGACCACGGTCACCTGCGAAGTGCTCCGGGACGATCCTCCGCTGGATGCGCGGCGCCTCGACCAGGTCAGTGCGGTGGTGACCTCGAGCGCGGTGAGTGTGGCGTTGACCGGCACCATCGTCCTGGACGCGGGGACGGCTCAGGGCCGCCGCGTCATCTCGCTGATCCCGGATCTGCACATCTGCGTGGTGCCGGCACAGACGATCGTCGGCACCGTCCCCGAGGCGGTACGACGGCTCGACCCCGTGCGCCCGCTGACCTGGATCTCCGGGCCCAGTGCCACCAGCGACATCGAGCTCAACCGGGTGGAGGGTGTGCACGGCCCGCGCAACCTGGTCGTGCTGATCGTCAACTGACCAGGCTGTGGGTCACCTCACAGACCGGACGGAAATACGCGTCGAAGATTGACGGTTAAACCGTTTGTGAGCATCCATACCGACTACCTTTCCGAGCTGTCCGACTTCGAGGCCGAGTTCGCCGATCAGCTGGCGCTGGGAACCGACGCCCAGAACCTGCTGTTCCGAGACGCTCGAACGCCCAACACCTTCACCGATGAGCCGGTCAGCGAGGAACAGATCCAGGCCATCTTCGAGCTGGCCAAGTGGGGTCCGACGGCGATGAACATCCAGCCGCTGCGGATCGTGCTGGTTCGCAGCCCCGAGGCGCGCGAACAGTTGGTGGCTGCGATGGCCGACGGGAACAAGGACAAGACCCGGTCGGCTCCCCTGGTGGCGATCCTGGCCGCCGATACTGACTTCCACGAGGAACTGGGCAAGGTGTTCCCCCACAACCCGGCAGCGAAGGAACGCTTCGCGGCCGACGAGGCGTCCCGCGAGAAGATGTCCCGGATGAACGCCGCCCTGCAGATTGGCTACTTCATCGTTGCCGTCCGTGCTGCTGGCTTCGCTGCCGGACCGATGGGTGGTTTCGATGCCACCGCGGTCGAGAAGCAGTTCTACCCTGACGGCAAGCACCGCGCCATGCTGGTGGTCAACATCGGCAAGCCCGGCGAGAACGCCTTCCGTGACCGGCTCCCCCGGCTCGACTACGACGAGGTCGTCAGCACCGTCTGACCCAGGCGCAACGCCGGCGCCCTGAACCGCAACTACGCGCTCTGAGCCTGTCGAAGAGCAACCACCCCATGCCCTTCGACAAGCTCAGGGCGCGTAGTCAAGCTCAGGGCGCGTAGTCGAGCTCAGGGCGCGTGATCGAGCAAAGCTCAGGGCGCGTGATCAGGTGGCAGAGCCGAGGACCGTGCCGGCGGAGATCGTACTGGGGTGGCCCTCGTCGTCCAGACGCGCATCACCGAGCACCGTGACCTCAGCCTCGAAGGTCCAGTCGCCCTTGACCACGAGGCTCCGGGCCGCCTTCATCGATGGCGGGCCCACCGGCAGTCGGCGCTCGAACGCCGTGATGGTCTTGTAGAAGCGCGAGTCGAGATCGACCACCGGCGCCGGATCGGCGACCCGGCTCAGGGTCGAGTCGTCGTTCAGCTCGTACACATCGGAGCGCAGCACCAGCAGGTCGTTGGTGGTCTTGACCGGCAGGAACCGCTCCCGGCCGACGCCGATCGCGGTGGCGCCCTCGAACACCTCGATGGCCGCCCCCATCGCCGTCTCGATCTGGTAGACCTCGGGCGAGGACGAGTCAGACGGGTCGACCGTCTTCTCGTTGCGGATCAACGGCAACCCCAGCACCGAGTGCCGCTTCTTCAACGTGTCGGACAGCACGTGCAGGTCAAACCACAGGTTGTTGGTGTGGAAGTAGGGGTGGCGGTGCTCGTCGGTGAAGTAGTCCATCTCGTCCGGAGCCGTCTGGGCGGTATCCCTCAAGATCAACTGCTGGTCGGCCTTGCGGATGGCCAGGTGGCCGCCCTTGCGGTCGGCGGCCGTACGTCGACAGATCTCCGCCGCGTAAGGTGCGCCGCTCGCAGCGAACCAGCCGGCCAGCACCGCGTTCGGTGCCGCACCCAGGTTGTCGGAGTTGGAGACGGAGGCGTAGCGGTAGCCGCGATCCAGCAGATTGGCCAGCACCCCAGAGACCTGCAGCGCGGTGTAGAGATCACCATGCCCGGGCGGGCACCACTCCAGAGTCTCGTCGGCCGGCCACTCGACCGGAGTCAGATCGCTCTTCAGCAGCTTGGGTTCCTGGCTCTGCAGGAAGTCGAGGTCGATCCCCTCCACGGCCAGATCCTCGTACGGCGACAGGGCCGCCAGCGTGTCCTCGCGGGTGCGGAAGCTGTTCATGAAGATCAACGGCAGGGCCACGTCGTGCTGAGTCCTGGCTGCGCGCACCTGGTCGACGATCAGGTCGAGGAACGACTTGCCGTCGCGGACCGGAAGCAACGACTTGGCCTTGTCCAGGCCCATCGACGTACCCAAGCCGCCGTTGAGCTTGATGATCACCGTCTTGGCGAAGGCCTCACGAGCGTGGGCGCCATCCACCGCGACGTCGGAGAGCAGCGGGGGGTGGTTGAGCGGCTCGATCGAGTCCTCGGCGATGATCCCGGTCGCTCCCCCTTCGAGCTCACGGTAGTAGTGGCTGAACACGTCGATGGCTCGCTGGTCGACACCGGCGGCGGCCATCTTCTCCTGGGCAAGTTTCAGACCTGATTCGCTCATGCAGTGATCGTAGGGGAGGACCACCCCGGCGAGCATCCGGCGCCGCCGGCCGGGGCGAGACGACGACCGGTCGGCATCGCTACCGCTTCGGCTTCAGCGAGGCGAGGAATGTTCCGGTGGCCCTGGTGATGGTCGCCTGAGCCTTGGCCCGGTCGACGGTCGGTGTGCCATCTCCCGACATGGACCCGTAGTCGCCGAAGAACGAGTGCACGGCGCCGTCGATGACCAGGAACTGGCTGTTCGCGGGCAGCCTGGCTCTGGAGGCCTCGATGTCGGCGGGGGTGGTGAGCCTGTCGCGGCTGCCGGAGATGGACAGCACCTTCAGCTCGGTCCTGGTCAACGGCTGCGCGGGGTAGGACGCGTACAGCACCAGACCCGAGATCTGGACCGGATGGCTGTCTGCGAAAGCGGCTGCGGCGACACCGCCCAGCGAGTGGCCGCCGATCGCCCAGTACGGCACCTCCGGATGCAGCTTGAGCACTCCCTCGGCGTGTCCCGACGTCGGGATCGCGAGCCCGAACGGCTCCTTCAAGACCACCACCAGGTAGCCTCCCTCCGCCAACGGTCGCAACAGCGGGGCGTACGCCTGCGGGTCCACCCGAGCACCGGGGACGAAGATCAGCCCGCCGGTCGGCTTCATCACGTGGTTGAAGCGGTCCCGTCGCTGCGGCACCATCTCGTACCAGGTCAGCCGGTCGGCGATCTTCACCGTGGTGGAGGTCTGCATGGCGACAACCGAGGCGTTTCCGGCCGGAAACGGCCGAGCCCAGATGAGGGCCGCGATCAACAGCACACTCAACAGGAGAGCAGGAACGGCCAACGTGATCCGCCAGGCCGCGCGCCGCCGGAGCTGGCCGGCGGTCAGCCTCCGCCCTGCCCGGGTCCGACTTTCTGCGTCATACCTACGTCCCAGCACCAGGGAGGCGATGGCCCAGACCACGGCCACCACACCGACGATCAAGGAGCCGAGGGCGACCGCGGGAAGACTCGGATGGCCCCTGAGCAGGGTCGACCAGCTGCTCCACGCCAGCCACACCGGCGTCAGGATGAGCGCGAGACCGACCAGCAGCCAGATCGCCGCCAGGACGTTGCGACTGACGGTCCCCGGTGCACCCATGAGCCCGAGTGTAGGAGGTCAGCAGCCGCCCCGGGCCCGTAGCGCGAGACCCGAGGCGTGATCGTCGCCCGCCGTCAACGGGCGATGTAGCCGCCGTCGATGTAGAGCTCGAGCCCGGTGACGAACGATGCGTCGTCACTGGCGAGGTAGGCCACCCCGGCGGCGATCTCATCTGGCTGCCCGAGCCGCCCCATCGGCGTCAAGTCGATCATGGCCTGCTCGAAGGGGGTGCCGCGCGCCTGGTCCAGCAGCGGCGTGTCGATGAACCCGGGGTGGATCGAGTTGACCCGGATCCCCTGCTGCGCCCAGTGCAGGGCGGTGTTCTTGGTCAACGTCCGGACGGCGCCCTTTGCGGCGTGGTAGGCGGGCGTTGTCCCGAAACCGCCGCTGGTGCCGAAGATCGAGCTGATGTTGATCACCGAGGCATGATCAGAATGCTTCAGCGCTGTCGCAGCGGTCTTCATGCCGAGGAAGACACCGGTCTGGTCGATGGCGATGGTGCTTTCCCAGTCCTCGAGCGAGGTCTCCTCGATCGGGGCCAAGTCACCCTTGCCGGCATTGTTCACCAGGATGTCGAGGTGGCCGAACCGCTCCACCGTCGCCGCGATCGCCGCGTCCCAGTCCTCTTCTCTGGCCACGTCCAGGTGCGCGTACTCTGCACCGACGATGCTTGCCGCAGCGGCCGTGCCCGCCTCGTCGTTGAAATCGGTGAGCATGACCGAAGCACCTTCATCGGCCAGCCGCTGCGCCGTCGCCAGGCCGATTCCGCTGGCCGCACCGGTCACCAGCGCCACCCGACCTTCGAGTCTTTTCATGAGCGTGTAGTTCCTTCCACGATTGAGATCCGTCACCACCAGCCTTACCGAGGCGACGACGGCCCGGAAGGGTCATAGGTCCCGCTGACGCGGGTGAACCAACCCGCCGCGGCGGAGTGGTTCATACTGGAACCACTCAAGGGGGGTTGTGTTGATCTTCGACTTCTGTGTCATCGGAGCCGGTATCGTCGGGTTGTCCACGGCGCTCAACCTGCTGCGGCAGCGGCCCGGCGCCAGCATCCTGATCCTGGAGAAGGAGCCGCGGATCGCCCAGCACCAGACCGGGCACAACTCGGGTGTGATCCATTCGGGCATCTACTACACGCCGGGAAGCCTGAAGGCTGACCTGTGCCGCCGGGGGGCTCAGGCCACCAAGGAGTTCTGCGCCGAGCATGACATTCCCGTACGCACGCAGGGCAAGCTGCTCGTTGCCACCACCGAACAGGATCTCCAGCGGCTGGCCGATCTGGAGGAGCGATCCAAGATCAACAACATCGAGGCCGAGCGACTCTCGGCTGCCGAGCTTCAGGAGCTCGAGCCGCAGGTGGCTGGGCTGGGGGCGCTGCTGGTGCCGGCCACCGGCAGCGTGGACTACGGCAGGGTGTCCGAGGCGATGCGGGGCGAGATCGAGCAGGCAGGCGGGCTCGTGCGCCTCGGCGTCCAGGTGGACGGCATCTTCGAGTCGCTGTCCGAGGTCACCATCAGTTCCGGTGATGAGCGGTGGACTGCTCGCCAGCTGGTGGTCTGCGGTGGGCTGCAGGCGGACCGGCTGGCACGGTTGGCCGGGCTGGCGTCGGCGGCCCGGATCGTCCCCTTCCGGGGTGAGTACTTCCGGCTGCCGGATCATCGCCGCACGATCGTCAGCCACCTGATCTATCCGGTACCCGATCCCGCTCTGCCCTTCCTCGGCGTTCACCTGACCCCGATGGTTGACGGTACGGTCACGCTGGGACCGAACGCCGTGCTCGGCCTGTCCCGGGAGGGGTATCGCAAGGGGGCGCTGTCGGTTGCAGACATCCGCGACATCCTCGGTTTCGCCGGCTTCTGGCGGGTGGCCCGCAAGCACGCCCGGACGGGTGTCGTGGAGGTGCGCAACTCGCTGTTCCGGCGTGGGTACCTGGCCGCCTGCCGCCGCTACTGCCCCAGTCTGGAGCTCAGCGACCTGCTCCCGTACGAGGCGGGCATCCGTGCCCAGGCCGTACTGCCGGACGGCACCCTGGTCCACGACTTCGTCTTCGAGCAGACCGACCGGATGCTGCACGTGCTGAACGCGCCCTCGCCCGCGGCCACCTCCGCGCTGCCGATCGGGGAGATGATCGCCGACCGCTGCCTCGCCCTCCGCCGCTGACCCTGCGCGCCGCCCCCTAGTTCCCCGCTCCACGGGGTCGCTTTCCGCTCCACGGGCTCATTCGCTGGCCCCTCCCGTGCTCGTTTCCCGCCCCACGTGCTTGCCGCGGCCCCCTCCCGTGCTCGTGCCCCGGCCCCGTGCAAAAACTCGACAGGCCGCGACTTTTCTAGGTCGGAGATCGCTTTCCGTGCCTTAGAAGTCGTCAGACCGCGACTTTTCGACCTCGCGGGCTGCCGCGCCCCCCTGCCCCGTCTCCCACCCGTACGAGAAGTCGTCACGTGATGACTTTTCGACCGTTGGGAGCCCACCCCCGCCCTAAGAAGTCGTCAGACCTCGACTTCTGGCGACCGACCAGATCCGCCCCGCTCACAAAAGTCGTCAGACCGCGACTTCTCGACCCCCCCGGGTCCTCCCGCTCACAAAAGTCGTCACACCGCGACTTCTCAACCGACCCCAACCCTCCCCGCCCCACAGAAGTCGTCACACCGCGACTTTTCGCTCCCGGAAATCGCTCCCCCGACCACAAATGTCGCGATCTGCTGAGTTTTCGAAGGGGCCCCGCAAAGCGTTCGCGCCCCCTCGACCAGCACGCCCACCGCTTCAGTCCACCCTCCGGCGATTCCCGCAAGGTGCGGCGGCCGGGTTCCTGACTGGGTACGGTGGGTCCATGCAGCGCCGCCGACCAGCTGAGACGCCGTGACGGAGGTGGACGATCCGGTCGTCCTGGTCGATCCCCAGGGCGAGCCGATCGGCGAACACCCGAAGTCCACGGTGCACCATGCCGCGACGCCACTGCACCTGGCCTTCTCCCTCTACCTGTTCAACGCGTCGGGCCAGCTGCTGCTCACTCGACGTGCACTCTCCAAAGCCACCTGGCCCGGCGTCTGGACCAACAGCTGCTGTGGGCATCCGCTGCCGGGTGAGGAGTTCGAGTCGGCTATCCGTCGTCGGCTGGGCACCGAGCTCGGGATGGACGTGACCGACCTCCGCTGCGCGCTGCCGGACTTCGCCTACACGGCTCAAGATGCGAGCGGCATCCGGGAAAATGAGATCTGTCCCGTTTTTGTTGGTGCTCCGGTGCATCCGAACAGGGGTCCGGATCCGAATCCAGAGGAAGTCATGGATTGGAGTTGGGTGCCCTGGCGGGATGCGGTCGCCGCGATGTCGGCGACGCCGTTCGCCTTCAGCCCGTGGGCTGTCCGTCAGGTCAGCCAGCTGGCGACCAGCTCGAGCCCGTGACGCATCCGACCGAGCCCAACGGAATGGCGACCAGCATGATCAGACCCGACAGCCCCACGCAGCTGGGTGCGGCCCGGCGCGGAGCTCATCCGACCCGCCCGACCAACCAGGACCAGCCGGAGACGTTCGACGGTCCGGACTCCCCCACCGCCCAGGTGCTGGCCATGCGGCGGCCGGCACTCCATCCGGACCTGGTGGAGCACCTTGGTCTCGTTGACGGGCTGCTGCGCGAGTCACTGTCCGACCTGATGCACCTGTGGACCCACCGGCTCGACGACAACGGGCCCGTCGACATCCTGGCCGACGCCGACCTGCCCCAGTTACTCGAGCAGCTGGTCAGCACCGGCGGCAAGCGGATCCGACCGATGATGTCCTACCTCGGTTGGCTCACCGCCAGCGGCAAGTCGCGCGGCATCGGGCATGCCGAGGTGGTCCAGGTCGGGGCTGCACTCGAGCTGCTGCACCTGTTCGCCCTGGTGCACGACGACGTGATGGACGAGTCGGGGTCGCGCCGCGGTCAGCCGACCGTGCACACCCGCACCACCCAGCTGCACATCGACAACGCGGCCCTCGGCTCCGCGCAGCGCTTCGGTGAGAGCATCGCCATCCTGCTGGGTGACCTGGCGCACGCCGAGGCCGACCATCTGGTCGCGGGGCTGCCGCAGGAGATGCGGCGGATCTGGCGGCTGCTGGTGGTCGAGCTGGTCTGCGGCCAGCGCCGCGACCTCACCGGCGGAGCGGCCGGCCGACGTGACCTCGGGCATGCCCGGCAGGTGGCCAGGATGAAGTCCGGCGGCTACACCGTGCAACGACCGCTGCAGCTCGGCGCTGCGGCCGCCAAGGCGCCGGACGTGGTCAACTCCGCCCTGATCAGCTATGGCCGCGAGGTGGGCGAGGCGTTCGCCCTCCGCGACGACCTGCTCGGTGCCCTCGGCGATCCGGCCCAGACCGGCAAGCCGGCCGGGGACGACCTGATCTCTGGCAAGCCCACGGTGATCCTGTCGCTGGCGGAGGGGCGGTTGAGTGACCCCGAGGCTCGTGCTGCGCTGGCCCGGGTCGGCACCGAGACCTTCGGGGCCGACGACGTCGAGCTGCTGCAGCACCAGCTCCGCGCCGACGGCGTGGTGGCCGCGGTGGAGGAGATGATCTCGGCCCACGTCGAGTCCGCCATCGCGGCGCTCGACGAACGCTCGCTCGATCCGGACGGGGTGACCCAGCTCGTCCAGATGGCCCACCAGATCGCCTGGCGGGACCGATGAGCGGACGCGTCATCGTCGTCGGCGCCGGGCTGGCCGGCCTCGCCGCAGCCTGCCATCTGAGCGGCCGTGGCTACCAGGTGACCGTTGTCGAACGCGAGGACATCCCAGGTGGCCGGAACGGACAGCTGGTGCGCGACGGCTTCACCTTCGACACGGGACCGACGGTTCTCACCATGCGCGACCTGGTCGCCGACGCGCTGCGGGCCGTGGACACCGACATCGACGACGTCCTGCCGATGCGCCGGCTCGACCCGGCCTACCGGGCTCGGTTCGCCGACGGCAGCACCATCCACGTCCGCTACGGCCACGAGGCGATGCGGGACGAGATCAGCCGGACCTGTGGCAGTGTCGACGCCGCCGCTTTCGACGAGTTCGTGGCCTGGCTGCGCAAGCTCTACGTGCTCGAGATGCCCCACTTCATCGACCGCAACTACGACTCGCCGCTGGATCTGCTGTCCTCGCCGCGGGTTGCCGCCGACCTGGTGCGGCTGGGCGCCTTCGGCCGCCTCGGTGCTGCCGTACGCCGACGGTTCCGCGACCCCCGGTTGCACCGGCTGTTCAGCTTCCAGGCGATGTACGCCGGGCTGGCCCCCGACTCGGCCCTCGCCCTCTACGCCGTCATCACCTACATGGACAGCATCGAGGGGGTCTGGTTCCCCGAGGGCGGGATGCACGCTATGCCGGTGGCGCTGGCGAAGGCCTGCGAGAAGGCCGGGGTGGAGTTCTGCTACGGGTCCGAGGTCGAGGCGATCCTCCGCCGCCACGACACCGGCGGGGTGGCCGGGGTCCGGCTGGCGGACGGCCAGCAGCTGTCCGCCGACGCGGTCGTCTGCACCCTGGACCTGCCGGTCGCGTACGAGAAGCTGCTGCCTGACCTCAGACCGCCCAGGGCCACCCGGCGCGGCACCTACTCGCCCTCCGCGGTGGTGTGGCACGTCGGCGTCCGGGGGACCCCCGCCCCCGACCTCGCCCACCACAACATCCACTTCGGCGAGCAGTGGGGCACCGCGTTCGACGCACTGCTGAAGCGCGGCGAGCTGATGCCGGACCCGTCCCGCCTGGTGACGATCCCGTCGCTCGACGACCCCGGCCTGGCACCGGAGGGCTGCTCCACCCTGTACGTCCTGGAACCGGTGCCCAACCTGTCCGGGCGGGTCGACTGGCGGACCGAGACCGGACCGATGCGGGATCGGCTGCACGCCTTCCTCGGCCAGCACGGCTATCCGGACGACGTCGTCACCGAGGAGATCGTCACCCCGGCCGAATGGCAGCGCCTCGGTATGCAGGCCGGGACCCCGTTCGCGTTGGCGCACACCTTCGGCCAGACCGGCCCCTTCCGGCCGGCCAACGTGGTCCGGCAGGTCCCCGGCCTGGTCTTCGCCGGCTCCGGCACGGTGCCCGGGGTCGGCGTGCCGATGGTGCTGATCTCCGGCAAGCTCGCCGCCGACCGCGTCGACCGCTATCTGCCCGGGAGCCGCCGGTGAGGTCCGCCACGTCACTCGACCCGCTGCTCAGCGAGGGCTATCGGCGTTGCGCCGAGCTGACCCGGGAGTACGGCACCACCTACTTCTGGGGGGCCATCCTGCTGCCGAAGCCGCGCCGGCGGCATGTCTACGCGGTGTATGCGCTCTGCCGGCTGGCCGACGACATCGTCGACGACCCGGGCACCCTCGCGGCCTCCTCCGTCGGCGAGATCGCGGACCGGTTGGAGCAGTTCGCGGCCGGCTTCCGGCGCGACCTGCGCGCCGGACGCAGCGACGACCCGGTGATGGCGGCGGTGGTGGACACCGTCCGACGGGCCGAGATCGACCCGGAGTGCTTCGACCGCTTCTTCGGCGCGATGGCGATGGACCTCACCACCACCAGCTATGAGACCTGGGACGATCTCTGCGGCTATATGGAGGGCTCGGCCGCGGTCATCGGCGAGATGATGCTGCCCGTGCTGGAGCCCACCGACCCGGCCGCCCGCGCACCCGCCCGCGCGCTGGGACTGGCGTTCCAGCTCACCAACTTCCTCCGCGACATCGACGAGGACCTCGACCGCGGCCGGGTGTATCTGCCGCAGCAGGACCTCCGCCGGTTCGGGGCCGATCCCGCGGCTCGTCGGGTGACGCCGCAGTGGCGCGCCTTCATGCGGTTCGAGATCGAACGGAACCGCGAGCTCTACCGGGTCGCCGACACCGGCATCTCCCTGCTGCCGCCGCGGTCGGCCCGTTGCGTCGGCGCCGCCCGGCTGCTGTACTCGCAGATCCTGGATCGGATCGAGCGGGCGGACTACGACGTCTTCTCCAGCCGGGTCCGGGTGCCCACCTGGCGCAAGGCCCTGACCGCCGGGCGCATCATGGTCAGCAGGCCTCCAGCGGGCCGGACACCGAAAGGGACTGCAACTGATGTCACTCAGGACGCGCGTTAGCTCGCTGACGACCCGGCCCGACCTGCGCTCCCGGATCCCCATCTCGCGGGTGCCGCAGCCGAGCGAGGACCGGATGGCGCCGACCTGGCAGAAGGCCAAGCCGGCCAGGATCGCGACCGCGCTGGCGGCCTCGCAGCAGAACAACCCCGGTGGCTGGTTCGTCGCCGGAGCCAGCGCGGACGTGGGCAGCTCCGTCTCCATCACCCGGACGATCGCCGGCCGTGAGGTCGTCTTCTGGCGCAACGCCGGAGGCGGACTGGTGGCCGGCCCGGGCGCCTGCCCCCATCTGGGCGCACTGCTGGACCGCTGCACGGTGCTGGGCGGCACGCTCTACTGCCGCTGGCACGGTCTGTCGCTGACCGAGAACGGCGACCCCACCTGGTCCCCGTACCGCGCCTGGGACGACGGGGTGCTGATCTGGGTTCGGCTGCCCACCGCGGGCGAGACGGAGATCGACCGACCCACACTGCCGCCCCGGCCGCCGCTGGCCGCGTCGGTGTCCGCGGTGATGGCGACCCCTGGCGTGTGCCAGCCCGAGGACGTCATCGCCAACCGCCTGGACCCTTGGCACGGGGCCTGGTTCCACCCCTACTCGTTCAGCCACCTGGTCGTCGACGACGAGGCCAGTGACGAGCACTCGCTGATGGTGGACGTCACCTTCCGGCTCAGCCGCACCTGGGGCGTTCCGGTCCGGGCCGAGTTCAGCTGCCCCGACGCGCGCACCATCGTGATGCGGATCCTGGACGGCGAGGGCGCCGGCAGCGTGGTGGAGACCCACGCCACCCCACTCGGGGTGAACGACAGCGGGCAACCGCTGACGATGGTCACCGAGGCCACCATCGCCTACTCGGCCCGACCAGGCTTCCAGGTGGCCCGATGGATGGCGCCGCTGCTGCGCCCGGGCATCCGACGCACCGCCCGCCGGCTGTGGGTGGACGACCTGATCTACGCGGAGCGTCGCTATCAGCTGCGCTCCCGCGGCGAGTTCCCCGGCTAGCTGACCGCTGCGTCGCGGCGGTGTGCCATCGCCCGTCGCAGCCGGCCGACGGCTCGGTGCCGTCCCTGCATCGGGGCGGTCCACAGATCGTGACCGGCCAGTCCCCAGTCACCGAGCAGCGCGTTGGCGGCCAGCATGCCGGTCGTCGCCGCCCGCTCCATCAGGGCCACCGGGAAGTCGCAACGGATGCCGTCACCGGCGAGCTTCACGCGCGGGTCCGGGGTGCTGACCTCCGGGCGACGGATCCAGGGGCTGGTGTCGACCAACGGGCAGTCGTCCTTGACCAGCCATTCCGAGCCGACGACGCGGGCCGCAGCCAGCTCCGGATAGACCCGGTTCAGCTCGACCCGCAGCCGCGCCTGCAGCCCGTCGAGGTCCCCGGTGCCAAGATCCCCGGTGCCAAGCTCCCCGGTGCCGGGCAGCGCGTAGGCATGCACCTCGACAACGGAGCCCTGGTGGTCGGCCGACCATCGGGCCGCACCCGCCTCGAACCGCTCCAGCACAGTGACGTTGTCCAGCGGACCATAACCACTGGTACCGAGGAAAGCCGGCCGTCCCGGGTCGACCCTCCGGTCCAGCCACAGCCGCCAGACCGCGAACGCCGGCGCGTTCCGCGTCCCGGCGACCCGACTCCGCCAGTCGTCGTCGCCGAGTTCTGCGGCGCCGGCCACCAGCCGCCGGGTGCTGGCCGGGTCGGCGGCCAGCACGACGGCGTCGGCCGTCAGCTCGCCTCCGGAGCCGAGCCCGGCGCGAACCTGCTCGGGGTCGGAGACATCCAGCCACTCGATCGTCTCGCGGGTTCGCACCTCGGCCCCGGACCGCTCCAGATAGCTTCGCAGCGGAGCCCAGAGCGCGGTGTCGTAGTCGTCGGTCGGCAGGTCGAACAACAGTCCCTCGGAGGAGCCGACGAAGTAGGTGTGGAACATCGCCACCAGCTCGCCGGCGGAGAACTCGGTCGGATCGGCGAAGAAGCTTCGGGCGAACACCTCCAGAGCGAGGTGACGGGCCCCGGCCGGGAACCGGAGCCGGTCCAGGAACTCGGCCGCGCTCTGCCCGTCGTACGCGCTGAACGTGTCCGGGAAGTCGACATCCAGCAACTCCAGCGCGGCCGGGATGTCGACCCGGGACAGGTCGCGGGCGGTGAAGCTCGGGCTCCGGGCGACGAACGCCGCCAGGTTGAATGGCGGCGTCCGCGGGATCCTGGCGAACGAGTCGTCGTGCCCGCCCGCCAGCGTGAGCGGGTAGTCGCCGATCCCCGTCAGCCGCTCCAGGGCCGGGTCGGTGCGCCGCAGCAGTGCCCGCAGGTTGTAGTACTGCCGGAAGAAGGCGTGGAAACCCCGGCTCATGGTGACCCGGTCGCCGTCGTGGTCGACCGGCCAGGCCCGGACCCGGCCACCCAGCTGGGCCTCCCGCTCCACCAGCGTCACCCCCACACCGCGCTCGGCCAGGGCTACCGAGGCCGCGATCCCGGCGATGCCGCCGCCGACCACCACCACCGTACGGGCCTGGCTCGACCGCAGCGCTCCCGTCGCCCCGGGATGCAGGGCGGCTCTGGCGTCCCTGCCCGGGATCCAGCGCGCCGTCACGCGCCCCTCGCCGGCTCATCCATCACAGGTCCGCTCGGCCCCTGTTCGGCCGGCTTGCGGGCCCGGAAGGTGTGCAGGATGCCGCGCTGCCAGCCCGGGACGGTGCGCACTTCGACGTCGACGTAGCCGGCCGCGGACATCCGGTCGGTGAAGGAGTCCACCGAGTCGAACCGCTGCACGCTGCGCCACAGGTAGCGATAGAGCCGGCTCTCGCGCGAGGTCAGCCAGCTGAGCGGGATCACCACCAGCCAACACACCACTGTCCAGATCCATTGGGCCAGCCGAGAGCCCGCCACCGAGTATTCCTGGGTGACCAGGACACCGCCCGGGACGAGCAGGTCGTGCACCGCGGCCAACACCTTGTCCCGCTCGGTCACATTGCGGAACAGATAGGCGGCGAAGACACCGTCCACCGGGTCGGACAGCCCCCAGTCCCCCCGCGACCAGGCCAGCTCCTCAGCCAACCCGTGCACGAAGCGGACGCCAGCCGGCCACGGCTTGGCCTCGGCCTGCTTGAGCATCCCCGAGGAGGCGTCGATGCCGACGACATCGAGCCTGCTCTGCCCGAACTGCTGCACCAGAGCCCTGGTCGAGGCGCCGGAGCCGCAGCCCAGGTCGACGATGCGAGTCGTCTCGACGGGGGCGAGGCGCTCTGCCAGGGCCGCGGCGGCGCTGCGTAGGTGACGGTGGTAGCCGGGGTTCAGTGCCACCATCAGGTCGTAGCGCGGCGCTGCCGAGTCGAAGGCTTCGGGGACGTCCTCGGTGGCGATCATCGAAGGGGTGCGCATCAGGGCTCCTCACGGTCGGTGGGTGTCGGGGCGGAGACGGCGGAAGACGCCTCACGCAGTTCTAAATTCCCGTGCAGTTCTGGGTCTTTGGGTACTGATGAATCGTGGCTGCGGTCGACGAACCGCCGCCAGCAGAGAATCGCCAAGGTGACCATGGCGAAGCCGAAGCCGAAGTCCTCGACCGGGATGTCCCAGGGCAACCGGAGGCCGAGCATCTGTCGCTCGTTGTAGATCACGATCGGGTCGGACAGCTTGGTGAGCCAGCCGTCGACGGGGATCTGGAAGGCGAACACGATCGCCATCGACACCCAGTACTGGGCGGTCCTGAAAATTCCCGTCCTCAGCCAGAGCACCTCCAACGCGACCACGCCGATGATGGCGACGACGGTCAGCAGGGTGTACTCAGGCACGATCGTCCAGTTCCGTCGCCGTGCCGGCGCGCGGACGACGCAGCCAGCGGAGCACCGTGCCCACAGCCTCGTACGTGAGCAGGCCGCAGATGGGGATCACGAGGAAGAAGACGAGCTCCTCCAGCGGCATGCCGAAGATCAGGTGGATGCCGGTGGTGAAGGTGGGGCTGTAGGTCCAGTGATCACGCAGGATGCCGGCGATGTCCCAGACGGAGAAGACGATCACCACCACCAGCAGGGCGAGCACCAACGGCCGGGGACGGCGGTAGACGCGTGCTCCGAGCAGGAACTCCAGCGGCAGGGTGACGAGCAGGCACAATCCCATCAGCAGCAGGTACTGGTAACGGTCGATGACCCCTGCTCCCCTCACCCGCGGACAGATCCCCTGACCACGCGGGAGCAGGGACGGCGACGGCCCTCCACCGGAGGGCCATGCTGGCCACCACCCTATCGGCGCGGACCACCCGCTCGGACAGCGGATCAGACTTCCCGCTGAACGACCTGCACCGGGTTGCAGCCTCAGTCAGACGGTCGCGGACTCTGGCCGAGCCGGAGCCGTCGCCCGGGGTTGTTCGGCTCGCTTGCCGACCGACATCAGGTAATGAGCACCGGCTGCGGTGATGACAGCGGCGCCGAGAACGTGCAGCAGCACCAGGCCGACCGGCAGGGCGATGTTGTATTGGACGATGCCGATGACGGCCTGCCCGAGCAGCAGCATGAGGAGCAGGACGGCTGCCCGGGAGCGGATCCACAGGATGCCGGCGATGGTCGCTGCCATCACGACATAGACCGCGGCTGCGTGGATGTGGCTGAGGAGAGCCGGGTCGAAGCCGGTGCGGACCGCGTCCCGGTCCCCGGCATGTGGGCCGCTGCCGGTGACGACCGTACCCAGCCAGACGGCGACGGCCAGCGCCCCGAAGGTGACCCGGACCAACGCCCGCTGAACGCCGCTCACCGGCTGGCGACGGACCCCGAGAGCGCGGTGCACCAGCAGCACGTTGACGCAGATCAGCGCCAGTGACGCCAGCATGTGCAGCGCGACCGCGAACGGGTTCAGGTGGGTGAGCACGGTGATCCCACCGATGATCGCCTGGGCCGGGATGCCGGCCAGCAGGATCAGAGCGATGGTTCGCGCCCGCGGGCGAGCCTCACGGTCCTGCAGTCGGCGGGCCGTGACGAAGGTGAGGATCATGATCGCCGCCAGCACGAAGGTGAGCAGCCGGTTGCCGAACTCGATCACACCATGGATGCCGTAGGCCGGGTGCGGCACGTAGGACTCAGGGGCGCACCTCGGCCAGGTCGGGCAACCCAGCCCCGAGTCGGTGAGCCGGACCAGTGCACCCGTCACGACGATGCCGATATTGCCGACCAGGGAGGCGACCGCCCATCGCCTCAGCTGGGCTGTGGCGGTGAACCGGCGCCACAGTTCCCTCCCGGCCCCTTCCGTGCCCTGAGCCTGTCGAAGGGCGGAAGACCGAGGATCGGCGCTCGCTGTACCGGCGTCTTTAGGTTCGTTGCTCACAAGAAAGGTGCTCCGCTGCTGTGGTTCTGGTCAGACCACGATAAACCAGCATCGACCCTTCCCTGCGCGGCGCTCATCGATCCTGCCCAGGCCAGGTCCGGGCCCCTTCACCCCGAGGTCGGGTTGAAGGGTTCACTCGGCTGTCGGGAACTCCGTCACCCGCAGCCGCGCTGCGCCGTACGGCAGCAGCACGAGTGGTTCGATCGCAGTGTCCAGCCGCACCGGACTCGCTGGTGGCGCCGCGGCCGCCCCGTGCTCGAGACTCCACGACGGCACCCGCTGGCCGAAACCGTGCAGTCGCAGCGGCGCACCGTCAGGGCTGAACGGAGCCTCGCCTACCGTGCCACGTTCCAGCCGAAGCCCCTCCGGCAGTGCACCCGTCAGTGCATAGTTCCAGGGGGAGGCGGGCAGCACCTCCCAGCTGGCGTGCGGGAGCTCGCCCCCGATCCGGCGCCAATCCTCTTCCACGGCGAGAGTGAACACCAGCGGGCCGCGCTGCACTGAGACCGCCCCGCCGGGACGGTCCGTCACCCGCACCCGCGCCGGCAGCCGCAGCGTGATCGTCCGGGTGCCGTCCCAACGCTGCGCGATCCGGCAGACGGTGCCCGCATCGAGGGGCTGGAGCGCATCACCGCCGACCTGAACCGCCGGTTCATCGGACCAGCCCGGGATCCGGAGCCGCAGCCCGAAGGCCACGGGCTCGGCGACCGTGACGGTGATCGTCACCTCGTCGGTGAACGGGTACTCTCCGCTGGTCTCGATCCTTACCTGAACACCGGCACGTCGGGTGTTGATGATGCTCGGCGCGTACGACAGGGCCACCAAGTCGCCGTCGTCGGCCTCCATCCACAACCGCGCGGCGAACTTGGGCCAGCCCTGGTGGCGGTTGGCCGTGCAACAGCCGAAGTGTGGCTCCAGACCGAAGGTGTTCGCATCGGGTCCGTTGTTGGTGTAGATCCGGTCCTCAGTGACGTGGCAGACCACCTGGTTGGCCTGCTGGACGTACTGATGACCCCATTCGTCCACCCGGGCGCTGGCCGGCAGTGGGTTGAAGGCGAGCAGCTCCAGCCGTTCTGCGAGGCGCCCGTCGACTCCCCAGTGCTGCAAGGCTGTCTCGAGGGAGAACATCGCCTCGACCACCGCACAGGTCTCGGAGCCCTGCGACGGGTGCCTCCCGGCTACGTGCTCGTCGCAGCTGAAGAAGCCATTGGACTGCCCGTGATGATCGTCAAGCAGCCGCACCATCGTCTGCAGTCCTTCGCGCAGCTCCTCCTCGCCCGTGTTGGCCCAGCGCACAGGGAGGGCCTTCAGCCCCATCGCGATGTTGACTCCGTGTGAGGTCAGGTAGCGATCGTTCATCCAGAACCCGTCGGCCTCCGCCTGGAAGGTCAGCAGCTCGGCCGCGGTCACCTTGGCCGGGAACGGCAGCTCGTCGGCGAAGACCCTCCAGTCGAAGCCCTGCTCACGCACCAGGTCAGCCAGCTCGGGCAGCCATTCCTCCCCGGACAGCTGGGAGAGCTCGTTGATTGACAGCACCAGATCCGCCCAGCGGACCCGTCCCCAGTCGCGGAGCGGATGGCGCTCGAGCACCGTCTTGATCCGTCGGCAGAGCCGCAGCGCGGCCGGAACGATGCGTTGATCATCGGTGGCCGAGTGGTACTGGAGCAGCGCCTTGAGCATGATCATCCGCGGCCAGACATCATGATCGTCATCGGCCGACTGATCACGGTCAGCCGTGGTGGCGGTCGGCCCCATCCAGCCGTCCGCGGACTGCAGTTCGAGAATCCGGTTGACCCAGCGGTGCGCCTTCGCCATTAGGGTCGGGTCCTGGAGCGTGAAGGCCAACGGGACCAGGGCATCCAGCCAATACGGAGCCCGTTCCCAGCCCTCTGCCGATCCGCCGAGCCAACCGCTGTCACGGACGTCCGGCCAGAACTCGTCCAGGTGCCCGGCCATGCCGTCCCGCTGCCGCTCCAACTGTCCGCGCAGCCATCCAGCCGGCTGCAGTTGACCCAGGGGTAACAGAGACAAGGTGGGCTGCGGCACGGACGACTCCTCAGATGATGATCTTGGTCCGTCCTACCGTACTGGACAATGTTCACCCGACCTCGGCCAGCCGCACACAGGAAGGACTTTCGCCCCTAGTTGGGCTCCCCCAGCCAGGATGGACTGAGCGCACAGCCGCAGCCGGTGGCAGAGACTCATCGCAGAGGAGCATCGTGCGCCCAGACCTTCCGCTCACGCGCCTTGAGCCCACCCCTACGCGCCCTGAGCCAACCCATCCGCTCCCTGAGCCGACCCCCACGCGCCCTGACCCAACCCCTACGCGCCCTGAGCCTGTCGAAGGGCTGCTCAATCTTCCGCGCCCTGAGCCAACCCCTACGCGCCCTGAGCCTGTCGAAGGGCTGCTCAATCTTCCGCGCCCTGAGCCTGTCGAAGGGCGGCTCGATCTTCCGCGCCCTGAGCCTGTCGAAGGGCGGCTCGATGCGGACTTCTGACCTCGAACGCCTCAGCTCACTGGACCTGAGCAACCTGCGGGTGGAGGAACATGGTGGACCCATGCACGTGGCAGCTCTCGCCATTCTCGACGGTGGCCGGCTGCTCGACCTCAACGGCCGGGTCCGTCTCGACTACGTCCGCTTCCAGGTCAGGCGCCGGGTGCAGTGGGCGCCCCGGTTGCAGCAGGTGCTGTTCCGCCCCGGGCTCGGCCTGGGACCACCGCTCTGGGTCGACGATCCGGCCTTCGACGTGAGGTACCACGTACGGACCCGAATGCTTCCGCCTCCGGGGGACGAGAACACTCTGCTCGAGGTGTGCGCCGAACTGAACGCGGCACCGCTCAAGCTGGAGCGCCCGTTGTGGGAGCTGTGGCTGCTCGGCGGCCTCGGCGACGGCCGGGTGGCGATGTTGTTGCGCCTGCATCACGTGATGGCCGACGGCATCGCTGCCATGGCACTGATCCGGGTGCTGTTCGACGGCGATCCGGCCGAGGCCCTGGCCGACCGCTCGCCTCACACCCCCCGGCGGCGCCCCAGCCGACGAGAGCTGGCCCAGGACAACCTGCAGCGCAAGGCGACGATCCTTCGCGACTGCCTCTCGACCACGGGCGTCTCAAGCACTCTCAGCCAGCTGGTGCAACAGACCGGTCAGGTGGCTCGCATACTCCGGCAGACCAGGGCCCCGAGGCTGTCCTTCAATCGTCCCGTCGGTGATCGGCGCCGACTCGTCCTCGTCCGCGCGGACCTGGCGGCCACCAGGGCGTCGGCCAAGGCACTGGGTGGGACGGTCAACGACGCGGTCCTTGCCGCCGTGACAGCAGCCGCCCGGGAGGTGCTCGAGTCCCGGGACGAGCTTCGGCCCGAGATGGTGATCAACGCATCCGTCGCCATCGCGACCCGGCTGGAGGCAGATCAACACACCGGCGGCAACCGGGCCGCGGTGCTGGTCATCCCGCTCCCGGTCGCGGAGCCCGACCCGTCGCGACGACTGCAGCAGATCATCCGCGCCACTGCAGCAGCCAAGCTCCGGCCGCCCTACCAGCCGAGCGGGCGGTTCGCCCAACGTTGGATGGTGCGGGTGATGCCTCGCCAGCGGCTGGTCAACCTGCTGGTCAGCAACCTGGCCGGTCCGCAACGGCCGCTCAGCTTTCTCGGCTCCCGCATCCTCGAGATGTTCCAGATCGGTGTTGTGCAGGGAAACCTGTCCGTGGGCGTCAGCGTCCTGTCGTATGCGGGCCAGCTCAACCTCGCCGTCCTCTGCGACCCTGACATCGTCACCGACGTGCACCTCTTCGCCGCCGGACTGTCGGCCGCTCTCCAGCAGGCCGAGCCCGCGGACAGCCTGGCGCAGGACTGACACGAAGATCATCCTGCGCCGCCGCGGGCCAGCCTCAGCTGGTGCTTGCCGTCCCGAAGATGTCCTGGTCGAGACCACCGGCGTTCGGGCAGGTGTCCGGACCCCAGGCGCCGGTGGCGTCCTGGACGCGGCACTGGTGGACGTCGAACCCCTCACCTCCGGCATAGCGAGGATCGTCACCACCGACGACCTGCCGGTTGTCCGTCCAGGTGTTGAAGGCGAAGGAGCCGACCGAGGAGACGTAGTTGTAGTCGCCGTGGAACGGCACCCGGCGATCGCCGAACATCTCATAGTTGGGCTTCTGCCTCACGTTGGACAGCCGGGCCACCGCCCACGACGTACCCCCGGTGGTGGACGATGCGCCGTAGGTGTCGAGGCCACGCGTCGCGGCGGCGAAACCTGCCGCGTCACGGACCGCGCCGTTGTTGCCGGCCGGATACTGGACGCTGTAGGCGGGATCGTTGCGGCTGTCGTGCCAGATGGCGTGCAGCACGCCACCGTCAGCGTTGATGTCCGGGAAGAACTGGTGGCCACGGGCCGTCGGCGCCAACAGCCGCGGTGTGGACCACCCTGTGGAGCTGAGCGAGGTGAAGTAGATGCCGCCCTGGCCGACCCGCAGGGTGGTTCCCGCCGGGTCAGCGGTGTTGTACGTGGTCGCCGATGCCTGCTCAGTGCCCGGAATGGTCGCGTCGTAGACGAGGTAGACCCGCTGG
Organism: Microlunatus panaciterrae; assembly: GCF_016907535.1. NCBI lineage: Bacteria > Bacillati > Actinomycetota > Actinomycetes > Propionibacteriales > Propionibacteriaceae > Microlunatus > Microlunatus panaciterrae. The sequence goes on from NZ_JAFBCF010000001.1 coordinate 1,202,116, forward strand.
TCGGCGGCCTTCGGGTCGGCCGTGATCCGAGGTTGGCTGTCGTGGCGGAAGAAGACGAAGCCGCTGCGGCAGGCGAACGGGCCCGAGCCGCAGTCACGGCTGTCGCCCACCGACTCCTCGCTCGGCTCGGACTGCGGTCCGTCCGCGTTCTCGTAGGCCTGCTCGTGCGCCTTGGCCGCTGCTGCGGGGTCCCCGGCGGTGTCGGCCGCGTCGAAAGGCTCGAAGGTGGCCGCGACGGCCGGTGCGCTGAACGTCCGGCCACCGTCATGGGAGACCACGTAGGCCATGGCGTTCTGCTGGTGGCCACGGACCGTCTCGAACTGGCGGTAGGCGATGTAGACCGTGCCGTCGCTGGTGACCGCGATGTCGGCGAACTGCACGCCCTTCGACCCGGTCGAGATCTTCGTCGGCTTGCTGAAGGTCGCTCCGTGGTCGGTCGAGCGGGTGAATTGGATCGAGTTGTTGGCGTTCAGGCCCTGGAAGATGCTCCAGGCGCCGTAGACGTTGCCGCGGTGGGGGCTGTTCACGCCACGATCAACCTCGATCGAGGTCTTGTCATTGAACCGCCCGTTCAACGCCGGCGTCCCGGAGCCGACGATCACGGTGCGCACATACCGGGCGGCGTCCTGGTCGTAGGTGGCGATCCAGACCGACCCGTTCTGGGGTGACACTCGGTTGAACGCGTTGCCCATATAGAACAGCCGCCCTTGGGTGTCCCACGCCTGCACCGGGTCGCCGGCGTTGGTGATGCCCTTCCGCTGCAGCGGGCTTGCCAGTCCCTCAGGCGAATTGTCAGTCGGGTATCCGGGTAGCAGGCTGTTCACCCAGGTCGACCCGGAGGTGGTGCTGCGATAGAAACCGGCCCAGCTGCCGCCGGCCAGCTCGGTCGTGCAGTAGTCGTTGGAGCCGGCGACCACGATCGACGGATCTCGCGCGTCCACCGCCACCGAGGGCTCGTTCTGCTGGCGCCGGTTCTGGCCGCAGGCCGTGATCGCATCACCGGGACCGGCTGCGCGTCCGTTCGCCTTGACGTAGGACGCGTCAGTCGTCACCGCGACGTTGGAGCCGACCACCGTGGTGGCGACGGCCGGTAGCGCGGACAGCGCCGCCAGGCCCCCGAGGGAGGCTACTGCGGCGATTGCGGCTCGAAAATGTGTACGACGCATGGTGCACTCCTCCCGGCGCGTGACCACGCGCCCAGGCGCCCGTCCAGTCTGGAGAACGCCCACCCCGAGTCGTCGCCCCGGCGGCTCGCTGCCCCATACGTACCACCGGATTTGTCAACGCCGCAAGGGTTTCTGCGCGCCGCTTCAGGAATGCCGCTGCCGCCAGGATGAGCAGGGCGTGACGCGCATGGCTGCTCGCTGGGCGGCCGATCGTCCCCCGGCGTCCTGCGCCGGCCCTCAGCCTTGGGGCTGGCCGATGTTGACCATCCAGGAGATGCCGAACTTGTCCACGCACGCGCCGAACTCGTCACCCCACATCTGCTTCTCCAGCGGGACCGAGACGGTGCCGCCCTCCGACAGCTTCGCCCAATAGCCACGCAGGTCGTCGGCATCGTCACCGCTGAGACTGACGGCGACGTTGTCGCCCGGATTGTGCGACATCCCGGCTGGAGTGTCGGCAGCCATCAGTGCGAAATCCTTGTCGGTGACGAGCATGCCGTGCATGATCTTGTCGGCCTGCGGTGAGTCTTTGTCTCCGAACTCACCGAACGTGCTCAGCGTCAACGTGCCGCCGAAGACGTCCTTGTAGAACTCCATAGCCTCCCGCGCGTTGTCGCGGAAACTGATGTACGGGTTGAGACGTGAGGTCATTGCTGCGCTCCTTGGTCACGACAGAACGGTCATTAGCGGCAGACTAAACCCCGCTACGGCGTGTCGTACCCGCGTCGGCGAACTGCCTAGAAATAGCTTCCCCAGGCAGTCTTGCGGCTAGGCGGATTGTTCAGTGCCGAACCGACCCCTGGCCTCGGCCGGGATCAACGGACGCTCGGCGCGCACCTTGAGCTCCTGCACCGCCCAGGTGTTGCCGTCGGGATCAGTGAAGCCGAAGAACGTGCCACCGTCACGCTGGTCGAAGACGGTGATCTCGCTGGCGTCCACCCCCTTGTCGAGCAGCTGCTGCCGGGCAGCCTTCGCGTCGGACACCACCAGCTGCAGGCCGCGCATCGACCCCGGCACCATGGCCTGCTGGCTCGGCAGGTTGCCGATCACGATCGAGCACCCCGAGCCCGGAGGCGTCAGCTGCGCCACGTCCATCTGCTCGTTGACGGTGTGGTGATCCAGGGTGAACCCCACCTGGTCACGGTAGAACGCGATGGCGCGGTCGATGTCGCTGACCGGCAGCACCACCACTTCGAGCGTCCAGTCCATGTGCTTCTCCTCCTCGATCGACGGTCGTGCCCAGTATGGCCAATCAATGTCGACAGGACGGACCCGCCTCCAAGGCTTCGGCAGGGAGGGTGGCTACGTGTAGAGCGCGACCGCAGCTTCCAGCCGGCGTACGAAGGCACGACCGAATGGGCTGGCGCCATCACAGGTGAGAACGCCGAGGTAGGCGAACAGTCGCCACAGCTCACGCCTGTCCTCAAAGCCGGCATCGATCGGGCTGATCTCCGTGTAGGCGGCGAACAACGCCCCCGGCACCGGAGTGAAGTAGTCGACCAGCGCCAGGTCGAGCTCCGGGTGGCCGTAGTAGGGAGAGGCGTCGATCACCACGGCCCCGTCGGCCGTGCTGATGAAGTTGTGATGCTGCGCGTCGCCGTGCAGCAACCGCGGCCCAAGATCTGGCCCCACCAGTTCGTCCAGACGACCGGCGATCTGTTCCACCCGACCGGCGAGGTCGGGCGGCACGTGTCCCGCATCGACCGCAGTCGCAAGCCAGGGCAGCAGCCGGCGGTCGGCGTAGAAGTCGGCCCAGCTGTTGGCGGCCACCGGGCGGTTGTCCTGATGGAGCGGCCCGAAATAGCCGTCCTGGTCGAGGCCGTACACGTCCCCGCGCACCTGGTGGAGGTTGGCCAATGTCCGGCCGATGGCCTCCCAGTCCCTCGCGGTCCTCTGCTCGGGAGGATGTTCGGCCAGCGCCTCGAACAGAACCACGGCCCGCTCACCGAGCTGGACGAAGCCGTCGCCGACGGGCACCGGGGTCGCCGCTCCCGAGCGGTTCCGGATCAGGGCCAGCCCGGACAGCTCCGCGGTGGCCTGGTCGATGGCTCCGGCCCCGTCGATCAGCTTCGCGAAGACCGAGAGGGCGCCTCCGTGCAGCAGGGCGGCCGGATGAGAGGACCGATCCGCGAGATCGACGGAATCCTCGCAGCGCCAGCCGGAGCCCAGATGCTTCGTCACCGCAGCCTCGATGGTGCGCATCACGTTCGGCGTCAGTAAGGCATCGGCGGAGACCACCCAGGAAGAGTAGCCGTACGGCTGCCCTACCCCGGAATCAACCTGCTGAGGGCGTCGAGGATCAGGTTCAGCCCGAAGTCGAATTCATCGCCGAGGTCGTTGCCGGGTTGGGGAATGTGCCGGGTCGCCAGCTCCCTCAGGTGGGGGTGCTCCCCGTCGGGGCGCTGCTGGATCATCGGCACCGCCACAGTGCCCGCGTCGGGTCCGTCGAAGGGCAGAGCGGCCTCTTGGAGGGCGAAGCCGTACACGTAACTGTTGATCAGAACGTAGGCGTGGGCGGCCGTCTCGATGGTGAAGCCGGCTGCGCGCAGCGTGCCAAGCATCGCATCGTGGTGGCGCATCGTGTCGGGTCCGGGCGAGGTGCGGGAGTCCAGCAGCCCGATCGCCCAGGAGTGACGACTCAGGACGTCCCGTGCGGAGGTGGCGCGGAGGCGGATCTCGGATCGCCAGTCGCCGCCGTCGCCGGCCGGAACGTCGATCGCGCTGAAGACGATATCGACCATCGCGTCGAGAATCTCGCTCTTGTTGGCGACGTAGTAGTAGAGGGACATCGGCTTCACACCGAGGTGCTGGGCGAGTGAGCGGATGGTCAGCGCGCCGATGCCATCGGCGTCAGCGATGGTGACAGCACCTTCCAGCACCCGTTGACGGCTGAGTCCGACGCGTCCTCGCTCCGCACTCTCATTCCCTCGCACAGGCCTTCGCTCCCTACGGTGCTTTCGTACAGCGTATGGTACTTTCCCGTAGTCAGTGCTGCAGAGTGGTCGCATCGGTGACCCTCGGAGGAAACGATCATGGACGATCCCCAGCACTTGTCTGCGCCGACCACCCCAGCGGATTCCTCGCCGACCACCACAGTGATGCGGGCGATCGTCCAGGATGCCTACGGTGACGCCGATGCTCTCCAACTGGTCCACATCCCTGCGCCAGAGGCCGGCGCCGACCATGTGCTGATCCGGGTCCGGGCGGCTAGCGCCCATATCGGCGACTGGCATGTGATGACCGGCCAGCCGTACCTGATGCGCGTCATGGGCTTCGGGTTCCGATCACCGAAAGCACGGGTGCGCGGCATGGATGCCGCCGGCACCGTCGCAGCCGTGGGTGCCAACGTGACCGCCTTCCGGGTGGGTGACGAGGTGTATGGCAGCTGCGACGGTGCTTTCGCGGAGTACGCCACCGCACGGGTCGAGACTCTCGCCCGCAAGCCGGCAATCCTGACCTTCGAGCAGACCGCCGCCGTCCCCACCTCGGCCTGCACCGCGTTGCAGGCGCTACGCATTGGAGAGATCTCAGCCGGGCAGCGGGTCTTGATCATCGGGGCGTCGGGCGGTGTGGGACTGTTCGCGGTGCAGATCGCCCAGGCGTTCGGTGCAGAGGTGACCGGGGTCTGCAGCCGCTCCAAGATCGAGTTGGTCCGCTCCGTCGGCGCTGATCACGTGATCGACTACGCCGAGACAGATATCAGCGCGATCGAGCAGCGCTTCGACCTGGTCCTCGACATGGGTGGCAACCGGACGCTGTCGCAGCTCCGGCGCTGCCTGACCCCACGCGGCACCCTCGTCCTCGTCGGCGGCGAGGGCGGCGGCCGGCTGGTCGGCGGCGCCCTGCTCCGGTCGCTCCGCGCCGTCGCCCTCTCGCCGTTCGTCAGACAGCGCCTTCGGATGGTCGTCTCGGCCACGAAGGCGGAGGACCTGCAGACGCTGAACGACCTGATCGAGGACGGCAAGATCACGCCGGTGGTCGATCGGACCTACCCCCTGAGCGAGGCGGCCGACGCCATCCGGCGTCTGCACAGCGGCGAAGCCCGCGGAAAGATCGTCATCACGGTCTGAGGGTGAGGCCAATCCAACGGAAGGCGGGCCATTATGGTCACGACAACTCCCCACGGCGACCTGCAACAACCCGGTCGCCTGCAGTTGGCCGCGAAGAGGCGGATCGGGCTGATCGTCGCACTGTCGATGGCCGCTGGACTTCTGGCGGCCGTTGTCCTGGTCGCCGTCCCCCTCATCCCGACGGAGCACATTGTCGCCGGCGTGCTGTTGGGCTTCGCGCTTGGCTGGGCACTGCTGGCCATCCTGTCCGTGCGTCTCAGCGACCAGCCGCAACGATGGGCGGCTGCGCCGGCCGTGTTTATGACCGTGGTCGGTCTGGCCTCGCTGAGCGGTTCCGCCGCCGTCCACAACCTGCTCGGATGGGTGTGGCCGCCCGTCCTGTTGGCGCTCGTTGTCTGGATGTTTGTGCGTGCCCGACGGCAGTTGATCAGCCGCAGCGCCCGCTGGATGGTGTATCCCGTACTGGCTGTGCTGGCAATATCCTCCGTGGGCGGCGGCTACGAGACGGTGCACGAGGCACTCGACGCCAGGGCCTATCCGATGCCCGGCCAGCTGATCGACGTGGGCGGCCACCGGCTGCATCTGCACTGCACCGGCTCAGGCAGCCCCACCGTCGTGCTGGAGCCGGGTGGCGGCGCGTCATCGTCGGATCTCGGTTGGATCGCGCCGGCCGTGGCCCGCGACACCAGGGTCTGCGTCTACGACCGTGCAGGTCGCGGCTGGAGCGACGCCACCAACGGCTCACAGGACGGAGTCCACATTGCCGCCGACCTGCACACCCTGCTGGATCGTGCCCACGTGCCCGGGCCGTACGTGCTGGCCGGTCACTCCTTCGGCGGCCTGTATGTCCTCAATTTCGCTGCGCAGTTCCCGGACCAGGTCGCCGGCCTGGTGCTGCTCGACTCCACCGCGCCCAAACCGGGTCCGGCCGTGCCACCTGACCCGAAGTCCTACGACGGCATCGGTCGCGGCTCCGCTTTGATCTCCTCCCTTGCCCACATCGGAGTGGGGCGCCTGGTAGCGCAGGGTTCGTACGCCACCCTCCCGCCACGATCCCGGGACGAGGCGCGGGCCAACTCCTCGACCAACGCCCACCTCAACAGCTTCTTCGAGGAGTTCTTTGCCTACGCGGATCTCGCCATGCGTCAGGCGTCCTCCCTGACCGACCTCAACGGCAAGCCGCTCATCGTCGTCACCGCAGACGAAGAAAGCACCGACCCTCAATGGCAGGCGAAGCAGGACCATCTGGCAACCCTGTCGACCAACAACCTCCACCGGCACGCGAAGGCTACCCACGACTCGCTCATCGACGACGAAGCCGACTCCGCCGCAGCCAGCCAAGCGGTTCGCGACGTCGTGGCCGCCGTTCGGACCGGCCACCCGCTCTCTTAACCGCCCCGGACGCCGGGTGCGGGCATCTGAGTGATCAGCGACCTACCCATCACCCGCGGCACCATATCGGCGCCCTACCGCAGAAGGAGTAACACCATGGAAACCGCCCTTCACCCCACGACAACGAAACGCGTCCCGATGAGCTCCTTGAGGAAGACGTCACTCGTCGCGGGGGCGCTGTACCTGCTCACCTTCGTCTCGATCCCCACCCTCGCGCTGTACGGCGATGTGCTGAATGACGCGAAGTACATCACCGGCCCGGGCCCCGACACACCGGTGATCATTGGCGGCGTCCTGGAGATGATCGTGGCCCTCGCCGGCATCGGCACGGCCGTCGCGCTCTACCCGGTCGTCAAGAGGCAGAACGAGGGGATCGCGCTCGGCTTCGTCGGCTCCCGGACCTTGGAGGCGGCCGCCATCCTTGTCGGCGTGGTGAGCCTGCTCTCGATCGTGTCTCTGCGACAGGCCGGTGCGGGAGCGAATGCGCTGGTCACCGGCCAGGCGCTGGTCGCCGGCTACAACTGGGCGTTCCTCCTCGGACAGAGCCTCATGCCGGTGATGAACGCCCTACTGCTCGGTTCCCTGCTGTACCGGGCGCGCCTGGTGCCTCGGGTTCTTCCCCTACTCGCATTCGTCGGTGCGGCCCTGCTCCTCGCCTCCGACCTCGCGGTGATGTTCGGTCTGTGGGAACGGGTGTCCGCGCCATCGGGGCTACTGGCGATCCCGATCGCACTGTGGGAGTTCTCGCTGGGCGTCTACTTGGTCGTCAGAGGCTTCAGGCCCTCCCCCATCACCGCCGGCATGGTCGCCGCTACCTAGTCCTGTGCCCTTGCTTCAGCGAGCATGGACGTCGATATTCAGGGTGGCAAGGTCATCGGCGATCGTGTGGACGACCCCTCTGGCGGAGGGTTCGTGCTCGTCGTCAGAGGTCAACCAGGGCAGCGACTCGAACATCACGACGAGACGGGTGAGGAGCAGCTCCGGCCAGGCGCTGGGGACGTCGAGCTTCTTCCCGCCCGAGATCTCGAGCAGGTGCAGGTAGGTCGCGAACAGGTCAGGTTCACTGCGACCGGTATAGCCGGAGAGGGGGCGGAGGACGTTCGCGACATCAGCAAAGCGTGGCCGCTCCGCCGCAGTTGCCAGGTCGAAGAGCACGAGCTGTCCACCGTGAGTGCGACCCAGCTGCTGAGGAGCGAACTCGCCGTGGGTCAGGGCACGCGGTAGGCCGTGGTAGCTCTCGACCGCTCGCCGGTAGGCGTCCAACCAACCAGTGGGTTGGACGGCCGGATACGAGTCGGTGAGCCGCGCCAGCGCCTCCGCCACCAGGGTGTCGAACTCGTCCTGCGGCATTCCCGGTTGGGTGATGAACAGTTCCTGGGGGATATCGGTGAGGGCGTTGAGCATCGCCGCCAGGGTGAGCATGTCGTCGGCCTCGTCACGCCCGATGCCGATCGTCGGCAGGAACTCCAGCATGATCACCTCGGCGTCTGCGTGGTCGACCGTGGCGAGTAGCCGAGCGACCGGGACGCCGCGGTCGGCGAGGTAGGGGTAGCGCGCTGCCTCACGGAGGTGGGGATCCCGGATCTCTTTGACAAACAGAGTCCGCTGCTGCGGGTGATCGTGGGCGTCTCGGTAGCGCAGCGTCAGCAGGGCATTTCCTGGTCCGCCCTGGTGCAGCCCCTGCTTGGTGTAGGTGAGCCAGGCCGAACCCCCGCTGGTGAACCCCGGCAGACAGCTGGCGACGTCGGTCCAGGTCAACGCGAAGGGCAGCGGTACGGGTCTGGCCGGCACCGGCACCGGGGACAGTTCGGCAGGCGAGATCGGGTCGATGGCACCATGCTAACCGAGCTGACGTCGATGTCCTGCTTGAACATGTGCGCGAACGACGAGCCGTACGTCACGCGCCAACTTCCCGCAGATAGCCATGGATCTCGCGCATTGACTCCATGAACCCGGATTCGCGGTACGGGATGTTCAGTTCGTGGCAATACTGGCGAACCACAGGTTGTGCCTTCTTGAGCAGCGGGCGCGGCATGCTCGGGAACAGATGGTGCTCGATCTGGTAGTTCAAGCCGCCGAGCATGAAGTCGACCAGCGGGCCCCCGGCAACATTGCGCGACGTCAGCACCTGCTTGTGCAGGTGGTCAAGACGTGCACCAGCAGCCGGCATCAACATGCCCTTGTGGTTGGGCGCGAAGGCGATTCCGAGATTGAGTCCGAACAGTGCCTGATGCAGGAAAGCAAACACCACGGCTTGGGCAGGAGTCAGAAAGACCAGCAGGAATGCGAAGTAGACCCCGAAATGCACCAGCAGCAGTCCACCCTCCAGCAGCCGGGTCTTCCTCGGACGCTGGCCGAGCGCGCGAATGCCCGCCACCGAGAGCTGCCATCCCTCCAGCGTCAACACGGGAATGAATAGTTGGGCCTGGTGCCGGGCGAACCAGCGCCCCCAGCCCTTCTTCTCGGACGCCTGGCTTTGAGTCCAGGCGATGATCCCCTCACCCACGTCGGGATCCAGGCCCACTTCATTCGGATGGGCGTGATGGCGAAGATGCTTGTCTTGCCACCAGCCGTAGCTGACTCCGTTCAGCAGGTTGGCCGCCGTGAGTCCGAGGCGCCGGTCCACCTTCGCTGACGCTGAGATCTGCTTGTGGCCCGCATCGTGACCGAAGAACGCCGTCTGGGCGGACAACACAGCGGCCGCGGGCGCCAACAGAACCGCCCACCACGTGTGGTCGAGCAGCATCACGGCCGTCGCCGTGGCGGCGATCCCGGCGATGATGAACACACCCTTCACGACATACGCTCGTGGCCGGTGGTCCAACAGCTTCGCCTGTCGAACTCGATGCACCAGCCCAGAAAACTCGCTCTTCACGCCACCGTGCCCGGCGCTGTTTCCCTTGCTCGACCGGTTTCCGATCGACACCTTCGAGTCCGCCGCGCGCTCGACGCTTGTCATCGTCCTTCACCTCCACAACCGCGCCACTCCTCTATCCATGATCGAACGTTCGGTCCTGTGCCGCCTCGTTCTCAAGTCCCAAATGGCAGGGACCTTCGGCCTCTTCGCGGAACGCCCCTTGTGCTGGGACCGAGCGTGGAGTGCAGCACTCGTCATGGAGTGGACGCGGGAGGATTTGAGCCTCGTGGGGTTTCGGGATTGTTCCCCATACGCCTACGGGGGGCGCATGGGTGTCTGGTGCCTCACGCTCTACATCGGAAAAGCCTCCGGTGGACGGAAGGGTCGCCGAGGACTGCGCAAGCGCCTCGACGAGTACCGCCGCTATGGCGCTGGCGAGCCGATCGGCCACTGGGGTGGCCGGTACATCTGGCAGCTTGGTGACCGCGACGGACTGCTCGTGGCGTGGAAGCCAACTCCAGGGGCGGATCCCGAGGCTGTCGAGTCGGCTCTGATCACGGACTTCGTCGAGCGGCATGGCGTCCGATCGTTCGCCAACCGGAAGTTGGGGCGGCGGCCAATGGACGCGATCTAGGTATGAGGGGCCAGCGGTCAGGACGCCGGTCTTACGGCTGCTTCAGCTGCCCGATGTGCCTCAATGTCGAGTTCCCGACGCCGACCAGCTCCTCGAGAAGGTGTGGAGCTGGCCGGCACGGTACCGATGTGGGACTGGATCCGGTCCAGCCTCGTTCAGCTACTGATCATCGGTGGCGGGCATCACCGCCGATGGGCTGCCGATCAGCCGACGTGAACCGCTTCGGCGGAGAACGTCGCCGTCACAGTGTCGCTGAGGTCGGCGCCCGGCGGGACCTCGTCACCAGGTTCCAGCAGATCAGCCAGTGTGCCGGTCATCGTTTGGTAGCAGTGGTAGGTCGTCTGCTGGTGGTTGGCGTTACCGTCTCCCTTGGGCTGGGTGAAGGAGAACAGCTGGGCGCCCTTGGTGACGTCGTATGCCGAGAAAGTGAACGACACCGGGATGAGGGTGCCGGTCCCGCCGGAAACGATCTTGGCCGAACTCCAGCCGCCAGAATCGCTGCTGTGATTGTTGTTCGTCCTGATCATCAAGTCGCCGAGTCCGTCGCAGGTGAACGGCTGGACGCTCTGGCCGTTGCCGGCCGGGTTGAGGTCGTAGGACGGCGCCGCCGTGGCAGGGACCGTACCGGCCGCTGCAGCCACGAGTGCGCCGACGACCACGAGTGCTGATCGCGCAGTGAGCTTCATGATTTAACCCCCCGAAGTGTGTGTTGGAACCGACTTGGCCACATTCAATACCTAATCGATGTTTCGCCACAAGACCCAATTTTCGGTCCTCAAGGTTGGGCATCTGAGATGGCCGTAACCCCTGTTCCTGTCGCCCGTCGGGGGGCACATCGACTCGATCAGCAACGATGCGATGAGCCTCGACTGGCCCGGCCGAGGGTATGCGAGAGGAAGGTGGAGATCTGTGAAGTGGCGAGTAGACAGCCCGCGCCAACCCAGTGTTTGTGCTGCTCGGGCCTTGGACCGTGCAGTGGCCACAACTGAGATTGAGAAGGCAAAGGCGGTTCGCATAGGTGCGAGGACCGGCCCGCAGCGAGCGCTAGCGAGCGAGGGCACGGACCGCAGCGCGGCGAGCGCAGCGAGCCGCTTGAACGAGTAAGGAAAGTTTTCACGGCCACGTTATTCAGGTGTCTGTGCTCCGTCGGGTGATGTGCGACAGTGATGTCCGCCAGCTGATGTGCGACATCGGCCGGCGCGTTTCTCGCTTCCGTATTCTGGCCCCAGCCGACTGTCGACAGCGCAGGTGCGGCAGGTGCGGTTTCTGGCGTGGGCTAATGGTAGGGGTCGGTGACTTCGCGGAGGGCCTCGAGGATGCGGCGTAGCTGGAGAATGCGCCGAGGGCCGAGGTGTCGCGCCCATTCGGCTTCCACCTCTGCGACGGTGGCGGCCGCAGCCTCGACCGCGGCGGCACCTCGAGGGGCGACACAGATGAGCCGGGCCCGTGCGTCACTCGGATCGGGAACGCGCGTGACATACCCGGCGCGCTCGAGCTCCTCGACTAGGCCGCTGGCAGCCTGCTTGCTGACCTGGGCCTGTTCGGCGAGGTCGGTGAGCCGGGATCCTTCGGGCCTGATCCGTTGGAAGATGCGGCCTCGCGCGACCGTGATGTCCTCGAACCCGGCCTTAGCCAGCGTCTCGAACACCCGATTCTCCAACGCCCGGTAAGGGATGAAGAGTAGGACACCAAGGTTGAGACTCTCGCTGCTACTCGCCTCCGACACGACTACCCCTTGACATCTAGTCAGGAATCCTGACAACATTGGTCATGAAAGTGTACCGGTTTTGCAGAGCATGTGTCGGGGAGTGTCACGATGGGGCCTGACGAGAGCTGGCAGCTGATCCAGGAGCACCGGCTGGCCATCGCCGATCTGCTCAAGCTCCTCACACCGGAGGAGTGGGAGCAAGCGTCGTTGTGCACGGGCTGGCGGGTGCGGGACGTCGCCGCGCACCTGGCCCTGGGAACCTCCGCACCCCCCGTAGTGGCGATGATCCGCGAGGCAGTGCGGGCTCGTGGGAACTTCGACCGCCTGAACCACGATCTGGCGGTGCGGCACGCCCAACGGCCGACCAGCGCGATCACGACCGAACTACAGCACAACGCCGGATCCCGAGACCTGCCTGCGGTGACCAACTACCACAACATCGTGTTCGACGTCTTGGTCCACGGTCAGGACATCGCCATCCCCCTGAACAAGACTCTGCGGTTCTCCGAGGATGCCGGCTTGGCGGCGGCAGAAAACCTCTGGCGGCTGCGGTGGCCCTGGTCCACGCAGCGGCGGTTTCGCGGCCTCTCCTTCAGAGCCACCGACACTGACTGGTCCGCCGGCGCTGGCCCTGAAGTGCGAGGCCCCATCCGCAACCTCCTGCTCGTCCTCGCCGGCCGCCCAGCCGGACTACCTGAACTCACCGGCGACGCCCTACCAGAACTCACAGGCCGCATCACCGCCACCCGGCGCCAGCCAGTCGACAGGACCTAACCCCAGACCCGCAGACGCCACCTTTCGCCACCACTGCAGTTACTCTCAGTTAGGAGTTCGACATGGCCTACGGCATCACTACTCACGTCCCCTTCCCGATCGAGATGTACGACGCGGTGCACGCCGAGATGCTGGCGCGGGTAGGGACCGACGTGGACGGTCTGCTTCTGCACATCGGCCGCGCCGCCGAAGACGGCTTCGAAGTCGTGGAGGTGTGGGAGTCCCGTGACCACTACGACCGCTACAACCGCGAGCTGGTCGAACCCCTCATCGCCGAGCTGGCTGGCGCCGAGGGCCCAGCGTCCGCGGGCAGCCAGCAGATCGACGAATTCGAGGTCCGTGGCTTGGTCATCCCCCGCGGGGGCGTCAGCCTTTGATTCGATCCGCCGAGGGCCAAGAGCAAGCGCGCCGACACCACGACGCCGCCGACGGCAATGACACTGAGCTGCAATGCTGCACTACCCGACGACCTCTGGCTGAGACTCTCCGTGACGCCCAGGCCGACCGGTTCCGAGGGTCCCACCAGTTTCCTAGCCCAGGTGTCGCACATCAGGCGGCCGAGGAACGTGGCACATCAGTTGCCGGATGACACGTTGTGCAGGTGTCATTTGGTTGGCTCGCCGGGTGGCTTGGTGAGGTCGGGCGCCTCGCATGCTCGTGCTGTGAGCCACCAAGAAGCGCGCTCGTGGCGCATCCACGATGAACAGGATCTTGGCGCGTTCGGGCGCGGAACCCTTAAGCGCGTATCCGTGGACTTGCCGGATGGCTCGAGTTTCGACCAGTACGTGATCGTGCTTCCTGAGGCCGTTGTGGTCGCTGCGGTTAACGCGGCCGGCTCAATACTCATGGTGCGACGACACCGGTTTATCGTCGAACAATGGGTGTGGGAGTTACCCGGCGGGTACGTCGATGAGGGCGAGGACCTGGAAGCGGCAGCCGTTCGAGAGCTAGAGGAGCCCCGACCTTCGGCGAGCCGGTCCAGTCCTTCAAGAGACGGGGTGGCGTCGGGCCCGCGCTGAGCACCTCCTCACGTTCCAGCCAATGGTCGGAAGCGCCGATTCGGCAAATCACGTGTACGCCGCCTACGACTGCGAACCCACGGGAAGTGAGATCGACATCAACGAAGGTGTCGAGATCCGGCGGATCAGCCTGGACGAAGCGTCATCGATGATGGGGTCAGGTGAGATAGTTGGTGCCGCATCGGTGTTGGCCATCAGCGAGCTGATCGCCAGGGCAGCTACTAGACGGCCGCGCTAAGGGCCGGCGCGAGCGCCTCGTCGAGCGAAGCCAGCTCAGCCGAGCCTCGCAGCGGTGCCAAGGTCGCTCGGAAGTCACGCCAGTGCTTGACCACCCCGATGCGACCGAAGCGGCGCGGCGGAACGTCCCGCCTCTCGCCCTACGGCACAGTCGCGATCAAGGTCGGCAAGTCTTCTAGCCCCACGGGCGCAGATCAATGGCCTCATTCGCCTCTCCCAGTGGTAGAGCTAGTAATCGCCCTAACGTCGGGGAAGGGCCCCGACGATCTGATGTTCACGAGCCCCGATGGCGAGCCGATCCGGCTGCCGAACTGGCGGGTCGGGCTACTGCGCATGCCGGTCTGTCCGGGCTGGCTCCACACGATCTTCGGCACACCGCGGCCTCGTTGACCATTGCGTCGGGAGCATCGGTCAAAGGGGTGCAGCGGATGCTCGGCAACCACGAGGCGGCGATGACCCTCAACGTCTACGCTTCCCAGATCGAGGACGATCTTGACCATGCCTTCGACCGAGTCGCCACTGCCCCCGGCTCTTAATGCCTCGGCGGTCCCGAGCACGATGAGAAGCATGCGCGCCCTTCGACAGGCTCAGGGCACGGAAATTACTTCGATGCAATATGCGCCCCCAGCAGGATTCGAACCTGCGACACAAGGTTTAGGAAACCTTTGCTCTATCCCCTGAGCTATGGGGGCCGTGACCGGTAGACAGGGTATCGGTCGGGTTGACCCAGCGTCGAACCCGGCCAACCTGGGTAGGGTCTGAAGTGAAACCGACGGAGGGGACGGAACGATGAACGCCACTGAGCTGTTGCTCGATGCGTACGGCAGGATCCGCGAGCAGGTGCACGCAGCCGTGAAGGGGGTGCATCCGGAGGAACTGGCCCATCGTCCGACGCCGCACTCCAACAGCATCGCCTGGCTGATCTGGCACCTCACCCGGGTTCAGGACGATCACATCGCCGACGTGGCCGAGTTGGAGCAGGTGTGGACCGCCGACGGCTGGTTCGAGCGTTTCGACCTCCCGTTCGACCCCTCGGCCACCGGCTACGGCCAGAGTCCGGCGGAGGTGGCGTCGGTCCAGGTCGAGTCGGGCGCGCTGCTCACCGGGTACTTCGACGCGGTGTACGACCAGACGATCGCCTTTCTGCGCACCCTCAACGACCATGACCTCGACCGCGTCGTCGACACCAACTGGGACCCGCCGGTGACCCTGGGCGTACGCCTGGTCAGCGTGCTCGACGACGATCTGGAGCACGTCGGGCAGGCGGCCTTTGTACGCGGGATGCTCAAGGAGCAGTAGCACGCCCTTCGACAGGCTCAGGGCACGGGGTGAGGCTCGGGGCACGCCCTTCGACAGGCTCAGGGCGCGGGGTGAGGCTCAGGGCACGGGTTACCTGGACAGCAGACACCCCCGAGGTGATTCCTCCGGGGTGTCAGGTGAGTCAGGCTTGGGGCTGCTCGCCGTCCTGCTGGGCCTGGAGCTTGGCGACCTCGGCGTGCACGGCCTCCATATCGAGGCCCTTGACGGCGTCCACGACCTCCTTGAGCGCCGGTCCGGGGAGGGCGCCGGCCTGGTTGAAGACCAGGACACCCTCACGGAAGGCCATCAGCGTCGGGATGCCCTCGATGCCGAGGGCGGCCGACAGCTCCTGGTTCTGGTCGGTGTCCAGCTTGGCGAAGACGATCTCCGAGTGCTCCTCGGACTCCTTCTCGAAGATCGGGCCGAAGCGCTTGCACGGCTGGCACCAGTCGGCCCAGAAGTCGACCAGCACGATGTCATTGTCGGCGATCGTCTTTTCGAAGTTCTCGGTGCTGATTTCGAGGGTTGCCATAGAGCGTTCTCCTGTTCGGGGCGCATTGATGTGGGAGTCGCAGCCGACTGCCATATCGACTACCAGTGACTGTAACCAACCCTCCGGCCGGGGTATTCCGCCGTCGACCGACCCCAGCCACACTCAGCTATTTGATGGCCACCAGCCGACGCATCGGGATGCTGATCTCGACCGGACCCCGCTTGGCCACCCGATCCTCCAGGTGCTCGATCGCCGCCTCCACCCGCGACCATCGCGTCTGCGGCAGATATAGCGCCGACAGCATCAGCTCGGCATCGGCCCGTGACGTGACCGTGAAGCGATATTTCTCGCGGTTGTCCTCCACCTTTTTCAGCCCGTACAGCTCAAGGGTCCGAGCGAAACCCGCCAGCTCGACCGGGCCGGGAAACTGGGGTTTGGTCCGCAGCCGGGTGTTGAGCCGGGTCAGCACCCGCAGATCCTTCGGTGACAGCGGCCGCAGCGCCGGCGCGATCGCCGCCAGCACGCCGCCCGGGCGCAGCACCCGGGCGACCTCGGCCAACACCTCGCTCAGTGGGGTCACCACCACCAGCCCCATCGAGCTGATCACTGCATCCATGCTGTGGTCCGCGAACGGCAACCGCAGCGCATCGGCCCGCACCCAGGGCCCGGGGCCACGTTCCTTGGCAAGGGCGAGCTCGTGCTCCGACAGGTCGAGACCGACCACCATCCGCCCGTTCTCCTGCAACTCGCGGGAGACCGGCCCCGATCCACAGGCCAGATCCAGAACGGTCTGGGCGTCGTGGGAGACGGCTCTGGCCAGCCAGCGGTACGGAGTGTGGTCACCCGACAGCGCCCGCGACAGCACCGCCTCCGCCACGCCGGCGCGTTGGCGGTGGAAGTCTGCCAGGTACTGCTTCCAGTTGATCTCTTCGTCAGCCACCGCTATCTCTCCTCCGGGGTCAGATCCGGCTGACGAACAGGTGGGTCGACGCCTCCCGGTCGATCTCACAGCTGGGTGAGCCGGCCGCGGACAGCCGCACCCCGAGCCCGCCGAGCTCCGCGGTCACCTCCGCACCCGGCTGGATCCCGGCCTGGCGCAGCGTCCCCATCATCTCGACGTCCTTCTGGATCTCCTCGCTCATCCGCTGGATCACCACCCGCTGG
Organism: Microlunatus panaciterrae; assembly: GCF_016907535.1. Taxonomy (NCBI): domain Bacteria; kingdom Bacillati; phylum Actinomycetota; class Actinomycetes; order Propionibacteriales; family Propionibacteriaceae; genus Microlunatus; species Microlunatus panaciterrae. The sequence continues at coordinate 1,218,929 of NZ_JAFBCF010000001.1, forward strand.
CTGCCGCCGGCGGACGTGATCACCTCGAACAGCTGGTCGTTGCCGGCCCGGAACGGGTCCTCCGGCGAGCTGGAGCCGAGCTCCTCCAAGCCGGGAATCGGGTTGCCGTACGGGGACTCCGTCGGTGAGTTCAAAAGCTTGATCAGCCGCCGCTCCACATCCTCGGAGATGACGTGCTCCCAGCGGCAGGCCTCCTCGTGCACCAGCTCCCACTCCAGCCCGATGACATCGATCAACAGCCGTTCGGCCAGCCGGTGCTTGCGCATCACCCGGGTCGCCCGCCCACGACCCTCGTCGGTGAGCTCCAGATGCCGGTCGCCCTGGACGCTGACGAGGCCGTCGCGCTCCATCCGTGCGACCGTCTGCGACACCGTCGGACCACTCTGATGCAGCCGCTCCGCGATCCTGGCCCGGAGCGGGACGATGCCCTCCTCCTCGAGCTCGAAGATGGTGCGGAGATACATCTCGGTGGTGTCGATCAGGTCGCTCACGTTGTCATTCTCCCTTGGTTACCCAGATCCTGCAGGCGTGGCGCAGGCCGGTGCCCCGAGGGTAAGACTAGATCATCGGCCGCCAGCCACGGCCTCGTCAGGTGCCGGGCAGCAGCCCTTGGGCGACCGCTCAGGCGGTCAGCAACCGCAGCAGCCGGGCCACCTCGTCGGCCACGGCGTCTCGGGCAGGACCGAGGTATTTCCGGGTGTCGACCAGCTTCGGATCGGCGTCGAGCCGGGCCCGGACGGTGTCGGTGAACACCTTGTTCAGGTGGGTCGCGATGTTGATCTTGGTCATCCCGGCTCGGACGGCCCGGACGATCTCCTCGTCCGGGACACCGGACGACCCGTGCAGCACCAGCGGCACCGGTACGGCCGCGCGCAGCTCGGCGATGAGGTCGAGGTCCAGCTTGGCGCTGCGCTCGGTCATTGCGTGGGAGGACCCGACTGCGACAGCCAGGGCGTCGATGCCGGTCTCCTGGACGAAGGCCAGCGCCTCGTCCGGTCGGGTGCGGGCGCCTGGGGCGTGCACACCATCCTTGCCACCGACCTCGCCGAGCTCGGCCTCCACGTCGACACCGGCCGCGTGACAGTGCCGCACCACCTCCGCGGTCGTGCTGACGTTTCGGTCATAGTCGAGGATGGAGCCGTCGTACATCACCGACGAGAAGCCGACCCGGACCGCCTCAAACACCAGCTCGACTTTAGTCGCATGGTCAAGATGGACCACCACGTCGACCGACGACGCCCTGGCGATCGCCAACGTGGCGGCGCCGATCGGCGCCAACGCGCCGTGGTACTTGACGGCATTCTCGGAGATCTGCAGGACGACGGGCGCGGCCGCCTGCTCGGCACCGGCGACCAGCGCCTCGGCGTGCTCGATGCTGATCACGTTGAACGCGCCGACTCCATGATGGCCGGCCTGTGCCGGCGCGAGCAGGTCGGTCAGTCGTACGAGTGCCACGCAGTTCCCTTCAGGAGGTGACGGTTGGGGTGTCGTCGGAACGGTCCAGCCAAACGCCTCGGCGCATCACCCGGAGCAGCGAACCGTGATCGTCGACCAGGCAGAAGTCCGCCCGGTTGCCGACGCTGATTTGGCCGACCTCAGCGAGCCCGTGGGCCCGCGCCGGGGTCTTGGCTGCCATCCGTGCGGCGTCGGGAATGGAGATCCCGACCTGGGTCACGAGGAAGGCGAACGCGCCGGCCATCGTCAGCGTCGAGCCGGCGATCGACCCGGGCTGCCCGTCGGCGCCCACCAGCCGCGCCACCCCGTCCTCGACCTGGACGTTCAGCGCGCCGAGCCGGTAGTGGCCGTCGGCCATCCCGGCAGCCACCATGGCGTCGGTGATCAGCGCGACCCGGTCCGGTCCGGCCGCGGCAATGGCCATCGCGATCACGTCCGAATGCAGATGGGTGCCGTCGCAGATCAGCTCGACGATCGTCAGCGGGTCGGTCAGCAGCCGGGGTACGGGGCCCGGGGTGCGGTGGTGGATCGACCGCATGGCGTTGAACAGGTGGGTGGCCACCGTGCCGCCGGCCGCGATGCCTGCGGCGATCGCCTGCTCGTCGCCGTCGGTGTGGCCGAGCGCGGCCACCACTCCGCTGTGGCTGAGCCGTTCGATGGCGGCCAGTGCGCCCGGCAGCTCGGGGGCGATGGTGACCATGGCAATGTGACCCTGGCCCGACGTCAGCACCCGGTCCAGCAGGTGCGGCTGCGGCAGCCGGAGCAGGCTGGGATCGTGCGCGCCGCACTTGGCCGACGACAGGAACGGCCCCTCGAGATGGATGCCGGCGATCTCGCCCTGCCGCACCAGCGGCACCAGCGTCTCGATCTGGTCGCAGAGCGTGTCGATGTCCACCGTCACCAGGGAAGCGAAGCTGGTGGTCGTGCCGTGGCGGCGATGATAGTCCAGCGCCCGGAGCGCCTCGGCGGGGTCGGTGGTGGCGAAGTCGGCGCCACCACCACCGTGGACGTGTGTGTCGACGAAGCCCGGCACCAGCCAGCCGTCCAGTGCCTCGGCGTCCGGAGCACCCTCCGAGAGGTCGACGATCCGACCGTCGGCCACGGTGACGGTGCCGCCCCCGACATCGCCGGCTTCGGTCAGCAGATGCTCGACCCGGAACCGCTGCTCACTCATGACTGCCTCCTGCCGCACTGTGCACCCGGTCCCAACCGATCAGCCCGGCGCCGATGACGCCCGCGTCGGCCCCGAGGCTGGCGACCTCGATTCTCGGCGTCCGCTGGAAGTGCAGCCGGTCGGTCAGCCCGGCCGTGAGCTGCGGGAAGATGATGTCCGCCGCGCCGGACAGGCCGCCACCGATGACGATCACCTCCGGCGCCAGCAACGTCACATAGATGGTCAGGGCCTCCACCAGCGCCTCGGAGGCGATGGCGAAGGCCTGCCGGGCCGCCACCTCGCCGGCTCTGGCCCGGTCGGCGATCTCCCGGGCCTCGACCGACGGTGCGGCACCCGTGATCCGGTGATAGCTGCGCGCGACCCCGGCAGCCGAGGCGACGGTCTCCAGGCATCCGACCCCTCCGCACGGGCATTTCGCATCCCCGGCGGCCGGCACCTGGATGTGGCCCAGCTCACCGGCGTACCCGTCGGCGTCCAGCATCTGCCCGTCGACGATCATCGCCCCGGCGATGCCGGTGCCGAGCGGCAGGAACAGCAGGTTGTGGGCGCCGACGCCGCTGCCCAGCCGCCATTCCGCCAGACCGCCGCAGCGGACGTCGTGTGCGACCGCACCGGGCAGGCCGGTGAGGTCGCTGAGGAGCTGCCGCAGCGGAACGTCGTACCAGCCGATGTTGGCGGCCGCCCGTACGGTCCCTGTGGCAATGTCGATGATACCTGGCACCACCACGCCGAACCCGACACAGTTGCCGCCGGCGCCGGCCGTGGCGGCGAAGGCGGTGACCTGCCCGGCCAGCCAGGTGACGATCTCGGCGGGCCCGCCGTCGTGATAGGTGGGGACCCTGGTCTGGCCGCGGACGGTGCCGTCGGCGTCGGCCAGCGCCAGCTTCGTCAGCGTGCCGCCGAGGTCGACGGCGACGACGAACTCACTCATCAGCCCTGCTCCCGGAGTCTGGGTGATCGGCTCAGTCGGACAGCACGACGGAGCGGGTCAGGCTTCGCGGCTGGTCGGGGTTGAGGCCGAGGTCGATGGCCCGCGCGACCGCGACCCGCTGCAGCAGGACCAGCTCGGCCAGGGCGTCCCGCCCAGACTCGACGAAGGTGGCGCCGGTGGCGGCGACGTCCTCGGCCAGGCCCTGGGGAGCGGTGCCGAACATCCAGACCACCCGGCCCGGAGCGGCGATGCTGATCGGCCCGTGCCGGTAGTCCATCGCCGGGTAGGACTCGGCCCAGCTGGAGGAGGTCTCGCGCAGCTTGAGTGCGGCCTCATGCGCCACGCCGATGGTCCAGCCGCGGCCGAGGAAGGTCATCTGCTCGGCCCGCACCAGGTCCTGGTTGAGCGGGACGGTGAGCACCTCCTCGGCGGCGGCGATCACCGGCGCCAGGTCGAAGCCGAAGGCGGCCCGGAACAGGGCCAGGGTCGAGGTCGCGAAGCGGGTCTGCACCACCGACTGCTCATCGGCGAAGCTGAGGTCGACGACCTGGTCGGCCAGCCCGACCACCGGTGTGTCGAGGTCGCCGGTCACCACCATGGTCGGCACTCGGCCCTGCAGCGAGCCCAGCAGGTCGACCACCTCTGTCGTCGTCCCGGAACGGGTGAGGGCGACAACCCGGTCGTAACGGCGCCCGGTGGGGAACTCGGTGGCGGTGAACGCGTCCGACTCGCCGAGCCCGAGGCTCTCGCGCCAGGAGGCGATGATCTGGGCCACGAACCAGGAGGTGCCGCAGCCGACGAAGGCCACTCGTTCACCCGACCGAGGCAGTTGCGGCTCCACCGAGGGGGCCAGCTGGACGGCCCGGGTCCAGCACTCGGGCTGGGAGAGGATCTCCTCCTCGACAAAGAAGGTCATGCGTTCTCCTCAAGTGACGATTCTGTTGATTTTCTTCCCAAACGAACAGATATGAACATATCATGCATCTCGTGAGCGAGCAGCACTTGACAATGACGCGGGCGGAACGGCTGGCCGCGTTGTTGGAGCGTCTGGTTGCTGCGGGCAAGATCGATGTCGAACCGGCGGCGGACCAGTTCGGGGTGTCGGCCGCGACCATTCGCCGCGACCTGGACCACCTGGCCGACCAGCAGCTGCTGACCAGGACCCACGGCGGAGCGGTGCCGAACACCACCTCCTACGACCTGCCGTTGCGCTACAAGTCCGCGAACCGGGGCGAGGCCAAGACTCGGATCGCGCAGCGGGCCGTGCAGATGATGTGGCCGGGCTGCACGATCTCCCTGAACGGCGGAACCACGACGGTGGAGATCGCCCGGGCCATCCCGACCGTCGAGGCGCTCCGGCACGGCATCACGGTGGTCACCAACGCCATCAACATCGCCACCGAGCTGACCGTGCGCCCGTTCATCAAGATCGTCGTCTGCGGCGGCGTGGCCCGCCCGCAGAGCTATGAGCTGGTCGGTTCCATCGCCGCCGAGACGCTGGGGCGGCTGTCCCCCGACATCTGCTTCCTGGGCGCCACCGGGCTCGACGCCGAGGGGGGCATCACCACCTACGACGAGTCGGAGGCGGCGATCAACCGCGTCATGGTGACCCAGGCGAAGCGGACGGTGGTGGTGGTCGACTCCTCCAAGATCGGCACGGTCGGGTTCTGCCGGATCTGCAACGTGGAGGAGGTCTCGACCATCCTCACCGACAGCAACGCCGACCCTGAGGCGATCGCCCGGCTGCGCGAGACCGGCGTCGAGGTCATCCAGGCCTGAAGGACCGGGCTGAAAACGTACGCCCACAACGGAATTAACCCATTGACCGTTGACGGATCGCCGCCTACCTTAGATGCACACGGAAAGGAGGTGGTCCAGAGAATGAGTGACTTTTGGACATGTGAGGTGACGGCCAGCTAGCCGCCAACCTGTTGATGAACTGGTCCAGAGCGGCCGGCTAATCCACAGCCAACACCCGAACCCGCGAGCCGCCGGTATTGTCCACCGGCCGGTACTGATCCGGAGACGACTGCACCGCAGCCTGACCGGCAGCACCGAGAGGCTCGCGGGTTTGTCCGTCTGGACGGTCCTTCGGCACAGCAGTCGGGGCCGGTCACCACCGAGGAGAGGTCATCAGCACCGAGCGGGCACGTCAGGTCACGATCGCCCGTGACCGGTTGGGTCCCTGGCTCGACGGGTTCCGCGACCGGCACGGGCCGACCCGATCCCTCCGTAGCGGCGACGAGCTCGCGTTGGAAGCCCAGGACGGAGCCCGGGCCTGGGTGCATCTCCCGTTCCCGACGCTGGCAGCCCCGGAGGTCGACTGCGAGAGGTCCGTGCTTGACCATGTGCTGACCGACCGTCGGGTCGGTTGCCTGCTGGTCCGCAGGGGCGGCTTCGCGGTGGGTGTCTTCGAGGGTCATCGGCTGGTGTCCTCCAAGGTCGGCTCGGCGTACGTCCAGGGCCGCACCAAGGCCGGCGGCTGGTCTCAGCAGCGCTATGCGCGACGACGCGACAACCAGTCGAGGAAGGCTTATGCCGAGGCGGCCGACGAGGCGGCGGCACTGCTGCTGCCCGAGCTGCCCCGGCTGGAGGCCCTGGTGACCGGCGGCGACGGGCCCGCCGTCAGCGCCGTCCTGGCCGATCCGAGGCTCGCGCCGCTGCGCCCGCTGGTGCAGCCGCGAGTGCTTCCGGTGCCCGATCCGCGGCTACGGGTGCTGCGCGCGTTCGGGGAGCAGTTCCTGGCCGTACGCATCGACCTCAACGACCTCGCCTGAGTCCCCTCCGCGGCCACGGAGGCGTCCGTGCAGACCGTGGTCGCACTGTGCAGGCTGTCGGAGGCCTGCCTGGAGTGACGACCGTCTGCACGGTCGAGGTCGGGAGCGTCAGGGAGCGAGCCGGACGAGGCCCCAGCCGTCGCCGTCGCGGCGATAGACCAGCCGGTCGTGCATCCGGCTGGGCTGTCCCTGCCAGAACTCGATCATCTCGGGCCAGACGCGGAAGCCGCCCCAGCGCTCCGGGCACGGGACCTCAACGCCCTCGAACCGTCGCTCGACCTCGGCATAGGAGTCCAGCAGGGACTGGAGCCCAGCCACCTCGCGGGACTGTGCCGACGCCCAGGCCCCCAGCTGCGAACCCCGTGGCCTGCTGGCGAAGTACGCCTCCGACTCGGCCCGAGACACGGCTGCGACGCTGCCCTCGACCCGGACCTGGCGGTGCAGCGCATACCAACCGAAATGCAGCGCTACCAAGGGATTGGCGTCGAGCTCACGGCCCTTGCGGGAGTCGTAGTTGGTGAAGAAGACGAAGCCTGCGTGATCAAGTTCCTTGAGCAGTACGGTGCGGGCGGCCGGCCGGCCGTCGGCGACGGTCGCCACCACCATCGCCGTCGGCTCGGCCAGCACGCCCTCGTCCCGGGCGTCGAAGGCATCGGCCAGCCAGCTGCGGAACAGCTCGAACGGATCGGCCGGCGCAGCCGTCTCGAGAAGATGATCACCGGCATAGTCGACCCGTTCGGCGGCCAGATCTGGGCTCATGGGCCCAGTGTGCAACATCGGCGTCCGAGGAGCGAGTGCACCCATGCGAGCGACTCTCAACTGCCGAGTGGCGACAGGGCGGCATCGGTCGCCGTGGCAGAATCCCAGCCGTGACCATGCTTCAGATCCCCACCGACCTGCTGCCCGCCGACGGGCGCTTCGGCTGCGGCCCGGCCAAGGTCCGGCCCGAGACGCTGGCCGCGGTGGCCGGGTCCGGGGCCGGCCTGATGGGCACCTCGCACCGGCAGGCACCGGTGAAGGACCTGGTCGGTCGGGTGCGGGACGGCCTGCGCGAGCTGTTCGCCGCCCCCGACGGCTACGAGGTGGTCCTCGGCAACGGCGGCTCGACGGCGTTCTGGGACGTGGCCGTCTCGTCCCTGATCCGGCACCGCAGCGCCCATGCGAGCTTCGGCGAGTTCTCGGCGAAGTTCGCCAAGGCGGCCGGTCGGGCGCCGCACCTGGCCGAGCCGGCTGTGCGGACGGTCCCAGCCGGTTCGGTGGTGCTGCCCGAGGCCACCCCCGGTGCCGATGTCTACGCCTGGGCGCACAACGAGACCTCGACCGGCGCGATCGCCCCGATCGGCCGGATCGCCGGGGCTGACGCGGACGCCCTGGTGGTGATCGACGGCACTTCGGCCGCGGGCGGCGTACCGGTCGAGCTGGCCTCGATCGACGTCTACTACTTCGCCCCGCAGAAGAGCCTCGGCTCGGACGGCGGCCTCTGGTTCGCCTTCCTGTCGCCCGCCGCGATCGAGCGGGTGCACCAGATCGCGGCCACCGAGCGTTGGATTCCGGAGATCCTGAGCCTGGAGGTGGCGCTGGACAACTCGGTCAAGAACCAGACGCTGAACACGCCGGCGATCGCGACCTTGATCATGCTCGAGGACCAGCTGAACTGGCTGAACCGGCAAGGCGGCCTGGACTTCGCCTCGTCCCGGACGCGCGCCTCCTCCCAGCGGTTGTACGCCTGGGCCGAGGGGTCGCCGGTGGCCACCCCGTTCGTCAGCGACCCCGCCTCTCGCTCCCCTGTCGTCGGCACGATCGACTTCGCTGACGGTGTCGACGCCAAGCAGCTCGCCGCCGTACTGCGGGCCAACGGCATTGTCGACACCGAGCCCTACCGCAAGCTCGGCCGCAACCAGCTGCGGATCGGGATGTTCCCCAACGTTGAGCCCGACGACATCTCCGCCCTGTGCGGCTGCATCGACTGGACGCTGGAGCGCCTCCACACCCCCTGAGCGGTCAACGGCGTCGAAGGATCGGAGCGCGGCTACCGGCGGCGACGGCTGGGGGCGGCGAAAACGATCACGCCGGCAATGACGGCCAGGGCGGCGGCCAGCCCGAGCGCCAGCAGAGTGCCGCGCCGGCTGCGTCCCTCGGTGTCCGAACCGCTGGCCGGCGGGGTCGTCCCGGGGTCGGCCGGCGCGGTCGTGGGTGCCGCGGATCTGGGCGGTGAGGCGCTGCCGGACGGGACCGCGGCCACCTTGGTGGGGATCGGGATCCGATAGACCGCTGAGCTGGTGCCCTCACTGCCGACCAGCAGGGCCCTGCCGTCGAGCGTGGTGGTGATCGACTCACCCTGGGGCTGGAACGGCAGCGCGGCCCGGGCGGTGACGTCATAGCTGCCGGCGTCCATCACCTCGAGCGAGACGTACGTGCGCAGAGCCAGACGGCCGTCGCTGGGCAGCACCACCCCGTCGGTGACGTAGGCCGGTGCGTCGCCGACCCGTTGCAGCTGGTTGACCCCCTGCCGAGACGGCTGTGCCGGGGCCGCGTAGATGCCGCCCTTGCCCTCCTTGCTGACCAGGAACAGCCTGCCCGCCGAGTTGATCAGCAGCGTCTCGGCGTCCCGCGGCCCGTCGGGATAGCGGAAGTCGTACGACTGATAGCTGACCGTCCGGTTGTCCGGGGTCGGGTCGTTGAACACGTACACGGTGACGAAGTTCCGCGAGGCGTTGTTGTCGCCGATGTCGGCCACATAGAGGTGGTTGTCGTGGACGGCGACCGCCTCGACGTCCCGGACGTCGGCACGGAAGCTCAGCGTGCCCTGGACGGAACCGTCGTCGGCCAGTCCGTAGGCGACGGCGCCGCCGCCGGAGTCGTTGACCGTCCAGTAGAGCCCGCGACCGGTGTCAGTGGCCAAGCCGGAGGATTCGGCGATCCGCTTGTCCTTGATCGTGAAGACCGGCGTCACCTCGGCGGCAGCAGGGGTGGGCGCGAACACGGTCGGCAGCAGCAGGCCGAGCAGCAGCAGGGCCGCGGCGGCCCGGCGCCTCGCTGCTGCCATCGGTGATCTTTCCCCTGTCCTCCACCCGACGAGTCCCGTCCTGCAGGGTTCCCGCACAGGGAGCGTACGCGATCGCCCCAGCCGTCGCGACGACCGACACCTTTCCTGGCGCGGTCAGCCGACCATCCACTTCCACAGCGCGGCGACGACGACGATGAACATCAGCGCTCCGAGCAGCCCCGAGACGATCAGCCGACGCGCCCGGGGGTTCATGGGTACACACTATGGCTCGTGAAACTTCGCCTCGGTTACGGTGTCCTGTATGGGTGAGCTCAGGCTGTACGCCATCGGTATCGACGAGGTACGGGGCATTTTCGGCGCACCTCCGCAGGAGGCGGAACGGCTGCGTGGCATCGCCACCAAGGTGCTGGCCCCGCCGGCGGTCGCGCAGAAGACCGGTCTGATCGGCAAGCTGGGCCCCATCTTCCGGCGGGTGCCGGCCGCGCCCGTGATGTCCCCGACGGCCCCGACCCCGCACGACGTTGACGTCCTGGTATCCGGCGCCTACATCCCGCCCGACCGGACGGCGGCGAGTTGGCGGGCGCTGGAGGTGCTGGTGTCGGGGTCGGCGTGGGGGGCCACCAGGATGGCCCTGACCCCGCAGGCGTTGGACGACCTCGACTTCGCCCTGGCGCGGGGCGGCGTCTCGGCCGCGGTCGGCCTGCGGCACCTGCTCAGCTCCACCACCAGCGTCAATCTGGTGCCGGTGCCGGGCCTCACGGTCGGCTACCACCCGTACGAGAAGGCGCTGGCCATGGCCTCGGCCTATCGGGCCGCGATGCCCGAGGTGAAGACGGCAGAGCAGCAGGAGATGCTGGCCGCCCTGATCAGCTGGCTGGACGGCTTCCGGCCCTGGGCCGACGTGGCTCAGTCCCTCGCCCGCCCGGTCCCGGATCTGGTCGGGTTCTGGGCCCACTGAGTCCCGATCGGGGTAGGCGCGCCTCTTGACGCGGAACGCGACTGCCTCCAGAATTCTTCTAACGTTGTAATCGACCGGAAGGCATCATGTCCAAGGCCCACCTCACCCTCGATCCCGCGTTCGTCGTCGGACCGATCAACCGCAACCTGTTCGGCTCGTTCGTGGAGCACCTCGGCCGCTGCGTCTATGACGGGCTGTACGAGCCAGGTCACCCCAGCGCCGACGAGGAGGGCTTCCGGACCGACGTCATCGAGCTGGTCAAGGAGCTGGGCGTCTCCACCGTCCGCTACCCCGGCGGCAACTTCGTCTCCGGCTTCCGCTGGGAGGACAGCGTCGGGCCGCGTGAGCAGCGGCCCCGCCGACTCGACCTGGCCTGGCACTCCACCGAGACCAACGAGATCGGCCTGCACGAGTTCGCCTCCTGGCTGTCCAAGATCAACAGCGAGCTGATGCTCGCGGTCAACCTCGGCACCCGGGGCACGCTGGAGGCCCTTGATCTGCTGGAGTACGCCAACATCCCGGGTGGCAGTGCGTTGTCCGAGCAGCGGATCGCGAACGGCCGGACCGATCCTTTCGGCATCAAGATCTGGTGCCTGGGCAATGAGATGGACGGGCCCTGGCAGCTCGGCCACCGCTCGGCCGAGGACTACGGCAAGCTCGCCTCGCAGACCGCGAAGGCCCTGCGCCAGCTGGACCCCTCGATCGAACTGGTCGTCTGCGGGTCGTCGTCGGCGCACATGCCGACGTTCGGCTCCTGGGAGCGTGAGGTGCTGAGCCACACCTACGACGACGTCGACTACATCTCCTGCCACGCCTACTACCAGGAACGCGATGGCGACCTGGGCAGCTTCCTGGCCTCGGCGGTCGACATGGACCACTTCATCGAGACCGTGGTCGCCACCGCAGACCACGTCAAGGCCGTCCGGAACAGCAAGAAGACGATCAACATCTCCTTCGACGAGTGGAACGTCTGGTACATCAGCCGCTATCAGGACGTGGACAAGATCGAGGGCCTGGACAACTGGCCGGTGGCGCCCCGGCTGCTCGAGGACGTCTACTCGGTGGCCGACGCGGTCGTCTTCGGCAACCTGATGATTTCCCTGCTGAAGCACGCCGACCGGGTCACCTCCGCCTCGCTGGCCCAGCTGATCAACGTGATCGCGCCGATCATGACCGAGCCCGGGGGTCCGGCCTGGCGGCAGTCCACCTTCTTCCCGTTCGCACTGACCTCACAGCTGGCCCGCGGCAACGCGCTGGAGGTCAAGCTGGACGCCCCCACCTACGCCACCGAGGCGTACGGCGAGGTGAGCCAGCTGGATGCGGTCGCCACCCATGACGCGGAGACCGGCAGGACCGCGGTCTTCCTGGTCAACCGCAACCAGTCGGAGCCGACCGAGGTCACCATCGACGCCCGGACCCTCGGCGCGGTGAGGGTGCTGGACGCCCAGTCGCTGAGCGACAACGATCCGTACGCCAAGAACACCGCGGCCGAGCAGGAGCGGGTCGGCACCAAGTCGATCGACACCCTGACCGGCGACGACGGCAGCATCGTCGTCACCCTGCCGCCGGTGTCCTGGACCGCCCTTTCGCTGGGCTGAGGTCCGTCGCAGGAACACCTCTGGTGCGAACCCGCTCGGCTTCCGCCGGGCGGGTTCGACCGTCTCCGGGCCCGGACGTCCCTGTGCTCAGAGGTCCCTGTGCTCAGAGTGCCCGCGCTCAGAGGTCCCTGTGCTCAGAGTGCCCGCGCTGAGTGCCCGCCCTCAGGCGTGCAGGTAGGGCCGGGCTGCGGCCAGCACGGCGTCGAAGGTCCGCCGGTCGAGGGCGGCCCCCTCGCGACGGATGCTGCCGGGGTCGAGGTGCAGCACCCGGTTGAGCCGTACCTCGCTCGGTCGCCGCTGACCGTCCCAGCTGCCGCTGCCGACGTCCATCCACAGCCTGCCCTGGCGAGCCTCCTGGGCGGCGTCCCGATCGTGGTCCTTGCTGGTCAGCTGCAGCCCGAGCAGCGTGGTCCCGGCCCGGCCGACCAGCAGCACCGGCCGGTCCTTGCCCTGCGTCGGATCGTCCTCGTACGGCACCCAGGCCCAGACGACCTCGCCGGGGTCGGGGCGGCCGTCCAACCGGGGCTCGTAGCTGAGTCGCTGGCCCGTCCGCTGGGTCGGGTTGCGGCGGGCGCCACCGGCCGGCGGCAGGGTCGGCCGGCGCCGACCGGCGAGCCAGGAGCGGAGCCGCGAGCCGAGGGAGCTGCCCATCGCCTCAGGCCGGATCGATGACCAGCACCAGATCGCCGCCCTCGACCTGCTGGACGGATCGGAGCGCGAGCCGCTGGACGGTTCCGGCGATCGGGGTGGTGATGGCCGCCTCCATCTTCATCGCCTCGATGGTGGCCACCGTCGCGCCGGCCTCGACCTTGTCGCCCTCGGCCACCGTCACGCTGACCACCCCGGCGAACGGTGCCGCCACCTGGCCGGGCCTGGAGGTGTCGGCCCGCTCGGCGGCCACGATGTCGACCTTGACCGACTTGTCCCGGACCCGGACCGGACGGAGCTGGCCGTTGATGGTGCACATCACCGTCCGCAGCCCGCGCTCGTCGGCCTCGCTGATGGCCTCGAGACCGAGGATGAGGCTGACACCGCGGCCGATCCGCACGACGTGCTCGTCGCCCGGCCGCAGGCCGTACAGGAAGTCGAGCGTGTTGAGCCGGCCGACGTCGCCGTACATCTCCCGTCCGGCCTCGAACTCCCTGGCCGGTCCGGGGAACAGCAGCCGGTTGAGCGTGACCTCACGCGTCCGACCGCCCTTGTCCAGGTTGGCCTCGTCCTCGGCGGACAGGTCGACCTCACGGACCGGGATGGTGCGACCCTTCAGCGCCTTGGTCCGGAACGGCTCCGGCCAACCCGCGGCCGGCTCGCCCAGCTCGCCGGCGAGGAAGCCGATCACCGACTCGGGGATGTCGTAGTTGGACGGGTTCTCGGCGAAATCCTTGGGGTCCGCACCGACCGCCACCAGGTGCAGCGCCAGGTCCCCGACCACCTTCGACGACGGGGTCACCTTGGTGGGGCGACCGAGGATCTCGTTGGCGGCCGCGTACATCGCCTCGATCTGCTCGAACTTCTCCCCCAGCCCGAGGGCCCTCGCCTGCTGGCGCAGGTTGGACAGCTGACCGCCCGGGATCTCGTGGTCGTAGACCCGGCCGGTCGGGCTCGGCAGACCCGACTCGAACGGCTTGTAGACCTTCCGCACGGCCTCCCAGTAGGGCTCCAGGTCCATCACCTGGCGCAGCTGCAGGTTGGTCGCCCGCTCGGTGTTCTCCAATGCGGCGACCAGGGCAGAGGCCGGCGGCTGCGAGGTGGTCCCGGCCATCGGCGCGCTGGCGACGTCGACAGCGTCGACACCGGCGTCAATGGCCGACATCAGCGTGGCGAGCTGCCCGCCGGCGGTGTCGTGGGTGTGCAGGTGCACCGGAAGGTCGAACCTCGCGCGCAGCGCCGTCACCAACGTACGGGCGGCCGGCGGCCGGAGCAGCCCGGCCATGTCCTTGATGGCGACAATGTGCGCACCGGCGTCGACGATCTTCTCGGCCAGCCGCAGGTAGTAGTCGAGGTTATAGACCTTCTCGTTCGGGTTGGTGAGGTCGGCCGTATAGCAGAGCGCCACCTCGGCAATGGTGGTGTTGGTCTCCAGCACCGCCTCGATCGCCGGCCGCATCTGCTCGACGTCATTCAGCGCGTCGAAGATCCGGAAGATGTCGATGCCGGCCTCGGTGGCCGCCTCCACGAACGAGCTGGTCACCTTGGTCGGGTAGGGCGTGTAGCCCACCGTGTTGCGGCCGCGCAGCAGCATCTGCAGGCACAGGCCCGGCATGTTGTAGCGCAGCGCCGCGAGCCGCTCCCAGGGGTCCTCGTTGATGAAGCGGAGCGCCACGTCGTAGGTCGCCCCGCCCCAGCACTCCACCGACAACAGCTCGGGCGTCATCCGTCCGACGTACGGAGCGATCCGGAGAAGGTCCTTGGTCCGCACCCGGGTCGCCAGCAGCGACTGGTGGGCGTCGCGGAAGGTGGTGTCCGTGACCTCCACCGAGGTGCGGGCCCGCAGGTCGGTGGCGAAGCCGACCGGTCCCAGCTCCAGCAGCCGCTGCCGCGAGCCCGCCGGGGACGGCTGCTGCAGATCGACCTGGGTGGGACGCTTCTCCCTGGGGTCGAGCCTGGTCGGCGCCTCGCCGTGGGGCTTGTTGACCGTCACCTCGGCCAGCCACTGCAGCAGCTTGGTGCCGCGGTCGGCGGGGGCACGGGAGGACAGCAGCTGCGGACGCTGCTCGATGAACGCCGTCGACAGGTCGCCGGCGATGAAGTCGGGATCGTCCAGCACCGACTGCAGGAACGGGATGTTGGTACTGACGCCGCGGATGCGGAACTCGGCGAGCGCTCGCCGGGCGCGCGCGACGGCCGCCTCGAACGTCCGGCCACGACAGGTCAGCTTCACCAGCATCGAGTCGAAGTGCGGGCTGATCTGGGCGCCGGTGGCGGCGGTGCCACCGTCCAGTCGCACCCCGGCGCCGCCGGCGGACCGGTAGGCGGTGATGGTGCCGGTGTCCGGGCGGAAGCCGTTGGCGGGATCCTCGGTGGTGATCCGGCACTGCAGCGCAGCGCCGTTGATCCGGATGATGTCCTGGCTCAGGCCCAGGTCGGCCAGTGTCTCGCCGGAGGCGATCCGCAGCTGGGCCTGGACCAGGTCGACGTCGGTGATCTCCTCGGTGACGGTGTGCTCGACCTGGATCCGGGGGTTCATCTCGATGAAGACGTGCTGGCCGGCCCGTGGGCCCTCGGTCTCGACCAGGAACTCGACCGTGCCGGCGCAGGAGTAGTTGAGCGACTTGGCGAACGTGACCGCGTCCGCGCAGAGCGCCTCGCGCAGAGCCGGGTCGATGTGCGGCGCCGGAGCGATCTCGATGACCTTCTGGTGCCGACGCTGGATGGAGCAGTCACGTTCGAACAGGTGGATCGTGTTGCCCTCGTTGTCCGCGAGGATCTGCACCTCGATGTGCCGTGGCCGCCCGACCGCCTGTTCGATGAACACGGTCGGGTCGCCGAAGGCGCCCTCAGCCTCGCGCATCGCCTGCGCCAACGCCTCCCGCAGCTGCGCCGGCTCGTTCACCTGGCGCATCCCCCGGCCACCGCCGCCGGCCACTGCCTTGACGAAGACCGGGAAGCCGACCTCATCGGCCGCGGCTACCAGCGTGTCGATGTCAGACGAGGGTGCGGAGGAAGCCAGCGTCGGGATGCCGGCGGCCTTGGCCGCGGCCAGCGCCCGCACCTTGTTGCCGGCCAGCTCGAGCACCGCGGGCGGTGGGCCGACAAAGGTGATTCCGGCCCGGCTGCAGGCGGCCGCCAGCTCAGGGTTCTCACTCAGGAAGCCGTAGCCGGGGTAGATCGCGTCGGCGCCGCACTCCACCGCCGCCCGGACGATGGCGTCGACGTCGAGGTAGGCCCGGACGGGGTGGCCCTTCTCCCCGATCATGTACGCCTCGTCGGCCTTGATTCGGTGGACAGCGTTGCGGTCCTCGTAGGGGAAGACGGCCACCGTCTTCGCACCCAGTTCGTAGGCAGCACGGAATGCGCGTACTGCGATCTCACCGCGATTGGCGACCAGGACCTTCGTGAACATGGATGTGAGGCTATCGGCTGATGGTTGGAGCGCCGAAACGGCGTTCACTGTGTGGATGAGGCATCACCGGGTGGCTGCCGACGCGCCGGGCGAGTCGGGACGGCCCTGCCGGAGGGCCGCCAGGTCGGGGGGCGCCAGGGTGCAGCGAACGGTGACCTGCGCCGAGACGGTCTGCTTCGCCGGTTCGAAGTCGAACTCGGGCGCGGCCTCCGGGGCACCCTTGGTCATGAACGCCATCGACCGCATCGTCGGTGCCGGATAGCCGGGCTCCAGGTCGGACACCTCGAGCAGGTCGACGACGGAGGTGCCGAAGGCTGCCGCGTAATCGTCGGCGCGACGCAGGGCCTCGTCGATGGCTGCCAGCCTGACGGCGGCGAAGATCGGGTTGGTGCGGCGCAGCGACCAGTTCGGTCCGCTCACCTCACTCTCCGGCACCTGGGCCAGGGCCAGCACCAGCGGGGACAGCGCCTCGAAGTCTTTGACAACGACCGTACTGGTGAAGGAGCCCCGGAAGCGGCCCGCCTTGACCTCACCGCGACGGTCGAAGACCGGGGCGACCTGGAAGCCGCTGGTGCTCGACTCCTCGACGGCCGCCTCGTACTCCCGGACCAGATCCTGGGTCCGACCGGCTGCCGTGGCGAGCGCCGCCCGGGTCCGCTCCGCCGAACTCCCGCCGGCGTACACCGTCACCCACAGGGTGGCCAGGTCCGGTGACCCCTCCAGCGTCGCCTCCCCCCGTACCGTCACGACCGGTGCACTCATGCAGCGAGACTACTGAACCGCCCAAGCCCCTGCCCGCCGTCCCGCGCCCGTCGAAGGGCCCGCGCCCTGACGCCGTCCTGAGCCTGTCGAAGGACCCGCGCCCTGAGCTTGTCGAAGGGCCCGTGCCCTGAGCCTGTCGAAGGGCCACCGAACGCCGTGCCCTGAGCTTGTCGATGGGCCCGTGCCCTGAGCTTGTCGAACGCCGCGCCCTGAGCCTGTCGAAGGGCCGTGCCCTGACGCCGTCCTGAGCCTGTCGAAGGAGCTTGTCGAGGGGCCGCGCCCTGACCCCGTCCTGAGCCTGTCGAAGGAGCCCGTCGAAGCGCCGCCTCAATCGCCGCAGAGTTGGACCCGCCCGGCGAAGCGCCCCGCCGCCTCCGGGTCTCCGTCGACGACCAACTCGAGCAAGGGCGTGCGCCCCCACAAGGCCAGCAGCAGCTGCTCCGGCTCGCCGGCGATGGTGGCGTCCACCTCTGCATCGGCGTCGCCGTACCGCACCTCCACCGCTGCGCTGGCGCAGCGGACGTACCAGCCGTGACTCCCGGTCTCCACCCTGACCGTGGCGTTGGTGGCGCTGTAGTCACCGTCGGTCCACCACGGCCCGCCGAGCATGCACCCCAGGAACTCGTCCACGCCGTCCACGGCCAGAGCCTCGTCGATCGCCGTCTGCTCCCCGACCGCCTGTTCGCCGTCAACCCGGTGGACGGCGGTCTCCTGGGCCATTCGCCGATACCAGAACCCGACCGTCTGGTCGGCGGGCAACCAGGTCCAGGTGCTGTCGGCCGGGTCCCGCGACCGCAGCGCCTCGACGATGGCCGTCGACTCGCGCGCCAACAGCTGCAGCGGCTCGCCGATCTGAAACTCGGGCAACGGCCACGGTTTCGGCGGGGCGCCTGCGGCCATACAGGCGATCTTGTGCGCGTACACCTCGGCGAGATGGCGGCAGAGGTCGGTGACGGTCCAGTCAGGGCAGCCCGGGACAGCGGCATTGAGGTCCCGGCTCGCGACATCGAGCAGCCGGTGAGCGTCGGCTTCGATGAGCTCGAGGTAACGGTCGAAAGGGAGCCAGGTCGGGCGAGCATCGGTCATAGGCCGACTGTGCCATAGCGCCCCGACAGCCGACAGCCCCTCGCGGGCCGGGCCCCACCGGAAGAGGGGCACAGGCGGGCCCGCCGCGGCGACGCAGCCAAGGATCCTGTCACTGGGCCAGGGAAATTCGCCTGGTCCTGTGACCGTTTCCCAAGTCGACTTGGGAAACCGACACCGGCCTAGCTTGGGAAACCGACACCGGCCCAGCGAAACCAGGCACCCAGGGACGGGGCTCAGGCCGCCCGGCGGTGGATCTCGAAGTGGGGCCGGGGACGCAGCACCGGGGCGATGTTCAGTCCCTGGCGACGGGCCAGCACGATGGCGGACACGATGACCCCGATCGTGGACAGCGCACCACCGCCGATCAGAGTCCACCGGGGGCCGGCCACCTCGGCCACCCAGCCGAGGATGGGCGAGCCGATCGGCGTACCGCCCATCAGGACCATGGCATAGATGGCCATCACCCGGCCGCGGAGCTGCGGGTCGACGCTCAGCTGGATGCAGGCGTTGGACGCGGTCAGGGTCAGCAGCGCGGCCAGGCCGGTGATCGGCAGGCTGGCGGCGTATGTCCAGTACGTCGGCATCAGCCCGGAGGCGACCTCGATCACACCGAACGCGACGGCCATGCAGACGATGAACCGGCCCCGGGGAGCGGATCGGCGCCGAGCCGCCAGCAGGGCGCCGGCCAACGAGCCGAAGGCCATGAAGGTGCCGAGCATCCCATACTCGGTGGCGCCACGGTGGAACTGCTGCTGGGCCATCAGGGCCGACGTCATCTGGAAGTTCATGCCGAAGGTGCCGACGAAGAACACCACGAAGAGCACCAGCATGATGTCCGAACGACCACGGATATAGACCAGGCCCTCGCGGATCTGCCGTTTCGCCCGCACCGCCGGTGGGGAGATGAACAGCCGCTTGGGGTCGATCAGGACCAGTACGGCGATGAAGGCTGCGTAGGTGACGGCATTGGACAGGATCGCCCAGCCGGAGCCGAAGGCGGCGATCACCAGGCCGGCGGCGGCGGGTCCGACGATGCGCGCGGCGTGGAAGGTGGCGGAGTTGAGCCCGATCGCGTTCGGCAGGTCCTCCGGCCCGACGACCTCCGAGACGAACGACTGCCGCGACGGATTGTCGAAGGCGGTGCCCATGCCGAACAGCAGGGCGATCAGGTAGACGTGCCAGACCACCGCCACACCGGTGATGGCCATGACCCCGAGCACGCCGGCGCACAGGGCCATCCAGACCTGGGTGACCTTGAGGATCGCCCGCTTGTCGAAGCGGTCGGCGATCAGGCCGCCGTACGCCGAGAAGAGCAGCATCGGCAGGAACTGCAGGGCGGTGGTGATGCCGATCGCCAGCCCGGAGCCGCCGGACAGCTCGAGCACCAGCCAGTCCTGGGCGACCCGCTGCATCCAGGTGCCGATGTTGGATACGAACGACCCGGAGACGTAGATGCGGTAGTTGCGGTTGCGGAGCGCGGAGAACATTCCGCGGGTCTTGGCCTTGCTGGTGGGCTCAGCGATGGTCGTCACGCGTGGTTCACCTTCTCCAGGATCGGCACGGCCTGGCGCAGGATCTCCCGTTCCTCCGGCGACAGCTCGGCGATCCGCTGAGCCAGCCAGGTCTCCCGGCGGCGCCTGTCGGCGAGGATGACCTCGCGGCCGGCCGCGGTGATCGACACCACGCACTGGCGCTTGTCCCTCGGGTCCGCCTGGCGGGCCACATAGCCGCGCGCCTCCAGCCCGTTGACGATCCTCGTCATCGACGGCGGCTTGACCTTCTCGTGGGCAGCGAGCTCACCCATCAGCAGGTCACCGTTGTTGTACAGCACGCCCATGGCCGAGATCTGGTTGGAGTTGAGGTCGAGCTCCGCGGGCCGCATCTGCCGTAACCGCCGTGACAGCCGCTGCACGGATGGGCGCAGCGCACTCGCCAGGCCGGCGTTGGTTCTGAGGTCTCTGGTGTTCACTGCCGTCCAGGATACTCCAGGATATTTAGCAGTGCTAATTACAAATGCTAATCAATCATGCGGCGGAGGGTAATAGGTGCGGTCATCGGGGCAGTGGGTGCGGCGCGGTGCCGGGTCGGATCTGGGTACGCGAACGCCGGGACAGCACGATGACGATGCCGATCAGTACGGCTCCGGCGGCGATCAGGCCGATGGCGACGCCGAAGGCACTGCCCACGATCCGGTACAGGCAGGCCGGCCACAGGCTCAAGATCACCAGGCAGCCGATGATGGCCAGCGCATAGTTGCGGATCCGGACGAAGGCCAGCAGCAGCAGAGCGGCGACGACGGTGGCCACGGTGAGCGCAAGCCAGGTGCCACCATCACTCTTGATGTACCAGACCCAACCCGAGGCCCAGCCGCTGATCCCCGCGAGCGACCAGGCGAACGGCTTGGCCAGCAGGAACCCGCTGGCCCCCAGCACGGCCGCCAGGCCGAGGAACCCGCTGCCCAGGAGGTTCATCGAGGCGATGTCGTCGGCGTTCCAGTAGTTGAGCAGCATGATCGCCAGCAGGATCGAGCCCGACCAGAAGGTGAAGAGGAAGGCGCCGCTGCGGAAGACGACGGCACCGACCACCGAGGCCAGCACGATCACCGCAGACGAGGCGATGCCGTCGCGGTCGGTGAATAGGTTGAAGTAGGCAAACCCCAGCGCATAGCAGCCGAGAGCGATCAGTACGTGACCGAGCTCCTGCCGGACCTTGAGCCCCACCAGGGCCAGCCCGCCACCGATCGCGACCACCACAGCTGCGACAGCGACAAGGTTGCGACCGGCCCGGCCCAAATCTCCCCAGAACAGGAAGCAGAGGAAGATGATGGCGCCCAGCAACAAGGCCCCGCCGACATAGCCGAGGACCTCCAGGACCGCGTTCCGCCGAGCGGCCGCGTGCTCTGTCGCTGTCTGGTCGGGTGTGGCCGGGACCGCGCCGGTCGCCTCACGCAGGTCCTCCTGCGCCGCATGCAGGAGCAGGTCGCCTTGCGCGCTGCTGAGGGTCCTGTCCTCGACCAGATGGTGAATCTCCGTGCTCAACCTGCTCATCGCTCGCTCCTCGATGGTGATGACACCAGCGTGGCATGAGCACTGTTGGGTGGAGTCCGTCCCCAGCAGGATCTTGGCTCATCCTCAGGGTGGACCCGGAGAGCCCAGCCGTCGAGCTCGCACGCGCCCGGTGGTCCGTTCGACCGGCCCCGCGCAGTGCGCGCACTGGGCGCCCTGTTCGGCGAGCCTGGCCGCCTCGCGCAGCTAGCGGCGACTCGGTGGGCGGCCCCTCCCACACGCTCGGAGAGGGGCCGCAGCAGCGGGCGTCTCAGGATGACGCATGCCGCTGACGAAGCCGGGCGCTTCGGCCACTGCCCGCTCCGACCGCTGTCTGGATCGAGTTCAGACTCCGCTGGCGAGTCGCCGACAATCGACGCCACCACGACGGACGCCCGGCCGTGACCCGCCGCACCAGCCGGTCATGGTCGGCCTGCGCGTGCAGCTCGTGGGTCCGCTGGGTAGCCACCTGCTGGTACCAGTAGTCACCGGTGATGCTCATGTCCTGTCCTCACATCAGTCTTGGTTGATGTGACCAGCCTCGTTCTAAGGCGGGTGGACGGGCATCGGTCATCTGCCCGATCTTTGGTCGGAGAGCATCCGGTCCGACGGCACGTAAGGTGCCTTAGCCGGCCTCAGCCGCGGTTGACCTCGTCCCGCCAGGAAATCCAGTCGCGCAGCTGACCGAGGTCGTAGTCGGGACCGCCGACGCTGACGGTGAACATGCGGGTACCGAGCTCGAGCAGCTGGGGGCCGATCTCGTCGGGTGACCCCTGGGCCGCGGTCGAGCGTTCGATCTCACCCGGATCGCGACCCACGTCGGCGCAGTGCTCGTCGAGGATCCGGTGCTTGCGCTCGATTGTCTCGGGATCGCCGAAGCCGTGCCAGATGGTCGCGTGCTTCGCCACCATCCGCAACGTCTTCTTCTCCCCGCCGCCGCCGATCAGGACCGGGATGTCGCGGGTGGGCGCCGGGTTCAGCTTGGCCCACCGCTTCTCGATCCTGGGCAGCGCCTCGGCCAGGTCGGCCAGCCGCGAGCCGGCGGTGCCGAACTCGTAGCCGTACTCGTCGTAGTCCTTCTCGAACCAGCCGGCACCGATGCCCAGGATCAGCCGCCCGCCGGAGATGTGGTCGACCGTACGGGCCATATCGGCCAGCAGCTCGGGGTTGCGGTAGGTGTTGCAGGAGACCAGTGCCCCGATCTCGATCCGCTCCGTGGCTTCCGCCCAGGCCCCGAGCATGGTCCAGCACTCGAAGTGCTTGCCTTCTGGTTCACCGCTGAGCGGATAGAAGTGGTCCCAGTTGAAGGCGATGTCGACACCGAGCTCCTCGGCCTCGGCGACGGCCCGGCGGATGGCGTCGTAGTCGGCGTGTTGAGGCTGAATCTGGATCCCGATCCGGACCGGTCTGTCTGCGTATGCACGTCCCATGAGTAGACACCCTAGTAGCGGCGTCCGGGGGTGGCGAGCGACCCCCGGACGGTCGAGATCACCGCCTCAGCTGACCAGCCTGGTGAGCACGCCCTGGACGAAGTAGACGACGAACAGGATCGACACGACGTACAGCAGCGGGTGCACCTGCTTGGCCTTGCCCCGGACCAGCTTGAGCACCACGAACATGACGAACCCGGCACCGATCCCCACCGTGATCGAGAAGGTGAAGGGCATCAGCGCCATGGTCAGGAACGCGGGCAGCCCCTCCTCGATGTCGTCCCACTGCACCTTGACCACCTGGCTCATCATCAGGAAGCCGACGAACACCAGTGCCGGCGTGGCCGCCTCAGAGGGGACCATGTTGATCAACGGCGCGAAGAACATCGCCAGCAGGAAGCCGATACCGGTGATCACCGAGGCGAGGCCGGTCCGGGCTCCTTCGCCGACTCCGGCGGCTGACTCGATGTAGGAGGTGTTGCTCGACACCGAACCGAGACCACCGGCGGCGGCAGCGACCGAGTCGACCATCAGGATCGAGGCGAGGTGTGGAGGGTTGCCCTTCTCATCGAGCAGGTTCCCCTCGGCGCCGACCGCGACCACGGTGCCCACGGTGTCGAAGAAGTCGGCCAGCAACAGGGCGAACACCAGCAGCAGCAGCGGCAGCAGCAGGTGCGGGTGGAACCCGTTGAGGAACGCCGGCTTGAAGGCGCCGAAGACGTCGACCTTGAACAGCAGGCCCAGGTCCGGCTTGTCCGCCACCCCGTGGAACTGCGGGACGTTCAGGGACCAGCCGGTCGCCTCGGAGGCCGACCGGGGGCCGACCTTGGCGGCAAGCTCGATGATCACCGACACGACGGTGGCAACGATGATCGAGATCAAGATCGCGCCCTTCACCCGCTTGGCGTAGAGGAACGCCACCAGGAAGAGCCCGAGCACGAACACCGCCATCGGCCAGCCGGCCAGCGAGCCGCCGATGCCGAGCTCCACCGGCGGCGCACCCGCCGGCTTGCGGACCACACCGGAGTCGACCAGCCCGACGAACGAGATGAACAGGCCGATGCCGACCGAGATGCCGGCCCGCAGCGAGCGCGGCACCGCTCTGAACACCGCTGTCCGGAAGCCGGTCAGCACCAGCAGCGAGATCAGCACGCCCTCGCAGACGATCAGGCCCATCGCCTGCGGCCACGTCATCTGCGGGGCGATCACGAACGCCAGCAGGGCGTTCAGCCCGAGGCCGGTCGCGATACCGATCGGGAACCGCCCGATCACGCCCATCAGGATGGTCATCACGCCGGCCACCAGCGCGGTCGCGGCGGCGACCATGGTGATCGCGTGGTCCACGTTGGCGCCGATCACCTGGCCACCGGCGTCCTTGAACGGCAGCCCGCCCAGCAGGTTGCCGGCCTTGTCCGGCGCGGTGCCGATGATCAGCGGGTTCAGCGCGATGATGTAGGCCATCGTGAAGAAGGTCACCAACCCACCGCGAATCTCACGACCGACCGTCGACCCGCGCGCCGTGATCTGGAAGTAGGAGTCGATCGGCCCGATCTGCCGTTCGACCTCGCGCGGCGAGGCCGCAGCCTTGGGGGACTTGGTAACCATGGGAGGCATCGTAGAGTTATCGATGTGACCGAGTCTCCTGGGCCTCCACCAAGTGAGCCCAAGCACCATCTGCTGGTGCAGGCCCCCGTGGCCGCGCTGGATGTCGACGGGCTCAATGTGGTCACCGTCGGACTGGTGCTGTTCGCAGCGGCCTCCATCCTGATGGGCGTCTTCTACGACGCTCTGGTCGCCCGCGGCAACGGCTGGTGGCTCTGGGTCGGCATCTGCGGCTTCGGCCTCGGCCTCCTCGGCCTCCTCTACTGCTGGAACCGACGCCGCCGCCGTCTCGCCGGCGAGCGCCTCGACTGACCGCCCTCTGAGCCTCTCGAAGAGCAGCCGCGTCCTGAGCTCGTCGATGGGCCATGGGCAGAATTTCCCTTCCGTGCCCTGAGCTCGTCGAAGGGCCCAGGGGATGCCGAACGGCAGCGTGCGGCTGCTTGAACGCCATTTTCCCAACCACACGCTGCCGTACGAGGGGTGGCGCCCTTCGACAGGCTCAGGGCACGTGTCCACGGGCTCAGGGCACGCCCTTCGACAGGCTCAGGACACGTATCCGTACGCCTCTGCTGCTATCCGTGCTCTGAGCTTGTCGAAGAGCCAAGGGGATGCCGAACGGCAGCGTATGGCTGCTCGAACGCCAGTTTCACAACCACACGCTGCCGTACGAGGGGTGCCGCCCTTCGACAGGCTCAGGGCACGCCCTTCGACAGGCTCAGGGGGCACGGGAGGTCACTCCACGGCGTTGTCGATGCCCTCGATCAGCCGCTCGAGGAGGGAGGCGAGGGTCTGCAGCTGGCGTTCGGTGAGGCCGGCGACCACATCGGACTCCATCAGGTTTGACTCCTTGATCGCGGCGGCGAAGAGCTCCCAGCCGGCGTCGGAGAAGCGCACCAGCACCCGGGTTCGGTTGCCGGGGTCCGGCTCGCGACTGACCAGGCCACGTTCGACCATCCGATCCAAGCGGTGGGTCATCGACGAAGGGGCGATGTTGGTCGCCGCAGCCAGTTGGCTCGGGGTCAGTGCCGCTGTCTCCCCATTCCTGACCAGCTCACTGAGCACCGCCCACTCCCCCGCCGAGACGGACAGATCGGCCAGCTGCCGGTCGTACCACTGGTTCAGCCGACGCGACAGTCGGTGCACCGCGGTCACCACCCGCTGGACGGACTCGTCCGCGCATGGCGGCCACATAGGAGGCGACGGCGGCCCGATACTCCTCTTGTTCGCTGCGTCTCTGGGTCGGGGGCATGGACGCATTGTGCCAGCCCGGATTTCGACATCGAAGTTCTCCGCGCGGCCGAGGTCAGCGAGCACCTCACCGACGATGCGTCAGTCCGGCCGCGACACCGGTCCCGGCCGGCTGCCGACATACACCCCGGGCACCCGGAAGCGGAGCTCCGGCTCCTGATACTCCTCGAGGGCGTGAGCCGTCCAGCCAGCCATCCGGGCGATCGCGAAGATCGCCTCGCCGGCATCGGGCCGAAGCCCGAGCCCATGGCCCAGTACGGCGAGAGCGAAGTCGGTGTTCGGATGCAGGTCCTGCCGCTCGGCCAGCTGGTCAATGACCAGATCTGCCGCTGCGGTGGCGCGCTGTGCGGCTGGGTCGTCGAGGCGTCGCAGCCGGTCCAGCAGGTAGTCCGCGCGGGGATCCGGACCCGCGTAGAGCAGATGGCCGAAGCCCGGAACGGCCACCCCGTCCCGGAACCGGACCCCCAGGGCGTCGGCCGGACTCGCCAGCGCCTCGGTCATGAACCGGAACGCCCGCGAGGTGGCGCCGCCGTGAAAGGGACCGTCGATGGCCCCCAGTCCGGCCGACAGCACGGCGTACAGATCCGCTCGGGCACTGGCAGCAACCCGGGCGGCGAGGGTGGACACAGCCAGGTCGTGGTCGGCCAGCAACACCAGCGCACTGTTGAGCAGCTCCACTTGAGCGGGATCCGCTGCCGCGGTCTTCCCTGGCCGGAGGCTGGGCCACAGCCGCTCCGCCAGCCTGCCGTCCTCGCCCGGAGCGGAGATCCCCAGCCCCTCGGCCACTGCAGCTGCCAGCGTGCCCAGCAGGGCGGCCGAGGACCGGGTGACCGAGCGCGGGGTGAGGTCGAAGCGGAGCGGGTCGCAGGCGCCGGCGACGTCCACGATCAAGCGGATGCAGACGATCAGCCGGGCGTCGTCCGGCAGCAGCCGAGTCGCCTCCGCCGCCCTCCGGACCACGTCGGGCACGGCGGCGAAGGCCATGGGCCCGGAGAGCTCCGACGTCCACAGCCACTGGGCCACCTGCTCGAACGGCAGTGCGGCCAGCTCGGTGGCGTCCCGCCCACGGTAGTAGAGCGAGCCCTTCTCCTGCAGGGTGATGCTGGTTCTGATTCGCTCGACGGCACCCGAGACGGCCCGCCGAGTCCCGTCGCGGCTCACCAGTGCCTCGACCTCGCCGACCGGGAACAGGCTGCCCCGGACGCCGGGCACCCGCGTGCTGCGGAGCAGCCCGCGACTGACGTAGGCGTACACGGTCTCTTCCTTG
This sequence comes from Microlunatus panaciterrae, assembly GCF_016907535.1. NCBI lineage: Bacteria > Bacillati > Actinomycetota > Actinomycetes > Propionibacteriales > Propionibacteriaceae > Microlunatus > Microlunatus panaciterrae. The sequence goes on from NZ_JAFBCF010000001.1 coordinate 1,245,331, forward strand.
ACCCCTAGCCGGCGGGCGGCCTGAGCGGTGCTGAGAAAGGAGCCTTCGCCGTTGCTGACGGGCCGCTCACCGACCATCGGGACTCCTTCACATTGATTGCGTCAACATTGACAGAAATCAATACTAGACGGACAGTGGAGCCTCAGTCAGCCAGAGCGCGCCACCGGAGCGCCAGAGACGAGGAGCAGGTCATGGAGGTCATCGAGGCACCCCGCGGGTTGAACAACGTTGTGGTGACCGAGACGGAGGTCGGCGACGTCCGCGGGCTGGAGGGGTTCTACCACTACCGGCAGTACTCGGCGATCGAGCTCGCTGAGAACCGCACCTTCGAGGATGTCTGGCACCTGTTCGTGACGGGCCATCTCCCTGACTCCGAGGAGCGGGAGCGCTTCCGCACAGAGGTGGCGCCGCTGCGGGTGCTGCCAGCCGAACTGCTGCCGGCGCTGGGCCCGATTGCCTCGGCGGGTCGCCAACCGCACGCTCTCGCGGGCCTGCGGACCGCGCTGTCGCTCATCGCCAGCGCCCGGGACATGGCGCCGCTGTACGGATCCAGCGAGGACCAGCGCCGCACAGACTCGCTGCTGGTCTCGGCCGTGACCCCCACCATTCTGGCCGCCCTGCACCGGGTCCGGGCGGGCCTGGAGCCGCTCCAGCCGCGAGCCGACCTGTCGGTCGCCGCCAACTGGCTGTACATGGTCACCGGAAAGGTGCCCTCACCGCCCGAGGCCCGGGCGATCGACCAGTACCTGATCGCGACCATCGACCACGGCTTCAACGCCTCCACCTTCACCGCCCGGGTGGTCGCCTCGGCCGGGGCGGACGTGGGCTCCGCCATCTGCGCCGCGATCGGCGCCTTCGGCGGGCCGCTGCATGGTGGCGCGCCCGACCGGGCCCTCGACGCACTGGACGAGATCGGCACCCCGGACCGCACCCGGGATTGGGTGCGCACGAAGGTGGCGTCGGGGGAACGCATTATGGGTTTCGGGCACGCCGTGTACCGCACCGAGGATCCCCGCGCGGCCCTGCTGCGCTCGATCGCGACCTCGTTCGGAGGTGCGCAGGTCGAGTTCGCCGTGCAGGTCGAGCAGGCGGTGGTGGAGACCCTGGCCGAGCTGAAGCCGGATCGACGGCTGTATGCCAATGTCGAGTTCTACGCGGGCGTCGTGATGGAGCGCTGCGGCATCCCACGGTCGATGTCCACCCCGACCTTCGCCTGCAGCCGGGTCGTCGGCTGGTGCGCCAACATCCTCGAGCAGGCCAGGGACAGCAAGATCATCCGCCCGATCGCCCGATACCGCGGGCCGAGCGCCCCGCAGCCCGTACCGCTGCCCTGACTGCTGACCCGTCCGATCGGTGGCGGACGACCTCAGTCGAAGAGCGAGATCGGCTCATCCCACTGGATGGTCTCCCACGCCGGCGGCGGCAGTTCGACCGCGCGGTCGTCGGAGACGACGTTCGAGTGCCCGCCGCAGCCGTGGTCGATGCTGACCACGGAGGCGTCGGAGGGGGAATAGGCGTTCGCGCAGACGCCGAACAGCCGACCGAGGCTGCCACTCAACCGGACGAAGAACGCGCAGTTCACACACACGTCCGGGGCCTGCTTGGTCATCGGGTTGTCCGGGCCACCGTCGCCGGCGAGCCAGCGCTCGGCCGCCTCGTCACGTCCGAGCGGCGACATCAGCCGCTCGCGCCCGAGGCCGAGCTCGGCGACCAGGGCGCGGGTGACACTCTGCTCCGCCGAGTCAGCATCCGCTGCCGCCTCGCCGCCGGTGTAGCCGGGCTCCAGCCGAGGGTCTCCCTCCGGGGTCGGCATCAACAGACCGGGCACCACGTCCCCGGGTCCGATCCGGTCCACCCAGGGCACCCATTCCGGCGACCGCAGAGCACCCTCACCGGGCAGCAGCACCACCTCGTTGATGGTCGGCACCTTCGCTCGGGACGCCCGGACGAGGGTGACGGACCAGACCCACCCGACATAGCCGGGGTGCGGGCAGGCGAAGTGGTGCGTCAGCAGCCGGTCGTCCTCGGCCGTGCAGCCCAGGTGGTCACCGACGCCCATCACTCCGGCCGTCTCCACGGCAGCCTCGCGCGCCTGCTCGATGGCGGCGGCGCAGATGGCGTCCGGTTTGATGCTTTTGGCCCGAGCGTTACTACTCATGCGGCCTATTCTGGCAGCCAGGTTGTGGGTCGGCGAATCACGGGCACGCGGGCGAGGCAGGATGGGAGTGATGGGGACCAGGAACGGTGCGGGAGCCGGCATGGGGGCCGGGTCTGCGGAGGGCGGTGGGCTGCCCGGTGCGGGGGGCGGTGAAGAGTCCACGAGCCGCAGGCTCCGGGCGCGTCAGGCCGCCGCAACGTCGAAACGCGCCGCCGCGAAGACCGGCTCAGTGATCGGCTCCGGCGCCCGCCTCGCGGGGCGAGGAGCCCGGGCCGGCGCCTCCAGGGTGGTCCAGTTCACCGGCTCCAAGGGCGCCGCCGAGTCCGGGCTGGCCAAGCTGGTCCACCTGCAGTTCGTCTCGGCAGCGGGTGACGCGGCAGTGGCGGTGTCGCTTGCGGGCACGTTGTTCTTCACTCTGCCGACCGACCAGGCGCGGCCGCAGGTGGCCCAGTTCCTGCTGCTGACCATGGCGCCGTTCGCGATCGTGGCGCCGTTCATCGGCCCGTTCCTGGACCGGTTCCGGCACGGTCGCCGATGGGCGATCGGCGTCACCTGCGCCCTGCGCGGCTTCCTCTGCTGGGTGCTGGCCGACGCCATCGTGAACGGCTCGGTGTGGGTGTTCCCGGCTGCGCTCGGCTGCCTGGTCTCATCCAAGGCCTTCACCGTGACCCGCGCCTCGGCCGTTCCGCGGCTGCTGCCGAAGGACTTCACCTTGGTCAACGCCAACTCTCGCATCTCACTGGCCAACGTCGCCGGGGCCGCGGTGGGCGGTGGACTGGCCGCCGCCATCTCCCAGCTGGGACCGAGCTGGTCCCTGCGGTTCGCGTTCGCGGTCTTCATCGGCGGCACCGTGCTGTCCATTCTGCTGCCGGCCAGAGTCGACTCCTCGGCCGGCGAACGCGACATCGGCGGCCTGCTGGCGCTGCCGCCCGCGCCGGGGGACGAGGCGCCCAGCCACCGGGTCCTGCGCCGGTTCCGGAGCCTGCGGCCCAGCGTGCTGCAGGGTCTGCGGTGCGTCCTGGGAGCACGCCTGATGACCGGCTTCCTGACGCTGTACCTGGCGTTCATGCTCCGTGAGCAGCCGATCTCACACGTCAATCCCACACTGCTGCTCGGCCTCGTCGTCGCTGCCGCCGGGATCGGCAACAGCCTCGGCACCGTGACAGGCAACCTGCTCAAGGACAAGGCCCCGGAGCGGATCGGACTGACCGTCCTCAGCGTCGACGTGGCGATGGCGATCATCACCGCTGTCCTGTACGGCATCGTCACCGTGATCGCGATGGGGCTGGTGGCCGGTCTCTGCGGACAGCTGGCCAAGCTCTCCTACGACGCCCTGGTCCAGCGCGACGTGCCGGAGGTCGTCCGCACCTCCGTCTTCGCCCGATCCGAGACCGCCTTCCAGATCTCCTGGGTCATCGGAGGTGCACTCGGCATCATCCTGCCGCTGATCCCCCAGGTCGGCTTCGGCGTCGTCGCCTTTCTGCTGGTCGGCGTGCTCACCTGGACCCTGGTGGCGTGGCGCCGCCGACTCAGCGCAGAACGTCTCGCCACCGACGGCGGCTGAGCCCACCGAGCGGGCTGCGAAGGGCACCCCCACGATCCACCCCTCGACCGGCTCAGGGCGGGTGGCTGGTGGGATCCCGGCTGCCTACTCGCCGTCTTCGAGCCGGAAACCCACCTTCAGGCCCACCTGGAAGTGCTGGATGGCACCGTCGGCCACCTGGCCACGCACCTCGGTGACCTCGAACCAGTCGATGTTGCGCAGCGTGGACGACGCGCGCGCGATGCCGTTGCGGATGGCCTGGTCCATCCCGTCGGGGGACGTCCCGACGATCTCGGTGACACGGTAGGTGTGGTTCGTCATGAGACTCCTCCAAATGGCTCCGGGCTGACTAAGCCTGAGCGTACGCCGAGTCACGGCCGCAGGAGGAGCCCTCAGCAGAAGGCACGGAGCGGAGCTCGGGCTAGAGCTCCAGCTCGTCGGCGACCGCGCGGAGCACCGAGGCGACCTTGGTCGCGACCTTGGCATCGGGATGCTTGCCGCGCCGGTAGGAGTTGCCGAGACCGTCCAGCATCTTGATCAGGTCCTCGACGATCACCGTCATCTGCTCCGGTGACTTGCGTTGGGCCTTCGACAGCGACGGCGGGAGCTCGACCAGCCGCACCGACAGCGCCTGCTCACCCTTGCGGCCCTCGACGACGCCGAACTCGACCTTCTGGCCGGGCTTGAGCGAGGTCACTCCAGGAGGCAGCGCAGTGGCGCGCACGTAGACATCGCCACCCTCTTCCTTGGTCAGGAAGCCGAACCCCTTCTCGGAGTCGTAGAACCGCACCTTGCCTGTTGGCACTGCAACCTCACTCGTTCGTCGCCGGCGTTCTGCCGGCTACAGCCATCTCCCTGACCTCCGTGGTCGGGCGGGCCTAAGCGTAGCCGCTTGCCGCGCACTACCCAACCTTCTTTCGACCAGCTCCTCGAAGGCCGAGACTCACGGTCGCAGCGGCGCCAACGGCAGGTTGAGGATGGCCTTGCTGAGTGCCTCGACAGGCTCGCGGGACGACAGCGGGTTGGCCACCAGGGCCATCTCGACGTCGGGCAGCGGTGGCAGGCCGAAGCGTCCGCTGAGGTTGCGCAGGTCGCCGGGCACCCGTCCCTGGGCCAGTACGCAGATCCCGATGCCGGCGCGGGTCGCGGCCAGCACGCCGTTGATCTCACGGGTGTTGCAGGTGATCCGCCAGGTCCGGCCGGCGTTCTCGAGCGCTGCGATCGCTGCCGACCGGCCCCAGCTGGGCGCGTGGTAGGTGATCAACGGGACCGGTTGGCTCTCGTCGATCTGGGTCCGCTCCAGCCCCACCCAGACCAACCTGTCGCGACGCACCATCCGGCCGCGGTCGCTGTCGGCCTCCTGGTTGATGAACACCAGGTCGAGATGGTTGGCCATCAGCCGGCGGTAGAGGATGCCACTCTGGGTGACGGTGAGCTCCAGGTTGATCCGGGGGTAGAGCTGCCGGAACTCGCGCAGAATCGTCGGCAGCTCGCTCAGGGCGAGCTCGTCGGCGGCCCCGAACCGAAGTCGTCCGCTCATCGCCGACCCGGTGAAGTACGACACCGCCTCGTCATTGGCCGCCAGGATGGTGCGGGCGAAACCCGCCATCGCCTCACCGTTGTCGGTCAACGACACCGACCTGGTGTCGCGGGAGATCAGCTGCCGTCCGGCAGACTCCTCGAGCCGGCGGATGTGCTGTGAGACCGTGGGCTGGCTGAGTCCGAGCTGCTCTGCTGCCCGGGTGAAGCTGAGCCCGTTGGCCACCGCAAGGAAGGTGCGCAGCAGGATCGGGTCGAAGGTCTTCTCGTCGGCCATCCGTGACCTCCATTGGGCTTATTACGCTTCGCAATGTAATATATAGCCGTCATATCACGCGCGAATACTGAGCGTCACCTTAGAGTATGACTCAGGCCTCACCGTCGAGTGCCTCTTCTTTTCTTCCCCGTGAGTTCCAGTTTCACCTACACCTGAGATCGGTGAGTTCTATCGTGTCCGCGGTAACCGCAGAGAGGTCCTCTGCTGCCTCCAGAACCATTCCCACCAAGATCACGGCGCCAGCTCGGATCGAGACGGCCAAGCCGAAGCGTCGGTGGCCGAGCAGCCTGGCCGCGCTCGAGGTGCGCAACTACCGCCTCTACCTGAGCTCCCAGGTGGTCGCCACCACCGGGCTCTGGATGCAGCGGATCGCCCAGGACTGGCTGGTGCTCGAGCTGTCCGGCAGCGTCACCGCCGTCGGGTTTGCGGTGATGCTGCAGTTCGCCCCGGTGTTGATCTTCGGGCTGTTCGGTGGCGTGATCGCAGACCGCTACTCGAAGCGGACCATCTTGATGATCACGCAGTCCGTGGCCATGCTGATGGCGACCACGCTCGGGGTGCTGGCCCTGACCGGGACCGTTCAGGTCTGGCACGTGTACCTGATCGCCATGACGCTCGGATTCGTCACTGTGGTGGACAATCCGACCCGACAGGTGTTCGTCTCCGAGCTGGTCGGCAGCTCCCACATCCGCAACGCGGTCAGCCTCAACTCCTCGGTCTTCCAGCTCGGTGCGCTGCTCGGTCCGGCACTGTCAGGGTTGCTGATCCACGCAGTGGGACAGGGCTGGTCGTTCTTGATCAACGCCGCCGCCTGCAGCCTGGTCGTGGTCATCGTCGGCATCATCCGGCCCACCGCAAGCAAGGTGAACAAGGCGGCCCACCAGGCCAAAGGCCAGCTGAAGGAAGGCCTGACCTACATCAAGAACACCTCGGAGGTGGCCTGGACCATCGTTCTGGTTGCGGTGATCGGCCTGTTCGGTCTGAACATGCCGGTGATCCTGGCAGCCTTTGCCGACGTGGAGTTCAAGGCCGGGGTCAGCGGCTACTCGATGTTCAACTCGCTGTCGGCCATCGGTGCCCTCGCCGGTGCGCTGATCTCGGCTCGGCGCAAGGAGTCCCTGCGACTGCGGTCGCTGGTCACCTCACTGACGCTGCTTGGGGCGATCTTGATGGTCGCCTCGATGGCACCGTCGGAGTTCCTGTTCGGCGCCGTGCTGATCGGGGTCGGCTTGATGACCCTGCTGTTCCTCACCGGGGCCAACTCGCTGGTCCAGATGACGTCGCTGCCGGCGGTCCGTGGCCGGGTGATGAGCGTCTACCTGCTGGTGCTGCTCGGTGGGCAGGCCATCGGCAGCCCGGCGGTCGGCTGGCTGATCGACCACTTCGGCGCCCGTCCCAGCCTCTTCCTCTGTGGCGGCCTGGTCGCCGTGGTAGCGATGGTCTCCGGCCTCGGTATGGCAAGGCAGTCCCGGCTCACGCTGAGCCTGGACCTGCGTCGTGAGCACGGCCGTGCGCCGCTGCATATCGTGCGGGGCAGCTGAGCCAGGCCCACCCGGCGGCCTCAGCGCCGGCCGGCGGCCCGGGCGAGCTCCTCCAGCAGCGCCCGAGTGGAGTCCCAGTCGAGGCACGCGTCGGTGACACTCTGGCCGTAGGTCAGCCGTCCTCGACCGGCGGCGTCGTTGACATCGAGCCGCTGGGCTCCGCCGAGCAGGAAGCTTTCCAGCATCACCCCGCCGATCGCTCGCGCGGCCGGGCCGCCGGCGCTGATCTGAGCGGCGATCTCGCGCACCACCTCGGCCTGACGCTGATGACTCTTCCCGCTGTTGGCGTGGCTGGCGTCGATCACCAGCCGTGGGTTCAAACCGGCCTGCAGCAGCTGGTGGTGCGCGGCGAGGACGTGCTCGGCGGAGTAGTTGGGCCCTCTCCGCCCGCCCCGCAGGATCAGATGCGTGTCAGGGTTGCCCGCGGTACTGACGAGGGCGGCCCGGCCGGCCTGGTCGATGCCGAGGAAGGACTGGGCGGCGGCCGCCGCCGAACATCCGTCGAGGGCCACCTGGAGGTCGCCGTCGGTGCCGTTCTTGAAGCCGACCGGCATCGACAGGCCGGAGACCAGCTGCCGATGGATCTGGCTCTCGCTGGTCCGGGCACCGATCGCACCCCAGCTCACCAGGTCGGCGGTGTACTGCGGGCTGATCGGCTCCAGGAACTCCGTCGCCGCCGGTAGGCCGACGCCGGCCAGGTCGAGCAGGAACTGTCGTGCCGTGCGCAACCCGGTGGCGATGTCGTGGCTGCCGTCCAGCCGCGGGTCGTTGATCAGGCCCTTCCACCCCACCGTCGTCCGAGGCTTTTCGAAGTAGCTGCGCATCACCACCAGCAGCTCGCTGCTGTGCCGCTGCGCCTCGGCAGCCAGCCGGTGGGCGTACTCCAGTGCGGCCACCGGGTCGTGGATCGAGCAGGGTCCGACGATTACCAGCAGCCGGTCGTCCAGGCCATCCATGACCGCCCTGACCTCGGCCCGGCCACTCTCCACAACCCGACGGTGATCATCTTCTGGCGTCAGCCGGTCCAGAAGTCGTTGCGGAGAGGGCAGCGCCTCGAATCGGCTCACACGAAGGTTCGCGGTGGTGCGCTGATCTGCAGTGGTGATGTCCATCGGTACCGGTCCCGTCTGTCGAGGCGGGCCCTGGTCTCAGAACCCGCCGGAGAATGGCGAAGGGCAGAGACATGGTCTCTGCCCTGAGGCTCTGAAGGTTCGTTGCGATGCGTCAGTCAGCCGCGGGCCCCTCCAGAGCCATGGCAAAGAACGCATACCAACGAGATGTCATGCCCGGAAGCGTACGGCATCGGTCCACGATCGGACCCGGGCGTCCCATCAGTCGAACCGCTGCCAGTCCGGCAGGTTGTCGTAGCTGTAGCGGTAGTACTCGGTCAGCGTCAGCCTCGAGGCGGCGTCGGCGTCGATGATCACGGTGGCATTGGGGTGGAACTGCAGTGCCGAACCGGGACACATGCTGGTGACCGGGCCCTCCACCATCTTGGCCACCGCCTCCGCTTTCTTCGCTCCCTGCGCGACCAGCACGAGCTCGCGGGCATCCAGGATGGTCGCCAACCCCTGGGTCAGGCAGTGGATGGGCACCTCATCCAGCGAGCTGAAGAAGCGGGCGTTGTCGGCACGGGTCTTGGGCGCCAGCGTCTTGATCCTCGTCCGGGACGCGAAGGAGGAGGTGGGCTCATTGAAGCCGATATGCCCGTTCGAGCCGATCCCGAGGATCTGGATGTCCACCGGACCCGTCTGCGCCAGCTTCTGCTCATAGGCGGTGCAGGCGGCAGCCACGTCCGCGGCGGACCCGTCCGGGACGTGCACAAGGCCTGGCGTCAGCCGGAGCGGTTCCACCACCTCACGCTGGATCACCTGGCGATAGCTCTCGGGGTGGCCGGGCGGCAGCCCCACATACTCGTCCAGGGCGAACGCCCGCAGGGTCGAGCAGTCCAGCTCCCCCTCGGCCACCTGTCGGGCCAGCTCGGCATAGATCGCCAGCGGCGACGATCCCGTGGCCAGCCCGATCACCGCGTCGGCCCGACGGCGGATGACCTGGGCCACCTTGCGCGCGGCCAGCAGCCCGACCTGGGTCGTGGACTCCGCGATGACGACCTGCATGATCAACTCTCCTTGACGTGCCTGCGTGAGCAATCAGGTAGTGGGCCACGAGTTCCGGGTCGAGGCCAGCTCATGTGCGACCGCTGGGAGTGTATCGGCCAGGCGGCACCGGTCGGCGACCGCTCCCCGACCCCGTCAGCGATTCAGTCCCGTCAGCGAGCCAGCTCCGGCGGACCCACCACCTGGTCGACGATCTGCCGGACCCTCGCCGCCGCGGCCTGGTCGAAGCTGATCACCGGTTCGGACATCCGGGCGGACGTGATCACGCCCAGGTGCTGCAGGGCGGTCTTGAAGGCGCCGATACCGCCAGCACCCCGGCTCACGTCCGGTGCCGTGCGCAGGATCTCAAACAGTCGCGCCAGCCGGTCCTGCTCCTCGCGCGCCGCCGGCCAGTCGCCGTCGGCAGCGGCCTGGAATATTCGGACATATCCGGCCGGATCGACATTGCCGAGACCCGGCACCACGCCGTCGGCGCCGATCAGCAGTGCCCCGTCGACGACCACCTCGTGGCCGGTGAAGATCGACAGCGGACGGCCCGCGTCCCGGTTGGCGGCGACCAACCGGCGGAAGGAGATGTCATCTCCGCTGGAGTCCTTCACCCCGGCCAGCACGCCGTCACTGCCGAGGCGGACGAGCATCAGCGGATCCAGCTTGGTGTGGACGGCGATCGGGATGTCATAGGCGAACAGCGGCACCGTGGCGGCCTCGGCCAGCAGCCGGAAGTGTCGCTCGATCTCGGCCGGGCTGGTGCCGATGTAGAACGGCGCCGTGGCCACCAAGGCGTCAGCGCCAAGGCTCTGGGCCACCCTGACCTGTGACAGCACCCGCTGCGTGCTCATCTCGATCACTCCGGCCAGCACCGGGACCCGGCCGGCGACCGCGTCCCGCACCGTCTCCAGCACGGCCCTGCGGCGAGGGTCGTCGAGATAGCCGACCTCGCCCGAGGAGCCGAGCGCGAAGACACCGTGCACGCCCGCATCGATCTGCCATTCGACCAGCCGGCGCAGCGAGCCCACGTCGACCTCACCGGTGTCGTCGAGAGGGGTGACCAGTGGCGGGATGACGCCGGTGAAGGCGGCGCCGCTCACCTCGGACCTCCCGCTGCCGTGCCGGCAGCCCCCGACGGCTCGATACGCTCGGGCCGGCGCACCGGGAACCGCCGCAGCAGCACCAGGCTGATGACGGCCAGCACCAGCAGCACCCAGCCGGTCCACCCCAGCAGGCCAGTCGTCACGTTGTCGACCGGTGAACCGCTGGCCACGAACAGCAGGGGAAGGCCGGCCGAGGCGTTCACCGAGCCGTGTGCCAGCGCAGCCACCCAGACGGTTCCGCCGGCCAGCCGGAGCCAGCCGAGCAGGACGCTCAACAGCGTGCAGAAGACGATCATGAAGAGCAGGGCCAGGACCGGCGGCAGGCTCGGGTAGTTGTAGCCGAGCAGGATCACCGGGGCATGCCACAACCCCCAGATGACCCCGGTGACCACGGCCGCCGGCCACTGGCCGAGCCGCTCGCCGAGCATCGGCTGCAGCAGGCCCCGCCAGCCGAGCTCCTCACCGAGCGCCGGGACCGTGTTGATCAGTGCTCCGGGGAGCACCTGTACCGCCGACAACAGCACCACCAGGCTGATCGGGATCGGCAGCGGCTTCGGGCTGAGCCGGGCCAGCTGCTCGGCGAACCCCGAGAAGTTCTTCAGATCGGCATGGTAGACGCCGACCAGGCCGGCGAGGACTGTCGACAGCACCGCAAGCACCACCGGGCCGAGCCAGGCGATGAGCAGCAGTCGCCACCAGGACCTGAACGTGCGCTGCGGTCGCAGCCCCGTCTCGTCGACGATCTTGCCGCCGGACGGGAAGACCCGACAGGTGATCAACGCCGCCACGGTGGGGGCGGCCATCATCGCGACCAACAACACCGGCGCATACGCCGCCTTGAGGCCCGCACGGTTCAGCCACAGCGGCAAGATGACCAGCCAGGCGGCGGCGTAGGCGATCAGCACAAACAGGGTCGTCCTGCGCACCACCAAAACGGTCGGCATGCCAGGCACGGCTGGGACCCGGCGATCCGGACGCGTGGATGCGGACACGGCCGCGATGCTATCGCTCGTCGACGCGGTTGTCAGGAGCCTTCGGCGCAGCAGGAGGCCAACACCCGACGCACTAGGATGGCGGCATGGCAACGTGGGAGGACGGCCCCGAGTATGCGCCGCTCGAGCGGCCCGAGGGCTTCCACCATCCCGATGTGCCGCCACTGGAAGTGGCACCGCCACCCCGGCAACTGGCGGCCGGCGCGCCGATGGAACGGCCGCAGTTCGCCGGGCCACCTGGGCCGGTGGTGCCGCTCGCCGCCCTGGTGCCCGCCGACCCCGAGCAGCATCGTGATCCGCAGACCCCGTTCGAGACGGTCGTCAGTACCGTCACCGCCGGACCCATCGGCATCGGCGCCGGGAGCGCTCAGTCGGCCTGGGGGTCGGCGCACTGGAGCCCGCCGAGTGGTCAGCCGGTCGGACCCTGGGGCCCGCCGGCCACGACGCCCTGGCCCGCCCCGGCCTCGCCCACCTCGGCGGCACCCGTACCGGTCGGCGGCGCCCCCTTCCCGGCTCCGGGGACGCCTCAGTGGTTCGGTCCGGGAGCGCCACCACCGCAGCTGCCGTCGGCCGGCCCGGTGGACGCCAAGAAGGTGTGGGACACCGTCACCCCGGCGGTCGCCATCTGCCTGCTCGTCGGCGGGCTGATCTACGTCTTCTCCCCGATCATGTTGGTCCTCGCCGCTGTGCTGGCCAGCCGCATCACGGTCGGCAGACCCAGGATCAGCAAGGCGTTCTACGTCGTCTTCGGCGTGCTGGGGTTCTTCGCCCTGGTCGGCATCTTCACGCACAACCTGTCCTTCGGCGACTGGTACGGCTACCTCGGCCGCTGGGCTCTGGCGCTCTGCTGGGCTCTGCTGGTGGTGCTCCCGGTCATCGTCTCGACCGAGCTCAAGAAGCATGCGCGGTCCGGCCAGTACCCGCCGCCCTACAACTCGACCTGGGGCTAGGCGTCGATGGCCGGCACCCCTCGGAGCTCGGCGCCGTCGCCGCCCAGAACACTCACCGAAGCCCTCCGCGCCTTCGACCAGGCTCGGCTGGTCGCCCTGCTGGACTCGCGTCCCGACCTCTGTTATCCGCTGCCCCGCGACCTGGCTGACCTCGCCGCCCGAGCCGCCACCTCGACGTCCACCGGCCGGGCCATCGACCACCTCGACGCCTGGGGGCGGCACGTGTGCGAGACCCTCGCCGCGCTGCCGGACCCCGCCACGACCGCCGACGTGGCGGTTCTGCTGCTGACGCGCGACCCTGACGCCACGGCACCCGAGGTGTCGGGCATCTCCCGTGCGATCGGCGGGCTGCGTGACCTCGCCCTCTGCTGGGGTCCAGACGACCAGTTGCATCTGGTGCGGGCCGCTCGCGACTTCTTCGGGCCGTTCCCCGGCGGCCTGGCGCCGCCGTCTCCGAACCCGCTGCGTCCCGAACAGATCGATGCCGCCCTGCGGCGCTGCGGCGACGATGTCGCTCCTGTCCTGGAACGTCTGGCCTGGGGACCGCCTACCGGTGCCGTACGCAACGCCACCAGGGCGATCGCCCCGGAGACTGCGGTCACCCCGGTGGAACGCCTGCTCGCCCACCGGCTGCTGCGACCGCTGGACAGCGACACCGTGATCCTGCCGCGCGAGGTGGCGCTGCACGTCCGCGGCGGACGGTTCGTTCGCCAGCCGGTTCCGCTGCGACCCCCCGAGTTGACCGGGCGGCAGCGGGCGGTCGGCCTGGTGGACAAAGCCGCCGCCGGAGGGGCGTTCGGCCTGCTGCACGACCTGGAGCTCGTCGCCCACACCCTCGAGCACTCACCGCACCGGTTGCTGCGCACCGGTGGCATGGCGGCGCGGGACATCACGGCCCTCGGCAGGAACCTGGGTACCGACCCCCGGCACGCGACCTTCGTCGTCGAGTGCCTGGCCGCCGCCGGTCTGGTCGCCCCTGGCGACGACCAGACGCTGTTGCCGACCGCGGCCTTCGACCGCTGGATCGGGATGGACGCCGCGCCGCGCTGGCAACGCATCGTCGACGCCTGGGTCAACGCCCAGCGATGGTTCTCGGCGGCCGCCACCGAGGGCGCGCACGCCCTCGGGGACGAGGCCACGGCCGCAGGGGCTCCGGCACTGCGCCGGCTGATCCTGCAACAGGCGGAGCGGACCAGCCCAGGCACCGTCGTGTCCACCACCGACCTGGCGGCGGTCGTCGGCTGGTACCGGCCGCGACTGGCCGGCTCCACCGAGCTGAACCAGCTGGTCGGCTGGACCTGGCAGGAGTCATCCTGGCTTGGCCTGGTGGCGCTGGACGTCTTCGCCTCCTTCGCCGCGGTGGCCCTTCAGGACCATGACGAGGTGCCTGCGTCGCTGCTGGAGCTGTTCCCCACCCCGGTGGACCAGTTCATCGTGCAGGCCGACCTGACCGCGGTCGCCCCCGGCCCGCTGCCGCACGCGATCGCCAGCCAGCTGCGGATGCTCGCCGACCAGGAGTCTCGGGGCGGCGGCGGCGTGTTCCGGTTCAGCGCCGCCTCGATCCGGCGAGCGCTGGACGCCGGCTGGGCCGCTGCCGACATCCACAGCTGGCTGTCGGAGCACTCGGCCACCCCTGTCCCGCAGCCACTGGCCTACCTCGTTGATGACGTCGCCCGGCTGCACGGCAGCGTCCGGGTGGGCAGTGTGGTGTCCTATATCCGCACCGACGAGACCCATGCCGCGACGATCCTGGCCAACCCCGGCACGGCGGCGCTGGGCCTACGGGCGTTGGCGCCGGGAGTCCTGGTCAGCTTGGCCGAACCCGACGAGGTGGTCGAGACGCTGCGCCGGCTCGGGCTGAGCCCGTCCGCCGAGGACTCGCGTGGCCGGGCGATGACGACACCGGCGCGCCGGCGGGCGCCGGCTGTACGGCGACCGCCCACCCTGCCGAGCGTGTCTGCCGGTGAGGCCGCGGCTGCGGTCATCGCCGCCGAACGGCAGCAACGCCGTGGCGCCGAGGCTCGGATCTCGACCGACGAGACACTCGCCAGACTGACGGCGGCGGCGCAGTCGGAGGGGAAGGTGCGGGTGGTCTACGTCGCCTCGGACGGCACCCAGGCCGAACGCGATCTGAGCCCGCTCGGGCTGGGCGCGGGCCACGTCCGGGCTGTCGACCTCACCAACTCGCAGGTGGTCACCATCCCCCTGGCCAGGATCTCAGCGGTTAGGCCGGCTACCAGCGACGACCTAGACTGAGGCAGTGCGAGCGGAGACCACCCGAAGACTCCTCGTCTTCGCAGTCTGCGCCGTGGGCGTCGGCTGCCTGTACTGGGTGCCCGAAATCGCCAGCTCACCGCACCAGCTCGGCGGCGCACCCGCCCCCGATCCGCACCCCACCAGCAAGGCCACGGTGACTGTAACCACCCGAAATCCAACGCGGCCACCCAGCCGGCCGACCGCCGCCCGGACGGCGCTGACGCACTCCGACGCCGCGCCGCCGCAGCAGACCCGCCGCGGCACGACCACCCAGCAGCCGTCGATCACGCCGACGCGGCAGCGCCGGTCAAGTGACGATCGAAGCAGGCCCGAGCGGCTGTCCGGGCTCGCGCTGCTGCGAGCCGACCATGACACCCTGACGGTGTCGTGGGCTGCGGGCACCGACAACGTCGGCGTCGTGGCCTACCGGGTCCTGCTGAACGGCTACCTGCAGCGGACCACCACAGCACTGCAGGCGACCCTGAACTGGTTCAACAGTGACGACGCCCAGATCGTCCAGATACAGGCGGTCGACCGCGCCGGAAACGAGAGCCCCGTCTCGGCGGCGCTGCTGGTCCGTCGACCGGCTGCGGGATCGACCGAGTCCCCCGAGCCGACCCCCACGCCGTCGCCGAGCTCGCCGGCTCCAACACCCACCGGCACCCCGTCGCAGGCTCCGACGCCGGGGCCGAGCGACGCCAGCCCGACACCGAGCGACAGCCCCTCCCCCTCGGTGACGCCGGCCGCGTCCGGAATCGGTTCG
The DNA here is from genome assembly GCF_016907535.1 of Microlunatus panaciterrae. Taxonomy (NCBI): domain Bacteria; kingdom Bacillati; phylum Actinomycetota; class Actinomycetes; order Propionibacteriales; family Propionibacteriaceae; genus Microlunatus; species Microlunatus panaciterrae. Next base: position 1,260,558 of record NZ_JAFBCF010000001.1, read on the forward strand.
GTACCGGCCGATGGTGGTGCATCGCAGCAGCCTCTCGCACCGGGTACGGGCGACCGGGCGATCACCACGCCTGACCCGGAGCTGACCCAGTGACGGGGCCTCTGGTGGTGCAGTCCGACCGGACCCTGCTGCTCGAGGTGGATCATCCCGACGCCGGGGCCTGCCGGATCGCGATCGCTCCGTTCGCCGAGCTGGAACGGGCGCCCGAACACATCCACACCTACCGGCTGACACCGCTGGGGCTGTGGAACGCTCGCGCCGCCGGCCACGACGCCGAGCAGGTCGTCGACGTGCTGCTGACCTACAGCCGCTATCCGGTTCCTTCGTCGCTGCTGGTCGACGTGGCGGACACGATGGACCGCTACGGGCGGCTGCGGATCGAGAAGCATCCGACCCACGGGCTGGTGCTGGTGAGCAGCGACAAGCCGGTGCTGACCGAGGTGCTGCGGAGCGCCAAGGTGAAGGGTCTGGTCGGCGCCTCCATCGGTGATGACTCGGTGATCATCCACCCGTCCGAGCGGGGTCAGCTGAAGCAGGTGCTGCTCAAGCTCGGCTGGCCGGCCGAGGACCTCGCCGGCTACGTCGACGGCGAGGCCCACCAGATCGAGCTCGACGAGTCGGGGTGGGCCCTCAGGCCCTATCAGCGGCTGGCTGCAGAGTCGTTCTGGCACGGCGGCTCCGGCGTCGTCGTCCTTCCTTGTGGCGCAGGGAAGACGCTGGTCGGGGCCGCCTCGATGGCGCATGCCAAAGCCACCACGTTGATCTTGGTCACCAACACCGTCTCCGCCCGGCAGTGGCGCGACGAGCTGATCAAGAGGACCTCGCTGACCGCCGACGAGATCGGTGAGTACTCCGGCGCGAAGAAGGAGGTGCGACCAGTCACCATCGCCACCTACCAGGTGATCACCACCAAGCGGGGCGGGGTGCATCCGCATCTCGAGCTCTTCGACGCCCGCGACTGGGGGTTGATCATCTACGACGAGGTGCATCTGCTGCCGGCGCCCGTGTTCCGGATGACTGCCGACCTGCAGGCGCGTCGTCGGCTCGGGCTGACGGCGACGCTGGTCCGCGAGGACGGCCGCGAGGGCGACGTGTTCTCGCTGATCGGGCCCAAGCGGTTCGACGCACCCTGGAAGGACATCGAGTCGCAGGGATACATCGCCCCGGCCGACTGTGTCGAGGTGCGGGTGACCCTGACCGATGCGGAGCGGATGACCTATGCGGTGGCCGAGCCGGACGTGAAGTACCGGCTGGCGGCCAGCTCGGAGTCCAAGTCCGATGTGGTGGTCAGCCTGGTGGAGAAGCACCGCGGGGTGCCGATGCTGGTGATCGGTCAGTACGTCGACCAGCTCGACGACCTGGCCGAAAGGCTGCAGGCGCCGCTGATCAAGGGTGACACGACAGTCAGGCAGCGGGAGAAGCTCTACGAGCAGTTCCGGACCGGCGAGATCGACCTGCTGGTGGTGAGCAAGGTGGCGAACTTCTCGGTCGACCTGCCGACAGCCCAGGTGGCCATCCAGGTGTCCGGCGCATTCGGCTCCAGGCAGGAGGAGGCCCAGCGGCTGGGTCGGCTGCTCCGGCCGAAGAACGAAGGGGTGACGGCGCGCTTCTACGCCGTGGTGGCCCGAGACACAGTGGACTCCGAGTTCGCCCAGCACCGGCAGCGCTTCCTGGCCGAGCAGGGCTACTCCTACCGCATCCTCGACGCCGACGACGCGATCGCCGCCGACTGAGCCGGCTCAGCTCTCGTCGGCCGGTTCAACTCTCGTCGGGAAGGGTCGACTCCTCCTGTCGCCCCAGGTCCCGCCCCCACCGGTGCGGGTGGTGCGCCGCATCCCACAGCTCCACCAGCTCCACCGGCCAGATCCACTCGGTGGTCTCGACCAGCTCCTCCCGGTACCACCAGCGGTGGGTCTGCAAAGTGAGCTGTTCCTCCACCGTGTGGTCGGAGATGTCCACCTCGAACTCCGGCACCCGGGCGAGATAGAACGGCTCCTCCTGCTCGATCACCTGGTCGGAGTAGCCGTGCACGACGTGCCGACGCGCCACCGGTCCGAGCAGGTCCTCCTCGGTGATCACGCAGCCGGTCTCCTCGGCCACCTCGCGCACGGCGGCCGCCAGCTCGGTCTCGCCGGGGTCGATGCCGCCGCCGGGGGTGACCCACCAGCGGAACTCCGGCAGACCGGGGTCGCTGTCCTGGAAGAGCAGCACCTGGTCTGCATGGTTGACGAGGATGACCCGGACCGCGGAGCGGACGATGCGGGGCCTCGCGCTGGGATCCTCGACCGGCTCGAAGGCGCGGCCCTGCTCAGACGTCACCCGACCAGGGTACGAGCCGCCGTGGCCGGCCTGCACCGGCCCGGGCAGGCGTACGGAAACCCGTGGACTGTCCCGAGAGGCGGGTGTAACGTAGCCCTTCGCCCCTTCACCTCTACCGAGCAGTCGGAGGTCTGTTGCATGCCCGCAATCGACCCCGGGTCAGGCACGCCTGAATCGGGAGCCACCAGTCCCCTGTTGAGCGAACGACAACATCTCGCCGACTCGCGTGCGGCGCTCCGGCGGATGCGCGAGCACACCGCCACCCTGAAGGCCATCGGCGGCGACCACGTCTCCACCGAGCATCTCAAACAGGCCCTCTTCCGACGGATGAAGGCACTGGAGGACGATCCGACGGTGCCGTTGTTCTTCGGCCGGCTCGACTATGACACCGCACTGGGCGCCGAACACGATGAGCGCCTCTACATCGGCCGGAGGCACGTGTCGAGTGAGGCCGGCGGCGAACCGATGGTGATCGACTGGCGCGCGCCGGTCTCACTGCCGTTCTACCAGGCGCGACCCGGACAGCCGATGCAGGTGCGGCTACGCCGTCGGTTCGGCTTTCAGCACGGCGAGCTGACCGCCTACGAGGACGAGGAGCTGACCCAGACCGCCGCCGAGGCCGCCTCCGACATCCTCGAGTCCGAGATCGAGCGGCCGCGGACCGGGCCGATGCGCGACATCGTCGCCACCATCCAGCCGGAGCAGGACACCATCGTCCGCACCGATCTCAAGCGGTCGGTCTGCGTCCAGGGTGCGCCTGGAACCGGAAAGACCGCGGTCGGGCTGCATCGGGCCGCCTTCCTGCTCTACGCCTTCCGCGATCAGCTTGCCCGCTCAGGGGTGCTGGTCGTCGGCCCCAACGACAGCTTCCTGTCCTACATCGCCGACGTGCTGCCTGCCCTGGGGGAGATCGACGCCACCCAGGCGACGGTGGTCTCCCTGGTGACGAAGGCCACCGGAACCGAGATCCGTGCCCTGGATGTGGTGCCGGCGGCGCTGATCAAGGGCGACGCGCGGATGGCGCAGGTGATTCGGCGGGCGGTGTGGGACCACATCGGCTCCGCCGGGGAGTCGCTGGTGGTGCCGCGCGGTTCCCACCAGTGGCGGGTCGGCGCCTACCTGATCGACGAAGCGGTGGCAGCCATCCGGGAGCGTGGCGTCCGCTATGACGCCGGCCGGGCGATGCTGCCGCAACGGTTGGCGCACCAGGTGCTGCTGCGGATGGAGGCCGGCGGGGATTCCCCCGACGACCGGGTGCAGAACGCGGTGGCGCGTAGCCGGCCGGTCAAGGCGTACGCGGACGCGATCTGGCCGGCGGTCGATGGGAAGAAGCTGATCTTCCGGTTGTTGACCGATGCCGACTACCTCGCCGGCTGCGCCGAGGGAATCCTCACTCCCGAGGAGCAGCAGACGATCATGATCAAGAAGCCGGGGCGCTCCGCCGGCTCGGCGAAGTGGAGCCTGGCCGACGTCGTCCTGATCGACGAGGCGAACGACGTCCTCAACCGCACCCCCAGCCTGGGCCACGTCATCCTGGACGAGGCCCAGGACCTGTCGGCGATGCAGCTGCGAGCCGTCGGTCGGCGGGCCAGCACCGGCTCGGTGACGGTGCTGGGAGACCTGGCGCAGGCCACCACCCCGTGGGCGACGTCGTCCTGGCAGGAGTCGCTCACCCACCTGGGGAAGGCGGACGCGACCATCGAGGAGCTGGTGGCCGGATTCCGTGTCCCCGGCTCGGTGATCGAGTTCGCGGCCCGGCTGCTGCCCAGCATCGCCCCGGCGCTCACGCCACCGCACTCGGTCCGGCGCAGCCGGGGTGACCTGGCCATTCAGCAGACCGCCAGCCCGCTGCAGGCCATGCTGGACGCGACCCGGCGGATGCTCGACGAGGAGGGCACGATCGGGGTGATCGTGGCTGACGACGATGTGGGCCGGGTCCGGAAGGTGCTGGAGAAGGCGGGCATCCGCTACGACCTGCTCGGCGAGGACGCCCAGATCTTCGACAGCAGGGTGGACCTGGTCCCCGCCTCGTTGGCGAAGGGTCTCGAGTTCGACCACGTGGTGCTGCTCGAGCCGGCGGCGATCGTCGCCGGCGAGGCGGACAAGGTGACCGGACTGCGCCGGCTCTATGTCTGCCTCACCAGGGCCGTCACCTCGCTCGCCGTCGTCCATGCCGACGAGCTTCCCGACCAGCTGATGGCCGCCTGAGGTCAGGGGCAGGTCAGGCCAACCGGACGGTGCCCTCGCCGGCGTCCAGACGTACCGTCGCACCGAGGGGCAGCGTCCGATTGGGCAGGGAGTGGCCGACCTCGGCGGTCTCGATCATCGGTAGCTGGAGGTCACCCAGCCGGTCGCGCAGCACGGCAGCCACCTGCACCGAGTCGCCGGAGTCGGAGAAGGTACCGATCACGACGCCGACGACACCGCGGAACCAGCCCGCCCGGAGCAGCTGGGTGATCATCCGGTCGACCCGGTAGGGCTCCTCGCTCACCTCCTCGAGCACCACTATGCGGGCCCCGGCCGGTGCCGGTTCGATGCCGATATCGGCGGCCAGCAGGGAGAGGTTGCCGCCGATCAGCCGGCCCACCGCAACTCCGGGGCTCAGCGTCTGTCCCTGGCACAGCTCGTATCCGGGCTGCGGTGGCGCGAACAGCAGGGTGCCGAGCTGGCCGACGGTCTGCGGGTCGTCCAGCTGGGCCGATGTTGCCGCGACCGGTCCGTGCAGGGTGACCTGGCCGAGCTCTCTCCCGATCCGCGCATGTAGTGCGGTGATGTCGGAGTAGCCGATGAGGTGCTTCGGCCCGGCCTGCCGGAGCGCGTCGAAGTCGATCAGATCGACCATGCGCTGGGCACCGTAGCCACCCCTGGCCGCCCAGACGGCAGCGACCTCCGGGTCGGTCCAGGACTGGGTGAAGTCGGCCGCCCTGTCCGTATCGGTGCCGGCCAGAAAGGTCAAGTCCTGGTGGCGGCTCAGCACGCGGCTCCCACATCTCACCTCGAAACCCAGGTTCTCCAGCAGGCTGATCCCGTGTCTCAACAGCTCCGGGTCGACCGGCCCGCTGGGGGCGACCACCGCCACCGTGTCTCCCCGGCTGAGCGGCCGCGGCCAGACCCTGCCCGTTCCCTCGCCCTCGAACCGGGTGATCATCGCCGGATCCCTTCCTCTGTCCCCATCCTCCCAACTGGTGCCCTGAACCAGCCACCGCGCCCCCCGCCACCGCGCCCTGAGCCTGTCGAAGGGCCGTGCCCTGAGCCTGTCGAAGGGCCGTGCCCTGAGCCTGTCGAAGGGCCGCGCCCTGAGCCAGCCACCGCGCCCTGAGCCTGTCGAAGGGCCGTGCCCTGAGCCTGTCGAAGGGCCGTGCCCTGAGCCTGTCGAAGGGCCGCGCCCTGAGCCAGCCACCGCGCCCTGAGCCTGTCGAAGGGCCGTGCCCTGAGCCTGTCGAAGGGCCGCGCCCTGAGCCTGTCGAAGGGCAGCGTTCGGTGACGTCAGGGGATAGGCAACCACAGTGCCGGTGCACGACACTGGGGAGGTGATGAGCGATGACCTCAACGTGCTCGGCGAGCCGTTGGAACCGTGCGGCACCGATCCGATGACCGGGTTCTACCGCGACGGCTGCTGCACGGCCGGGCCGGAGGATCGAGGCAGCCACACCGTCTGCGCTGTTGTCACCACCGAGTTCCTCGAGCATCAGCGCAAGGTCGGCAACGACCTGAGCAGACCGATCCCGGCCTATGGCTTCCCCGGGCTCGTCCCCGGTGACCGCTGGTGTGTGGTGGCCGTCCGCTGGGCCCAGGCCTACAACGACGGCGTCGCCGCCCCGGTGGTGCTCGCCGCCACGAACCAGCGGGCCCTGGAGATCATCCCGCTGGAGGCACTGCAGCGCTACGCCGTGGACGTCCCCGGAGATGCCAGCTCGTTGCTCTGAACGCACCCAACGGCGCGTCATCATCACCTCCGAGGCAGCACGCAGCGTGCCCTCATCTGCCGGCGCGAATGACGCGCCGATTCCTCTGTTCGCGGTCAGCGCGGTCGGAGACGAGACACCTTGCGGCGCCGTAATCCCGAGGCATGCAGCAGCAGCACGATCTCCCGTGAGCTCACAAGCACCGCACCGGCTTCGACCGCCGGCGGATGGCGCTCCTCGATGACGTCGTAGTGGTCCCGCTCGAACGCGCGCCGAGGGATCTCCAGCATCTCGGCGAACTCGTGCAGTTCCTCATACGACACGTCGCTGATCATGTGCGACCAGAGCCGGCCATGACCCGGCCAGATCGGTGGGTCGATGTAGATCACGACGGCTGACGCTCCGACCGCGCTACGGCATCGTCGATCAACGTGCGCCAGGTGCGGACCAGGTCGGCGTCAACGTAGGCCTTCCATGAGCCTTGAGGCCGTGCCCGACTGCCGATGTGAAAGGCACGTACGCCTGCGCGGGCCAGCCAGGGGACGTGCTCGGCCAGCAGTCCACCGCCGGCCATGATCAACGCCGCCTCGGCAGGATCGTTCTTCGCCCGTCGGACCAGGTCGTCCAGCCCCTCCGACACGCCACGGGCCGAGCCGGCGGTGAGCACCTGGTCGAGTCCGGGCAGCCCGCGCAGCGCCCGCCAGGCACGGTCGGTCTCGATGCACGAGTCGATGGCCCGGTGAAAGGTCCAGTGCCAGTCCGACCCCTCCACCAGCGCCCGCACGACCTCGACGTCGATCTCGGTGTGACCGTTGAGGAAGCCCAGCACCAGGCCATCGGCGCCCACCGAGCGATAGCTGCTGGCCAGTCCCTTGAGCCGCGACATCTCCCCGCCGTCGGTACCGAAACCTTCGCGCAGCCGCAGCATCACCCGGATCGGCAGCGAAGTGGCGCGCCGGATCTGCCCGACCAGATTCGGTTCGGGCGACAACCCGTCGGCGTTCATGCTGCCGACGATCTCCAGCCGGTCCGCGCCGCCCGCCTCGGCACGTTCGGCATCGGCCGCGTGCAGGGCGATCACCTCCAGCAACCCGCTCATGACGCCCGCTCTCCGTCCAGCATCTCGATCGTCGCCAGCGACGGACCTCGTCGCTGCTGGAGCCCGGCCGCGACCTCCTCGGCCTGCCGCAGCGTCCGGATGATGTTGCGGTGCGCCAGCTTCTCCAGGTCGTCGCGGCTCCAGGACTTCTCGGCCAGCGCCGACAGCAGAGCGGGATAGGCCGACACGTCGGCCAGCCCGTCGGGCAGCATGTTCACCCCGTCGAAGTCACCTCCGAGCCCGATGTGGTCGATGCCGGCAACCTCGCGTACGTGTTCACAGTGCGCCACCACGTCGGCCAGCCTGGCTCGCGGCGGGGTGCTCGGGTGCTGGTCGGCGAAACTGGCCATCGCCTCCAGGTCTCGGATGTCGACGCCGGCGGCGGTGGCGGACTCGTTGAGCGCCATCCCCCATGCCAGAACCGCCGGGCTGACGAACGTCGGTACGAAGGTGATCATGCAGATGCCGTTGTTGTCGGCCAGCGCGGCCAGCATCTCGTCGGGCACGTTGCGCGGATGGTCACATACGGCGCGAGCCGACGAGTGCGAGAAGATGACCGGGGCTTCGGTGGTCTGCAGCGCTGCGCGCATGGTGTCGGGCGATACGTGCGAGAGATCGACCAGCATGCCCAGCCGGTTCATCTCACGTACGACCTCGTGCCCGAAGGGAGTCAGGCCACCGGCCACCGGATCATCGGTGGCCGAGTCGGCCCAGTCCGTGTTCTCGTTGTGGGTCAGCGTCAGATAGCGGACGCCGAGGCGATAGAACGTGCGCAGCACGCCCAGGGAGTTGTCGATGGAGTGGCCACCCTCAGCGCCCATCAGCGAGGCGACCGGCGAAGTCGGGCCGGCACCGTGCACCAACTCGGCCAACCCGTCGGCGGTCGTGACCAGGGCGAGGTCGTCGGGGTAGCGGGCGATCATGCTGTAGACCGCGTCGATCTGTTCCAGCGTGGCGGTGACGGCGCGCTGACCGGTCATAGAGCAGGGCACGTAGACGGACCAGAACTGGGCCCCGAGCCCTCCCCTGCGGAGGCGAGGCAGGTCGGTGTGCAGGTCGGGCTGGAGCTTGGCGATGTCGACGGCGTCGAAGTCGTAGCCGACCTTGCGCATCGCCCAGGGCAGATCATTGTGCCCGTCCACGACCGGGATCACCTCGCCGCCCGGCACCTGGGTATCCCTCACGAACCCATCTTCACGCATCGGGGCCTTGATCAACCACGCCACACCGGAGACGACTCCTGCCAGAGTGCAGAACGGCGTATCAATCCCTCAAGCCCGCTCGGCAGAGCGGAGTGGCGCTGACGCTACCCGGGCCAGCCGTCACGTGACCAGACCGGCTAGGGACGAGTGGTGGTCCGCCGACGGACAAATCCGATCGCAGCGGTGCCGAGGAACAGCACGATGCCCACGATGGCCAGCCAGAACAGCCCCTTGATGGCGAACCCGACGATGGCGAGGATGACCCAGAGCACGAGCAGAACAATCAATAGGTACATCATGGCGACCTCCTAAGCCGTACAAACAGCATATCGCTGCTCAGCGATTCGCGAGGCTCCAACCGGCTCAGAGCCAGGAATCCTGTCACTGGGCTCGGGAAATTTGCCCCGTCATGTGACGGAATCCCAAGTCGACTTGGGAAACCGACACCCCCCACGCGGGAGGAGGGACGCAAAGAGGCGGCCCCCTCGGGGACCGCCTCTTCAGTGCGTAACTGTGGGAGTGCCTGGACTCAGAAGTCCATGCCGCCCATGCCACCCATGCCGCCGTCGCCACCCGGAGCGGCAGGAGCCTTCTCCGGCTTGTCGGCGATGACTGCCTCGGTGGTGAGGAACAGAGCCGCGATCGATGCCGCGTTCTGCAGTGCCGAGCGGGTCACCTTGGCGGGATCGATGATCCCGGCCTTGAGCATGTCGCCATACTCACCGGTGGCCGCGTTCAGGCCCTCGCCCGCCTTCAGGTGGGCAACCTTCTCCGCCACGACGCCACCCTCAAGGCCGGCGTTGATGGCGATCTGCTTCAGCGGAGCCGTGCAGGCGCTCAGCACGATCTGCGCACCGGTCGCCTCGTCACCGCTCAGGTCGTCCAGCTTGGCGTTGGCAGCGGCCTGCAGCAGCGCAACGCCACCACCGGCGACGATGCCCTCCTCGACGGCAGCCTTCGCGTTGCGGACGGCGTCCTCGATCCTGTGCTTGCGCTCCTTGAGCTCCACCTCGGTCGCAGCACCGACCTTGATCACCGCAACGCCGCCGGCCAGCTTGGCCAACCGCTCCTGCAGCTTCTCCCGGTCGTAGTCCGAGTCGGAGTTGTCGATCTCGGCACGGATCTGGCTGACCCGTCCGGCGATCTGGTCCGAGTCGCCTGCACCCTCGATGATGGTGGTCTCGTCCTTGGTGACCAGCACCTGACGAGCCTGGCCCAGCATCTCCAGGCCGACACCGTCGAGCTTGAGGCCGACCTCCTCGGAGATGACCTGGCCACCGGTCAGGATCGCGATGTCGGTGAGCATCGCCTTGCGGCGGTCACCGAAACCGGGAGCCTTGACGGCGACCGACTTGAAGGTGCCACGGATCTTGTTGACGATCAGCGCTGCCAGCGCCTCACCGTCGACGTCCTCGGCCACCACAACGAGCGGCTTGCCGGACTGCATGACCTTCTCCAGCACCGGGAGAACGTCCTTGAGGTTGGAGATCTTCGAGTTGACGATCAGGATGTACGGATCGTCGAGCGCCGTCTCCATCCGCTCGGTGTCGGTGACGAAGTAGGGCGAGATGTACCCCTTGTCGAACCGCATGCCCTCGGTGAGCTCAAGCTCCAGGCCGAAGGTGTTGGACTCGTCAACGGTGATGACGCCTTCCTTGCCGACCTTGTCCATGGCCTCGGCGATGATCTCGCCGACCTGGGGGTCGCCAGCCGAGATGGAGGCGGTAGCAGCGATCTGCTCCTTGGTCTCCACGTCGATGGCCATTGCAGCGAGCTGCTCGATGATGACCTCGACGGCCTTCTCGATGCCCTTCTTCAGCGACATCGGGTTGGCACCGGCGGTCACGTTGCGCAGACCCTCGCGGACCAGCGCCTGAGCCAGCACGGTCGCCGTCGTGGTGCCGTCACCGGCGACATCGTCGGTCTTCTTGGCAACTTCCTTGACGAGCTCGGCGCCGATCTTCTCGAACGGCTCCTCCAGCTCGATCTCCTTGGCGATGGACACGCCATCGTTGGTGATGGTGGGGGCTCCCCACTTCTTCTCCAGCACGACATTGCGGCCCTTGGGGCCCAGGGTGACCTTGACGGCATCGGCGAGCTGGTTCATGCCCCGCTCGAGGCCACGTCGTGCCTCGACATTGAATTCAATGAGTTTTGACATTACTCCGCGAGTCCTCCCGCGTTGGCGGGCGACCGTGGCCGCCCCGGTTGACTTGGTACGGACGGTCGAAGACCGTCCACTGAACATGTGTGCTCTGATACGCCAGGAACCGATGCCCGCGACGGACGGCCTCGACCGAGGCCTCACCGACTCTTGACGTGGCACTCTCGCAGTGAGAGTGCTAACCCATTTTTAGCACTCTGCCGGTGAGAGTGCAAACAATCCGCGCCCCAAAACGAGGCTCAGCCCGACCCAGCCCACAGGGAGATGTGGGCTGCCGTTGCGGGAGTCGCCTCACCCGGCGGGTACCTCTCGCGAGCCGCGACCTGCCCCGCAGCACGCAATCCCAGGCCAACCGGCCAGATGGCCCGACGAGGCGGTGACCTTCGCCTCTGAAGGGGCCGGTCAGCCCGCCATAGCGTGGCCACATCGAGAAGAAGGGAACCGCCATGACCGTCGTCGAGGCCAAGCAGCGCCAGAGCATCACGTCACGGCGGGTCGGCTACATCGTGGCCATCCTGGTCAATGGCGCCATGTTCGGTCTGATCAACGTGACGCCGGGCTGGCGGGCAGTACCGTTCCTCACCTCCGAGACACCTCAGGTGGTCGGTCTGGTGAACGCCTCCATCGTCGCAAGTGCCGTCGTCAATGCGATCTACCTCTTCAACGATGCCCGCTGGCTCAGAGCCTGCGGCGACCTGGTCGCCACCTCCATCGGGCTGGTCGCGCTGATCCGCGTCTGGCAGGTGTTCCCGTTCGACTACGGCGCCACCTCCTTCGACTGGGTCCTGCTGACACGCATCGTGCTGGTCGTCGGCATCGCCGGCAGCATCATTGCCATCATCGTCGCTCTGGCCACGCTGGCCCTGCGCGCCCGCGAGGCCGCGAGCAGGACGACGTGATCGCCGCCCAGCTGCCGCAACCGGCCTAGAGTTGTCTGATGGGGACGGCCCGGGCGTGGCGGCATGAGGCCTGGCGAAGGGTCACCCTGATCGTGCTGGTCGTCACCCTCACGCTCGCCGGCTGCACGTACGCCAAGGAGGAGCCCGGCCTGTTCGGCCAGAGCGAACCCAGCCCGTCCGACACGAGCGAGCCGGACCTACCGCCGGTGGAGAACCCGGAGCTGCCGGTGCTCGGCGAGGCCACCTGGACCACCGGCGACGGCACCTACATCGAGTTCCGCATCGCAGTCCACGCGGTCCGGCGGATCAAGGGCGCCACCGTGCTCGACTGGTCCATCACCCCGCTGGCGGGCCTCAACCTGCTTCCCGGCGATGCGATCCGCCCATCGGTCAACCTCGGGCTGTCTCGGTACGGGGAGGGCAACGTCAACATCTTCCTGGTCGACGCCTTCGGCCACAAGGTCTACCGGCCGCTCACCCATGCCGACCCGGCCGAGCTGCAGCACTGCCTCTGCTCGCCGATCTGGCTGGCCCAACGCAACCTTCGGGTGGGCGAGACCCGGCTGTTGCAGGTGACGTTTCCGGAGCTCCCGGCCGCGCTGGAGACGATCGACGTGGACATCGCCACCGTCCCGATCTTCTGGCATGTGCCCGTCAGCCCGCGTGGCCAGGTGCCGGTGCGCACCAATGCCACAGTGCTCGCCCGCCGGTCCGACCTCGACCCGATCCTTGCCACGTCGCGCAGGTTCCACTACTCGCAGGGCGGCCAGCAGCTCGAGATCCAGATCGACCGGGTCATCTCATCGACCACCTTCACCTCCCTGGAGTGGACCATCCAGAGCCTCACCAAGGGCGACGGGCTTGAGTTCGCCGACCATCCGCCGATCGCCCGCGGCCCCGTTCGGGGAGTACTCGACTACAACCCGGTCTCGGCAACCGGACCACGGGTGAAGGCGCGAGGCGCCGAATCCGACACCGCCTTGTCGACGCGATGGATCACTACCAAGGTTCAGGGCAAGGGCGCCGTGGAGTGCCTGTGCAGTGACCTCCGGCTGTGGGCGACCTCGCTACGCTCACCCAATCAGCAGGCCACGGTCGTCACCAACCTGCCCGCCCTGCCCCGCTTCATCGGCAGCGTCGACATCATCCTGCCGGGTCTCCAGACGCTGACCAACATTCCGGTCATCCGCGCGCGGGACGGCAGCCTGCGTGCCGCCGGCCCGGTTGAGGCGGCGGTGTCGACCTGGACCTACGCACCCAGTGAACCGCCAGCCGGCTGGGTGGCGATGGACTGGCCGACACCGCTACCCGACCCGGCTCAGCTGCCCAGCTACACAGCCACCGTGGACCACCTGCGCTGACCCACCTCAACGGTCGGCCGGGACCACAGCTGCCGACTGGGGCACCTCAGGCGTCGGCCGGGCCCTCCGACACCGGGACGACCACCTCGTTGCGGCGCAGGAACCATGGCGTCCACGGCGGGTTGAACCGGGCGAACCGGAACGGGCCGGCGACCGTCAGCCCCGCTGCGCTCACGGCCTCGGCGAGCCGGGCGGCCGCGGCGTCGTACGACGCCTTCGACCAGCGTCCAGAAAAGCGGTGGGCGGCGGCCAGCTCGGCACCGACCGTACGCAGGCGCACCCGCGGGTCCAGCGGCTCGGGCAGCGACTCCTCGGTGGACCCGGCCGGCATCACGAAGCTGACGACATACTGTCCGGGGAGATCGGCGTTCTGCTGCACCACCGGAGCCGTCATGGCGATCCGCTCGGCCGACACCTGCTCGGCGGCGGGCTCCTGGGTGACTGGAGCCGTCATCGCCACCTTGCTCCCGGGACGGTTGCGCCCACCGATGTAGCCCGCCAGCGCCCCGAACGCCTTGTTTCCCGCGCCTTCGAAGGTGCCGTTGATCACCGTCTCGGCAACCAGATGCGCGGGATAGCGCCGCAGCTCGAACCCCGGGTGCTGCGCCACGACGTCGTATGGCTGGTGCTCGGTCATCTCCCCTCCACGGTACCCCTCAGCCCAGCCCTCGTCGCTGGGCATCGACCATGCTGACCATAAGGGCGACGCTGGTGGCCACGGTGACGAGCCACAACCCCCGGTTGACGGCGAACATGGGCAGGCCCATGAGCAGGATGCCACCGAAGAACAGGACCAGATACGGGATGAGAATCGTCGCCCGCGCCGGGTGTCGAAACTCCACCGGCCGCAGGTAGTCCACTACCAGCATCAGCAGCACGAACAGATCGAAGACCGCAGGCCCGACCCATCCGGTGCTGCCGACCATCGCGTGCCCGATGAGGGCCATCGTGGCCGGCACCGACAGCCCGATGATCACCCATCCCAGCGTGTGGTTGACCGCCATGCCGTGGCGACGGCGGGAGAGGAAGCCCGCGGTCTGAAGCAGGTTCACCAGGTTGACGACGCCCCACACCGTCAGCGTCGCCCACCACGGTCCCTGCATCTGTGCCACCCCCGGTATGCGTCCGCCCGCACTCCCAGTCTCACACCGGTGTCCAGGGCCGCGGCGTCGGCGGGAGTCATTGTTTGCCCACTATTGCCGACCTATCGTTGAGAAGTCGGGGTGTCACGCCTCGACGATCTGGGGAGGTTCTGATGGGCGGATGGACGTACGCCATGGGCGGTCCCTGGGCGTGCCGAGGACGCTGCTGCCACGGCGGTGCCGCCGAGTGGTTGGCCGCCATGACCGGGCACCGGAGCCGTCCCGGATGCGCCCCCTGGCAGAGGTTCGGCAACCCGACGCCGTTCATGCCTCCGTGGGGTGGACGAGCCGAACCGTGGGCCGGCCCGTCGGGGCCCTGGGCCGGACCTGCAGGTGGACCACGGCGTGGTAGGCAGGCTCGCCGCGGCCATGCCCGAGCGGCGATCCTCGCCCTCCTCGGCGAGCAGCGAATGAACGGCTACCAGATCATCCAGGAGATCGCCAAGCGCAGCGGTGGGGCGTGGCAGCCCGGGCCCGGCGCGATCTACCCGACCCTGCAGCAGTTGGAAGACGAGGGACTGGTCCGAGCGGAGGAGGACGCTGGCCGCCGAGACTACGTCCTGACCGACGAGGGACGGGCCTATCTCGAGGGTCATCCGGAGGAGGTAGCTGCTCCCTGGATGGCGATGTCCGCCGCCGATGACGGCGAGCACGCCCTGCGCCCGCTGATCGGCCAGGTCGCCTCGGCAATGTGGCAGATCCTCGCGAGCGGAAGCCCGGAACAGCAGGCCCAGACACGGGAGGCGCTGGTGCAGCTACGGCGCAGGCTCTACGCCATCCTCTCCGACGACGACAAGGGAGAGTGACGGCGGATCATGAGCGAGCCCAAACCCATGCGGATCGGCGATGCCGAACGCGACGAGGCCATCTCGGCCCTCAGTGATCATTTCGCGGCCGGTCGGCTGACCAAGGCGGAGTACGACGAACGAGCGGACCAGGCGCTGAACGCCCGCTTCCAACAGGACCTGGCTCCGTTGTTCGAGGACCTTCCCGGACCGGCGAGAGACAAGTCGATGATCATGGTGCCCGCCAACGTCAGGCCCGCCAACGTCAACTATGTCAAGCCCGTCTTGCCCCTGCTGCTCTGGCTGCTGCCGATGCTGGCGGTCACGGCGATCATCGTCTCGTTGGCGCTCGGGGCGCCGTGGATGCTGTTCGGGGTCTTCTGGTTCGTGATGCTGGGCGGTCTGGGCCGGCGACACCATCAGGGCCGCCCCGGGCCCGACTGGCGGTCCCGCTACTACGGTCCTCGGTGACCCCTCGGCTCTGCGGAGCCGAGCCGACCGAGGTGATGATCAGTCGGTCTCGGCGTGGTCAGGGAGCGGGGCCAGCTGTCCCACCAGGTCGACCACATCGGCGATCGAGTTGACCACCCTTGTGGGCCGGTAGGGGAACCGGGCGATCTGATCCTCCTTGGTCGACCCGGTCAGCACCAGCACAGTCCGCAGCCCCGCCTCGATGCCCGCAATGACATCGGTGTCCATCCGGTCGCCGATCATGACGGTCGATTCCGAGTGGGCCTCGATCTGGTTGAGCGCGGAGCGCATCATCAGCGGGTTCGGCTTGCCCACGTAGTAGGGCTCGACCCCGGTGGCGCGGGTGATCAACGCTGCCACCGAGCCGGTCGCCGGCAGCGAACCCTCCAACGAGGGTCCTGTCGCGTCCGGGTTGGTGGCGATGAAGCGGGCGCCCTTCTCCAGCAGCCGGATGGCTGTGGTGATCGCCTCGAACGAGTAGGTCCTGGTCTCCCCCAGCACCACGTAGTCGGGGTCTCGTTCGGTCAGCACGAACCCGGCCTGGTGCAGCGCCGAGGTCAGACCGGCCTCGCCGATCACGTACGCCGACCCACCGGGCGCCTGGTTCTCGAGGAACTGCGCCGTCGCCAGGGCCGACGTCCAGATCGCATCCTCCGGCAGGTTGATGCCGCTGCCCAGCAGCCTGGCCCGGAGGTCTCGGGGCGTGAAGATCGAGTTGTTGGTGAGCACCAGGAACCGACGCCCGTGCTGCTGCAGGGCCTGGATGAACTCGGCTGCGCCGGGGATGGCCTTCTGCTCGCGGACGAGCACGCCGTCCATGTCGGTCAGCCAGCAGCTGACCGGCCGGGGTTCACTCACAGTTCCACCTCTCAGCGCGGGTCGACCGGACCACCCTAGTCTGCATAGACGGCGTCGAAGAACGCCAACTCGAGCCGGGTCGCCTCGACGAAGAGCCGCATCAGCTCGGCCCGCGCCTCCGCCTCCGCCGGCGCCTTGCGGTTCAGCTCTTGCTGCAACCAGTCGACCCACCGGGTGAAGTCGGGCGTGTTGTGCACTTCGATCCACCCTCGGTGTTCGGGCCGAGCCGGCAGGGGACGGTCAGCGGCGGCCCAGTCGCGATACAGCCATTCCGCCACCAGCAACACCGTCAGGACCTGCGGATAGCTGCGACTGTCGCGAGCCTTCAGCAGGAGGGCGTTGAACTGCTCGGTGACGGGTTCGAGCTGCGGGGACGTCCGATCGGCGATCGGCACCCGCAGAGCGTCGAAAGCGTCGGTGAAGTAGGTGTTCTCGTCACTCGCGAAGGCGCCCAGCTGACCAGCGTGGATCAGCCTCGACCCCAGATCGGGGGCCGACGCGACGGCCTGCCCCAGCAGGGCGACGAAGGCGTCACAGAACTGATAGTCCTGGATCAGATAGCGGGCCAGCCGGGCATCGGACAGGCGGCCGTCGAACAGCTCGGCCACGAACCGATGATCAACGGCTGCGGTCCAGTCCGGTTCTGCCGCCTGTCGAAGCTGATCAACGAAGCTCATCTGGGGCCCTCCTGGAAAGCTGGTTGGTCGCTGGCGTTGGCGCGTCCTCCGGATGCTCGACCCGGACGTCATCGGGTCGCTTGTCCGGCCGCCAGCCGCGCCAGGTCGGCTGCCAGATCCTTCGCTGGCGGGTCCAGCCGGAGCAGGCGACTTCGCCTACCAGCACCGGTTCCACCCAGTGGGCATCCCTGGCGTCGATCGACGGCACGTCCACCAGGGGGCACGTCGCCCTGGCCAGCGGCTCCAGCCGGTCGGCGATCTGGTCCAGGTCGACGTCGGTGAAGCCGGTCCCCACTCTTCCGACGTAGCGAAGTCGACCACTCTCGGGGACCGCCATCAACAGCGAGCCGATGCCGCCGCCACGTCGGCCCCGGCCGTCCCGCCAGCCACCGATCACCACCTCCTGCATGCGTTGGTGTTTGATCTTCAGCCAGGTCCGACCGCGGCCACCGGGGAGGTAGAGCGAACCGAGCCGCTTCGCGACAACGCCCTCCAGGTTGAGCTGTTCGCTCACGGCCAGGGCGGCGACCAGGTCGCCCTCGAACTGTGGTGGCACCTGGACCCGCGGGTGGTCGGCGGTCGCCACCAGCTCGGACAGCAGCGCATGCCGCTGCTCGTACGGTGCCTTGATCAGAGACCGACCGTCGAGCTCCATCAGGTCGAACAGCATCAGCTGCACCGGGACTGCCGCCCTCGCCTTCTGCACATCGCCGGGTCTGGTCAGGTTGATCCGGCTCTGCAGCAGGGCGAAGCTTGGTCGACCGTTCCGGTCCACGGCGACAATCTCGCCGTCGAGAACCGCGGAGTCGACCTTGATCGACTGGAGCGCGTCGGCCACCTCGGGATAGCTGGCGGTGATGTCGAGCCCGCTGCGGCTGAGCAACTCGACGGAGGAACCTTCGAGGTAGGCGACGACACGGACGCCGTCCCACTTCATCTCGAAGGCCCAGTCCTGCTCGTTTCCGAAGTCCGCCGGGTCGGCGAGGTCTGCGAGCATCGGCCGTATCCTGCTCGGCCGATCAGCCGAGGTCATCGACACCTCTTCTGCCCACGCGACCCGGGCTGAGCGTGATCTCGGCGCGGACCTAGCCGCCGGCGACGGCCGGGATGATCGAGATCTTGGCGCCGTCGCTGACCGGGGCCTCCAGTCCGCCGACGAAGCGCACGTCTTCGTCGCCGACGTACACATTCACGAACCGGCGCAGAGCACCCGCATCGTCCAGCACCCTTGACCGGATGCCGGGGTGGTTGGCCTCGAGGGACTCCAGCACCTCGCCCAGCGTCGAGCCATCAGCGGTCACCTCGCCGACGCCACCGGTGTAGTTGCGGAGGATGGTGGGGATTCGCACGGATGCGCTCATGGACGCCTTCCCTTCCAGAATTCTGCAAACGCCTCATAGCTCGGCGCGATGGTGGTTTTCGGGCCCACCTTATCGGCCACCGCGTCGAGGGTCTTGAGCCCGTCGCCGGAGTTGATCACGACCGTCTCCGCCTCCGGGTCGAGCACGCCGTCGGCGATCAGCTTCGCGGTGACGCCGATCGTGACACCGCCGGCCGTCTCGGCGAAGATGCCTTCCGTCCTGGCCAGCCGCTGGATGTTCTCCACCACGACAGTGTCGTCCACATCGGCGATCAGCCCGCCGGTGCGGCGGACCACGTCGAGGACGTACGGACCGTCTGCGGGGTTGCCGATGGCGAGCGACTTGGCGATCGTGTTCGGCTTCACCGGAGCGACCACATCCTGGCCGGCACGGTAGGCCTGGGCGATTGGCGAGCACCCGGTGGCCTGGGCGCCGAAGATCTTCACCGGCTTGTCCTCGACCAGACCGAGCTTGATCAACTCGCCGATGCCCTTGTCGATCTTGGTCAACTGGGATCCGGAGGCGACCGGGATGACGATCTGGTCCGGCAGCCGCCAGCCGAGCTGCTCGGCGATCTCGTACGCCAGGGTCTTGGAGCCCTCGGCGTAGTAGGGCCGGACGTTGACGTTGACGAACGCCCAACCCTCTTCCTCACCCGCGATCTCGCTGGCCAGCTTGTTCACATCGTCGTAGGTGCCCTCGATCGCGATCAGGGTCGTGTCGTAGACGGCAGAGGCGAGGATCTTCTGCTTCTCGAGGTTCTCCGGCACCAGCACGACCGAGCGGATGCCAGCCCGGGCGGCCGCGGCGGCCACCGCGTTGGCCAGGTTGCCGGTGGAGGGGCAGGCGAGCACCTTCAGACCCAGCTCGCGGGCCGCCGACAAGGCGACGGCGACGACGCGGTCCTTGAAGGAGTGGGTGGGGTTGCCGGAGTCGTCCTTCACCCACAGACGCTTCAGGCCCAGGTCGGCGGCGAGGTTGCCAGCATCGACGAGGCGGGTGAAGCCGGGGTCGGTGGAGCGGAAGGTGGCGATATCCGCGGGCACCGGCAGCAGGGGCGCGTAGCGCCAGATGCTGCGGGGGCCGGCCTCGATCTGCTCCCGGGTGATCTCGGGGAACGCATATCCCACCTCGAGCGGACCGAAGCACTCCATACAGGCATAGAACGGCCCCAGTGGACCTTCTGCCCCGCAGGCGCGGCAGACCAGGTGGGTGGCATTGCCGAAGGCGCCTTCGCGCGGGCCGTTGACGGCGGTGAGAGCCGGGTCGATCAGGGTGGTCATCTCAAGTCCTTCTTCATCTTTCTTGACCGGCTTTCGATCAAGTCGGAGTTGGCACCGTGTCCACTGTCAGCGCTGGGTACAGCGCTGGCTGCTGGCCGGTTGCCGGGGAGTCATCGGGCCGAATCCCTAATCCCCTCTGGATGAGCAAGTCCCACCCTAGGGTGGCCACCGGTCAGACGCACATCGAGATATCACATGCCGGACTTTGTGACCATATTTCGAGACGCCAGGCGGAGAGAGTCGGGGATCAGCCGACCTCGCCGATCACCACGTCCCCGACGATGCGCCAACCGAGCGAGAGGTAGAGGTCGCGGCCCTCCGTGCTGGCCACCAGGATGCCCCGCTTCGCACCGGCTCCTCTTGCGCTGTCGACCAGGGCGGACATCACCGCGCTGGCCAGGCCCCGGCGCCGGTGCTGAGGACGAGTCTCGATCCGATCCGCGATCGCGTCCCGGCCGATCACGGCCAACTGCCCGACCGCGACGGTAGCGCTCTCAACGACGGCCGAAGCCGCGATGAGGATGCCCGTCGGGTCTCCCGCCTCCGTCTCGGTGGAGACACGGCATCCGGGCGGCGGCGCCGCCGGAGCCTGATCAAGGAGATCGATGGTCATCAGCCACTCCGGGTGCTGCTCGATCCGCAGCCCCAGGTCCTGCAGAACTCCAGCCATCGATCCCGGCTGCCGGGTCACCACGGTGACCCAGCCTGGTCCTGTGCCTGTCCGGGCCAGACGCGCCGCGCGCAACACCCGTTCGCGATGTCCATCCGCGTCAACCACCACGTGCTCGACCGCGTCGGAGCCGATCGCCACCGACAGGACGCCGTCGTCCTCCGTCATGCTGGTCCAGCCCTGGGACAGCGACCAGCCGGCCTGCCAGCGACGGACGAGCTCGTCGGTCTCGCTCATGTGCGTCATTAAAGGGTGGTCGCCTGGACGCTGCAAGTCCGACGCTGGAGAAGACGCGCCACTTCTCGACCCAGGTCCAGCGGGCGTGGGATAGTGGCCCGACCCGCATCCGTCGACAGGCGAAACCATGGACCATGTCACGACCACCGGGGCGCCGACCGGTTGGCTGCGGCTGCGGCTGCTGGGCAACCTCGTCAACCTGACCACACCCTTCGGGCTTCTGGTCGCCTGGATCGGCCGTGCACAGGTGCGCCGGGGTCCCCGCGGCCTCTACCTGGGGGAGCACTACCGGCTGGGCTTCCCGGTGGCCGACGCCTTCACTATCGGCAACGTCATCACCACGAGGGACAGCTGGCCGGAGCTGCTCGAACGGAACCCTGACCTCCTCACCCACGAGGAGGGTCACACCTGGCAGTACCTCTACTGCCTGGGACTGCCGTTCTACCCGGCGTACGCCGTCAGCATGCTCTGGTCGGTCATCCGCACCGGCGACCGCGCGTCAGCGAACTTCTTCGAGCGGCAGGCGGGTTTGCGCATCGGCGGCTATCGGGAGCTGCCGCGCCGGAGCCTGCTCCAAGCCGTCCGATCCCTGCTAGGCCGGGGCGAGACGGTCTGAGGCCTCGGGTCAGACGTCGACGTTCAAGTCGATCCCGAGCCTTTTCGCTGAGCGGTTGCGCTGCCGGGTCGCGCGGAGCCGACGCAGCCTCTTGACCAGCAGCGGGTCCTGGGCCAGCGCCTCGGGCTTGTCGATCAGGGCGTTGAGCACCTGGTAGTAGCGGGTGGCCGACATCTGGAAGTGATCGCGGATCGCCTGCTCCTTGGCACCGGCGAACTTCCACCACTGGCGTTCGAAGCTCAGGATCTCCGCATCCCGTGCGCTCAGTTCCGAGCCTTCGTCACCATCGCGCTGGGGGTTCGTCGCTGCCGCCATGCCCTCATAGTAGGCGGAAATGACACCTCTGTCATTCGTATCCGGTGTGGTGCTCACCGTCGCCCCGACGGTAGGGAGGGGACGCCGTACGGTTGGATGGAAGCCGTGACTTCCAATGATCAACGACGGATCGGCTGGGGCATCCTCAGCACCGGGCACATGGCAACCGTGATCGCCCAGGACCTCGCTCTGCTGAGCGACGAGGCCGCCCTGGTTGCGGTGGGGTCGCGCGAGCTGTCCAAGGCTGAGGACTTCGCAGCGACCTACGGCGTGCCGGCCGCGTACGGCTCGTACGCCGAGCTGGCTGCGGACCCGGCGGTGGACGTCGTCTACATCGCGAGCCCCCACAACGACCACTACCCCTCGGCCAAGCTGTGCCTGGAGGCCGGCAAGTCGGTGTTGGTGGAGAAGCCGCTGACCGTGACCGACGCAGAGGCGGAGGAGCTGGTGGCGCTGGCCCAGGACCGCGACCTGTTCCTGATGGAGGCGCTGTGGAGTCGGACGAACCCGCTGCTCCGCAAGGCGGCCGAGCTGGTTGGCTCGGGTGAGCTGGGACCGGTCAAGCACGTGGCGGCGTCGTTCGGCTTCGCCTTCGACGGCGACGACTCTCATCGGCTGCTGAACCCGGACCTGGCCGGTGGGGCGATCCTCGACCTCGGGGTCTACCCGGTGCACGGAGTGAACCTGTTCCTGGGCGAGCCCGACGCGGTGCTCGGCTACGGCAGTCTGGCCTCGACCGGCGTCGACGCGCACGCGGCCGCGGTGCTGAGCTACCCGGCCACGGACCAGCGGCCGGCGGCCACTGCGACCGTGCTGTGCACCCTGGAGACCACGCCCCCGACCCGGCTCGAGGTGTTCTGCACCGGCGGCCGGGTCGTCATCGACTTCTTCATCAAGCCGGAGTCGATCGAGGTCTTCCGCGGCACCGGTCACGACGTCGAGCCTGAGGTCATGATCACCCAGTTGCCCGGGCTCGGCTACACCTTCCAGCTGCAGGAGGTGAACCGGGCGCTGCGGGCCGGCGAGAACGAGTCGCCGCTGGTTCCGTGGGCCGACACCCTGGCCACCATGCGGACGCTCAGCAGGTGGCGGACCGCGGTGGAGGCGGCCGCGGCGGCGGATCGGGAGTCCTGACCGTGCAGCGGCTGGTCGGCAAGGTCCAGCCCTATGCGTGGGGATCGACCACAGCCATTCCGGAGCTACTGGGCGTGGACCCGACCGGAGAGCCACAGGCCGAGCTCTGGTTGGGCGCGCATCCATCCGCGCCGTCACGGTGGGGGGACCAGTCGCTGCAGGACGCGGTCGCGGCTGACCCTGAGGCGGTGGTGGGGGCGGCCTCCGTCCAGGAGTTCGGGCCACGGCTTCCCTACCTGTTGAAGGTGCTGGCGGCTGCGCAGCCGCTGTCGCTGCAGGCCCACCCGTCCAGGGCGGAGGCGGAGGCCGGCTTCGCCCGGGAGCAGCAGGCGGGCATCGCGCTGGACGCGCCCGAGCGCACCTACCGCGACGACTGGCCCAAGCCGGAAGCACTGTGCGCGTTAGGCGAGATGGAGGCGCTCTGCGGTTTTCGCGAGCCAGCCGAGACCTACGCTCTGCTGGCCCGGCTCGGCGTCGCTGAGCTGCTCGATCTGGTGGCGCCGCTGGAGCGCGGTGGCTCCGAGGCGTTGGCGGAGGTGTTCGGCCGACTGCTGAGGCTGCCGGCGGACCAGCGGGAGGTGGTGGGCAGCGTCGCCGAGGCCGCTCATGGCCACATCGACGACCCGGGACCCTTCGGCGACCTGTGCCGTACCGCCGAGGAGCTTGCCACGTTCTATCCGGGCGACCCCGGTGTGCTGGCCGCCCTGCTGATGAGCCGGGTCAGGTTCGGCAAACACCAGGCGCTGTTCCTGCCGGCCGGCAACCTGCATGCCTACCTGCACGGTACGGGGGTGGAGATCATGGCCAACTCCGACAACGTGCTCCGCGGTGGCCTGACGCCGAAGCACGTCGACGTGGACGAGCTGCTGCGGCTGCTCGACTTCACCCCCGGCTTCCCGGGTCTGGTGGATGCGGTGGAGGAGCAACCGGGCGTGTGGGCCTACCAGACCCCAGCACCCGAGTTCGCCCTCTGGCGACTGGACCTCACGTCGACCGGACTGGCGCTGCCAGGCGAAGGATCGGGAAGGGTCGTGCTGGTGACCGACGGGCAGGCGACCTTGGTGACCAAGGGTTGCGAGCTGGTGCTCGATCGTGGTGGCTCCGCCTTCGTGGCCGCCGCCGACCGCGAGGTCCGGGTTGCCGGGACCGGCACCGTCTTCGTGGGTGGTCCCGGCGTGCGCTGAGGCGATCGCCCGCCGCCACGATGTTGATCAAGATCGGGGCCGACTGTTCAGGTTGGGCCGAGTTGTCAATCTTGGGTACGCTTGCTCAGCACTCGCTGGCGTGGCGCAATTGGTAGCGCACCTGTCTTGTAAACAGGCGGTTGAGAGTTCGAGTCTCTTCGCCAGCTCCACTATCTGACCTGGTCAGAGCACTTTCGCGAAGATCGACTCGACCCGCGGAGCCGCCATGACGGCGACGTTGACAGCAACACCCGATCAGTCAGCCTGTCCGAGCGTCCGATCAATCGCCTCCGCAGCATCCGGAATGCAGACGGCATGAGGTGCGAGTACAGGTCCATCGTGATCGAGGACTGAGAATGGCCCAGCACATCCATCACCACCCGAGGCGGCACACCCGGGGCCAGCAGCAGCGACGCGCAGGTGTGGCGCAGATCGTGAAACCTGATCCGCCTGACGCCTCCTGGGTTCGACTACGTCAATCAGGGTTGACTGCATAACCTGATCCGGTTCGACGAAATATGGCAGATCACGAACAAGACGGCGGCGCAAACAGCTCTCACGAGATCAAACGCTTGCTCGCGCACGTCCGGCCCGATGATCTGCCGAGACGAGTATTCCTACTGGAACTCGGCTGCGGTGGGGGAGAAAGGCGCCTCGTCGTCAAAGTCCCACGTTCGCAGTCGGCCAGGGACAATGCGAAGTGTCAGTTGCGTCGCCGGATCATAGCCGTCGATATACGCGTTGCCCCGTTGCGGACCGATGTAGCGCACGGCCATGCGCCGATGTACGGCGAGGTCCGGGTCCGTCGGCACGATGGTGGCCTCCCCGCGCACCTCGATGCCGGCGCACGGCAATTGGGGGTCGGCCACCACCACGGTCACACGTGGATCGCGCTTGATCGCCCGCGCCTTGGGGTCGTCGTCCCACACGATAGTGAAACCGCCATCGCTCCACTCGAACCAGACCGGCGACAGGAGCGTGGTTCCGTCCGGATAGTTCGTGGCAAGGGTTGCCAGCAGCGGCGCGTTGAGCAGAGAGCCAACTCGTCCACTGAGATATTCTTGCGCATTCGTCCCCCTCCCCCCAGGCCGGTCGTTGCCGATAGCCAGCCTTATAGAAAGACGCTTTACACCTTTGCTCAAAGCGGTGTCAAGGATGCTAATAGATCAGCAGGACCTGCCATCGGGCGACGGTGCGACGCCATCGACTCCGGCCAGGTGCAGATAGTCGATCCCCCACGCGGCGTCGGTCCGAACACTGGCCATCTGCTCGGCCACGTAGCGCTTGCCTCGAAGAGCAGGCGTGGTCGCCTGGATACGGCGTTGGGGGTTCGAGTCCCCCGCCAGCTCCATTTGTTCGGCACTAGGCGTCGGACGTCGCCTCGATAGCGTCGAGGTCGCGTACGGCGTAGCGGTGGTGCTCCCATTCCTCCTCGAGGATCACGTGCAGGCAGGAGAGAGTGGATTCCTCAGTTGTAGGAGCCCACGGGTTCTTGCGCGTCGCGGCCAGCTCGTCTGAGGTGACGGTGGCAAGGAAGTCGCGCACCATCGCGACGCGACCCGCCCGCGCCTCGCGCACCTCGGCGTACGACGGGGCGACCGTCGTGAAGATCGACAGGTCCAAACCGTCGTCCTCGGCGCCAGGACCGGTCAAACCGATGGAGTGGAACGGCTGGTCAATCTCCAGGATCGCCCGGCCCAGCCACACGTCTGTGGCAAGGACAAGGTGTCGCAGGGTCTGTGCGAACGACCACTCGCCGGCCACCGAAACGTCGACCGTGCCGGCCGGCATCGTCGCGACGCGCTCGAGCGTGGCCGCCCAGGTGCGCTCGAGCGTGGCCCAGGCGGCCCGCAGGCCATCCGGATCCGCAGCGCGCCTGCCGGCGCGGCCCGGAAAGCGGCGGTTGAGTTCAGCCTCGACAAGTGGGACCACGTCGACACCGTTGACGCGCAGGAAGCTCTCGCCGTCGAAAAGCCACGGTGCATCGATGTCCACCCCCTGCACGTCGACCCCGCGCATCACCACGCCGGAGAGGTCAGCCCCTACGAACCGGGCCCCCCGCAGGTCCGCGTCGACGAACTCCGCGCCCTGCAGTCCGTCGGACTTGGTGAAGGTAGCCATGGCTTCTCCTGGTCGGCCGTCGGGGCAGGCGTGGCGCCACACTAATGACCGGCCAGTACCCCCGCAACCCCCTGGTGCCTCAGAGGTCGCGCCCCGAAATGCGAGTCGGCAGTGGCTCTGACCTCTTGCCGAAGAGCGCAAAGCAGACCGAGCAACCTTCAGTGGGGTTGCGGCGTCGGACAGGCTTCTTCTCATCCGTAGGTCAGACCGAAGCCCAGTTGGTAGCGATTGCCGTCGCCGTCGATGTACACGTAGGGGCGCCCGGCCATGTAGTCCTCCTTCGCATAGCCCGGCACGTCGTTGGGAGAGGCGCAGACCCCGTGCTCGTCGACCGCAATGGCCGCGTTGTCGATCGGAAACGTCAACGGCAGTCGGCCCGTCGGGGAGTATGCGCCGACGATCACGTCGAACAGTGCCTCTGTACGGGTGTCGAATCCGGCAACAAGGGCGTCGGCCAGGGGTTCGATGTTGCCCAGCAGCCAGGGCAGGACGACATTGAGACCGATGACGACCTGCGGGACGACGGTTCGGATGTCGGAGATCTTGGCGAGGTTGATATTCGATCCCTCGTGGATGTCCAGGTCGAGCAGCCCGACCGGCTTGAAGTAGTCCCCTGCCGACGGATTGAGGAACAGGACGGCCACATCAGCGTGGTGATAGTCGGTCGTGAACCGGATGTCGAGGTGTGCCGCGGCAATGCTCGCTCGCAGAGCCTCCAGCTTGGCGACCCGCAGGTCGGATTCGAAGAGTTCGACGTAGACCGTGCGTCCCTCGAGTCGTTCAGGGCCCAGGGGCAGCGTCTTGGCATGGTTCTTCATCAACACGACGGACTTGAGATGAGCCTGGGCAGCAGCAGCGGTGAACTCGTCGTTCGCTACCACCTCGTCGGCACGGTCCGGGTCGACGTAGGGGTTGTCGAAGAGGCCAAGAGCGAACATCTCCTCGACGAGCCGGCGCGCAGTATCATCGAGACGCTCGGTGGTGAACAGACCGCGCAGATAGGCGGTCCGGATCGACTCGACGTCGTTGGTGTCGGCAATGATGTCGGTTCCCGCCATCACGGCCTTCCCGACCCGCTCGGGCATGCTCAGCTCCGACACACCCCAGGCCATCTTCGACAGGATCCCCGAATCGGAGTTGATGTAGCCGCGGTGACCCATCGACCGCAGTAGATCCAGCACACCCTTGTTGTAGGCGAATCCAACAGCCTCGAACTCCGCCAGAGGTGGCTGCGGCATCGACGACTTCTCAGCGGACGGGATCGCGTAGTAGGGCATGACGCTGGAGGTACCGGCGTCGATGGCCGCCTGGAACGGTGGCAGGTGGTACTTCTGCAGCGAGCCGGGCGTCGGGTAGACGTTGAACTGGCCCTCGGCGTAGTGCGGGTCGAATCCGTTTTCGCGAGCCCCACCGCCGGGGAAGTGTTTCGTCGTCAGTGCAACGCCGTCTCGTTCGAGCCCGTGCTCGCCCTGAAACCCCCTGACGATCGCGCCGATCGCGGCGGCGTTGAACTCAGGGTTCTCACCGAACGTGCCGTTCGTTCGGAACCACCGCGGATCGGTCACCGTGTCGGCCATGTACATGTAACCCTTGCGCAGCCCCGACGCGACCCATTCGGCGCGTGACTTCGCCGCGAAGTCGCTGATCAGCTCGAGGTCCCCACTCGCGGCCAGGCCGAGCGTGCCCGGCCACTGGGTGAAGTCTCGATCCTGTGCGGTGGATCCGAGCCGGAACCCGCCCAGCTCGTTCTTGGAGTTGGCTGCGACGATCACCGGGATCCCGAGCCGGGTGCCTTCGGCGACTTCGTTCATCGCGTTCACCCAGGTCGCGATCGTCGAGCCCGGCGGGGTTTCGCGCATGATGAAGTGCCGCAGGTGGAGTTCGCTGATCTGCTGCGTGGTGCCCTCGTACGGCAGACCGGCGGTGTTGTGCGGGTCGTTCTTGATCCGGTGGTACTGCTCATCCAGGGCGCCGCCGTGACTCGTCAGGTCCTTGTCCGGTTGTGAGATGCCCATGGTCCGGGAGTTGATCACCATCAGGCCGATCTTCTCGTCCGGCGACATCCGAGTGACCAGATCTGCCGCCCGCTCCGACGGGGTGAGCCGCCAGTCCTCGTAGGGGTCCAGGATGCCGTTGTCGTTGAGATCTCGGAACCGGAATCCCTCCACCTCGATCACCGACTTCACGCGTGTCCCGAGCTCGACTTGTTCCATCACGGGGCTTCCTCTCACGGCTGGTTGCTGAGTCCCTGCGGCTTCGATCAGGCGGTGGGCTCGGGGACCATGAAGTCTTCGGACCTGTCGTTGTGCTCCATCAGCAGCGCAATTTTCCGGGCCTCAGTCTCGTTGCGGATCTGCTTGAAGCGCTCATCGTTCAGTGGGTACTTGATGAAGATCAACATCGCGATCAGCGCGGCCAGTGCGGGCAGCAGGCCGATCGTGGCCTTGATGGCGATGATCGCGCTGTCCGGCTGCACCGGGTTGGGATTCGCGGCGCTGGCGGCGACGTATCCGCCGATCGCCAACGCCCAGGCACCCACAGCACCGCCGATCGACTGGGTGACCTTGCGGGTGAAGGAGAACAACGCGTAGGTGGCACCCTCGCTGCGTTGTCCCGTCTTCCACTCGCCGTACTCGACGGTGTCAGCCTCCAGACCGAACATGACCGTGTTGATCAGACTGGCGCCGATGCCCTTGATAGCCAGCGTGACCAGGACGAGCCAGAACATGTTGGCGGGGGCGAGGAAGAGGCCGATGCCGCCCACTATGGTGAACAGACCACAGTATTAGAACACGTTCTTCTTGCCGTATCGATCGATGATCTTGGGGATGAACGGCGTGATCACCAGAGCGATGCCGGTGTTGACCAAGGTGATGATGCCAACCAGGCCGATGTTGCCGAGCACGTACTGGGCGTAGAAGGCGGTGGTGCCGCCGACCGCGAACAGACCGATCAGGTAGAAGAAGCTTGACCCGCACAGGTAGGCCAGCGGCTTGTTCGTCTTCATGGTGCTGATGGTCTCCTTGATGCTGATCCGCGGATGGGTCCGCACGACCTGTTCGCGGCAAGCCCAGGCGGTGAACCAGAAGGCGGCGGTGCCAATGACGACGAAGGCGAGGGTGACCTTGGTGAACACGCCCTGAACGGCCGCCTGGTAGGCCACCAGATCCTGAGAGGTCTGGATCAGCGCCTTCTGTCCGCGGAGGTCACCGATGAACCCGCCAACGACGAAGGTGAGGATGACGCCGCCGATGCCGGCGCCGAAGGCTCGGGCGGCGACCAGCTTGGCGCGCTCGTACACCGACTGGGTGACCGCCGAGGCCAGCGAGCCGTAGGGAATGTTCACCAGGGAGTAGACCAGACCCAGGATCGCGTAGGTGGCGTAGGCGTAGATGAGCCTCATACCCTCGTCGAAGCTGGTCGGGACGTGGAAGACCAGGTAGCTCATGAACAGCAGCGGTACGGCGCCGAACATGAGGAACGGGCGGAACTTACCCCACCGCGTCATGGTCCGGTCCACGAGTCGACCGGCCAGCAGGTCCGCGACGGCATCCCACAGCCGCACGACCAGGAACATGGTGCCCACCGCGGCGGCGGAGATCCCGGCGACGTCGGTGTAGTAGTACAGCAGGAAGGACGTGCTCAGACTGAACGCGAGATTGAACGCGAAGTCACCAGCACCATAGCCGGCCACCGACTTGGACGGCAGCTTCTCCATGGACCGTAGGCCCTCCACAGCAACGGGGTTCGCCATTGACACTCCTCAGATGATCTCCTCAGCCGCTGATTGTCGGCCGGTGATCGAATTCAACAGCCCGCCGGATACGCCGGTCCAAAGGTTGCCATCAGTTGCCAAGTTGCCATTAGTGGCCACCGACCAGCTGGCTGCCGCCGGGGAGCGGCCGCATGCAGAAGGGAGAGGAACGTGCGGCCACCGTCGTCGAAATGGTTCGCTTGGCTCGGCCTGCTTGATGGGTCTACCGACCGGTGCTCGTCATCCGTCGAGCCCAGTGGTGGCAGGTTGACGCCCGTCAGGCTCACCATCCCCGCCGGTGGGACCGGGCCGCAACCGGTACAGCACCTCACCGGCGTGTGGTTCGACGAAGGTGTCGGGATCGGCCTGGTAGGCCTCGATGTCCACGGTGGCCGGGTCGAGGTAGTTGAGGTTGATCGAGCGGACGACATCTTCGGGGATGCCGGTGGCCAGGGTCACTGTCACGCGGTTGCGTTCACCGTGCTCGAGGTCCCAGGTCCCCTGGCCACGCAAATGCGTGGAGTGGGCGAGATCGCCCCAGGGCTGGTCGGAGAACCGGTCCCACTGACCGACGAAGTAGTCGCGGTTGTGGTAGCCGATCTCGGTGATATGGGGGTGCATGGCGGACACCTCGGTGATGTGCGGAGCGTAGATGATCACCTCGCCACCGTCGGCCACGATCGGCTCGAGCTTGTAGAAGCCCTTCGCGGCGGTCCAGATGTCCTCATACTTGGTGGGCATGATCGACAGGACGCGTCGCACAGGCCGGTCTCGGTAGCTGACGTGCGTCTCCGCCGAGACCGCAGCGCACGCGGCCCAGGCATCCTCGGGTGTGCCGAAGGCGGCTGCGTGCAACGTGTCGGTACCCGATGCCACCACCAGGCACAGCGCGAGCCGCTGGGCAGGAATGAGGGTGGCGGCCTCGTTGATCAACGCCCGTACCGGGGTAACGCCGCGGCTGCCGATCATGGCGGCGCTGGTGATCAGCGCACCCACCCAGTGCGAGAGGTCGATCAGCTCCTGGCCGGACACCCCGGGAAAGAAGTACTTGTTGCCGCCAGAGAACCCGACGACCTCGTGCGGGAACACCGGGCCGACGACGATGGTCACGTCGGCCTCGGCGACGTGGCGGTTGATCTTGACCTGCACCGAGGTGTCGGTCAGCAAACCACCGGTCAGCTCGGCCAGCCGTTCGGCGCCGATCGTCCCCAGCGTCGTGAACGTCTCAGGTAACCACGACTCGTGGTTGACCACGGCCCAACCGGGATAGGTCTGGTCCAGCTCGCCGACGCGGTAGCCGAGGTGCCGCGCGAGATGCTCGTCGCTCATGCCCTGATGGGTGCCGAGGGCGATCACGACGGTCACCTTGGTCGCCCGTCCGGCGAGCACCTCGTGCGTGGCGCGCATCAGCAGCGGCAAGGGGCAGGTCCGGGTGCCGTCCGGCACCACCAGGCAGACACTCTTGCCGTCGACGTCAGCGCCGGCCAGGGCGTCTCGGACGAAGCGCGTCACCTGCTCGGACTCGAGCCGCTCCCCCACCCCTCCGATCTTGACCGCCCGGTCCGGATCACCCGGCTCGGTGCCGTAACTGTCTTGTCGGGCCGGTGAAAGAGTGTGGGTCGTCATGAGGATTACTGTGCCGCCGCAACCGCTCTGCTGACAAGCGGAGCGGACCTATGCACTACGTCCTGAGCCACCACGCGCCCAGAGCCACCACGCGCCCTGAGCCAGCACGCGCCCAGAGCCACCACGCGCCCTGAGCCAGCACGCGCCCTGAGCCACCACGCGCCCAGAGCCAGCACGCGCCCTGAGCCACCACGCGCCCAGAGCCAGCACGCGCCCTGAGCCAGCACGCGCCCTGAGCCACCACGCGCCCAGAGCCAGCACGCGCCCTGAGCCAGCACGCGCCCTGAGCCAGCACGCGCCCTGAGCCTGTCGAAGGGCGCCTGAGCGTATGGGTCACCAACGCACCCGTGGACCAGTCGAGTCGCGCAGCACCAGACGCGCCGGCAGCAGCACCGGCTCCGGTGCCTCGCGATCAGTCCTGGTGGCGAGATATTCGACTGCCGTCGAGCCGATGCTGACCAGTGGCGCGGCGATCGTGGTCAACCCCGGCTCCACCAGCTCGGCATCGACGATGTTGTCAAAACCGATCACGCTGACGTCTCGTGGCACCCGCCGACCGGCCGCCGTCACGGCCTGCATGAACCCGATCGCCATCAGGTCGTTGTAGGCGATCACGGCGGCGGTCGGGTGCTTCAACCACAGTTCGGCGGCGTCGGCACCACCGCGCATGGTCGGGAGGAACGGGCCAAGCCGGCGAACGTGCAGTTCCAGCTCCATCCCAGCCTCCTTGAGACCACGCCACCGCATCCCGTTCGCATAGGAGGCCTCCGGTCCGGCCAGGTAGCAGATTGAGGTGTGTTTCAGCTCGACGAGGTGTTCCGTCGCTTTCTTGATCGCCTGAACGTTGTCGCTGACGACCGAGGGGACCTCACCGACCGTTCGGTTCAGCACCACCACCGGCTTCCGCTTCGCCAGCGCGCGGATCATCTGGTCCGACAGCCGTGAAGAGGCCAGAATGAAGCCGTCGACCGTGGCCTCCAGCCGGGCAATGG
Organism: Microlunatus panaciterrae; assembly: GCF_016907535.1. Taxonomy (NCBI): domain Bacteria; kingdom Bacillati; phylum Actinomycetota; class Actinomycetes; order Propionibacteriales; family Propionibacteriaceae; genus Microlunatus; species Microlunatus panaciterrae. The sequence goes on from NZ_JAFBCF010000001.1 coordinate 1,292,733, forward strand.
CGCGCTGCTCGCCCTCCTTCGACTCCTGAGTTTCGATGATCGCCAGCGTGAGTGCGTGCTGGGCTGCCTCCCGCTCGGCACCGCGGATCATGCCGATGAAGACCGGGTTGGCGATGTCGGCGACGATCAGGGCCAGCACTCCCGTTCCGCGGGCTGACATGGGCAGATCCATCCGACTCGACCGGTAGCCGAGCTCATCCGCGACGCGGCGGACATGCTCGGCGGTCCTGAAACTGACCCGGCCAGGCTTGGCCAAGGCCCGGGACACCGTCGACGGTGCCACCCCAGCGGCTCGGGCCACGTCGTAGATCGTCGGCCCAGTCCTCCCGCTGTCAGCCATCTCAGCCTCCTACCGGGGAAACTAGCAACAAATGCACCCACCGGCGCCGATCTGCTGTGATGGATCCGCATGTAGCGCACAGGCCAGTTGTCCAGTGACCAGCCCAAAGGTGAACTCCGCCACCAGATGACCGGGAGCGCATCCCGTTCCGCAGCGGCCGCTGGGTCACCCAAAGACGACTGAGGCTGCGCCAGCAGGTGGCGACCAGGAGCGGCACCACCGCCACCACGGTGACACCGGTCGGGGTACCTGACAGCCACCATCCCCCGCTGGGGAAGTCGACGGCCGCTATGGCGATAATGCCGGATGACCTTGACCATCCTGTTCGGTGCGTGCCTGCTGGTTGCCGTCCTCGTCTCCGGGATGGCCGCACGAACCGTGCTCTCAACATCATTGATCTTCCTGCTGACCGGCGCGCTGGCCGGTCAGGGTGGCCTGGGTCTGGTTTCTCTCGACGCCAACAGTCCACTGGTCGGGAACCTGGCTGATCTGGCGTTGTTCACCGTCTTGTTCGTGGACGGTACTGCCCTCCGCAACCTGCGTGGGGAGGGGTCGTGGCGCCAACCGGCAAGGGCGCTGGGAGTAGGAATGCCGCTGGCCTTCGGGGGCGTCGCCGTACTCGCGCACTTCCTGGCCGGCTTCGACTGGATCACCTCGATGCTCGTCGGTGCGGTACTGGCGCCGACAGATCCGGTGTTCGCCTCGGCTATCGTCGGCCGCAGCGATGTGCCGGCCCGGCTCCGCCGGCTGCTCAGCGTTGAGAGCGGACTCAACGACGGGCTGGCGCTGCCGGCGGTGATGATCTTGATCAGCGCAGCCGCGTCGAGCGGCGAGCACGCTGGCGTTGGCCTGGTGGTCCTCGAACTCCTCGGTGGCCTGGCCCTTGGCGTGCTGTTGCCGCTGGCAGTTCACCAGCTACTGCGCGTTCCCGGACTCGGCGTGGAACCCAGGATCCAGCCCCTGGGGCCGCTTGCGGTAGGCATTCTCCTGTACGGGATCGCCCACCTCACTGGCCTCAACCCCTATCTCGCTGCCTTCGCCGGAGGCGTCATGGTTGCTCGGCTCAACCCAGCGGCGCAGGAGTCGTTCGCCCCTCTCGGTGACCAGTGTGCCGAGTTGGCGAAGTTCGCCGCGCTGTTGGTCTTCGGGGCGCTGTTGACACCCGCACTGCTGGCCAGCGTCGGTGTGGGTGGCTGGATCGTCGCTGTGCTCTCGCTGGTGCTGGTCCGACCTGCGTCCCTGTACCTGTCGCTGCTGGGCGGCAATCTTGAACGCAGGGAACTATTCGCGGCCGCCTGGTTCGGCCCGAAGGGTTTCGCCTCCGTGGTGTACGGGTTGCTCGTGCTCCACTCGGGGATACCGCAGGCGAAGGATGCCTACGAGCTTGTCGCAGTCTGCATCGGACTGAGCATCATCGCCCACTCCAGCACCGACGTGCCGGTAGCGAGGATGTTCCAGGTAGAGGCGATGGCCGATCTGCCGGAACAGAAGGTGCCGGCCTCCTGACGGGCGCGTGCCCAACCCTCATAACGGTCAGATATCAACCAGGTCGCAATGTTTGCACGAGCGCAATTACTGACGAATAGTGGGAGGAAGAGGGCATGTCCTCGCGGCCCGGATCGCGTGCCGCCGAATGTTGTTGGGACGTGCCGACCGTTCGAAGGGAGACGCTTCAAGATGAGCACAACAACGATTCTGTGGATTGTGGCCGCAGTCATCATCATCGCGATTGTCGTGGTCCTGCTGTTCGCCCGAGCCCGCCGCCGTCGAGCACAGGAAAGCCGTCGGATCGGACTTCCCGATCTCGGAGCCTTGTCCACTGACGGGCTCGACAAGGCGCATTCAGGCGGCGCCGCAAGCCGCCGACCGGAGGAGTAACCCTCGCCGATGCCTTGCCAGGTCACCAGTCCGCGCGCAGGGGCTGGCTGCCAAGATCAGACTGGCGTCCTTTCCAGGTCGCGACTGGAGGGTGCCTCATGAAGGTGTTGATCGTGGGTGCCGGGATTGCCGGCCCAACCCTCGCCTTCTGGTTGCTGAGGGCAGGCCACGAGCCGAGCCTGGTCGAGCGAGCTCCCGAGCTCCGACGGGGTGGCTACCTGATCGACTTCTGGGGGGCAGGGTTCGACGTGGCCGAGCGGATGGGCATCGTGCCCGAGTTGAGGCAACGCGGCTACGTGATTGCTGAGGCGCGTGCGGTCGACCGCGAGGGGCACCGCATCGCCTCTTTCGACCCGGTGGCTGTGATGGGGTCTACCCAGCGGTACCTCAGCATCGCTCGCTCCGACCTGGCTGCGGTCATCTACGGCGCGCTCGAGGAGCGGGTCGAGCTGATCCTCGACGACACCGTTTCGTCGCTCGATGACGACGGCGAACGCGTCCAGGTCACATTCGACAGTGGGGCTAACCGCGACTTTGATCTTGTAGTCGGTGCAGACGGGCTGCACTCACAGATCCGGCGGCTGGTTTTCGGCCCGGACGAACGTTACGAGACGTACCTCGACATGGTGGTCTCGGTGTTCGACGTCGAAGGCTATCGTCCGCGCGACGACCTGATCGCCATGATGCATGCCGAGGTGGGGTTCCAGGCCGTCCGGGTCTCTCTCCGCGATGACATCACCACGTTCGTGTTCACGGTGCGACACCACGGCCCCGTGCCGAGCGACGATCGGCCCGCACAGCAAGCGCTCCTGCGGACAAGGCTGGCCGGCGCAGGTTGGGAGACGCCGGCGATCCTCAATCTGATGCCGCAGGCAAGAACGTTCTACTTCGACGCGGTGAGCCAGATCCGGATGGCCTCGTGGACGCGTGGGCGCGTGGCGTTGGTGGGCGACGCGGCGGCCTGCCCCTCACTTCTGGCCGGACAGGGTTCGGCACTGGCGATGGTGGAGGCCTACGTCCTGGCCGCGGAACTGAGCCGGGTGGGTGATCATGTCGAGGCCTTCTCTCGCTATGAGCAGCGGCTCGCCAGTTTCCTGCGCTCCAAGCAGGATGCCGCCGTGGGCCTGGGGCCGGCGTTCGCGCCAAAGAATCGGCTCCAACTCCTCTTGCGAAACACGGTGATGAGATTGATGGGACTGCCTAAGGTTGCAGATCTGGCGATGGGCAGGAGCTTCCATGACGCGATCAACTTACCGGCGTTCGAGAGCGCTTGAGTAAGCCTGATCCCGTGGTCCGACAACTCGGTCTGCAATCTCTCGGCGGCTTACCGGCCGATTCTGGGCCATTCGCTCGACGGTGCAGAGTCCACGGGCTGCACGATGTCTCACTCGCTGTGGTGGTGATCGACGCAGCAGGGCCCATCGGAATTTGACAGGTTGGTGCAATCAGTGATTTGACCTGAGTCGGACATCGCGCCGCGGCTTCGTCACTGACTCAGATGACGTTCCACCTGCTCGTGCAGCCGATCGTATCGCAGCCGCTGCGTCTCGTCGGTTGGAGTTGCCAACGTGGCATCTCGGAGCCGACGCAACTCGTCGCGAACGGCCAGCCGATGACCTTGCGCTGCGACGACCCAACCGACTTCGCTCAGTAGTTGGTACAGCCGCTCCACTACTTGGGGCTCGCCCGCTCCGTACCGTCTGGGCTGGTCGACCGCTAGGTTGAGTAAGTCTCCGAATGTCGGCCGACGCACGACGACCCGCAGCGTACCTGTGTCGTCGCGGACCAATTGGTCGCCCAGTGGCAGCCGAGCGAGAGCGCAGACCAGGGCAGAGCTGTGGCCCAGACTATGGGTGGCGGTGGTGGGATCATTGACACCCGGCGATAAGGCCTTGGCAGCAATGTCAGTGAGTTGGCGGAGGCCATAGCTAACGTCGTCGATGGAGGTCCGCTCAAAGCCGATCTCGACTGCTCGGTCGAAGCCCCGCTGAACCTGGCTACGCTCTTGATCGGTGAGCTGCCGGCCACGCTGGGTCGGCCAGGCCTGACCTGCGGGCGTGCCCTCGACGACAGAGCTACCCGTCGGTGCCGTGACCATGATCATGGTGTCCAGCTCTGACGCGACGGCGCACAGCTCCTCCGTCCGCACGTGCGTGATGAAACCCGAGCGCGGAGAAAGCAGCGCGATAGAACCAACGGCTGGCTGGAAGTCGTTGTGCTCGGTGGTCTCCACATCACTGAGCACACGGCGCACAGTGTCCATGGCCTCCCGATGCACTGTGCGCAGCATCGTCTCCACTCGGATCTCCTGAGCGAGGTGCGCCAAGAACAGAATCAGTCCGAAGACACTTGCCACGGTCAACAGGTATGTCACCGTAACCGAGATCTGTGGAACGAACTCTTCGGTGGAATCGCTTGAAGATCGGACCGCCCGAAGGACGGTCAGGGTGAAGACAAAGGTGCCCAAAAAGAGCGCCAAAGTCCGCTGAACGACCGGATCGCGGGTAAAGGTGCGCAGCAACCGCGGCGAGAACTGGCTGCTTGCCAGCTGAAGTGTCACCACCGTCAGTGAGAACGTCAGCGATGTGACGGTGATCAATGAGCTTGCGAGAGAGCCCAGCATCGACCGGGCAGCGTCCGAGTCGTCGCCGAAAACCCAAGAGGATAAGCCGCTGGGCAGCAGGTCATCGACCGATCGGTCGAGGTGCATGAGCAGTATTGCTCCGACAAGAGCCAGCACAATCCCCATCGTGGGCACCGGCCACAAGCTGGTCCGCACAGCATCGACCATCGAAGCCAGCACGCCTCGGATCGGTTCCCGGGAGTTCATTTGCACAGGTCTCTCACTCATCAGTTGGGTAGTCTTGCGACTCTCGTGGGGCGAACGCTAAGAACGCGAGTGCACGCAGCTGCGCGCCAGACGGCAGAGGGGCCAGGACGATTGCGGTCAGCCACCAACCGACAGTTCGGCTATCACCCGTCCCCATCGCTGTGCTTCCGATCTCTAGAAGCTGAACACCGTCCACTGCTCAGATGCGATGTGACAGCTTGGCGCGCTGACATGGCGCATCGCCCAGTCTAGGGATATCACTCGTCTGGAGAGTCACAACTTTTCGGTGTGACTCACTGTCGGGTTGAGGCGGACATGCCCGACCGAGGGCAGGTGCTGCCGGATGGCGTGGTCAGCCTCGTGCTCCAGAGCATGGAACTGGTGGACGGTCATGTGCTGGTCAGTAGCCACAGTGGCTTCGACGCTGAGCCGGTGACCGGTCCAACGCAACCGGACATCTTCGACGTGATCGACTTCGGGCAGGGACGCAACAGCTCCGTGGGCCCGCTGCGTGAGGTTCGGGTCCACCCCGTCGAGAAGCCGCCGACCGATATCGCGGGCGGTGCCCCAGAGCAGGATGAAGATGGCCACGCTGATCACCAAGCCGACGATCGGGTCGGCGAGCGGAAAGCCGAGCCAGACGCCGGTCACACCCAGGACGACAGCGAGCGGGGTGAAACCATCAGTACGGGCATGGACACCGTCGGCCACCAATGCGGCCGAGCCGATCCGGCGCCCGACCCGAATCCGATGCACGGCGACGGCTTCGTTGCCGACGAAACCGACCAGGCCGGCAACGAAGACCCAGCCGAGGTTGTGCAGTGGCTGCGGTTCGATGAACCGGCGGATCGACTCGTATCCGGCCACCACAGTGGACAGGAAGATCATCGCCACGATGAACAGCCCGGCCAGATCCTCGATCCGGCCGTAGCCGTAGGTATAGCGTTTGGTGGCGGCCCGTCTACCCACGACGAAGGCGATCCACAGCGGGATCGCCGTCAAGGCGTCGGAGAAGTTGTGGATCGTGTCAGCGAGCAGAGCGACAGAGCCGCTGATCAACACCACCACCAGTTGCAGGATCGCGGTCGCGCCGAGCCCGACCAGCCCGACCTTGACCGCTCGAACCCCGTGTGCGCTGGCCTCCAAGGCGTCATCGATCGAGTCCGCAGCATCGTGGCTGTGCGGCACGAACAGGCCGTACAAAAGCCCCTTCAAACCGGAGGGATGCGAATGATCATGATCGTGCCCGTGTCCGTGCCCGTGTCCGTGTCCGTGTCCGTGATCGTCCGACGTGGTGTGATCACCGTGTCGACCGGGTCGATCACCCGCGCCCTTGTCTGGCTGCTGAAGGCTGTGCCTGTGGTCGTGGGAATGGTGGGCGCTCACGAATGGACCTCATCGGCGTGCTGGTGATGGTGGCGGGGCTGGCCACCGAGGGAGTGCTCGGCTTGGAAGATTGCGTCCGTGACGAGCTGTTGGGCGTGCTCGTTCTCGAGTCGATAGAAGACCCGATTGCCCTCATGGCGGGTGGACACGATCCGAGCCAGCCGCAGTTTCGCCAGATGCTGCGACACGGCGGCCGGGGACTTGTCGACCATGGTGGCCAGGGTGTTCACCGACAGCTCGCCGTCCCGCAACGCCAGGATGATTCGCACCCGGGTGGCGTCAGCCAGCATGGCGAAGACTTCGACGGCCAGTTCGACGAACTGGGTGTCGATGTCCCGCTGCCGTTCGTCCGACTGGACGCCTCCTTCAACGTGGGCCGTCCGCCTATCTGCATTCATGCGCAGATTGTTGCACGCTTGCCTATGGAAGACCAGGCGTTCGTTCCCAGCCGTTGAGCCCACCCCTCACAGTGGATGGGACGTTATTGCGTATGCAAAGACATACTTGCGAGTCCCAAAGCACAAAAATCCCCGCCATGGGTGACAGCAGCCAAGTTCACTGCCCGCAAGCGGCCACTGCTGATCCCGATCGATGCGGCCACCTGGATGTATGCCATGGGGTACCGGAAGCCCTGAGCCAGCCAGGTGGCCGCCTGCCCAGTCGCAGTTGTCGCCCTCAGCCTGCCGGAGGAGGGAGCGCAACTCTGAGCTCAGGTCGAGCGCCGACCGAACGCCAGGTAGGCAATGGGCCCAAAGGGCTGAACGATACACCCCAGGACCCAGAGGGGCTTGGGGCCGCGCACCTGTTTACCCGGGCGCTTGGCCAGGTCAGTGAGGGCGATGCTGGTGAGCACCAGCTCCGCCGCTCCGCCCGCAATGATGGCTGCGCGTTGACCCGCGCTGAAGTCCTGCCACCGCTTCTTGTTCGCCATGACCTCAACGCTACTCCGAACCGTCGCTGATAGCGTCGGGAAACGGGAGGCGAACGGTTCGACGTCCCAGGGCGGTACGCCCTGGACAGGCCAGACCGCGTCATTGGACCGGTGCCGCCTGTACAGACGGCACAACACACGGATCGGCGCGTCGCCGCCGAGCCAGCGTGTCCGCTGAGCGTCAGACTCGGCCCGGTCCCATGCTGACGAGCCGATTCATCTGTTCACGCCCTGCAAGCGTCGCCTCCCAGCCCTGGCCCGGCGACGGGCCTTCGGACACGCTCGAGCCACGGTCGGCAGACCTTCGCTCCGCTCAACTGGACGCGACCTTGGGACGGCAACGCACCCGCACGATTGAGAACTCGGCAGAACGCGAGTTCTCGCGTGCCCAAAGCGCAGATTCCGGTCCATAACTCGACAGAACCCGACTTCTGGCGCACACCGGCCCGACCGCGACTGAGAACTCAACACAACGCGAATTCTGCCGCCACTGCTATCCATCCTCGCGATCTGGACACAGTGAAGAACGCGAGTATTGGCATTGCAGCGTCAGCCGGACGTCCCCGTCCTTTCCTGACTCACCGACCCACCACTAGTTGCCGCCGCCAGACGCATCAGAGTCAGGACCTACCCGGCAGCTCGCATCAGGCAGCGATGCGACGCCACCGAGGCAACGACTCGAGGGTGACCTCGACGTCCACCTCGGTCGGCCCGACGACGACGGTCCCGTCGTCCTGCTTCCATTGCCCGGGCGGTATCAGGACGTGACGGCTCGTGGCCGCCTGCTCCAGCACCGGGGCACAGAGGATGTCTTCGCCGACGAGGAACTGGTCGCGCACCTCCTCGTAGCCTGCGAAGTGGTACGCCAACGGACGGAGGATGGGCTCTCCGCTGCTGGCGGCGTGGCTGGCCAGCCGCACCAGGTCGGGCATCAGCTCTTGACGGATCTCTACGGCGGTCCGGACAGCAGCGAGGTGCGTCTGGTCGAGGACGCGCCATGGGGCGAGAGAGAACTGCATCATCGGGAACAGAGCCGAGCATTGCGCGAAGCGGACGAAGAGCTCCTGATCGAGAGGCGTGTCGTCCTCAAACGATCCCAGCTCCCCGCCACCGATCATGTCCGGGCAGTTGAAGGCGTGTCCGATCAGGCCCTCAGCGATGCCTTCCGGGATGAGTGAGGCAAGTCCGCCTTGCCCCCAGGTGCGCGGCTTGTCGTGGAGACGCTGCGCCAGGGGCTGACCACCCATCTTCCAGCAGGCCCTCAGCTCATTGAACTTGAACTCCGAGGCCAGCCGAGCCCAGGCCTCGCACTGACCGACCGCCCCGTCCTCGCCCACCGTCAGGTCGTCGGGACGGTAGTCGCGCAGGTCACCCGCATCGAACTTGAAGCCGTCGATGCCCACGACCGTCCTCAGTTCGTTCAACACACCCCGCAGCCAGGCCACGGCGTCCGGGTGTGTGAGGTCCACGATCGTGCTGTACCCGTTCCACCACTCGCGTACGACAGGGCGCCCGTCGGCCCCCTTGATCAGCCACCCCCGTTCGGCCAGCCACCGGGAATTGGGGCTGTCAGGACTGACGAACGGGACGAGCCACAACATCACCGGGAAGCCCATCTCGTGCAGCTGTTGGACCATCGTCGCGGCATCCGGGAAGAGGGAGCGGTCAAAGGTCCAGTTCCCGTAGTCGACCGACCAGCGGTCGTCGATCATGATCAGGCCGGGCGGGAACCCTGCCTCCAGCACACCCTGCGCATAGCCGAGCACCGCCTCCTGGTTCGGCTGATAGGGCATCTCGATCCAGGTGTTGTACTGGGGCGCGCGGAACATCACCTCCGCCGGAGTCTGGCCGGAGGCCGGGAAGTGCCTCGCTGCCGCCGACCTGAACGCCGAGGCCAGGCCACCGCCTTCCTCACCGACCACTACCTCGGTGCCGTCCACCGTCAGGTTTCCAGCGCCGTCGAAGGCGAAGGTGAACGGCTGCTCGGACCAGACATATCGACCAGCGCTGGACACCAACAACGGCGCGGACTGGTTGGCGCCGGCGTGATCATCATCGGCGACACCAGCTGAGGTCGCCAGGTTGCGGCGGTGCGGACGATCACCGAAGGGCATCCGCTGCCCATCGGCGACGGCCCCTCCCCACCACCGCTCGTGAGGGATGACCGACAACGTCATTTTGCTCGACTCCGCACCCATGCCAGGACCCTAACAGTGGACGGTCAAGGCCAGGGTGGAGGCCGGCAGCCCGAGGCCCGGCGAGTGCCGTCGGCCCGGTCCCGGGAGTCGTTTGGTCGGTACGGCACGGGACCATCGGCCCTAGGTGTCGGTCGCCGACAGCGACAGCGTGGTCGGTGACCAACTCAACCATTCCGGTCCACAGCCTCGGGCGGCGTGGCTTCGTCATTGTCCCGGGGTGACCTCAGCACGAGGAGGAGCCTCATGCCCAAACCTTCGCTCTCCTATCAGGTAACGGAACTTCCGCCTGCACGCCGCATCACGCATAACTATCTCGACCTGTACTGGTGGAAGCACAGCATCTACGCCCTGCTCGAGGTGGATGTGACCGACGTTCGACTGGCCATTGAGGACTACACGACAAGGACGGGTGACGCTCTGTCCTTCACCGGCTATCTGGCCTGCTGCCTTGCCCGGGCCGTGGATGAGGACAAGTCCGTCCAGGCGATGCCGAAGGGCCGCAAGCATCTGGTCGTCTTCGACGACGTGGACGTCTTCCTGCCCGTCGAGCGCAAGCTGGGAGAGACCACCGTTGCAGTCCCCTTGATCATCCGCGCAGCCAACCGCAAGTCGCTCCTGGACATTCACCGGGAGATTCGACAATTCCAGGCCCGGCCCCTCCCCCGGGGCGACGGCAAACCGTCGGCGTTTCAGGTCCTGATGTCGGCCCCCTGGCCGCTTCCCCGGCTGTTCGTCCGACTCATCCGTACGGCCAGCCGGCTCAACCCCACCCGGAGGGTGAACGCGGCCGGCACGGTAGGCGTGACAGCACTGGGGATGGCCGGTCGCGGCGGTGGCTAGGGTCTGGCGCCGGCGGGTCAGTCCCTGCTGCTCATCGTCGGAGGCATCGCTCGCAAACCTGCCGTGGTCGAGGACCGCGTTCAAGCGCGCGACCTGCTCAACCTGACGATTGCCTTCGACCACGACGTCGTGGACGGCGCTCCGGCGGCCCGCTTCATCACGAGGCTGGTTGAGCTCATCGAAGGCGGGACCGGCTTGGAGGAGGGGTCCCTGGAGTCGCCGGCCCCGTTCTCCGTCCGGGAATGAGCGCATCCATCCGGCTGGCAAGCCGGCCGGGCACTGATGGGCCCCGCCGCGCAGATCGGGCTCAGCGTCTGGCGACGGACTCACGCTCCTCGCCAGCTGGGCGGCCACCCTCGACCAGAGCGAATCAATCGAGCCGGACCAACGCGCTCTGAGCCTGTCGAAGAGCCCTTCGACAAGCTCAGGGAACGTAGCGAGCTCAAGCTCAGGGCACGGAATTCAGCCAACCAGAGCGAATCAATCGAGCCGAACCAACGCGCTCTGAGCTTGTCGAAGAGCCCTTCGACAGGCTCAGGGAACGTAGCGAACTCAAGCTCAGAGAACGTGGCGAACTCAATCTCAGGGAGCCTGACAAGGACCGGGAGCCGCAGGATCACTGCTGCTGTGAACCGACCTCGGGGATGCAGACAGTGAGAGCGCCGGGCTCGATCTCTGCGGTCAGCCTGGTGCAGTCGCCGACCACGTCGCCGTCGAGCTGATAGCTCTCAGTGCCGCGGATCGTGATCGAGACGACCTTTCCGGTGAGCTGGTCGACCTGGTCGTCCTTCTTGGGCCTGCGGGTCATCAGACGCAGAGCCAGCTTGAGCCAGTGCCGCACCTTGCGCGGGGACGCGATGTAGAGGTCAAGCTTCCCGTCGTCGGGCTTGGCGCCAGGGATGAGCGTGAGGTTCCCTCGGAGCTCGCCCACGTTGCCGATCACGCACAGCATGGCGTGTCGCTTGAACGGTCGGCCGTCATCCAGCTTGACTGTCAGCGAAACTGGGACTCGACCCAACGCCTTGCTGGCCGCCACGAAATAGGCGGCCGAGCCGACCTTGTCCTTCAGCCCCTCGTCGGTCTCGTCCATGATCATCGCATCGACCCCGAAACCTGCCATCACAGCGAAGCGCTCAGGTTCATGATCATCGACAGTGATCCGGACGAGGTCGATGACGCGGGTCTGGTCGCCGATGGCTGCCTCAATGGCGGCCTCCTCATCCATCGGCAGGTCAAGGTTTCGCGCGAGCAGGTTCCCGGTGCCGGCCGGGATCAGTCCCATCGGAATGTCCGTACCCGCCAAGCCGTCCGCGACGATGCGGATAGTGCCGTCACCTCCGGCACCGATGACTCGATCCACGCGTTCGTCGACTGCCTGTCGCGTCATGGCTCGTCCCGGATCCTCGGCAGTGGTCTCCAGCCACAGCGTGTCCACCCATCCGTCACGCTGCAGAGCCTTCGTCATCCGCTCACGGAACTGGTCGCTGATCTTGGTCGGGTTGAAGACGACCGCACACCGGCGGCCCTCAGATGCTGACACTTCACTCACGGCGAGCAACTCCTACAGTGGGATATGGACCGCCCCACGCTCGACCCTCTCGGGTGCAGCGCGTGGATCGGCGAGAGGTCAAGCGTCGCTACGTCCCTCCTTGCCGGACTCTGCCAGACCGAGGCTGATTATGTACCCGAAGAAGGCGGCAGCAACAATCAGCCACGCCTGCCGGTGCCGCGGTCGAGATGTGGGGCCCAGCTTTGGTGTCTCACCACCCGTGGAGCACACTGGAGTCAGAGGTCCTTGGAAAGTGATGACCAGCTGCTCTGCCACGTCGGCGGAGCATGGCCAAGGCGTCAACCTTGTAGGATCGACGCAGATGGACATGAAGTGGATCAGACATGCGGACGGCTCGCTGCTGGCCCAGGGCGAGTTCGCTTCCGTGGCGGTAACGCCCTCGGATGGGGGCTATCTCGTGACCTCAGGAGGCGCCGACCAAGGGGCGGCCCACGCGACCCTGGAGTCGGCCCAGGTGGCCGCATTGCACTGGCTGGCCGTGCTTGACCATCGGCAATGACCAACCAAGAGCCGTCTCAGGAAAGCCTGGCTATCCGTTTTCTTCGCCGAGCACTTCCCGCACCGGCTCACCATCACCGGCCAGACCACCTGGAGGATGCGCCCTACTGCGGTGTCTGAGTGGGCCCGGCCCCGGTGGCGTCCTTATCTATCAAGGCAAGCCAGACCTCGCCCCTCTCCTTGGCTGCATCCACCGAACCGTGCAACTGCGTGAACATCGCAGTGCCAGCCGAAACGACCCAGTAGTCGTCCTCCGCTCGGATCTGCACGCACCCCGTCTCGCCACATGCCTGGAGTGTCCCGTCAGGAAGCTCAACCCACTCGCACATACTGTCCTCCTTGACGTCCGCGATACCTGGCAAGATACCAACCGAGACATCGGTTTCACCAGTTCAGGACAGCTGTCACGCAGACTCGGCTGAAGCATCATGCGGTTGGCCCGAACTCGCGCTCGAGCACCTCCAACCACTCTTCAGCGCACTCCTTCGCCGCGTCCAGTGAGCCATGGGTCTTGCCTCGCATGGCTCCTCCCGAGGCCACGACATAGCTCTCGCCCACAGGCCTCACCTCGACCGAGGCGAATTCCCCCCTCGCCACCAGTGAGCCGTCGTCTCGTTGTTCCCATTCCACGTCCATTTCGGTGTCCCCTCGCAGAGGGACACGTCTCCGGGCTTTCCCGCACAGGTCTCATACGGATTGACCTGGGGCCGCGCCCCAAAATGGTCAGCCATACGTTGCTATTGGCATTCTTACCCGCAAGCGCCTGAAACCCAAGTGCCGGTGCAAGAAATCGACCATTCGTTGATGATTGAAACTTCATTCGTGCGCGCACACGCCACCTCACCGGACGCGACTGGTCGAATTCTTGCAAGGCCCGCCTAGGCACGGATGGTCATGAGCCGCTCAAGCTTCTCGAAAGCGTCAGTCCACCCCTCACGGTGCAGCGCAAGACGCGCCTCGGTTCGGAAGGGGCCCTGAGTCAGTGCCACCTCGGTCGCGCCGCCGCCGACCACCGCGCGTAGCACCAGGGTGACCAGGGTTTCGACGTCATCAACATCAGGATCCTCCCAGGCAAAGGTATAGGACAACTTGAGAGGTCGAAGGACTTCGCGTAGCTCACCGCCGAGAAAGAAGGGACCACCCGACGGCGGTTGCATCTCGATTCGATATCTGGCACCGACGCGGGCGTTGAAAGTGAGGTTCGGGATGCTGAATCCCACCGGACCCCACCATCTGGCCAACCATTCCGCCTCGCTGAGCGCCTCGAAGACTTCCGAGGCAGCCGCCGGGAACACGTGTCCCATCTCCAGCCTGAGATCGCCCGGACGATTCTCCATATCTTCAGCCTAGACCGATGCGCTCACCTGAATCCCGGATTGCAGCTGCCCCGACAATGTGACGAAGACAGTGCACCCATACGAGGTTGTGGCGTATCGTCGCCAGCACAGCAGGTGGCTGAAGCCACCCGAGTGTGTGTGAAGGATCGCGATGCGGAAGATCATCTTGATGATGTCGGTGTCCCTCGACGGGTTCATCGAGGGGCCGGCGCGCCAGATCGACTGGCACCGGGTCGATGAGGAGCTGCACAGCCACTTCAACGAACAGCTCAGTTCGATGGGCGCCTTCATCGACGGTCGTGTCACCTATGAGCTGATGGCCGGATTCTGGCCGACCGCTGACGCCGACCCGTCGAGCCCGCCGGTGATGGCGGAGTTCGCCCGCATCTGGCGCGACATGCCCAAGATCGTCTTCTCCCGCACCCTGGAGCGGGCCGACTGGAACACGACGATCCGGCGCAACCTCGACGTCGAAGAGATGCGGCGGCTCAAGGCGACGCCGGGCGGAGATCTGGTGATCGGAGGTGCCGACCTGGCGGCATCATTCATGCAACACGACCTGATCGACGAATACCGCATCTACATCCACCCGGTCGTCATCGGAGGCGGCAAGCCTCTGTTTCCCTCGTCGGGTGCCCGTATCACCCTCAGCCTTGCTGAGACCCGGACCTTCGGCAATGGTGTCGTTCTCCTTCGCTACGAGTCCGCCACCGGACGCTGACCGACTTCTCGCGTCGTCGAGCGCCGCTGGTTCTGGTCAGAGGATGCGAGAGACTCCCGGCAGCCGTACCAACGCGGCACCAAGGGCAAAGGAGAACACCAGGCCCAGGACGCTGACGGTGAGAAACTTGAGCTCCGGCGGCCACGGCAGCCGCCGGCTCAGCACCACCAATCCGACCAGCACGAGCTGGTGCACCAGGAAGGTGGCATAGGCCGCCCGGCTCAACTGCCGAGCGAAGGCACCCTGGTCATTGAACCGTCGGCGAAAAAGATCCAAGAACCAGAGGGACACCGTGACCACGATCACCCCCTCGATGATGGCGAGCACGAGCGACTGCCAGGTCCCGTGACCGGTGAACACCTCGAGGTCCATTCCCAGACCCACGGCGCCTCCGACAACGCCGACACAGGCCGCCATCGCCATCCACGCCACCAACCGGATGATCTTCGCCATGCGCGGCTCCATCGGCAGAAACCAGCCACGTTCGCGCCCGATCACACCGAGGATGAAGCCGACCACCCAGCCCGGAGCCTGCGAGACGGCCAGATGCCAGCGCTCCTCGCCGAAGGGCACCACCAGGCGCATCAGGAACGAGGAGGCAGCGACGAGGGCGGCCGCTACCGCCAGCTCCAGGACCCGTAGCGGCACGGTGACGACGTTGCCCGGCCATCTCGAGCGGATAGCCGCATATCCGAGAGACAGCAGCAGCAGCACGCCCAGGAACCAGGTCGGTCCTGGGGGCGGCGGCAGCTGCCACCAGACCGTGGGCACGAACGCCCAGAATCCCTTGGTCCAGCCCGCATTGTCGGTGTCGAAGTACTCGATCGGTGGACTCAGTAGGAGGGCGAACAGGACCGACGGCAGGAGCAGTCGCAGCGTCCGCTCCTTCGCGAACGTGCGGAAACCCTTGCGCCGGAGCGAACCAGGAGTGAACATTCCAGCAACCAGGAAGAACAACGGCATGCCGAACAGCACCCCGACGACGGAAAGCATGATCAACAGCGACAAGAGCGGTTCACGGACGGGTGGCTCGCTCAGGACCCAGGTTCCCAATCCGACCCAGGCCATGATCACATGGGCGAGGATCACACCTGCCACCAGCGCCACCTTCAGGTTGTCTGCGAAGACCAACCGAGGCGTGGGCCAGGACCCTACACCGGTCGCGGCTGCCGTCCCGGCAGCGCTGCCTTCACCTGGGTTCCTTCGGCGGGTTCCTCCCGATCCAGTCATCGCGAACCTCCTGCTCCCAGTGGAGGTGGCGGCCGGACAGACGAACAGAGGCAAAAGTCCTAGGGCGTGAGGGTTTGAGTCCTCCAATGCCCACTCCCCCACCGACCAGGCAGGCTGGCTGGTGATCGCCACCGGAGCGACATCCGATCCGCGATCGTCAGGGGCATCTCGGTTGTGGTGTCGTAGGCATCGATGACGGACCTCAGTTCTGAGCGCCCGTCCGCTGCTGGCAATCCGTTGCCCGGCTCGAGAAGCCAGAAGTACGCGGTCAGGGCGAGATCGTCGATTCTCGGCCATGAAGCCGACGTCAGCAGGACGACCACAGTGAGGCGACCTCATCCACCTGAGCTGCTTTCGGGCTGGGGCCCTCTTCATGATCATCGGGGCTCATCGAGTGGAAGGTCTACCGTGAGATGGACGGGCAGCACGCTCGCCTCAGCCGCGCGCCGGATGCTTTGACTTCTGTCCCCGACGTGAGCGAACCGCTATGCTGGGCCGGGTCGGCTTCGTCATCCTCCGGGCTCCGCCTCGGTCGGGCAGGCGGCCGCTCGAGGGGTGATCTATGGGCAAGCCCACCATCCTGACCGTGGACGACGATCCACTGGTCTCTGCGGCGATCTCGCGTGACCTGCGCAGCCGCTACGCGGCCGACTACCGGATCGTGCGGGCGACCTCGGGAGCTCAGGCCCTGGCGGTGCTGGCCAAGCTCGCACTGCGCAACCAGCCGGTGGCCCTCATCGCCTCCGACCAGCGGATGCCGGGAATGACAGGCATCGAGATGCTCGAGCAGGCGCGCGCCCATGCGCCGAACGCGAAATGCCTGCTGCTGACCGCCTACGCCGACACCGATGTCGCCATCAAGGCGATCAACGACATCGGGCTCGACTACTACCTGCTCAAGCCGTGGGATCCTCCGGAGGAGCGGCTCTATCCGGTCATTGACGACCTGCTTGGCGACTGGCGACAGGCCAACCCGGACCACACGTCCGACGTCCAGGTGGTGGGCAACCGCTGGTCCGACCGCAGCCACGACATCAAGACGTTCCTCGCCCGCAACCACGTCCCCTACCGCTGGTACGACGTCGAGCGGGATGCCGAGGCGCACCGGTTGAGAGCCCTGGCGGAGGCAACCGAAGCCGACCTGCCGCTGGTCCTCGTGCCCGAGGGTGACGCGCTGCGCGCGCCGTCGACACTCGAGCTCGCTGCGGCCCTCGGGCTGCGTACGCGTGCCGAACAACCGCTGTACGACGTGTGCATCGTCGGTGGCGGCCCGGCCGGACTGGCCGCCGCTGTGTACGCCGCGTCGGAAGGCCTGAGTACCGTCATCGTGGAGCGTGAGGCACCCGGCGGACAGGCGGGCCAGAGCGCAGCGATCGAGAACTACCTGGGATTTCCCAAGGGCCTGACCGGTTCAGACCTGACTCAGCGCGCCGTCGCTCAGGCGTCTCGGTTCGGCGCCGAGATGGTGCTGGCGCAAACCGTCGTCGGCTTCGAGACCCGCGGCCCCGTGCACGCGGTTCTGGTCGATGGCCCCGGCGAGATCGAGGCGCGGGCGGTCATCGTCGCCACCGGTGTCTCCTATCGGAGCCTGGGTGCTAAAGGGCTCGGTGAGCTGACCGGTCGCGGTGTGTACTACGGCGCCACTGCCAGCGAGGCGAGCCAGTGCCAGGGCGACGACGTCTACGTCGTCGGCGCAGCCAACTCGGCCGGGCAGGCCGCTCTCAACCTGGCCCGCTACGCCAAACGGTTGGTCCTGGTGGTGCGCGCAGCTTCGCTCGAAGCCACGATGTCGCGCTACCTGGTGGAGCGCATCCGCTCCGCAGCCAACATCGAGGTGCGGTATCGCAGCGAGGTCGTGGCCTGCGGTGGGGTGGGCCACCTGGAGACCCTCACACTGGCCAACCGGGACACCGGTGTCGAAGATCAGGTGCCCTCGAGCTGGCTGTTCGTCTTCATCGGAGCCTCCCCCCGGACCGAGTGGCTGGGACCCGACATCGTCCGCGACGACAAGGGCTTCGTCGTCACCGGTCAGGATCTGCTCAACGCGGCCCAGGCCCACCCCTGGGGGCTGTCGCGGGCCCCCTTCGCTCTCGAGACGAGCGTGCCCGGGGTCTTTGCCGCCGGCGACGTCCGTCTCGACTCCATGAAGCGGGTCGCCTCGGCCGTCGGTGAGGGCGCGATGGCGGTCTACCTCGTCCACCGTTACCTGGCGACCGTCTGATGCGGGTCGACGAACTCCGCCGGCTCAGCCTCTTCAGCGGTCTGACCGATGACCAGATCACCGAGTTGCTCGCTGCCGGCAGCGAGGTGCCCATCGTGCCCGGCGTCGACCTGTTCCACGAGGGTGATCATGCGGACTTCTGGTGGGTGCTGGTGGACGGTGCCATCGACCTCATCCGCCATGTCGGACGCGAGGACAACGTGGTCGGCAAGATGGATGTCCCCGGTCGCTGGGCCGGCGGGTTCAGAGCCTGGGACGATCACGGCGTCTATCTCGCGACGGGCCGAGGGGTTGCTCCCGGGCGGGTGTTGCAGGTTCCGTCCGTGGCGCTGCGGGAGAAGTCGACCGCCTGGTTCCCGTTCGGGGCGCACCTGGTCGAAGGGCTGTACGGGACCGCCCGCACGATCGAGTCGACGGTGCGGCAGCGGGAGTCGCTCGTCACCCTGGGAACGCTCGCGGCCGGCCTGGCGCATGAGATCAACAACCCGGCAGCAGCCGCCACCCGAGCGGTCGACACCCTTGAGCAGGCCTGCCAGACCCTGCTCGCGTCGCTGGGTCGCCTGGCCCAGGGCGAGATCTCGGCCCTGCAGTTCACGGCCCTCGACGCCCTGCGCCGCGAGCTGGAGCCTCCGGCGACGGTCCTCGATCCGTTGGCCACGGCCGATATCGAGGACGAGCTGTCCTCCTGGCTTGCCAGCCACGGAGTCGACCGGGACTGGATGATCGCTCCAACATTCGCCGCTTCCGGGGTCGATCTCGCGTGGTGCGAGCGGGCCGCCAGCGTGCTCCACGGCGCAGCCCTCGAGCCCGGGCTGGAATGGGTGGCGAGCACGTTGGCCGTGGCCACCCTGATCTCGGAGGTGAAGGAGTCGACCCGGCGCGTCTCCGAGCTGGTCGCGGCGGTCCGGTCCTATTCGCAGCTGGACCGCGCCTCCATGCAGCACATCCAGGTCACCGACGGAATCGAGAGCACTCTGGTGATGTTGAGCCACAAGCTCCGCAACCAGATCACCGTGGTCCGCGACTTCGACTCCCACCTTCCGCGGATCGACGCCTACGCCGGCGAGCTCAACCAGGTGTGGACCAACGTGATCGACAACGCTGTCGACGCCATGGAAGGGGGCGGCACGCTGCGGATCTCGACCCGCGCCGAGGGCAAGGACGTCGTGGTCGAGATCACAGACACCGGGCATGGCCTGCCGGCCCAGGTCGCGGCCCGCGCGTTCGAGGCGTTTTACACCACGAAAGAGGTCGGCAAGGGGACCGGTCTCGGCCTGGACATCGCCCGCCGCATCGTAGTGGAGCGCCACGGTGGAACGATCGACATCGACTCACGACCGGGCGAGACGGTGGTGCGGGTCTGCCTACCGCTAGGACGGTCCGAGGCATCAGAAGTCTGAGAACGGTTGACGCTCGCCGAGACTCAAACTAGCTGCCAACCACCACAGTGAAGGTCTCGGCAGCAGACTCCTTGCCGTCAGCGAAGACCTTGACCTGATAGCTGCCCTCGTCGGCCAGCTCGGCGATGAACTCCGCGTCGGCACCGGCCGCCGCCTCCGCCTCGCCGACCTGCTTGCCGTCGGCGTCGAGCAGCCGGAGGTAGAACTCAGTCGCGGCCTCGTTCTCCAGCTTGAACTCGATCTTCTCCCCCGCCGTCGCCTTCAGGTCGGTGGGCGGGACCGCTCGGCCGTCCTTGCCCACCTTGAACTCCAGCTCACGGTCATAGCTCTCCTTGGCCTGGCTGGACGAACCACCGGCACCGGTCACCGTGACCTTGGTACGGATGCCGTCGCCGGCCATCCCGGGCTTGCAGGCGACCTCGTACTCTCCGGCTGTGAGGTTCACGTCGAACGACTGTGAGGTTCCGGGGCCGATGTTCTCCTTCTCGCCCATGATCTTGGTGAACTCGTCACCATCCTTGCCGTACACGTAGACCTCGGTGACGTTCGAGCCGACGTTCTGCACCTCGAAGGTCGTAGGTCCGGCGGGGATGCTGGTCTGCGACACCTCGCAGGAACTGTCCCCGGCCTTCACCTCGTAGGTCGTCCCGCCGGCGGCGGTGGTGGTGTCGTTGCCGCAGGCGTAGAGAGAGCCGAGCAGAGCCAGTCCGGCCACGGCGCTCAGCGGTCGAAGGAGATTCATCAGGGCTGGCCTTCCAGAGGTGCGAGTGGCGCCGAGACACGCTCGGCGACGGTTTATTAGGCGAGCCTTACCTTAAGCATGCCCCTTGCCGATGCGCAACTCCGGGCCGTCCAGCGACGTGCGTCAGCCCAGATCGCTCCTTGAGAGCCTGATCCAGCGGTACCCCCAGCCGTGCAGTTCCAGACCGGTCAGTCTTCGCGTCGGCTTGTCGTAGGGGCCGTCGACCAACAGGTCGTACGGCGCCTCTAGCGCGCCCTTCAACGGACCGATGTCGACCGTCACCGGCGTATCGGCCAGGTTATGCAGCAGCAGGATGGAGCCGGAGGGCGCATCGAACCGGTGCGCCAGCACCGAGCGTGGCAGAGGGACGTCGAGAATCGACGCCGTGCCGGTCCCGATCTCCGGGGCGCTTCGCAAGGTGTGCACCAGGTTCTCGAACCACCGCAGCAACGAGGTGGGGTCGCGATGCTGAGAGCGGACGTTCACCTTCCGCGCGCCGAACTTGCCACTCATCGCGACCGGCCGGGCGAGCAGCTCCTTCGCTGCCGACGAGAACCCGCCGTTGGGGCCGTCATCCCACTGCATCGGCGTACGGATGGCCTCGCGGCCGTCCAGGCTCAGGTCCTCCCCCATGCCGATCTCCTCCCCGTAGCGGATCACGGGCGTGCCGGGCAGCGAGAACTGCAGGGCGTAGGCGAGCTCGATCTGCCGGCGCTCACCGCGGAGCATCGGGGCCAGCCTGCGGCGGATGCCGCGACCGTACAGCCGCATGTCCGGTCGCGGAGCGAAGGCCCGAAAGACGTCGCCTCGTTGCTCGTCGGTGAGCCTGCTCAGATCCAGCTCGTCATGGTTGCGCAGGAAGGTGGCCCACTGGGCGCCGGCGGGCAGCCGGACCGCGGTCGTCAGCGCCTCGATCAGCGGCTCGGCGTCGGTGCGAGCCAGCGCCAGCCAGATCCTCGGGTTGAGCAGGAAGTCGAACATCATCTGCGCCCGGTCGCTCGGTCCGTCGGGCCGACTGCCGGTGAACGCACTTACGGCACTGGGCGCCACGTTGGCCTCGCACAGCAGGACCGAGTCACCCTTCTGCCACTGCGTCTCCTGTCGCCACGAGTCGATGATGGAGAAGTCCTGAGGCCCGGGGTCGACACCCGGGGAGACCTGTTCGATCACGAACGGGGCGGCGTCGATCCGGAACCCCGAGGCACCGAGCTGGAGCCAGAAGCCGATGATCTTGCCGATCTCCTTGCGCACCGCGGGATTCGACCAGTTGAGGTCGGGCTGGAAGTCATAGAAGCGGTGGAAGTACCAGGCGGCCGCCTGTTCGTCGAACGTCCAGGTCTCGGTCTGCTCCCCCGGGAACACCGTGCCTTGAAACCGATCCGGCGGCTCCTCAGCGCTCCAGACGTACCAGTCCCGGTAGGGCGAGCTCGGATCGCTGCGGGCCGATGCGAACCAGGCATGCTCATCGGAGGTGTGGTTGACGACGAGGTCGAGCAGGATCCGGATGCCACGTTCGCGGGCCCGACGGGTGAGCTCCGCGAAATCGCCGAGACTGCCCAGCTTGGGGTCGACCTCGTAGTAGTCGCTGACGTCGTAGCCGTTGTCACGTCCCGGGCTGGGGTGGATCGGGTTGAGCCAGAGGCAGGTGACACCGAGCCGCGCCAGGTAGTCCAGACGGCTGATCAGGCCACGGAGATCACCCCTGCCATCACCGTTGGAGTCCTGGAAGGAAGCCACCTCCAGGCAGTAGATCACCGCCTCCTGGTACCACTTGGTCACGGTCAACTCCTCGCTCGTCGTCTGATCACCCTCACGCCTGACCCTAGCGGGGGGTCGCGCCGAACGTCAGCAAAGAGACCGAATGACCCTTGCCGGCGGGACCTTGGACTCCTTCAACGACTCCTCCCGACACGACAGGGTGGAGACAGCGAAAAGAGCATCTGGTGTGTCAGAGTCTGGCCGCCCACCGAGCCGCCTTTTGCACTGATCGACCAGGAAGTGGAGTCTCGTGATGACCGGTTCACCTTCACCATCGGTGACCAGGCCGGTGAGCCCCCACAAGTTCCTGCCTCGGACCAGTGCCGGATGGGTGGTGGTGGCGCTGGCGGTCTTTGTTGTCGTCCCCTTGCCGATGGCACTGGGCATCAGTCTGCTGGCGAGACTGTGGTCGACGACCGGCCTGTCGGTCAGTGCGAACAACACGGTCGTCCGCAGCGGCGGCATGCTGATGCTGGCCTCGGCGATCGCCAGCGGGGTCGTCGGGTGGATCGTCATCGCCCGAGGCAGAGACCGCGCCCGACTCGTCTGGATCATGACCGTCACGACGACTGCATTCGCCCTTTTCCTCATCCTCGGTGAGGCCTTCTGGTGGGAGTAGGACAGATCCGGCGCGCCGGGGGTGGTCGGTGCGTCAGTGCTCCGGCGGCGCGCTCTCCTGGCTCGGGACGAGCTCGGTGATCAGCATCTCGATCCGGCGACGGATCTCGTCTCGGATGGGACGCACCGCTTCGACTCCCTTGCCGGCTGGGTCGTCGAGCTGCCAGTCCTCGTACCGCTTGCCGGGATAGAACGGACAGGTGTCACCGCAGCCCATGGTGACGACGACATCCGACTCGCGCACTGCCTGGTCGGTGAGGATCTTCGGTCGCTCCGCGGAGATGTCGATGCCCAGCTCGGCCATGGCCTGCACAGCCGCCGGGTTCACCTGATCAGCCGGCTCGGAGCCGGCCGAACGGACCTCGATCGCGCCACCGGACAGGTGGTGGAGAAAGGCCGCCGCCATTTGCGAGCGACCCGCGTTGTGGACGCAGACGAACAGCACGCTGGGACGATCCGACATGGTCAAACTCCTTGATCGGCAGCGGGTCGGACAGCAGGCGGGCCGCCAACTGGCGCGGGGTCTTCGGGAAAGAGATGTCGGCGTGCCCACAGGGCCACGTACACCAGGGCCACCAGAACCGGGACCTCGATCAGCGGCCCGACCACACCGGCCAACGCCTGACCTGAGGTGACGCCGAAAGTGCCGATCGCCACCGCGATGGCGAGCTCGAAGTTGTTGCCGGCAGCGGTGAACGCCAGGGTCGTCGCGCGCGGGTAGCCCAGCCGGAGGGCGCGGCCGGCGAGCAGGCTCAGGCTGAACACGACGATGAAGTAGACCAGCAGCGGCAGCGCGATCCGGGCGACGTTCCATGGCTCGGAGACGATGGTGTCGCCTTGCAGCGCGAACAGGATCACGATGGTGAACAGCAGGCCGTACAGTGCCCAGGGTCCGATTTTGGGCAGCAGCGTGTGCTCGTACCACTCGCGGCCCCTGGCGCGTTCGCCCAGGATGCGGGTCAGAAAGCCGGCCGCCAGCGGGATGCCCAGGAACACCAGCACGCTGGCCATGATGGCCCAGACCGAGAACTCCGCCGACGTCGTCGTCAGACCCAGCCAGGACGGCAGCACCTGCAGGTAGAACCAGCCCAGCGCGCCGAATGCCAGCACCTGGAAGACCGAGTTGATCGCCACGAGCACGGCGGCTGCCTCGCGGTCGCCGCAGGCGAGGTCGTTCCAGATCAGCACCATGGCGATGCAGCGTGCAAGACCGACGATGATCAGCCCGGTCCGATACTCCGGCAGATCCGGCAGGAAGAGCCACGCCAGCGCGAACATGAACGCCGGCGCGAGCACCCAGTTGATCAACAGCGAGGTGACCATCAATCGTCGGTCGGACACCACTCGACCGGTCTCGTTGTAGCGCACCTTGGCCAGCACCGGATACATCATCACCAGCAAGCCGACCGCGATCGGCAATGAGACGGAGCCGATCTTGACCGAGTTGAGCACGTCGGCAATCCCGGGCACCAGCCGGCCCAGCACGAGACCCAGGGCCATCGCTGCCAGGATCCACACCGGGAGCAACCGGTCGAGGGTCGACAACCGGGGCGCGGGGACGGCCCCGACCGTCTCGCCGGCTGGCGCCTGCGTCTGTGGGTTCACTCGACCCTCTCCCGGTCACATCGACAAGTTTCGATGAAGCGAGTATCCGCCAACCCATCGAAAAATGTCAATGCGAGGGTCATACTGGGCGCGTGACGGACACTTCGACCAGGCACCTTCCGCTCTTGGTGCCGGCCTGCGCGGCCGACGCCAAGGAGGGCCTCGACGCGCACGAGGCCCAACGTTACGCCCACGTCTTCAAGGCTCTGGGCGATCCAACCCGGCTGCGTCTGGTCACCATGGTCGCCGCCCACGAGAATCAGGAGGCCTGTGTCTGTGACCTGACAGAGCCCCTCGACCTCGGCCAGCCGACCGTCTCGCACCACCTCAAGATCCTCGTCGACGCCGGCATTCTGCGACGTGACAAGCGCGGCATCTGGTCCTACTACTCGATCGTTCCCGGAGCACTGCAGGCCGTCGGTGATCTCCTGCACACTCTCCCGGCAGCACCGGGCTAGGGACCCTCGGGGCCCAGACTGCCCAGGTCGCCGGTCGCACGCTTCGCCACGTAGACGGTGTTGGCGGACAGTCCATGCGTGAGCGGGTTGGCGAAGCTGACCACGTGAGCGTCGCGGACAGCGAAGACCTCGGCAAGGTTCGCGTTGAACCACTCATCAGGGGGGTCGTCCGACCACAGCGCGAACACACCGCCAGGGGCGAGATGGCGACTGAGCTGCCGGAGACCGCTGGTCGTGTAGAGGTCGGCGTGCGACGGGTGCAGCAGGTGCCGCGGGGAGTGGTCGATGTCCACCAGGATGGCGTCGAACCCGCCGACTGCCCCTGGCTCCGGGTCGCGCCGCATCAAGGCGAAGAAGTCCGCGTGGAGCAGACGGGTTCTCGGGTCGGACATCAAGGCGCCGGACACCGGCAACAGCCGGCGCTGGTGCCAGCTGATCACCGCCTCCAGCGCGTCAACCACAGTGACAGACCCAACGGAGGGATGCGCCAGGGCTGCCTGCGCCGTGTAACCCAGACCCAGTCCCCCCACGAGAACGGCCGCACCCTCCACGTCGACCTGCGCAAGCCCGAGGTGAGCGAGCTCGACCTCGGCGACGGTGAACAGGCTCGACATCAGAAACTCGTCACCGAGCTTGACCTCGTAGACCTCCACCTTCAGCGAGGGATCCAGCCGCCGCCGCAGGGTCAGGGTTCCCAACGACGTCTCCTGCCACGCCAGCTCCTCGAACCGTGCACTCACCCGGGCACCGCCGCTTCCCAGGAGACGCTCACGTCGTCACTCAGGCGCCGGCGGATACGCCGGCCTGCTGCGCCGCCACATGACAGGCGGCAGCGTGGCCGGGCTCGAGGTCGACCAGCTTCGGAGTCACCTGGTGGCAGACGTCGATCGCGAACGGGCACCGATCACGGAAACGGCATCCCGGCAGTGGGTCGACCACTTTCGGTGGCTCACCCGCGGCCAGCTCCGAGGTGACCGTCAGCGGGGACCGCGGATCGGGCACAGCAGCCACCAGCAGTTGGGTGTAAGGGTGACGCGGGTCGGCGAGCACCTTCTCGATCGGACCCGTCTCCACGATGTGGCCGGCGTACATCACGATCACCCGGTCAGCCACATAGCGGGCGCTGGCGATGTCATGGGTGATGTAGAGGAACGAGACGCCCTCCTCCTCCCGCAGCCGCGCCATCACGTTCAGCAGGCCGATGCGGATCGACACATCGAGCATCGACACCGGCTCGTCGGCGAGGATGACCTTGGGTCGATAGGCGAGCGCCTGGGCGAATCCGATCCGCTGCCGCTGGCCGCCGGAGAGCTCGTACGGGAACCGGTCCAGGACCTCGGCCGCCGGCGAGAGCCCCACCGCGGTGCAGACCCGCTCGGCTTCGGCCCGGCGCTGCTGCGCGCTCAGCTCCGGCCGGTGCAGGGTGAGGCCACGGAGGATGCCGTGTGACACCCGGTGCGCCGGGTTGAGCGAGCTGAAGGGGTCTTGGAACACCATCGGTACATCGCTGCGATAGCCCAGGTTCTGCTTGCGTCCGCGAAGGCTGCCCAGCGGCTGACCACGGTAGAGGATCTCCCCGCTGGTGGGCTGGTAGACCCGAGCCAGCAGCCGTGCGATCGTGCTCTTCCCGCTCCCGCTCTCACCGACCAGTGCAACGATCTCGCGGTCGTTGATCGAGAAGGAGGCGTCGTCGACCGCGTGCAGATGCTTCCGGGAACGCAGCCCGCCGACGCTGAAATGCCGCGTCAGTCCGCGTGCCTCCAGCAGCGGTGTCGCGGTCCGGCTCGTCGGCTCCACCGGGCTCGTTGAGGTCATGTGGCGCTCCTCACCGTTGCGTTCAGCTCGTCATCATGCAACAGACACCGCGCCTGCACGCCCTCGACGTCATACAGCGGCGGCGGCACGGTGAGGCAGGCCTCGAACGCCTTCGGGCAGCGAGGCTGGAACCGGCATCCCGCCGGTGGATGCGCCAGGTTCGGTGGGCTGCCAGGGATGCCGACCAGTTCCACCCGCGGTCCCCGGATCGAGGGGAAGGCATCGAGAAGCCCGCTGGTGTACGGGTGGGCCGGCTGGTCGAAGACCTGGCGGGTGTCGCCGAACTCGACGGTCTGGCCGGCATACATCACCATCAGCCGATCCGAGAAGTGGCTGACCAGGGACATGTCGTGGGTGACGAAGACGACGGCGAAACCCAGCTCAGCCTGCAGGTCCTTGATCTGCAACATCAGCGAGCGTTGGGCCACCACATCGAGGGCGGACGTAGGTTCGTCCATGATCACCAGATCCGGGGTGAAGAGCAGCGCCATCGCGATCATGGATCGCTGCCGCATCCCGCCGGACAGCTGGTGCGGATAGCTGGACAGGTGCACCTTGTCGATGCCCACCAGCCGCATCACGGTCTCCGACCGCTCCTTGATCTCCGCCGCCGACGTGTTGCCATGGGCGCGCATCACATCGCTGAACTGGGCGCCGATGCGCTTCACCGGGTTCAGCGCGTTCATGGCACTCTGCATCACCACCGACATGTTCCGCCAGCGGATCGGGGCGAGCTGGCGGTCGTTCATGACCACCAGGTTCTCGCCGCGGAAGCCGACCGAGCCACCGGTGATCCCGGCCGGCGGCGACAGCAGTTGGGCGATGGCGAACAGCAGGGTGGACTTGCCACAACCCGACTCACCCACGATCCCCACGAACTCTCCGGCGCGGACATCAAGATCGACCTTGTCGACCGCCCGGACGGGTGTGTGCCCGGTTGCGTACTCGACCGTCAGGTCGCGGACCTCAAGCAGCACGTCGTTTGACACGGACTCTCCTGACCGGTCGTAGGGCGGGGTTGCTGACCTCATCGAAGGCGTAGTTCAACAGCGCGAACGCCGCTCCCAACAGAGCGATGCACAACCCTGGTGCGATCACCCACCACTGCTGCCCCGTCTGCAGCGCCTCGGCGCTCTGCCCCCAGTGCAGCATGGTTCCCCAGCTGATTGACGACGGATCGCCGAGGCCGATGTACTGCAGCCCTGCCGCCGTCAGCACCGCATAGAGAGCCGCGCCGAGGAAGTTTGCGGTGATCAACGAGATCATGGTCGGCAACACCTCGAAGATGATGATGTAGGACTGCCTCTCGCCGCGCACTCTGGCAGCCACGAGAAAGTCGCGGTTGCGCAGCGACAGTGCCTGTGCCCTGAGCTGACGCGCACCGTAGGACCAGCCGGTGACCACGAGCACCGCAACCACGACCATGAACCCGCCACTGCCCGCGTAGGCCGCGATGACGATGATCAGCGGGAAGGTCGGCAGCACCAGGAAGACGTCGATCAGCAGGGACAGCACGTCGTCGGCGACACCGCCGAGATAGGCCGCAGACACCCCGATCACGACCGACAGCAGGCAGGCGCCCGCCCCAGCGATGACCGCTACCAGCAGAGACTGGCGCGTGCCCCAGACCAGCTGGGCCCAGATGTCCTGGCCGAAGGAGGTGGTGCCCAAGAGGTGGTGCACCGACGGGGACAGGCTGATGTCGAACGCCCGCTTGTTCGGGTCCCTCACCGAGGTGAAGAGCTGCGGGGCGATGGCCACGAGGGTGAAGATGGCCAGCAGGATCGTGCCGACCATCGCCTTCTTGTTGCCGCGGATCGCCCGGATGATCCCTGCGCCCGGCCGCGTGCGGCGTCCGCCACCCCCCTCGTCTGCCAGAACGGTCGGCTCGGCCAGAGTCTCCTCGCCTACCGCGCCTCCCGCACCTCCACTCGCGATCGCACTCATGGATTCCTCCTCAGTCTTGGGTCCGGGCGCGCGGGTCGAGCCACAACGTCAAGAAGTCACAGACCAGGACCGCCAGCAGCACGGCCACGGTGATCATGACGAACAGGGCTTGCATCAGGGGGAAGTCCTCGTTACTGACAGCACTCAGCAGCATGTACCCGACCCCGGGATAGTTGAACGTGAACTCCACCAGGATCGAGCCGCTCACGACGAACCCGAGTGACATCGCGAAGCCCGCCAGGTTGGGCAGGATCGCGTTGTGTGCGGCGTAGTCGTACATGATCCGCTGGTTGGAGAGCCCCTTCGCCCGACCCATCCGGACATAATCCTCGGCCAGCGTGGTCACCATGTTGTTCCGCATCGTCAGGATCCACCCGCCGATCGACACCACCAGGATCGTCAGCGCCGGCAACAAGGCGTGCTGCAGCACGGAGACGATGAACTCCATGTTCCACCCCGGAGTCAGGGCGGTGTCGTACCCGCCGTCGTTCGGCAGCGCTCCGTTGGTCCAGACCGAGAACACCAGGATGAACAGCATTCCGACCCAGAAGTAGGGCAGCGCCGAGGTGACCACGAACACCGGCGGCAGCATGCTGTCGACCAGACCGCCGCGTCGCCATCCGGCGACGATGCCGATCACCGTGCCCAGCACGAACGCCAGCAACGTCGTCAGGCCCACCAGCGCCAGTGTCCACGGCAACGCCTGCCGGACCACCGTGCTGACCTCGACCGGGAAGAAGGTCAGCGAGATCCCCCAATGCCCGGTCAGGGTGTTCTGCAGATAGTCGAGATACTGGCGGAAGGTGCTCTCCTGCGAGTCGATGCCGAAGGCCACCTCGAGCGCCTTCAGCGCCTCCGGGTTGATCCGACCCTTGAACCGCGACATCATCGCCTCGGCCGGGTTGCCCGGCATCATCCGCGGGATGAAGAAGTTCAGTGTCAGCGCCGCCCACAAGGTGATGGCGAAGAAGCCGAGCCTTCGAATGACGTACCTGATGGCAATCCCTCCTCAGGGCGCTTCTCTCGCGACTGGCACGCCCACGTCATCCGCGGGCGTGCCAGTCGTGTGATGGGGCTACTTCGGTTCGAGCCTGAGCAGAACCTGCTCAAGGTCCGGCAGGTTGTACGGAGCAGGCATGGCGTACGGGTCCTGCTCGGTCGGCCAGCCCTTGAAGTCCTTGGTGCTGTACTGATACCAGCTGACGGACTCGGTGGTGGGGATGAGCGGCACCTGGTCCAGCATCACCTGCTGCAGCTTGTTGATGATCTCCTTCTGCTGCGCCTCATCGGCTGCGCCGAACTGGTCGAACAGCGCATCCGTCTTCGGGTCGGTGTAGCGGCTGTAGTTGGACGTAGCGTTCGAGCCCAGCGGGGCGGTGTTCCCGCTGTACAGCAGGTTCCTCAGCTCGTAGTACGGCGAAGGCCCGCCAGTACCGGAGGAGTAGGCCAGGTCGAAGTCACCCTTGTAGATCTTCGTGTTGTAGGTCTGGCCGGCCAGGTCCTTGATCGTCATCTTGATGCCGAGCGGCTCGAGCTGCTGCTTGATCTCCTGCAGCGAGGCGTCCCAGTCGGTGAAGCCGCTGACCGTGATCACGTCCAGGTTGAGCGGCTTGGACGGCGAGTAGCCCTCCGAGGCCAGCAGCTGCTTGGCCTTGTCCGCATTGGGGACGTAGTTGGCCTTGTCCGCGGCCGCCTTGTTGTACCAGTCCTTGAAGGTCGGCAACACGATGCCGGTCTGGTTCGCCGGCGGCTGGTAGCCGCCCTCACCGATCTTCGACACGGCGGCCCGGTCGATCGCATAGGCGAAGGCCTGCCGGATCGCCAGCTTGCCGGTCACTGGGTGCTTCAGGTTGAACACGAGCGCCACATTCGAGCTGGGCGGGAACCAGTAGTGGTTGTTCTCCTTGTCTTTGGAGACGTAGTACTTGTCGATGCTCGGAATGAACTGGCCACCCCACTGGGCCTTGCCGGTGGCGAGGTCGAGGTTGGCCGGGCTGTTGTCGGTGTAGGCCGGGTAGTTGACCGTCTTCACCTTCGGCAGGCCGGACTGCCAGTAGTTCGGGTTCGCCTTGTAGGTGATGTTGGCGGGCTTGCACGGGTCGACCGTGTAGGGGCCGGTACCGACCGGAGCGGCGTCCTGGAACTGGACCGGGTCCTTCGCCGGATCACCGGTGGACCAGATGTGCTCCGGCACGATCGAGACCTGGTCGGCGAGGTAGTAGAAGTAGGGACCTGCCGCGCTCTTGAACTCGAAGGTCACCGTGTTGCCCTTGGCCGTGACCTTGGTCAGGATCTGCTTCCACAGTGCGTTGATGTCCAGCCCGGGAGACTTCTTGAGCAGGTTGAAGGTGAAGGCGACGTCGGCGGCCGTGAACGGCTTGCCATCACTCCACTTCACCCCGTCACGCACAGTGAAGGTCAGCGACTTCTTTCCGCTGCCCCACTTGTAGGACTCGGCCAGCATCGGGGTCTCGGCGGCATTCTTCAGGGTGTTGATGTAGACCAGCGGCTCGTAGACGAAACCGACCGTCACACCCTGGACAGCCGGGTTGAAGGGGTTGAAGCCACAGGTCCACTGCGAGCCCGACGTGTTGGCGATGGTGAGGGTGGTGTTCGCCTTGCCTGAGCCCCCACCCCCGTTGCCGGAACCTCCAGAGCCACAGGCTGCCAGCGCGAAGGCGAGCACCCCGAACATGAGCAGCGACAACGCGCCGGTCAACCGTTTCTTCACGAGTCAGCACACCTCTCACCGGGACTGCAACGGCCACCTGACCGCTGCATGGACGTCGCTTTGCCAGTGCGTCCAACCATCCGAAGGTATACCTCTCTGCCCCTCTGGTGATGGAGGTTCACATGATTGTTACCGAGAGAAATTCCCCGATTCGCGCAAGAACGCGCACTCGTCGGCGTTCCAGACGAGCGGGGCCCAGCGGGGGATCCACCGTGCCCCCTAAGACTGGGACAGAGCATCACCGTCTTGACCACCCGGGTGGTAGGCGACGACATTTCCTCGCAGGCAGCGCAATAGTCGAGATATCAGGGGTTGCATTCGAACTTATGTTCGAATAAAGTAAGTCCATGACCGTGCTCGTCGATGCACCCGCCACTAGCCAGCCGGAGACGCCGACGACCCCGACTGTCCCGGTCCCGTTGCTTCCCGATCTCACCGCCGCGCTCGACACACTGATCGTCACTGTTGAGTCCGGGGCGCTTGACGCGCTCGCCGATGACGACCTGTTGGCATTCACGCAGCAGTTCGAGAGGCTGCGTAACCTGCACGCGCGGGTCGACCACCGGATCGTGGTCGCCTGTGACCGTTCGGAGCTCGCGGTCCGGCACCTTCGTCGGACCACCCAGGGGCTGCTCACCGAGGTGCTCAGGATCTCCCCCGTCGAAGCGCGCCGTCGTGTCCAGGCAGCGCACGCCCTGGCGCCGCGACCATCCCCGACCGGCGAAACGAGGCCCGCCAGGTACGCGCGGCTGGCCGCAGTTGCCGCGAGCGGGACCGCTTCCACCGAAACAGTCAGCATCGCGGTCGGTTGTCTCGACCGGCTGGAAGCCAGATTCTCGGCCAACTCAGCCGAGCTCGGCTGGGCCGAGGATCAGCTGTGTGCCCCTGCGGCAGCCTTCGCCCCGACCGACTTCCGCCAGATCGCCGCCACCCTCACTGACATCCTGTTTCCGGACGGGCTGCTGGACGATGAGACCATCCAGGATTCCCGCGAGCTCACTCTCACCAGAAGCGCTGACGGGTCCTACCGGCTGCAGGGCCGACTCACCGGAGTCTGCGGGTCGCTGTGGGCGGCGGCACTCTCCCCGCTGTCCGCACCTCGCGCCGAGGACCCAGGCGGCCAGGATCGACGCTCTGCCGCGCAACGACAGCACGACGCGTTTCACGAAGCCGGTCTCCGGCTGCTGCGTGCCGGTGGTCTGCCCGACTCCGGCGGCACTCCGTGCACCATGATCGTTCTCATCCACCTTGAGGACCTGCTGCAGCGCACCGGTCACGGCCAGACCAGCGACGGTCAGCGGGTCCCCGTCGCCGAGCTGTTGAAGCTCGCCAGCGAGGCCGAGCTCATTCCGGTGGTCCTCACCCGCACCGGCATTCCCCTCACCCTCGGACGCGCTGCCCGGAGCGCAACGAAGCACCAGACCCTGGCGCTCATCGCACGCGACGGCGGCTGCAGCTTTCCCGGCTGTGACCACCCGCCGGAGTGGTGCGATCGGCACCACATCCAGGCGTGGCGCGACAACGGCCGAACCGACATCGACAATCTCACCCTCCTGTGCCACTACCACCACAACAACTTCGAGCATCGGGGCTGGACCTGCCGGCTTCGCCACGGCTTGCCGGCCTGGATCCCGCCGAGGTGGATCGACCCGCACCAGCAGCCTCTGGTCAACACCCGGATCATTGCCCGACACCAGGCACTCCTCGCCGCTGACGCCCCTCCCTAGAGTGGAGGCATGACTGAGATCTCGCTGGTCCGCGGCGACATCACCGACCAGACCGTGGACGCGATCGTGAACGCGGCCAACTCGTCCCTGCTGGGTGGTGGCGGTGTCGACGGCGCCATCCATCGCAGGGGCGGCCCGGAGATCCTGGCAGCTTGCCGAGCCCTGCGCGCCTCCGACTACCCGGATGGCCTCCCGGCGGGACAGGCGGTGGCCACGACCGCGGGGGCACTGTCGGCACGCTGGGTGATCCACACGGTCGGTCCCGTCTTCTCTGCACGCGAGGACCGCTCAGCTTTGCTGGCCTCCTGCTACCGCGAGTCACTGCGTGTCGCCGACGAGCTCGGCGTCGAGTCGATCGCCTTCCCGGCCATCTCCATGGGGGTCTACCGTTGGCCGATCGAGGACGGAGCACGCCTGGCGCTCGAGACGGTGCGGTCCACACCGTCGAAGGTGACGGAGATCCGCTTCGTACTCTTCGACCCTGCCGCTCACCAGGCCTTCGCCGCCCGGCTGTAGGGCGCGCCCGCCCAGTGCCGCGTTCGAAAGATCGTGGCGTTCGCTAGCGTATGGCTGTGCCGAAGCCCAATGTGATCTTGATCTTGTCCGACGATCATGGCTACGCCGACCGGGGCAGGATGGGCCACCATGCGGATGTCCGCACACCGGCGCTGGACCGGCTGGCCGACGAAGGCCTCACCTGCCCGGACGCCTATGTCACTGCCCCCATCTGCAGCCCGTCGCGGGCGGCGATCATCAGCGGCGGCTACCAGCAGCGGTGGGGGGCCACCTGGTTCTCCACCTCTCGATTCGCCGACGAGCGCCCGACGCTGGCCGAGGGACTCGCTGACCTCGGCTACGCCACCGGCTACCTCGGCAAGGTGCACTACGGTCCCGAGCAGCGCGGGGACCGCGCCTGCCCACCGCACCACGGCTTCGCCGACACCTACTACGGTCTCGCCGGTCAGCAGCAGGGCCGGCTCAACTACCTGCGGCACTCACACGTCGCTGTCGACGAGTACGGCGAGGAGGCCTCCTGGCGGATGGCTGTCCAGCCGATGCTCAATGGAGACCAGGAGGAGGAACTGGAGGGATTCCTGACCGCTGAGCTCGGACGGCGAGCTCGGGGCTTCGTCGATGATCACGCCGAGCAGCCATTCTTCCTGATGCTGGCCTTCAACGCTGTCCACAACTTCTGTTGGCAGCTGCCGCCGGAGGAGCTCGAGCGACGTGGGTTGCCGACCGGGTCAGACTGGCATGACAGTGCCTCGGAGTCGTACGCCGATTGGTACGACGGCGCCATCAGCCCCAACCTCGAGCACGGCCGCGAGTACTACCTGGCCCAGTTGGAGCTGATGGATGCCGAGATCGGCCGACTCCTTGATCATCTGGACGGCGCCGGGCTGGCTGACGACACGATCGTCGTCTACTTGACGGACAACGGTGGCTCGACCTGCAACTACGGTGACAACGCGCCGCTGGCCGGCACCAAGTACACCCTCTGGGAGGGCGGCATCAGGGTGCCGTTTCTGGTCCGCTGGCCGGCTGGTGGCTGGCATGGTGGTCACGACCGGGCTGGGCTGGTGAGCTCGTTGGACCTCTACCCCACCCTGCTGGCGGCGGCAGGCGCACCCCAGGCCGTGCTCGATGCCTCGGACGGCGTCGACCTGGCTGCGTTACTGCGCGGCGGTCCGGACAACGGGCACGACTCGTTGCATTGGGACTGTGGCTTCCAGTGGGCGGTCCGCACCGGGAACCTCAAGCTGCGCTACGCCGACGGGAGCGACCCGGTCGCGGTGGGGATTCGCGCTGTCGAACACGCCGACGTCGGCGATGGTCTTGCCCTGTTCGACCTGGCAGCCGACGTCGGCGAGACCACCGACCTGGCAGCACAGCGACCCGCCGATGTCGCCCGGCTGACCGCTCTCCACGACGCCTGGCGAGCCGACGTCGGACTGCCCATAACCAATACCGCGCCCTGAGCCAGTCGAAGGGCCACCCCACACGCGCCCGCAGACGTGCCCTGAGCCTGTCGAAGGGCCGCCCCACACGCGCCCGCAGACGCGCCCTGAGCCTGTCGAAGGGCCACCCCATCCGCGCCCTGAGCCTGTCGAAGGGCCACCCCATCCGCGCCCTGAGCCTGTCGAAGGGCCACCCCACACGCGCCCTGAGCCTGTCGAAGGGCGGAACTAGCACCGGCCCGCGGACGAGCCCTGAGCTTGTCGAAGGGCCTCCAGGTGACGCTCTTCGACAAGCTCAGAGCGCGTATCCCCTGCCGCACCTCGACAAGCTCAGAGCGCGTATTGCCTGCCGCACGTCGACAAGCTCAGAGCGCGTATCCCCTGCCGCACCTCAACAAGCTCAGAGCGCGTATCCCCTGCCACACCTCAACAAACTCAGAGCGCCTAACCCCTGCCGCTTCTCGACAAGCCCACAGCGCGCACCCCCTGCAGCTCCTCGACCCGCTCAGGGCACAGGGACCCCCGCGTGCCCTCAGTGCGCGCTGGCTTTGGAGGAGGTGGCGGTGGCGCGGACCTTGTCCATGTCGAGCGCCCGAACCGAGGCGATGACCTGGTTGAGCGCCTGCGGCGGCAGGGCGCCGGGCTGCGAGAACACCAGAATCCCGTCCCGGAACGCCATCAGCGTCGGAATCGAGGAGATGCCGGCTGCGGCAGCAAGCGCCCGCTCGGCTTCGGTGTCCACCTTCCCGAACACGATGTCCGGGTTGAGTTCTGCCGCCTTGTCATAGGTAGGCGCGAACCGCAGGCAGGGGCCGCACCAGGAGGCCCAGAAGTCGACGAACACGATGCCCTTGCCGGACACCGTCTGCTGGAAGTTCTGAGCGGTGAGGGTGGTCGTACCCATGGGTCAAAATCCTTTCACGAGTGTGTCTTCATAATACCCTTGGGGGTATAACAGTCCATGCTTCCTCAACATTCCAGCGGCCGGCAGGTCGGCGTTCGGGAAAGCCAGGGCCAGCCCAGGGTTGCTCCCGGTTGTCCGGCACTCAGGCTCCGGTCACCATGGGGGTATGCGTACCCTGCTCAACATCATCTGGTTCGTGTTCAGCGGATTCTGGCTGTGGTTGGGCTACATGCTGGCCGGCCTCATCTGCTGCCTGCTGATCGTGACCATCCCCTGGGGGATCGCCTCGTTCCGGCTGGCCAACTACGCCGCGTGGCCGTTCGGCCGCACCGTAGTCGACAAGCCGAGCGCTGGCGTCGGCGCCGCTCTCGGCAACGTCGTCTGGATCCTCGCCGCAGGCTGGTGGCTCACCCTCACCCACATCGCGACCGGCATCGCGCTCTGCGTCACCGTCATCGGCATCCCCATGGGCATCGCCAACTTCAAGCTGATTCCGGTGGCGCTGATGCCCCTCGGCAAGCAGATCGTCGCGCAGCGCTGAATCCGGTTCCAGCGGCCATACGCTCCACCCCCGCTGACGCTAGCTGCGGGCCCGCTCAAACGCGGCAATGGCCCGATCAAGATCATCTCGGGAGTGCGCGGCCGACATCTGAGTCCGGATTCTGGCCTTGCCTCGGGGCACGACCGGGAAGCTGAAGGCGCGGACGTAGATCCCCTCGGCGAACAGCCTGTCGGCCAGCGCGGCGGCCTGGACCGCGTCGCCGATCATCACCGGCACGATCGGATGATCCGACTCGGGGATCTCAAAGCCCCGCCGGCCCATCTCGGCCCGGAAGTAGGCGGTGTTGTCGCGCAATCGGGTCAGCAGCTCCCCTGAGGTCTCCAGCAAGTCCAAGGTGGCGATGGCTGCCGCGGCGATCGCCGGCGCGAGTGAGTTCGAGAACAGATAGGGCCTCGAGCGCTGGCGCAACATCTCCACGATCTCGCTGCGCGCGGCCGTGTAGCCACCGCTGGCACCACCCAGCGCCTTGCCCAACGTGCCGGTGACGATATCGACCTTGTCCTGGACGCCGAACAGCTCCGGTGTGCCTGCCCCCGTCGGTCCGACGAAGCCCACGGCATGGGAGTCGTCGACCATCACCAGAGCGTCGTAACGCTCCGCCAGCTCGACGATCTGGTCCAGCGGTGCCACGTAGCCGTCCATCGAGAACACACCGTCGGTGGCGATCATCCGATAGCGGGCGTCAGCGGCGGACTTCAGCTGCAGCTCGAGATCGGCCATGTCGCGGTTGCGGTACCGCAGCCGCCTGGCCTTGCACAGCCGGACCCCGTCGATGATGCTGGCATGGTTCAGCTCGTCGGAGATGATCGCATCCTCAGGGCCGAGCAGCGTCTCGAACAGGCCAGTATTGGCGTCGAAGCAGGAGCTGTAGAGAATCGTGTCCTCGGTGTGCAGGAAGCCGCTGATTCGTGCCTCCAGATCCTTGTGGATCTGGCTGGTCCCACAGATGAAGCGGACCGAGGCCATGCCGAAGCCCCAGCGGTCGAGTGCCGCCTTGGCCGCCTCGATCATGGCTGGGTGGTCGGCAAGGCCCAGGTAGTTGTTGGCACAGAGGTTGAGTACGGTCCCGCCACCGACGCCGATCTCCGCCGCCTGCGGCGTCGTGAGCACGGCCTCTGCCTTGTAGAGCCCCTCGCTCTTCAACTGCGCCAGCTCCGCCGCCAGCCCGTCCTTCATCGCCGTGTACATCGGTGTCTCCTCACGATTCCCAATTCATGATCACTTTGCCGCAGCGGCCGTTCCTGGCGGTGGCGAAGGCTTCCTTGAAGTCGGTGTAGTGGAAGCGGTCGGTGATGACACCGGAGACATCCAGCCCACTCTGCAGCAGTACCGACATCGCGTACCAGGTCTCGAACATCTCCCGGCCATAGATGCCCTTGATCGTCAGCATGTTCAGGACGACCGTCGCGAAGTCGATGCTGATCTCCTCCGATGGCAGACCCAGCATCGCGATCCTGCCGCCATGGGTCATGTTGCTGATCATGTCCCGGAGCGCTGCGGGGCTGCCCGACATCTCCAGACCCACATCGAAACCCTCACGCATCCCCAGCGTCCGCTGCGCCTCGGCTGCCGTGCTGTGGGCGGCGTTGACCGCCAGGCTCACACCCAACGAGTCCGCCAGCGCCAGCCGTTCGTCGCTGAGGTCGGTGATCACCACATAGCGGGCGCCGGCATGCTTGGACACCATCGCCGCCATGATGCCGATCGGACCGGCGCCGGTGACGAGGACGTCCTCGGCCAGCATCGGGAAGGTCAGCGCGGTGTGCACGGCGTTGCCGAGCGGGTCGAAGATGGCGGCGACATCGACAGCGACCGGTTCCCGGTGCACCCAGGCGTTGGTCGACGGCAGCGAGACGTACTCGGCGAAGGCTCCGTCGAGCTGCACCCCGATGCCGCGGGTGTTGATGCACAGGTGACGGCGTCCGGCGCGGCAGTTGCGGCACCGCCCACAGACGATGTGGCCCTCGCCACTGACAAAGTCCCCGACCGCGACGTCGGTCACCGTTGACCCGACCTCGACCACCTCGCCAGAGAACTCGTGCCCGACGGTCAACGGCACCCGGATCACCTTCTGGGCCCAGTGGTCCCAGGACTCGATGTGCAGGTCGGTGCCACAGATGCCGGTGGCCTTCACCCCCACCAGTACGTCTCCTGGGCCGACGGCCGGCTCGGGAACGTCGATCAGCTCCAGCCCGGGTTGGGCAGCCGTCTTCACCAGGGCTTTCAACCCAGCCTCCTTGCTGCACGCCTCAGGGGTCGCGCGTCCTCTCCTGCCTGGGGCGGCCTCTCGCCCAGATGCTGGCCCCACGCTAGCGTCTCGGCTCGGCGCGAACGGCGGCCCACAGGGCATTCACGGCGAGGCAGGTTGCGGCAGGGCTCAGTACCGTCACGTCGAGGACGTGATCGGCGGGCACGGGCCTGGA
Organism: Microlunatus panaciterrae; assembly: GCF_016907535.1. Taxonomy (NCBI): domain Bacteria; kingdom Bacillati; phylum Actinomycetota; class Actinomycetes; order Propionibacteriales; family Propionibacteriaceae; genus Microlunatus; species Microlunatus panaciterrae. Next base: position 1,331,361 of record NZ_JAFBCF010000001.1, read on the forward strand.
TCTGTCCAGCTCGTGCAGCAGAGCGAACTCCTCCTCGGTCAGGTACCAGGGCCGGGTTCCCGCCCGACGACGTACCTCGGCCGGCGCGGCCACCAACCTGACCACCAGACAATCGGGTAACAGGCCGCGGTAGAGCGCAGTCGTCTCCGGATTGAGGACGTCGGAGATAACGACCTCGATCTTCTCGGCCACAAACCGGGTCGCAAGTGCGCAGGCATTCTCGACGCCGAGACGCTGCTGACGCAGCCCCTCTTGACCTTCCCACGGGGCTGCGGCACCGGAGACCACGAACTGGCGAACGTCGTCCACCTCGATCACGGCGGCGCGTTCGCGGCTCTCGGCGAGCAGCCGGGAGATGGTGGACTTCCCGACCGCCGGTCCACCGGTCAGAACGAGGACGGGACCCATCCGCTCATTCTTCCCCGGCGTCGGAAATGTTGAAGCTCCGGCCAAGTATGAGTTGGCCGGAGCTCCGGTTGAGAATCCGGCCGAAGCCTTCATCTCGCTTTTGAACGCAGGACCGAAGCCCCTTGTTCGGTTCGGAATCGGGCCGAAGCCCTCATCCCTGTCAGCGTCCTCGGCCGAGGCCGACTGGCCGACAGTCTGGGTGCCGACCGAAGTCGACATCCGGTTTGGGAAACTGCACCGAAGCGCAGATTCCCGGGGTGGATTCGGGACCGAGATCCCTCCTCCGGTCGGGGCCACGACCGAGGTCGTGATTCCTGCCCCAACTGCAGTTGGCGAGGCCTCCTGCGGTTGGAGTAGTTCAGGTATATGCCTGCGCTGAGCGCGGCACAAGAGGCGTTTGGTCACAGTTTCGTGCACCGGCGTGTCGATCCGTCCGGCAGGTGACAGTCCACGGAGACTGGTCCCAGCATCAACCCCCGCCGCGCCCTCTCGGACGCTCGCTGGGCGGCCCTGCCGGGTATGAGCCGGCAGGGCTCTCTCACCACTGAGGCCCTTCGACAGGCTCAGGGCGCGGGGGCAGGCTCAGGGCGCGGAGTCGTTCTCGCCCTTCGACAAGCTCAGGGCGCGGAGTCGTTCTCGCCCTTCGACAAGCTCAGGGCGCGGGGGCAGGCTCAGGGCGCGGCGGCAGGCTCAGGGCGCGGGTTGGGTGGAGGGCAGACCAGCGGGCAGACTGGTCTCATGAGTGTCAGCGTGTTCGACCTGTTCAGCATCGGCATCGGCCCGTCGAGCTCACACACGGTCGGCCCGATGCGGGCGGCCGGCCGGTTCATCTCCACTCTGGCCGAGGCTGGTGTCCTCGACCGGGTGACCCGGGTGCGATCGGAGCTGTTCGGGTCCCTGGGTGCGACCGGACACGGCCACGGCAGCTACAACGCGGTGCTGTGGGGGCTCGAGGGCGAGAATCCGGAGACTGTCGACACGGTGCGAGGCCCGGAGCGCGCCACCCTGGTGAAGGCCACCGGACGGCTCCGGCTCGGCGGCAGCCACGAGATCGACTTCGACCCGGATCATGACCTGGTGCTGCACCGTCGGCGCTCGCTGCCGTTCCACCCGAATGGGATGACGTTCACCGCGTGGCAGGGTTCGGAGGTGGTCGCCGAACGGACCTACTACTCGATCGGTGGCGGCTTCGTACTCGGCGCCGACAGCAGCGGGCGTCCAGAGCTCAGGCCGGATGCGACGTCGGTCCCCTATCCCTTTCGCACCGCGAACGAGCTGCTGGCGCAGTGTGAGGACCACTCCATGTCCATTAGTGCTGTGATGATGGCCAACGAGTGTGCCCGTCGGTCCGAGCAGGACGTTCGAGCCGGGCTGCTGCGGCTGTGGTCCACGATGGCGGACTGCATCGCCAAGGGCTGCGCCACGCCGGGGGTGCTGCCGGGGGGCCTCAAGGTGCGCAGACGAGCCGCGGAGCTCCACCTGCGCCTGGTCGCGGATGCCGGGCAGTTCCGGCACGCGGTCGACCCGTTGGCGGCCATGGACTGGGTCACACTGTGGGCCCTGGCGGTGAACGAGGAGAACGCCTCCGGCGGCCGAATCGTGACGGCCCCAACCAACGGGGCCGCCGGGATCATCCCGGCGGTACTGCAGTACGCGGTCCGATTCGTCCCCGGCACAGACGACGATGCCATCGTCAGCTTCCTGCTCGTCGCCGGCGCGATCGGGTCGATCTATCAGCAGACGGCTTCCATCTCAGGGGCGGAGGTCGGCTGCCAGGGAGAGGTCGGCACCGCCTGCTCGATGGCCGCGGCGGCGCTGGCCGAGATCCTCGGAGGCACACCGCGCCAGGTGGAGAATGCCGCCGAGATCGGCATGGAGCACCATCTGGGCCTGACCTGCGACCCGGTCGGAGGACTGGTCCAGATCCCCTGCATCGAGCGGAACGCCGTCGGCTCGGTCCAGGCGATCACGGCCGCGCGCCTGGCCCTCTACGGCGACGGCGCGCACACGGTCAGTCTGGACAAGGTGATCAAGACGATGATGGAGACCGGTGCGGACATGAAGGTCAAGTACAAGGAGACGGCACGTGGCGGCCTGGCGGTGAACATCGTCGAGTGCTGACCCGACCCAGGCGCGTGGGAGCATTCGCCCATGAGACGCACCGTCACGGCCCATCTCGAGGTCACCCTGTCCGGCCGGACGAACCTCATCTACTGCATCGCCGCCGCCGCCAACTCGACCTTCGAACGGGAGCTGCTGACCATCAGCGTGGACGGGACCACGGTGCAGCCACGGGAGATCGCGGACCTGCACGGCACCCGACTGCATCAGCTGGTCGCCGACGGGAAGCGAGTGGTGCTCGACTACGACTGTGCAGTCAGCGGCCAGGCTGACCCTCCGGCCAACGATCTGGACCTGATCACTTATCTTCGGCCGAGCCGGTACTGCGAGTCGGACACCCTCGGCCCGACCGCAGCCAGCGAGTTCAGCGGGCTCGACGGCCGATCGCTGCTGGACGCCGTCACCCAGTGGGTCGCGGACAAGCTGAGCTACGTCGCCGGCTCGAGTGTGCCGACCGACGGCGCCGTGCAGACCCTGCTCGACCGGCGGGGCGTCTGTCGTGACTTCGCTCACCTGGCCATCGCCCTGCTGCGGGCCCTGAACGTGCCGGCCCGGCTTGCCGCCGTCTACGCCCCCGGCCTCTCGCCGATGGAGTTCCACGCAGTCGCCGAGGCCTACGTCGACGGTGCCTGGCAGGTCGTGGACCCGACCCGGATGGCGCCACGTCAGAGCATGCTGCGGATCGCCACTGGCCGCGACGCCGCGGACACCGCGTTCCTGACCAACCACTGGGCGACTCTGACGCTGGACATGCTGTGGGTGACAGCTGTCGTGGACGCGCTGCCGAACGACGATGGCCGCCAACTGGTCCAGCTGCGCTGACCGGCCCACCGTCTCACCGGGGCCGACCTCTATTGCCGTGTCGGTGTTCGCCATGCGATATTGAGCCCGTTCTTTACCACTACGGATCGTCGGGCACGTACCTGCCCGTGGAAGGAAAGGTGTGGCATGGCCACAGTTCAGTTCAGTGACGCGACGCGCGTCTACCCGGGTGCTGATCACCCCTCAGTCGACAAGCTCAGCCTCGAGATCGGCGACGGCGAGTTCATGGTGCTCGTCGGACCGTCCGGTTGTGGCAAGTCCACGTCGCTCCGGATGCTTGCCGGTCTGGAAGAGGTCAACTCGGGCAGCATCCACATCGGCGACCGAGACGTCACCGACCTGCCGCCCAAGGATCGCGACATCGCTATGGTCTTCCAGAACTATGCGCTGTACCCCCACATGACGGTGGGCGACAACATGGGCTTCGCCCTGAAGATGGCCAACGTCCCCAAGGCCGAGCGTCAGCAGCGGGTGCAGGACGCCGCCAAGCTCCTCGGTCTGGAGGACTTCCTCAACCGCAAGCCGAAGGCCCTCTCCGGTGGCCAGCGTCAGCGCGTTGCGATGGGTCGAGCCATCGTGCGTCAGCCGCAGGTCTTCCTGATGGACGAGCCGCTGTCCAACCTGGACGCTAAGCTCCGTGTCTCGACCCGCACCCAGATCGCCGCTCTGCAGACCCGGCTTGGGGTCACCACGGTCTACGTGACGCACGACCAGATCGAGGCCATGACGATGGGCGACCGGGTCGCGGTGATGAAGGACGGCGTGCTGCAGCAGGTCGACAGCCCGCTCCACCTGTACGACACCCCGAAGAACCTGTTCGTGGCCGGCTTCATCGGCTCGCCCGCCATGAACCTGATCGAGGGCACTGTCGCCGAGGGTGGCATCCAGGTCGGTGACTACACCGTCCCCGTCCCGCGTGAGTGGTTGGCCAAGGCCGCAGGAGAGAAGTCGCTGACCATCGGCATCCGCCCGGAGAACTTCCGGATGAGCGACACCAACGAGGGCATCGGCCTCGATGTCGCCGTCGTCGAGGAGCTCGGCGCAGACGCCTACCTCTACGGCACCCTCGCTGGCCTGTCCGAGGACGAGAGGCTCACGGCGCAGCAGATCGTGGCCCGCATCTCGTCGCGGAACCCACCGAAGCGTGGCTCGACGGTCCGGCTGATCGCCGACCCGGAGCACTTCCACGTGTTCTCGACCAAGACGGGCGATCGCCTCTCCTGAGACGACTGCCACACAGGGCCTCCACCGCCAGGTGGGGGCCCTGCGTCCGTTTCAGGGGTTGCCCGCTGGTGGTCGACATCCGGCCTCGCCAAAGTGCATCGGACCGACAACCCTGAGACACTGGTCGGGTGCCACGTTTCCTGTCAGCGAAGCCAGATACGCGACTCATCACCCTTCCCTGGGACACTCCGCTCGAGGACTGGCCCAAGGAGAATCTGGTGGCTCTGCCGCGAGGCATCTCACGTCACGTGGTCAGGTTCGTCCGGGTGGGAACAGAGGTCTACGCGATCAAAGAGGTGATCGAGCATCTGGCGATGCACGAGTACCGACTGCTGCGGGACCTCAACCGGCTGGACACTCCCTCGGTCGAGCCCGTGGGTGTCGTCACCTCCCGTTTCGACGCAGACGGCGATCCGCTCGACCCGGCGTTGATCACCAAGCATCTGCAGTTCTCGCTGCCCTACCGGTCCCTGTTCAGCCGGGGGGTGCGACAGGACACGGTCAACCGGCTGGTCGACGCAATGGTGGTGCTACTGGCCCGGGTACACCTGATCGGCTTCCTCTGGGGCGATGTGTCGCTGTCCAACACGCTGTTCCGTCGCGACGCCGGCGCCTTCGCCGCCTACCTGGTCGATGCCGAGACCGGTGAGCTGCACGACACCCTGACCAACGGGCAGCGCGAGCATGATCTGACGATCGCCCGGACCAACCTTTACGGTGAGTTCTGCGACCTGGAGGCGGGTGGGCTGCTCGACGAGGCCCTGGACCCGCTGATCCTGGTCGAGACGATCGAGAACCGGTACCGCGAGCTGTGGGCCGAGCTGACCGGCGTCGAGGAGTTCGACGGCAGTGAGATGCACCGGATCGAGAGCCGGGTGCGCCGGCTCAACGCTCTCGGCTTCGACGTTGCCGAGCTCGACATCACCACCGACTTCGCCGGCTCCACCATCCGGATCCAGCCGAAGGTGGTCGACGCCGGACATCACTCCCGACGGCTGATCAGGCTCACCGGTCTGGACACCGAGGAGAACCAGGCCCGCCGACTGCTCAACGACCTGGACTCCTTCCGTGCCCGCACCGACCAGCAGAACGCCGACGAGTCCATCGTCGCGCACCAGTGGCTGACGGAGCAGTTTGAGCCGGTGCTCGCCGCGGTTCCGCGCGAGCTCGGCAGCAAGCTCGAGCCGGCAGAGCTCTTCCACGAGGTGTTGGAGCACCGCTGGTTCCTCTCCGAACAGGCCGGTCACGAGGTGCCGTTGCGGGAGGCCGCCGAGTCCTACGTCACGACCGTGCTGCACCGACTGCCGGACGAGGCGCTCGCTCTCGGTGGCGTTGACACGATGGGCCCGCTGGCCAATCCGTACGACCCCTCCCAGGGATTCGAGGACGACGACGACAGCAAGCCGTACGACCCGTGGGAGGACGGTGCGCAGGCGCCGGACGCCGACGAACCGGATGCGCGCGAGTACCTCGACATCGCCGCTCTGCGGGGCAAGGTCAAGGGCGGCTGATCACCGCGGCTGTACCAAGGGCGGGCTCAGCGCGGCGGCATCCGCAGGGCTCCGTCGAGCCTAATGACCTCGCCGTTCAGCAGCGGGTTCTGCACGATCTGCTCGACCAGCATGGCGTACTCCTCCGGCCGGCCCAGCCGCGACGGGTGCGGCACCAGCGCCTCCAGGACCTTCTTGGTGTCCCCAGGCAGGCCGGCCATCATCGGCGTCTCCATCGTCCCCGGAGCGATCGTCATCACCCGGATCGCCTTGTCTGCAAGGTCTCTGGCCGAAGTGAGCGTCAGGGCGACGATGCCACCCTTGCTGGCTGCGTAGGCGGCTTGGCCGATCTGACCGTCGAAGGCGGCGACGCTGGCGGTCATCACGATCACCCCACGATCCCCGTCGACCGGCTCGTTGTCGATCATGGCGGCGGCGGCCAACCGGAGCACGTTGAAGGTCCCGACCAGGTTGATCTCCACCACCGTACGAAAGTCTTCCAGCGGCAGCACTCCCCGTTTGCCCACGATCCGGCCCGGAGTGGCGACACCGGCGCAGTTGACCACCACCCGCAGGGTGCCCAGTGAGCGGGCGGTCTCGACGGCCGCGAGCACCTGTTGCTCGTCGCGCACGTCTGCAGCGACGAACCGCGCCGCCTCGCCCAGCTCCGCGGCCAGCTCAGCTGCCCGGGACGACGCCAGGTCGACGATGACGGCCCGGGCGCCGCGATCAACGAAAGCACGCACGGTTGCCTCCCCCAGACCGGAGGCGCCACCGGTGACCAGGACGACATCTGCGGTGGATAGGTGCATGGTTGCTGCTCCTCAGTGGACGGGCCGAGCTGGTGCTCAGCGGGACACGGTTCGGGCCCACGAGACCCGAATCGTCAGCGCAGGAGTTGCCGGGCGATCACCAGCCGCTGGATCTGATTGGTGCCCTCGAAGATCTGGGTGACCTTGGCCTCCCGCAGATAGCGCTCGGCCGGGAAGTCCCGGGTGTAACCGTAGCCGCCGAGCACCTGCACAGCGTCCGTGGTCACCTTCATCGCCGCGTCGGTGGCGACCAGCTTGGCCACCGCCGCGTCCCGGGTGAACGGGCGACCGGCGTCCCGCTTGCGGGCCGCCAGCAGATAGCCGGCCCGGGCCGTATCCACCGCAGCTGCCATCTCGGCCAGCATGAACTGGATGCCCTGGAACTCCGCGATCGGCTGCCCGAACTGTCGGCGCTCCCGGGCGAAGGACACCGCGCAGTCGAGCGCCGCCTGGGCCAGGCCGGTGGCGCAGGCGGCAATCCCGAGCCTGCCGGAGTCCAGCGCGGACAGCGCCATCCGCATGCCCTCGCCCTCGGCACAGATCCGCCGGTCGGACGCGACCGGAACCGAGTCGAAATAGACCGTGGCAGTGGTGGAGGCGGTGAGCCCCATCTTCCTCTCCGGGCTGCCGAACGTCAGCCCCGGCGCCGAGGCAGGTACCAGGAAGCAGCTGATGCCGCCCTTGGGATCATCGCTGGTTCGAGCGAAGGTGGTGTAGAAGTCAGCCTGTGAGCCGTGGGTGATCCAGGCCTTCGCACCCGAGAGGGAATACTCGCCATCGGTCTCCTGGGCTTTGGTCGACAGACCGGAGATGTCGGAGCCGGCCTGGGCCTCGGACAGCGCGTAGGCACCCAACAGCTCACCGCCGACCAGTTCCGGGAGATAACGATCACGCTGCTGGTCGGTGCCTTCGTTGGCGAGGGCGTGACACGCCATCACATGCACGGAGACACCCACCCCGACGCTCATCCAGGCGGCGGCAATCTCTTCCAGCGCCTGCAGATACACCTCGTAGGGCTGACCCGACCCGCCCCAACGCTCCGGGTAGGGCAGACCGAGCAGACCGGCGCGACCCAGCAGGGTGAATGCCGCCCGCGGGAACTGCTCGGCCGCCTCCGCCTCGGCTGCCAGCGGGGCCAGCTCTTGCCGGGCGATCTCGCGCACCAGCTCGATGAGGTCATAGGCCTCCGCGCTGGGCAGGACGCGATCGACGGTCATCTCACTCCTCGTTCTCCCGGCTGGCAAGCGGTACTGAGAAGGGTACGCTAGTACCGTAATGGAGGCCAACCAGAGCAATCGGCGACTCACCCGGCGGCAGGCGCAGCTGCGCGATGCACTGGTGGATCTGGTGCTGGCGGAGGGGTTCAGCCACCTCACCATGGACGACTTCGCCGCCAGGCTGGGATGTTCGAAGCGCACGCTCTATGCGTTGGCCGACAGCAAGGACCAGCTGGCGACAGAGGCGGTCAAGCTGTTCTTCCGACGGGCCACCGTCGCGGTGGAGCAGGCCATCGCCCACACCCGCAAGCCGGAGCGGCTGGTGACCCGCTATCTCGAGGCGGCGGCCGAGGCCCTCCAACCAGCTTCCCGCGCCTTCCTCGATGACATGGCCGCGCTGGCACCGGCGCGAGAGGTGTACGACGCCAACACGGCCGTCGCCGCGCAGCGGGTCCGGCAGCTGATCGACGCCGGAACGCGGTCGGGCAGCTTCCGCAAGGTGCCGGCCACCTTCGTCGCAGAGGTGGTCACCTCGACGATGCGGCGCATCACGTCCGGAGAGGTGCAGGCCGCTACCGGGCTCAACGATGCCCAGGCCTATACGGAGCTGGCCAAGCTGGTGGTGGCCGCCGTCCGTCGATGATCAAGGGGAAGGTCACGTCCCGTCATCGGACTTCTGCTTCTGGCCTCCAAACCCCAGCCATATCGCTACTCTGAAAGGGTGACCGAGGATCTTCGCAAGCTGGGACAAGACCTGATCACGATCAGTGGTCGAGTAGTCCGTTGGGTGCCCCATCAAGGCTTCAACCTGAGCCTCGCAGCCACCCGGACGCTGGCCAAGCTGTACGACCTCGGTCCCACCAGCATCAGCGATCTGGCGATCTCGGAACGCTCCTCGCAGCCGACCATCTCCAACCATGTCCAACGCCTCGAGACGCTTGGGCTGGTGGCCCGCAAGCACAGTGACACCGATGCCCGCGTCTGGCTGATCACGGTCACCGACCGGGGCCTGCAGGAGCTGACCGCGATGCGGGACCAGATCGGGGCCAACATCGCGCCGCTGCTCGCCGAGCTGTCGGAGTCCGACCGTCAGGCCATCCGGGATGGCCTGGACGCGATCCGGCGACTGCTGAACGGCGGCTCCTGACCCTGCCTGCCGTGGAGGCTCACATCAGCTCCACCCGGTGTCCGACGCCGTACACCGGTGCGTCGGTGTCGGAGCCGACATCGGATCGTGACCGTCGAACGGCCTCCATCGAGCTCGGCAGCTCGAACTGCAGCCGCCCCACCGCCCGCTGACGCCCGCTCAGCACCTCCAACAGGGCCCGGTCGCTCGCCCCGAAGTTGGCCGTGATCACCGCCGCAGACTCGAGCAGTGGGGTCAGGATCGCCGGTCGGTCCAGATAGAGGTCCAAGATCAACGGTGCCTTTCCGGCCAGCTCCTGCAGGTGGGCCACCTCGGCGTCGGCGAACTCCAGCGTGCCCGCCTTGAAGAACGCCTCCAGGAACAAGCTGTCACGGAAGTCGAACGGGGTGGCGGAGCGGACCAGGATCACCTCCGCCTCATCGGGCGTGGCCACGGAGGTCGCGAACTGCTCCAGAGTCGCCGGGTCGACCCCTTCGGCGTACACCTTCGTGGCGCTCGTCAGCGGCAGCACACCCGCCGTTGTCTTCAGACCGGTGATGGCGGCCACCTGGGCGTCGTGCCCCAACTGTGCGAAGGGTGCGCTGCCCAGCACGGCCGACGCGCGATCCTCGTCCACATAGGGGTTGTCGAACAGGCCGAGCTCGAATTTCACTCGGAGCAGCCGTCGGACCGACTCGTCCAGGCGCTGCTCCGCCACGTCGGAGCTCGCGACCAGCTGCAGCAGCAGCTCGGGACAGCTCTCACCGCCGAACTGGTCACAGCCGGCGTCCAGGATCTTCAGCATCCGTCCCGCTGGTGTCAGATCCTCCACTCCCCAGGCCCGCGCGGGCAGCACCCGGTCACCGACCTCGGTGTCACTGACCAGACCCCAGTCGGTCACCACCACACCGTCGTAGCCGAGCGCGGTCCGCAGTAGGCCGCTGATGATCTGCCGGTTGAACCCGAACCCGACCTCCTCAATCGGCTCGCCATCGATCTCCAGCCCGACCGGACGGCCGTAATAGGGCATGATCGCCGCCGTCCGTTCGCCGATCGCCTTCCGGAACGGGATCAGGTGGTAGTCGAAAATTCCCCCCGGGTAGACCTGGTCCTTGCCGTAAGGGAAATGCGCATCCTCGCCGTCGGCCTGCGGGCCGCCGCCCGGGAAGTGCTTGGTGGTACAGGCCACTGAGTCGGATGTCAGAGTGTCGCCCTGGAAACCCTGCAGATAGGCGGCGGCCAGCGCCGCGACCAGCTCGGCGTCCTGGCCGAACGTGTGGAACTGCCGCGCCCAGCGCGGCTCGGTGGCCAGATCCACGGTGGGGTGCAGGGCGGCCCTGATGCCCACCGCCAGATACTCCTGCCGGGCCGTGTCGGCGAACCGCCGGACCAGCGCCACGTCACCGATCGCTGCCAACCCCAGCGGCTCCGGCCACTGTGAGAAGTGGCCCGCCATGAAGGAGGCTCCAGCGTTCTGGGTGAAGGCGTGCCTCGGGTCGGTGGAGAGCGTGACGGGGATGCCCAACGGCGTGCTCTCGGCGAGCCGCTGCAGGGCGTTGCTCCACCGTGCCGCCGCGGCCGGGTCGGGCAGGGCATGCACGTTGAAGTGGTTCATCCGCCTGTCTCGGACCAGCTCCGACGTGCCGGTCCGGTCGATGACGCCGGCGCCCTCGACCAGCTGGCCATCCGGGCCGGTCTCGATCGAGTTCTGGAACATCATCCCGGCCTTGTCCGCGACGGTCATCTGGGAGAGCAGATCCTCGACCCGCTCCTCCACCGGCAGGTCGGGGTTCTCGTACGGGTCGAGCCGTCCGTTGCCGTTAAGGTCGCGGTAGCGGATCCCGTCCTCGGTCAACGCGTACGTCGGTTCCATCGAGACCCCCTGCGTCGTCGGTCTGCGTCATTGGTCTTTGCACCATTTGGTATGTGCATCATTTGGTATTTGCTCGTCAAGCGTGGCGAGTTCGAGAGTCGCGGAGGAGGCGCGGCTGTCGACGCACTGATCATCTCGTCTGCCCTGCCGATTGGCCAGAGTCGCACGATGTCGCTGGACCGCTAACCACTCGGTAGGCTGCACGGGTGACATTCCGGCTCTATGACACCGCCACCAGGCACGTGCGCGACTTCGTTCCCGTCGTCGCTGACGAGGTGTCGATCTACCACTGCGGGTTGACCGTACAGTCAGCACCGCACCTGGGCCACATCCGCAAGGAGGTTGTCTTCGACGTGCTGCGTCGCTGGCTGACCTACCGCGGATACCGAGTCACCGTGATCGCCAATGTGACCGACATCGACGACAAGATCCTGGCCAAGTCCGCCGCAGCCGGCGTGCCCTGGTTCGCCCACGCCTACCGCTACGAGCGCGAGCTCCATGACGCCTACGCCGCGCTGGGCTGCGAGCCGCCGACGTATGAGCCACGGGCCACCGGGCACGTACCCGAGATGATCGAGATGATCAAGGTCCTGATCGAGCGCGGCCATGCCTACCCGGCCGACGACGGCTCGGGCGACGTCTATTTCGATGTCCGGTCCTGGCCCGCCTACGGCAGCCTGTCCGGGCAGAACATCGACGACATGGAGGCGGCCGAGGACTCCGACCCGCGGGGGAAGCGCGACCCGCGCGACTTCGCCCTGTGGAAGGGACACAAGCCGGAGGAACCGGTCACAGCCTCTTGGCCGACGCCGTGGGGACGCGGCCGCCCCGGCTGGCACCTCGAGTGCTCCGCCATGGCCGGCAAGTACCTCGGCGACGAGTTCGACATCCACGGCGGCGGCATCGACCTGCGGTTCCCGCACCACGAGAACGAGCTGGCGCAGTCCACGGCTGCCGGCCAGAAGTTCGCCCGGTACTGGATGCACAACGCCTGGGTCACCGCCGCCGGAGAGAAGATGAGCAAGTCCCTGGACAACGGTGCTCTGGTCTCGGAGGTCACCAGGATGTACCCGCCCCGGGCGGTCCGGTTCTATCTGGTCGCTCCGCACTACCGGTCGGCGATCGAGTTCTCCGACAGCTCGCTGTCCGAGGCGGCGGCAGCGCTGGCCCGGGTGGACAACTTCGTCGACCGTGCCACCGAGGCTGTGGGCGAGGTCGAACGGGCCATCCCGGTGGAGTTCGGTGCGGCGATGGACGACGATCTCGGCACCCCGGCCGGGATGGCCGTGCTGTACAACTCCGTCCGAGAGGGCAACCTGGCGCTGGACGCCGGCGACCACAACGCCGCCGGGCGGCATCTGGGCCAGGTGCTGGGCATCCTCGATGTGCTGGGACTCGACCCGACGGCCGAGATATGGCAGTCCCGCAGCGACGACGCGGCGCTCCGCACCGTCGTCGACGGGCTGGTGGCCGAGCTGCTCGCCCAACGCGAGGCGGCCCGCGGCCGCAGGGACTTCGCCGCCGCCGACGCCATCCGCTCCTCCCTCACCGCACTGGGCGTCGCCATCTCCGACACCCCGCAGGGGGCCCGCTGGTCCCTTCAGCAGCCGACGACCACAAGCGCAGGAGAGTAGCGATGCCAGGCAACAGTCAACGCAAGGGTGCGGTTCGCCGCAAGGGCAAGGGCAACACGGCCGGATCCGGCGGACGCGTCCGCCGTGGCCTGGAGGGTCGCGGCCCCACGCCCAAGGCGGAGGATCGGCCCTACCACAAGGCGTACAAGGCGAAGCAGAGCTCGGCCGGACGTCCCGTCGGCCGGTCGGGGTCCCAGACGCAGCGCACCGGTCGGCCCGGCGCCGGTCCCGAGTGGGTGGCCGGTCGGAACCCGGTGCTCGAGGCGCTGCAGGCCGAGATACCGATCCAGGCGGCCTACATCGCCGAGGGAGCCGAACGCGACGACCGGCTCCGCGAGATCCTCAAGCTGACTGCCGCGCGCGGCAAGTCGCTGCTCGAGGTCACCCGAGCCGAGCTGGATCGGATGACCGGCGGTGCAGTGCACCAGGGCGTGGCACTGCAGCTGCCGGCGTACAGCTACACCCACCCGGACGACCTGCTGGCCAAGGCCCTGGAGTCCGACACCGAGCCGATCGTGGTAGCGCTCGACTCGATCACCGACCCGCGCAACCTCGGGGCCATCGTCCGATCTGCGGCCGCCTTCGGGGCCACCGGCGTACTCATCCCCGAACGTCGTTCGGCCGGGATGACCGCGGCGGCCTGGAAGACCTCCGCCGGCGCCGCGGCCCGGATCCCGATCGCCCGGGCCACCAACCTCAACCGGGCTCTGCGGGCCTACGCGGACGCCGGTTTCTCGCTGGTCGGGCTGGACGGCGCCGCGGAACAGGACATCACCGACCTGCCGCAGGCCACCGGGCCGCTGGTGCTGATCGTGGGCAGCGAAGGTGAAGGGCTCTCACGGTTGGTCCGCGAGGCCTGCGAGGCGCTGGTGTCGATCCCGATCACCGGGATGGAGTCGCTCAACGCGGGCGTCGCTGCCGGGATCGCGCTCTACGAGATCGCCCGGGCCCGACAGGGCAGCTGAGCCCGCTGTCGCAGATGTCCCGCTCGTTCTGAACGCCGGGTGGGATCTGCGCTGGGCGCCAGGCCCACGCCGGCAACGAGCGTGACGTTTGGGACACCTCGACCCGCCGACCGGGGGCCCCGATACATTGGGACCCGCCCCCGTCGTCTCGCCACCAGGAGCCCTTTCGTGTCCGAACACCTTGCCCCTCGCGGCTCAGAGTCCGTCGCCCCCGGCGCCGAGTACGCAGCGACAGCCAGCAGCGCCTACCGTGCAGCACTGTCGGTGATCGAGTCGGTCGAGCCGCGGATCGCGGCGGCGACCCGGGCCGAGCTGTCCGACCAGCGCGCGTCGCTGAAGCTGATCGCCTCCGAGAACTACGCCTCCCCCGCGGTGCTGCTGACGATGGGGACCTGGCTGAGCGACAAGTACGCCGAGGGCACCATCGGTCACCGCTTCTACGCCGGCTGCCAGAACGTCGACACGGTCGAGACGGTCGCCGCCGAGCATGCCCGCGAACTGTTCGGTGCCGAGTATGCCTATGCGCAGCCGCACTCCGGTATCGACGCCAACCTGGTCGCCTTCTGGGCCATCCTGGCCCACCGGATCGAGCAGCCGGCCCTGGCCGAGTACGGCGTCAAGGGCATCAACGACCTGTCCGAGGAGGACTGGGAGACGCTCCGGCAACGGTTCGGCAACCAGCGTGCGCTGGGCATGTCCCTCGACGCCGGCGGTCACCTCACCCACGGGTTCCGTCCGAACATCTCCGGCAAGATGTTCCACCAGCGTTCCTACGGCACGGATCCGGAGACTCAGCTGCTGGACTACGACGCGGTCCGTCGGGCGGCCCAGGAGTTCAAGCCGCTGATCCTCATTGCCGGTTACTCCGCCTATCCGCGCCGGATCAACTTCGCCAAGATGCGTGAGATCGCCGACGAGGTCGGCGCCACGCTGATGGTCGACATGGCCCATTTCGCCGGTCTGGTGGCCGGCAAGGTGTTCACCGGCGACGAGGACCCGGTCCCGCACGCCCATGTCGTGACGACCACCACCCACAAGTCGCTCCGCGGGCCCCGGGGTGGGCTGGTGCTGGCCACCAAGGAATATGCGGGCTCGGTCGACCGCGGCTGCCCGATGGTGCTGGGCGGCCCGCTGTCGCATGTGATGGCGGCCAAGGCGGTTGCGCTGGCCGAGGCCCGCCGACCGGAGTTCCAGACCTACGCACAGAACGTCGCCGACAACGCCAAGTCGCTGGCCGAGGGCTTCCTGACGCGGGGGGCCCGACTGGTCACCGGCGGCACCGACAACCACATCGTGCTGCTGGATGTCTCCGGCTTCGGCCTCACCGGCCGGCAGGCCGAGTCGGCCCTGCTGGATGCCGGCATCGTGACGAACCGGAACTCGGTCCCGAACGACCCCAATGGGGCCTGGTACACCTCCGGCATCCGCTTCGGCACCCCGGCGCTCACCACCCGCGGCTTCGGCGCGGCCGAGTTCGACCGCATCGCCGAGCTGGTGGTCGACGTCTTGAAGCAGACCACGCCGACGGCCACCGCCGCTGGGGCGCCGGGCAAGGCCAAGTACTCCCTGGCCGACGGCGTCGCGGACGCGACCAAGGCCGCCTCGGCCGAGCTGCTCGATGCACACCCGCTCTACCCCGGTCTGGAGCTCTAGCCCGGCCACCAGCCGGAATTCGGCCGGCCACGGGTGCCGTGGCCGGCCATCGCTCAGCGGGAGAAGAGCGAGCCCGAGACGGTCGTGATGAAGTTCCGCAACGAATCGGGCAGGTCCCGCAGGTGCCAGCCGTCGGGGCCGTGATACCAGAACACGTCCGTCGAGTCCGGCGTCTCGTCCTTGTCGGTGCTGACGATGGCCGACAGCCAGCGTTCCGCACCGCCGAGCACCACCGCGTACGGCAGCACCTCAGACAGCTCCCGGATCTCCCGGCCAGGCGGCATCTGGTCGGTCGGATGGCTGAGCAGGTCGGAGCGGAGAGCGCCGAGCCCGGCCAGCAGCGCCACACCCTTCACAGTCCGGGACGGCATCTCCTGCGCCACGAAGACCAGGCCCAGGCCGAGAGCGATCAGAGCCAGACCCACCAGACCGAAGGTGGTGAAGGCGGCCAGCACGCCGGTGACCACCACAGCGATGATCAGCGCGGCCAGCGCCAGCTGGGTCCAGTTGTTGCGGGTCGCGTCGGGGCGACGCTCGTACCAGCCCTGGCTCACCACCTCGTCGTAGAGGTCGGACTGGACATCGCCGATGCTGGCGCCCACCTTGTCCGGCAGCTCCGAGACCCTGGTGCTGGCGCCGTCGGACGCGATGCCGTCCAGCAGGGCCCGCTCGAAGGGACGGAGCTCGTCCTGACCCTGCTGGCGGGTCAGCAGCCAGTCGGTCCGGGCGAACTCGGTCTCGCGAGGCAGCTCGGTGATCAGCAGGTGCCCGCGGACGGCCAGGTCGATCAGGCTTGCGGTGATGTCGATCGGGTCCACGCGTTCGTCGACCACGGTGCCGACATGCCCGGGCCGCACATCGCCGACGACGCGGAACTCGCTCTGCCCTTCACCGACGGGGACGAACTCGCCGGCCTTGTGGATCTCGCCCTGCGGACGCGCATCGGCGCCGGCGCGACGGTGCAGAGCCAGCAGACCGAGGCCACCGAGCACGAGCAGCCCGAGGGCGATGCCGAGTGGCAGCGGCTTGGCGGAGAAGGCCCGGCCGACCGTCCAGCGGTAGTCGATGGTCTCGTTGGCGGCGACGACCGCGGGATCGAAGCCGATCTCGACCGCGACCACCTCGCCCTCGCCCCGCGGACCATCGCGGAAGGTGGGCTGCTCGTTGTCGTGCGTCCCAGCCGCCGCGAAGTCGCAGGACTCGGTGCTGTTCGGCGGGCCTGCGGTGCACTTGATGTACCTGAAGAGGCCGGGGATGGCGACCGTGGCGCTGAAGTCGCTCACCGGCGCCGACAGACCCTGGAGCAGTCGCCAGCGGAGCGCCGTCCCGGTCTGGGTGGTCACCGTCGCACCGAGCACGGTGTAGCTCATCTGGATCTCGTTGGCACCCTGGGTGTTCATCGTGACCGTCGTGAAGGGGTCGTCGACCTTGATGTCCGGGTTGAGGTTCTTGCCGTTGGCGGTGGCGGTCACGTCCTTCAGCTCGAAGACGTACTGCCGATCACCGATCAGGTTCTCGCGGGTCTCGAACTTCTGCGACAGCTTGGGCGGCACGGCACCACTGAAGCTGATCGTCTGGGTGACCTTGAGCGCCCCGTCCGCGGCCAGCGTGCTGTCCACGGCGAAGGAGGACACGGTCCCCTCCGCATGAGCCGGCAGGGCCAACGGTCCGGCGATCAGACCGAGCGTCAGCGCGAGGACGGCAAGGAGGAGGGCGACAGGGCGTGGTCGATGCAGAGCCAGGTTCTCAGACACAGGGGTAAGCCTCCCATCACTGATGTGTCGACGCGACCGGAGCCTGTCAACTTTGGGCCACTATTTCACAACGATTGACTCCGCCGGGCGTGTTGGGGAAACCGCTCGCCCCCGCGTTGGGCCGACAACGTGCTGCTCTCTGCCGGGCGCCGTGAAAGGTGCGGCGCTGTATCGTTCCAACGGCCTCGAATGCGGCTATCGTTACCGCGTGACACAGCAACAGTGGGGTCCGCCGCCCCAGGGGCGCCAGCCAGCGCAGTGGGGCCCACCCGGCGCACAGCCGCAATGGGGCCAGCAGCCGGGCGGATGGAACCAGGGCGGCTTCGCGCCCAGGACCCAGGGCTTCGGGCCCGGCAACCAGGGGTTCGGTCGCCCCGTCCAGCCGCAACGCGGACCGGGCCAGCCCGCGTACGCACCGTTCGGGCCCGCGCCTCAGCGCCAGCGGAACCCGTTGAAGACGGTGCTGCTCGCCCTGATCGGCCTGACCCTGGTCGCCCTGGTCGGCCTGGTTGTCGCCAACGTGGTCGGCGGATCCAACGAGGTCGCGTACCAGAACGAGGACTACAACGTGCCTCCGCCGGACAAGAACCCGCCGCCGCTGCCGGTGCCGGACACGTACGACCAGGCGCAGCAGGCGATCGTCGCCAACCCGATCTACAAGCAGCAGATCCCGACGCCGGTGCGCTGTCAGGTGCCTGCGGTCAACCTGCAGACTGCCTCGGACCCGCAGCTGAAGACCCACTTCGAGGACCTGATGGCCTGCCTGGTCAGGTCGTGGCAGCCTCCGGTCGAGGGTTCCGGCTTCAAGATCGTCCGGCCGACAGTGACCATCTACGGCAAGAAGGTCGAGACCAAGTGCGGCACCTCGAACGTCAACGCCTTCTACTGCGGAGCTGACCAGCAGGTGTACTACAGCAACCTGCTGCCGGACTACGTCCCGATGGTGCGTCAGTCGAAGTGGGGCGCGGACGTCGTGATGGCCCACGAGTTCGGCCACGCCATCCAGGCCCGAACCGCCATCCTGATCTCCGCCAAGGCTCTCGGCCAGAAGTCCGGCGAGAAGGCGACCCAGCTGGAGTTCAGCCGTCGGCTCGAGACCCAGGCCGACTGCTTCTCAGGGTTGTTCCTGCATTCCACCTCGTTGTCGCTGGGCATCAAGCAGGCCGACGTGGCCGACATCGAGGAGACCTACCGCGCCATCGGTGACGACGTGCTGAGCGGCAAGCCCAACGTGATCGGCGACCACGGCCAGGCGGCCAGCAGGCTCTACTGGGGGCGGGTCGGTCTGGGAAGCCCCCAGATCGGCAACTGCAACACGTTCACCGCCGACAAGAAGCTGGTCCGCTGATCCGTCCTAGTCACGGGTGAGGAGGGCGGTCGCGATCGCCGCGACCCCCTCGCCGCGACCGGTCAGCCCCAGGCCGTCGGTTGTCGTCCCCGATACGGAGACGGGTGCGCCGATCGCGGCCGAGAGGACGTCCTCGGCTTCCGCTCGGCGGGCCGCCAGCCTCGGGCGGTTGCCGATCACCTGGATGGCGACGTTGGAGATCGTGAAACCGGCCGCCCGGAGTCGGGCCGCCGTCTCGCCGAGAAAGGCCACCCCCGGCTTGCCCGCCCACTCGGGCTGGTCGACGCCGAAGTTGGACCCGAGATCTCCCAGCCCGGCGGCGCTCAGCAGGGCGTCGCAGGCCGCGTGAGCCGCCACGTCACCGTCCGAGTGCCCTTCGGGACCGACCTTCTCGTCGGGGAACAACAGCCCGGCGATGGTCATCGCGCGACCCGCGACGAGCCGGTGCACGTCCACTCCGATGCCGGTGCGGATCACCTCGACACCCCCGTCCTGCTCGCGGCAAGGGCCTCCGCCAGCGCCAGGTCGATCGGCTCCGTCACCTTGAACGCTTCCCGATGTCCCTCCACCAGCGTGACTGGATGCCCGGCGAACTCGCATACCCGGGCGTCATCGGTCGCAGCCAGCCCGGCGGCCAGGGCGGCATGATGCGACGCCAACAGCACGTCGAGGTTGAAGCCCTGCGGCGTCTGCACGGCACGCAGACTGGTCCGTTCAAGGACCACCGAGGTCTCGCCAGTCACCTGACGTACGGTATCGACCACCGGCAGCACCGGGATGACGGCGTCGGCTCCGGCACGGACTGCGTCGATCACCCGCTGCACGACGGGAGCGGGGACGAACGGCCGGGCGGCGTCGTGGACAAGCACGATCCGGGTGCCCGCAGCGACGGCCTCCAGCCCGGCGAGCACCGACTGCTGCCTCTCGGCGCCGCCGACGACGGTCCGGTGCGGCAGCGGCGCGGCTGCCAGGGCGCGCTCGAAGTCCGTCCTGCGAAGCGCGGGAACCACAACCACCGCAAACGAAACTCCCCCGGCTGCCAACGCCGCAAGGGCGTGGACAACCAGGGGAGCTCCCGCAACGTCGCGGAGGGCCTTGGGCCCTTCACCACCGAGTCTGGTTCCCGACCCAGCGGCCACGACGACCGCAACAACGTTCGGCATCAGAGATGCACGTTCGTCGCTCGGTCAGCCGTGATCAGGAAGCGAGGACCTCGTCCAACAGGACTTCGGCTTTACCTTCTTCGACCTTCTCGGCCAGTGCCAGCTCGGAGACCAGGATCTGCCGTGCCTTGGCCAACATGCGCTTCTCGCCGGCCGACAGCCCGCGCTCGCGCTCACGACGCCAGAGATCGCGGACCACCTCGGCCACCTTCATGACGTTGCCAGAGTGCAACTTCTCGAGGTTGGCCTTGTAGCGACGCGACCAGTTGGTCGGTTCCTCAGTGTGTGGTGCCCGCAGAACGCCGAACACTCGTTCCAGTCCATCAGCGTCGACCACATCGCGGACCCCGACGAGGTCCAAGTTGCAGGCTGGCACGCGAACGATCAAATCGGTCTGACCGACTATCCTCAGTACGAGGTAGAGCCTGTCCTCACCTTTGATCTGACGGGTTTCGATGTCCTCGATGACGGCCGCCCCATGATTTGGGTAGACAACCGTTTCTCCGACTGTGAAGGTCATGTTTATTTGTACCCCTTTCCCACGGACAAGTTTAGCACGGGCTCAGGGTCGCCTTAGGGGTCGTTTGCGCTAGTCAGAGGCCATTTCAAGGGTTGACAAGCCCCCAGTTCTGTGCATGGCCTATGCCGATGGAGGTGCCGGCGACCCACCGGCTGCGGGCCTGGCATGCGAGAACGAAGGCGAGTCGATAGTCTGCATCCGAAGTCTTGCCGTCGTCGTATCAGCCCTCAGGAGTCGACCATCGTGGCCCACCTCTCGCAGCGAGCAGCACGTCTGTGCACAGCGGTTCTGTTGTCCGTCGGCCTCCTGCTGACGGCTGTGGCCTGCGGTTTCGACGTGCAGACACTCCAGCCGTACACGCCGTCCGATGGGCTGAACGCCGACGCCGGTGGTGTGAAGATCCGCAACCTGATGCTGCTCAGCCACGCCGACGGCGAGGCCATCCTGTCGGGCAGCCTGGTTGCCTACGATCGGGACGCGCTCAACTCGGTGAGCGGCACCGTCGTCAAGGCCGACGGCACCGACGGGTCCTCTCTCACCTCCTCCATGGCGAACCCGGTGGGACTCGGCAATGGTGTCCTGGTGGTGCTGACCGACCGCGCCCCGATCGTCCTCAAGGGGGCTGACCTCAAGCCTGGGCTGGAGGCCAAGCTGGTGCTGACCTTCAGTCGGGCTGGCGAGGTCAAGCTGACAGTGCCGGTTGTCGACGCCAACCTGCCGAGCTACCAGACGGTCTCCCCGGCACCCTCGGCCACCCCCTCCAGCTGAGCCGCCCCCACGCGCCCTGAGCTCGTCGAAGAGCACCCACGCGCTCTGAGCCACACCCACGCGCTCTGAGCCTGTCGAAGAACACCCACGCGCCCTGAGCCCGTCGAAGAGCACAACGCGCTCTGAGCCTGTCGAAGAGCACAACAACTGAAGCTATTCGTCGTCATCGCCAAGCCGTGGCATCCAGCAAACATGATCACCCGCGGCAGGGAAAACGATCATGACCTCTTCGCAGCGGACACAGATGGCCGACGTGGGCAGATCGGCAGCCTCTCGCCAGGCGACGTGCCTCGTCAGGCCCCGTAGGTGATCTTGTCGCTGAACAGGCTGCTGACCGACTCACCGCAGTGGGTCCGCCGGACCGCCTCGGCGAACAGCGGCGCGACGGATCGGGTGACGATGTTGGGCAGCCGCTTCTCCGGCGGCAGCGGGACCGTGTTGGTGATTACGATCTCGTCGATTCCCGGCTCCTGCTTGAGCCGGTCGATCGCCGGCCCGGTGAACAGACCGTGGGTGCAGGCGAGGGCGACCCGGTTGACCCCCTCCTGCCGCAGCTTGCGGAGCAGTTCGATGATCGACCCGGCGGTGGCGATCTCGTCGTCAAGGACGATCACGTCCTTGCCGTGCACGTCACCGACGATCGCGTCGATCACCACCGTGTCATCGGCCAGCCGCTGTTTGGAGCCGGCGGCGACCGGTACGCCCAGGATCCTGGCCAGCTGGGTCGCCATCTTCGCGTTGCCGAGGTCCGGTGAGACGACGACGGTGTTGGTCAGGTTCTGGGTCTTGAAATGCTCGGCCAGCTCCTCCACCGCGCTGAGATGGTCCACTGGCACCGAGAAGAAGCCGTGCACCTGTGGTGCGTGCAGGGCCATCGTCAGCACCCGGGTCGCGCCGGCGCTCTCCAACATGTCGGCGACCAGCCGAGCGCCGATCGAGATGCGCGGCGCGTCCTTCTTGTCCGACCGCGCGTAGGCGAAGTGTGGGATGACCGCGGTGATGTGGGCAGCCGAGGCGCCCCGGGCGGCGTCCAGCATCAGCAGCAGCTCGAAAAGGTTCTCCTGCACCGGCGGCACCAGCGGCTGCACAACGTACACGTCGCGCTGCCGGCAGTTGGCTCGCAGCTGCACCTGCAGGCAATCGTTGCTGAACCGAGTGGTGCGAGACGGCGAAAGGTTCACGCCGAGGATCTGGCACATCTCCTCAGCGAACTGGGGATGGGCGGAACCTGAGAAGACGGTGATATCGCCGGTCACCCGCCCACGATAACGGCTCCCAGCCCCCACCCGAAGTCGGCTCCGGCGCGTCGGCGCGCAGTTGCGGCCCTCCGCAGGCGCGTCAAGCGCCCCCCACCGCCGTACGCGGCCAGGGATACTGTCACATGACCAGGGGAATTTGCCCCGTCATGTGACAGTTTCCCAAGTCGGCTTGGGAAACCTACAAAGGCCCAGCCGGAGGCGGGGGTCAGCCCTCGAACTTGTAGCCGAGGCCCCGGACGGTGACCAGGTAGCGCGGGTTGGCCGGGTCGGGCTCGATCTTGGTCCGGAGCCGTTTGACGTGCACGTCCAGCGTCTTGGTGTCTCCGACGTAGTCGGCGCCCCAGATCCGGTCGATCAGCTGGCCACGGGTCATCACCCGGCCGGCATTGCGGAGCAGCATCTCCAGCAGCTCGAACTCCTTCAGCGCCAGCTTCACCCGCTCCCCGTTCACCGAGACCTCATGCCGCTCCACGTCCATCCGGACCCCGGCCGACTCGACCACGTCCGGGAGCAGCTCGACGTCCTGGCCGCGACGCAGTACGGCGCGGATCCGGGCGACCAGCTCGCGGTGGCTGAACGGCTTGGTGACATAGTCGTCGGCGCCGAGCTCGAGACCGACGACCTTGTCCACCTCGGAGTCACGGGCGGTGACCATGATCACCGGGACGGGACCGCGGAGCCGCAGCTGCCGGCACACCTCGGTTCCCGGGAGTCCGGGCATCATCAGGTCCAGCAGCACGATGTCGGCGCCGACCCGGTCATACTCGGCCAGCCCGTCGGTCCCGTTCGCGGCCTCGACGACGTCGAAACCTTCCTTGCGGAGCATGTAGGCCAAGGCCTCGCGGTAGGACTCCTCGTCCTCGACAACTAGTACGCGGGTCATAGAGCGATCTCCTGGTCGGGCTGACGATGGTCGTCAGTCTGTGGGGTGGTCTCGGGGCCGCGGTGCAGATGGGCGGGGATGCGGAGGGTGAAGGTCGAGCCCTGTCCGGGCTGGCTCCACACGTCCACGTCTCCGCCGTGGGCGGCCGCGACGTGCTTGACGATGGACAGCCCGAGGCCGGTGCCACCATTGGCTCGGCTGCGGGCGTAGTCCACCCGGTAGAAGCGCTCGAAGATGCGCTGCACCTCCGACGGGGCGATGCCGATGCCGTTGTCCGACACGGTGATCTCGACGTAGTCGTCGTCCACCTCCGCGTTGACATGGGCGGCGACGGCCACCCGGGCACCGGGGTCGGAGTAGATGATGGCGTTCTCGACCAGGTTGCCGACGGCCGTGGTCAGCTGCCGGGTGTTTCCGAGCACGCGGCAGCCGCGGGTGCCGGCAACGGTCAGTGACACCTGCCGCCGTTCGGCGTCGACCCGGCAGCGGTCGACGGCGTCCGCCAGCACCTGGTCGACGTCGATCTCCTCGGCCTGCAGCAAAGGACTGTCCGCCTGCAGCCGGGACAGGTCGATGATCTGCGCCACGAGATCGGTCAGCCGACGCGACTCGACCCCCATCCGGCCGGCGAACTTGCGCACCGCCTCGGGGTCGTCGGCCGCGTCCTCGACCGCCTCGGACAGCAGCAGGATGGCTCCGATCGGCGTCTTCAGCTCGTGGCTCACATTGGCCACGAAGTCCCGTCGGGTCTCCTCCACCCGGCGGGCCACCGTCTTGTCCTCGGCCAGGATCAGGATCAGCTCTTCGGCCAGCGGGGCGACCCGGATCGAGAGATAGAGCGCTGCCGGACCGCTGCCGCGCTTCACCTCCAGGTCGATGGTGCGGATCTTGCCGTCGCGTCGTACGGTCCGTACCAGTTCCAGCAGCTCACCGGGCGAGACGCGGCTGCCGCGGACCAGTCCCATCGTCCGGGCCGGGTCGCTGTACTGCAGCACCTGGTCGTGCGGCCCGACGACCACCGCCGCCGACCTCAGGACCCCGAGCACCTCCGCCACCCCTTCGGGCACCACGGGCTCCTCGCCGGCCAGGTCGAGGATCGGCTCGGACCGTTCCGGTCGGCGCGTCACCAGCCAGACGACCAGCGCTCCCAGGGCGAGCCCCAGCATGCAGCCGAGCACGGCGGCACCGATCGGGTTCACATCGCCGATACTAAACGGCAATCTGCTGGTCGCCCGACCACTGCGGGCTGGTGCGGTCTCACCGTTCCGCAGTTGTTCATCTCCAGTTCACCACCTGAATATCCGGCATTAGTACCCCGCCCTAGGGTGGAGGGAGCAGTAGATTGTCCAGTTGAGATGCCGAGTGAACACGAGGGATGAGTACACATGCGAGACAGTTACCGAGAGCAGCTGGACGATATTCTCACCGATCTGGTGGCGATGTCCCAGATGGTCTCGACCGCTGTCCGGGAGGCCACGAACGCCCTGCTGGAGGCCGATATCCACAGTGCCGAGCAGGTGATCTCGGGTGACGACAAGATTGACGACCTGCAGGCCGACATCGAGGCTCGGGCGTTCTCGCTGCTGGCACGGCAGGCTCCGGTGGCCGGAGAGCTGCGTACGGTGGTGGCGACGTTACGGATGGTGACGGAGCTGGAGCGGATGGGCGACCTCGCCGCCCACGTCGCCAAGATCGCCCGGCTGCGCTACCCCGAGCACGCGGTTCCGGACGCGATGCGGCCAAACTTCGTCCGGATGGCCGATGTCGCCGAGAAGATGGTGATCGCCGCCGGGCAGACCCTGAACGACCGGAACATCCAGAACGCACAGGAGCTGCAGGCGCGCGACGAGGAGATGGACGACCTGCGCAAGAGCCAGTTCCGGGTGCTGTTGGGTGACGACTGGAACTATGGGGTCGAGGCCGCCGTCGACGTTGCGCTGCTCGGACGCTACTACGAGCGGATCGCCGACCACGCAGCCTCCATGGCGAGGCGGATCATCTACGTCGTCACCGGCCAGTTCCCCGCCCACGAGGTGTGGCCGCAGCCGTAGCGCGCGCCTTCAAGACCCCTCTGCCGCAACGTCGACGGCCCGCCCCTCGTAGAGGGACGGGCCGTTGACTCGCTGTGGCAGGGGGCTACTTCTTGCCCTGGTTCTTGACGGCCTCGATGGAGGCCGCGGCTGCCTCAGGGTCGAGGTAGCGGCCGCCCTGGCTGGACTTGAGGTCGTCGTCGAGCTCGTACACCAGCGGGATGCCGGTCGGGATGTTGAGACCGACGACGGCTTCATCGCTCAGCCCGTCGAGGTGCTTCACCAGGGCCCGGAGCGAGTTGCCGTGGGCGGCGATGAGAGTCACCTTGCGTGCCCGTAGGTCGGGAACGATCTGGTCGTACCAGTAGGGCAGGAACCGTTCCAGCACGTCCTTGAGGCACTCGGTACGTGGCCGGGCCTCGGTGGGCAGCACGGCATACCGCGGGTCGTCGACGTTGGCGTACTCGTCGGCGTCGTCGATCGGCGGTGGCGGGGTGTCGTATGAGCGGCGCCAGATCATGAACTGCTCTTCGCCGAACTCGGCCAGGGTGGCGGCTTTGTCCTTGCCCTGCAGCGCACCGTAGTGCCGTTCGTTCAGACGCCAGGACCGCTTGGTCTCGATCCAGAGCCGGTCGGCCACGTCGAGGGAGATCTGGGCGGTACGGATGGCGCGTCGCAGCAGCGAGGTGTGCACGACGTCGGGCAGCAGGCCGTTCTCGAGCAGCAGTTCGCCGCCTCGCTTGGCCTCTGCTGCGCCCTTCTCGTTGAGGTCGACGTCAACCCAGCCGGTGAAGAGGTTCTTGGCGTTCCATTCGCTTTCGCCGTGACGCAACAAGATCAAGGTAGAGGTCATGTCCAGAGCCTAACGGGGCGGCCGGGACCGGTTCAGGCCAGACCAGCCTATGGTCTGGCAGCCGCGCCGAGGAGCGGGCTGGAAGAATCGGCGCATGACCGACGCTCCCGCACCCTCCCCCGCGCAGCCCGCCCCAGACACCCGGCCGGTTGCTGTCGTCACCGGAGCCAGCAGTGGAATCGGCGCGGCGACGGCTCGCGCGTTGTCCACGGCCGGTTTCCGCGTCGTCTGTGCGGCCCGGCGGCGCGACCGGATCGAGCGGCTCGCTGCAGAGATCGACGGTGTAGCACTCACCTGCGATGTCACCGACCCCGCCTCGGTGACGGAGCTGGCCGCGTCGGTCCGCGACCGGTGCGACCTGTTGATCAACAACGCCGGCGGCGCGATCGGTCTCGAGCCAGTGGCGGAGGCGGACCTCAAGGCGTGGCAGGCCATGTATGCCACCAATGTGCTGGGTGCGGCGGCGGTGACTAAGGCGCTGCTTCCGAACCTGATCAAGAACAGCGGCCAGATCGTCTTCATCACCTCGACTGCGGCCGACGCTGGCTACGAGGGTGGCGCCGGCTACTGCGCCGCGAAGGCGGGCGAGCGGAGCGTGGTGCAGTCGTTGCGGCTGGAGCTGTTCGACCAGCCGGTCCGGATCGCCGAGATCGCCCCGGGGATGGTGCGCACCGACGAGTTTTCACTCACCCGGTTTGGGGGTGACGAGGAACGGGCGGAGGCCGTCTACCAGGGTGTCGCCGAGCCGCTCGTCGCCGAGGACATCGCCGACTGCGTGGCCTGGATCGCGTCGCGCCCCGGCCACGTCAACATCGACCGAATGGTGGTCCGGCCGCGGGCCCAGGCCGCGCAGCACAAGGTGCACCGCAGCTGATCTCGACGACGGCGTACGCTCCTGTCATGGCCAGAAGCATTGCGACCAACAAGGCTGTCGACCTCGACGAGCTGCTCGACTTCATCCGCCCCCGGCATCAGATGCTGGTGGCCACCACCCGCTCCGACGGCCGGCCCCAGATGTCCCCGGTCTCTGGTGGCGTCGACGACCAGGGCCGGATCGTCATCTCCTCCTATCCGGACCGTGCCAAGGTCCGCAACGCCGCCCGGGATCCGCGGGCGTCGGTGCTGGTCCTGTCCGACGACTTCGGCGGCGCCTGGGTCCAGGTGGACGGAGACGCAGAGGTACTCAACATGCCGGAGGCCGAAGACGGGTTGGTGGACTACTTCCGCTGCATCGCAGGCGAGCACCCGGACTGGGACGAGTACCGGGCCGCGATGCGACTGCAGAACAAGTCCCTGATCAGGATCACCCCGACCAGGTGGGGTCCGATCGCCACCGGCGGTTTCCCGGCCGACGTGGCCGCGCGGCTTGACGCCGGCTAGGCCCGCTGCCCGGGCGGCTCCTGCCAGCTTCCCTCGACAGGTACCACGTGCCCCGAGCCTGTCGGAGGGGTTCGGGCGGCCAGGCAGGTGTACGAGATCACGTGCCCTAAGCCTGTCGAAGGGCGTTCGGACGTCACGCAGGCGTACGAGATCACGTGCCCTGAGCCTCGGTCGACGGAGTCCGGGCCGAATGGCAGCGTGCGGCTGCCTGCACGCAGAAATCACAGCCACACGCTGCCGTACGCGAGAGCCCTCCGACGCAAGGCGCGTGTTGGCCCTTCGACAGGCTCAGGGCGCGTGAGGTTAGCCCTTCGACAAGCTCAGGGCGCATCGACAGACTCAGGGGCCAGTGGCAGCACGTGCCCTGGGCCTGTCGAAGGGCGTCTGCAAGGTCTGGGCGTACGAACCCGCGTGCCCTGGGCCTCGGTCGACGGAGCCCGGGCCGAATGGCAGCGTGCGGCTGCCTGCACGCTGAAATCACAGCCACACGCTGCCGTACGCGAGAGCCCTCCGACGCAAGGCGCGTGTTGGCCCTTCGACAGGCTCAGGGCGCGTTGACAGGCTCAGGGCGCGTTGACAGGGTCAGGAGCCCGTGCGAGCTAGTCCCGCTCGGGGTCGAGGTGGGCGAAGGCGGCCAGATTGGCGGTGGACTCGCCGCGGGTGTGCCGCCAGGCCCACTCACGCCGGATGCTGTCGGCGAAGCCGAGCTCGAGGATCGTGTTGAAGCTGGAGTCCGACGCGTCGGCCACCGACCCGAGCAGCCGATCCACCTCGGCGGGGGTGACCGCCTCCAGGGACACCCGGCCGGTGAGGTAGACGTCACCGAGCGAGTCGACGCAGAAAGCGATCCCGTAGAGCCGAAGGTTCCGCTCCAGCAGCCAGCGGTACACCTCCCGGTGGTTCTCATCCGGGCTCCGCGCCACGAAGGCTCGAACGTTCAGCCCATGTTGACCGACCTGGAGCGCGCACTCGGTGCTGAGCTTGCGCGTCCCGGGCAGGGTGACCGAGAAGAGTCCGGGCTCTGTTTCGCCCCAGGCCAGCGCAAGCTCCTCGAGCACAGTCCTGATCACGGCGGCCGCTCGGATCATCGCTTCGCTCATCTCAGCAGCCTAACGGGCGCCGCGACTCCGAACGCTGCAAGAATGCCCGACTATGGGACAGGTCGCCAACGCTGTCTACCGTGCACACCTCGGTCCCGGCTGGCGCGCCCCGGCCCCCGCCCGACTGGCCGCGTCAATGGCGAACACCACAGTGCTGGTCACCGGAGCCTCCTCCGGAATCGGCGAAGCGACGGCCCGGCTGCTCGCCGCAGCGGGCGCCGAGATGCTGCTGGTGGCTCGCCGCCAGGACCGCCTACAGGCTCTGGCAGCGGAGATCGAGGCTGCCGGCGGCCGTGCCCGGGCACTCCCCTGCGACCTGTCCGACCCGGTTGCGGTGGGCGAGCTGGTCGACAGGCTGTGTACGGCACCGGTCGCTGTCGACGTCGTGGTCAGCAACGCCGGCAAGTCGATCAAGCGTTCGCTCAGCGCCAGCGCCGGACGGTTCCACGACATCACCAGGACCAACGCCGTGAACTATCTCGGCCCGATCCAGCTGCTGATGGGGCTGCTGCCGGGCATGCGACAACGGCGCAAGGGCCATGTGGTCAATGTCAGCAGCGTCAGCGCCGCCATCCCCTTTCCGCTGTTCTCGGCCTACTCCGGCTCGAAAGCGGGCTTCGAGGCGTGGCTCCGCTCGATCGGGCCCGAGATCCGCGCCGACGAGGTGTTCACGACCTCGATCCTCTTCCCCCTGGTGCACACTGACATGAGCCGGTCCAACTACGGACGGCTACCCGGGCTCACACCAACGGCGGCCGCCGAGGTCATCGCAGGGGCGCTGGTCAGGCGTCCTCGGCTGCTCTGCCCCTGGTGGGCACGGATCGCCGACCCGGTGCTGACGAACGCCCAGGGCCCGTTCGACCGGGCCGCGGCCCGCATGCTGGGACGCCGATGATCGGCGACCTGGCCGCCGGGGCGCGCTCCCTCCGACGGCACTCGGCGACGATCGCCGCGGCCGCCTCGTTCGCCGCCGAGCGGCGACCGGAGCAGACCGCCCTGGTCGACCGGGACGGGAGCCTCAGCACTCGTCAGCTGTTGACGGCGGCGTACGGACTGGCGCAGAGATGGATCTGGGAGAGGTTCACGGGGCCCGGGCAGCGGCTCGGTCTGTTGGCTGGCAACAACCGGTCGTTCGTCGTCGGCCTGCTCGCGGCGTCGGCGATCGGTGCCGATGTCGTGCTGCTCAGCACATTCTGCCCGCAGCAGGTGCTCGACGAGCTGGTCGGTGACCTCGGCGTCGCCGCCCTGGCGGTGGACGTCGACCACGCCGCGGCAGCGGCCACGGTGACCGTTCCGGTTTCGATCATCGACCCGACGGACACCGGCACTCCGTCGGCGCCGCCCCGACCCCCTCGGCCCGGACGGCTGGTCATGCTGACCTCGGGTACGACGAGGCGTCCGCGCGGATCGGGTCGCGACACGTACGGGCCCGCCAGTGCACTGCCGGCAATGCACCTGGCCCGGCGGCTCGGGATGCGGTCGGGCGCATCGATGATGATCATGCCCCCGCTGTTCCACGGTTTCGGCCTGGGATTCCTCACCCTCGGCCTGATCTGTGGCGCACCGGTCCTCCTGCCAGGACGCGTCGGCCCGCACGAGACCCTGCACCTGCTGGACCACCACCGTGTTTCGATCCTGGTTGCGGTGCCGCCGACGCTGGCCAAGCTGGCCGAGGCGCAGGGGTCCGGGCAGGCGCCGGGGCAGCTTCGCGCGATCGTGACCGGCTCATCACCGCTCCACCCCCGTTGCAGCGAGGCCGTTCAGGCGGCGTTCGGCCCGGTCCTGTTCAACCTGTATGGCTGCACCGAGGCCGGCTGGGCCACCATCGCCACCCCGGCCGAGCTGTTGACCGCGCCCGGGACCGTGGGCCGGCCAGCTCCCGGGGTTCGGGTCAAGATCATCAATGGGGAGATCTGGGTCGCCAGCCCGCTGGCCACCCGGTCCAGCGGCCGGCGTCTGCGCGGCACCGGTGACCTCGGTCATTACGGGCCCGATGGCCTGCTGTTCTTGGACGGTCGACGCGACGACATGGTCGTCGTCGGCGGCGAGAACGTATTCCTCGGAGTGGTCCGCGCGGCGCTGGAAGAGCACCCAGCGGTGACTCTGGCGAACGTCCGGGCGCTTCCCGACATCGAGTTCGGCTCGCGGCTGCACGCCCGGGTGACCTGCTCCGCCCCAGCGCCGAGCGCGGCACAGCTGCTCGAGTTTGTGTCCGAGCGGCTGCCTCCCGCCCATCGACCGCGCGAGCTCAGCATCGTCGACGAGCACGGACAACCGGCAGGCTAGGTCCTGGTCCGGACGCCCGGGATCTTCTTCTTGAACTCGTCCATGAACAGGTCGTGGATCGCCTTGTTGTCGAGCACTCCATCGAGCCGGCCGCCGATGATCTTCTGGCAGACCGCCAGCCAGGCATGACCCATGGCGAACGTATAGCCAGAGGCGACGCCGGCCCCGATCGCTCCGCCGGCCACCGTGCCGGCACCGGGGATCATCTTCAGCAGTCCGGTGAAGGTGGCGCGGCCCACCTGCGTCGCCGCTGTCGTGGAGGCGATCGCGAGCAACGCCGCGCGCTCGAACTTGATCTTGTAGATCTGGGCGATCTTGGCCATCATGCCGAGCTGGATCGGCACCAGCATGGCCGCATCCGAGAAGGGGATGGGGCTGGCCGCGGCGGCAGCCGCACTGGTGGCGGCCACTGCTATGTGCTTTTGGGCTTCCTTGGCCTTCCGAACATGGTCGATCTGCTGCGCCGCGGTGAGGGCAACCTGGACTCCTTCCGGCGCGACGCGAAAGGTGGCATCGAGGACTTCCATCAGCCCGTGCGGGGGCTGGCCGGTGAACTCGTCATGGCGGGCGTACGTCATGTAGGGACGGCCGCTGTGGATCGGCAGGCGCCTGGCCGCGATCCGCTCGGCCAGCTCGACCGCATCCGGGTGGTAGCGCCCGTCCCGCATCGGCACCTGGGTGAGCACCAAGATCACCGGCAAGCCGAGCTCGTCCAGCCGTTTGATGAACTCGCCCTCGGTATCCTCGAACCGGCGGTCCATGCCTCGCACGCAGTACCAGGCCACGTGAATCTGCTCATGCAACGGCAGCCTGCGCATCTCCTTCATCGCCTGGTTGAGCTCGGAGATGATCTCCTTGTTGTCCCGGCCGACCTCAAGCCCCTGGGTGTCGATGATGCCCAGGTGCCCGACCTTGTCCAGGTAGAGGTGGCTGCCTCGAGTCACCGGTTCGCCGATCCCGGTCCGGGCGACCTCCTCGCCGAAGATCGCGTTGATCAAGGTCGACTTGCCGACGCCCGTCTTGCCGAAGATGGCAAGGTTGAAGCGGCCCATCGCCGCCGTCTGCTTGTCGAACTCCTGCCGGAACGAGTCCCGGAACCAGTCAGTGCCGCCAGCCACCTTCACCCCTTGCCCTGTTTGTCATGACCGAGTGTTGCTCATCGAGGTGCTGCCTTGCGCGCTGGTCAGGGATCGCGCCCGGCTGCCCACAGCCCAGCGTACGTAACGGCGGCTGCATGAGGGACGGACCACGTCGGCGGATCAGGAATTGGCGGCCAGAACCAGGGGATGCACTGACGCGGCCCCGAGCCGGCGTGACTCGTGCGCCAGCCAGGTCAGGGTCCAGCCAGTGACCGTACGGTCGTCCAGCAGTAGTACCCGTTGGTCCGCAAGGGCGTCCGGGTCGTCGGCGACGAACCGGTCCGTCACCACCGCGAGACGGTGGGCCGAGTTGATCGCCCCCGCCCCGGGGTTGGCGTGGCCACGCAGCGAGAAGCGGGTCAGCACCGGCCAGCCGGTGTAGCGGGACAGTCCGTCGACCAGGTGGTCCAGCAGCTGCTGGTGGCTGCTGGAGCGTGGTGCGACGATCCCGGTCGGTCGCTCGTCCGCCGACCAGCCCCACTCGTCCAGCACCCGCACCACGGCATGCCGCAGCGGCACCGGAAGCTCCTGGTCCGGCGCACCCGGAGCGAACAGCTCCCGCACCTGGTTGCCCCAGCCGAGGTCCGTCATCCTGGCCACGGCCCGGCCCGACTCGGCCAGCCGACCAGCCGGGATCTTGCCCTTCAGATCACTGCCGCGGACAGCCATCCCTGACGGCCACATCTTCTTCGCGACCAGTGGGACGCCGGGCCGGTCCAACCATCTCCTGGCCTGCTCACGAGCCGGCTCGCTCAAGGTGGCCTCCAGCTTCAGGCCACCGCAGTTGTCGCAGCGTCCGCACGGCGCCGCATCGGGGTCGTCCAACGCTCGGCGGAGAAACTCCAGCCGGCAGCCGTCCGTGGTCTCATAGCTGATCATCAGCTGCTGCTCGCGCTTGCGGGCGGCGTCGACGCGCTGATAGCGGTCCGCGTCATAGCTCCACGGCTCCCCCGTCGCCTGCCAACCGCCCCTGACTCGGCGTACGGCACCGTCCACGTCGAGGACCTTGAGCATCATCTCCAGCCGGCTCCGGTTCAACGGGACCCTGGACTCCAGCGCCGGAGTCGACATCACCCCTTCCTCGGCGAGCAGGTCAAGGGTCTGCCGAACCAGGTAGTGATCGGGGAACGACAACGACGCGAAGTAGGCCCAGACCTCACGGTCCTCCGGTCCGGGCAGCAGCACGACGTCGGCGCGTTCCACTCCGCGGCCCGCCCGGCCGACCTGCTGGTAGTAGGCGATCGGACTGGGTGGCGCGCCGAGGTGGACCACGAAACCCAGATCAGGCTTGTCGAAGCCCATCCCGAGCGCCGAGGTCGCCACCAGCGCCTTGATCCGGTTGTTGATCAGGTCGTCCTCGGCCGCCAGTCGGTCCTCCTGCTGGGTCTGGCCGGAGTAGGCGCGGACCTCATGGCCCCGCTCCTGCAGGTAGTCGGCAACATCGGTCGTGGCGGCAACCGTGAGGCAGTAGATGATGCCGGACCCGTCGACGGTGTTCAGATAGTCACCCAGCCAGGCCAGCCGCGACTCCTGGTCCTTGATCGTCATGACCGCGAGATGCAGCGACTCACGATCGAGGGAGCCGCGCAGCACCAGCACGTTGTCCAGCGTCGTGGCTCCGGTGGCCGACAGCTGCTCGGCGACGTCGGAGGTCACCCGCTCGTTCGCGGTCGCCGTCGTGGCCAGCACCGGAATGCCGGTGGGCAGCTCCGCCACCAAGGTGCGCAGCCTGCGGTAGTCGGGCCGGAAGTCGTGGCCCCAGTCGGAGATGCAGTGGGCCTCGTCCACCACCAGCAGGCCGGCCGAGGCGGCCAGGTCGGGGAGCACCGAGTCGCGGAACTCCGGGTTGTTCAGCCGTTCCGGCGAGACCAGCAGCACATCGACCTCGCCCCGACGCACCGCCGCATAGGTCTGTTGCCAGTCCTCGGAGTTGGTCGAGTTGATCGTGTGGGCGCGGATGCCGGATCGCTCCGCCGCGGCAATCTGGTTGCGCATCAGCGCCAGCAACGGCGACACGATGACGGTGGGACCGGCACCGCGGGCCCGCAGCAGTGCCGTGGCGACGAAGTAGACCGCCGACTTGCCCCACCCGGTCCGCTGCACCACCAACGCTCGGCGGTGCTCGACCACCAGCGCCTCGATCGCGATCCACTGGTCCTCGCGCAGCCGTGCCGACGGTTCGCTGACCAGAGCGACCAGCACGCGTTCGGCCTCGGCTCTGAGCTGGGGTGCGGATGCTGCGGGATCGGCTAGGGTCATGGCCTCACCGTACGTGCCGCTGCTGACGGCCGCTTCGGGCCTTTCGTCCGATGGCCCCGCTGACCTCGACGGAATAGGCTTTTCGGCAGCGGCCAGTCGGGGCGTTCAGGGTCGGGGGACCCCTGGAGTCGAGGCCTTCATCTCGTACCCGAGGTCAGCCTCGCAGCCGCTGGTGTCGCCGCTCCCCCCGTCAGTGCTCGCTTGCCGTCTCTCTGGCCCGGGTTCGGACGGTCGGGTCGCCCTCTTGAACAGTCGAAAACTCAACAGAACGCGAGTTTTCGGCCCCAGACGCTCTCCCGCTCGAAAACTCAACAGAACGCGAGTTTTCGGCCCCAGATCGGCCTTGCGCGCGGTAATTGTCGCGTTCTGTCGAGTTTTCGAACGCACGGGCGGCCCGCGGGCGGGAATTGTCGCGTCCTGTCGAGTTCTCGAGCGAACCGGGGGCCCACGGGCGGTAATTGTCGCGTTCTGTCGAGTTTTCGAACGCACGGGCGGCCCATGCGTGGGAATTGTCGCGTCCTGTCGAGTTTTCGAACAAACCACCCGGCCGACGGTCGACGGTACGGCCCGGGAGCGGCCGGCGACGGCGCATTTAGGTCGTGGCTGGGCCGGACGGGTAGACTCCCATGGCGCTGCGCGATCGCAGCAAACCCCCGGAGGTTCGGAGTAGTTACGCATGCCCATTCGCACAGATCTGCGCAATGTCGCGATCGTCGCGCACGTTGACCACGGAAAGACCACCCTCGTTGACGCCATGCTCTGGCAGTCCGGGGCCTTCCGCGCCAACCAGGACGTGAACAACCGGGTCATGGACTCGATGGACCTGGAACGCGAGAAGGGGATCACCATTCTCGCCAAGAACACCGCCGTGTTGCACCACGCACCGGACGGTCAGAACGTCATCATCAACATCATCGACACCCCCGGGCACGCCGACTTCGGCGGCGAGGTGGAGCGCGGTCTGGAGATGGTTGATGGTGTGTTGCTGTTGGTGGACGCCTCGGAGGGGCCGCTGCCGCAGACGAGGTTCGTGTTGCGCAAGGCGCTGGCCAAGAAGCTGCCGATCATCGTCGTGGTCAACAAGGTGGACCGTCCCGACGCGCGGATCGCCGAGGTCGTCGAGGAGACGTACGAGCTGTTCCTGGACCTGCTGGACGACGAGGAGGTCGACGTGCTCGACTTCCCGGTCGTCTACGCCTCAGCCAAGGCTGGCCGGGCCTCGCTGACCGCGCCCGAGAACGGTGAGATGCCGGACGCCGAGAACCTGGGCCCGCTGTTCGCCACCATCCTGGAGCGGATCCCTGCGCCGAGCTATGAAGAGGGCGCCACCCTCCAGGCCCACGTCACCAACCTCGACGCCTCCCCCTACCTGGGCCGACTGGCACTCTGCCGGATCGTCGCCGGCGAGATGAAGCGCAACCAGACAGTGGCGTGGTGCAAGGCCGACGGCAGCATCCAGAACATCAAGCTGTCCGAGATGTTGATCACCGAGGCGCTCGACCGAGTACCGGCCGAGACCGCCGGGCCGGGCGACATCGTGGCGATCGCCGGCATCCCCAACATCACCATCGGTGAGACCCTGTCCGATCCTGAGAACCCGAAGCCACTGCCGTTGATCACCGTCGACGAGCCGAGCATCTCGATGACGATCGGCATCAACACGTCACCGCTGTCGGGCAAGTCCGGCAAGAACCTGACCGCCCGGCTGGTCAAGGCCCGACTCGACGCGGAGCTGATCGGCAACGTGTCCATCCGGGTCAACACCACCGAGCGACCCGACACCTGGGAGGTGCAGGGCCGAGGCGAGCTGCAGCTCGCGGTCCTGGTCGAGATGATGCGCCGGGAGGGCTTCGAGCTCACCGTCGGCAAACCCCAGGTCGTCACCCGCGAGATCGGCGGCAAAGTGCACGAGCCGGTCGAGCGGCTCACCATCGACATCCCCGAAGACTTCGTCGGCGTCGTCACCCAGCTGATGGGGCTCCGCCGCGGACGGCTCGAACAGATGGTCAACCACGGCACCGGCTGGGTGCGGATCGAATACCTGGTACCGGCCCGCGGCCTGATCGGCTTCCGGACCGAGTTCCTCACCGAGACCCGCGGCACCGGCATGATGCACCACGTCTTCGAGTCCTACGAGCCGTGGGCCGGCGAGCTCCGGACCCGGCCCACCGGTTCGCTGGTCGCAGACCGGATGGGCGTCGTCTCCTCGTACGCACTGTTCAACCTGCAGGAGCGGGGCACCATGTTCGTCGGCCCCGGTGTCGAGGTGTACGAGGGGATGATCGTCGGGGAGAACGCCCGCGCCGACGACATGGATGTCAACCCCACCAAGGAGAAGAAGCTCACGAACGTACGCAACTCGAGCGGTGACGAGCTCGAGCGGCTGATCCCGCCGAAGCTGATGAGCATGGAGCAGGCGCTGGAGTTCTGCCGCGGTGACGAGTGCATCGAGGTCACCCCCGACGCCGTCCGGATCCGCAAGGTGGTCCTCTCGGCGAACGAGCGGGCCCGGACCCGTTCGCGCGCCAAGAACGCCTGACCATAATCGCCGTTATCGGATCGTGACGGCCACCCCTGACACCGATTTCGTGGAACCGGTTCGGATGGGTCAGGATTGAATCGAGACCACCTGGCAACCAACGGCCCTTCCCCGCCGTAGTACCAGCGAGATCGCGATCTAAGGGGAAGAAATGGTGAGAAGGATTCTCGGCGTCCTGGTCGCCCTGGTCATGGTGACCGGGGTGATCGGGTCGGTGACAGTGACGCCGGCACAGGCGACAGGCTACGTCTCGAAGGCGTACCACGCACCCAGGAAGGGCCAGACCTCCACCGCGGTCAAGGCCCTTCAGCTCCGCCTGGTCAAGGCGAAGGCATTGGACAAGAGGTACGTCACCAGCTATTTCGGGGCCATCACCGAGAAGTCGGTGAAGCGGTTCCAGCGCCGTGCCCACCTGGCCCAGACGGGCAAGGTCGACAAGGTGACGTGGACCAGGCTGGTCAAGAAGACCGGCACCATGAAGCTGCCCGCCGCAGCGAAGAAGGTCGCGGTCAAGAAGAGGACCAAGACCACCGCCAGCTCGGCCTACCCACGGAGGGGTCAGACCTCGGCGAAGGTGACCGAACTGCAGCAGCGCCTGGTGAAGGCCAAGGTGATGCCGTCGAAGTACGTCACCGGCTACTTCGGCGCTTTCACCACCAAGGCGGTCAAGCGGTTCCAGCGAAGGTACGACTTCAAGCAGACCGGCAGGGTCGACGCCACAACCTGGAAGAAGTTGGTCGCCACCACCGGCAAGATCAAGAAGCCGCGGCGCGTCCGCGGCATCGACAGCCGGTGCATGGTCAGCGGCCGCGCGATGTGCGTCGACAAGACCAAGGACAAGCTGTACTACATGAGGGCCGGCAAGGTCATCAAGACGCTCGACGCCCGGTTCGGCTGCGCCGCGACCCGGACCAGGGAGGGCACCTTCTCGGTCCTGTGGAAAAGCCGCCACCATGTGTCGTCGATCTATCACACCCCGATGCCGTTGGCCATGTTCTTCAGTGGTGGCCAGGCGGTTCACTACTCGGCTGACTTCGCCGCCCGCGGCTACGCCGGCTGCAGCCATGGCTGCGTCAACATCCGGGACCGGTCCACCCTGCGGTGGATCTTCAACCAGGTGCGTGTCGGGGACCGGGTCGTCGTCTACCGCAGCTGAGCGCCCAGCAACGCATCAGCGGCCGGTCCGAATCACTCGGACCGGCCGCTGATGCGTTCAGTGGTTCAGCTCTCCTGGGGGGCGGCCTTCTTGGCCGGAGCCTTCCTGGCCGACAGCTTCGTGGCGGTGGCCTTCTTGGCGGTTGGCGCCTTCCGCGGAGTCGCCTTGCGGGGCGACTGCTTCGGGGTGGCCATCCGGCCGGTCACCGTGTGCCGAGCCTCGGCCACGGCGTCCTGCGCCTTGGCGAAGAGCGGGTCGACGGCATCGGTGGCCTCGGCAACCGCCTCTTCCGTCCTCTCCTCGGCCTTGCCCTGCAGCCGGCCAGCCGACACCAGTACGGCGTCGACGGCACGCTTCCCCCGGCCGGCGAGCTCGCCATACTGCTTGGCGGCTTCAGAAACCAGGGTCTCGGCCTGCTTCTGCACGCCGGCGGCCTGGGTCCGGGCGGCAACCGGCAGGGTGCGGACCTGCTCGGGGAGTGCCTTGACCTGCTCGGGCAGGGTGGTCACGAACTTGATCAACTCGTCTGCGCTGAGCAGGGCGCGGCCTTCCAGCTCGTCCTGACGCGTCTTCAGCTCCGACAGCCGCTTGGCTGCCTTCTCCTGAGTCTCGGCGACGGTCTCGCGAACGGCGGTCGCGACGACGTCGGTCAGTCCCGCGATCACGTACAGCGGGGCGAACTCGGAGTCGAGCGCAGCCTTGCGAGCCTGCGCCGGGGTCTGCTTGCGGGTGGTCTTGGTGGCCATGATGATCTTCCTTCTCATACTTCAGTCATTGTCTGATGTGGTGTTACGCGACGCGGGAGGCTTCTTCGTTGCCGTCCCTGCCCTTGATGCGGCCGCCTTGGTGGCTGACCGGTTGGCCCGGGATCGGCCGTCGGCGGCCTTCTTGCCCGGGGATTTCGTCGTCGACGGGCGGCTGCCAGCGTCGGGCTTCGCCGCGCTGCTCTCGTCGCTCATCGTCTCGTTCTCCTTCACGAAGGAGCTGTAGACATCGATCAACACCCGCTTCTGGCGTTCGGTGATCGCCGTATCGGCCAGCACCGCCATCTCAACCGTGGTTGCCGGGTGGTCCTGAGGGTCCAGGATGCCCGCCCGCACGTACAGCGTCTCAGCCGAGACGCGCAGCGCCTTGGACAGCTGCTGCAGCACCTCTGCCGACGGCCGACGCAACCCACGCTCGATCTGGCTCAGGTAGGGGTTGGAGACCCCCGTCTGCTCGGCGAGCTGTCGCAGGGAGAGCTCTGCTGCGCGTCGCTGAAGCGCGATGAACTCACCGAGAGATCCCAGCTGCTCGCCCAGATGGGTGGGGTTGATCTTTGCCATGTATCCAGTGTGCTTGCAATTGCAAGCACACGCAAACTCAGGCAAGCGTGAGTCGGGTCACATCCTCAGCCGACTGCGACCAGCTCGACGATGCTGCTGGGACAGTCGCTGCAGACAGCGTCAGCGTCCCAGGAACGGAAGAGCTCTACCTCGGCCGCCACGTTGCACGGCCAGCCGATCACCGACAGTCCGAGCTCGTGGGCCGCCCTGGCCCGTTCCGCGCTGCCGGTCTCGTGCGGCATCCCGGCGCGGGAGGCGCCCAGCCAGCGGGCGATATCCAGGAAGGCGTCGCTGTCCCATTCGCCGACGTAGCCGCGCTGCTGCTCGGGCGCGAGCCGCTGTACGAGTCGGAGCGAGTCCACGTGGAAGGAGGTGATGGTGACCTCGGCATCCACCTGGTGGTTCTCCAGGGTATCCAGGACCGTTTGCACGATCTGCTCGCTCCGACCAGCCTTGTCCTTCTTGATTTCGATCTCGAGCTGCTCGAGGTCGCCCACCTCGGCCAGCACCTCATCGAGCGTCGGGACGCCGCAGGGATCGGCCCAGTCCGGGAAGACGGCCCGAGCATCGAGCTCGCGAAGCCGAGCCAGCGACTGCTCGGCGACCGGCCCGGTCCCGTCGGTGGTCCGGTCGACCGTCGCATCGTGGATCACAACGAGCTGATCGTCGCTGGTCATCCTGACGTCGAACTCGACCGCCCGCAGTCCGATCCGCTTCGCGTAGGCGAACCCGGCGACGGTGTTCTCCGGCGCCTCGAACCGCGCACCCCGATGCCCAAAGATGATCATGACAGAGTTTCTCCCGACGCTGGACGAACCCCCGACGACCTGGGGCGACCCAGATGCACCTTTAGTGCACAGCATCGCCGTGTTCCAGAGTGAGGGCAGGCGATGTCCCTGGTGCCCTGAGCCTGTCGAAGGGCCGCTCTTCGACAAGCTCAGAGCACGGAGATCCGACACGCTTAGAGCACATCCAGCGTCATGGTCGGGAACCGGCGGGCGCTCGAGGATGGTCCCGTCAACTGAGATCGCTTCCGGGGTGCTCGGGCTCATCGCAACCTCTCCCCTAGAGTCGTGACCATGTATTCCAATCTGAGCCTCGGCGCTCTTGGTCTGACAGCTGACTTCCCCACCGCACTCGAACTGGCGGCCAAGCATGGTTTCGGCGGCCTCGATCCCGACGTCGGCTACCTGCGCTCACTCGGTGGCACCACCGAGGTGCAGCGGGTGGCTGCCGAGGTTGCCGACCGCGGTCTGCGCTGGGGCATGGCCGGACTGCCGGTGAACTTCACCGCGACGGCCGAGGAGTTCAGCACTCAGCTGGCAGCGCTCCCGGACCACATCGAGCTGCTGGTGGCTGCCGGCGTCCGTTCGGTCGGCACCTGGATCCGACCGATGGACGAGGACCTGCCCTATCGCCGGAACTGGTTGCGGCACGCCGGCCGGCTGGCCTTGGTCGCGGAGATCCTGGCCGGTGCGGGACTCCGTCTCGGACTCGAGTACATCGGGCCAAAGACCTTCTGGTCCACCGAGCGGTTCCCGTTCATCCACTCGCTGGCTGAAGCCCGCGAGCTGATCGCCGAGACCGGTGCGGACAACATCGGACTGATCCTGGACACGTACCACTGGTACACGGCCGGCGAGAGCGTGGCGGACCTGCGTTCGCTGTCGGTGTCCGACATCGTGGCCGTCGACATCAACGACGCCCCGGCCGATCGCGAGCGCGACAGTCAGCAGGACCTGGATCGTCGGCTGCCCGGCACTACCGGCGTCATCGACCTGCAGGGGTTCATGTCCGTGCTACGCGACCTCGACTACGACGGCCCGGTGAAGGTGGAGCCGTTCATGAAGTCCTTGGCCGAAAGGCCGATCGACGATGTGCTGAGCGAGGTCTCCGGGCAGCTCGACCGGGCGATCGACTGACCGGGGCCCTTCGACAGGCTCAGGGCGCGGAGAGGGCTCAGGGCGCGGAGACCTGAAGCCCTTCGACAGGCTCAGGGCGCGGACAAGGGCTCAGGGCGCGGACATGGGGCTCAGGGCGCGGAGGTGGGCTCAGGACGCGGGGTCAGCCGCGGGGGTGGCCGCTCCGGGGGACGATGGGCTTGATCAGACTGCCGTCGGCACGTCGGCCGACGGTGTGGGCCGAGAGTTGAAGACCGCCGTCGATCCGCGGGCCCTGGTCGGACAGCGGGATGGTCACCGGTGACCCGGCCTTCAGCGTCACCGGTTCATCGCGGACCGCGAAGGTGGCATGCTCTCCCTCCTCCACGGTGAAGGAGATGCTGTCCCGCCGCAGCTCGACCCTGATCCTGGTCCCGCGCAGAGTCACCTTGAAGATCAGCTCTTCCCAGGACGTGGGCAGCCGTGGGTCGAAGGTGACCTCACCGCCATGATCACGCATCCCGCCGAAACCGAAGGCGAGGGCGTTCCAGATGCCGCCGGCGGAGGCGACGTGCACCCCGTCGGGGGTGTTGCCGTGCAGGTTGGCGAGGTCGACGAAGAGCGCGCTGTAGAAATAGCGCAGCGCCAGGTCGTGGTAGCCCACCTCGGCGGCGATGATCGACTGCACCACAGCCGAGAGGGTCGAGTCGCCGGTGGTGATCGGGTCGTAGTACTCGAAGTTGGCCAGCTTCTGCTCACGGGTGAAATGGTTGCCCTGAAGGAAAAGCGCCAGCACGACGTCGGCCTGCTTCAGCACCTGGAACCGGTAGATCACCAGTGGGTGGTAGTAGAGCATCAACGGCCGCTTCTCTTTCGGCGTGTTCTCCAGGTCCCACAGCTCGCGATCCAGGAAGTAGGCGTCCTGCGGATGGATACCCGTGGCCTCGTCGAACGGGATGGCCATCAGCTCGGCCGCCCGAGCCCATTCGTCGGCCTCGCTCTCGTCCAGGTCCAGCCGCTTCACCATCCGCTGATAACTCGTCTGGTCCGTCACCGCCAGCGTTCGGACGGCGCTGGCGGCCCGGCTCAGGTTGAACCGCGCCATCACATTGGTGAAGAGGTTGTCGTTCACCACGGTGGTGTACTCGTCCGGTCCGGTGACGCCGTGGATGTGGAAGTTGCCGTCCCCGTTGGAGCGCCAGAAGCCGAGATCGGCCCACATCCGCGCGGTCTGCACCAGGATGTCGATCCCCTCGCGGTTCATGAAGTCATCGTCACCGCTGATCTGCACGTACTTGCACAACGCGTACGAGATGTCGGCGTTGATGTGGTACTGCGCCGTGCCGGCCGCGTAGAACGCCGAGGCTTCCTCGCCGCTGATAGTCCGCCAGGGGAACAGCACCCCCTGCTGGGTGAGGTCCTCGGCCCGGCGAGCAGCCGCCGGCAGCATGTTGTAGCGGAAGCGCAGGGCACTGCGGGACATCTTCGGTGACGTGTAGGTCAGGAAGGGCAGGACATAGATCTCGGTGTCCCAGAAGTAGTGCCCGCCGTACCCGGAACCGGTGACGCCCTTCGCCGCCACTCCGGCCTGCTCGGACCGCGCCGTGGCCTGGGCGATCTGGAAGAGGTTCCAGCGGATCGCCTGCTGCACCGCCGGCTGTCCCGGCACTCGCACGTCCGAGCGCGCCCAGAA
Source organism: Microlunatus panaciterrae (assembly GCF_016907535.1). NCBI lineage: Bacteria > Bacillati > Actinomycetota > Actinomycetes > Propionibacteriales > Propionibacteriaceae > Microlunatus > Microlunatus panaciterrae. Next base: position 1,374,041 of record NZ_JAFBCF010000001.1, read on the forward strand.
CGCGTCCAACCACGCCCGCTGGTCGGCGAACTCCTTGGCGACGCCGTGCTCCTTCGTCCGGTCCAACGTCCGGCGGCACCGGTCGACCAGCTCACGGACCGGCACTCCACGGGAGGTGTGGTAGGACACCGTCTTGATGATCTTGATCGGCTTGCCCTGTTCAGCCTGCACCCGGAAGACCATCTTGCCGGTGTCCTCGTCTGCGCTGATCCGTGCCCTGTACTCGTTGTCGGTGATGATCTCGTGGTCGGTTCCGACGGCGAGCGTCATCCTCGAGTTGGCGCAGCGGTAGCCCAGGATGATGCGGTTGTCGGCACACCAGTGCGACTGCGGTTCCAGCACCCTCTCGTCGAACGCCTCCGCCTTGCGCGGGTCGATGCCCTCACCCATCGCCGCAGCCCGGACGTGGTATTCGTCGCGACCGTCCTGACGGTTCAGGGTCTGCGAGGAGACCACCACCGGAGCCGAGTCGTCGAGCATGGTCACCTCGATGCTCATGATGGCCAGATGCCGCTGAGCGAACGAGACCATCCGCTCGGACCGGACCCGCACCCGCTTGCCGGCCGGGGTACGCCAGATGATGTCGCGGCTGAGGACGCCGTTCGCGAAGTCCAGGCTCCGGTCGTAGGAGACCAGGTCAGCCACCGAGAGAAGCAGCGGCTCGTCGTCGACGTAGAGCTTCATGGTCTTGTTGTCGGGTACGTTGACAATCGTCTGGCCGACCCTGGCGAACCCGAAAGCCTCCTCGGCGTGCCGGATCGGCCAGGTCTCGTGGAAGCCGTTGATGAAGGTGCCGTGCGCGTAGGTCTCCCGGCCCTCCTCGACGTTGCCGCGCATGCCCAGATAGCCGTTCCCGACAGCGAACAGCGTCTCGGTCGTGCCGAGATCGGCGGGGCTGTAGGTGAGCTCGCTGAGCTTCCACTCCTCGATCGGGAACCGGGTGCGGTCGAGGAAGTCGCCGACGTCCGGCGGGATGTCGGTAGCGCCTCTCACCGGGTCACCAACTCGGCCAGGTCCGACACCACGACGTCGGCGCCGGCCGCCCGTAGCCGGTCGGAACCGACACCGCGGTCCACCCCGACGACGAGGCCGAAACCGCCCTCGTGACCCGCAGCCACACCCGAGAGCGCATCCTCGAACACCACCGTGCGCTCGACCGGCGTCGCCAGCTGTTCGGCCGCATGGACGAACGTGTCCGGGGCAGGTTTGCCTGGCAGCCCGAGATCGTGCGCTACCGCGCCGTCGACAATGACGTCGAACCTGCTGCGCAGCCCGGCCGCGTCCAGCACGGCGGGCGCGTTCTTGGAGCTGGAGACCACCGCCACCTGCTTGCCGGCCCTCTCGAGGAAGTCCAGCAGCACCACCGAACCCGGATATGCCCGCACGCCCTCGGTGCTCAACACCCGGTTGAAGACGGCGTTCTTGCGATTGCCCAGCCCACAGACGGTCTCGGCGTCGGGGTCGTCGTCCACCTCCCCCTCCGGCAGCACGATGTCGCGCGAAGCGAGGAAGGAGCGGACGCCGTCATAGCGTGGTTTGCCGTCGATGAAGTCGAAGTAGTCCTGCTCGCTGTAGCCCTCAGCGGAACCACGCTCGGCAAGGTAGCCGCTGAAGAGCTGCTGCCACGCTCGCATGTGCACCTCGGCCGTCGGCGTCAGCACACCGTCCAGGTCGAAGAGAACGGTGTCGTACTGATCCCAGTCCACATCCGAAAGCGTACGGGGTCGACCAGCAGATGGGACGACCAGCCAACCAGCGGCCCCCGGTGGCTCAGACATCCCACTTCTCGAGACGTCCAACCACGGGCCGGATCTCCCCTACGGGCTCGCCGTGACCCAGCACGGGTGTCGATGCGAGCTCGGTCAGGGTCGGGTGGTCGAAGCCGAGACGCTGCAGCACACCGGCCATCAGGACCGCACGCGCCCGCGGGTTGCCGTCGGAGACCTTGACCGCGACCCCGCGACCATCTGGGAGCCCGATCGCACAGACGGCTTCGGCGCCGGCCTTGACGACCGATCCCGGAATGGCCCGGTGCAGGGCCAGCTCGTCGCGGCGCGTGCCGGAGACCCACTGCGGATGCTGCCGGATCGCAGCCGCCACCTTGGCCTCGGCGCCCTCGGTCGACACCGCGATCCGACCGAAGGCTCGGGCCACTCCGTACAGGGTGACCGCCGACAGAGGTGCCCCGCAGCCGTCCACCGCGACATGGCTCGCCAGCTCCCCGGTGAGGTCGTCGATGGTCTGCAGGATCGCCAGCTGGACGGGGTGATCCGGGTCGCGATAGGTGTCCAGGGGCCAACCGTTGCAGACGGTGGTGCGAATCATCGCTGCGTGCTTGCCGGAGCAGTTCATCGTGAGCGACGTCTTCCCGTGCCCGGCGCGCAGCCACTCCTCCCGGGCGACCTCGTCGAGCGGGTAGTCGGGGGTGTTCTGCAGGACGGACTCGTCCAGCCCGGAGAGCGCCAGGATCCGGCGTACACCGTCGAGGTGGAAGTCCTCTCCGGAGTGTGAAGCGCAGGCGAGGGCCAGCAGTTCCCCGTCAAGATCGAGACCGGCGCGGACCATCCCGATCGCCTGCAACGGTTTGCTTGAGCTGCGGGGATACATCGGCGCCAGCGCGGCCCCGAGCGAGGCCGCCAGGCTGCCGTCGGGGTTGGTGACGGCCACCCGACCGTGGTGCACGCTCTCGACAAAGCCGCTGCGGACCATCTCGACCAGAATCGGGTCGGACTCGAAGGGATCAGACACAGTCGATCAGCCTACTGCTGAGGACGTCGGTCACTGCAGTCGGAGACCGGGGCTACAGCCGGGCACGGACGTGCAGGCCGATCTCCGGGTCGACCAGCGTCTCCTGGCTGGCGGCGATGCCGTCCGCGATCAACGCCGTCTGCTCCGGGATGTTCCGCTTCACCAGCCCGAGCGCGATAGGTCCGAGCTCGAAATGCCTCGCCGACGATCCGACGAACCCGACGACCTTGTCGGCCGCCATCAACGGGGAACCTGCTTCGGGCAACGCCTCGGCGGTGCCGTCCAGGTGGAGGCGGACGAGCCGCCGCGGCGGCCGGCCCAGGTTGTGCACCCTGGCCACCGTCTCCTGGCCGCGGTAGCACCCCTTGTCCAGGTGCACCGCGACACCGAGCAGGCCGACCTCGTTCGGGATGGTGCGATGGTCGGTGTCGATACCGATCCGCGGCACACCGGCCGCGATCCGGCGCGCCTCGTACGCCCAGGTGCCCGCCTTCTCCTGGCCGGCCAGGAACGAGTCCAGCTCGGACCGCGGCAGGAAGATCTCGTGCCCGCCCAGCGAGTCCAGTCCGGGTCGGATCCGGACTGCCGCCGACGACGGGTCGGGCGCGACCTCGCTGGCGGCCCAGACGACGGCGAAGTCTGCCGACCGGTCCGCGACCTCGACCCGCATCATGAACCGCATCCGATCCAGCCACTCGACCGCGGCGGTGACGTCTCCCGGCTCGAGATGGGCCCAGAAAGTCTCGCCGTCATCGACGCCGTAGAGCGCATGCTCGATATGGCCCTGGGGGGACAGCACAAGCGTGGTGACACCCTGACCGGGCGGCAGACCCTCGAGGAACTGGGTGGTCAGCGAGTGCAGCCAACTGAGCCGGTCCGGCCCGGTGACCGTCAGCACCCCACGATGCGAGAGGTCGACCAGACCGCGACCCTGATCCAGCATCCGCTGCTCCCGCATCGGGTCCCCGTAGTGCCAGGGAACGCCGGCGTCGGGGCCCTCCATCCCCATGACCGTCATCGCATCCTCTTCCGCTGTAGCGCTCTCGGCAGGTTGGCGGTGGCTGTCGACCTGCCCAGCCCACCTCGGCGAGGCGCCGACGTCATGATCGTCAGCCAACCCGGCGCAGGCGCGCCCAGACATGGGTCTGCAGCGGGTGGCCTCCGGCAGCCTTGTCGAACGTCCACAGCAGGTCGCCTTCGACGTTTCCATACAGTCGCTGGCCGCCGGTGTAGTCCTCCGCGCTGGAGGTGCGCACAACGGCGTCGGTGGTGAGCTCGATCTTGGCGCCGGTCACCTTCCCGTACCAGACCTCGGAGTACCCATCCGGATGGCACATCACGACCTCGAGCCCACCGTCGGGCTGCGGACGCCAGAACCCTGTCTCCATCGAGAGCGGCCTGACCGCCTTGCCGTCCTCGCCCATCTCGAAGGTCTGGGAGAGGTAGTGCAGGTAGCTCCCGCCGTTCTCGCTGAAGTCGATCTGCTGACCGAACTCGAAGTCCTCGGTACCGGGGTAGGTGCCCTTACCGGTCCCTTCCCAGCGACCGATCATCCAGGCCAGCGCCATCAGGTCGGGGTGCAGCCCCTCGGGAATCTCGAACGGCATGGCTCAGGCCTCCGAACGGGTGCGGACGAGCAGCAGCACCAACCCCACCAGGGCGAGCAGGCCGATGGCCCCGACGGCGACGATCAACAGTCCTACGAGAATGGAAGACACCCCGCGAGTTTACGCCATGCGGCACTCGCTCCCCCGCCACGCGGGCCGGGGACCGCTTCGATGAGCGGCAAGTCGCTCACCGGCTCAGAGACTGCGCTCCAGAATGGTGCAGACGGTGATGTAGGTGCGACCGCCGGCGACCGGCCAGCCATCCAGCTCAGAGCCGACCGCGCGGTAGCCCAGTCGGCGGTACAGAGCTGCGGCCCGCGGGTTGTCGTGTTCCACCCCGAGCCGGGCCACCCCCAACCCGTGCTGCCGAACCCGGTCCTCGAGGGCGCCGATCAGCAACGTGCCGACGCCCAGCGACTGCCAGGCCTCGTGCACCGCCAGCATCCACAGCTCTCCACGGCCGGCATGCTTGCGGAGGTCCACCCCACCCTTCGCGATCAGCCTGCCGTTGGGCAGCGCCACCCCCAGCATGGCCACCCCGCCCGTCAGGCTGTCCTGCAGCGCCGCGGCGACGGCGTTGAGGTGTTCCGGGCCACCCGACCAGTCCAGATCGGGCAGATCGGCGAAGTCGAGATCGCGTACGGTCAGCGCCACCTCCATCGTGCTCTCCTCTCCTCCGGCCCAGCGGGCCGTTGCCCCGGGCCTCTCGCTCGGCTCGCCCGAGTGATCATCGCGCCAGCGGCCGACCCGTGCAACCTATGATCACGGAGTGACTCGCTACATCATCATCGGTGCCGGCGCCATTGGCGGCGGACTCGGCGGACGGCTCGCCCAGCACGGACACCGGGTCGTCCTGGTGGCACGGGGCGCCCACCTGCAGGCGCTGCAGCGCGGTGGTCTGCGGCTGCGATCCCCCGATCAGGATGTGCGACTCCCGGTCACGGCCGTCGCCGGTCCGGAAGAGATCATTCTGAGCGACGAGGATGTGCTCGTCCTCAGCACCAAGACCCACCAGGCCGAAGCCGCGTTGACGCAGTGGGCGGATGTCCCCGTGATCAGTGAAGGCCGCACCGTGGGCACCGCCGGGGAGCGGCTGCCGTTGCTGACGGCCCTGAACGGCGTGACCAGCGAGTCGCTGGCGCTGCGCTACTTCGACCGGGTGCTGGGGGTGTGCGTGTGGATGCCGGCCGTGCACCTGGAGCCCGGCGAGGTGATCATCCGTGGCGTGCCGAGGTCCGGGATGTTCCACCTCGGCCGCTACCCGGCCCGGTCGACCACCGACGCCGACACCGAGCTGTTGGACAAGATCAAGATCGACTGGGACGGATCCGAGTTCGAGGTGCTGCTGCCCGCCGACGTGATGCCCTGGAAGTACCGCAAGCTGATCAGCAACATCGGCAACGCGTTCCAGGCGCTGATCGGGCCCAACGGTGAGTTCGGCCGACTGGTCAAGGCGGCCTCGACGGAGGCCCGCCAAGTGCTGGAGGCCGCGGGCATCACCGTGACCAGTGACGCCGAGGAGGCGCAGACCCGCTCGGACAGCTTCACAGTCCGCCCGGTGCCGGGCACGCCGGAGGTGCTCGGCGGTTCCACCTGGCAGTCGCTGTCGCGGGGCTCTGGCGCGGTCGAGACGGACTACCTCAACGGAGAGATCGCCCGGATCGCAAGGGAGAACGGCCGCACCGCACCGATCAATGCCCGCATCGCCGCGCTGGCGCGGCGGGCCGCCGCCGCCGGTCGACGGCCAGGCGACCTCAGCGCCGACGAGGTCGCCCGGCTGCTGGGGCTCTGAGACCAGAGCTCAGTAGCCCACAACCCGGGGCCAGCCGAGCTCGACCCCGTCACGCTGGAGCCCCTGCTGGAACGCCGCCAGCCGCTCGGGGGAGGCGTGCACGGCGGCCGGCTCGGTGGAATGCTCGAGGCAGAAGGCGGCCAACGCCCCGGCGACCTCCCCGATGTTCCACTCCACCGGGTGCAGCCGGTAGCAACCATTGGTGATGTGGGTGGTGCCGATGTTCTTGCCGGCAGCCAGCAGGTTCTCCAGCCGCTGTGGCAGCAGCGCCCCGAGCGGGATCTCGAACGGCGACGCGCCGACGTCGATGTAGTTGTCCCCACCCGTCGAGGGGTGCAGGTCGATTCGGTACATCCCGACCCCGACCGAGTCCGCATAGTGCGCGGCGCCGGCGTCCTTGCGGAGGGCCAGCGAGAGATCCTGCTCGACGACGGTATATCTCGCCTTGATGCGCCTGGACTCGCGGATGTAGGGCGCCATCGCCAGACCATCCGTTGTGCCGGTGATGTCACCGCGCAGCCGCAGCCCCGGGAACCCGAGGCCGCCATCGGGTCGGGGCGCCTCGGTCTGCATCCAGTACATGACCGATCGACTCAGCCCACGCGCGCGTTCGAGGTGTTCGGCCGCGTCCGGGACCTCGATCACCGGACCCTCGAAGTAGTCGATCATGGGCCAGTTCACCAGGGTGATGTCACTGGGATAGAACCCGGCGGTGAAGTTGTCCCGGGCTGCGATCCGGCGGAACGTCCACAGGTTGATGTCGCCGCCCTCGCGACTCTGGTCGGCGGCGACGCCCATCGGGTCGTCACCCGGGTTCGGGTCGAAGATCCGCGGCTCCGGCTGCAGGGTCCGCGGATGCGGCGCGGTCCAGGAGAGCATCGGGGCTCCCCAGAAGTCGGGTTGGTAGGAGCGCCAGAAGTCGTAGTCGGCCGGCTTGTCGATGGTGTGGTCGCCGTCGACGTGGTCGATGGCGAAGCACACCGACACCGCCTGCATGTTCAGCGGCTGGGCCTGGGCCGGAGCACTGGGTTCCCCCGTCTCGGTGGAGGCCTCGAACCCGGTGACGTACTCGCAGCCGGCCAGAGGCAGCAGCTCGCCGGTCTCGGTGGCGTCCAGCACATAGCGGGCGGTGATGCTCAGTTGCTCGCCGGTGTCCTTGTGCTGCACCGTCACGGCACTGACCCGGTCGCCGTCCACCGCAGCCGCACAGGGGACGTACGGCTGGAGGACCCTTATCCGTCCGGCAGCCAGATAGGGGGCCAGCATCGACTCGATGACGGCAACCGCAACCCGCGGTTCGTGGCAGAGCTTGCTGACATGGCCGGCGCCGGGGTTCAGGTCCTCCCAGCTGCGGGCCCGCTCCGTGAGCGGGTAGTGCCGGCGGTAGTAGTCGCGGATCCCGGTGCGGAGCTGACGATAGCTGCGGGTGACGCCGAAGCGCTCCACCCACGGATGCTCGTCCGGCGGCACGGCCTGGCTGGTGAGCTGGCCACCCAACCAGGCGAACTCCTCGGTCAGCACCACCTGCCGGCCGGCCCTTGCCGCAGCCAGGGCCGCGGCGACGCCACCGAGACCGCCGCCGACGATGAGGACCTCAGTGTTCAGCATGCCCGCAGTCTTCCCCAGATCGACCCTGATTTCGAGGATGTCGATGCGTCCGGCTCCGAGCCGTCACGCTCAGCCCCGCTCGCCGAGCGCGACGGCATCCAGGATTTCAGGGTTGCAGCTCAGTAGACCAGCGCCTGGACGTCGTCGGCGAGGGCTGCCTCGACGAAGCTGGCGGCGCCGGCGATCCTGACGCCCGGAAACAGGTCGCTCTCGGTCAGCTCACGGCGGGCCGCGCACTGCGTGCAGACATTCACGATCCCCGCATCCAGCACGGCGCTGACAAGCTCGGCGACCGGAGTGGCATGGTCGAGCTCGAGGTCGGGCTGCTTGCCCTCGACGGCGAACCAGACCGCCTCACCGGTCAGCCAGACGGACACCTCGGCACCGGCGGCCAGGCCCATCGCCGCGACCGTCCAGGCCTGGTTCGCGCGCTCGGCCGCCTCGGCTCCGCAGGTCAGCTTGACGATCAGTGGTCGGGTCATGCCGGCAAGCCTAGGAGCTGACGAGCCTGGGCGACGGGCATGGGGGGCCGCTGGGCCAGGGTGGCCAGCTCCGCTGCCCGGCCGACCAGCTCGGCGTTGTGGCGTACCGGTCGACCCTTGGCGAAGGTCAGGCAGTCCTCCATCCCGACCCGCAGGTGGCCGCCATGGGAGAGCGCCGCCAGCAGGATCGGCAGATGGGTGCGTCCGATGCCGGTCGCGCTCCACGAGGTCACCTGCTCCGGCAACGCGGCCAGCCCTGCCGCCAGTGCCGCGGCGGTGCCGGGCATGCCACCGGGTACGCCGAGCACGAAGTCGACATGCACCCTGCCCCCGAAGGGCAAGCCGTAACGCTCCAGCAGCCGGCCCAGAGCGGCGACCTGGCCCAGGTCGAAGAGCTCGAACTCCGGCACCACCCCGCGCTCCTGGGTGCGTTGGTAGAGCTCACAGACGAACGGCCAGGGGTTGACAAACACGTCATCACCGAAGTTCGTGGTCCCCATGGTCAGCGAGCATGAGTCCGGCTCGGCGTCCAGCACGGCCAGCCGCCGGTCGAGCGGATCGTGCACCGAGCCGCCGGTCGACAGCTGGACGATCAGGTTCGAGGCCCCACGGACCGCCGCGACCGCGTCCCGGAGCCGGCCCGGGTCGAGGGTCGGGAGATGCTGGTCGTCGCGGACGTGGATGTGGATCATCGCGGCACCGGCGTCCTGGCAGCGACGGGCCGTCTCGGCCAGCTCCGCCAGCGTGGTCGGCAGGTCGGGACAGTCCGCCCTGCTGGTCTCGGCGCCCGTCGGCGCCACCGTGATCAGGGTGTTCGGTGCGAAAGAGGCGCTGGCGGGCACGGTGCCATCCTCGCAGACCACGGCCGTCGGTGGTCGCGGTCAGAACCCTCGTCAACGTCCGGGCTCCGCGTCATGATGGGCAGATGATCGGACAGCTGCACGGCATCGTCATCGACTGCCCCGACCCGAGCGCTCTCGCCTCGTTCTATGAACAGCTACTGGGCATGCAGCGGGTCCAGGACGAGCCGGACTGGGTCGTCATCGGCGACGCCCCCGACCGGCCCGGGGTCGCGTTCGCCCACGTCTCGGGCTACCGCCCTCCCACCTGGCCGACGGGCGAGCGGCCCCAGTACCGCCATTTCGACGTCCGGGTGGACGATCTGGACGCAGCCGAGTCGGCCGTACTGACGCTCGGCGCACAACGCCTGGCGGGGGGTGGTGGGTCGTTCCGGGTGTTCGCAGACCCGATCGGACTGCCCTTCTGCCTGATCCGGACGTAGCCGCCGCCCGGTTGTCGCACCTGCACGGCGACAGATCGGTTCGTTCTCGTACGGTGAGGGCATGCGTCTGGTGCTGCAGCGGGTCGCCTCGGCCTCGGTCTCGGTGGACGGGCAGATCGTGGGTGCCATCGACCGACCCGGGCTGGTGGTGCTGGTCGGCGTCACGCACGACGACACCCCGGAGATCGCGACACGGCTGGCCGACAAGGTCTGGACGCTGCGCATCCTGGCGGACGAGCGCTCCTGCGAACAGGACAACGCACCCATCCTGGTGGTCAGCCAGTTCACCCTGTATGCCGACACGCGCAAGGGCCGGCGGCCGTCGTGGAGCGCGGCCGCCCCGCGGCCGGTGAGCGAGCCGTTGGTGGAGGCCTTCGTGGCCGCGCTCCGGGAACGCGGTGCCGACGTGGCGACCGGGGTGTTCGGGGCGCAGATGCAGGTCGCGCTGGTCAACGACGGGCCGGTGACGGTGATCCTGGACTCAGCCGTCTAGCCGTTCTCCAGGAGCAGCCAGTCAGCCCGCTCGGTGAGGCAGCTTGCCGGCCGCGGTCCGCTGGGACGCCAGCTCCTCACTGCCCGCCAGGCAACGGCTCCCGCGCCGGTGAGGCCAACTCGTGACGGTGGTTACTCCGGAGTCGAGAAGCCTACTTCGGAGATGAGCACGGCATTGCGGGTCGACTCTCGGCTGCCCGGATCGGTGACCTCGTTGATCGTCAGTGTCACTTTTTTGGCCTTGGTCACCGGGATCCGCAGCTGCTGCAGCTTCTCGTTGCCGTCGACGAGCTGCTGGACGTAGGACGTGCCATCCGGAAAGGTCCAGGTCACCTGCGTGACCCGGCGGTACTCCGGATAACGATCCTCGCCGGTGGTCGGGTCCACCTTGGTGTAGCCGTTGACCAGGGCGACCCCGCCGATCTTGGTGCTGTCGCCGAAGCTGAACGTGACGCTCTGACCCTTGCCTTCACCGTCACAGCGCCAGGCCGTGTTCGGGTCGCCGTCGTACATCTGATCGGGGACGTAGCGGACCGGGTTGCCGCCGGCGTCGGTGGCCGGTGCGGCCTGGCAGTCGACCGTGACGTCCGAGGGCGACACGGCGCGCACCGGTCCGAGATAGGGGCCGTTGCCGGACCTGGCGGTCGATTGGGCCGAGGGTGCGCTGCTGGCCGACGGTGCCGCACCCGTTCGAGGTGGCGCACCGGTTTCGGGTGCGGCGTCCGCACCGGCCCCATTCACCATCGGCGGCACGACGACCGCGACCAGAGCGCCGAAGAGGGCCGCCACCAGGAGCACCATCAACACGAGTGGCAGAAAGCGCCGCGGCCGTTCGGAGGTGGGGGCGGGCGAGGCCTCGACCGCTCCGGCAGGGTGGAGGCGCACTTCGTCCGGGTAGGCAAGGCTCGGCGCCGATCGCTGGGACTGCGGATCCCAGTGCGGGGCGTCGAGCCACGGCTCGGCCTGCCCTGACGGCCGCACCGGCTGCTGCTCCCCGACCGCGGAAGGCGAGGAGGGGGACGCCTCCGGGCCCGACACCCCGGACGGGGTGGGCTCCTCGGCAGGCTTCTCGGCCGGCTCCGGGCGGAACAACCAGCCGTAGGTGTCGTCTTCCTGCTGCTCCTCCGGTGGCACCAGCGCCGGCTCGTACTGGCCCAACGGGCGGGGGGTCGGACCAGCCGATCCGACCCTGGTCCGATAGAGGGCGCCGTAGGGGTCCGAGCCGCCCGGATCGGTGGACGGATCCGACCGGTGACGGCCATCAGACCGTTGCCGGTCTGCCGGGCGGGCGCCCTTGGACGGATCAGACATAGTTCCCTACCTTAACGCGAAGGGGCGCCCGGGCCTGCAGCCCGAGCGCCCCAGCGGTACTGACTGAGGTCAGGCCGCCTCAAGCTCCACATCGATCTCGGCCACGTTGCCGCGGCTGGCCACGATGGCCCGGTCGGTCTGGCTGCCGGGAGCCAGCGTCCGCAGGGTCCACTTCCCATCGTTGGCGAAGAAGCGGAAGTGCCCGGTTGCCGAGGTGGGCACCTCGGCGGTGAACTCGCCGGTGGAGTCCAGCAGCCGTACGTAGGCTCCGGCCACCGGGTTTCCTCCCCGCAGCACCCGGCCCTGGATGACCGCTTCCTTGGTCACGTTGATGCCCTGGACGTCAAGGCCACCTGTCGTTGCTCCGCACATGATGTTCTCCTTACAGCTGTCCGGGCTCGTCGCCCACGGTCACCGGGACGCCGACCAGCGACCCGTATTCGGTCCACGAACCGTCGTAGTTCTTGACGTTCTGCTGGCCCAGCAGCTCGTGCAGCACGAACCAGGTGTGGGCGCTGCGCTCGCCGATCCGGCAGTACGCGATGGTGTCGGTGTCCCAGTCCACACCGGCCTCGGAGTAGATCTGCTTCAGCTCCTCATCCGACTTGAAGGTGCCGTCGTCGTTCGCCGCCTTGCTCCACGGCACGTTCACCGCGGTGGGGATGTGGCCGCCACGCTGCGCCTGCTCCTGCGGCAGGTGGGCGGGGGCCAGCAGCCGGCCGGCGTACTCGTCCGGGCTCCGCACGTCGACCAGGTTCTTCACGCCGATGGCCTGCACGGTCTCGTCCCGGAAGGCGCGGATGCTGAGGTCCGGCTCGGAAGCGCTGTACGAGGTCGCGGGGCGGGTGACGGTCTCGGAGCTGAGCTCGCGAGCATCCAGCTCCCACTTCTTCCGGCCGCCGTCGAGCAGCCGGACGTCGCGGTGACCGTACAGCTTGAAGTACCAGAAGGCGTAGCTGGCGAACCAGTTGTTGTTGCCGCCGTACAGCACGACGGTGTCGTCATTGCCGACACCGCGCTCGGACAGCAGCTTCTCGAACTGCTGCTGGTTGACGAAGTCCCGGCGGATCGGGTCCTGGAGGTCGGCCTTCCAGTCCAGCTTGATGGCGCCCTTGATGTGGCCGCCGTCGTAGGCGCTGGTGTCTTCGTCGACCTCGATCAGAACGACCTTGGGGTCGTCCAGATGCTCGGTGACCCAGTCCGCGTCTACGAGTACTTCTTGCCTGCTCATGTCGTGTGTCTCCTATTGCTCAAGGGGATGGCTCGGTGTCTGGTGCCCGTCGGGCGCTGGAAAGAGACGTCGTAGCCGCACTGGGCGAACTCCACCCAGCGGGCGGGTTCACATGATGAGACGACGTCTCTAGATCATTCGACACAGCGACGAGCGCATCCGGCCGTGGTCTACGGCCAGGCGTCGGGTGAGCGGCTGAGCCCACGGATTCGTCGCGATCACGTTCCCCACCCTAAGCCGACACCACGCCAGCGCCCAAGCATCGTGTCAAGGAGTGAGACTCATGATCATATGTTGAGACTCAGCCTCCGGCGAACGGTGGCAGCACCTCGACCCGGGCATCCTGGACCAGCTGCGCCTCCAGATCTGCCGGGTGCAAAGCCACCCCGTCCAGCAGCAGTGAGCTCGCCTCGAGGACACGGTCAAACCGCGGATCGGCATGGCGATCGCGCGCGATCCGCAGTGCTGTTGCCACCGTCTCGGCCTGGATCACCTCAGCATCCATCCCGGCGGCGGCGCGGGCGCCGGCCCAGTAGCGAATCGACACAGTCGGCATAGCGGTATTCTCAACCATGCGATGAGGCCCGGGCACTCCAGCCAGGGCCTCGCCTCATTCCAGCCAAGCTCATTCCAGGGTCCGGAGCGAAGGGAGCGAGTGACTTGCCCGTACTTCTGCTCTTGACCAACGACATGCACGCCTCGGCGGAGATCCTGCCTGCGCTCGAGCTGTTGCCGTTCTACCAGGTGCGGGTCGCTCAGGCCGAGCCGACCGCGCTGCTGGACGCACCACCCTGTGACGCGCTGCTGCTGGATGCACGGCGTGACCTCGTGGGCGCCCGCTCGCTCTGCCGGCTGATGGAGACCACCGGCAAGGAGGCTCCGCTGCTCGTCGTCGTCGGTGAGGGCGGACTTGCGGCCCTCTCCTCCGACTGGGGCTTCGATGACCTGCTGTTGACGACCGCCGGACCGGCTGAGATCGATGTCCGGCTGCGGTTGGCGATGGCGCCGACCGCGACCGACACCGCGTCGGACGCGCTGATCCGCACCGGGAACATCGTCATCGACGAGGCCGGCTACTCCGCGCGGCTCAATGGCGAACAGCTGGACCTGACCTACACCGAGTTCGAGCTGCTCAAGTATCTGGCCCAGCACCCGGGCCGGGTCTTCAGCCGGCAGCAACTGCTGAGCGATGTCTGGGGCTACGACTACTACGGTGGCACCCGTACCGTGGACGTGCACGTCCGCCGGCTGCGGGCCAAGCTCGGTCCCGAGTACGAGTCGCTGATCGGCACCGTCCGCAACGTGGGCTACCGCTTCGTCACCCACGGCGAGGATGCCCGCGCGGAATTCTGACCCGCAGTCGTCTGGCCCGGCGCTGCGCAACGACTGCCCCTATCCCCTGGTCGAGAGTGCTCCCTATTCCCGGCGCCTTCGGAGGCTGCTCCCTGATCCCGCGCCCGTTTGCGAACGCGGCTCCCTGCTCCCCCGGCCTCTTGCGAAAACTCATCAGAACGCGAGTTTTTGAAGCGCCCGACGCCCTTGGGTTCAGGGGGTCAACGCAACGCTCTTTCTGTTGGGGGTGTTGTGATGGCTGGTGTTGGGCGTCCGAGGATTGCGGTGGAGGTGCAGCGTCGGTTCTGGCGTCTGGTGCGTGGGGGTGTGGCGGTGGAGGTGGCGGCGGGGAGTGTGGGGGTGTCGAGGGGCACTGCCGGTCGGTGGTTTCGTCATGCTGGCGGGGTGATTCCTTCGGTCGTCGGGGAGCCTTCGGGGCTGCGGTTGTCGTTTGCTGAGCGTGAGGAGATCGCGTGTCGTCGGGCGGCTGGTGGTGGGGTGCGTCAGATCGCTCGGGAGATCGGGCGCGATCCGGCCACGGTCAGTCGGGAGCTGCGCCGTGGTGCGGGCTGGTCGCGTAGTGGTTATCGTGCCTCGGTGGCTCAGGGTCAGGCGGATCGGCGGGCGGCTCGGCCGAAGGTGGCGAAGCTGGCAGCCGGGGCGCGGCTTCGAGATGAGGTGCAATCTAGGCTGATGGCCAAGCACAGCCCGGCCCAGATCGCGGCCCGGCTGCGGGAGGACTTTCCCGACGATGCGGAGATGCGGGTGTCGCACGAGACGATCTACCAGTCGCTGTATGTCCAGGGCCGTGGGGCGCTGAGGCGAGAGCTCACCGGGTGTCTGCGGACCGGGCGGGCGCTGCGGAAGCCGCGCCGTGACCCGTCGGTGCGGCGTGGCCGGATCGCGAACATGGTCAACATCAGCGAGCGGCCCGCCGAGGTCGCCGACCGGGCCGTGCCGGGCCACTGGGAGGGTGACCTGATCATCGGGGAGAACTCCGCCTCGGCGATCGGCACCCTGGTCGAGCGGATGACCGGCTTCGTGTTGTTGCTGCACCTGCCCGGCCGGCACGGCGCGGTAGAGGTGGAGCAGCAGATGATCGCCACGATCGGGCAGCTGCCGAAGCTGCTCGCCAAGACCGTCACCTGGGACCAGGGAATCGAGATGGCCAACCACGCCAACATCACCCTCGCCACCGACATCGCCATCTACTTCTGCGACCCGGCCTCACCCTGGCAGCGCGGCAGCAACGAGAACACCAACGGGCTGCTGCGCCAGTACTTCCCCAAAGGCACCGACCTGTCGGGCTACCACCCCGACTACCTCGACTACGTCGCCAACCAGCTCAACGACCGCCCCCGCAAACGACTCGACTGGAAAACCCCCAAAGAAGCCCTCAACGAACTACTCTCACAACCGATCGATCCACACGGTGTTGCGTTGACCAGTTGAATCCACCGCCGTTTCGCGGCAGAATTCTCGCGTTCTGATGAGTTCGAAGCAGGAAGCGCCACTCGCAGCCGAATTCTCGCGTTCTGATGAGTTTTCGATCGGGGCAGGGGATGTATCGGGCGACCGTACGGGACGTACGGGAGCGGGCTCACGTACGGGACGGGCGAACCTGGTGCACGGGACGGGCGGACCCGGGGTACGCGACGTAAGGGGGCGCGACGACCCCGCTCAGTCCTCGTCGCCGGGGCGCGGGGCCCTGGGGTTGGCACGGCGCAGCAGGGCCCGCATGTGCGTCGGGACGGTCCCCGGCGGCCCGCTGGTCCGCAGGTACTGGACGCCGGCGCAGATCTGGGCCGCGATCATGGACAGCAGGGCGAAGGCCAGCAGCACCGAGGCGGTGGCGGACCAGCCAGCCGCACCGCTCGCGGCGACACATCCCCACAGACCGACGATCAGCACCAGATAGGACACCAGGTGCAGGATCCAGGAGATCCGCCGCAGCGGGACCAGGTCGACGTCGCGCTGTCCCTTCCACTCCGCCATCGCCCGGAGCCAGGCGAAGTGCTGGAAGGAGCAGATGAGCAGCAGCAGCACACTGCTGACCAAGGCCGTGACCATCGCCGCCCGCCCGGTGACGCTGGCGAAGCTCTGCGGATACGTCAGTTGAGCAGCCACCGTCAGGATGACGGCGACCAGAGCGAGCAGGTTGCCGACCTGGGTCAACCGCAGATGCGGCGTCATCCTGGCGACGATGGCCGGCTGCTCTCTGGCGCCGTAGGCGCCGATGTCGTCCGGCCGGTACTGCTCATCACGCATGGGCTGAGTTTCCCAGGTCCACCGCCACCGGAGCGTTCTGCTCGTCCGAGCGGTAGGCGGCCAGCGCGATCGCCGTGGCCAGCAGCCCATCGCGACCCGACGGCGTCGGCTGGCGGCGTTCGCGGATCGAGGTCAGGAACTCCCGCACCATCTCCCGGTTGGGGTCGGCACCGAACCGGAGCCACTTGGTCTGCTGGCTGGTGGCCAGCATCTGCTCGCCGAAGGGATCGGCCTGCACCACGCCGTCGGTGCCGACCACCTCCAGGGTCAGCCCGCCCCAGACCGGGTAGTGGCCGAGACGGCTCCAGGAGGCGTCGATGTTGGCGATGGTGCCGTCGGAGAACGTGATCGACACCAGCCCGCCGGTGTCGATGTTGTGCTGGGGCGAGATCATCCGGTTGGTTTGGGCGTACACGGTGGTCGGGATCGCACCCGTCAGCCAGCACATCAGGTCGGCCAGGTGCACGGTGTGGTCCATCACGCAGCCGCCACCGGCGAGGTCCTTGTCAGCGAACCAGCCACCCGGGCAGCTGCCCGGGTTGGCTCCGGACAGGGCCGCGATCTTGCCCAGCCGACCGCCGTGCGCGAGTGCGGCCACGGTGATGATCTGGGGCGCGAACCGGAGCGGGAAGGCGGTCATCAGGCCGACGCCGGCCCGGTCACAGGCGTCGATCATCGCCAGCCCGTCCTCCACCGAGGTGGCCAGCGGCTTCTCGGTCAGCACATAGGCGCCGGCTGCTGCGGCACGTTCGGTCAGCTTGCGGTGCTCGGAGTTCTCCGCGCAGATCACCACGCCGTCGAGGTCGCGGGCCAGCAGCGCCTCGTAGTCGCCGACGAACTCCACCCCGGCCGCGGCCGACGAGCTCGCACCGCGGGCCGGGTCAAGGTCGGCGGCCAGCACCTCGGCCCCGAGCGCCTTGAGCAGCGACACCAGGCCCGGGGCGTGGACATGGGCGTACGACATCACGCCGATCCGCAATCCCGTACCCGGCAGCTTGAGGCCGGTCATTGTCTGCTTTTGCTGCTCGTTCACCATGTCGCTCCTGCCATTGCCTGCCAGCTTGTTGCGGACCGCTGCATGTCTGAGGGCAGCGGCTCGGGTACCTGCGCCTGTCCGGTGCGGGCGGACTCCCGTACGGCGATGGCCACCGACAGAGCGGCGATCGCATCCACCGGGTCGACCCTCGACGGGGCGCCGAAGGCAACCGCGGCGAGCAGCTCCTTCAGCTCGGCGGCGAACGGCGTTGCGCCGGCCATCACCGGCAGCAGCCCTGCGGTGCCCAACAGGTCGGGCCGGTCGGCCCGCAGCGAGGAGTGGTCCTGGTTGTCATGGTTGATGATGCCGTCGGTGCAGGCGATCTCGAAGGAGGTCTCGAACCCGCCCGCCAATCCCCAGCACGCGTTCAGCTGGGTGAGTGCCCCGCTGGTATGGGTCAGGGTGGCGTACGCCTGCGTCTGGGCGCCGCCGTACTTCGGCAGTCCGGCCTGGGCGAACACCCGCTCCACGTCACCGGCGAACCAGATCGCCTGGTCGATGTCGTGGATCATCAGGTCGACCGCGATGCCGCCCGACAACGCCTCGTCGTGCATCCACTCGTTGCTCCGCGGCTGCGCGCTGGCTCGACGGAACCGCAGTACCGCCGGCTCGCCGTACTCGCCGGTCGACACTGCCCGGTGCGCCGACTCGTACTCGCCGAAGAACCGCACCACCTGGCCGATCTGCAGCGGGACGTCGCGCTCGCGGCAGTAACGCAGCGTGTCGACCGCCTCGGCGACGGTCAGGGCCAGCGGCTTCTCGCAGATGATCCGGAGCCCCGCGTCGGCCGCGGCGCGGATGATCTCCGGATGCGTGTAGCTGGGGGTGCAGATGTCGACGACGTCGACGGCGGACAGGATCGACTCGAGCGAGTCGTGGGGGGTCACCCCGGCCGGCACCGGCTTCTCGGGCAGGTGGTCGTAGCCGTGGATCTCCAGATCCATCTCCTGCCCGACCACCTCCCAGGCCGCCAGGTGTGCTGCCGAGATACCGCCTAGGCCAATCACTCCGATGCGCATGGCCAACCAGCATAGATCGGCCCTGCCGCGCCCTCCCACCGAGGTGCGCCCGGCCGGACCGTCCTCAGGCACTACCGTTTGGACATGATCACGGTGACCGCTGAGCTGACCGAGGAGCAGCGCCGCCAGATCCTGCACCTGGTGGCCGCCGCCGACCGCGTCGACGGCTTCTCGGCGCTGAACGAGGCGGGGCTGCTGGCGCTGCGACATCCGGCCGGTGACGTCTGCCACCTCGTCGCCACGGAGGCCGGCGAGCTCGTCGGCTACGCCCAGCTGCACCATGATCGTCCGACCTCGACCGGAGAGCTGGTGGTCGCACCGGGGCGACGCGGCCAAGGGGTGGGTCATCAGCTGCTGGTAGCCCTGGTCGGGCAGGCCCGGTCCCCGCTGCAGATCTGGGCCATCGGTGACTCGGCGGCGGCCCGTCGGTTGGCTGAACGGGAGGGGTTCCACCGGGTCCGGGAGCTGTTGATCATGCGCCGACGGCTCGTCCAGCTGCCGCCCACCCCGCCGCTACCGGCCGGCGTCCGGATCCGTACCTTCGAGGTCGGCCGCGACGAGACGAGCTGGCTTCGGCTGAACGCGGTCGCCTTCGCCCACCATCCCGAGCAGGGCCGGCTCACCCGGGCTGACCTGGCCGTCCGGTTGGCCGAGGACTGGTTCGACCCGGCCGGCTTCTTCCTGGCCGAACGCGGCCAGGAGCTGGTCGGCTTCCACTGGACCAAGCAGCATCCGGGCCGCCTCGGCGAGGTGTACGTCCTCGGTGTCGACCCGACGGCCGGCGGCGGCGGACTGGGCCGGGCCCTGCTGGTGCACGGGCTGCAGCACCTGGCGGCGGTCGGCAATACCGAGGTGGAGCTCTACGTCGAGGCGGACCACGAGCGCGCTGTGCGGCTGTACAGCGGGTACGGCTTCGAGGTCACGAACCGGGACGTGATGTACGCGCTGCAAGATAGCCTCGATGGCAACGGGCCGCATACGATGCAGACCCAGACACTGCAGGAGAGCTGATGGACTCGATCGACACCGAGTACGTGGCCGCGGAGGCGCGGACCGGGCGCGACCTCGAGACGACGGCCGACTTCTCCCTCCCGCAGGACCGTTTCTCCGACCGCGAGCTCTCCTGGCTGGCCTTCAACAATCGGGTGCTCGACCTGGCCAAGGACCGCGACCGGGTGCCGCTGCTCGAGCGGGCGAACTTCCTGGCGATCTTCTCCTCCAACCTGGACGAGTTCTTCATGGTCCGTGTGGCCGGCCTGAAACGCCGGATCGCGGCCGGCGTGGCCGTGCCCACGGTGAGCGGCCTGATGCCGAGGGAGGTGCACTCGGCCATCCTGAGCAAGACGCGCGAGCTGGTGCTCGAGCAGGCCCGGGTGTTCCAGCAGGAGGTCCGCCCCGAGCTTGCCGAACACGGGATCGAGATCCTGCGCTGGGACGAGCTGGACGCCGGCGAGAAGGACCGGATGAACGAGCTCTTCGCGGAACGGATCTTCCCGGTGCTGACCCCGCTCGCGGTCGATCCGTCACACCCGTTCCCCTATATCTCCGGACTGTCGATCAACCTGGCGGTGCTGGTGAAGAATCCCGAGACCGGGGTGCGGCAGTTCGCCAGGGTCAAGGTGCCGACCGTGCTGCCACGGTTCCTGCTGCTGTCCGAGGGGCGCTACGTGCCGCTCGAGGACGTCATCGCCCGGCACCTCGACCAGCTCTTCAGCGGCATGCAGGTGGTTCAGCACCACACTTTCCGTGTCACCCGGAACGAGGACGTCGAGGTCGAGGAGGACGACGCCGAGAACCTGCTGCTCGCGCTGGAGAAGGAGCTGCTGCGGCGCAAGGTGGGCCGCCCGCCGGTCCGGCTGGAGGTCGAGGACGACATCGACCCGAAGATGCTCGAGCTGTTGATGAGCGAGCTGGACATCAGTGAGAAGGAGGTCTTCCCGCTGCCGGGTCCGCTGGACCTGCGCGGGCTGTTCTCGCTCACCGGGATGGATCGGGCCGAGCTGAAGTACCCCGCCTTTCTGCCGTCCACCCATCCGCACCTGGCCGAGGTGGAGACCGCCCAGCCGGCCGACATGTTCGCTGCGCTGAAGCAACGCGACGTGCTGCTGCACCATCCGTACGACTCGTTCGCAACCAGTGTGCAGCGGTTCATCGAGCAGGCGGCGGCCGACCCGCACGTTCTGGCGATCAAGCAGACGCTGTATCGGACCTCAGGCGACTCCCCCATCGTCGATGCCCTGGTCGAGGCGGCGTTGGCCGGCAAGCAGGTGCTCACCCTGGTGGAGATCAAGGCGCGCTTCGACGAGCAGGCCAACATCGGCTGGGCCCGAACGCTTGAGCAGGCCGGCTGCCATGTGGTGTACGGGGTGGTCGGGCTGAAGACGCACTGCAAGCTGTCGATGGTGGTGCGCGACGAGCCGGACGGGCTGCGTCGCTATGCGCACATCGGGACCGGGAACTACAACCCGAAGACGGCCCGGATGTATGAGGACATGGGGTTGCTGACCGCGAACCCGATCGTCACCGAGGACATCGGCCGGCTCTTCAACCACCTGTCCGGAATGTCTCAGGAGACCCAGTACCGACGGTTGCTGGTGGCACCGCACGGGATCCGCACCGGCCTGCTGGACCGGATCAACAACGAGATCGCCAACCACGAGGACGGCAAACCGGCCGGGATCAAGATCAAGGTCAACTCGCTGGTGGACGAGGCCATCTCCGACGCGCTCTACCGTGCCTCGCAGGCCGGTGTCAGCGTGGACCTGTGGGTCCGCGGGATCTGCACCATCCGGCCGGGTGTCCCCGGTCTGAGTGACAACATCCGGGTCCGCAGCATCCTGGGCCGCTTCCTCGAGCACAGTCGGCTGTTCTGGTTCGCCAACGGTGGTCAACCCACCGTCGGCATCGGGTCGGCCGACCTGATGCACCGCAACCTCGACCGGAGAGTCGAGGTGCTGGTGTCGATCACCAACGCCGCGCACATCCAGGAGATCAGCGAGCTCTTTGACATCGCCTTCGACCAGGAAACGGTCGCCTGGGAGCTGGACGCCGATGACATCTGGACCCCCCGCACCACCGACGGTGACCACAACCCGCTGATCGACATGCAGGAGTTCCTGATCACGGCCAAGAGCCGACGCCGCTCGAAATGAGGGACGTCCTCGCCGGTGGGGCCGTGGTGACGCGCGTCAACCAGACGCGTGGCACCGAGGTGGTGATCATCCACCGGCAGCGCTACAACGACTGGAGCCTGCCGAAGGGCAAGCTCGACCCCGGGGAGCCGATCCCTGCTGCGGCCGTCCGTGAGGTGATGGAGGAGACCGGAGTCACCATCAGGCTGGGCGCGCCGCTGGACACGGTCCGCTACAACGCCGGCAAGAACGGCATGAAACGGGTCTCCTACTGGACCGGCACCGTGCTCGACGTCATTCCGCGCGCGCCCGACGAAGAGGTCGACGTGGTGTCCTGGCTGCCGATCAAGGCGGCTTTGGCCCGGTTGACCCGCGATCACGACAGGATGCTGCTGCAGCAGGCGATGGAGCAGCCGGCGACCACGCCGTTGATCATCATCCGGCACGGCAAGGCGATGGACCGCAAGGACTGGTCCCACCCTGACCCGGCTCGGCCGATCAGTGCCCGCGGCCGCCGCGAGGCCGTCGGGCTGATCCCGATACTGAAGGCCTACGGGGTGACCGAGCTGATCAGCTCCACCTCTGCGCGCTGCGTCAGCACCCTACTGCCGTACGCGCAGCGGCAGAACCTGGTGATCGAACGTCGCGGCCTGCTGAGCGAGGAGGAGGGCGGCGAGGACGAGAAGGGAGTTCAGCGGCTGATGCGGAGCATCGCCGCCCAGGCCGCCGAATCAGGCCAGCCGACGGCGGTCTGCGGCCACCGTCCGGTGCTGCCGCAGATGCTCGCCGCGCTGGACATCGTGCCACGCCCGATGGCACCCGGTGAGTGCATCGTGGCCCATCTGACAGCCGACGGCGCGACCCACGCCATGGAGCACTACCGCCCGCAGGCCTGAGCCCACCGCGAACACCGGGCGCGGGCTCACCCTGGACTGACCCTCCACCAGGGTGCCGACCAGGCGCAGCGCCGACTGCACGCAGACCATTCACCTTCCGTTCATCTCGGCAGCGGATTCTGGTCACCTCCGCTCCGTACGTTCACGCGCAGTAGGGGGCATCGGGCCCCCCATGCCTCCGAAGGAACAACAGACGTGACGATGAACCGCCCAACCGCTTCTCGTTTGGCCAAGCTGGCCGCTGTCGCCGCACTGGGCACGTTGAGCCTCGCAGCCTGCGGCTCCGATCCCGTCGCCACCAACGGAAGCGAGCCCGGCGGCTCGACTTCCTCCTCGTCCTCCAACCTCGCCTGTCCTGCCGGCAGCCTGACGGCCGAGGGATCGACCGCCCAGGGCAACGCCATCGCCGAGATCATCTCCGCCTACGGCTCGGCCTGCTCCGACAAGGCCACCATCGAGTACAACGGCACCGGCTCCGGTGCCGGCATCAAGTCCTTCTACAACGGTCTGGTGGACTTCGCCGGCTCCGACTCGGCGCTGAAGAGCGAGGAGAAGGACGGTGTCGTCGAAACCGACAAGGCCAAGCAGCGCTGCCAGGGCAACGAGGCCTGGAACATCCCGATGGTCGTCGGACCGATCGCTGTCGCCTACAACGTGGACGGTGTCGACAAGCTCGTGCTCACCCCGGAGGTGCTGTCGGGCATCTTCAACGGCACCATCAAGACTTGGGACGACCCGAAGATCGCCGCCCTCAACGACGGAGTGACGCTGCCGAAGGCCAACATCACGGTGTTCTTCCGCTCCGACGAGTCGGGTACGACGGAGAACTTCACCAAGTTCCTCTCCGGCGCCGGCAAGGGCGCCTGGAAGCAGGAGCCGGGCAAGAAGTGGACCGGCACCGGAGAGGGCAAGAACAAGTCCTCCGGCGTCGCGCAGGGTGTCACCTCGACCAAGAACTCCATCTCCTACATGGAGTGGAGCTACGCCAGGGACAACAAGCTGAAGACGGCCCAGATCGACAACGGCGCCGGACCGGTCGAGCTGACCGGTGAGGCGGTGGCCGAGGCTGTTGCCGAGGCGAAGGTCAAGGGCACCGGCAACGACCTGGCCCTCGACATCAAGTACGCCGACACCGCCAAGGGCGCCTACCCGGCCCTGTTGGTGACCTACGAGATCGTCTGCAGCAAGGGCCTGGACGCTGGCAAGACGGCCCTGGTCAAGGACTTCCTCGGGTTCTTCGCCAGCTCCGAGAGCCAGAAGTCGCTCGAGGAGATCGGCTACGCACCGCTGCCGGCCCAGCTGCAGACCAAGGTCACGGCCTCCATCGCCGCGATCCAGTGATCGGCTGACGACCACCCGTGGTCGTCCCGCCGCCCGCGTCGCGGGGGCGGGACGACCTCGACCGAGCAGGAAGTGCACATGTCCGTGACCGATATCAACAAGGCCCGCCGGCTGGACCGGTCCGGCTCCCCTGTCGACCCCGACGATGCCGTGGACTCGGAACACACCGCAACCGGGCGCACAGCGGCGCCTGCGCGCGGCTTCAGGCACACTTCTAGGGTGTCTACCCACAGCAGCGACGCCGATACGGCGACCGCAGTCCCAACCTCCGGCCGGGGCGTCAAGCTCGCCAAGATCAGTCGGCGCGGCGACCGGATCTTCTTCGGCTCGGCCGCCGGTTCGGGCGTCGTCATCGTGCTTCTGGTCCTGTTCGTCGGCCTCTTCCTGCTCGCCCTCGCCCTGCCGAGCCTCGCCGCCGACAAGGCCAACTTCCTGGCCTCGAGCGAGTGGAAGGTGGCCGGCAACGAGCTCCGGTTCGGTATCGCCGGCCTGCTCTGGACCACGGTGCTGTCCTCGGTGGTGGCGATGGCGATAGCCGTGCCTATCGCCATCGGGGTCGCGCTGTTCGTCACCCAGTACGTCCCCCGCCGGGTGGCCGGCCCACTCGCGTTCATGGTCGACCTGCTGGCGGCGGTCCCCTCGATCGTCTTCGGGCTGTGGGGGATCGCCGTACTGGCGCCCCGGCTGCAGCCGGTGACCCGGTGGCTGTCGGACACGTTGGGCTGGTTTCCGCTGTTCCGACCGGGGCTGACCTCGGACGGCACGGTTTTCGTCGCCGCCGTGGTGCTCGCCATCATGATCCTGCCGATCGTCTCCGCCATCTCCCGCGACGTGTTCGAACGCACCCCGCGCGACCAGATGGAGGCGGCTCTCGCGTTGGGCGCCACCCGGTGGGAGATGATCCGCACCGCGGTGCTGCCCTACGGCCGCTCCGGCGTCATCAGCGCCTCGATGCTCGGTCTGGGTCGGGCGCTGGGCGAGACGGTCGCGGTGATGATCATCCTGGCCCAGCCTTCGGAGGGTGAGCGGTTCAACCCGTCGCTGTTCGCCGGCGGCGAGACGTTCGCCAGCAAGATCGCCAACAACGCCCAGGAGTTCGACTCGCCGTCCAAGACCGGCGCCTACATCGCGTCCGGGCTGGTGCTGTTTCTGGTCACCTTCGTGGTGAACGCCCTGGCCCGGGTCATCGCCGAACGGGGAGGGGCCAAGTCATGAGCGTCACCACCTCGGACAAGCTCGACTTCCGCCGGCCCAGCGGGTCTCGGACCGCCAAGAACGCCACCGCCACGGTGCTGGTCGCCGCGGCCACCCTGGTCGCGCTGGTGCCGCTGGTATGGATCCTCTTCGCCGTCGTCTCCAAGGGCCTGCATCTGGTCCTCGACGCGAACTGGTGGCTGCAGAGCCAACGCGGGATCACGCCGCGCCGCGACGGTGGCGGCGCCTACCATGCGATCGTCGGCACGGTCGAGATGGCGCTGATCTGCGCCGCCATCGCCGTCCCGATCGGCGTTCTGGGCGCGATCTTCCTGGTGGAGTATGCCCGCGGCACGCGTGCGGCCCGGGTGGTCAGCTTCACAGTCGACATCCTGAGCGGGATCCCGTCGATCGTCGCCGCCCTCTTCATCTACGCCCTGCTGATCACCATGTTCGGCTTCGGCCGGTCGGCGGTGGCGGTGTCGTTCGCCCTGGTGCTGCTGATGCTGCCGACGGTGCTGCGATCCACCGAGGAGATGCTCAAGCTGGTGCCGGACAGCCTCCGGGAGGCCGCGTACGCACTCGGTGTGCCGAAGTGGAAGACCATCCTGCGGGTGGTCGTGCCGACCGCGTTCAGCGGCATCGCCACCGGGGTCGTGCTCGGTCTCGCCCGGGTGATGGGAGAGACCGCGCCGCTGCTGATCCTGGTGGTGTATGCGCAGGGCATCAACTTCAACCCGGCCTCCGACACCATGGCGGCGCTGCCGACCATGATCAACACCGGTCGCGACCAGGCCCCCACCATGCCCGGCTACGAACGGGTCTGGGGCGCCGCGCTGACGTTGATCGTGATCGTGATGCTGCTCAACCTGCTGGCCCGTGGCATCGCCCGGCTGGGCAAGATCAAGGACAAGTGACCATGCACCACAGCGAGAACGGAAGCACCCTCGATGGCTAAGCGCATCGACGTCAAGAACGTCAACATCTTCTACGGCTCCTTCCACGCGGTCGAGGACGTGTCGATCACGGTCCAGCCACGCACCGTGACGGCCTTCATCGGACCCTCCGGCTGCGGCAAGTCGACCGTGCTGCGGACACTGAACCGGATGCACGAGGTGATCCCCGGCGCGTACGTCACAGGCACCGTCGAGCTCGACGGCACCGACCTGTACGGGCCGGGTGTCGACCCGGTGGCGGTCCGCCGGGTGGTCGGCATGGTCTTCCAGCGCCCCAACCCGTTCCCGTCGATGTCGATCTTCGACAACGTCGCCGCCGGCCTGCGGCTGAACGGGGTGAAGAACAAGAAGGTGCTGGCCGAGGCGGTCGAGCGGTCCCTGATCCATGCGAACCTGTGGAACGAGGTCAAGGACCGGCTGGGCAAGGCGGGCGTCAGCCTTTCCGGCGGCCAGCAGCAACGGCTCTGCATCGCCCGGGCGATCGCGGTGCAGCCGCAGGTGTTGCTGATGGACGAGCCGTGCTCCGCCCTGGACCCGATCTCGACGCTGGCGATCGAGGACCTGATCCAGCAGCTGAAGGAGGAGTACACGGTGGTGATCGTGACCCACAACATGCAGCAGGCCGCCCGGGTCAGCGACCAGACCGCCTTCTTCAACCTGGCGGCTCAGGGCAAGCCGGGACGGCTGATCGAGATGGGCACGACCGAGAAGATCTTCTCCAACCCGGACGAGAAGGCCACCGAGGACTACATCACCGGTCGGTTCGGCTGAGCGATCCGGCAGTTTGTCGACTCGACGCACGGCCGGAGGGCGTGGAGGAGACCTGCGCCTGCATAGAATCGACCGGTGAGCAAAGCAGGGTGGTATCCGGATCCGGGCGGCCAGCAGGGTCTCTTTCGCTATTGGGACGGCCGCGCCTGGTCGGCAGCCACGTCGCCCAACCCGAACGCGGCGCCGCCGGTACAGGGGCTGGGTGCCGCCAGTGCACAGACCCCGGCCCAGCCCGGTGCCGGCTACCCGGGACAGGCGTACGGGCAGCAGGGCATGGGCCAGCCGGGCTACGGCCCGCAGGCCGGCGGAGCGTACGCCAACTACCAGCAGACCCAGAAGAAGCGGTCGCCGGTGGGCTGGTGGATCGGCGCAGCCGCACTGCTGGTGGTGATCATCATCGTGGTCGTGCTCGCGGTGCGCTCGATGGGTGGCAACGGGCCGTTCGCGGGCGGGCCAGGTGGCGGTGGTCAGCCGTCGGAGGATGTCTGCCCGCAGCAGCAGGCGCAGACCGCCTCTCCCCCGTCGCACCCGAACGACGGCCGGGTCCACGGCGGCCCGATCTCCTATCCGCTGCTACCCGCTCCGTGGGGCGCTCCGCAGGGCGACACCCGGGTGCCGTTCGGCAGTGACGTGCAGAGCCAGATCGTCACGGTCGAGGAGAACTACCAGCCGGGCAACAGCTGGGTCGCCTCGGTCCTGGTCGGTGAGCTGCAGGCCGGGGACGGCTTCTACACACCCGAGCAGGGCGCCGGCATCGTCGTGAAATGCATCCTCGGCGCCTTCTATGGCGACAACGAGGTGCAGCGGGCGGACAAGAAGAACCAGAAGATGACCGTCGACGGTCACGACGCCTGGATTGTGGAGTCGCAGCTCTCCTTCAACATCGAGGGCCTGAAGACCAAGGGCGAGCTGCTCATCGTCGTCATCGTTGCCACCGGCGCGACCGCCGGGCTCTACTACGCCTCGATCCCGGACACCCGACCCGAGCTGGTGCAGCCGGCCCGCGACGCCCTGGCCGCCCTCAAGGTCGACCAGTAGGTCCCTGCCCGCGGTGCTTCCTGCCGTACGGGGGCGAGCCGCGGCGTGCGTTCGCCGACTGTGCAGACCGTGGGCACTCCGTGCAGACGTCTGGCGGCCTGCACGGAGCAACGAGGGTCTGCACGGTGGGCTCAGCCGCAGTCGGCCAGACCGCGCCGCTCCTTCATGGTCAGCACCCGGGTGACCTTCGTGGTCAGCCGAGCGGCGAACTCCGGGTCGTCCCGGGCCTCGGCCCGTACCGCCCTGACCATGGCCGGAGCGAGGCCGGGGTCGCCCATGATCACCAGGTCGCCGCCGGCGTCCAGGAAGCGCAGCGCCCGCTGGCCGGGACTCAGCCCGGAGACCGCCTTGCCCGCCAGGTCGTCGGAGATCACCACCCCGCGGAACCGCAGGTCCTGGCGGATCATCCCCTCGATGATCGTCCGCGAGTAGGGCCCCGGATGGTCGGGGTCGATCCTGCTGTAGGTCGCCGACGAGACCATCACCATGTCGACGCCGGCGCGGACGCCGGCCGCGAACCCGCGCAGGGCGGGGTCGTGCCTGGTGGTGGTCGAGTCGACCACCCGGGTGGCGAAGTCGGTATTGCCGCGGACCCGTCCCAGCCCGGGGAAGTGTTTGACACTGGTGGCGATCCCGGCGCGGTCCATGCCGGTGGTGAAGGCGGTCACCTTGGCGGCCACCGTCCTCGGGTCCGAGCCGTACCCTCGGCGCAGCCGGCCGATCGGCTGGTTGACATTCAGCAGCGAGGCGGGCACGACGTCGGCGACGGGTGCCAGGTCGGCGTCGATACCGGCCCGGTGGAGCTGCTCGCCCCAGCTCTCGGCGTCGCGGGTGAGCCTGCTGTCGGACAGCTGGGCCTGGTCCAGCGCCGAGGGGATCCGATCGAACCCGGACCCCTGCAGCCGCTGCACCAGCCCGCCCTCCTGGTCGGCGGCGAGCATCACCTGGATCCCGTGTGGGGCGGCCACGACCCGGCGTACCGCACGAGTCACATCCTTGACCGCAGTCGAGCCGGCCTGGGTATTGCCCAGCAGGATCACCGAGCCGGCGTGCGCCTCGGCCAGCGTCGACGCCTCATCGGTGCTCGGGCCCCCAGAACCGATCCCGATCATGAAGAGCTGCCCCACCTGCTCGTTCAGCGTGAGGCTCGCGGCGAGGCGTCCGCAGCCCGACGCCGGGGTGGCGGATCGGGTCGGGGTGCCCGACTTCGCCGAGGTGGACGGGGAGACGGTCGGCTTCGTGGGTCGAGATGATGCGGTGGAGCCGGTCGGGCGGGGCTGCGAGGGGCTCGTCGAGGCCGGTGACGACTGGCGGGTCTCGGTCGGGGCGGTGCTGGACGATGTCGACGGTCTGCTGCAGCCGGTGCCGCCGGTGAGCACCAGCGCTGCGACCGCCGCGACCAGGGACAGCGAGCTCCGGGGGCGGCGCAGCATCGATATCTCTCCTCATTTCAGCAACTGGGCCTGATTCTTGACGGCGCCTCGGACTGCCCTAGTGTTACCTCATCCGCGTCATCGCACTGGAGGATCACCTATGTCGAGCATCACCAGCGTAAGCCCCCGCACCCTCGCCGATGCCATCCCCGGCGGCCTGGCCCGCAATGTCGCGCTGGTCCTCGGCGGAGCCGGCTTCGTGGGTATTGCGGCTCAGCTGGCCGTCCCGCTGCCGTTCACGCCGGTGCCCCTGACCCTGCAGACCTTCGCGGTGCTGCTGACCGTCTCGGTGCTGGGCAGCCGTCGCGGTCTGCTCTCGATGGGGCTGTACCTGGTCGCCGGCGCAGCGGGAGTGCCCTGGTTCGCCGGCGGCAGCTCGGGCTTCACCTCCGCCTCCTTCGGCTACATCGTCGGCTTCGTGCTGGCGGCCCTGGTCGTCGGCCACCTGGCCGCCCGCGGCGCCGACCGTACCCCGCTGAAGGCGGCCGGTCTGATGGTGCTGGGCAACCTCGCCATCTACGCCGTCGGTGTGCCGTGGCTGATGGTGATCGCACACCTGTCGCTGCCGACCGCTCTCGCTCTCGGCGTGGTCCCGTTCCTGATCGGTGACGCCATCAAGATCGCCGTTGCGGCCGGGGTCCTCCCCGCTGCCTGGAAGGTCATCAACTCCCGCCGCTGAGGCCGCCGCCGCGCGCCTTCTCCCTCTTTGGCGCTTGTCGGTTTCCCAAGTCAACTAGGGAAACTGACAGCGCCCGTACGACGAAGCCAGGGAAACTGTCACTGAGCCAGGGGGATTTCCCTGGCTACGTAACAGTTCCCCAAGTCGACTTGGGAAACCGACACGCGACCGCGGCCGGGGCGGACTACTGATCATCCCCGAGGGGAAGGGCCAGCAGGGCGTTCTCGACCAGCTCCGCGAGGGCCGGGTGGATCCAGTACTGCCCCCGAGCCATCTCCCGCGCCGGGAGCCCGAAGCTCATCGCCTGGATCAGCGGCTGGATCAGCGAGGAGGCCTGTGGGCCGATCAGGTGGGCGCCCAGCAGCAGACCGGTGTCGGGGTCGGCCAGCAGCTTGGCGAAGTGGTCGGTGTCCTCCATCGCCCAGCCGTACGCGATCGAGCCGTAGTCCTGGATCACGCTGACGTAGCGGACGCCCTGCGCGGTCGCCTCCTGCTCGGTGAGACCGACAGAGGCGACCTGCGGCTCGGAGAAGACGGCATGCGGGACGAACCGGTGATCACTCTCGATCATGGCCGCCGGATGCAGCAGGTTGTGCTGCACCACCCGCATCTCGTGGTTGGCCACATGCTTGAGCTGATGGTTCGACGACAGGTCGCCCAGGGCGAAGATCCCCTCCGCCGTGGTGCGTTGGTGCTGATCGACGACCACGTACCCCTCGTCGTCCATCTCCACCCCGGTGGCGGCGAGGTTGAGGGTGTCGCCGTTCGGCACCCGACCGGTGGCCAACAGCAGCACGTCGGCCTCCACCGAGGTCGAGCGGCCGTCACGGTCCGCCGACGTCACGCGCACCCGATCGCCGGGCAGTCGCTCGACCCGCTCGAAGGTCCGGTCGAGCTGTACGTCCACGCGACGCGAGATCAGCTCGGTGAAACGGCTGGAGACGTCGGCGTCCTCGGTCCGCAACAACGCACCGGAGCGGTTCAAGATCGTCACCCGGGTGCCGAAGGCGGAGAAGATGTGGGCGAACTCCGCGGCGATGTAGCCACCACCGATGATGATCATCGACCCCGGCAGCTCGTCCAGCCGCATCACCGTGTCGGAGGTGTGCGCGGTCACGCTGTCCAGGCCGGGGATGTCGGGGATCAGCACCCGGCTGCCCGCCGCCAGCACGAACTGGTCGGCGGTGATCGTCTCGCCGGTTCCGGTGTCCAGCGTCTTCGGCCCGGTGAAGTGCGCCTCGGCGCGGTAGAGCGTCACGTTCGGGTTCGCACCGCGCCACTGCTCACCCGCCGCCGAGATGGGGTCGATCCGTCCGAAGATCCGGTCACGGATCTCAGCGAACCGCACCTTGTTGAGCTGCAGCTCGACCCCGAGCCGCTCGGCCGGCTCGACACTGGCGGCCAGGTCGGCGGGATAGACGAACATCTTGGTCGGGATGCAGCCGACGTTGAGGCAGGTCCCGCCGAAGGTGCCCTTGTCGACCAGCGCGATCTCCAGGTCGGCGAACCGTTCGTCCGGGATGGAGTTGCCGGAACCGCTTCCGATGATGCAGAGGTCGAAATGACGCATAGGCCTATCGTGCCAGCGGCCCACTGCGGCCCCGTTGACCGGGCTCGTTGGCGTCCGGCCTTCGTACGTCTCGACCGACCTGCTGGCTGGCCGGCAGGCACCGGCGTAGAGTGCGCCACCGACACCCCCCGCTCCGCCGAGGAGGCCACCGTGCTGACCCATGAGCAACGCCGCGACCGGCTCGCCTACCTTGCCGTCCTTCGTCAGGTGTCGACCCACACCCGACGGGCATCACTGGTCCGGCTGTTGGCCGCCCTGGTCATCGCCGGCATCGCCTCGTTCGGCGGCATGGCGCTGGTCGCGGTGCCGCTGGCGCTGATGGTCGCCGTCACTTCCCTGCTGGACTACCTCAACGCCTGGCACGAGGAGCACGGCACGACGTCGAGGCTCCGACTGGTCCAGCACTACGCCGACACCACCAGGGCCGTCTCCGGCATGCAGCAGATGAACCTCGGCGGACTGATCGGCACCCTGAGCTCCCCGCTGTTGGTGATCATCGCCAGCTGGCTGCTGACCGACCTGCCGGGGCCGGCCCGGCTCGTCGCGCTGGCGACGGCGATCGTCTATGTCTGCAGCGTGGCGGGCAGCATTTTCAAGGACCATTCCTGGTTCAACCCTGAGGGTCGACCGCCGGCCTGGCAGGAGATCGTCCGTCTGGGGGCGGGGCCGGTGGCCTGTGCGCTGATTGCGGTGATTGCGCTGCCGGCGCCTTGGACGGACTCGGAACTGCTGGCCGTGTGGGTGCTGGTGCTGACACCGTTCACCATCCAGGTCCGGATCTGGGACCACGACCAGCTGCTCCGCGGGATCGGGCCACTGGTCCGCGACGAGGCGTACGAGGGACGCAGCCTGGTGTTGCGGGAGATCCACGGCTCGCTGTCCACCCAGCTCCGACTGCTGGAGCAGTACGCGCGTCGGCTCAAGGCCGAGGAGCCGGTCCTCTACGAGCTGGCCGTCAGCGCCAACAGCCGGCTGCGCGAGACGTTGATGTTGCGCGAGGCCGACCGGATGACGGCGACCACCACCGACACGCTGGCGGCCCCGGTGCTCACTCTGGCCAGGGCGGTCGGGGCGAGCGCCACGGCGACGATCGAGGTGACGGAGCTGGCGGAGGAGGATCGGGATCTGGCCCGGCTCACGCTCAACGACCTGGTCGGCAACGCGATCAATGCGGGCGCGGCGGAGGTGCACACCGTCGTACGCAAGGTCGGTGACCAGATCGAGATCTTGGTCAGCGACGATGCGGCACCGATGACACCGGGGGTGTGGAAGACTCCGGGCACGAGCTCGGCGCGGCTGGAGGCCAGGCTGGTCGAACTCGGCGGAGGACTGGACTGTGTCCAGGGTGAGCAGGTGAAGACGGTGACAGCCCGCTGGACGGAGCTGGACGGGGGCTGAGTGGGGGCGATGGCACAGTCGGGTCGGGTGCTGCTGGTCGACGACATACCGGGGGAACGGATCAACTTCCAGGCGGCGTTCGGCGCCGAGCTCGGGGTGGCTCGTGACGTCGGACAGCTCGAGGCGCGGCTGCGTGACGGTCATCAGTGGTCGGTGGCCTTCGTCGACTTCAACCTCAACTCGGCCGACAGCACCGGGCTGACCGCGCTCCTGCGCCTGCACCACGAACGGCCCGAGACCCGGATCGTCACCTACAGCCAGTTCAACGAGGGAGGCCGCACGCTGTATGCGGCAGCCGCCAGGCACTGGTTCGGCGCCGATGCCCTGCTGGACAAGACCCGGAACGAGCCCGAGTCGCTGATCGCCTACGTCCACGAGCTGACCGCCGGCCGAAACCCGACGCCGCAGCGCTGGCAGCAGCGGCTGCAGTCGGCACACCTGATCGACAGCCTGCTCGCCGATGCGAGCTGGGTGCGGATCTGGGCGGCGATCCGCGAGGCCAGCGGCGACATGGCCCTGGTCGCGAAGATCCTCGATGTGGGGGTGAGCAGCCTACGCAGCTTCAAGGACCGGGCGACCGAGGCGGCGATCGCCTTCAACGAGAAGTTCCATGATCAGCCGCATCCGGGCTACAGCCGCAATAAGAAAGGGATCCTGAGCTCGTTCGCCGCGGAGCATCGGCATTTCCTGACCGCACCGGACCTGTCCACGGTGATGTCACCGGGCACCCGGCGCCGCTAGCCGTAGGCTCCACCAGCGCGGGTGTTCGCGGCGGTCGCGGTGGTGCCGGGCTGAGTCACCAGACACCACCGCCTGTCCCTCGGCAAGGACCGGCGGCTCCCCCGAACAGCCGCACCTGGCAGTGTCGACCGTCGGCCCCCCCGAGGACGCTGCGCCGCTTTCCGTTCCCCCGATACGCAAAACGACGACACCGCCATTCCATCTCCTCGCGAGGGGTGGCTCCAGCACTTTTGTGTCTCGTCGTTGTCAGCTCTTCGACAGGCTCAGAGTACGAAGACCCCACCGCTCTTCGACCGGCTCCGAGCGCGGACAGAGCTCAGACCGTGACGCCGAGTGGCACGCTGATGCCCAGACCGCCGCGGGTGTCACGGCCGTAGCGCGCCATCTCCCGCACCAGGTCGAGCGGCCGCGTTCCAAACTCGATGTCGTCGGTGAGCAGGTGCGCCGGGACCAGCCAGACGATCTCGAACTCCAGGCCGTCGGGATCCTTTCCATACAAGGACTTGGTCGAGCCGTGATCCGACATGCCGGTCAGCGCGCCGGCCTCGGCCAGCTCGCCTCGAAGGACCTCGAGGTCGGCCAGCGTCTGCACCTCCCAGGCCAGGTGGTACAGACCGACGCTCCCCCGCCCGGCGGCACTCCCGGTAGCCTGCGCTCCCACCTGGAACAGGCCCAGGTCGTGATCGTTGGTCGACTCCGGCGCCCGCAGGAAGGCCGCCTGGCCGGGGATGGTCTGGGCGACGGTGAAACCGAGCACGTCGGTGTAGAACTGCACCGACGCGGCGACATCGCGGATGAAGAGGACCGCATGATTGAGGCGATGAATGGCCATCAAGGCTCCCGGAAGTAGTTGATAATTGAATATTAAACCATTCTAGCACCGGCGGGCCTCAATGCAGCATCTTCAGCCCGATCACCCCGCCCACGATCGCCGTCAGGAAGACGATCTTGAGCACCGACACCGACTCGGCGCCGACAGCCATCGCATAAACGACCGTGAGCGCCACACCGATCCCGGTCCAGACCGCATAGGCGGTGCCGACCGGCAACGTACGCATGACGAACGCCAGCCCTGCCATGCTGGCGACCAGGGCGACACCGAACACGACGGACGGCCCGACCTTGGTGAAGCCGGCCGAGCGGCTCAGAGCGGTCGCCCAGACCGCCTCGAGAACACCGGAGATGATCAAGATGATCCAGGCCATGTCACATTCCTCGCGTCAGTCGGCGAACGGATCACGGCAGTCTAGGTGCGAAACCTTGCTGAGGCAGGGCTCCGGTCAGCCTTGGCCCGGCGAACAGCACCAGGCCCGACCACGATCCGAGGGTCGGCGCGATGTGAGGATGGAGACGTGCCGACCGACGCGTTGCTCAAGGCGATCAACGCACTCCACCACGCGATCATCAGGCTGTCCGGCGGACGGCTGGGCTGGACCGCGGGCGACATGCCGGTGGTGGAGCTCACCACCACCGGGCGACACAGTGGCCAGCCACGAACCGTGCTGCTCACCTCACCGCTGCAGCTCGGCTCGGCGCTGGTCGTGGTGGCCTCCCGTGGCGGCAGCGACCAGCCGCCGGACTGGCTGTTGAACCTGCAGGCCGACCCCCACGTCAGCGTCCGGGTCGGCGGCGGCCCAACCCAGCCGAGGCGGGCCCGGGTCGCCTCGCCGGCCGAGCGCGCCCGGCTGTGGCAGCGTGTGGTCGCCGGCCATCGGGTCTACGCCGGCTACCAGCAGAAGACCGACCGGGAGATCGCGCTGGTACTGCTGGAGCCTCCGCCGGCGGGCTCGTTCGGCCCTTTCCCCGAGGCGGACCCGGTGCGATGATCACCTGGTGATCGGTCGGCTGCACCACGTGATCATCGACTGCCCGGACCCGGGCGGCTTGGCCGCGTTCTACGCCGAGCTGCTGGGTCAAGACATCACCTACGCCGATGAAGACTTCGCCGTGGTCGCCGAGGACGCCCGGCACTCGGGCCTCGCGTTCCAGCGCGCGCCCGACCATCGAGCACCGCGCTGGCCCGACCCCGGGTACCCGCAGCAGGTCCACCTGGATGTGATGGTCGACGACCCTGTGTACGCCGTCTCGCAGGTGGTCGCCCTGGGTGCCAGCCGGTTGACGTCACCGGACGGCGGGTACGTCTTCGCCGATCCCGCCGGCCATCCCTTCTGCCTGATCCCGCGCCCGTCCTGGGCGGCGCCGATCCATCCCGTCAGCGACTGACCCAGCGGGCTCGGGTCAGCCCATGAGCCATCCCCGATCAGCGGACGATGAGGACCTGGTCGGCGCGCGGCACCAGCTCCCCGATCACCGGGTGACCCGGCAGCTCGCCGGCCACCAGCAGGCCGCCCGAGGTCTGTGCATCGGCCAGCAGCAGCAGCTCGTCGTCGTCGACCTCGGAGCTCAGCTGCGGTCGTACCCAGTCCAGGTTGCGACGGCTGCCGCCCGGCACGTACCCCTGCGCCAGCGACTGCCGGGCGCCGTCCAGATAGGGAACGGCGGCCGCGTCCACCACGGCCGAGACACCGCTGGCGCGGGCCAGCTTGTACAGGTGCCCGAGCAGCCCGAACCCGGTGACGTCGGTGCCGCAGCGGACACCCTGGCGCAGCGCCAGCCGGGAGGCATCCCGGTTGAGGGCCGTCATCACCTCCACCGCCTGGTCGAACCGCTCACCGGTCGCCTTGTGCCGGTTGTTCAGCACGCCGAGGCCCAGCGGCTTGGTCAGGGTCAGCGGGGTACCGGCCACCCCGGCGTCGTTGCGCAGCAGCCGGTCGGGGTCCGCCAACCCGGTCACCGCCAGTCCGTACTTGGGTTCGCGGTCGTCGATGCTGTGCCCGCCGGCGAGGAAGCAGCCCGCTGCTGCGCACACGTCGGAGCCGCCGCGCAGCACGTCGGCTGCCAGGTCGAACGGGATCCGGTCCCGGGGCCAGGCCAGCAGGTTGACCGCGACCACCGGCTCGCCACCCATGGCGTAGATGTCGGAGAGCGCGTTGGCCGCCGCAATCCGGCCCCAGTCGTACGGGTCGTCTACGACCGGGGTGAAGAAGTCCGTCGTCAGCAGCAGCGCCCGGTCCCCCTCGATCCGGACCGCGGTTGCGTCATCGCCCTGGTCGATCCCGACCAGCAGGTTACCGCCGGCCCTCGCTCCCGGCAGGCCGGCGAGCACCCGTTCCAACTCACCCGGAGGAACCTTGCAGGCGCAGCCACCGCCTTCGGCGTACTGCGTCAGCCGATGGGAGACAGTGGTGCTCGACATGACCTCAGCGTAGGGGGCGCGCTACTGGCCGGTGGCGGCGTCTCGTTGCCGCAGCCGTTCGCGCTGCGGCACGACCGTGTACTTGGGGTCGGCCGCCGAGGCCAGTCCCGCCTGGAAGACGCCGAACCGGGTCAGCACCGAACCGGCCAGGCAGGCCAGCCCGCCGGCGACCGAGACGGTCCGCGACCGGCCACCCAGCAGAGCCAGCGCCGCACCGCCGGCCGTGCAGGCTCGAGCAGCCCGCATCAAGACCCCCGGCCGGCCCTGCTGGTAGGGCTCCGCCTGCATGCCGAGGCGGCGCTGCATCAGCTCGGCCGAGACGAGGTCGGCGGCAGCCCCGGCAACCGCCAGCCGACGCGCCGGTCCGGCCTGGTCGACAGGGGTGGCCACCATCGCCAACCCGCCGGCTGCCGCCGCCGCACTGCCGCCGAACAGGAACGGCAGTTCGCGGTGCCCCTCGTGCCAGGCCGGCACAGCGGTGTTGGCAATCAGCGCCGCGGTGTAGGTCGCCAGTGGTGGGCCGAGCACGGCGGCGCCGATGCCGGCGAGCCGTCCGAGCCGTGGGAACCGCCCGGTCAGCTCGGTCGCGGCAGCAGCCGCCGCCAGGCCGGAGAACGGTGCGAGAATCCAGGACCCGACCGACAGCGGCGAGGTCGGCTTGAACACCCGCATCATGTTCAGGAACCGCTCCGGCCGGCCCAGGTCATGCACCAGCGCCACCGTGCCGAGACCGGCACCGGCGGCGGCCGACACCCGACCGACCCGCAGCAGCGCCGGGCGCTCCGTCAGCGCGGCACCCTCGGCCAACAGTGCGGACACGCCGGCCACCCCGCCCAGGAACAGGTACAGCGGCACGTCCGGCTGCTTCCAGACCGGCTGCTTGAGGATGGGGCGCCCGTAGTAGGAGGAGAACTCCGGATCGGGGACGACGGCACGCTCTCTCATCGCCGCCGCCCGAGGAAGGAGCCGATCCCGACCGCGACCAGCCCGAGGGCGGCCGCACCGACATGCGCCCAGATCGAGCCCAGGTCGCGGGTGGTCACCACCGGGTCCGGCGGCAGACCGTAGACCTCGGGCTCGTCCAGCAGCAGGAAGAACGCCCCGTCCCCACCGACGCCGTCCTGCGGGTCCTGACCGTACAGCCGGGCCACGTCCACCCCCTTGGCGTGCAGGTCGGCCACCCGCCGGTCGGCGCGTTCGCGCAGCTCGGACAGCTCGCCGAACTGGATCGAGTCTGTTGGACAGGCCTTGGCGCAGGCCGGCTCCTGGCCCGCGCCCAGCCGGTCGTAGCACATCGTGCACTTGAAGACGCGGCCGTCCTCCTTGCGCTGGTCGATCACCCCGTACGGGCAGGCCGGCACGCAGTAGCCGCAGCCGTTGCAGACGTCCTCCTGGATCACCACCGTCCCGAACTCGGTGCGGAACAGCGCACCGGTCGGGCAGACGTCCAGGCAGGCGGCATGCGTGCAGTGCTTGCAGACGTCCGAGGCCATCAGCCACTGCACACCTGCGGCCTCGGCACCCGCCGGGGCGCCCCCGGTGGTGGGCAGCGTCGGCGTCGGCGGGCCCAGCGACGGCATCCCCAGGTCGGTGACCGGGACCGGCTTCTCCACGAACGCCACATGCCGCCAGCTGTTCGCTCCGAGCTGCTCGGTGTTGTCGTAGGACATCGCGGACAGCGAGATGCCGTCCTCGGGGATCCCGTTCCACTCCTTGCAGGCGACCTCACAGGCCTTGCAGCCGATGCAGATGCTGGTGTCGGTGAAGAAGCCCATCCGCGGTGGATGCTCGGCATACCCGGCGTCGCCGGCCACGTCGTCCAGCGGTCCGAAGAGGCTGTTGGTCACGAACGGCTCCCATCGTCGTCGAGCGGGGCGGCACCGCTGTCCCCGGTGCCGATGTCACTGCTGCCGGGGCCCCCTGTATCGGTGTTCCCGTCGTTCTCGGACGCGTGCCGATCCCGAAGCTCGGCCGCGGCCCGTTGGCGGAAGCCCTCCACGAACGGAGCCACCTCGGCACCGCGCGGCCGGCGGCCGGGTCGGACGTCACAGGTGCCGACCTTTCCCTGGATGTGCACGTTGGGGTCCGGTGTGATGTTGACCAGGTCATTCGCCGGGTCACCGGTGCTGAGGCCGTTGCCACCCCAGTGGTAGGGCAGTCCCACCTGCTCGACCATCCGGTCGCCGATCCGCAGCGAGCGGATCCGATCGGTCACCAGCACCCGGGCCTCGATGGCGCCGCGGGTGGTGACGATGGTCGCCCAGCCGCCGTTGGTCAGACCTCGCTCGGCAGCCAGCCGCGGCGAGACCTCGCAGAACATCTCCGGTTGCAGCTCGGACAGGTAGGGCAGCTGCCGGCTCATCCCGCCGGCGGTGTGGTGCTCGGTCAACCGGTAGCTGGTGAAGACGTACGGGAACACGGTGCTCTGCGACGGGTTCAGCGGGTTGGCCGGATGCTCGAGGTGGCCCCGCGCCGGGCTGCTCTGCTGGCCATAGACGGCGTTGACGACGGGCGACTCGGGCGGCTCGTAGAACGCCGGCAGCGGGCCGTCGGCGAGGCCCGCCGGAGCGTACAGCCAGGCCTTCCCGTCGGTCTGCATGATGAACGGATCACGGCCACCGATCGCATCCGGTCCGCGCGCGTCATCCGGCGGAACATAGTCCGGCGCCCGGTCGGGGATGAAGTCGGGCACGTCGTGGCCGGTCCAGCGGCCCTGCTCGGCGTCCCACCAGACGTAGGCCTTGCGCTCGCTCCACGGTTTCCCGTCGGGGTCGGCAGAGGCCCGGTTGTAGAGGATCCGGCGGTTGGCGGGCCAGGCCCACGCCCACTCCGGAGCGACCCAGCTCTGGTCGGCGCCGGGGGTCCGCCGGGCCGCCTGGTTGGTCTCGTCGGCGTAGACGCCGCAGTAGATCCAGCAACCGCAGCTGGTCGACCCGTCATCCTTCAGCTCGGTGTAGGCCGACAACGCCTTGCCGTCCGGGCCGACCCCGTTGATCTCACGCAGCACCGCCTCGGCACTGGGCTCCGCGTCGGGCCCCTCCACCGGGTAGTCCCAGGTCAGGTCCAGCAGCGGCCGGTCCATCTCGTCGGTGGACCCGGCCAGCTTCCGCCGGATCCGCACGCCCAGGTCGTAGTAGAACTTCAGCTCGCTGGTGCAGTCGCCGGGCGGCTCGACCGCCTTGTGGTGCCACTGCAGCAGTCGCTGGGTGTTGGTGAACGAGCCGTTCTTCTCCACATGGGAGGCGGCCGGCAGGAAGAACACCTCGGTCTTGATCTGCTCCGTGCTGAGCTCGCCGGTGGCGATCTCCGGGCCGTCCTTCCAGAAGGTCGCCGACTCGATCATCGCCAGGTCGCGCACCACCAGCCAGTCGAGGTTGGCCATCCCGAGGCGCTGCATCTTGCCGTTGGCCGACCCCACCGCCGGGTTCTCCCCGACCACGAAGTAGCCCGTGACCTTGCCCTCGATCATGTCCACCACGGTCGGGTAGGTGGAGTGGTCACCGGTCAGCCGGGGCAGGTAGTCGAAGCAGTAGTCGTTGTTCGCAGTGGCGGCATCACCCCAGTAGGACTTCAGCAGACTGACGGTGTAGGCCCGCATATTGCCCCAGAAACCGGTGCTGCCGGCGTCGGCGGCGACGAAGGCGTCCAGGTCCTCGTGCTGCTCGGCGTGCGGCATCGGGATGTAGCCCGGCAGCAGGTTGAACAGGGTGGGGATGTCCGTCGAGCCCTGGATGCTCGCGTGCCCGCGCAGCGCCATGATGCCGCCGCCGGGTCGTCCGATGTTGCCGAGCAGCGTCTGCAGGATCGCTGCCGTGCGGATGTTCTGCACCCCGGTGGTGTGCTGGGTCCAGCCGACCGCGTAGCAGAACGCCGAGGTGCGTTCCCGGCCGCTGTTGCTGGTCAGCGCCTCGGCCACGGCGGCGAACTGGGCGGTGGAAATGCCGCAGACCTCCTGCACCAGCTCGGGGGTGTAGCGGGCGAAGTGGCGCTTGAGGATCTGGTAGACGCAGCGGGGATGCTGCAACGTCTCGTCCCGCTCGGGCTTGGCGTGCACCGCCGGACCGCCCGAGCCGGCCGTCTCGGCCCGGCCCGCCTCGTGCGCCTCGGAGCTGCTGGCGCCCTGGCCGCCGTCGGGCGTGCCCGGTTGATGCGGGTCGCGCTGTCCGGCCGCCGCCGCCTCGGTGGCGCCCTCGTACTGCCAGGAGTCGGACGAGTAGGTGCCGCTGTCCGGGTCGAAGCCGGAGAACAGCCCGTCGAGGTCCTCGGTGTCGCGGAACTCCTCCCCGACGATGGCCGCGGCGTTGGTGTAGGCCACCACGTACTCGCGGAAGTCGAGCTCGTTGCTCAGCACGTAGTTGACCAGCCCGCCGAGGAAGGCGACATCGGTGCCCGCCCGGATCGGGACGTGCAGATCGGCCATCGCCGACGTGCGGGTGAACCGCGGGTCGACATGGATGATCGTGGCTCCGCGCAGCTTGGCCTCCATCACCCACTGGAAGCCCACCGGGTGGCACTCGGCCATGTTGGAGCCTTCGATCAGTATGCAGTCAGCACCTGCCAGATCCTGCTGGAAGCCGGTGGCACCGCCACGGCCGAACGAGGTCCCCAGACCGGGGACCGTGGAGGAGTGTCAAATACGAGCCTGGTTCTCGATCTGGATCGCGCCCAGAGCGGTGTAGAGCTTCTTCATGAGGTAGTTCTCCTCGTTGTCGAGGGTCGCACCTCCCAGGCTGGCGATCGCCATCGTGCGGCGCAGCCGCCGGCCTTCCGACTCCCACTCCCAGTGCTCCTTGCGCGCCTTGACCACCCGGTCGGCGATCATGTCCAGCGCCACGTCCGGGTCCAGGTCCTCCCACTCGGTCCCGTACGGGCGGCGGTAGCGGACCTTCGTCACCCGGCCCGGGGAGGTGACCAGCTGCTTGCTGGCACTGCCCTTGGGGCAAAGTCGGCCACGCGAGATCGGGCTGTTCGGGTCACCCTCGATCTGGGTCACCTTGCCGTCGCTGACGAACACCTTCTGGCCACAACCCACCGCGCAGTACGGGCAGATCGAGTCCACCACCCGGTCGGCGGTGGTGGTCCGCGGCTGCAGGTCGGCGCTCTTCTGCGACATCGCCGCCGCACCCCGCCCGAGCCGGTCGCGACCACGCAGCTGCCGAATCACCGGCCACGCACCGAGGAACGTCTTCTCGCCCATCTGCCTGCTCACCGCCTGTCTCGTGAACCCCGTCAACCGACGTGCCTGTACCCAGTTACGGCCGGTGATCAACAACGTAGCACCAGACTTCGGGGAGGGAGCCGCGGCTCGGCCGGACCGCAGCGCTAGGGTGCTGCGCGGAGGCGTACCTCGTCTGGTGATGGGCGCGGTCCTCAACACCGTTGTGACCGAGCATCTCGGTCAGGCGGGTTCGATTCCCGTCCGCCTCCGCCAACTTCACGCATCCGGGTGCGTGCGGAGCCGGACGGAGCCGGAGGGGAGGTCAGGTGTGGCAGACAGCCGCCGGCTGACCCCGCGTACCGACCAGGTCCTGGCGGAGCCACGGATCCGCGCGGCCACCGGACGGCTCGGAGAGCGGATCGTGAAGGCAGCGGTCCGGGACGCGCTGGAGCTGTGCCGGGCCGGCGACCTTCGCCCCGACGACGTCGTGCCGGCGGCGCTGGCCGCGCTGCCCAGCTCGGCCAGCTCGCTCCGTCCGGTGATCAACGCCACCGGAATCGTGGTGCACACCAACCTCGGCCGGGCGCCGTTGTCCGCCGCTGCGGTGGACGCGATCGCCGTCGCCGCCGGAGCCACCGACGTCGAGCTGGACCTGGACACCGGCCGACGTGGCCGCCGGGGACGCGGCGCTCTGGCCGCGCTGGCAGCGGCCGTCCCGGCGGCCGAGGACGTGCACGTGGTGAACAACGGCGCCGCTGCGCTGGCGTTGGCCGCGTCGGCCCTGGCCACCGGCCGCAATATCGTGGTCTCCCGCGGTGAGCTGGTCGAGATCGGTGACGGCTTCCGCATCCCGGAGCTGTTGGAGTCGGTGGGCGCGACGCTTCGGGAGGTCGGCACCACCAACCGGGTCAGTCGGGACGACTATGCGTCGGCCGTCGACGAGCAGACGGCGTTCGTGCTCAAGGTGCATCCCTCCAACTTCGTCGTCAGCGGCTTCACCT
This sequence comes from Microlunatus panaciterrae, assembly GCF_016907535.1. Classification (NCBI taxonomy): domain Bacteria; kingdom Bacillati; phylum Actinomycetota; class Actinomycetes; order Propionibacteriales; family Propionibacteriaceae; genus Microlunatus; species Microlunatus panaciterrae. Next base: position 1,416,812 of record NZ_JAFBCF010000001.1, read on the forward strand.
CCTCGGTGGGGGTGGACCAGCTCGCCTCGCTGGAGGTGCCGGTGGTCTGCGACATCGGCTCGGGGCTGCTCGCCCGACACCCCCGACTGCCGGACGAGCCGTCGGCCGAGGCGAGCCTCGCCGCCGGGGCGGCTCTGGTCACCGCCTCCGGCGACAAGCTGCTGGGCGGCCCGCAGTGCGGGTTGCTGCTCGGCCGGGCGGCACTGGTGCACCGGTTGCGACGGCACCCGCTGGCCAGGGCCCTGCGGGTGGACAAGCTGACCCTGGCGGCGCTAGAGGCGACCGTGTCGGGTCCACCGACCCCGGTGGCGGAGGCCCTCGTCACCCGACCGGAGGAGCTGATGCGCCGGGCCGTCGCCATCGGTGCAGCGGTGCAGGATGTGGTGGACGTGTGCTGTGTGGTCAGCGCCGCGGCCGTGGGTGGCGGCGGTGCGCCCGGCGTCGAGTTGGAGAGTGCCGCCGTCTCGCTGGACGCGGAGCTGGCCGCGCCGCTGCGGCTCGGCCCGACGCCGGTGGTCGGCCGGGTGGAACGCGGACGGTTGCTGCTGGACCTGATCGCGGTGGCCCCGGAGGCCGACGCCGACCTGGTGGCGGCCGTCCGCCGCTGCGTCACCGCCGCACCCTCCCCTGCCCCGTTAGCCGCGACACCGGCTCAGGAGCAGTAGCCGGAATGCACGTGATCGCCACCGCCGGGCACGTCGACCATGGCAAGTCGACCCTGGTGCAGGCCCTGACCGGCAGCCAGCCCGACCGACTCGTCGAGGAGCGCCGCCGGGGGCTCTCCATCGAGCTCGGCTACTGCTGGATGCGGCTGCCCGGCGGGGCCGGTGACCTGGCCTTCGTGGACGTGCCTGGGCATGAGCGGTTCGTCTCCACCATGCTGGCCGGCGTCGGCCCGGTGCCGGCGGTCCTGTTCGTGGTGGCTGCCGACGACGACTGGATGCCGCAGGCCGGGGAGCATCTGGCGGCGCTGGACGCGATCGGCGTCCGGCACGGTGTGCTGGCCGTCACCCGTGCCGACCTGGCCGATCCCGGCCCGGCGCTGCGACGGGCCCAGTACGAGCTGGCGTCCACCTCGCTCCGGTCGATCCCGGCGGTGGCCGTGAGCGCCCGCACCGGTGCCGGGATGGACGAGCTGGGGCACGCCCTGGTCGATCTCGTCGGCCGTCTGCCACAGCCCGACCCCACCTCGGACGTCCGGCTGTGGGTCGACCGGTGCTTCCACCTGTCCGGGGCCGGGACGGTGGTCACCGGCACCCTGCCCGAGGGCAGCGTCGCGGTCGGCGACCACCTCGCCCTGGTTGACGATCAACGCGGAGAGCAGTCGGTGCGAGTACGGTCGATCGAGACGTTGAACGAGCCGGTGCGCCAGGTCAGCGGGGTCGCCAGGGTCGCGCTGGGCCTCGGCGGATCGGTGCCGGCCGGCCTCGCCCGAGGCGGCGTGCTGGTGACACCTGGCGCCTGGCTGCCGGGTGACACCGTCGACGTCGGCTGGCACGGCCGGCACGACCAACCGCCGCCGGAGCGCACGCTGCTGCACATCGGTGCAGCGGCGGTGAGCGTACGGCTGCGTCCGCTGGGACCGGGCCTGGCCCGGCTGGTGCTGGACCGGCCGCTGCCGTTGCGGGTGGGTGACCGGGCCCTGCTGCGTGACTCCGGAAGCCGGCTGGTCTGGGGTGTGACCGTGCTGGACCCGGCCCCTCCGCTGCTGCGGCGGCGCGGCGATGCCCGACGGCGAGCGGCCGAGCTGGCGATAGGGGTCGGTCGGCCGGATCTCGCCGACGAGCTGCGCCGGCGGGGCGTCACCCGGGTCTCGCTGCTCACCAGGATCGGTGTCGAGGTGCCGGCGGACCTTGACGGACTGGCGATCCGCCGGGGCAACTGGCTGCTGCCGCGGGACCGGCTGCCTGGGCTGCGTGAACGGCTCCGCACCGCGGTGGACGAGCACGACCGGGCTCGGCCGCTCGACCCGGGGATCACGGCAGCTGCGGCCGCGCAGCTGCTGGGCCTGCCGACCGCGGACCTCGTCGCCGAGCTGGTCGAGGCACCGCTGCGGTTCCAGGAGGGGCGGGTCATCGCCGCCGGGGCCGGCCTGCCGCCGCGCCTGGTCAGCGCCGTCGCCGCGCTGGAGCGCGACCTGGCGGACCATCCGTTCGCTGCGCCGGACGCGGGCGGTCTCGCTGCGCGGGGGTTGGACGCGAAGGCGGTGGCCGCCGCCGCCAGAGCCGGTCTGCTGCTCAAGCTGGCCGACGGCATCGTGCTGATGCCGTCAGCGCCGGCGCTGGCGGCCGAGCTGCTGCGTCGGCTGCCGCAGCCCTTCACCGTCAGCGAGGCCCGGCAGGCGTTGCAGACGAGCCGCCGGGTGGTGCTGCCGTTGCTGGCCCAGCTCGACCGCAGCGGGGTCACGCGCCGCCTCCCCGACGACCGACGCCTGGTCGCACCCGCCGCATCTCCGCCCATCCACGAGCCGAGTGAGCCGTCATGAAGATCATCGACATCCGCCCGACCACTGTCACCGTTCCACTTGAGGCGCCGCTGCGGCACAGCAACGGAGCCCACTGGGGCCGGTTCGTCCGAACCTTGATCGAGCTGGAGACCGACAACGGGCTGGTCGGGCTGGGTGAGCTCGGCGGCGGCGGTGAGGCAGCCGAGAACGCCATCCTGGCGCTGAAGCCGTACCTGCTCGGGCATGACCCGGCCCGGGTCGAGGAGCTGCGCTGGATGATCGCCAACCCGACAGCGAGCCTCTACAACAACCGGACCCAGCTGCTGGCGGCGATCGAGTTCGCCTGCCTCGATGTCGTCGGGCAGCAGGCGAACCTGCCGGTGCACGACCTGCTCGGCGGCCGGGTGCGGGACCGCGTCCGGTTCGCCAGCTATCTGTTCTTCAGGCACCCGGGCACGGACGGCTCCGGCGAGGTCCGCACCGCCGAGCAGCTGGTCGAGCAGGCCCGGGCGCTGGTCGACCAGCACGGGTTCGACGTGCACAAGCTCAAGGGTGGCGTCTTCCCGCCGGACTACGAGCTGGACTGTTTCCGGGCGCTGGCCGAGGCGTTTCCCGGACACCGGGTGCGCTATGACCCGAACGGGGCCCTCAGCGTCGAGGAGGCGATCCGGTTCGCCACCGCCATCGCCGACCTGAACAACGACTACCTGGAGGACCCGACGTGGGGACTGAACGGGATGCGTCGGGTGCGGGAGAACACCGCCATCCCGCTGGCCACCAACACCGTGGTGGTCAACTTCGAGCAGCTGGCGGCGAACGTGCTCAACCCGGCCGTCGACGTGATCCTGTTGGACACCACCTTCTGGGGCGGCATCCGGCCCTGCGTCAAGGCCGCCGGCGTCTGCGAGACGTTCCAGCTGGGCATCGCGGTGCACTCCTCCGGTGAGCTCGGCGTCCAGCTGGCCACCATGCTGCACCTCGGCGCGGCACTTCCCAATCTAGCCTTCGCCGCCGATGCGCACTACCACCATCTCCGAGACGATGTGATCGTCGGCGGCAAGATGGCCTACGCCGACGGATCGATGGCCGTACCTGAGGGGCCCGGGCTGGGGGTGAAGCTGGATCACGACAAGGTGGCCGAATATGCCGAGCTGTTCCGTGAGCTCGGCGGCTATCCGTACGACCGCGACCCGGCCCGCCCGGACTGGTTCCCGCTGCTCCCCAACACCGACTGGGCCGACCCCACCGCACGCTACCGACCCTGAGTCGGCCGAGGCTCAGCCGTTCTCGGAGACCAGCACCGCGAAGGTGTCGGCCTCCAGGGCCTTGAAGATGTGGGCCGCGTCGCCGGGGTAGGCGATGTAGTCGCCCGGACCGAGCTCGGCCGGGTCCTCGGTCGGGCCGACCAGGGCCCGACCGGCGCCGAGCACGACATGCTCGATCACTCCGGGCAGGTGCGGGTCGGACTCGCGGGCGGTCCCGGGCTGGGCGGAGACCAGATAGAGGTCACGCCGCGCGTGCGGCGGGCAGGAGGCCAGCAGGGTGGCGACGTAGTCCGCCCGCTCGGCCGCGATCGTCGGGCCCTCGCCGGCGCGGATCAGCTGGACCCGCGGCCGGGACGGCTGCACCAGCTCGGCGAACGGGACGTCCAGAGCAACGCTCAGCGCCCACAGCGTCTCGACGCTCGGGTTCCCGGTGCCCGACTCCAGCTGGGACAGGGTGGACTTGGCGATGCCGGCCCGCCTGGCCACCTCGGCCAGCGACAGGCCCGTCCGGCGGCGTTCCCGCTGCAAAGCGGCGGCGATGGCAGCGAGCGGGGCTCCGTTGCTCTGAGTCACAGTGTTCGCTCCAGACGTCCATGCGTTCGCCTTGACGAACACTTTTGATGTGTTCATCATAGAAGACATGCGTTCGATATGGCGAACACTCGGGCCCGTCTGGCGCCGGCACATCGCCCTGCTGTGCCTGGCCGACGCGGTGGTGGGCGCCTCGTTCGGGGCGCTGGCGATGGGCTCCGGGCTGCCCGGATGGCTGCCGGTGCTGCTGTCGCTGGTGGTGTTCGCCGGGGCGGCCCAGTTCATGTTCGTCGGCATTCTGGCGGCCGGTGGCAACCCCTTTGCGGCCGTGGCCGCGGGCCTGCTGGTGAATGCCAGGCACCTGCCGTTCGGCTTCGCCGTACGCGAGGCCATCGGCCACGGCTGGCTGCGTCGGCTGGTCGGCAGCCACCTGATGGCGGACGAGACGGTCGCGTTCACCCTGGCCGAGGCCGACCCAGCGCGCCGACGGGTCGTCTACTGGGCCACCGGCATGGCCCTGTTCGTCTGCTGGAACCTGGGCGTGCTGCTCGGTGTGTACGGCGGGACGGTGGTGCACGACACCGACGCGCTCGGCCTGGACGCCGCCTTCCCGGCGGTCCTGGTGGCCGTGGTGCTGCCCGCTCTCCGCGACCCGGTCACCCGTCGGGCCGCGCTGGTCGGCGCCGCCGTCGCGCTGGCTGCCACGACCGTGCTGCCGGCCGGGTTGCCGGTGCTGCTCGCCCTGGTCGGAGTGCTGTTCGCCGTACGGTGGGGTCGTGCCAAGCCGTCCCCGGACGGATCCGGTGTGCTGCCGTGACCTCGACCCCCACCCTGGTGCTGGCCGCGTTGGTGCTCGCGGTCGGCACCCTGGCCTTCCGACTGGCCGGCCCCGCGCTGAGCTCACGGGTCGAGCTGTCCGCCGAGGTGGGCAGGCTGATGAGTACCGCGGCCGTGGTCCTGCTGACCGCGCTGGTGGCCGTCACGGCCCTCACCCAGGGCCACGGGTTCGCCGGTGTCGCTCGTCCGGCCGGTGTCGGAGTTGCGGCGCTGCTCGCCTGGCGGCGGGCACCGTTCGTCCTGGTCGTGCTCGGGGCCGCGGCAACCGCCGCCGGGCTGCGGTTGCTGGGCCTCCCCTGAGTCGGACGGCCGTTCGGCCGGCCCCCTGCGCCCGGTGCCCCAGCGAAAACTCATCAGAACGCGAGAAATCGGCCGAGAATGGCCCTTGAGCGCTCGAAATCTCGCGTTCTGATGAGTTTTCGCAAGGGGGCCCGGGAGCGGGCAGGAGGAGCTTCGCGTACGCAGTGGCGGGCACCGAGCTCAGCAACGGGAGAGCGGGGCAACTGAGTGGTCAGACTGTCGCCGGGGCGTCCTGGCCGGAGCTGATGAGGCGTCAGCCGGCGTACACGGCCGGCAGCACGCCCCGTACACCCGGCTCGGCGACAAATACGGCACCGGCCTTGGGACCACCGGCGCCGCCGTCAGTGGACGTGGTGATGTAGAGCCGGTCGAGGTCGGCGCCGCCGAAGGTGCAGGCACTGGTCTGGCTGGCACCCTCCACCTCGATCGCCGCCAGCTGCTCGCCGGTGCCGGGATCGAAACAGCGCACCCCGGACCCACCCCACAGGGCCACCCAGAGGTTGCCGTTCGCGTCGATCGTCATCCCATCGGGTGACCCGCCCTGGATGTTGGGCACCGCGACGCGGCGGTTCTGCCACTCGCCCGCCTCGTCGACGTCGAATGCGTCCACCCGCTGGGTGGGGGTGTCGATGTAGTAGACCGTCTGGCCGTCGGCAGAGTAGACCATCCCGTTCGGGCAGCTGAGATCCTCCAGCACCGGGGTGACCCGCCCGTCGGTGTCGAGTCGGTAGAGCACCCCCACCGGCCGGTCCCCCGCACTCGGCATCGAGCCGCAATAGAAGCGGCCCTGCGGGTCACAGCCGCCGTCGTTCATCCGGATTCCGGTGTCGGACCACAACTCGCCGAGGTCACGCCGGCTGCCGCCCGGGTCGACCAGCACGAACGACCGTTCCGCGGCGGCGACCAGGCCTCCCCCGACCCGCGGCCGGAAGGCTCCGACGAACGAGCCGACGTGGATGCTGCCGGCCTCCCGTCCGTTCTCGTCGATGGACACGATCCGCCCGGCGAACCCGTCGCAGATCCGCAGGCCGTCCTCGGGCCACCAGACCGGCCCTTCGCCGTGACCGACCAGGATGTCGCTGAACTGTGAGGCGCGCATGGCGTTCAATCTAGCTGTCCGGGGCCGGACCGAGTCCAGCCGCCGCCCCACCGAGCCAGGGAAACTGTCACTGGGCTCGGCAAATTTGCCGAGCCCAGTGACAGTTTCCCAAGTCGACTTGGGAATCCGACAAAGGCAGAGGATGCAGAGAGGAAGAGGGGGAGGGGTCAGACGCCGGCGTAGGAGTGCAGGCCGCTGACCAGCAGGTTGATGCCGATGAAGTTGAACCAGAAGGAGGCCAGACCGAGGATGGCGATGACGGCGGCCCGGCTGCCCCGCCAGCCGGCGGTGGAGCGGGCGTGCAGGTAGCAGGCGAAGATCACCCAGGTCACCAGGGCCCAGGTCTCCTTGGGGTCCCAGCCCCAATAACGGCCCCAGGCGTACTCGGCCCAGATCGAGCCGGCCGCGACAGTGAAGGTCCACAGCGGGAAGGCGAAGGCCAGCATCCGGTACGCCACCAGGTCCATCCGGGCACTGCTCGGTAGCCGCGACAGGTAGCCGCGAACGGTGCCGCGGCCCTCGGCCCGCTTCTTCAAAAGGTAGAGGATCGAGGCCAGCCCACCGACATTGAAGGCGGCACCGGAGATGATCGCGGCCACGATGTGGATCAGGAACCAGACCGAGTGCAGCGCGGGCACCAGCGGCGCGACCGCGACATAGAAGACCGTGACCGCCAGCCCGTTGCCGACCGCCGCCAGCAGGGTGACCGGGAGGCCGAGCCAGCGCATGCCGGCCCGCCACACCATCAGCAGGTAGGCGGCCACCACGAACACCATCGCGCTGATGGTGAACTCATACATGTTCCCCCAGGGCGCCCGGCCGGCCGCCAGGCCCCGGAGCACCACACCTGCCACGCTGGCCAGGAAACCGATCAGAGTCAGGGCGATGCCGACCCGGCCGAACAGGTCGACCCGGTGGCTCGCGATCCGCTCAGCCGAGAAGGACTCCGCCTCGCCTGCCCCGGCCGGCTGGTCGACGGGCAGGTCCGCTCCGTCGGTGCCAACAGCGGTGTCAACGCCCGCGACGCTGGACCCGGCACCGACGCCGACCAGCTCACGTTCGGTGTGGGCCGGCCGGGCGACGCCGAGCCGGCGCGCCGAGGCCCACTCGGCCGCGTGCGAGAACATCGCCAGCATGTAGACCACGACCGCAGTCACGATCGCCAGGCTGGAGTAGTACTGGTAGTTCATCGACCACTCTCTCCGTTCGCATCCGAGTCGTCAGCACCGGCGTCGTCAACGCCCGAGGCATCGGCTGGTGAGCCGGTCAGCTCCGCAGCCAGCTGCTCGACGTCCTCACTGAGCCCGGCCCGCGCATCCGCCCGGTCCAGTCCGGCAACTTCGACCACAGTACCCCTACTACTTTCGGTAGTAAGCAGCCGTACCCACACCCTGCGGGGCCGGATGAACAACGACAGGCAGAGCCCCAGCACGGCGAGTCCGATGGCCGTCAGGGACACCTGGATTCCCGGCGTGTCACCGACCTGGAGCTTCACCCACCGCTGGTACCCGTCGAAGCTGATGGTGCCCTTGCCGCCGGGCAGCTCCTTGTACTCACCGGGCCGGAGGACGAAGCGGAGCACGTCGGTGCCGGCGGGGTTCTTCAGCTGGGTCATGCCGGTCTTGTCGAGGGAGTAGACGTTCTCCGGCTGGCCGGTCTCCTTCTTCGGTGGTCCGTACCAGGCGTTCAGGAACAGCGCCGGGTCGACCGCATCCGGGAACACCGAATGGGGACCCTGGGAGTTGACAACCGCGGTGGGCAGGAAGAAACCCTCGAAGGCCAGCCGCTCCGGCCGTGCGTCGGGGGCCTTGATCACCCCGGCCGAGGTGAAGTTGCCGTCCTGCGGCAGAAACACCACCGGCCCCGAGTACGCCACATTGCCGTCGGCGTCCTTGATGGTCACCACCGGTGCGTAACCGTGCCCGATCAGGTGCACCGTGCTGCCACCGACCTTCAGCGGCTTGTTGACCTCCAGCACCTCGTCGTGCGGAGTCGCGCCCGGCTCGTCGGTCACCGTGACCCGCGCCTTGAACAGCCTGGCCGCGCCGGTCTGCACCGGCCCCGTCTCAAACTTCACGTCGAACTGGTTCACCACCAGGCTGAACGGGTCGAGGTCGGAGGCCGAGAAGGCGGACCCGGCGGAGAAGTCGTCGTACTGGGTCAGGCTGTTGGCGAAGCCCTGCCCGACCACGACGACACTGGTGCCGCGAAAACCGGTGAGGCCGCCGATGGCCACCCCGAGCAACAGGAACAGCAGGCTGATGTGGAAGACCAGGTTGCCCGCCTCCCGCAGATAGCCGCGCTCGGCCGAGATCGAGTCCGGCTGCCGCCGTACCCGGTAGCGCTGCCGCTGCAGGCGATCCGCGGCCCGGTCCAGCAGGTCGTCCTGTCGGCCCGCCTCGATCTCTCGGCTGGTGAATACCGGCAGCCGGGACAGGTTCCGCGGCGTCGGCGGCGGGGCCGCACGCAGCGCGCGCGCGTACACCCGGACCCGGGGAATGATGCAGCCCACCAGCGAGACGAACAGCAGCAGGTAGATGGCCGAGAACCACGGCGAGGTGAAGACGTTGAACAGTCCGACCTTGTCGTAGAGCGGGCCGAGGGTCGGATGCTGGGTGATGAAGTCGTCCACCCGGATGGGCGACACCTTGCGCTGCGGGATCAGCGATCCGGGGATCGCTGCCAGCGCCAGGGAGAACAGCAGCACCAGCGCAGTCCGCATCGAGGTCAGCTGCGTCCAGACGAACCGAAGCGAGCCGACCAGACCCAGCGGTCCGGCCGCTCCGGGTCTGGGGCGGTGCTGCTTCGGCGGACTCTCGGTCGGGGTCGAAGCCATCTCAGATCACCGTCCCGAAGCCGGCGGTCCACTGCCTCAGGTAGCCGACGACGAGATCCCAGCCACCGGTCACCAGCAGCAGCCCGACCAGGACCAGCAGGATGCCGCCGGCCCGCATCAGCGCCAGCTGATGCCGCCGGAGGAAGGACACGGTCCGGGCCATCCGACTGAAGGCAAGGCCGGCGGCCACGAACGGCAGGCCGAGGCCGAGGGCGTAGACGAAGGCGAGCACTCCGCCCCGGAGGGCGCTGCCCTCGTTCAGCGCCAGCGTCATCACCGCGCCCAGGGTGGGGCTGATGCACGGCACCCAGCCGAGCCCGAACACGACCCCGAGCAGTGGTGCCGCGGCGATCCCGATCTTGGGAATGCGGTGGATCCGCAGCTCGCGCTGCCCGATCGGCAGCAGTCCGGCGAAGATCAGCCCAAGGGCGATGGTGATCACGCCGACCACCCGCGTCACCAGCGTCTGGTGGGTGGTGAGCGCCGACCCGAGCGCCCCGATGGCAACTCCGCTGGAGACGAACACCACCGCGAAGCCGAGCACGAACAGACTGGTCCCGGCCAGCATCCGACCGCGCCGAGCCGTGCCAGCCACCACCTCGGCTGCGCCGAGACCGGTCGCGTACGACAGGTAGCCCGGCAGCAGCGGTACCACGCAGGGCGAGAAGAAGGACACCAGGCCGGCCAGCAGCGCCACCGGGATCGCCAGCGCCATCGACCCGCCGACGGCGTTGGCGGCCCACTGACCGAGGTCGAGCACCATCATTTGCCCTCGTTCACGTCGTTGATCAGATCGACCAAAGTGATCGAGCTGATCGGCCCGAGAATCCTCACCGCCACCTTGCCGTCGCTGTCGATGATCAAGGTCGACGGGATGGCCGCCGGCGGAAGGTCACCGGCAAACTTGAGCAGCTCCTGGCCCTTCGGGTCATAGATGCTCGGATAGCCGATCTTGAAGGCCCGAGTGAAGGCGAGCCCCTGGGACTGGCTGGTGTCGCGGGTGTTGATCCCAATGAACTGCGCGATGTCCGCGGTCTTGACGCTGGCCTGCTGCAGCGCGGTCGCCTCGTGTCGGCAGGGCGAACACCAGGAGCCCCACACGTTCAGCACGATGATCTTGCCCTTGAACGACTCGGTGCTGATCTCCTTTCCGGCCCCCAGCGAGGCGCCGGAGACGATCGGCGCCTGCTTGCGATCGGCGGGTGCGACCCGGGTCAGTGAGCGGGCTCCGACGTAGCCGTCCTCGGATCCCGACCGGGTCTGCTCGTCGGCGCCCTGGGTGGAGCACCCGGCCAGCACAGCCAGCGCGGCCAGCACGGCAACCACCAGCAGGCGCCCGAGGACTCCTCGGACGCCGTACCCGGCGCTTGATGCACTCATCATGGGCTAGGCGCCGGCGACGAACTTCTTCGACTTGCCGATCGGCAGCAGATCTGCAGCGGGCTCGGAGTAGGAGACCGACGTGATCCGGCCGTCGAGGTAGGTGAAGGAGGTCAGGCTGGCCAGCGTGCACTCGCGCTTGCGCGGGTCGTGCACCAGGTGGCGGCCCTCGACGTCACGGCGGGCCATCCAGATCGGCAGCTGGTGGGTGACGATCAGGGCCTCATGGCCGGTGGCGGCCTCGGCGGCGTCCTTCATCGCGGCCCGCATCCGGACGACGATGTCGCGGTACGGCTCACCCCAGCTGGGCCGGAGCGGATTGCGCAGCAGCCACCAGCTCTTCGGCTGCCGCAGCGCCGAGGCGCCCAGCGAGAACACCTTGCCCTCGAACAGGTTGTCGCCCTCGATCACCCGGCCGTCGGTCACCACCGGGAGCTGGTGGGCGGCCGCGATCGGGGCCATCGTCTCCTGGGCCCGCTCCAAGGGCGAGCACCGCAGATGCACCAGGTCGGCATGCTCGAGATGCTTCGCCAGCCGCTCGGCCATCGCCTGGCCGCGCTCGGACAGGTGATAGTCCGGGAGCCGGCCGTAGAGGACCCCGCCCGGGTTGTGCACCTCGCCGTGGCGAAGCAGGTGGACGACCGTGCGGCGGCTGGTGGTCGGGTCGTTGCCCGTGGGGGTGCTCATCCGTTCCTCCTCGAGTCGCTCGCCGCCTGGGCGGCGGCGGGCAGTGCGGTCACGATCCGGTCCAGGGCGCGCGAGTCGTGCGCCGACGACAGGAACCAGGCCTCGAACGCGCTCGGCGGCAGGTAGACCCCCTGATCCAGCATGCTGTGGAAGAAGGCGGCGTACTGCGTCGTCGACGTCGTCTGGGCAGCGGCGAAGTCCGGCACCGTCTCCACACCCTCGCCCACGAAGAAGACGCTGAACAAGTTCCCGGCGGCCTGGATGACGTGCGGCACACCGACGCTGCCGAGGGCGGCGGACACCTCGGCCTGCAGCGCCGCCGAGGTCTGGTCGATCTGGTCGTACACCTCGTCGGTGGCCAGTCTCAGAGTGGCCAGTCCTGCGCTGGTGGCCACCGGGTTCCCCGACAGCGTGCCAGCCTGGTAGACACCGCCGACGGGGGCAAGGTGAGCCATCAGCTCGGCCGGACCGCCGAAGGCCGCGGCCGGGAAACCGCCCCCCATCACCTTGCCGAAGGTCATCAGGTCGGGCACCACGCCGTCCAGCCCGAACTGCCCGGACCGGCTGACCCGGAACCCGGTCATCACCTCGTCGGAGATGAACAGCGCGCCGTGGCGGTGCGCGGTCTCTGCCAGGAAGGCATTGAAGCCGACCCCGTCCACCACTCCCGGCGTGATGACGCCCATGTTGCCGGGCGCAGCCTCGGTGATCACCGCGGCGATCTGCGGGCCATAGGTCTCGAACGCCGCGGTGACCGCCTCGCGGTCGTTGTACGGCAGCACGATCGTGTCGTGGGTGGTGGCCACCGTGACGCCCGGGGTCCCCGGGATGGCCAGTGTGGCGACACCAGAACCGGCCGAGGCGAGCAGGGCGTCGACGTGGCCGTGGTAGCAGCCGGCGAACTTGATCAACATGTCCCGGCCGGTGATGCCGCGGGCCAGCCGGAGCACGGACATGGTGGCCTCGGTGCCGCTGTTGACCAACCGGACCTGGCTGACCGGGGTCCGGTCGACGATCGCTGCAGCCAGCTCGACCTCGGCCAGGGTCGGGGCTCCGAAGGAGGTCCCGTGCCGGGCCGCCTCGGTGACGGCGGCCAGCACCTCCGGATGGGCGTGCCCCAACAGCATCGGACCCCACGAGCAGATCAGGTCGACCAGCTCGTTGCCGTCCACATCGGTCAGGTACGCCCCCTCCGCCGAGGCGATGAACCGCGGCGTCCCGCCAACGGAGTTGAAGGCACGGACCGGTGAGTTCACACCGCCCGGGATCACCTCCTTGGCGCGCGCGAACAACTCCGCCGAGCGCCGGTCAGTCATGCCTTCTCCTTTGCCCGGTGGGGTGAGCGGGTGGGTGGGCCTTCGACAGGCTCAGGCCACGTGAGTTTGAGGTCAGGCCGCGTGAGGTTGAGGTCAGGCCGCGTGAGTGGGCCTTCGACAGGCTCAGGCCACGTGAGGTTGAGGTCAGGCCACGTGAGGTTGAGGTCAGGCCGCGTGCGGTGGAGGGTCAACGCGCTACCCCGCTGCGGCGGGCGTACTCCAGAGCCCAGTAGGTCAGCACCGCATCGGCCCCGGCCCGGCGGATCGAGAGCAGCGTCTCATCGATCGCACGCTCCCGCTCGATCCAGCCCTGCGCCGCGGCAGCCTCCACCATCGCGTACTCGCCGGACACGTTGTAGGCGGCAACCGGCAGGTCCACCGCGTGGCGGACCGCGGCCAGCACGTCGAGGTAGCCCAGCGCCGGCTTCACCATCACCAGATCCGCGCCTTCGGCCACGTCCAGCGCGACCTCGCGCAGCGCCTCCCGGATGTTGGCCGGATCCTGCTGGTAGGTCTTGCGGTCTCCCTGCAGGGAGGACGAGACCGCCTCCCGGAAGGGTCCGTAGAAGGCGGAGGCGTACTTGGCCGCGTAGGCCATGATCGCGACGTCGGCGTACCCATCGGCGTCGAGGGTCGCGCGGATGGCCGCCACCTGCCCGTCCATCATCCCGCTGGGGGCCACCAGGTGGGCACCGGCGGCTGCATGCAGCGACGCCATCTCGGCGTAGATCTCCACCGTCGCGTCGTTGTCCACCACACCGCTGTCGGTGAGCACGCCGCAGTGGCCGTGGTCGGTGAACTCGTCCAGGCAGACGTCACTCATCACCAGGCAGTCGTCGCCGACCTCGTCCCGGACCGCCTCGATAGCGACCGTGAGAATGCCGTTCGGGTCGACCGCTCCAGAGCCACGGGCGTCCTTCTCCTCGGGGATGCCGAACAGCATCACCCCGGCCAGCCCGGCCTCCGCGGCCGCTGCACCTGCTCGACGCAAGGAGTCCAGCGTGTGTTGCACCACTCCCGGCATCGAGGTGATCGGTCGGGGCTCGGCCAGACCCTCGGCGACGAACAGCGGCAGGATCAGCTGGCGCGGCTGCACAGTCGTCTCGGCCACCATGGACCGGATCGCGGCCGTGGTGCGCAGCCGGCGTGGCCGGACCAGACCCTCTGTCCCGCTCCGGGCCGGTCCGCCGGCGAACGGCCGACGACCCGCGACAGGTCTCACCGTGGAGTCGTCGGACATCAGGACCGGCGGCGGGTACCGCCGCGCCGCTGGGACGGCTTCGTCACCGGCTCACCGGCGGCGACCAGTGCGTCCCGACGCTCCGCGGCAAAGCTCGCCAGCGCGTCCGCAAGGGCGATCACCGACGGCTTCGCCGCCATCACGTCGACCCGCAGCCCGTGCTCCTCGCAGGTCTTCGCGGTGGCCGGACCGATCACCGCGATCACCGTTGATGAGTGCGGCTTGCCGGCGATGCCGACCAGGTTGCGCACTGTCGACGACGAGGTGAAGACCACGGCGTCGAACTTGCCGCTCTTGATCGCCTCGCGTACCGGAGCCGGCGGCGGGGCCGCGCGGACGGTCCGGTAGGCCGTCACGTCCTCGACCTCCCAGCCGAGCTCGACCAGCCCGGCGGCGAGCGTCTCGGTGGCGATGTCGGCCCGGGGCAGGAAGACCCGGTTGATCGGATCCAGCACCTCGTCGTAGGGCGGCCACTCGGCAGCCAGCCCGGCGGCCGACTGCTCGCCCTGCGGCACCAGGTCGGGGGCGATGCCCCACGCCTGCAGCGCGGCGGCGGTGCTGTCGCCGACAGCTGCCACCTTCAGGCCGGAGAAGCCGCGGGCGTCCAGGCCGTACTCCTCGAACTTCTCCCGGACGGCGCGGACGGCGTTGACTGAGGTGAACGCCACCCATTCGTAGCGTCCCTCGACCAGGCCGCGGATCGCCTTGTCCATCTGCAGCGGGCTGCGGGGCGGCTCCACCGAGATGGTCGGCACCTCCTCGCTGTGGGCGCCGTAAGAACGCAACCGGTTCGTCATCGGCGCTGCCTGGTCCTTGGTCCGCGGCACCAGCACCCGCCAACCGAAGAGTGGCTTGGTCTCGTACCAGCTCAGCTCACCGCGTTGATCCACGGCTGCCCCCAAGATCACGTGCACCAGCTCCGCGCCGTCCGCCTTGGCGGACTTCACCGCAGCCGCCAGGTCGTGCAGCGTCGTGGTGACACTGTTCTGCTCGGTGCTGCCACCGTGGAAGGTGACCATCGCGAGATCGTCGGCCGGACGGCCCGCGACGAGCGCGGCCTCGACCATGTCGGCCACCATCCCGGCGCGGGTGCTGACGACCAGCGAGGTCGCCTGGCCCCAGTGCGCGGTGGCGGTCTTGGAGAACCTGCCCTCCGTCATGGAGGCGAAGTGGACCCCACCGGCGTGGTTCAGGGCGATGCCGGCGTACTCGGGAACGGCGGTAAGGCTGGACACCCCCGGAACCACCTCGAAGTCGATCCCGCCGCGGACGCAGGCGGCGGCCTCATCGGCGACTCCGTTGTCGAGGAACGGGTCACCGGCCACCAGCCGGACCACCCGGGCGCCATCCTCTGCGTGCTTGAGCACGATCTTGGCCCGGGCGGAAGGGGTCAACGGCTTGCCGGCCTCGGTCAGCCCGAGGGTGGTCACCTCGGCGTCGGAGTCGACGGCAATGGCCGGATGCTCGAGCAGCTCGCGCATGTCGTCGGAGTCGAGAATCACCGCATTCGCCTCCGCGAGGGCGGCGATCGCACCGAGAGTGAGCAGGTCGGGGTCACCCGGCCCGATTCCAACGAAGATGACCCGGCCTCTGGTGACCGGAGCAGGCGGGGTTGCCGTGGCGGACGAAGTAGTGGTCTTGCGGACGGTGGAGGTGCTCACTGGCGTTTTCTCACGTTCTATGTGGTGCCTCGACACACTGCGGCGAGGTGCGTTGTTTGGCCTCACTCCGGTATCCCTGCCGGGAGCGGGACCTTGGGTCGTACTCTTCAGTTGTTCACCCGAGCGGGGCGCTCAGGGTCGTGCCTGGTCCTGCTCAAACTCGTCCTGCTGAAACTCGCGGAGCGCCTCGCGCGCCAGTTCTGTACCCAGCGCGAGGGGATTTGCATCAACTTCGGAAGCTCTGACTCGGATCGAGCGGGCCAAATCAACCGGTTCGGTGATGTTGCTCCCTAAGGTTCTCCCAATTACAGCCGCAAGAGTCAAATCGAGACTTGTACCACGGACCGATTTGACAATTGCACGGGCACCCACCGGTGAAGTGCAGCCAGCTTCGAGAGTGGCCAGGAAAGCCCGCTCTGCAATGGTTTCCGCCCGCGCAGTGGGATCCTCGAGGGTCGCCACCAGGCCAGCCACGTCCCGGCTGAGAGAATTCGAAATTTCGAGCGCCAACGCCCCCTGACCGGGTGCCGGAAGCATCACCTCCGGCGACAGCAGCTCGGCTCGTAAGCCGGCGACCTCAACCACAGTCGAGCCGTCCGCGGTCGGGGCGAGATGGCCCAGCCGACGCAGCCCGGCAGCGGCCAGGACGACGGCGTTGAGCTCCCCGGAGCGGACCAGGTTGAGCCGGGTGTCGACGTTGCCGCGGATCGGTCGAATGTCCAGCCGCAGGCCGCGCTCGCGCCCGTAGTCGCCCAGCTGCAACTCGCGCCGCGGTGCTCCGGTGCCGATCCTGGCCCCGTCTCTGAGCTCGCCGAGCGGGCAACCCACCAGCACGTCGCGGGTGTCCTCGCGTGCCGGTACGGCCGCTACGCTGAGACCCTCGACCGGCGCTGTCGGCAGGTCCTTCAGGGAGTGCACGGCGACGTCGATCGAGCCGTCCAGCAGGGCTTCGCGGACCGCCTGTGCGAAGACCCCGGTGCCGCCAATCTCGGTCAGGTGCCGCCGGTCGGTGTCACCGCGGGTGGTGATGCCCACGAACGTCGTCGTGGCGCCCGCCCGCCGCAGCAGGGCGGCGACATGGTCCGCCTGGGCCCTGGCCAGCGGGGACGTCCGGGCGCCGATCCTGATCGGCCGCATCAGGCCCTGACCTCGGGTGACATCACCGCTGCCACCGCCTGCGGGTCCAGCGCGAACAGCTCACGGAGCGCGGCCGCGTAGTCGACCGCCTCCGGGTCGGCGGCGAACTCCTGCACCCGCACCGTGGGCTGGTGCAGCAGCTTGTCCACCACCCGCCGGACGGAACGGTGGAACTCCTCGCGCTCCCGATCCCCCAGCCCGGGCAGCCGAGCGTCCAGCCTCGCCATCTCGGCAGCGACGACCTCGGAGGCCATCGACCGCAGTGCGATGACGGTGGGGGCGACCTGGGCCGCCCGACGCAGGCCGAGGAAGTCGGTGACCTCGGTGCGGAGCAGCTCCCGGGCCGCCGCGACCTCTGCCGCGGTCGCGGAGTCGTACTCGGCGTCCAGCAGCCGCTCCAGGTTGATCACCGAGATGCCGAGCTCGGCGATCCGCGGGTCGGCGTCCGCCGGCAACGCCAGGTCGATGACGGCCGCGGCCGAGGTGCCGGCCATCAGGCCGGGGGTAAGGATCACATCGCGGGCGCCGGTGCAGGCGACCACAACGTCGGCCTCGGCGAGCGCGCTCGACAGCTGGGTCATCGGCAGCGCCCGGCCGCCGATCGCCCCGGCCAACCGCTGTGCCTTGACCAGGGTCCGGTTGACGCAGGTCACCGCGGCGCCCTCGGCCGCGGCGCAGCGGGCGGCCAGGCTGGCCATCGACCCCGCACCGACCACCACCACGCGACGACCGGCCAGTGGACCATGGTCGTGGGTGAGCAGGTCGAGCGCGGCAGTGACCAGGGAACGGCCGGAGGACCCGATCGCCGTCTCGGTGTGGATCCGCTTGCCCACCCGGATCCCCTGCTGGAACAGGGAGTTGAGCACGGTGCCGACGGTGCCGAGCTGTTGGCTGTGGGTCAGCGCTGCTCTGACCTGGCCGAGGATCTGGCTCTCACCGACCACCATCGAGTCCAGCCCGGCCGCGACGCCGAAGGTGTGCGCCACCGCTCCCTCGTCGAAGTAGACCGCGCAGCGGCTGCGCAGGTCCTCGACGTCGATGCCGGTGAAGGCGGCGAACGAGGCGATGACATCGTCCAGGCCGCCGTGGAACCGCGAGACGCTGCTGTAGATCTCGGTCCGGTTGCAGGTGGAGAGGACCACGACCTCGTCGACATGCTCGGACCTGATCAGGTCGTCGGTCAGCTTGGCCGTGCCCGCCGTGTCCATGGCGACCTGGGCGAGCATCTCCATCGAGGCGGTCTTGTGCGAGACGCTGACCACGAGAATGCTCACGCCGGAGTCACCTCGGCCGCGTACGCCCCGTCGAAGACCCGCGGGTCGTCGCTCTTGCGCTGCTCGTGGTAGGCGAGGATCTGCAGTTCCTGCCCGAGATCCACCTTGCGCACATTGACTCCTTCCGGCACGACCAGCACGGTCGCGGCAAAGTTCAGGATGCTGGTGACGCCGAGGCCGACCAGCCGGTCACAGACCGCCTGGGCCGCCCCTGGCGGGGTGGCGATGACAGCGATCGCGGCGCCGGTTGACGCGACCACCTGCTCCAGGTCGTCGAGCGCCGAGACCGTCAGACCGTGGATCCAGCGGCCGACCTGCTCCGGGGCCGAGTCGACCAGAGCGACGACCCGGAAGCCACGGGACGAGAAGCCGGAGTAGTTGGCCAGGGCGGTGCCCAAGTTGCCGAGCCCGACGATGATGACCGGCCATTCGTGCGCGGAGCCGACCTCGCGACCGATCTGGAACCGCAGGTACTCGACGTTGTAGCCGACGCCCCGGGTCCCGTACGAGCCGAGATAGGAGAGGTCCTTGCGCAGCTGGGCCGAGTTGACGCCGGCGGCCTCGGCCAGGGCTCCGCTGCTGATCGTCGCGATCCCCTGGTCGGCGAGGCTGGCCAGAGCGCGGAGATACACCGGCAGCCGGGCAATGGTTGCCTCAGGAATGCCCTTGGTGGTCGTCGGCGCGATCCGGGTCACGGTTCTCCTGGCTGAAGGCCGCAGGTGCGGCGTCCACCCCTCTCGATGAATGAGCGAACATCACCACTTTAGGAGTTTGTGAACCTGTGCACAAACGATCTCACAGCGGCACTATGCAGACGCACACCTGCGCACCGTGAGCCTGTCGAAAGGGCGACCGCTGCCGCTGCGCGAAGGGTGCCACTGCACCCGGACTGGACTCAGTCGACGTGGAAGACCTCGGCGGCCGGCGCCCACCATTCGCCCTCGGGTGAGGTTGACAGGGGCTGCTGCATCGGGTCGGTGATCTTCCACCACTCCTGCGTCTTCGGGTCGGCCGCCATTACCGCACTGTCGGCGGCATAGTCGTCGCCGTGGTACTCGAAGTACGCGAACAGCAGGTTCTCCGGCTCTCGCAGGAAGATCGAGTAGTTCCGGATGTTGCAGCGTGCAATGGTGGCCAGCACCTCGGGCCAGACGGCCGCGTGGACCTCCTTGTACCGCTCGATCTCCTCGGCCTTGAGTCCGATGATCTGCGCCATCCGCTGCATGGGGTCTCCTGAAGGTGTCGACTGCTCTGCCGGGACAACTCTTCCAGAGACCCGGCTCGGCCGCGCGGCGGCTCGGCGGTCAGCGCGTCAGGGCCGCCCTCAGCCGGGCGGGGTCGACCCGCCAGTAGTCGTGCTGAGCCCCGTCGACGAAGGTGACCGGGACCTGGTCGGTGTAGCGGCGGGTCAGCTCGGCATCGCCGGTGATGTCCTGCTCATCCCACCGGTCGCCGGTCTCGGCGCAGATGGCCGAGATGATCGCGACGGCGTCCTCGCACAGATGGCATCCCGGCCGGGTCAGCACCAGCACCCGGGGCCGACGGTCCGCCGACTCAGTCATCGGCTCCTGGCACCGCGAGCAGCTGCCGCAGCGCCCCCTTCCGGACCTTCCCGGTCGCCCCGCGGGGCAGCTCGTCGACCAGCCGGATCTCGCTCGGCCGCTTGAACGGGGCGAGTCGTTGAGCACAGTGGTCTCTCAGCTGCTCGATCGTGACCCCAGCACCGACGACGAATGCCACCACCCGCTCACCGCCACCGATCACCGGCTGGCCGACGACGGCGACCGAGTCGACGCCCGGCACGGCCGCGATGACCCCTTCGACCTCGGCGGGATAGACGTTGAACCCAGAGACCAGGATCAGCTCGCGGGCCCGGTCGACCAAGAACAGGTCCTCGCCGGTCCGGTAGCCCACATCTCCGGTCGCGAACCAGCCGTCCCGGCCGGGGCCACCCTGGCCATCAGGCCAGTAACCCGAGAAAAGGTTGTCGCCCCGGATCCAGATCTCACCCGGCTCGGTCTCGTCGCGACCGTCACCGATCCGGACCTCGACGCCGGGCAGGGGCCGCCCGACATGCCCGGCGCCCAACAGCTCCACACCGAAGGTCGTCGCCACCCCGGGCCCGGCCTCGGTCAGACCGTAGCCCTGCTCGACCTTGAGACCCGTCCGCCGCTGGAACTCCGCCGCCAGCGCCGCCGGCAGCGGGGCGGCACCGCTGACGACGGTCCGTACGCTGCCGAGCGGGCTCACCAGCTCATCGGACTGCAGCATCCGGTACAGCGCGGACGGCGCCAGCGGCAGGTTGGTGATCTGCTCGTCCCGGATCGCCGCGAAGACGTCGCCGGCCGACGCATCCATGATCACCAGGGTCGCCCCGGCGGACACGGAGACGCCGAGGACGGCGTTCAGGCCGAAGACGTGGAAGAGCGGCAACAAGGCGAGCACCCGATCGGAGCTGGACACCACCTGGAGCCGGCCGATCTGGTGAACGTGGGCCAGCAGCGCGCGGTGCGTCAGCATCGCACCCTTCGGCTCGCCGGAGGTTCCTGCGGTGTACAACAGCACGGCCAGCGCCTCGCGGTCCTGCGGCGAGACGACCAGGTCACCCGGGCGGACCTCCAGCTCGGCCAGCCCCTGCTCGGTCAGGGCCACCCTGCGCACCTCAGGCAGCTCGTGGTCGACCGAACCGAACAGCAGCCGGGCGCCGCTGTCGGCGATCATCCGGACCTTCTCGTCGAGGCCGGCCTCGGGGTTGATCGGTACGACGACGAAGCCGGCCCGGAGGGCAGCGAAGTAGGCGACGACATACTCGAGGGAGTTCGGTCCACACACCGCGACCCGATGCGAGGCGACCAGACCGCGCGCCGCCAGACCGGCCGCCACCGCGCTGACGCGTCGGTCGAGCTCGGCCCAGGTCAGCACCCGGCGACCTGCGGTCAGGTCAACAAGTGCGGTCTCCGCCGGCCGCAGCTCGGCGTTCCAGCCGACCAGCTGGGCCACGTTGGTGAAGTCCGGCACCGACTCCGAAGCACCGACCGCACCCCGCTCCATCGTCACGGGGTCGAGTCTTGCACAGCGGGGCAACCGACGGGCGAGCACCGCCGGTCCGCGGCGACAGGTGCGACCGAACCCGGCAAGCGCGATCCGTGCGGGCATTAGGGTGGGGCCATGAGCGCCCCCGAGACCGAGCCTCGCGCCGACGGTGAGCCGGCGGCCGAGCTCGCTGAGGAGCTGCCCGAACCCGATCCGTTGATCCGCCCCGACCCCCAGGCGGCCGCGTTCTTCGATGTGGACAACACGATCGTCCAGGGTGCCTCCCTGTTCCACCTGGCCAAGGGTCTCTACCGACGCGGCTTCTTCCCGACCCGGCTCATCTTCAAAGGCCTGTGGCTTCAGGTCTACTTCCGGATGGTGGGCCGGGAGAAACCGGAGCACATCGAGGACGCCCGGAACGCCAGTCTGGCGTTCATCAAGGGTCACACCGTGACCGAGCTGCAGGACGCCGGCAACGAGATCTACGAGGAGTCCATCGCCAGCCGGATCTGGCCGGGCACCCGGGCGATCGCCCAGTCACACCTCGACGTCGGCCAGCAGGTGTGGCTGGTGACTGCGGCGCCGGTCGAGGTGGCGACCATCATCGCCCAACGACTGGGCCTGACCGGAGCGCTCGGCACCGTCGCCGAGAACGTGAACGGCGTCTACACAGGGCGGTTGGAGGGCGAGCTGCTGCACGGTCAGGCCAAGGCCGACGCCGTACGGGCGCTGGCCCACCTGCACGGTCTGGACCTTGCCCATTGCTTCGCCTACTCCGACTCGTTCAACGATCTGCCCATGCTCAGCCAGGTGGGGCACCCGTGCGCCATCAACCCCGACAGCAGGCTGCTGGAGCACGCCGAGGAGCTGGGCTGGCAGATCCGGGACTACCGGACGGGGCGCCGGGCGGTACGCCTCGGGCTGCTCGGCGCCGGCGCGTTCGGCGCCTCGGCGGGAGCCGTCGCCGCCGGCCTGGCCGTGCGTCGGCACCTGCGGCACTGACCCCTTGGCCTGCTGGACAACCGACCCAGGCGGTGCGTCTACTCCTGCCCATCGCGTCGGCCGGTGAGCACGGCGGCCAGCACGAAATACACCGCGGTGGCGAACAGCGCCACCACCCCCAGGTTCGCCGCGAACGCCGACCGCCAGAACCCGGTCGCCAATACGACGACCCCGAGCAGCGCAGACCCTGCAGCCCCGAGGTGGACGAAACCCGAGATGAGCTCCCGCTGTCCCGAGCGGGCCACCCGCCGCGAGACCAGCCGCATCGTCACCATCAGGAAGCCGGCAAACGCGACCAAGATCAACGCCAGCACGGGATACATCAGAAGAAGGCACTCCGGCGCTGCATCAGCAGCGCGTACAGAGTGTGCTGGATCGTCTCGCGGACCTGGTCGGTCACATTGAAGACGATCATCGGGTCTTCGGCCGCTCCAGGTGGCAGCTCGTCGGTGGCGATCGCGTCGCCGAACTGGATCACCCACTTGGACGGCAGCGGAATCATCCCGAGCACCCCCAACCAGGGGAACAGCGGTGTCACCGGGAAATAGGGCAGCCCGAGAGCTCGGGCGAGACCGGGCAGCCCGGAGATCAGGGGGAAGATCTCTTCCGAACCCACGATCGAGACGGGGATGATCGGCACCTGCGCGCGCACCGCAGCCGAGACGAAACCGCCGCGACCGAACCGCTGCAGCTTGTAGCGGTCGGCGTACGGCTTGCCGAGTCCCTTGAACCCCTCCGGGAAGACCGCGACGAGCTGACCCGCGTCGAGCAGCCGCTCGGCGTCCTCCTGACAGGCCAGCGTGGTGCCGGTCCGGCGGGCAAGATCATGGGAGAACGGCGTTTTGAAGATCAGGTCGGCGCCGAGCATCCGGACATGCCGGGCGATCTCGTCATAGATCACGGTGTGCAGCACCATCCCGTCCAACGGGAGGGTGCCGGCATGGTTGGACACCAGCAGTGCGGGTCCACTGGTCGGCACGTTCTCCATGCCGCGAACCTCGACCCGGAACCAGTGCTGCACCAGCGGACGCAGCATCGGCAGGAAGATCTTCTCGGTGAACTCCGGATCGAAGCCGAACTCGTCGACGGCGTAGTCACCACTCAGCCGCGTGCGGGCGAACTCGACCGCCTGGTCCAGCGACTGCTCCCAGTCGACACCGAGTGACTCAGCAAGCGCCATCACCCCGCGTAACGGGTCCGCTGCGAACTGCCGGACCTGCTCCACCGGCAACGCTCGGGCACCCTCCAGCACTCCTGAGGCCATCCGGGCGATCTCTGCCACCAGCATGGCCAGATCGAACTGCCTCGGGGGACCGTAATCTTGATCATCGTGCTGCGGGCCGGCCTCGGACCAGGTCGGCGGGGGCTCGTGGTCGATGGGCACGCTGTCGGCAGCCGAGACCTGGCGGGCGGGCTCCTCGACGCCAGCCGGCCCGGTCATCCCCGGAGGCAACGGCTGCTCCGCCTCGGTTTCCTCGGCCGGGCGCTTCTTCGCGGGCGCCTTCTTCGCCGGCGCCTTCGTGCCGGGTGTCTTCTTGGCGGGCGCCTTCGTGGCGGGCGCCTTCGTGGTGGGCGCCTTCGTGGTGGGCGCCTTCGTGGTGGGCGCTTTCTTCGCCGGCGGCTTCGTGTCGGTTGTCTTCCTTGCGGCCGCCGACTCTCGGGCGGCGGCCTGCTTCGCCGCGGTCGCGTCCGTTGCCACCAGCTCAGCAGGTGCGGCTCCATTGGCCGGCTGGTTGGCCGGCTCGACCGCACGCGGCGTCCGCCCGGGCCGGCGGGAAGGACCGGCCAACCCGCGCGCAGCGGCCGATGGCGCGGACCTGCTGCCCCGACCGGCTGGACCGCGACTGCCGAGCTGGACGATCTCGGGGTCAGGCACGGGAGTTCCCTCGTTCGGGCGACAGCACCCGGGCCAGCAGGTGCAGAGCGTGATCCACGCGCTCAACGGCCAGCACGCCGGGCTTGGCCAAGGCTACGAACTCGGCCAGCGCCTCGCGGGAGGAATACCTCGGCCTGAAGCCGGTCGCCTCAGTGAACCGCGAGATGTCCATCGCCCGGCCGTAGGTCAGGGCGTCGATCTGGTCGGCAGAGAAGTCGACCAGCCGCGCCTGGCGGAACAGTCCGACCGCCACCGGGGCGATCTCATGCAGCACACCGACACTCGGACGGCCCATCATCCGCAGCGCCTGGGACAGGGTGACGATGTCGGGCGCACCCACGTTGAAGGTGCCGGGAATGTCCAGCTCGGTCGCCAACAGCAAGGCGGTGACGGCATCACTGGGGTGCAGGAACTGCAGCCGGGCGTCGAAACCCATCACCTTCGGCACGACCGGCAGCGACAGATAGCGGGTCACGTGGCTGTCCACACCGGCCCCCATCAGGTTGGCCAGCCGAAGGGTGGTGACGACGACGTCGGGCCGACGCCTGGCCAGCCCGCGTACATAGGTCTCGATCTCCACCGAGTCCTTGCCGAAGCCCGTCCGAGGCTGCACCCGGGCCGACATCTCCTCGGTGAACCGGACCGGATCCCGCGGCGACGCCCCGTAGACGCTGACCGAGCTCTGCACCACGAGCTTGCGGATCGACTCGGCCTTCTGACAGGCGGCGAGCAGCTGCATGGTGCCGATGACGTTGATCTCCTTCATCGACGACCGGCCACCCACACTGCCCGGGGTCGCCACTACCGCCATATGCACGACGGTGTCGACCCCTCGCCCGGTGATCACCTTGCTGATCACCGGATTGCGGATGTCCGCGCGCACAAAGGAGGCCGCACCCAGATCGTGACGGGGCGGGACCACATCCACACCGATGACCTCGTGGCCGTCTACAGCGGCAAGGGCGCGCGCAAAACGGGCCCCAAGGTCACGTGACACCCCGGTGACCAGGACAACACGTGCCATTGGGCCTCCAGATCGGTGCGAGCCTTCTGGAGTGAAGGCTACTTGCCCGCGCGGCGCCGCTGGATACGCGTGCGCTTCAGCAGCTTGCGGTGCTTCTTCTTCGCCATCCGCTTGCGACGCTTCTTGATGACCGAACCCACGTTATGCGACCTCTCGACCTACCGAGCCGCTCTGTGACCCGGACAATCTGAATGTTTTGCCTGACAACGCCCAGCACGGAATGCGCCGGACAACTCCCGAATGCTACTAGCCAGGGCCGGATCGGCGCGAATCAGCGCCGCCGTCCGCCAGCCGGCGGGTGCCGGCAGCAGTTGCACGTGGCCAGGAGCGTGATCGTTCACGTACACTCCTGTGCCATGACCGCTACCTCCTATGTCGAAGACTTCACCCCCGGCTCAGGAAGGCGGCTACCGGCCCGCTCCTGGCTGCACTCCGACGCGCCGCGACTCAGTCTGAACGGCGACTGGCGGTTCAAGCTCTGGCCCTCACACAAGGTGGCCGATGACGCCGTCGCCGAACCCGACTTCGATGACGCCGACTGGGACCTGCTGCCGGTGCCATCGCACTGGGTGCTGAAGGGCGATGGTGCCTACGGTCGACCGGCGTACACCAACGTGCAGTACCCCTTCCCCATCGATCCGCCGTTCGTCCCCGACGAGAACCCGACCGGCGACCACCGACGGACCTTCGAGCTGCCGGACTGGGACACCGAACGCGTTGCGCTGCGTTTCGACGGCGTCGAGTCGGTCTACCGCGTCTGGCTGAACGGCACCGAGATCGGCATCGGCAAGGGCAGCCGGCTGGCTCAGGAGTTCGACGTCACCGACGCGCTCCGGCCCGGCGAGAACGTGCTCGTCGTCCGGGTGCACCAGTGGTCCTCGATGAGCTATCTCGAGGACCAGGACCAGTGGTGGCTGCCCGGCATCTTCCGTGATGTCACCCTGGTCGGCCGGCCCGCCGGCGGCATCGACGACGTCTGGGTGTCGGCCGAGTTTGATCATGAGAGCGGCAAGGGAACGATCACCACCGAGATCACGGCCCCGGATGCCGCGTACCCGGTCACGGTGACGATCCCCGAGCTGCAGGTGGAGGTCAGCTGGTCGTCGGCAGCCGACGTGGAGCCCATCATCATCGACTCCGTCGAACCGTGGAGCGCGGAGTCGCCACGGCTGTATGAGGCTCAGCTGACGTCTACAGGTGAGCAGGTGACCCTTCGGCTCGGCTTCCGCACGGTCAAGATCAACGGCGACATCTTCACCGTGAACGGCCGCCGAGTGGTCTTCCACGGGATGAACCGACACGAGACCCATCCGGTCCGCGGCCGCGCCTTCGACGAGGCTCACGCCCGCGCCGACATGATCTTGATGAAGCAGCACAACGTCAACGCGATCCGCACCAGCCACTATCCCCCCCACCCGCGGGTCCTCGACCTGGCCGACGAGCTGGGCTTCTGGGTGATCGACGAGTGCGACCTGGAGACCCACGGCTTCGCCTACCTGGACTGGGTTGGCAACCCGAGTGACGACCCGCGTTGGGAGTCGGCCTACCTGGACCGGATCGAACGCACCGTCGAACGGGACAAGAACCACCCGTCGGTGATCATTTGGTCGTTGGGCAACGAGTCGGGCACCGGCCGGAACCTGGCAGCCATGTCGCAGTGGGTGCACGGTCGAGACACCGGGCGGCCGGTCCACTACGAGGGCGACTACACCGGTGCCTACACCGACGTCTACTCCAGGATGTACTCCAACCTGATCGAGACCGCCAACATCGGTGGTGAGAGCGGTGCCGTGCTCAACTGCGGCCCAGCCGAGGGGCAGCGGGTCCGGAGCAAGCCGTTCCTGCTCTGCGAGTACGCGCACGCGATGGGCAACGGGCCGGGAGCCCTGAGCGAGTACGACGCACTGACCGAGACCTACCCACGCCTGCACGGCGGCTTCATCTGGGAGTGGCGCGACCACGGCCTGCTGACCCACACCGAGGACGGCACCGAGTTCTACGGCTACGGCGGTGACTTCGGCGAGGTCGTGCACGACGGCAACTTCGTGATGGACGGGATGGTGCTGCCCGATGACACTCCGACGCCCGGCCTGGCCGAGTTCGCCCAGGTGTCGCAGCCGATCAGGTTCGGGGATCTGGCCGACGATGGCACCCTGCAGATCAGGAACCGCTACCACTCGGTCGGCTCGGACCACCTGCGGTTCGTCGCCGTACTCGAGGTGGACGGTGATCTTGTGCAGGAGAGCGACCTCGAGGTGCCGCCGTTGGCCGCCGGCCAGACTGTGGCTGTGTCCCTGCCGAAGGCCGTGCTGGCCGCGGCCGAGGACGGTGAGAGCTGGCTGTCCGTCCGAGCCGAGCTGAGCGATGACTCCCCCTGGGCTCCGGCCGGTCATGTGGTCGCCCGCGGCCAGTACGAGCTGACGCCGGTGCAGCGTCCGGCCGTGCTCGCCGCGCCTCGGGTCCCGAACCCGGCAGCGCCGACGACGGCCACCCTCACCCTGGGTGCAGCGGGGCTCGAGGCCGCCTTCGACGCGGTCACCGGCGGCCTGACCAGGCTCGGCTCGATGACGGTGGCCGGGCCGCGGCTCGAGCTGTGGCGCGGCCCCACCGACAACGACCGTGGTGGCTCCGGCGGCTCGTATGAGCTCGGCGACCCCGACCTGACCGACGGTCAGGGCATGCCAGGTCCGACCTCGGAGCAGCGGTGGCGCCAGCGCGGGCTCGACCGGCTGGTGCACCGGACCAAGGAGGTGCTTGTCGGCGACCAGGCTCTGGTGGTGCACACCAGGGTCAGTGCGGCGAACAGCGGCCGGCACGTGGAGACCAGCTATCGCTGGTTCGTGCACGACGGAAGGCTGGCCCTGCGGGTGGACGTCGCTCCCTCGCCGGGCTGGGACTGCACCTGGCCCCGGGTGGGTGTCCGTTTCGACCTGCCCACCGAGGTCAGCCAGGCGACCTGGTTCGGCTCCGGTCCGAACGAGGCCTACGCCGACAGCAGGGCCGCTGCCCGGGTGGGTCGGTTCCAGGCCGGGATCGACGAGCTGAGCGTGCGCTACTCGAGGCCGCAGGAGACGGGGCACCGGCCGGAGCTGCGATGGCTCGAGCTCGGCGACGGGAACAAGGCGGTGCTGCGGCTCAGCACCACCGCCGACCGGACCGGCCACCGGCCTGGGTTCACGCTGAGCAGGCACACACCGCAGCAGCTGGATCGGGCGCCGCACCCGCACGAGCTGCCGCGCAATGAGAACGTCTACCTGTTCATCGACGACGCGCAGCACGGACTCGGCTCACGGGCCTGCGGACTCGACGTCCTGCCCGAGCATGCGCTCTGGCCCGGCGCCCGGTCGTTCACCGTGCTGTTCGAGACGCCGTAGCAGGTTCGAGGCAGGCAGCTTCACGGAGGAGGACCCCATCGGGATGGGCCCGCGGCAAAGCCGCCGGGCCCATCGCGAGGGGTTCGGAGTGGGAAAGAGGCCGCATCAGCGGCGGAGGCTAGCCGGTCTCGTAGTAGGAGCTCTTCAGGTAGACGTTGACCGCACTCTCCGGAACCCGGAAACTGCGACCGAAGCGGGCGGACTCGAGCTCTCCGCTGTGAATGAGCCGGTAGACCGACATCTTCGAGACGCGCATGATCTGCGCGACCTCGGCTACGGTCAAGAACTTCACGTCGGAGAGGTCACCCCCACCGATAGGGGTGATGTCACCCGGCTTTGACTCCTCAGTCATTGCGCACACACCATTTCCTGCACGATTCACCGCTGGCTTCCCCTCCAACGCGTAGACGTGCTGAAGTGAGAGTAGTGGCAAAAGAGACGAATGGGAAAGCGGCGGCGAAAGATCCGGCGACACACCGGCGCGGCCACTTGACTTTCGCTGACCGCTCGCACACAAATGGGCTCGTCATCGTCCGCACGAGCGGATCGCCCCGCCTGAGGCCCCGCGCACGGCGGTGCTGACGCGCCGATTTGTGTGCTGGCTCAGTAGAACTCGGGATCGAGACCCAGCTCGGGGAAGACCGCCTTGCGGGTGGCGATGATCGCCTGGTCCAGCCGGTCGGCAGGGTTGTAGCCGGACGAGACGTCCGGGAACGAGACGTCGGCATGGTCGGTCATGACAGTCGGGGCCTCGTCGCCGATGGTGTCGCGCCAGGCCTCCGGGATGACGGTGTCGGGATCGACCGGGTGTCCGCTCACCACACCCAGCAGGTGGGTCCAGGCCCGCGGTACGACGTTGAGTACGGAGTAGCCGCCGCCGCCGGTGGAGATCCACCGTCCCTCGCACAGCTCGTCGGCCAGTGCCGCCATTGCCAGGTAGGAGGCCCGTTGGCCGTCGATGGTGAGGTTCAGCTCGGCCAGCGGGTCGGAGAAGTGCGAGTCGCACCCGTGCTGGGTGACCAGCACGGTGGGACGGAACGCGTGCAGCACCTCCGGAACCACAGCGTGGAAGGCACGCAGCCAGCCGGCGTCCCCGGTACCGGGCGGGAGGGCGACGTTCACCGCCGAACCGATCGCGTCCGGCCCTCCGGTCTCATGCGGGAACCCGGTGCCGGGGAAGAGGGTCATCGGCGTCTCGTGCAGGCTGATCGTCATCACACGCGGGTCGTTGTAGAAGATCGCCTGGACGCCGTCGCCGTGATGCACGTCCACATCGACGTAGGCAACCCGCTCGCAGCCCTGGGCCAGCAGCCACTTGATGGCAACGGCGATGTCGTTGTAGACGCAGAAGCCGCTGGTGTTCCGGGGCATCGCGTGGTGCAGACCACCGCTGATGTTGCAGGCCCGCTTCGTCGTACCGTTCCAGACGCTCTGGGCGGCCGCGACGGTGGCCATCACCACCTGGGCTGAGATCTCGTGCATCTGGGCAAAGACCGGGTTGTCGGACGTACCCAACCCGAACACGGGGTTGACCTCGGCCTTCTGCACCGCCTCGACATAGTCGGCGTCGTGCACGGTCCGGATCAGTCCCAGGTCGACCTCGGGCGGAGCGACCACCTCCATCCGGTCCAGCACGCCGAGGGCACGGGCCAGCGCTATGGTGTTGCGCACCCGGCCAGGAGCCATCGGGTGCAGTGGCCCGAAGTCGTAACGGGTCAGCTCGTCCGAGTAGAGCAACTGGCTCCTGCCGGCGGGCACTAGACGGACCCGTTCCGACGCGCGTCCTCGGCCAGCTGGCGGCTCCGGTCCCGGGCCGCCTCCATCGCTCCGATGAACGCTGCCCGGACCTTGTGGTCCTCGAGTTGACGGATCGCCGCCGCCGTCGTCCCGCCCGGCGAGGTGACGCGCTCGCGCAGCACGGTGGGGTGCTCGCCGGTCTCCCGCAGCAGCTTCGCCGAACCCAGCATGGTCTGCACGACCAGCTCGGTGGCGATGTCGCGGGGCAGGCCAAGATGCACGCCGGCCTCGATCATCGCCTCGACCACGAAGAACAGGTAGGCCGGCCCCGACCCGGAGATCGCAGTCACCGCGTCCTGGTAGCTCTCCGGGACAGTGAGCACCCGGCCGGTGGCCGAGAGGATCTCCGTCACCCGCTCCAGATGATGCGGCTCGCTGTGCGCGCCGGGCGAGATGGCGGCCATCCCCTCGTCGACCTGGGCGGGCGTGTTGGGCATCACACGGACCACCGCGGTCCCCTCCGGCAGCTGGGCCTCGATTGAGGCGATGTCCACCCCGGCCGCCAGCGAGACGACGAGCGCTCCCGGCTTGAGCACCGGAGCGATCTCGGTCAGCAGGGCCCGCATGTCCTGCGGCTTGACCACGACGACGATGGTGTCGGCCTGAGCGGCCGCCTCGGCGTTGCTCACCATCCGTACGCCGTAAGCCTCGTGCAGCTCGAGCTGTCGATCGGGTCGACGGTCGGTGGCGATGATCTGGTCGGGGGTCCAACCTGCCCGGAGCAGCCCGGACAGCACCGTCTCCCCCATCACCCCCGCCCCGAGGACGGCCAGCAGCCGACCCTCCGTCACTGGCGCACCAGACGCTGCGACACCAGTTCGGCGATCTGGACCGCGTTGAGGGCGGCCCCCTTGCGCAGGTTGTCATTGGAG
The DNA here is from genome assembly GCF_016907535.1 of Microlunatus panaciterrae. Lineage (NCBI taxonomy): Bacteria > Bacillati > Actinomycetota > Actinomycetes > Propionibacteriales > Propionibacteriaceae > Microlunatus > Microlunatus panaciterrae. The sequence goes on from NZ_JAFBCF010000001.1 coordinate 1,447,799, forward strand.
ATGAACAGCACCAGGCCTCTGCCCGCCGGGGCGGACTGGTCGGCGCGGATCCGGCCGACATAGCTGGGGTCCTGCCCGGCCGCGTCGAGGGGGGTCGGGATGTCCATCAGCGCCACCCCCGGTGCGTCGGACAGCAGCGCCGTCGCCTGCTCGGGGCTGAGCGGCTCGGCGAACTCGGCATGGATCACCAGCGAGTGGCCGGTGAAGACCGGCACCCGTACGCAGGTGCCGGCAACCAGCAGGTCGGGGATGTGCAGGATCTTGCGGGACTCGTTGCGGAGCTTCTGCTCCTCGTCGGTCTCGCCCGACCCGTCGTCGACCAGGCTGCCGGCCAGTGGCAGGACGTTGTAGGCGATCGTCTTCTTGTACGTCGCAGGTGCCGGGAAGTCGACCGCGGAACCGTCGAAGGCCAGTGCCGTGGCTCGGTCGACGACAGCCCTCAGCTGGGTGTCGAGCTCGGCGATCCCGACCCCGCCCGAGCCCGAGACCGCCTGGTAGGTGGCGACCTGCAGTCGCGTCAGGGTGGCCGCCTGGTGCAGCGGCTTGAGCACCGGCATGGCCGCCATGGTGGTGCAGTTGGGATTGGCGATGATGCCCTTCGGCGGGTTCTCGGCATCCTCCGGGTTCACCTCGGACACCACCAGGGGAACCTCGGGATCCATCCGCCAGGCACTGGAGTTGTCGATCACGATCGCACCGGCGGCAGCCACCTTGGGCGCCGTCTCCTTCGAGGCCGCCTTGCCGTTGGAGAACAACGCGATGTCCAGCCCGCTGAAGTCCGCGGTGGCACTGTCCTCCACCACGATCTCGCCGTCGCCCCAGGGCAGCTTCCTGCCGGCCGACCGGGCCGAGGCGAAGAACCTGATCTCCGATACCGGGAACTGACGCGTCTCCAGCAGGGTCCGCATCACGCCACCCACCTGGCCCGTCGCTCCAAAAACACCTACGCGCATGGGCCAAGCCTAGGGCCCGGCCCGGCTTTCGACTCAATCGTTTGAACAGCGAGACCGGCAACCCTGCTGTCGCAGCCCCACCCCCACCGGCGGGCAGGCGATCCCGATCGAAAACTCGGCAGAACGCGACTTCTGCCAGCCGACCAGCCCCGCAGCTGCGAAAACTCGGCAGAACGCGACTTCTGTCAGCCAACCAGCCCCCCAGCTGCGAAAACTCGACAGAACGCGAGTTCTCGTACGGGATGGGGGCGATTCCGGTTCCAGAAGTCGTGTTCTGTCGAGTTTTCGCAGGGGGAGGTCGTGGGAGGTCGTAGGGCGGGAGCGCCGCACGAAAAGTCGCGTTCTGTCGAGTTCCGTACGTAATAGTGGCGATTCCGGCTCGAGAAGTCGCGTTCTGTCGAGTTTTCGACACAGCGGCGCCAAGGCCCTCGACCCAGCGGCGTCGAAGGCCTCGACACCGCGGGCACAGGGCGGCGCGACGAAGGCGAGGAGTCGGGATGGGGCAAGATGAGACGGTGTCCAACACCGCTCTCGAGCCTGCCGTACCGCAGGCCGAAGCCTCCCGACGCAGGCTGACCATCGAGGTCGTCATCGTGCTGGGATTGTCGCTGGGCCAGTCGGCGGTCTACTCGATCCTGCGGATCATCGAGCGGATGACCAGGAACGTGCCGTTGAGCCAGCAGACCTCGACGCTGAACCAGTCGGCCACCCCGGACCGGCCCTGGCTCGACCTCACCTACCAGCTGGTCAACATCATCTTCCCGCTGTTCGCGGTGTTGCTGGTCCTCTACCTGCTGCAGCTGACCCATCCACGACCCTGGCGGATGATCGGCTTCGATCTGCGCCGTCCCGGGTTCGACGCCTGGTTCGGCCTGGTCATCGCGGCCGCGATCGGTGTCCCCGGGTTGGGTCTTTACCTGGGCGCCCGGGCCCTCGGCTTCAACACCCAGGTGCAGGCAGCGGCGCTGGCCGACAACTGGTGGACCGTGCCGGTGCTGATCCTCGCTGCAGCGGAGAATGCGATCCTCGAGGAGGTGATCATGATCGGCTACCTGTACACCCGATTGCGTCAGCTCAGCTGGCGCTGGCCGATGATCATCCTCGGCAGCGCGCTGATCCGTGGGTCCTATCACCTCTACCAAGGCTTCGGCGGGTTCGTCGGCAACCTGATCATGGGTGCCGTCTTCGGCCTGGTCTACCTACGGTGGAAGCGCGTCGCACCGCTGGTGGTGGCCCACACCTTGCTCGATGTCGTCTCGTTCGTCGGCTACACCCTGGTGGCGCCGCACGTGAGCTGGCTCTAGCCGGCGGGCGGGTACAGCACCGGGTTGAGCTCGGTGGCGGCAGGGTCGCCGGGGGCTGCTCCCGGCATCCAGGTCCTGATGTCGGTCTGCTGGTGCTCGTTGACCGGCTCGGTGATCCGCATCTCGGCATCCATGTAGATCACTGTCATCACCCGACGCGGCCTGCTGCTGCTGTTCGGGCCGGCGCGGTGGAAGGTCCAACCGAGGTGGTAGCTCACGTCCCCGAGCTGGTACGGGGCGTCGTCGAGGGGAAAGTCCTGTTCTGCGAGCAGGCGCTGCAGCTCCGCCTCCGACTCGTCGCTGATCGGCAGGTCACGGCCCACCTCGAATCGGTGGCTGCCGGCGGCGAACGCCAGCGGTCCCATGTCCGCCGGAGTGTCCTGCAGAGGCACCCACACGGTGACGCACCGGTCGGACGACAGTGGCCAGTAGTACTGGTCCGCGTGCCACGGGGTGATCCCCCCGCCCGGCTCCTTGTAGAGCGCCTGGTCGTGGTAGAGCCGGACACTGGCGACACCGAGCAGCTCGGCGGCCAACCTGGCCAGATCCGGGGAGCGGACGAAGTCGGCGACGCGGTCGTTGTGCTGCCACAGGTTCGACACCTGCAAGAAGGCCTTGCCATACGTGTCCCGCTCCGCCAGCGGCAGGTGCTGGGTGTTGAGGTCGATCACGCTGTCGGTGATCACCGGGGCGAAGAGGTCGAGCTGGTCCGGGTCGAGCACCTGGCGGAGCTTGACGAACCCGTTCCGGTCGAACGACGACCGGTCCTGCGGGCTGAGCGCATACGCGCTCGTCACGGTACTGATCATGCTGGACACGCAGATCCTTTCCTGGCGATGAGCTCGAGAACGTCGACCGGTTCGCATCCTACGGCCGGCGACACCGTTCAGGGCAGGTGCATCCGCGCTCGGCCCAGGCCCGCGAGATCAGCTCTTGCTGAGCAGGCTGCGAGCGAAGAAGGTGAGGTTCGCGGGCCGTTCCGCCAGGCGGCGCACCAGGTAGCCGTACCAGTCAGTGCCGTACGGCACATAGACCCGCACCGTGTGGCCCTGGGTGGCCAGCCGCTGCTGCTCGGTGGGCCGGATGCCGTAGAGCATCTGCAGCTCCCAGCTGTCCAGCATCCGCCGGTTGCGCCTCGCCAGGTCCTGCGCGATCGGGATCAGCCGCGGGTCGTGGGTGGCGACCATCGGGTAGCCCCGTCCCGCCATCAACACCTTCAAGCACCGCACATAGGACTTGTCGACCTCGGCCGGCTCCTGGAAGGCGACGCTCTCGGGCTCCTTGTAGGCGCCCTTGCAGAGCCGTACCCGCGAGCCCGCTCCCGACAGGTCCCGACAGTCGGCTTCGGTCCGGTGCAGGTAGGCCTGCAGCACGGCTCCGGTGTCCGGGAAGTCGGCCCGCAGCTCGGACAGCACCGCCAAGGTGGAGTCGGTGGTGGTGTGGTCCTCCATGTCGAGGGTGACCGTCGTCTTCGCCGCGTCAGCCGCCTGGCAGATCCTGCGCGCGTTGTCGAGGGCGATCTTCTCCCCGTCCTGCGAGAGCGCCCGGCCGACGGCGGACAGCTTGAGCGAGACCTCGGCGGAGCGGGTCAGGGCCGACTCGTCCAGCCGCGACAGCAGCTCGAGGTAGGCCGCCGTCACCCGCTCAGCCTGGGTCCGGTCCAGGGTGTCCTCGCCGAGGTGGTCGATGGTGACCGCAAGCCCGGCCCCGACCAGCCGTCGGGTTGCCGACACGACGTCTTCTACGGTCTCGCCGGCCACGAACCGGGCCACCACGCCCGACGTCACGGGCAGCCTGACCACCAGGTTCTTGATCTTGTCGCTGCGGGACAGCCCCAGCAGAGCCCGTCGAAGCATCAGTCCTCCTCGCGGGTAAGCACCCTCACGGTCGAGCCGTCAGCCCTGGCGATACCCGAGTCTGTGTCCAGGCCGACTCTAACGTCCGACGTCAGAGGGCGCTGGCCACGCCGCCACCGTCGACGGCGTACGCGGGACGGACCGGCGCAGCCAGGTGCAGCCTGGCGAAGGCCAGCGACTCGGCCAGGTCTGCCTCCCGCTGAGCCCGGGTCTCGCTCTTGCGCGAGTTGATCTCCAACACGACATGACCGGCGAAGTCACGTTCGGCGAGGTACTCCAGCACCTGGCCGGCGTTCTGGTCCCCGCGACCCGGGACCAGATGCTCGTCCTTGATCGAGCCGGTGCCGTCGGTGAGGTGGATGTGGCGGAGCCGATCACCCCAGGAGATCGCGAGATCCAGGGACGTCTGGCTGGAGGTGGAGGCGTGCGAGAAGTCCAGGGTCAGCTCGTCGTAGTCGAGCTCAGTCGGGTCCCAACCGGGCATATAGGCCTTCAGCTCCCCACCGGGGGTGCGCCACGGATACATGTTCTCCACACAGATGGCCACGCCGGTCTCCTCCCGCAAGGCGCGGACTCCCTCGACGAACCCCTTGGCATACTCGCGCTGCCAGCGGAACGGCGGATGCACCACCACCACGTCGGCATCCAGCTGGATGGCTGCCTCGCAGGACCGGCGGAGCTTGGCCCACGGGTCCGAGCCCCACACTCGTTGAGTGATCAGCAGACACGGCGCATGCACCGACAGCACCGGCACCCCGTGGTAGTCGCGGAGCTTCTCGACGGCGTCGACATCAGCAGCCACCGAGTCGATCCCCACCATCAGCTCGACCCCGTCATAGCCCAGCCGGCGGGCAAGCTCGAAGGCGCTGGAGGTCGTCTCGGGATACACGGAGGAGGTCGACAGGGCCACCCTGGCTGCCGGGACCTTGATCAGCTGGTCCGCGGACGGCTCGTCGGTCAGGGTTGTGTACTCCTCACGCACGCTATCCAGACTAGCCGCCCATCCATCTTCCGGGTATCCCGTGCGCCATGGCACGTCCCGAGACCAGGCGTTGGGCGCATCCGCCCGCGCTTCTCACCGGCCGCGTCAAACGTGGGAAGCGGTGCGTACAGTGTGTGCGTGCCAGAAGTGCTGCTGCCCTTCCCCCGGGCGTTCGTGGAGTTCGTCAACCCCGACGACGCCGACGAGATCTTCCGTTGTGATCTGACCTGGTTGACGTCGCGCTGGTCGTGCATCTTCGGCCAGGGCTGTCCGGGCATCTACGCCGACCGTCCGGATGACGGTTGCTGCACGCTCGGGGCGCACTTCGCGGACAAGGATGACGAGAAGAGAGTCCGCAAGGCGGTCAAGCAGCTGACCTCGGAGACCTGGCAGCTCAAGAAGGCGGCCAAGTCCGGTGGCTGGGTGGAGCTCGAGGATCCTGAGAACGTCGCCGAGGGCGAGCAGCCGGCCCGCAAGACCAGGGTCGTCGACGGCGCCTGCATCTTCCTGAACCGACCCGGTTTCGCCGGCGGTGAGGGCTGCGCCTTGCACCACCTCGCCGTCAACCAGGGCCGGGACTTCCTCGAGACCAAGCCGGATGTCTGCTGGCAGCTGCCGATCCGCCGGCAGTTCCGCTCCGTCACCCGGACCGACAACTCGACCTACACCGAGGTCAGCATCGGCGAGTACTCCCGCGACGGCTGGGGGCCAGGCGGGCATGACCTGGACTGGTACTGCACCTCGAACACCGAGGCCCACCAGGGCAGGGAGCCGGTCTATCTGAGCAACCGCGCGGAGCTGGTCGCCCTGATGGGGCAGGCAGCCTACGACGAGCTGAAGCTCCACTGCGAGACCTTCGATGCCCGCCCTGGCTCCGCAATGCGCCACCTGGCCGACCCCGCCTGACCTTGCCGACGGCGGCCCTCCGGCCGCCAGCAGACGCGGTCAAGGACGGCGGAGCGACCCCCCGCCCGGGGCAGTGGGTCGGGCGAGGGCAACAATGGCCCCATGCATTTGGATCATCTGTCTTTTGCGGCCGGACCTGAGGGACTGAACGGCACAGCTGAGCGCCTGGGCGATGCATTGGGGGCACCATTCCACGATGGCGGGTTCCACCCGCGCTTCGGTACGCGCAACCGGATCCTGCCGCTGGCCGACGGCCAGTATCTCGAGGTGGTGGAGGTTCTTGATCATCCCGCAGCGGACAAGGCACCGTTCGGCCAGGCTGTCCGGGCAAGATCGTTGCAGGGCGGTGGCTGGCTTGGCTGGGTCGTCGCCGTTGACGATCTTGGTCCGGTGGAGGAACGGCTCGGCCGCTCCGCTGTCGACGGCATGCGGCACCTCCCCGACGGCGGTCTGCTGCAGTGGCGGCAGGTCGGGGTAAAGGGCCTGCAGTCCGACCCTCAACTGCCCTTCTTCATCCAGTGGCTGAGCGGACCGGAGGCGCACCCGTCCAACGGTGGCGGCGACATCGCCCTGGTCAAACTGGAGATCGCCGGCGAGCACCAGCGCGTCGACGAGTGGCTGGGCGGCCTCAGCGACGTCGTCCTCAAGGACACCGGCATCGACTGGGTGGACTCGAACGCCCAGCCCGGGATCGTCGCGGCGCACTTCGACACGCCTCGGGGCCGGGTCCGTATCTGAACCCTGAAAACGTGGAGCCCGTTGATGCGGGAGCGCCCGCCCCAGCGTGCGGCCGGGGCGGCCGGCACCACGCCATCCACATTTTCAGGGCGGGCCGAAGGCCCGTGCGATCGGCACCCCTGGCCGGTAGGCCAGGTGGAGATAGCTGGGGCCGTCGATCAGGGTCAGGTCCGCCGGGCCACCGACGGTGAGGCGTCCGATGTCGGTACGGCGGAGCGATCTGGCCGCGCCGGCTGTCGCCGCCCACAGGGCCTGAGCCGGGGTCATTCCCAGCTCACGTACGGCGAGTGCGAGACAGAACCCGACCGAGGAGCTGTAGCAGGTGCCAGGATTGCAGTCGGTGGCCAGGGCGACGGTGATCCCGCGGGCCAGCAGCCTGGCGGCGTCGGAGTAGGGCGAACGGGTGCTGAACTCGACCCCCGGCAGCAGGGTGGCCACCGTGTCGCTCGCAGCCAGCGCCTCGATGTCGTCGTCGCTGAGGTAGGTGCAGTGATCAACACTGGCGGCGTCGAGCTCCACAGCGAGCTGGACCCCCGGGCCGGGTCCAAGCTGACCCGCATGCAGGCGCGGACGCAGCCCGGCCGACATCCCCGATCTCAAGATCATCCGCGCCTCGTCGCGATCGAACGCATGCGGCGATCCGGGCTCGCAGAACACATCCACCCACTTCGCATACGGTGCACAGGCCTGCAGCATCTCCACCGCCACCAGAGCGACATACCCGTCGCGATCATGTTCGTACTCCGCGGGCACCACATGCGCACCGAGGAAGGTCGTCTCCTCGGTGAACTCGCGGGCGAGTGCGAGTGAGCGCGCCTCATCGGCGACCGTCAGCCCGTAGCCGCTCTTGATCTCCACTGTGGTGGTGCCCTGCCGATGCATCTCGGTGAGCCGGTGCCGGAGCAGCATCCGCAGCTGATCATCACTGGCGGCCCGGGTGGCGGCTACCGTGGTCGCTATCCCACCCCCGTCGTAGGGCCGGCCGCCCATCCGGGCGACAAACTCCTCCGCCCGGTCGCCGTCGAAGACCAGGTGGGTGTGGGAGTCGACGAACCCGGGGACCACGGCACGGCCGTCCAGGTCGATCGGCTCACAGTGCTGGTTGACCTGCAGCGCATCGCCGCCCAGGTAGCGGATGACCGGTCCTGCGGACGTCTGCTGAAGCAGGATCGAGGCGTTGGCGATGATCCCGAGGTCGCTACCGTCGCCGAGCTCCGGGTTGTTGGTGACGAGCTCGCCGATGCCGACCAGCCCGATCAACCCGTCCGCCACGGCTCTCCTCCCCGTCGGTCAGGGCCCTGCGGCTTGCGGCCCGCGCTGCTGGTAGATCATGGCATAGTGGCGACATGGGGCCCATGGTTCGAGCCGCCGTCGCCGGGCTGCCGGTCTACCGGCCCGGTCGGCCGGCGCCGCTGGGCCCGGGCGGCGTTTCGTACAAGCTGTCCAGCAATGAGAACCCCTTTCCCCCGCTGCCCGGCGTGATCGAGGCGGCCGAGATCGCCTGCGCCCAGCTGAACCGCTATCCCGACATGGGCAATGTCGCGATGACGGAGGCGCTGTCGGCCAAGCTGGCTGTGGCCGAGGACCGCCTGGCCTTCGGCACCGGTTCGGTTGCCGTCCTGTACCACCTGCTGCAGGCGTTCTGCGAGCGCGGCGACGAGGTCGTCTATGCCTGGCGGAGCTTCGAGGCCTACCCGATCGCCGTCCAGCTCACCGGCGCAACGCCGGTCCCGGTGCCTCTTGGCCCCGGCTGGACCCATGACCTGGACGCCCTTCGCGCGGCCGTCACTCCCGCCACCAAGGCCGTGCTGCTCTGTACTCCGAACAACCCGACCGGCCCGGCGCTCCGTCACGACGACGTCCTGGCGTTTGTCGCGGCGGTGCCGGACCGGGTCCTGGTCGTCATCGACGAGGCGTATGCGGAGTTCGTCACCGACCCGGCGGCGGTGCGGCCGATGGAGATCACGGCCGGACACGACAACGTGGTGCTGCTGCGCACCTTCTCCAAGGCGTACGGGCTGGCTGGGCTGCGGGTCGGCTTCTGTGTGGCGGCTGCGCCGATCGCGCGTGCGGTGCGCGCTGCCGCGCTGCCGTTCGGGGTCTCGGTGCCGGCGCAGGCGGCGGTCATCGCCTCGCTCGCCGCGGAGGAGGCACTGTTCGAGCGGGTCGGACAGATCGTGGCTGAGCGGGAGCGGATGGTTGCCGGACTCTCCAGCGCGGGCTTCGACATCCCGGCGGCCGAGGGGAACTTCGTCTGGCTGGCGGCCGGTCCGCGGACCCAGAGCTATGCGGACACGTTCGCGGCGGCGGGGGTGATGGTGCGGCCGTACGTCAGCGGCGACCGCTGGGACGGTCTGCGGATCACCGTCGGCGAGCCGGAGGCCAACGACCTGGTGCTGCTGACCGCCGCCGACCTGGAGCGGTGAGCAGCCGGCCTGTCGGTCCCTGGAACTGTCGGTGCCGGCACCTAGGTTTGCTCCATGGCCCGGACGAGTGTGAAACCCACCTATCACTGCACCGAGTGCGGCTGGACGACGGTGCGCTGGGTCGGTCGCTGCGGCGAGTGCCAGACCTGGGGAAGCGTGGTCGAGCATGGTGCCCCCAAGCTCACTTCGGTGAAGTCATCGGTGCCGATGAGCAAGGCCATCCCGATCGGGCAGGTCGACGCCGATGCCGCGACGCGGACGCTGACCGGGGTCGGGGAGTTGGACCGCGTACTGGGTGACGGCCTGGTGCCGGGTGCGGTGGTGCTGCTCGCCGGCGAGCCAGGGGTCGGCAAGTCGACGCTGCTGCTCGAGGTGGCCGCCCGCTGGGCCAAGGCTGGCCGCAAGACCCTCTATGTGACGGGCGAGGAGTCGGCGGCCCAGGTCCGCCTGCGGGCCGGTCGCACCGATGCCCTCGCCGACCAGCTCTATCTCGCCGCCGAGAACGACCTCTCGACGGTGCTCGGTCACATCGAGGAGGTGGCACCGTCGCTGATGGTGCTCGACTCGGTGCAGACCGTCGGCACAGCCGAGGCCGACGGCTCACCGGGCGGGGTGACCCAGGTACGGGAGGTGACCGGAGCGCTGGTGCGGGTTGCAAAGCGACGCGGGATGGCCGTGGTCATCGTCGGCCACGTCACCAAGGACGGCAGCATCGCCGGGCCCCGGATGCTGGAGCACCTGGTCGATGTGGTGCTGGCTTTCGAGGGAGACCGGCACTCCGGGTTCCGGATGGTCCGGGCCACCAAGAACCGCTTCGGCCCCGCCGACGAGGTGGGGTGCTTCGAGATGGGCGAGCACGGCATCGTCGAAGTGCCGGACCCGTCCGGGCTGTTCACCTCCCGCCACGACGAGCCGGTGCCCGGAACCTGCGTCACCGTCACCATGGAGGGGCGCCGGCCGCTGCTGGCAGAGCTGCAGGCGCTGGTGGCGCCCTCCCCGCTGCAGTCGCCGCGCCGCACCACCCACGGGGTGGACTCGTCCCGGCTGGCGATGGTGCTCGCTGTGCTGGAGCGCCGGGCCCGCATCCCGCTGTACAACCGGGACGTCTACGTCTCTACCGTCGGCGGCGCCAAGGTCAACGACCCGTCGGCCGACCTGGCCCAGGCGGTCGCGGTCGCCTCCGCCGCCCTGAACACCGGTGTGCTGGGACGCGTCATCGCCATCGGTGAGGTGGGGCTGGCCGGCGAGCTGCGCCGGGTGCCGGGCACCGACCGGAGGCTCAGTGAGGCCGCCCGGCTCGGCTTCGACACGGCGCTGGTGCCGGCCGAGTCCAGCAGGGCGGCGGACCGGATGCCACGGGTCAGCCATGGCATTCGCGTCATCTCCGCGGCCACCATCACCCAGGCCCTCGACGCCCTCGACCTGAGGCGTAGCCGCGCCGCCGACTGACCGACAAAGCGTTGGCCCGCGAGGTACCCGCTGACGGGCAGACCCGCTCGTCCGCGAGTGTGATGGGGCGGACCTCACAGCCGACTGGGCTCTTCTGCCCTTTTCGCCCCCCGTAAGATGGGGCCGCGACCGTGCTTTCGGGCAGCAGATCAGCAAGGGGAGAAGGACATAACGTGGCGGACTCGGACGACCGTTGTCGCCTGTTGGAGCACCTGGCCCAGCTAGCCCCCGGCACTCCCCTGCGGGAAGGCTTCGAACGCATCCTCCGCGGCCGGACCGGCGCCCTGGTGGTCCTCGGCCACAACCGTCAGGTGGAGCAGCTCTCCACCGGCGGCTTCCAGCTCGACGTCGCCTATACGCCGACGTCGCTGCGGGAGCTGGCCAAGATGGACGGCGCCATCATCATCGACTCCAACACCGACCGGATCGTTCGGGCAGGGGTGCACCTGATGCCGGACGCGAGCATCGCGACCGAGGAGACTGGCACCCGGCACCGCACCGCGGACCGGGTTGCCCGGCAGACGAACCTGCCGGTCGTCTCCGTCTCAGCCTCGATGTCCACCATCGCACTGTTCATCGACAACCGCCGCCATCTGGTGGAGCACTCCGAGCAGATCCTCTCCCGGGCCAACCAGGCGCTGCAGACGCTGGAGCGCTACCGGGCCCGGCTGTGGGAGGTGACCAACCGGCTCTCCTCGCTCGAGGTCCAGGACCAGGTGACGGTCAAGGACTTCACTCTGGTGGCGCAGCGGCTGGAGATGGTACGTCGGCTGGACCGTGAGCTGGCCGGATACGTCGTCGAACTCGGCACCGACGGCCGGCTGCTGACCCTGCAGCTGCACGAGCTCGGGGCCGGAATCGACGACCTCCGCGACCTGCTCGAGCTGGACTACCGACCAGCCGACGAGTCGGTGCCGTTCGGCTTCGCCGCGCTGCAGTCGCTGAGCACGACCGAGCTGCTCGAGCCGCTGTCCGTGGCACGCGCCGTCGGCTTTGCCGCCAACGAGCACCTGGACTCCCGGATCACCACCCGCGGCTACCGCCAGTTGGCCCAGATCAACAGGTTGCCGTCCGCTTTCGGTAACCGGCTGATCGAGCACTTCGGCAGCCTGCAGGCGCTGTTCGGGGCCAGCAGCGCGGAACTGCAGGAGGTCGACGGCGTGGGTGAGAGCAGGGCCCGGATCATTCGTGACGGCCTGGTCAGGCTGGCGGAGTCCGCCTACACCGAACGCCTGGACTAGCGGAGGGTCATGCCGAGCTGGACCGGCTTGGCGCCGTCGAGCTGGGCGGTGGCGAAGTAGGTGCCGGCCCGAGGGATCTCTGGTCTGGTTCTGCAGGTCTTGGCCGACCGGCGGCCGTTCCAGGTCAGGTGCCATTCGACCGCCTTCTCCGGCCCGACGACCTGGGCGATCTCCTTCACCTGCCTGGGGCAGTCGGCGGTGCTCCAGATCCGGTCCGTACCGGAGTAGATCTTCAGCTCGAACAGGTCGGGGTTGACCCGCACAATGCAGCTGTCCGGACCGCCGTTGATCAGCGACAGGTTGAAGGTCAGACTCTGCTTGACCTTGACCCGCTGCTTGCCGGTGAGCGTCGTCCGCAGCTCCTTCGGGTCGCAGTCCGGAGTGACCTTCTTGCTGGGAGAGGGACTGGCCGTCGTCTTGGGTGAAGGGTCGGCCTTCTTGCTGGTGAGGCGATCCGCCGAGGTGGACGAGCTCAGCCAGGTCGGCGCGTCCGTCGGTGTCGGTGTCGCGGTGGGTCCCCCCAGATCCGCGGTGGGGGTGCTGGTGGCAGGTGTGACGGCCGGCGCCGGGGCGGCCTCGCGTTCCGACCCACCTGCGTTCACAGCGATGACCGCAATCAGCAAAGCGGCGACCAGGACCGCGCCGACGACCACCGCGCGGCGGATCCAGTAGGTCTTGTCCGGCTCTGGCCCGACCGGGTGCAGCACACCGCTCATTCGTGCTCCATCCTCATGGCCCGAGCCTAGGCAGACCGGGCCGCGGAATGCCCGAGGCACGCCGCTACCGTACAGGGATGAATCGGGCTCCACTGGTCGCTGCTGTGCTGGCCTGGTACGAGGAGAACGCCCGTGACCTGCCGTGGCGCCGTGCGGATGCGAGCCCGTGGGCCGTGATGGTCAGCGAGTTCATGCTGCAGCAGACTCCGGTCGATCGCGTTCTGGGTCCGTGGCGGGACTGGATGGAACGCTGGCCGCAGCCGGCCGCGCTGGCTGCGGCTCCGGCAGGTGACGCCGTCAGGGCCTGGGGGCGGCTGGGTTATCCACGACGCGCGCTGCGGCTGCATCAGGCGGCGGTGACCATCACCGACGAGCATGGCGGTCGGGTCCCGGACGACCGCGCGGCATTGCTGAGGTTGCCCGGGGTCGGGCCGTACACCGCCGCCGCGGTCCTGAGCTTCGCCTTCGGCCAGCGTCACGTCGTCCTGGATACCAACGTGCGCAGGGTGCTGAGCAGGGTGGCGGCAGGGGTGGCCTATCCGTCGCCGACACCCACCCGCGCCGAGGAGGCGCTGGCCGAGGAGTTCCTGCCCAGCGGGCAGGCGGCGGCCGCGCGCTGGGCGGTCGCCTCCATGGAGCTCGGGGCGCTGGTGTGCACCGCCCGATCTCCGCGCTGCTCGTCGTGCCCGGTCTCCAGCGCCTGCGCCTGGCAGTCGGCCGGGAAGCCCGCCTGGGACGGACCGCCGCGCCGCGGGCAGAGCTACACCGGCACCGATCGGCAGTGCCGCGGCGTGCTCCTGGCGGTGCTGCGTTCCAGCGACGCACCGGTCGGTCGGGAGGAGCTGCTGGCCGGCTGGAGCGAACCAGCGCAAGCCGAGCGGGCGTTGGCCTCGTTGCTGGCCGACGGTCTCGCCGACCAGGTCGGTGGGCGGTTCACGCTGCCGCACTGAGGCGGAAATGGGGAGCGCGGAACCGGCACCATGGCACCGGATCACTCTCACCGGAGCCCCATGGTGGCCGTGGGCGCTCCGGTTTACCCGTTCAGGGTCTGGTGGATGACTCTCACCACCCAGTCCGGAGAGTCGGTGAGCTGGCGCCAGGTGAAATGCAACACTCGCCAGCCTGCCGCGACCAGCGCGCTCCACTTGGCCCTGTCCCGTTCGAACTGGTCGCGTTGGCCGTGAAAGGCGAAACCGTCGATCTCGACGGCCACTCGCTGAAGACGGAAGGCGATGTCGAGGTAGTAGCGGAGACCGTCGACCACGACCGGAACGTTCGTCTCCCAGCCGTCGATGCCGGCAGCCCTCAGCAACCGATGCGCCCACCGCTCCGCCTCCGACCACGGCAGATGACGGGAGTCGCGGAGCAACAGGGCGCGCTCCGGATTACCCCTGCGCCGCGGTGTGAGAGCGAGCGCGTCGTGCATCTCCTGCAGGGTCGCCGCACTCTTGAGAAGCGCCCGGTCGATCCCACCGCCTCCGATAGCAGGGTCCCGGACCAAGTCGAGCGCGGTGAGCGCTGGCACGGTGAGAAGCACGCCGAGCCAGCAGCAGACCAGTTCAGCCGGAAGCGACTCTCGGCAGAACCGGTAACCCGCCCTCGGCCTGCGGTCAGTCCGCACCAGCACCTCGACCCGGTCGACCGCGAGCTCCGGCCAGAACGACCAACGAGCGGCTGCTCTGCCGGCGATGACCGCGCGCGGGTCCCATCGGGCGGCAGCCGCGATCCGCACCAACGGATCGGTCTCCGTCCCGGGCGCGGTGTAGACGCCGGGCAGAACAGTCAGCAGGTGGCCTCCCCCGACCAACCGGTCCAGCACCCTGGACAGCTCCGGATGCTCACGTCTGGCGACCACCCGGTCGTTGCGCAGCACAACCTCGACCTCGTGATGACTTCGGCGCATGCCGGAACGTTGCGGACGACGAGCCGGATCGTGCAGGGAGCACCGTGAGCTGTGGACGACCAGAATGCGGAGCGCGGAAGTGTGGAGAAGCCGCACTGCGAGGCTGCCCGACAAAGGGAGCGTCCGGTTCCGCGCTCCGGATCTTCGTCACTATCCTGGCCCGATGACTGTTCCCACCCTCAAGCTGCTGCACGGCGCGGACATCCCCGTCATCGGACTCGGCACCTGGCCGCTCGACGACACGGAGACCGCCACCGCCGTCCGGACCGCGATCCAGCTCGGCTACCGGCTCTTCGACACCGCCGAGAACTACGGCAACGAGAGGGGCGTCGGTCAGGGCATCCGCGACTCCGGTGTCGCACGTGACGAGGTGTTCATCACCACGAAGTTCAACAAGAGATGGCACAGCGTCGACGGCGCCCGGCAGGCGTGGCAGGCCAGCATCGAGCGACTCGGGGTGGACTACATCGACTTGTTGCTCATCCACTGGCCCAATCCGGACCAGAACCGCTACGTGGACGCATTCCGCGGCCTGCTGGCCCTGCTGCGGGACGGCTCGGTGCGAGCCGTCGGCACTTCCAACTTCAAGCCGGCGCACCTGCAGCGGGTGCTGGACGAGACCGGCGATGCTCCTGACGTCAACCAGATCCAGCTGAGCCCGTACACCACGCGGGACGAGTCTCGCGCCTTCGCCGCCCAGCACGGGATCGTCACGGAGTCCTGGAGCCCGATCAAGGCGGGTGACCTGCTGGCCGAGCCGGTGATCACCAGCCTCGCCGAGCACTACGGCAAGACACCGGCCCAGGTCGTACTTCGCTGGCACCTGCAGCTCGGACTGGTCACCGTACCCAAGTCGGCCAACCCGGAGAGGATGGCGCAGAACATCGACATCTTCGACTTCAGCCTGGACGAGCAGGCGATGGGCGACATCAGCGCGCTGGACAAGGGTGAGGCTGCGGCGCGCGACTCGGACGCCTTCGGGCACTGACCGCCCCGATCAGCTGATCGGCTCCGCCTGAGGTCGGCTCGACCGGGTGGCGCCGACGCTGGCCGCGACGACGCAGGCCAGCGCGACCCACTGCGTCCAGGTGAGGAATTCCGACAGCAGCATCATCGCCGCCAGCGCTGCCGCTGCCGGCTCCAGGCTCATCAGGATGCCGAAGACCCGCGGCGGAATCCTCCGCAACGCGGTCAGTTCCAGGCTGTAGGGGATGACCGACGACAGCAGCCCGACCGCGACGCCGAGCAGCAGCACCCGCGGCTGGAGCAGTCCGGAGCCGGCCTCGGCGATCGCTGGTCCGGCGAGCGTGACAGCTCCGACCAGACTTGCGACGGCCAGGCCCGAGATGCCCGACCAGTGCTGCCCGGTCTTCGCACTGAGCAGGATGTACGCCGCCCAGCCGGCCCCGGCCAACAACGCGAATAGCACCCCGGCCACGGTCAGGTTCGACCTGGTCAGACCCAGCAGGGCCACTCCCAGCCCGGCCAGGACGACCCAGACCAGGTCCCGTGGGCGGCGGGAGCCGACGACGGCGACGGTGAGCGGGCCGAGGAACTCGATGGTCACGGCGACGCCGAGCGGGATCCGGGCAAACGACTGGTAGATCGCCCAGTTCATCGTTACCAGGCTGACGCCGAAGGCGAGGGCGACGAGCCAGTCCACCCTGGTCCGGCCGCGCACCCGGGGGCGCACCACCACCAGGAAGATGACGGCTGACGTCGCCAACCGCATCCAGACCATCGCCGTCGGCGGGACGAGGTGGAACAGGTCCTTGGCGATGGCGGCACCGAACTGGACCGACAGGATGCCGCCGACCACCAGCCAGACCGCCGGGACCCGACCGAGAGCCCCGATCGCCAGCGGTTCGGGTTCGGAGGTCGTCACCCAGACACTGTGCCAGACCGACGGCGGACTGGGCGGGACGGCTCAGGTGGCGAGCGGCGCTCCCTCACCGTGTGGTTGGCTGGGGCGGGTGAGCATCCAGCCGGTCATGTCCCGCCGCCTCGGTCTGGCCGACGCGGTCTTCCTCGGACTTGGCTCGATGATCGGTGCCGGCGTGTTCGCGGCCTTCACACCGGCGGCCGCCGCGGCCGGCAGCGGACTGCTGATCGGTCTCCTGGTCGGGGCCGTGGTCGCCCTCTGCAACGCCACCTCCTCTGCTCAGCTCGCCGCCGAGTACCCGACGTCGGGCGGCACCTACGTGTACGGCAGGGAGCGCCTCGGCCCGTGGCCGGGGTTCTTCGCCGGCTGGTGCTTCGTGATCGGCAAGACCGCCAGCTGCATGGCGATGGCGATGACCTTCGCCGCCTACGCCGCTCCCGCCGGCTGGCAGAAGCCGGTCGCCGTACTGGCCGTACTCGCGCTGGCAGCGGTGAACTACGTCGGGGTGACCCGGACAGCGCTGGTGACCAGGATCATCGTTGTTGTCGCGCTGCTGGCGCTGGCTGTCGGTGTGGCCGCCGGCCTCGGCTCCCAGCCGCGGCCGAACGGTTTCGGCTCCGGTCTGCTGGGACACGGCTGGTATGCCATCCTGCAGTCGGCAGGGTTGCTGTTCTTCGCCTTCGCCGGCTATGCCCGGATCGCCACCCTCGGTGAGGAGGTGCGCGATCCCCGCCGGATCATACCCCGGGCCATCGTGATCGCACTCGCCCTGACCATGGTGATCTACGCCGTGGTCGGGGTCACTGTACTCGTCGTTCTCGGCCCGGACGGGGTGGCGACAACCCGTGACCCGCTGGCCGCCGCTGCGGCACGGAGCGGATGGCCATGGGCCGAGCCGGTCGTACGGGTGGGAGCTGCCGCGGCCTCTCTCGGAGCGCTACTGGCGCTGATCACTGGGATCGGCCGGACCAGTCTGGCGATGGCGCGCCAGGCCGACCTGCCCCGTTGGTTCGCCGCGCTGCATCCGCGTTTCGATGTCCCCCATCGGGCCGAGGTGGCGCTGGCGCTGGTGGTCGTCGTGGGAGTGCTGACGGCCGACCTGCGTGGGGCGATCGGGTTCTCGTCCTTCGGCGTCCTGCTCTACTACCTGATCGCCAACCTGTCCGCCTGGACCCAGACACTCGAGCACCGCCGCTACCCGCGGTGGCTGCAGGCCCTGGGCGCGGTGGGGTGCCTCACCCTGGTGGCCACCCTCCCTCCACGCTCCATCCTCATCGGCCTCGGCGTACTGGCCATCGGCCTGTGCTACCGCCTGGTGCGCCTCCGCCTCCGCTGACGTCGCCTCGTGTCAGTTTCCCAAGTCGACTTGGGAAACTGCTACGTAGCCAGGGAAATTCGCCTAGCGGAGTGACAGCTTCCCAAGTTGACTTGGGAAACCGACAGAAGGTGACTTGGGAAACTGACAGAAGGTGACTTGGCGAACCGACAAGGGTGGGCGGAACGCCGGAGGGCCCCACACCGCAATGGTGTGGGGCCCTCCGGGTACTGCCAGGTCGTGCTGGTCAGCGCTGCTCGGACGCGTCTGGTCCCTCGGTCAGCCCGTCGACGATGCCGTCAAACTCCACCGGCGGGGTGTCGGGGGCCTTGGCCCGCGGGTTCCCGACGAAGGTGAAGGGGTTCTCCGAGCCCTCGTCGGCGGTGTCGACGACCACGATCTCGCCCGGCTTCAGCTCGCCGAACAGGATCTTCTCCGCCAGGTGGTCCTCGATGTCGCGCTGCAGGGCACGCCGCAACGGACGGGCGCCGAGCACCGGGTCGAAGCCACGCTTGGCGATCAGCGACTTGGCCGCGGGCGTGAGCTCGATGCCCATGTCCTTGTCCTTCAGCCGGATCTCGGTCTCCGCCACCATCAGGTCGACGATCCGCTCGATGTCCTCCTGCGTGAGCTGGCGGAACACGACGATCTCGTCGACACGGTTCAAGAACTCGGGCCGGAAGTGCTGCTTCAGCTCGTCAGCGACCTTGGCCTTCATCTTCTCGTAGCTGCCCGCCGCATCGCCGGACTGGCTGAAGCCCAGCGTGACGCTCTTGGCGATGTCACGGGTACCGAGGTTCGTGGTCATCACGATCACGGTGTTCTTGAAGTCGACGCTGCGACCCTGCGCATCGGTGAGCCGACCCTCGTCGAGGATCTGCAACAGCGAGTTGAAGATGTCCGGGTGCGCCTTCTCGACCTCGTCGAACAGCACCACGCTGAACGGCTTCCGGCGGACCTTCTCGGTCAGCTGGCCGCCTTCCTCGTACCCGACGTAGCCCGGCGGCGAGCCGAACAGTCGCGACGCGGTGTGCTTCTCGGAGTACTCGGACATGTCGAGCTGGATGAGAGCATCCTCGTCCCCGAACAGGAACTCCGTCAGCGCCTTGGTCAGCTCGGTCTTGCCGACACCGGACGGGCCGGCGAAGATGAACGAGCCGCTGGGCCGCTTGGGGTCCTTCAGCCCGGCGCGGGTACGCCGGATCGACCGCGACAGCGCACGGACGGCGTCGTGCTGACCGATGTAGCGCTTGCCGAGCTCCTCCTCCATCCGCAGCAGTCGCGAGGACTCCTCCTCGGTCAGCTTGAAGACGGGGATACCGGTCGACGACGAGAGCACCTCGGCGATGACCTCCTCATCCACTTCGGCCACCACGTCGAGGTCACCGGACTTCCACTGCGCCTCCCGTTCGTGCCGGGCGGCGAGCAGCTTCTTCTCGTCGTCTCGCAAGCCGGCAGCGCGTTCGAAGTCCTGCGCGTCGATCGCGGCTTCCTTCTCCAGCCGTACGGCGGCGATCTTCTCGTCGAACTCGCGCAGGTCCGGCGGAGCCGTCATCCGACGGATCCGCAGCCGTGCACCGGCCTCGTCGATCAGGTCGATCGCCTTGTCCGGCAGGAACCGGTCGGAGATGTAGCGGTCGGCCATCTGCGCCGCCGCCACCAGAGCCTGGTCGGTGATGGTGATCCGGTGGTGCGCCTCGTAGCGGTCGCGCAGACCACGCAGAATGTCGATCGTGTGCGCGATCGACGGCTCGGCCACCTGGATCGGCTGGAACCTGCGCTCCAGCGCGGCGTCCTTCTCGACGTACTTGCGGTACTCGTCGAGGGTGGTCGCACCGATGGTCTGCAGCTCACCGCGCGCCAGCATCGGCTTCAGGATGCTGGCGGCGTCGATCGCGCCCTCGGCGGCACCCGCACCCACCAGGGTGTGGATCTCGTCGATGAACAGGACCACGTCGCCGCGCGTCTTGATCTCCTTCAGGACCTTCTTCAGCCGCTCCTCGAAGTCGCCGCGGTAGCGCGAACCAGCCACCAGCGCGCCGAGGTCGAGGGTGTAGATCTGCTTGTCCCGCAGCGTCTCGGGAACGTCGCCGCGCACGATCGCCTGCGACAGTCCCTCCACGACAGCGGTCTTGCCGACACCAGGCTCCCCGATCAGCACCGGGTTGTTCTTGGTACGACGCGACAGCACCGTCATGACCCGCTCGATCTCGGTCTCCCGACCGATCACCGGGTCGAGCTTGTTCTCCCGGGCGGCCTGGGTCAGGTTCCGGCCGAACTGGTCCAGCACCATCGAGGACGACGGAGCACTGCCCTGCTCGGGCGCACCGGAGGTGGCCGACTCCTTGCCCTGGAAACCGCTGAGCAATTGCAGCACCTGGTTACGGACCCGATTGAGGTCGGCGCCCAGCTTGACCAGCACCTGCGCTGCAACACCCTCACCCTCGCGGATAAGTCCGAGCAGAATATGTTCGGTGCCAATGTAGGAATGGTTGATCTGCAACGCCTCACGCAGGCTGAGTTCGAGAACCTTCTTTGCGCGAGGTGTGAACGGAATGTGCCCGCTCGGCGACTGCTGGCCGTGGCCGATGATCTCCTCGACCTTTTCCCGGACAGCTTCGAGCGAGATACCCAGGGATTCCAATGCCTTAGCCGCCACACCCTCACCCTCATGGATGAGGCCGAGCAGGATGTGCTCGGTCCCGATGTAGTTGTGGTTCAGCATGCGAGCCTCTTCCTGCGCCAAGACGACGACGCGGCGGGCTCGGTCGGTAAACCGCTCAAACATAAGTGCTCCTCAAACGATGCTTCGGATACATCCCCGCCCTTCGGCGGAGTCGGCATCTGTGTCAACTCTAGTCGCGCCCGTTGCCGTTCTGCAGGCACCGGCCGGACCGGACACGCCTGCTAAGGACGTGGACCGGCCGATCACCCCGTACAACCCGGGCAACGGGCGGAATGTTCCCCCTGATGTTCGCCCACGGCGCAAACTCGCCGGTGTCGAGAGAGTGCCCCCGGCGCCAAGATGGACGACGCCGGCCCCCGAACGGGGACCGGCGTCGTCGACCGGAGGGCGGGATGCTCAGCCGTTCGCCTTCTCGTAGGCCTCCAGGATCGGCGCCGGGACACGTCCCCGGGAGCTCACCTGATGACCATTTGCGGCAGCCCAGGCGCGGACCGCCTTAAGGTCGACGCTGGCGGCCGGCTTGGCGCCGCGCTTGCGGCGGCCACCGATCTTTCGGGCCTTGCTGACCCAGGGACCCAGCGCATCGCGCAGGGCCTTCGCATTCTTCGCCGACAGGTCGATCTCGTACTCCGTGCCGTCCACACCGAACGTCACGGTTTCATCAGCAGCACCACCGTCGAAGTCGTCTTCGAGGGTGATTTGCACCCGCTGCGCCATCTGTTCCTCCGTTTTTCTTTTCATTAGCCGATTTCCAATTTGGAGTAGTTAGAACATTACCTGATCGGGTCGTCAAGAATGCAAATCAAGCGCAACATCTAATATAGGTGAGGAATGTGTTATTGCACCCACGGCGACGAAGTCGACGCCGGTGGCAGCGACCTCTGCGGCATCCTCGACCGTCAGCCCACCGCTGGCCTCAAACCGGGCTCGGCCCTTCAGCTGCCGCACCACCTCGGTCATCTCTTCGGCCGACATGTTGTCCAGCAGCACCTCGTCGGCACCGGCGTCGACCACCGCAACGGCCTGGTCGCGGGTGGTGACCTCCACCTGGACGGTGATGTCGGGAAAGGCCCGACGCACAGCCCGATAGGCCTCGACCACGCCGCCAGCGGCGATCACATGGTTGTCCTTGATCAGCGCGGCGTCGGCCAGCGACATCCGGTGGTTGACCCCGCCACCGACCCGGACCGCGTACTTCTGCAGGATGCGCAGCCCAGGGATGGTCTTGCGCGAGTCGCGGACCCGGGTGCCGGTGCCGCTCAGAGCCGACACCCAGGCCCGGGTCGCAGTGGCCACTCCGGACATCATGGTGACCAGGTTGAGCGCCACCCGTTCGGCGCGCAGCAGGGCCCGGGTGTTGCCGGTCACGGTCAGCAGTACGTCCCCCCGCGCCACCTGGTCGCCGTCCTTCACCCCTGCGGTCAGGCTGAACGGCCCGGCCGGGCTCAGCACCAGCGCCAGAGTGAGGGCGACCACCGGCATGCCGGCGATGGTGCCCGGTCGCCGGGCGACGAAGTCGCCGGTGGCCGTAGCCTCGGCGGGAATGGTGGCCTCCGAGGTGACATCCACACCCGCTCCGGTGCCTGCCGGCAGCACACCACGGCCGCCGAGGTCCTCGTCCAGGGCCTCATTGATGATCAGCGTGACGGCCTCCGGGTCGAGCCCCGCCTCGCGGACCAGCTCTCGGGCCGCCTCCAGTGTGGACACGATCATGACATGGTTCCCTTCGCGATCGGCACGAACATGTGCCGCAGATGATGATCTTCGAGCTGGGCCAGCAGATGTCCCTGCCAGCCGTCCACCCGGTCCTCGAAGTCGTCGCGCCAGTGAGCTCCCCGGGACTCCTCCCGAATACGTGCCGAAGCCACCACAACGGTAGCGACCGTCATCAGGTTGGTCGCCTCCCAGGCTTCCAGTCCAGGCACGGCACCGTTGGACTTCGCCAGCACCGAGAGCTCCTCGGCGCACCGGTCCAGTCCTCGGGCGCTCCGCAGGCCGCCGGCATAGCGGCTCATCGCCTGCTGCATCGTCGGCACCACCGACCGGTCGATCAGGCCCGGCTCGCGCGGGTCCTCGGCCGGCTGCCGTCTCGGCGGCGGTTGATCATGAAGACTGATGGCGATCCGCCGGGCGAAGACCAGCCCCTCGAGCAACGAGTTGGAGGCCAGCCGGTTCGCACCGTGCACGCCGGACGAGGCGACCTCGCCACAGGCGTACAGACCGGTCAGGCTGGTGGCACCGTCGAGGTCGGTCTCGATGCCGCCACAGAAGTAGTGGCAGGCCGGCGACACCGGGATCAGGTCGGTGACCGGGTTGATGCCGACCTGCCGGCAGCTGTTCAAGATCGTCGGGAAGCGCACCCGCCACATCTCCTCGCCGAGCATCCGCCCGTCGACGAACACGTGGTCGCTGTCCTCTTTCGCCATCTCCTTCATGATCGCCTTCGCGACCACGTCGCGAGGTGCCAGTTCGGCCAACGGGTGCTGCCCGATCATGAACCGCTCGCCGGCGCTGTTGAGCAGGTGCGCACCCTCACCACGTACGGCCTCGCTCACCAGCGGCAGCTGCCCCCGGGCTCCCGGCCCCAGGTAGAGGACAGTGGGGTGGAACTGGATGAACTCGACGTCGCGCAGCCGCGCACCGGCCCGCAGCGCTGCAGCCACCCCGTCACCTGTGGAGACGGGCGGGTTGGTGGTCGCTGCGTAGATCTGGCCGATCCCGCCGGTGGCCAGCACCACTGCCCGGGCATGCACGGCGCCGACGCCACCCCGGGTGCCCGCCCCCATCACGTGCAGGGTGACACCGGCCACGCCGGGCAAGTCGCCGGCCGCTGGAATCAGGTCCAGCACCAGCGCATGCTCGACGATCTCGATCTCGGGCATGCTCTTCACCTTCGACACCAGCGCGCGCTCGATCTCGGCTCCGGTGGCGTCGCCGCCGGCATGCGCGATCCGGTTGCGATGGTGGCCGCCCTCTCGGGTCAGCTCCAGCTCGCCCGCCTCGTCCCGGTCGAACTCGGCGCCGCGGGCGATCAGCTCGGCGACCGCGTCCGGACCCTCACTGACGAGCACCCGGACGGCGTCCGGTACGCACAGCCCGGCACCGGCCACGAGGGTGTCGTCGATGTGCTGCTCGACCGTGTCACCCTCTGCCTGTACGGAGGCGATGCCGCCCTGCGCCCACGGCGTGGAACCGGCTGCCACCACACTCTTGGTGACCACCATCACCTTGCCGAGGTCGCTGCACTCCAGTGCGGCGGTCAGACCGGCGATGCCGGAGCCCACCACCACGACGTCCACCTCGGCCACCCACCCCGGCGCTTCGCTGGCCAGCCGTCCTGGGAGCTCGGGCAGGGGTGGCAGCTGCGGCAGCCGCGGGGGCGTCGGCACCGCAGGCTGGTCGCCTTGGGTCTGGTCGGGTTGCTCGGGCACCATGAGGAACATGTTCTCGCATGCCCTTTCCTGGCGTTCCGCGTGGGCCACGGCTGCCTACGGCGACGACGGGTTCTGGCGTACCGAACGGCCGATCGGCCACTTCCGCACCGCGGCCGCCACCACGGATCTGCAGGCCAGGATGATCGCCGCAGTGCTGGCGCGGGCACCGGAGATCGGGGCAGTTGTCGATCTTGGCGCCGGTGACGGGCAGTTGCTCAACTCCCTGCTCCAGCTCCGCCCCGACCTGGCCTTCTATGGCATCGACCTGCGGGAGCGGCCCGATGATCTCGACGACGACGTGACCTGGTGCCGCGACCTGTGGGATGTGGAGACGACAGCCTGGACCAGCGGTGAGGCGTTCGTCGTCCTGGCGACGCTCGACCGGCCCACGCTCTTGTTGGCGGTGGAATGGCTCGACGATCTCCCGTGCACCATCTGCCAGCGGCAGGGTCGTTCGCTGCGCCTGGTCGACGTCGATGACACCGGCAACGAGACGCTGGGCATGGAGGCCTCGGCTGATGATCACGCCTGGGCCGGGCACTGGTGGCCGGAGGGTCCCCGGGTCGAGGTCGGGAGCAGCCGGGATCGGGCCTGGGCCGCCGCCTGTGCGCAGCTGCAGGGCTATGGCGGTCTCGGATTGGTGATCGACTACGGGCACCTCGGCGCGGACCGCCCCAGCAGCGGCACGCTGACCGGGTTCAGCCACGGGCACCAGTGCCCACCCCTGCCCACCGGCCAGATGAACCTGACCGCCCATGTGGCGATCGACGCTGTCGCTGTGGCGGCCGAGCACATCGGCGCCGAAACGGTCGAGCTCGTGCGGCAGAAGGACGTAGCCGAACGACTGCTCGCGCAGCAGGGGCCGGTCGGCGGCGATGCGCTGACCGCCCTGGTCCGCCGGAGCGAGATGCACGCGATCACCGCGCCGACGGTCTTCGGCGACTTCTGGTGGCTGCTGCAACGGGTGCCGCCCGCTGACCGTCGCTAGATGCTGGAGACTGGCGGCATGCACTCGTCGCTCCGCGTCCTGGTCGGTTCGCTGGCGCCCGGGGTGCTGCCGACCACGAGGTCGGACCGCCTTCCCGACGGCACGGTGCTGCTCGACCTCGGCGAGGACCATCCCAGCCGGGCCGGACTGCTGGAGCTCCGGCTGTGGACCCAGGACGGCACCGTCAGCACCGCCGAGGTTGTGGTCGGCGCCATGCACCGGGGCGCCGAGAAGCTCTTCGAGGTGCGGGAGTACCGCCAGATACTGATGCTCGCGGACCGGCACGACTGGCAGGCGCCGTTTGCCGGCGAGCTCTGCGTCGCACTGGCTTGCGAGAAGATGCTCGGTCTCGAGGTGCCACCGAGGGCGGTCTGGCTGCGCACGCTACTGGCCGAGCACGGCAGGATCCTCAGCCATCTGGGCTTCCTCGGCTACGTCGGCCGCACGACCCGGACCCCGACCGGGCTGCCCCGGCTGCGCGAGCGGCTCCGGGGCCAGAACCGTGCGCTCACCGGCAACCGGGTCCACCCGATGGCCAACCGGTTGGGCGGGCTCGCGGTCGACGCCGACGACGGCTGGCTGGCCGAGGAGCTGGCCGTGCTGGACGAGGTCGATCGGGAGATGCGGCAGCTGCGCCTGATGGTCGACTCAGAGGAGTTCACCGCCCGCAGCCGCGGGGTCGCCCGGCTCCAACGCGACGTGATCATGGCGTACGGGGTGAGTGGTCCTGCCGCCCGGGCGTCCGGCCTGGAGCTGGACCTGCGTCGATCTGAGCCCTACCTCGCCTATCCGGAGCTGGCCGAGCTGATCACCACCGCGCGTCAGGATGCCGGCGACGCCTGGGCTCGGTTCGTCCAGCTGGTCGAGGAGGTGGCCGCGAGCAGCCGCCTGGTCCGGGCAGCTGCCGAGCGGCTGGCGGGGCGTCCCGGGCCGGTGGACGTCAAGCTGCCCAAGATCATCAAGCTGCCCGAGGGGGCCGGCTATCTCAGCACCGAGGCGCCACTCGGTACCGCCGGCTGCTACCTCGTTTCGCGCGGCGAGAAGACGCCGTGGCGGCTGAAGCTGCGCACCGCCTCCTTCAACAACGTTGCGGCCCTGGAAGCCCTGCTGATCGGCTGTCGGGTGACCGATCTCGAGATGGCTCTGGCCTCGATGGGCTACGTGGTCGGCGACATCGACAAGTGAGGCATGCGCATTCGATCATGCTGACGCGTCGCCCGGCGCGTGCAGGTGCGCACGTTCGCCGTCGTGGTCGAGGACAGTCAGGATCTCCAGCGGCCCGCCCTCGGCCCCGATGAGGTGCGGGACCATGGTCGAGAACTCGGCCGCCTCACCCGCCCGGATGACGATGGTCCTCTCCCCCAGCTGCAGGCGGGCCGTGCCGGAGAGCACCGTGAACCACTCGCGACCCGGATGCACCCGCTGCTGCTGCGCTCCGGTCGGACGTTCGGGCGTGATCCGCATCTTGGCCACCGTGACGCCTTGGGGAGAACCTTCGCGCGAGAGCAGCCAGGTCGTCACCCCGTGCAGGTGGCCGGGCTGCGGTCGGATCACCACATCCTCGTCGTCGCCGGACGCCACCAGCTGGTCCAGCGTCGTGCCGAGCGCCCGGGCCATGGCCACCAGCTGGTCGAGGGCGATCCGGCGGTGCCCGGTCTCTATTCGGCTCAGCGTGGACGGGCTGAGCTGGCACCGGGCCGCGAGGGCGTCCAGGGACCAGCCGCGGGAGAGGCGCAGCCCCCTGATGCGACGGCGGATCAACGAGTCGAGCTCGAGTTCTTGCGTCATAAGCAAGATCATATGTCTCTGGCGCAGAAGCGGACTAGCCTCCTTCCATGACCCAGCACCAGCACCGGCACGACGCCGGGCTCCCCGACCCCCACCAAACACGTCGGCAGGAGCAGGACCTGGCCGACCTCTTGACCCTGGACACCGAGGTGTTCGGCTGCTATCTGGACGAGGTCACCGGATGGGTGGAGCAACAGCTACCGGCCGACCCGCGGACGGTCCTCGACCTCGGTGCCGGTACGGGCGCGGGCAGCGTCGCGCTCGCCCGGCGCTTCGAGCGCGCTGACGTCCTGGCTGTGGACAGATCCGCTCTGCTGCTCGACCACGTCCGAGCGGCAGCACACCGGCAGGGACTCGCCGCTCGGGTGCACCCGCTACAGGCCGACCTTGACGCGGCCTGGCCCAGCGTCGGCGCGGTCGATGTGGCCTGGGCCGCTTCGTCGCTGCACGAGGTCGCCGACCCGGATCGGACCTTGGCTGACCTCCACGCCGCACTCAGCCCAGGTGGGCTGCTGGTGGTCATCGAGATGGACGTCCTGCCGCGCTTCCTGCCCGTCGACCTCGGACTCGGGCGCCCCGGCCTCGAGTCACGCTGTCACCAGGCGCTGGCCCACAAGGGGTTGAATGCGCACCCGGACTGGCGGCCTCACCTGGAGCGGGCCGGCTTCGACGTCATCGGCCAGCGCCGCTTCACCGTCGAGGCGGATCCTGCCGCACCGAGCGTCGGCCGGTATGCCCAGAGCTACCTACGTCGCATCCGGGCCGCCCTGGACGGCGAGCTGGCGGACGACGACGTTGCCACCCTCGATCTGCTCCTGGCTGACCAGGGCCCCGACGCCGTGCCGAACCGCCGCGACCTGACGGTCCGCAGCAGCCGGACCGCCTGGGCTGCTCGACGACCGCGCGCCGGAGGATCCGCTGCCTGACCGACCTCAGTGCGGCCCGACCGGGTTCCAGCCGTCACCGCAGGCGCCGCCGTCGGTGGCCTCGGTGACCATCACCTCGTCACCGGCCGGGGTCAGCAGTGGGTTGTAGAACTGGGCGATCTCGACGCTGGACTGTGGGACATAGTGGAAGATCAACGAACGACGGAAGCGGTCCGCCGTCCGGTTGGCTCGGGAGCCGTGCACCGTACTGCCATGGAAGAAGAGCACATCGCCGGCCTTCATCTCGGTCTGCACCCGCTCCATGTGGTCGGGCACCTTGACCTCCTGGTTGGCGAACGACTCGGCCACATCGGCCTCCCCCGGGCAGGCCAGCTCGTAGCGGTGCGATCCCGGCACCACGATCAGCCCGCCGTTGTCGCCGTCGCAGTCGTCGATCGCGACCCACGCCGCGATGCAGGTCTCGGGATGCGCCTGCAGGAACAGGTTGTCCTGGTGCAGCGCCTGACCACGGGCGGACGGAGGCTTGAAATAGAACATCGACTGCGCCGCGAGCGGCGGGCCGATCATGTCGGCCACCCGGCTGATGATCCGGGCGTCCAGCATCCACCGACGCGCGAGCTGCCCGACCCGGAGGTCGGCATGCCGATGCGGATGGACGAGGCGCGGATAGCGAGCCAGCACGTCGTCGTCCGGGACATGATCATCATGCCCGATCGACCGATCCCGCTCGACCTGGTCGGTGAACGCCTCCCGGATCTCGGCGACCTCGTCTGGGTTGAGCAGGGAACGCACCTGGACCACGCCGTTGGCCGCGTACTCGGCCGCCAGGCTGGTCTCACTCTCGACAACGATATTCGTCATAGCGCTGAGGTTACGTAATCCCTCGGCAAACATCCATGGGACATCCAGCCGCAGATATTCGAGATCCTGCTGGAAGATCATGTTCTTGCTCTCCGGCCAGGACGACCCGAGCGCAGCAGCAGCGGTCGGATCGGCCAGAATGGGGCCTGGATGCCGCCCGGCACCGATCGCGAACAAGGAAGGTTCTCGATGTCCTCCTCCACGGACAGACCGGTGCGGATCGCCGCCGTCGGTCTCGATCATGCGCACATCTTCGGCCAGATCGACGGCCTGGTGCGGAACGGCGCCGAGCTCGTCGGCACCGCCACCGACGACCCGGAGGCCTCGGTTGCCCTCGAAGTACGGCGCCGCTGGCCGGACGCGCCGACCTTCGACGACGACCCGAGCCGACTGCTCGAAGACCCCTCGGTCGACCTGGTGGTCACGGCCGCTGTCCCGGCGCGCCGAGGAAGGATCGCTCTGCAGGCCCTGCACGCAGGCAAGAATGTGGTCGCCGACAAGCCCGGGTGCACCACCCTGGCGGAGCTGGACGAGCTCCGGGCAGCGGTCGAAGAGTCCGGCCGGTTCTGGTCGGTCACCTTCTCGGAGCGGTTCGAGGTCCCGTGCGTGACCCGTGCCGGCGAGCTGGTCCGCGAAGGCAGAATCGGGCGGGTGGTGCAGACCCTGGGCCTCGGGCCGCACCGGGTGGGCTCGCACCTGGCGGGCGGTCGGGCGCGGCCGGACTGGTTCTACCAGGCCGACCAGTACGGCGGCATCCTGGCCGACATCGCCTCGCACCAGATCGACCAGTTCCTCTGGTTCACCGGCTCCACCAGCGGCGAGGTGGTGGCCAGTACGGTCGCCAACTACGCCAACGCGGAGACACCTGGGCTGCAGGACTTCGGCGAAGTGATGTTGCGCAGCGAGACAGCCCAGGGCTACATCCGCTGCGACTGGTACACCCCGGACGGGCTGCCCACCTGGGGCGACGGTCGCCTGATGGTGCTCGGCACTGAGGGCTATCTCGAACTGCGCAAGTACGTCGACATCGCGGGCCGCGACGGCGGCAACCACCTGTTCTGTGTGGACCGGGACGGCACCAACTACGTCGACTGCTCGGAGGTCGAGCTGACGTACTACGCCGACCTGATCAACGACGTCCGCAACCAGACCACGACCGCCTGCCCGCAGGAGCACACCTTCGAAGCGATGCGACTGGCCCTGGTGGCGCAACGCGACGCCACCGTACGAGGGCACGCCACCTCGAGCACGGACGCGGGCAGGTGAGCCAGATGGACTCGACCGACAGCGGACCGTCCGTCCAGATCACCCCGGACATGATCGACCAGTACCGCACCGAGGGCTACTTCGTGCTGGAGAATGTGATCAGTCCCGAGGACCTCGAGCTGCTGCGTAGCGGTGCCGAGTACTCCATGCAACGCCTGGACGCCGAGATGGATGCTGCCGGAGTCGAGCGGCTGGGCATCAACGCCCGCGGCAAGCGCTACTTCAGCCACCTCATCTACCAGCATCGACCGGAGTTGAGAAGGTTCATCTTCGGACCGACCATGGCCGCGATCTGCCGGTCGGTGCTGGGCCAGGATGCCTACCTCTTCTGGGAGCAGTACGTGATCAAGGCGGCCGACCCCGACACGGCCTTTGCCTGGCACCAGGACTCGGGCTATGTGCATGAGGACCATGATCCCTACCTGACCTGCTGGATCGCGCTGGACGATGTGACCGAGGAGAACGGGTCGGTCTATCTGCTGCCCTACAGCCGCTCCGGGATCCGTTCCTACGTCAAGCACATCAGGTCCGCGACCGGCGACGAGGTGTGTTACTTCGGCTCGGACCGCGGGATGCCGGTGATCGTTCCTGCGGGGTCGATCGTCTGCTTCTCCAGCACCGTGATCCATCGCAGCGGCCCCAACCTGACCGACCGACTGCGCCGGGTCTACCTGTTGCAGTACTCGGCCGAGGTGATCATGGACAAGGCCGGCAAGGAGCCTTGGGGGTCGTTCGAGCGCTTCCTGGACGGCGGTCGGGTGAGCGTCTCCGGCCAGGACTGAGGACGAGGAGCTGGGGATCAGGGCTGGAGGTCAGGCTTGGCGCCTGTCCTCTTCGTAGTTGGGCATCGCCATCGCTGTCGCCATCGTCTTGAGATCAACCACCGTCGAAGGGTCTGCGTCGACGGACCGGTCCGCCTCGACCGCCCGGCCGGTTCGATGCTCGGAGAGGACGCGACGAGGCATGGCGTGCACCTCCGCGTCGTCGTCCTGGAGCGCGGCCAGCTCGGCCTCGCGGGACCGCAGGCTCTGCTCCAGCGAAGCGATGGCGGTTTCCCGTTCGCGAATCTCACCGGTCAGGAAGGCCTTGTCCCCGTTCAGGCTGGAGATGGTCGTCTGCAGCTCGGCGATGGTGATCCGCAACCGCTCGACCTCGTTGCAGGCCGCGGTGGCCCGCTGGGCCAGGGTCTGCACCACCGCGCCATTGTGCCGACGCTCGGCGCTGAGCGCGGCGCCGTGATCCTTGGTCACCCTCAGCAGCTTCTCCGCCTGGTCGCGACGCGACTGGGCCAGCTCGCGCCAGGCGTAGCCGCAGGCGACTATGCCGGCGATGACCGCCAGCACGACGCCGGACCGGACGACCCAGACGGGCCCGACTGCTGCAGCGGCGGAGAGCACCGCACCAGCGACCAGGACTGCTTGAGAGATCCGTCTCATCTGAGAGGGGGATGCCTTTCGGCTGGGAGCGGGGGAAGTCACGAGGGAAACCCTAGCCCCGGCCGCGATGGATTCGCGGCACCGGCACACCGGGTCGTGCCCGCGGTCACCGGTGGGGGGAATCCGACTCCTCGTCGTCCTCCGACTTCGGCACCTTGCAGGCGCGTTCCAGCAGCAGCCCGGCCACCGTCATGGCAATGCCCGAGACGACGGAGACGGCGGAGCGGATGACGCGCTCCCGGGGGATGTCGGCCTCCCAGCGGCCGACGAACATCAGTCCGAAGGCGAGGTAGCCGCCGGCGACCAGGGCCCCGGCCAGGGCTGCGGTCTTGCCGAGCACCAGCATCGAGACCGCCCGGTGCGGCTCGACGAAGCTGCGCCGCACCTGGATCCGCTGGTGGGTGCCGTAGGCCAGGATGCCGACGAGTCCGGCCGCGAGCAGCAGCGCGATCGGCGCGGACCACGGGACCTGAGGTGACAGAGCCCCCAGCGCGTTGGCGGCCAGCACGACGAACCAGCCGATCAGCAGGCCGAAGAGGAACGCCACCGCGACCGCACGGGACGACGTCAGCGCGATGGAGCCGGTCTCGGGTCGCTGCGGCTCCTCGGGGGGAATCTGGTCACGCTGAGTCTCGTCACGCACTGTGGCTGCCTCGCCGGCGTCAGTCGCTCTCGACCGCGAGGTCGTCGCGTCTGGTGACGCTGTCTGCTCCGGCCGCCGCGAGCAGGTCGGAGACCGAACCCCGACCCGGAAGCTCCCCGGTGGCGTCGATCTCGGCCCAGGGCGCCAGCACGAAGGCCCGCTGGTGCGCCAAGGGGTGCGGCAGCTTCATGTCGTCCTGGTCGGTGATGGTGCTGCCGACCATGATCAGGTCGACATCCAGCGTCCGAGGACCCCAGCGCTCGGTCCTGACCCGGCCGAACGCGTCCTCGACGGCAAGCGCACGCTCGAGCAGCGTCCGGGGCTCGAGCGTCGTCTCAGCGACGATGACGAGGTTGAGGAACTTGGGCGCGTCCTCGGGGCCGCCGACCGAGTCGGACTCGTACACGGAGGACACGTCGACGACGATGACGTCGGGAGTGTCCCTGATCGCGTCGACCGCGCCCTGGAGGTTGGCCAATCGGTCCCCCAGGTTGGACCCCACCGAGTAGACGACCTTCTTCAGCGGCTTCATGCCGCTCAACGTGTCGGCATCGATGGCATACGGGTTGGGACTACTCATATGTCCTACTCCTTGTCAGCGTGACGGCCACATCGGCCACATCTACCGGCATTGGCGCGTCAGGTTTGTGCACAGTGACCTCGACCGCGTCAACACGCTGATTGCTCAGACAGGTGCGAGCAATTCTGGCCGCCAGGGACTCGATCAGATCCAGCGGTTCCCCCTCGATGTCCTTTACGACGGCTGCCGCCAGGGAACCGTAGTCCAAGGTATCGGTCAGATCGTCACTGCGCGCAGCGGGTTCCAGATCCAGCGCGCAGACGACGTCCACCACGAACCGCTGGCCCTGTTCCCGCTCGAAGGCGAAGACACCATGGTGCCCGAATCCCGAAATCCCCTTCAACGCCACCCGGTCCGGCGCATCCGCTGGCGGGATGTGGCGTACTGGAAGTTCTGGCATGTCACCTCCTCGTCACAGCGACCCTATCTGACCCCGCAAACGCCACCGGTCCGAGCAGCGGGACGTGTCGGCGGCGGCGAGGTGAACTTCTGACGAGCCCGCGCGGATCTATCGAGTGGTGCGGAGCCGCTGCGCGACAGCCACCGCGTCACGGTTCGGGCGAACTGTGTGCACTCGCACGCCCCACACGCCTCGCGCCGCCACCAACGCGGTCAGGGCCATCGAGGCGTCGTCTCGCTGCGTTGCCGGTCGCGGCCGGCCGGCCTCATCGGCCAGCAGCGTACCCAGGAACGTCTTGCGGGACACCCCGATCAGCAGCGGGTAGCCGAGCGCCTCGATCTCGTCCAGCCGCTGCAGCAGCTGCCAGTTGTGCTCGCCGGTCTTGGCGAAGCCGAAACCCGGGTCGAGGATCAGCCGTTCGGCCCCGATGCCGGCCTTGAGCGCCGCCCCGACCTGCTCGGACAGCTCGTCCACCACCTCGGCCACGACGTCGTCGTAGACGGCCCGCGACTGCATGTCCTCGCCGTGTCCGCGCCAGTGCATGCAGACATAGGCGACACCGCGGTCGGCGACCGTGGTCAGCATCTGCGGATCGGCGCGTCCGCCGGAGACGTCATTGACCAGCACTGCGCCGGCGTCGATCGCCGCCGCGGCGACCTCCGATCGCATCGTGTCGACGCTGACCACGGCGCCGGCTGCAGCCAGCGCAGTGATGACCGGAATCACCCGGCGGAGCTCCTCGGCACTGTCCGGTCGCTTGGCTCCCGGGCGGGTCGACTCGCCACCGACGTCGATCAGGTCGGCACCCTCCGCGAGCAACGCCAAGCCATGGGCGATGGCGGCGTCCGGCTCGAACCACTCGCCACCGTCGGAGAACGAGTCGGGTGTGACATTGACGACACCCATCACCAGCGTCCGCCCCGGACGCGGGAGTGGGGAGGACTTCGCGAACTGGGTCACGCCGTCACCCTACTGGTGGCCGTCCCGCGTGCAGGGATTTCACTCGTACGACAACCTGATATGTTGTATGACAACTTTTCCAGCCGGCCCCCATCATCAGGAACACCATGACCCCCGATACCAGTCCGCGCGCCGTCCCGCCGCCGGCCGCCATCGCCCACATCGCCCTCTCCTCCGTGCTGCTGCCACTGGACACTCCGGTCAGCGACGCCAAGGTGCTGACCGGCCGGCAACGCCCGATGACCGAGGTGGCCTTCCTGTTCGCCGAGATCACCACCGAGGACGGGCACACAGGTCTCGGTTTCAGCTACTCGAAACGGGCCGGAGGGCCGGGCCAGTTCGCCCACGCCAGAGAGGTCGCCGGCGATCTTCTCGGAGAGGATGCCAACGACATCGGCCGGCTCTGGCAGAAGCTGGTCTGGGCCGGGGCCTCGGTCGGCCGTGCCGGCCTGGCCACCCAGGCGCTGGCGGCGTTCGATATCGCCCTGTGGGATCTCAAGGCCAAACGGGCCGGGCTGCCGCTGGCGAAGCTGCTCGGCGCTCACCGGGACTCGGTGCGCTGTTACAACACCTCCGGCGGGTTCCTGCACACCCCGCTGGCGCAGATCAAGGACAACGCCACCCGCACGCTCGAAGCCGGCATCGGCGGCATCAAGATCAAGGTGGGCCAACCGGACGCGGCGACGGACCTGGCCCGGGTGGCGGCGATCAGGTCCCATCTCGGGGATGACGTCGCCCTGATGGTCGACGCCAACCAGCAGTGGGACCGACCCCAGGCGCGGCGGTGCTGCCGGGCGCTTGAACAGTTCGGACTGGTCTGGATCGAGGAGCCGCTGGACGCCGACGACGTCGAGGGCCATGCCAGGCTGACGGCGGAGTTCGACACCCCGATCGCGACCGGCGAGATGCTGACCAGCGTGGCCGAGCACTGGCGCTACATCGAGCGCTCGGCCACCGACTACCTGCAGCCCGATGCTCCTCGGGTCGGCGGAATCACCCAGTTCCTGCGGATCGCCGCCCTGGCCGACCACCAGGGGTTGATGCTGGCGCCGCACTTCGCCATGGAGATCCACCTGCACCTGGCCGCCGCCTACCCCCGCGAGCCATGGGTCGAGCACTTCGACTGGCTCGAACCGCTGTTCAACGAACGGATGGAGATCAGTGACGGCAGGATGGTCGTACCCGACCGCCCAGGGCTCGGCGTCACCCTGAGCGACCGGGTGGCCGGCTGGACCGTCGCTCGCCATCAGGTGGGCACCCCGCGACCGGAGCGGCCGTGACCTCCTCAGCTGTGCGACCAGGAAAGCAGCAGGGTCGGCCCAGCCTGGCCAACGCTCTGGTGGCCGAGCTGACCCAGCAGATCCAGGAGGGGGAACTGGCGCCGGGAGCACGGTTGCCGACCGAGGCTGAGCTGGCCGAGGGTCGTGGGGTCAGCCGGACCGTGGTCCGCGAGGCGCTCTCGCGGCTGCAGGCGGCCGGACTGGTCGAGACCTACCGAGGTCGAGGCAGCTTCGTGCTGGCCAGGCCGAGCAGCACCAGCTTCGACCCCGGCAGCCAGCGCTCGGTGGAGGAGATGGTCGAGCTGCTGGCCTTCCGGATCGGCATCGAGGTCGAGGCTGCCGGGCTGGCCGCGGTGTCGCGGACCGACGTCCAGCTCGAGGGCATCTGGGCGGCCCTGGACAGGCTCCGGCAGAGCTCCGAGCGGCCCAGTGCGGCGGTCGACGCCGACTTCCAGTTCCATCTCCGGGTCGCCCTGGCCAGCGGCAACCGCTACTACGGCGACCTGATCAGCTCGCTGGGGCCCACCATGATCGCGCTGCCGCGGGCCCGGCTCTCGGCGGCGATCCAACCCTCGGCAGCCGCCCGGTTCGCGGCCGTGTGCACCGAGCACGAGAACGTGGCTGCTGCCATCGGCCGCCGCGAGCCGGAGACGGCCCGCGCCGCGGTGCGGCTGCACCTCAGCAACTCGATGGAGCGGCTGCGGCGCTGCGCACCCTGAGATCCCGGATCTGGTGACGGGTCTCGAGCCGGGCTCACGCTTGTCTCGAGGCCACCCATCGCAAGCGCATCCAGGTTTTCAGGGCCGCAACTCCAGCACGGCCGGTCGGAGACGCCCGGCACACTCCACCGTCGGCCAGCGCGGGTCGACCGTCAGCACCTCGATCCCGTCACCCGTCAGCAGCACCGTGTCCTCCACCTTGCAGCCGGGCGCGCTCGGGTTCCAGGCGAACGCCTGCCCGAGGCAGATCCGGTCCGGTGCACCCTCGGTGGCCCGGGGGTCCCGCCCGGCGTAGCCGGCGACCCCGCCCTGATGGTGCCGACGCCACTCGTCCCGGTCGAACCCGTAACCCGGGTAGGCCTGGCGGCCCGCATCCAGCACCTCACCGAGCGTGCTGCCGGGCCGGAGTGCGTCGAGGAAGGCGGACTCCACCTCCAGGATGCGGCGGTCCGCGGAGCTCTCCACCTCGGTCGGTGGGCCGAACCGCACCCATCGGCTGACATTGATCACCAACCCGTCCCGGCGGGCGCACACCACCACCAGGGCGCGTCGCCCGAGCGGGGCGGCAGTGGGCAACGGATGCCGGTGTCGCACCCTCTCGGCGCCACCGACCAGCACAACCAGCGGCTCGGCGCCGAGCGCGACGACGCCCGCAGTCACAGCTGCCGCCACCTCACGCTCGGGCTGTTCCGGTCGGCAGCCGGACAGCACCTCGGTGAGCAGCCTGGCGGTCCCCGCCCCTAGAGAGCGGAACCGGTCCGTCTCGGACGGGAGCAGGGGCGTACGGGCGGCCCGCAGCTCAGCAGCCACGGCGTCCTCGGCGAGGACGTCGCCTGTCGCAGCCAAGGCGGGCTGCTGCTGCCAGCCGACCTCCCGGACCCGCACCCAGGACGGCAGCTCCTCGCTGACCAGTCGGTCGGCCTCGTTGCTGGTCAGGATCAGCTCGTCGGCCTCGCTGGAGACCAGCAGTGCCACGATCGGCGGCGCGGCCAGGCTGACATGGATGCGGGCTCCCTCCAGATACCAGGCGAGGGCCGTCTGCGAGGTCAGCAGCAGCCGGTCCGCACCATGGTCTGCCAGGATCTTGAGCAGCCGGTCACGCTTGATCTGGTGCTCTTCCAGGTCGGTCATCCGGCGGCTACTTGATGCCCGTAGTGGAGATGCCCTTGATCAGGAACTTCTGACCGAACAGGAAGGCGAAGAAGACCGGCAACAGCGAGACGATCGACATGGCGAACATCGCTCCCCAGTTGCTGCCGCCGGTGGAGTCGATGAACGACCTGAGCGCGACCGGCACGGTGAACATGTCCGGTGAGGTCAGATAGATCAGTGCCGTGAAGAAGTCGTTCCACGTCCAGATGAACGTGAAGATCGCCGTCGTCGCCAGGGCCGGCAGCATCAGCGGCAGGATGACGTGCCAGAAGATCTTCAAATGCCCGCAGCCGTCGATTCGGGCCGCCTCGTCCAGGTCCCGCGGGATGCCCCTGATGAACTGCACCATCAGGAAGACGAAGAACGCATCCGTCGCCAGGAACTTCGGCAGCACCAGCGGCCAGAAGGTGTTCACCCAGCCGAGTTGGGAGAACAGGATGTATTGCGGGACCACGACGACGTGAACGGGCAGCATGATGGTCAGCAGCATGATCGCGAACCAGATCTTGCGCCCCTTGAACCGCAGCCTCGCGAAGGCGTACGCAGCCAGCGAACAGGAGACCAGGTTGCCGACGATGGCGCCGATCACCACGATGGCCGAGTTCAGCAGATAGCGTCCGAACGGTTGAGCCAGCGCCGTCCAGCCCTCGCTGTAGTTCTGCACGTGCAGCGTCTTCAGCCACAGCCCCGGTTGACGGAAGATCAGGTCGTTGGGACGCAATGAGCTCACCGCCATCCAGAGCAGCGGGTAGAGCATCAGCAGGCCGGCAGCGATCAGCAGTACGTGCTTCGCCACTGACTTGACGGCTGACAGGACGGGCGACTTCTTGGGCCGACCGGAGCCGGTGCCCTCGGCGGAGGTGCCCGATCGGTCCAGACCGTTGCCGGTGGTGGTGAGGGTGGAGCTGCTGAGACTAGTCATCGTAGAACACCCAATACTTTGCGGCGATGAAGTTGATCACGGTGAATGCGGCGATGATCACCAGCAGGAGCCACGCCAAGGCTGAGGCATAGCCCATGTCGAACTGTCCGAAACCCTTCTGGTACAGGTACAGCGTGTAGAACATGGTGGAGTCCGATGGTCCCCCGCTGCCACCCGAAACGATGAATGCCTGGGTGAAGGACTGGAAGGCGCCGATGATCTGCAGCACGAGGTTGAAGAAGATGATCGGTGACAACAGCGGCAGGGTGATCTTGGAGAACCGGGTCAGCGTACCGGCGCCGTCCACCTCCGCCGCCTCGTAGTACATCCGCGGGATCTGTCTGAGCCCAGCCAAGAAGATGATCATGGGTGAGCCGAAGGTCCAGACATGCAGGAGGATGATGGTGCTGAGTGCCGTGTCGGGGTTGGAGATCCAGCCGGGCGGGCTCTGCACCCCCAGGTGCCCCAGCACCTGGTTCACCAGCCCGCTGGTGCCGAAGATCTGGCGCCACAGGATCGCGATGGCCACCGAGGAGCCCAGCAGGGACGGCAGGTAGAACACCGAACGGTAGAACGCCAACCCCCGCATGCCCCGGTCGAGCACCAGCGCGATCAGCAGCGCCAGTGCGAGCTGCAGGGGCACCGAGACGAACACGTAGGTGAACGTCACCTTCAACGAGTTGAGCAGTCGGCTGTCGCCGAGCATGCGGTGGAAGTTGTCCAGCCCGATCCACTCGGGTGGCTGGATCAGGTTGTAGTCGGTGAAGGACAGATACAGCGACGCCAGCATCGGACCGATCGTGATCAGGAACAATCCGATCAGCCACGGCGCCAGGAAGAGATAGCCGGCCTTATTGTCGGGGCTCTCCTCCTTCTCGCCCTTCTTGGCACCTTTGGGTCTCCGGAGCGAGTTCAGCTCACCGACGACACTCATCGCTTCACCGCCTCAGCACGTCCCGGGGGACGGCGGCTCAGCAGCGGCCACCCCTCGATCTTCTCTGCGCTCACAAGGTCTCCTGGTAGTTGCTCCACTGGATGATCTGGCCGCTGCGGCTGCGGGTGGGCCTGCGCCCACCCGCCGCGCTCAGCTTGCGGAGGAGATGTTCCCCTTGACCTCGTCGATCAGCTTCTTCGCCGCGTCGGCCGACGAGGAACGGCCGAAGATGACGTCTTGCCCATAGCGCTTCTGGATGTCGGGGAAGTTGCCCGCCCCGACCGGAGGCGGCAGCGGGGTGTCGCCCAGCTCCGGCTCGATCGCCTCGATGAAGGCGATGGTCTTCTTGTCCGACTTGGTGAGCTTGTCGGCGATCTTCTCGCGTACGTCGAGGTTCGGCGGAACTCCCCGCTCGGTGGTCTGGATCGCACCCGCGTCGACCGAGTTGGAGAGCCAGTTGATGAACTTCACCACTTCCTCGGCGTTCTTCGTCCGCGAGGAGGCGGACCAGAACATGGAGGCCTTGTACCAGAGCTTGGCGTCGGCCGCCTTGCCTGTCTGGCTCGGGTAGCGCAGGATCTTGATGTCCTCACCGGAGGCCGCGTCATAGGCGTTGAGCTGGTTTGACCAGACCCAGCCGAAGCCTGCCTTGCCGATGGCGAAGGAGGACTGGTCCAGCGACTTGCCGTCATCCTCGGCGACCTCGTCCGGCGACGGGATGGCCTTCGCCTTCTGCAGTTCCATGATCCAGTCGTAGAACGCCTGCGCGTCCGCGGCCTCGAACCCCAGACTGTCCTCGGTGAACAGGGCCTTGCCTCGCTGCCGCAGGAAACCGCTCAGGGTGGCATCGTTGGCCATCGGGGAGGTGGAGCCGTAGGTCCCCTTCGGGCTCTTCCTGGTGATCTCGACAGCGATCCGCTTGAAGTCGTCCCAGGTCCAGGTCTTGTCATCGGGGAGGTCGACGCCGGCTGCCTTGAAGACCTTGGGGTTGGCCAGGATGACCGGTGCGTTGACGCCGGCGTTGATGCCCATCAGGCCGTCCTTGCTCTCACCGGGCTTGACCGTTCCGGGTGCGAACTTCGACGTGTCCAGGCCGTTCTTGGCCAGATCCAGGAGCGCGCCGCGCCCGCCGTACTCGCGAATGTACTTCTCATCCATCTGGATGATGTCTGGAGCGTCATTGGCGGCCACCTGGGTCGCCAGCTTGTCCCAGTAGCTGGCCCACTCGCCGCTCTCCGGTTTGATCACCACATTCGGGTTGGCCTTCTGGTAGGCCTCGACCAGCTTGGCGGTGTTGGCATTGCGGGTGTCGTTTCCCCACCAGGTCAAGCGCAGCTCGACCTTGCCGTCGGCATTCTTGGCACCACCGGCACCGCCACCGCTGCCGCATCCGGTAGCGGTGAGTGCAACCGCCGCGGTCGCCCCCAGTCCCAGTTTCAGCGCTCCGCGCCTACTGATCACAAAGTCCCTAGTCGTCATTGACCGTTCGCTTCCTTTCCGAGGGCGACGCTCGTCCGCGTCCCCGAGAGCGTTGTCCGGGTTGCGGCGGGTCATCTCGGACCGACCGCAGATGCAAGTAACCGCTTTCCTATCAAGGCTGAGTGCTGTTGTCAAGCACTCGGCGAGGAAGGACCATCCCTGGGCTTCCCTTGAATTGCTCGTTTCCCGCTCAATCACGGTCCGTCGTCCCGTTGGGCCGGGGTTGCACCGGTGGTCGCCAGGCCGTCCTCGATCGAACCCTGAGGAACCTTGTGAGAAACCGATATCTCGGGTGCGGCAGCTAGTCCGAGGCCTGACCGGTGCTGCCCCGGGCGACCAGCCGTGGCCGGAAGACCACGCTGTGCTCCGGCCGTTCGCCGTTGAGCATGGCCCACAACCGTTGCCAGGCGAGCTCTCCGAGCTCCAGCTGCGGCACCGAGGCGGTGGTGAGGGCGGGACTGGTGAACGCAGCGAAGGGGATGTCGTCGAAGCCCGCAACGGACAGCTGGCCCGGCACCTGGACTCCCAGCTCGTGCAGGGCCCCGAGCAGTCCCAGCGCCACCACGTCGTTGAAGGCGATCACCGCGGTCACATCCGAGTCGAGCACCTGTCCTGCCGCGGCATGTCCGTCGGAGAACATCGCTCCGCAGGGGATCTGCACCAGATCGATGGCGTCGCGCAGGCTCTCGAAGCCCTTCAGCCGGTCAGTGTTCGAGGCGCTGCTCGGTGGCCCGGCGAGATAGGCGATGCGACGGTGCCCCAGCCCCACCAGATGTCGGACCAGATCACGGACGCCCGAAGCCCAGTCGATGCCCAGCAGTGGGGTCGACTCGTCGCCGGCATCCCGGTTGAGCAGGACGACCGGGGCCAGCTCGGGTAGCAGCCGCAGCAGCTCGTCCTGCGGCATCCGCGGGGCGCACAGGACCAGGGCGTCACAGCGCCGGCGGGTCTCGATGGCGAGGATGGGTTCCTCCTCCGCATGCTCGGCGGTGTCGGCCACCAGCACCCGGTAATGCTGCTTGGCCGCAGCCAGGCTCAGGCCACGCATGGCGCCGTGGAAAGCGGGATTGGTGAGGTCCGGCACCACGTAGCCGACGGTATGGGTGCGGCCCAGCGCGAGGCTCCGGGCAGCGACGCTGGGCATGTAGTTGAGCTGCTTCGCCGCCGCCAGAACACGGTCCGCGATCGAGCGATCGACCGTCGCCAACCCGTTCATGACCCTGGAAACGGTTGCTCTGGACACTCCGGCCAGCGCGGCGACGTCACCGATGGTGATCCGCTCCCCGCTCTTCTGTCGCGCCATCTGGTAGCCCCTATCAGCCATCGGTCTCGCTGCCACACCCTTTTCTGCAAGCGATCCGGGCCGGTCAGCACACCCTAGCAACACTACGAAAACCGACCCGAACCAGTGGGTTGCCGTCCTGGACGGACCGGGATAGAGTGCGGAAACCGGTTACTTGATTTGAGAGGAGCTCTCGTGGCGACGAGTCCGAAGAGGTACGCGATCGTCGGGACTGGGTCCCGTGCAGACATGTACATCAATGCCCTGCTGACCACACACGCCGATGTGGGCAGGCCGGTCGCCCTGTGCGACACGAACTCGGTCCGGATGGCCCTCTACAACACGAAGATCACCGAGCACGGCCAGGAAGCGGCAGCGACCTACGACGCCGCGGACTTCGGCCGCCTGCTGGATGAGCAGCGGCCCGACGGGGTGATCGTCACCTCGCCCGACTACACCCACTCCGACTACATCTGCGCTGCCCTCGACCGCGACATCGACGTCATCAGCGAGAAGCCGATGACGACCACGGCCGACCGGATCGAGTCCATCGTCGAGTCGGTCCGCAGGTCCAAGGGGACCCTCGTCGTCACCTTCAACTATCGCTACTCCCCACGCAACTCCACTCTGCGCCAGCTGATCGCCGAGGGTGCCATCGGCGACGTGACCTCGATGCACTTCGAGTGGGTGCTCGACACCTCCCACGGCGCCGACTACTTCCGGCGTTGGCACCGGGAGAAGTCCAACTCGGGCGGCCTGCTGGTCCACAAGTCCACCCATCACTTCGACCTGATCAACTGGTGGTTGGACGACGTTCCCCAGACCGTCTTCGC
This sequence comes from Microlunatus panaciterrae, assembly GCF_016907535.1. NCBI lineage: Bacteria > Bacillati > Actinomycetota > Actinomycetes > Propionibacteriales > Propionibacteriaceae > Microlunatus > Microlunatus panaciterrae. Next base: position 1,490,000 of record NZ_JAFBCF010000001.1, read on the forward strand.
GCTGGGCGGCCTGCGGTTCTACGGGGATAAGAACGCTGCCGAACGTGGGCTGGGCGCGCGGCCGCTGCTCAGCCGCGACACCGACCCGGCAACCGACCCGTTCCACCTGGACCTGGCGGCCGACGACAAGCTGCGGCGGCTCTACCTGGACGCCGAGCATGTCGACGGCTACCACCGTGATCAGGACGTCTTCGCGCCGGGCATCACGATCGAGGACAACCTGAGCCTGCTGGTGGGGTTCCGCGGTGGTCCGTCCCTGAGCTACTCCCTGAACGCGCATGCACCCTGGGAGGGCTACCGGGTCGGGGTGAACGGGACCGCCGGCCGGCTCGAGCTTGAGGTGATCGAACGGTCATCGGTGCCGGCCGCGGCTGTCCGGGGCAGCAACGCCGACGTGGCTCCGGTCGTCGATCCGAGCGCTCAGCCGGACGAGGCGACCAGCGGCGATGAGGAGCTGCGTCCGGTGGGCGCCCGGATCCTGCTGCAGAAGCACTGGGAGTCGGCCGTCGAGGTGCCGATCCCGGAGGGCGCCGGCTCCCACGGCGGCGGCGACGCGATGCTGCTCGACGACGTGTTCCGCGGTGCAACCGAGGATCCGCTGCGACGTGCGGCCGGTTACCTGGACGGCATCCGCAGCGTGCTCGTCGGCGTCTCCGGCAACCAGAGCCTGGCCACCGGCGAGCCGGTCCACCTGTCCGACTTCGGCCTGCCGCTGACGGAGGAGGAGGCGGTATGACCGAGGGCAACCTCAGAGTCGCCGTCACCGGCGGCGGCGGCCGGCTCGGGGTCAGTGTGGTGACCGGCCTGGCCGCCGCCGGTCATGAGGTCATCTCGATCGATCGGCACCGACATCCCACCCTGCCGGCGCAGCAGATCGTCGCTGACCTGACCGACAACGAGGCCGCCGACGCGGCCCTGGCGCAGGCCCGGCCGGAGGCCCTGGTTCACCTGGCCGCGATCGCCGTACCTTTCACCGCGCCCGAGCACGTCATCCTGCAGACCAACACCGCCATCGCCTTCCAGACCCTGCAGGCTGCTGTCGCGCACGGAACCAGCAGGATCCTGGTGGCCTCCAGCCCGACGCCGCTGGGCTATGGCTCGCCGCTCGGCTGGCAGCCGGACTATCTGCCGATCGACGAGAAGCACCGGCTCAGGCCCTGGAACGCCTATGCGCTGTCGAAGATGACCATGGAGTCGATAGTGGCCATGTTCACCGCCCAGTACGGCGACAAGATCAGGCTCGGATCGTTCCGGCCCTGTTTCGTGATCTCTCCGGATGAGTGGAACGGCGCACCGACCCAGCAGGGCCACACCGTCCGTGAGCGCCTCGACGATCCGGCGCTGGCGGCGGTGTCGTTGTTCAACTACGTCGACGCCCGTGACGCCGCCGACTTCGTCGACCGGTGGCTGCGTGCGGCCCATCAGCTGCCGAATGGGGACGTGTTTTTCGTGGGCGCATCGGATGCCATGGCCCGGCGGCCGCTCTGCGAGCTGATGCCCCAGTTCCACCCCGGCACCGAGGAGCTGTCGGCAGGACTGACCGGCACGGCTCCGGCGTTCTCGGTGGCCAAGGCGGAGGCGCTGCTGGGCTGGCGCCCGAAACGCAGCTGGCGGACGGAACTGGTCGACGACGTGGCAGCGGATAGTGATCATCATCGATCGAGGAGCGCAGTATGAGGTTTGACGGAGTCCTCTTCTTCCCGGTGACTGCCTTCGACCGGGCGGGCCGGGTGGACACCGCGGTACTCAAGGATCATGTCCAGTCGCGGCTGGGACACTCCCCCGGCGGCCTCTTTCCCGCCTGCGGCACCGGCGAGTTCCACACCCTCTCGGTGGCCGAGGTCTCCGCCGTCGTCAGCACCACCGTGCAGGCGACCGGTGGGGCTGCGCCGGTGCTCAGCGGCGCCGGCGGCCCCCTCGGGCACGCCCTCGAATGCGCCAGGGCAGCGGCCGACGCCGGTGCGGACGGTCTGCTGGTACTCCCCCCGTATCTGGTGAATGCCCCCGTCGACGGCCTGGTTGCCTATGTGGAGGCGATCGCCGCCGCCACCGATCTTCCGCTGGTGGTGTACCACCGCGCGAACGCCAAGTTCACCGCGTCGGCGATGTCCCGGCTGGCCCGGGATCCGCAGGTGATCGGCTTCAAGGACGGTGTCGGTGACATCGGCGAAACCCAGCGCATCGTGCTCGCGGTCAGGGCAACGGGACGCACGGACTTCCAGTTCTTCAACGGCCTGCTGACCGCCGAGCTGACCCAGGCCGCCTTCCGTGGCATCGGGGTGCCGCTGTACTCCTCAGCCGTGTTCGCGATGGCGCCCGAGATCGCGACCGCGTTCTACCGCGCCTACATGGACGGGAACGAGGAACGCCGAACCGACCTGCTGACCGGGTTCTACGAGCCTCTGGTGGCGCTGCGGGACAGGGTGCCCGGTTATGCCGTCTCGCTGATCAAGGCCGGGGTACGGCAGTCCGGGCTCGATGTCGGCTCGGTCAGGCCGCCGCTGGTCGACCCCACACCGGCCGACCTGGCCACACTGGCCGAGATCCTCGCCCACGGCCACCGGCTCGCCTCGGCATGATCGACCCGGTTATCGAGGAGGTCCGCACCAGGCTGCTGACGGCCAAGCTGCCGCGACCATGGGGCCCCGGCGTTTCCGAGACCCACCTTCTCGTGGTCGAGGTGCACGCCAGCGATGGCAGCACCGGCACCGGGTTCAGCTGGACGCCGACGATCGGGCCGCAGTCCGTGCAGGCCCTGCTGGACAACGACATCCGGGCCTTTGCGCTCGGACAACCCGCCCACCCGGCCGTGCTCTGGGACCGGCTGTGGACCCATCTGCATGAAGCCGGCGGTGGCGGGGTCACGAGCATCGCCATCGGCGGGCTCGACCTGGCCCTGTGGGACCTGCAGGCTCGCGCCGCCGGACGCTCGGTCACCTCACTGATCGGCCGCCAGCACCAGGCTGTCACCGTCTACGGCAGTGGCGTCAACCTCCACTACGAGCTGGATGAGCTGACGGACCAGGCACACCGATGGGTCGCCGCCGGTTACCCCGGCGTGAAGATGAAGGTCGGCAGCCCCGACCTCTCGCGCGACGTCGAACGGGTGGCAGCCGTACGCCGGATCATCGGTCCGGGACGCAAGCTGATGATCGACGCCAACCAGCGATGGGACCTGCCGAGCGCCACCCGGGCGATGGCAGCTCTCGAACCCTTCGACCTGCACTGGATCGAGGAGCCGTTCCGAGCCGACGACACCGCGGCGTACATCGCGTTCCGGCAGCGGACCAGGGTCCCGATCGCAGCCGGCGAGAACGTACACCACGTCTACCGTTTCCGCGACCTGATCACCGCCGGCGCGATCGACGTCGTGCAGCCCAACATCATCAGGGTCGGCGGCATCACCCCCTTCCTTCGGATCGCCCAGCTGGCCCGCGGGTTCTCCCTGCAGCTGGCACCTCACCTGCTGACCGACCTGTCGGCCCAGCTGGCTGCCGTACTGCCCGAGCGGGTATGGGTCGAGGAGGTCGAGGACACCTCGTTCGCTACCTTGGGTCTGGTCACCGAACCGACGCCGGTGATCCGCAGCGGTGAGCAGCTGATCATCGACGAGCGCCCAGGGCTCGGCTTCAGCTTCGCCCCGGGCGCCGAACAACCAGTACCGACACCGTGACCGGCGAACAGCCGCAGTCCGACTGAGAGGAACCGATCGTGACCGCAACGTCGACCACCAGCACCGTGGCTGAGGCAACTGCCGCGGCCGCCGCTGCCGCTCCTGCACTGGCCGCCACCTCCGACGTGGACCGCGCCCGCTTCCTGGCCGCCATCGCCGATGCCATCGACGCGGCGGCAGTGGAGCTCGTCTCCATCGCCCAGCGCGAGACCCATCTGCCTGAGGCGCGGCTGACCGGCGAAGTGGCCCGCACCACAGCTCAACTGCGGATGTTCGCTCGCGTGATCGTCGACGGTGCCTACCTCGAGGCCACCATCGACCACCCCAACTCCGAGGCCGTCCCACCCAACCCCGACCTGCGCCGGGTGCTGAAGCCGATCGGACCTGTCGGCGTCTTCTCGGCCAGCAACTTCCCGTTCGCCTTCAGTGTGGCCGGTGGTGACACCGCATCAGCACTGGCCGTCGGCTGCCCCGTTGTGGTCAAGGCCCACTCCGGCCACACCGAGCTGTCCCGCCGCACCGCCGAGATCGTCTCCGCGGCGCTCGAGGCCGCCGGCGCGCCGGCCGGGTCATTCTCCCTGGTCGAGGGCAGGCAGGCCGGCACCGACCTGGTGCAGGACCGGAACATCAAGGCTGTCGGCTTCACCGGCTCGCTCTCCGGCGGCCGTGCGCTGTTCGACCTCGCCTCGTCCCGCCCGGACCCGATTCCCTTCTACGGGGAGCTGGGCAGCATCAACCCGGTGGTGATCACCGAGGCGGCTGCACTTGCCGGGGCGCAGAAGCTGGCCACCGGTCTGGTCGGCTCGTTCACCCTGGGTGTCGGCCAGTTCTGCACGAAGCCCGGTGTGGTGCTGTTCCCCGCCGGCACCGGTTTCGAGGACGCGGTGGTGGCAGCCTTCGCCGAGGCGAGGGGCGGTGAGATGCTCACCGAGCGGATCGCCGAGGCCTACCCGGCAGGCCTGCAGAAGCTGGCTGCCGAGGGCAACGTCAAGGTCCTCGCCGGTGAGGTCGACCAGGATCCCGACCGGCCGGCAGAGCCGGTGGTGCTGCTCACCACCGCAGCGGCCGTCGCGGCCGATCCTCAGACCTTGCTGGAGGAGTGCTTCGGCCCGGTCACCCTGCTCGTCGCCTATCACGACACGGCCGAACGGGATGCGGCGCTGGACGTGATCGAGGGTTCGCTCACCGCTACGTTGCACGCCGCCGAGGGAGAGCACCTCGCGGACCTGGCCGAGCGGCTGGCCGCTCGCGCCGGCCGGGTGCTCTTCGGGGGCTGGCCAACGGGCGTTGCGGTCACCTGGTCACAGCAGCACGGCGGACCGTGGCCGGCCACCACCTCGATCCATACCTCGGTCGGCGCGACCGCCGGCCGCCGTTTCCAGCGGCCGGTCACCTATCAGGATGCGCCCGAGTCCGTACTGCCGGAAGCGCTGAGGGAGCAGAACACCCTCGGCATCTGGCGCCGGATCGACGGCGAGCTCGGTCGGCACTGACGCCAGGGGCGCCACCAGGCAGCCGCGCGTACGACTGATCACCCTCTTGGCGCCGGAGCGGCGGGGTTCGGGAACGGCAGCGGAGGGGGACGCTGCGGCGTCCTCCGACCCGGCAATACTCGCGGCGAACTCCGCCATGCAAGGGGGCTGGCTGGGTTCGCGGGCAATGAGGATGTGGCGGCTCGTACTCGCGATCAGGCCGCCGGAGAGTCGTTGATCATGCTGGCCGTTCTGTTCGAGGACGCTGCGTTCGCGCCAAGTTAGCTGGGACAGTTACGGAAACCGGCTGGAAAGCCACGTTCAGCGGTGAGTACCCGGACCAATGCGTACAGAGGCTGGTGGGCACGTTCTCGCAGCATTCGCCGATGGCGACGCCCGTTCGATCTGACGCCCCGGTTGGGACCCTCACCAGCACGCGCACGGGTGAACCAACTCTTTCCGGGAGACAGCCCCGCCGCCACGTCCACCAGACCAACACAACATCTGAGCCAGGAACCTGGCAGCATGCTGTGTCGTGGGCACAGACTGGGCCGAGTGGCATGAGGCGTACGCACGTCCGGGGTCGGCCCTGGACAACTCGCAGCGGTGCGGACGGCAATCACGCGCTGCCTCGATACGACAAGCTCTCGCTCCGTGCGCGTCATCAGCATGTGCGCAGGCGATGGCCGCGATCTCCTGGGGGTCCTGTCATCGCGACGGGACGCCAGCCGGGCCGAGGGGCTCCTGGTGGAATATGACGCCGGGCTCGCCGAGCGGGCACGCGAGGCAATAGAAGGCTCGCAGGCCCGCCTTCAGGTCCGCTGTGCTGACGCGGCCGCCAGCAGCATCTACGCCGACACGGTGCCGGCTGACCTTGTACTCACGTGTGGTGTGTTCGGCAACATCAGCGACCAGGACGTCCGCGCGACGATCGCGGCGCTACCGCAGCTGTGTGGACCCGGCGCACAGGTTATCTGGACCAGGCACCGCCGCGAGCCGGACCTGACGCCGCAGATCCGCAGCTGGTTCCGGACAGCCGAGTTCGAAGAGGTCTGCTTCGTCAGCCCAGGCAACGACTCCTGGTCGGTGGGTGTCCACGAGTTCGCCGGCACCCCGCAACCCCTCGACGCGAATGCGCACTGGTTCACATTCGTCCGTTGAGCCGCGTGCCTGGCGGACCTGATCGAATTGCCGGCGAATGCTCATCAAAGTGCCGGTCAGGCACGATCGCGACGGCGTCGACAACTTCACGTTCAGGACCGTGGTGGCGCCTAGGGGTAAGCCGTTCGACCAGCGGGTGACTGCTGGCGGGCACCGAGGGGCCTGCGCCGGCGAGCGTTTTGATGAGTTCTCAAGCCAGAACAGCGCATTCCAGCTGCGAAAACTCGCGTTCTGATGAGTTGTCGAGCCAGAACAGCGCCCTCCGTCCGGAAAACTCGCGTTCTGCCGAGTTCTCCACGCAGACAGCCCCTCGGGCCGCGAAAACTCGCGTTCTGCCGAGTTCTCAAGCCAGAACAGCGCCTTCCGGCCGCGAAAACTCGCGTTCTGCCGAGTTCTCCACCCAGACTGCCCCTCCGGCCGCGAAAAGTCGCGTTCTGCCGAGTTTTCAAGCCAGAACAGCGCCCTCCGGCCGGAAAACTCGCGTTCTGTCGAGTTTTCGAAGGGGACCAGCCCGACGACTCACGAAGGTCGGTGGGCGGGTCTAGCGTGGGGGGAGACGAGAAGGGAGCCAGCGATGGCGGTGCGCAAGGAAGCCTGGCCGGAGGGGTGCCCGGCCTGGACGGATCTGATGGTCTCGAACCTGGAGGCCAGCCAGGAGTTCTACCGGCAGCTGTTCGGCTGGGAGTTCCAGCAGGCTGACCCGCAGTACGGCGGTTACAGCAACGCGATGATCGGCGGGGAGACAGTGGCGGCCCTCTATCCGACCATGCCGGGCGCCGGGGACGTCCCGCACCAGTGGCTGACCTACCTCGCGGTGGGTGATGCCGCAGCAACGGCCGACAAGGTCAAGGAAGCCGGCGGGCAGGTGCACGTAGAGCCGATGCAGGTCGGTTCCTACGGGACGATGTCGGTCTTCGGGGCTCCCGACGGCGCCGCGTTCGGCACCTGGCAGGCCGGCGAGCACACCGGGTACACCAGGGTGAACGAGCACGGTTCGGTGATCTGGAACGAGATGATGAGCCGCGACTACGAGCGGGCCCGCGTCTTCTACACCGATGTCTTCGGTTACAGCTACGACGACATCGGCGACGACACCTTCACCTATGCGACGATCAAGCTGGGTGACCGGATCGTCGGCGGAATCGGGATGCTGGACGAGAACACCCCGGCCGAGGTGCCCTCCTTCTGGGGGGTGTACTTCGGCAGCGACGACGTGGACGCCAGCCTGGCCAGGGTCGCCGAGCTCGGTGGTCGGGTGGTGCGCGAACCGAGGGACAGCACCTATGGGCGGATGGCGACGGCCGCAGGCCCGGACGGTGAGTACTTCTCCCTGATCAGCGCCCAGCGACCGTGGCAGGCCTGAACAGCACTCTCCTCGCCGTATCGAGACCCGACAGGCGACTCACGCCGGGCCCGACCCGACCCGCTAGGCTCGATCATCGACGGCCGGCCCGAGTCGTGATCATGGACCATCCAGGAGATCATCGTGCGCGCATTGGTGCTGAAGGACTTCGGCCGCATGGTCGTGGCCGACGTCCCGCAACCCCAGCAGGGTGCGGGCGAGGTGCTGATCAAGATCACCGCGGTGGGGATCTGCGGTACGGATGTGCACGGTTTCACTGGTGAGAACGGTCGCCGTCAGCCGGGCCAGATCATGGGCCACGAGGCGGCCGGCACTGTCGCCGCCACCCCTGCTGACAGCGGGTTGCGGGTCGGACAGGCGGTGACCTTCAACCCGTTGATCACCTGCGGAGCCTGCGCCCCCTGCCACGATGGGGCCGAGCAGCATTGTGCCGACCGGAGGGTGATCGGCGTCAACCCGGAGATCCAGGCTGCGTTCGCCGAGTTCGTAGCCGTACCTGTGCCCAATGTGGTTCCGCTGCCCGACACCCTGCCGGTAGCCCACGGAGCGCTGATCGAACCCCTGGCAGTCGCCTTCAACGCCGTCCGCCGGGCAGGTGTCGGTGCAGGTGATGGGGTGCTGGTGATCGGTGCCGGACCGATCGGACAATCGGTGGTGCTTGCCGCCCGAGACGCCGGAGCGGAGCTGATCATGGTCAGCGACATCAACGCCGAGCGGCGCGACCTCTGCGCCCGACTGGGCGCCTCCACCCTCGACCCGACGACCGCTGACACGGCCACGGAGTATCGGGCGAGGGCGGGTGCGGCAGCAGACGTGACCATCGACGCGGTCGGAATCAGCGCCACTCTGCAGGCGGCGCTTGGTGCTACTCGGCCCGGCGGCACGGTGGTGCTGGTCGGGATGGGGGCGAAACGGCTCGAGTTCGGCGCCTTCGACCTCACCACCATGGAACGCTCACTGATCGGGTCGTTCTGCTACACCCGGGCCGACTTCGCCCGGGCCGCGCGCTGGGCCGGCAGTCATGCCGCCGAGCTGGCCGGTCTCGTCTCCGCAGAGCTGCCGTTCGACCAGGCCCCGAGGGCGTTCGAGCAGCTGGCCGGATCGTCCCCGGCTCCCGGCAAGGTGCTGGTCCGCGCCGACTGGTGAGCCCGTTCGACCTGGCCGAACATCAGGCGCTGCCGGCAGAGCCCTCACTGACCGAGCTCGGCAGGTCCATCGACGTGCCCACGCCGTCCACCAACCGCTCCCGGCGACCGCCGACGAAGACTGCGGCGACCGCCCGCAGAGCCCGGATGTCGTCCAGCGGGTCGCCGTCGACCAGCAGCAGGTCGGCGTCGAAGCCGGCCTGCAACCGTCCCTTGCGGTCCCCCAGCCCCGCCACCCGGGCGGCCACCGAGGTCGCCGTGCTCAGCGCCTTGCGGGTCGGCATCCCGGCAATGACGAGCTCCTCGAGGGACTCGGGCAGCAGCCCGTGCGGCTTGGCCGGGTTGATGCCCCCGTCGCTGCCCGAGACCAGCAGCACCCCTGCGTCCGTCATCCGGCGCGCCTGGTCCAGCCGCGCCTGCCGGAAGGACTCCGGCGTCAGGCCTGCCCGGGTCATCACCTCGAGCATGTGCGGCGGAGGCATCAGCGCCCCCCGGACGCCGAGCGTCGGACAGACGGCGATCTGCCACTCGGCCAGTAGCGCCAGGTTCTCTTCCGACATCCGCGGGCCGCGCTCGGTCAGGAACATCCCATGCTCGATGCCGTCCACTCCGGCCGCCATCACCTGTTCGGCGGCGGGCAGCCCGTGGGCGTGCGCGGTGATCCTCAGCCCGGCTGCATGCACCTCCTCGACCAGCAGCACCATCTCCTCGGCGGTGAACTGGCAGTGCATCACCTCGGTGCCGACCGTCATGAAGCCGCCGCTCGCCATCACCTTGACCAGGTCGACGCCGTGCTCGACATGCTCGGCGACGGCGGCACGCAGCGCGGCCGGCCCGGAGACCGCGCCACCCATCGACCAGCAGTGACCACCGACGCTGGTGATCGGCGGTCCGGCTGCGACGACCGTGGGCCAGCCTCGGCCGGCCGAGCCGACCGAGTCGCGCCAGTCCACCACGGCATAGTGATGGTCCCCCAGGTCACGGACGGTGGTGACGCCGACGGACAACTGCACCCGCAGGCTGTCCTCGATCACCGCCCGCAGCTGGTCCGGGTTGTAGCCGGGCACCCGGTCGAGTGCACCGACCCCGCTGTCGGCACAGAGGTGCACGTGCATGTCGATCAGCCCGGGCAACGCCGTCGCCTGCGGACGGTCGGTCACCTGGTATCCCTCCGGCGCGGCGGCGTCGCCGGGGAGCACGGCGGCGATGGTGGGCCCGTCCAGCAGGATCAGTGCACCCCCGGGCAACTGCTGATCACCGTCGAAGGCGCGACCTACCCGCAGCGCCTGTCGTGTTCCGTCATCGAGCTCCACCCCACACCCCTAAGTCAGCGGTCAGCGCGACTGCCCTCTGAGCCATGGTCCCACCGGGATACCCGTCCCGGGAAGATCCACCGAAACCCGGCGAGCTCCGTCCTAACGTTCGGTGAGCCCGACCTCTCGGCCGGCTCGCACCCGGTCACGACTCTGACGGCGCCGACGAGCGGTGGGAGCCGATCCACCACCGGAGGAACAGCTTGCGCAGCTCGCTGAACCACAGCACGGCACTGCCCATCCCCACGCAGACCAGCCACTGGCCGGCACTGAGGGGAACGGTGCCGAAGGCGGCATTGAGCAGGGGCAGGTGCACGACGGCCACCTGCAGGAGCACGGACACACCCAGCGCGCCCCACAGCCAGCGGTTGACGAACAGACGATGGAACGCACTCACCGTCTCGGAACGGGCGTTGAAGGTGTTGAACAGCTGGCTGAACACGAGCACGGTGAACCCGGCCGTACGCGCATTGTCGAGGCTCCGCGTCCCCTCGATCAGGCCCCCCGGAAGGTAGAGATCGATGGTCGCCAAGGTCGCGACCGCCATCACCGCGCCGACCTCGATCACCCCCATCCACATCCGGAAGTCGATCACCCGCTCGCTCGGCCTGCGAGGCCTGTGCGCCATCACGTCCTCGGTCTCGGGGTCGACTCCCATCGCCAGCGCAGGCGCCGAGTCGGTGATCAGGTTGATCCACAGGATCTGGGTCGCCACCAGCGGGAGCACCACGGCCTCACCTGTGCCGGCCAGGCCGATGAAGCCGGCCAGCACCACACCGAGGAACACCGTCAGCACCTCGCCCATGTTTGAGGAGAGCAGATATCGCAGGAACTTCCTGATGTTGTTGAAGATGCCGCGACCTTCGCGCACCGCCTCCACGATGGTAGCGAAGTTGTCGTCGGCCAAGATCATCTTCGCGGCCTCCTTCGTCACCTCGGTTCCGGTGATGCCCATCGCTATCCCGATGTCGGCCGCCTTCAGCGCCGGGGCGTCGTTCACGCCGTCCCCGGTCATGGCGACGACGTTGCCGTCAGCCTGCAGCGCGTCGATGATCCGCAGCTTGTGCTTGGGGGCGACCCGGGCATAAACCGAGGTGTGCCGGACCGCCTCCACGAAGGAGTCGTCATCCAGTGCGTCGATCTGCAGCCCGGTCAGCGCCGCCGAGCCGGGCTCGACGATACCGAGGTCGGCCGCGATCCTCACCGCCGTCCCCGGGTGGTCGCCGGTGATCATGATCACCCTGATGCCGGCCCGGCGAGCCTCCTCGACGGCGACCGCCGCCTCCGGCCTGGGAGGGTCGATGATGCCGACAGTGCCGACGAAGATCAGGTCGCGCTCCAGCAGCTCGGCCGAGGCGGTGTCCTCACCCGCCGCCAGCGGCCGGTAGGCCACCGACAAGGTACGCAGCGCATCGTCGGACAGCTCGGTGACGTCGTCAAGGATCCGGCGTCGGAGGTCGTCATCGAGGTCCACCACCGCCATCCCCACGCGGGCCCGCGTGCAGCGACCGATCAGGACATCCGGCGCCCCCTTGGTGATCACGACCGGCTGGTCGCCGTGCTCATGGTCTCTCTCGATGCTCGACATCATCTTGCGCTCGGAGGTGAACGGGACCTCGGCGATCCGCTCGAAGCGCTGGATACGGCGCTCGGTGAGGCCGAGCTTGCGCTCGGCGACCAGGAATGCTGCCTCGGTCGGGTCGCCCTGGATCTCCCACTGGCCGTCGCGTTGCCGCAACGCCGCGTTGCTGGCTAGGCTGCCGCCGCTCAGCACCACGATGTCCTCCGCCAGTACCGCTGCCGTCGGCGACGCCGCCCCCTGGTGCTGCAGGGATCCTTCGGGGGTGTAGCCGACGCCGGTCACCCGGGTGCTACCGGAGGCGGTCATCACTCGCTGGATGGTCATCTCCGACTTCGTCAGCGTGCCGGTCTTGTCCGAGGCGATCACCGAGGCGGAGCCGAGCGTCTCCACCGAGGACAGTTTCTTCACCACGGCACGGTGACGAGCCATCCGCTGCACCCCCAGCGCCAGCACCACGGACAGGATCGCGGGCAGTCCCTCGGGCACGGCAGCCACCGCCAACGACACTCCCAATAGCAGCACGGTGACGATGTCCGCCGCCCCGCGGATATCGGAGATCAGGAACGTGCTGACGACGACGACGAGTGCGATCACCACCACGGCGATGCCGAGCGCGCGGCCGATCCTGCCGACCTCCCGCTGCAGCGGGGTCGGAGCCTCAGCGGTCGACTCGAGCATGGCGGCGATCTCGCCCATCTCGGTGTCCATCGCCGTCGCCGTCACCAAAGCGCGACCGGTCCCCTGCGCCACCGCCGTGCCCTTGAACACCATCCCGCGCTGGTCACCCAGGACGGCCGGACCCCGCACCGTCGCGACCTCCTTGTGCACGGACTCGCTCTCGCCGGTCAGCGATGCCTCCTGGACCCGGAGGGCCGCGGCTCGCACCAGTCGTGCATCGGCGCCGACGGCATCGCCTTCGCTCAGCACCATCAGGTCTCCGCAGACCAGCCCGTCGCTAGGGATGCGGATCGGGTCGCCGTCGCGGATCACTGCCACGGTGGCTGCGGTCATCCGCTGCAGGGCAGCCACTGCATGCTCGGCTCTGGCCTGCTGGACGTAGCCCAGAATGGCGTTGGCGATGACGATGAGCGCGATCACCAGGGCGTCCACCGGCCAGCCGGGACGGCCCTCCAGCAACCACGCCACTGTCGAGATGATCACGGCCACCAGCAGCAGATAGATCAGCGGATCCTGGAACTGGGCCAGCAGCTTGCGCCAGTTGGGCGTCGTCGGCGCCGACCTGAGTACGTTCGGTCCGTCGGACTGCAGACGCCGGGCGGCCTCAGCAGAGCTCAGTCCCGCCTCGACGTCGGTGCCGAGAGCGTGCGCGATCTCGTCGATGCTGATAGCGGCGGGATCATCGGCAGCTGCGATCCCCAGCCTCGGAGGCATCTTCGCCATGGTCGATTGTCTCCCCCTCGTCACCCGGCCGAGGCTGAACCTCGCTCGTTCGGGTGCTGCCGGCAACGGGTCAGGAGCGACTCATGATCAGGCTCATCGCCTCGGCCCTGGTGGCAGGAGCGAGCAGCTGGCCGCGGACAGCACTGGTCACCGTCTTGGATCCGGGCTTACGCACGCCGCGCATGGTCATGCACAGGTGTTCGCACTCGAAGACCACGACAACGCCCCGCGGCTCCAAGATCCGTTCCAACGCGTCGGCGACCTGGGTGGTGAGGCGCTCCTGCACCTGCGGACGCTTGGAGTAGAGGTCCACCAGCCGGGCCAGTTTGCTCAGCCCGGTGATGCGCCCGTCCGTGCTGGGGATGTAGCCGACGTGGGCCACCCCGGTGAAGGGCACCAGGTGGTGCTCGCAGCAGCTCCAGACCTCGATGTCCTTGACCAGCACGAACTCGTCGTGACCGAGGTCGAAGGTGGTCGCCAGCACCTCCTCGGGACGCTGACGGAGACCGGCGAACATCTCGGCGTACGCCCGGGCGACCCGCTGGGGGGTGTCCAGCAGACCGTCGCGGTCCGGGTCCTCGCCGATCCCGATCAGCAGCTCCCGGACAGCCGCCGCCACTCGATCATGGTCGAACGGGCGTACCGGCTGACCCGGGGCGCTCACCGGGTTGATGGCCGTGGACCCGGTCATCGCTGGCCCGGGTCCTGCGGCCGGCTCTGCTCGGCGTCGGTGATCCCCGGAGGGCGCGGCTGGTTGCCGTCGCCGCCGGACGGCGGACCCGGTGGCGGGCTCTGCGGCGGCTGGCCCGGCCAGCCGTTCTGACCGTGCGGCAGGTCCGCCGGGACCGGGTTGTGTCCCGGCGGCAGTGGCGCGCCACCCGGAGGCTGGTGGCCATCCCCGAGCTGTTTGCGCTGGTCGCCGCCGTTGACTGACGGCGGTGGCGGCATCACCGGCGGCACGGCCGACGGCACCCTGGTCTTCGATCCGGTCCAGGCCGGGCGCTTCGGCCACAGCTTCAACGGCTTGAAGACCTCTGCAACCTCGGCCCGGTCCAGCGTCTCCTTCTCGAAGAGGGCCCGGACCAGGTCGTCCAGCACCGCCCGGTTCTCGTGCAGGATGTCGAAGGCCTCCTGGTGGGCGTTGGCGATCAGCTTCGACACCTCGGAGTCGACCACTGCTGCCACGGCCTCGGAGTAGTCCTTGCCATGGCCGATGTCGCGACCCAGGAACGGTTCGGCATCTCCGGAGCCGAGCTTGACCGCGCCCAGCTGTTCGGTCATCCCGTACTGGGTCACCATCGCCTTCGCCACATTGGTGGCCTTCTCGATGTCGTTGCTGGCACCAGTGGTGGGGTCGTGGAAGACGAGCTCCTCGGCCGCCCGACCACCCATCATGTACGCCAGCTGGTCGAGCAGCTCGGCCCGGGTGTTGGAGTACTTGTCCTGCTCGGGCAGCACCATCGTGTAGCCCAGCGCCCGGCCGCGCGGCAGGATGGTCACCTTCTGCACCGGGTCCGTGCCGGGCAGGGCGGCGGCGACCAGGGCGTGGCCACCCTCGTGGTAGGCGGTGACCAGCTTCTCCCGCTCGTTCATCAGCCGGCTCCGTTTCTGCGGTCCGGCGATCACCCGGTCGATGGCCTCGTCCAGGAACTCGTTCGTGATGCTGCGGGCGTTCTGGCGGGCCGTCAGCAGGGCTGCCTCATTCAGCACGTTGGCGAGGTCGGCACCGGTGAAGCCCGGGGTCCGGCGGGCCACTCCTTCGAGGTCGACACCCGGCTCCATCGGCTTGCCGTGGGCATGCACCTTGAGGATCGCGAACCGCCCCTTCAGGTCCGGCGCCTCGACCGAGATCTGCCGGTCGAACCGGCCCGGCCGGAGCAGGGCCGGGTCGAGCACGTCGGGACGGTTGGTGGCCGCGATCAGGATGACGCCGCCGCGGACGTCGAAGCCGTCCATCTCCACGAGCAGCTGGTTCAGTGTCTGCTCGCGCTCGTCGTGGCCACCGCCCATGCCGGCGCCGCGATGCCGTCCGACGGCGTCGATCTCGTCGATGAACACGATGGCCGGGGCATTCTCCTTGGCCTGCTCGAACAGGTCACGTACCCGGGAAGCGCCGACGCCGACGAACATCTCGACGAAGTCGGAACCGGAGATCGAGTAGAACGGCACGCCGGCCTCCCCGGCGACGGCTCGGGCCAGCAGCGTCTTGCCGGTGCCGGGCGGTCCGTACAGCAGCACACCCTTGGGGATCTTGGCTCCGACCGCCTGGAACTTGGCCGGCTCGGCCAGGAACTCCTTGATCTCCTCCAGCTCCTCGATCGCCTCTTCGCAGCCGGCGACGTCACCGAAGGTGGTCTTGGGGGTGTCCTTGTTGGCGATCTTGGCCTTGGACTTGCCGAACTGCATCACCCGGCTGCCGCCGCCCTGCACGGAGTTGAGCAGGAAGAAGAAGATGACGCCGATGATGAGGAACGGGATCAGGGTGCCGAGCAGCGACGAGAAGAAGCCGGGGGTCGGGTTCTGTCCGACCCAGCTGTCCAGCGTCTTGTCGGCAACCCGCTGGTTCAGCCTCTTGATCAGGTCGTCGGTCTGGTTGCCGACCCAGGTCGCCTTGTACTTGGTCTTGTTCTGGTCCTTCAGCTCCACCCTGATCTCTTGTTCGCCGTCGATCAGCGTCACCGAGGTCAGGGGGTCGTTGCCGTTGATGATGGCCACGACCTTCGAGGTCGGCTCTTCCTTGTAGCCATCCATGGATCCGGCGAAGTTCGCCAGGATGCCGACGGCCACGACGGCCAGGATGATCCACAGGAGAGGGCCGCGGAAAATGCGTCTTAGATTCATGACCTGCCTATTGCTGGTGCGCGCTAACTAGAGGGGCGCTCTGACCGTACACGTCGCTAAGGCTAGCGTCCGAGTCCAAGACTCCCCTAGTTGCTTCCGGCCGATGGGTCCCGATGGATGCAGCGGTCACCCGAGCGGGGATCAGCTGTAGACGTGCGGCGACAGGGTGCCCACCGACGTCAGGTTGCGGTAGTGGCCGGCGTAGTCCAGCCCGTAGCCGACGACGAACTCGTTGGGAATGTCGAAGCCGACATACTTCACCTTGACCATGTTCTTCTGTGCCTCGGGTTTGCGGAACATGGTCATGATCTCGAGACTGGCGGGCTCACGCGAGCGCAGGTTGCTGATCAGGTAGGACAGCGTCAGGCCGGTGTCGATGATGTCCTCCACGACCAGCACATGCCGGCCGCTGATGTCGGTGTTGAGGTCCTTCAGGATCCGGACCACACCGGACGACTGGGTGCCCGAGCCGTAGGAGGAGATCGCCATCCAGTCCATCTCGCAGTGGATCTTCATGGCACGCGACAGGTCGGCCATCACCATCACGGCGCCGTTGAGGACACCGATCAGCAGCAGGTCCTTGCCCCGGTAGGCCTCGTCGATCTCGGCAGCGATCTCGGTCACCCGCCGAGCGACATCCTCGGCCGAGTACAGGACCCGGGTCAGGTCGCCTTCGATGTGTGCGTCATCCACGGGGTCAGCCTGCCACACACCGCAGTCGACCCGCATCACGGACCACCCGGGCTCCCGGCACATCGACGCCGCGTTGCCCGTGCCAGTCCACCACCAGCGCCTCGACCGCCACCACATGCACGAACCCGACCTCCGGGGCGCCCCGGTCGGACAACCAGGAACGGATGGCGCGGCGGCGCAACGACGGCGGCTGCCCGCCCAGCACCGCGCAGTCCAGGGTGTCCGCTGCCGGATGGGCGACGGCCGCCAGGCTGTCGAGCAGGTCGGCGTCGTCTCGGGCGAGCTGCGCGGTCCGGGCCAGTGCCTCGGCGATGCCCGGGCCGAGCTCGCGCTCCAGCACCGGCAGCACCCGGGTCCGCAGCCGGGACCGGGTGAAGGCGGTGTCTCTGTTGTGCGGGTCCTGCCAGGGGTGCAGCCCCAGCTCAGCGCAGGCGCGTACGGTGTCGGCTCGCCGCAGCTGCAGCAGCGGGCGCAGGTAGCGACCGCTGACCGCCGCCATCCCGGCCAAGGACCGGGTGCCGGAACCGCGCACCAGGCCGAGCAGCACGGTCTCAGCCTGGTCGTCCAGGGTGTGACCGAGCAGGATGTGTGCGTCCCGGCAGCCGGCGAGCCGGTCCAGCGCCTGGTAGCGGGCCTGCCGGGCGGCGGCCTCCGGGCCGACCGCCGAGTCGGCCACGCTGACCCGGACCACCTCGACGTCGGTGTAGCCCAGCTCGGCCAGCGCCTGGGCGGCGCTGCCGGCGACAGCGGCGGAGCCAGGCTGCAGGTCGTGGTCCACCACCACTGCGGCGCAGCCGAGCCCGGTCCGGTCCGCCACCCGGCGGGCACCGGCGGCCAGCGCGAGCGAGTCGGCGCCGCCGGAGCAGGCCACCAGCAGCGGGCCGGCGACGCCTTCGGCCTCGATCGCCCCGGCGACGGCCTGGACGACCTGCAGCGTGGCCGGGCCTAGTTCTCGGCGCGCCACTCGTTGGTGTCCTCGGGACCGGCCGGGACGGCTGCGGTGGTGCCGTGAACGCGCTGGACCCAGGCCGACGGGTCCTTGATCTCGGCCCTGCTGGGCAGCGTCTCCGGCGAGATCCAGACGTGGTTCAGCCCGTGCATACCCACCTTGGCGATCACCTGGCGGCAGAACTCGGCGCCGTCGCGGTACTGCCGCATCTTGGCGTCGAGGCCCAGCAGCCGGCGGATGATCTTGTCGAAGCCCTGGCCCTGGCGGCGGATGTCGAACTTGTTCCGGATGGTGGCGATGGTGCCGATCACGTCGGGGCCGACGCTGTCCATCACCACATCGGCATGGCCCTCCAGCAGCGACATGACGGCGGTGATCCGGTCGACGGTCTCCCGCTGGCTCGGTGTCTGCACCAGGTCGATGATCGAGAGCTCCTGGTCGCCGCGGAACGAGTGGGCCAGCTTCCGGGCGCCCTCCCGCAGCATCGACAGCAGCGCAGCGCCGTCCAGCTCCGTCTCGGCGACCACCTCGGAGATCTGCTGCTTCATGTAGCCACGCAGCCACGGTACGGCGGTGAACTGGACCCGGTGGGTCTCCTCGTGCAGGCAGACCCAGAGCCGGAAGTCGGCCGGATCCAGGTGCAGCTCGCGCTCGATGGCGACGACGTTGGGGGCGATCAGCAGCAGCCGGCCACCCGGCCCGTCCGGAGCTCCGGGGTAGAACGGGTCGAACTGGCCGAGGATCTTCGGGGCCAGATAGCTCAACAGCGCACCGAGCTCCATTCCGGTGACGGTCGCGCCGAACCCTGCCATGCTCGAGTCGCCGAGCGCCTGCGTGTGCTTGGCCTGCAGCGGCGACAAGATGTCGCGGAAGGCGTCGACGTTGGCCTGGATCCATCCCGGCCGGTCGACCACCAGAACGGGTGCGGTCGCGCTCGGCGTACGCAACCCGGTGACCTGCTGGACATAGTCCTCGGCCTCGACGGCGGCTCGGCGCAGCGCGGCGACAGCCTCGGCCGCACCCTCCCGGGAGATCTCGGGACCGGCCTTGACCAGCTTCTTCGCGGTGCCCAGCGCCACCGTCCAGTCGACCATTCCTGGTGTGTTCATGCATCGACTCTATGCGCCTGGGAGAACCCCTGGACCATCCTGCGACCCGGAACCGTCCCTGGCCGGCCGGCCGCTCAGGACTCGGACGTGGTCAGCCGCAGCCGCAGGTCGCCAGCGCGGCGGACACCCGGTCCAGCCAGACCCGGGCCGCGTAGTCGTTCGCGGGATCGTTCACCAGGAAGGCGAAGGCCAGCACGGCCCCGTCCTGGGTGCGGACGTAGCCGGCCATCGAGTGCACCTTGCGCAGGGTCCCGGTCTTCCCGCGTACCAGGCCGCGACCATCGACCGACCGGCTGTCGGTGAACCGCAGCCGCAGGCTGCCGTCCACCCCGGCCACCGGCAGACCGGTCAGCAGCGAGCGGAGCTCCGGATGGGCGTCCTCGCTGGCCAGCCGCAGGATCTTGACCATCGTGTCGGCCGGCACCTTGTCCTCCCGGCTCAGCCCGGACCCGTCATAGCCGACGATCCCCTTGTCCCAGACCCCCAGCCTGGTCAGCTCCCGCTGGACCGTTCTGCGACCCTCGGTGAACGAGCCTGGCCTGCCGGCGCCGATCGCCGCCTGCCGCAGCAGCACCTCTGCGCCGTCGTTGTCGGAGTGCAGCAGCACCTGTTCGACGATCCGGCCGAGCGGCATGGACTGGACCGAGGCCAGGCTGGCGGCTCCGGCGTGCGCCTTGGCCTTGGCGACCCCGGTGACCTTGATCTTGTTGGCGCGCAGCGCCTTGGCGAAGGCGTCGGCGGCGTCACGCGCCGGGTCCGGCTCCCGCGGCCCGGGTGAGTAGCCGAGCTGACGACCCTCGTCGACCCACAGCGCCGAGACCCGGGTGACCTGGTCGCGGTACATCTCGGGCCAGTGGGCGTTCCAGGACGGTCCCTTGAACAGGGAGGCGTCGTAGCCGAGCCTGACCGAGGTCCGGTGCTGGGTCCGCAACGCCTTGGCCGTCGCCGCGGCCAGCTGCTGCAGCGAGGCTCGTGCCGGGTAGGCGTTCGGGTCGGTCTTCTCCGCCAGGTAGGGATCGCCGCCGCCGACGAGCACGATCTGGCCGCTCTTGCCGGCCACCACCCGGGTCCGGAACCGGTGGTCGGGACCCAGGCTGGTCAGCGCCGCCGTCGACGTCAGCAGCTTCAGGGTCGAGGCGGGGGTGTAGGCCGACCTGGAGTTGTGCGCGTACAGCACCCTGCCGTTGCCGACGTCGACCACAGCACCGCTGAACCGCCCCTTCATCGCCGACCGGTCCACGCTGTCGACCTTGGCGACGATCTTCTTCGGCAGGGGTCGTTCGGTCGGGCTGGCCGCGGGCAGCACGGGTGACGGCTGGCCGACAGGTTCCGGGCTCGGCGAGACCGCAGCGGGAGTGTCGAAGGTGCCCGGAGCGATGGTCCGGCGCCCGCCGTCTCGCCACAGCCCGGTTGCGTAGAGACCGTCTCGGGCGACGCTGCCGAGGGCGCCGGTGACCAGGCCGAGGGACAGGCCCACGAGGAGCAGCATCGCCACCAGGGCGGCGATCACTCTTCGGGGTTGCACCTGACGCCCTCCCTCTCTGGACCGCTAGGCTCCACTATGTGTTGTGGCGGCTCGCCGGGACCATCATAAGGAGGCTCGCATGAGAGACCGGGATGCTGGACGGCAGAAGAACACGTTCAGCGATCTGACCTTCGATGTGACCGTGGAGATCCCCAAAGGTCAGAAGAACAAGTATGAGGTCGACCACGAGACCGGGCGGATCCGGCTTGACCGGACCCTCTTCACCTCCACCCAGTACCCGGCCGACTACGGCTTCATCGAGGGCACCCTCGGCCAGGACGGTGACCCGCTGGATGCGTTGGTGCTGGTGGCCGAGCCGACCTTCCCCGGCTGCCTGATCCGCTGCCGCGCGGTGGCCATGTTCCGGATGAAGGACGAGGCCGGTGGCGACGACAAGGTCGTCTGCGTCCCGTCCGATGACCCGCGGCGCGACTACCTGCACGACATCGACGACATCCACGACTATCTGCTGCTCGAGATCGAGCACTTCTTCACCGTCTACAAGGACCTGGAACCGGGCAAGTCGGTCGAGGGGGCCACCTGGACGGGGGTCGAGGAGGCCGAGATCGAGGTCAGGGCCAGCTTCGAGCGGGCCAAGGAGACGTCCTACGAGGCGAAGCCCTGAAAACCTGGTGCTCGTTGAGGCCGGCCCGGCGCGTGCACGCCTGACGGCTGAGCCGCGAACCTCACGGGATCCACGTTTTCAGGGTCGGCCGAAGAAGGTCGGTGGGATCCAGTAGTAGACGTTCTGCACCTCGACCGTCTTGCCAGGACGCGGCGCGTGGATCATCCGGCCGCCGCCGATGTAGAGCGCGACGTGGAAGATCGTATTGGGATCATTCGCGTTCGTGGCCCAGAAGATCAGGTCTCCGGGCCTCAGCTGGCTCTCGGAGATGTGGCTGATGCGGGACCACTGGATGCCGGTGTAGTGCCCGATGTTCTTGCCGCCGGCAGCCCACGCCTTCATGGTCAGCCCCGAGCAGTCCCAGGTGTTCGGCCCGGTGGCTCCGAAGACGTACGGCTCGCCGACCTGCTGCCAGGCGAAGTCGACCGCCGCCTGCGCGCCCCTGCTGCTGTAACCCGGCGGCGGCGCCTGCTGTGGATCAGCCCCGGCGGAGGCGGCGTCGCTAGCCCGCTGCATCCCCTCCCGGCGTACCTGCGCCTGCTGCTGCTGCTCGGCGGACGCCTGGGCCGCGGCCCGCTGCTGCGCCTCCAGGCCCTGCTGCCTCCTGCGTGCCAGGTCGACGGAGATCTGCTGGGCCTGGGCCAGCTCGATCATCAGCTCACTGCGCCGCTCCGCGTACGAGGCCACCGCCGCGGCCTGCGTCGCCGTCGCCTCCTCGGCGACCCGCTTCGCCTCGGTCGCCGTCTCGGTGGCCACCTGCACCTTGGCCAGCGCCCGGTCGGCGGACCGCTTGGCAAGTACCGCCTGTTGCTGCGCCTTCTCGAGCCGGTCCAGCTTGCCCTGCATGCTGGCCGACAACTTCGACAGCAGCGCCGCCCGGTCGAGGATGTTCTCCGGTCCACTGCCGAGGATCGAACCGATCTCGATCATCGGCGCATTGGCCTGCATCGACGACCGGGCCAGCTCGACGACGGCCTGGCGTGCCGACTCCTGCTCCGTGGTGGCCCTGCTCGAGACCTGCTGGCGCCTGCGCGCCTCGGCGCGGGCGGCCGTCAGCCGCTCCTGCGCACCGAGGTACTGCTCTCCGGCCAGGGCCGACTCGACCTGGAGCCGATCGAGCTCCGTCCTGGCCAGGGCGAGCTTGTTCTGGATGGCCTCGACGGCCTTCCGGGTGGCGGCGGCCTGCTGCTGGGCGGCCTGGACGTCGTTCTCGGTCGGGATCTCCGGTGGCGCCGCCTGCGCGGGCAAGGCAATGCAGGTGACGGCCAAAACAACGATCATGGCCGTGCACCAACGGATGGCTCCCCCAAGCCTTGTCATCACAAGCGCCTTCCCGGTCGAGCCCTTCCCCCGAGGAGCTCGTCTAGGTGGACCCTAGTTGGTCGATGGGGCAAAAGGAACGGGTTTCGATAACAACCTCCTCTCACCTTCGGCTGCGGGCAGCGCTCAGAGTGCCAGGCCGACGAAGAGCCCTGCGCCGGCGGCCAGCAACGCCAGCGCCAGTACGCCGATCCCGTTGAACAGGGCTGCCCGGTAGCGGCCCCGTTCCAGCAGTCGTACGGTCTCGAAGCTGGCCGTGCTGAAGGTGGTGTAGCCGCCGAGAAACCCGGTGCCGACGACCGCCCGCCAGGACTCTGGCAGCAGCTGGCCCGTGGCCAGCCCGGTCACCAGGCCGAGCAGGAACGAGCCGGACAGGTTGATGATCACGGTCCCGACCGGGAACGATCCCGAGGTGCGGCGGCGGACGAGGGTGTCAAGCACGAACCGGCAGACGGCACCCAGGCCGCCGGCGATCGACACCAGCAGGACGAGCAGCATTACCGGCGCTCCGCTGTCAGCCGTCGGGTGTTCCTGGAGCGGCGTACCCGGGTGGCCAGGGCGATCCCGGCCATCGACGCGACCGCGCCCAGCAGCAGGGTGCCGAGCCCGTAGCCGACGGCAGCACCGGCCAGGCCCCGGTGCAACAGCTGATCGGTGTCCACCGCCAGCGTGCTGTAGGTGGTGAAGCCGCCCAGGAAACCTGTCCCGAGCAGCAACCGGAGCGCCCGCCGGCGACCGTGGTCGGGACCCCGACCGGCCAGTTCCTCCAGCAGCACCCCGAGCAGCAGCGCACCGAGCACGTTGATCGGCAGGGTCGCCCACAGCTGCGGCACGTCGCCGAGGGGCCCAGTCGCGAGGGCCCCGGTGGCCAGATAGCGGGTGGCGGTGCCGAGCGCCCCGCCGACGGCGACCGCGCCGAGCGTACGGAGTCGATGGGCGGTGATGAGCGGTGCTGCCCTGACCTCATCGACCTCGATGTCGCTGTCCAGCGGCAGCTCCTGGTGGGAGTCACGCTGCTGCTGCGGGCGGGGCCCGGTCAGGTCGAAGTTGTGCACGCTGAGGCCGCCCTCTCCTCGTCCAGGACAGGCACCATCAGCAGGTCGCGGTTCAAGCCCTCAGGGGCTTCGGCGGGTTCCATCACCGAGCGAAACGATACACGGGGCCACCGCGGTGGCCGACCGTCAGGGTCGCCGATAGGTTGCGGTCATGGCACCCACAGGCATCCAGGTCGGCATGTGTTTCGACCGTACGTTCCCGGCCCCGCTCGTCACCGAGTTCGCGGTCCGGCTGGAGGAGGGCGGCGCAGACCAGCTCTGGGTCATCGAGGACTGCTTCTTCACCGCTGGCATCAGTCTCGCCGCCGCGGCGCTGACCGCCACCCGACGGCTGACGGTGGGCATCGGCATCCTGCCGGCCGTATCGCGGACGGCCGCCGTTACAGCGATGGAGATCGCCACCCTGTGCCAGCTCGCGCCCGGCCGGGTGCTGCCGGGCATCGGCCACGGGGTGCAGGCGTGGATGGCCCAGATGGGTGTCCGCCCGTCCTCCCCGTTGACCGCCCTCGACGAGGTGATGACGGCGGTGGGCCGCCTCCTGGACGGCGAGACGGTCACCGTTGACGGCGACTACGTGCAGCTGGACAACGTCGCTCTGCACACGCCGCCGACTCAGCGGCCCCCGCTGCTGGCCGGGGTGCAGAGCCCCCGGTCGCTGGCGTTGGCCGGACGCTGTGCCGACGGCGTGGTGCTGATCGAGCCGTGCAGCCCGTCCTACGTCCGATCGGCGCTGGCGCAGGCGGGCAACCCGGAACCCTTCCACGTCGCCGCCTTCGGCATGATCCGCATCATGGAGGACCGGCGGGACGCCTACCGCAGCATCGCGCCCTGGCTGGCGAGCCAGCTGCAGCTCCCCAATGCCGCGCTGCGTGCGCTGCCGTTCTTCGACGACCTGGTCGCCCGTCATGCCCGCGACGGCGTCGATGGCCTGGCCTCGATGCCGGTCGACTGGTGGACCGAGATCGGCCCGATCGGCACGCTGGACGACGCCGCCCGGCACCTCGATGCGCTCGAGGCCGCCGGCGTGCACAGCGTCGGTTTCTATCCCGCCGCCGATGTCGCAACCGCGCGGACCCAGGTCGACGACGTGCTGCGGCTCGCTGCTCGGTGAGGGTGTCGCCGGCCAGCCCGTAGAGTGCTCGCTGACATGACTGACTATCTGATTCTGCTCGCCCCCTCCAGCAACCGGGTCTACTCCGGCAGCGCCGACACTCTGGTGGCGGCCGAGCTGGAAGTGATGTGCGGCGGCCTGCCCGGGGAGCCGCCGACGATCGAACCCGTGACCGTGGCCGGCGTCGGCTATCTGCAGCTGTCACTGCCTGAGCTCGGAGCGGAGACGACGGCTGCCCTGTCTCGGCTGTCGGCCCTCTTCGCCGTCTTCGAACGGGTGGGTGACCAGTTGCGCCCGATCGAGGTCTCGAAGCCCGACCTGTTCGACGACGATCTGGTGTCGATCCCCAAATACCAGGGCAAGACGAACGAGCAGTTCACCCGGCTCCTGCTGAACGTCACCCTGGCCTCGCTGCAGCGACCTCAGGAAGCACCCCTGAGCATCCTGGACCCCCTGTGCGGTCGAGGCACCACTCTCAGCACCGGGCTGATCTTCGGCCATGACGTGGCCGGGGTCGAGGGGGACCTGAAGGCAGTCGAGGCGTACGCGGCGTTCCTGCGCACCTATCTGCGCCGCAAGCGGCTGAAGCACTCGGCCGAGATGAGCCCGGTCCGACGCGACGGCAAGAGCCTCGGCCGCCGGCTCGACGTCGAGGTCACGCCGCCTCGGACGAGCCCATCGGCCAGCGGCCCCGGCCGCCCGCTCAGCCTCACCGTGTTCTCCGGGGACACCCGACAATCCCTCGCGCTGTATGGCAAGCGCCGCTTTGACGCGGTGGTCACCGACGCGCCGTACGGCGTCGTGCACGGCAGCCACACCGATGTCCGAGGGGTCAGCGGCAAGCGCGACCGGTCCCCGGCTGGACTGCTGCGCGACGCCGTCGGTGTCTGGGCCCAGCAGCTGAAGAAGGGCGGCGCGCTGGGACTGTCCTGGAACACCTATGGCCTCAGCCGCGAGGACCTGACCGCGATCGCCGAGAAGGCGGGCCTGCAGGCCTGCGCTGACGGGCCCTACCTGAGGTTCGGCCACCGCGTCGACTCGTCGATCTATCGGGACCTGTTCGTCGCCGTCAAGGTCTGACCGCACGCTGCGAGCGGCGCCCGGCTCAGCCGGCGAAGCGTTCGGCGAACCAGTCGAGCTGAGCATCCAGCTGGTAGGGACCGCCGCCCTCATGCTCGTTGTGCGAATAGACGTTGATCGACTTCTCGCTGCCGGCGTAGTGGTTGTAGGCGGAGAACACGGTCGACGGTGGGCAGATCGGGTCCATTAGAGCGACCGAGAACAGCGCCGGCGCCTGCGCCCGCTTGCCCAGGTTGACCCCGTCGAAGTAGCTCAGGGTCCGATAGGCGACGTCGACCTGGTCGCGCCACGACGCCAGATAGGCGGTGATCTCCGCGTACGGGTTCCGGTCGCTGATCTCCAGCGCCCGCGGGAAGTTGCACAGGAACGGCACATCCGGGGCGGCGCCGACCAGGTCGAGGCCGGCCGACGGCGCCAGCCCGGCGACAGCCAGCGTGATCCCTCCACCCTGGCTGCCGCCAGTGACGATGATCTTGGTGCGGTCGACCAGCGGGTGGTCGACCACGGCGTCCAACAGTCGTACGGCGTCGACGTAGACCCGCCGGTAGTAGTACGCCTTCGGGTCCTGCAGGCCGGAGGTCATGAAGCCCGGGATGTGGTTGATTCCCGCATCGGCGGAGGCGTCGACGGTGGAGCTGTGCCCGCCCGCGCTCCAGCCCTGCCCACGGGTGTCCATCACCACGTGGGCGTAACCGGCCTGGGCGAACAGCGTGGTGGCATGGGGGAAGCCGCGGCCTCCGGAGTAGCCGTGATACTGCACCACCGTGGGCAGCGGACCAGCCGTACCGGCGGGCACGTGCAGCCACGCCTTGACCGGGGTCCCGCCGAAGCCGTTGAAGGTGACGTCGTAGGTGTCGATCACCTTCAGCTTGTTGTCGATCTTGGTGAACTCGGCGGCAAGGTCGAACGTCCGCGCGTCGGTCAGGGTGTCGGTCCAGAAGGAGTCGAAGTCGCTCTCCTCGGGCAGCTCAGGAGCATAGCTGCGGAGCTTGTCCAGCTCAAAGTCGATCAAGGCCATGCGGGAAGTCTATTTTCCTCCCGTTTCGGGGCCGTCCGCGGGTCCTCGATCAGCAGACGGTCCCGGATCGGTGCGCTGGCCCTCGAACAGGGTGCGACTGGCCAACCTGGCGGTCACCCCGGGTCTGCTCCTCGTCCTCGATCGGGTAGCCGAAACCGACCCGGAGCAGGATGCCGCTCGGCACCGCAGGTACGGCGCTGGGGACCTTGGGCCCTGGCCGCCTGCCCGACGGATCCGTACGCTCGAACCACGAGACCGCTGGGGGGACCGCGATGGACGAACGGGTGCGTGCAGAGTCGCAACGCCGTCCACAACCGTCGCTGACCTTCCTCGGTGGTGCCGGAACGGTGACCGGGAGCAAGTACCTGATCCAGAGCGGTCAGTCGAGGCTGCTGGTGGACTGCGGCCTCTTCCAGGGCCTCCGGCCGCTGCGGCGCCGGAACTGGGAGCGGCTGCCCATCCCGGCAGAGAGCATCGACGCGGTGCTGCTGACTCATGCCCACCTCGACCATTGCGGCTATCTGCCGGCGCTCTACCGGCAGGGCTTCCGCGGTCCGGTCTGGTGCACCACCGGCACTCTGGCCCTGGCCGAGATCGTGCTGCGCGACAGCGCACATCTGCAGGAGGAGGATGCCCGAACGGCCCGAGAGCGGGGCAGCTCGCGGCACGCTTCCCCGCGGGCGCTCTATGACAGCGCCGACGTCGAACGGCTGCTGCCCTCGTTCCGCTCGGTCCCGTTCGACGAGTCGCTCTCGGTCGCGACGGGGACTACGGCGGTGTTCCGGCCGGCCGGGCACATCCTCGGCTCGTCGACCATCCGAGTGGAGACCGACGGCCGGTCGGTGCTCTTCAGCGGTGACCTCGGCCGGCCCAGTCATCCCCTGCTCGTCCCACCTGCGCCCGTCGGCGACGTGGACACCGTCGTCGTGGAGTCGACCTACGGCGACCGCAGCCATCCAAAGCCGGATCGGGCCCGGATGGGCCGGTTGATCAGCGAGGCGCTGGGCCGCGGCGGAACTGTCCTCATCCCGGCCTTCGCGATCGACCGGACCGAGGTGCTGCTGGCCGAGCTGACCCGGCTGCTGTCGGAGGGTCTGATCCCGGCAGTGCCGATCTACGTCGACAGCCCGATGGCGCTGCGTGCGCTCAAGGTCTACCGCGAGGCCGTCAGCCGCGAGGCCGAGGACCTGCGACCGGGCCAGTCACCGCCGCTCGGGCCCCTGGACCCACGAGGGCTGCGCGAGCTGTCCACCCCTGAGCAGTCACGTGCCATCAACCAGCCGTCGACACCGAGCATCATCGTCTCGGCGTCAGGGATGGCGAGCGGTGGCCGGGTCGTGCATCACCTGGCCCGGCTGTTGCCCAACCGACGCAACCTCGTGCTGATCGTCGGCTTCCAGGCGGAGGGCACCCGCGGGCGCGACCTTCTGCACGGCGCCACCGCAGTCAAGTGCTTCGGCGAGTACGTCCCGGTCCGGGCCCAGATCGCCGAGGTCCCGTGGCTGTCGGTCCACGCCGACCGGGAGGACCTGCTGGTCTGGCTGCGGACAGCCACCCGGCCACCGCACACCTGCTACATCGTGCACGGCGAGCCGGAGGCGGCGGCTGAGCTCTGTCGACGGGTCAACCGCGACCTGGACTGGACCGCGGTCGTCCCTCGCCCGGACGAACGGGTCCTGCTCTGATCCTCCAGGCACCTCAGGGGGCCAGGATCTCGCCGGCCTCGAGGGCGTAGCCGCCCAGCCGGACGAGCTCGGCGTCGACGTGCTGCTGGCGGATGTAGATGGCCAGGTCGGACAACGTCCGGGAGAGTCGGGGACTGCTGCTGAGCCCGCCCGGCCCCACCACGCGGGGGGCCTCGTCCAGCACGGTCTCGCAGGCCGAGACCACGGCCGTACGGGCCATCGCTATCACCCGTCCAGCGGCGGCGGTGTCGAGGGCCGGAAGGCGCCCCAACGCCGACTCGACCGCGGTCCGTGCCTGCCAGGCCGCCTGCTCCATCAGCCCGATCCGCCGCAGCTGGTGTGAGGTCGGACTGAACGCACGAAGGCCGGTGGTCACCACGTCCACCAGCTGTCGGGCGCCGCCGGCCCAGACAGCCGCGACGCACAACCCACCGACCGCGAACCCGGGCCGGTCGAGATAGAAGCCTGCCGTCCCGACCGTGTCCCGATCGGCGACCTGCAGGTCGACCTGCACGGTGAAGGACCGCGACGCGTCCATCGCCGGCGTGCGCCAGGACGTACGGTCGGCGCTCACCGCATCGGCGGGGATGTCCACCAGCAGTTGGCTGTCGCGGTCCGGGTCCGACCGCACGAGCATCGGTACCAGGGCCCGATCGATCAGATCCACCCCGGAGGCAAACCGGAGCTCGCCCTTCACCCGCCACCCCTCGTTGATCTTGGTCCCCTGCGTCCCGGTGCCCGCCGACTTCGAGGCCCAGACACCGTAGATGCCGCGCTGGGCGGGATGATCAGCCTGCTGCAGGATCCGGATGCCGTCGGCGTGGCCCTCCACCAGTCGAGCCAGGCAGAGGTCGGCCCGACCGAACTCGATCAAGGTCTGGGCAAGATCGCTGACCGGGCCGCTCCAGATCGAGGCGCCGCGTTCGGCGCTCTGCTGCAGGCAGCGCCGCATGGCCGCACCGGAGGATCGGATCTCCTCGGCGGAGAACTCCAGGTCCAGCGGGGTCACCATTGCCCCGACTCCAGGTGAATCGCCGGGTGAAGCGGCAAGTCCGGGTGATGTGGACGCATCAAGTGCCACCAGTCTGGTCTCGACCGCACTACGGCTGCAAGGCTCACAGTTCTCTTCCTCGACTCAGGTCCTGGACTCGGCGCGACCGGCAACGAGGCATGATCATCAGGTGGCTCGTACCCACTCGCAGGACTTCCAATCATGCCTGGTCAGGCTCCGGGCCGGTGGCTATGCTCCGAGAAGATCACCCCAGAGAGGCACCAAATGAGACGCCTGCCCTTGCTGACCACCCTCGACCGGCTCGAGAACGCGGCCTGGCTCGACCCCGCTGTCGACGAGCTGCGCAAGATCGTCAACGCGGTTGTCCGGTCGCGATCGCTGCGCGAC
Organism: Microlunatus panaciterrae; assembly: GCF_016907535.1. Taxonomy (NCBI): domain Bacteria; kingdom Bacillati; phylum Actinomycetota; class Actinomycetes; order Propionibacteriales; family Propionibacteriaceae; genus Microlunatus; species Microlunatus panaciterrae. The sequence continues at coordinate 1,519,520 of NZ_JAFBCF010000001.1, forward strand.
GTGCTGCACGGCGTCCCGCTCGGTCACCCGGTGCATCCACTCGCAGTCCAACTGCCGTTGGGTGCATGGATCTCCGCCGGCGTACTCGACACCATCCCTGGCACCGAGCGGGCGGCGCGGATCCTCGTCGGTCTCGGCATCGCCGGCGCCCTGCCGGCTGCCGCGGCCGGCTACACCGACTGGGCTGAGCTGCACGAGCAGCAGCAGCGGGTGGGCATCGTCCATTCCAGCGGCAACCTCGTGGCCACCAGCCTCTTCGTGGCGTCCTTCATCCAGCGCGGTCGCGGCCGGCAGGGCAGTGGCAAGGCGTTGGGGTTCGCGGGGCTGGCCGTGGCCGGCGTGGCCGGATACCTGGGCGGTCACCTGAGCTATCGGCAGGCATCCGGGGCCAACCATGCAGAGGACATCCCGCACCGTGTCCAGCCTGGCTGGCAGCCCCTCGACCGGCTGGAGAACCTCTCCGAGGGCCGGCTCGATCAGCGGATGCTGGGCGAGATCCCGTTGCTGGTGTTCCGTCGCGGGGACGAGGTCAGCGTGCTGTCCGATGTGTGCAGCCATCTCTCCGGACCGCTGCACGAGGGCGAGATCACCGAGCAGGGCGACCCTTGCGTGGTCTGTCCCTGGCACGGCAGCGTCTTCTCGCTCCGTTCGGGTGACGTTGTCCACGGCCCCGCCACCGCACCTCAGCCCAGCTTCGAGACGAGGGTGCGCGACGGGCTGGTCGAGATCAACCTGCCCGGCGCCGGCTGAGGGTCTGCAGCACCCGCTGCACAGCTGCTGTCGGCGTCAGCACCGCCGTGTCGAGGACCAAGGGGTCCCGGTCCCATGGTCGGTAGTCCCGGTTCTCGATCTCTTCCCAGGTCGGTGGGACGAGACCGTCGATGTCCAACGTGCGGTGCTCGACCCGCCGACGGTGCTCCGCCCGGTCGGAGCAGATGATCTCGATCTCCATCGCGCCGGCTCCGGCCTCGGTCGCGACGGCGAGCCAGGCGTCGCGGGTGATGCCGAGAGGGTTGACCGACTCGGCCACCACATCCAGTCCGAGCTGCAACTGGTCGGCCGCCAACCGGTAGCCGACCGCGTAGCCCACCACCCCGACCGGGTGTGCCAACTCGGAGTGCTCGACGATGGCGGCCTCGATGGTATCCACCCGGAGGTACGCGGCGCGGAGCCGGCGCGCCAGCGCGCGGGCGACAGTGGTCTTGCCGGTCGCCGGCAGCCCTCCGATGCTGAACAGGGTGGCGGTCACCTCGATGCTCCTATCCGGACGGCTTGCCGGCCTCGAACCCGACTCTGACCATGGTGCCCCAGTCCTTGCGCCCGCGCAGGTAGCGCCACATGCCCTTGATTTGCCACAGCACGTTCAGCTGTCGGTAGCCGAGGTTCTCGGCCAGACAGAAGGCCAGCAGCCTGGGCAGGTCGCGGGTCTCGAAGGGCTCCTCGGAAGACCACTGGTGCATCACCAGCGCCGACCCGGTGAGCACTACCCCCCAACCGTACGAGAGCAGCAGGAAGAGCGCCGCGAACTGCCAGTTCAGGGCACCCAGGAACATCGACAGCACCAGCCCGGCCACCCCGACGACCTGCAGCACCGGTCCGAACAGCTCGACAACGAGGAAGTAGGGCGCGGCCACCAGCCCGAGCCGGCCATAGCGTGGGTTGCCGATCATCCCCCGGTGGCGCCACATGACGTCGGCAAGTCCGCGCTGCCAGCGGTCCCGTTGCCGGCCGAGAGTTCGCGCCGACTCCGGCACCTCCGTCCAGGCGATCGGGTCCGGCACGAAGACGACCTTGGCAGGACCGGACGTCTCCAGCCCGCGACGACGCAGCCGTACCACCAGCTCCATGTCCTCACCGACCGTGTCGTGCCGGTAGCCCCCCGTCCCCAGCACGGCGTCGCGGCGGAACATCCCGAAGGCGCCCGAGATGATCAGGTTGCCGCCCAACCGGTTCCACCCGAGCCGGCCGAACAAGAACGAGCGCAGGTACTCCATGGTCTGGATGCCGGGCAGGATCTTCCTGGCGGCACGATGCTGCACCACCCGGCCGTTGCTGACCACCGAGCCGTTGACGACATGGATGGTGGCGCCGGCTGCGACCGTGTCCTCGTCGGCGATGAACGGTCGGACGAGCCGCAGGAACGCATCGGGCTCGATCAGGGTGTCGGCGTCAATGGCACAGATCAGACTGCCGCTGGCCACGTTCAGACCGGCGTTGAGCGAGTCGGCCTTGCCTCCGTTCACCTTGTCGACGACCACCAGGCTGCGGTGCCGTCGGGACCGGTACAGGCCCAGCACGGGCTGGGTCGAGATCTTGCCACCGAACGCAGGATGCACCGCCTGCAGGTCGAACTCCTCCTGCAGCAGCGCAAGCGTCGCGTCGCTGCTGCCGTCGTTGATCACCACCACCTCGAGGTTGGGGTAGCTCAACGTGAGCAGCGACCGTACGCTGGCGGCGACGGTGGCGGCCTCGTTGTAGGCCGGTGCCAGCACACTGACCCGGGGGGTCGCCGACGAGGTCAGCAGCCGTTGCCCGCGAGCCGCCCAGATCGCTCGACGATGGCGCACCATCTCGACCCAGGCGCAGCTCAGCAGCAAGGTCTGGAACCCGTTGGCGAAGACGAAGTAGGCCACGAACAACCACGCCAGCAGGACCTGGACCATGATCAGCTCTCCCGGGCTTCGACAGCGAACGCCGGCAGCTCGAGGACATGGCTCGCCATCCCGGCCACCGCCTCGTCGACGTCGGTCGTCGCCCGGCGCAGATAGAGCCGGCCGGCCGGCCCCAGGGCACGCAACCCACCCGCGGCAGCGCGGCTGACCTCCCACACCGGGTCGCTCAGCCGAGCCCGGAGCAGACCCGCGGCCTGCCAGTGCTCGAGCGCACCGAGGCCGTGCGCCGCGGCGGAACGGACGCGCGGGTCGGCATCGTCCAGCAGGCTGATCAGCACCTCAGCCGCCCTGGGGTCCGCCGTCGCGGTCAACAGCTGCGCTGCCGCCGCTCGCACCGTCGGTCGGCGGTCGGCGCAGCCGTGCACGGCGACGGCTCCGAGCTCGATCCCGCCGTGGTGGGAGGCCAACCGGAAGGCCGTCTCTCTCCGCGCCGACTGATCGGACTGCAGATAGCGCAGCAACGCCGGAAGTGCCGCCCGGCCGGCCACCAGCAACGCGTCCTCGGCAGCGAATCTGCACAGGGCCACCTGATCGTCGAGCAGGGCGAACAGGCGGTCCAGTCCGGCGTCGGTCGGATGCCTGGCCACCCAGGCCGCCGCCTCCGCCCGCACCTGCGGGTGGCGGTCGTCAACCAGCCGCAGCAGGTCGGGCTCATCGGCCCCCATCAGGTTGAGGGTTCGGACTCCGTGCAGCCGCCGCCACCATCGGCTGCTGCTGGTCCAACGGGCCGCAGTGGCCGCCAGCTGGGCGGACCCGCCCGACTCCAGGACGCGCCGCGCGGTGCCGTCGGTCAGCTGGCCGGTGAGATCCGACACCGTGCTGACCTGGTCTCGCCGAGACAGACTGGCGACCTTGGACTCACCGGCAGCGGTCTCTGGGCCGATTTCAGCCCCCTCCGCGGTCATCAGCTCGCCCAGGGTGGCGAGCCACGCCTCCCTGTTGTCCCCCCACCGTCGGCGTCGTCCCGCCCGTACGAGCGTCACCGTGAACAGGACGACGAGCAGCAACACCGCAGCGATCGCGGCAACGACAAGAGCACCGTTCAGCAGGTCGGTCGTGGGTTCCATGATCAACCGTCCAGGGCTCGACGGATCCGTTGCATCAGTACCGGGACGCTGAACGGTTTGGCGACATGGTCGAAGGCACCCGACTGGAGGGCGGAGAGCACCTCCGCCTCACCGGCCCGTGCTGTCAGCATGATCACCCTGGTGTGAGCCAACACGGCCTTCTGGGACAGCAGACTGAGCAGGTCGAGCCCGTTGATGCCGGGCAGGTCGACGTCCAGCACGATCACCCGGGCTGACAGGCGGTCGGGCCCGGTCAGTCGGCGCAGTGCCTCCGCGCCGTCGCGCAGCTGCCGGCTGCTGAGTCCGCGGCTCTCGAGCGCGTGCTGCAGCAGCCCCGCCAGCGCGTCGTCGTCCTCGATGACCAGCACATCCGTGACCGTCTCGTCACCGCTTGGCCGCCATCCGGTGGCCACCACACGGTCGCCACCGGCCCGCTTGGCCACTGCGACAGTCCCGGTCGCGGCCCGGAACAGCTGGTGGAGGTCCTTGCCGTCAGGCCCGAGCTCGGCGACAGCTGCGCTGAAGGTGACGGAGACCTGCTGGCCGTTGAGCTCGAACCGCCGTCGCTGAAACTCGTTTCGGAGAGCCGCAACCCTGGCGACTCCGTCATCGCGGTGCATGCCGTACATCGCGACGACGAGCTCCTGGCCGGCCCAGCGACCGACTACGTCGTCACCGCTGAAGGCGTTCGCCAGCACGTCGGACAGGCTCTGCAGCACCGAGTCGCCGAAGGTGTGCCCATGCTCGCGGTTCAGCCGTTTCAGGCCGTCGACATCCAGCAACCCGATCGACAAGGGCTGCTGCTCGCCGGCCGCGAGCGCCTGCAGCCGGGCGAACTGCACCTCCAACCGGTGCCGGTTCACCAGGCCGGTCAGTTGGTCGTTCTCGGCCAGCCCACGCAGCAGCCGCACCCGTTCGAGCCTGTTGTTCACCCGGCTGACGAGCTCGGGGCCGACGAAGGGCTTGGCCACGTAGTCGTCCGCACCCGCCTCGAAGACCGATCGCACCTGGGTAGGCCCGATGCTGCCGGTGAGAATGAGCACCGGCAGTGCAGCCCAGGTGGGGTCTGCCCGCACCATCCGACAGAGCTCCAGGCCGGTGGCACCGGGCATGTCCACATCCAGCAGCAGCAGGTCCGGGTCCGTCTGCCTGAGGGCCTCCCACACCTGGAGGGGGTCGGTGACAGCCGTGATCTCGGTCAACGTCCCGGCGAACAGCTCCTGGATCGCCTCAAGCAGGAGCGGGTCGTCATCCACGGCGAGCACCCGGGCGGGCTGCGGCTGCCGCCGCGCCACGGTGTCCAATGCCGCTGTCAGCAGCCGATCGGGCGGCAGCGTGGCGGACAGAAAGCCGGTGACTCCGGCCCGGATAGCTGCGACCCGGTCGACGTCCTCGTCGGTGGTGAGGATGAAGGTGTCGGGACGCTCCCCCTCACCGGTCAAACCGGTGAGCAACTCCAGTCCCTCCCCGGGGGGCAGCTCGGGATCGAGCAGCACGATGTTCGGCCGGTGACGCTGCTGGAGGGTGATGGCCCGTTCAAGGTCGGGTGCCCAGTGGCCGACCAGACCGCGTGCCCGGGCAGCGTGGATCAGCTTCGGAGCCAGTTGACGGTCGGGATGTGCCAGCAGCAGATGACCCGCCACTTGCTGGTTCTCGGCGGTCGAGTCGTTCGCCGAGCGGCCGGTCGGGTCATCCGATGCTTCACGCGACGCCAGCGGTCTGGACAGGTCGACCTGCAGGGCCTCCAGCCAGCTCGTCGCGGCCAGCAGCTCGGCGGGGTCCACCAGCGCACCACGCTCGAAGAATCGTTCCAGCCGCTCCGACAGCTCCGAGGACCGGGGATAGCCGAACGTGCCCGCGGAACCGGCCAACTGGTGCGCCGCCCTCTTCGCGGACTGCCGCTGCTCGGCATCGAGCCGCCCCTCGAGCGTCGCCATGACGGCGTCCTCCAGCTCGGTCACTCTCGCCAGGTTGGTCTGCAGCGCACGTTCGGCAATGGCCTCCAGTGCGTTCTGCGCCCGGTCTGCCGCCTCCTGCGTCATCCCTGCCAGCCGAGCAGCTCGGCCACCTCGTTCGAGAGCGTCATCGGGTCGAACGGTTTGGCGATCACTCCTGCCAGCTCGAGGTCGGCGAACTCACGCCGATCCCCCGCCTGCACCTTCGCTGTGAGCAAGATCACCGGGATCTCACGAGTCTCGGGATCGTCCTGCATATGGCTGAAGGTGGTGGGGCCGTCCATTCCCGGCATCATCACGTCCATCAAGATCGCGTCCGGCTGGTGCTCGCGGGCCTTGGCCCATCCCTCGGCCCCACAGGCCGCAGTAGTGACCTGCCATCCGCCCACCAGCTCCAGCGCCATCTGCGCGACCTCACGGATCGAGTCGTCGTCATCGACGACCAGGACCCGTCGGCTGGTCATGATCGGCCGCCATGGGTGATCACAGGGGAACCGATCATGGCGAGCGGGGTCGAAGCGGAAGACCAGCGCGCGGCCAGCGACCACGCCGGGCAGGTTCGGTGGGGAATGGGATTCACGATCGGCCTCCAACAACGCCTAAAAGCTCTTCACCAGCCTCTAGCTGGTCATCCCCCAAGATGCTTGACCGTACCGCATCGGGGCCCGTTGAGCACCTTCCGCAGGGTCAACGGAACTCTGCGCGGTAGTACGTCTGAGCGTCGATCGTCTCGACGTCGACGTCCGCCAGCCGGTGCAGAGCCAGCTCGATGTTGCGACCGAACCGCATCGACTCGTTGTTGTAGGCACAGACGTCGTAGGCACACACGGCCCGGTCATCCACCAGTCGCCCGACGACCGCGTCGAGCATCTGGAAGAACAGCCGGCTCAGCCGCTGCCTCGGGTCGGCGAGGGTGAACCCGAGGTAGTAGATGGCGTCCCGGGCGGCGTGCTCGGGATACCGGCTGGTGAAGTACTCCGGGCTGATCCACGGCACGGTGGACAGGTCCTTCGTCAAGGTGGTCAGGCCGATCGGCTGGCCCGCGTCGTCCCAGGCGACGTACTTCCAGACCCGCGGGTCATGCATCTCCTCGAAGAACTCGTCGCGGTGCAGCACCTGCCGAGCCACCGCCCGGTGCCGCAGTGGCTCGAAGGCGACCAGATAGAGCTGGTAGAACATCTCGGCGTGCTCGACCGACACCTCGCTCTCGACGGTGATCTTGGTCAGCTCGCCGAACTTGCGGCGCGGCGCGGGCTCCGGCTGCGGACTAACGCTGCTCATGGGTGATCCATCCGCTCCTCTTGTAGGTCGCCACCACCACTGCACAGACGGGATGGTCATGGCATTCCACAGAGGCGATCACCGATCCGCCGTGATGGTAGCCACCGCCGCGGCCGACGGAGAGATCATCAAGGCTCGCCCGCAGATCATGCTCCAGCGACTTTCGAGAGGAGGCGTGGTGCTCGACAAAGAGCCCGGCACCGGACTGGTCGTCCCGGCTGGACCAGGCCACACCGGCCCAGGCCTGCTCGTTCGGAGTGGAGGCATAGGCGTCGGCGTAGACGCAGTACAGCATGTCACCGTAGCCACCGGCCAGCTGCTCGGACCCGTCGACCTCGAGAACGTCACTACCGGGGGGAATCACCGAGCTGAGCCTGATCAGGTTGAAGTTGGCGACACCGGCATCGCGCAGCGCGGCGTCGAACGCCGAAAGACGGGTGCGGCCGATACCGGTTCCACTGCTGACCCTGATGGTCAACCCCTGTTGCTGCACTTTGCCCGAGTGTTGCGCATGCTCGCTCGTTGTCAGCGCGAGGTTCATAAGGTCCTTCCTGCCGGAGCCGTTCCCCCAACCGCTGAGAGGATACTAGCGAACCCCACTCAGGATCTCCGCTCGGCGATGCTGGGCTGCAGGCGGCCGGTGGCCAGATCCAGCAGGTCCACCACCCTGTCCTCCAGTTCCTGCGGGGTCACCCGACCCTTGGTGAGGAAGATCGTGCGACCCAATCGGAGCCCGTCTCGGTCGCGGTCATCCACGTCCGCAGCGCTGTAGACGATCAGCGGGACATCCACCAGCTGACCGTTGCGGCGCAGGATCTCCACCACCTCGGTTCCTGAACCGTCCGGCAGCCGCAGGTCCAGGATCAGCACCTGCGGCTGGTTCTGCGCGCAGTAGTCCAGGGCAGCTTGGCGGGTGCGGGCATGGAACACGGTCAGCCCGCGACGCTGCAGCAGGGTGGAGATGACACTGGCGAGATCATCGTCGTCCTCCACCATCAGCACCGTGCCGCGGGTGTGATGCCCCGAGATGGCCGCAGCGACGGTCCTGGCCAGCCGCTCCTCATCGATCGGCTTGACCAGCCAGCCGTCCGTCTGCGCCGCGGTGTCCGGATCCAACGCCGGGGTCAGGCCGGAGATGACGACGATCGGGACGTCCTGCGTCTCGCGGCCACGTTTGAGCGCGCTTACGACATCCGCTCCAGTGGTGCCGGGCATGGCCAGGTCGAGGAGCAGCGCAGCCGGCAGCTCGGCCGAGACTAGGGCAACAGCCTGTTCTCCGTCGGTGACTCCCACCGTTCGGTAGCCGCGTTCGGTGAGCAGCTCGCAGAGCACCCGGACCACGTCCGGATCGTCGTCGCAGACCACCAGTCTCGGGCCTTCACCGGACGGCTCGACCGGAGGGTCCTCCACGATCCTGGGCATGGTGAAGATGAAGACCGCCCCGCCATCTGCGCGAGCCTCGGCCCAGATCCGGCCACCGAGGCGTTCCACGATGCTGCGGCTGATCGCCAGTCCAAGACCGGTGCCGCCCTTGTCCCGGGCATCGGAGGAGTCCACCTGCTCGAACCGCCCGAAGATCTGGTCGAGCTTGTCCTGAGGGATGCCCCGACCGTTGTCCATGACCCTGAACTCGACCATGGTGTCCTTGGGAACCGCATGCACCTCCACCGATGAGTCTTCGGGTGAGAACTTGATCGCGTTCCCGAGCAGGTTGATCAACGTCTGGACGACGCGGTCCGCGTCCGCGCGCACCCGCCCGTTGGAGTCCAGCACCTTGATCTTCACCTTGGCCTGGGCGGCGATCCCCTGCACCTGCTCGACTGCAGCGTCGATGAGATCGGCGGCAGTGTAGGTAGCCACCTCCATCGGCATAGTGCCGGACTCGATCCGCTCGATGTCCAGAATGTCGTTGATCAGCCGGGTCAGGCGCTCACTGCTGTCCAGGGCGATGCCCAGCATCCGCTGTGCCGAGGCAGGCAGCTCGCCCACGGCACCTCCCGCCAGCAGGCCGAGCGAGCCGCGGATGGAGGTCAACGGCGTGCGGAGCTCGTGGCTGACCACGGAGACAAACTCGTTCTTCAGCTTGTCGACCTCACGACGCTGGGTGACGTCGCGGAAGACCACCACCGCACCCTGGACCTGTCCGTCGTTGGTCAGCGGGCTCGCCGTCACCTCGACGGGGACCTGCTGACCGGTCTTGCGCAGGTAGAGGTCCTCCTCGGATGCTGTGCTGATGCCCTCCCGGATGGCTTCGGAGATGTAGCAGTTCTCCCAGGGGTAGGGCTGACCGTCCTCCTGGTCGGCGTGGAAGGCCGCATGCGCGTCCTGCCCGATCAGCTCCGTCTGGCTGTAGCCCAGCGCCCGCGCAGCGGCGGGGTTGACGAACGTGATGACCCCCTGGGTGTCGACGCCGTAGATGCCGTCCCCAACCGAGGCCAGCAACAGCTCGGCTCGCCTGGTCATGTCGCGCAGGGCGCTGGTCCGCTCGCTCACCATGCCTTCCAGGCCCTTGCGCAGGGTGTCGTTGTCGATGATCAGCAGGATCTGGCGTGCCGCGACGGCGAGCACCACGACCAGCCACAGTCCGATCAGACCGATCGTCAGCCCACCGGAGCGTGCCTGGATCAGTCCCGTGATCGAAGCCGTCACGAAGAGCGTGAAGGTGACCACCGTGCCCATCACGGGAGACGCCTCGGTCGGCTCCTCCACGTCCTGCTGCACGGCGAGTGCTGCCGGGTGCCGAGCCGCCAACGCGATCAAGGCGTAGCCGGCGATCCAGCCCAGGTCGAGGATCGTGCCGACACCGAACCCCTTGTGGGTGGCGCTCAGCACGGCGAACGTCAGGTCGGTGACGGCGTAGAAGGCGAAGCCCGCACTTACCAGCACCAGGGCGGGTCGGTCGTTGCGGCTGCTGCGGACGATCAGCAAACCCGCCAGGGTCGCCACTGCGACATCGAACAGCGGCAGCAGCAGGACGAAGAAGCGGCTGAGCGACATCTCCGAACCCGGCGGAACCAACTGCGGGAAGACGGTGCCGCTCACGATCCTCAGCACCGATCCGCCGATGACAATGCCGTCCAACACCAGTCTGGCCAGCTCCGTCCCTCGGCGTCGCACAGAGGGGAACGTGATCAAACCGGCCATGCTGAGCGGAAGACCGATGAAGAAGGCCACGTCACCGGCGATCGCGAGCGAGGGCGACAACCCGGCAACGGTCACGATCAGGATCCACAGGTTGCCGGCTGCGGCCAGTGCACCGGCTATGGCCAGGAACAACCAGGCCCGTCGGCGGCGCCCGATCGAGCGCAACGCCCGATCACCACAGCTGAGCGCGGAGGCGACACCACCCCCGATGAGGCCCACGTCACTGATCAGCAGCTTGGGTATCGCATCCAGGTGGCTCAGCAGGAGGGCCCCGAAAAGGCAGACGATCAGGGCAGTCACGAGGCAGAGCCGGAGGAAGCGTGCGTTCGGCTGTACGAGTGAGGCGGGGGAGGCCTTCATGGTAGGTGACCGTATCACTCGGAATCGGCGGCAAGATCACTCGACGAGTGCCGTCAGATGATCACCCTGTGGTCCTGTCGTCAATGTCACTCTCGACTGGTCCTGTGCGCGGTCTCCCCGTTGGCTCGTCCCTTTGTTGATCCAACAAGGGTGATCTTTAAGACAGTCCGGCCTCGTAGGCTGATCGCATGGCCGTACTCAAGGTCAGCCGGGCGGCGCTGCTCCGCTATCGGCTCCATGCCCAGCAGCTGGACCGCGCGCTCGACCCGGTGCGCGAGATCACCGATGCATCGGTGCTCGACCTGGGGGTGCAGTTCAGCGGGAACGAGTCGGCCAGCTGGTCGCTGGTCAGCCGGGGCGTCTCGGTCCCCACCCCCGCAGCCCTGAACTCCGCACCCGGCGTAGCCCTGGCCTGGACGCTCCGCGGGGCACCGCACTTCTACCGCCGGGCCGACCTTGCCGACGTGCAGGTGGCCACTTCGCCGTTCTCCGAAGCCGACGCCGGCAAGCGGATCTATGACGCCAACCGACCGCTGAAGGCCGCCGGGATCCCGGCGCTGGCGGCGTTGACTGCTGTGGCGGCCGAGATGCGCGCGCTGGTCCGGCAGCCGATGGGGAAGGGCGAACTCTCCAGTCGGTTGGCCGAGATCATGCCGGCCGAGTACCTCCGGTTCTGTCGACCCTGCAACGCCACCCACCTATATGAGATGCCGTTCCGGCTGGCTGCCCTGCATGCCGGTCTCGAGCTCGAGCCCGGCACCTCGCCACCCGTCCTGCGCCGGATCCCAGGCTGGCCCAAGCGGCAAGTCGGCCCGGCCACCGACCCGCTGGTCGCAGCCACCCACATCCAGCCGATCCGGGCCTACCTGCGCCTGTTCGGTCCAGCGACCCCCCAGCAGGTGGCCGCCTTCCTGGACGCCCCGGTCGCGGACATCAGGCGACACTGGCCCGCCGACACCGTCGACATCCTGCTCGACACCCGCTCTTCGACAAGCTCCGCACTGGTCGAGTCACTCCCTCTGCTGACCGCGCCGCCAGGCGACGACCAGGGGCAGGTTCGGCTGCTCAACGGCTATGACCTGTTCATGCAGTGCCGGGACCGCGAGCTGCTGGTCCCGGACCCGGCTCGGCACAAGGAGCTGTGGCCGGTGCTGGGCCGCCCAGGGGTAATGCTGCTCGGGGCCGAGGTGATCGGAAGTTGGCGGCCCAAGGCGTCCGGCAGCAGGTTCACCCTGCGCGTCACCCACTGGACCAGACCCACCAGGGAGGTGCTGGCCGCACTGGAGGGTCAGGCTGAGCTGCTCGCCCGGCACCGGGGCCAACGGTTCGACGGCCTGGTCGACGGGTAGCCCGGGCTCGGGTCTACCGGCCGTCAGCAGACGGAGACGGCCTCCACAGCCCGCTGGCGAGGCCGGAGCTCCCGCCGGGTCCAGACTCCGACCACCGCTGCCAGGACGGTGAGCAGCGCCACCATCGACAGTGCCGTCGGCAGCGACAGGTGGTCGGCCAGCAGACCGACCAGCGGCCGCTCGATCAGGATGCCGATGGTGGCCATCGGCGCGACGACACTGACCGCTCGAGGGCCTCCCAGTGCGCCTGCACGGGCGATGGCGATCGGGTAGAGGTTGGCGACACCGAGACCGACGGCGACGTAGGCGACGAACGCCAGCAGCAGGCCACCGGGCAGGGCGGCCGCCCAGGCAGAGACCAGGATCCCGGCGGTGGCCAGCAGCGATCCTCCGACGAGTACGCCGGCCTCGCCGACAATCTTGATCAGCTTCCCGCCGGTCAGCCGGGTGACTGCGATGGCGCATTCGTAGGCGGCGTAGCCATAGGCGGCCAGCGTCGGCGATGCGCCGAGATCGTCACCGAGATGCAGCACCGCCCAGTCGTTGTTGGAGTACTCCGCGAACGCCGTGCAGAAGGCAACGACGGCGAGCAATCTGACGACAGGACCCATCGACGCCAGCCCGGAACGCTTCGGCTGGGCCACCGTCCGGACGGCGGGCGGTTCGGCTCGGGCCAGCAGCAGTCGAGCGAAGGCGAGGGCGACGACCACGCCGAGAGCGGCGATGACGGCGAGATGGCTGAGTGCTGTCAGTCGCGCGGCCGCAAGACCGCCGACCAGGGCGCCGCCGAGAGCACCTGTCGAGTAGAGCCCATGCAGCCCCGACATCACTGGCCGCCCGGCGGCCTTCTCAACCTCGACCGCGGCACTGTTCAGGGCGATGTTGAAGAACCCGTACATCAGGCCGTACACCGCGAGGAACAGCCCCAGCACCGGCACACTCGGGGCCAGCGTCGGCAGCGGCAACGCCAGGAAGGTGCCGAGGCCGGCGACCACGACGATCGGCCGGGTGCCGTAGCGGACGCAGAGCCGACCGCCCTGCGACATGGCCACGAGCCCGCCCAGGGACATGCACAGCAGCACCAGCCCCAACTCGGTCGCGCTGGCGCCCACGTGCTCCTTCACCGCGGGTACGCGTACGGTCCAGTTGGCGGAGGCGAAACCGGCGAGGAAGAAGAAGATGTTCAGCGGATAGCGGCTGTGATGCACAGTTCACCAGGCTATCCATCGCACGACAGCAGCTCCACCTGGCCCGACCCGACCCAGGCAGCCCCCGGCCAGAGCAGGGACCGGCGGCCGCTGTTCGGGGGATCAGCGACCGTCGGCACACTCAGACTGACAGCCGAAAGCCCGTCTATGCAAGCAATCCAGGGGCTAACCTCAGTGCTATGAGCCACGCCAGGACGCTGTTGCTGCTCAGGCATGCCGAGGCCGAGGACACGAACGTGGGTCGGCGCGACCAGGAGCGACCACTGACCGTCCTCGGGCAGCGGCAGGCGTCCGCCGTGGGCGCGTATCTGCGTCAGCAGGAGATCAGCGTCGACCAGGCGCTGTGCTCCCCCGCAACTCGAGCCCGGCAGACGTGGGAAGGTCTGGGTCTCGCAGCCGAGGTCGACTACGACCCCCGGCTCTACAACGCTGGGTCGGACACCATCCTCGCCGTTCTGCAGGAGGTGCCGAGTGAGGTGCGGACTGCACTGGTGGTCGGGCACGCTCCGGGGGTCCCCGCCCTGGCCCATCAGTTGGCCGACCCGTTCGACTCCGACGCCGAGGCGTTCGCCGCCATCGAGCACCGATTCCCGACCGCGACACTGGTAATGATGGCCTTTCACGGGGACTGGGCCGAACTGCGGGTGGCCCGGCTCGAGCAGGCTCGGCTGCAGCCCTCCTGAGCAGATCAGGCCAGTAGGCTGGCTGGTATGTACGGCAACGACTTCGGTGAACCGGTCGACGACGTCTCGCAGCTGAGCGACGCCGAGCAGCAACGGCGCTTCGATGAGCTGATCGCCGCAGACGAGCGGATCGAACCCAGGGACTGGATGCCGGCCGGCTACCGGAAGACGTTGATCCGTCAGATCGCGCAGCATGCGCACTCGGAGATCATCGGCATGCAGCCGGAAGCGAACTGGATCACCCGGGCACCCAGCCTGAAGCGCAAGGCGATCCTGCTGGCCAAGGTCCAGGACGAGGCCGGTCACGGGCTCTACCTCTACGGAGCAGCGGAGACGTTGGGGGTTGAGCGCGCCGAGCTGATGGACCTACTGCACACGGGACGACAGAAGTACTCGTCGATCTTCAACTACCCGACACTGACCTGGGCAGACATGGGCGCCATCGGCTGGCTGGTCGACGGGGCCGCGATCGTCAACCAGGTCCCCCTCTGCCGCTGCTCGTACGGTCCGTACGCCCGGGCGATGGTCCGGATCTGCAAGGAGGAGTCGTTCCACCAGCGGCAGGGCTTCGAGATCCTCTACACGCTGTCCCGAGGCACCGAGGCACAAGGGGAGATGCTGCAGGACGCGGTCAACCGGTGGTGGTGGCCGAGCCTGATGATGTTCGGTCCGCCAGACGATGAGTCGCCCAACTCCGCCCAGTCGATGGCCTGGGGGATCAAGCGGCACAGCAATGACGACCTGCGGCAGCGGTTCGTGGACATGACGGTGCCGCAGGCGGAGGTGCTCGGCGTCACGCTGCCCGACCCGGAACTGAAATATGACGACGGCCACTGGCGGTACGGCCCGATCGACTGGGCCGAGTTCGCTGCCGTGCTCAAGGGTCGTGGCCCCTGCAACCGGCAGCGGATCGAGCATCGCCGCAAGGCCCACGAGGACGGCGCCTGGGTCCGTGAAGCGGCCACCGCCTACGCCGACAAGCAGACCGCCCGAAGCCAGCGGGGCGCAGCGTGAACCACCCCACTCCCCCTCCGCCCCCAGAGCCCTACCCTCCGCGCCCGGAGCCCTCCCCTCCGCGCCCTGAGCCTGTCGAAGGGCACCCCCACGCTCTTCGACAAGCTCAGAGCACGAACACCGGCACACCCCCTGAGCCCTCCCTTCCGCGCCCTGAGCCTGTCGAAGGGCGTCGCGGCTGGCCGCTGTGGGAGGTGTTCATCCGGCCCCGGCGGGGGCTGTCACACACGCATGCCGGTTCGCTGCACGCCGCCGACGCAGCAATGGCGCTGCGGAGTGCCCGCGACCTCTTCACCCGGCGCGGCGAGGGCGTCAGCATCTGGGTGGTTCCAGCGAGCCAGATCACCGCGTCCAGCCCGGACGAGAAGGACTCCTACTTCGACCCGGCCGCAGACAAGGTCTATCGGCACCCGACCTTCTATCACCTGCCGGAGGAGGTGCGGCACCTGTGACCAGCGGCGACGCCCCTTCTCCGCACGCGGTGGGAGCCACGACCAGAGCCGACCTGGCGCGCTATGTCACGTCGCTCGGCGACGACGCGCTGATCCATGCCCAGCGGCTGGCTGAGTGGATCGCCTCGGCGCCGGAACTCGAAGAGGATGTCGCGCTGGGCAACATCGCCCTGGATCAACTGGGCCAGGCCCGTCTCCTGCTGTCCTACGCCGGCGATGTCGAGGGCGCCGGGCGCAATGAAGATGATCTTGCCTTCTTCCGGGACGAGCGGAAGTTCCTCAATCTGCAGCTAGTGGAGCTGACAAACGGGGACTTCGCCGTGACGATTGCCAAGCTGCTGCTGGTCAGCAGCTACCAGCTCGAGCTCTACCGCCGGCTCTCCTCGAGCACGGACGAGATGCTGTCGGCGATCGCGGCCAAGGCGACCAAGGAGGTGGCCTACCATCGCGACCACGCCACCCAATGGACTCTTCGGCTGGGTGATGGCACCGAGTTTTCGCACCAACAGATGCAGACCGCGTTGGAACGCGTCTGGCCTTATCTGGAAGAGATGTTCGACGACTCCTGGATCCCGGCGACCCTGCTCGAGTCGGGAGTGGCGGTGCCCGTATCCGAACTCCGTCCTGCCTTCACACAGTATGTGACCACGGTGATCCGGCAGGCCACGCTGACGTCTCCGGAGGTCCCCTCGATACCCACCGGCGGACGACGAGGCATCCACACCGAGGCGATGGGCTTCCTGCTGGCTGAGATGCAGCACCTCGCTCGATCCCATCCCGGAGCCACCTGGTGACGACCATGGCCCATGATCATCAACAGACAGCGACCCGACGCGCCTGGCACGTTGCGGCTCAACTGGTCGACCCCGAGATCCCGGTGATCAGCATCGCGGACCTGGGCATCCTGCGCGACGTCCAGGTTGACGGCGAGCGAGTGACCGCGACGATCACGCCGACGTACTCCGGCTGCCCAGCCCTGGATGCGATCCGAGCTGATCTTGATCAGGCTCTCCGGGCAGCCGGCTTTACCGAGGTCGTGATCAAGACGGCCCTCTCGCCGGCCTGGACCACAGACTGGATCACCGCTGCCGGTAGGGAGGCGCTGGAAACGTTCGGCATCGCTCCACCAGCGGTTGCGACGCCGTCCGCGACCACGCGTTCCGGTCCAGTGACCGTGCAGCTCAGCGTCCACTGTCCGCAGTGCGGCTCGCTGAACACCGAAGAGACCTCGCACTTCGGATCCACCTCCTGCAAGGCCTTGTGGCGTTGTCGTGACTGCCATGAGCCCTTCGACTATTTCAAGGCTCTCTGAATGCCGACATTCCACGACCTCACGGTGGCCGAGCTCACCCAGATCACTGCGGATGCCATGACGATCACCCTGCAGGTGCCCGATGAGCTCGCCGACGAGTACGCCTTCAAGCCCGGCCAGCATCTGACCTTCCGCACCTTCTTCGGCGGCGTCGAGGAGCGCAGGTCCTACTCGATCTGCACGACTCCCGACAGCGGCGTCCTCAGGGTCGGGGTCAAGCTGCTGCCCGGCGGTGCGTTCTCCTCATTCGTCCATGATCGGCTCCGGCCGGGTGACCTGTTGTCCACCATGACCCCGGCAGGCAGGTTCGGCCAGCGCAAGACCGGCACCGATGGCGGCTGGTACGTCGCCGTGGTCGCCGGCAGTGGCATCACCCCACTGATGTCGATTATGCCAGCCACCTTGGCCGCCGAGCCGCACAGCCAGTTCTGCCTGGTCTACGGCAACAGGACCACGAGCTCGGTGATGTTCACCGAGGAGATCGCCGACCTCAAGGACCGCTACGCCAACCGATTCCAGGTGTTCCACGTCCTGTCTCAGGAGGAGCATGAGTCACCGCTGCTCTCCGGTCGGATTGACGAGGTCAAGCTCAAGATCCTGCTGGAGCTCAACCCGCCCGAACTGGTCGACGACTGGTTCCTGTGCGGCCCGTCAGGTCTGGTCGAACAGGTCCGCACGACCCTGGCAGACAACGGCGTGAGCAAGCGGCAGATCCACAGAGAGCTGTTTCACACCGGCAACGCGCCGCCGATGCAGCGGAACCCGGAGTCGGCATCGCTGACCAGCGAGGTCAGCGCCCGACTCGATGGCCGGACCACGACGTTTGCGATGCCAGCCAGCGGGTCCCTGCTGGACGCCGTGCTGGCACACCGACCGGACGCACCCTTCGCCTGCAAGGGCGGTGTCTGCGGCACCTGCCGAGTCAGGCTGGTCGAGGGAGAGGTGGAGATGGCACGCAACTTCGCCTTAGACCCGCAGGACCTTGAGGCGGGGTTCCGGCTTGCGTGCCAGTCCATCCCGGTCAGCCGCCGCGTCGTCGTCGACTTCGACAGCTAACGCTGGTCGAGGGCGATCACCAGGGTGTCAGTGGCCGTCTGCCGGGCGTAGTCGCGGACGTCCTTGCCCTTGACCGTCGTCGTGGTCTCAAGCAGCATCTCGTACCGCATCCGCAGCGTGACCCACACGGCGCCCTCGGTCAGCGGTGGCACGTAGAACTCCTGCAGGTAGGTCGCCGGCGCCCTGAACAGAAAACCGGGAGTCACGTCCGCGGTGTCCTGCAGAGGTTCGGGCCCATCCAGGTAGCCCAGATTGTCGCGCACGTCGATATATGCGGTGAATCGGGATAGATAGATCCTCTGGGTGCTGCCGTTGACCATCCGCGCCGAAGCCGAGACGTTCAACGGCTTGCTCCCGGCCGCCGTCCACTGAGAACTCGGCAGCTTGGTGGAGTATCTGACACTGACCTCGATATTCCCGGCACGGATAGTCCGACTCACTTCACCTGCGGCGAGATCGTTGCGTCGAGGCTTCGGCTTGGCCGAGCTCTCGCGTTGCGGAGCCTCACTGGACACGGTCGGCGTCCCCGGCGACGAGACGCTCGTGGCAGGCGGCTCGTTGGCCGTCGAGGAGCAGCCGGCCAGCAGCAGGGCCCCGGCCAGCGCCCCAGCGCAGACGTATCGCACCCTCGCTCGCATGGCACCTGACTCCTTCGCGGCCAGCCGCCTGCACGCTCCGAAGAGCGCGGCAGCTCCGCCCCCCTGACGGATTCCAGGCCACTGCTCCGCATCCTAGGCGCGGCCCGGTCTTTCGCGGGTCACAGTTGCGCATCTCCCTGGCGAGCGCCCGCGCTCCGAACAGGGGCGCCACCGGAAGATCACGATTCGGTCTCGCAACTCGGCGCGGAACGGCCAGACGCGCTACGCTGCTGGTGCTTGGTGAGGGCCGCGGCTGAGGCCTGGACTCATCGACGGGGGAAAGCAGTACCCGCCTCTGGCGGGAAATCGGGGGATTTCGGGGGAAATCGCACATGGCTCGTCCTTTGGGCGGCATTTCTGGTGCCGGCATTCAGCACGTCCAGCGGAGCGTGACAGCTCCGCCCTCGTTCGCGCCATCAGCGAACCGCACGAGCGCGCCGGCTTCGCCGGGTCAGAGCGCCCCGCCAGGATTCGCGACCCGTGCCCGTACCGGCGGCCCGGCAGCTCGCAGGCACGAGACCGATCGGACGCCACAGCCGCTGCAACGACGCTTTCCCGCTTGGAGCCGACGCTACGTGATGGCGGTGGCCGCGATGGATGCCCTCGTCGGGATGGTGGCAGTGGCTCTGGCTGCGGCCCGGCTCCCCGACCACTCGGTGCAGGCCAATGCTGTGGCGGTGCTGGTGCTCATCCTCGCCGGCACCCTCGTCTGGCCGCTGGTGGTCGCCTCCGCCCGAGGTTATGAACGCCGTCGTGTCGGGATCGGTGGCGACGAGATGCGGGCGGTCCTCCGGGCCGCGGTCAGCGTGGTCGTGCTCGGCGCCTTCCCGGCCGGCATCCTGGAGCGGACCGGACTTCTCACCCTGGTCGTGACGGCCGTGCCCATCGCCACCGTTGCCAGCATCGGCGTGCGTTACGTCTCCCGCCGTAGGCTGCACCGCCGGCAACGCGACGGGCGTGATGTCCGCAGTGTGGTTGTCGTCGGCAGCCCGTTCGCCGCCGCCAACCTGTGCGAGAGCCTGGCTTTGGAGTCCACCAGCGGGATGCGCGTCATCGGGGTCTGCGCCCCGGCCGCGGAGCTGGCCCGGGCCCGCGAACTCGGTCTCAACGTCATCGGCGACCTGGACCACGTGGCCGCGGTGGTGCGCGAATTCAACTGCGATGCCGTCGCGGTCACCAGCGGTGACGCGACCAGGCACAACTACCTGCGTCAGCTGGCCTGGTCGCTGGAGGGGGCCGGCGTCGAGCTGCTGGTCAGCCCCGGCCTGGTCGAGGTGGCCGGCCCGCGGATGCACATTCGCCCGTACGTCGGTCTGCCGCTGCTGCACATCGAGCAACCGCACTTCACCGGCTGGCGGCGCATCATCAAGCGCGCCGCCGACCTGGTCCTGACCGGGTTCGGGTTGCTCCTGATCGGCCCAGTCCTCGGCGCCATCGCGCTGGCGATCAAGCTGAACGACGGAGGTCCGGTGTTCTTCCGGCAGACCCGGGTCGGCCTCGGCGGCGAGGAGTTCAGCATGCTCAAGTTCCGCTCGATGGCTGTCGACGCCGAGCAGCGGCTGGCCGATCTGTTGGCGCAGAACGAGGGCGCCGGCCCGCTGTTCAAGATGAAGAACGACCCGCGGATCACCCGGGTCGGGCGCCTGCTCCGCCGGTACTCCCTGGACGAGCTGCCACAGCTCTTCAATGTGCTGTCCGGCTCGATGTCCCTGGTCGGCCCCAGGCCACCGCTGCAGTCCGAGGTGGCCGGCTATGCCAACGACGCCAAGCGCCGGCTGTTGGTGACTCCCGGAGTGACCGGGCTGTGGCAGGTCAGTGGTCGCTCCGAGCTCAGCTGGGAGGAGTCGGTCCGCCTCGACCTCCGCTATGTGGAGAACTGGTCGCTGACGTTCGACCTGTTGATCTTGTGGAAGACCGCTTTCGCGGTGGTCCGAGCCCAGGGAGCGTACTGAGATGACCAACCAGAGAAGGATCGCCGTCATCGGCGCCGGCTATTGGGGGCCCAACCTGGTCCGCAACTTCCGCGGCAGCGCGGACTGGGACCTGGTCGCCGTCTGCGACCTGGACGAGGCGCGGGCCCGCAAGGTGGTCGGGGCACGGTCCACCGTTGAGGTCGAGACCTCCGTCGAGCGACTGCTGGCTCGGTCCGATGTCGACGCGGTCGCGATCGCCACTCCGGCGCGGACACACGCACCGCTGGCACTGAAGGCGTTCGAGGCCGGCAAGCACGTGCTGGTCGAGAAGCCGTTGGCAGAGACGGCCGAGAATGCCGCCGCCATGGTGGCCGCAGCCCGCGCTGCTGGCCGGGTGCTGATGATTGACCACACCTACTGCTACACGCCGGCCGTGAGCTATATCCGCGAAGCCATCGCCAGCGGCGAGCTCGGCGACGTGCTCTACATCGACTCCAGCCGGATCAACCTCGGGTTGATCCAGCCCGACGTCGACGTCTTCTGGGACCTGGCGCCTCACGACCTGTCGATCCTCGACTTCGTTCTGCCCGGTGGGCTGCAGCCGGCCACGGTGTCGGCCAGCGGTGCCGACCCACTCGGGGCCGGCAAGGCATGCGTCGGGTATCTCACCATGCCGCTCCAGTCGGGCGGTATGGCCCACGTCAGCGTCAACTGGTTGTCGCCGACCAAGATCCGCCAGATGGTCGTCGGCGGTAGCCGCCGGACCCTCGTCTGGGACGATCTCAACCCGCAGCAGCGGATCTCCCTCTATGACCGTGGCGTCAACCTCGCGAGCCAGGCGGCCGACGCCCGGCAGCGTGAGGTCGCGACGGTCTCCTATCGGATGGGCGACATGATCGCGCCCGCACTCACCGAGAAGGAGGCACTGTCGTCCATGGCCGCCGAGTTCGCCGCCGCGATCAACGAGGATCGCGCACCGCGAACCGACGGTGACGCCGGCCTGAGAGTGCTCTCGGTGCTGGAGGCATGCACCACCAGCCTGGTCGCGCATGGGGCTCCGGTCGCCCCGCGGGTTCCGTCCGCCCAGCTGGTCGGCGCCTGAACCGTGCAACTGACAAACCCCATCCAACCGCATCTCGAGGAGCAGTCTTCAATGAGCGAGCTCGACGGAGCGACCGTTCTGGTCACCGGTGGCGCTGGCACGATCGGGTCCACGATCGTCGACCAGCTGCTGGGGGCCGGCGTGTCCGAGGTGCGGGTGCTGGACAACCTGGTGCGCGGCCGCCGGGCCAACCTCGCCGCATCAGAAGCGGACCCACGGCTGAGGCTGGTGGTCGGCGACATCCGTGATGTCGACCTGGTGCACGATCTGACGACCGGTGCCGATCTCGTCTTCCACGAGGCGGCGATCAGGATCACCCAATGCGCCGAGGAACCTCGGTTGGCGCTTGAGGTGCTGGTGGACGGGACCTTCAACGTCATCGAGGCGGCCGCGCAGCACAGCGTCGCCAAGATCATCGCCGCGTCCTCGGCCTCGGTCTACGGTCTGGCCGAGGAGTTCCCCACCACCGAACGGCAGCATCCGTACGACAACGACACCTTCTATGGTGCGGCCAAGACGTTCAACGAGGGCATGCTGCGCAGCTTTCGCGCCATGCACGGGTTGGACTATGTGGCGCTGCGGTACTTCAACGTCTACGGGCCGAGGATGGACATCCACGGTCTCTACACCGAGGTATTGATCCGATGGATGGAGCGGATCGATGCCGGTCAGCGACCGCTCATCTTCGGCGACGGGCTGCAGACGATGGACTTCGTGTTCACCACCGACATCGCCCGAGCCAACCTGCTGGCTGCGACCAGTGACGTGACCGAAGGCGTCTACAACGTGGCGTGCGGCGTCGAGACCTCGCTCAAGGGCCTGGCCGAGGCGTTGCTTGAGGTGATGGGGTCGGAGGTCGGCATCGAGTACGGTCCTCCGCGGCCGGTCAACGGGGTGACCCGTCGGCTGGCCAGCACCGCGGCCGCTCATCGCGACCTCGGCTTCACTGCCGAGGTCGGCCTCTCGGAGGGGCTGCGCAGGCTGGTCGACTGGTGGCGGGCCGAGAAAGCCGCCGGCACTGCGCCACAGACCACCGAAGCTCCACGGCCGCAGCTGGCCGACATCGCGCGACCCCGCGTCAGTCTGCACAGGGGGGCGAGCTCATGAGCCGCATCAACGTCATGCAGCCCTATCTCGGGATGGAGGAGATCGCGGCCGTAGCTGAGGTGATCAACTCCGGCTGGGTTGCGCAGGGTCCGAAGGTGGCCGCCTTCGAGGAGGCATTCGCCGCCGCCCAGCAGGCCAGCTGTGCCGTGGCCACGTCGTCCTGCACGACGGCCCTGCACCTCGCCATGATCGTCTCCGGCGTAGGGCCGGGTGACGAGGTGGTGGTGCCCTCCTTCTCCTTCATCGCCACCGCGAACGCGGTCGTCTATGTCGGGGCTCGTCCGGTCTTCGCCGATGTCGACATCACCACTGGCAACGTCACGGCGGCAACCATAGAAGAGGTTCTGACCGAGCGCACCCGCGCGGTGATCGTCGTCGACCAGGGTGGAGTCCCAGTCGACCTCGATCCGATCCGCACGCTGTGCGACCCACGAGGCATCACGGTCGTTGAAGATGCCGCCTGCGGTGCAGGTTCGACCTACCACAATCGTCCGGTCGGCTCAGGGGCCGAAATCTCGGCATGGTCTTTCCACCCCCGAAAGATCATTACCACCGGTGAGGGCGGGATGCTCACCACCTCCCGGCATAGCTGGGCCGACCGGGCTCGTCGTTTACGCGAGCATGCGATGAATGTCTCTGCAGCGGACCGGCACGGCAACGTGCTGGCCCCTGCGGAGTCCTATCTGGAGGTTGGCTACAACTTCCGGATGACCGACCTGCAGGCCGCGGTCGGGCTGGTCCAGCTCGGGCGGCTGGAAGAGGTCGTCCACCGGCGGCGTGAGCTCGCCGACACGTACGCCAAGTACCTGGGTGAGATCGACGGGCTCCGGCCGGTCGCCGATCCCGAGTGGGGCACCTGCAACTTCCAGTCCTTCTGGGTCGAGGTCGGCCCCGACTATCCCCTGACCCGAGATGAGCTGCTGGCACATCTGGCGTCGCAGGAGATCTCCGGGCGTCGCGGCATCATGGCGGCACATCGCCAGCCGCCCTACCTCGACCAGCCGAGGATCCCGCTGCCGGTGACTGAGCACCTGACCGACAACACACTGATCTTGCCGCTTTTCCACCAGCTCAGTGAGCCGGAACAGACGCGGGTCGTGGACGCCCTGGCCGAGCCGAGACCGAGGGGCTGATCATGAAGAGGGATCTCGTGCTGATCGCTGCCAGTGGGCTCGCCCGAGAGGTGATGTCTGTGGTGCGGGCGGCAGGGAGATACCACCTGCTGGGGATCCTCGACGATGCCACTCTGGCCGGTGTCTCGATCGAGGGCGTCCCGGTGCTCGGACCGGTCGCATCGGCGGCTGAGCTTGAGGCCCAGCTGCTGGTGTGCGTGGGACGCGGGCAGTCCAGACGCGCGATCGTCGAGCGGCTCGAGGAACTCGGCGTGACCGAGGACCGGTACGCCACCATCCTCGACCCGACGGTGCACCTGGCTGCCACCTGCATCGTCGGCGCCGGCTCCATTCTGCTGGCACACACAGCAGTCACGGCCGACGTCACCGTCGGCCGCCATGTCGTCGTGATGCCGAACTCGACCATCACCCATGACGACGCGATCGACGACTACGCCACCCTGTGCGCGGGCGTCAGCCTCGGTGGTGCGGTCTCCATCGGTTCTGCGGCCTACCTGGGGATGAACGCCTCGGTCCGCCAGAACCTGACGGTCGGCCCGGAGTCCGTCCTCGGCATGGGGGCTGCGCTGCTCAGCGACCTTCCGGCCGGCGAGACGTGGGTCGGCGTCCCGGCAGCGCCCCATGTCGCCACCTCCCCTAGCGCAGTTTCCGCGACCCGACTCTTGAGGGCGAACCCCGCATGGTGAGCTTCAAGAGACCCGTGGCACTGGCCACTCGTTCGCGTGTCAGCGTCGTGGTGCCCTGTTACAACTACGGGCACTACCTGCCGCAGCTGACCCAGTACCTGCTCGACCAACCAGGTGTCGACGTCGACATCCTCATCGTCGATGACGCTTCGCCCGATGGCAGCGCTGACGTGGCAACTCGACTCGCAGCGGGAGACAGCCGCATCTCGGTGCTCAAGCACGCGGTAAACCAGGGACACATTCAGACCTACAACGATGGGTTGTCCCGGGTCACGGGTGACTACATCGTGCTGTTGTCAGCGGACGACCTGCTACCGCGGGGCGCCCTGGCGAGGGCAGTCGCTCTGATGGAACGGCACCACTCAGTCGGATTCGTCTACGGGTATGCCCGCTCCTTCTCCGGCGAGCCGCCTGAGGTCGAGGCGCGAGTCAGGAACTGGACCGTCTGGCCAGGTCTTCAGTGGCTGCGGGCCTCCGCCCGGCAGGGTCGGTGCCTTATCTCCAGCCCCGAAGTTGTGATGCGCGCCGACGCACTGCATGACGTAGGTCTCTACGATCCTCGGCTCCCCCACTCAGGCGACTTCGATATGTGGTTGCGGACGGCCGCACGGTGGGACGTCGGGCGAGTCAACGGGCCGGTCCAGGCTCTCCGTAGAGTTCAGGAAGTCGACAGGCACTTGACGGCTCGCGCGGGCATGCTGGCCGATCTTGCTGAGCGTCGCAGGGCGTTCGAACTGCTGTTCACCGAACACGAACCCGACCGCCTCGAGATTGGCCGTTTGCGGACGCCAGCAAGGCGGGCACTTGCCCGTGAGTCGTTGCGACACGCGCTCAATGCCCACCGAGAGCAAGAGCCCCGAGACCTCGTCCTCGGACACATCGACTTCGCCCTCGAGACAGATCCTTCGGTCGAGTCCACCTTGCTCTTCCAGTGGTGCGAGATCGGCCCGTTGGCCGATCGACGACTTCCAGCGGCATCCGCCAGACGACTCGCCGCGCAGGCCAGGCACCACCTGCTCTGGCGCCGCGATCGCAGGTACGGAACGTAACTGCGGGCGGCAAGCGACCCAAGGCGACGCGCCTGGCACCAGATTTCTGGCTCCCGCCCATACACTCCTTGCGCCGCAGCTATCGAGTGCGCTTATAGAGCCCCACAGCAGCAACTTTGGCTGATCGAAGGGCCGATGGCGTCGCTAGACACCGCGAGCGGACTGTTCCGATCGAGTCAGAGTTGTGGATGCTGTAACGAGGCTGCAGCCAGGCGTCGGCCCTCGTCCAGATGCGGTCGCTGCTGTAGACCCTGGCGTATCCGAGCGCCCACAGTTTGCCGAGTACGCGGCGATCGTAGCGGCCGAGAGGTAGCGCCGCCTCCGTGATGGATGTACCCGCGGCCTCCGCGAGCCTGAGCCGTGCCTCCACAAGCTCACGATTGGTCTGTTGATCATCAAGCCCTCGCCACGGCAGGTGATCCATTCCGTGTGTGCCGATCGTCATCCCGTGCCGCCTCAGCTCACGCAGATCCGTTGCGGAAAGGCTCCCCCGCTGCCCGAGTCGCCCGGCCAGGGCGAAGAAAGTCGCGGTCAGCCCCCGCCGCAGCAGCCCGGGGAGGCCGATTTCGATGTCCGACCGATTTCCGTCGTCGAAGCTGATCCGCACATCCGTTCGATGCGCGACCTCATCCAGGGTCTCCTCATAAAGCTCTGGCTCGATCCAGTAGCCAGCCTCATCCTGCTGCAGTTCGCGTTCGGGCTTGCCGATGCCATGGAAACAGATGTTGATGACTTTGCACTCCCGGAAGATCATGAGGCTCCGCCAGAGACCCGGCTCGAGTCGCGCGTTGAGTTGTCCCGCCGCCAGGTTAGGTCATCGCGGCTGCCCAGTTGGGCCCACGTGGCCGCCACAGTCGTCAGAACGACGTAGACGACAGCGGCGGGCGCCAGCCACGGGTGAGGCACCACCACATCGGTCAGCCAGGACCAGCGATCTGCGGACCGTACGCTGGGGGGGATCCGGCCCGCCGCACCGGCCGCACGCATGGCGGCGTTGCCGCGGCGCACCCGGACCAGCCTGTTCAACAGGGCACCCGTCGTGAGCGGAGTCTCGACCACGGTCTCAACGCCCGCCACCAGAACTCTCTCGCCTGGCGCAAACAGCGAGTCCAGAAACAGGTCGTCGGCGACCATCTCGGGGAATTGATCAAACCGGGCACGTCCCTCTGCAGACAGGCCGATCATTCCTCTGCCGAAAAGACCGGCGCGGAACACCGGGAGTCGCTCATTGATAGCGAAATAGGCACGTACCGTCCACGGCCGACCCCTCGTGATCAGCCGACGTCCGGGAACCGCGGCAAGGGGCACAGATCCATCCGCGTCGGAGCTGGCCTGCAGAGCCTCGTTGATCGCTGAGATCCCGCCGGAGGGCACGACGATGTCTGCGTCGAGATAGATTCTTGGGAACTCATCAGTCGCCCCATCTCCAGCGTTCAACGCTGCGGGCTTGCTGGCCTGCCGGACCTCGATCACTCGCACTCCCCGCGCCCTGGCCAGGGCGGCAGTGTTGTCCGTACAGCCATTGGCAGCGACGATGATCTCCGACTGATCGACCTTCGGGTCAGCGAGGAGCGCATCCAAGCAGGATCCGATCACCGACTCTTCGTTATGGGCGGCGATGACGATGCTGGTCATCGCTCGGCTCCGGTCGTTGACCGACACAGGCACCTTGTCATATCGGACTTCCCCCAGAGTTGATCCAAGTACGAACTGACAACTGCCAGAATAGTGCATTACTTCTACAGATAGTCGTTCGGCGGAAGGAACCTTGTGGTCAGGTCCGATGCCGTACCGTTGACATATGGGGGAAGACCATGAGGTCGAGTTGCGTCCGATCCAGCCTGACCAGGTGCCCGAGGTGGCGAGGTTCCTGCATGAGCACCTGAACTCCAAGGTCAGCACTGCCACCTGGGCTGCCGCCATTCTGCCGACCTGGCCGGGGGAGTCACCCAACCATGGATTCATGCTCATGCAGCATGATCAGATCATCGGTGTCCATCTCGCTTTCTATTCCCAGCGCTTGATCAACGGCCAGCAGGAGCGGTTCTGCAATCTTGGTGCCTGGTGCGTCCGGGATGGTTACCGCTCGCAAGGGCTTCGGCTCCTTCGGGCACTCCTTTCACAGCGCGACTACAATTTCACAGATCTTTCTCCGAGCGGCAACGTCGTTGAGCTGAACCGGCGGCTGAAGTTCACGGATATCGACACTGAGACGGTGTTGGTGCCGAATCTGCCGCGACGGCCTGGGTTTGGTGGCATTCGGGTCATCCGTGATCATCGAATCATCGAAGACGTCCTGACCGCACCAGAGCTTTCCATCTTTCAGGATCATCAGGGAGCTCTGGCGGCTCGCCATCTCCTCGTCGTGGAGGGCGATGAGCACTGCTATCTGATCTACCGGCGGGACCGACGTAAGAGACTGCCGCTGTTTGCCTCGATCATCTACGCCAGCAACCCTCCTCTCCTTCATCGGGCCATCCCAGCGGTTGTCTCCGACATCCTCATCCACGATCGGCTCCCGGCAACGCTCGTCGAGGTGCGGTCGATCGGACGTCCGGTCCGGGCCCTACGACTGCGGACTTCTCGCGCCAAGATGTTCAAGTCGCGGCACCTGACCCAGGAGCAGGTGGACTACCTCTACAGCGAACTGACCTGCGTTCCCTGGTAGTCCAGAGGCCAGCACAACATGACGAGTCGGTTTGCGTCCTGACGTACCGCTCCGTTATCGTTCCGTGACCAGTGCATCGTGAACGTCACGTGGGGGGCACACCGCATCTAACCGGTCAGCCAGAACGACGAGGTCGGTCCGCCGAGATCGCTGTTCGGGCGCGCCCAGGAGGTCCCCCCATTATGCAACCTCAGACACGCACGTCCGCACGCCCTAGAGGCCGCTTCAAATGGCTTCCGGCGGTCCTGCAGTGGCGCTCCGCCGCGGCTTTGCTCTTAGGCTTGTCTGCCTTGCTTCTATCGGTGAGTTCCGCGACCACAGCTTCGGCTGAGACCGCTCGGATTGTTACTGCCCCGCCGACCGGCACCACCTCGCTCCTCGCCACCACCGGCCCAACCAGCACCACCCGCGATCCTGATCGCGACTCGGTCGAGCTGGGTCTGCGGTTCTCGGCAACCGCCAACGAAACCCTCACTGGCTTGCGCTTCTTCCGCGCTGGTGGAGACGTCCAGGCACACCAGGCGACCCTGTGGAGCTCCACCGGCCGGGTCCTGACCACCCTCACCTTCGCAGCGCGGTCAACTGCTGGCTGGCAGTACGCGAGCTTCGCCTCGCCGGTCGCCATTTCCGCCAATGAGACGTACGTCGCGTCTTACCATGTGTCGGATGGGTACGCCGCAGAAACCGGCTTCTTCACCGGCGACCCGCTGAGTGCCGGCGGCCTCGTCACTTCGGCAGCCGCGTCGCCGGGCGTATATGCCTATGGTGACACGGCAAAGTTCCCCACAAATACTTACAAGGCGAGCAACTACTGGATCGATCCGGTCGTCAGCACCACCTCTGCGGCACCGGAGCCCACTGCGACTGAGCCACCGCCGGCAGACACCGCTGGGTCGACCACGAGCGGAACCTTTCCTAATGCCGATAATACGGGTGTTCCGGCTGGGACGACTCTCAGTTCGTACACCGGGCCCACCACCATCACGACAGCTGGCACGGTCATCGACTCCAAAAAGATCACCGGGTGCCTGAACATCAAGGCCGACAACGTGACCATCAAGAACTCCCTGATCCAGTCTGGCGGATGCTTCTTCAACGTCCTGTCCGACAACGGAAACACCGGTCTGAAGCTGACCGACGTCGAGATCGACGGACAGGGCAACACCTCGGGCGACTCGGCCATCAACGGCAGCAACTTCAGCTGCCTGCGGTGCGACCTGCACGGCACCGTCGACGGTGCCAAGGCCGGCAGCAACGTGGTGATCCAAGACTCCTACATCCACGATCTGTCGATGACCTCCGGCTCCCACAACGACGGCATCCAGTCCCTCGGAACCACCAGCCTGCGCATCGTGCACAACACGATCATCATCAAGGCAGGCTCAACTTCGGCCATCATCCTCTCGACCGGGTCCGCCTCGAACATGCGCAACGTGCTGATCGACAGCAACCTGCTCGGTGGCGGTGCCTACACCGTCTACGGCGGATACCTGGCCGGAACCGACGACCTGTCCAAGGTCTCGAACATCTCCATCACCAACAACCAGTTCACCACGCAGATCTTCCCGAAGTCGGGAGCCTACGGCCCCCTCACATCAACCGACTCACCCGTCGTTGTCTCAGGCAACACCTGGTACGACGGCCCCAACGCGGGCAAGAGCGTCTATTGAGGTCTCGCGCTTTGTAGCGCGAGCGACGGCGCACCCGGTCCTATAGGACTGGGTGCGCCGTTGCGCTTTCATGAACTCCCACGTGTCTGCCCAATGCGCAACTCTGCGGCCGTCATCCGACCGGTGATAGCGTTAGTTGGAACTATCGTGTGGCTGAGCAAGATCACGGTCGCGGACTCCGGGGGGAGCGAGATGCGCGGGAGAGGCTACACGCGACGCTGGCTATTGGTCACCGCTCTGATGCTGATGGCGTTCATTGCCGGCCTGCTGGTATCGGGTCCTCGGAGGTCGAATGAGCCTTGCGATGCACACTTCGCCGGGCCCTTCGTTACCGGCGCAAGGCTCAAAGCCTATATGGATTGCCGTGAGGATCGTCAGGATGCCGCACTGAAGCGCCTTGAGGCCCGGCTCGCCTCCGCGTCAGCATCTCCATCGGCATCCCCCGCCGGGGAGACCACACACGATCGAAAGCCCAACGCTGCTCGGCGCAGTAGACCGAATGCCGCTAATACGGGTGTTCCGGCTGGGACGACTCTCAGTTCGTACACCGGGCCAACCACCATCACGACAGCTGGCACGGTCATCGACTCCAAGAAGATCACCGGGTGCCTGAACATCAAGGCCGACAACGTGACCATCAAGAACTCCCTGATCCAGTCTGGCGGATGCTTCTTCAACGTCCTGTCCGACAACGGAAACACCGGTCTGAAGCTGACCGACGTCGAGATCGACGGACAGGGCAACACCTCGGGCGACTCGGCCATCAACGGCAGCAACTTCAGCTGCCTGCGGTGCGACCTGCACGGCACCGTCGACGGTGCCAAGGCCGGCAGCAACGTGGTGATCCAGGACTCCTACATCCACGACCTGTCAATGACGTCCGGCTCCCACAACGACGGCATCCAGTCCCTCGGAACCACCAGCCTGCGCATCGTGCACAACACGATCATCATCAAGGCAGGCTCAACTTCGGCCATCATCCTCTCGACTGGGTCCGCCTCGAACATGCGCAACGTGCTGATCGACAGCAACCTGCTCGGTGGCGGTGCCTACACCGTCTACGGCGGATACCTGGCCGGAACCGACGACCTGTCCAAGGTCTCGAACATCTCCATCACCAACAACCAGTTCACCACGCAGATCTTCCCGAAGTCGGGAGCCTACGGCCCCCTCACATCAACCGACTCACCCGTCGTTGTCTCAGGCAACACCTGGTACGACGGCCCCAACGCGGGGAAAAGGGTTGACTAGGCAGTTGTGGCCGCGGCCGCACAATCGGCATCTTTCACCCGAATGGGTGATAGCGTCTCGATGTGGCAGAGGTTTCCACGAACTCGCTCGAGGCGGACGATGGCCATGGTCGTGAGGGCCGAGCGGACAAGTCGCTTGTTGGGCCATCCGGCGTGACCGTATTGGTTTATGCTCCGTTCTCATTCAATGGTCGAGGGCCAGCCGAGAGCTGCGCCTCAATTGTTTCTGGGTTCGCTGAGTCAGGCCTGCGAACGAAGATCTTCGGTGGCCGGTTCAGGAAGCACATTTCTCCGCCTGTGGAACTGCACCCGTCGCTGTCGCGGCTGAAGCGCCACGTCCCCTGGCGTCTGGTCGCCGACGAGGCGATGTCCACCCTGAACCAGGATTTCGCACGGGCCCTGATGACCGCCGACCCTACTCGAACGATCGCCTACTTCTGGCCCGATCCACCAATCGAACTCGTCCGTATTGCGAAAGATCATGGCATCGTCACCGTCCGCGAGATGATCAACACCGCTTGTGCGACGTCAGGCCCCATCCTGGACGCTGCCTACGCGCGGTTAGGTATCCCCGGGTCCCATTCGGTGACCGCTGAGAAGATCTCAGTCGAGACTGAGGAACTGCGGTTGCACGACTTCCTTTTTGCCTCCAACCCTGAAGTGGAGAGCTCGCTGTCCGGGGTCGGAGTGAGGCCCGAGCAGATTCTGCGTACCACCTTCGGCTGGACTCCGGAGCGGTTGGCGCCCAGGGGCACAACGACTCCACATTCTGGGGTCCGCGTGCTCTTTGTCGGCACGTTGAGTGTCCGGAAGGGTATCCCCGAACTGCTCGAAGCCTGGCGAGCATCCAACGTGGACGGTGAGCTCGTCCTAGCGGGGGCGATGACTCCGGAAGTGGCGGAACTGGTGCGTGATCATGCGAAGTCAGGCACGATTCGCACCCCCGGCTTTGTGAAGGATGTTGCCAACCTCTTCAGAGGCGCCGACATCTTTGCCTTCCCGACTCTCGAAGAGGGCGGACCACAGGTCACCTATGAGGCCGCAGGGTGCGGCTTGCCGGTGATCACCACACCGATGGGGGCTGCCCGGCTGGTGGAAACCGGAATTACGGGTATGGTCGTCGACCCTGGGTCCGTCTCCCAGCTGACCGAGGCGCTGAACGTCTTGGGCTCCAAAGCTGACCTGCGCGAGGCCTGTGGTGAACAGGCTCGGCGAAAGGCGGACGACTTCACCTACCCTCGCGTCGCAGCGCAGCGCGCCAGCCTACTCATCGGGGCTCTACGGAGCCGACGCAGAAGGCAGTAGTCTCGCGACATCACCGAAGACCACGAGTTGGTCTCTGTCCGGCCCGAGCGGGGCGCCCCCAGACGAGGAGGCGCTCGAACCAGCAAATGGCGATGATGGTCAAAGCAGCCCCGGCGAGCCCGGTAGCCATTGCTGCACGAGCCCTGCTCCCGGATATGTACGCCACGCTCGGTTCCGCTGGAGAAGCGAGGGTCGTGACTCTCATGGAGGGTCGTACGCCCGCGGCGTCTTGACGCTGTCGCAAGAGAGAGCTCAGCTCAGTTGCCACCTGATGTGCGGTCAGTTCGACAGCCTCGGGCGCGCTGTCCACGACTTGTACGTTGATGCTGGGCGTGAAGTACTGAGGTTGCCACTGAGTACCCTGGTTCGGCACGCGAACCTGGACACCCCGCCGTCGACCTTCACCAAACAGGGTGGTGTCTCCGGAGGCAGTGAACAATGGCGTGTTCGTGCCGTTCCAGTCCGACGCCAGTACGCCCGCTAGCGGCGCCAAAGCATGGTGAGGATCCTCGAGCTTGTTGGGGTAGTACTGTTCGTTCGGCGCCAGGAGAACAACGTTGAACTGAGTCGCATAGACACCGGGCTGGTGGGTCGCCTGATAAAGAGCAGTCATCGTCAGGGCAGCGCCCAGCAACACAAAGTACCACCGTCGGAACAGCAGTCTGATCAGCTCGCGCACCGTCAAGATCGAAACCCCTGGACGATACTACTCCACAGCCCCCCGAGGCTGGGCTAGAATTGGTCAATCCCCCACGTCGGCCCACGCGGTGTGAAAAGATGATGACTCGGGGGCCGCGCACAGTATCTGCGCTGTCGAGGGGGAACAGTTGCAATTCAAAGACTTGTGGGCGACGCTGCTGCGTCGCTGGTACCTCGTTCTGGTCGCCGTGATGATCACGATAGGCGCTTCGTCGGCAGTGGTCTTCCTCGTCGGGCCGACTTACGAGGCCAAGGGCTCGGTGCTGCTCATCCCACCGGGTACAACGGTATCCCAGGCCAACCCCTCCGGTACGCTCGGCAACCCCTTCCTTTCACTCGGCGGCCTCAACCAGGCACGCGACATCGTGGTCAACACGATGGCGTCGAAGTCGGTGTATGAGGACCTATGCAACCACAAGGGTGACTCTTCTTACGAGCAGATGCGGGTGGAGCTGTGCAAGAGCCGCCCCGGCGTCTCGTACCAGGCCACTCCCGATTTCACCAGTAGCGCGCCGGTCATCCTCGTCACCGTTGAAGCAGACTCCTCGACCAACGCAGTCACCGCACTGCATGCCGTGATGGAACGAGTGCCCGCCACTCTGACCCAACTGCAGTCAGATCTGGGTCTCAGGCCCAGAGCTGAGATCACGTCAATCCCGCTGGTGTCCGACGACCATCCGGATGCCGTGCACAAGACCCAGATCCGAGCGGGGATCGCTGCCGGCGCCGCCACGCTCGGCTTCGGCCTTCTCTTGATCGCCCTAGGGGAGGGACTGGTTGCCTCCAAGCGCACTCCCCGGCGGGCACGCGGGCTAGCAACCAGCCCGCGGCCGACTAGCACCGCGGAGAACCAAGAGAGAACGGGAGCTGACCTGAAGGTTGCTCGTGCCGGCGGTGTTGACCGAACGCAGCCTGCCAGCAGCAGATCTAGCCAGCTCGATCACAGCCCTGACTTGCGCAGCGTCGCGGCCGCACGAGACTAGATCCGCCCGTGGCCGCCACTTCAGACCAACTGCCAACCGGCATCGATGCGACGACCCTGCTGACGATCTACATCTGCCTGCTGCTGGCCATACCGTCGGCGATGGTCGTCGGCCCGCTCGGCAGCGCGGGCGCCCCATCGGCGATCTTCGCTATCGGGGCATTCTTCTTGTGGGTCTGGTTTCAGGTCCGGCGCAGCAGCCAGGTTGTCAGAGTGGCTCGACCGGTACGTGCCGCGGCACTTGCATGGTTGCTCATCATGGTCGTGGTCTACGCCCACGCCATGTCCTCGCCGCTTCCCGGGGACGAGATCAGCCCCGCCGACAACGGGCTGCTGAAATTGGTCGGTTTCACCGGCATCCTGCTCATCGCCAACGATGGAGCCCCTACCCTGCAGCGCCACCGTGCCGCACTCAGACGTCTGGTCATCGGGGTCGGTCTGATCGCTGCACTCGGCCTGCTTCAGTATGCAACCCGACAGCTCTGGGTTGACCGACTCCAGGTGCCCGGGCTCACGCAAAGCACGGTTGGCGGCGGGCTGATTGAACGCAATGGGCACCCCCGACCCAGCGGCACCTCGACACACCCCATCGAGTACGGCGTCGTGCTGACCATGGTCCTCCCCATCGCCATCGCCTACGCGCTCAAGGCACCCTCCCGACGGTGGATGTACAGAGCCTTTCTCGTGGCGATCGGCTTCGCGATCTTCCTCTCGATCTCTAGGTCGGCGATGCTCTGCGCTGCGGTGGCACTCGTGGTCTTGGCAGCGTCCTGGGGTGCTGCCGCGCGTGTCCGTGGGCTCATCGCATTGATCGCGATGGCTCTCGTGGTCTACCTCTTTGTTCCTGGCGTGCTAGGCACGGTTATCGATCTCTTCGCCGGCGCTTCGCAGGACCCAAGCATTGCCTCAAGGACGGGGAGCTATGACCTTGCTGGAGAGTTCATCAGCCACAGTCCAATTGTGGGGCGCGGTTTTGGAACGTTTCTGCCCAAGTACTGGATCCTCGACAACGGCTACCTGGGGATGCTGATCGAGGGCGGGATACTCGGACTTGGAGGTTTGCTGGTGCTCATCGTCGCTGCCGCTATCGCGGCCAGGCAGGCACGCCGGATGGCCGTCGATGACTTCGACCGCGCTCTTGCGCAAGCTCTGCTGGCGTCGATTGCATCGGGGGCCGCCGGACTCGCCTTCTTCGACACCTTCGGGTTTCCGCAGTCCGCGGGATGCTTCTTCCTCCTCCTTGGACTGTCCGGCGCGCTGTGGCGGCTGACCCAAGGCCAAGTTGTGGCCTCAGTAGTTGTTGACAGCAAGGTCCCCATCGGCCTGAGCTCCGACCAGACTGCGGGAGGGGAAACGCCATGACCCCAGAGCAGGCAGCTCATCAGGCATGGAGGGTAGAGGCCGGCTCGCCACCAGACTCCACCGACCTGACCCACGAGCGTGTGACGGTCGTTGTTGTCATGTACAACAGTGGGCCTCTGCTCGCGGACTTCGTGACTTCACTTGAAGAGGGTCTGGCTGGGGTCGAGTTTGAGCTCGTGGCGGTCGACAACGCCTCTCCGGACGACAGCGCCGAGATCATGGAAACGATCGCCCCGAGCGCCACGATCGTGCGTGCGCAGCGCAACGGGGGGTACGCGGCCGGCATAAACCTGGGCGTCGCCGCCGCCGGGCCGCACACGGCGATTCTGGTGGTCAACTCCGACGTTCGTCTCGGACGCAACTGTGTCGCTCAGCTGTTGACCAGGCTACGACGCCCGGGAGTGGGGATTGCGGTCCCGCGCTTGGTGGACGGTGAGGGTCAAGTGATCGACTCGATGCGGCGCGAGCCTTCGGTCTTTCGCGCATTCTGTGATGCGATCATCGGCGCGGAACGTGCCGGACGGAGGGCCTTGGGCGAGGTGATCACCGATCGCCGTCAGTATGAACAAGAGCAAACAACCGACTGGGCCGAAGGGTCGACCCAACTGATCAGTGCAGAGTGCTGGCGGGTCTGCGGGCCATGGGACGAATCGTTCTTCCTCTACTCCGAAGAGACGGAATATGACCTTCGCGCCCGTGATCTGGGCTTTTCGACAATCTTTGTCCCATCGGCCGGCGCGATCCACCTTGAGGGGGGATCAGGCATCTCCGACACGCTGTGGAGCCTGCAGGTGGTCAACCGGGTCAGGTTCTATCGGCGCCGCCACGGTCGGCTCGCGACCGTGATGTTCTGGCTGGCTACTTTCGTCCGAGAGTCGACCAGGGCCGCGCTTGGCCGTCAGAACAGTCGTGCGGCCGCCCGGGCGCTCATGACTCCTCGGTATCTTCGGGCGACCGCGGGCCCGGGATCCGTCCGAAGCAAGGAAGGGCAAGAAGAATGAGCTCAACCGAACGCGCAGTCGGACCAGGAATCTCGATCGTCTGCGTCTACAACGACCTGGAGGTTCGTAGGGAGTGCCTCGACCGGTCCATTGAGAGGTATTCGGGCGACCTAGACATCGACTTCGTTGCCGTTGACAACACGGGGCACGCCTTCACCTCAGCCGGTGCCGCTCTCAACCATGGCGCCCGGATGGCATGCCACGAGCTGGTGGCCTTCGTGCATCAGGACGTATACCTGCATTCGATCGAGCGCCTGGTCCATGCTGGGGCCGCCTTCGAGGATGGGGTCTGGGGCTTGCTGGGCGCAAACGGTGTCACACACCAGGGAGAGAATGTCGGTCGGATGCGTGATCGCGCGCAGGTCATCGGTCACCATCGGCCGACGCCCGTCGATGTGGACAGCGTGGACGAGGTTCTCTTCCTCGCACCACGCGATCTCGTTCTCAAGCATCCGTTGACCGAGGAACCCGAACTAGCCTGGCATGCCTACGCCGTCGAGTACGGACTGCGTCTCCGCCGGTTCGGGAAACGGGTAGGCGCAGTCGATCTAGGCATCACGCACAACAGCCTCACCGTCAACCTGGCCAAGCTGGACGTAGCCCATCGCCGTGTGGGCAGCACCTATCCACGGGAACTACCTATCCACACCACCTGTGGAGTTATCGGATCGTCCAAGGCCCGGTGGCGCAGCCTCCGGATGGTTCGCGAGCACGGATGGCGCCTGCGCTGGCTGCGGCACTCACTACTCGCGGCCAGGGTTCGCCGTCGGATCGATGTCCCCGTAGTGCTGAGTGACATCCGGCATGAAGTCGATCTCGTGCCGTTCTCTCGCACTTCTCCGCTTTACCTCTTCAACCTGGACAACGCCGGAGGGTTTGCCGAGTACTCCTCAGCACCCTTGCGGCTGACCAGATACGGGCGGCCCGTGATCATGAGTACCGGATCGTCCCTGCCGGACGTGATTGCCAGGGTGAGCGAGCTGCCCGAATCGGCGCGGACCCTGGTGGTGGGCGTCGGTCTCGACGACCTGGCCGATTTCGTGACGGGGTGCGGTCGCGAGCGCAACTGGCTTGTGGGCATCCATCCGGCCGAGATTTGGCTGCTCGGCGGCGCAGGTGCGAATGAGCTGCCGCGCGAGTGGTCCCGGCCCGAGGCAGTACCCCTTGCCTTCGGTGGAACCAGGTCCTGAAGTCAGCTCACCGCCTCGTCATGCAGCTGATCGGCTCCACCACGTCCGCAAGCGTTGTGGCGAAGGCGCAAGTGGAGTAGTGGTCCATCACGCGTGCGCGGGCGGCCCTGCCGAGCCTCTCGCGCTCCTGGTCGTCGGACAGCAGCCGGACCACAGCGCTCGCGAATGCGTCCGTGTCACCAGGTGGGACGACCAAGCCTGTCTCGCCAACCTGTTCGGCCACACTGCCAACCCCGAAAGCCACCACGGGCGTACCCACGAGCATGGCCTCTAGCACCACTAAGGGAAACGGGTCATCGCGGGACGTGAGCGTGGCCACATCGAAGCGCCGCATGTGTGCGTATGGATTGGGGCTCGGGCCCAGAAATTCGACGTCCCAGTTCTGAACCTCTGAACTCACGGGCTGAACGATGTCTCCTACCCACACAAAGCGGATACGACTACTCGGCAGGGCTTGGCGAACCTTGTCGGACACCTCAACCCATAAGTCGGCCCCCTTGCGATACTCCACTGTTCCACAGCAACCGACCACCAGCTCTTCATCGAAGTATGTGCGGTCAGGTATCTCGTTTGACAGTCGGATGACGTCGCTATCCGCCGGCACTGAGGGCAACATGGCGACACTGGTCGCGGATCTGCCGGAGAGCTCGCACAGGGCCGTGTGGACGCTCGGTGAGCAGGCGATCAGCAACACTTCTGGCAGTGTGACCGGAACATGCGCGGCCTCAAGGAAATCTTGTGTCAAAGGACCGGACTCATGCACATGGAGGAGGGCGGTGCGGCCAAGCCAACGTGTAGCGACGAGATAGATCGCCGCGGACGAGGAGTTGACATACACCAAGTCGGGTCGATGACGGAAAATTGTGACCACAACGAGTGCGCTGTCAACAATCCAGGCGAGTCTTCGAAACCGATTCATGCGCCAGAGGCGGCGCCGAACTCGGCCAAGAAACTCGATGGATGTCGGCGCCACTTGCTCGAATTCGGCCAGCAGAGGTCCGGGCGCCCTCGATATCACGTTGACCTCGTGACCTTGGTCGATCAAGCTCTTGACCGCTAGTAGCGCGATGCGAGGCGCCCCTGTCCGAGATGCCTCGTGCGTGACGAGGAGAATGCGCATTACGGTGACCCCCACGGCGCCGAGGCGGCGCTCTGACTGGCGCTGTCAGACTCGACGCAACTCACGGAAATCACCGATCTCTTCCCACTTTCACTCGCGGAGGAGCGAGAAACCTGGCCCACTTCGATCTCCTGACAAATAGGGTCGCCTCTTCAATGACATCGCGCGCAACGAGTCGAACCAGAATCAGATGCACCGAAAAGACGACGACTCCGACAAGAGCCACGCCACCCATCGGCGGCAGTGCGGCGGTCAGAGACACCATGCCCCACCCGGAGGCACCCGTCACCCCGAGGGCAAGACACAAGAAGATGAACGGACGGGTGACGGTCCGTAAGTGGGTTTGTAGAAGACGTGCGACGAGGAACCAACGGGCACTGGTAGCAGCAAAGGCGACGGCGAGGAAGGCCCACGCAACCGGCAGCAGCCCCCAGTGGACTGCAATGGCTGTGGCACTCACGGTGACGGCATCGATGATCACGGCATAGACGAACCAGACTCCGGGCTTGCCCGTCCCATAAAACAAGCCGTGATCAAGTGACGCACCTACGGTCAGCGTTCCCGCGAGAGCAAGGATCTGCGCCAGCTGAGAGCTGAGCGACCACCCATCACCGAAGACGATCGGGACGATGAGTGGCGCTGCCACTGCTACCATGATCAGCGGCAGCGACAGCGCAGTGTACGTGACCCTTGAGGCTCGCAGATACGCACTAGTCAGGCGGGCGCGTGAGTCGCGGATCTTCGCGAACGCGACCGTACTGACTGGAATGAGGGCACCACCAGTCAGCTCCTGAACGATGAGCACCAGCCGCTGAGCGATGCTCAAGTAGCCAAGCGCGGCCATTCCGAGAGAGGCTGAAACAATCGCCGCCTCAGCCCAAGCGCGGAGCACAGCCACGAACTCCACGCCCAGCACCTGACCACCGTATCGGGCCATCGTTATGAAGTCTCCGCGTGAGAAGACGAAACTCGGTCGCCACTTGGCCGCGATCCAAGCCAGGACGGACCCGACCAATCCGGACGCCAACGTCTGGCCAACCAGGGCCCAGGCCCCGAGCCCGGCGACGGCCATAATGATGGCGGCAACTTGGCCAATAACGGCCGAGATTGTCCCCTGACTAGCGATCGTCGCAAATCGCATCGACCTTCGCAGTAGCGCGTTCGGCACTGACGACAGCGCGGTGATCAGCATGCTCAAGGCAAGAACTTGCAGGATCGGCACCGTTTGAGAGCCGCGATAGACGAGGCCGAAAAGTGGGGCGATCAAGACAAGTGCTCCACCCAGGCCAAATCCGGCGACCGTCGAAAACCAGAAGCCTGTGCTGAGCAGACGTTGGTCTGCTCGGTCGGCCTGAACGATGTAGGCAGCGAAGCCGAAATCTGCGAGCAGGTAGAAGAAGGGCAACACCGTAGTCGCCGCGGCGACCGCACCGAAGTCTTCTGGGCTCAACAGTCGCGTGAGGATCGCGATAGTGACGAACCCCAAGAGTCGCGTCGCCCACTTCTGGATCGTGAGCCAGACCACCCCTGAAGCGGCCTGCTGGCTGACCGTCGCTCGGGGCGGATCACCTTGTCTAGCCAAGTCCTCATCGACTCCCACACCGTCGGCAGTTCCGCTCAGTGAGTACGAGGTTCCATCGTTCACGTCCGGCGCCGCCCCGCTCATGTCCGCACCGGCCTCGACCCGGCAACCTGCCTCAAGAGCCGGGCATGCGCCTCAACCATCACGTCCGAACTCAGCCAGGAACTGACGCTCGCCGACATAGCGACACGACGAGCTCGCCAATCATCGATCTCCCGACATATGTCGAGCACCGCCTGTTCGATCTGTGGCTGATTCGTCTGACTCGCTGCGCGACGCCGGGCGCGCCGGATGTCCGCGAGGGTGATGCTCTCCGCTGGGGCTGCCGGATTCTCACATAAGCGGCCTCGTTCCCCACTCACCCCGACCAGCTCAACGGCGCCTCCGACATCGGAAAGGATCAACGGAAGACCCGCCATCGCGGCCTCGGTTGCGGCCACCGGCCAGCCTTCGAAGAACGAGTCGAGAATGAAGGCGTCTGAAGCTGCCAAGATGGCCCGAGACGCCCCGAGGCCCATCAGATGGATGCGGCTTGCTGCAGGGTGGGAGCATCGGATGGAGTTGGCAAGAGCATGCTCAAGCCAATCCTCGATAGGCCCCGCGACGACCAGGTGAATGTCGTCGCGAACCTCGGCAGCACGAAGAAACGATGCGACCAAGCCCGGGATGTTCTTCTGCAAGTCATACCTCGCCAAGCAGACGAACACGATAGCGCCGCTGAGTTCAAGTTTAAGCACGGAGGCGAGCTTGGCCCGTGCTAGGTCTCTCTCTGCTGGATCGAGAGGGGCAAGCTTGACGCCGTTCGGAATCACGACGATGGGTGCGCCCGCGGGGCGAGGCATGTTGCGCGTGTGGAAGCTACGAACCTTCTGACTCACCGCGATGGTCACGGTAGCCATGTCGGTGAGCCACGCTTCGCGCTCCCAGCCATCTGCAGAAAGGTTGATGTCGGTGCTGTGGATCACCGGCACAACCCGAAGGCCTCGACCGATGCACTCTTCAATGAGGTGGTCAGGGGCATTGTGGAGCTGAGCCAGAGCATTCTCGGGCAGTCCAGCGATGAAGTCTCTGGCCGTCTCGCGATCCGGTGCCTGGACGACCTCGATCTTGTCACGGCGTAGGCTATCGGCTGTCATGCCTCCAGCCTCGCAAAGCACGACGGTCCGTACTCCATGCTGAGGGAGTTCTCGGGCCAATGTCGCCACCACGGTCTCGACGCCTCCCGTGCCCAGCGTGCGTGTGACCAGCAGGACCAGGTCTTGTTGGCTGTCCAATGCGCTGGCCGAAGACGTTACGGACTCTCGGCTTGTCGTAACGTCATCCTGCAGACTGGCGAGCGGTGTCGACAGAATACGGTTGCGCAGCGAGCGGCCCACCCCGAAACGAAGTGGATCCGGGCCTGCATCGACGACTGCAGTCACCCGCCCAAGGACGACAGCCTGCACCTTAAAGGCGAGGCGGCGCAGGCGCAGGGCCACCGCACCACCCCAAATGGTCACTTGAGAAGTCATGCCTCCCCCGCTGGGCAGCGTCGATATCGCGCCGGATCCATCCGCCGACGCATCGAATCCGCCAGTTCTGGCACCTCGCGGTGGACGTCCCGCAACCAGGCAAGACGACCATACCGTTTGAACGACTGCTCGTAGACCGACGCCAACTGCCTCGACATGGCGTCCAGATTGAAACTCTTCACGGCGAATTCGCGACCGAAACGCCCCAGTTCTTCACGTTGCTCCGGGGAGTCGATCAGGTCCTTGAGCAGGTCAGCCAGATTCTCTGGTGCATCCAATTGAGGTTCTGCACTCCAGAAACTTCTCCGGAAAAGACTCTTCGATGACTCGGGGCAAAAGAGCTCAGACGTACCCCACTCGCCCTGAACAACGAGCGGACGACCGAATGCGAGCGATCGTGCCCCGGAACCGCCCATTCCCAGCAGGATGTCCGCGCCTGCGTAGGCAGGTCCGGGATCTGCCATTGCGCCATGGAAATGCACGAGCGTCTTCGCAGCACTTCGATTGACGCGGCGACCCAGCTCGATCAGGCGGGCCTCCTCTGTGCCCGTTCCGACGACCACCAGGGTCGCGTCATAGTCCGCGAGGTAGGTCATCGCACGAATCGCGGTCTCAACCGGGTACGCCTTCATCCACTTGTCAAGCCGCGAGACGATCACGATGAGGTGCTTCCCTAGGTGATTGAGCCCCGACCTGAACTGCTCGGCAAGGTCACCGTTCGGAGCGTCAGAGGCAACGTCGACTGGCGGGCTGATCAGCGTCGTCGGGCCTGGCCGATTCCTCAACTCCTCCTGCAGATACCCGGTACCGATGATCAACGACGTGTGTTGATAGGTATCGGGCTCGACAAACATTTCATAAACTGTGTGGATAAACGGTCTGCGTCCCCAGCGACAGGGGCCCCAGAAGGCAGTTCGAGGCTCCGCGTCGGCTCCGTATACGTGGATGATGTCCGCGGCTATGGATCGAGCGCGTTGCTCTAGCTCCTCTGCTCCCTTGATCAGGACTCCCCGAGCCCGTTGGTAAGTCTCGATCTTTACCCCTCGCGCTGAAGCGACATCAAGCAGGCTGGGGCCGCCTGGGGGCAGAGTGTCCACCGGCCCGAAAAGGACGCTGCGATACCCGTAATCCTCAACTGCCATCGCAAAATCGACGGCGTTGATCTGTGTCCCGCCTAACGCGAGACTGCTCAGTTGGACGAGGACGGTCTTGGCCAAAGACATGTCAAGCACTCATTCGCAGACGCCGTCGTGGAAGCCCAGCGCGGGTGTCAGCGCTCGGACGACCTGCTCCTGTTGTGATTGCGAGATGTGAGGGAACAGCGGCAATGAAAGTATCTGCCTGGCCGCCCGCTCTGCGATGGGGAAGGATCCTTCGCCAAGCCCCATTGCGGCGTAGGCCTGAGTCAGGTGCAGCGGATGCGGATAATGGATCCCGGCTCCGATGCCAGCGTTGTGCAGCTCGGCGAGGAGGCGATCACGTTCCTCTACACGGACAACGTACAGATGCCAGACATCGAGGTTTCCGGGCATCGACTTGGGCAACCGAACGCCGGCAACCTCTGACAGCAGATCGCCATAGCGAGCGGCGGCGACCCGCCGGGCCTCGTTCCAACGAGCAAGCCGCTTGAGCTTGGCGTTCAGCAC
This sequence comes from Microlunatus panaciterrae, assembly GCF_016907535.1. Taxonomy (NCBI): domain Bacteria; kingdom Bacillati; phylum Actinomycetota; class Actinomycetes; order Propionibacteriales; family Propionibacteriaceae; genus Microlunatus; species Microlunatus panaciterrae. Next base: position 1,562,687 of record NZ_JAFBCF010000001.1, read on the forward strand.
TACAGCCTGGATGGTGTCCAGGCGGGAGTTCATCCCCACAACCTCATGGACGTACTTCTTGCTCGATCCGTGCGCAGCGATCAGCCGGACACGCTCCGCGATTTCCGCGTCCTGGGTGGTTACAGCGCCGGCATCGCCGGCGGCACCGAGATTCTTGCCCGGATAGAAGCTGGTTCCTGCGGCTCTGCCCAAGCCTCCCGCATACCGCCCGAACCGTGTCGCTCCCTGGGACTGAGCGGCGTCTTCGACGATGGCCGCACCGACGGACTCGGCGATCTCGGTGAGCTGCTCCACTGGTGCCACCTGCCCGAAGAGGTGGACCGGAACGATGGCCTGCGTCCGACTGTTGACCGCCTCGGCGACCCGGGCCGGATCGATCAGCAGGTATTCGTCGTCGACGTCGACTAGCACGGGGGTTGCGCCGATCCTCGACACCGCCTCGGCGGTGGCGATGAACGTGTTGGCTGGGAGCACAACTTCGCCTCCTGCCGTGACGCCGACAGCACGCAGCGCGAGTTCCAAGGCGTCTGTCCCGTTGGCAACCCCGACACAGTAGGCGGCCTCCGTCTGCTCCGCGTAACCGTTCTCGAACTCGGCGACCGGTTTGCCGCCGATGAAGGCGGTGTCGGCGAACACCTCGGCCAGGCCCTCCTGGACTTCAGCGTCGATCTCTCGCATCTGCGCTGCGAGGTCCACCAATGGAATGTTCACGTCATGACTACTTTCTCTTCGTCGTGGCTCATGATTCGCTGTCGACCTTGGTGTCTACGAACGCCGTCAGCGAACCAACCGTCTCGAAGATGTCTCCGGTGAACTCGGCATCGTCGACCACGATGCCGAAGCGGTCTTCCAGGCCCGACACGAGATCGAGCAGCGCAAGGGAGTCGAGTTCCGGCATGCTGCCGAAGAGAGGCGTCGACTCATCCACAGTGCCGATCCGGTCCTCGATTCCTAGCGTCTCGGCAAGGACGGCCTTAACACCTTCGAGGCTTTCGGTGGTCACAGTCATGATGTTCCTTCCATTCATTTCCAGCTAGACAAGTACTTCTGCGGGAGCCGGGTGCCCGAGAAAGGCGGTAGGGCTCGCGGTCAGGCCGTAGGCGCCGGCCTGGAAGATGACGACCAGATCCCCGATCTCGGCCGGCGGCAGACGGACGCCGCTGCCGAGCAGGTCGAGGGGGGTGCACAGGCACCCGACCACCGTTTGCTTCGCGTCGGCTGGCTCATCGATCCGATTACCTATCGCCAACGGGTAGTTGCGACGGATCACCTGACCGAAGTTTCCCGATGCGGCAAGCTGGTGATGCAGCCCTCCATCGACGATCACGTACTCCTCACCGCGGGACGTCTTCCTGTCCACGACCCGGGTCACATACACACCGCACTCACCGACGATGTAGCGGCCCAGCTCGATCACGGTCCGGGCTTCCGGCAGTTCTGTCGCAATCACGCCATCCACCAGAAAAGCAAGGTTGGCACCGATCGCACCCAGATCGAGAGGTTGGTCTTTCTCGAAGTACGGGATACCGAAGCCGCCGCCCAGGTTGACGTAGCGCACCGGCCAGGGCGACTTGTCGGCAAGCGAAAGGATGAGGTCCACCGTCTTGCGTTGCGCGGCGACGAGGATCTCGGCACTCAAGTTCTGCGAGCCAGCGAACACGTGGAATCCGAGCATGTCGACATCCGCGGCCGCCAGGTTGGCCATTAGGTCGGGCACCTGTTCCGCGTCGATCCCGAACTGCTGTGGTCCCCCGCCCATCCGCATTCCTGATCCCTTCACCCGGAAGTCAGGGTTCACCCGGATCGCCGCTCGTGGTCTGAGCCCAAGATGATCTCCCGCCTCGACGACGCGACGGGCTTCGTTCTCCGACTCCATCTCGATGGTCACGCCGGCGGCGACGGCTTGGCGGATCTCAGGCACCGTCTTGCCCGGTCCGGCGAAGCTGACGTGGGATGCGGGCATGGGCGTGTCCAGCGCCACCTGCAGTTCCCCGGCGGATGCCACATCGATCGAGTCGACCAAACCGGCCAGGTGCTGGACAACGGCCGGCATGGGGTTGGCCTTCATGGCATAACTGAGGTTCAGCCGCTCCGGCAGCGTCGACCTCAGCAGGCCGATCCGCTCAGTCAACAAGCCGCGATCGTAGGCAAAGAAGGGTGTCGAGCCGACTCTTGCCGCTAGACGACTGATGGGCTGGCCACCGAGAGCGAGCTGTCCGTCGACTGTACCGAAGGCGGCAATGACGGCGCTCACGACGTGAGCTCCCGCTTCAAGAGAGCACGGTCGAACTTTCCGTTGGGCGAGCGAGGCAGCTGCTCGCGCACGACCACCGTGGCAGGGACCATATAGAGAGGCAACGTCCGCTTCATGGCAGCGAGCAGACCGGTGGTATCGAGCTCTGCGCCGCTCGCCGGCGATGCAACCAACACGATGCGATGCCCCAGTCGCGGATCGTCCAGCCCTAGCGCGACAGCGTCACGCACCATCCCCGTGTCGTAGGCGACCTCTTCGATCTCGGTCGGGCTGACCCGATAGCCCGAGGTCTTGATCATTTCGTCCTTGCGACCGACGAAGTACAGAAATCCTTCCTCATCCTCGACCACAGCATCACCGGACCACACCGCGATTTCGGGCGTGCGCCAGTCGGTCGTCGTGCCGGGAGCCGGCCGGAACCGTTCAGCGGTCCGTTCCGGATTGTTCCAGTAACCCAACGCCACCAACGGTCCCCGATGAACCAGCTCGCCCTCCTCCCCGGGCTCGCATCGTGATCCATCGGCGCGTGCCACGATGATCTCCGCGTTAGGGATGGCCTTGCCAATCGAGTCCGGCCGGCGGTCGACCTCCGCAGGATCGAGGAAGGTCGAACGGAAAGCCTCAGTGAGCCCGTACATGAGGTAGGGCTTGGCTGCAGGGAAGTGACTCCTGAGCCGGTCCAGCGTGGCCTTCGGCATCCGCCCCCCGGTGTTAGCGAAATAGCGCATCGTCTGCGCCACCTCAGCTGGCCAGGCCAGGTCAGCGATTTGGATCCAGAGTGGCGGCACACACGTCAGCCCCGTCACCTGGTGCTTTGCACACAGGCGCACCACATCGCCCGGCACCAGATAGTTCATCAGGATCGTGTGCGCGCCCACGCTGAAAGCGGTCGTCAACTGGCTGAACCCGGCGTCGAAGCTCAGGGGCAGCGCTGACAAGATCACGTCCGACTCGGTGTTCTCCAGATAGGAACTCACGCTCTCGGCACCGACGATCAGGTTCCGATGACTGAGGACGACTCCCTTGGGCTTGCCGGTGCTGCCCGATGTATACAGAATCGCCGCCATGTCCAGGTCCACGCCGGCGCTGCCGGACGGTTGATCACTGTAGGACGGCTGACACATCTCCGACCAGCCGTGCACGGCATAGTCAGCTGCAAACGCTTGACCCATTTCCTCACGAGCATCGACCAAGATCACGTGTTCGAGCGCCGGGCATCCCTTGAGCGAATCGCCCAGCAAGGCCAACCGTTCAGGACTGGTGACCAGGACACGGACGTCGCAGTCCGCGAGGATGTAGGCCACCTGGGGCGGACGCAGAAGGTGGTTGACCGGCACGAAGACCGCCCCCGCAGCCGAGGCTCCGAAGATCGCCACCACAGTTTCGATCCGCTTGTCCAGATAGACCGCCACTCGGTCATCGCGCTGCAACCCGATGCCGGTCAAGCCGGCGGCCACGGTCTTCACCTCGAGCCACAGCTCGTGATAACTACAGGTACGGTCCTTGTAGGTCAGCGCGTTGGCGTTGCCGCGCCGGACCGCCGACTCCTCGAGCAGATGGTGGAGTTTTGTTCTCATTTCATACCCCCTGCCTATTTCCTGCCCAGCGCGCGGTAGGTCCAGCCCGCCGCACGCCAGAGTGCCGGGTCCAGGGCGTTGCGACCGTCGAGCATTCTCGGCACTTTCACGCATTGCCTCAGGGCGGCCGGGTCGAGGCGGACGTATTGTTTCCACTCCGTCAGCAGAAGCACCAGCTCAGCGCCTGCGGCCGCCTCCTCGACAGTGCTCACGAAGGTGAGGTCCGGCCACTTTGCTGAGGCGTTGTCGATCGCCTGCGGATCCGTGACGACGACGTCAGCACCCTGCAGCGACATCTGTGCCGCAACGCTCAGGGCCGGCGAGTCACGGACGTCATCGCTCTCGGGTTTGAAGGCTGCGCCCAACACGGCTATCCGACGCCCGACGATGGATCCGTCACACACCTCACGAGCCAGGTCGACCATCCGCACCCGGCGACGCATGTTGATTGAGTCCACCTCCCGGAGGAAGGTGAGGGCCTGGTCGACACCCAGCTCGCCGGCTCTGGCCATGAAGGCACGGATGTCCTTGGGCAGGCAGCCACCGCCGAAACCGAGTCCGGCATTGAGGAACTGCCGACCGATGCGGACATCGTGGCCGATCGCGTCGGCCAGCTGCGTGACGTCGCCACCCGTTGCCTCACAGAGCTCGGCCATGGCATTGATGAAGGAGATCTTCGTTGCCAGGAAGGAATTCGCTGCCACCTTGACCAGCTGCGCGGTGGTGTAGTCCGTGATCACCTGCGGAGTGCCTTCGGCCAGGGTCTTGGCGTACACCTTGTTGAGAGTGGCCACAGCCTGTGCACCAGCCTCATCCTCAGGCACCCCGTACACCAGCCGGTCCGGGTGAAGTGTGTCGTGAACCGCATGCCCCTCCCGCAGGAACTCGGGGTTCCAGACCAGGGTGGCGGCAGGCTCCGTGGCGGTGATCTGAGCCGCCAGCCGCTCAGCGGTTCCAACAGGAACCGTGGACTTGCCGACGACCAGATCTCCCGGCTTCAGATAGGGCAGCAACGTGGCCACCGCAGCATCAACATGGCGAAGGTCGGCCGAGTTTTCTCCCCGCTTCTGCGGCGTTCCGACGCAGATGAAATGAACGGTTGCCCGCGCAACGGACGACGGTGCGCTCGAGAACGTCAGCTTCCCCGTGCTCATGGCATCGGCAAGGAAGTCAGGTAGCTGTGGTTCGAAGAAGGGCGCCTCCGCACGCGACAGCCTCTCGATCTTGGCAGCGTCGACATCAAACCCGACCACCTCGTGTCCGAGGGTGGCCATGCATGCCGCGTGCACAGCCCCGAGGTAGCCGCAGCCGATCACCGAGATGCGGCAGGCCGGATGGTCTCGGCCCGTCATGTCCAGCTGCTTCGGCCTCGTGCGATCGCGCTGCGGCCTCTTCGGCGTCACCGAGGGCTCCGCTCAAGGATGAATCGTCTGAGTTCTGCGCTGTCGGCGAGATCGACATAGCGGTTCTCGATGCTGTTCGATGCGGCCTGGGGCGACCTCTCGGGCTCATCGGTCTCCGCTGCCTGAGGGACGCGCCCCGACAGGGCGTCATAGACGTTGAGGTACTTCTCCGACTGCGGCCGCCAGTCGAGCTCACGGGAGACGCGCTCTCGCGCCCGCAGCCCCATCTCGAGACGCAGGTCGGGGTCGTCGAGGAGAAGCTCGACGGCGTCGGCGAAGGCGTTCACATTTCCGGACTCGACATAAAGGACAGCATCGCCACCTGACACCCGTGTCTCCACCAGGTCGAAGGAGACCGAGGGAAGTGCATAGGCCATGTATTCCATCGTCTTGTTCATGGTGGAGACGTCATTCAGCGGCGTCTTGAGATCAGGGCACAGGCCGACGTCCGCTGCACTCAGATGCTCGGCGATCATCTTCTTGTCCGCTCTACCGGTGAAGACCGTGTGCGACTCCAGGTCCAGGGCGATCGCCTTCTGTCGCAACTCCTCGAAGCAGTCCCCGAAACCGAGCAACGTGGCATGGACGTCTGTCCGCCCACGCCGATGGACGAGCTCGTGCATCACGTCGAGGACGATGTCGACGCCGTCCTGCGGACCCATGATCCCGAGGTAGACCAGGGAGAACTGACGGGGACCGGCGGGTTTGGCCTGCGGATATATGGGCCGCATCTCCTGGGTGTCAGGACCACTCCTGACGACCGTAACCTCCTCGGCACGACGCCTGCCCCTGCTGAGAGCGATGGCCTTGTACGACTCGTTCGTGGAGATGATCCTGTCAGCCGTCCGATAGGTCATCCGCTCGAGCCACAGCAGCCCGTGATACTCGATCTTTTCCCTCATGCCCTTCGGGGCACCGAACCGCGAGAGGAAGAGCTCGGGGTTGAGGTCGTGTTGGTCAAACACGAACTTGACGCCTCGACCGCGCCAGAGCCTGGCCAGCAACCAGAAGGTGTCCGGTGGGTTACACGCCTGCATGATGTCGATCGGGCGGCGTTGCCACACCTGCGTCGAGAGCCACGCCGTGCACAACCAGCTGTAGACGAACTCGACGACGAAGCCGATCAGACCGTGGGCCTCGGGTGCAGGACGGTATTTGTAGATGTGCACACCATCGATCTGCTGCCGATCAGGGTCGCCTGGCCCCTTGGGACAGATCACGCTCACGTCATACCCCCGAGCGATCAGGGCATGGCACTCCAGCCACACCCGTCGGTCGAGTGGGACCGGCAGGTTCTGCACGATGATCAGGACATGGGCGCCCAGAGCACGCCTGCCGTCGGGCGCAACGTCGGATGGACGCTGCGGAGCAAAGCCACGTTCAGTCATGCCGCCCCCACGAGATGGTCCCCCATCCGAGCCGCACTTTGCGGGACGACGATGTCCCCATCGCTCCCGTCCGGACAGAAGACGTAGTCCTCATCACCCTCGAACCCCCCTTTGGTCTCAGAGTCTCAGTCCCGGTCAGCGCCGGGTCGAGGCTCTGTACAGCTGTGGTCGCGTCGCCATTCGATAGTGAGTTCGCTCAGTCGCTCCCCCGGCTCTCACTCGACACGAGCTCCCTCAACACCGTTTGGCACTGGGCGTACTCCCGACCGCAGACGCAGTGCAGGTCCGGGTCGAGCCGCTCGCCGCACTCACAGACCCAACCGATCTGTCGAGCCGGGTTGCCGACCATGAAGGCATGCGCCGGGACGTCCGTGATCACCACTGCGCCGGCACCGATGAAGGCGTGTTCGCCGATGGTGGTCCCACAGACCACGACGACGCCGGCCCCGAGAGTTGCGCCTCTCCTGACCTCGGTGCGCGACAGCGCGTCGCCGCTACGTTTGATGTGGGCACGTGGCCGTAGATCATTCGTGAAGATGACGCCTGGGCCGAGGAAGACGTCCTCGGCGATGGTCACCCCATCGAAGATCATCACCTGGTTCTTGATCGTCACCCGGTCGCCGACGACCACTCCGCCTTCGATGAAGGCGCTGTCGCAGACGTTGCAGTCCCGGCCGACCCGCGCTCCCGACAGGATGTGGGCGAACGCCCAAACCCGCGTGCCAGCCCCGACGTCCGTGCTTTCGCACAGCCCGCTCGGGTGCACAGAGACACCGTCCAGTCCCACCATGGTCGCCCCCCGACAACACTTGGGATCTTCATATCCGCAAACGCTCGACCAGTCGCACTGCGTGTCGCACAACTGCCTGTCGAGCGTTATCTTCCCACGCCTGACCCGCACTGGAAAGAGTGTTTGGCAACAGTACGCACAAAAGTGTCATTCGGACATCCCGGCGTTCGCCGGCCGGCGGGGAGCAGCCTCCGACACACGACGTCACGATTTGATCTCGGCGCCCAGGCCCAGATAACAGAAGCGCTACGCTGTGCGTGCTTGGTAGAGACGTCATCAGACGGTCTCGCCGGCGGGGGAAGCAGGCCCGTCCTAGACGGGATTCGGGGGATTTCGGGGGAAATCACAGATGGCACGTCCTTTGGGCACCTCTTTTTCGGGTGCTGGAGCGAAGCATGTCAACCGCACCGGGCAGCCGGCTCATGATCAGCTGCACCGGGGTCTGGTCCGAGGAGACACCGGGCCCAGCCGGGTCCGGACCGGCAGCGAACCGACGACGCGACCCTCACCGCGGTCGGACCCCCGCCCGGAGCGCCCAATCGAGCGTCGACCGTCCACCGAGGGCCAGCTCGCCGGGACGGCGCGTACGCGGTTCAGTGACTGGAGCAGGCGCTACGTCCAGGCCCTGACCGGTCTCGATGCCGTCGTCGGCCTGGCCGCGGTTCTCCTCGCGCTCTCCGGCCTCCTCTGGGACATCGACCTCGCGCCGACCGCCGCGATCATCGCCAGCGCCGCTGCCGGGGCCGTGCTCTGGCCCCTGCTCATCGCCGCCTCCCGTGGGTACGAGCGGAGGTCGGTGGGGGTCGGCAGCGACGAGATGCGCGCCGTGCTCCGGGCCGGCGTGTGCGTCGTCGTCGGTGGCGCGTTCATCGCCGGCATCGCGGAGAACATGGTCCTGCTGACGTTGGTCGTCACCTCCGTACCGCTGGCCACCGTGGGTAGCGTCGCGATGCGTTACGCCGCCCGCAAGTATCTGCATCGCCGCCAGCGTCAGGGCGAGAGCGTACGCAACGTGATCATCGTCGGCACACCGTTCGCCGCCGCCCACCTGGCCGCGCTGGTCGAGCGCGAGCCGCAGTGTGGCATGACGGTCGCCGGCGTCTGCGTGCCGGCGGCCGACATCGCCCGGGCCCGCGAGCTCGGCCTGAACGTGCTCGGTGACCTCGACCATGTGACCGCGGTCGTCTCCGAGTTCGGCTGCGACGGCGTCGCCGTCACGACAGGTGACGCCACCCGCAACAGCTTCCTGCGCCAGCTCGCCTGGTCACTGGAGGGGATGGACGTCGAGTTGCTGGTGCATCCCGGGCTCGTCGAGGTGGCCGGACCGCGCATGCATATCCGTCCCTATGTCGGTCTGCCGTTGCTGCACATCGAGCAGCCGCACTTCACCGGCTGGCGCCGGATCGTCAAGCGTGGCACCGATCTGGTGCTGACCGGCGTCGGCCTGGTGCTCATCTCCCCCGTCCTGCTGGCGATCGCGCTGGCGATCAAGTGCCAGGATCGTGGCCCCGTGTTGTTCCGCCAGACCCGGGTGGGCATCGACGGGCAGCCGTTCACCATGTACAAGTTCCGGTCGATGGTGCTCAACGCCGAGGAGCGACTGGCCGAGCTCAAGGCGCTCAACGAGGGCGCCGGGCCGCTGTTCAAGATGACAGAGGACCCCCGGATCACCCGGGTCGGTCGGTTCCTGCGCAAATACTCCCTCGACGAGCTGCCCCAGCTGCTGAACGTGCTCAACGGCACCATGTCGCTAGTCGGGCCCCGGCCGCCGCTCCAGTCCGAGGTGGACGAGTACGCCGACGAGGCGCACCGCCGGCTGCTGGTCCAGCCCGGTCTGACCGGCTTGTGGCAGGTCAGCGGACGCTCCCTGCTGAGCTGGGAGGAGACGGTCCGTCTCGATCTCCGCTATGTGGAGAACTGGACCCTCACCTTCGATTTGTTGATCTTGTGGAAGACGGTCTTCGCTGTGCTGGCACAGCGCGGAGCCTACTGAGAGCTCAGTTTCCACACCTCTTCCCCACCTGTGTGACATCTGGAAAGTGAGACCACGTTGGCTGCCATCATGTTCGTCTGCGAAGGGAACATCTGCCGATCCCCGCTGGCTGAGCGGGTTCTGTCGAAGGCATTGGAGGGAGTCGACCAGGGAATCGCCGTGACGAGCGCCGGCACCCGCGCCCGGGTCGGTGAGCCGATGGATGAGATGACAGCAGAGATCGCCCGCGAGCTCGGTGTCGATCCCACAGGTCACCTGGCGCACCAGGTCACCAGCCAGGATCTGCGCGAGGCATCGCTGGTCCTGACCGCCAACCGAGACCAGCGCAGTGCCGTGGTCCGTCTCCATCCGCGTGCGGTGAAGTACGCGTTGACCATCCGACAGCTGGGCCGCATCCTCGAGGAGGGCGCGGATCGGGGTGAGCTTCCCACCGTCGACTCATTGCCACCGAACGAGCGGGTCGACGCCCTGCTGTCGTTCGTCATGCGTCGTCGAGGCCTCCGCTATCGGTTGGATCCTTCCGCCGACAACGTCATCGACCCGTACGGTCAGTCGGCTGAAGTTCATCAGTTGGCCGTGACGCAGATGCTTCCCGCGCTGAACCTGCTCTCCACTGCGCTGGGTGGCAGCCCGGTCGGCTGGCCGGCTGGACGACGCGCAAAGTTCTGATCGGGATTCGTGATATCCCCCACGTGGCCAAGGCGAGTGTGCCTATGCTGTGGGAAACCCCGGCCTCCAGCCGATCGGCTGCTCGACGGGGAATGTCCGGGCTGGCGCCCTGACCTCACTTTCCGGGGGGAGTCCAAGTGAGACGTACTCAGCCACCACGCCGCGCACCAGGTTGCGCCCCAAGCGTCCTCCATGTCCTGATCGCTAGACGACGCCGCCTGCTGGGCCAGGTCGTCTCGCTCGCGTTGCTGGCCTGTCTCGCCCTGATGGGCTCCCTGCCCGCCTCGGCAGACACGGCACCACTGAACCCCAACGACCCCAAGACCCCTCTCACCGTTGCCGGCGACGCCCTGCCGACGGCGCAACACAACGGCGTGGCCTGGTACCAGACGATCGTGGGCAACACGGTCTACGTCGTCGGCAAGTTCACCACCGCACGTCCGGCCGGTGCAGCGCCCAACACGAACACCGTTGTGCGCAACAACATCCTGGCCTACAGCCTGACCACGGGCGCGCTGATCACCACCTTCGCCCCCAGCCTCAACGGCCAGGCCCTGGCCATCACCGCCTCCCCCGACGGGACGCGGCTGTACGTGGGTGGCGACTTCACCAGCGTCAGCGGGGTCACCCGCAACCGGATCGTCGCGCTGAACCCGTCCACGGGTGCCGTCATCTCCACCTTCGCCCCCAATGTGAGCGGTCAGGTGCGGGCGATCGTGGCGACCAACAGCACCGTCTACTTCGGCGGCAACTTCAGCTCGGTCAACTCCCGCTCACGCGGCCGCCTCGCCGCCGTACAGGCCTCCAACGGCGCCCTGCTCTCCTGGGCCCCGGTGGCGGCCAATGGCAAGGTGAACGCACTGGCACTCTCACCGGACGCCACCCGCATCGTGGTCGGCGGCGCCTTCACCACACTCAACGGCTCCGACCGACCCGGCTATGGGCTCGGCCAGGTGAGCGCCACCACAGGGGGACTGCTGCCCTTCGCCGCAAACAACGTGGTCCGGAACGCCGGCACCGAGTCGGCAATCCTGTCGCTGGCCTCGGACGGCACCAACGTCTACGGCACCGGTTACATCTACGGCACCGGCGGCAACCTCGAGGGTGCCTTCTCGGCCAACTGGTCCGACGGCGCCATCAAGTGGATCGAGGACTGCCATGGCGACAGCTACGGCGTCTGGCCGACCAACACCGCGGTCTATGTAGCGGGTCATCCGCACTACTGCCTCAACCTCGGGGGCTACGGCGAGATGCCGTCGGGCACTGCCCAGCGGGCCATTGCGTTCAGCAAGGCCGCCACCGGTGTGCTGACCAAGGACACTCGCGGCTATCCCAGCTTCACCGGCCAACCGGCACCGTCGCTGCAGAACTGGTTCCCCCAGATGACCCAGGGCACCGCCAGTGGACAGGGCCAGGCCGCCTGGACCGTCACCGGCACCGGCAGCTATGTGGTGATGGCGGGCGAGTTCCCGTCGGTGAACAACGTCCCGCAACAGGGCATGGTGCGTTTCGCCGTGAAGGAGATCGCCCCCAACAAGTTCGGGCCTCGAGCCACCGGCACCAACTTCCAGCCCACCCTCTCCTCCCCGCAGCCGGGTCAGGTGCGGGTCAACTGGGTCAGCAACTTCGACTACGACAACTCGATCCTGACCTATCGCGTTTACCGGGACGGTGGGTCAACGCCGATCTACACCGTCACCCAGGCCTCGACTTGGTGGCAGCGGCCGAGCCTCAGCTATCTGAACACCGGACTGGCCGGCGGCACGCACAGCTATCGGCTGACCGTCACCGACCCGTTCAACAACTCGGTGGCCGGCCCGACGGTCAGCATCACGATCCAGGGCGCCGCCGGCAACACGGCTCCGACGGCATCGTTCACCTCCAGCGTCAGCGGTCGGACCGTCAGCGTCAACGGCTCCGGGTCCTCCGACCCCGATGGCACCATCGCGTCCTATGCCTGGACCTTCGGTGACGGCGCCACGGCCAGCGGGGCCACGGCCAACCACACCTATGCGGCCGACGGCACCTACACCGTGACGTTGAAGGTGACCGACAACGGCGGGGCGGTCAACTCCACCTCCAGGTCGGTCACCGTCGGGGGTACCCAGGGGGTGGTGGCCCAGGACGGCTTCGGTCGGATCGTCACGGGCGGCTGGGGCACTGCGGATACGGGCGGTCCGTGGGCTCTGAACGGGTCGTCCGGGTACTTCGCGGTGAACAACGGGACTGGGCTGATCAACCTGACCAAGGCAGGGATCGGCCCTAACGCCTTTCTGGGCGTCTCCGCCACCGCCCTCGACACCACGGTGACACTGTCGATGGACAAGGTCGGCAACGGCGGCGGAACCTACCTCAGTGTCACCGGGCGGAAGGTCGGCACTTCGGAGTATCTCGCCAAGGTGGGGATCTCCAGCGCGGGCGCCGTCACCCTGTCCGTGACGCGGATGGTCAGCGGCACGGAGACGACTCTGAAGTCGGCCGCCACCGGCCTCACCTACAGCGCTGGCCAGCAGCTCCAGGTGCGCCTGCAGGTCACCGGCACCTCGCCGACCACGATCGCAGCGAAGGTATGGCGAGTCGGCACCACCCAACCCTCCGGCTGGCTGGTATCGGCATCTGACGCCACGTCCGGCCTGCAGTCAGCCGGCGGGGTCGCCCTCCGGGCCTACCTGTCGGGCAGCGCCACCAACTTCCCAATCGTCGTTCGCTTCGACAACCTGAGCAGCCTGGCCGCTTGAACCGGCCCACGCGCGCTTCTGCCTCCAACGCGCCCTGAACCCTCCAACGCGCCCTGAACCCTCCAACGCGCCCTGAACCTGTCGAAGGGCGAACGAAGGAGGGACGCGCCGCCCGGACCATGCAAGGAATCGACCACTCATGGTGGATGCCACATCGCCATCCGGCTGAGCGTCCCTGCCTGAACCCGATGACTGGTCGAATTCTTGCACGCCTCCCCCGCAAGGCCCGCTCTTCGACAGGCTCAGGGCACGTGGGAGGGGTTCAGGGTGCGCCCTTCGACAGGCTCAGGGCACGTCGACAGGCTCAGGGCACGTGGGGGGGTTCAGCTGACTCTGAGTTGGCGCAGGGACAGCCCGCCGTCGAGGGCACTGCGCCCGACGTGCAGGTACCCACCGCGCACGGCGGCATCCTCAGTCGTCACCGTGGCCGGGGTCCCGTCCAGACGACTCCACCGGATCTGTTGCGGCTGGACCTCCAGCCGAAAGCTCATCCACTCGTTGACTCGAGGAGCCCTCGTCTGGACGCTTCCCAGCTGGGCGCCGGTCTGGTTGTTCGGGCGATGCCGGAACAGATCCAGCCGGCCGTCACGCCGGATGATGGCGTGGTACCCGTCGGTGCCGCCCCTGCGGTGCTCGTAGTAGGCGTCGTCGGTGTGCCCGAACGCGAGCGTGATGTTGGAGGTGGAGTCCTTCGGCATGGTGGTCCAGCGGGCCTGGAAGTCGATCGTGTAGGACGCCTTGGCGTTGGGCAGCGGGCACAGCTGACCGAGAGTGACGAAATGCTGGGCTCCCTGCAGTCCAAGCGTCAGCTCGTCCTCACCGGTCCACGTCAGGGCGAAGGCGTCCGAGGCAGGATCCTTGGTCATCTCCCCGGACGCGATCGCCTTGTAGCGCCAGGTGTCGGTGGTGGCGGTCGGCTCCCGCCGGCTGACGTAGCCATAGCTCGAGCAGATCGCGCCTGCGACACCGAGACCGAAGAAGTGGTCGGCATCCGAGCGCCGGTGAACCGGGTAGACCCACACCGGCACATTCGTCGCCACGCACCGCTGGACGATCGCGTCATCGGTGAAGGTGACCGCGTCGGCTCCGAACGCCGGGATCACCAGATAGTCCCGGTCCCGGTCCAGCTTCGCCACGATCGGGTCGATGATCGACGGCACCAGGTCTGCGGTCCGACCGAGATAGACGAACACCGGATATCCGGCGGCCTTCGCCTCGTCGATCCGGGGACTCTCATAGAAGAGCTTGAAGATGACCGAGGCCTTGAGCCCGTATCGCTCCACCATCTCGACCATCAGCGGATAGGCCAGGTTGTCCTTGGGTTCCACGCAGAGGACCACCTGTCCGCCGAACCGGCGGAGCACATCTTCGAACAGCGGGACTGCGGGCATCGGCTCGCGCAGCCACGCCGGGCCGAGGCGGGCCTGACGGACGTTCACGCCGCGCAGGATGGTCGAGGGGAGATCGGCGAGCTTGCCGGTGGCTGTGGTCGTCCGGTCATAGCTGGCGTCATGCATGCAGACCAGCACATTGTCGGAGGTCCTGCCGACACTGACCTCCAGGCACTTGGCCCCCCATTGGAACGCCGCCTGGTAGGCCTCCATGGTGTGCTCGGGAAAGACGTCTCCCGACCCACGATGGGCGATGTAGTAGTGGTCCCCGCGTACGGCGGCCCAGCTGCCGACGCTGATCTTGGTCGCCGCGGCCGGCTCTCCCACCGCGTCGGGTCCGGGCGCACCGCTCACCCGGGTCTGCAGTGCGTAGACCCCTGCACCCCCGGCCGCACCGGCCAGGGCGCCGAGCCCGATCGAGCCTAGGGCGGCGCGGCGGCTCACCCCCCGGCCGCGGGCTTCTGTCTCCGGGTCGTTCTGAGCAGACATCCAGTCCACATCCCTTCCTTCGAGGACCTGCGGTGAGGATAACCGCCAGGGCCTCCTTCAGCCCGGAGGTCAGCCTGGGCGGCAGCCCATGTCCTGGCCGGTGTCAGGGGCCGAAAACGAGACCGGCTGCCGACGGGACACTCAGGTCCGTCGACAGCCGGCTTTCGTCACCAGGTCAGTTCTGCGAGCCCTTGGCCAGCAGATCGTCGAAGGTGATGTCGATCGGGGTGTTGGTCGTCGTCCCGGAGACATAGGTCACCAGGGCGATACCACCCGGATCCTGCAACCCGCTGGTCGAGTCCGTCGTCGACAACTGCCACGCCGACGGCTCCGTACCCTGCCACACCTTCGCCTGCACCGTCGTCGGCGACGTCCCCGCCACCTGCAACCGCACCTGCAACGGGCTACCAGCCACATAGGTCAACGACGACGGCAGGTTCAACGACTTCAACGTCGTCTCCGTCGACCCGACCACCTTCACCAGATACAACACCACCCGACCGGTCGACAGCACCTTCACCTTCGCCCGGTAGTCACCGGCATCATTCGCCCGACCACCCAGCGAAACATAGGTCCCGCCACCATCAGCGACCTTGTCCAACGACACCGTCACCGACACATCGGTATCCGTCGACGACACCGACTTCAGCGTCACCGCACCACCACGCGCCGCCAACGGGCTCCGGATATGACCGACCCCACCCGACACCGAGTAGTACGTCGACGAACCCGACGTCGTCCAGGCCCCACCCGTATCGGCAGAACCCCAACCACCCGTCACACTCCGACCAAACGCATCCGCAGCCAGCGGACCACCCACCGGAGCAGCAACAGCCGTCACCGTCTTCGTCACCGAATCGGTCGCACCCTTGTCATCAGTCACCGTCAGCTTCACCTGATAGTCACCCGCCGCAGCAAACACATGGCTCGGCTTGGCCACATCACTCGACCCACCATCACCGAAGTCCCACGCATACGACGCCACCGAACCATCAGAATCCGACGACCCCGACCCATCAAACGCCACCGACAGATCAGACACCACAAACGAGAACGCAGCCACCGGCTTCACATTCGCCGGCGGAGGCGCGTCCTGCGCGTTCGCCGACAGGTTGTCGAAGGTGATGTCGATCGGGGTGTTGGTCGTCGTCCCGGAGACATAGGTCACCAGGGCGATACCACCCGGATCCTGCAACCCGCTGGTCGAGTCCGTCGTCGACAACTGCCACGCCGACGGCTCCGTACCCTGCCACACCTTCGCCTGCACCGTCGTCGGCGACGTCCCCGCCACCTGCAACCGCACCTGCAACGGGCTACCAGCCACATAGGTCAACGACGACGGCAGGTTCAACGACTTCAACGTCGTCTCCGTCGACCCGACCACCTTCACCAGATACAACACCACCCGACCGGTCGACAGCACCTTCACCTTCGCCCGGTAGTCACCGGCATCATTCGCCCGACCACCCAGCGAAACATAGGTCCCGCCACCATCAGCGACCTTGTCCAACGACACCGTCACCGACACATCGGTATCCGTCGACGACACCGACTTCAGCGTCACCGCACCACCACGCGCCGCCAACGGGCTCCGGATATGACCGACCCCACCCGACACCGAGTAGTACGTCGACGAACCCGACGTCGTCCAGGCCCCACCCGTATCGGCAGAACCCCAACCACCCGTCACACTCCGACCAAACGCATCCGCAGCCAGCGGACCACCCACCGGAGCAGCAACAGCCGTCACCGTCTTCGTCACCGAATCGGTCGCACCCTTGTCATCAGTCACCGTCAGCTTCACCTGATAGTCACCCGCCGCAGCAAACACATGGCTCGGCTTGGCCACATCACTCGACCCACCATCACCGAAGTCCCACGCATACGACGCCACCGAACCATCAGAATCCGACGACTCCGACCCATCAAACGCCACCGACAGATCAGACACCTCAAACGAGAACGCAGCCACCGGCTTCACATTCGCCGGCGGAGCAACAGCCGTCACCGTCTTCGTCACCGAATCGGTCGCACCCTTGTCATCAGTCACCGTCAGCTTCACCTGATAGTCACCCGCCGCAGCAAACACATGGCTCGGCTTGGCCACATCACTCGACCCACCATCACCGAAGTCCCACGCATACGACGCCACCGAACCATCAGAATCCGACGACCCCGACCCATCAAACGCCACCGACAGATCAGACACCTCAAACGAGAACGCAGCCACCGGCTTCACATTCGCCGGCGGAGCAACAGCCGTCACCGTCTTCGTCACCGAATCGGTCGCACCCTTGTCATCAGTCACCGTCAGCTTCACCTGATAGTCACCCGCCGCAGCAAACACATGGCTCGGCTTGGCCACATCACTCGACCCACCATCACCGAAGTCCCACGCATACGACGCCACCGAACCATCAGAATCCGACGACCCCGACCCATCAAACGCCACCGACAGATCAGACACCTCAAACGAGAACGCAGCCACCGGCTTCGCGTTGGGCAGCGTGCCGCCGCCCTTGAGGAAGTGGTCCTGGATCTCCGCTGTGGTCAGCACCTTGGAGTAGACGGCGACCTCGTCGATGCTGCCGGCGAAGTAGTTGCTGTTGGCG
Organism: Microlunatus panaciterrae; assembly: GCF_016907535.1. Classification (NCBI taxonomy): domain Bacteria; kingdom Bacillati; phylum Actinomycetota; class Actinomycetes; order Propionibacteriales; family Propionibacteriaceae; genus Microlunatus; species Microlunatus panaciterrae. Next base: position 1,579,991 of record NZ_JAFBCF010000001.1, read on the forward strand.
TCACCCCACTGGTTGTCGCCACCCACGCGCCAGTACCCCGTGTAGTCCTGGGCCCCGGTCTGCGGGTTGGTGCCGACCAGCTGGTCATCGACATACAGCTTCATGCCATCGGCACCCTGGCTTGCCACCAGATGGTGCCACTTGTCGTCGTTGTAGCTCGACGGACTGTCGATCACGTTGGTCTGCCCGGTCCAGACACCGAACCGCAGCTGGCCGCTGTTGAGCATGTAGACGTGCCGGTCATACCCGGACGACGACCCGAACTGGGCGTTGCCGAAACCGATCAGCTTGCCACCGTTGGTGGTGGCGGTCTTGAACCACAGCTCCTCGGAGTACGTCGTGGGGTTCACGAACGTGTTGTTCGAGGCCACGGCACCGTTCGTGCCGTCCAGCGTCACCGACGTGTCGGTCGAGAGGCCGACCCCGCTCGGCGAACCCAAGGTATAGCCACCGTTGTAGGTGCCCGCCTGGAAGTTGGGCGAAGAGTCCGCGGCCGCCGTTCCGGTGGCCTCGTTCAGCCGCCAGTAGAGGTCGGGCTCGCTGTTGTAGACCGCCTTGCCGTAGTCGTCAGCAGGCGCGACCGAGCCGGCCAGGGAGCGACCGCTGTCGACGTAGTGCTTGCGGATCTGGGTAGCCGTCAGCGCCGTTGGGTAGACCGCAACATCGTCGATCACGCCGTCGAAGTACTTGCTCGTCGGCGAGTTCGGCCAGCCGCCGATGTTGTCACCGCCGATCCGCCACACGCCCATGTAGGCCTGCCCGGTCGTGGTGTCGGTCCGGTTGGCGACCCTGCGGCCGTCGACGAACAGCTGCATCCCGCTGGTGCTCAGCGAGCTGACCACGTGGTGCCACTCACCGTCGTTGTAGGACAACGGCGACGTGACCAGCCGGACGCCCCCGGGGTAGACGCCGAAGTTGATCCGGCCGTCGTTGCCCATGTAGACGTGCCGGTCATAGCTCGAGCTGTCCCCTGTCGGGTTGCTGCCGAACCCGATGATCTTGCCACCCTTCCTCGTGGTGGTCTTGATCCAGGCCTCGGTGGTGAACGTGTCCGGGCCCTTCTGGGTGATCGACTGCGAGACCAGGCCGTTGTCGTTCGCGGAGAAGCTCGCCGCCTTGTTGGTGTCGCCGATGATGGCGCCGTCGGCGCCACGGGTCACGCCGGACCGCACAGTGGCGTCGCCGTAGCCGGCCCAGTCATAGACCGTGTCCCCGGAGGGCTCGCCCAGACGCCAGTAGTTCGTCGCCTTGTCGTCGAGCACACCCTGGGCATAGGTGCTGATGTCACCGTCCTCCGAGACCACCACGCTCACGTAGTCGGAGCGGGCGTAGTTGCCGAACGGGTCGATCGCGAACACCCTGTACTTGTGGGTGCTGCCCGGAACGAGTCCGGTGTCCAGGAAGCCCATCGCGGGGCGTGTCCACTCCGACGACAGCTGGGTCGACTCGTTGATCATCACGCCGTCGCGGATCACCTCATAGCGGAGCAGCTCGTTGTCGCGGTCCCAGTTGGCCTGCCAGCTGATCCGGGCCGTGCCACGGGCGAAGGAGGTGACGTTCGGGTTGAACTTCGCTCCGGTCACCTCCGGGCCGACCTTGTTGGGCGCGATCGACTTCACCGCGTAGCGCACCAGACCCTGTTGGGCGATGCCGCCGGCCGTCGGGAACTCGCCGCCGATAGCGACGTAGTCGGCATTGCCGACGACGTTCCAGCCGGCCTGGCCCTGGCCCGTGTAGGTACCGTTGACCAGCTTGGGCAGCCACTTCTGCAGCGACGGAGACGGCGTGCCGGCCCAGTTCGCGTAGCCGAGCGGGTCAGCGGTCAGCACGCCGGTGGTCGCCTTGGTGAAGGCGGTGCCGTAGTGCATGGTCCAGGGGTCCGTCTGCGGGAAGCCATCGGGCAGGTTGCCACAGTAGTGAGAGTGGCTGGAGACGTAGATGAGGTCGCCCTTGGGGAACGTGCCGTAGCTGTCGCCATGGCAGTCCTCGACCCACTCCAGGCCACCGTCGGCCCAGCGGATCCGGCTGACCCCCTCCAGGTTGCCGCCGGCACCGAACACGAAGCCGGAGGCGTAGAAGCTGTCAGCGTCCGTGGTCAGCGACAGGATGGCGGAGCTATCACCGCCGTTACGCACCTTGTTGTTGGCAGGCAACGGCAGTGAGGTCGCCGTGTCCGGAGTCACCATAACCAGGCCGTAGCCCGGGTTGGAGGAGCCGTTCGCTGCCGTGAAGGAGCCGCCGATGACGATCTTGGAACCGTCCGGTGACATCACCATGGAGTGCACCGAGCCGCCGGTCAGGACCGGAGACCAGGACAGCAGCGCCGCGTCAGAGGCGCGGACGGCCGCAGCACGAGTGCGGGTCACGCCGTCCACCTGGGACAGCAGACCGCCGAAATAGACCGTGTCGGAGGTCGCGACAATGGCGCGGACCGTTGCATCGGGCCGCGGATGGAAGGTCGGGATCACCGCTCCCGTCTTCGCATCGAGAGCGGCAATCCGCGCATAGTTCCCGCCGTTCACCTGGGTGAACGATCCGCCGACGTAGATCCGCGTCTTGTCCGGTGACGCGACCAGCGTCCGGACGTCGGAGTTCGTCGTCGGCGCCCACGAGGAGATCAGCTCGCCAGTGCGGATGTCGTACGCGAGCAAGTTCGCTCGCGCTGTGGTGTTGGTCCCCGGTGCCGAACCGGCCGGCCGGGCGGTGGTGAAGCTCCCGCCAACGTAGACGGTGTTGCCCACCACCAGCTGGGCCCAGGCGACACCGTCGATCTGCACAGTCGGCAGCGGATCCGCAGCCACCGAGACCGGCGTCTTCGGATCCGTGGGATCGGGCGGGGCGGTGTCCGCGTACGCAGACACCGGCACTTGAAGTAGGGAGACAGACATGGCGGCAACAGCGATGACTGCGGCCGCCTTCACTCGGTGAAGCAACTTACCGGTCATGAGTGGACCTCGATCTTGACGGTGGTTCCGCACTGGCGGAATGGGAACTGTCGAGCACCACTAGTGCATGGCGTGAAGGGTTCCGTCGTGAGAGGTCTGCAGAGTCCACCGGACATAGCGCTGCCCAGGATGGACGTGTCGATGACGTGCGGCATAGCAGATCCCATTTTCTGGGTCCCCCGACCCACTAGCGCTTGCAACACCGGCCATTCGGATGCTCACCCATGTAATAGGCCGGCAGCCCAGAGTCTAGAGGACGCCGGGCCCGCCCGGCGAGTCGAAGACAATGGTTACCAAGCCGTTATCAGACCAAGATCGTTACACTGTGGTCCACCAATCGCACAGACCTCAGCGGCGCCTCCCCGGCCCCGTTACCATCGGCAGGTGAATTCGGGGATGAAGACAGAGCAGCGACCTGGAGAGGTCGCCGGGCGCGGCCACCACTCGGTCCGGTGGAGCGGAATGGCGGTCGTCGGCCGGCAGGCCTCGCAGATGATCTGCGCCCTCGTGCTCGCCCGCCTCCTCGGCCCCGACAGCTATGGCGTGATCAGCGCCGCCAGCGTCTACGTCACCCTGACCACTCTCTTTCTTGATCAAGGGCTGGCACCCGCACTGGTGCAGCGACCGACCCTCGACCCCCGGTCTCCCGGCGCAGTGGCGACCATGAACCTGCTCGCGGGCCTAGTGCTGGCCGTGATCACCTTCGTCTGCGCTCCCCTCATCGCCGGCTTCTTCCACGTTGCCGACCTCACCGGGCTGTTACGGGTGCTGGCCTTCGGCCTCTTGATCAAGGCCCTGGCCATCACCCCGCGGGCGATGCAGCTGCGGCGGCTCGGCTTCAAGGTGATCGGTGTCGGCGACATCGCCGGCGGGGTCGTCGGCGCGGTGGTCGGCATCACCGCCGCCCTGCTCGGCGCCGGCTACTGGGCGATGGCGTGGCAGGTGATCACCACTGACGTCGTGATCGCCGTCGTGCTGCTGGCGAAGACCCGCGGCACCCGACCCAATCTGCACCTCGGCCTGTTGGGCCCGATCCTGCCGTTCAGCCTGCGCATCTTCGCCAGCAACGGGTTGGCCTTCTTCTCCAGGAACTGCGACAACATCCTGGTCGGCCGCTATCTGGGCGTCACGTCACTCTCCTACTACTCGATGGCCTATCGAGTGCTGGTGATTCCGGTGCAGATGCTCGGACAGACGGTCAATCGGGTCACCTTCCCGACCCTCGCACGCGTGGCCGCGGATCGACAGCGGGTGGCTGCGATTCTGGTGAAGGTGACCGAGCTGCTGGCGATGGCTGCGGTGCCGCCGATGGTGCTGGTCGCCGTCGCCGCACCCGAGATGATCTCGGTGGTACTGGGCGATCGGTGGCTGCCGACCGCGCCGATCCTGTCGGTGCTCGCGATCGCCGGCGCACGGGAGACCGTGATGTCGACGACTCAGTCCCTGATGCGGGCGATGGGCCGCGGCAAGCTGATCATGCGCTATGAGATCGTGGCGACCAGCGTCCAGCTCACCGGCATCGTGGTCGGGCTGCAGTTCGGTCTGCTCGGCGTCGCCGTCGGTCTGACCACGGCAGGGTTCCTGTTGACGCCGGTGATGCTGCTCATCCAGCGGAACCTCTCCGCCGTGCGGATCCGCGACCAGCTCCGCACCATGCTGCCCGCCGTCCACGGCAGCCTCTGGGCCGCTGCGGCCTACCTGCTGGTCAGGCTGATCGGCTGGCACGACGCCTGGACGCTGGTGCTGGGCATCGTGAGCTACCTGGTCGTCGGACTGGCCGTGCTGTGGTTGGCGCACCGCAAGGCGCTGCGACGTACGGTCGTCGCGGCGAAGGGAATCCTGGGCGTCGGATAGCGATCGTGCGGAGTCGGCCTTAGGCTGCTCCTGCATGATCTGAGTGGATCGTTGAATGGAGAGAAGATGACCGTCGTCGATCAGGTCGGCCATGTCGTGATCGCCGTGCTGACCTACAAGCGGCCGGCTGATCTGGCAGAGCTGCTGCCGTTGCTGATCAAGCAGATGGACGGCGTTGACGAGCAGGTCTCGGTGATGGTGATCGACAACGACCCCGCTGCGAGCGCCCGGGAGACGGTGGCCGGGTTCGCCGCAGTGCTGGACGACGCGTCGCTGGTCACTTACGTGCACGAGCCCACGCCGGGCATCGCCTACGCCCGCAATCGCGCCCTCGACGAGGCCGCCGATGCACACTTGTTGATCTTCCTCGACGACGATGAGCGCCCCACCGAGACCTGGCTGCAGTCGATGATCGAGACCTACCGGCGCACCGGCTGCGCCGGCGCCGCCGGCCCAGTGCTGCCCGACTACGAGACCGAGCCCGACCCGTGGATCGTCGCCGGCGGGTTCTTCGTCCGCAAGCAGTTCCCGGACGGAGCCGAGCGGCCCGCGGCCGGCTCCGGCAACCTGCTGCTGGACGTCCGGCAGCTCAACGAGCTCGGACCGCTCCGCTTCGACCCCGAGTTCGGGCTGACCGGAGGCTCCGACACCGTCTTCACCTACCACATCACCCGGAGCGGCCGGAAGATCATCTGGAGTGAGGGCGCCGCCGTCGTCGACAAGGTCCCCAGCAAGCGCTCAACTCGCGCCTGGGTGCTGCAGCGCGCATTTCGAAACGGTAACGGCCAGAGCCGGATCGAGCTCACCTGGCAGACCAACCCAGTCCGCAAAATGGTCACCCGACTCAAGCTGACAGCCGGCGGCCTGGCCCGGATCGCCTTCGGTGGCCTGCGGGCAGCCTCCGGTTTGCTGAGCCGGTCGAAGGTTCATCACGCGCGCGGCAGCAGGACCATGATCAAGGGCTTCGGCATGCTCTGCGGCGCCTGGGGCGTCGTCTACACCGAGTACGGACGGGGAAAGAAGTCATGAGCTCTCCCGCCTTGCCTGACTGGGCTGTCATCCGCACCGGGCGGAGCGGTTATCGGTGGTTACGCAAGAAGTCCAAGCGCGCGCTCAGCCATGTCTGGCTGGCTGCGCTGAAGGTCCGCAACCGCCACTCGTCGGCCACCGTGACCGGAGACGCCGATGTCGTTGTCTCATTGACCAGCTATGGGCGGCGGGTGCAGAGCGTCGCCTACGCCATCGAGTCCATCGCCAGCGGCCGGCTGAAGCCACGCCGGCTGATCTTGTGGCTGGACAACCAGGCGGTCTTCGACAGCCGGCCGGCGTCCCTGCGGCGACTCGAGCAGCGTGGCCTGGAGATCCGGATGGCGCAGAACTACGGCCCGCACACCAAGTATTTTCCCTACGTCCAGTCGGAGGCCGAGCACCGCCTGCCGCTGGTGACCGCGGACGACGATGTGCTCTATCCGCCGAACTGGCTGTCCCGGCTGTACCGGGCAGCATCGGCGCGCCCAGACCTCGTCAGCTGCTATCGCGCTGCCCGGATCCTGACCTCGGGACAGGCGCTGGCGCCCTACAACAGTTGGCCGATGTGCAAGACGACTCTGCCCGGCCCCGACCTGCTGGCGACCGGCGTCTCCGGCGTCCTCTACCCGGTCAGGATGCTGGCGGAGCTCGCTCGGCGCGGTGCCGCCTTCATGGACGTCTGCCCCGCGGCGGACGACATCTGGCTGCACTGGGTCGCCCTCCGCGCCGGGATTCCGGTCCGGCAGATCTCTCGTACGCCCGTCCATTTCCCGGTGATTCCGGGGACCCAGGAACAGACACTCGTCGCGTCCAATGTGGGTCAGGGCGGCAACGACAAATGGATCTCCAACCTCTACACCCCCGATGACGTCGCCCTGCTGTCAGGGCTCAGTCACACCCCCTGAGCCTGCCCGGTACGCGCCCTGAGGCCGACCGGTACGCGCCCTGAGACCGCCCGGTACGCGCCCTGAGACCGCCCGGTATGCGCCCTGAGCTTGTCGAAGGGCGTACACGAACACCCGAACCAAGGCCCTTCGACAAGCTCAGGGCGCGTCATGAAGCTCGGGGCGCGTCATGAAGCTCGGGGCGCGGCACCAAGCTCAGGGCGCGGCACCAAGCTCAGGGCGCGGCACCAAGCTAGGGCGCGTTGACGGGCTGGGCCCGAAGTGAGGGCTCGAGGCGGCGGGACGGCTCGGGGCGGCGGGCGGCGGGGCAGGACGAGCCGATCACCGTCATACCGATCACGACCCAGATCAGCGTGCCGCTCAGGTTGGCTCCGGCCACAGCGCTGAAGGTGTGCTGGAGGACAAACCCGACCAGGGCCGCCACAGTGACTCCGCGCAGTCCCTTCTGTCCGGCGTGCCGGAGGATCAGGCACAGCTGCGCGCCGAAGTAGACGGTCGCCAGAATGATGCCGGTGTCCACGGCATACATCAGATATGAGCTCTCCAGGCTGGTGATCAATCCAGCGTTCCGGGCGATCTGATAGCTCGAGGTGAGTCCCTGTCCGGTGAACGCGTAGTCGAGCCAGTGGTTGGTGAAGAAACGCAGCGCGGTGGCACGTGCCTCGGCGGAACCGGTGTCATTGGCGATGCGCGCGTTCAGCCCACTGGCCAGCGTCGACGTAAGCGCCACATACCCGGCGATCGCCATCAGCATCGCGTAGAGCGTCCGAGCCCACAGCCGCATCGGCGCGCGGATGACGATGTAGAGCAGGATGGCGGCCAGCATCACCCCACCCGTACGGGACTGGGTGATGATGACGCCGACCAGGTAGCACCCCAGCAGGGCGAACCGGATCAGGTCGCGCCTCAGGCTGACCGTCAACGGAGCAGCGATGCAGATGCCCAACGACAACACCAACGGGCTGTCAGTGGTCCCCATCCAGCGGTCGAACTTCTCCGGATGGAACCAGTCCAGCGCCTCATAGTCGGCGGTGTAGAAGAGGATTCGGCCTGCGAGTAACTGGACGAAGGCCAGTGCACAGAGCGCCGCAATGACCGCCAGCACGGTGTTGCGCAGCAGCAGCAGCGCCTGCCGGTCCCGGTCACCGAACGCGACGACGATCCAGAAGACCAGGAAGGGCGCTACCACCTGGTCGACCAGCAACCTGGTGCCACCGCTGTTGAACGCCATGTTGGTGGCGAAGGCGCCGCAGATGAAGGTACCGACGGCGACCACCACATAGATGTGCCGATTGAGCGCAGCCACCAGCTGGGGCAGGCCGAAGATCAGCTGCACGGCGACAATGCTCAGCACCAACCAGGTTGCCGGGTGGAAGGCCACCGGCCCGCGGGACAACCCGGTGAGCACGTGCGCCGCTATGGCCGGCACGGCCGCCCACAGCACCAGGACCAGGGCGACACCGCGCACCGGGCGGTGCCGGGTGAACCACGCCAGCAGACCGCAAGCGGCGATCCACAGGACCAGATGTGTCACCAATCCCCCTCTAGGAGGCCGGTTCCTGGTAGTAGTTCGGCAGGTTGTCGCGGCGCGATCCGGGAGCCATGCTCAGCACCGTGCCGAGGATGCGTGTGTCGACCCCGTCCAGCTGGCTCATCGACTGCAGCACCTGGTCCCGCCGGGTCTTGCCGTGACGTACGACGAACAGGACGCCGTCGGCCTGCACCGAGGTGACGGCGGCATCCGTCACCGGCAGCAGCGGCGGTGAGTCGATCACGACCACGTCATAGCTGGACCGGAGCTCGGCGACGACCTTCTCCATGGTCGGGCTGCCGAGCAGCTCGCTCGGGTTGGGCGGGATCGGCCCGCTGGCCAGCACCTGTAGCCCCTGGGCACCCCAGTCCTGCACGACATCGTCTACGTTGGCTTCCCCGATGAGCACACTGGTCAGCCCGGCCGACGCCTCCAGGTCGAGGTAGTTCTCCAGTTTGGGTTTGCGCAAGTCGGCATCGATGAGCAGCACCCGGCTCCCCGCTTCTGCGAAGGTCAACGCCAGGTTGATGGCTGTGGTGGTCTTGCCCTCGCTCTCGACGGCAGACGTCACCACCAACACTGAGACAGGGCTAGCCGCGTCGACGAACCTGAGGTTGGTCCTCAGCTGCCGGAAGGTCTCGGCGCGCCGCGAGTGCCCGGTCGTCGCTGTCAGCACCGGAGAGGACTTCGCATTCCGGTCATAACTGAGTTGGCCGAGCGTGGGTACGCCGGTCACCGCGGCCAGCTGGTCCCGGGTCTGGAAGCTGGTGTCCAGCTGCTGGCGCAGGATCGCCTGGGCGACACCCAGACCGAGCCCCAGCAACAGCCCGATCGCCAGATTGAGCTTGGTGCGCGGTGACACCGGTGTCGGGTTCAGCGTCGGTCCGGACAGCACGCTGACGTCAACCTTGCTCGTCTTGCCGCGGTTGTCCAACTGCCCGATCTGCTCGTCGAGGTTGCGGGCGATGGACTGGGAGATCAGCCGCGAACGGTCCGGGGAGGTGTCGGCGACGACAACGGCCAGCAGCACGGTCTCCGGCTGGACCGTCGCCGTGATCATCGCACTCACGTCCGCCGGCTGCAGGTCGAGACCAGTGTCGTCGATGATGACCTTGGCCATCCGCTCGCTGGTGACCAGCCCGACGTAGGAGTTGATCCGTCGCTGCGCGAACTCGTCAGCCTGTAGTGCCGAGTCGGTGCCGCCGAGAGAGGCGTCGACGAAGTAGGTCGTCTGCGTCTCGTACACCGGGGCGGTCCGGAAGGTGATCAGTGCAGCCACCCCGATGCCCAGCAGCACCAGCAACGCGACCGAGCGCCAGAACCGGCGGATCGCGCGGGCATGCTCACGGAGGTCGACGAACGGGGAATGCGACTCCCCTGCCGTCCGCTGCGGGCCGGTTTCCGATCGCCGAACGTACCGGGCGCTCACACTGCACCCCGGAACACGACCTTGGGCGCTGCCGTGGTGTAGGTGAACTCCACCTCGATGGCACCGCGCTGGTCCTTCGGGACTGCGAACACGTAGGTGCCGGTGGAGGCCTTGCCGGCGGCCACCGGCTTGCTCAGCGGATCGGCACCGGGGCCGCTCAGCGGCCCGGCCGGAGTCCGGTCACTGCCGTAGTAGAGGTTCACCAGTGCCAGCTCCATCGGGACCGCCTTCTTGGTCTTGTTGTCCACGGTGATGCTGATCCGCAGCGCGGGACCAGCGATCTCGCCCGGCCCGTGCGCCTGGCCCTTCACACTTTCGACCTTGCTGACGGTGACGGTGACCCCATTGCCGAGGTCGCCCGTCTTGCCGAGCGGGGCGCGCCTGGTCGGCGCCGGCTTGCCCGGCGGCACCGTGCTCATCTGGCCAGTCGGCTTCGCCCTGGGAGCGGCGGTCGTCTTCGACCCAGTCGGAGCCTTGGTCGCTTTCGGACGGCTGGTGGCCTTGGCCGAGGAGGTGGCCTTCGCCGCCGTCGGCGCCTTCGTCGGTTTGGCCGAAGTCTTCGGCTTGCTCGATCCGGCGGCTGTCGCGGTCGGCTGACCGGAGGATGCCCCCTCCGTCGGGCTGGCCGACGCTGCTGTCGGCCCCCCTTGTGCCACCAGCTGGCCGCTGGAGTTGGTCAGCCAGATGGCGAGCGCCAGCAGCGGTACCGCGATCAGTACGCTGATGCCGGCGATCCACCCTCGGCGCGACTTTCCACGCATGCGTGAATCGGTCTCATTCTCGATCATTTGTCTGCTCTCATGCTTGTCGAACCCATGCCGACACCCCCGTGACGCACTGGCGACGCTAACGTCGCGAGATAAGGGTAACGGCAGAAGGCCTGATTTCAGGAAAAGTCCGCACAACCGTGATCGGGAAGCGGTCACGGTGACCGAAATCCCGCCGGTTGGGACGGCGAACCGCGCGGTTTGTGACACTTTCGTTATGTGTTGTATCTTCTGGGAGTCCAGATTGCCGGGGGGGAACGGCAGCCGTATCGGTGACTTCGGGGAGTCGCCTGCCCAATAAAGGAGTCCCCCCTATGCTCGACGGCCCCCCTGCCGCCCAGACCGTCCCACCAGTTCCACAACCCGCAGTCGCCAGGACCGTGCGTCGCACGCTAGCCGTCCTCCTCGCCGCGATCTGCAGCGCAGCACTTCTGCTGCAAGGCACACTTCCCAGTGAAGCTGCATCCAGGTTGAGCGTCGCGCCTGGCAAGTCCGTAACCGCCAAGTACGGACCGAAGTTCACCAACGGCATCGCGGGCGCCTCGTTCGTTGTCCCGCAGCACAAGAGCGACGTGTACGTCGGTGTCCAGCTGCGTACGGTCGGCAAGTCCGCCGGCTACCGAGCTCGCGTCCTGATCACGAAGAACGGCACTCTCCGAGTCGGCATCAGCCGCGGCGAGACCGTGCTGCTCAGCCAGAGCATCACCGGCAAGGCCCTTCCGGGCCAGACCATCCGGGTCGAGGGCCTGGCCAGCGGGAGCACTCCCGTGAAGGTGGCCGTCCGCGCCTGGGTCGTCGGCAAGGCCAAGCCGGGTTGGCAGAAGACGATCAACGACCGGGCTGCCAGCCGGGTCACCCGCTCGGGCTATGCGAACACCTGGGCCTACCTGCCCAGCAATGCAGCGAAGTCGGTCAAGATCATCGTCACGAGCAGGTCAGCCACGCCGGCCAAGAAGGCTGTGGCCAAGAAAAAGGTGATCGCCAAGAAGAAGGTGGCGCCCAAGAAGGTGGCCCCCAAGAAGAAGGTAGTCACCAAGACCACTGTCACCAAGATCATCGGCGGCAAGCCGAGTGCGGCCAACACCGGCGTTCCGGCTGGGACGAAGCTGAAGCAGCATCGTGGCAACATCACGATCACCAAGGCAGGCACCCACCTCAACGGCCTCGACATCCATGGTTTCGTGAACGTGAAGGCCAAGAACGTCACGATCAGCAACTCCATCATCCGTGGTGGCAGGGAGACCGTCGGCAACAACCAGGGGCTGGTGAGCAACTTCGGCTACGCCAACTTCGTGATCGAGAACAGCGAGATCAAGGCGGAGCATCCGTCGAAGTGGTTCATCGGTCTCCGCGGCTGGAACTTCACCGCGCGCCGGATCCACATCATCGGCAACGTCGACACGGTCATGATCCACGGTGACAACGTCCGGATCGAGCGGTCCTTGCTGGAGAAGACCGACTGGTATGCGTCGCACCCGATGCAGAACGGTGGCCCGACCCACAGCGACGGCATCCAGATCCTCCAGGGTCGCAATATCGACATCGTGGGCAACACCATCCGCGGGATCCAGAACTTCCCGATCCTCGGCTCCGCGTCGACCGCGTCCATCCCAGACCTGAACATCGAGGGCAACTACCTCGACAGCGGCTGGTGCAGCCTGAAGCTGCAGACTCGGAACCACCACTCGTTGGCGGCGACGGTGCGCAACAACAAGTTCGGACCCAACCGGCACGAGAAGCAGTGTGTCTTCCTCGCGCCGCCGGAGGTCAAGCTGACTGCCTCCGGTAATGTCTTCGAGGCCAACGGCCGCGCCATCCGGATCCTGAGGGTCGCCGGCTAGGTCACATTTCGGACACGAAAAAGGTAACGGCTGGAGAGGGCCGCGACACTGGTCGCGGCCCTCTTCTGTCGTCTCAGAGCCGGCTGGAACTGCCCGGTACCCCTCGGGTGTCGAGGAAGCGGGTCGATGCCGCCTCCAGGGCATCCACGTCATACTCACGGTGGTTCTGGACCAGGATGACGAGATCGGCGGCTGCTGCGGCCGCGATCGGGTCCGGGTCGGCCTTGGTGACCCCGGTGACATTCCACTGCTCGACGTGCGGGTCGTGGAACACGACCTGGGCTCCGAGGTGCTGCAGCCGCTTGGCCAGTGGGACCGCCGGAGACTGCCGCTGGTCACCGATGTTCGCCTTGTAGGTCACGCCCAGCAGCAGCACGGTCGCGCCGTTGATAGCCAGCTTGTCCGCGTTCAGCAGGTTCTGCGCCCGCTGAGCGACGTAGTTCGGCATCGAGGCGTTGATCTCCTGCGCCAGCTCGACGAACCGGAACGGATAGCCCAGCCGTTGCTTGACCCGGTGCGACAGGTAGTTCGGGTCGATCGGAATGCAGTGCCCGCCGACACCCGGCCCCGGATAGAACGCCTGGAACCCGAACGGCTTGGTCTTGGCCAGCTCGATCACGTTCCAGAGATCGATGTCGAGCTCGTGGCAGAACTGGGCCATCTCGTTGACCATGGCGATGTTGACGTGCCGGTAGGTGTTCTCGAGCAGCTTGGCCATCTCCGCTTCGCGGGTGCCACGGGCCTCGACAACGGTGTCGATGAAGCGCGAGTAGAACTTGGTCGCCTGCCGCGTGCACTCAGGGCTGAAGCCACCGACCACCTTGGGCGTGTTCTTGACCCCGAAGTCCTGCCGACCCGGATCGATCCGCTCCGGGCTGAAGGCGAGTGAGAAGTCACGGCCCGCCACCAGACCCGAGCGGGACTCCAGGATGGGTCGCATGAACTCGTCGGTCGTGCCCGGGTAGGTGGTCGACTCCAGCACGACGAGTGTGCCGCTGCGCAGATGGTCACCGACCGTCTCGGCCGCCGACTGGACGGCCGACAGGTCAGGGCCGCCGTCGTCGGACAGCGGCGTCGGCACGCAGATCACCACGGTGTCGGCGTCGACAATGACGCTCGGGTCGGTGGTGGCCGAGAAGCCCTTCTCGCGCATCTCGTCGATGTCTGCGCTGCTCAGGTCGTCGACGTGCGAGCGACCCGCGTTGAGTCCGTTGACGACGCGCTCGGACAGGTCCAGGCCGACGACCTTCACCCCACTCCGCACCGCCTGTTGGGCGAGCGGTAGCCCGACGTAGCCCAGCCCCAGGATGACGCTGTGGTCCCTCAGATTTGCCTGACCGGGTGTGCTCGCACCCGCGGCCTCGTGTACTGCCATGATCCTTACCCCCATGAGATTGTTACTGCTCTTCGTTGACGTCTTTGTGCTGTCGCTTCAGTGCGCCAGCGCCCTCCGGCTGTCGGCCACCCGGCGTACCAGCCCGGTGATCTCCTGGTCGTAACGCTCGGTGGAGAACCGGCGACGCGCCTGCCTGAGTGCCTCGGCGGCCAGCCTGCCCGCCAGCTCCTTGTCGTCCAACAGTCTGGCTATGGCTGCTGCCAGGGCGTCCACGTCATCGACCGGGACCAGCAGACCCGTCTGCTCGTGGGTCACGGTCTCGAGATGCCCCTGGACCGACGTCGCCACCACGGGGCGCAGGGCATACTGCGCCTCCACCACCGCGTTCCCCAGGGACTCACCGAAGGACGGTGCGACCACCAGGTCGGCACGGGCCAGCGCCGGCCAGATCGGCGAACAGTAGCCCGAGAACGTGACGGCTCCGGCGAGATGCGGGTCGCGCGCCCGGGCGCGCAACTGGTCGACGTACCACTCGTAGCCCTCGAAAGCGGACCCGCAGAGCTCGATCTCCACGTCCCTGCCCTGGGCACGCAAGGTGGAGACGGCCTCCAGGGCGACATGAACGCCCTTGCGAGGGGACAGCCGGCCAACGACGACGATCCGGGCCGGGTCCCTTCGAGCCGGCTCCTCCGGCTCGTGCGACGCCGCCGGGACACCGTTGTAGACGATCTGGGCCTTCCCGCTCAGCCGGGGCTCGACAGCCACCATCGTGTCGAAGGCCGAACGTCCATTGGCGACGACGGCCGACGCCAGCCGCAGCGGCCAGGTGATGACCTTTCGGACCATGCGGCTGTCCTTGTCTTCGGCCTCGTGCACATGGCAGATGGCCGGCACCCGCATCGAGCGGGAAGCCAGCAACCACCAGGGAAGGGTGGTGGTGTTGACGTAGACCAGCGCCGGGTCGACCCGCTTGATCAGCCGACGCATGCGGGGCAGTGCCCTCGTCACCGCGGCTGCCAACTTGGCCAGTCCGGTGGGGTTGGCAGAGGCGCGACGCAGCACGGGAAAGTCCACGAACTCGATCTCGGCACCCAGGTCGCGCAGGCGCGGTACGAGCTGGCCGTCAGCGGGAACTGCCACCACCACTCGCCAGCCTTCGGCACGCAGCGCGGACACGCTGGCCAGCATCTGCAGGTCAGAGCCGTAGACATCGGCGGCAGGGTTGGCGATCAGCACAGTCGTGCTTGGTTTCCCGGTCATTCGACTTCCCCCGATGTCGCTTCCCGCTCGCAGCGGGCCTGATTCAGCCGCCGGGCGAAGCCGAAATGGGTAAGTCGAACTCGTCGATCGCCCAAAATTGGACACGATCGAGACGCCTACTTCTTAAGATTCCCCCGTACACGTTCCCTACCCCTTGCTCGTGGATGTAAGGAACGAAAGTCAGCCTATCGTAGTAAACCTGCTTCGTTATGCCGCTTCGGCAACGAACAGGTAACGGTCACCACGCTCAGCGGGCGTCCGACCGGCGACGTGGCCGGAGCTCCCCCTGGGCAGCATGCCCGCGGGCAGTGTGTGAGCGTCGGCCGCTCGGACGGCGGCGGGAGAACTCGCCGGCGGCCAGCAGCCGACAGAGCTCCTCGTACCGGCCGGCGACGTCGTCCCAGTCGTAGCGCCTGACCGCCTCCTGAAGGGCCTTGCCTCGCTGCTGCGTGCCGGCGGGGTCCTCCTCCGCTGCCACCAGCGCCTCGGCGATGTCGTCCTCGGAGTTGAAGTAGGCCGCCGGTTGACCAAGCACCTCGCGGTTGAAGTCCACGTCGAAGGCGATGGTGAAGGTGGCGGCGCCGGCCGCCCGCAGCAGCGACGGGTTGGTGCCGCCCACCGAGTGACCGTGCAGGTAGGTGAGCGCATTGCCGTACAGCTGGTCGAGCTGGGCCTGGTCCCAGACCCCGCCGAGAAACCGCACCCGGCCGTCGGCGGCACCGTGGATCTTGGCGGTGTACTCGTTGGAGTAGGGCGCTGAACCGACGACGACCAGGGGCAGCGTCGCCGAGCTGCGGCAGTAGCCGGCAACGATCTCGTGGACATGGTTCTCCGGCTCGAACCGGGCCACCATCAGGTGGTACTTGCCCGGGGCGAGCTCCAGTTCCTCCAACCGGTCGCTCTCGCCGTCGGTCAGGATCGGGGCGCCGTAGGCGATCAGACTGGTGGGCGCGGAGAACTCCTCGCGGTAATAGTCGGCGATGCCCTGCGCATCCGCGATCAGCGCATCGGACCAACGGACCGCCAGCGACTCGGCCGCCCGGTAGTAGCGCTGGCCGACCGGCCCCCACTTGGCGCGCTTCCACTCCAGCCCGTCGACGTGGGTGGCGACCGGGATCCGGCGGGCCCGGATGACCGGGAGCAGGGGGGAGTTGGCGGCGTTGAAGAGCACGGCAGCGTCCACCCCGCGCATCGCGCGGTTCACCACCGACAGGGCGGTGTGGCTGAGCGTCTCGAGCGAACGGCGGTGCAGGGCGGGCAGGTGCACCAGGCGCATGCCCAGATATTCATCCGCCCGGTCGCCGTCACCGGTCGGTCGGCAGAAGACGACCACCTCGTGTCCACGATCGGCCAGACGCCGTCCAACCTCCTCGACAGCCGTCTCGAAGCCGCCATAGTGGGCGGGCACGCCTCGCGTACCGATGAGCGCGATGCGCATGGTTGAGTCCTTTCCGCCGACCCGCGGAGATCAATTGTGTGCGGTCGGGGAAGAGTGTACCTAAGTTTCCATCAACTGCGATCCGCGATCAGGCTGCGCAGCACCGTACTGGAGGTATGGACCGTGTAGGGGAAGTAGCACACCCGTACTCCAACCTCAGTCATGTCCCGCTCGAGCTTCTCCCCTTTCGCCGTGCCACGCCAGTCATCTCCCTTGAAGAGCACGTCGAACCCGTAGCGGCGCCAGGCGTCCAGCTTGTCGCTGGAGTAGTCGGTGACGACCTTGTCGACGATGTCGAGCGCCTCCACCACCTCGATCCGTTCGGCCAGCGGCACCACCGGCCACTTGCCCTTGGCCGCGTGCAACACCTCGTCGGTGACGACTCCCACCACCAGGTGGTCGCAGAGGTCACGGGCGCGCAGCAGGATGTTGAGGTGCCCGATGTGGAACATGTCCCACGCACCCGGGACGTAGCCGGTGACCGGTGTTGTCGAGTCCATCAGGCGGCCCTCCTCGGTCCGTCCAGCGCGACCATGTCGCGGTACCACTTGACCAGTACGAGCAGGAGGTACCCGGCCGAAGCGACCGCCAGCGCGGTGTAGACCCAGAGGAAGAGAGTCGGCACCGCCAACAGCAGGAAGAGCGCACACAGCACGCCGTAGTCGGTCGGCAGCTTCAACAGCGACCGCAGCGGTGTCGTGGCCACCTTCGCCGGGGCCGGAAGTCCCAGCTTGGCGCGGTGCACCCGAGCCAGCTGCTCGCTCAGGATCATGCCGAAGAAGTGCACCGCGGAGACGAGCGTGAACCCGATCGGGACCAGCAGCCAGGCCTCACCCGGGAGGTCGAAGTGCCGGAAGGCGGTGATCAGCACGGCCAGGTGCAGCACGGAGACCTTCGCCGAGTCGATGATGTGGTCCAGCCACTCACCCACCGTGCTGCCCCCGCCGCGCAGCCGGGCCAGCTGCCCATCCGCAGAATCGAGGGCATAGCCGAGTACCAGACCCAGGCAGACGAGCAGCCCGGTCCACAACGTCGGCTTGAAGATTGCGAGCTCCGCGATGGCGCTGAACGTGAACAGGGCGCTGACCGCGGTGACCTGGTTCGGCGTCATGCCGAGCTGGTAGGCCGCGGCCGCGAGATAGCGTCCCAGCGGCCGGTTGACGTAGAGCGAGTAGGGCGGCGCGCCCTTCGACCCCTTCTGCGCACTGCGCAGCTGGTCGAGCGCGGCGACGAAGCCGGTCGCTTCTGCTGCTTCGGCGGTCATCATGCGACCGAAGACTGAGGGTCGACCCGGAGCGCGTCCTGCAACATCCAGCTGTCGGTCTGGCGCTCAGCGGTGAGCAGCACCGGGGCGACCGGGTGGTCAATGAAGACCGGCTCCCCTTCGACAGCGAAGACCGTGAACCGGTCGAGATTCTCGACGAACTCATGATCATGGTGGACGACCACCTCGTCGACGCCACGTAGGTGGCGGACCAGCTCAAGACGTTCAGTGAGTGGCACCACCGGCGGGCGCCCCAGATATCTCTCGACCGTGTCGTCGCGCAGCACTGCCAGCGTCAGACTGTCGCAGAGAGACCTCGACTGCGCGATCAGATCCAAGTCGCGTACGTTCAGCAGGTCAAAAGAACGTGCCAAATAACCGCAGATCATGCGAATTCCCCCGAATTCCCCCGAATGTGTACCCAATGGCTCACCGGTACAGAACTGAACACTACCAAACCGATACGCCCTCATGTAGGCGCCCCACACAATCTTCCAGATTTTCGCCAGTGACCACCGCCACACCCCAACCCACGCGCTCTGAGCCCGGCGAGGAGCGACCCCACGCGCTCTGAGCCCCTCGAGGAGCGACCCCCGCTCTACCAAGAGCCCTTCGACAAGCTCAGGGCACCGACTCAACCCACGAGCTCTGAGCCTGTCGAAGAGCGGCT
Source organism: Microlunatus panaciterrae (assembly GCF_016907535.1). NCBI lineage: Bacteria > Bacillati > Actinomycetota > Actinomycetes > Propionibacteriales > Propionibacteriaceae > Microlunatus > Microlunatus panaciterrae. Next base: position 1,598,260 of record NZ_JAFBCF010000001.1, read on the forward strand.
CCCAAGCACCAACGAAGAGCCCTTCGACAGCCTCACCCTGTGTGCGTGGGCAGGCACCACCTGTTGGACGGTGACGAACACACCAATCGGCGCATCATCGCCGGAGCAACCAGCGTCCCTGAGCGGCGGAACTTGACGGGCACCCCGCTGACGCGCCGATTCGTCCGTTGCCGACCTGTGTTCAGCTCGTGCGGGTCGCGTCCGACGCCCCACGGACGGGCGGCCCTGCGCTGGCCCGACCCTTGGACCGGCAAGGTGTCGATCCCGATCGAAAACTCGGCAGAACGCGACTTCTGCCGGCCCACAGCGTCGATCCCGACGAAGAACTCGACAGAACGCGACTTCTGCCCAACAGCGCCGATCCCGGCCAAGAACTCGGCAGAACGCGACTTCTGCAGCCCAACAGCGCGGTGGATTCAACTGGTCAACGCAACACCGTGTGGATCGATCGGTTGTGAGAGTAGTTCGTTGAGGGCTTCTTTGGGGGTTTTCCAGTCGAGTCGTTTGCGGGGGCGGTCGTTGAGCTGGTTGGCGACGTAGTCGAGGTAGTCGGGGTGGTAGCCCGACAGGTCGGTGCCTTTGGGGAAGTACTGGCGCAGCAGCCCGTTGGTGTTCTCGTTGCTGCCGCGTTGCCAGGGTGAGGCCGGGTCGCAGAAGTAGATGGCGATGTCGGTGGCGAGGGTGATGTTGGCGTGGTTGGCCATCTCGATTCCCTGGTCCCAGGTGACGGTCTTGGCGAGCAGCTTCGGCAGCTGCCCGATCGTGGCGATCATCTGCTGCTCCACCTCCACCGCGCCGTGCCGGCCGGGCAGGTGCAGCAACAACACGAAGCCGGTCATCCGCTCGACCAGGGTGCCGATCGCCGAGGCGGAGTTCTCCCCGATGATCAGATCACCCTCCCAGTGGCCCGGCACGGCCCGGTCGGCGACCTCGGCGGGCCGCTCGCTGATGTTGACCATGTTCGCGATCCGGCCACGCCGCACCAACGGGTCACGGCGCGGCCTCCGCAGCGCCCGCCCGGTCCGCAGACACCCGGTGAGCTCTCGCCTCAGCGCCCCACGGCCCTGGACATACAGCGACTGGTAGATCGTCTCGTGCGACACCCGCATCTCCGCATCGTCGGGAAAGTCCTCCCGCAGCCGGGCCGCGATCTGGGCCGGGCTGTGCTTGGCCATCAGCCTAGATTGCACCTCATCTCGAAGCCGCGCCCCGGCTGCCAGCTTCGCCACCTTCGGCCGAGCCGCCCGCCGATCCGCCTGACCCTGAGCCACCGAGGCACGATAACCACTACGCGACCAGCCCGCACCACGGCGCAGCTCCCGACTGACCGTGGCCGGATCGCGCCCGATCTCCCGAGCGATCTGACGCACCCCACCACCAGCCGCCCGACGACACGCGATCTCCTCACGCTCAGCAAACGACAACCGCAGCCCCGAAGGCTCCCCGACGACCGAAGGAATCACCCCGCCAGCATGACGAAACCACCGACCGGCAGTGCCCCTCGACACCCCCACACTCCCCGCCGCCACCTCCACCGCCACACCCCCACGCACCAGACGCCAGAACCGACGCTGCACCTCCACCGCAATCCTCGGACGCCCAACACCAGCCATCACAACACCCCCAACAGAAAGAGCGTTGCGTTGACCCCCTGAACCCAAGCGCCGATCCCGACCAAGAACTCGACAGAACGCGAGTTTTTGCACAACGTCGCCGGACAGGCTGCCGTCCTCCAATGCCCGACCTACCCCACAACATGACGCCAGGAGCATCCCCTTCACGGCCGCGGGCGTCTCGGTGCACGGCACGCCACTGTGCTCGGATCAGAGCCTGTCGAAGCGTCCCTCCCCCAAGGCACCACGAAGAGCCCTTCGACAGGCTCAGGGCGCGGAGAGGCTCAGGGCGCGGAGAGGCTCAGAGGTCGACCGGGGCATCGGCGTTGACCTCGACCCAGACATCCGGGTTGCCGCGGGACGAGTTGACCAGCCGCGCGTTGGCCTCGTCGCTGCCCAGGGTCTTGGTCTCGGCCGCATCGGTTCCGAGGCCGTAGTGCGTGTGCCGAGCCTGCAGGCGGCTCCGCCGGATCGAGTCCTGCAGGTGCACGAACCAGACCTCGTCGAGTCGGGACCGCACCCCGTCCCAGGGTTCGGCGTTGAGCAGCAGGTAGTTGCCCTCGGTCACCACCAGCCGCACCGCGGGGGCGATCTCCACCGCGTGGGCGATCGACTCCTCAATCTCCCGACGAAACTCCGGCGCATAGACGGGATGGTCGGTGTGCTCTCGGATCCGCTCCAGCAGGTCGATGTAGCCGTAGCAGTCGAACGTCTCGGGTGCACCCTTCACGTGGGCCAGTCCGTGTCGGTTCAGCACCCGTTGCGCCAGGTGGAACGCATCCATGCCCACCTGCACCACCTGGCCGGGGAAGTCGTCATCGATGGCGGCCGTCAGCTCGTCGGCGAGCGTGGACTTCCCGCTCCCCGGGGCGCCGGCGATGCCCAGTACGGCGCGGCCGGGGCGCTGCAGCAGCGCGGTGGCGCGCCCCACGAGCGTGTCGAACCCCCGGCCTGGCCACGAGATCTGCTCCATAGCGGACCAGGCTAGCCGCCGCGCGAGTTGCGAGCACCGGACGGGCGGCATGATCGGTCCCGCACTGCCCACCTGTCATGATGGGCGCATGATGCGCAGCCGGTCGGGCGGCGACCGATGAGCGACCTGCAATGTCCTGCCAAGATCATCTTCGGCTGTCCCGGCGAAGTCCTCGGACCAGGCGGAGGGGAACGCGGGTTGTCGGAGCGTGGACGTGTCCAGTCTCGGCAGCTGGCGGAGTCGCTGCGTCCGACCTCGGTGGCCGGCTTATGGGCCGGCCCCGATTCGCCGGCCGCGGAGACGGCGTCCATCGTGTCGGAGGTCCTGCAGTTGCCGGTGCACGCTGACGACCGGCTCCGGGAGCGCGACGACCACCGCGACGTGCCGTACGGCGACCCTGTGCCAGTGGCGGCGCTCGTCGAGGAGATCGCCGACCAGTACCGTGGTGAGACGGTGGTGTTGATCACTCACCGAGGCGTGATCACCCGCGCCCTCACCGGCCGGTGCCGCAACATCTCGCCGGATCTGGTGCAGCGACATCCGTTGGCAGATGGAGCGACGGTCATGATCGAGGTGGACTCGTCCGGCTGGTCCTGCCTTGTCTGGAACGGCCTTGAGCCAGCACGCTGACCTGTCCTTCAGTCGCCGCTCGCCATGCCTGTTGATCGACTCGCCTGTTGATCAACTCGCCTGTTGATCACACCTCAACCGTTGATCAGGGTGTGCCTGACCCAGACATTGGGCTCGACGTAGACGGCATAGTTGTGCTCCGCCTCGCACCGCACCGGCACCAACGCCTGCGGCACCACCACCTCACCGGAGCGGTCAAACGGGAGCCGGGTCCAGCCACGCCAGGCGGCAAGTGAACCGGCGATCACCATCGATGTATGGGCCACCCGCTCGATCCGACCGCCGGCCCTGACGTGCACCCGCAGCCACGGATCGAGCGGGAGCCCGTCACCACGCAGCTGTGCGGCGTAGACGTCCATCGGCATCGTGGGCTGGCGGTGCTTGTGTGTCGGCCGGACCGGCGCGACCAGCTCGTTGAAGCCGGCTCGGGCGGCGGCCGTACGCAGTTCCGCCAGCATCGCCATCGACAGACCCTGACCCAGATGCGCCGGGTCGACCGCGATCTCGAGAGCACTCACGGTGTCCGGCCGGATCGAGGTGATCTTGTCGGCCAACGCCCAGCTCAGTACCCGGTCCCAGCCGTCGTCCGGCAGCTCGCCCCGGCCCGCGGCCCGCAGCGCGAACGGCACGGCCCGCGCCCGGGCGATCGGGACGTCGTCGACGGTGGCCACCACACACAGCTCCGGGAACGACGGCACCACCTGCCACAAGAGGGCGTTGGACACGATGCCGTGCCGCATGAACCCCGGCCAGGCGTCGGCCATCTGGGCGACCCGCTCGATGTACTCGGGCCGCTCGGCGAACGTCGAGATCACAGGGTCTTCCACGACCGTAGGATCTCACCTAGGAACTGGCGCTGGCGTAGCGACGGATGGCCACCAGCCAGTGGGTCAGGGTCAGGGCGGCCAAGACGACGACGAGTGCGGCTATTGCGAAGGCGAGTCGGGCTCGGTCTGCCCCGTCAGCGCAGTGACCGGCAAGGTGGTGGCCAGCCCGACCGGGATGAGGAACGTCAGCAGAGTGCGGACTGCTGAGGGGGAGAACGCCATTGGATACCAGCGGTGAGGACTCACAGGGCTTGAGGGCCGGAGGCGAAAGACAGATGGATCCGCTCCTGGGGCGGCGCCCGCCCGAGGATCGGCCGACCCTCGCTGTGGAGGGAGTGGGTCCGAGGACCTATCCATGTCGTACGAACGCCACGGGCCGCAGCGTACCGAACCAGCCTGTTCAGCCAGCGATGATGCGGGCGATGGTCTGCACCGCGGGCAGCAGCTGGGCGAATGACTGGGCGTACGTCTCGTCGCCCCGACGGTAGGGGTCGATCACGTCGTCATCGGCGGGCGCGACCTTGACGCGGCCACGCTGGCCCGCGGCGAGCGGGATGGCGGCCCGCAGCCGCTCGGCGACGCTTCCGGTGGGCAACGCGGCCGGATCGACGCCCTCGAGCAGGCGGGCGAACTCGCGCAGGGTGAAGGTGCGCCGGACGGCGCCCGGCCAGATCTCCACCACGGCTCCACGATGGGCCCGGGTCATCGCCAGCACCAGCCCTGCCGGGCGGATCAGCTGCTCGGTCAGCTGGCGTGCGGCGAACCCGGCCGTCGAGGCGCCCTCGGCCTCGACCAACGGCACCATCGGAGGCGAGACGGGCTGACCGACCATCGCCTGGGTACCTGCGGAGCCGACCGACACCGTGGGTCCGAGCGACGCCGCGAGGAGACGTTCCACCGCGGGAGACCGGCAGATGTTGCCGGTGCAGACGGTCAGGACAGAGAATTCGGGCTCCAGGTCAGTTCCAGTGGACAAGGCTTTCCTCTGCGGTCGTCGGCGGCGTCACGATACGTGACCGTATTAACCTTAGGTGGCCGCAAGGCGCGACCGAGCCAGATCCCACCCCGCTATGCTCACCCCTGTGAAAAACTGGGCCAAGGACAACGTCGGGCCGATCATCGCCATTGCTGCGCTGCTGCTCCTCAACGTTGTACTGATCGCGCTCCTGCTGGGGCGCCCCGCGGCTCCCGTGTCCGCCGGTCCGGCGGACCCCTCGAGTTCGTCCGATCCGTCCGACAGCGCGTCGGCCGAGCCGAGCGACTCCCCCAGCCCTCAACCGAGTGCGGCCGCTGAGCCGTCGGACGGCGCCACCCCCACTGCTCGGACCAAGCGACTGATCTCGGTCGCGAGCGACAGCCAGGGTTGGCGGGCGACGATCGGCGACTGCGACACCCCCGGACGGGTCGAGGTCACCGAGGACGGTGGCCAGAGCTGGACGAGGACCACCAGCCCCGAGCTGGGTCCGGTGACCCGGATCAAGGCGCTCGACGGCAACACCCTGTTCGCGATCGGCGGGATGACCGACTGCAAGGCCGAGTTCCTCATCTCCTATTCCAACGGGGCCGAGTGGGAGGGCCGCAACGCAAACCTCAGGGGCTCCTGGTATCTCACCCCGCGGGACCGTACGCAGGTGCACGCGGCCGGCGGAGACCGCTCCCGGCCGTGCAAGGACCAGCTGAACGACCTTGCGGCCTCCGATGACCAGCACGCGGCCGTGCTCTGCTCGAACGGTTCGGTGTTGACGACCGCCGACTCCGGCAAGTCCTGGAACACGATCGGCACCGTTGCCGGCGCCTCGGCACTGGGGGCGGACGGCAGCAGCTACGTCGCCGCCGGAGTCACGGACGGCTGCAACGGGGTCACCGTCACCACCTTCGACGCCGAGGCCGAGAAGGTGAAGGACACCAGGCGCTGCGCCCCGGTCCCCGCCCCCAGCCCCGCCGACATCGCCGTCGCGAAGCGCGGCAGCAGCATCTGGGTCTGGGCCGGCCCCGACGTGGCCGTCTCCCGCGACTCCGGCAAGACCTGGTGAGGGCCCCCGCCCTGCTGCTCGTATGTCGGCCTCCCGTTTTGCGGTGTGTCGCTCTGGCCGGCAAGTCCGTATGTCGGTTTCCCAAGTCGACTTGGGAAACAGTCACGTGGCCAGGGCAATTTGCCTGGCTGAGTGACAGTTTCCTTGGCCGTGTGGGGCTCGTCGTGCCCTGTGCCCGTCGACGCGTCTCACGTCGACGGTCAGGGGGTACGGAGTTGGTACGCCGATCGGCAGGGGTCGGGCCCATCGACGGCGTCGGGTATGGAATCGGAGGATCGCCGCTCGACGTTCTCCAGGAACGGAGCCGGGAGGTCACCGCATCATGCTGGCGGGTACGCAGCCAAGGGCGACGTGAGCATCAAGGGGCTTGGCACCGACTCACGACCCGTCCGTGCAGACCTTCGCTGCACTGTGCAGGGACCCGGACGTCTGCATGGTGTGGCGAGGGTCTGCGGAGAGGGAGCCGTTCCGGGGCGCGGGTGAAGAGGTCGCCCTTCCAGCGGCTCAATGCCCTTCGACAGGCTCAGGGCGCGGGTCATAGTGCTCCCGGGCGCCCTTCGACAGGCTCAGGGCGCGGGTGACAGTGCTCCCGGGCGCCCTTCGACAAGCTCAGGCGCGGACACCCGGCTCAGGGCACGGATCAGATGTGCTGGTCCTGGCGCTCCCAGGCGGCGGTGAGGGCGTCGGGCTCGGCGGCCTGGGCCCGCTGGGGCGGGGCGGCGGCCGGGTGGAAGGTCACCTCGTCCTCGGGGGCATAGCTCGAGTCGTAGACGTAGGCGCTGGTGTCGCGACGGGCGATCTTGTTCAGCACGATGCCCACCACATTGGCGTCCACGGTGGTCAGGGACTCCAGGGCCTCGCGCAGCTGCGGCCGGTGAATGCGGTCTGCACCGACGACGACCAGAGTCCCGCCGGCGAACTTGCTCAGGATGGCGGCGTCGGTGACCGGGAGCAGCGGCGGGCTGTCCAGCAGCACCATGTCGTAGCGCTGGCTGAGCTGCTCCATCAGGTGCTGCATCGCCTTCGAGCCGAGCAGCTCGCTCGGGTTCGGCGGAATCTGCCCGGCCGGCAGGATGTCCAGCGAGCTCTGCTGCCACGGCTGCACCACGTCGTCCAGGTCGGCCCGGCCGATCAGGACGGTGGTGAGGCCGGCGCGACCCTCCAGCCCGAGATACTCCGCCACCGACGGACGGCGCAAGTCGGCGTCGACCAGCAGCACGCGCTGACCGGCATCCGCAAGCGACACCGCCAGGTTGATGGTGGTGGTCGACTTGCCCTCGCCCGGGATGGAGGAGGTGACGACGATCGACTTGGCGTGCTCGGCGACATCTACGAACTGCAGGTTGGTGCGCAGCCGTCGCATCGCCTCCGAGCGGGCGCCCAGCGGGTCGTCATGCATCGCCACCGGGTGGTTCGGGGTGCTGATGTCGAACGGCACGATGCCGAGCACTGCGCTGTCGGTGAGCGCCTGCACGTCCTGCTCGCTGCGTACCTTGGTGTCCAGCAGGTGGCGCAGCAGGGCGACGCCCATGCCGAGCAGCAGCCCGAGCAGCAGCCCCAGCGCCAGGTTGCGCTTCACGCTGGGAGCGGACGGAGCGCCAGGGACCTGCGCCTTGGCCAGGATGGTGGCCCGGACAGCCTCGGAGCCGTCGGGACGCTCCGGCGACAGGTCACCAGCGACGGCGGTCAGCTGCTCGGAGACGGAGTTGGCGATCCGAGCGGCAAGCTTGGGGTCGGTCTCGGTGGCGGAGATCTCCAGGATCACGGTGCCCGTCGGCGCGGTCGCGCTCACGTGGCCCGCCAGTCCGCCCGAGGTCGTGTCGAGGTTCAGGTCCTTGATGACCCGGTCCAGGACGAGGGGCGAGGTCGCCACCTCGGCATAGGAGCTCATCTGCTTCTCGGTGTACGTCGAGCCCTGCGCCATATCGGTCACCGACTCTCCACCCTGGACGCCGAAGAACAGGCGGGTGGTCGCCGTGTACTGCGGGGTCATCGTCAGCGTGAGTGCGGCTGCCGCCGCAACAGTGGCCAAGGTGACCACGACGACCGTGATCCAGCGCCGACGGAGAATCGTCAGATAGTCGCGCAGTTCCATAGAGCAAACCAGCCTTCCTCACCCTGCCGCTGCAGGGAACCCGGGCAATCTTTCCACATCTGGTGTGCATGACGCACAAATCCATTGGCTGGCCGCCCCCGGGCGTCAGTACGGAATCGCCTCGCAGGCAACCGTTCCGATCAGTCTCTTAGCACTGTACGCAGGGTGGAGGCGATGATGCCAAGATCGCCGAGGAAGTTGCGGCTGCGCACGTAGTCGGCATACATCGCGACCTTGCGGGGCAGCAGCACGCTCACGTAGTGCTGCTCCGGGTCCTCGGCGCCCGCCAACTCCTCCGCCTCGTTCCGCAGCGCGACCGACGCGGGGTCGGTGATGCCCGGTCTCACCGACAGGATCAACTCACGCTCCGCCGCCGGCCACAGCTCGACATAGCGGGGGACCTCCGGCCGGGGACCAACCAGGCTCATGTGGCCGGCGAGGACATCCAGCAGCTGGGGCAGCTCATCCAGCTTGGTGCGCCGAAGAACGGCCCCCACCCGGGTGATCCGTGGGTCGTGCGTGGGGCTGATCAGCGCCCCCGGCATATCGGTGCGAAGGCTGCGAAACTTGTGGATACGAAAGAGCTCACCGTTGCGGCCGACCCGCTCCTGCCGGAAGAACGCCGGGCCTCGGCTGTCCAGCCGCACCGCGACCGCGACTCCGGCCAGCACCGGGGAGGCCAGCACGAGACCGACCCCGGACACGGCGACGTCGAAGACCCGCTTGGGATCGACCGTCATCCGAGCACCCGGCGCACCGCCCGGACCACTCGATCCACCTGGGCGTCGGACATGCTGGAGAAGATCGGCAGACTGGCGACCCGTTCGAACTGTGCCGACGCCACCGGGAACTGCTCATCAGTCAGCGCATAGCGGTCACGCCAGTAGGGGTGCTTGTGCAGCGGGATGAAGTGCACACTGCAGCCGACACCGGCCCTGGCCATCTCCTCGATGAAGGCGTCACGGCCGACAGCGGCGTCGGCGGTCAGCCGGGTCACATAGAGATGCCACGCGTGCACGTCACCCGGATCGGCGTGGGCCGGCAGCTCCAACGGCAGGTCGGCGAAAGCCTCGTCGTAGACGGCGGCGATCGCGCCCCGCCGGTCGCGCATCTCGTGGGCCCGGCCGAGCTGGACGCGACCCATCGCGGCGGCCGGGTCGGTCAGGTTGTACTTGAAACCCGGCGCCACCACCTCGTACTGCCAGGAGGGCACCGTGCTGCGATAGCGGTCGAAGACGTCTCGGCTGATGCCGTGCAACCGCATGGTGCGGATCCGCTTGGCCACGTCGGGGTCGGACGTGACCACCATTCCACCCTCCCCGGTCGTCATGGTCTTGGTGGCGTAGAAGCTGAACACGACGGCCTCGCTCGCCCCCGCCCCCACCAATGAGCCGGCCGACACGGTGGGAAACGAGTGGGCGGCGTCCTCCACCACGATCAGTCCACAGTTGCGGGCCAGCTTCTCCAGGCCGCTGCGGTCAACGGCCAGGCCGGCGAAGTGCACCGGCATCACGGCCCGGGTGCGCGGCGTCACGGCCGCGGCCGCTGCTTCGAGGTCGAGGTTGAGCGTCACCGGATCGACGTCGACCATCACCGGATCGGCACCCAGATAACGCACGACCTCCGCCGTCGAGGTGAAGGTCCAGGTCGGCACCAGGACTTCGTCACCCGGCCCGATCCCCACCGCCTCAAGCGCCAGGTGCAGGCCGGCGGTGGCCGAGTTCAGCGCGACCGCATGCACGCCCTCCCCCAGGAACTCCGCGAACTCGCGCTCGAAGGCTGCCGCGCGGGGACCTGTGGTCAGCCACCCGCTGCGCATCGCGTCGGCGGCCGCCTCGATCTCCTCCTTGCCGATGTCAGGCAACGCGAACGGCAGAAAGTCTTCGGCGCTCATGCCGGCTCCTCTCGTGGCTTCGCTGGGCGTGACTCGGGCTAGCGTCATTCGGCCTGTACGATACGGCTTCGGAGGGGGCCGACACTAACGCGGTGGCGGAAGCAGCGGGTCGTACGTCGCACCGACGTTACCCAAGGACGCGAGAGAGGAGCCCGAAGCGATGCGCGTCGGACTCCTGACCCAGTGGTATGACCCCGAGCCGGGCCCGGCCGCTCTTCCCGGTGTGCTGGCCCGCGGGCTCCGCGCCAGAGGCCACGAGGTCCAGGTGTTGACGGGCTTCCCCAACTACCCCACCGGCGTGCTCGCCGACGGCTACACGATGTCCCGGCGCCTGGACGAACGCTTGGACGACATCGACGTCCGCAGAGTCGCCCTGTACGCCAACCACGACGCCTCCGCGGTGCGACGGTTTGCCAACTACGCCTCGTTCGGTGCGTCGGCCACCGCCTTCGGAGTCGGTGCCCTGCGGGGCCTGGACGCACTCTGGGTGAACTACTCCCCGATCACCGTCGCCTGGCCCATGTGGGCGGCCCGCTTCCGGCTGAGGATCCCCTCCGTCGTGCACGTGCTCGACCTCTGGCCGGACACGGTGTTCGCGGGCGGGTTCGCCTCGGGCGGGCGGCTGTCGACTCTGCTGGAGAAGGGACTGGGCGCCTGGTGCCGGGGCATGTACGCCGCCGCCAGCTCGGTCGCCTACATCTCCCCGGGCGTCGGCAGGGTGCTGCAGGACCGTGGCGTGCCCCAGGACAAGCTCCACTACGTGCCGATGTGGGCCGACGAACAGGTGTTCCACCCGAGCGATGGCAACCTGCGGGCAGAGCTGGGCATCGCCGAGGACCAGGTCGTGCTGCTCTATGCGGGAGCGCTCGGCGAGGCCCAGGGCCTGTCGACGCTGATCGATGCCTGCGCCAAGGTGGACGACCCCCGCTTCGTCTGCGTCATCGCCGGCTCGGGGGTCGCCGAGAGCGCCCTGCGAGCGCAGGCGGTGACCATCGGTGCCGACAACGTCCGGTTCGTCGGGCGGCTGCCGCAGGAGCAGATGACCCAGCTGATGGCGACCGGCGACCTCAACTACGTGGGGCTGCGGACCCACGCCCTTTCCCCGGTGACGATGCCGAGCAAGACCCAGGCTGCGCTGGCCGCCGGCCGCGCCATCTTGGTGGCGGCCGAGGGTGACGTCGCCGGCGTCGTCCGAGAGTCAGGCGCCGGCTTCACCGCCCACCCGGAGGACGTGGCAGGCATCGCCGACGCGATCAGCGCCGCCTGTCGTCTGGGCCGGCCCGAGCTGCACCGGCTCGGCGCCATCGGTCGGGACTATTACGAACGCACCTTTTCAGTCGATCAGGGTGTGACCAGGATCGAGGCTCTGCTCCAGAGGGCAGCCTCAAGGAGGAACGGTAGATGACTTCGGATGCAATGGCCGGCGCGACGGTGGCTATCACCGGCGGGACGGGCTCGTTCGGCTCAACGATGGTCCGCCACCTGTTGACCCGCGGTGTCGACACCGTTCACATCCTGTCCCGGGACGAAGCCAAGCAGGACGACATGCGCAAGCGCTTCTCCGACTCGAGGCTGCGCTTCTTCCTCGGCGATGTCCGCGACTTCGACAGCGTCGCCGAGTCGTTCATCGGTGCCGACTTCGTCTTCCATGCGGCCGCCCTCAAGCAGGTGCCGTCGTGTGAGTTCTTCCCGCAACAGGCGGTGAAGACCAACGTGCAGGGCAGCCACAACGTGATCGAGGCCGCTGCGGCAGCCGGTGCCCGTTCGGTGGTGTGCCTGAGCACCGACAAGGCCGTCTACCCGGTCAATGCGATGGGGATGTCCAAGGCGCTGATGGAGAAGACCGCCCAGGCCTTCGCCCGCAACAACCCGCACTCGAAGACCACCGTCTCGATCACCCGCTACGGCAACGTGATGTACTCCCGCGGTTCGGTGATCCCGCTGTTCGTGGACCAGATCCAGGCGGGCAAGCCGCTCACCCTGACCGAGCCGACCATGACCCGGTTCCTGATGTCGCTGCAGGAGTCGGTCGACCTGGTGGAGTACGCCTTCACCCACGCCGAGCCCGGCGACCTGTTCGTCCGGAAGGCGCCGGCCTCGACGGTGGAGGTGCTGGGCCGCGCTGTGGCGGGTCTGCTCGGTGACGAGGCCCCCGAGGTCCAGGTGATCGGGACGCGGCACGGCGAGAAGCTGCACGAGACGCTGCTGTCCCGCGAGGAACGGGTCAAGGCGGTGGACCAGGGCGACTATTTCCGGGTCCCGCTCGACGCGCGTTCGCTCGAGTACGAGCTGTATTACGAGGAGGGCGAGCAGCGTGAGGTCGAGCTGGACGACTACACCTCGGAGAACACCGAGCGGCTCGACGTCGAGGCCACCCAGAAGCTGCTGCGGACGCTGCCTGAGGTCCGCCGGCTGATCGGAGCCGACCGATGAAGGTGCTGTTGACCGGCGCCGGAGGCTTTCTCGGCTGGCACACCCGGGTACGGCTGCGTGCGCTCACCGAGCACGAGGTCGTCGCCGTGGACCGTGACTCGTGGTCACAGCTGCCGGAGCTCGTCAAGGATGTCGACGCGGTCATCCACATCGCCGGGGTCAACCGGGCGACTCCGGAGGAGGTCGAGCAGGGCAACGTGCAGCTCGCCCGGGACGTGGCCGCTGCTGTCCTGGCCGCTGGCGGCAGCCCGACCGTGGTCTTCGCCAACTCCATCCAGTCGGGCAACGACACCCCGTACGGTGCAGGCAAGAGCGCGGCGTCCGATCTGCTCGCTGCCACCGCTCGGCAGACCGGTTCCATCTACGTCGACGTCCGCCTGCCCAACCTGTTCGGCGAGCACGGCCGGCCCCAGTACAACTCCTTCGTCGCGACGTTCGTCACTGCGGTCGTCAACGGCGAGACACCGCAGATCAGCGACCGGCCGGTGGACCTGCTGCACGTGCAGGGTGCCGCCGACGCCCTCATCGGCGCCCTGTCCGAGACCGCGTCCACCAGCCTGAGCCCGGCCGGCACGGCCACCACGGTGCAGGGTGTGTTCGACACCCTCCGCACCTTCAACCAGCTCTACGACACCGGCGACATCCCGCCGCTGCTCACCGATCTCGACATCGACCTGTTCAACACGCTGCGGGCCGCCCGGTTCCCGGCCCACTACCCGATCGGGCTGACGCCCCGCTCGGACAACCGGGGCAGCCTGGTGGAGGTCGTTAGGGCCCACGGCGGACAGGGGCAGACTTTTGTCTCCACCACCAAGCCGGCCATCACCCGCGGTGAGCACTTCCACCTGCGCAAGGTCGAGCGATTCGTGGTGCTGAGCGGGCAGGCCCGGATCTCGCTGCGCAAGATGTTCAGCGACGAGGTGGTCAGCTTTGACGTGACCGGCGACCAGCCGAGCATCGTCGACATGCCGACGATGTGGGTGCACAACATCACCAACACGGGCAGCACCGAGCTGACGACACTGTTCTGGACCCATGAGCTGTTCAATCCGGCCAGCCCGGACACCTTCGCCGAGCCGGTGCTCGCCCCAGCCGCCGGCGTGAGGTCGTAGCCGATGTCGGTGCTCCTCAGCCCGCTCACCGACGCCGACGTGCAGCCGTTGGCCCGGCTGCACCGCAAAGCGTTCCCGGGCTTCTTCCTCAGCACCCTGGGCGAGCCGTTCCTGGTCCAGTTCTACCGCGGGTTCCTGTCCGACGACGACGCCGTGACGGTGGTCGCGCACGACGGGTCGGGCGCAGTGCAGGGTGCCGTGGTGGGGACCACCCAACCGGCCGGGTTCTTCGGCCGACTGGTGCGCAACCGTTGGCCGGGTTTCGCCGCCGCCAGCGTCCGGGCCGCCCTGACTAACCCGCGCGCGGTGCCTCGGCTGCTGCGCGCGGTCACCTATCGCGGGGACACGCCCGAGGGCGCCGACGGCGCGCTGCTCAGTTCGATCTGTGTCGATCCTGGCGTCCGCGGTACCGGCTTGGGCAGGCGACTGCTGGCCGCCTGGGTCGCCGAAGTCGCCTCTCGAGGCACGGATAAGGCATTCTTGACCACGGACGCCGTGGGCAACGACGCGGTCAATCGCTTCTACCAGGCGGCCGGCTGGGTGTTGTCGGACCGCTTCGAGACGCGTGAAGGGCGTCCGATGAACCGCTACACGATCTCGGTGAACGGAAACTGATGCTCAAGGTCATGACGATTGTGGGGACGCGCCCCGAGCTCATCCGGCTGTCTCGGGTGATCACGCGTCTCGACGAGACCGTGGACCACGTGCTCGTCCACACCGGCCAGAACTACGACTACGCCTTGAACGAGGTCTTCTTCCAGGATCTCGGCATCCGCAAGCCCGATCACCTGCTGGGCGTCGACACCTCTTCGCTCGGCCGGGTGCTGGGCGAGACCCTGATCCGGGCCGAGGAGGTGCTGACCCAGGAGCGGCCGGATGCGGTCCTGGTCCTCGGCGACACCAACAGCTGCATCGCCGCTGTGATGGCGAAGCGGATGCGGATCCCGGTGTATCACATGGAGGCTGGCAACCGGTGCTTCGACGAGAACGTCCCGGAGGAGACCAACCGACGGCTGGTGGACCATGTCGCCGACTTCAACCTGGTCTACACCGAGCACGCCCGCCGCAACCTGCTGGCCGAAGGCCTGCACCCACGGCGGATCCTGCTCACCGGTTCACCGATGCGGGAGGTGCTGAACGCCTACCAGCAGCAGATCGAGGCCTCCGACGTGCTGGACCGGTTGGGCCTGGTCGAAAACGGTTACTTCCTGGTCAGCGCGCACCGGGAGGAGAACGTCGACTCCCCCGAACGGCTGCGGATGCTGCTGGAATGTCTGGTGGCTGTCCGGGAGAAGTGGGATCTGCCGGTCTATGTCTCGACGCACCCCCGCACCCGTAAGCGCCTCGAGGCGCTGCCCGACTGGAGCGAGCCGGAGGGCATCACCTTTCACGAGCCGTTCGGATTCCACGACTTCAACCGTCTCCAACTCGGTGCTGCCTGTGTGCTGTCCGACTCGGGCACCATCGCTGAAGAGTCGACGATCCTGGGCTTTCCTGCCATCACCTTGCGCGACTCGATCGAGCGGCCAGAAGCCCTCGACACGGCGGGCATCATGATGACCGGGCTCGATGCGCACGACGTGACCGAGGCCGTCTCGTTGATCATGGGTTCGGACCGCCCGGTGCGTGGAGTGAGCAGGCTCACCCCCGTCGACTACCTGATCGACAACACCTCCGACCGGGCCGTGCGGTTCATCCTGTCCACCGCACGCCGGCATCGTGCCTGGTCGGGCATCAGGGAATGAGAATGGCTCTAGCCCGCAGCAGCAACCTCTACAAGTCACTGCGGCTCGCACGCAACCGGCTGGTGATCGCGCGACGGCGCCTGTCGCGTGTCGACCCGACGGCCTATGTGCACCCGTCTTCTCACGTCGCCACAGACCTCCAAGCGGATGAGTACGTCTTCGTCGGTCGCCACTGCAACATTGCGCCGTTGGTCGAGATCGGTCGTTACACAATGCTGGCCTCGAATGTGGCGATCGTCGGGGATGATCACAACTGGTCAGATCCGGGCGTCCCGATGCAGTTCTCCGGCCGTCCTGCGCAGCACGCGACCGTGATCGGTCGAGACGTCTGGCTGGGTCATGGGGTCATTGTGATGCGCGGCGTGACCATCGGCGATGGCGCTATAGTCGCGGCCGGCGCGGTGGTGACTAAAGACATTCCGGCGTGTGAGATCTGGGCCGGCACCCCTGCAGCCAAGCTTCGTGCCCGGTTCACCGATCCGGGCAGCAAGGAGTTGCACCTCGCCATGCTTGAGGGCCCTCTCGTTAGCCCTCGCTTCGCAGAAAGCCGAGAGAAGTACGAGACGCATGACGCAAACTAGAGCGCGTGTGTTGATCATCGCAGGCTACTTCGACTGGTTCAGCGGCTATCAGGAGACGGCGCTGGCCACAGCCTTCGCGAAGATTGCTGACACCGAAGTGGTGGCCTCGAACCGCGTCAGCCCAGCATTCAACGATACTCACCTCTCGAAGCTGGGTATGGACCGTGATTACCAGATCGGCAGCCGCGAAGAGCACGGCGTCACCGTGACAAGGTTCGCCGCACGCGAGAAACGATCTATGGTTTGGTCCACCGAAGCCGCCCGCTACCTGTCCGATCGACCGTACGATCTCGTGGTGCAGGTGATGCCTGGACAGATCTTCTCGGTGGCTCCAAGCCTGACACGTAATCCGGCTCGGCGGGTTGTACTCTACGGCGACAACCGAGCGATGTGGGGACATCTGAGCCGCTTGCAGCGGATGCTCAAAGGGACAGCCTTCGCGATGTCCAAGGGGGTCGTTTACGCGTTCGTCAATGCTCGCGCTGATAAGACGTACGGCTATACCCCGAACACGCTGAACAGGCTCCGCGCCTTCAGAGCGGGCTCACCCATGGAAGTCATGCCCTTGGCCTACTCACCGGAGCGGTTCTTCTTCAGTGACGACCTCAGACAGGCGACGCGAGCCCGACTTGGCTTCACCGAAGATGAACGCGTCATCTTGGCCGCAGGCAAGTTCGAGCAGCGCAAGAGGCTCGACTGGCTGATTTCTGCATTCGAGCACTTAGCGGTACAAAACCAGAACCTGCGACTGATCCTCGTCGGCGCCGACTCGTCCACTCATTCGAAACAGCTTGAGGAGCAGATCGCCGGGTCGCCTCACTCACACCGAGTCACGGTCATGGGGTTTGTGGACTCCCAGGAGCTCAATGCGATTTTCAATGCAGCTGACCTTGCCGTCTGGCCACGGAACCCCGCGATCACCATCCAGCAGGCGATGGGGACCGGCCTTCCGGTCGTCCTTCCGGAGAATGATCTCGTGGGGCATCTCATTCGACCTGGGACCGGCTTGTACTACCCGCTCACCATGGGACATGAAGTCCGTGCGCTTCAGAGAGCGCTCCAGGAGGTCCTCATGACTTTCGATTACTCGGGTGAAGGCCGACTCTCTCGGCTAGAAGTGAACTCCTGGCTATCCGCCGACAGCATCGCAGCGAGTCTGGTCAAGGAAACGCCAGACTCCTGACAATCTGTGGCGATGGTGCGTTCGTCCCTGCACAGGTCATAACGCGAAGGTCTTGAGCCGCGTCTTGATTGCCCATCGCGAGAGGAGCCAAGAGCCCGCGTAAGCGGCGGCGGAGACCATTCCAAAGCTCCAGACTGCGACTAAGGCCGACCAGCCGCTCGCCCAACAGAGCGCGACGGCGCCGGTAGACAGGACAAGTCGGGCGAAATCCCACCCGAGCTGAACGGCCTGATTCTCGAAGACGATCAACGTCTGCGAGACGGGCACTGCCACAAGCTGCAACGCCAGGCTGAGCGCAAGTGCCTGAGCATAGAGGCCGCTGGTGTGCCATGGGGCCCCGAACACCAGCGCAAAGAGCCATGGGCCCAAGACGGCGACGCCGACCGCTGCCAGGCCACCGACTATGGCAAGACGCTGACTCGTCTGCTTGAACAGTCTCCAAACATCCTCAACGTCGTCGCGGATCGCGGTCGAGATCTTGCCGAGGTAGACCTGGGCTATAGCGGTTCCCACCAGCATCACGGGGAGGGCAAGAACTCGTTGGGTCATACCGAGCCAGCCGGCGACATCGGTCCCATACCAGATTGCGATCAGAACGACGGGAACTTGCAGGCCGGCGACGTTCAGCAAGCCGGAGGGCATCATCAGGAGCGGAAATTTGCGATACCGCGTCGCATTTTGTTTGAGCCGCGACAGAGTTCGGCCTTCTCGAGCCGGAGGGCTGCGCAATGACGACCCAAGCGACATCGCAGCGGCGCTGGTCAGTTGGCCAATGCCCAAACCGACGACCAGACCGCCGGGGGCGAACCCAGCAAGGCCGCCACCGAGCTGGGCCAGAACGGTAGCCACGGACTGAGCAAGATTACGCCGGGCAATCGCATTGTAACGTCGCCGCCGAATAGCCAACTGGTTCAGTGTGAGGTAAACCCCCATCACTGCAGCTATAACAGGCACTAGCCACAGCCAAGGCATCAACTGCGGGACGCCGAAGGAAGACGAGAGGAAGTCTCCGCCTATCGCAACAATGGCGGTTCCGACGAGGAAGGTCACAGTGGAGGAAAGAAGCCCTAGGAAAACCAACGAATACGCGTCATTCTCACGACGGGGCAGTGGAACCGCCAATTCGAATCGCAGCGCCGCCACGGTTCCCAACACGGCAACAAGAGCGGAGATAATCGCGAGAACACCGAAATCCGCAGGATCATACATTCGAGAGAGAAGTGGTGCCGCCAGCAGGGCCACGCCTTGGCCACCTGCCGTCCCAGCAAGGATCGAGATGATGCCCCTCCGACCCGCGGTCAGCTTGGCGCGGGCTGGCTTCACGGCCGCCCCTACACCCTTATTCCTCATCACTCGGGCGGCTCCGTTTCATGGCAGTTCAGTATGGGCGTAATCGAGTGGTTCGCTCCCAGGTGAGTCGCTCGAACCGCGAGGGCACCAGCCAAGTCTGCGACGACAGCTTGCAGTGAGGAGACTCTCAGGGTCATTCTACGGATTGGACGTCGGGGCCCTGCTGAGCGGTTGGCACCACAGTCGAGGGACCACTCGCGAGGACGGAACCCTCGCATCCTAGGCCTTTGGAGGCGCCCCTCGGGCTCGACGAGCCGCACCCTTTCTGAGCGACGGCCGCAGCAGTGCCTGCGCTTTGGAGCAGGCGACCGCGTGGGTTAGAGTCTTACCTCGGGCCTGGCGGTGCAACTGAACCTTCTGCGCCTTGCGCAATCTTCATGAGGGAGGGCTGTGCCCAGGTCCCTCCCAGCCCAGGAAGGCGAAGATGCACGGCGAGTCACTCGGGCAGTTCCCCCGCTTGCACTCTTCTACGCCGCACAAGTGCAAAGTGGGTGTTTGCAGCCTGTTACGTCGACCGCGGGGCGAGAGGTACGTAGGAGGAGGGCTCAATGACTCGATCTGGCACCGCCCAGATGAGGCTTCACCGGCGGCCCAGCGGAGGAGCGCCGGCGCGAAAGATCTCAGCCGCCAGAGGCGCACAGTCCAAGCTCACGAACCCCCCAGCACCAACTCACTCAGGGGTGGGTGACGTCGCGGTCGGTGTGATCTTCGGCATCCTTTCGGCGTCGAACCTGGTACAGGGCGCCTGGACCACTCAGCTGCCTTGGCTCGACCTCACTACCGCGAGTTTCATCCTCGCCGTGCCGGCGACGCTGTTCGCCCTGACACGTCGAGTACGCCTGAGCGGCTTTCTGTGCCTCTTTCTCTTAATCGCAAGTGTCAGTTTTGGCTTCATTGAGCCCGCGCTGGGGGCGGAGGCAGTCAGTAAGAGGATCAATATTGGGGCTGCTGTCCTGTTTGTCCTGGCTGCCAGCTTCTTGTCATTGTCGAATCGCCGGCGAATCAAAGCACTGTGCGTCACCATCGTCGTACTCGCATTCGTCGTCGTTATTGGCCAGGTGGTGGCGCCGGATCCGATAGCACTTGACACCGGGAGGCGAACACCAGTGGGCCTGAACGCGATCGGTTCGGGACGCGCCGTAGGTGCAGGCCTGGTCGTTGTTCTTGCATTCGCGGCCTCAGTCCGCAAGATGCGGCATCTATTGTCATTGAGTGTCTTGGCACTTCCACTTGCCCTCGGACTTTACTGGGCCAGCAGTCGCGGGCCGGTTCTCGGTGTCCTTGTCGCTGTTGTTCTCATCGTCTGGAAGCAGCCGATGTTGCGACGCTCGATCAAAGTCGGCCTTCTCACTGCGGGCGCGGTCGTGGGGCTGATTGCCTATCGGAAGCTCGTTGTGAGTGGCTCCCGCCTAGTCGAATCATCCGGATCTGGTCGCGAGACGCTTTACCGCGAGGCACTCCACATCGCCTCTACGCACCCGGCTGGCGTGGGGTGGGGTAACTTCTACCGGTTCGTCCCACCTGCTCTTCTCGATTCGGACCAAGGTGAGAAGTTGTACGCGCACAACATCATCCTTGAATTCTGGATCGAAGCTGGCTTCGCTGGTGCCATTCTCTTCCTCGTGTTCTTCGTCATTGTAATGCGGAGGGGGCTCCAACAGGCCTCTTCGACGATGGGAATAGCACTGGCTGCCCTTGCAATCAGTTCTTTCGTCGGTGCTTTGTTGAGCAGCGATATAGTAGGTAACCGCATGATGTGGGTCGTTTTCGGGGCAATTCTTGCGGCGCCACTCGCCAATACGGCCAATGGAGTACACCAGCCGCCTCCTCGAAAGGAATCCCCCAGGATCCGTGAACTCCGTCGACTAGCTGAGATGCCGAGCGCGTCCTGAGGTCTGAAGCAGCCGGTCGGTGGCGCGGTTCGTCGGCAGGTAGTGACCAACGTCGAGATGCCGTAACCAAGCGGTCAAGTGGAATGGTCTGGGTTTCCCTTGCAGTGCTCATACTGATCGCGCTGCTCTGTGCAGTACTCGGCGTACAGAATCCCCGCCCCGCACCGTCCTCGCAAGGCGAGACCCAGCCCAACGATCACAATCCGAACTTCCTAGCTGGCCGGTTCATGCTCGGGGACTATGGCAGTCCCATCCTTGAACCCGAAGACGCCTCCGGAGTCTCACGAATCAATGTGGACGCTACGGTGAAGAAGTTGAGTGAGGCGAATATCAATACGTATGCCTACTTGATCTGCCCTGATAAGAATGCCAATCCGCGCGTGTCAAGCTCCCAACTGGACGACCTGCCAGCATTTTCAGCAGCCGCTGGAGCCGCTGGGATCGATGTCTTCGTCTACCTGGTCCCGCCAACAGAGGCTCCTCAACAGGCCTATGCGCCATTCCACTGGGACTACAAGTCCTGGGCTACTCATATAGCTGAAATTGCTGCGCATGTGCCGTCGATCAAGGGCATCATGATCGATGATTTCGGAGGTAACACGCAGCCGCGGGCCGACCTCTCGTTTCACTTCACCCCCGCTTACGTGCGGGACATGATGGCCAGTGCAAGGAGGGTTGCACCCTGGCTCACTTTCAGTCCAGTCTTGTATTACCACGATATGCTCGGGCCCAGGGCTGTCCTCTCTGACTACCGTGATGCCATTCAAGGCGTGGTCTTCCCCTATTTCGGATACTCCGACGGTCAACTGGTCCCTGGAAACACGAAGGACGCCTCACGGGCATACCGCCAGGGTGTAGAGGTCGCTCGACTTTTGAAGTGTCCGAGTGGGCCCTCCTGCGATCAAGTTGTCTTCCCTCGACGAGTGCACGGGGACAAGACCTCCGACACTGCAACGCTCACTGCGACTTTCAAGCCTCTTCCAACTCAGCGTCGTTTCGTAACGATCATGACCAACGATGACAGGGGGACCCTCGGTAGAGGCGGGTACCAGGTGGAGATCCTTGTAGACGGCAAGGTCGTGGCTGCGCGTGCTCCGCGCAGCGGCTGGCAGACCCAAGCCTTCGACATCACAAGCGCCACATCGGGAAAGAACCAGGCGAATGTGCAGATCAGGCTGTCGAGACTACCTATCATGCGTGATCACCCGTTGACCGTGCAGATCGACGAGGCCACTCTGAGTGGGGGGACCATAGTCACGAAGTTCAACCCAGCCAGGATGGACGTCCAGGGCAGCAGCCAGACCATCATCAGCAACGTGCCAGTGATCTACATGACCTACGCGACACCCCTCACTGCGGAGCATGGCCAAGGAGCTTCTCCGGCTTACGTCCGTAGCGTGCTCTTCAGTGTTGACGCCTTAAGGAAACAGAAGCTGGTCGACGGTTCTCTTCTGTTCAACTTGTACCTTCCGGGCTCGACGACTGAGTCCGACCCGGAGAACTACACGATCGTGCAGGAAACCTACGGGCGTTGGGCGGCCGGCGGTTAGCTCTCGCCTTGCTGATGAACGCTCGAGCCTACGCCTTGCCCACCACGAGCACGGTCGCCTCCGGGAAGGCCTCGCCGTCGAGGTGACGACGTCCATCCACGATGACCTTCACACCCGGCAGATCCTGCTCCGTCAGGTTCGTGTAGTCGGCGTGGTCGGCCTGCACCACCGCAACGTCCACCGGCGTCCCCAACGAAGCGGGCTCGAAGCCGAGCTCGCGCAACTCGTCGTCGGAATACATCGGGTCGTGCACGGTGACCTGGGCACCCTCGGCCCGCAGCGCGTCCACCGTCGGGAACACACCGGAGAAGGCGGTCTCCTTCACCCCGCCGCGATAGGCGGCACCGAGCACCACCACCCGGGCGCCGGTCAGGTCACCGTAGGCGCCCTTGGCCAGCCCGACCGCGTAAGCCGGCATGGCGGCGTTCGCCTCGCGTGCGGCACGGACGACGGTCGCCGTCGGGTCGTTCCACAGATAGAGCCGCGGATAGACCGGGATGCAGTGACCACCCACGGCGATGCCGGGGCGGTGGATGTGGCTGTACGGCTGGGAGTTGCTGGCCTCGATCACCTGGTAGACGTCGATGCTGTGGGAGGCCGCGAACCGGCCGAACTGGTTGGCCAGTCCGATGTTGACGTCACGGTAGGTGGTCTCGGCCAGCTTCGCCATCTCGGCTGCCTCAGCGCTGCCCAGGTCCCAGACGCCGTTGCCGCGTTCCAGGTCCGGTCGCTCGTCGAACTCCAGCACCTGCTCGTAGAAGGCGACCGCCTCCTTGGCGCCGGCGTCGGACAGCCCACCGACCAGCTTCGGATATTTGCGCAGGTCGGCGAACACCCGACCGGTCAGCACCCGCTCGGGCGAGAAGACGAGGTGGAAGTCCTCACCCTCGACCAGCCCGGACTCCGACTCCAGCAGCGGCTTCCACCGGCCCCGGGTCGTGCCGACCGGAAGGGTGGTCTCGTAGGACACCAGCGTCCCCGCCTTGAGCCCCCGGCCGATGTCCTGGGTGGCCGAGTCCATCCAGCCGAAGTCGGGCTCGCTGTCGGCGTTGACGAACAGCGGCACCACGACCACCACCGCCTGCGCCTGTGCCACCGCGGCCGCCGTGTCGGTCGTCGCGGTCAGCCGCCCGTCGGCCACCACCGCGGCCAGCTTCTCCGCCAGGTGCGCCTCACCCGGGAACGGCTCCTCGCCACGGTTCACCTGGTCGACCACCGCCCGGTTGACGTCGGCGCCGATGACCTGGTGCCCGCGGCTGGCGAACTGGACGGCCAGCGGCAGGCCGATCTTGCCGAGCGCGACAACGGTGATGTTCATGAGTGGTCCTTGATGTCGATGGTCGTGCCGGTGTTGGCGGACTCGATCATTGCCTCGGCGACGACGACGGTGGTGAGTCCCTGCTCCATGGTGACGATGTCGGCGGGCCTGCCCAGAACCGCGTCACGGAAGTTCTCGTGCTCCACTCGCAAGGGCTCCGGCTTGGCGATCGCATACCTGACCACGTCGCCTTCCGAGACCCCTCGGAACTGCTGCACGTCGTCCCAGGTGGTGCGCACCGAGCCGTTGGCATAGAAGGTGAGGTCGGCGGTCAGCGTGTCGGCGACGAAGGTGCCCTTCTCCCCGGTCACGATCGTGACCCGCTCCTTGAGCGGCGACAGCCAGTTCACCAGGTGGTTGGTCACCGTACCGTCGGTGAGCGAACCCACCACGGCGATCAGATCTTCGTGCTCCCGCCCGCTCTTGTGCGCCGTCCGGGCCGCCACCGAGGCGAAGGCCTGCTGGGTCACCCAGGCCGTGAGGTCGATGTCGTGGGTAGCGAGGTCCTTGACCACCCCCACGTCGGCGATGCGTCCCGGGAACGGGCCCTGCCGGCGGGTGATGATCTGGTAGACGGTGCCGAGCTCGCCCTGCTCCAACCGCTGCCGGGCCGACTGCAAAGCCGGGTTGTAGCGCTCGATGTGGCCAACGGCACCGACCAGTCCCTGATCGGCGAACGCCTGGGCGATCCTGCGGGCGGAGGCGATGTCCTGGGCCAGCGGCTTCTCGATGATGGCGTGCACCCCGGCCGCGGCCAGCGCCAGCCCGACCTCCTCGTGGTACACGGTCGGTACGGCGACCGCGCAGTAGTCGAGACCGGCGGCGATCAGCTGCTCGACGCTGTCGTGGACGGGGCGACCGGCGGCCACACCGTGCTGGTCACCACCGGGGTCGGCGACGGCGACCAGGTCGACCCCCTCCAGGCTTGCCAGGACGCGGGCATGGTGCCGCCCCATCATGCCGAGCCCGATCAGGCCAGCGCGCAGGTTCGCCATGATCAGGCACCTGCCCTGGCTAGTGCGTTGACGGCGGTGACAATCCGTTCGAGGTCGGCGTCGGAGAGCGACGGGTGCACCGGCAGCGACAGGCACTCCTGGGCGGCCTGTTCGGTGGCCGGCAGGTCAACCGGCGACTGGAACGGCGCCAGCCGGTGGTTGGGGATGGGGTAGAACATGCCGGAGCCGATGTTGTGCTCCTCGCGGAGCGCCTTGGCCAGGCCGTCGCGGTCGTCGGCGACCCGGATCGTGTACTGGTGGTAGACGTGGATCGCACCGTCCGCCACTGGCGGGGTGGTGACGCCCTCAAGATGGGCGGTCAGGTATGCAGCGTTCGACTGCCGCTGTTTGGTCCAACCGTCGACCTTGGTCAGCTGCACCCGGCCGATGGCGGCGTGGATGTCGGTCATCCGGTTGTTGAAACCCACCACCTCGTTCTCGTACTGCCGCTGCATGCCCTGGTTGCGATAGAGGCGCAGCAGCCGCTCGATCTCCGGGGTGGCCGCGGTGACCATCCCACCCTCACCCGAGGTCATGTTTTTCGTCGGGTAGAGCGAGAACATGGCGAACGAGCCGAACGCCCCTACCGGGGTTCCGCCGAGGGAGGCGCCGTGGGCCTGAGCCGCGTCCTCGAAGATCTGCAGCGAGTGCTTGTCGGCGACCGCCTGCAGGCCGGCCATGTCGGCCGGATGGCCGTAGAGATGCACCGGCATGATGCCGACGGTCCGCTCGGTGATCGCGTTCTCGACCGAGACGGGGTCGAGACAGAAGCTGTCCGCCTGGATGTCGGCGAAGACCGGTGTCGCGCCGGTGAGCGCCACCGAGTTGGCGGTTGCGGCGAAGGTGAACGAGGGCACGATCACCTCATCTCCCGCCTTGACCCCGGCCGAGAGCAGGCCCAGGTGCAAGCCGGACGTCCCGGAGTTGACCGCGACGCAGGCGCGTCCGAGTCCGAAGTGCTCGGCGTACTCCTGCTCGAAGGCGGCCACCTCAGGACCCTGCGCGAGCATGCCACTGCGCATCACGCGGTCGACGGCGGCACGCTCCTCCTCTCCGATCAGCGGTTTGGCAGGCGGGATGAAATCGGTCATGAGGTGGTGGTCTCCATGGACGTGTCGGGGGTTTCTGAACTGGCTGGCGTCGAGGTAAGAAGGGTGAGCGACTCGTTGTCCTGGGCGTAGAGCTCGCCGGTCTGCGGGCAGCGCCACCGGTCGTCGGCGGTCTGCTCCAGTGGGACACCGGCCCGGCCGACCCACCCGATCCGCTTGGCCGGGACGCCGGCGACCAGCGCGAAGTCCGCCACATCCTTGACCACCACTGAACCGGCCGCGACCAGCGCCCAGGCGCCGATGGTCACGGGGGCCACGCAGACGGCCCGGGCGCCGATCGAGGCGCCGGTGCGGACGGTGACACCGACGGCTTCCCAGTCGTCGCCACGCTTGAGCTGCCCATCGGGGGTGATCGAGCGGGGGTAGTGGTCGTTGGTGAAGACCACGCTCGGGCCGACGAAGACGCCGTCCTCGAGGATCGCCGGCTCATAGACCAGGGCGTAGTTCTGCAGTTTGCAGTTGTCGCCCATCCGTACGCCCGAGCCGACGTACGCGCCACGTCCGATCACACAGTTCTGGCCGAGGATGGCACCCTCGCGCACCTGCGCCAGATGCCAGATCGAGGTTCCCTCTCCAAGTTGGGCATCCTCTGCAACATCTGCCGTTGCCTGAACGCGGGCCATCTTCACTCTCCCTACCTGTGCTCTCGGCTCGAGCCGCTGTGCTACCTGTACGGGTCCCCGGAGCCCACCCGAGCCTAACGCAGGTGGCCCAGCAGCCCATATTCGCGCCTTGAGCCCGACCCACGCGCCCCGAGCTCGACCCACGCGCCTCGAGCCCCACCCCACGCGCCCTGAGCTTGTCGAAGGGCGAGAGGTTGAGGCACATGGGTGAGGCCTTCGACAAGCTCAGGGCTCGTAATGAGGCCCTTCGACAAGCTCAGGGCACGTAGTGAGGCCCTTCGACAAGCTCAGGGCACGTAGTGAGGCCCTTCGACAAGCTCAGGGCACGTAGTGAGGCCCTTCGACAGGCTCAGGGCTTGTGCTTAGCGGGCGAGCCGCAGCCGGCTGTTGCCGGTGGACGACACGTACTCGTGCCTGGCACCGATCTCGGCCGGGTCGATCGGGGGGACGGGGACGTGGGCGATCAACGGGTGATGCTTGAACACCCCGCGCTCCTCGTCGCTGAACAGCACCTCGTGCATCTTCTCACCCGGACGGAGGCCGGTGAAGACGATGTCGATCCGGGCACGGGACTGGGCCACCAGCCGCTTGGCGACGTCGAGGATCTTGATCGGCTCGCCCATGTCGAGGACGAGCACCTCCCCCGGCTCACCGATGGCGGCGGCCTGGATGGTCAGCTGGCAGGCCTCCGGGATGGTCATGAAGAACCGGGTCACCTCGGGGTGGGTCACGGTGACCGGCCCACCCGCCTTGATCTGACCGGCGAAGGTGTGCAGCATCGACCCACGGCTGCCGAGCACGTTGCCGAACCGGACCGAGAGATAGGTGCCCTCTGAGCGGTGCGCGAACCAGGAGGTGAGCTGTTCGGCCAACCGCTTGGTGCTGCCCAGCACGCTCGACGGGCTGGCCGCCTTGTCGGTGGAGATGTTGACGAAACGGCTGCAGCCATATCTCTGCGACATCTTGAGCACGTTGAGGGTGCCCAACACGTTGGTCTTCCACCCCTCCTCCGGATACTGCTCCAGCATCGGCAGGTGCTTGAGGGCGGCCGCGTGCAAGACGACGTCCGGTCGGTGTGCGGCGAAGACCGCATCCAGGGCCGCCTCGTCGCGGATGTCGGCCAGCACGATGTCGTTGGTGTCCAGCAGTGCCCGTCCATAGATGGAGAGCTGTACGGCGTGCAGGGCGGACTCGTCGCGGTCGAGCAACACCAGCTCCTTGGGACCGAACCGGTAGACCTGACGGGCGAGCTCGGAGCCGATCGAGCCGCCGGCGCCGGTGACCAGCACCGTGCGGCCGGTGAGGTAGTCGGCGATCTCGTCGAGGTTGGTGTCGATCTGGTGCCGTCCCAGGACGTCGGCGATGTGGATCTCGCGGACATCCTGGACCGAGACGCGGTTGTCGATCAGGTCAGCCAGCGGCGGCAGGATCAGGAAGCGTAGACCGGCGTTCTCGACAATGGTGGAGACCTCGCGGACGAGTTCTGCACTGGCCTGGGTGATCGCCAGAATGACGGTGCTGGCGCCCTTGTTCTCGGCGGCCTCGAGAATCTGATGCCGATTACCGAGGACGGGAATACCCAGCAGGCGCAGATTGCGCTTTGCCCTCGAGTCGTCGATCAGGCCGACCACCTCGTACGGGGCACTCTCGTCGGTGGCAATCGAGCGGACCAGCTGGTGGCCGGCGTCGCCGGCACCGTAGATCAGCACCCTCTCCGCCCCTTGCCGGGAGAGGACACCACGGCTGGTCCAGGCACGGTAGCCCCAGCGACCCGCGCCCATCAGCATCAGGGCGATCGGCGGTGTGAGCACGGCAGTGGCCCGCGGGAAGGTCTGGGTTCCGATGAATCCGAGGAACACGACACCGAGCACCACGGCCCCGGCGAGAGCGGTGGCGGCGAGCCCGAAGCTCTCCTCGAAGCTGGCGGTGCGGTAGCGACCGCGATAGAGCATCAGCAGGGTGCCGAACACGACCTGCAGGATGCAGGCCAGCGCGAGGTAGCCGAAGATGACCGACCACTGCATGGCGCTGAGGTTAAAGTCATAGCGGGTCGCCGCCACCAGCAGAGTGGCAACCACCCAGCTGGCGAGGTCCCACCCGACTCGGGCTAGGCGTCGGTGAAGTGAGGGGTCCTGCACAGTGGTCTCCTGTTCCTGGCCTCGCCCCCCGACGCGCATGACAAATCCTTGCGAAGCATAGGACACAAGTGCCGGGGAAGGATAGTCGAGCAGTGTCAACTCTCAACGTAACGACTCGCCGCAGATATTCTCCCTAATGTCGAATTTGCCTTCGTCTGAGCCGTACCGTCCGGGAATCTGGCCGAATATCCACATTTCACTTCCACTTGAACCGTCGTGAAATGCCGCCCGGGTTCGATCGATGTTCACCTGGAGTTCAGCACTGCTTCGCCTGCACTATCGGCGTAGGGTGCCCGGTATGAGCACAGCCGGGGAGGTGACCGACGCCACGGCCCAGCCTGACCAGCCCGATGTCGCAGCGCTCATTCCCATCGTCCGCCGGATCGTCTTCGCCCGCGTGGCCGACCGGGCCGCCGCGGACGATCTGGTCCAGGAGACGCTGGTGCGGGTGCTCGCCGCATCGGAGCGGGTCGAACCGGGCATGCTCGAGCCGTACGCCATCGTCACCGCCCGCAACGTGGTCGCCTCGATGTGGAAGCAGGAGGACCGGCATCGGCGCAACCAGCACCGGGTCGTCGACCTGGCGCCGGCGCAGGAGCCGGACGAGAACCTCCTGGAGCGGGAGGAGCACGATGCCGTGACGGAGGCTCTGGCGCGGCTGTCGGAGCGCGAACGCCGCACGCTGCTGGCGCATGAGGTGTCGGGTGAGGACACCCGCTCGCTGGCCAACGAGCTGGGGGTGTCGGCTGGGGCGGTGGCCGCACAGCTCAACCGGAGCAGGGCCCGGCTCCGGGTCGAATATCTGCTGGCCCTCGAACAGGCCGAACCCCCTACCGACCGGTGCCGACCGGTCCTGTTCGCACTGTCGATCGGTGACCGACGGCGCCAGCGGGAGGTCGACGCGGCTCGGCACCTGCTGGAGTGCAACCTGTGCGCCCGATTGAGCGAGCCGTTGATGGAGCGCGGCCAACCGAATGACAACGAGACCCGCATTCGCATCCGCTCGGACGCGGACATCGTGCTGGCCCGCCAGGGGGCCAGAGAGCTGGCCGCCAGGCTGGAATTCTCGCGCACCGAGCTGACGGTGATCGCCACGGCTGTGTCCGAGATCGCGAGAAACATCGTCCGTTTCGCCGGGCAGGGGGAGATCCTGGTCGAGCTGCTCGAGAATCCCCGACCTGGCGTACGCGTGGTGGCCCGCGACACTGGTCCGGGCATCGAGGACGTCGATCAGGCCATGGCCCAGGGCTACAGCACCTACCACGGGCTCGGGCTGGGTCTGCCGGGGGCGCGACGGTTGATGGATGAGTTTGCGGTCGTGTCGGAACGCGGCCGTGGAACGACGGTGACCATGACAAAGTGGCGACAGGGAGGATGAGCATGAACGAAGAGTCAGCGACCGCTCGTCAGCTGAGTGCGGATTTCCCCACCCTCGACCGTGAGGACGAGGATCAGCTGTTGCCGCAGTTGGTGGCGCACCTGCGCGAGCACCGAACCAGGCTCCGGCAGGAGTGGGCCAGTCGCATCCAGGGTGCGCACCTGCTGCAGGCGATGACCCCGCAGGAGATGGCGGCCGAGACCACCTCCGTGTATGACAACTATGTGGAGGTGCTCGAGACCGGAAGCGTCGAGGCCCTGCAGCACTACGCCCGTGACCTGTCCGAGCGGATCATTCCCCGCGGCGTTGAGACGCACGAGGTGGTCGGGATCGTGCTGCTGCTGCGGGACGTACTCGCCCGGTCGCTGTTCGGCAAGTATCAACGCGACTTCGGTCTGCTCAACCGGGTGCTGGACGCCTACGAGCCGGCCGCGAACCGCATCGCCAACACCGTCGCCGTCAGCTTTGTCGAGGAGCGGGAGCGGGTCATCCGCCAGCAACAGGACTCCATCCGCGAACTGTCCACCCCGGTGCTGCCGGTGCGGGAGAGGTTGCTGATCCTGCCGATCATCGGCGTTCTGGACACCGAACGCGCCCGCCAGCTGACCGAACAGCTGCTGAGCGGCATCCGCACCCATCGAGCCAAGGTCGTGGTCATCGACATCACCGGCGCGCCAGACGTCGACGAGGCGGTCGCCAACCACCTCGTCCAGACGGTCGACGCCTCGCGGCTGATGGGTGCCAGCGTGATCATCACAGGCCTGTCCCCCGAGATCGCCCAGACTCTCGTCACCATCGGAGTCGATCTGAGCAAGATGAACACCATCGGGGACCTGCAGGGCGGTCTCGAGGAGGCCGAGAGACTGCTCGGCTTCACGGTGAGTCGACGGGATGGAACGGCGGGGCCGTGAACGGAGGTCCGGCGCTGGTCTCCATCTTGCGGCAGGGTTCGTATCTGATCGCGTCGATCCACACTGCTCTCGACGATTCCCAGTTGGTCAGGTTTCAGCAGGATCTGATCAACCAGATCGGACGTTACCGGTCCCGAGGTGTGGTGATCGACGTCGCGGCGCTCGACGTCCTCGACTCGTTCGGCTCCAAGACGCTGAGGAACGTGGCCGAGATGGCCAGGCTGCGCGGGGCCATCACCGTCATCGTGGGGATCCAGCCCGATGTCGCGTTTGCGATGGTTGAGCTGGGCATGGGCACTGGATCGGTGCATACCGCCCTGGACCTGGAGGAGGGGCTGGCCTACCTGAACAGCCACCTGGCGTCCCCCGCCGCCCCCGGCGTGGTCGGCTTCCAAGACTGAGATGGCCTCCGTCGACGACCTTCAACGCGACTACCGCGCGGCGTTCCTGCGTTACCTCCCACGCGGGGAGGAGGCCCCGCTGCACATGGGCTACGAGATCGGCCGCTCGGCCGTCGTCGATGGGTTGAGCATCCTCGACGTGGTCCAGGTCCACCACGACGTACTGCTGGAGGTACTCCGAGACACGCCGAGGGATGACCTGCCTCGTGTCACCAGTTCCGCATCGGAGTTCCTGGGCGAGGTGCTGGCGACCTTCGACATGACGCAGCGCGGTTTTCTCGCCGAAGGCTGACCTTTCCCGACACGGACTCCTCCACCCCACGTGCATGACGCGGATCAGCAACTTTCGTTGGTCCCACCGACGCAGCGAGCTGATCTTCGTTGGCGCTATTCCGCGAGATCTCGTGGTCCAACCCGACCTTGGCGAAGTCAGTGACGGCTTTCGGCCGCGTCATGGCCGACGTACGGGGGCGTCTTCACTCATGTAAGCCCCACGAAGGGACCGCTTCTGACCCTGGCAAGGGCAGATCAGAAAGGCACCGCCTCCATGACGCACCACGCACAGGAAGAGAGATCCACCATGAAGAAGCACAGCATCAAAGGGCTAGCGATGCTCGTCGCACTCGCCGCCATGATTGCGCTGGGCATCGGTGGGGCCACCACCGCAAGCGCGGCACCCACAGCCACGGCGGACCCGACCGTCGTTCCGGTTACCGGCACGCTCGCCGACGGCACCGGCGCGGTGGCCGGCACCTTGGACGTGACGAAGTTCGTCAACAACAGCGGGCAGCTGACGGCTGTTGGCACCTTTACCGGCACGGTGACCGATGCCGCCGGCCAGGTCACCAGCGGCACCCAGCAGGTGAGCGTCCCCGTCGACCTGGCTCAGAGCTCTGGTAGCTGCCAGATCCTCGACCTGGTCCTCGGCCCGCTGGATCTCGACCTGCTCGGTCTGCAGGTCCACCTCGACACGGTTCACTTGAACATCACCGCACAGTCGGGCCCGGGCAACCTGGTGGGCAACCTGCTGTGTGCAGTGGCAGGACTGCTGAACGGCCCGACCGGCCTGAACGCAATCGTGACTCAGATCGCCAACCTGCTGAACCAGATCCTGGGCCTCCTCGGCTGACGCTGAGCCTGCAGAGCTGATCAGCTTCCGGACCGGCGCGCAGCCGTGGCGCCTGGTCCGGGAAAGGGGGTCCCAACACCCCCCCGGGACCACCCTCGAAGACCCCGCCCCCTGGGGGGCGGGGTCTTTGGCGTGCAGCTGCCTCAGTCAGGGAGGTGGCCACTGATCACGAGGGACGGCAGTCGGTCACCCAGAACACCTTGTGCTTCGTGTCCGCTCCCTGCGACCCATCGGCCTCTATGGTCAGTTTGACGTGATAGCCCTGCACTGGGTGCGGGGCACCGAGTCGAGGCAGCTGGCTTCCCAGGGTGTAGGTCCTCTGGGCGTCGACGTCCGTCCCGCCTCCGGCCGCATCTCCGCCGATGAAGACCCTGTCGGTACGAAGGACGACGCCGTCACCTGTCGGCGCCTGGCCGGTGAAGGTCACCTTCGCATACAGCGGGCCCTCGTCGAAGCCATAGAAGTCGATCTGGAACGGACAGCCCACATGCGGCTCGTTGTCGGGTGCCGAGTCGAACGGTGTGGCATCGACCTTCACCGTCCCGTTGTTCCCAGCCGGATCCGCGGCGAACGCGGGTGCGGACAGGCCGGCGACCGCGAGACATCCTGCGGCGGTCAGGGCGACGCTGGCAGCGCGCACCATGCGGGTCATCTTCTTCATGTCTTGCTCCCCCTTTGGCGACACCACGCCAGCCGACGGCCAGCCCCCCATGGTGTCGTCGCCTGCAGATTAACGTGATCAACAAGACTGCACAGCCTGACGAAGGAAATCCCGCCCATGATCAAACTCAGCGAGTTGCCATGGGCCCTGGATGGGGCCCCAGTGCCGTGAGGACTAGCCTGTCGGCATGACATCCTCACCGGTGACCGGTGTTGAACCGGTTCTCTCCGAAGACCAGATCGCCCAGTTCCACGAGCAGGGCTACGTGATCGTCAAGGGCGCACTCAGCCGCGAGGAGGCCGATCACTACCGCCGGTCGATCGTGTCCCTGTTTCCGCCCAATCTCGACCTCCCGGCCACCTGGGGCTCCTACGAGGGTCGGATCAAGCCGATGGCCTCGGCGGACAACCACACCTTCGACACCCCCGAACTGCTCCCGTTGATGACCAACGAGAAGCTCTACCGGGCCGCGAGCCAACTGCTGGAGTCCACCGCCCTGCGGGTGCTGGACGGGTCGGTCGGGATCACGTTCCGCAACGACGCCCATCCCGACCAGCCGCTGAGCCAGACGCTGCACATCGACGCATCGGTGCCCAACTCGGTCGACGACTTCACCTTCGAGACGCGTGAGCTCCAGGTCGGCGGGTGCTACTACCTGACCGATGTCGAGCCCAACGGCGGGGGGATCCACGTCGTACCGGGTGGCCACAAGATCGTCGAGGCCGAGGCGCGGGCTGCCGGTGGTGGCGGTCGGCATCTGCATCAGGAGTGGAAGCAGATCAAGCACCTGCAGAGCATCGAGGTGACCGGCGAGGCTGGCGACTTCGCGCTGCTGCACCACCTGATGCCGCACGGCGCCTCGCACAACCGCAAGGCCACCACCCGGATCGCCTACTTCGTCCGATGGGTGCGTGAGGACCAGACCTGGGGTGTCGGACAGAAGCCGGAGCCAGGCAGGTACGACCAGGCGCAGCTGGACGCCATGGGTGACTTCGGTCGCAAGCTCTTCGGTGTCGAGGACTGGTAATCGGGTCGGAGCCGCGGCCGTCCTAGCGGTCATCCTGCTGCAGGTCGCGGTCCCCCTGATCGCCAACTGCCTGCAGCCGCCGACCCGGTTCGGGTTCCAGATGTATTCAGGCCTCGGGTCCACCGAGGTCAAGATCATCGGGCGCGACGGCGAGTCGATCCCGTTCGACCAGCAGGCCGCACTGCCCGGACTGCTCCGGCCAGAGTTCGACTGGACCCGGGACCTGCCGGAGTATCTCTGCGCACACGTGTCCGGGGCTCACCAGGTGACTGTCGTCCAGTCGACGCATCGCAGGACGCTGACGTGCCCTTGATGGACCTCGAGGTCGACGCGCGCCCAGTCGCTGCCGTGCGCATCGGCGTCGGTTTGGCGACGGTGATCAACGTCCTCGAGATGTCTGTGCTGCTGTCGGCGATCGCCAACGGCAAGGTCGCACTGCCCGTGATGTCCTGGATCGCGCGACCAACCGAGCCGGTCATCATGATCTATCTGGTCGTCGGCGTTGCCGCCGGGCTGGCCCTGTCGGTCGGCTACCGAGCCTCAGCCGCCGCGCTGATCTCGGTGCTGGCCAACGTCGGCGTCTTCCTGTGGGACCAGCAGACGTACAGCAGCCACCGGTTCCTTGCGACCCTCCTGCTGGCCTATCTCGTCTTCGCCCGATCGGACCGGGTCTGGTCGCTCGGACGCAGACACCGCGACGGCGCGGCGACAGTCCCGTGGTGGCCCCAGCTGCTGATAATGACGCAGCTGTCCGTGCTCTACTTCTTCGCCGCCTTGAGCAAGATCAACCCGGTGTTCCTCAGCGGCAGAGCCCTCAAGTCCTGGGTCCGTTGGCCGCTCCCCGACCAGGTATTTCCCCTACTTGCCGTCGGTACGATCCTCACCGAGTTCTTCCTGGCCGGGGCGCTCTGGTTCCGACCGACGCGGCGGGCGGCCGCCCTGCTGGGCCTGGGACTGCACGCCTCGATCGTGGTCATGATGGCCGACCAGACCCTCCCCTTGATCGCCTTCTCCCTCCTCTGCGTCCCGCTGTACGCGCTGTTCCTGACCCGTCCTGCCGGAGGTGCGCGCTCTGGCCCTTCGACAGGCTCAGGGCACGTACACCTATCACGCGCTTGAGCCTGTCGGAGATCCACCCACGCGCTAACCCGCGGTGAGATAGCTGTGCACGTCGTAGACGGTGATCGCAGGCGGTCCCGGGATACCGACCTCCATCGTGACGGGCCCGATCTGATCTCGTGAGAAGGCTTCGAACTGCTCGCGGGTCTGCCACACATCGGTCACGCGCACACCATCCGGCGTTGCGGTGGACCAGTGGAAGAGGCCACCCGCCGCTCCCGGCCCGCCCGGCGTGAAGTGCATCTTCTCGATCACCTGGTCGTATTGCTCCAACGTTCCACCGGTGAAGTCCATCACCACTGCAATGGCCATTCCGAGCTCCTTTGGTCGGTCCACGGCCGACCTGCGCCAGCCCCCGAATGAACCGTTGGTTCCGTTGTACGCCGAGGGATAGAGCCCGTCAACGGTGCCCACGACGCCCTCCACGGTCTCAGAGCACGTAGACGGAGCTGAAGCTCTTCGACG
The DNA here is from genome assembly GCF_016907535.1 of Microlunatus panaciterrae. NCBI lineage: Bacteria > Bacillati > Actinomycetota > Actinomycetes > Propionibacteriales > Propionibacteriaceae > Microlunatus > Microlunatus panaciterrae. The sequence continues at coordinate 1,633,445 of NZ_JAFBCF010000001.1, forward strand.
AACTCAGAGCACGTAAAGCGGGCCTACCTCGAGACCTCCACCCGGAAGATGCGGTAGGCGCCTTGCCCGGAGGCGAAGGGGACCATGGCGATCTGGCGGTAGTGGCCGGACTCCAGCATGCGATCCGTGAGCTCGTTGGCCAGGGCGGCCTTGCTGCCGTAGCGGAGCACCACTACGCCGAAGTAGCCGTCGTCGATCGCTCTCCGGTACGCCTCCGGCCCTTCCAGATAGGACCCGTCAGGCAGCTGGTAGCGCAGGTAGTCGAGACCTGTGAACTCCCAGCCCGAGGTGGCCTGGTCCGAGAGGTAGTAGCGCGGGACCTCAAACTCCTCGGCCAGGATGTGCGTGTTGTTGGAGCGGACCACCTGTCTGAGGGTCTGCACCATCGAGGTGCTGTTCGGCCAGACCGAGTAGAGCGTGCCCGCCTGCTGCAGCCCGAGACCGAAGAGCATCGTGATCGCCGCGACGCCGACGATGCGCGACTTCCAGGACACCCGGCCGACCACGGTGAGCACCGTGTTGCAGGCGTAGCCGATCAACGGCGCGGCGAAGAACAGCCCGTAGGCGAGGTGCTTGTCCATCGACACGACCTCGCCCTTGATCACGTGATAGGTCGGTGCAATCAGCAGGGTGGCCATCATGGCCACTGCGAGGAGCCGCCCTGCCGCGCGGGTCCGGCGCCTCCAGAAGAGGCTGAAGCCCAGCGCTGCAAGGACGATCCCGGCTCCCGCCGAGATCACGATCCGTCTCACCAGCTCGGACCTCGGCAGGATCGCCTGGACCTGCCGATTGGTGGTGGTGTGGTCGAGCCCAGTGAACAGATCGGGCGTCAGTCGCCACAACACCAGGGCGGCGCCGCCGGCGAGTCCGAGCGCGAGCAGACCTCCGGCCAAGGCCTCCACCAGCCGCCGCTTGCTCCAGTGCACCCGGCCCAGCAGCAGCACGATGATCATCGGCACAAACGCGGCACCGGCATACTTCGTGAGAGCTGCTACCAGACAGATGGCGGCCACGACCGGGATGCGCCACCAGAGCTGGACTCCCGTTCGCACCGCCAGCAGCGCGGCGAGCGCCAGCAGGGCCAGGCACATCGCGTCGAAGGTGGCCAACCGACCGATGAAGAGCAGCGAACCCTGCACCGCCAGCACCGCGGCGCCGGCCAGCCCTGCCCGCCGCCCGAACATGGTGCGTCCGATCAGGTAGGCCGCACAGGTGATCCACAACGCGCACACCATGCTCGCCGTCCGGGCCAGCTCGGCACCGCCAAGGCGGTCCAGCCAGCCGGCGAACACCGGATAGAGCTGCGGCAGGCCGGAGAAATAGCTCGCATAGTTCTCCAGTGCGGGCTCACCTGACGTCCACGAACGCCACAGATCACGCCCGGCGAAGAGGTACAGCGCCTCGTCCTGGAAGGCGCTGTTGCGGAGCGTCAGCATGGCCATCAGCTGCAGCAGGAGTACGGCCGCCAGCGGGAACAGCGTCGCGGGGCGACGTCGCCGTACGGGCCGGTCCTCTCCGGGCACGCTTCCGCGCGAAGCCTGCCCGATCTCCGAACGCAGCGGCCCGGTCGGCTGAGCGGTCAACTCTTGATCACCCAGCAGGCCATTGCCGGCGACTCGCGCCAGGCCAGCTGCCCGATCACTCACCATCGTGGTCATCGCTGAACCTCCGTTCCCGCAGTGCCCGACACCGAGGCAGCCTCGAAAGACCGCGCCGACGAGGAGCCCGGAAGCAACGGCCATCGTGGATCCTTGGACCCGTCCGGCGGGGCCTGGTGATAGATCAGTGCGCGCACCTGCCCGTTCTTCTGCGCGGCGTGTACGGCCTTGCTGATCCAGGTGGCCTTGGCGGAGTCGCTGCCGGCGGCACTGATCTCCAGCAGCACCGCCTTGCCCGGGTGACGTGCCTGCACCGCCGTGATCGCGCGGTCGGGATCTGCCCAGCTGGTGCCGGGGTAGCTGATCAGGCTGAGGAGGACTGCGTCAACCTGGTTCGCGGCCGGTGCGAAAAGCTGATCACTGTCAGGATCGGCCGGGGCCCACACGAAGGCGACATTGTTGGCGCCCTCGGACCGGAAGAGCTCTCTCACATGGGACCAGGCCGGGCCGACGTCGGCGGGGATCCCACCATGGGCCACCGCAGTGGTCGCGGCCCAGCTCCGATCGACCTGGGGAAGCACCGTGAGGTAGATCGGCCCTCCGAAGGCGCGAGCCTGGTCGGCCCACCGACGCAGCTCGCCGTCGTGGGTCCCGTTGACGATAGCCGGCAGCCCGCTGTCCAGATCATCGCCGCCGGTGCCGAACACCAGCGTGATCCAGGGGGTGGTCCCTTCCTGGCGACGGCTGCTCATCCAGGCCAGGTCAAACGGCTCATCGACCTGTTGCGTCCGGCCGATGAGGTCCCACTTCCGACCCAGGGCGATTGAGCCGCTCGGTGGGGCGTCCCCTGCCAGCGCCAGCCCAACCTTCAGCTCGGACGGCTTGGCGCTGGGCTCGAAGGCGGCGGCGGCTGAGGGGTCCAGGTTGGGCAGGGCCACCGTGGCCACCGCCAGCAGGGCAAGGGTGGCCGTACCGGCCGCCAGAGCGTAACGCCGACGGCGCCGCGGCAGGACCCGCGCCAGTACGCGCAGCCGCTGGCCGACCGACGGGCGCTGCTGTCCTGAGGAGGGCAGACGCAGGCCGCGTACGTCGGCGAGGGCCAGCCCCAGCGCAACCGAAAAGCTGAGCAGGCTGTAGCCGACCCAGACCAGGCTGACGAGCTGGGCCGCACCCACCCGACCAGTAGCGAAGGAGAACGCGAGCACTGCCAGGCAGATGCCCAGACCGACGAGGTGCGGCAGGACGTGCCCGACCTGGCGGCCCGCCGCCCGCGACTTGGCGGTGACCGCGAAGCCGATCCTGCGACCGGCGAGAACGGTGACCAGGCTGCCGACCAGCACAGGGAAGCTGGCGAACCCCATCACCAGGCCACGCCAGGACGTCTTGCCGTTGGCCGCCACCAGGAGGACACCCTGGGAGAAGATCAGGTACGGCAGGAAGTGGTTGATGAAGTCACCCAGCGTGGCACCGCTCACGGCGGGGATGGCGGTGACCAGGAAGACCAACGGGGCAAGGACGAAGATCAGATCCTTGAGTCCTCCGAGGTAGTGCGTGGCGGCCAGTCCGTACTGGACCCGCTGCTCGAGGCTGAGGCCCGTCCGCGACGGCCAGAAGATCTGTCTGCCGTTGGTGCGCAGCGCTCCGAGAGTCCCGATCGCCCAGCGGCGCTGCTGTCCGAAGTAGGACCGCAGATCCATCGGGCCGAGGCCCCGTGCCAGCACTCCCGGGACGAAGACGCTGCGCCAGCGGGCGTGCAGCCTCAGCGAGGCGGCGAAGTCCTCGGTGACGGAGTCCTGCGGGAAGCCGCCGATCTCGTCGAGGGCGGCCGCACGAATGACCACGTTGGTGCCACAGATGAAGGCCGAGTTCTGCCTGGCCTTGCCCGGGCACAAGATCTTGTAGAAGATCGCCTGCTGGTGCTCGGCCCACCGGGCGACCGGGTTGTCCAGGTTGCGGTAGGTCTGGCTCGTCTGCACCCAGGCCACCTGCTCGTCGTCGAGCACGGGCACGGTGGCCAGCAGGAACTCCGGCTCGGCGATCTGGTCGGCGTCGAAGACCACCAGCAGAGCGTTGCCGTGGATGTTCAGCAGCCGACGGGCGTGTTCGATGTTGCCGGCCTTGGCACCCCCACCGACCTGCCGGGCCACGTGAACCACGCCACGGCTCTTGGCGAGCCGCTCGACGTCTCGCCAGCCGTTCCAGTTGGCGACCCGGCCGTCGTTGCAGACGACGATCGTCACCGAGGCGTGCGGATAGCGATCCTGGAACGCCGAGCGGGCCAGCAGAGCCGCGTCAATGGTCGGGCCGACGACGTCGACTCCCTCGTTGACGGTCGGGATCAGGACAAAGATCGGCAGCTCGGTCGCATCTGCCGTCGGCTGCCAGGGCTTCTCAGGCCGCGGCCACACGGTCCAGGCGATCCCGACGGCATGCAGGGCCCCGAAGGCCTCGGCGATCAAGAGTGGCAGCGAGATCCACCACGCTGACCAGTTGATCACTGTCGTCCGCCAGCTCAGGTAGTCGACGACCGCGACGAAGGAGCCCAACGACAGGGCGCTCACCAGGATCTGACGCCGGCTCCAGCCCAGCCCGTACGCGACGACCGGCACCGCCAGAGCCGCGACCACGGAGACGACGGGGCCCGGCTGCTTGAGCGCGACCCAGGCCAAGGCGAGGCCACAGACTGCCATAACCACGAAACCCGCCAGAAAACGGTGAGCGCGGATCTCCCGCCGATCGTTCGGCAAGTCTTCCTGCGCTCGGCGCTCGTGACCCGCCACCAATTGGGCGCGCGAAGGCGCGCTCGAATATCCCTGCATGTGCTGCATCCCCCCGGATAGAGCCAAAGCGGCCCGATCGGGTGTGGCATGCACGCCTGGTACCCCACGAGCCAATGACTCGTTCCCCCGAGTCGGGCAAAGCATAGCACCGCCATGGGTGAATGTCGAACTGCCTCAGGTCGTCAGACGTCACCCGACTCGAGCTGCCGCAGCCACAGGGTCAGCGGCCAGTCCTGATCGTTTGCGAGCGGGTCGGCGCGGTAGCCCGGGCGGCCGTCGACGGCGCTGGGCACGGTGAAGGCGCAGGTCGCCGAGCCGTCCGCGAAGATGTTGATCAAGTTGGCGTGGAAGATCTCCCGGGCCGCCGAGTCGGACTCCGCGGTACGCATCGTCGTGGGCAGCTGCCGCAGTGCCACCGCAGTGAGCACGCTCCAGTGGTGCGGGAAGATGTCGCCCCACTGCCGGTCTCGGCCGAACCAGTAGCCGTCCCAGTGCCGGATGCCGATCTCGTTCAGCCTGATGTGTGGCTGTGGTCCACCGAAGGCCCGCAGCCAGCGCACCGCCTGATCCAGCGGCCCGAGGAAGCGGTCCTGACCCTCGAGCTGCTCAGCCACGGCATAGAGGGTGACCAACGGCGCCACCATGGACTGTTCGTAGTTGACCTCGTGGCTCGGCAGGTTCACCGTGATCTTGGCGAAATGGGCCGCCTGCTGGACCAGCAGGTCCCGCAGGCCGGTCGCCCGGTCGGCCTGACCGGCCTCCAGCAGCCTCTCGGTCACCAGGACCAGCGCCTCGGGGTGGCCGATCGACAGATGCTCGCCTGCACCCAGCTCGAAGCTGCGCTCGAGGATTCGCGCGGCCAGGTCGAGATCATCGTCCGCGCCACCGTGATCATGCTGGGTGGCGAAGAAGTGAGCCAGCCACGGCGAGTTGTAGATGCGTACGGGCGCCTTGACCGTGCTGCCCCATCGGGGCGCCGCCGACTCATCCAGCAGCAGGTTCCGCGCGAAGTCGGCAAAGCCGACGAGCGCCTCATCCACCTCACCCGGTGAGTCGACCCAACCGCGTCGGCGAGCCTCCTGCAGCAGAGCTGGCATCGCCACCCGTTCGGCCCCGTCCGACCAGTCGGCCCAACCGTTGGTGGTCTGCGTCAGGCCGGTCGCGGTGTCGTAGGGAACGAAGGCGTAACGATAGGGCAACGGTCGTTCGGTCGGCCGATGCTGATCAAGGATGAACCGGACCCGGCGTCGGACCAGGTCGGGCAGCGGGCTGTGGAACAGCACCGCCGTCTGGGCCGAGTCGGTGCTCAGATGCACCGCACCGTGTTGGGTGCCGGTCACGGCGACCCGCTCACCCTCCCGCTCGACGCTGGCCTCCCCATCGACCCGCAGCCCGGCCGTGTTGCCCAGCACCGTGATCTGTTGACCCACCTCGGCATACAGCCGGTCGACGGTGAGCTGTGGCGTCGACGCTGCCAGAAATGCCTCCCGGCTCGCGAAGAAGCCGACTTCCCACTCAAGCAGCCAGGACTCGCCCGACGCGATCTCGATCGGCGGCTGGCCGCCGAAAGCCGTAGAATTCCTGGCCAGGTCGGTGGCCTGAAGCAGGAGGTGTCCGCGGACGTTGGAGGACGAGTTCTGGTTGCGCGACTCGACCGAATAGCTCCACAGGGCCCCGCTGCGGACGATCAGCCCCAGGGATCGGCCGGTGCCCGACATCGGTTGAGCCCAGACCCAGGCGTCCGCACCACCGGTCCACACGTGAGCGTGGACGGCCTGCGCCAACGAGGTCGCCGCGCTCTCGTACAGGTCCCGGAAGGGAGTGTTGATGCCGAGGCTGGTGACGACCAACGGCGCGGCACCAGTGTTGGTCAGCTCGTAGCGCTCCAGCAGGCGCTCACCGCCGGTCCGGGTGACCGTCAAGGTCAACGTGTCGAGCAGCGGATAGGTCAGCTGGACGCCGGGGCCGTCGAGCCGGCGCTCTGCGGGCTGCGACCATCGGGTGGAGCCCACGTTGGTGATCACGAACCCCGACCCCCAACGATGTTCGCTGGAATGGAAGGCGTCCGTCGTCTCGTCCAGCAGGAACCGGCGATCGGCGGCGTCCGGGTCCACGAACTGCAGAGGAGCACCGTCGTTGGGGTCGAGCAGCACGGTGCCGGGTCCGACAGGCAGAGTGATGGCGTGATCGGTCACACCCTTCATCCTGCCCGACGCGCCCTGAGCCTCTCGAAGAGCCCCAACGCGCCCTGAGCCTGTCGAAGAGCAGCGACGCGCTCTGAGCCTGTCAAAGAGCCCCAACGCGCTCTGAGCCTGTCGAAGAGCAGCCCTTCGACAAGCTCAGGGCGCGGAGAGACAAGCTCAGGGCACGGAGGGGAGACAAGGTCGGGGGCGTATCGCGCTAGGGTCGCGGGTATGGCCTCACCTTGGAAGGCGGATCGGGTCCGATCGGCCACCACCACCATCTTCGCCGAGATGTCCGCGCTCGCACTCTCGACCGGGTCCATCAATCTGGGTCAGGGGTTCCCCGACACCGACGGTCCCGATTTCATGCTGGAGACCGCCCGGCAGGCCATCGCCGACGGGATCAACCAGTATCCGCCGGGCCGGGGGATCCAGTCGCTCAGGCAGGCCGTCGTCGACCACACCTCGAGGCACTACGGCCTCCACTACGACGCCGACCTCGAAGTGCTGGTCACCACCGGGGCCACCGAAGCATTGGCCGCGGCCATCCTGGCCTTCGTCAACCCCGGCGACGAGGTGGTCGCCTTGGAGCCGTTCTACGACTCCTATGCGGCCTCTATCGACCTTGCCGGCGGCACCCGGGTCGGCGTCGGTCTGTTCGGCCCCGACTTCGTCCTTGACCTTGCCGAGTTCGAGCGGGCCTTCACCGCGCACACCAAGATGGTGTTGATCAACTCGCCGCACAATCCGACCGGTGCCGTGCTGCCGCCGGAGCAGCTGGCAGAGATCGCCAGGATCTGTGTTGATCATGATGTGTTGGTGGTCTGCGACGAGGTGTACGAGCATCTGGTGTACGACGATGCCACGCATGTGCCGCTCGCCTCGTACCCCGGTATGCGGGAACGGACGGTCCGGATCTCCTCGTCGGGCAAGACCTTCTCCGCCACGGGTTGGAAGATCGGCTGGGCGCTGGCACCGGCCGAGCTGATCACCGAGATCACCGCTGTCAAGCAGTTCCTGACCTACGTGTCCGGGGCACCGTTCCAACCCGCCATCGCCCGGGCCCTCAACGAGGGGGACGACTGGGTGGCTGAGCTGAGGGTCGACCTGCAACGCAAACGGGACCTGCTCGCCGAGGGACTCAGGAGCATGGGTCTGTCCCCCGCCCTCCCCCGCGGGACCTACTTCATGACCACTGACGTCCGGCCGTTGGGCTACCACGACGGGCTGGAGTTCTGCCGCGAGCTGCCAGGTCGCTGCGGAGTGGTGGCGATCCCTCACCAGGTCTTCTACGACAACACGGCCGCCGGCGCGCCCTACGTCCGCTGGGCCTTCTGCAAGCGGGACGAGGTCCTCGAGCAGGCGGTGGAACGACTGGCCAAGCTCGGCTGAGTCAGTCGGTCTCGAAGCGGTATCCCATCCCGGCTTCGGTGATGAGGTGTCTGGGGTGCGCAGGGTCCGCCTCGAGCTTGCGCCGAAGCTGGGCAGAATAGACCCGGAGATAGTTGCTCTGGGTGCGATAGCTGGGTCCCCACACCTGCTGCAGCAGTTGTTCGTGCGTCACCAGTCGGCCGCGGTGACGTACCAGGATCTCCAGGAAGTGCCACTCGGTCGGCGTCAGCCGAAGCTCGGCACCATTGCGGGAGATCTTCTTGGCCGCGAGGTCGATCCGCAACTCCCCCGCCTGCACCACCGGCGCATCACTCTCGCTGGGCTGTGCCCGCCGAAGAGCGGCCCGGATACGTGCGAGGAACTCGTCCATCCCGAACGGCTTGGTGACATAGTCGTCGGCGCCGGCATCCAGGGCACTCACCTTCTCGTCGGAGTCGTGCCGCGCCGAGAGGATGATGATCGGCACCGCCGACCAACCCCGGATTCCGCGGATGACGTCGACCCCGTCCATGTCCGGCAACCCGAGGTCCAACACCACCAGATCCGGGCGCCGCTTGGCCGCCGCCTCCAGCGCGCCCGCGCCGGTGCCGGCGGTGACGACGTTCCAGCCGCGCGCCCGGAGGTTGATGGCCAGTGCCTGGACCAGCCCAGGCTCGTCGTCGGCGACCAGAATGGTCTGTTGCTGTGTCATGACTGTCGCCGCTGGCCTTGCCCCGGCCTGACGACGCCGCTGCTCAGGGGCAACACCACGCTCACAGTCAAGCCGCCACCGGGGGTGTCCTCCGCCATCACGCTGCCGTCCACCGCGTCGATGAACCCCTTGGCCACTGCGAGCCCGAGACCCAGTCCCGCGCCCGCCGACCCGTCCCCCAGGCGCTGAAAGGGCTCGAACATCTGCTCTCTCAGCGAAGCGGCAATCCCTGGCCCACGGTCGACGACTCTGATCTCGATGGTCTCGCCGACGACGGCGGCCGAGATCATTACCGGCGCCTGGGACGGCGCACCATGTTTCACGGCGTTCTCGATGATGTTGGCCAGTGCACGCTCGACCAGCCCGGCATCGGTCGCGATCATCGGCAGTGCCTCGTCGAAGTCGAGCCGCACCGTGTCGGCGGGAACGTTCTCCAGCGCGGGCAGGATGATCTCATCCAGGCTGATGGCGCGGATCACCGGATGCGTGTTGCCAGTCTGCAGCCGGGAGAGGTCCAGCAGGTTGTCGACCAGCCGTTCCAACCGGTCCGTCGCCTCTCCGATCGTCCCGAGCAGCGCCTTCTCATCCGCCGGACTCCATTGCACGTCCTCCTGACGCAGGCTGGTGATGCTGGCCTTGATGTTGGCGAGCGGCGTCCGCAGATCGTGGGACACCGCCGCCAGCAGCGCCGTCTTGATGTCGTCGCCCTCTTTCAACGTCCGGGCCTCCTCTGCCCGGACCCGGAGCCGCTCTCGCTCCAGCACCGCCGACGCCTGGGCGGCGAAAGCCTCGAGCACCCGCCGTGAGCCACCCTCCAGCGCATGCCCGCGGAGGCCGAGCACCAGGAACGGGGAGATGGTGACCTCATTGTCCGCGTCCTCCGGGCGGCCGCATGGTGGCTCTCCCGCACAGTGCACGATCCGCCAGGCGGCGTCCTCCGCGTCCCGTTCGAGCAGCGTCGCCGAGTCCATCCGGAAGGTGGCCCGCAGCTGTTCGAGGATTGCCGCGACCGAGTCTTCGCCGCGGACGACGCTTCCGGCCAGCACGCTGAGGATCTCGGCGTCGTTGCTGGCCCGTCGAGCCTGGTCTGCACGCCGAGCAGCCCGGTCCACCACGGACGCGACCGCCACTCCGGTCAAGACCGAAGTCAGCAGGGCAAGGGCATGTTCCGGATCAGCGATAGTCAGCGTGTGCAGTGGCGGAGTGAGGAAGAAGTTGGCGAGCACAGAGCCCAGCACCGCAGCGGTCAGAGCCGGGCCAAGTCCGCCGAGCAGCGCCACGGCAACAGTGAGCGCCAGAAACAACATCAGGTCGGTGGGTAGACCCAACCCGTGGCCGAACGTGATGAGAAAGGCGGTCAGCAGTGTCGGGCCGAGCACCGACGTCAGCCATCCGACCAGTCGGCGACGGCGGCTGAGCAGCTCGATGCGGCGGGGCAGTAGTCCGCGGCCAGCCTGCTCATGGGCAACGACATGCACGTCGAGGCTCTCGACGGCCCCGGCGCCGCGTACCACCCCGTCGCCAACGCTCTCGGAGAAGAGTGCCTGCCACCGTGGCTTGCGACTGACCCCGACCACGATCAGGGAGGCGTTCGAGCCGACGGCGAAGTCGATGATGGATGCCGCGATGTCGTCACCGACGATCCGATGAAACGAGCCGCCGAGCCGCTCGGTGAGCAGACGCTGCGCCTCGAGAGTGCCAGGGTTGCCGTCCACCAGACCGTCCTCGCGGCCGACGTGCACCGCCAGCAGCTCACCGCCCGCGCCACGACCGGCGATCCTCGCGCCGCGCCGCAGCAGGGTCTCTCCCTCGGGCCCACCGGTCAGGGCTACAACGACGCGCTCACGGGCGGCCCAGGGTTGGGCGATGCCATGCTCGTTGCGATAGCTCTGCAGAGCGTCGTCGACGCGGTCGGCCAGCCACAACAGGGCCAGCTCCCGAAGGGCGGTCAGGTTGCCGACCCGGAAGTAGTTGCCCAGGGCTGGGTCGATCTTCTCCGCTGCATAGACATTGCCGTGGGCGAGACGGCGCCGGAGCGCCTGGGGCGACATGTCCACCAGCTCGATCTGATCAGCCCTGCGGACCACCTCGTCGGGGATGGTCTCTCGTTGCTTCACTCCGGTGATCTCGTTGACGACGTCGTTGAGTGATTCCAGGTGCTGGATGTTGACCGTCGAGATCACGTCGATGCCAGCTGCCAGCAGCTTCTCGACGTCCTGCCAGCGCTTCTCGTGCTGGACGCCCGGGACATTGGTGTGGGCGAGCTCATCCACCAGGGCGACGTCGGGGGCTCGGCGGATCACCGCGTCCAGATCCATCTCCTCGAAGGTCGATCCGCGGTAGGCCAGTCGGCGGCGTGGCACCACCTCGAGACCCGCGATCAGGGCCTCAGTGAGCTTGCGGCCGTGTGCCTCCACATAGCCGATCACGACATCGGTCCCCCGTGACGCCCGGCGGTGCCCCTCCGACAGCATGTCGAAGGTCTTGCCGACGCCCGGAGCGGCGCCGAGATAGATTCGCAGGGATCCACGCTGCATGAGACGAACCTAGTCCGCCGGCCAGTGCCCGGCGGTCACGAGAGCCGCTCGAGGGCCAGGTTCAACTCCAGTACGTTCACGGCTGGTTCGCCCAGGATGCCAAGCATGCGTCTCTGGGTGTGCGCCGCGACCAACCGCTCCACCTCAGCAGGCGGCAACCTCCGCGCACGCGCCACCCGGGCCGCCTGGAGTTGCGCGTACGCGGGAGAGATCGCCGGGTCGAGGCCACTGCCGGAGGCCGTGACCGCGTCAGCTGGGACCTTGTCGGGACTGACACCCTCCCGTCGCGCGATCTCGACCCGACGGGCCCTCACTAGAGTGGTGAGCCGCAGGCTGTTGGGGCCGAGATTCGACCCCGAGCTGGCGGTCGGGTCGTAGCCGCTGCCTGCGGCGGACGGCCGTGGCAGGAACCATCGGTCACCGGTGAACCGCTGACCGATGAAGCTGGAGCCCACTACTGCGCCCCGGTACGACACGAGGCTGCCGTTGGCCTGGCTGGGAAAGCCGAGCTGGGCGACTCCGGTGATCAACAGGGGGTAGGCCAGACCAAGGAGCAGGGTGAAGGCGGCCAGCACTCGCAGTCCGGCGAGTGACTGACGGAGCAGATTCATGAGCATTCCCTCTCTCTTCGGGGACGACGGTCAGCCGACGCCGGGAATCAGCGAGAGCAGGAGATCCAGCAGCTTGATCGAGACGAAGGGCGCGACCAGCCCACCGATCCCGTAGACCAGCACATTGCGTCTCAGCATCCTGGAGGCCGACATCGGCCGATAGTGCACTCCGCGCAGGGCCAACGGGATGAGGCCGATGATGATCAAGGCGTTGAAGATCACCGCCGAGAGGATCGCCGAGCGCGGAGTTGCCAGCTGCATGATGTTCAGCGCCTCGAGCCCGGGGAACATGGTGACGAACATGGCCGGAATGATGGCAAAGTACTTCGCCACGTCGTTGGCGATCGAGAAGGTGGTCAGCGCACCTCGCGTGATCAGGAGTTGCTTGCCGATCTCGACGATCTCGATCAGCTTGGTCGGGTCGGAGTCCAGATCGATCATGTTGCCGGCCTCCTTGGCGGCCGAGGTGCCGGTGTTCATGGCCACTCCGACATCAGCCTGAGCCAGAGCCGGCGCGTCGTTGGTGCCGTCCCCGGTCATCGCCACCAACCGCCCACCCGACTGTTCCCTACGGATCAGTTCCATCTTGTCCTCTGGCTTGGCCTCCGCCAGAAAGTCGTCGACGCCGGCCTCGGCGGCGATCGCCTTGGCGGTGACGGGATTGTCACCGGTCACCATGACAGTCCGGATGCCCATGGCCCGCAGTTCGCCGAAGCGGGCCCTGATGCCGTCCTTGACGACGTCGGCCAGGTGGATGACACCCAACACCCGTGCCCTGCCGCAACTGACCTCGCCGACGACGAGGGGCGTCCCTCCCGCCGCAGCGACCCGGTGGACGATCGAATCGATGCTCGGCTCGAGTTCTGAGGCGTCGGCAGCGGTGTCGGCCGGGTCAACATGCCCGGCCTCTGCCTCCGATCCGGATGTTCCGCCTTCCGCCGCCACCCACGCCAGCACGGCCGCAGCGGCCCCCTTGCGGACCTTCCGGCCATCTGCGAGGTCGATACCGCTCATCCTGGTTTGGGCGGTGAAGTTGATGAACTCGGCCCCCGGCAGCTCTCCCTCGTGCCGTTCCCGCAGTCCATAACGGGTCTTGCTCAACACCACCACCGACCGTCCCTCCGGCGTCGCATCGGCGAGGCTGGCGAGTTGGGCCGCGTCGGCCAGCTGGTCCTCGCGTCCACCGACCGGGATGAGTTCCACCGCCTGCCGGTTCCCCAGGGTGATCGTGCCCGTCTTGTCGAGCAGCAGGACGTTGACGTCTCCCGCCGCCTCGACGGCGCGACCCGACATCGCCAGCACGTTGCGCTGAACGAGCCGGTCCATGCCGGCGATCCCGATGGCGGAGAGCAACGCCCCTATCGTGGTCGGGATCAGACACACGAGCAGCGCCACCAGCACCACCACCGGCTGCGGCTCCCCGGAGTAGATCGACAGCGGCTGCAATGTGCTGACCGCGAGCAGGAAGATCATGGTCAGACTGACCAGCAGGATGTTCAGCGCGATCTCGTTCGGCGTCTTCTGCCGTGATGCACCCTCCACCATGGCGATCATCCGGTCCACGAAGCTCTCGCCGGGTTTCGCGGTGATGCGGACGATGATCCGGTCGGACAGCACCGTGGTCCCCCCGGTGACCGCGCATCGGTCGCCACCCGACTCACGGATCACTGGAGCGGACTCACCGGTGATGGCCGACTCGTCTACTGTGGCAATGCCTTCGACGACGTCCCCGTCGCCGGGAATCACCTGTCCGGCCTCGACAACCACCAGGTCGCCGATGGCGAGCGACACCGAGCTGACCAGCGACTCCCGACGGTCCTCCGAGAGCAGCCGCGCTGGGGTATCCCGCTTGGTGGCCCGCAACGATGCCGCCTGTGCGCGCCCGCGACCCTCGGCCACCGCCTCGGCGAGGTTGGCGAAGATGACGGTGAACCAGAGCCAACCAACGATCAGCCAGGCGAACAGACTCGAGTGCACCGTCGCCAGACCGGTGCTGACTATGGCGCCGACCTCCACGACGAACATCACTGGGTTCTTGATCATCACGCGAGGGTCGAGTTTCAGCAGCGCCTGCGGCAGGTTGCGCACGAGCTGGCTCGGGTTGAACGAGACGCCCGCAGACCGAGCCCTGTCCGGTCCCGTCATGACAGCCCCTCGGCTATCGGCCCCAACGCCAGGGCTGGGAAGAAAGTGAGTGCGGTCACGATCAGGGCCGTGCCGACGTGCAGGCCGACGAACAACGGCGTCTGGGTCGGCAGCGTCCCGGCATTCTCGGCTCGCCGTTGCTGCTGCGCAAGCGAGCCGGCCAGGGCCAGCACCAGAGCGATCAGCCCGAACCGGCCGATCAGCATGACGATCCCGAGGCCGACGTTGTAGAACGGTGTGTCGGCACCCAGACCGGCGAACGCGGACCCGTTGTTGTTCGCCGCAGAGGTGAAGGCGTAGAGCATCTCGGACAGACCATGGGGCCCCGGATTGAGCCTGGAATCCCGCCCCATGGGTGTCACCGCCGCCACAGCGACCCCGACCAGCAGCACAGCGGGCATGGCGAGGCAGTACAAGGCGACGTAGGTGATCTCCGCCCGGCGGACCCGTTTGCCCAGGAACTCAGGCGTTCGCCCCACCATCAGACCTGCGAGGAACACGGTCAGGATGGCGAGCACGACCAGCCCGAAAAGGCCCGAGCCGACCCCGCCGGGCGACACCTCCCCGAGCATCATGTTCAGCATCAGCACCGCACCACCGAGCCCGGTGAAGCTGGAGTGCATGCTGTCGACGGCGCCGCTCGACGTGGCTGTGGTGCTGGTCGCGAAAAGTACTGACGACGGGATGCCGAACCGGGTTTCCTTGCCCTCCATGGCCGCACCGGCCAGCTGCAGCGCTGTCCCCCGGTGGCTCGCCTCCATGGCCCAGAGCGCGATCAGCGAACCCAACCAGAGCACCGAAACGAAGCCCAACGCTGCATACCCCTGACGCATCCGTCCGACCATGCGTCCAAAGGTCCGGGTCAGGCACACCGGGATCAGCAGCTCCAGGAAGATCGCCAGCAGATTGGTGACCGCGTTCGGGTTCTCGAACGGGTGACTGGAGTTGGCGTTGAAGAATCCTCCCCCGTTGGTGCCGAGCTGCTTGATGACCTCCTGGGAGGCGACGGGCCCGGCGGGAAGCTGCTGTGTTCCGCCGGTCAGGGTGGTGATCTCGCGGACACCTGCGAGGTTCTGGATGACGCCGCCAGCCGCCAGCGCCAGGCCGAAGATCACCGCGAGCGGCAGCAGGATCCGTACGATGCCGCGGGTCAGGTCGGTCCAGAAGTTGCCAACGCCGCCACCCTCACTCGCCAGCCCGCGAATGAGCGCCATCGCGGCACACAGTCCGACCGCTGCAGACGCGAAGTTCTGCACCGTCAGCCCTGCCATCTGAGCCAGGTATCCCAACGAGGCCTCACCCGAGTAGGACTGCCAATTGGTGTTGGTCACGAATGACACCGCGGTGTTCCACGCCAGGGTCGGTTCCAGTCCCCGGTGGCCGAGCGAGAGCGGGAGAAACCGCTGCAGTCTTAACAGGCCATACAGGCACACCACCGACGCTGCGGAGAACCCCAGCAGGGACAGCAGGTAGTTGTACCAGCGCTGGTCCGCATCCGGGTCGACGCGCACCACTCGATAGAGGACACGCTCTGCGGCGAGGTGCCGTTCGGAGGTGAACACTCGAGCCATGTAGTCACCGAGCGGTACGTAGGCCACTCCGAGCAGCAGCACCAGGAGCGCGATCTGCAGAACCCCGGCCACAGTCGCAGTCATCAGAATCTGTCCGGTTTGATCAGGGCGACGGTCAGGTAGACCAGCAGGGCGCCAGCGATGATCAAGCCGACCAGGTTCTCGATGCTCACCGTCGGCCCCGCCGCAGGACGGACTGCCTGACCACGTGTGTCGGCTGGCTCTCCTGGTCCCCGGCCTGCAGACGACCCAGGGTGCGCGCCAGCCAGGCCACCCCCACGAAGAACAGTGCAGTCAGAGCGATGAACATGGCGTCCAGCATCAGATCTCCCAGCAGTTGCGGCACCGGTGTACAGGTTCCAGCCAACAGCCGCCGAGATCACTGGGCCGGTCGTCTTGACAGGTTCTTGACGCGACCAGACCTGACCTTGGCGAGATCCTGACGTGCGACGAGCCGGCAACGACTCGCTGAGCCGCATCGCCCGTCTGACCATCAGGTTTTCGTCAGGACCATTGCTTCCGTCGACCCAGACGCTGTTCCATAAAGTCATGGAACAGGTCATCGCCCGGCACCGGTCGGCTGTCATGGTGCTCGCCGTCGCAGTGCCCGCCCTCGCCTGCGCGCTCCTGTCCCTGCTGCGGGAGTGGGTGGAGAACACCAATGCCGCCCTCGGGTTGGTGCTGCTGGTGGTCGCCGCCGCATCCACCGGGCTGCGCTCCGCCGGGATTGTGGCGGCGCTGTCTGGCGCAGTGTCGTTCGACTATTTCCTGACGGCGCCCTACCACCGGCTGACCATCACCAACCGGGACGACATCGAAACCACACTGCTGCTGCTCGCAGTGGGCCTCGCCGTGACCGAGCTGGCCCTGTGGGGTCGACGACAGCAACATTCGGCCAGTCGGGAGCAGGGCTACCTGTCGGGGATGCTCGACACCTCCGCGACGGTTGCTGCCGGGACAACGCCGCCGAAGGACGTCATCAACCACATCTCGGCCGAACTGGTCGAGCTGCTCGACCTCGATCGCTGCCGAATCTCGACCGAGTCCGACTCGTCGCTGCCGTCGCTGCGACCTGACGGCACCCTCGTCGGGGCGTCAGGAGAAATCGCTGTCGAGCGCGACGGGCTGCCGACCGACACCGAGATCGCCCTACCGGTACGCAGCGGTGGGGTGGTGGTCGGCAGCTTCCTGCTCACCGCCGCCAGCCACGTGGCCCGCCCCGGGCAGGAGCAGCGCCGCGTGGCGGCCGCACTGGCCGATCTGGCGGGACCGTCACTCGAGACGGGGTCGCCGTCAGCGGCGGAGTGATCAGATTGGGAGCGGTGCCAGCGCAGGACTCTGCACTGTTGCCGCCCCCTGTCGCGCCCCGGAACGCAGCGCGTCGCCCACCAGTCCCGAGCGGAGATAGCTGACCAGGAAGCCCGCCAGGAAGGCGTCCCCGGCGCCGTTGCTGTCCACCAGAGCGGAGATCGGTTCGGCCTCAACCTGGTGCCAACCGCCGTCTCCATCCAGCGCAGTCGCCCCGTCGGCTCCATGAGTGCAGACCACCAGTCGCGCGCCGGCGTTAATCCGCTGCTGCATGAACACCTCCGGCTCCGGCATCCGGTCTGCGCTCAGGAACAGGTAGTCGGCGGCGTCCGCGAACTCGGCATGGAACGGGTTCACACCGTCATAGTCGTGCAGGTCGCACCAGATCGGCAGGCCCAGCTCCCTCGCCGTTCGCAGCAGCGGGCGGGATGCGTCGGCAAGGTCGATGATCACCGCGTCTGCCGCCTGCATCGCCGCCACACTGGCACTGTCATGGCGCGGGCCGTCAGGGCCCAGTTGTGACCCGTGCAGATAGATCGACAGCCGCTGCCCGGCACTGTCCATCAGGTTGAGGTGCTGCTCGGCCCGCCCGTCGGCATCCTCCTCGATGATCAAGGACACACCTGCCGACTCCAGGGCTGACCGGATCAGCCCAGAGGGTGCGTCCGCGCCCAGCACCGTACGCAGAGTCACCTCGGCCCCCAGGTGCCGCAGGTTCAAGGCCTTGCCGGCGGAGGTGCCGCCGAGGGTCGGATAGCTGTGCCTGGCGGCCATCATCTGCGGCACCGGTTCCGGCAGATGATCAAGGAACACCAACAGGTTCCATGCCGCCGGCCCGGCGACGAAGATCCTGAGGGACTCAGCCATGCTGCGGTCTCCAGTCGTACCAACGGGTGGCAGCGGGAGTCCAGACGAGCAGCAGGCACAGACCGACGTAGCCGGCCAGCGGTACCCACCACCGCAGGTCCTGGTGCAGCCACCAGGCGGACCAAACGAGCGCCGCCAGCCCGGCCACCGAGAAGGCGATGCGGTGGGCCGCCCGGCGTGCCAGCACCATCAAGCCGACCACCGTCGCCGCCAGCGGGAAGCCGTACAGCGGCCAGGCCAGCCCCTCGATCATCCGCAGATGGAAACGGTTCATGATGTGGAAGAACGCCCCCTGGACCTGGTCGGAGGTGTCCAGCTGATCGGCACCGACGGCGGCGACCAGCCAGGCGAAGCTGAGCACCACCAGCCATTGCATCGACGCTGTCACAGCCATGGTTGCGGCGACCGTGACGCCTCCTGGGCGGGGCGGTGGCTGGGGGGTCGGTCGGGCGGCGGCGGGCGCGAACGGCGGTGGCAGTGGTGCGCCGTGATAGGGCAGCACCTGCGTCGGAGGATCGGAGGGCCGTCCATAACCCATGGGCTGCCCGGAATAGCCACCGTAAGGGACGGGCGGCCGAAACTCTGGCGGGTAGCCCTGGTTGGGCGGTTGCGACATGCCGTCCAGGGTATCGGCCTTGCGGCAGGCGCCCGGTGAAGAGCCGCACCGCGCTCTGCGCCCGTCGAAGAGCCCGCACCGCGCTCTGAGCCTGTCGAAGAGCCGCCCTTCGACAAGCTCAGGGCACGTGGGAGACAAGCTCAGGGCACGTGGCAGACAAGCTCAGGGGCGCATCGCGGAAGCCAGGGTGAGTCCGCCGACGTCGAGGACCAGCTCGCACATCATGGCGTTCGCCCAGGAGAACCAGGGCCGGGTGAACTCGGTCGGATCGTCGACGTTGAAGGACTCGTGCATCTGGCCGGTGCCGGCCGTGGTGTCGCTCAGCACCTGCAGGATGCGGCGCTTCTCCCGTGGGTCCGGGGACGTCAGCCCCTCCACGGCGAGGCCGATTGGCCAGACGTTGGGACCGGGAGTGTGCGGGCTGCCGATCCCGCTCGCCGCCGTACCGCTGAAGTAGGTCGGGTTCTCCGTGCTCAGCAGCAGTGACCGGGTGGCCAGGTAGACGGGGTCCTCGACATCGACGAAGCCGGTCAGCGGCGCCGACAGCAGGCTCGGCATGTTGGCGTCATCCATCAGCACGAAGTTGCCCAGTCCGTCTGTCTCGTAGACGAAGACGCGGCCGCGGGTCGGGTGCTCAGTGACGCCGAACCGGGCGATGCCTGCCTCGATCGTGTCGCGCAGGGCGACCGCTCGGGCGGCCAGCCCCTCATCACCCAGCACCTGCTCGGCGATCTGGGCCAGGTAGCCGAGGGCAACCGAGGCGAACATGTTGCCCGGAATGTTGTAGTTGTAGCGACAGGCGTCGTCGCTTGGTCGGAAGGCGCTCCAGGACAGCCCGGTCCAGCCGATCGGCTCCGCGCGCCCCGCCCTCGTCAGCGTGTCACTGGCCGGACCGTGCAGCCGCTGGAAGGTGTACGAGGAGCGGTGATCATGATCGAGCTCTCGCGTCCAGAGCTCCAGGATCGCCTCGGCCGCGGGTCGGAAACGATCATCGATCACCTCCTGGCGGCCGGTGATGCGCCAGAGCCGGTGGGCCAGCTCAAGGGGATAGCACAGCGAGTCGATCTCGTACTTGCGTTCCCACACCTCGGGAAGCAGCTCGGTCACGTCGTCGTCATGGTTCCCCGGCCCCGTTGTGCGCTTGAAGGCATTGGCGTAAGGGTCCAGCACCAGGAACTCGAGCTGTCGGTGCAGAATGCCGATCAGCACATCCTGCAGCTGCGGATCATCGCCACACAAGATCAGGTACGGCCGGATCTGCGCCGCCGGATCCCGCAGCCACATCGCTGGAATGTCGCCGGTCAGGATGAACGTCGTCCCGTCAGGCAGGCGTTCGGCGACCCGGCCGAGGTTCTCGGCCATGGACCGCTCGAACAGGTCGACCACCGGGTCGTCGTCCAGCAGCCGCCGCAGCCGCGCAACAACGCGTTGAAGATTGCCAGGATCGATACCTACCACCATGGAAAGCCTTCCAGATCAGGAGAAAACGAGGAACGCACAGTTGACCGCCAAGGTCAGCCTGCCCGCGCTCCGAGCAACAGTGCCGAGGGATTGACCGAGAAGGTGTGGTCCAGCACCAGACTCGCCGCTCCAACCGCCCCCACATCCTCTCCCAGGTCGGTGCCCGACACGCTCAGGGAATGGATGCCTCGGGCTATGAAGCGGTCGTCCAGGTCCTGGCGTCTCTGCGGATCGAAGAAGGGCTCGAGCGGCGCCCAGTGGGGCCCTCCGAAGACGACGCGGTCGAGGTCCAACAGGTTGGCGATGTCCTCCACTACCTTGGCGATCCGATCGACCAGAGCCAGCATGATCTTTCTTGCCTCGCCATCGTCCGCCAGCGCCATCCGCGCCAGTTCGGTGAAGGCGTGCTCCACCCGCTGTCGATCGTCAAGATCGATCGTCGGGTCCAGCAGCCCAGCCGCCACCCCGAGCTGCACCAGGTAGCGCGGCTGGCTGGTCTCTCCGACGCAGCCGCGCCGACCGCAGAAACACCTCGGACCTTCAGGGTCGACGATCACGTGCCCGATCTCACCGACGTTGTGGGATGAACCTCGCACCAGGTCGTTGTTGATCACCAGACCTGCCCCGATGCCGGTACCGAGGTAGAAGAAGACGAAGTTGCCACTGCGGCTCTCACCACCCGACCACTTCTCTGCTGCCGCTGCGGCCGTCACGTCCTTGTCCAGCAGCACCGGCAACCCAGTGGTCTCGCGCAGCGCCTCCCGCAGCGGCACCCGGTGCCAGCCCTCCAGGTTGGGTGGATCGATGACGATGCCCTGGATGATGTCGACCGGCCCCGGTGCGGCGATGCCGACACCGACGATGCGGTTGCGTTCGATCCCGGCCTTGGTCACCAGCCGTTCAATCTCGGTGGCCATTCGGCGGATGATGACTGAGGGGTTGATCCTGGCCGGTGTGACGCGGCGACTGCGCGCCACCGTCCTGCCGGTCAGATCCAAGATCACATAGGTGATCACCGCAGGATCGAGGTGGACGCCGACTGCGTACTGCCCGGTCGGCTCGAGCTCGAGCAGGGTTCGGGGTTTGCCACGGGCGACGGGTGCCCGGCTGCCTTCGCGCACCAGGCCAGCTCTGAGCAGCTGGCGGGCGATGTTGCTGATCGACTGGGCGGACAGCCCCGTCATCTCGGCCAGCTCGACCCGGCTGATTCCGCTGCGACTGCGGCGGATGGCGTCCAGGATGACGGTCTGGTTGAAGTCACCGACACTCACCTGGTTGGCGCCCCGTGGCGAGATTCCCCCGTCGGTCAGATCTCTCATCCTGTCGCCGCCCTCGGTTGCGACGATCTCGGTTGACGCAGGACGAGCGTCCTCGCAGGTCCCGCGAACGGCGCGAAATGATTCACAGTTGGTGTTCCGTCCTGGGACGAGGTCGGGTCCGACTCGATCGGCGGACTCCTCCAGCGTCCATCCTGCGTACACGTATCGGTGTTAACTCCAACAAATTTAGTTAAGACGGTCCCCGCCGGTCAATGCCGCAGCCGCTCCGGCTGGACGCCTGCCTGGCCGGAAAGCAGAATCCGACCCTGGCGGCAACGCCAGGGTCGGACTCTTCGGCCCGGGGGGAGGCCTCGGAGAGGCTCGGCTAGTGGCCGGCCTTGTGCAGATGTCTCAGGCACTCGCCGTACGACTCGATCACACCGCAAGCGCGGTACGGCAGGTCGATGGTGGCGCAGTAGTCCCGGATGATCGGCTGCGCCAGCTTGAGGTGCGGACGCGGCATGCTCGGGAAGAGGTGGTGCTCGATCTGATAGTTCAGGCCACCGAGCATGAAGTCGACCACCGGCCCACCCAGCACGTCGCGGGAGGTCAACACCTGCTTGTGCAGGTGGTCGAGCCGCGAGCCCGCCGGCGGCATCGGCATCCCCTTGTGGTTGGGGGCGAAGGCCGAGCCGAGGTTGAGGCCGTAGAGGCCGCGGTGGATCAGGATGAAGAGGATGGCGACCGGCGGCGGGAGAAGGATGAAGAGGAAGCCGAAGTAGACCGCGAAGTGCAGGACCAGCAGGCCCACCTCGAGTGTGCGCGCCTTGGCGGGCCGCGCCTTCAACGCCCGGAATCCGGCGACGGAGAGGTTCCAGCCCTCGAAGGTGAGCAGCGGGAAGAAGAAGGCTGCCTGGTGCCTGGCGAACCAGCGCGCAAACCCGGTCTTCTTGGCGGCCTGCTCTTCGCTCCAGGCGATGATGCTCTCGCCGACGTCGGGGTCCAGGCCTTCCTGGTTGGGGTTGGCGTGGTGGCGGAGGTGCTTGTCCTGCCACCAGCCGTAGGAGATGCCCGCCAGCACGTTGGCGGCGATGACACCGATGACGCGGTTGGTCTTGCGCGACTCGGAGATCTGCTGGTGACCGGCATCATGCCCGAGGAAGCTGACCTGGGCCGACACGATGGCGGCGACCGGGGCGAGCAGCAGCACCCACCAGGAGCCGGAGAGCAGCACAATTCCCGCGGCAACGGCGGCCAGGCCGAGCAATATCAGGGTGCCACGCCACAGATAGTGGTCGATGCGGCGTTCGAGCAGGCCGTCGGCCACGATGCGATCGCGGAGCGGCCCGAACTCACTCTTGGCGCGGGTACTGGCGGAACCGCGCGTGGGCGCCGGCTGGGCGACGTGGACTGTGGTGGTCATAGATCAACCATCCCCTACGGCGGGCCTGCGCACATTGGGAGCAGCACCCGAATTCATCGGGGGGATAACCCCCCTCCGGGGTTTCGGAGCACGCAAAGACTCGCTCCAGGGGACCTCCGCCGGGGGCGATCCCAGCGGCGTTCTTCCGCGCTCCCTAACTCCGTGCGGCGAGATCAGCCGAAGAAGCCGAGACCACTCGGCGGCTCCGGTGAGGGCGAGGAGTCGGTCTCGGTGAATGGGGCGGCCGAGCCGACCAGCTGATCCAGGTGTTCGCCTCGGACGATCCGATAGGGGAAGGCTGAGCTGGCCGCCTTGCGCACCAGCAGGTCGCTGGCCAGTCGGCCCTTGCTTCCCAGGATCAGCACGTTGCCGAACCGCCGGCCCTTGAGGGTCGCGGGCTCGGCGCTGATGAGGGTGTCCGTGAAGTGCTCGCGCACCCCGGCCACGCAGCGTCTGAGGTAGCCGAAGGGCGCGCGGTCGGTGACGTTGACCATGACGGTGCCATCGGCGGCTAGCACCCGGTGGACGTCGGCGAAGAAGGTGGTGGTGGAGAGTTCCGACGGGACCTGCGCTCCGGTGAACGCGTCCACGACGACGACGTCGGCGAAGTCGTCACGCATCTCGGCGATCCCGGCCCGCCCGTCAACCGGCCGCACCTTGATCCCGCTCCGTCGCGGGAGCGGCAGATGCTCCCGGACGAACTCGGTGAGCTCCGCGTCCGGCTCAAGCACGATCTGCGCCGACTGCGGCCGGCTGGCCGCCAGGTAGCGGGGCAGCGTGAGCCCGGCACCGCCGACGTGCACCACCCGCAGCCGCTGCCCAGCCGGGGCATGCGCATCGAGGGCATCGGCGATCCGCTGGACGTAGTCGAACTCCAGGCGGGTGGGATCGTCCAGGTCCACATAGGACTGGTCCGTCCCAGCCATCTGCAGCGTGTAGGCCGCCGGATAGCTGCGGTCCGCGATCAACCGCACCCCGGGACGCAGCTCGAGGTCGCCGTCGGTCATGCCTCGGCGGAGCTGGTCACCGAGGACACCACAAGACCGTCCTTGGTCTCGTCCACGTCGAAGAGCACCGTGTCACCCTCGAGCACCTCGCCGCCGAGCACCCTGCGGGCCAGCTGGTCCTCGATGGTGGTCTGGATCAACCTGCGCAGCGGCCGGGCACCGTAGATCGGGTCGAACCCGGTCAGCGCCAGCCAGTCCTTGGCCGGCTGGGTCGCCTCGACGACGATCCGCCGGTCGGCCAGCCGCTCATTGAGCCTTCGCAGGTTGATTTCGACGATCCTGGACAGCTCCTCGGTGCCGAGCGCGTCGAACAGCACGATCTCGTCCAGCCGGTTGAGGAACTCGGGCTTGAAGGCGCTGCGCACCACACCCATCACCGCGTTCCGCTTCATCTCGGCGTCCAGGGTCTGGTCGGACAGGAACTGGGAGCCCAGGTTGGAGGTCATGATCAGGATCACGTTGCGGAAGTCGACGGTGCGACCCTGCCCGTCGGTCAGCCTGCCGTCATCCAACACCTGCAGCAGGATGTCGAACACCTCCGGGTGCGCCTTCTCCACCTCGTCCAGCAGCAGCACCGCGTACGGGCGACGCCGGACGGCCTCGGTCAGCTGGCCACCCTCCTCGTACCCCACGTACCCGGGCGGAGCGCCGACCAGCCGCGCCACCGAGTGTTTCTCGGAGTATTCGCTCATGTCGATCCGCACCATGGCGTGCTCGTCGTCGAAGAGGAACTCCGCCAGCGACTTGGCCAGCTCGGTCTTGCCGACGCCGGTCGGACCCAGGAACAGGAACGAACCCGTGGGTCGGTTGGGGTCGGAGATGCCGGCTCGGGACCGCCTGACCGCGTCGGCGACGGCCGTCACGGCCTTGCGCTGACCGATCAGCCGCTCGCCGATCCGGTCCTCCATCGACAGCAGCTTTTCGGTCTCACCCTGTAGCAGCCGGCCGACCGGGATGCCGGTCCAGTTGGCCACCACCTCGGCGATGTCCTGCGGGCCGACCTCCTCGCTGACCATTGACGGCAGCGCGCTCTCGGCCTGCGAGGCCGCCTCAAGCTCCTTCTCCAGCGCCGGGATCTTGCCGTAGCTGATCTCGCTGGCCTTCACCAGGTCGCCGTCGCGCAGATAGCGCTCGGCCTCGCTGCGCAGCTCGTCGATCTTCTCCTTCAGGTCGCCGACCCGGTTGAGGCCCTGCTTCTCGGCCTCCCATCGAGCCTCCAGTCCACGCAGCTGCTCCTGTGCGTCGGCCAGCTCGGCGGTCAGCCGGTCCAACCGCTCGACACTGCCCGGATCCTGCTCCTTCTGCAGCGCCAGCTGCTGCATGGTCATCCGGTCCACCTGCCGACGGAGCTGGTCGATCTCCTCCGGCGACGAGTCGATCTCCATCCGCAACCGGGAGGCGGACTCGTCGATCAGGTCGATCGCCTTGTCCGGCAGCTGCCGCGAGGTGATGTAGCGGTTGGACAGGCTCGCTGCGGCGACCAGGGCAGCGTCGGTGATGGCCACCTTGTGGTGAGCCTCATAGCGCTCGCGCAGCCCGCGCAGGATCGCGATGGTGTCCTCGACCGAGGGCTCGCCGACATAGACCTGCTGGAACCGACGCTCCAGCGCCGGGTCCTTCTCGATCCGCTCCCGGTATTCGTCCAGTGTGGTCGCGCCGATCATCCGCAGCTCGCCGCGGGCCAGCATCGGCTTCAGCATGTTGCCGGCGTCCATGGACGAGTCACCGGAGGCGCCGGCGCCGACCACGGTGTGCAGCTCGTCGATGAAGGTGATGATCTGGCCCTCGGCATCGCGGATCTCGTTGAGTACGGCCTTCAGCCGTTCCTCGAACTCTCCGCGGAACTTGGCTCCGGCGACCATCGAGCTCAGGTCGAGGGAGACGAGCCGCCGGCCCTTGAGCGAGTCGGGCACGTCGCCGGCAACCAGTCGCTGGGCCAGCCCTTCGACGACGGCCGTCTTGCCGACGCCCGGCTCGCCGATCAGTACGGGGTTGTTCTTGGTCCGGCGTGCCAGCACCTGCACCACCCGACGGATCTCTGTGTCCCGGCCGATCACCGGGTCAAGCCGACCCTCACGGGCCTGCGCGGTCAGGTCGACCCCGTACTGGTCCAAGGCGGACGAGGTGCCCTCGGCCTCCGCCGACGTCACCCGCTTGGAACCGCGGGCCTGGTTGAAGGCGGAGGTCAGGGCCGCTGCCGAGACCCCGAGGTCCTGCAGGATCTTGCGCGACTCGGACTGGACGGAGGCCAGGGCGATCAGCAGATGCTCGGTCGCGACGAAGGCGTCGCCGAGCTGCTCGGCCCGCGTTTCGGCGTCGGCCAGCACCCGGGCCAGTGCGCCGGAGACAGCCGGCTGGCTGACTGACGACCCGCTCGCCGAGGGGAGCTTGGAGATCGCGCCCTGGGCCGCCGCGTCGACCACAGCCGGGTCGGCGCCAACAGCGGTCAGCAGCGGTGCGACCGTATTGCCGGGCACCATCAGCAATGCGTGCAGCAGGTGCGCCGGTTCAGCGTTGGGGTTGCCCTGCGTCAGGGCGTGCCGCAACGCCGCAGAGACGGCGTCACGACTCTTGGTGGTGAGTTTCTGTGCTTCCACGAGTCGGAGCTCCCTAGTTGTGTTTCATCACTTGATCTTGAGTTGTGGTGTGAGGTTCTGAGTGCCCTTCGACAGGCTCAGGGCACGTGATGCCTGGCTCGGGGCACGTGATGCCTGGCTCGGGGCGCGCCGTTCATCCGCCGCGGCCCGGCAGCGCCTTGGTCGCGGACCAGGGGCCTCGGGGGCGTGGACCGGCGATGTGCACACCGCCGAGCGGGTCGGCGGTGAACACCCGGGGCCCGGGCGGGGCGCTCCGGGCGGCGGACAGCAGCTGGGTCAGCTCGTGCACCTGCTGACGCAGGTCGTCGAGCTCGCTCTCCAGATGCAGGATGCGTCGAATGCCTTCCAGGTTGACCCCCTCTTCCTGGGACAGGTGCTGGACGAGTCGGAGCTTGGCGATGTCGCGGGGCGAGTAACGACGCCCGCGACCGACAGTGCGCTGCGGCGACACCAGGCCCATCCGGTCGTACGTGCGCAGCGTCTGCGGGTGCATCCCGGCCAGCTGGGCAGCGACGGAGATGACGAAGAGGGGCGCGTCGCCGTCGATAATCTGCGGCAGATACGAAGCGCTCATCCCCGTTTCCCTTCCTTCCTGCTACCTCGTTTGTGGTGACATATCGTGACCGAAGCGTCTCAGTGCTGTGCTGAGAACAGCTTCGACCGGGGGTTCACCGGGCCGACGGCCTCGGCGAACCGTTGCAGTGCCTGCATGGCGGCATCGTTGAGCTTGTGCGGTACGACCACCTCGACGGTGACCAGCAGGTCACCGCGGGTGCCGTCCCTCTTGGCCGCTCCCTTGCCTCGGACCCGGAAGGTGCGCCCATTGGGCGTACCGGCCGGAACCTTGAGCCGCACGTTCGGCCCGCTGAGCGTCGGGACCTCGATCTCGGCTCCCAGCGCGGCCTCGTTGAAGGTGACCGGTGCCACCAGCGTGAGGTTGTCATCCTTGCGACCGAAGACCGGGTGCGGCCGGACGTGCACCAGGACATAGAGGTCACCGGGAGCACCGCCGTTCTCACCTGCTCCGCCCCTGCCTTTCAACCGGATCCGCTGCTTGTCGGTCACCCCGGCCGGGATCCGGACCTGCATCGTCTTGGTCGATTTGCCTCGACCTGACCCGTGGCAGACAGGGCACGGGTCGTCCACGACCATCCCCCTGCCGCGGCAGTCGCGACAGGGTTCGGTGACGGCGAACACGCCGCCCGACGTCGAGGTCTGCATTCCGCTCCCCTCACAGGTCGGACAGACGTGCGGGACCGTGCCGGCCCGGGCGCCGGTGCCGTGGCAGGCAGCGCAGGGGGCGTCGGAGATCATCTGCATCCCGACGGTGACCCCGTTGATCGCGTCCTCGAAGTCGACGGTCACCTCACCCTCGACATCGCTGCCACGGCGCGGGCCCCGGGTCGAGGTGCGGGTCCGCACCCCGCCGGCCCCGCCGAACAGCCCACCGAACAGGTCGGAGAAGTTGTTGTCGCCCTGCGACGCCTGCCGGAACAGGTCATCGACCGAGGAGGAACCACCGCTGCCGGCACCGCCGCCGCGCGGGAAGCGGAAGCCGCCCCCACCGAACAGCCGCCGGGCCTCGTCGTACTCCTTGCGCTTGCTTTCGCTGGCGAGCACGTCGTTGGCCTCCGACACCTCCTTGAAG
This sequence comes from Microlunatus panaciterrae, assembly GCF_016907535.1. Taxonomy (NCBI): domain Bacteria; kingdom Bacillati; phylum Actinomycetota; class Actinomycetes; order Propionibacteriales; family Propionibacteriaceae; genus Microlunatus; species Microlunatus panaciterrae. The sequence continues at coordinate 1,661,139 of NZ_JAFBCF010000001.1, forward strand.
CGTCGCTCCGCCTCAGGGTTGCCGGGATTCTGGTCCGGGTGGTTCTCCCGCGCCAGCTTGCGGTAGGCCTTCTTGATCTCCTCGGGCTTGGCGTCCTTGGAGACGCCGAGAACCTTGTAGTAGTCCTTCTCTATCCAGTCCTTCGTGCTCACCGACGCCTCCTCTCGACCATGATCGACACTGGGTTTACTGCTCGCTGTCCGTTGCCGTCTCTTGATCGACAACCGGCGCCTCGACGGGACTCTCGGACGGCTCGGCCACCGCAACCCTGGCCGGGCGCAGCACCTTCTCCCCGATCCGGTAGCCGGGCTGCAGGATCTCCACACAGGTCGGGCCGTCGATGCCGTCGGCGTGCGCGTGCATCAGGGCTTCGTGGATGTGCGGGTTGAACGGCTCGCCCTTGGTGCCGAACTGCTCAAGGCCATACTTGGTGGCGACCCGCTGGACCTCCTCGGCAACCGCCTTGAACCCACCGGTGAGCTCGCCGTGCTCCTGCGCCGACCGGACATCGTCCAGGACGTGCAGAAGCTCCTTGAGCACGCCTTCGACAGCATGGGTCTTGACGACCTCACGATCTCGGTCCACCCGACGCTTGTAGTTGACATACTCCGCCTGCAGCCGCTGCAGGTCGCTGGTGCGCTCTGCCAGGGCCACCTTCAGCTCGGCGGTCTCGTCGTTCTGCTGCTGTTGATCAGCAGCCGGCTGCTCTGCGCTGTCCACGCTCTCCGTCCCGGCGGCGGGAGCCGCAGTCGCCTGCGGCTCCCTTACCTGGTAGGTCTCGGGATCGATCCGCCGCTTGTCGCGGATCGTCGGTCCCTGATGCTGTTCGTGATCTGCGTCGTTCGTCATCGGTTGATCACTCACTTGCTCTCGCGCGAGCCGGCATTCTCGTCGGACTCGTCCACGATCTCGGCGTCGACCACGTCCTCGTCGGCCGCACCGGTCGGCGCCGACTGGCCATCGGAGCTGGGCTCACCACTGGTGGCCTGCCCGGCCTCGGCCTGCTGCGCAGCCTGAGCGGCGGCGTACATCGCCTGGCCCAGAGCAGCGCTGGTGGTGTTGAGCTTGTCCACCGCAGCCTTGACGGCGTCGTTGTCCTCGCCCTCGAGCGCCGCCCTCAGCTCGGTCAGCGACTCCTCCACCGGCTTCTTGACGTCGTCGGTGATCTTGTCGGCGTTCTCGGTGAGCAGCTTCTCGGTGCGGAACACCAGCACGTCGGCCTCGTTGCGAAGCTCGACGGCCTCGCGCCGCTTGCGGTCCTCCTCGGCGTGCTCCTCGGCCTCATGCACCATCCGGTTGATGTCGTCCTTGCCCAGCGCCGAGCCACCCGTGACGGTCATGGACTGCTCCTTGCCCGTCGCCAGGTCCTTGGCGTGCACGTGCACGATGCCGTTGGCGTCGATGTCGAAGGCGACCTCGACCTGCGGCACGCCACGCGGTGCCGGCGGCAGGCCGGTCAGCTCGAAGTTGCCGAGGGACTTGTTGTCCCGGGCGAAGTCACGCTCACCCTGGTACACCTGGATCATCACCGACGGCTGGTTGTCGTCAGCGGTGGTGAAGACCTCGGAGCGCTTGGTCGGGATCGTGGTGTTGCGCTCGATGATCTTGGTCATCACGCCACCCTTGGTCTCGATACCGAGGCTCAGCGGGGTCACGTCGAGCAGCAGCACATCCTTGACCTCGCCCTTCAGCACACCGGCCTGCAGGCTGGCGCCGAGAGCGACGACCTCGTCCGGATTGACACCCTTGTGCGGGTCCTTGCCGCCGGTCAGTTCCTTGACCAGGTCGACCACTGCGGGCATCCGGGTCGAGCCGCCGACCAGGATCACGTGGTTGATCTTGCCGACCGAGATCTTGGCGTCGTCGATCACCGCGTTGAACGGGGTGCGGCAGCGGTCCAGCAGATCCTGCGTCAGGCGCTGGAACTCGGAGCGCGTCAGCTTCTCCTCGAGGTGCAGCGGGCCGGACTCGCCCAGCGTGATGTACGGCAGGTTGATGGAGGTCTCGCTGGCCGAGGACAGCTCGATCTTGGCCTTCTCGGCGGCCTCCTGCAGCCGCTGGCGGGCGATCTTGTCCGCGGCCAGGTCGGTGCCGTTCTTGTTCTTGAACTGCTTCACCAGCCAGTCGACGATCCGAGAGTCCCAGTCGTCACCACCGAGGCGGTTGTCGCCCTTGGTGGCCTTCACCTCGAAGACGCCGTCACCGATCTCCAGCAGGGACACGTCGAAGGTGCCGCCGCCGAGGTCGAAGACGAGGATGGTCTGGTCCTGGTCGGACTTGTCCAGGCCGTACGCGAGAGCCGCCGCGGTCGGCTCGTTGATGATCCGGTCCACCTTCAGGCCGGCGATCTCGCCGGCTTCCTTGGTGGCCTGCCGCTCAGCGTCGGAGAAGTAGGCCGGGACGGTGATCACCGCGTTGGTGACCTGCTCACCGAGGTAGGCCTCGGCGTCGCGCTTCAGCTTCTGCAGCACGAAGGCGCTGATCTGCTGGGGGCGGTAGTCCTTCTCGTCGATCTTCACCTTCCAGTCAGTGCCCATGTGGCGCTTGACCGAGCGGATGGTCCGGTCGACGTTGGTGACGGCCTGGCGCTTGGCGACCTCGCCGACCAGCACCTCGCCACCCTTGGCGAACGCCACCACCGAGGGCGTGGTCCGCGCACCTTCGGCGTTGGGGATAACGGTGGGCTCTCCACCTTCGAGAACGGCGACAACCGAGTTGGTCGTTCCGAGGTCAATACCGACTGCACGAGCCATGTCTGATTCCTCCGTAAAACTATGAGATCTAGAGTTCTGATGTTGAGCCTAGGTGGCTCAAGTTTGTCTTTCAAGGACTTAAGCGTGGCACACTCAACTTTCACCTTGAGCGGCCATGACTCAACTATGCACCCGCAGCCCGAGTCGCGCAACTCGGGTTGAGCCTGGTCCGCTCACCTTCTTCTCGGGGTAACCCCTGAGTGGGGCGTTCGTCCGGGCGACCCGTTCACGGCGTTTCGCGAGCCAGGTCAACGGGCCGCGGCGTGTTCCTGATTAGCCTGGGGTCGGTCCGCCGCTCAGGGGGATCGACATCGACGGGAGAGTTTCAGGCATGGCCAAGTTCTTGCAGGTGCTGCGAGATATCGTCCTTCTCATCGTCCGGATCGGCCTGGGCGCCATCATGGTCACCCACGGCTGGCGGCGCTGGCAGGTGGAAGGGATGGCCAAGCAGATCGAGTATCTGCAGCAGTTCCACACCCCATACCCCGAAGTGGCCGCCTGGGGCGGCACCCTGCTGGAGCTGGTCGGAGGCATCTTCCTCATCGTCGGTGCACTCACGCCGCTGGTGGCGCTGGCCTTCCTGGTTGAGGCGATCCTGATCGTGTCCTACACCAGTTGGTATCGGGGGGTCTACGTCGACAAGGGCGGCTATGAGTACACGATCGCGCTCGGCCTGCTGGCGCTCGTCCTGATGGTGTTCGGGGCCGGCAGGGCCTCGATCGACCAGCTGTTCCGCCGAGGCAAGTCCGAGGACGAAGACCTGGTCGACGAGCGGACGCCGGCCTGAGCACGGCGCGCCCCTTCACAGGAAAGTCACAGCCGCCTCATAGCGGCAACCACGGCTGCGGTGCCAGTCTTGATCCATGTCGAGCGCTGATAGCCGTACGCCCCTGACCCGACCGGACGGGACGCCGGTCCGGATCCTTGCCGTCGACGACGAGTCGAGCCTGACCGAGCTGCTCTCCATGGCCATGCGGTACGAGGGCTGGCAGGTGAGCACAGCCGGCTCCGGGGCGGAGGCGGTCAAGGCGGCCCGGGAGGTCCGGCCGGACGCGATCGTGCTCGACATGATGCTGCCCGACTTCGACGGCCTGGAGGTGATGCGTCGGGTCCGTGCCGAATCACCCGAGGTGCCGGTCATCTTCCTCACCGCGAAGGATGCGGTGGAGGACCGGATCGGCGGCCTGACTGCCGGCGGCGACGACTATGTCACCAAGCCGTTCAGCCTCGAAGAGCTGATCGCCCGGCTCCGCGCACTGCTTAGGCGGACCGGCGCAGCCCTGACCAAGAGCGACTCCACTCTCGTTGTCGGCGACCTGACCCTGGACGAGGACAGCCATGAGGTGACCCGGGCCGGGGTGGAGATCCAGCTGACCGCCACCGAGTTCGAGCTGCTGCGCTATCTGATGCGCAATCCTCGCCGCGTACTGAGCAAGGCCCAGATCCTCGACCGGGTGTGGAACTACGACTTCGGTGGCCAAGCCAACGTGGTCGAGCTCTACATCTCGTACCTGCGGAAGAAGATCGACAACGGCCACCCGCCGATGATCCACACCATGCGCGGTGCCGGGTACGTCCTGCGCCCGGCGGTGTGATGACCGATACCCAGCCGGTGGTGACGACGCCGAGCCCGTTCGGGCGCGGGACTCTCGGTCGCAAGCTCATCCTCCGGGTCGTGCTGCTGGTGGCCGCGGTGGCGATCCTGCTCAGCAGCGCCACCACACTGGCCACCCGCCAGCTTCTCATGGGTCAGCTCGATCGCCAGCTCGACACCGTCACCGACCGCTACCGCAACGGCGCAGGGGACGGTGACGGCCCGCGCGGCGGCCTGCTGCAGCCCGGGCAGCCGATCGGAACCATCGTCGCGGCCTTCGCGAACAACGGCACCTCCGACAGCGCCATCCTCGAGGAGCGCGGCCAGCGCCCGAAACTGTCCCCGGAGGCGGTGACTCAGCTCAAACGGCTCGATCCTGACGGCACCAAGAGCTCGATCACCCTGGAGGATCTGGGCCGTTACAGGGTGGTGGCCTACGGGGCCACCATCATCAGCGACGGCGTCCCGGCCCCCGGGTTCGTCGTGGTGGGCGTCGCGCTGTTCCCGGTCGACCACACCCTGACTCAGTTGGTGGGAGTCGAGATCGCGCTGTCGCTGCTCGCCGTCGGCGGCATCGCCCTGGTCGGACGCAGCCTGGTGAAGAACAGCCTGCGACCGTTGAACCGGATGGCAGCCACCGCCCAGCAGGTGTCCCGGCTGCAGCTCGACCGGGGCGAGGTGGCGCTGGCGGTGCGGGTGCCGGCCGAGGACGCCAACCCGGCCAGCGAGGTCGGCCGGGTCGGTCAGGCGTTCAACCACATGCTCAACAACGTCGACGGGGCTCTGGCTGCGCGGCAGGCCAGCGAGATGAAGGTACGCCAGTTCGTCGCCGACGCCTCGCACGAGCTTCGCAACCCGCTGGCCGCCATCCGTGGCTATGCAGAGCTGACCCGTCGGCAACGCGACCAAGTCCCGGAGGAGACCGCCTACGCGATGACCAGGATCGAGTCGGAGGCGGAGCGGATGTCGGCGCTGGTCGAGGATCTGCTGCTGCTGGCGCGGCTCGACTCGGGGCCTGCGCTGGACCTGCGTCCGGTCGACCTGACCGAGCTGGTGATCAACGCCGCCAGCGACGCCCGTGCTGCCGGACCGGAGCACGTCTGGTCGCTGCGGCTGCCGGAGGAACCGGTGACCGCCTTCGGCGACGAGCATCGGCTGCATCAGGTAGTCGCCAACCTGCTGGCGAATGCCCGCACCCACACGCCTCCGGGCACCAAGGTGGAGACCGGGATCAGTCTCGACGGCGACGACGCGGTGATCACCGTGACCGACGACGGCCCCGGTATCCCGCCGGAGATCCTCGACCAGGTCTTCGAACGCTTCACCCGGGCCGACACCAGCAGGGTACGGTCGGCCGGCTCCGTCAGCGGGCGCAGTACCGGCCTCGGCCTGGCCATCGTCGCTGCCGTCGTCGAGGCCCACCACGGCACTGTTGCTGTGGACAGCGAGCCCGGACGGACGGAGTTCCAGATCAGACTGCCGCTCGCCCACACGCCTCCGCGGCCTGCCGACTGACCACCGCCAACCACCACCCTGTGGGGGGATAACCCCAGCGCGAAGTCACCTGGCAGCCGGATGGCTGATCGGGCGGGCAGACTGGATGCTGGAAGGGTGAGGATGGCAACACGAGACCAGAGCGACGACGGCGGCCCCCGGCTTGAGCCTGTCGGCCAGCGGCCTGAGCCTGTCGGCCAGCGGCCTGAGCTTGTCGAAGGCCAAACCCCCACGCGGCCTGAGCCTGTCGAAGGCCAACCCAACAACCCAAGCCCTTCGACAAGCTCAGGGCACGTACCCCCGCCAGAGCACGACCGACCCCACACGCGGCCTGAGCCTGTCGAAGGCCAACCCAGCAACCCAGGCCCTTCGACAAGCTCAGGGCACGTACCCCCGCCAGAGCACGACCGACCCCCCACGCGGCCTGAGCCTGTCGAAGGCCAACCCAACAACCCAAGCTCTTCGACAAGCTCAGGGCACGTGCCCGGATCAGGCCCTTCGACAAGCTCAGGGCACGTGACCGGATCAGGCCCTTCGACAAGCTCAGGGCACGTCACGGGCTTGGGGCGCGGAACTGTCGGTGCGATCCGCAATGATGACGTCATGGGCGAGCTGCGGGTCACCTCAGAGGGGATGCTGCCGGCAGGCTCACTGGCCCGCTCAGGACGCAACTTCGGTTACCTTGTCGGCTCCTTCATCCTGTCCCTGTTCGGCTTCCTCATCACCGCCCCCGTCTTCCTTCTCGGCGTGGCGACCTTCTGGACGGTGATCGGGCTGTTCGTGCTGCTGGGCGCGCTGATCGTGGCCGGCGGATTCGCCCGGTTCCAGCGCAGCCTGTTGGCGAGCGCCGGCGTGCACCTGATCAGCCCGATCTACCCGCACGGTGGGACGGGCCTGCGCAGCCGACTGCGGCGCCTCGGGCACGCGCAATCCTGGCGTGATCTGCTGCACATCCTGATCACCTTCCTGATCAGTCTGGTCACCTTCCCAATGGCCATGATCTGGGTGGCCGGCGGCGTCGGCGGCGTGACGTACTGGTTCTGGAGCCGATGGCTGCCCGAGCATCGGCAGGGCCTCGCGTGGCTGATGGGCTACCACGGCGAACTGGCAGACATCATCGTCAACGCCATCCTCGGCATGCTTTTGCTGGTCACCGCGCCCTTCGTGCTCCGTGGGCTGATGCTGCTGCATGCCGGTATCGCCCGAGGGCTCCTGGTGGACGAGAACTCGGCGCTGCGGCAACAGCTCAGTGAGCTCGCGATCAGCCGGGCGGCTGCCGGCGACGCCGAACTGCACACCCTCCGCCGTCTCGAACGTGACCTGCACGACGGCCCACAGCAGCGGCTGGTGCGGCTCGGGATGGACATCACGGCAGCGCAGCGCCGGGTCGACACCAACCCGGCCGAAGCCAAGTCGATGCTGGCCCAGGCCCTCAAGCATTCCCAGGATGCGCTGGCCGAGATCCGCAGCCTGTCCCGGGGAATCGCGCCGCCGATCCTCTCCGAGCAGGGCCTGCGGGCAGCGATCACGGCCCTGGTCGCCCGCGGTCACGCCAGCACCACGGTGGACATCCCTGACATCGACCTCTCCGACGCGGCACAGAACGCGGCCTACTTCGTGATCGCGGAGTCGCTGGCCAACATGGAGAAGCACAGCGGCGCCGAACACTGCGACGTCGAGGTCCACAAGCTCGGCTCACGAGCAGTGATCAGCATCACCGACGACGGGATCGGCGGTGCCAGCATCGCCAAGGGCCATGGCCTGGCCGGCCTCTCGGACCGGTTGGCGGGCGTCGACGGCACTCTGACCATCTCCTCACCCGCCGGCGGCCCGACCCAGATCATCGCCACCATCCCGGTGCTACCACCGGGCTCGTGACAGTCTTGGTTGCATGCGGGTAGTTGTCGCCGACGATTCGGTGCTCCTTCGTGAGGGCCTGGTCCGGCTGCTCAAGGAGATCGACTGTGACGTCGTGGCGTCCGTGGAGGATGCGCCCTCCTTCCTGGCCGCGGTCGACGAATACCACCCAGACGTAGCCGTCGTCGACGTACGCATGCCCCCGACGATGACCGACGACGGGATCAAGGCGGCGGTGGAGGCGCGCAAACGGGACCCGAATCTCGGTGTGCTGATGCTCTCGGCCTACATCGAGCTGTCCTACGCCGACGTACTGCTGTCCGACGGCCGTGGCGGGGTCGGCTATCTGCTCAAGGACCGCGTCACCTCGCTGGAGACGCTGGCCGACGCGTTGCGGACAATCTCCGAGGGCGGCACCGTGCTCGACCACGAGGTGGTGGCGCAGCTGCTGGTGGCCCGGCGTTCCGACCCGCTGGCGCAGCTGACTCCCCGCGAACGCGAGGTGCTCGGGCTGATGGCCGAGGGCCGGAGCAACTCCGCGATCGCGGCCCAGCTGGTGGTATCCGCCGGGGCGGTCGAGAAGCACGTGTCCAACATCTTCAGCAAGATCAACCTGCCGGACGTCGGCTCTGACAACCGGCGCGTGCTCGCGGTGCTGGCCTGGCTCAAGGCTCGCTGAACTTGCCAGCCCCCCGATGACGATCATGTTCCGGAGGATGTAGTTTTCCAGCCGGGAGGCCCAGATGAAGATCGTGGATGTGCGCACCGAGCCGATGGACGAACCGGCCGTCACCCTGCCGTGGCGGGACGGGCTGCCGAGGCGGCCGACGTCCGAGCCCCAGGGGTTCCTGGTGATCGAGACCGACGACGGCGTGGTCGGGCGCGCCCACACAACCAAGCTGGTCAGCGTCCAGGCCTTGGTGGAGGCCCAGTTCTCCGACGAGCTGGTGGGTCGGGACCCATTGGCTCGGGAGTTGTTGTGGCAGCGGATCTGGGAGATCAACCGGCTGGAGTACATGCCGACCACCGTCGTCGGGCTGGTGGACATCGCCCTGTGGGACATCGCCGGCCAGTCTGCAGGGTTGCCGGTGCATCGGCTGATGGGCGGCTATCGCGATCGGATCCCGGCCTACGCCAGCACGGTCACCTTCGGGTCCGTTGAGGAATACCTGGACGTGGCCGATCAGTGCCTGGCACTCGGCTACACAGCGATCAAGCTGCACGCGTGGGGCGACGCCAGACGCGACGCAGAGCTGTCCCAGGCGCTGCGAGACCACGTCGGGCCCACCGTCGACCTGATGTTCGACGGTTCCGCCGGCTGGGACCTGGCCGACGCGGTCTATGTCGGTCGCGCTCTGGCCGAGGCGCGCTACCTCTGGTACGAGGAGCCGATGAAGGAGTACAGCATCGGCTCCTACCGGCGGTTGGGCGCTGCGGTCGACGTACCACTGCTGGTGGCCGAGGTGGCCGAGGGCGCGCACTGGACCGTCGCCGACTTCATCTCCCAGACCAACGCCACCTATGTGCGGACCAGCGCCGGGTTCAAGGGCGGCCTCACCGGCGCCCTCCGGGTCGCCCACCTGGCCGACTCCTTCCAGCTGCGCGCCGAGGTGCACGGCGGCGGACTGCCGAACGAGCATCTGTGCATGGCCATCCCCAACACGACCTACTACGAGTCGCTGGTCGTCTCCAACCCCGTCCGGGCAGATCCTCGACTGGACTCGAACGCCGATCTGGTGGCACCGGACTCGCCCGGGCTGGGCTGGCGGCTGCCCGGCTGAGCGGTGTGACCCGCCGGCGCCCTGCCTTCTGCTCCACCACCCGGGTCACTTCGCCTCGCCGTAGTTGTCGACAGTCACCGTCTTGACCGCGAACTCGACCGGAAAGCTGCCGAAGAGCAACCGACCGGCCTCGTCGGCGGCCTGGTGGATCGCCGCCTCCACAGCCGGTGCGAGCGAGCCCGGGGTGTGCACGATGACCTCGTCATGCAGGAAGAAGACCAGGTGGGGGTCCATCTCCCCTGCTCGCGCCAGCGTCCTGAGCCGGTGGCGCAGGTTGGCCATCCAGCACAGCGCCCATTCGGCCGCCGTCCCCTGCACCACGAAGTTGCGGGTGAACCGACCCCAGTCGCGTGCCCTGCGACGGGCCAGCCGTTCGTCGAGCTGACCGGCATCGACCTCGCTGGCGCGGCGTTGGACCTGCTGCCAGGACTGCGGGGGTCGCGGCGAGCTGCGGCCCAGCCAGGTGCTGACCACCTCGCCACGCTCACCGCTGCGGGCCGCGTCCTCCACCCACTGGGTGGCCTTGGGGTAGGCGCGCATCAGCCGCGGCATCAGCTGACCCGCCTCGCCGGAAGTCGCGCCGTAGAGTGCACCGAGCATCGCCACCTTGGCGTGCGCCCGGTTGTCCACGATGCCGGCGTCGACCAGCCCCTGATACAGATCGAGCCCACGACTGGCCTCGGCCATCCGCTCGTCGCGGGACATGGCCGCCAGCACCCGCGGCTCCAGCTGGGCCGCGTCGGCCACCACCAGCTTGCAGCCCGGGTCAGCCATCACCGCCCGGCGGATCTGCTTCGGCAGCTGCAGGGCACCCCCACCGCTGGTGGCCCACCGGCCGGTCACCACGCCGCCCGGTACGTAGTCGGGATGGAACCGACCGTCCCGCACCCAGCTGTCCATCCACACCCAACCGTTCGCTGCCAGCAGCCGGGACAGCTTCTTGTACCGCAGCAGGGGGTCGATCACTGGATGGGAGAACTTCTCCAGCTCCCACTTCCGGGTCGTGGTCGCCTCGATCCCGTTCGCCCGCAGCGCCCGCAGCAGCTCCACCGGAGAGTCGGGGTTCAGCCCGGGCGCCTCGAGCAGCTCGCGGATCCGGACGGCGAGATCCTCCAGGGTCGGCGGTCGGCCGCCCTGGCGCGGTCGCGGCCCGAGCAGCTCGGTCAACTGCTGATCATGGACATCGGTCCGCCAGGGCAGCCCCCGGAACTTCATCTCGGCGGCCACCAGCGCGCCGGCGGACTCGGCGGCGAGCAGCATTCGCAGCCGGCCCGGGTCGGTGGCCTGACGCACCGCCTCGTCAACCAACCGGTACTCGGCCAGCACGAGATCGGCGCTGAAGGCACCGATGGGTTCGGAGTCGTCGAGCAGGGTCGGGCCCTGGTCGTCCAGGGGCACCACAGGCACGTCCCACGGCCCGGTGGCCGACCGGGCGAGCTCCGAGGTGGCGGTGGCAGTCGCGTTGCGCACGATCACATGGCACAGCCGCAGGTCGAAGCACCGACCGACGGTGGTCCCGGCCCGGAGCAGTCGCGGATACAGCGCAGCGGTCTCGGCCCAGATCCAACGGGGAGACTGCCGTTCGTACTCCTCGACCGCCGGTCCCAGGTCGGGCCACCCGACGGTGCTGCTGGTGGTCGGGCGCAGATCGGGACCGAGGGTGATCAGTGTCGCCCCGCTCTCGACTGGCGCCAGCACAATGTCCACCCGCTGAGGGTAGTGCGTCTCTCCGACAGGGGGATGCGCGACGGGAACCGGGCGCGACTGCGCGGGTACCCCTCTCATCGCACTCGCGACGGTTCACCATTCCGGCACAGAGCCAGGGAAACTGTCACTGGGCACGGGAAATTTCCCGTGCCCAGTGACCGTTTCCCAAGTCGACTTGGGAAACCGACCCCCACAGATGGCTCCCCGGAAGGGCGCAGCCCCTAGACGAGGCCCTTGGACTTGAGCCACTCGGCGGCGACGTCCTTGGCGTTCTGGCGGTCGGTGTCGACCTTCTTGTTCAGCGCGGTCAGGTCCTCGGTGGTCAGCGCGGCCTGGACCGCCTCGAGGGCGGCGACGGCCTTGTCGTTCCCGGCCACGTCGGAACGCACCAGCGGAACGACGTTCTGCGGCAGGATCATGCTGAACGGGTCCTCGAGCTCGACATAGCCGTTGTCGGCGATCACGCTCTCGGTGGTGAAGAACGTCGCCACCTGGATCTTGTTGTCGTTGAGGTCCTTGACCTTGACGGCAACGGCGTCGTACGGCTTGAACTCCTTGAACGTCACGCCATACAGCTCCTTCAGTCCGGGCGGGCCGTAGGCGCGGTCCTGGAGCTCGGTCGGGCCGCCGAGCACCAGGCCGGAGGCGATCGGCTTCAGGTCCTTGAGCGACTTCACGTTCTTCTGTTCGGAGAACTGCTTCGTCACCACATAGACGTCCTGGTCGGCGGCTGCCGACGACTTGAGCACCTTGAGGTCCGATCCCACCGCATCGGGCAGGGCCGCCTCGATCTCCTTCTTGGTGGAGGCGGTGCTCGTCTTGTCGAAATAGAGCAGCAGGTTGCCGATGTACTCCGGCACGATCGAGATCGACTTGTCCTGCAGGGCCTTGATGTAGACCTCCCGCGAGCCGATGTTCGGCTTGGTGGAGGCCTTGATGCCCTTGGCCACCAGGGCCTGGGAGTAGAGCTCGGCCAGCACCTCGGACTCGGTGAAGTTCGCCGAGCCGACGACGATCGGGCCGCCGGAGTCCGGGGCGGCGGACCCGCCGGACAGCGGGTTCGAGTTGGAACCGCAGGCGGCCAGGACGAGGGTGACGGCTGCCGCGGCTGCGACCAGCGCTGTGCGCTTGATGATCTTCATAACTGCTCCGCCTTCGAGGTGGGAGTTCCCTACTGTCGAACTCAGGTTATGCCGGGACCGCTGCCGGCGATTCGGCGGTCTTGCCCCTCGGGCGGGCTCTGCGGCCGACGGCCCAGCCGATCGCCCCCAGAACGACATCCAAGACAATAGCCAACGCCGCAACGAGCACGGCGCCGGCGAACATCTGCGGGTAGTCCTGCAGCCGCTGACCGTTGATCAGCAGTCGGCCCAGGCCGCCGGAGGAGACGAACGCGGCGACGGTCGCAGTGGCCACCACCTGAAGGGTGGCGCTCCGCAGGCCGGAGATCACCAACGGCAGCGCCAACGGCCACTCGACCTTGCTGACGACCTGTCCCGGGGTCATGCCGAGAGCGCGGGCGGCGTGCACCGCCTCGCGGTCGGCGTTCTGGATGCCGGCCGCGGTCGCGGTCAGGATGGCCGGGATCGCCAGTACGACCAGGCAGGCGACGACAGGCCAGGTGCCGGTGCTGAGCAGGGTGACGACCAGCACCAGCAGACCCAGGGTCGGGATCGCCCGGGCCGCATTGCTGACGCCGATCACCAGGAAGTTGCCGCGGCCGGTGTGGCCGATCAGGATGCCGAGGGGGATGGCGATCAGCGCAGCCACCACGACGGACAGGCCGGTGAAGATCAGGTGCTCGACCACCCGGGCCCAGATGCCGTTGGGACCGGGCCAGTTCTCGGGGTTCTCGAGGAACGCGAACAGGTTCATGCGACCCTCTTCCCTCGGGCCCACGGCAGGGCGCCCCGCTGGATCAGCAGGATCAGCGCGTCGGCCAGCAGGGCCAGGATCAGCGTCAGCACGAGTCCGACGATGATCGGGGTGTAGAAGCTGTTCCGGAAGCCGCGGTCGAACAGTTGCCCGAGTGCGCCGCCGCCGACTACCGCAGCCACGCTGACCAGGGCGATGTTGGACACGGTGACGACCCGCAGCCCGGCGAAAATCACCGGCATCGCCAGCGGCAGCTCGACCCGCAGCAGCCGGCGCGCGGCACCGAAGCCGACCGAGGTGGCCGACTGCTTCACGTCGGCCGGGACGGAGCGGAGGCCGTCGACGACGCTGCGGACCAGCAGCGCAGCCGAATAGATGGCCAGCGCGACGGCGATATTGAGCGGGTCGAGGATCTGGGTGCCGAGGATGACGGGCAGCGCCACGAACAACGCCAGCGACGGGATGGAGTAGATCACCCCGAACACCGACAGGAAGCCGTTCGCCACCGGCCCGGTCCGATAGACCAGGTAGCCGATCGGCAGCGCCACCACCAGTGCGGCCAGCACCGGGAGGATGGCGAGCACGGCATGCTGGAGCAGCAGGTCACCGATGTAGCTCAGGTTGCTCTGGATCCAGGTCCAGTCGAGGCTCTTCACCGTTCCCACTTCTCGTCCGGGTGCTGGCCGACCTCACCATGCTCGGCGTCGAGGTCGGCATGGCGGGGCGCGGGCCCGACGCCGTCCTGCTCGGCGTCGGCCTCCCCCGAGGCGACGTGCTCGGCGTGCTCGGTCTCGGCGTGCTCGCTCTCGGCGTGCTCGGTATCCGACGAATCGGTGTCGGGCGATTCGGCGTCGGGAGCGGTCACGTCCGCCGCCTCCGGGACCCCGGTGGCCGCGGGCCCGTCGGTGGAACGGTCGATCTCCACCGGCTCGTCCCCGACCAGCAGCACCTCGCGCTCGGTGCCCGGCCCCTCCCGGTTCGACTGCTCCTCCGCCTGGTCTGCCGCGACGGCCTCGCCTCCGGCCTGGTCTGCGTCGGCAGCATTCTCGTCCGCGATGGCGGAGTCGCCACCTCCGGCGGCAAGCCTCGCCTCGGCCTGGCGTACCGAGACCGAGTGCGCGATCGACGCGCGCGAGTCGGTCACCTGGGACAGGATCTCCGCCGGCGACACGATGCCGGCATACCGGCCACTCTGTCCTGAGACCGCAACGGCAAGACCTACCGGCGAGGTCAGCGCGGAGTCGAGTGCGGCCCGCAGCGTGTCCCGCTCGGGGTCGAAGATGGCACCCAGATGCAGCACCTCACCCGGACGACTGGCATCCGCCCAGCCCAACGGCCGGGCATCGGCGTCGATCACCAGCGTGGGCTCCGGCCCGGTGGCCGAGGCGGGATCCCGTACGGCCTTGACCCGGCTGAGCGACAGCCCGCTGGCCGGCAGGAATGAGAGCGCCCGGTAGCCACGGTCGCGACCGACGAACCCCTCGACGAAGTCGTCCGCGGGCTCGTCCAGCAGTTGCTGCGGCGTACCCACCTGCGCGAGCTTGCCGCCGATCCGCAGGATGGCCACCTGGTCACCGAGCTTGATCGCCTCGTCGATGTCGTGGGTGATCAGGACGATGGTCTTGCTGAGTTCGCGCTGCAGGCCGAGGAACAGCTCGTGCAGCTCCGCCCGCACCACGGGGTCGACGGCGGAGAACGGCTCGTCCATCAACATCACCATCGGGTCGGCAGCCAGCGCCCGCGCCACTCCGACCCGCTGCTGCTGCCCACCGGACAGCTGTGCCGGGTAGCGGTTCGCCAGCTTGCGTTCCAGGCCGACGTCGCTGAGCAGCTGCAGCGACCGCTTCCGGGTCTTGGCGCGGTCCCAGCCGATCAGGCCGGGCACGGTGCCGATGTTCTCGAGCACGGTGCGGTGCGGGAACAGCCCGCCACTCTGGATCACATAGCCCATCTGCCGGCGCAGCGCGGTCTTGCGCTTCGACCGCAGCGGCGCACCGTCCCACAGGATCCGACCCGAGGTCGGCTCCAACATCCGGTTGATCATCCGCAGCGTCGTGGTCTTGCCGCAGCCGGACGGACCGACGATGACCGTGATCTTGTCGGAGGGGATGGTCAGGCTCAGGTCGACCACGGCCGACGTCCCATCCCGGTAGCGCTTGCTCACTGACTCGAACTCGATCACACGAACCTCATCTGCTGCCCCCACCTGTTGGGGGTTCGAAACGACCCTAACGGGCCGATGACGCTTTTCCGCGGACTCGGCTCGGCGGGTGGGGATATTGACGACCGCGCGAGGGGTATGGACGTCATCCAATTGCAACCACATCACCCAGCGGCAGCGAAGGCCCTGGCCCTAGGATGCCCGGCAGAGGAGGAACCACCATGGATCCGCAGATCTTGGCTGCCGTCATCGGGCCGATGCTGACCGCTCTGCTGGCGGCTCTCGCCGTCGGGTTCAAGGAGTGGCGCAACCGGCGGGACTGGGAGGACCGGCGCGACCGTTCGTTGCGTCAGGCCACTCAGGAGGTGGCCTACATCGATGCCTGGCTGACCGCGCACGCCAAGGTCGCCGACGAGGCATCCCACCGGGAGAAGGCGGCCCGCGCCCTCGACGACCTCGAGCGCTCCTATGCCACGGTGGCCGCAGCGGTGATCGAGGACCAGTCCATGCCTCGGGTGAAGACCCTCCGCGATCGTGCCGGTGCGCTCCTGCTGATCCCGCTCAACCGCACCAGGGCGAAGGTGGTCCGGGTCTTCTACTGGGTGGCCCTCGCGGTCGGCCTGTTGTTGTCGATGGCCTCGATCGCGGTGGCACAGAAAGGGGACCAGAGTGTCGCCTTCAACCTTCTGGTGGCGATGACGGTCACCCTGCTCTGCTTCCTGCCGGCCATCCTGCTCGCTGTGGTGGCCAAGTTGCTGGACCGTCCGCTGCGGCGCGGCAGCGACGCGACCGTCGAGGCGGGACCCTGGACACCGTCGTATACCGAGGCCTATCCGGGCTATCCCGAGAGCGCCCGGTTCCCGCAGCCGGGCTTGCCCCCGCAGGGCGTACCGCAGGCCGCCGGTCAGCAGCCGCAGCACCACAGCCGCTAGGTGTAGCCGGCCATTCAGCGCCCGGTCGGCCACCGGTCCGCGTCATCGACCGAGCTGGAAGTTACTCGCTGGTAACCTTGGCTGTGGATCCCGCCCGGCCGGTCGCCGGGGAGCGCGCCACCAGACCACTACGCTGGGTGGTCCCGACTCGGATGGAGTTCTCCGTGCAGATTGTCGCCATCGTGATCGCCTTGGCTGTCTCCGTGGTCGGGGTCGGCCTGTTCGCGCGGGCCGTGGCCGCCATCGTCGGCGTGGTGAGGCTGGGCCGACCGACCGCAGGACGCAACGACAACCCTGCCGCGCGTTGGCGGCACCTGCTCACCGAGACGCTCGGCCACACCCGGATGCTGCAGTGGAACCGGATCGGGATCGCGCACTGGTTCGTGTTCGTCGCCTTCGGCGCGCTCTTCTTCACCCTGGTGACGGCGTACGGACAGCTGTTCGACCCCCGGTTCGCGCTGCCGATCATCGGCCACTGGGTGGTGTACGAGTGGGCCAGTGAGCTGATCGCCTGGGCCGGCCTGGTGGCGATCGTGTTTCTGATGACGGTCCGCTTCCTGCTGCGCCACTCCGGCCGCAGCTCCCGGTTCTTCGGCTCCCGCACCTGGCAGGCGGTCTATGTCGAGCTGACCATCCTCGGCATCGTGCTCTGCGTCCTGGCGCTGCGGGCGATGGAGTTCCGGCTGCTGGGCCCGGACGCGACCCGGGTGCATTTCCCGCTCACCTTCTTCCTGCTCCCCGCCGGCGTGTCGACGCCGGCGCTGGAGCGGTCGATCATCCTTGTGGCGGCGGTCAAGATCATCATCTCGATGGCCTGGTTCGTGGTGATCGGGCTCAACACGACCATGGGCGTCGCCTGGCACCGGTTCACGGTCTGGCCCAACATCTGGTTCAAGCGCGAGTCGTCCGGCCGGCCGGCGCTCGGCGCCCTGAAGCCGGTCCTGGTCGACGGAAGACCGGTGGACTTCGCCCAGATCGAGGAGCTGGACGAGGACGCCACCCTGGGCGTCGGCAAGGTGGAGGACTTCACCTGGAAGGGGCTGCTGGACTTCACCTCCTGCACCGAGTGCGGTCGCTGCCAGTCCCAGTGCCCGGCCTGGAACACCGAGAAGCCGCTCTCACCCAAGTTGCTCGTGATGGACCTCCGCGAGCACGCGTACGCGAAGGCGCCCTATCTGCAGGCGGCCGAGGCGGCTCGCGCCGACCTCCCCCAGTCGGTCAAGGACGAGGCGGAGCGACCGCTGGTGGGCCCGATCCAGACCGACGGGACCGGCTATGCCGGGGTCATCGATCCTGACGTGCTGTGGTCGTGCACCAGCTGTGGCGCCTGCGTCCAGCAGTGCCCGGTCGATATCGAACACGTCGACCACATCATGGACATGCGCAGGTTCCAGGTGATGATGGAGTCGGAGTTTCCGTCCCAGCTGAACGGGCTGTTCAAGGGGCTGGAGACCAAGGGCAACCCCTGGAGCATGAGTCCACGCGGCCGGTTGGACTGGGCGAAGGGGCTGCCGTTCGAGGTGCCGGTGGTCGGCGAGGACGTGGCCGACCTGACCGAGGTCGAGTACCTCTTCTGGGTCGGCTGCGCGGGGGCGTTCGAGGATCGGGCCAAGAAGACCACCCAGGCCGTGGCCGAGCTCCTGCACACGGCCGGGGTCAGCTTCGCCGTGCTGGGCAATGGCGAGACCTGCACCGGTGACCCGGCGCGGCGAGCGGGCAACGAGTTCGTCTTCCAGCTGCTCGCGGTGGAGAACGCCGAGACCCTGAAGGAGTCGAAGGCGACCAAGGTGGTCACGACCTGCGCGCACTGCCTCAACACCCTGAAGAACGAGTATCCGCAGGTGGGCGTCGAGCTGGAGGTGGTGCACCACACCCAGCTGCTGAACCGGCTGGTGCGCGAGGGCAGGCTGACCCCGATCGCCCCAGCCGAGGGAAGCGTCGGCGGCCGTACGATCACCTACCACGACCCGTGCTTCCTCGGCCGGCACAACGAGATCTACGACCCGCCGCGCGACCTGCTTGGGTCGATCCCGGGCTCCACCGTGGCCGAGATGCCGCGCAACCGGCAGAAGTCCTTCTGCTGCGGGGCCGGCGGGGCCCAGATGTGGATGGAGGAGAAGCTCGGCACCCGCATCAACCTGAACCGGACCGAGGAGGCGCTGCAGACGCTGTCGTCGACCGACGGCCCGGCGGCCATCGCCACCGGCTGCCCGTTCTGCCGGGTGATGCTCTCCGACGGCCTGACCGCGAAACAGGCGGACGGCTCGGCCGGTGAGTCGGTCGAGGTGCTGGACGTGGCGCAACTGCTGCTGGAGTCGGTCAAGCGCAGCTGAGCCGTCGCGGACTAGGCGGAATCTGTACCGCTGGGCGGCTCGGCCGGCCCCGCCTCGTGGCCCGGCAGACCGACGGTACGCTCCCGCTGCTTCATCCGCGCCTCGTACAGGTGCCGACGGCCGACGGCCAGCTGGTCCCTGGCCTCCTGCTCGAGCTGCCGGAACAGCGACCAGTAGTCGTCGTCGTAGGCCTCGACGATCTGGAACGTCCATCGCCCCGGCAGCACATTGCGACCCACCAGCTCCGTGTCGATGCGGTCGGCGATCTGCTGGTGCCCGGCGGAGCGCAGCGCCTTCACCGCTTCACCCAACGCAATGTCGGCCGACCCGGTCAGCTGGTGGAACGAGTAGAGATGCCCACGGGCCCGTTCGGCGGTCTCCAGGGCCTCCGACAGCTTGCCCAGCGCCTCGATGGTGGCATCGTCGACTCCGGGCGGCGTCGTGTGTCCGGGCACGGGAAGATCCCCGGGTCTGGGTTCGTCGGCGGCGACGTCCGCCGCCCCTGCGCTGTCCGGCGTCGCGGTGTCCTGCATCGGGTCCACATCCATGCTCAGAGCATGCCATCCCCTGCTCCGCGACGCGGGAGGACCATCGACCCTGTTCTGGGCACGACCGGGTGGTTAGCGTCGTCGACAGGGGTGATGACCACGATCACGACTGGGGACGTAGCCCACACGTACGGGTCGGACAGGACATGAGCGCGCCCTCCGACGGCCGTGCCGCCCGGCGTCGTGCGGTCATCACCGGCGCCTCGTCCGGGATCGGCCGCGAGCTCGCTCTGTTGGTGGCCGCCGATGGATTGGACGTAGTCCTGGTCGCACGCCGGGCGGAGCGTCTGGAGGCCCTGGCGAAGGAGTGCGTCCTGCTGGGCGTCGACGCCACATCGGTGCCGGTGGACCTGGCCGACCCCGGCGGCGCCGAGGCGGTCGTCGCCGCCCTGGGCGGAGCCGCCGTCGACGTGCTCATCAATGACGCCGGTGTCGGCGGTCACGGTCGGTTCGTCGTCGGGCGTGCCCTGGCCGCCGATCTGGCCATGATCCAGCTCAACATCGCCTCGCTGGTACATCTGACCGGGCTGCTGCTGCCCGGCATGCTCGATCGCGGGCATGGCGCCATCCTCAACGTCGCCTCGATCGCCGGGTACATCCCGGGCCCGGGCCAGGCGGTGTACAACGCCAGCAAGGCGTTCGTGCGGTCCTTCAGCCAGGCGCTGACCGTGGAGACGCAAGGCACCGGGGTCCAGGTGACGACGCTCTGCCCGGGACCGGTCGACACCGAGTTCGCTGCGGTCGCGGGATATGCGCCGATTCGCCGGCGGTCCAACCCGCTGATGCCGGTGCTGTCCGCGGCCGAGGTGGCGACGGCCGGCTGGGAGGGTCTGAAGCGCGGCCGATCGGTGGTGGTGCCCGGCTCTGCCCTCCGGATCGGGATTCAAGCGGTCCGGTTTCTGCCCTGGCGACTGGTCGCCCGATCAGCGGAGCGCAAGTAGCGCAACTGTGACGCCACGAGCGCTTGTGGTAACGCCATTGTGATGTCATGCTGGCGTCATGGATCTTTCACCGTACGTCGAGTCGGTCCGTGAGGGTGTCGCCAATGCCGCGGCCC
This sequence comes from Microlunatus panaciterrae, assembly GCF_016907535.1. Taxonomy (NCBI): domain Bacteria; kingdom Bacillati; phylum Actinomycetota; class Actinomycetes; order Propionibacteriales; family Propionibacteriaceae; genus Microlunatus; species Microlunatus panaciterrae. The sequence goes on from NZ_JAFBCF010000001.1 coordinate 1,681,231, forward strand.
TGGCCGACGAACACAGCCAACAAGTGGCGCTCAAGTTGGGCGCGGCCCTCGAGTCCTCCACCCGGCTAGCGCTCATCCAGGCCCTCTCGGACGCCGCCGGAGACATCAGCGCCGAGCTGGCACCCGCCTCGGTCGACCTCCGAATGTCGGGCGGTAACCCGCAGTTCGTGGTGTCGGTGCCGGAGACGAGTGGCGAGCCGACCCTGCTGCTCCCCCAGCCCGAGGAGCAGACGGCATCGGAGCCGGACGCCGATCTGGACGACGAACCGGTCGCCCGGATCAGCCTGCGGTTGCCCAGCTCGGTCAAGAACAGGGTCGATGAGGCGGCCTCGGCTGACGGCATCTCCACCAACGCCTGGCTGATGCGCGCCGTGATGGACGCCCTCGGCGACCGCCGTCGTGGTGAATGGCCGCAGCCGCCACAGCCCCCGATGCCACCGCTCGGCGTGTTCGGACCCAACGGACCGTTCGGTCCGCATGGCCCGTTCGGACCCAACGGGCTGTTCGGCGAACCCGGTGACGGCGGCCGGAACCGGCGCGGACCGGGCGACCGGGGACACCGCGGCAACGGCCCCCGCGGCAACGTGCAGGGGTGGGTCCGATGAGCTTCCGCACTTTCGACTACAGCAACGTCCGGCAGATCTCCATCGACCACTTCGGCTCCGGCTCGATCACCATCGAACCGGGCACCCTGGAGGACACCGTCGAGGGGTCGTTGAATGCGACCGACGAGGCGTTCCTGAGCGCCATCGAGGTCCGGCAGGACCGCGACCACCTGCGGATCGAGATGCCCAACCGGCCGTTCCGCGGCTCCACCGCCCATCTGCGGCTGAGCGTCCCACCCGAGCTGTCATACGACATCTCGTCCGGGTCGGCCGACATCTCCATCACCGCCGACGTCGGCCGGGCCAAGATCACCTCCGGTTCCGGCGACGTGCACCTGCCTGGCGCCGGCGACCTGGAGTGCGGCACCGGCTCCGGCGACATCGCCGTCGGTCGGCTGCACGGCGGCTCGGCCCGGTTGACCACCGGTTCGGGTGATGTCGTGATCGACGAGGCCCATGGCCCGGTGCATGCGAAGTCCGGCTCCGGAGACCTGCTGATCAGGTCGCTGCTGTCTGACCTCCGGGCCAACTCCGGCTCCGGCGACATCTCCGTACCGTCCACCTTGGGCTCGGTCGATCTCCGCTCCGCCTCCGGCTCGATCACTGTCGGTGTCGCCGACGACCTGCCGGCCTGGCTGGACCTGAACTCGGTCTCCGGCGACATCCGGATCACCATCGAGCCGAGCGGCGAGCCCGCCCCTGGGGAGCCGTTCGTCTCCATCCGGGCCCGTACCGCCTCCGGCGAGATCGCCGTCTACCGCGCCTGACGGGTCCCTCGGCGCGCCGTGTCGGTCCCTCGGCCGCCCGTGTCGGTTTCCCAAGTCAACTAGGGGAACTGTCACATGACGGGGCAAATTTGCCCCGTCATGTGACAGAAACCCAAGTTGACTTGGGAAACCGACCACCGCCGACCCGCGACCCCCCAAGGAGGGGTCAGATCTTCGTGCGGTGGAAGTTCAGGTGGGAGCGGCTGGGGGTGGGGCCACGCTGGCCCTGGTAGCGCGAGCCGTACTTGTCCGAGCCGTACGGGTGTTCCGCCGGTGAGGAGAGCCGGAAGAAGCAGAGCTGGCCGATCTTCATCCCCGGCCAGAGCTTGATCGGCAACGTCGCCACGTTGGAGAGCTCAAGGGTTACATGGCCGGAGAAGCCAGGGTCGATGAAGCCGGCGGTGGAGTGCGTCAGCAGTCCCAGCCGGCCGAGCGAGGACTTGCCTTCGAGCCGGGCGGCCACGTCGTCGGGCAGGGTCACGACCTCGTAGGTCGATCCCAGCACGAACTCCCCAGGATGGAGGATGAACGGCTCGTCCCCCTCCGGCTCGACCAGCCGGGTCAGCTCGGACTGCTCCTCGGCCGGGTCGATGTGCGGATAGCGGTGGTTCTCCAGCACCCGGAAGAACCGGTCCAGCCGGACGTCGATGCTGGACGGCTGCACCATCTCGGCCTCGTACGGCTCGAGAGCGATCCGCCCGCCGTCGACCTCGGCCTTGATGTCACGATCCGAAAGCAGCATGGGCCGACCTTACTGTGTCGGGCCTGCCGACGCTCAACTCCGTTTGATCTTGAGCCAGTGGTCCCCGAACGACACCACCAGCCCCTCCTTCACCGGCACCACGTCGCCGGCCGGGCAACGCTTGGACACCCCGAACTCGTCGGTGAGCGTGGATCCGTTGGTGGAACCGCGATCCATCACATAGGGCCCACCGGCGTCCACCCCGATCGCCAGGTGGGTCTTGGACACCGTACGGGTCTCGTCGGCGAACTTGATCAACTGCACGTCCTGCTCGCCAGGCCGCGGCTGCGGGTTGCGGCCCAGCAGCGCGAGTCCCTCGATGGCGATCTCGCGGCCGTCGTCCAGCTCGATGCTCCAGCCCTCCTCCAGCGGTCGCCCATCGCCGGGCATGGCCGGCACATCCACGGGACCGACGGGCTGCGCGGCGGCGGGCCCGGGAGGGAAACCGGCGGCCGGATAGCTGATCGGCGCCGACGGCGACACGGGTGCCGGCGGCGGCGTGGTCGGAAGCGACGGGTAGGAGCCGGGCGGCTGATGACCGTACTCCGGCGCCGACGGCTGACCCTGCGGCTGCTGCCGAAACTGCTGCCCCTGGTCGTACGCGGGCGCCTGGTCGTACTGCGCTGCCTGGTCGTACTGCGCTGCCTGGTCGTACTGCGCTGCCTGGTCGTACCCCTGCTGAGGGCCTGCCGACGGCGCAACCGCATCGGGCGCTGATGCCGGCGCGCTGGCTGCCGAGCCAGCCGACGGCTGCCGGTAGGGACTCTGCTGCGGGCCGTAGGCGGCCGGTCCACCGGTGGCCGAGGTCTGGGAGGAGTGACCGCGGTAGTCCGGCTGCGCCTGTCCGATCCCCTGTGGCTGCCTCCGTTGCGCGGGCGCGAGCACCCGTTCCTTGATCACTACCGAGTTGGCGACCAGGTCATGCCAGCCCTGACGTCGCGGATGCTGGACCAGAAGGACCAGCATGATGATGGTGCCGATCCCGGTCAGACCGAGACCGAACAGCACCAGGCTGCGCAGCAGGAAGCGGACCCAGCCGATCGGCCGACCGTCGGCCAGACCGACCAGCTGGAGCTTCATCAGCCGCATCCCGGGCCCGGCGGCGCGCGTCGCGAACATCCACCACAGCAGCACGAACCATCCCAGCAGCAGCAGCACCTCGATCAGTACGACCACGACCTGGCCGGCTCCCGGGTCCATCGCCAACTGGATTCCGGTGAGTACGCCGACCACCAGGGCAGGGACGACCGAGTCGATCAGGTGCGCCAGGAACCTCTTGAGCAGGTCACCCGGCTCGACGCCGGGGGGCAACCCGGCTGTCGGCACCGCTTTCGGCGTTTCCATGTTCAGACTCCTCACTGACCGGGTGCGGCATGCTGCAGTCGTTCACGTCCAGGCGCAAATCTATGGCCGAGCAGGCGCAGCGCACCGGACAGGGCCCGCCCACCTGGCTCATTCCGCCGGGTCGACGGAGATGGTGACACCGTCACCGAGCTCCAGTTGGCAGCCGATCCCGACGGTCACCGGCCTGCCCGGTTCCAGCCGTTGCGGACCTATCTCGGAGTCCGGCACCAGCAGCAACGTGCCGTTGGTGGAATGCAGATCGGTCACCTCCACCTGCCAGCCGCGCGGTTCCACCAGCAGGTGCGTACGACTGATGTCCTGGCCCGGACTCGGCACGACCATCAGCAGCGGCTCCGGGGCGCCGGTGGACCGGTCGACGACCGGGGACCGACCGATCAGCACCGGACGGTCCACTTGGACCACCTGACCGGTCGTCGAACGCAGGATCGCCACCCCCGACCGGCGAGGCTGCTGCGGCGGCACCGCCTCCATCAACGCGGTGTCGGCCGTCTCGTTGTCGTCACCGGTGGCGGGGAGCTCCGGGCCACCCTCTGGACCGGGCGACGGGCCGCCCACCTCCACCGGCGGGGCAGCCACTGGCGCCGACGCCACCGGCTCGGGGGCTGGCTGCTCGAGCTGCAGACCCCAGGGGCCGAGATCCGGGAGCCCGACCGTGGGCTCCAATCCTGTGCCGACCGCGGCCCCGACCGGTGGACCGACGGGTGGTGGGCTTGCCGCGGGGCCGGTGGCCACCGGGGGCGGCGACTCGGGCAGCTCGGGTTGCCGGGCGTATGCGGTGGGCTCGGTCGGCTCCGGCTCGCCCACGTCCGAGTCCTGCGTCGACTCAGGCCCGGGCTCGGGTGTCGGCTCGCCTCCCGGTTCGACCGACGCGGACTCCGGCGTGGCCGCCGATTGGGGCGCGGCCCCCTCTGCCGGTGAACCGTGACCCTCGGCCCTCTCGGAATCCTCCGCGGTGGTGTCGGCAGCGGTGATCGGCGGCTCGGGCACGTGCGGCACCGCCGCCGTCTCTGCCAACGGGCGGGGCGCCTCCTCCGGCGCTGCGCTCTGCGGCGAGAACACCAGCGCCGTCTCGGACGTGTCGATCAGCAGCGACGACGCGGTGACGACCCCCACCACCAGCGGCAGCTGCAGCCGCGGGCCGGGCACCGACTGCGGCAGGTCGACCCGGACCCGCGGGACCTGACCCAGCCCCAGCTCGCTCCAGGTCTGGATCCCGTGCCCGTCAGCCAGGGTGTCCCCGCTCGCCGGCTCGACCAGCCGGACGTCGCCGCGGACCAGCGAACGCATCTCGTCACCGGCCCAGAAGAAGGCGGCGAAGCTCGGCATCTGGTCGATCCGGTGACGGGCCAGGACCGACGCCAGCTCCGTCATGGTGCCGGCCCCGAGGACGCCCTCCCAGATCGTGCTGATCAGCGTCGACCATTCGGGCGAGGCGGGCTGCAGCACCACGAGTGAGGTCGGTCCGGACAGCACCAGCCAGTCACCCGGCGCATAGCTGGCCCGCCACCGGCCCACCGGATCGGGTTCTGCGCCCTGAGTCATCGTCCGGACCCGTCCTCGGCTGCCCGTTCCCTGCCGACCTCGACCATGATCACCGACACATTGTCCCGTGCCCCGGCGCGCAGCGAAAGATCGAGCAGGTGGTCGACGACCGCCTGTGCCGACTCGGCCCGACGGACCACGTCCTGCACCGTCGCCAGCGGGACCTCGCGCAGCAGGCCGTCGGAGCAGATCAACAGCCGCTCACCGGGCACCATCGGCAGCAGCCAGAAGTCCGGGTCGAACTGCTCCTCCGAGCCCACAGCCCTCGTGACCAGGTTACGGCCGGGGTGGACCGCTGCCTGGGCGGCGGTGATGGCACCCGCGTCGACCAGCTCCTGGACGTGCGAATGGTCGACACTCAACTGGACCAGGGAGCGGTCCTCGCCCTCGGTCCGATAGATCCGGCTGTCACCGATGTTGAAGACGAACCAGTGCGGCTCGCGGTCGAGCTCCACGGCCACCGCGCCGCAGGCGGTCGTGCCGGCGCCGGGCAGACTCTGCTGATGCAGCGCGCGGACGTGCGCGTGGGCCTCCTCCAGCGCGTGCCGGACGTCGTCTGGCCGGATGGGCTCCCGTTGCGCCAGGATGGCGAACTGCTCGACCACCAGTGAGCTCGCCGTTGCACCACCCCGCGCCCCGCCGATCCCGTCAGCGACCACGAATACGGGCGGGACCGCCAGGATGCCGTCCTCGTTCACCGCCCGCACCATGCCGCGGTGCGTCACGGCGCCGACATCGAGGGGGTGCACGAGGCCGACAATAGTCCGATGGCGTGCCGCCGCGCAGCCCGACCTGACGCTCGGGGGCCGCCGGGCGGCGCAGGTGGGCGCGGCCGAACGCTCAACTGCGGGTCGCTGCTGCCGGAGACTTCCCCCCGCGTACGGTCTCGGCGGCGTCGGCGTTGTCGATCTGCAGCACCGTGACCAGCCCGACCAACGAGAAGACCGACGCCACCGTGAAGGCCAGGTGGAACCCCAGCAGCCCCGGCCCGGCATCGGGTTGCGCGGGGGCTGCGAGGGCGGCCATTACGGTGGCCAGCGTCGCCACGCCGACGGCGCTGCCCAGCTGCCGGCCCGCGTTGAGCAGTGCGGTGGCACGACCCATGTCCTGGTGACTGATCTGGGCGAAGGCTGCCGCCTGGGACGAGACGATGTTGTGCGACTGGAAGAAGCCGAGTGCGAACATGATCAGCCGGGTCTGCCAGGCCTGGTCGCTGTCGGTGACCGTCCACATCAGGTTCATCATGGCCGCCGAGCCGATCAACCCGACGAAGATCGTCCATCGCGGCCCGAGACGTGGATAGAGCACCCGGCTGACCACCTGAGCGCCGGTCATCACCCCGATCGCCTCCGGGAAGATCAGCAACCCGGCCTGCAGGGCGTCAAGGCGCAGCCCCAGCTGGAAGAACAGCGCCGCCACGAACAGTGAGCCGAGGAAGCCGGCCGACGCCAGGAACATCGTGGTCGAGGTGAAGGCGAAGAGCCGGTTGGTGAAGATGCGCAGCCCGAGCAGCGGCTCCCGCACCCGCAGCTGGTGGAACACCAGGACCGTGACCAGCAGCACGCCGGCGACCAGCGCCACCACGATCTGGGGTGACGTCCACCCCATCGAGGCGCCTTCGGAGATGCCGAACATCAGTCCGCCGAAGCCGACGCCGGACAGGACGAACCCGAGCAGGTCGAACCGGCCGGCATGGTCAAGCGGCCGCCTCCTCAGGAAGATCAGCCCGAAAGCGACCGCCAGCAGCCCGATCGGCAGGTTGACCCAGAACACCCAGCGCCAGGACAAGGTGGTGACCAGCAGGCCGCCGAGCACCGGTCCGAGGGCGGGAGCCAGCGCCGTCGGAATGGTGAGGATGCTCGCCGCCCGGACCCGTTCGGCCGGCGGGAAGGTACGCATCAGCAACGCCATCCCGACTGGGGTCATCATCCCTCCGGCCAGGCCCTGCAGCACCCGGAAGCCGACCAGCTGCTCAAGGCTCTGCGCGCTTCCGCACAGTCCGGAGGCGATCGTGAACAGCACGATGGCCACCAGCAGCACCTGGCGGTGCCCGAACCGATCCCCCATCCAGCCGGAGGCGGGGATGGCCACCGCCAGACTGACCAGGTAGGCGATCGAGATGGTGCCGATGTCGGCCCTCGACACCTGCAGCACCGAGGCGATCTGCGGCAGCGCTACGTTGACGATCGTCATGTCCATGATGTTCATGAACAACCCGGACACGTAGACGACAGCGACGGCGACCTTCTGGTTGACTCCGCTCAACGGCGGACTGTCAGGTCAGGGGCCATTTGCCCAGTCTGACACTCAGGCGACGGCGGACTCCTCCTCGTCCATCTGCCGATTGAACTCGCGCTTCGTCGCCTGCCAGCGGTCCTCGGTCTGGCCCGGGCGCCAGTAGCCGGAGATCGACACCTGCTTCCGGTCGACGCCCTTCTCCACGAACAGGAACCGGCGCAGGTCGCGGACCATCTCGGCGTTGCCATGCACGAAGGCCGACAACCGGCCCTCTGGAAGCCCGGCGGCCCGCACTGCTGCTGCCAGCGCCATGCCGGAGCCGAGGCCGTGCTCGCCGCGGTGCACCCACTCGACCACGGTGTCGTCGGTCAGCGGCAGCGGTTGCTCGTGATCGGGCGAGGCCACCTCGAGGAAGACCCGCGCGGTGGCTTGCGCCGGCAGCCGGTCCAGCGCGGCGGCGATGGCGGGGATGGCCGCCTCGTCACCGACCAGCAGGTGGCTGTCTGCTTCGGCCGGCGGTGCCCAGGCACCACCGGGGCCGGAGAAGCCGATGCTGTCGCCCGGCCTTGCCCGCGCAGCCCAGGGGCCAGCCAGTCCCTCGTCGCCGTGAACCACGAAGTCGATGGCCAATTCGCCGGTGCCCCGGTCGAAGCTGCGAATGGTGTAGGTACGCGTCACCGGGCGCTGGTCGGCGGGCAGCCGCTCCCTGAGCTCGTCCGGGTCGAACGGCCACGCATAGTCGGCACCGGCTGGCGGGAAGAACAGCTTGACGTAGTGGTCGGTGAACGGCAGGTCGGGCAGGGTGGCGAGGTCGTCGCCGGTGAAGGTCACCCGCACCATGTCCGGGGTGAGCTGCTCGGTCCGGGCGACGGTGATGCTGCGGACGACACGCTTGCGGCTGGGTACTTCCGGCATGGGCGATACCTCATCTTCGGAGTGTGGGTAGACCTATCGAACGACACGTACTCGGTCTCGGTTTTATTAGGTTAGCCTAACTTCCCGGTGAGCCGCGTCGGTGTGCATGCTGGCGGTCCGCCACCTACCCTGAGCGAGTGAATGAACCCCTGTCGAGCGACCCGGTGGATCGACTGCTGCTCGACGAGGCCGACGCTGCTCTGACCGGTGCCGACGTCGTTGCGGTGGTTGACGATGTCTCCGGCCTGCTGGCCTGTTCCGCCGCCCGGCGCCACCCGCAGCTGGCCGTCCGAGTGGTCTGCGACTCGCTGTTGGCCGAGCAGGCGGTCCGTCGGGAGGCCGCGGAGCTCGGGCTCGACGACCGGTTGACCGTTGTGGACTCGGTCGCTGCGGCGGTAGCGGGCGCGTCGGTGCTGCTGCTCCGACTGCCCAAGAGCGTCGCTGCGCTGGATGAGATCGCTGCGGCGGCAGCCGGCGCGGCAGCAGGGCAGCTGCAGTTGTTCGCCGGTGGTCGCGTGAAACACATGACCCGCGCGATGAACGACGTCCTGGCGCAGCATTTCGGTCGGGTCGGGGCCAGCCTCGGCCGACAGAAGTCCCGGGTCCTGCGAGCGAGCGACCCTCGGCCCGTCGGCGAAGCGCGCTGGCCGCAGCGACGGCAGCACGAGGACCTGGGCCTGGTGGTGTGCGCACACGGGGCGGCATTCGCCGGAGCAGGCATCGACCACGGCACCAGGCTGCTGCTCTCCGTGCTGGACGAGGTGCCACCCTCCGCGAGCAGGGTGATCGACGTCGGCTGCGGCACCGGCGTGCTGGCCTGCTGCCTGGCCAGGGCCCGACCCCGGGCCCAGGTGCTGGCGATCGACGAGTCCTCGGCCGCCTGCCGGTCGGCGACGGAGACGGCGGCGGCGAACCAGCTCACGGAGCGGGTCACGGTGCTGCGTGCGGACGGGCTGCGCGAGGTGCCGTCCCAAAGTGCTGACCTCATCCTGTGCAATCCTCCCTTCCACCGAGGCACCAGCCGTGACTCGAGCACGGCTCTGCAGATGATCGCCGACGCCGGCCGAGTGCTGGCGCCAGGCGGGGAGATGTGGACCGTCTTCAACTCGCACCTTCCCTACCGAGGTGAGCTCCGGCGCGAGGTCGGACCGACCGAGATCGTCCGTCAGGACCCGGGCTACTCGGTGGCCCGAACGCGCCGACGCTGAGCGGGACGAGACTGCGGGGCGGCCTGGGTCAGCCGGTCTCCTTCGGCGTTCCAGCCGCCGGGCGCCACGGCTTCAGCCAGTCGGTTTCCGGCCAGCCTTCGACGGCGGCCATCAACTCATACATGGTGGCGCCGTCCAGGTGCTCCCGGATGATGTCGGCGTGCCCGGCGTGCCGGGCGATCTCCTCGACCAGATGGAGCAGGATCCACCGGGCGGAGAACCCGTCCGGGTCGGAGGGATACCAGGGCGCCTTGGGCAGCTGCACCCGCTGGCCCAGATCGTCGAGTGAGGCCACCGCCGCTTCGGTCTCCCGGCCCACCTCGTCCAGGTCGGCAAGCAGCGTGGCGAGCGACTCGTCGTCGCGGACCGAGAACTGGTCCAGGTAGGCCTGCTCGTCGGCGGTCTCCGGATGTCCCAGCATGATCTGCACCCAGCCGTGCTCAGTCAGAGCGCAATGCTTGAGCAGTCCACCGATGGTGAGCGCACTTTTCGTCGGTCGTGCCCGGAGCTGCTCCTCGCTCAGGCCGTAGGCAGCGTTCCTCACACCTTGCCGCTGCTGCAGGAGGTAGGCGAGCAGCGCTTCCCGCTCACTGCTGACTGAGGGGGGCATCCCAGGCATCGGATCTCCTTCCGCCCTGTGCACTGCACTCGGCACTGCACTCTCCGGGTGTTGTCGTGCACTCTGCGGGTGTCGTCGAGTCCATCCTCCCCAGCTGCACTGACAGTTACCGGGCCTCAGATCACCGCGGCCCGGACCGACAGCACATCGGGAAGGTTGTCGGCGATCTGCGCCCAGGTGTCCCCGTCGTCCACGCTCGCAAACACCGAACCGTTCCGCGCCCCCAGGTACAGCCCGGCCGGGTCAGCCTGGTCGACAGTCATGGCGTCGCGCATCACGGCGGCGTAGAAGTGGTCGGGCAGTCCGGACTGCGAGGGTCGCCAACTGGCTCCGGCGTCGTCGGAACGCCATACCCGGGCCTCACCGCGCGGCGGGATCCGCTCCCCGTCAGCCACCAGCGGGAAGACGTACACGGTTTCCGGCTTGTGCGGGTGCACGACGATCGGGAAGCCGAAGTCTGCCGGCAGGCCCTCGGCGATGGAGACCCACTCGTCCCCGGCGTTGTCGGAGCGGTAGACGCCGTGGTGGTTCTGGGCGAAAAGCCGGTCCGGCGCGCTCGGATGACTGGCGATCTTGTGCACGCACTGGCCGAACTCCGGCCAAGGATCAGGAAAGAAGTAGGCCTTGATGCCCTTGTTCGCCGGAGACCAGCTGGCGCCGCCGTCGAGGGTTCGGTAGACCCCTCCGGTCGACATCGCGACCGTGACCCGCTGCGGGTCGGAGGGGTGGGGCAGCACCGTGTGGATGGCCTGGCCGCCGAAGCCGGCTCCCCACTGCGTCCGGTGCGGGTGGTCCCACAGCGACCGAACCAGGGTGAACGACTCGCCTCGATCGTCGGACCTGAACAGAGCTGACGGCTGGGTCCCGGCATAGACGACGTTGGGCTCGTCCACTCCGCCGGGCCGGATCTGCCAGACCCGCTCCACACTGCTGCCCATGTCCTCGTCGAATCGGACGGCAGCCCCCTGGGTCTCGGTCCAGGTGTGCCCCAGGTCATCCGACCGGTAGACGCCGGGGCCCCAATGCTCGCTGGTTGCTCCGACGAAGAGACGGGGCGCGGGGCCTCGGGTGTCGATGCAGGTGGCATAGATGCCCTGCATCAGGAACTCCGGCTCGGACCACTCCCATTGCCGCCGCTCGGCGTCCGACCGACCGATCCACAGTCCCTTGCGGGTGCCGACCAGGATGATGCTCTCACTCATGATGTTGCCCTTCAGGTGGTGTCACGTAGCCGGCGCCCGTTGCGAATGGCGCCCTGTCCCGGTCGGGAAGGGGGTCACCCGCTGCGCCCACAGCGGCTGCCTCAGGGGCGCTGTTCCTAATAGGAATAGTACAGTGGGGAACGTGAGTCAAGAGCTGTCGACGACTTCCTACGCGCTGCTCGGCCTCTTCGTCTTCGAAGGTCCCGAGTCAGCCGGGATGACCGGCTACGAGCTCAAACAACGAGCCGACAAGACGCTCCGCTTCTACTGGGTCTCGCCGGCGATGAGCCAGGTCTATACCGAGCTGGACCGGCTGGTCGGGCAGCAGATGGTCATGGCCAGCGACGAGCTCAGCGGGAAGCGCAGGACGCGCCGCTACCGGATCACGGCGCTGGGCTTCGAGTCGCTGCAGGGGTGGTTGAACAGCTCCGCCACCGACTTCCCCACCCTGAAGCACCCGGTGGCCCTCAAACTGCTGATGGGCGCCCTGATGCAACCGGACCGGCTGCGGAGCATGCTGAAGCAGTATGTGGACGACCTTGCCGTCAGCAGGGCCGATCTGCTGGCCGTCCGGACGGGCCTCGGCGACCTCGAGGCGTTCCGCTATCCCGCCCTGGTGGCAGAGTGGGGCCTGGACTACTACGACGCCGAGACCGAGATCGTGACAGCCCTGCTTGAGAAGCTGGCGGGCCTCCCCGAGCGGCCCGGCTGACGATCGCGATCTGAGCCGCCTCACCTGGCGATGGTGATCTTGTCTCCCGGCTTCAGGTACGCCATCACAATCCTCATTTGCCGCCGGGTGATGCCGACACAGCCGGCGGTCGGGCCACTGCTCTTCACATGCAGGAAGATGCCCGCACCCCGGTAGCGGATGGCACCGGGCGGGCGGTTGAAGTTGATCACCACGGCATAGCGGTACTGATCGCGATAGTGCGGCAGATACTCCGATCCGTTCCTGCTCGAGCTCGGGAGGCTCCAGCGGAACCCGCCCTGACTCCTGTTGCGCAGGGTGTTGTAGTAGCGCGACGCGTTGTCCTCCACCCAGTAGTCGCCCTTGCGAACCCGGTGATAGGGCAGCCACATGCCGGGGGCCGGACCGTTGCCGAACGCCTCCGTCATCGTGTACGTCCCCAGCGGAGTGGTGCCCGTCGACTGCCGGCGCTTGGTGCCCACCACCGTCCCGCCATAGCCGATTCTGGCCGTCCTGGTCAGGAACTTGCGGTCGAACGAGCACGCACGGTGCTCCCTGCGCACCCAGAAGGAGACCCGGGCGTAGGTCCGCGACGTCTGGTTGACGATGGTCACGGTGCGCTGTCTGGCTGCGACCTTGGTACGGATCCCGTCCAGCCTCACCGCGCAGGACCGCCAACCGGCGGCCTCGGCCCGGCTCGCCAGCTGTGGTGCGGCGGCCGGGACGACGAGGCTGACAACGAGTCCCACCAGGGCGGCGATGATGATCGGAAGGATGCGCAGTTTCATGGGACTCCTCGACGCCGACAACGGGACCGCCCCCCGTCACCCGGATGGTAGACGCTGCCCGTGTGTCCAGGCCCGCGACCCGTCGTGGAGGCGCGGCCCGGCTAGCCGAGAACGCCGTCGATGAAGCGCGTCACCGTGGACAGCACCTCGTCCCGGTTCTCCTCGTTGAACACCTCATGCCGGGCACCGGGAAAGATCTGCTGACTGAACCGGCTACCCCGGATCCGCTCGACACCTTCCCGGCTGCCGTCCACTGGGACCAGCAGGTCCTCGGCTCCGTGGATCCACAGCGTGGGGAGCTCACCGAGGTCACCGCCAGCGTTGATCGTCTCCAGCGCAGCTGCCATCGCCTCCAGCGTCCGGCGCTGGAACTTGCCGTGCCAGACCAGCGGGTCGGCGGCGTAGGCCCGCCCGACATCCGGGTCGCGGGACAGCGTGTCGACGTCGATCGGCGTATCCGGGATCTCCGGCAGCGACAACAGCTGCGTGACCGCATCCCAGCGTCCGAGGACGGGACCGGAGAGCACCAGGGCCGCCAGCTCGCTGCCATGGCGCTGGGCGTACCTGGCCGCGATCAGCCCGCCCATCGAGTGCCCGATCAGGACCACGGGCAGCCCCGGGTGATCGGCGCGCGCCCGGTCGGCGAGCAGGTGCAGGTCGTCGACGACCAGCTCGAAGTCGGTGATCAACACCCGCTCGCCGGCACTCTTGCCGTGCCCGACATGATCCAACCCGTAAACCGCGGCTCCGTGCCCCGTCAGGGTGTGGGCGACATACTCGTAGCGGCCGATGTGTTCGCCGTACCCATGGCAGAGCAGGGCGACGTAGCGGGGGGTACCCCTGACCCAGCAGCGCGCCGCCCGTCGTCCGTCGAAGCCGTCGAAGGTCCATTCCTGTGCCGGTGCCATGCCTCGCACTGTACCCACCTGACCACCGCCGGGTGCCCTGGAGCTAACGGGACCGGAGGGAGTAGCAGCCGGAGGTGTCCCCGGCCGGCTGCGTGATCACCACCGCGTCGGCCCGTTGCCGGCCGAGGTTCCAGTCGACCCAGGTCTGGCGACCCACGCGGAACTGTGACAGCACGCAGGAACGGTACGGCTCCGGCAGCGTGGACAGGGTGGGCACAGCGTCGGCGGAGAGCTCCTGCAGATACCGCCAGTCGATGTCGCCGGTGGTGGAGAACCGCTCGAGATTGCGCTCCGCGATCATGCTGTCGGGGTTGGCCCAGGCCAGCCCGAGCAGCATCACCGCTCCGACGAAGACGGCGGCCTTCGGCACCCAGATCCCGCGCAACCGGACGCCGGCGGTGGCCACCAGCAACAGCACGATGCCCAGCCAGAGTTCGAAGGCGGTCACCAGCAGCCGGAGCCGGGTGAACCCGTACGCCTGCTCGTAGACCTGGATGCGGTAGAGCGCGGAAGCGATGATCACCAGAGTGAGCAGACAGAGCCCGCCGAGCAGTATCCGCAGCAGGAGCCTGTCCGCGGCCAGTCGACGCGGTGCGCGGCGGGCCACGACGGCGACCAGCAGCAGCACGATGGCGGCGGCGACGGTCATCTGCCCGAAGCCCTGGTGGACGTACTCGGCGTAGGTCAGCCCGGTCGTCCGGCGCAGGTAGTCATGGCCGCCGAACAGGGCCGTCAGCTGGGCGGCGAGGAAGGTCACGAAGAGACCCGCCACGGCCGCCACCGGCACCGCCCACTCCCAGCGACCGACCGGTCTGGGCCGTCTCGGGGTGAGTCGCTGGACAGCGGGCGGAGCGAGCGCCACGAACACTCCGGCCAGGGTGGCCGCGGCCACCAGCACGAAGATCGCCACCCGGAATGGCAGGTCGTCCAACGACAGCTGCGGCAGCACTGCGCGCATCCACTGGGCGAACAGCGCATCGGCGGAGGAGAAGAGTGCGCCGAAGATCATCAGCAGGCCCAGCGAGATGACCGCTGTACGGACCAGCGACCAGGCACGAGCAGAGTTCGGCAGCGTGGCGAAGCATCTGCGCAACCACGGGAGTCCTCGCAACCAGGCCATCGGGACGGCCAGTGCACCGACGACCATGCCCGTCACCGACTGAGATTGCACCAGCGCCCCGGCCGCCACCACGAACGCGGCGAGCAGGCACAGCGCAACGACCCAACCGGCGTCGCGGAGCACGATCGGCGTCAACAACAGCGCAGCAAGGACCAGAGCCGCCATAGTCTTGCGGTTCGCCATCGGAAGCAGCGCCGATGCCACCACGCCGGACGCCCCCAGCAAGATCAACAACAGTCCCGCGCCCGGCTCCGATCCGGGCAGGATCAAGGCGGCAGATGCGGCGACGACGGCCGCGGCGACCACGAGTCGTGGCCGGCCGGGGGTTCGACGATCGGGCCAGGCCCGGCCGAACAGGGCGTCCATTCCCGTCAGGGGCGGCGGCAGCGGCCCGATGAAAGGTCTCCGGCCGGGCATCGACCGGGCCTGGCGCTCCGAAACGGTCACGGTCGACGCCCCCACCGACGGTGTGGGTTGGCTCATTGGGCTTCTCCTTGCGGGCTGGGCAGCGTGACGCGGATGTCACAACCGCGGGGTGAGTCAGCGACGGCGATGCTGCCGTTGTGCAGCTGCACCACCCATCGGGCGATGGCCAGCCCGAGGCCGGTGCCACCGTCGCGGGCCGACCGGCCGGAGTTGAAGCGTTCGAAGACCGCTGATCGCTCGGCTGGCGGGATGCCCGGGCCCTCGTCCAGCACGTCGATCACGACGCCGTCGCCCTCGGCACGGGCGCGGACGGTGACCACCCCGCCGTCCGGGCTGTGCCGGCCGGCGTTGTCGAGCAGGTTGGCGATCAGCTGCCGGAGCCGTTCGGCGTCACCGGTCAGCACCAGTGTCGGCGGCACAACGTCGACGTCGTAGCTGACCTTGCTGACTCCCACCGATGCCTCGATCACGGCATCGTCGAGCAGGTGCTGAGCTGATATCGGTTCAACCGCCATCGGGACGATTCCGGCGTCGACCCGGGACAGATCCAGCAGGTCGGTGACGAGTCGGGTCAGCCGCTCGGTCTGGGCCAACGCGGTCCTCAGCGTCTGCTCGTCGGGTTCCGAGACGCCGTCGACGATGTTCTCCAGCACCGCGTGCAGGGCCGAGATCGGGGTACGCAGCTCGTGCGAGACGTTGGCGATCAGTTCCCGCCGCTGTTGCTCCACCTGCGCCAGCTCGGTCGCCATCCGGTTGAAGGCCCGGCCGAGCTCACCGACCTCGTCTCGCGACGTGTCGCTGACCCGCTGGCGGTAGTCGCCGATCGCCATCGCCCGGGCCGCGCCCGTCATCTGCCGCAACGGCGCCGTCATCCCGTGCGCCAGCAGCTGAGTCACCGCCAGTGCGACCAGCACCGCCAGCGGGATAGTGTAGTGCGGTGGCCAGCCGAGCTTGACCCCACCCGCGGCGAACACCGCGGCCACAGTCACCGAGGCCGCCACCAGCACCCCCAACTTGATCTTGATCGAGCCGAACCGGTCCAGTGGCCTCAGCGCCAGGCTCATCGTCCGAGCTCCAGGGCGTAGCCGACACCGTGGACGGTGCGCAGCGCGTCGGCCCCGATCTTGCGGCGTAGCGACTTGACGTGGCTGTCCACGGTTCGGGTCCCGGATGCATCCCGCCACCCCCAGACCTCGGCCAGCAGGTGTTCCCGGGTCAGCACGGTGTGCGGCCGGGCGGCGAGACAGGCGAGCAGGTCGAACTCGGTCGGAGTGAGGTGGATGTCCTGCTCGGCCCGGCGAACCCGTCGCTCGGCATGGTTGATCTCCAGGTCCGCGATCAGCAGCGGCCCAGGCTGGGCGGTGACCTCCGACCGGGCCAGTTCGGCAGCCCGCTCGACCCGGCGGAGCAGCACCCGGACCCGGGCCACCAGCTCACGCATGCTGAACGGCTTGGTCAGGTAGTCATCGGCCCCGACCCCCAGCCCGACCAGGACATCCGACTCGTCGTCGCGGGCGGTGACCATCAACACCGGCACCGGGCGCAGGGCCTGGACCCGGCGACAGACCTCGAGCCCGTCAAGACCGGGCAGCATCACGTCCAGCACCAGCAGGTCGGGCCGCCACTCCGCCGCCACCGCCACGGCGTCGGTACCGTCATGGACGGCTCTGACCTCGAAACTCTCGGCTGTCAGCCGCGAAGCCACCGCCTGCGCGATTGTGACATCATCCTCAACCACCAGTACACGTATCGGCCTCGTCTCTCCGGTCATGCGACGAGCCTACGAGTTGGCTCCGGGAGAAGCCGGGGATGTCGTGTGAAGGTTCTGTGCCTATTGCTGCTGCGCGGCGTGCGGGCCGATGATGATCTTGGTGGTCACCTGTTCAGCGTCGCATTTCGCCCGACCTGCTCGGCCGTCCGACGTGGTCACGTCCACACTGGCGTGGTAGGGCACCCACGACACTCGCTCCTTCCAGCCCGGCTCTGCGACAGACTCCGCCTGCCTTCGTCCCGCCCGCTGCAGGTCGAGGGTGAGATTGAGCACCGCCACCTGGTCGCCGGTGACCAGAGAGCTCAGCGGTGCCGAGCCGCTCCCCCGGTGCCCCTGCATCAGCACCTCCCCAGAGGCCTTCAGCGGGTTCACCTGGTCGTCGATCACCACCTCGAAGAACGGTTCCTGCACCGATCCGGTCAGCCGGACCTCCCCATAGGGCAGCCCCTCGAGGGCACAGATCGCCGATTCGAACTCGGTGTCGCCGTAGACCTGCGCAGCGGGGTTGGTGGTGCGGACGTCGAAGATGATCTCCGATCCGCTGCAGTCGTTGGCCTCCGGCAGAACCGTGTAGCCAGGGACGGTGACCGTCTGGGCCAGAACGGTGTAGTCAGTGGTCACCGTGCTGCCGGTGGTCCAGCTGTTGCCAGATCGCTCACGGATGTTGTCGGTTCGTGGCTCGCCCCGCTCCAGGCTGGCCACGACGGAGACCTCGCCCACCGCTTGCCCGGTGTCGACGTCCCTCATTGTGACCGTGCCGGTGAAGCTGGAGCCGAAGGTGGCCGTGCCACCCTCCCCGCTGAACGGCACCCCGGTCTCGTCCTCGACGAACATGCCCGATCCGGAGGACTGGTCCATGCTGCTCGCTCCGGCGAAGAAGTAGACCGTGCCTCCCTCGAGGGTGTCGAACACACAGGACAGCTCCTGGACGGTGTTCTTGATCACCGTCGGGGCAGCGGCGGCGGCAACCGGTGCCGCCAGCACCGTCCCGCCCAGCATCATGGCCACCACGCCGCCGAGAATCTGCATCCGCTTCATCACTACCCCCGTCGCCTGAAGTGCGTCCCGACGCCTGAAGAAGGAACCTGTCGAACGGCCACTTGACTGCAGAGCGTAATGGCTCACGGACGCCGCGGGAAGATCTTGGCTGATCACTTCAGCCGGTCATCGATGATCTCCTGCACGAAGTCGGCCCGCGCCTCGACGCTGGCGCGCGGAAGCGTGACGACGCGGTAGCCCAGCTCGGAATAGGTGGTGGCGATGCCCGCGTGGGCCCGTACCGCCCAAGCCCAGTCCTGGCTCCGTTCGGCGTCCTGGTGGTAGATCTGCTGCCACGGTGGTGCGACGAAGACGGTCGGGTTGTAGCGGTACACGGCGGCGGCACGGCGGAAGTGGTCGGGCACGGCGAGTCCGTGCAACGGGAAGAAGCCGATCAGGTCGGGGACACCCCGGTCGCACACCACGGGTCCCGGCAACAGCAACGCCTGCCGGTGACTGCGCATGTCCCAGCCGAGCATCAGCTCGGCGAACAACTGCAGGTCGCCGCCCGGTTGCGCCGGACCGTCGACGGCGCGCTGATCCTTGATGATCGCCCGGGCCCCGTCCTCGGTGGTTGCGAGGCCTCGTGAGGCCAGCACATCCAGCAGACTGGTCTTGCCGCTGCCCGGCCCGCCGGTGACGATGAACAGACGGCGTGGGTCTGCTGTCGCTGTGCTCTTCATAGTGGTCTGTTGCCAGTTCATGGGTGTTCTCCTGATCATGGTGTGGCTCGGTCGGCGGTACGTGGTGGAGACTGCATATCCAGTGGGGCAGGATGGGCTGATGAAGCTCGAAGCGGTGGCCGATGAGCTTTACGGTGCTGCACCGGAGGAGTTCGTCGAACTGCGCAAGCAACGGATCGCGGAGGCGCGGGAGGCGAAGGACAGGTCGCTGGTGAAGGCGATCGGCGCACTGCGGCGACCGACCCGTTCGGCCTGGCTGGTCAACCTGCTGGCTCGGGAGGCGGCGGAGGAGCTGAACGAGCTGCTCGATCTCGGTGCCGCCCTGGGCGAGGCTCAGCGCCGGCTCTCCGGCCCGGACCTTCGGCGGCTCTCCAACCAGCGACGTGCCGCCGTCGAAGGCCTGGTCCGGCTCGCGGTGGAGATCGCCGGGCGGCACGGCCACGTCGCCTCCGATGCTACCCGTCAAGAGGTGAGCCAGACCCTTCAGGCTGCGCTGGCGGACCCGGACGTCGGTGAGCTGGTGCGCACCGGTCGGGTGGTGCAGGCGGCGAGCTACGGCGGCTTCGGTCCCACCGACTTCCTCTCGCTGGTGCCGCCGACGCCGGAAGCCGAACCGCCCGAAGCCGCCCGGGCCGGTGACCAGCCGGTGGCGGCAGCCGACGACGGCGCGCTGCGCGCGGCCCGATCCGCGGTGACGGAGGCCGAGCAGAGCTACCAGGCGGCGGCCCGGGAGGCGGCGAGGTCGTCGACCGCGTCCGAGAAGGCGACTGCGACGGCAGACCACCTGGCGGAGGAGGTGGAGAAGCTTCGAGACCGCCTCCGCGCGGCCGAGCAGGAGGAAAAGGCGGCGCGGGAGGCGGCCCGGTTCGCGCGCAAGGAGCACCAGCAGCTGCAGCGGGAGGCCGACCAGGCTGAGCGTGCTCTGGTCAGGGCGCGCTCGGCGATGGCCGAGCTGAACTGACCCTGGGGTGTGCAGGATGGCTCAGCGGTCCGCTGCGTCCGGTCCGTTCAGTCGCTGTTGAAGCGCCGTCAGCTCGGTCGGTGCGATGCCGTACTCATGGTGGTGCTGAGGATAGCCACGTTCGCGGACCTCGCGGGCGAAGCTGCCGACCCCGTCCACCATCGGTGAATGGAGATCGGCGTACTGCTTGACGAACCGGGCTCTGGGACCCTCTCCGAGGCCGAGCAGGTCGTGGAAGACCAGCACCTGTCCATCCGTCGCCCCGCCGGCCCCGATGCCGATCACCGGGATCTCGATCATGGGCATCAGGATTGCCGTGACTGCGGCGGGGATCGCCTCGAAGATCAGCGCGAAGCAGCCGACGGCGGTCAGCGCCTGCGCCTCCCGGCCAATCCGCTCGGCAGCCTCCGCCGTCCGCCCCTGGGCCCGCAAGCCGCCTCGGGCGGCCGCCGTCTGCGGGGTCAGACCGACGTGGCCCATGACCGGGATGCCGGCGTTGATCATCGCCTCGGCCCGCCGCTGAGAGTTCGGCCCACCACCTTCGAGCTTGACGGCATCGCAGCCGGCCTCCTTGATGAACCGGATCGCGGTGGAGACCGCCTGCTCGTTGGAGACCTCGTAGCTGCCGAACGGCAGATCGCCCACCAGCAACGGCCTGGACAGGCCGCGACGGACAGCCTTGGCCATCATCAGCATCTCCTCCAGCCCCACCTCGACGGTGGAGGGATAGCCGAGCACCGTCATCGCGCCCGAGTCGCCCACCAACACGACGTCGACCCCCGCCTCCTCGACGATACGTGCACTGGGGTGGTCATAGGCCGTCACCATGACGATGGCTTCACCGGTGCGCTTCATCTCAGCGAGGGTGGGCACGGTGACCCGAGCCCGGTCGTTGCCTTGTCCTTCGGCGGCCGCGGCGTAGCTCACCGTGATCAACGACCGGTCAACAGGGCGTCGACAGCGTCGTCGACGCGGATGATCGCGTTGGTGTCTGCCTGGACGTGCACCACCCGAGGCTGGTGCGTCTCCACCTCAGCGCTGTCGTAGTGGCCGTAGGAGATGATGATCACCGTGTCACCACGATGCACCAGCCTGGCCGCAGCACCGTTGATCGTCAGCTGACCACTCCCCGCGAGGCCGGCGATGGTGTAGGTCTCAAACCGCGATCCGTTGTCAACATCGACTATGGTCACCTGCTCGTGCTCCAGGATGTCCGCGGCGGCCAGCAGCTCGGGGTCGATGGTGACCGATCCCACGTAGTGCAGGTCGCAGTCGGTGACAGTGGCCCGGTGGATCTTCGACTTCAGCATCACTCGGTGCATTTCAGGCCTTCCGCTCACTCGGTTCGCGCTGAAGGAGCACGTTGTCGATCAGGCGGACCTGCCCGACCGGGGCCGCCAGCGCAAGGAGCACGACGCCGGCGGTGTCGCCCCAGACCGGAGCGAAGGTGTGGGGGTCCACCAGCGCGACGTACTCAGGTTGGACCCCGCGGTCGGCCAGCACCTTCTTGGCCGCGCCGATGATCTCGCCGACGTCGCGCCGACCCGCGAGCCAGCATTCGCGCGCTGCCGCGAGTGCTGCCGGGAGAGCCAGCGCACGGTTCCGTTCAACGATGCTCAGCCGCACGTTCCGGCTGGACATCGCCAATCCGTCGGGTTCGCGGATCGTGGGCAGCACCTTGATCAGGATCGGTAGGTTGAGGTCCGCCACCAGCCGGCGGATCACGGCCACCTGCTGGGCGTCCTTCTGGCCGAAGTAGGCCATCTCAGGGCCCACCATCGCAAACAGCTTGGCAACGACGGTGGTCACGCCGTCGAAATGCGCCCGGCCCCGATGCTCACCCTCCAAGGTGTCGGTGACCCCGGCCACCGAGATGGTGGTGGCGAACCCTGGCGGGTACATCTCCCGCACGTCGGGGGTGAACAGCACCGCCGCACCGGCTGCTGCGGCCAGTTCGGCGTCGTGGTCGAGGTCGCGTGGGTAGCGGGCCAGGTCCAGCTGGTCGTCGAACTGCAACGGGTTGACGAAGACGGAGACCACCACCGTGTCCGCCTCTGCAGCGGCGGCGCGGATCAACGACAGGTGGCCCTCGTGGAGGGCGCCCATGGTGGGCACCAGGGCCACAGCCGAGCCGGTCAGAGCCGACCCGCCGCGGGCGCGCCGCTCCGCCAGGTGCCGGCGCAGGTCGGCGACCGTCGTCAGTGTCCTCACGCCGACAGAGCCTCCATCAGGGTCACGTCCTCCTGCATCGCCGTTGCCTCCCACCAGCTGCCCGGGCCACACGTGGCCGCGAGTGCACGACCAACCTAGTGGATCGAATCTCCTTTCCTGCAAGGAAGTCCAGCGGCTGAATCCTACCGACCGGTAGCTGCGCCGCGGCCGGGCCAGATCGAAACGATCCAACGGCGGAGGGCTCCTGCCCACCGGTCGCGGGCATACTGAGGGGGTGTTGCGCAGCCTTCGGAACAGCGGGACCCGCGCGCCTCGCCGGGAGCGGACGTGAGCCGTCTTGAGGCGGCTGCCGCACAAGAGCTGGCCGCTGCCGCCCGGGTCGCCCGGCTAGCCACGGTCGGTGCCGACCTTCAGCCGCACCTGGTGCCGGTGACGTTCGCGCTGCTCGACACGGCAGTGGTGATCGGGATCGACCAGAAGCCCAAGACCAGCCACGACCTCCGCCGGCTACGCAACATCCGGCAGAACCCCAGAGTGGCCCTGCTGTGGGACCGTTACGACGAGGATTGGACCGCGCTGTGGTGGGTCCGAGCCGACGGAACGGCCCGAGTGCTGGCCACGGGGTCGGAACGGGCGACGACGATGCGGACGAGGGCGATCGACGCCCTGGTCACGAAGTATCCGCAATACAGTCCGGATCCCCCTCAGGGCCCGGTCATCACCATCGCCGTGCACCGGTGGTCGGGCTGGTCCTGGGCGTGACCACTACGGGCCTTCGGCGGCCCCAGGAGCCGCCGGCCGCACCGGACGAGCCGCGCATGATGCCACGGGCGAAGGGGTTCGGCAAGCCCTTTCCAGATGTTGCCGAACCCGGGCCGGACGCATGCGGAAAGCGTTGACAGTGCTCGAACCCGACGCCTACACTCACGGTGTTCGGTGGCTCCGTCCACCCGACGCGGCAATTGTCAAGCACGCCATCTGGGAGATCCAGAACCTCGCGGGTCACGAATCGGCCCTCCAATGAAGTAGGTGACATCACATGGGCCGACAGCCAATCCTGGCGGGTAAGCGTTTACCAAAGTCCCCAGCCTCACCGGCATCCCCTATGCGGACCGACGCTGACGCCGCGGTCTCGGTCCATCGGACGCCTCGCCGGCTCGGTCGGGACAAGCTGCTGTTGCTGCTCGGACTGCCCGGCGGTCTCGCTCTGATCCTCTTCCACTACGTGCCGCTGCTCGGCAACGTGATCGCCTTCCAGGACTACCAGCCCTATCTGGGCATCCTCGAGTCCTCCTGGACCGGCCTCACCAACTTCTCCTTCCTGGTCGACGGCAACCCGGAGTTCATCAACGCCCTGATCAACACCCTGGTGCTGACGCTGATCCAGACGGTACTGGTCTTCCCGGTGCCGCTGGTACTGGCCCTGCTGCTGAACAGCCTGGCCGGGGAGCGGCTGAAGCGGCTGCTGCAGTCGGTGCTCTATCTTCCGCACTTCCTGTCCTGGGTGATCGTGGTGGCGCTCTTCCAGCAGATGCTCGGCAACGCCGGCATGCTCAACACCTTCCTCGTGCAGCACGACCTGCCGATCATCCACATCATCGGCGTTCCGGAGCTGTTCAAGGCCCTGATCACCAGCCAGGCCATCTGGAAGGACGCCGGCTGGGGCACGATCATCTTCCTGGCGGCCCTCTCCCGGATCGACCAGGAGCTGTACGAGGCGTCCGCCGTCGACGGAGCCAGCGGCTGGCAGCGGCTGTGGAACATCACGCTGCCATCGCTGCGCGGACTCTTCATCCTGCTGCTCATCCTGCGCCTGGGCAGCAGCCTCTCGGTCGGCTTCGAGCAGATCATCCTGCAGCAGGGGCCGGTCGGCAGAGACGCCAGCGAGGTGCTGGACACCTGGGTCTACAACAACGGCATCCTCGGCGGCAACTGGGGTATGTCCACCGCGGTCGGACTCGTGAAGGGCGTGGTCGGCGTGTTCCTGGTGATCGGCGCCAACAAGCTGGCGCACGTATTCGGAGAGCGAGGGGTGTACGAGAAATGACGACACTCGAACAGGCCACCATCGGCGAAACCACGGAACGCCGGACGATCCCCGGCTCCAAGCGTCCGATCTGGATGGAGAAGCCAAGCGCTGTCGTCCAGGTGCTGAAGTTCATCGCCCTGGCTGTCTCGGTGCTGCTGGTGATCATCCCGTTCTGGTCCGTGATCGCCACCTCGATCGCCGACCAGAAGACGATCAACGACTCCGGCGGCGGGATGGTGATGTGGCCGAAGGGCATCACGTTCGAGGCTTACCGGGCGATCGTGACCGGAGGCGTCGTGACCCGTGCGCTGCTGATCTCGATCGGCATCACCGTGGTGGGGACCCTGCTGTCACTGGCGGCCACGGCTGGCCTGGCCTACTGGCTGTCCCGGCCCCGGGCCTGGGGCGCCAAGCCGATGCTGACCCTCGTCCTCGGAGCCGTGCTGTTCGGCCCCGGCCTGATCCCGACCTACCTCACGGTGAAGGAGTTCCACCTGCTGGACACCTACGCCTCGCTGATCCTGCCGGTGCTCGTCAACGCCTTCAACGTGATCGTCATGCGGGCCTTCTTCCAGGAGCTGCCGGCCGAGCTGTTCGAGTCGGCCGCGATCGACGGCGCCTCTACCGCCACCATCCTGTTCAAGATCGTCCTGCCGCTGTCCAAGGCGGTGATGGCGGTGATCGGCCTGTTCTACGCCGTCGCCTACTGGAACGCGTTCTTCAACGCCATGCTCTACATCCAGAGCACCGACAAGTGGCCGATGGCGCTGGTGCTCCGCACCTACGTCGTCAACCAGACCACCATCGGCGGCGACCAGGTGGCCGCCGGCACCGAGGCCCTACCACCGCAGCTGTCGTTGCAGATGGCCATCCTGGTGGTCGCCATCGTTCCCATCCTGGTCGTCTACCCGTTCCTGCAGAAGCACTTCGCCAAGGGCGTCATGATCGGCGCCGTCAAGGGCTGATGGCCCGCTGTCCACCGTCCAGCTCCACCCGTTTGTCTCGTACCAAGACCAAACCGACCGACCTGGTCGCCTGAAGGAGGAACCATGCCTGCCTACACGTTCGACCGGCGCACACTGCTCGCCGGTGTCGGAGGTGCAGCACTGATCGCCGGTGTCGGCTCGTTGAGCGCCTGCTCAAAGAGCAGCGACTCCGGCAAGAACACAGCGACGGCCAACAGTGCCGTCAAGCTGCCGACCTACATCGCGTACACCGGTGTCAAGCCAGACCTGCCGGGAACGGAGCAGGGCGTGGACCCGGCCTTCCGCAACTACCCCAAGGACCGGCCGAAGTCGGTCGAGGAGACCCCCGGCAACGGGGAGACCCTCTCCGGCATGGCCAACATCTACTACGCAGTTCCGCCGGGCCCCAGCAAGAACAGCTACTGGGCCGGCCTCAACAAGCGCCTCGGTCTGACCCTGGACCTGCAGATGGTCGGCAACGCGGACTACACCCAGAAGTTCGCCACCACCATCGCCGGCAACGACCTGCCGGACATGCTGCAGATGCAGGTGGTCGCCAACTTCCCTGCCCTGCTGGAGAAGCGCTTCACCAAACTCGACGAATACCTCGCCGGTGATGCGATCAAGGACTACCCGAACCTGGCCAACATCCCCACCCGGACCTGGAAGTCGGCCGTCTACAACGGCGCCCTGTACGGCATCCCGATCCCGCGCGGTGCCATCGGTGCCTACCACTTCATCCGTCAGGACCTGTTCGAGGCGGCCGGGCTGTCGCCGGAGCCGAAGAGCTACGACGAGCTGGTCGAGACGGGCAAGGCCCTCACCGACCGGAAGAAGCGCCGCTGGGCGTACGGCCTGATCAACCAGCCCCGCCAGCTGCTCGGCCGGATGAACGGTGAGCCGAACTCGTGGCGCAACGAGGGTGGCAAGCTCACCAACACCTACGAGACCGAGGAGTACAAGCAGACGATCACCGACCTGATCGCCATGTGGAAGTCCGGTGTCATCCACCCGGACGCGTTCAACCCGGCGCAGCCGTTCAAGCAGCTCTTCAACGCCGGCACGGTGGCCATCAACGCGGCCGACGGCTACCCGGGGTGGACCCAGTACATCCTGGACAACGCCTCCAACCCCAACTTCAAGCTGGGCCTGATGCCCAGCTACAAGCGGGACGGAAGCGGGCTGGCCCACTGGGCCTACGGCAGTGGCGTCTACTCCATCACCGGCCTGAAGAAGCAGGACGACCCGGAGAAGATCAAGCTGATCCTGCGTGTGCTGAACTACCTTGCTGCTCCGTTCGGCACCGAGGAGCACATGTACCGGCTGTACGGCCAGGAGGGCGTCGACCACACCGTCAACTCCGAGGGCAACCCCAGCCTGACCAAGGTCGGCACCGCCAACACCGTGCTGCCGATCCGTTACTTGGCGGATGCGCCCTACGCCATCTACCAGCCGGGCCGGCCGCAGGACGCCGACACCCAGCACGACTACCAGTCGCTGGAGATCCCGACCGGGATCAGCAATCCGACCGTCGGCCTGTTCTCGAACGCGGCGGCGACCAAGAACCCGACCGCGGACAAGAACTTCACCGACGCGATCAACGAGATCATCCAGGGCCGCAAGCCGTTCTCCACCATGGACGACCTGATCAAGACCTGGAAGAGCGCCGCCGGTGACGAGATGCGCAAGGAGTACGAGGAGCAGCTGCAGAAGGCGGCCACGCCTCGCTAGTTCCCTCCTGCCCGGTCACGGGCGGGCGAGACAACTGATCCGGAGCCTGGGCCGGTCCGACCGTGAGGTCGGGCCGGCCCTGCTTGCGTTTCTGAGGGCTCAGCCCTTCGTCCCGCTGCAGCGCGCCGGCTGCGTGCGACCGCCTGGTCCGGGGTACAGGGCAGGCGTACGCTGACGACTTCGTACGGTGACGGAAGGGGCAGGATGCAGCTGCGCGATGAGGACCCGCAACAGCAGACCATCGGCGAACGGGACCTGACCCGATGGCACACCCGGCTGGGCCACTGGCTGGTGGCTCTCGCCTCGTCACTGGCCCAGGTGGTGTCGGCCCATGTGGTGCTGGTGGTCACGGCTGCGGCCGGCGCCGTCCTGCTGCTGGGGCTCGTTGCCGCCGGGTCAGCGGTCTACGACGCCGTCGACGAGGGTGACGGGATCGCCGGACTGGACCGGCCGGCGCTGAAGGAAGCGATGTCTCTGCGGACGCCGGCAAACGAGCAGCTGGTCACCTGGTTCACCAACCTGGGCGGCCCGATCGGTATGACCATCATCGCCACCGTCATCACCCTCATCATGGTGCTGGCCTGGCGATCCAAGACGCCGGCCATCCTGATGATCATCGCCGTCGCAGGCTCGTTGCCGATGACCACCGTCGGCAAGGCGGTGGTCGGCCGGGTGCGGCCACCCACCATCGACGCCGTGCCGCCGTTCGAGACCTCGCCCTCCTTCCCCAGCGGGCATACGCTCAACAGCACGGTCATCGCCGGGCTGGTCGCCTACCTCGTCCTCTCCCACCTGGCGTCGCTGCTGGCGCGGATCCTGACCGTCGCGCTGGCGGCAGGCTGGGCCGTGGCGATGGGACTGAGCCGGGTGTTCCTCGGCCACCACTGGCTGACCGACGTGATCTTCGCCTGGCTGCTCGGAGCGGCCTGGCTGACGCTGATCATCACCGCGCACCGGCTGTATCTCACCGTACGACGCCGCACCTGACGCTTCAGGCCGGTCGAGCGGCAGCGTGTGGCTCGAATCACGGCCCGATCCGAGCCACTGGCTGCCACTCGAGGCGGTCTTTGCCAGACTCGAGTCATCACTGGCTGCCTGGAAGGAACACCATGAGCACCTTGCCGGAACGACCGTGGCTGACAAGCTATGCCGCCGGGGTGCCGGCCGACGTCGAGGTGCCGAACCAGTCGCTGGTCGACCTGCTCGACGAGTCGAGCCGGCGGTTCGGCCCGCGGCCGGCGCTGGACTTCTTCGGCGCCACGACCAGCTATGCCGAGCTCCAGACTGCGGTCGCCCGAGCCGCCGAGGCACTCCGCAGGCTCGGCGTGCAGGCGGGCGACCGCGTCGCGTTGGTGCTGCCCAACTGCCCGCAGCACGTGGTCGCCTTCTACGCCGTACTCCGACTGGGCGCGATCGTGGTCGAGCACAACCCCCTGTACACGCCCCAGGAGCTGCAGCACCAGCTCGCCGACCACGGCGCCGAGGTCGCGGTGGTGTGGGACAAGGCGGCGAGGGTGCTTCAGCAGATCGCGGCTGACACCTCCGTCCGTACGGTGGTCTCGGTGGACATGACCACCGCGCTGCCGAGGTTGAAGCGGTGGCTGCTGCGGGTGCCGATGCCCAGCGCCCGGCGGACCCGGACGGCCATGACCGCGCCGGCGCCGGGGACCCTGCAGTGGGAGAAGCTGCTGGCCGCGGCCGAGCCCATCGACCCGACCTATCCGCGTCCGTCCAGCGAGGATGTCGCCGTGCTGCAGTACACCGGCGGTACGACCGGCACGCCCAAGGGGGCCATCCTCAGCCATCGCAACCTGTTGGCGAACGCGATCCAGGGCCGGGCTTGGGTCCCCGGGTTGAGGGCCGGCGAGGAGACGATCTATGCCATCCTGCCCATCTTCCATGCCTACGGACTGACCCTCTGCCTGACCTTCGCCATCAGTATCGGCGCAACCCTGGTCCTCTTCCCGCGCTTCGACGTGGACCAGGTGCTGGCGGCGATGAAGCGACGTCCGGTGACCTTCCTGCCGGCGGTGCCGCCGGTCTATCAGCGGCTCGCAGCCGCGGCCAAGGAACGTGGAGTGGACCTGTCGTCGGCCCGCTACGGCATCTCGGGAGCGATGGCGCTCCCGCCGGAGACGGCCACACTGTGGGAAGAGGTGACCGGAGGTCTGCTGGCCGAGGGCTACGGGATGACCGAGGCGTCGCCGGTGGCGGTCGGCAACCCCATCTCCACCGCGCGCCGGATCGGCACGGTGGGCCTGCCCTTCCCGTCCACCGAGGCAAGGGTGGTGGACCCGGAGAACCCCGACCAGGATCGCGAACCAGGTGCCTCCGGTGAGCTGCTGCTGCGCGGTCCACAGGTGTTCTCCGGCTACTGGCGCCAACCGGAGGAGACCGCCAAGGTGCTGCTGCCGGACGGTTGGCTACGAACCGGCGACATCGTCGAGATGGACCGGGACGGCTTCATCCGTGTCGTCGACCGTATCAAGGAGCTGATCATCACCGGCGGGTTCAACGTGTACCCGTCGGAGGTGGAGGATGCCCTGCGTCGGGTGCCCGGAGTGGTGGACGCAGCGGCCGTGGGACTGCCCACGGCGGGCGGCGAAGAGGTGGTCGCGGCCGTCGTCCTGGCCGAGGGTGCAGACACCAGCGAGTCCGCGATCCGTGAGGCGAGCCGGCAACACCTCGCGGCCTACAAGGTGCCGCGGCGGGTGGTCGTGGTGGACGAGCTTCCCCGGTCGCAGATCGGCAAGGTGCTGCGCCGGCAGGTGCGGGAGTCGCTGCTGTCCCAGCCGGGCGGCGGGCAGCAGAACCAGTCCTCCTGACACTGGCCTGTTGATGTATCTGGGCGCCTCTCCGACGCCTCTGCTCTCCAGTGGGGCCGACCAGAGCTCCGCAGCCGCGGGCGGCCGGCCCGCACCTAGCTGGAGGACACCATGACCGAGGACGCTGCAGTGGATGATCAGGGCGAGGGCGGCGCTGCCGCGTTCGACTTCGACGGGACCGGCGTACGGATCGATGCCGAGAACTCCCCGGTACCGAGTGCCGGTGAGGAGCTCAAGGCGGCCTTCGGTGTGTGTAACACCGGTGACGCGGCCGGCACCGCCACTGTCACCATCTGGGTCGACGATGCCGACAGCGGCGTGACCTGGGAGTCGCCCTGGCTCGAGCCGGGAGAGTGCACAGCTCCCGACGGTGACGGCTATCTCCACGGCGTGCCCGCCCAGTCCGAGGGCAGCCACACGTTCGAGGCTGTTGCCGAACCCGCCGGCCCCGGCGGTGGCCGTTCCGGGCCCAACACCGTCGACATCGGCTCCGCGGAGTAGCCCGGCAGGCACTTCGGTGCGCCCCCGAGCCGGCGGCAGTACGCGCCCTGAGCCTGTCGAAGGGCCCCGAGCCGGCGGCAGTACGCGCCCTGAGCCTGTCGAAGGGCCCCCGGAGCACACCTGCGGCAATGGACCGGTCAGGCTGCGACGTCGCGGCGGTTGAAGACCAGCACGGCCACCACCACCAGCACGACCACGGTGGCCAGGGCAACAGCGAGTGATGACCAGGACAGTCCGTTGCGCATCGGGTCGTGCCCGACGTACTGATAGAACGGCGAGACCCGCTGCCACGGCTTCAGCCAGGAGACCAGGGGCGCCAGGCCGTTGACCACGTAGGCGACGACCGCCACTACGGCCGGAAGGCCGCGGCTGATCCCGGGGTGTCCGGTGCCTGCACCGATCGCCAGCGCGAGAGTGCCGAAGACCATCGCCAGCATGGTCATGTGGAACATGGTCGCGAGCATCGGCCCGATCGGCAGCTTCATGTCCACCAGCAGGCCCTCGCTGATCAGCGATCCTCCCATCACCGCACCAAGCAGGAACGTGCCGACGGTCATCGCCGCGAACTTCTCCAGCACGATCCGGGTACGGCTGACCGGGTTGGCCAACATCAGCTCGAGCGTGTGCCGATCCTCCTCGACCGCGACCGCTCCCGCACCGGCGGTGACGCTATAGATGATCAACAGCAGCGGACCCATGAACGACAACAGCTCGACCTGCACATACCCCTCGGGCGTCGACATGTCAGCCCCGGCCGAGACGAAGAGCGAACGCATCGCCTCCGGCATCTGGTCAAGGAAGTCGCTCAGCGACGGCTGGTCCCGCACACTGGGCCAGATCGCCACATACATGGCCGCCATCAGGACCAGGCTGAGGGCCCAGGCCAGCAGCGCACGCCGCTGGTCGTAGAGAGCCTTCAACCCGACGCTAGCCAGCATGGTGATCGCCGGTCCCGTAGTAGGCGAGGAACGTCTCTTCCAGGTCGGCCTCGGCACATCTGAAGTCGACCACGTCATGCTGGGCCACCTGCTTGAGCAGTGCGTCCAGAGCGCTCTGCGGTGCGCTGCAGGTCAGGCTGTGGTCCGTCACCTGCAGGTCGCGAACGCCCGGGAGCCGCGCGAACGACGCCGCCGCAACGGCGGAAGAGAATAGTGCGGAGACGTGATGGAGCGACCTGCCGCGAAGCGCCTCCAGGCTCTCCACCGCGATCAGCTCACCGCTTCGGATCACACCGATCCGGTCAGCCACCTGCTGGACCTCCGCCAGTAGGTGGGAGGACAGCAGGACGCTGCCGCCGCCCGCCGTGTGCTCAGCCAGCAACGCCAGCACCTCCTTCTGGACGATCGGGTCGAGACCGCTGGTTGGCTCGTCCAGGATCAGCAGTTGTGGAGCCGACATCAGCGCCAGCAGCAGGGCGAGCTTCTGCCGGTTGCCCTTGGACAGCGACCTGGCCCGCGTCTGCAGGTCGAGGTGCAGCCGATCGGCGAGCCCACCGGCCTTCCTGTCACCGCCCCGACCCCGAAGGCGAGACACGAAGGAGATGTGCTGACGTCCCGTCAACCGGTCATAGAGTGCCGGTTCGCCGGAGAGGTAGCCCACCAGTCGATGGACCTTCACGCTGTCCCGCCAGGCATCCAGGCCGAGCACCACGGCGCTGCCCGCGGAGGGGTGGATCATCCCCATCAGCAACCGAAGCGTGGTGGTCTTGCCGGCCCCGTTGGGGCCGAGGTAGCCGAACACCTCACCCCGCTCGATGGACAGGCTGACGTCGCGCAGTGCCCTGGTCGGGCCGTAGGACTTGCTCAGCCCGGTGGTCTGCACCACGGTCGTCGTCACAAGATCATCGTTCCGGGTCCGACGGCAGCGGTGCAGGGCCGAAGGACCCTGCCGAGGCGTTGTTCGCGCACATTCGTCGTACGTCGCACAGGGCAGACCCTGGGTGAGGACCCTGAACGTACGCGAAGACGGCTGGACGAGGGAGTGGTGACGATGATCGACGCGCGCAGCCGACTGCGGTTCGAGGACGCGGGTAGGATCTCTGGCAGAGTCGAGGATGGGGACGGCATGAACCTTCACGCTCAGGGTGCAACCCGGACGGTCACCGAGCTCGGCTGAGCGGCTGCCGGTCTCATGTCCGTCCGCTCTGCTCAGCCGCCGTCCGAGACCAGCCCCGGACCCTCCGCCAACCGTACGAGTTATGACGCGTTCATCTCCTACAGCCATGCCAATGCGGCTGTCGCCACCGCGATCCAGCGCGGACTGCATCGGCTGGCGCGGCCACTGTGGAAGCCCCGGGCTCTGCGGGTCTTCCTGGACCGGACCGATCTGGCCGCCAGTCCGCAGCTGTGGCCCAGCATCACGAAGAATCTCGACGCCTCGCGTTTCCTGGTCGTCATCCTGTCCGAGGAGGCAGCGCATTCCCAGTATGTCCAGCGCGAGCTGGAGTACTGGATCTCGGCGGGCAGAGCCGACGCGATGCTGCTCGTTCTGGCGAACGGGCGGCTCAGCTGGGACGAGGAGCGCCGGGCGTTCGACCCGCTGACCTCGACCGCGGCACCGCCGGCGCTGACAGACGTCGGTGTCTTCAGCAGCGAACCGCTGTACGTGGTGCTCAGCTGGGCGACTGCGGACCATCTGCACCTGGATGATCCACGCTTCCGGTCCGCCATTGGCGATCTTGCCGCGCCGATCCACGGGAGGCCCAAGGCGGAGCTGGACAGCGACGATCTGCACGAACACCGACGACTGCGCCGGATCCGGCGGGTCGCCGTCGCTGCGCTGGTGGTGTTGCTCGTCCTCGCCCTGCTCGCAGCGACCCTGGCAGTGCTCCAGACCCGCCGAGCGGATCGCGAAGCGGAGTCGGCCCGCCGGCAGGCTGCGGTGGCCGAAGCACAGCTGGCGGCGACCAGATCCGCCACCGCGGGCACGGTGTGGGCAGCGCTGGCGTTCGCTGTCGAGGCAGAGCTGCGCACGACGACACCGCTTCCGGAGGCCAGGAGCGTGATGGCCTCCGCTCTGCAGCGGCTGGGGAGGCTGCCGCTGCGTCCACGGGGCATCATGGACAACGGATCCACCGACTTCGCCGCGGTGGCCTGGGCGCCCGGGGCGGCGATGCTCGCCACCGGTGATGACGCGGGCCGGGTGAGGATCTGGAATGGCGACACCCTCAAAGCGCAGGGCGCAGCCGTCAAGGTCGCCGAGTCGGTGGACTCTCTGGCCTGGTCACCCCGCGACGCGCGACTGGCCGTTGCGGGCCTGACCGACGGCGGTCTGCACTCGGTGGTGCGGCTCCTCGATGTGCGCACCGGAGATCAATTCCGGGTCCCCCTTGGGCTGTCCCTGATCAGCGAGCTGGCCTGGTCGCCGCAGGGGACGCGGCTGGCGATCGGTGCGGAGGACGGCGTCTGGATGGTTGACCCGACCACCGGCCGGCCCCTGGGCCGTAGACCCCTCGTCGCTTCGGGCCGTCAGCCGTTCGTCGCCGCTGCGGACGTCAGCTCAGTCGCCTGGTCGCCGGACGGACGCAGTCTGGCTGTGCGGACGGGCCGCTCGGCGGCTCTGTTCAGCTCGGCTGACGGTGCGCTGCTGCGGACCCTGGCCACCGACAGTGCTGCCGAGGTGCTCACCTCCCTCGCCTGGTCGCCGGACGGCCGCAGCATCGCCGCCTCGACCTCCTCCGGCGCGGTCGCGCGGTGGGATATCCGTTCAGCGAGCCGGCTCCCGACCGCCGAGCCGAGAAGGGCGACGATCGCCTCATCGGTCAGCTGGTCACCAGACGGGGCTGTGCTGGCCAGTACGCACAGTGACGGCGCCGTGCAATTGTGGGACTCCCGCAGCGGAAAGGCCATCGGCGACCCGGTCATGAGCAATGCGGTCGAGGTCAGCCATGGGGCCTGGTCGAGCGACGGCCGGGCCTTCGTGGCGCTCGGCCTCGACGGCACGGTCCGGCTCTGGGACTTCTCCAGACACTCGGTCGCGCCGTCGCCGGCGCACACCGAGACGGTCCGACGCCTCACCTGGTCGCCCACGGGGGACCGGCTGGCGACAACCGGGGAAGACGGCGTCGTCCGCATCCGGGATGTTCATACCGGAGCGGTTCTCGGCCGCCCGCTGACCGCGACCGCGGCAGGGCCATTGAAGGCGTTGGCCTGGGCGCCAACGGATGACCGGCTCGCCACCGGGGGCGACGGCCTCCCGGTGACGGTGTGGGACGTGCGCAGCTGGGACAGTCTGACGACCCTGCAGGACAGCGACGTCGGGGCGGTTGACCTGGCCTGGTCGCCGGACGGTGCGATGATCGCCGCCGCGCTGAACGACCTGACCACACGGATCTGGGACTCACGGACCGGCAAGGTCATCCGGGAGCTGCGCGGGCAGGCCCTCGACCGGCTGCTGACGGCGGCCCCGATCGCCTGGTCACCCGATGGAACGAGGCTGGTGACCAGCGGCGACCTGTGGCTTCGGGTCTGGGACGCCAGCACTGGCCGGCCCGTGGGCCAGCGGCTGTCGGGTCACCAAGCCAAGCCCCGGTCGATCGCCTGGTCACCCGACGGGACGCAGCTGGCCAGTGGTGGCTTGGACTCCACTCTCCGCCGATGGGACGCGCGTTCCGGCAGCCAGATCGGACCGCCTGTCGTCGTTCGTCGAGCGTCCGGGGAGGCCGGTACGGGAGACATCCGTAGTGTCGCCTGGTCGCCCACCGGACAGCAGATCGCCACCGGTGACTCGGACGGGAACCTGAGGCTCTGGCATGCTGCCACCGGTGCCTCCGTGGGGGCAGCGATGCGGACCCGGAGCGCCTACGTCTACGCCGTCGCGTGGTCTCCCGACGGCGCCCGGCTGGCCGCCGGCGGGATCGGCGGCGACCTGCAGGTGTGGACCGCGATTGCGGAGCGCTCGGCCTGTCGGCTGGCGTTGGCCGCGGTCGGCGCTGACGGGCTGCAGGCACTCGTGGGCGAGGACAAGCCTCCGCTGCGCTGTCGACACCCCGAGACGGTGAGAGACCTGCCACCGTTGCCCGTCGTTCCGCTCGAATACCGATGAGTCGCTGCTGAGCCGCTCCAGGAGCGGCGCAGACCTGTTGCCTGCCCGGCGGCTCAGCTGTCCGCCAGCAGGCTGTCCAGAAAGGCTCCGTCCCGTTCGAAGTCGAAGCTGTAGCCGGACTGGAAAGCGTCATGTTCCCAACGCCCCGCGGGATGACGGGCTTCCGGATCGCACCAGATCACGTCCAGCCGATGGCCACGGATCGAGCAAAGCAGATACTCGTTGCCGGCGGTGTAGCTCTCCGAGCGGATCATGATCACCTGCTTGGGCTCTCGACTGAACCCGATGCCGAACAGGCCGCTGCCAGCGAAGCCGCCGATCACCTCGGCCCGCCTGAACATCATCACCTGCTCCGCTAGCGGGTAGTCCTGGGGGGAAATGATCATGAACCCATGGCTGTGGAACACCGCCTCCACCTCGGCAGCGTTGCGACACTCACGCTTGGTGATACCCCTTCGGGAGATGAAGATCTTGGCCGGGTAGTCCGTCCCGGTAGCCTCCGCCGACAACGCGTCGCCGATTCGATCCCACTGCTGGGCAAGACCAGGGTCCACGTAGCGGAAGTTGACGAGCATCGGGGTCGCGGCCAGCATCTTCTCCACCTGGACCACGCCGTGGGTGCCGATCAGATCCTCGGGTGCGATCCCGGCCGCGGCGAAGACGGCCCGCTCGAATTTGGCCAGCTCGGTGCGATCGGACCGCAGCTGGACCAGCGCCTTGAGCCCGGGGAACCGCCGCTTCGCCTCCGGCCAGGCCCACAGTCGGGACAGCTGCTCGGTCATCACGTGCCCGAAGTGTTGGGGGTACTCCGAGCCCAGGAAGAAGTACTCTCCCGGCAGAGTGTTCCGCGCCGACAGCTTCTTGGGGTAGCGGGCGAATTCCATGGTGACCTCATCGAGATGGCGGTTGCGCAATCGACGGTTCTGGAAGTGACGGTAGGTGTCGGGGAGCAGCATGCCGTCCTTGATCAGCACCTGGTGCGGAGCACAGACGGTCCGGCCGTAGTCGCGGAGGGCAAGGCTGGGCACCTCGAACGCGCGAGGGAAGAGACCATCCAGGTGCGGCTGGCTGGTTGTCACCGTGCTCGGGGAGGTGAAGGTCAGGGCCGGACGTCGCTGGAGTACGGACCCCAACTCCGGGCGGCGCAGCATCACCTGGTCCATCTCGGTGTAGCGCATCTTGGCCAGGGAGTGCAGCGCATTGACCATCTCGAGCACGCCGTTCTGGACGAGAATCGTACGTACTCCGTCGCCGAAGCCCCGGTCGGCGGCTGGCAGCGCCAGCACCGCGTTTCGACCACGCAGCTTGGCCTCCGCGAGCCGGCCGATGAAGTCGGCCAGACTCTCCTTGCCGGGCGGGGCATCGACCTGCTGGCTGCCGTCGGGGGCGACGCCTTCCTCGGTCAGTGCCAGGTAGGCACCCCCACGCCTGAGTTGGAAGAAGGTCCGGCGGAGCCGGTCGAGCTGCTGATGTGGCATGGTCCCGGTGGCGTCGACAAGGGCGTCGTAAGGTCCGTACGCCGCCAGCGCTGCATGCAGGGCGGACGCGCCCTTGAGGGCTTCGCAGCGGATCAACCGGTCAGGTGAGGCCTCACCGCTGGATCCAGCCGGCGGCTCGGTACTGATCACGATGACAGTGACGCCCGCCCACCGCTGGAGGACGAGATCGGCCAACTGGTCCGCAGGGTCGGCCCCGAAGATGGCGATCCGGCGCGGGTCCCGGCCGGTGAACTGTGCGACCAGCCTCCGGAGCATTACGTCACTGATGCGCGGACGGTCAGCCTCGGTCGCCCGGGCAGGGAGCTGGCCCGACTGGGCGAGGTGCCACTCGACCCGCTGGATGAGGGCCTCGGTCATCGGGCGTATCGGGCCGGGGTGGGCCAGCACCGAGTCGACCGCCCGACCCGCCAGCCAGCGCACGCGCCGGCGGAAGGGTCGTCCTCGTGTACGCGCCATCTGTCCCCTATCCCCTGCCCTGACACTACCCGGGCACGACGGCGCCGAAACCATCTCTGACCGGGCGGCGCGGAGGGGGACCCCGGACAGACGCGCTGGAGCGGGTGACGAGAATCGAACTCGCCTCTCAACCTTGGGAAGGTCGCGTTCTACCAATGAACTACACCCGCAGACGACCGTGGCCGCGCGCAGAAGTGTAGCAGCGTCCGGTCCGCCATCGAAGCTGCTGTTCGGCCGAACTGGCCGGGGTGCAGTCGCCGAGGCTGTCCCGGACGCACCATTGCCGGTGCCCCTGGAGCCGGTTACTGTGCTCGCGGGGGAGCGCTTTCATCGTCCAAGGAGATCCATGCGGAACACGAAGAAGTCCCTGCGCAAGGTGGCGGTCGCGATCGCCACGACCCTGCTGTCCTCGGCCGGGTTGATGGCGGCCACCACGACCTCCGCGCACGCGGCCTGCCCGGACGACATCCGCTACAGCCTGCGCGCCGTCTCGACGTACGTGCCCTTCAAGGGCCTGCCGATCTACAAGGACGGCAAGGGCGGCACCATGAGCCTCACCCGGGACTTCACCAAGTCGGCCAGCTACCAGGTCACCGCCGGAGCGGAGACCGAGGCCGGTGCCATCTTGGCCAAGGCGAAGGTCTCGATCAGCGCCTCTCTGACCAAGACCAACTCCTCGACGGTGACGCACAACTACTCCCACAAGATCAGCAGCAACAAGTACGGTCACGCGCAGTACGTCTCCTGGGGCAAGAAGGTGTACTGGAAGAAATACCGCGACACCCCGACCTGCACGACCCAGCTGATCGCCAAGGGCGCGATCAAGTTCCCCACCAACCAGGAGGGTTGGCGCTACTGGGAGACCTACAGCTGAGCACGACCCGCGCGTGACCGGGCTGTCGTCGGGGGTGCTCCTTGGGGTCAGGGTTGGCCCCCGACTCCCCCGGCGCGTCCCTGAAACGGCGGGAAACTCGGCGCTCGACCCGCTGCCGACGGTTACCGTAGAAGGGTGAGTAGTCCAGCCATCCCCGAGCCCTCCGGCGTTCCCGAGCCCTCCGACGTCGGTCCGGTGGCAGGCGGCAACCTGCGCGCCTCCGACGCCGACCGCGAACAGGTCGCCACCGTCCTCAACACGGCGTACGCCGAGGGCAGGTTGAGCCGTGAGGAGCACGACCAGCGGCTGACCGCCGTACTTGCCGCCAGGACCTTCGACGACCTGATCCCGATCACTCGGGATCTCGTGTTCACCGGCCCGGTCACGCCGAACGGACTGGCCGGCCAGCCCCAGCAGGGATCACTGATCGACACCCGCGACGCCCACACCGAGCCGGAACGGCTGGTCGCGATCTTCGGTGGCGCGAGCCGCAAGGGAAAGTGGCGGGTCCGCAAGCACACCCAGGTGTTCGCCCTGTTCGGCGGCATCGACCTGGACCTGCGGGAGGCCGTCTTCGAGGACCCGGTGGTTGAGCTCTCGGGCATCTGGTGTTTCGGCGGCCTCGACATCAAGGTGCCGGCCGGGATCGAGGTGCGGGACCAGACGGCGGGCATCTTCGGCGGCACAGACATCAAGGACGTCGGGGATCACCAGGCGGGTGCCCCGGTACTCGTGGTGAAAGGACTGTCGCTGTTCGGCGGAGTGTCCATCAGAGGACCGAAGCCGGACAAGGGCTCGGGCGGCTGGCCCAGAGGGCGATGATCATGGATTCGGGCAGCCTACGGGCCTCCGACGCGGACCGCGACCAGGTGGCGGGAGTCCTGCACGCCGCCTACGCCGAGGGTCGGATCACCCGCGACGAGCACGATGAGCGGATGAGTGCGTTGCTGTCGGCGCGGACCTTCGCCGAGCTTGAGGCGTTGACCGCAGACCTGGTGGCGACGTCGCCTCGCTCCGCGCCGACCATGGCACCCGACAGCGGCCTCGACGAACCCGACCGGCTGACCGCCGTCCTGTCCGACGTGAAGCGGGTCGGCAGGTGGCGGATGCGGCGTTTGACCATCGCCCACGCGTTCATGGCCTCGGTACGCCTCGATCTGACCGAGGCGACGCTGGATGCGCCGGTGCTGGAGATCAGTGGCACCACCTTCCTGGGCAGCCTGGTCCTCCGAGTGCCACCCGGCACCACGATCCGGGACGAGTCCACCAAGGTCCTGGGCGGCTCCTCGATCAAGGGCATCGGCGACCCCGACCCCAGTCGCCCGACGATCGTGATCACCGGAATCAACATCCTGGGCGACGTGAAGGTGCGAGGGCCCAAGGGACCATCGGTTTGGCGCAAGGCCCTAGCCTGAGAGGGTTATGGAAGAACTCTTTGCGCCCCCCGAACTCGAGTGGCGGCGCCTGTCGCCGGGCTACCGGACGCTGCTGAGAGTCTCGACGCTGATCTGGGTTCCGGCGGTCTCTGTCGTCGCCGGTGTGGTGATCGGCCTGTTGACCGACGAGTGGTGGATCCCGGCGGCAATCTGGGTGGCCGGCCTCGTCCTGCTCGCCACCCGATGGGCCATAGCCGATCGGCGCTGGCGGTCCTGGGGCTATGTCGAGCGCGAGGATGACCTCTACATCACCCACGGCGTCCTGTTCCGCTCACTCGTCGCCGTGCCGTACGGCCGGATGCAGCTGGTCGAGGTGGGCACCGGGCCGTTGCAGCGGGCGCTCGGTCTCGCCACCGTCACCCTGGTGACGGCCGCAGCGGCCACCGACGCCTCGATCCCGGGCCTTACCCCCGCCGAGGCGACCCGGTTGCGTGACCGACTGACCGAGCTGGGCGAGGCCCGTTCCTCCGGCCTATGAGCGAGACCCCATCGGACATCCACGGCAGCGACGTCGACCAGGCGACCGACCCGATCCGCCTGCCCAACCCCGCACCGAGCGCCCAGCAGGCCACTGCCGCTGCTGGGGTGAAGCAGACTGAGCGGCCGCACCCGCTCACACCCTTCATCCGTGGCTGGGTGGTGCTGGTCGCGGTGGTGCTGGGCTTCGGGCGGGAGATGGTTCCCGACGGCAGCAACGACCGGTACCAGGTGTCCGACCTGCACTGGATCCTGCCGCTGGTCGCGGTGGCGGTCGTCTTCGCCGGCCTGGCCGGCTTCATCAACTGGTACTTCACCCGGTTCGTGATCGACGACGAGGAGCTGCGGATCGAGACCGGCGCGCTGTTCAAGAACTCCAAGCGCATCTCTTTCGAACGGCTGCAGTCGATCGACGTGCTCCAGCCGCTGGCGGCCCGAATGTTCGGTCTGGCCGAGCTGCGCCTGGAGGTCGGGGCCGGAGACAGCACCACCAAGCTGAGATACCTCTCCCGCTCCTCGGCGACCCAGCTGCGTGACTATCTTCTGGCCCGGGCCCACGGCGAGCGGACCAGCGTCGCCGACACGGCCGCGCGTCCGCCGGCCAGCCCCCTCACGGATCTGAGCACGGCAGAGCGGCCGCTGGTGACGATCTCGCCGCAACGGCTCGTCGGCGGGTTCCTGCTCTCCAGCGACTGGCTGCTCACCGTAGGCGCCGTCCTGGTCCTGTTCGTCGTCACCACCGTTTTCCAGGTGGTCCCCTACGCGCTGCCCGGCCTGATCCCGCTCGTCATCGGCGGACTGTCGATGATCAGCCGCCGAGTGTTCGCCCAGTTCAACTTCACCCTGGCCGAGTCGGGTCGTGGGCTCCGGGTGAGCCGCGGGCTGACCAACCTGGCCAGCCAGTCGGTACCGGTCGACCGGATCCAGGGTCTGCGGATCTCCCAGTCGATCCTCTGGCGACCCTTCGACTGGTACCGGGTCGACGTGGACATCCTCGGGTACGGCTCCCAGGGCGGTGACGACAACCAGTCCGACGCGACCAGTGTGCTGCTGCCGGTGGCGACCACCGCTGAACTGCGGGTCGCGCTCCGCCGGGTGCTGCCTGGAGTGGACCTGGACGCTGTCGTGCTCGAACGTCCGCCGAGACGGGTCCGCTGGATCCGGCCCTTCGACGGCTGGACGCTGCGGTACGGGTACGACGACCGGGTGATCGTCAGCGAGCACGGCTGGCTCATCCACCACCGCAACGTGGTGCCGCATGCCAAGACGCAGTCGGTGAGGATCGAGCAGGGGCCGCTGCAGCGTTCGATGTCGCTGGCCAGTGTGCATGTCGACACCCCCAAGGGCCCGGTGAACCTGGTGGCCCAGCATCTGGCTGTCAGCAGCGCCCGGCGCCTCGCGCTGACTCAGCTGGACCGGGCCGCCACGGCACGGAGAGCGGCCACGCCGGCCCCTCGACACACCGGCACAGACCCGACGCTCGCACCGTTCGGGGACGAGGAGACGGTGCTGGCCCGATTCGGCATCGGCACCGACCAGTTCCTCGGCGCCGGCGGTGAGTCACGCGTCTTCGCCCTGGACGACAGCCGGGTGCTGCGGCTCTACCACGCGGATTCTGATCAGCGCGGCTCTGAGCCGACCCGCCATGAAGAGGCCCTGGCGTCGCTCTATCGCGGCTGGGCCGGGGTCGACATCGGCCTCGAGCTGCCGCAGATCCTGGAGGTCGGCCAACTGGAGGGTCGCCGCTTCAGTATTGACCGCCGAATGTCGGGCCGCGACTTCTCGGGCTGGCTGGCCTCGGCTCCGGAGGGTGAGCGCCGGATCGCGCTGGACAGCTTCCTCGACGCCGCACTGGCCCTGCAAGGGTTGCCGCTGCCCGCCGTCGCCGATGCGGCGCAGCCTGCGTTTGCGCGGCTGCTCGGAGACGAGCCGCGCCGGTTCGCCTCCCTCGCAGACCTGCTCGACTCCCAGCTCGAGCTGGCCACCCGCCTCGGTTTCGTCGAGCTGCGCCATGAGCTGCCGCACGCCGACCACGTCCTGGCCAGACTCCGTCGGGACATCGCCGAACGGGTCTGCCGGCCGGCGCTGGTGCACGGCGACCTGGGCCCGGGCAACGCCTACGTCAGCCGTCGCCCGGACGGCTCCGTGGTGGTGACCGGCATCGGTGACTTCAGCCCGCACACGCTGGCCGCCGACCCGCTGATGGATGTCACCGGGGCGATCGCCTTCCTCGAGCTCGAGCACTATCCGGGGGCGGACGCCGACGCGCAGTGGCTGCTGCAGGTGGCCAGGGAGCGGCTCGGCGACGACATCGCGCACTGGGTCGATGTCTACCGCCGCTTCTACGCCGTCTACTACTCGATGGACCCTGCCGTGCACCCGTGGAGCCTGCGGCAGCTGCGCGGGCGCTGATCCCGGGATAGGCGGTCGCCACAGCCGAATCGGCGCGTCAGTGTCGCCGTCGGGGCCGCTCCGCGGGTCTGTCCTCGGCGGCGCCGCCCTCCTCCGCGTCGGGATGCTGCAGTGGGCTCAGCTTGGCCCAGAGCAGGAACAGGGCGCCGAGCACCAACATGCCCAGCCCGAGCCACAGGTTGATGTTGATGTCCGCCGCCTTGGCCAGCTCGGCCGGTGAGGTGAAGAAGCTGTAGACGGTCAGCATCACCCCGTACAGCGCGAACAGACCGCCGATCATCAACCTGATATCGAAGAGCTTGCTGGCAGCCGACTTCACCAAGGACGTTTCCTCAGCCATGGGTTTCTCCTCTCAGCTCAGGCGAAGATGATGGACAGGACGAGGACGATGCCGAGTGCGGTGAAGCCCAACAGCTTCGGCGACTCCCACCACCGTCGGACATAGCCTTCGTGCGGGTCGCCGGCGTTGGGGTCCGGCACGCCGTAGACCAGACCGGCGAGCTGGGCGACCGGCTTGGGCGGGGTCACCAGGGTGACGATCACGGTGACCACCGCATCGGCGACGAAGGCCGTGATGGCGCCGAAGAAGTTGATCATCTGGGCATTGGGTTCGCCGGACATGGTCTGGCCGGCGTGGAAGTAGGCGATGTTCGGGCCGATCAGGTGGAAGATGCCGGCACCGGCGGTGCCGGCGATCAGCCCGGCGAAACCGGCCCACGGCGAGCAGCGCTTCCAGAACATCGCGATGATGAAGGTGGCGAACAACGGTGCGTTGAAGAACGAGAACAGCAGCTGGATGTAGTCCATGATGTTGCTGTAGCCGGAGGCGATGAACGCCGTACCGACGCCGATCATGATGCCGACCACGGTTACGATCCGACCCACGTTGAGGTAGTAGTGGTCCGGGAAGTTCTTGCGGATGTAGGACTGCCAGATGTCGTAGGTGAAGACGGTGTTGAACGAGCTGACGTTGGCTGCCATGCCCGCCATGAAGGCGGCCAGCAGACCGGCCAGGGCCAGACCGAGGGCGCCGTTCGGCAGGTAGTGGTTCATCAGGATCGGGATCGCGTCGTTGTAGTCGGTCCCGGAGCCCTTCTGGCCGAACTTGGGCAGGATGGCGATGGCGATCAGACCGGGGATGATGGTCACGGCCGGGATGAAGATCTTCGGGAACGCCCCGATCAACGGGGTCCGTTCCGCCGCGGACAGGTTCTTCGCCGACAGTGCCCTCTGCACCTCGGCGAAGTTGGTGGTCCAGTAGCCGAAGGACAGCACGAATCCCAGCCCCATCACAATGCCGATCCAGTCACCCAACGGGTTGGTCCAGTGGCCGACACCGGTGCCTGCCCAGGTGGAGAACGCGTCCGCGCCGAGGGCGCTCTTGCTGCTGACCCGTTCCTTCAGCCCGCTCCAGCCACCGACGTCCTTCAGACCGATGATCACCAGCGGGATCAGACCGGCCAAGATCACGAAGAACTGCAGCACCTCGTTGTAGATGGCTCCGGACAGGCCGCCCAACGTGATGTAGGCCAGCACGAAGCCGGCAGCGATCAGGATCGAGGCCCAGGTGGGCCAGCCCAGCAGTGCCTTGATCACCAACGCCAGCGCGTACAGGTTGACGCCTGCGGTGAGCACCGCGGCCAGGGCGAAGCTGAGGGCGTTGACCAGATGCGTCGCCGGGTTGAAGCGGCGCAGCAGATACTCGGGCACGCTGCGTACTCGAGAGCCGTAGTAGAACGGCATCATCACCAGGCCCAGGAAGACCATCGCCGGGACGGCACCGATCCAATAGAAGTGCACCGTCGAGATGCCGTACTTGGCGCCGTTGGCCGCCATCCCCAGGATCTCGATCGCGCCGAGGTTGGCCGAGATGAAGGCCAGCCCGGTGACCCAGGCCGGCAGGGATCGGCCGGACAGCAGGAAGTCCTCGCTGGTGGCGATCGCGCGCCTGGCAAGGAAACCGATCGCCACCACAAGAGCGAAGTAGATCCCCAGGATCACGAAGTCCATCGGGTTCACATCAAGCTGAGTCATGCGGCGGCGCTCCTCGCTCTCAGGACGTTCATGTCCACCGGCGATTATGTCGCCGGCGGCTAGTGGGGGCAAGGGTTTGGCCCGGGCGCCGTTCCGGGTAGCTCCCGACAGGGACGTCGTGCATCGCCTACAGGGCTGCAGACGGGCGGCGGCGGAGCGGCTAGGCTCAGCCGCATGAGCGATCGTTTCGTACTCGGCATCGACATCGGCGGCAGCGGCATCAAGGGGGCGCCGGTCGACCTCGAGACCGGCGAACTGACGGCTGATCGGCTGCGCATCGAGACACCGAAGAAGTCGACTCCGAAGAACGTGGCGAAAGTGGTCGCCGAGGTTGTGGCGCATTTCGCCGACCAGATCGGCACCGGCCCGATCGGCGTCACCATCCCGGCGGTGGTGACGCATGGCATGACCCGGTCCGCGGCCAACATCGACAAGGCGTGGATCGACTGCGAGGCAGAGAAGCTGATGGAGGATCACCTCGGTCGCGACATCTACCTGGTCAACGATGCCGATGCGGCCGGGGTCGCCGAGGTGCACTACGGCGCCGCGAAAAACCATCCGGGACTGGTCCTGTTGACCA
This sequence comes from Microlunatus panaciterrae, assembly GCF_016907535.1. NCBI lineage: Bacteria > Bacillati > Actinomycetota > Actinomycetes > Propionibacteriales > Propionibacteriaceae > Microlunatus > Microlunatus panaciterrae. The sequence continues at coordinate 1,725,854 of NZ_JAFBCF010000001.1, forward strand.
CGCTGGGTACCGGCATCGGCAGCGCGCTGCTCTACCGCGGGGTGCTGATCCCCAACTCCGAGCTGGGCCACCTCGAGATCGACGGGCACGACGCGGAGAGCCAGGCCGCGGCGAGCGTGAAGGACAACCTGGGGCTGTCCTATGACGAGTACGTGCCACGCCTGCAGCGCTACTACGAGGTCGTCGAGCGACTGTTCTGGCCGGACCTGATCGTCGTCGGCGGTGGGGTGAGCCGCAAGGCGGACAAGTTCCTGCCGAAGCTCAAGCTCAACACCAAGATCGTTCCCGCAGAGCTGCGCAACACCGCCGGAATCGTCGGGGCGGCGTGGCTGGCCAACGACAAGCTCGTGCACCCCGACCTGCTCCGGTGAGCCGCCGGGTTCGATGACCGTACGGTGGATCGGCGGGTCGCCCTGTGCCGGCAAGAGCACCGTGGCCGAGCTGCTGGCCGACCGCCATCGGCTGCGGCACTATCGCGTCGACGACTTCTTCGAGGAACACGCGCTGCGCCTCGGTGCCACCGGACCGGTGTTCACCAAGGTGCTCGCCCTGACGACGACGCAGCGCCTCGGCCAACCGGTCGACGTCCAGGTGGCTGATGTGTTCGCCCTGGCTCGAGAGCAGTTCGGCTGCGTCCTGGCCGACCTGGCCGCGCTGGAGGGCGACCTGCTGGTGGAGGGTGCGGCGCTGACCCCGCAGCTGCTGTCCGAGCACGGCGTCGAGTCCGGCACGGCCATCTGGATGGTGCCGACCGAGACGTTCCAGCGCCGGCACTACGGACAGCGCGAGTGGGCCCGGCGGCTGGTGGCGGATACTCCCGATCCGGCAGCGGCATTCGAAAGCTGGATGCGGCGGGACGCCGTCTTCGCCCGGGCCATCGCCGAGCAGGCCGCCCGAACGGGCTACCGCTCATTGGTGGTCGACGGTACCCAGCCCGCCGCGGCCCTGGCCCGTACAGTCGAGCAGCATTTCGCCCTTACCCCCGTACCCTCCGGGTGAGTCGGGGCGTCGTGGTTTCAGTTTCCCAAGTCGACTTGGGAAACTGTCACTTGACCAGGGAAATTTGCCCAGTCATGTACGAGTTTCCCAAGTCGACTTGGGAAACCGACCGAGCCCCCAAGGTGGGCTACATGCGCTCCAGGGCTTCAATGCCGAGCAGGTCCAGGCCCTCGGCGAGGACCTTGCGGGTGGCCTGGCAGAGGGCCAGCCGGGACGCGCGCACCTCGCCCTCGGACTTCAGCACCGGGCACTGCTCGTAGAACACGGCCAGCGCGCCGGACACGTCGTAGAGGTAGGTGCACAGCTTGTGCGGCTGCAGGGTCGCCGCCACCTCCTCGACGGTCTCGCCGAACCGCGTCAGCAGCAGGGCCAGGCTCTGCTCCGCGGGCTCGTCCAGCACCGTGATCTGCTGCTGGTCGACCAGGCCCTCCGCCTCCGCCTTGCGCAGCACCTGGCAGACGCGGGCGTGGGCGTACTGCAGGTACGGGCCGGTGTTGCCGGTGGTGGCGACCATCCGGTCGACGTCGAAGACGTAGTCCTTGTTCAGCCCCGTCGACAGGTCGGCGTACTTGACCGCCGCCAAGGCGATCGCCGGCGCCGCCTTCTCCTCGGCCGCGTCCAGCAGCGTGTTGAGGGTGACGGCTGTCCCTTCCCGGGTGGAGAACTTCTTCCCGTCAGGACCGAGCACCTGACCGAAGGCGACGTGCTCGGCCGAGACGGTGTCGGGCAGGAAGCCGGCCTTGCGCGCGACCGCGAACACCTGGTCGAAGTGGAACGACTGCGGCGCGCCAACGACGTAGATGATCCGATGTGCACCGAGCTCGCGGACCCGGCGCCGGACAGCGGCCAGATCGCTGGTGGCGTAGCCGAACCCGCCGTCCCGCTTCCGGACGATCATGGGCGAGTTGAAGCCCTCGACGAAGACGCACAGTGCGCCGTCGTCGATCACTGCCGTCCCGTCGGCCTCCAGCTCGGCCGCCACCGCAGCAAGATCATCGTTGTACGTCGACTCCCCGGCAAGATCATCATCGGTGAGCAGTACGCCCAGCCTGGCGTACGCGGCATTGAAACCGGCCAGTGAGATGTCGATCAGCTGTTGCCAGATCTCCCGGGTCTCCGCATCGCCGGACTGCAGCGCCACCACCCGCGCGCGGGCCCGGTTGGCGAACGCGTCGTCAGACTTGAAGTGCGCGTTGGCCTTCGTGTACAGGGCCTCGGCACTGGCCAGGTCCAGCTCGGCGACGTCAATTTGATCTTCGAGGATCTGCTCCACCAGCATGCCGAACTGGGTTCCCCAGTCACCGATGTGGTTCTGCGCGATCACGGTGTGCCCCACGGCGCGGAGCACTCGGTTCAGGCAGTCTCCGATGATCGTCGAGCGGAGGTGCCCGACATGCATCTGCTTGGCGACGTTGGGGGCCGAGTAGTCGATCACGACCGTACTGGGCTGTTCGGCCTCCAGCACACCCGAGCGCGGGTCGGCGAGCTGCTCGCTGACCGCCCGAGCCAGCACCGAGGACCGCAGCCGGAAGTTGATGAACCCGGGTCCGGCGATCTCGAGCGGCTCGCAGAGGTCGTCCACCTCCAGTGCGTCCACGATCCGCTGAGCGACCTCGCGCGGCGGCCGGCCCTCGGTCTTCGCCAACCGCAACGCAACATTGGACTGGAAATGACCGAACTGCGGCTTGGTGGCGGGCCTGAGCTCCGGGTCGATACCGGCAACGGCCTCGACCCTGGCAGTCAGCAGGGATGGAAGTGACGACACAAGAGGTAAGTATTTCACTTCCGGGCCAGGGAATATTCTCGGCATGTCGAGGTTGTCCCTGATCGGGGCTGCATCGACCCCTGAGCGGCCGTGCGCCCGCCCCCTCCCCCGTACGACGAGTCAAGGAGTTCATCCATGTCGCAGGTTCCCACCATCACCCTCAACGACGGCCATCAGATCCCTCAGCTGGGCTTCGGAGTGTGGCAGGTCTCGACCGAGGACATCGTGCCCGCCGTGGCCAAGGCCCTCCAGGTCGGCTACCGCCACATCGACACGGCAGCCATCTACGGCAATGAGGAAGGTGTCGGTCAGGCCATCGCCGAGTCGGGGATCCCGCGCGAGGAGCTGTTCGTCACCACCAAGCTGTGGAACGCCAACCATGCGCACCACGACGCCATCAACGCCGCCCAGGAGAGCCTGAAGAAGCTCGGGCTGGACTACGTCGACCTCTACCTGATCCACTGGCCGACACCGAAGAACGACAACTACGTCGAGGCGTGGAAGGCGCTCGAGGAGATCCAGGCGAACGGTTGGTCGAGGTCGATCGGCGTCTCCAACTTCCAGATCGACCATCTGCGCCGGACCATCGCCGAGAGCTCCGTCGTGCCAGCCGTGAACCAGATCGAGCTGCACCCGACCTTCGCCCAGTCCGACGTGGTGGCGGTCAACGACGAGTTCGGCATCAAGACCGAGGCGTGGAGCCCGCTTGGGCAGGCCGAGGACCTCAACAACGCCACCATCCAGCAGCTGGCGGAGACCCTGGGCCGTACCCCCGCCCAGGTCATCCTGCGCTGGCACCTGCAGAAGGGCTACATCGTCTTCCCGAAGTCGGTCACCCCCGCCCGGATCGAGGAGAACTTCAACGTCCTCGACTTCGAGCTCAGCACCGACGACGTCGCGGCGATCGACGCGCTGGACGCAGGCAACCGCATCGGCGGCCACCCAGACGAGCTCAACTGAGCCGTCACTGACCCGCGCTGTGGGCGGGATCGCTACCGACCTCGGTAGGGATCCCGCCCACAGGCGGTTTCAGGGCCGCAGGAGGCGGACATCCCGGGCGTGCCGGGCCTGGGTCTGCTCGTCCCAGTCCCCGGTGCAGTAGACCGACAACTCGGTGATCGCGCCGTCGACGACGTCGGCACGTGCCATCTCACGGCAGTACATCGTCTGGCCGTCCTGCTGCCAGCGCTCCTCCCACTCGATCACGAACCCGTGCGCGGTCGCATCGATGCGGTAGCGGGGCACCGTGCCCGGTTGGGGATGCAGCCGGCGCCGCGACTCGACCACCTGGCCTGCTCCGCGCGCCTGCAGCCGCCACTGTGGTGGGGTGAAGTCGAGCAGTACGTCGGGTGCGAACAGCCCCGCCGCGGCGACACCGGTCTCCATCAGCCGCATCAGCTCAGCGCCGAGCTCTTTCATCCGAGTCTCGTCCACCGCTAGACCTCCGCCGGCTGAGTGCGCGCCATGTTCGCCTCCAGGACGGCATTGGTCTGCCGCAGAGCATCGGTCTGACTGAACTCGACGAGCTCGGTACCGGCGAAGATCAGCGGCAGATGACCGGGCGCGCCGTAGTAGGCGTCACCGGCCTTGAACTCCTCGTCGTGGTCGGCGTACCGGAAGATCACCCGGCCCCGGGTCACGGTCCCCCAGTGCTCACAATGGCAACGGTCATCCGGCAGACCCGCGAACAGCGGTGCCGGATCGAAGTCGGCCTTGTGCGTCTCGAAACCGACCGTGTAGCCCCCGAGCTCGACGTACCGTCCCTCGATCATCGGCTCGTCCAGGGCGATCGGCGCCTCCGCCTTGCTGGTGCGTGGCATGTCCTCTCCCTTCGTGGAAATGGTTGATACCAGTCCTGCGTGAGATCGGGCCGCACGGTGTGAGAACGAGCAGGGTGTGAGCGCGCGGCAGGGCGCTTCGGCAAGCTCAGCGCACGTGTCTGGGCTCCCCGACAAGCTCAGCGCGCGGCAGGGCGCTTCGACAAGCTCAGCGCGCGCGGCAGGGCGCTTCGACAAGCTCAGCGCGCGCGGCAGGGCGCTTCGACAAGCTCAGCGCGCGCGGCAGGGCGCTTCGACAAGCTCAGCGCGCGCGGCAGGGCGCTTCGACAAGCTCAGCGCGCGCGGCAGGGCGCTTCGACAAGCTCAGCGCGCGCGGCAGGGCGCTTCGACAAGCTCAGCGCGCGCGGCAGGGCGCTTCGGCAAGCTCAGCGCACGTGGAGGTGGAGGCTTCAGAGGGCCCAGTCGGGCCGCTCCTCCGGGTCGTAGACGCAGAAGGTGCCGGTCCGGACTGCGTGGCGCAGATGCCGGCCGAGGTCGGGCTGGACCCGTTCGACCCGCCTGATGGCCTCCTTGATCCTCGCTGTCACCGCCGTACGTGCCCGTTCGGCGTCGGAGCCCGCCCGCCGCACCCGGCCGCCGAGACCGTACGCAGCCGTCAACTGCTCGAGCAGAGCGTCCTGCTCCGCCGACAACCGTGATGATCGCTCGCGATCGCCGGACCGGTCCGCCTCCGCCAGCTCCTCGGCGAGATCCTCCAGTCGCCGTCGATAGGCCGAGCGCGCGGCCGCGTCGAGAACCTCACCGGTGTCGGCGGACCGGCTCAGACCGTCGGACCGCTCCGCACGCGCGGTGCCCGGTGCACCCTCAGTCGCAGTCGCAAGGTCCAGCGCGGCAATGGCGCGGCCGGGTCGGGCCAGCAGCAACGCCAGGTCGCGCAGGCCCTTGGAGTCGTGCAGCAGGCTGGTGGAGCCGCCCGTACCGACCCGCCAGCTCTCGCCCTCGCGGCGGAAGACGGCACCGGACGGAGTCGCCCCGCGCCGGGCTGGTCCCGCCACCGGAGTCGGCGCGCCCGCACCGTGTGCGTCGATCTCGGCGACGCGCGCCTCGAGGCCGAGCCGGCGGTACAGCTCGCGGGCCTCAGCCAGCCGTGCGGCGTCGCCGAGCGCCAGTCCGGCGTCACGCTGGATCCGGGCCAGCAGCAGGGAGGCGCCGACCGCGCTGGTCTGCTCCGCGGCGGCCAGGAAATGCGCCTCCGCCGCGGCACGCCGCCCGAGCACCGCGGCCAGCAGCCCGAGATGCCGGTGCACCGGGCCGCGCAGCGCGGCCCCGATACCCTCAACCACGAAGAGGTCGGCGTAGGGCGCCAACTCGTCGTAGACCGGTGCCGCAGCCGGATGCGGCCCGAGAACGGCGACGACCTCAGCGAACTGGGCCATCATCGGCAGCCACTCGGAGTCGCGCGGCGCCCGCCGCAGCAGCGGGACCGCGGCATCCAGCTCCACCCGGGCCCGGTCGGTCTCCCCGAGCTGGGCCGAGACCAGTGCCCGGGTGACGTAGGCCCAGACGCCGCCGAAGTCCTCGGGATTGAACTCCCGGCTCATCTCGGCCAGCGCGACCCGGTCGTCCTGTTCGGCACACAGGCACCACTGCTGGGTCAGCACCAGGGTCAGGGCGTTGGAGCTGTCGGCTGCCGCGCCGAGGGCGCGGGTCTGCGCCATCGCCTGCCGGCAGTCCTCGAGTCGGCCTTCGGCCAGCGCCCGCATGGCCCGCCACAACGGGACGTACCAGCCGTACAGCGGCTGGCCCAGGGCGTCCGCCACCACCCGGAATGCGCGCGCCTCGGTCGCCGCCTCGCCGAGAGAGCCCAGCTCGAGCAGCGCCACCAGCCGGAACCGGCGGCCCAGCAGCTCCAACGGCCGGTCGTGTTGACGCTGGGCGAGCTCCAGCATCTCCTGGCCGAGCGCCAGGCGCTGATGGCAGCAGTCCGGACCCGACCTGGCGTCTGAAAGGGCGGACAGGGCATACGCCAGCACGGCCGGCTCCGCGAGCTGACGGGCCCTCTCGACCGCCCCCTCGGCCAGCTCCAACCGCTCGAGATCATCGACCAGCATTGTCGAGGCCACCGAGAGCCGGGCCGCGACCTGGACCCACAGCGCGGAGTCGCGTGGCAGTACGGCACAGCAGCTGCGGAGCAGCTCGATCTGGTCCTGGTCGAGGATCGGCACCTCGAACCCGGTGTAGCCCGACCCGAGCGCCAGCGCCGCCCGGGCCATCAGATCCGGCCGGTCGCAGCGGTCCGCGAGATCCGCCGCCTGCAGCAGCGCGGTCCGGGCAGACTCACGGTGCCCGGCGCCGATCCGGGCCTCACCGAGGCCGATCTGCAGCTCCGCCTGCTCGGCCACCCCGATCCCAGTGCTGGCAGCCACCTCCAGGGCCCGCTCAAACCACTCGACCGCCCCGGCATAGGCCATCAGCGTCATCGCCCGTTCTCCCGCGCGTCGACATTGTTCCAGCGCCAGCGCAGCCGCCGCCGGACCAGCCAGCAGCAGATGCCGGGCTGCCGTGCCCGGGTCGATTTGGCGACCACGCTGGATCAGCACGGCCAGCTCCGACCCGATCCGAAGGTGCAGGTCGCTCCGCTCGCTGGCGTCGAGCAGACCGAGGAGGGCGTCTCGCACCAGCGCGTGCCGGAAGGTCCAGCTCTCCCCGCCGCCCGGCTCGAGCAGGCCGGCCCGACCGGCCTGCTCCAGTCCGGCGCGGACCTGCAGCGGGTCGGTCCTGCTCACCGCGGCCAGGACCTGGACGTCGATGTCTCCGAGGACCGCCGCAAGCTCGACCAGCCGACGGGCGGCGGCGGGCAGGCCCTCCACCCGCTCCGCGACCACCGCTCGGACCGAGCCCGGCACACTCGTTCCGACAATCTCGAGATCCACCGCCGAGTCGCCCGTCAGGCAGCCCATCAGCTCGACAACGGTGAAGGCGTGTCCGCCGGTCCGCTCCATGATCGCCGCGGCCACGGTCGGGTCGGTGCGGGGCGCTGCCAGCTCGGCGACCTCGGCCGCGGTCAGTGGGCCCACCGGCACCGTCCGGGCATGACGAAACAGACCGGCCAGCAGCCCTTCCCGGTGAGACCACTCCGGTGCCTTGTCGTCGGTGATCGCCAGTACGGACACCCGCATCCGCGGCAGCTCGGCCGCCAGGTGGACCAGCAGCTCCAGCGACGAGGCGTCCGCCTCCTCCAGATCGTCCAGTACGAGCAGTAGCGGCTCACTGGCGCTGCCGGCAGCCAGCACCCGCTGCAGCTCTGCGTACAACCGGCCCTGCAACGCCTCCAGGTCAGCCATCCCTGCCGGCACCGCTGGCATAGACTCCGGCAACTCGGTCGAGGGGCCTGCGGGCCCCGATCCGCGGGACAGCACCGTCGCCAGCAGTGACGGCGCCCGCACCAGGCGTGCCAGCTCCTCCCGGCCGGTCAGGGCCAGCAGCACCTGGGACCAGACCGAGTAGCCGTCGCCGGCCGCCGGCCCGCGACCGGGCACCCAGACCACCCGGAGGCCGGTCACCTGCTCGAGTACGTGCTGGGCCAGCCGGGTCTTGCCGGCTCCAGCCTCTCCCGTCAGCAGGATGAGTTGGCCCTGCGACCGCCTCGTCGCCGCCAGGATCCTGACGATCTCGGCCGCCGCCGCCGACCGCCCGACGAAGGCAGGCCCGATTCCGCTCGGGGTGGCTGTGACTGCCGATCCGTCCGCTGCGGTGACCACGCCACCATCATCGCCGACCGCGCCACAGGTTGCGGCCCGAACAGCCATCGCTCGCCGCCGGGCGCGGGCCCCTCCCCTCCTGGTGGGGCATTAGTGTGGGACGACCACCCCCGAGCCCACTCTGGAGCGTCCATGCCGCAGAAGCTGCAGCCCTTCCTGCACGACCTGGTCACCACGTTCGCAGCTCCGACCCAGACGTTGTCCGCGGCGAGCGGCGACGTGTCCGGGTTGGCCGACGGGCCGACCGCCCAGGGGGTGCTGCACGCCGACATCAGGGTGTTGTCCGATATCCATGTGCTGGTCGACGGCAAGTCGCCGGAGCACATCGCCACCCAGTACGGGGCGGACACGGCGACGTTCACCAGCCTGCTGCGGAACATCGGCATGGGCCTGGTTTCGGTCCCGGACCGGCTGCTCCGCCTCGACCGGACGCGCCGGGTCTCTCCCGGCCTTGTCGAAGAGACCCTGTTCTTCTCCTCAGACCTCCCGGAGGACGTCCAGTGCACCGTCGAGGTGGTGCTGCGCTCCGACTTCACCGCCATTGAGCAGATCCGCAACGGTGAGGCGGCTCCGCTGCATCTCTTCAGCCTGGACAGCGGCAGCGGCGAGCCGGTCCGCTGGTCCAGCGGCGAGGTCAGTGCCGCCCTGCTGGCGACCGGGGCCGATCTCAGCACCAGCGACGACGGCACCGCCCTCACCATGCGCTGGGCGCTCACGGTGCCGGCCAAGGCGGCCACCACCGTCGGCTGGCAGCTGGCGATCACCGACAGCGGCGGTGCCGTGATTCCCGCTCCGCACCCGGGGCTGGACATCGCGGGCCTCACCGACCAGGTCCTGACGCAGGTCGGCTCGCCCGGGGCCGACGACCATCGGCTGCGGCCGTGGGTCGAGCAGTCGCTGGCCGATCTCAACAGCCTGCGGATGGCCACCGCGGTCGAGCCGGAGCTGCCCTTCTACGCCGCCGGTGCCCCGTGGTACCTCACCCTGTTCGGCCGTGACAGCCTCTGGACGGCGCGGCTGCTGCTGCCGGTCGACCTCGGCCATGCGCTCAGCACGCTGCGGACCCTGGCCCGCTTCCAGGGCACCAAGACCGACATCGAGACGGCCGAGCAGCCGGGCAAGATCATGCACGAGCTGCGCCGCGGCACCTCCGCGTTCGCCGATATGTCGCTGCCGCCGCTCTACTACGGCACCATCGACGCGACCGCGCTGTGGATCTGCCTGCTGCACGACGTCTGGAAGGCGGGGGCGCCCGAGGACCAGGTACGGCAGCTGCTGCCCAACCTGACCGCGGCACTGCAGTGGATGGGCGACTACGGGGACGCCGACGGAGACGGCTTCCTGGAGTACATCGACGAGTCCGGCCACGGTCTGGCCAACCAGGGCTGGAAGGACTCCGGCGACTCGGTACGGTTCGCCGACGGAACGATCGCCACCGGTCCGGTGGCCCTCTGCGAGGTCCAGGCGTACGCCTATCAAGCGGCGGTCGGCGGAGCCGAGCTGCTGGACCACTTCGGGCAGCAGGGCGGCGACCACTGGCGCGGCTGGGCGGCGGAGCTGGCCGACCGGTTCCGGGCCCAGTTCTGGTGTGGCGAGGGTGATGACCGGTTCCCGGCGTTGGCCCTCGACGGGCAGAAGCGCCGGGTCGACTCCGTCACCAGCAACATCGGTCACCTGTTGGGCACCGGGATCCTCAGTCCCGAGGAGAGCGAGCTGGTCGCCCGCCGGGTGACCGCTGCAGACATGGACTCCGGCCTCGGCCTGCGCACCATGTCAGCGGCGGCCGGCGGTTACACCCCGCTCAGCTATCACTGTGGATCGGTCTGGCCACACGACACTGCCATCGTCATCGACGGTCTGGTGCGTTCCGGCCTCGGCCACCACGCCGGCGGACTGGTACAGGGACTGCTGCAGGCCTCGACCGTGTTCGACCGGCGCTTCCCCGAGCTCTGGTCGGGCGAGGGCACCAGCGGGGTTCCCTACCCCTCCGCCTGCCGGCCGCAGGCGTGGTCGGCCGCGGCCGCGATCACCGTCGCCAACGCGCTGTCGGCGGTCGGCGCCAGCTGACCAGGGTGGGCGGCCGCGGCTAGCCGGAGCCGCCGATGGCGGGTTGGCAACGCGGACACCAGTAGCTGGTCCGCTCCTGCCCGATGGGGCCGAACTCCTCGAACGCGATGGTGGTGCCACAACGGCGGCACGGCTTGCCGGCACGGCCGAAGACGTACGTCTGGCGTCCGGTTCGCAGATCGCCGGTGGTGCTCTGCTGAGGGCGGGCACGGTTGGCGGACAGCAGCTGCTGGGCCCGCCGCACCAGCCGTTCGAGATTGCGGATCTCGCCGACCGGCGTCCGGGGATGGATCCCTTGCAGGAAACAGAGCTCGGCTCGGTAAAGGGTCCCGATGCCGGCCAGGTTCCGTTGGTCGAGGAGGGCCTCGCCGATCGTCCGACCAGGGTCGGCGGTGATCCGGCGCATCGCCTCGGCCGGGTCCCAGTCCGGTCCGAGAAGATCCGGCCCGAGGTGACCGACGACGCTCGGTTCATCCGCCGTCGGGAGCAGCTCGACCACCGGCAGCCGATAACCGATGGCGTCATGATCGGCATTGGCCAGCATGACCCGGATCTGGAAGGGCTGTCCCCCGGACCAGTTCGCCCCGTGATCGAAGACACGCCAACTGCCGTCCATCCGTAGGTGGGTGTGCAGCGTGAATCGGTTGTCGAACCGGAACAGCTGATGCTTGCCACGCGAGACGACCTCACAGACCGTAGCCCCCGTCAGGTCCTCGGTAGCGAGCGACGGCACCCGCAACTCGCACCGCGTGAGCACCCGACCGGCCAGCGCACGGTTGAGCAACTGGCACGCCCGCCACACCGTGTCACCCTCTGGCATCCAGCCATCCTCCCATCCCCCAGGCTCCGGGCCGCTCGCCGACTCCGCCGCCCTCGCCCTCCGCCCTCGCCCTGGCCCTTGTGCCCCCTCCGCCCTCGCCCTCACGCCCCCTCCGCCCTGCCGCTCCCTCGCCCTCCGCCCTCGCGAAAAGTCATCAGAACGCGAGAAATCACGGCCCCACAGCCCGATCCCGGCCCAGAACTCATCAGAACGCGACTTTTGCGTCCGCACGGCCACCCCGGATCGAGAAGTCAGCAGAACGCGAGAAATCACGGCCCCACAGCCCGATCCCGGCCCAGAACTCATCAGAACGCGACATCTTGCATCCGCATAGCCGACCCCCGGATCGAGAAGTCAACAGAACGCGAGAAATCACGGCTCCACGGCCCGATCCCGGCCCAAAAGTCATCAGAACCCGAGTTCTTCTCGGCGTACGGCGGGCGCCTCGTCCCCAGAAGTCTGGCAGCAACCGCTCAGCTGTCGACCGGCTGGAGCTGCTCCGTCTCGACCAGGACCACCTGGCGCCAGGCCACGAAGGTCGTCACGACCATCCCGACGAAGCCGAACCAGAACGGCGTGACGACGGTGAACGTCTGTGCCACCACGCCGCCAATGAGGGCACCGACCGCCGCTCCCCCCACCGAGAAGACCTGATAGACGCTGTTGACTCGGCCCATCAGGTGCTGCGGTGTCGCCCGTTGGCGGGCGCTCAGCGCCACCGATCCCCAGACACTGGCATGGCAACCGAACACCAACATGGTGACTGCGGCCGAGACCCAGTGCCGGCCGAGCGCCAGGGCCAGATGGGTAAGGGTCTCGGTCACCAGCCCGACTCTGAGCAGGGTCGACGTGGCGAAGCGCCCCTCCAACCGCGGGAAGAGGACCACGCCGACCAGGCCCCCCACAGCGCCGACCGTGGTCAACAGCCCGAATCCGACGGCTGAGAGCCCGAGCAGGTCACGAACGTAGAGAACCCAGACCGAGAACGCTGCCATGAAGGTCACGTTCATACCCAGGATCGCCAGCGCCAGCGTGCGCAGGCCGGGATGTGCCCAGAGGAAGCCGACCCCGGCGCGGATGTCCGCGCCGACGGACCTGCGCGGGCGGGCGCATCTGGGAGGACTGACGGAGGTGGCGGCCGTTTCAGGGCTCGACTCTGCCCGGACCCGGCTAACCAGTGCCGCGGCCAGGCAGAGACAGAGGGCGTTGACACCGATCGGCAGGCCGGCGGCGACGGAGAACAACAGCGCGCCGAGCGGTGGGCCCGCGAGCTGGTTGGTGATGGTCATCGTGCCGATCAGCCTCGAGTTCGCTGTACCGAGCAGCTCGGGACTGACCACCTGTGCCACCAGCGCCAGACCGGCGTTGTCGGCGAGGGTCTCGGCTACGCCAAGGAGGAAGAGGGCGAGATAGACCAGGTAGATCGAGGCCAGGTCGACAAAGACGCACCCGGCCAGCAGCGCCAGCACCGATGCCCGGCACAGGTTCACCACGACCATGATCGTCTTGCGGTCCAGCCGGTCGACCGCCACACCGGAGATGAGACCGAAGATCAGCCAGGGCAGTTGCTGCACGAAGGCGGCCGCCGCGACGAGGAAGGGCCTGTCGGTCAGCGAAGCCACCAGCAACGGTCCCGCTGCCAGCATCACGCCGTCGCCGAGGTTGGTGAGACCGAACGACCCCCACAGTCGGGCGAAGTCTCGACCGATGAAGATCGCCCGCAGACGCCGTTGCGGCGTTCTCGACGGTGCGGCCACCGTTGCACGCTAGCCCACCGGAAGTCGGGCCAGCGGATTCGGTCTAGGTCCAGCGGCCAGCGCCAGGTCCCCGTAGGGTGAAGACAAACCTTGTCAACGAGCAACGAAAGGTCGCTTCAGCGTGAACCCCAGCACCGAACAGACGCCCGCGCGCGAGCAGGTGAGAGGGGAGCTCGACCTGTTGATCACCGAGTCGGTGAACGAGGCCTACCGCGATCTTGATACCTGGTCGACCACGGACCTGGTACGGGCCATGAACGCCGAGGACCAGCAGGTGCCGCAGGCGGTCGCGGCGGCGGAGGTCGAGATCGCCGCCGCCGTCGACGGGGTGGCTGAGCGAATCGCCAACGGTGGTCGGCTTCTCTACGTCGGCGCGGGCACCCCCGGACGGCTCGGCGTCCTCGATGCGAGCGAGATCCCGCCCACCTTCGGCGTCAGTCCTGATCTTGTCGTCGGGGTGATCGCCGGCGGTACGGTCGCGATCCAGCATGCCGTCGAGAACGCCGAGGACCGGGCCGACCAGGGTGCCGCTGATCTTGAGGCACTGGGAGTCGGGCCTAAGGATGCGGTGGTCGGGATCGCCGCCTCGGGTCGCACCCCCTACGTACTGGGAGCACTGCAGTACGCCCGCGAGGCGGGAGCCTTCACGGTCGCGGTCAGCAGCAATCCCGGGTCGACTGCGAGCAGTGTCGCCGAGGTGGGGATCGAGGTCGTGGTCGGCCCCGAGTTCATCACCGGCTCGACCCGGCTCAAGGCGGGGACGGCGCAGAAGCTGGTGCTCAACATGATCAGCACGCTGGCGATGATCCGGCTGGGCAAGACCTACGGCAATCTGATGGTCGACCTGCAGGCCACCAACGACAAGCTCCGCTCCCGGGCCCTGAGGACGGTGATGTTGGCCACCGGAGCCTCCGCCGAGGTCGCCCGCACGACACTGGACACCGTGCAGGGGTCGGTCAAGGAGGCCATTCTGGTGATCAAGACAGGCCTGGCGCCGGCGGAGGCGCGTGACCTTCTCGCCCGGCACGGTGGTCGGCTGCGGGCCGCCGAGCAGCACGCCCAGGCCTGACCGACTCCTCACCCGGGCAGCTCCGCCGGGCCGACCGTGTCCGCGCTCAGTTCGAGCCGGTACTCCTTGACCATCCGGCCTCTCCCCTCGGCTGGCCCGGACCCCTCGGCGACGATGACGAACCCGTTTCGGCGTAGCACCTCGAGCGAGCCGACGTTGTCCTGCGCGACCCGGGCGAAGACGGGGCGTTCGGTGATCTCCACCGCCAGGAACCGGGCCAGGGCCGTTGTGCCGATCCCCCGGCCCCAGTGCTCACGGCCGATCCAGTAGCTCACCTCGGGGTCACCATCCAGCTCGTACTTCAGCACATGGCCGACGGCCACCCCATCCACCTCGATGGTCCGGACCACGATCGACGGCTCCGCCAGGATCCGGGCCTGACGGGCGTCGAAGGCCACCCGGCTGGGCAGATCGGCCGGAGTGAACGCGGCCATCCAGACCGCTGCCGGATCCTGTTGATGGTCGAAGAACAGGTCAAGATCATCGGGCGACACCGGCCGCAGGGTCAGCTCCACCAGGCTCTAGCCCGAGGCCAGCGCGAGCAGGAAGATGTAGCCGATGAAGAGGGCGAACAGGATGCCCGCGCTCCACAGAATGGCGCGGAGCGTACCGTTCGACTGCTTCGGTGGCGGCATCGGCCGGGGCTGCGCGGGCAGCTGGTTCGGGGCAAGCTGGATGCGCTGCCCCGGGGCCGGGGCCGGAAAGCGTGGACCCTGGTTGGGACCCATCCGCTGCTGGGGAACGGCCTGCTGGTTGGGCTGCTGGGTTGGCCTCAGGTTGGGCTGCCCGGGAGCCGGGTAGCGGGGCTGGGCACCCTGGTTCGGCGGCGGATAACGCACCTGGTTGGCCGGCCCGGTCGGATAGCCCACCCCGCCGACCGTGGCAGGGCGTTGCTGCTGGCCGGGTGGGGAATACTGCTGGTTCGGGTACGACTGCTGACGGGTGCCGTTGTCCGCAGGACGTTGCTGCGCGGGCGCCGGCGGGGTGTTCTGCTGGCCCTGCTCGGCCGCGTTCCTGCCGCGCTGCACGATCGGTGCCATCTGCTGGGGGTAGCGCGCCAGCACGAGATCGACGTCCTTGACGATCTTGGCGGCAACGTCGTTGCGCTGCCGGAGCTCCCAGATGAATTGCAGGGCGGTGACCAGGTCGTCGTCGTCGTCGAGATGCTCCTTGAGATCGAGCAGCAGATGGGCCTGCTCGCTGTACGTGAGGGAGTCTTGGTCCAGCAGGTCACGGTATTGGTTCATGTACGACAACGGGGTGACCGGCGGCTGCGGCAGCGGGTCGGGCAGCGGCGGCGCCTTCGGTTGTCGGGCGACCGCACCCAGCAGGTCGATCACCGAGTCGGTGGAACGGACCCGGAAGTCGACGATCTGCGCGTTCGACACCTCGGGCCGGGCCGCCTGGATGGGGGCATCAGCCACCATCACCGGCAGCAGCGGGCGGCGCAGGGCGATCGCGTAGTCGAGCTCGGCCTTGCAGGCCCGGGAGCGCAGCGAGTGCGGGCTCAGAGCGAAGATGAAGACGTCACACTGCCGGATCTGGCCGAGAATGGTCTCCCACCAGGTCTCGCCGCCGGTCAGCTCGTCATCGAGCCAGACGACGTTGTGGGCCTTGTGCAGGTCGCGGCGCAGCTGATCCACGACGACGCGGTCGTCCCGCGCATAACTGACGAAGATCGGCATCAGGCCCCCACCACTGGACGTACACCGGGAGGAGCCCTCCCGGCTTGTTCGGATACATCCACCATGATGATGTCACAGGGTGTCGCCGTCCGCGGGCCGAAGAATGTTGCGGATCGGTCAAGACGCTGTTCTCGTTGCGTGGCGGTGCTCGCCTACCCTGGGGCTCATGCCTGGTCGACTGCTGCCGTCTGCGATGAAGCTCACCCTCTGCGCCGTGCTGGGGCTCGGGTCCGCAGGCGCAGCCGCGCTGGTGGGATCCGTCGCCTACATCCGCTCCGCCGCGGCGGGCCACCTCTATGACGAGTCCGACGTACCGGCGGCGCCGGTGGCCCTCGTGCTCGGCGCCAAGGTCCATCCCGACGGCAACCCATCGGCGTTCCTCGCGGCAAGACTCGATCTGGCCAGGCGACTCTACGACGCCGGCAAGGTCGAGGCCATCCTGGTGTCCGGGGACAACCTGGCACCCGAGTACAACGAGCCCGATGCGATGCGGCGCTACCTGATCGAGCGGGAAGTCCCGGCGGACAAGGTGGTGGCCGACTATGCCGGGTTCGACACGTACGACTCCTGCGCTCGGGCCAAGCGGATCTTCGGCGTCGATCGGGTCATTGTGGTCAGCCAGAGCTATCACGTGCCGCGGGCCGTCGGTACGGCGCGGCGACTCGGCCTGTCGGCCGTCGGGGTCGGTGACGAATCGGCACGCCGGTTCGCCAAGCCGTGGCGTAACGGGATGGTGCGCGACCAGGTCGCCTGTGTGAAGGCAGTGATCGATCTCGTCACCCGACGGGACCCCGTCCTCGGCCCCCGCGAGTACGGCATCGACGGCGCCCTGGACGCGCACTGACCCGGTCGCTCTTCGACAAGCTCAGAGCGCGTTGGGCGCACCCCACAACCGCGCCCTGACCCCGCAACCGCGCCCTGAGCCTGTCGAAGGGCCTCCCGCATCGGTGCCCCGAGCCTGTGTTCGCGCGGCGCCTAGGACCGGGCGGGTGTCAGGCGCTTCAGCAGCAGGTACAGCTCACAGCCGAGGCAGAACCCGATCACGGCATTCAGGAGCGCAGCCGCCAACGCCAGGCCGGTGGCCACGGCGCCGAGCAGGGTCAGACCGCTGAAGTAGCCCACCAGGCCGACCAGCGAGAAGACCAGTCCGACCCCCTGCGCGAACCGCGGGGGTCGTGCGTCCTCCGGGTGCTCCGGCGGTCCGAGTCGGGGCCGGATCAACTTGGCGAACACCAATCCGTACGGGGACCGGCCGGGTCCGAGCACGACCGCGAGGGCGAAGACGACCGCTTGGAGAGCCAACAGCCAGGGGCTTTGGAGGACCAGCACCACGGCCAGCACAACGGAGGTGACGGAGGCAGCGAAACGCTGCCCTCGCGGGTCGACGACGGGAACCGGGGAGCCGGAGGATGACATGAGCGAGATTATCCCTCGTGCAACTGACGGGATGTGATCGTGGCCGACGCGACGGCTCAGCCGACCGCTGCACCCAGTGCCGCCAGCAGTTCCGCGCGCTTCGGAACGCCCTGCGCCCGGTTCACGACCACGCCGGCCCGATTGAGGATCAGCACCGTCGGGGTACGCACGATGCGGAGTCGCCGCACCAGGTCCAGGTGCGCCTCGGCGTCCAGTTCGATGTGGGCGATGCCCGCCAGGTCGGCGGTGGCAGCGGACACCAGCACCCGCGTGGTCCGGCACGGAGCGCAGAAGGCACTCGAGAACTGCAGCACCGTGGCGCGCTCCCCCAGCTGCTCGCCGACCTCACCCTCCACGATGATCTCGCGATCCGGCTCGACCAGGCCGAGCTCATCCTGGGCGGCGGCCGGCGGAGCCAGACCAGGATCGACCGCGGCTGTGGGAGGGGTTGTGGGGGTACGTCCAGTCGCGAACACGCCATCGGTCGACCTCCGGTACAGCGAGAACACGCCGACGAACGTCACTACCACCGCGAGAACCACCACACCGACCAACACCCCATCAGCGTAGGAGCGTCCGACCGCCGGATCCTGCGCGTCTGACATGTGGACGGCTCAACCTCCTTGCCAACTGACCACGCTGCGCTACGCTGTAATTATGTAATCACTGGATTACCGTAAGCAGAAAGGGATGCTGATGAACAGGCATTCAGAATCGGAAGAGCCCGGCGGCCGCGGTCGAGGACGGGGCTTCGGCCACGGAGAAGGTCGGCGGCATCGTGGCTTCGGCCGCCCAGGCGGCTGGCAGAACGTCGACGTTCCGCCGGCCGATGACGCGGCAGCCTGGTTCGAGGGAAGGTTGCCCGCGGACTGGTTCCGCGAGGTCAACGTCACCGTCGATCGGGAGGAGATCACCGTCATCGGGACCCTCGCCGACGAAACGCCCAGCGACCGCGCTGCGGCCGAAGGACGGATCAGCAGGTTCCGGGCCGACACCCGGGCCGAGCGGATGGAGATCGCCGACGAGGCTGAGGCGCGCTACGGCCGCAAGGTCTCCTGGGGCGCGGAGCATGGCGACGTCCATGCCCTCTTCACCCACATCTCGGTGCCGGTGATGACCCGGCTGAAGCAGCCCGAGCGGCAGGTGCTCGACACTCTCGTCGACGCCGGCGTCGCCCGGTCCCGCTCCGAGGCGCTCGCCTGGGCGGTCAAGCTGGTCGGCGAGCACGCCGAGTCCTGGCTGGCCGACCTGCGCAACGCCATGTCCGAGGTCGACAAGCTCCGGGCCGAAGGGCCCGAGGTGTAGTCAGCTCGCTTCTGGGCACACTCCAACCTCCTCAGGGCTTGGCGGTGAGAGGCGGGAGCGGCCCTTCGACAGGCTCAGGGCACGGGTGCAGGCTCAGGGCGCGGCGACAGGCTCAGGGGCCGTCCAACGCGCTCTGAGCTTGTCGAAGAGCGGTGGTTTGGCCCTTCGACAAGCTCAGGGCACGGGTGCAGGCTCAGGGCACGAGCACAGGGCCCGAAGGGTCAGCGAGCCCGGTGCTCCCGGTAGTAGCCGATCAGGGAGCGGGTGGAGGAATCCTGGTTGGCCAGCGCGTCGGCGTCGCCCTCGACAGCGGGGGTCAGCTCGGTGGCCAGCTGCTTGCCGAGCTCGACCCCCCACTGGTCGAAGCTGTCGATCCCCCACACCACACCCTGCACAAAGGTGATGTGCTCATACAGCGCGATCAGCTGGCCCAGCACCGAGGGGGTCAGCGCCGGAGCCATGATCGAGGTGGTCGGTCGGTTGCCGCTGAAGACGCGGGCCGGGACGATCTCGTCCGCGGTCCCTTCAGCCTTGACCTCGTCCGCGGTCTTGCCGAACGCCAGCGCCTTGGTCTGCGCGAAGAAGTTGGCCAGGAAGAGCTCGTGCACGTCCTTGTCGCCATCGACCAGTGCGTGGGTCGGGGTGGCTACGGCGATGAAGTCGGCCGGGATCAGCCGGGTGCCCTGGTGGATCAGCTGATAGAAGGCATGCTGGCCGTTGGTGCCGGGCTCTCCCCAGAACACCTCGCCGGTATCGGTCGTGACCGGGGTTCCGTCGTAGCGGACACCCTTGCCGTTGGACTCCATCGTGAGCTGCTGCAGGTAGGCGGGGAACCGGTGCAGATACTGCGCGTACGGCAGTACGGCATGGGTGGCCGCTCCGAAGAAGTTGTTGTACCAGACGTTCAGCAGCCCCATCAGTACCGGGACATTCTCATTGGGGTCGGCGGTGCGGAAGTGCTCGTCCATGGCGTGGAACCCGGCCAGGAACTCGGCGAACCGCTCGGGTCCGATGGCGACCGCCAGCGAAGTGCCGATGGCCGAGTCGACCGAGTAGCGTCCACCCACCCAGTCCCAGAAGCCGAAGGCGTTCGCCGGGTCGATGCCGAAGTCGGCGACCTTCTCCAGAGCAGTGGAGACGGCAACGAAATGCTTCGCGACGGCGTTCTTCGCCTCCGCCTCGTCGTCGCCGATCACTCCGCGGGACCGAAGTTGATCAAGGAGCCAGCTCCGGGCCAGCCGGGCGTTGGTCAGCGTCTCCAGGGTTCCGAAGGTCTTGGACGCGACGATGAACAGCGTCGTCTCCGGATCGAGGTCCCTGGTCGTCTCAGCGACATCGGTCGGGTCGATGTTGGAGACGAACCGGGCCGACAGACCCTGTTGTCGATAGGGAAGCAGCGCCTCGTACGCCATCACCGGCCCCAGGTCCGAGCCGCCGATGCCGATGTTCACCACGGTCTCGATCCGACGACCGCTGACCCCGGTCCACTCTCCGCTGCGCACCCGATCGGCGAAGGCGTAGACCTTGGCGAGCTCCTTGTGCACCTGGGCTACGACATCGACACCATCGACGACCATCTCGACGTCGGCCGGGGCACGCAGCGCCGTATGCAGCACGGCGCGGTCCTCGGTGATGTTGATGTGTTCACCCGAGAACATCGCCTCGGTCCGCTCCGCCAGCCCGACCTGCTCGGCCAGTTGCAGCAGCGCGGCGAGCACCTCGTCGGTGAGCAGGTTCTTGGACAGGTCGACGAACAGGTCCGCCGCCTGGAAGGAGAGCCGCTCGGCCCGATCCGGCTCGGCAGTGAACCACTGCCGGAGATCCGGCCGCAGACCCCTGTGGAGGTCCGTCAGCGCCGCCCAGGCGGCGGTGGTCGTGGGGTCCACCGGAGTCGTCATCGCAACCTCATCATGTCGAGTGTCAGTTGTCGGCAGCCTACTGAGGGGCCGTCAGCCACCTCAACCGTGCCGGGGCGACGTCCAGTAGGTTGCCGCTATGGATCCTCGGCTCGCCCGCGCCCGCGCCGAACCCGACCCGCACGAGGGCGCGGAGTCGCCCTCGCGGATCGACCTGGAGCGGATCAGGTTCGCACCGTCGTTCTCGCGGCTGGCCGAGGTCACGCAGGTGATCACCGCCGGGGCCACCGGCAGCGTGGTGCACAACCGGCTGACGCACAGCATCAAGGTCACGGCGGTAGCCCGTCGGATCGCGGTCGGGCTGTTGGCCACTCAACCACCGGAGCTGATCCGCAGCCTCGGAGGGCTCGACCATGTCGTCGTACAGGCCGCTGCCGTGTCGCACGATCTCGGCCATCCACCGTTCGGGCACCAGGGCGAGCGGGTGCTCGACCGGTTGGCCAGGGAGCAGTTCGGCCTGCCTGACGGGTTCGAGGGCAACGCCCAGACGTTCCGTATCCTGACCGAGCTGGAGGTGCACGGGCCGGGTGACGAGGGGCTCAACCTGACGGCCGCGACCCGGGCCGCCGTGCTCAAGTACCCGTGGGGCCGGTCCCAGTCGCCTGACCCGCATCCCGCCAGCTGGCCGCAGCCACCGCGCGGCGCGGGACTCGGCCCCGACGGACCCGGTGCCGCCAAGTTCTCGGCGTACGACCTGGACCTGGCCGAGATGCAGACGGTGCTACAGGCCTTCCCCGACCTGCCGCCCGGTCGGCAGACGTTGGAGTGTTCGGTGATGGACCTGGCCGACGACATCGCCTACTCGCTGCACGACGTCGAGGACTTCCATCGCTCCGGGGTGCTGCAGTTCTCTCCGGTCTCCGGCGAGTTCCGGTCCTGGGACGCCGACCGGCGCCGCTTCGGCTCGCTCTCCGACGGCGACCTGCTCAGCCACGGCCGGATGCCCGGTGCCGGGCTGGAGCGGCTACGCCGTCGGCTGCGGGCCAAGGACGGCTGGATCTTCGACGAGGAGGCCTTCGGCGACGCGGTGCTGCTGGTCGGGGACGAGTTCGTCGACGGTGTGCTGGCCGAGCCGTACGACGGGTCGATGGCGGCCGACCGGGCCATCTCCGGCTTCACCTCGCGCTGGATCCACCACCTGATCTCCTCGGTCGTCCTGACAGCACAGCCGCACGTGCGGTCGAGCTTCGTCGAGCTGACCCGTGAGGCCTGGCACCAGGTGTCGGTGCTGAAGTTCGTCCACCAGTACTTCATCCTCGACCGGCCCGACCTGGCGATGTTCCAGCGCGGCCAGGCCGAGACGCTGACCCGACTGGTGACCGGCTTCGACCAGTGGCTGTCGGATCGCATCGACGCCGGGAGAGCCCCTCGCCGGCTGCTCGACCTGGTGAACTGCGCCGACCTGGGTTACCGGCGGGTGACCGAGCAGACGCCTGAGCTGCTCGCCGGCCGCGCCTCCGAGACCGAGCTGGCCCGGATGGGCCGGGGCCGAGGCATCATCGACTTCGTCAGCGCGCTGACCGACGCCCAGGCGGTGGCCTTCGCCGGTCGGCTGGCCGGCACCAGCGATCTGCTCTGGTCTTCCGGCAGCCTGTGATCGGCCGGTCGCCGACCGAGGTCTGGCCGCAAGGCACCGGATCCACAGGTTGATCCCGCAGGCTTGAATGGTGGAACTGATCCTGGAGATCTGGCGGAGAGCCACCGCTGTCCAGCCGACGCCGCAGCCGGAGGTGGTGGGCCTGCTGGCAGTGCTCGGCCTGGTCCTGGTGCTCGTTCCCGCCTGCTGGTCGTGGACGCGGCTGATCGTCACGATCAGCCACGAGGGTGGTCATGCGCTGGCCGCGGTCCTCACCGGCCGCCGGCTGCGGGCCATCCGGCTGCACTCGGACACGTCGGGTCTGACCATCTCCAGCGGACGGCCACGTGGGCCTGGGATGGTCGTCATGCTCGCTGCCGGCTACCTCGGACCGGCACTGCTCGGCCTCGGCGCTGCACTGCTGCTCGTCGCCGGCCGGAGCCTCGGACTGCTCTGGCTGCTGGTCGTCCTGCTGGCCCTGATGCTGCTGCAGGTCCGCAACTTCTATGGCTTCGTCGCCCTGCTGGTGGTCGGGCTGGCGATGGTCGGGGTGAGCTGGTATCTCACCGCGACGGTCCAGTCACTGATCGCCTATCTGATCACCTGGGTGCTGCTGCTGGCGGCCCCCAAGCCCCTGATCGAACTGGCCGCCCAGCGACGGCGGAGACCCCATGGCCGCTCCGACCCGGACCAGCTCGCCGAGCTGACCCAGCTGCCGGCGACGGTGTGGATCCTCGGCTTCCTGCTGGCCAACCTGTCCGGCCTGGTGGTCGGGACCTGCTGGCTGCTACCCGGTGTCGCGGAGCTGGTGGCCGGTTTCGCGGCCCGCCTCGGCCTCTGAGCCTGCCAGCAGGCACGCTCCGCTGCGGCTCGTGACAGGAATCGACCAGTCACCGCGGCACTCGGGGACCTCACCGCGGCCAGCGACCACCCGTCAGCCGACGAGTGGTCGTTTCCTTGCACTGCGCGTGACTGTCCGGTGTCCAGCGGGAGCGTCAGCCGCGGAATCCGTAGTCCCGTCGCTGGGCGACGAGGATCAGCTCATCACGCATGGCCGGTGTGGCGGCGTTGGCGATCGCGCGATTCAGCTCGCGGCGGCTGCGGCTGGACTCACGGTGGCTGCGGAAGGCCTTCCCGAGGCGTGACATGATGAACCATCCCTTTACGATCTCGTAGAGTTTGCAATCGAATCTTTCGAATTCGAACTAATTATAGAACGCCAGCGACCCTCCGGATCATTCCGGGAGCGTGATCCTCAGCACGTGACGCTCGCCACCGCGGCGGCGGCCCGGCCAGGCACTGCCTCCCCGGCGGGGACATCCGGAGCCGGATCTCCGCCTTCACGCCGCCCCAGACCCCGAGATCGTGCCTGCGGTGGGCGTCCCTCAGACCGCTGGGCCTGAGACGGCCTGATCCTGCAGCGGCACCGGCAGGCTGCCGGCCGGTGGACGCTCCGGATCGGTGAGGGCGATGGCCAGACCGAGTGCCTGGGTCTGGTTGAAACCGTACGTCAGCCAGGCGCTGTGCCTGCCGTCTGCGAGTGCCGCGTCGTAGGGCGTACCGACCGCGACGAGCAGTGCGTCGGGCAGCTCGGCCAGCAGCTCGGCCACCGGCGGGTTCTGCTCCGGGTTCTTCCACGCGTCGTTGCAGACCACCAGGACAGCATCGAAGCCGGGCGCCCTTGAGGCCAGCTCCTGCGGGTCGCTCCAGCGGTCCGCTCCGGCGACGGTGACCCACAGACCGCGGTCCATCAGCCCCAGTCGCAGATCCTCCACCAGTGCCGGGTCGGCGACCAGCAACACATTCGTGCCGACCGGCAGCGTCCGGACGGTGCCGATCACCGTGACCGCCCGACGGGCCAGGTCCACCGCCGCCGGCTGCTGCCGGCCGACCACCACTCCACGGGCGGCCTGCTGCGGTGGCGTCAGCAGGCCGAGCGACTCCTTCAGCCGCAGCACCCGCAGACAGGCCTGGTCGAGGCGGGCGATCGGCAGCCGCCCGTCGGCCGCCGCCCGGCGGAGGGCAGCCACCGCACCGGCGGTGCTGCGCGGCATCAGCAGCTGGTCGATCCCGGCCAGCAGCGCGTCCACCACGGCCTCGTCCGGGTCGCGGCCGGCAACCGCACCCTCCATCTCAAGGGCGTCGGAGACCACCAGGCCCTCGAAGCCCAGTTCGTCGCGCAGGATCGTCGTCATGATGGGGTACGCGTAGGTTGCGGGCTCCGGACCGGCGAACCGCAGCACGAGATGGCCCCCCATCACCGTGTCGACCCCGGCTCGAAGGGCCGCCTGGAACGGCGGCAGATCGACGGCGCGCCAGTCCCGCTCCGAGCGTTCCAGCACCGGTACGCCAAGGTGCGAGTCGGTGGCCGTGTCGCCGTGACCGGGGAAGTGCTTGACCGTCGAGGCCACTCCACCCTCGCGGTACCCGGCGATCATCTCGACCACGAACTCGGCCGTCCGTTCCGGGTCGGCGCCGAACGAGCGGGTCCCGATCACCGGGTTCGCCGGGTTGGAGTTCACGTCGGCGTCGGGGGCGAAAACGTGGTTGATGCCGACAGCCCGCATCTCCTCGGCGCTCGTCCGCGCCACCTGCCGGGCCACGGCGGGGTCACCGATGGCGGCGAGCGCCATCGCGGACGGGAACAGGCTGAAGCCTCGGCGGAGCCGGGCGACCCGGCCGCCCTCCTGGTCGGTCGACACCAGCAGCGGGATCGGTGCGGCCTGCTGCAGTCGGGCAGTGATCTCGGCGACCTCGCCGGGCAGCTGTCCGTCAGGTCGGGAGGGGAAGTAGCAGACGCCTCCGAGATGGAACTCGGCGATCTCCTCCGCGGTGCGGAGCACGCCCGCCGTAATGGCGCCAGCGGCCGCCAGGTCTGACGAGGCGCCGGCGGCGTTGACCTGGTCCACGGCATGGTGCCCGACGGACGTGGCAATGATCTGACCGATCTTCTCCTCGGTCGAGAGTGAGGCCAGGATCCGGTGCGCCGAGGAGTTGTTCACCTAGCGCAGGGTACTGGGCTCTGCTGCGGGCCCCGGTGGTGGTTCGCCTAGAGTCGTAGCGTGCCTCACCGGAACGTGTCCTCCCAGCCCGTCAGCTCTCCGCCCGCGGCTGCTCAGGGTGCGTCCGGACGGGACTGGCCCGACGCTCGACTGCGCTCAGCACTGGAGTCGCTGCTGTTGGAGGGAATCACCTCCCAACCGCATCCGGTCTTCCCGGGTGCGGTGCTCGGCCTCGTCAGCGACCATGGCAGCTGGACCACCAGCGTCGGTCAGGCCCGTCGCTACGCGGATGCGACCGGTCGGCTGCTGCCGGATTCGGAACAGGTCGCGATGCGCGTCGACACCGTCGTCGATCTCGCCTCACTGACGAAGCTGTTCACGGCAACCGTGATCCTGCACCTGGCCGAGGATGGCCGGTTGTCGCTGGACGACCCCGTCGGCGACTTCCTGGTTGAGTACCGCGCCCCGGTCCGTGACCGCGTCACCGTCCGCCAGCTGCTCACCCATACCTCCGGGCTGCCGGCGGAGATCTTCATCTGGCGAGATGTCCGCGAGGCCGCGGCGAGACCCGCCGCCGTCCTCGGCTGCCCGCTGGAGGCCGAGCCGGGCACCCGGTTCCGCTACTCCTGCACCGGCTACATCACGCTCGGACTGCTCGCCCAGCGCCTCACCGGCGAGAGCCTCGACCAGCTCGTGCAGCGGATCGTGTGTAGGCCCCTGGGCCTGCCCGACACCAGCTACCGTCCGCTCGACCGGCTGGGCAGACACGACATCGACCGGGTCGCCGCAACCGAGTGCCGAGGTGCCGACGACACCCGTGGCATTGTGCACGACGAGAACGCCGCGTCCCTCAACGGCGTCTCGGGCAATGCCGGCCTGTTCGGCACCGTGGCCGACCTGCTGAGGTTCGGTCGCTTCTTCCTGGACGGCCCGGCCTCCATCACCGACGGCACCAGTCCGCTGTCCGCGGCGACGATGGCGGAGATGCTGACGCCGCAGCTCCCTGCCAGCATCGACAACGACTACCAGTCGGGGCTGAGCTGGCGGATCGATGACCGCGGTTTCATGGGCGACCTTGCCGGCCGTGGCCGCACCTTCGGGCACACCGGCTTCACCGGCACCTCACTGCTGGTCGACCCCGACCGTCGCCTGGTCGCTGTGCTGCTGACCAACCGCGTCCACCCCAGTCGGGACTGGTCGGACATGAACGCGTTCCGGCGCCGGGTCGCGACCGTGCTCGCCGAGCTCCCACTCGGCTCAAGAGGCGTCTCCACCGGTAGCGGCGCTACCAGACGTCCTGGCCGCGACGGCGCGGGTCGGTGAGCACCAGCCCGGCAGACTCCAGCGCAGCCTCGACCCGGAGACGTTCGATGTCGCGGTCGAACCCGGCCGTCGTCTCGCGCAGGTCATGCTGGACGCCCAGCATGTCGCAGGCCTGGATCAGCAGCCCGTCATAGGCCAGTCGAGCACCGATCTGATGCGTGGCCGACCTGGTCTCGTCATGGCTCAGGTCGGCGCGGAGCCGGCGCAGGTCCGCCGCGAGTCGTTCGATCGGCACCCCGTGCTGGTTGCGCAGCGCGCGGACGTTGCGCCAGTGCTCGATGGTCTGGTCCCAACGGCCCACCAGCAGGTCGAAGACGAACACCGCCAGAATGGGCACGCAGATCATGATGGCGATGGCCAATGCGCCAAGCACCACCTCGTAGGGATCCACGACCATAGACAAAACACTAGGTCGCGCCTGGGTAGGGCACAAGGGGTCGAAAGCACCGCCCGGAGCGGGTCGAGCGACCTACCCGGAGGTCAGGAGCTGCCGGCGTTTCCGTACACGGAAACATGCACGTGGTCGTAATGGTTGGCGGTGGCCGAGCCGCGGTCCGGCATCGATCGCCACCCCTCGCCGGCGCGCTGGACGGTCCAGATCTGCTGCGCATAGATCACCTGGCTGACGCCCAGCCGACGGGCGTTCGCCCGGACATAGTTGGCGATCCGCCAGCCGGTGCCGGAATCGGAGATCATCGCGTCAACCGCCCGGCCCGAGGGATGCTCCGGCAGTGAGTCGGGCCGCACGCCACCGTACGCCTTCACCTGCGGGAAGTTGGCGCAGATCGTCCGGTGCACCCGGACCGCGTCCGGAGTCAGCCCGTTCTCGACCGCCGAACCGGACGGGCAGGCAGCGTCTGAGATGCCGCCCGAGGTCCGGGTCGACTTCTGCCCCGCCTTCGGCCCCGTCCGCCCCGCCTTCGGCCCCGCCTTCGGCGCGGTCTTGGACAGGTACCGGCCGGTCACCCAGCGGGCCTCACCCTGGTAGCGGACCTGGGTCCACCTGCCGTCGGTGACGCCGGTGATCGCCAGCCGGCTGCCTGGCCTGACCACGGTGACCGACCCGGCCCGCTCGGCCGCCTGGGTGCGGATCTTGAGGCTCACCGTTGCGAACCGGGTGCCGATGGCCTTGGGAGCCGCCGAGGAGGTGGCCCGGGAGGGTCGCTTCTTGGCCGGCGTGCGGGCAGTCGCCGGCTTCTTGACGCTCTGGCTGCTCGCCGACGGCGACAGCGCGGGACGCTGACTCGACCGGTCCGTCCGTTCGGTGGGGCGCTGCACCGCACCGTCCGCCGGGGATCTGGTCGGCTGGCTGGACGACTGGGTCGGCGGCGGCTCGGCGCTGACGACGTTCGAGTCCGGCCAGGCCGCCACAGCGACACCGGTGACCACCATGGCGAGGGCTGCGCCGGGGGCCGCCACGCGCGCAATCCGCGCAGCCAACCCCGTTGGTGCAGCCGACCCTGTGCGTGCAGGCAACCCAATCCGTGCAGCGAGGGAGCGCCGCGCCGCCCTACGGGGGCGTGGTCGTGCCACCGGGAACCACCATCCTCAAGGATCGAGATCATTTCGTTATCGACCCGTGGGAGTCTAGGCAAGGCGGCACCGGAGTGCCCACCCGCCGCAGCGCTCTGTGGGCCATCTCACATAGGTTGGAGGGCACCTAGGAGGTAGCCAGATGACGGATTACGACGCGATCGTGGTGGGGGCCGGGCAGGCTGGACCAGGAGTCGCCGGCGACATCGCCGGGCGCGGTGAACGGGTCGCGGTAGTCGAGATGGAGCAGGTCGGTGGCACCTGCCTCAACCATGGCTGTCGTCCGACCAAGGCGCTCCGGGCCAGCGGAGTCGCCGCCCACCGGGCCCGTCGGGCAGCGGAGTACGGCATCGGGACCGGTGAGGTGACGGTGGACTTCACCGCGGTGATGGAGCGGATGCACCGGATGATCGACGCCATGCGCCAGGGGCTCGTGGACTGGTTGGAGGGCGAGCAGAACATCGACCTCTACCGCGGCACAGCCAGGCTCCAGACCGCCGCTGACGGTCTGCACACGGTGACGGTCGACGGCCAAGTGCTCACGTCGCGTCGGGTCTTCCTCGACCTCGGCGCCCGGGCCACCCGGCCACCGATTCCCGGGCTGGAGTCGGTGGCGGCGATGACCGAGGTGGAGCTGCTCCAGCTGACCGAGCTGCCCCGGCACCTGGTCGTCATCGGCGGCGGCTACATCGGCCTGGAGTTCGGCCAGATGTTCCACCGGTTCGGGTCCGAGGTGACCATCGTGGCCGGTGAGCGGGTGGCGGCCAGGGAGGACCCTGAGGTGTCCACGCTGATCGAACAGCTGCTCACCGACGAGGGCGTCCGGGTGGTGGCCGGTCAGGCCGACCAGGTCGCTGCGCAGGGCGATCAGATCGTCGTCACCCTCCGGGACGGCTCGGCGGTGACCGGCAGCCACCTGCTGGTGTCCACCGGTCGGCGGTCGAACGCCGACCTGATCGGTGACGCGGGGCTGGCCCTGGACGACCACGGCTTCATCGCCATCGACTCGCGGTTCCAGACCTCGGTGCCCGGAGTCTGGGCGCTGGGCGATGTCAACGGCCACGGCGCCTTCACCCACACCGCCTATCAGGACAGCCAGATCCTGCTGGACGAGTCACGTACGGTCGACGGCCGGATCACCGCCTACGCCATGTTCACCGACCCGCCGCTCGGCCGGGTCGGGATGACCGAGACGCAGGCCCGCCGGTCGGGGCGCAGGGTGCTGAAGGCGGAGGTGCCGATGTCGCGGGTCAGCCGGGCCGTCCTGGACAGCGAGACCACCGGGTTGATGAGGATCCTGGTCGACGCCGACACCGAGGAGATCCTCGGCGCCACCTTCTTCGGCCTGCACGGTGATGACCTGGCTCAGCTGGTCGGGCTGGCCATCCAGACCGGCGTGCGCTATCCGGCGGTACGCGATGCGCTGCCGATCCATCCGACAGTGGCCGAGTTCATCCCGTCGATGCTCCGCTCCCTGCACCCGTTGGCCTGATCACCGCACCGCCCAACCACGAGCTGCCCGTCACCGCACGATGGGGGCGTCCAGGGCCGGGGCCCGTGGACTGCGCCGGTAGGCGGACACGTGTCGGTCGCCGTCGATCCAGAACCGCCAGGGCCGGTCGGCCTCCAGCGCGACTCCGACTCTCGGCCCACTGGCGATCCGGTCCGGGGGGTGCTCGGGCGGCGTCAACCTCAGCGGCCCACCGTCGAGCAGATAGGTGCCCTTGAGCGCGCCGGTGATCGCCAGCGCCTGACCGAGCCGGCCGGGCCCACGGGCCAGGTCGCGATCGGTCGAACTGCCCCGGCGGGCGCGGGCAACCTCGATCCCGTCGACGACCCGGCCGGCGCGGAGCAGCACGCCGGATGCCGTCCCGTCGGGCCCGCAGACCACGTTGGCGTTCCAGTGCATCCCGTAGGAGAAATAGCAGTAGAGGTGCCCCGGGGGCCCGAACATGACCAAGTTGCGCGGGGTCCGGCCGCGGGCCGCGTGCGAGGCGGGGTCGGCGAGGCCGCCGTACGCTTCCACCTCGACCAGGCGGACCGCAACCGGCCCGTGCCGCAGGGTGGCACCGAGCAGCGACCGGGCCACCAGGTCGACTCTGCCGGACAGATCCCATGCCATGGCTCGATTCTGCCTGCGCGCCCCGAGCCAGTCCGAAGAGGGCCTGGCTCAGCCCTGCTGCAGGGCCTCCTCCCGCCGGTCGAGCACGGCGACAGTGCCAGCCGACCCGTCCACCCGGATCCGGTCACCGGTCCTGATCCGCATGGTCGCGTTCCCGCAGCCGACCACCGCCGGGATGCCGAGCTCGCGGGCGACGATGGCGGCATGCGAGAGCGGAGCGCCGATGTCGGTGACCACCGCGGCGACCCGCGGAAACAGCGGCGTCCAGCCGACATTGGTGATGTTGGTGACCAGGACCTCGCCCGGCCGAAGAGCCGCCCCCTCGGTGAAGTCGGCCAGCACCCGGGCCGTACCGACCACCACCCCCTCGGAGCCTGGGCTGCCCGAGATCGTCTCGCTCGTGGCTATCCCACCACCCTCGACGAAGAGGTCGCTGCGACGTTCAGGGTCGGCGGCCCAACTGAACGGGTCGAAGCGACCGCTGATCAGCGACGGCAGCGGCGGCAGCTCGGCATAGCGGCGGTAGGCATCCCGCCGCTGCCCGATCAGGGCCAGATCCGGTTCGGTGCCGTCCAGCACCGCGGCCACCTCGTCGAGATCGAGGAAGAAGACGTCGTCGCCGAGACCGGTCAGCTTCCCCGCCCGCAGCAGGTAGTCCCGCAGCACCCAGAACAACCGCACCACCTCGGTCCGCGCCGCCTCCCGTTCCCTGGCGATTCGCGACCATACGGTGAGCTTCCTCTGCAGCCGAGCCGCTTTGTGCGGATGCGTACGCTGCAGCCGGGCCCAGGCCTCGTCGCGGGCCCGCTCCTGTCGTGCGAGCAGCTCGCGTGCGGTTCGGTCACCCGGCCGGCGATGTCGCAACTGCTCGTCGACCCAGTCGGGCTGCTCCCCCGGACGCGGCATCGACACCTCGAGCTCATGCGGTCCGCGGTGACCGTAGGTGCGGTTGAAGGTATCCCGGTCGATCTCGCCGTTGGCGAGCTTCTCCAGCCCCATCAGCAGGCCCAGGCTGGCCAGTTCGCCGGTCTCCTTGCCCATGCCCGCGGTGATCGCATTGGCGTCCGCCTCGCCGACCAGGGTGCGCAGCGCCTGCCGGGTGAGTACGAAGGAGGTCCCGGAGCTCTTGGTCGACGCGGACAGCATCCGGCCGCCCTCGTGGAAGGCCGGGTCAAGAGTCTCCCGCCAGAGCCGGACCAGATCGGTGGCGGTCTCGGTGGTCGCGATCTCGGCCCGTAGCCGGTCGCAGAGTGCTGGATGGGCGTCGATGTAGGCCCCCAGCCGCCGCAGATCCCTTCTGGCGTTCAGCACCACCCGGAGGCCGATCGGCACGATCGTGCGGACCAGCTCGACCCGGTTCAGCCGGACCTTGGGGATGGCCAGACCGTCCGGCAGCGGCCCGAAGACCTCCTGGGTCATCCGGCGGAACCTCCGCTCGCTGATCCCGAGCGCGGCACTCAGCGACATCATCATGCTGAGGTTCAGATACAGCCGCCCGCCGACCTGGCCGAACCCCTTGTACTTCTCGTTCGCCGAGGTCGTCATCGCCTCGGCCAGGAACTCCTGCACCAGGTGCCAGGTGGCCGGCGTCATCACATCCGGGATCGCCTCGCCAACGTTGGTGTTGGTCCACAGGCAGTTGACCTCGCGACTGTCGTTCCAGGGATCGCGCTCGGCGCCGGTGGTGATCGGCCGCGCCTGCAACAGGGTGAACTCGCCGCCTGCCAGAGCCCACTCGACGTCCATCGGGCGGCCGTAGAGCGCGGCCAGGCGCCGCCCCAACACCGCCAGCCCCTCCGCCTGCGGATCGGTCAACGTGGCCTCGGTACGCCGCCGCACGGGTACCGGCCGCTCCTCGGTCCCGCTCGAGGTAGGGACGGTCATGATCAGCTTCTCGCTCACCGTCTTGGCTGTCAACCGGCCGGTGCCGGCATCGACCAGATAGCTGTCGGGCGTCACCTGACCACCGACCACGGCCTCACCGAGCCCGAAGGCGGCATTGATGTGCAGCCGGCTCGGATCACCCGACACCGGGTCGGCGGTGAACATGATGCCGGCCACCTCGGCCGCGACCAGGCGCTGGACGACGACCGCGATGCTGACCTCTCCGGTCGGGATGCGCGCTCGAGCGCGGTACCGCATTGCTCGCGCGGTCCACAGGGAGGCCCAACACTGCTTCACCGCCGACAGCAACGCGTCGACACCCTCGACGTTGAGGAAGGTGTCCTGCTGGCCGGCGAACGACAGGCCCGGCAAATCCTCGGCGGTGGCGGACGAGCGCACCGCGACCGCGCCCGCGCCCATCAGGTCATAGGCCTCGGTGACGCCCGCCCGCAACGCCTCCGGCGGTTCATGCTCGACGAACAAGGCGCGGATGGCGGCCGACGCCTCCTCGGGCTCGCCCTGAGCGGCCCTGGCCGCCTGCGCCTCGATCTGCGGCTGCAGGTCGTGCCCTTCGACGAAATCCCGGTACGCCCAGGTGGTGAGGTGGAAGCCGCCCGGGACCGGCAAGCCGGCACCGATCATCCTGGCCAGCGACTCCCCCTTGCCGCCCACCTCGCCGAGCCCGGCACCCGGGTCGCCCAGGTCGCGGACCCAGGCGTGCGCCACCGCTCCTGACGTCATCGCCCGCCCCCTGTCATCGCCCGCCCCCTGTCATCGCCCGCCCCCTGTCATCGCCCATCCCCTGACGTCGCCCGTCCCCTGACATCGCCAGACGTGGTTGCTGGGTCGCCCGCGCCGGCGAGCAGCTCCTGCCGGAGCGTGCCATCGGCGAGCAGGCCGTCAGTGAAGAGGTCCATCGCCACCGCCTCGAGCCGCTCGCCCATCCTGAGGTCGAACACGGAGCTGCCACCCAGCCAGCCGGCGGCGACGTCTCCGACCATGAGCATCGAGACGTTCCACGCGGTCAGCAGCGCGGCTCGGGCCCGCGGATCGGAACAGGGGCGGACCCGTCCCTGTTCCTCGGCGAGCCGGAGGTTCTCCACGTTGTCCGAAGCCATCCGGTCGAACACGCGGGCAGCCGCCGTCCCGCCGCGGATCAGGGTGCGGCGCAGGTAGCGGCTCATCGGCACCACCTCCGGATGCTCCTCGACGAACCGCGCCACGGTCGGCACCGCGCCCGTACCGAGCAGCGCGCTGCGGCGACTCTCCGCCAGGAAGTCGAGGACGTAGGCGTCGCAGGCCTGCTGCAGCGCCTCCTTGCTGCCGTAGTGGTGGAGGACCAGGGCCGCCGACACCTGGGCCACTCCGGCGATCTGACGTACGGAGGTGCTCTCGTATCCCTGCTCGCCGAAGAGGCTCAGCGCGGCCTGTCTGATCCGTACCACCGCGGACGGCCCAGCAGAGGGACTCTCCGCACCCGCAACTGAACGCATGTTCAGCAGTATTGAACGGTCGTTCAGTCCGCGTCAAGGGCGGACTCGTCACTCATGATGGCGATCTGGGAAGCCCGGTCACCCGCAGGGTGAGGTTGATTCGACCCGACCTGAGCCCGCAGCGCGGGTCGGCCGACCCGGGGAAGATGCGCGGAACGCCATGGTAGGCGAACCGGGACGGACCACCGAAGACGAAGGCGTCGCCCGAGACCAGCTCAACATCGGTGTAGGGGCCGGTGCGCGTCTCGGTGTTCCCGAACCTGAACCTGCAGGTGTCACCGACGCTGAACGACACCACCGGTGCGTCGGATCTCTCGTCCCTGTCCTGGTGCATCCCCATAGTCGCCGCGTCGTCGTAGAAGTTCACCAGCGCAACGTCCGGGCGGTACGCCTCGGCCGCCCCGGGGTCCTCGTAGGCCTTGGCCAGCGCCTGGCGCCCCAGATCCCCCAGCCACTCGGGGAGCTCCAGCACCCGCGCAGCATTCACGTCGGCCGCCTCCCGGGTGTAGCGGTAGGGCTGCCAGTGCCAACCCAGGCACACCATCCGGACGGACATCTGGCGACCGCCCGGCAGCCGCGCCGCCCGGATCGGCACCGGACCGCTGGACCAGTCCTCAAACTGGCGCACCAGGAACTGCTGCTGGGCCAGGCTGAGCCAGCCGGGAAGGTGAACAGCACCGGGGGCGACCAGTCGCCGACCCGAGCCCGCGTCCTGGTCGCGGAACAAGGCCTCCATCATCCGTCCTCCCCCGGCGCCGCCGCCGAGGAGCCGGCGTCGGTCGGATCGGTCGGGCTATCTGTGAGATCGACCTGGTGCGCTCAGACGGTCACCCAGCGCTTCTCGGCGGCTGACGTCAGCATCGCGTCGCAGATGGCTGCCGCCCGGGCGCCGTCGGCGAACGTGGGCAGACCGTCCGGCACCTCGCCGCGGATGGCGGAGTAGGAGTCGGCCACGTAGTTCTCGAAGCACTGGGCATAACCCTGAGCGTGCCCTGCGGGAAGGCTGGACAACCGGCGCTGTTCCGCGGAGCCCTGGGTGGGGTCGCGGACCAGCAGCTGGGTGGCTTCTTCGGCGCCGATCCAGAGCTGCTCGGCCAGCTCCTGGTCGAAGACCGCGCTCTGCTTGGCGCCGTCGACCTCGACCCACAGCCGGTTCTTGCGGCCAGCGCTGAGCTGGGAGATGACGGTGGAGCCGGCGATGTCGTTCGCGGTCCGGAACAGCACCAGAGCGCTGTCCTCGGTGGTCACATCCACCAGGGGCGAGTCGTTGACGGCGCCGCTGAAGCTCGCCACCGACTTGCTCGGCCGCTGCGGGATGGAGATCGAGGTGGTCGACACCAGCTCGGCGATCCGGTCACCGGTCACCCACTCGATCAGGTCACACCAGTGCGAGCCGATGTCGCCGAAGGCGCGCGAGGGACCGCCCTGTGTCGGGTCCACCCGCCAGCTGGTGGCCTGCGGGTTGAGCAGCCAGTCCTGCAGATAGCTGCCGTGGATCAGGTTCACCGCACCGAAGTCGCCACTCTGCACCCGGGCCCGCATCTCCCGCACCATCGGGTGGAACCGATAGGCGAACGGCATCGTGTTGACCACGCCGGTCCGTTCAGCCACCGCGGCGGCCTGCTCGGCATCAGCGAGGCTGATCCCGAGCGGCTTCTCGCAGAGCACGTGCTTGCCCGCCTCCATCAGCTGGATGGCGTAGGGCACGTGGGATGAGTTGGGAGTGCAGATGTGCACCGCGTCGAGGTCCGACGAGGCCACCTCGTCGATGCTCGCGTAGGCCTTCTCCACGTCCCACTTGGCCGCCACCTCCTTCGACCGATCGGGGCTGGACGCCATCACGCCCACCACCTCCGCGCCGCCGAGCACGGCGGCCCGCCGATGCACCTCGCCGATCATGCCGGCGCCGAGAACTGCCACCCGAAGCTTCTGTGGACCCATGGTGTGCACCTTAGTGTTCACCTCCGGTGCGAGGGAACGGCCCCGTCCACCCTGCGGATACCTGGCAGCACCGTCGGCCGCGGAACGGCCGGACGTCAGGCGAGCTGCCCTGAACTCAGCGGGCACAGCCGGTATCTGGGAGCCGGCTGCGTGCTCCTTCCTGCAGGACCGAGTGCCCAGGCGTGGGGAGGACTGCTGTGGACCAACTGCGACGCCCCTTCCTGATCGGCAGCCTGGTCGCCATCGGTCTGGTGCTGCTGATCTGCCTCGGCTCGAACCTCTTC
This sequence comes from Microlunatus panaciterrae, assembly GCF_016907535.1. Classification (NCBI taxonomy): domain Bacteria; kingdom Bacillati; phylum Actinomycetota; class Actinomycetes; order Propionibacteriales; family Propionibacteriaceae; genus Microlunatus; species Microlunatus panaciterrae. The sequence goes on from NZ_JAFBCF010000001.1 coordinate 1,761,350, forward strand.
ACCGGGCCGCCGCCGTTCGGTGAGCGGGTGAGCTCGGCCATGAACGACCCGTTCGTCCGAGCCCAGTTGGCGGAGCGCGGGATCGACCCGTTCGACGCCCAGCAGCAGCTGTCCCAGACCCGGGCCGAGGATCCGCCCGGGTTGGCCATCCCCGACCTGGCGCTGGTCAACGGGCTGCTGCTGTTGATCCTGGTGCTGACAGCGCTGCCGCTGCTGATCGGGGACCGCGCCACCGGGACGGTGCAGGGCATCGTCAGCATCGTCGGGGGCCTGCTGGGGCTGCTCGGCGGAATCGTGCTGGCCATTGTGGCCTTCGTGGCACTGATGTTGATGGTCTCGCTGTTCCTGGCCGCCCCCTTCGGCACCCTGGCCTACCTGGCCATCTTCGGCTCGTTCGACACCGGCGGCTCGGCGCTGATCCTCGGGGTGGTGATCGTTCTCCAGGTGCTCGGGGCGATCCTGCTGGTGATCGCGCAGCAACGGTTCCTGCTGAGCAAGGGCCTGGTGCTGCTGTTCCTGACGGCGCTGCTGCTGACCCTGCTCACCTCCATCCTGCACAGCATCGTGCCCGGGATCCTGGTCTCGATCACCGACGCCATCGGCGCCCTGATCATCTCCATCGTCGGTGCCATCTGGTCGCTGGTGATCTTGATCGGCGGCATCGTCGGCGCCCTGCGCCTCCTCCAGCTCGGTCGTCAGGGCGGCGGGTCGGCGCTGGCGCGACAAACGCCCGGCTAGACCACCCTGATCTGACACGGGGCGCTGAACGGCAGGCAGCCGATCACGAGCACCGAGCCGGTGTCGTACAGCGAGAACTTCAGCGGGTCATCGCATCCCATCGGTTTCTTGCCCAGCTGCTGGGCGGGATAGTCCCGGCCCTTGATCGTCAGTGCCGACAGCTGGCCCTGCACCAGACAGAGCGTGATCCGGTTGGCCTTGCTCGGCATCCTCACCTGGCAGACCGACGACTGCTCCACCGCGAAGCCGCCGAGGGCGGCGTTGAAGCAACTGGCCCCGGCGACGTCGGCCGGCTTGACATCCGTGTGCGGAGCGAACGAGTCCACGAAGCCGGCCAGGCCACGGTCCTGCGAGCTGCCCCGGTTGCCTCCCACCCGGCCGGCAACCAGGGTTCCGACCACGATGACCATGATCACGACCAGCACCACCAGGGCCACCTTCTTCATGGCTGACCTCCCGCTGCCGGCACCGCGGGCATCAGCACGGTCGCCGACGTGTCCTCGTCCTCGGCGCCGGGCGCCGGCGCGGGCGCCTCGTCGGCCTGCACCACCTCCGCGGTCAGATGCGCCGGCTTCTCCTGCTCGACGATGGCGCCGACCAGGCCGACCAGGTCCGCGGCCCCTGCCGGCACCGTCACCTTGATGTGGAACGGACGCGGGTGGCCGTCGGCTCCCGGGACGGCCTCGTCGATCAGGAACCCCTCGACCCCGGTCGCCAGGGTGAGGACGTCCAGCAGCCCTCGCCGGGTGCCCCGCCTGCGGCCGAGCACAGCCGACATTGCCACCAGCAGCCGCATCCTGGCCGGTTCGATCCCGCCACCGTCCGCCTCCGCCAGCCGTTCCAGGTCGACCCAGCGGGACAGCATCGAGACGAAGCGTTCGGGTGTGCGCAGCGGGTCGAGTACGGCCGGCAGGTCAGCGAGGACTGCCTCCGACGGTTCGTGCAGCCCCTCCATCACCGCGAGCATGGCCGCCATCGGTGAACCGGGAACGCAGGTCCGCCGGATCACCTCGGGCAGCAGCAGCTCGATCTCAGCCGCGCGCATCGTCGTACCTGACCGTCAGCTCGTGCGCTCCCGGTGCGAACAGCCAGGTGCGCGGCAGCGAGATCCGCTCCGAGAAGACCTGCTGAGAGGCGTGCTCCCAGCGGGTCGCGTTCCTGGACGAATAGACCCCGCCGACGCAGCCGGCCAGCAGCAGATCGTCCGAAGCGGACACCGCGAGCACCGGCTCGAACCGGCCCACCTCGCGTAGCGGCAGGCCGCAGTCGACCGCGGAGGCCCGCCACGGCACGGCGTCCCGGCCGGTGTCGCTGACCGTCACCCCCGACTTGGCGCTGGCCGCGAAGATCCGGTCACCGATCGTGGTCAGGTCCCGGCAGATGCCGCCGACCCACTGGCTCCCGACGGCCCGCCACCCTTCGGGTGAGATCTGGTACGGCAGCAGCTCGATCCGGCTGACCCCGGCTCCGGCCTCGTCGCCGATCGCGAACGCCCCGGTCAGTAGGAAGCGCCGTCCAGGGGTGCGCTGCAGCCGGAGCAGCCGGATGTCGACCCCCTTCATCCCCAGCGGCTGGTAGGTGCCCGCCTTGCCGCTCTGGAACGACAGGTACACCCCACCGAGCTCCTGTGCGGCTGCGGCCACCTGCAGGTCGGCTCCCGGGTAGGAGACGATCTCCACGTCATAGAACGGTTTGGCCGGGGTGGCGGCCTCCACCAGGATCGACTCCGGCACGGCTCCGGGCACGAGGTCGAGCCGGAACAGCCCGTTGTCGGTGGCGAAGAACGCCACCGCCGTCGTCCCGGTGGTCCCGGCACAGAAGTTCTCGACGTGGAAGGAGAACTCGGCCACGCTCTCCCAGGTCTCGCCGTAGTCGCGGGACAGGTGGATCCGGCTGGTCTCGGTCTTGCCGACCCGGGTCGCCACCAGGATCAGCCCTGGGCTGCCCTCAGCCGTGGCGAGCCGTTCGACCTGTTCGTCGACCCAGCTGGACACCAGCTCCCACCCGTCCGCGTCGTCGAGCGAGCGGAAGACCCTGGTGCCGCTGCCGCAGAACCAGGTGTGGGCCTGGTGCGGGTCGCGGACAAGCGCCGAGACGTCGCCCGGCACCTCGTCGACCACCAGCCGGACCGAGTCGACGTAGCGGACTCCACGTTCGCCGAGCAGCACGTCATAGACGGTCGAGGCGCGCAGCGCCTCACCGAACGGCCAGCCCTGCCCCCCGTCGATCGGCAGCGGGCTGAGGGTCCGGCGCAGCCGCTCCAGCAACCGGGCCGACACCGCCTCCCGGTCTTCGGCTCGGTGCACCACCACCGTGACCTCGAGGTGGAAGGATTTCAGGCCCGTCCAGCCCACCACGGATCGAGTGGCCAGCGGTTGGGCATCGGCCAGCGCCTCGCGGACCCGGTCCAGCGCCAGCGGGGACTGTCGTTCGATGAGCTGCGCCGCCGTCACCGTCGGCGCCTCGTCGTCGCTCACACTGGGCAGCAGCAGGACCTGCACCTCCCCCGGCGGAGCACCCGTCCAGAGCGAGGCGCGGGTGAGCGCGAGGGCACGGCTGACCCCGCCGCTGGAGTTGACCGCCAGCCGCTCGTAGTCGCGGGCGGTGACCACCCGCTCGAGCGAGTTCAGCTGGTGCGGGCCGCGTAGCAGCGCATTGTCGAGCTGCTCCACGTCCCGGCCGCCGGTGGCTGCGGCGACGTTGGTGACCTCGACGCCCGGGATCGGGTCCTTGAGTACGGACAGTGCTCCGGCCGGCACATTGCCTGCCAGACCCCCGCCGCTGCGGTACCAGCTGCAGATCTTGCGGCCCGCTCCCGGTACGTCGGCCAGCGGCGCGGCCTCCGGGCCACGGACGTGCCGGACCGACGGTGCGAAGGTGATCGTCCCGGCGGTGCGGTCAGCGACGAAGACGTGCTGGTCCTCATGATCGACTCCGAAGTGTGGCACCTGCCGCCAGAGTCGATAGCTGATCCCGTCCTGACGGATCGCCGGCACCCGCTGGTCCAGCTCACCCTGGTGCACCTCGACCCCGATCAGCAGGTCGGCCCCGTCGCCCGAGTCGAGGACGATCGGCGGATGGGCGACGGTGAAGCTCTGCCCGCCCAGTCCGGTGCCGGTGCCCAACATCTCGGCATGGTTGAGGTCGCAGTTGAGCGCGGTCGCGGTGGTGGTGGTCTCGCCCGCGTCGATCACGGCCTCAACGATGGTGGTGAACACGGGACCGGATCGGGCGGTGGTGACGCGCGTCCCCCTGGGGATGACGAGTCGTCGATCGCCCGGTTTGCGCAACGAGAACGTCAGCTCCACCGAAGCAGCGGCCGGGGGCGTCAGGGTCACCCCGACCAGGTTCAGGAACTGGACGAACGCCTTGTCCGGGATCCGGTTCAGCCGGTAGAGCATCGAGTCGGTGAGGTAGGCGAAGAGCTCCAGCAGGGTGACGCCCGGGTCCCCCGGCGACAGGTCGGTCCAGTCGGGACAGCGGGCCGGAATCATCGCCTTGGCTTCGGCCAGCAGCTGGGCGAAGTCACGGTCGTCCAGGTTGGGTACCGGTAGCGGCATGTCAGACCTCCTCGGATCCTGAGTCGAGCAGCAGGCCGACCGAGAGGGAGTCCACGCCCCCACCCAGTCGCGGTTGGTAGTCGAGAACGACGTCGAGACGATGTGGCTCGTCGGGCGCCCGGGCCGCGTCGATGTTGAGGATTCGGACCCGCGGCTCGAACCGCTCCACCGCCTGTCGCACGTAGTGGATGGCCAGCCCGGCGGTGGTGTCGTCGTTGGGCGCGAACGCCAGCGCGAGCAGCTCGCAGCCATAGTCAGGACGCATCACCCGCTCCCCCGGGAACGTCGACAGCAGGATCAGCAACGACTGACGCAACAAGGCGGCGTTCTCCACCCGCTCGAGCCGCCCGACCGCGTTGCAGACCAGCCCGACACCCGTCGTCTGGTCGAAGTCTGGATGGGCGAACCGCAGCCCGGACAGGACGTTCATGGCGTCTCCCCGACCAGGCTCTGAGCCGGGTTCACCACCTCGTAGTGCACCGCCCCGGGCGGCGTACCGTCGGTGAAACCGTCAAGATCGGCACGGACGACGAAGCGCCCCATGATCCGGATGTAGGTGGACTGGCCGGCGCGCATGGCGAGGGTATTGGTGCACGGCTTGATCGCGACCCCGATGTTGGGGCACCCGTTGATCGGTCTGCCGACCGGGTCGGGGACGACCAGCACCTGCCGCCCGTCGATCCGGACCAGGTCCTGGGTCGGCTGCTGCGGCGACCGGCCCAGCCGGTGGGTGCAACGCACATCGGCGTCCTGGGTCAGCCAGAGGACGGCGTCGGGCATCTCAACCTCGCTCGAAGTCTATGGTCTGGGCCCGGAACAGCAGTCGCCGTCCGGGCGCCTCAACGGTCAGGTTCGCCTCGCTGTGCAGCAGAACGGCGTCAGCGGTCATCTCGATCCGGCTGCCGGCCGCATTGCTGATCACCACCGCATCGCCATCACGGTTCAGCAGCATCCGTTGCCCGTCGGGGGTGGCGAACGAGAACCGGCGTACGGCGCGCTCCGAGACGCCGGCGGCCTCGGCCGGCAGGGTGCCGGCGAACAGACCCCCGAGGACGACGCCGCGACCGGGGTCGTCGGCCGGCTGCAGGAGGACGACGGTGTCTCCGTTGTCCGGCTGGCAGAGCAGGCCCTTGTCCCGGCCGGCACCGAGCGCCATCACCGGCAGCCACTCGGTCTCCATCCCGTCCAGGGCAGGCAGTCGCACCCGCACCCGGCCGGCGAGGTCTGGGTCCTCCACGTCGACCACCTCCGCCAGAGCGAGCACGGTCGCCGACCGCGACTGCGTCGGTACGGCCGGGGTCGGGGGGTCCTCGGCGGCGAGGATGCAGACATAGCCGCTGACCGCATCCACCAGATGCTCGACCATGGTGATCTGGTGCGGTCCGGCGAGGTCGGTATCCACCCCCTCGATCTGGAGCAGGTCACCGGGCCGCCACTCCGCGTCACCGCGGACCACCGCCCGGAGGGTCACTGCCGCCCGCGCCCGCGCCTCCAGCTCCGCCCGCGCCGACCCTTCGGCCTGGTCGGTGGAGGCCCAGATCCGACCCGCCTGGACGCGCTCGCCGCTTCCCCCGAGCCGGTCCAGCTGGGCGGCCACCGACGCGCCACCTTGCGCACCGGTGGCCGTCACGTCCCAGACGGCACGCTCGACCGGATCCCAGCCGAGCGCACGTACGGAGTCGGTGGCCGCGGTCGCGTCGCTGGCGACCGTCACCTCCAGCAGGTCCTCACCCCACGTCAGCCGGCGCAGGTCGCCACTCGGGCGCCAGGAGGACAGCCGGAGCTGGTCCTGGTCCTGGTCCAGCTGCCACCACAGGCCGGCCTCGGCCACCAGCCGGCTCACCAGGTCGAGATCGGACTGGCCCTGCTGGATGACTCTGGGCAGCCGTGGCCCCGGGGTCTCGGCGTCCACTCCCAGCCCGTAGTCACCGGCGACCGCCTGCACCAGGTCGGCGACGGTGAGATCGGTCATGGTGCGGATCGGTGCGTTCTGGCGCAGCCGGTGGCTCCGGTCGAAGCCACGCAGCACCACCCGGTGCGTCCCGTCCGGGCCCAGGTGGTGCCGGATGGCCACCACCTCGCCCTCGAACAGCTCCCGCGACGCACCCTCGAGTCTGAGCGTGAGGGCCTGTCCGTGCGTGAGCTGCAGGCTACCGCTCGGTGCCGCCAGGTCGACTTCGCAGACCGACGGGGTCGACACCTCGTAACGCACCCGGACCGGGCCCAGAGCTGCGGCCGTCGGCACCGGCAGCTCGTGTCCGTCCACCTCGACGGTGACCTTCGGCACCGAGAGGACCGCTGTGCCGCCGGAACTGACCGCGGACATCTACATCGCCCCTGTCGGTGGCTCGGGGATGACCAGCGCGGCCCCGGGTGGCGCCCAGGGCGCGCTGTCCAGCCCGTTGGCTGCGGCGATCAGCCGCCAGAGCCAGGAACGTCCGCCGTAGTAGCGGGCGGCCAGCTCGTCCAGCCGCTCTCCCCCGGTCTGAGACCCGTCCGGGCCCACACCGGGACTGAGCGCGTTGTGGATCTCCTGCGGTTCGGCCGCCTGCGCCAGAGTGGTCAGCTCCTCGCCGGCGGGCAGCGTGCCGGGCACGGGGTCGGCTGCCGGCGGGGTGGGATCCGGCACCCGGCGGAGCCGCATCCTCAGCCAGGATCGGGTCGGGGTCCCACCGGAGTCGAACCGCTCCAGCCGCTCGGCCACCGACTCGACGACCGCCAGCACGTTCCACGGCTTGCCCCACAGGAACCGTACGGTCGTCATCCGGGCACCGTCCATCGAGGGCTCCTGGTTCTCCGCCAGGTCCCACAACGGCTTGGTCAGCTGGCGTACGTCCGTGACCGGCGGCGTCTCGGGCGCCAGGCTGACGTCGAACAGCAGGTCGAGGTCGATCTCCGTCCGGCCTCCCCCGGTGTGCAGCAGGACGTCGTCGCTGAGGGCGCTGCCGGTGATCGGCCCGGTCGCAGCCATCGGACGGCGCAGCCCGGCCCGTCGACGTTGGACCAGGTGTTCGGGGTTGAGCAGGCAGGTGATCCGGTTGCCGCTGTCGGTGACGATGAAGGTGACGCGCTCCATCATCGCCTCCGCTGCTCGTTGATCACGGGATCGGTGCGCTGCTCCTGGAGCAGCTCCCAGAGCCGAGCCACGGCTCCGGTTCCCGGCTCATCGTCGTCCGGCTCGGGCAGCGTCGGCCACCGGTCTGCCACCGGCTGCCGGCTCTCGCTCGGGCGCGGCATGGCGGTGGGCGGCGGTGTGGGTGCCTGCTGTACAGGTGGGACGACCGTCCGCGCCCTGAGCCTGTCGAAGGGCTGCCCGTCGGCTGACGGCTGGAGGGTGGTGGTGTCGGCTGACGGCTGGAGGGTAGTGGTGTCGGCTGACTGCTGGGGGGTGGTGGTCGGCCGGACCTGGAACCGCCGAGCCGGCGGGGGCGGAGCAGTCTGGGTGCGTGCCGGGGGGTGTCTCTCGTCATCCGCGGCCACGACCCCGGTCGGGACGAGCCGACCCCGGCGAACCGGTCGCCGGTCCGGTGGCCGCTCCCCCTCCTCCCGCCGCAGATCGTCCTTGGGCCGGTCGACACCGTCCCGGCCGACCCCGGCCTGGTCGGTCCGAGGCTCGCCAGTGCCCCGCCGACCCGTCGGGCCGGTTGACCACGGCCAGCCGGTCTCGGCTGGAGAGGGCTGAGGCTCCGAGCTTGGGCGTGTTGCGCCGAGTCCCGGTGAGTGCGGAGTGCCACGATCGGCGGTCGGTCCGGTCGGTCGCCGGACGTCCGCGGCCGGGGTCGGGCTCCCCCTGTCCGTGGAGCGGTCTGTCGAACCGTCGGCCGTCTCCGCAGCGGTCCCGGCGACCTTGACCGCGGCCCAGCGCCGGCCCCGGTCCACCACCCGGTGCAGGGCACTGGGTCGCTGCGACTCCACCCACCGGTGGTTCTGCCGCGGGTGCGTCGCGAGCAGGGTCGGTGGAACGGTGACCGGGGTGGGTTGGTCGAGCTTCCCGCCCTCCGCCGGTGCGGCGGGCCGCAGCCAGACGGGATCGTGGGCGTTGACGTAGTCCAGCCAGGCCTGCGGAGGGCCCGAGCTGTCGCCCGGGCGACCGGGCTCCGGCCTGCTCCGCTCCTCGTCGGACACCGCCCGGCCGACGCTGCGGGCCAGTTCGCGCAGCAGCACGCCGAACGAGGACACCACCCCTCGGAAGGCGGTGCGCACTCCGCTCGTCCCGCTGCCGGCGCTGGTCATGGTCAGGCCGCCCGCCCGAGCGACTCATAGGCGAGCACGATCTCCTCGACCGCGACCTCCCTGGCAGTGGCGCGCAGCACCGCCCCGATCCATCGCTTGGGGAAGGCACCAACGAGGTCCCACTGGAGCACCGGTTGTGACCCGGCCGAGTCCAACAGCACGATCGAGACGCCCTTCCGCTCGACGGCGCCGCGGACCGTAGCCGAGAACCAGTCCCACATCACCGTCGACGACGTCAGGCCATAGCGGAGCGAGATGTCGTGGTACGTGGTGATGGTGGGGATCTGGTGCACCAGCTGGGACTGGCCGGCCTCGCGATACTCCGCGGTGCCCACGTCGACCACCGGAGCCGAGCACTCGGTGAAGTGGGCGACGGCCTCGCCGCCGATCATGATCTTGAAGTTGAAGGCGGGGAACGGGTCCACCCACGTTCCGACTGCACTCTCAGCCACGGCTGCTTCCCTCCTCGGTGATGGTGCCACCAGAGAACTGGCAGACCTGGAACACGATGAACTCGGCGGGTTTGACCGGCGCCATGCCGATCTCCACGGTCAACCGTCCGGCGTCAATCTCCTCCGGTGGGTTGGTCTCCTCGTCGCACTTGACATAGAACGCCTCGGCGGGGGTGCGGCCCATCAGCGCGCCATCGCGCCAGAGCCGGGTCAGGAAGGCCGACACATCGGCCTTGACCAGGTTCCACAGCAGCCGGTCGTTCGGTTCGAACACGATCCAGCTGGTGCCCTGGGCGATCGACTCCTCCACCATGCAGAACAGGCGGCGCACCGGCAGGTAGCGCCATTCCGGTGCGCTCGGGCCGGCCCCGGTCCGCGCGCCCCACGGACGGATGCCCAGTCGGTCGAAGAACCTGATCACGTTCACACCGGCACTGTTGAGCTCGCCCTGTTCGGCGGGGGTGACCCGCCGCTCCACCCCGACCACGCCCCGCAGCACCTCGTTGGCCGGCGCCTTGTGCACGCCGCGCAATGAGTCGGTCCTGGCCCACACCCCGGCCATGTGCCCGGACGGCGGAGCCAGCACCGGCTTTCCGGTGTTGAGGTCCATCACCACCAACCACGGGTAGTAGCGCGCGCTGTACAGCGACGGACGAGGGGCGTCCGCGTCTGGTTCGCCGGACCGGCGCGGCGGGTGTTGCCCCCCACCCTCGCCGGCATCGGCTGCCGGCGTCGCATCGGAGTCGGGCACCTCGACCCCGGCCACCCGGGTGAGCGACATCAGGTCCTTGATGCCCTGCTTCGGGTCGAGGATCGCCAGCCGGTCCCGCATCAGCTCACAGTGCGTCATCAGGGCGTCGTAGTCGGCCGGGTCGGTGAAGCCGGGGGCGGCGACGATGGCCACCTCCTCGATGGCCTCGAGGACCGCCAGCCCGGGCCGTTCGGCGGTGCCGGTCAGCGTGCCGGAGGGTCCGATGTCGAGGATGTAGCAGCGGGAGCCGCCGTTCAGGAAGAACCCGTTGACGGCGTGCGCCAACGGCGTCATCGGTCCCTCGCCGAGGAACGTGTTGGCGAACTGGCTCCAGTTCGTGATGGCCACCGGCCCACTCGGTGCGTCCGGTTTGCCACCGGTACCGATGAAGGCGGGGGTGGAGGTGCCGGTGGACTCGATCGGATGTGCCTTGCTCGGCACCTCCTCCACGTACACCCCCGGCGTGCGGTAGATCGGCATGGTCAGTTCCCTCTCTCTTGGTCTGCAGGCGTCTCGGGATGGGCGGGCGTGTCTTGGTCTGCTGGCTCGGCCTGGTGGTCGGCCGCCCCCAGTACGTCGATCACGATGTCGACGTCCTGGCGGTCGGCGCCGGACTGCTCGGCCAGGTCGTGTCGGGCGGAGAGGCCCTTGGCGGTGACGTCCAGGTGCACCGGTCCGCTCGGCAGCGACAGCGTCCAGCGACCGTTGTGGGTCGTGGTGACGGGTTGGCCGTCCGGATGCAGCCTGATCACCGCCCCGGACAACGGGGTCCCGTCCGCGGCCAGCACCCGCCCCTGGACCTGCCGCAACCCGCCGCCCCTCAGGTTCAACGGCCGGCGTACCGGCGGGGCGACAGCACGGTGCAACGGCAGCCGCACCGGCACGGTGATCATGAACGCCGGCGCCGGCGGAAGCCCGAGTGATCGCCACAGCTCGGGATCGGGTTGTCCGGCCAGCAGCTCCCAGGACCGTTCGACCAGTGCCTGCACCATCAGCGCCGCCGCGGCATCGGCGGCGGCGGCGTGGTCGGGCCCGTGCGCCAGCACCAGCACATGGGCGTCCACCCGGGCGGCGACCGGATCGGAGTTGTGCACGCCGGCGACCAACCGAACGGTGGACAGCTGGATGTAGCTGTCCGCCCGGTCGTCTGCCGGGCCGATCTGGCACGGCAGCCCCGACCGGTCCTGGACCCAGTCACGGATCGCCGAGAGCTCAGCCGCCAGGATCCCCTGGGCGGAAGGCGTCTGGCTACGGGTTGCCGCTGGCATATGCCCACACCTCGAACGGGGTCGCGTAGTAGATCCAGCCGAAGAAGCCGTGGACCGCGGATTTGCCGGGTGGTTGCAGTGCCGCCCTGCGGCGCACCCCGGTCGCCTTGAGGATCAGGCCCACCAGCAGGGTGAAGCCGCCCTGCACCAGGAAGGTGACGACATAGGAGAGGGCGAAGATCGGCAGGTAGGCGGGACCGAAGAGGCGGGCCTGCAGCAGGTGCATCCGCTCATGCTGACCGGCGCTGCCGAGGTTGACCGTGCCGAGCGTCTGCAACACGTTGTTGCCGAAGCCGGTGGTCGAACGCGGCGCGAAGCTGACCCAGCCCTGGCCGCGGGTCTGCGCCGCCGAGGGCCGGCCGAAGATCGCGTAGAGCGGCAACCCGATCAGGGTGCCGAGGAGCGTGTTCGGCAGGCTCCAGGTGCAGTCGAGGAGCAGCAGTAACCATCCGCGCGGGCTGTGCAGGTCATACGCCTTCAGGACGAGTGCCACCGCGATGTACACGGCCAGCAGCACCCCGCAGATGATGGCGATGATCAGTAGGGTCATGATCTTCACTTCGCCGTCTGCTTGAGCGTCGGCCGGGTGGTGTCCCTGAAGCAGAACGGCGGCTTGATCGCCTTGTGCGCCGTCAGGGCGACGCTGCTCCCCGGGTCCACCGGTGTTCCGGCAGCAATGCTCTGGGTGAGGATCCTCGGGCCGCAGATCGGCGGATCCACCAGGTTGATCAACAAGGTGAGGCCCTGTTGCTGAGCCAGGCGCTGCGCCTGGCTCACGCTCAGGCCGACGAAGTCCGGCATGGCCACCTTGTCGGAGGCCACCTTGGCCGTCTCCGTCGACGAGGCCATGCCCTTGGCCCCGCGCTTGGTGACCGCTGTCACGGTGACCCGCAGGGTGCGCCCCACCTCAGCGTCGGTGGCGACAAAGGTGGACTTGGTGGCGCCGGCGACGGGTGCACAGACGCCGACGGCGGTGCAGGACTCCCACTGAAACGTGAACCTGTCGATGGTGGAGTCCCATTCACCCTCGTCGGCGGTCAGCTGCTTCCCGACCTGGGGAGTCCCATTCACCACCGGCGCGGAGATGACCTTGGGCGTCGGGTCGGTCCGGAGCAGGAAGAACCAGACGGCCGCGCCGATGACCAGCAGCACAACCACAGCGATGATGATCAGCAGCCAGGGGAACTTCTTCGGCTCGACCGGGGCAGGCACGGTGAAGGAGACCGACTGGCCGGAGACCATCTCGGTGTTGTCCTCGGCGACCACCTCGAGTCGCAGGGTGCGCTTGCCCTCCGGAGCGGTGTCCGGGACCCGCACCAGCACGTCCGCGGTGAGGGTGCCGCCGATATTCAGTGGTACCTCGGTCTCGCCCGTCACCGACAGCCAGGAATCCTCGGCGCCGTCGCCGCCCTTGGGCACCAGTCGCGCACGTACCGGCCGACCCATCAGGTTGGTCACGGTGAAAGTCGTTCTGCCGGTCCGGTCAGCCGCCAGCGTGAGCTCGGGCGGCGCTTTCACCGAGAACGGCGTCGGCGCCCCGGGTGGGGGAACCGGAGCTCCACCCCCGCCGGCGGGACCTATGGTCATACTGGCAAAGAGTTTCCACGCCCGGCCCTGATACACGACCGGCAACTGCCACCCCATCACCCAATTGCTCAGTTGCTCACTACCGCGAGCACGATGATGCCGACCACCAGCAGGCCGATCAGGGCGAACAGTGACAGCAGCACGATCAGCGCGATCCTGAGCCAGTGGTACTTGCGTCGGGGTCTCACCGGCACCACGGACGGCGCACCTACGGAGAACGCGACCGACTGCCCGACTACCGTCTCCGTGTCGTCCTCGGCCACGACCTCGAGGATCAGCAGGTGCTGGCCCGCCGGGGCTGTCGGGGGGACCACCACCCGCACGTCGGCGGTGATGGTGCTGCCGACGCTCATCGGGATCTCCGCTCCGCCGACCACGGCGAAGGAGAAGGTCTCGGCTCCACGATCCCCGCGCGGCATCAACCTGGCCCGAACCGGACGGCCGGTGAGGTTGGTGACCGTGAAGGTGGTCGTGCCGGTGCGGTCGGGTGCCAGCTTCAGCTCGGCCGGAGCCGTGACAGTGAACGGCACAGCGCCAGCCGGCGTGCCTGGGCCAGCTGGCGGCTCTGTCGTCATGACTGAAGGAGGGCGGCTTCGCTCTGGTGATACCTCACCGGTGCGGGTATCTGACTTGGCGGCCGGCGCCTCTTTCTGGCGAGCACGAATCTCACCAAGGAGCACGTCATGAACCTCAAGACCATCCAGACCATCATCGGCGGCATCTTCGGCATCGCAGCCGGTGTGGCCGGCGTGGTCATCGGCATCATGAAGTCCGAGGCCGCCTACATCGTGATCGGTGTGGCGTTCCTCGCCGCCACCGGCTATGCGCTGTTGGCCGGACTGTCGGCCAGCCCACGCGGGTCGCTGCCGCCCAACCCGAAGGTCGGGGCGAAGTTCATGGGGCTCTCCGACCGTCAGCTGCTGATCGTGGGCGCCATCCTGCTGGTCGGCTTCGTCGTCGGCGGCATCCTGCTCGCTCTCTGAGCCTCACGCTCGCCGGGCGATGGTCTGCACCGCGGCGTCCCGGATGCCGGCCGGCGACATGCCGTAGCGGTCCAGCAGGTAGGACGCGGACCCGGTCGGGGCGAACTCGGGGACGCCCAGGATCTTGACCGGCACCGGGCACCGGTCCACCACCGTCTCGGCGACGGCGCTGCCCAGCCCCCCGCTGATGGTCGATTCCTCGGCGGTGACGATGGCACCGGTCTCTGCTGCGGCTGCGACCACTGCCTCGACATCCAGCGGCTTGACCGTCGGGATCGAGAGCACCCTGGCGGAGACACCTTCCGCCGCCAACAGGTGGGCTGCGGCCAAGGTGCGGGAAATGACCGTCCCGTTGGAGATCAGGGTGACGTCGTCGCCGTCGCGTAGCGTGACCGCACGGCCCGGGCGGAACCGGTAGTCGTCGGGGTTGATCTTGGGTACGGCCATCCTGCTGACCCGGATGTAGACCGGCCCCTGGTGCTCGGCGGCCCACCGGATCGCGGCCACGGTCTCGATCGGGTCGGCAGGCACGATGATGATCATGTTGTCGATCGCCCGTAGCCAGGCGATGTCCTCGATCGAGTGGTGAGTCGGGCCGAGGTCGCCGTAGGCCATCCCCGGGCTCATCCCGCACAGCTTGATGTTGTAGTTGGAGTAGCCGGCATCGACCTTGATCTGCTCCAGGGCGCGCGCCGTCAGGAAGCATGCGGCGGCGGACACGAACGGGATCCGACCGCCGTTGGCGAGACCGGCGGCGACCCCGACCATGGCCTGCTCGGCGATGCCGACGTTGACCAGCCGGTCCGGGAAGGCCCGCTCGAAGTCCACCAGCTTGCTGGAGCCCACCGAGTCGTTGACCACGGCCACGATCCGCTGGTCGTTGCGGGCCAGGTCGGCGAGCACCTCGACGTAGGCGTCGCGGCAGTCGAACAGCGGCTGCTCCTCGGTCGGGCGGAGGGTGGTGAGCGCGTCGATCACGGTTGCTCCTCAAATCCGGCCAGCCCTGTTCGACTCAGCCCGGTGGGGTTCAACTCGGCCAGCGCCAGCTCGAACTCTGTCGCCTTCGGCACCCGGTGATGCCAGTTGACGTTGTCGCTCATGAACGAGATGGGATGACCCTTGTGGGTGCGCGCGATGACGCAGGTCGGCCGACCCGGGGTGGCGGGTGCCGCGCTCAACGCGTCCAGCAGGGCGCCGTGGTCGTGCCCGTCGAGCTCCACCACGGAGAACCCGAAGGCGGCCGCCTTCGCGGGAAGCGGCTCGAGGTCGTTGGTCTCCGCGATGGTCGCGCCCTGCTGCAGCCCGTTGCGGTCAACGATCAGCACCAGGTTGTCCAGTGCGTGGTGCGCGGCGGTCATCATCGCCTCCCAGTTGCTGCCCTCCTGCAGCTCACCGTCGCCGACCAGGACGAAGGTGCGACGTCGCGAGCCGTCGAGCTTCGCCGCGATCGCATGCCCGACCGCAATCGGCAGGCCATGCCCGAGCGGACCGGTGTTGGCTTCGACACCGGCGACCTTGGTGCGGTTGGGGTGGCCGTTCAGGGCCGACAGCGGCTGCAGGAAGGTGGCCAGTTCCGTCACCGGCAGAAAGCCCACCGCGGCCAGGGTGGTGTACAGCGCCCCTGCGACGTGGCCTTTGCTGAGGAAGAACCGGTCCCGTTCCGGGTCGCCCGGTCGGCCCGGGTCGACGTTGAGCACGGCCGCATACAGCGTGGCCAGGATGTCGATGGCCGAGAAGTCTCCCCCGATATGACCGGCCCCGGCATGGTGTACCAGCTTCAGGTCCTGGATCCGGATCTGCCGGGCCAGCTCGGCCAGGTGGGCGATCTGGCCCTCCCTGGTGGCCAGCGGGTCGACGCGCCCAAGCACCGGCATCGTGGCATGCTCGAGCAGCAGCGGAGTCATCGCGGTGACTCCAGTCCCGCCATCGACGTCAGCAGCGCGTCCTGGACCAGCCGGTGCGCCGCGAGCGCGTCGTGCCGGGACTGTGCCTCGGCCAGCGCGTCGTCGTCGATCACGTCCAGGGCTCGGTGGATCGCCTTGAGGAAGCGGATCGCCAGCCTCGCCGCCTCGACGCTGTCCTCACGGAACGGGAACTGGTCGAGCTGCCAGACGCCCTGCCAGCCGTTGCGTCGCAGCGTGTGGAAGAACTCGAACGTCTCGACCAGATGCACCGAACCGACCACCATGTCGTCATCCCAGCCGCGCATGTTGTCGTTCACATCGATCGCAAACAGCCGACCGTAGTCGATGGCGAGCTGGGCAGCGTCGGCCGGGGACTCCAGTCCGTACAGTGAGTGGCCGAAGTCGAGCAGGATGCCCAGGTTCGGCAGCCCGATCTTCTCGATACCCAGCAGAGTGCGCGCCGCCGACGGGAAGATGATCTTGACCCGCGGCTCGCGCGGCTTGTACTCGATCACGAAGTTGATCTCCGGATGGGCCGAGACGAGCTCCTTGAGACCATCCAGGGCGAGGTTCCACAGATCATGGTGATTGACCTGGAAGGGGTAGTCCCAGCCGTCCTGTCCGGTCCACAGCTTGACGTAGTCGCAGCCGAGCTGCTTGGCCACCGCGGTGGCCTCGTGCATCAGCTCCAGCGCCTGCTGACGGATTCTGGGGTCGGGGTTGGTGAAGGAACCCTTCATGAAGGTCCGGGTGTAGATCTCCGGGGTGATGGCGATGGCCCGCAGCCCGTTCCGGGCCAGCGCCGCGTTGACCTCCGCCAGCGTTCCGTCGAAACCGACGAACGGGTAGTTCAGGTCGACCACGGACAGGTCCCCGACGGCTCCGGCTCGGTCGATCTGCTCGAGCAGTCCCACCTCGGGCCCGTAGCCGTCGGTGGCGTAGCGGTCCTTGTAGGTGGCGAAGTGCCAGATGCCGGCACCGAACACAGGTAGCTCACTCATGATGTCCTCAATTCAAGGTGGTTGTGGTGGCGCGGCACGTCAGGAGGCATCGGGGTCGCGCGGCTCGCGCGCGAAACGTCTGATCTTGGCGAACATGTCCTCGAGCATGAAGCGCACGTCGACGGACTCGACCAGCCGGATCGGGTGCCCCGAACCGGGCAGGTAGCCGCCCTCCGCTCCGAACCGGGGGGCGGGCACCTCACGCGACACCGCTCCCCTGGGGTACAGCATCAGGGCGATCGCCGGAGAGTCGCCCAGCGACCGGGACTCGATCGGCTCACCGTGGTGGCGCGCGTTCCAGTCGACCAGCTGGGTGATGAGGTATCGGCCGAGTTCTCCGCAGCCGCCGATCCGCTCCTCCAGCTCGGCATAGCCGACTGAGCACATCGAGTAGACACTGCTCGGCACCTGCCAGAGGTCGATGCCGGAGTCGAACACGACATTGGCGGCGGCGATGTCGTTGGACAGGTTGAACTCGACCGTCGTCTGATAGCCGCCCGTGCCGTGCTCACGGCCACCGATCCAGATCACCGTGACGTTGCGGTTCACGATCTCCGGCTCGAGCAGGATGGCCGAGGCCATGTCAGTCAACGGTCCGAGGAAGCTGACGAACAGCGGGTCGTCGGCAGTGCTGGCCATCGCCTCGGTGATGATCAGACGTGCCCCAGGCGAGTCCCTCGGGGTCGACTCGTCGGCGAGAGGGACCGCTGCACCGTTCGCGACCGGCACCTGGCCCTCCATCCGGAGCAGCTTCACCAGCAGGTCGACCTCTTCCCGCGACTCCTCCATGCTCCGTTCTGAGCGACGGGTGCCGAAGTGCGCAGGAATGACCCCGCGGATGTCCAGTGAAGGAGAGAGCAGTCCATGCACGATGGCGAACTGGTCGTCCGCCTCATTCTTCGCGTCAGTGTTGATGATGACTCGACGTCGCTGCGGCATTGCGGCTCCAGAGCTGGTGTGAACGAGATTGCATTTCCATGCACACGTGAATAATCTGTCACTACTGCTTTGCCGTCAAGTCGTCGAGAACGACATGTGTTCTGAGCCCGTCGAACAACGTGTTCTGAGCCCGTCGAAGAACGTGTTCTGAGCCTGTCGAAGAACGTGTTCTGAGCCTGTCGAAGAACGTGTTCTGAGCCTGTCGAAGAACGTGTTCTGAGCCTGTCGAAGAACGTGTTCTGAGCCTGTCGAAGAACGCTGGCACACTGACCGAGAGGAGTTGAGTCCGCTGACCCAGATCTTGTCCATCGACCAGGGCACCACCAATTCCAAGGCGGTCCTGGTCGCCGATGACGGTACGGTCATCGCCCGGGGCACAGCCCCCGTCTCGCTGACGCTGCCGAGGCCAGGATGGGTGGAGCAGGACGCCGAGGAGATCTGGGCGAGCGTGCTGCAGGCCGTCGGACGCTGCCTCGCCGCCGGTGGGCGGGCCGCCGACGTCCGGGCGGTGGCGCTGTCCAACCAGCGCGAGTCGGTGCTGGCGTGGCGTCGCAGCGATGGCGCACCCCTTGGACCGGTGATCGGCTGGCAGGACCGGCGCACCACGGAGTGGTGCACCTCCATCTCGACCCCGGCGAATGCGACGCTGGTGCAGCAATCCACCGGGTTGCCGATCGACGCGATGTTCTCCGCGCCGAAGATCCGCTGGCTGCTGGAACTGGCCAAGCAGGCGGGGACGCCACTGGCCGACGTCTGCGTCGGGACGGTCGACTCCTGGCTGATCTGGAAGCTCACTGCGGCCGCCGAGCACCTGACCGAGGCGGGGAACGCGTCGCGCACCCTGCTCTACGACGTCCGCCGGCTCGGCTGGGACGACACCCTGCTCGACCTGTTCGACGTGCCGCGCTCCGTACTTCCGGAGGTGCGTGCCTCCAACGCCGGCTTCGGCCGCGTCTCGGGCGTTCCGGGGCTGCCGGACGGTCTGCCGGTGATCGCTGTGCTGGCGGACTCGCACGCCGCGCTGTATGGCCAGGGCTGCACCACCGTGGGCAGCGCCAAGGCCACCTACGGCACCGGCTCGTCGGTCATGACGCCGACCCAGAGCCTCCAGCTCGGGCAGTCGGCGGTGCCCTCGACGCTGGCCTGGGTCACGGATAGACCCACGTACGCGGTGGAGGGCAACATCCTGTCCTCGGGTGCCGCGCTGGCCTGGATGGCGAACATCCTGGGGCTGGGCGATGTCGCTGCCCTCGGCCCCCTCGCCGAGCAGGTCCACCACTCCGGCGGGGTCACCTTCGTGCCGGCCTTCTCCGGTCTCGGAGCCCCGCACTGGGACCGCTCGGCCGTCGCCCAGCTGACCGGCATGAGCCAGGCGACCCTTCCCGCGCACCTGGCCCGGGCGGCCCTGGAGGCGGTTGCGCATCAGGTGTGCGACGTGGTGGCGGCCATGGAACGCTCCGGCGACCTGCACATCGACGTATTGAGAGCCGACGGCGGCGCCACCCGTTCAGAGCTTCTGATGCAGATCCAGGCGGACCTGCTCGGCCGGCCGGTCGCGGTCTCCGACCTCGCGGAGGTATCGGCCATCGGGGCGGCCCTGCTGGCCTGGCACACCCTCGGAGTGGGGACGGCCGACCGGTCCGAGGAGCTGGGCCACCGGTTCACGCCCGCGCTGGACGCCGACGCGCGCGACCGGGCCCGGCAGTCCTGGGCCCGGGCTGTGGCCGGCTCGCGTGGCTGCCCCGATTCGCGATAGACAGGGCAGGTGTCCCCATCCAACCCCTCGCCCCTGCGGCAGCCGCTGGTCGACGGCCAGGTCCGGCTGATGACCAAGGTCGCGCACATGTACCACGAGCAGGGCATCCGTCAGGCCGAGATCGCGGCTGCGCTGCACATCTCCCAGGCGCGGGTGTCACGGCTGCTGAAGAAGGCCGGCGAGGTCGGCATCGTCCGGACGATCGTGGTCATGTCGCAGGGGGTGCATACCGACCTGGAGGAGGCGCTGGAGAAGAAGTACGGGCTGCTGGAGGCTGTGGTCGTCGACGTGGAGGGAGACGACGACCTGATCCTGCACGGTCTGGGATCTGCAGGTGCCACCTACCTGGAGACAACGCTGACGGGCGGCGAACGGGTCGGCATCTCGTCCTGGAGTGAGACCCTGCTCTCCATCGTGGACCGGATGCGGCCGTTCAAGACACCGGGCGCCGACTCGGTGATCCAGTTGGTCGGCGGTGTCGGGGTGTCGTCGGTCCAGAGCCAGGCGACCAAGCTGGTCACCCAGCTGGCCGCCTTGATCGGGGCCAACCCGACCTTCGTCCCCGCGCCCGGCCTGGTGGGCTCGCAGTCGATCCGGGACAGTCTGCTGAATGACCCCGCAATGGGCCAGGTGGCCCGGGAATGGGCCAACCTCACTGTTGCCCTGGTGGGGATCGGGAGTCTGCGGCCCTCACCGATGCTCAAGGACAGCGGCAACGCCATCGCCCAGGACGACCAGGAGGCGCTACTCAGGGCCGGCGCCGTGGGTGACGTCTGCACACGGTTCTTCACCGCCGACGGCAAGCTGCTGGAGAGTGACCTCGACTCGCGGATCGTGGGCATCTCCGCCGAGGACTTCCGCGCGATCCCCCGACGGATCGGCCTCGCCGGCGGAGAACGCAAACACCAGGCGATCCGGGCCGCTGTCACCGGTGGCTGGGTCAACGTCCTGGTCACCGACGTCGGCACTGCTCGGGCACTGACCCAGGACTGATCGCATGTCCGTCTCGGCTGACGACCTGCCCGAGCTGGTGCGCCGCAAGCTCGCCCACCAGGGGGTGGCCGGCCTGGTCTGGCTGGCGGCGCTGCCGGACGTGGTCTCCGAGCTGGAGCGCGCCTGGTCGATCACCGTCGGCCGGCCGATGCCCGGCGGCAGCACCTCCTTCGTCGCGGTCGCCCGGACCGACGACGGGTCACGCGCCGTGCTCAAGGTCGCCCTGCCTGGGCACAGCCTGGGGATGCAGGCCGACACCCTTCGACGCGCCGACGGACGAGGCTACGCCCGCCTGTTGGGGCATCAGCCCGCCCATGAGGCCATCCTCCTCGAGGGTCTCGGAACGTCGATGGACCGGCTCGATCTGTCACCCGAACGGATGATCGAACTGCTCTGCCAGACCCTCCGGCAGGCGTGGCAGGTCCCGGCCGCGGGCAAGAGCGCCCGTCCGGAGGAGGAGAAAGCCGCCGCCCTCGGCCGGTTCGTCCAGCAGGCCTGGGAGGAGCAGGACCATCCGTGTTCGGAACGGGTGATCGCCCTGGCGCTGGAGTATGCCGATCGCCGCGCGGCGGCGTTCTCCCTGGATCGCAGCGTGGTGGCCCATGGGGACCCGCATCCGGCCAACGCTCTCGCGGTCGGTTCGGCGAGGGAGGGCGCTGAGTCCGGGTTCGTCTTCGTCGATCCGGATGGCTTCCTCTGCGACCGTGGCTACGATCTCGGCGTGATCCTTCGCGACTGGCGGGACGACCTGGCCGCGGGCCACGCGCCGGTTGTCGCCCAGCACTACTGCCAGCTGTTGGCTCAGCACTCCGGTGTGTCGGCTGACGTGATCTGGGAGTGGGGCTTCCTGGAACGCGTGTCCACTGGCCTCTACGCCCGCGCCTTCGGAGCAGCTGATCTTGGCCAGAGCTATCTCGACAGTGCGGAATCCCTGCTGTGACTTCGCGCACCCTTGAGGTCGCGCCGGTCAACTTCGCGCACTTTGGTCGTACGTCACCCAGGTTTGACCTTGTGCGGAGGCCACGAAACTGTGCGAAGTGCCGACGATTGGCGTACTCAGGGCCGCCGAGGACCACCGACACCGCAGGTTAGGCTGACGATCATGATCGACATCACGCAGGCGCTGCCGCGGAGCGAACCGGAAGAACAGCACATCAGCTCGGCCGGGATCCTGAGCTTTCTCGACGGCCTCCAGGAGCAGGGCATCGAGCTGCACAGCCTGATGGTGCTGAGGCATGGGACCGTGGTCGCCGAGGGCTGGTGGCAGCCGTACCAGCCCGACGGCATCCACCTGCTCTACTCGCTCAGCAAGAGCTTCACGGCGACCGCGGCGGGGTTCGCGATCGCCGAGGGGCTGCTGTCGCTCGACGACAAGGTGCTGGCCTTCTTCCCCGACCAGGCACCCGCGGCACCCTCGGACTTCCAGCGGCGGCTGGAGCTCCGGCATCTGCTCAGCATGGCCACCGGCCATCGCGAGGACACCCTGGAGCGTGCCATCACCGTGGACCCGGAGGACTGGGTCAGGGGCTTCCTGTCGATCCAGCCGGAGGAGGAGCCGGGGTCGATCTTCGCCTACAACAACGGCGCCACCTTCATGGTGTCCGCGATCGTCCAGCAGGTCACCGGGCAGCGCGTGCTCAACTACCTGCGGCCCCGGCTGCTGCACCCGCTCGGGATCACCGACGCCTACTGGCAGCAGGATCCCCAGGGACGCAACATCGGCTACTCGGGGCTGCATCTGAGCACCGAATCCATCGCCCGCTTCGGCCAGCTCTTCCTCCAGGGCGGCCAGTGGCAGGGCGAACAGCTGCTGCCCGAAGGGTGGGCCGAGCTGGCCAGCACCATTCACGTGGCCAACGACCAGGAGGAGAACCCGGACTGGAGCCAGGGGTACGGCTTCCAGTTCTGGCGCGGCCGGCATGGCACCTATCGTGGTGACGGCGCGTACGGTCAGTTCAGTGTGGTGATGCCCGAGCAGGACGCGGTGCTGGCCACCACCTCTGCCACCGAGAACATGCAGGCCATCCTCGATCTCGCCTGGACCCGGCTGCTTCCGGCCATGCACGACTCGGCCCCGGCGGCACAGCCGGGTGCGGCCGCAGAGCTGGCTGAACGGCTCGCCAACCTGGCCATCGCGCCGGTCGACGCCGCCGACGATGCGGCTGCGAGCGCCTCGACAGCCACGGTGTGGCTGCCGTCACCCAGTCAGCAGCCGGTGAACGCCCCGCCCATCGAGCGGGTCACCGTCGAGGCGGTCGACGACGAGTTCCAACTGACGCTCGCCCTGGACGGAGCCGACTACGAGCTGCGGTGTCGGCCGGGCTGTTGGACGGAGAACAAGACCGGTCTCATCCCGATGCTGGGAGACGCGGCGGAGGCGAGTGGGGGCTGGACGGGTGCCGACACGTTCACTGCCGAGATCGCCTTCACCCGGACTCCCCACCGGTTGCAGGTGACCTGCCGGACCGGCGAGACGGGAGGAGTCTTCGAGCTCGGCTGGAACGCCATCCCGCTCGGCTCCGTTCGCTGACACCTCCCCTGCGTCCGGGCCCGCGCCCCGGTATCTGCGGTTGATGCTCGACGCTCTTCATGGTCAGGGCTTTCGAGAATGTCGGAGGTCTCGAGAATCCGGGAGGGCTTGTGGTCGTCGGGTCGCCGTCGGTGTTCCTGAGCTATCGGCGCGCCGAGAGCCAGCATCTGGCCGGCCGGCTGGCGGATCTGATCCAGGACCAGTTCCCCGGCACCACCGTCTTCCTGGACGTCGAGTCCATCGCGCCGGCCACCGACTTCGCCGCTGAGATCGAGCACGCCGTCGCCGGGTCAGCGGTGATGATCGCCGTTATCGGTCCCACCTGGGCGACGACGACCGACCAGACCGGTGTGCGGCGGATCATGGACCCCGGCGACTTCGTGGCCCAGGAGCTGCGGGCCGCCTCGGCCCGCGGCATCCCGGTGCTGCCGTTGCTCGACGTCGGCGCCAGGATGCCGACCCGGTCCGAGCTTCCGGGCGACCTGCAGGGCTTCAGCACCCGGCAGGCGATCCGGTTGCACCGCGATGTGCCCTTCGCCCATGACATGGCCCCGCTGTTGACGCTGCTGCATCAGCGGCTGGCCCAGCCTGGGCCCGCCGGGGCCGTGCCGCCACCCCGTCCCCGGTCCCAACCAGCCCGGCCTCGCTGGGTGGCCGCGCTGACCGTCGGGTTGGCCGTGCTGTTGGTCCTAGCGGGGCTCGGCTACGGCGCCTATCGGCTCGCCACCCCATTACTCCAGACCTACTCGTTGTCCGGCCGATGGCGGGCGGACACCACGCTGTCGGGCACGTCGATCGACTTATACCGGGTCGACCGACTCCGAAACGTCATCTCCCTCCAGCTGCTGCTGCGCAACCGCGGTTCCGACGCCTTCACCTTCGCCTTCCCGTACGGAACGGCCACCGTGGTCGACGACGCCAACCACAGTTATGACCCCGACCCGTTCCAGACCGACTGGCAAACATCCGTTCCGGCCGGCGCCAAACGCAATGTGACGCTCAGGCTGGATGGCACGTTGGAGGGAGACCCGCGTTCGCTTACGCTGCACCTCACCTACCAGTCCAGGTTCGAGGACCCGGGGACTCTGCGGTCGGCCGAGGTGGTCGGCATCCCTGTCCCTCAGCCCAGCTGAGGGCCGGTTGGACGCTCGATGATGCGCGACAGCACGATGTCGCTCACCGACTGCTCGATCCACGGAGCGCGGCGGATGCGTTCGATCGCGCGCTCGAGTTGGCGGACATCCGCCGCCACCATGTGCACGAGCGCGTCAGCGCTGCCGGACACGGTGCTGGCGCTGACAACCTCCGGCACCTCGGCCAGCACCCGCTGCAACGCCTCCGGCGAGACGTTGCCTCGGCAGTAGAGCTGGACGTACGCCTCGGTGCGCCATCCCAGAGCATCCGGGTCGATCACTACGGTGAACCCTCGGATCACGCCCCGGCGGGTCAGCGCGTCCACCCGCCTCTTCACCGCCGACGCCGACAACCCCACCTCGGAGCCGATCTGCGCATAGGTCGCGCGGGCGTTCCTCAGCAGGCAGCCGAGGATCGCCCGGTCGCTGTCGTCCATCGCCGTTATGCGCAACAGATTGTCGTCAGGGGCAGCATCCACGCAATATATCGGCATAACCCTCGCGCAGATGCGTATTGCTTGCGCAGTGCGGCCCTCGTAGCGTTCAGATACCGCTCGCGAGGTGGTGTTCGCCGACCCGAAGCAGAGGACCAGCCCATGACCGCCGTTTCCGAGCTCCCGCCACACACCCGCCAGCAGTCCTACCGTCAGCGCAGCTATCTGATGTGCCGGCCCGACTATTTCGCGGTCAGCTATGCCATCAACCCGTGGATGCATCCCGAGGTCGCCGTCGACCGTCAACTGGCCATCTCCCAGTGGGAGTCACTGCGCCAGACCTACGTCAGCCTCGGGCACCGCGTCGAGACGATCCGGCCGGAGCCCGGGCTGCCCGACATGGTGTTCGCCGCAAATGGGGCACTCGTCATCGACGGAGTGGCGTACGGAGCCAGCTTCCGCCACCCGGAGCGGCGGCCGGAGGCGAACGCCTACCTCACCTGGATGGGCACCAACGGCATCGACCGGACGGTCGAGGCCAACTTCACCAACGAGGGCGAGGGCGACTTCCTGCTGGTGGGCGAGATGCTGCTGGCCGGAACCGGGTTCCGTACCGATCCGGCCGCGCACCGCGAAGCCCAGCAGCTGTTCGGGCGGCCAGTCATCTCGCTGCAGCTGGTGGACCCGCACTACTACCACCTCGACACGGCCCTGGCGGTGCTCGGCGACGACCTCATCGCCTACCTGCCATCGGCGTTCAGTCCGGAGAGCCAGCGGCTGCTCGGCTGTCTCTTCCCGGACGCCGTGATCGCTTCCGAGGCCGACGCTGCAGTGTTCGGTCTGAACGCCGTCTGCGACGGCCAACACGTCGTGCTGCCGCGACAGGCCGAGGGGCTGGCCGTCCAGCTGGCTGCCCGTGGCTTCGACCCGGTCGGTGTCGACCTGTCCGAGCTGCTGAAGGCCGGCGGCAGCGTCAAGTGCTGCACACTGGAGCTCCGGACGTGATCGACGCAGCCATGGTCACCGAGACAGCCACCGCCGACCCGGGTGTCACCGAGCGGGACATCGCACTGGCCGAGCGCCACGCCGCGCACAACTATCATCCGCTCCCGGTGGTCGCCGACCGGGCCGAGGGATGCTGGATCACCGACGTCGAGGGCGATCGCTACCTGGACCTGCTGGCCGCCTACTCGGCGCTGAACTTCGGGCACCGCCACCCGCAGATCATCGCCGCCGCCCAGGCGCAGCTCGAGAAGGTCACCCTCGTCAGCCGAGCCTTCTACAGCGCCGAGTTCGGCCGATTCTGCGCCGAGCTGGCCGAGTTCGTCGGCAAGGACATGGTGCTGCCGATGAACACCGGCGCGGAGGCCGTCGAGAGCGGGTTGAAGGTGGCCCGCAAGTGGGGCTACGAGGTCAAGGGCGTGCCGGATGGTCGGGCCAACATCATCACCGCGAGCGGCAACTTCCACGGCCGCACCACCAGCATCATCTCGTTCTCCGACGACCCGGTCGCCACCGCGGGCTTCGGACCGTTCACCCCCGGGTTCCGGACCGTCCCGTTCGGCGACAGCGCCGCCGTGGCGGCAGCCACCGACGAACACACGGTCGCGGTGCTGCTGGAACCGGTGCAGGGTGAGGCCGGCATCGTGGTGCCACCGCCCGACTATCTGCGCGAGGTCCGCGCCCTGTGCACGCAGCGTGGCGTCCTGCTGATCGCCGACGAGATCCAGTCGGGGCTGGCCCGCACCGGCCGAACCTTCGCCTGTGACCATTTCGGCGTTGTGCCCGATGTCTACCTGCTCGGCAAGGCTCTGGGCGGCGGCGTGGTCCCGCTCTCCGCCGTGGTCGCCAACTCCGATGTGCTGGGCGTGCTGCGGCCGGGACAGCACGGCTCCACCTTCGGCGGCAACCCGCTGGCCTGTGCGGTCGGACGTACGGTCATCGCGATGCTGCGGACCGGTGAGTACCAGGACCGTGCCGCCCGGCTGGGTGATCACCTCAAGGTGAGACTGGACCGGCTGCTCGGTCACGGCGTCACCGAGGTGCGGACCCTCGGACTGTGGGCGGGGGTGGACATCGACCGTCGGGTGGCCACCGGCAGGCAGGTCGCGGAGGCACTGATGCATCGCAAGGTTCTGGTCAAGGACACCCACCTCACGACGATCCGGCTGGCCCCGCCGATCGTGATCGAGGAGTCTGAGATCGACTGGGCCCTCGACCAGCTGGCTGAGGTGCTGACCGAGCTGGGCTGAGCCGTTCGGCAGAGGCCCTGCTCAGTCGGCTACCTTGAACACCAGCTCGGTCACCCAGGTGGACATGTCCGGCTGTTCGGCCGGGTCGGAGAGATAGACCTCCAGCCGTGCCGCCCAGTGTGGCCCATCCGCGGAGTCGACCACGTCCCACTCCAGCCCCTGCTCGGCGGCCCAGTCCAGCAGGGCTCCGGTCGCAGGCATCAGCTCGCTGGGGTGGCCGGTGTGCGTCAGGGTCGCGTACCGGCCGGCCGGCAACACGGCGGCCCTGACTCTGCCGTCGGAGGAGACCGGCTCGGCCACCGGGCAGCCGACCTCGACCTCCATGGTGCCTGCCATGTCGATGACGTTGTACTTCCAGAACGGCGGCCCGGCCGGCTGCAGGCCCTTCGACACCAGCCAGGCGTCCAGCTCTCCGTGCAACGGCGGCAGCTCCTGACCGATCGAGTCCATCGTGACGTTCGCGGTGATCGACACGTACGGCTGGGCATCACGCTGGATGATCTTGGGCGGCGTGATCTTCATTTCTCCTCCTGCTGATGACCGGGTCGCCACCGGCGTCGCGACCCATCACCATGGTCGCCCCGATCCCCAGGGCACGGTCAAGGGTGGGCGTGCACGGTCTCGCGATAGCGTCGTACCGGCCATTCCCCTCCGGCCCCCGGCAAACGAACTACAAGGAGTTCTCACGATGTCCGACGGACCCGTCACCCGCCCGCGTATCGCCATTGCTGGGTTGAGCCTGGAAGCCAGCACCTTCTCCCCGGCCGTGACCAGGACCGAGGCGCTGCATCCGAAGCGGGGGGCGGAGATCCTCGCCGGTCGGCCGTTCTGGGCCGAGGGTGGCGCGCTGCGAGATGCCGCTGAATGGGTGCCCATCCTGCAGGGCCGGGCCATCCCCGGCGGACCGGTGCCGATGGAGGACTACACCGCTCTCAAGGCCGAGATCATCGACGGGCTGCGGGCCGCGCACCAACAGCAGCCGCTGGACGGGATGGTCTTCGACATCCACGGTGCGATGAGCGTCGTCGGGATGGATGATGCTGAGGGAGACCTGGCCGTCGCCATCCGCGAGGCAGTCGGACCCGACGTGTTGATCAGCACCGGCATGGACCTGCACGGCAACGTGTCCTGGCGGCTGGCCGAGGCGATGGACCTGCTCACCTGTTACCGGATGGCGCCGCACGAGGACGCCTTGGAGACCAAGGAACGCGCCGTCCGGAACCTGCTGGATCGACTGGCGTTGCCGGCCGAGCGTCGCCGCCCGCTGAAGGCGTGGATCCCGCTCCCCATCCTGCTCCCGGGCGAGAAGACCAGCACCCGGATCGAGCCTGCCAAGAGCCTCTATGCCGTCATCGAGGAGATCGAGGCCCTGGACGGCGTCCTCGACGCCGGCTTCTGGATCGGCTACGCCTGGGCCGACGAGCCGCGCAACATGGCCATCGTCATGGTGACCGGTGATGATCAAGAGGTCATCACCGACACCGCCGAACGGCTGGCCCGGGCGATCTGGGACAGGCACACCGAGTTCGCCTTCGTCGCGCCCGCCGGGACGCTGGATGAGTGCCTCGAGGCAGCGTTCGCCAGCAGCAAGCAGCCGTACTTCATCAGCGACTCGGGTGACAACCCGACCGCCGGTGGTGCCGGCGACGTGTCCTGGACCCTGGGCGAGCTGCTCAAGCGGGAGGAGCTGGCGGACCCCTCCTACACGGCCATCTACGCCTCCATCCCGGACGCCAACGCGGTGGCGGCGTGCCTGGCAGCCGGTGTCGGAGCAGAAGTCGATCTTGAGGTCGGCGCCGTCGTCGACCCGGGGCCTGCCGGACCGGTCCGGCTGACCGGCGTGGTCGAGCACATCAACCATGGCGACCCCGACGCCGTCACCGAGGTCGTGGTCCGGCACGGCGGCCTCCGGGTGATCCTCACCCAGCTGCGGAAGCCGTACCACGTGGAGCGGGACTTCACCCAGAACGGTCTGGATCCGCGTTCGGCGGACCTGGTCATCGTCAAGATCGGCTACCTGGAGCCTGAGCTGTTCGCCATGGCCGCCGACTGGATGCTGGCTCTCACCCCGGGCGGCGTCGACCAGGATCTGGTCCGGCTCGGGCATCACCGGATCAGCCGGCCGATGTACCCGTTCGACGACTTCAGTGACCCGGCCACCACCCCCGACCTCTCCGCCCGCCTGGTCGGGTCCTGGTCCTGACCCCCTGACGCTGCCCTGCCGTGCCCTGAGCCTGTCGAAGGGCGTCCCCCTGCCGTGCCCTGACGTGCCCTGACGTGCCCTGAGCCTGTCGAAGGGGCCTGTCGAAGGGCGCTCTTCGACAGGCTCAGAGCACGGAGGTTGAAGGGCGCTCTTCGACAAGCTCAGGGCACGGAACCGGGCGCAACTAGACTCCGAGACGTGCGGGCTGGAACGTGCCGGTCGGTCGCTGCCGCACCTCGGGGCAGCGGGCGCTGCCGACCGTTCTGGCGAGCACTGATCGTGGGTTGCCTCCTGCTGCTTGTGACGGCCGCCTGCACCACCAGCAGGGAGGAACCCGGCCTGTTCCCGAAGCCTCAGCCCACCGTCAGCGAGGCGACGGAGCCGGTTCCGACACCAGAGCAGGGCAACCCGGCCCTGCCGGTGGCCGGCGAGGCTGTCTGGACCACCGCCGAAGGGCTGGACGCCACCGTCCGCGTCGCTGTGCACGCCGTACGGCGCATCGAAGGGGCCACCGTCCTGGACTGGTCCGTGACACCGTTGTCGGTTCCCGGGCTGGTCCGCGGTGAGAGCATCCCGCCCTGGGTGGACCTGGGTCTGTCCCGGCAGAGCGAGGGCCAGGTCAACGTCTTCCTGATCGATGGCCAGACGCACCAGGTCTACCGGCCGCTGACACCACGCGACCGCGATGAGCGCGGCCAGTGTCTGTGCACCCCGCTCTGGGTGGCCCAGCTGAATCTGCGGGTCGGTGAGACCCGGCTGATGCAGATCACCTACCCGGCGCTGCCGAGCGCGCTGCAGACCGTCGACCTGGATATCGCCACCCTCCCCATCTTCAGGCAGTTGCCGGTCACCGCCATCGGCTACGTGCCGCTGCCATTGCGGCCGGTGGAGCTGACCCGTGGCAGCGAGCTTTCCGTCCCGTTGTCCCGAGCGGTGTCCTTCGAGTATCCCGCCGGGACCGGCAACCTGATGAGCGTCCGGATCGACGAGATCCAGGCGGCGGCCACCGGCACCTCGCTGCGGTGGACGATCAGGTCCCTGACCGACCAGCCCACCCTCAACCTGCTGCCCGCCGAGGAGCCGCTGGCCGCTGCGATGCCGAGCTGGATCGGGCTCTACAGCCCGTGGGCCACCAGCGGGCCCCAGCTCAGGCCCTCGGCGAACCCGGCCGCGGGCTTGTCCAACGTCCGCTGGATGACCACCAAGCTGCAGAACCGCGGCTACTTCGAGTGCCTGTGCACCGACCTCGGTACCTGGGCCACCGCGCTCAGGTCGGCAGGCGGCTCGGTGAGTGTCATCACCAACTTCCCGCCGCTCGGCCGCTCGGTCACCACGGTGGACGTGACGCTGCCCGGCGTGGGCACGGTCCTGAACCTTCCGGTCACCTGGGTGAGGCCCCACCAGATGCCGTTGAGCACCCTCGCCCTCAGCAGCGGCCGGCCGTGGACCTATGCCGTCGACGGGCCACCCGCCGGCTGGCTGGCAGCGGACTGGCCGACCCCGCTGCCGGGCAGCGGACAGTTGCGGCACTACACGGCGACCGTAGATGATCTTGTCGACCTGCCGAGATGACGGCTGCGGTGGGATTCATCGCCGGTGGTGATCGGGCACCTCTTGGGCCCGACGGTCATCATGGAGATGCGCGCCGGCTCCGGCGGTGCCACTATGAGATCGGTGCGGGACCGGACGACCGACACGGATGTCCGAGGAAGGGAGTGATCATGGACCGGAATGTGCTCTTGCTGAACGCCTCCTATGACGTGCTGTCGTTCGTCTCCTGGCAGCGGGCCGCCACTCTGCTGGCGTGTGAGCACGCCTACATCTTCGAGTCCATCCCGGGGCGCTTCATCCGCTCCCCTCGGCTGGTCATTCCCGCACCGGTGTCCATCGTGCTGACCGAGTGGGTCGACGTGCCGTACCGCGAGTTCGGTGACACCGACACGGCGGCCAGGATGGCGGTGCTGCGCCGCGACGGGTTCGTCTGCGCCTACTGCGGCGGCAAAGGATCCACGGTCGACCACATCCTGCCGAAGTCGCGCGGCGGCCTGGACACCTACGCCAACCTGATCACCGCCTGCGCACCGTGCAACCAGGCCAAGGACGACCGCACTCCGGAGGAGGCCGGCATGCCGTTGCTATGGGAGCCGTACGATCCCCGCGGGCACCACAAGCTGCAGCGACAGATCTATAAACGGCTGGCCGCGAAGCAGGACTGACGTCCGACCGATCGGGCCCATCCTGCCCCGTCGGCGGTGTCTGCCCCAGTCCAGGATGTTGAGAGGGCGTCATGACCGATCGTGCCGGGATGGCCGGGGCAGCAGAGCGACGCGATGCCCGACTGGCGGCGGCGATCGTCCAGGCACACGGCATCCGCCCGACGGGCGTCCGGGCCATCGTCGGGCAGGGTGTGACCAACCACGTGTTCATCGTCGAGTCGGCCAACTGCGCGGTCGTGGTCCGATTCGCCATCGACACACTGTGGCAGGACGACTTCGAGCTGGAAGCATGGTGCCTGGCCAAAGCCGCCGAGCACGGCATCCCCAGCCCAGGAGTTCTCGCCGTCGGCCGCCACGACGGCGTTCCCTTCCTGATGCAGACGTACGTCCAGGGCCGACCAGGGACGACAGCGCGGACCGATGATCTCTGGCACACGCTGGGAACCTTCGCCCGCACCGTGCATGCCATCCCGGTGACCCCGGACGCCCCCGAGGGTCTGTTCTCACGCTTCGGTCGTGACCCCGCTGCGGCCTGGCAGGCTCATCTCGACTACAACCGTGACCAGCTCGGTCCGGCCGACCCGCTGATCGGGCTGGGCGTCTACACGATGGCTGAGCTGGGATCGCTCCGCGACCTGATCACCCGCCTGGGGGCGGCCGAACTCTCCTTCGGGCTCAGCCACGGTGACCTCTCGATGACGAACGTGCTGGTCACCGCCGACGCCGAACCGGTGCTGATCGACTGGGGTGCCGCCGCGGTGGGTCCGGTCCCCTACCACGATCTGCTCACCCTGACCCGACAGCACCAGTCCCGGAACGACCCCAGTGCCAGCGAGCTCGAGGCCTTCGCCACCGGATGCCGAATCGAGATCGGTGATCTCGGCCGCACGCTGGCGGACCTGGACCTGCTGGGTCGGGTCGACCTGGTGCGGTGGGCGATCGACCGGCGCCCCGACCGGCTCGCCGCGGCCGTCATCGCCGCCCGGTACGGCGTCCGGGACGCGTTGCGGTAGCAGCAGTGCGGTCAGCGGCCCAGTCGGCCGAGCTGGCCCAGCACCCGGTCAGCGTCCCTGGGCAAGGCGGCGAACTGCCAGTTGCGGATACTGCGCTGGAGGTACCGCCGCGCCTCGTCCGTTCTTCCGGCCCGGATGCTCACCGACGCCAGCGCCTCGCTGGCCACCGCCTGCGCCACCGCGTCACCAGCGCCGTCGGCCAGGGTCAGTGCCGCGGTGAACTCTCGCCGCGCGCCGGAGAGGTCATCGGCCTTCATCAGCATCCGCGCCAGGGTGCTGTGGGCCATTCCCGCGCAGCGATGGTCGCCGAGCCGACCGAAGATCGCCAGCGCCTCCTCCATCGCGGCTCGTGCCGAGGTGAGGTCCGAGCGTCGGCTGTGCATAGCCGCGATCTGCCTCAACACCTGGGCCACCCGATGATGATCACCGAGCTCCACAGCGAGCGCCTGCGCTCGATTCAGCCACGGCTCGGCCCTGTCACAGTCCCCCCGGGCCAGCTGAATCGTGGCCATGGAGTTCATCGCATGGGCCTCGCCGTGGGCGTTGCCGGCCCGCTGGAAGCAGTTCAGGGCGCTGCTGACATGTGCCTCAGACTGGTCCAGCTCGCCTCGCAGTCGACAGCCCACGCCCAGCCCCACCTCTGCGATCCCGACCCCGTCCACGTTCCCCAGACGACGGAAGAGGGCCGCGCTGCCGGCCAGATGGCCGGCGGCGCCATCCAGGTCCGCGCGGTAGAGCAGCACCTGACCGAGGTCGCGGCGCACGGTCGCCTCGCCGTACGGGTCATCGACACCGTGCGCCGACGGCAGCACCTGGTTGAGCAGCCGGAGCCAGAAGTCGGTGTGTCCCGTCAGGTCGAAGTAGGCCGACCAGGTGCAGGCGAGCCGCCAGGCGATGTCCACCAGGCCGTGTCGCATCGCCGTCGAGGTGAGCTCGGCCACCCGGGCTTGCTCGGCCACGAACCAGTCCGCACCTGCGCCCGGCGGCACCGGCAACGCGGGCGCTCCCGCCGGAAGGTCGATCGCATTGCCGAGATAGTGGTACTCGAGCGCGTTCGCGGCGTGCCGGGCCAGCACCAGCCAGCCGAGCAGCACCCGGCGAACGCCGAGGTCGACCTCGTCCCGGTGATCGTGGCCCCACTCCCGGGCGTGCCAGCGCAGCAGGTCATGCATGCGGTATTCCCGCGACTGGTTCCGTGGTCCCCGCCCCTGCTGCAGCAGGTTCTCTTCGAGCAGGGCATCGGTGGTGGTGGATGAGCCGCCGGACAGGTCGACCACCCAACCGGGGAACTCCACGATGTCGAGGGCGCCCAGCACCCGATACCCGAGCCCATCCGCGGGGGCCAGCGAGCGGAGGCTCAGGTCGGCGCTGGTCCGAAAGGCGGTCTCGCCCAGGGTCAACTCATTCAGGGCGTGATCGGGGTCGGTCAGCCTGGCAACCAGAGCCTGGGCCGACAGGTCGGGTCTGCGGCTGAGCCTGGCAGCCGCGATCCGAATCGCCAATGGGTGGAACCCACAGGCCCGCACGAGTGCGGCCAGATCGGTCGCCGAGCGTTGGGGGGCGATCTCCGCCGCCATCGCGACCGCGGAGTCCAGGTCCAGCACATCCAGGTCGAACGGGCGGGCACCGACCACATCGGTCAGCCGCCTCCTGCTGGTCACCAGGACCGCCGAGTCACCGGTGCCCGGGATCAGCGGCGACACCTGGCTCGCACTGCCGGCGTCGTCCAGGACCAGCAGGACCCGCCGACTCGCCAGTTCCGACCGCAGCAGGGCCGCGGCCCGGTCGACCTGTTCGGGGATCGTCTGCACGCCCAGCGACATCAGCGCCTCGCTGACGGCGAACGCCGGCTCCACCGGGTCGCCCGTCCCGCGCAGGCTGAGGAAGATCTGGCCATCCGGGAAGGAGCTCCGCACGGCGTGTGCCAACCGCGTCGCCAGCGCCGTCTTGCCCACCCCGGGGGGACCGGACAGGACCGCCACGAACGGTCGTGCGGCCGAGCGCTGCCGCAGGGCGTCGCTGAGCTCAGCGAGCTGGTCCTCGCGTCCGCAGAAGCCGGCCACATCCATCGGAAGCTGGGTGGGCACCGAGCGGCCGCGCTGTCGCTCCATCGGCAGGTCCGCATCCCGGACGGCGGGCACCTCGACGTCGAGCCCCGGCCCAGCCGGTGCGGTTCTCGCCGTCGTAGCGGACCGCGCCTGCGCTGCCAGCGCTGCGAAGGCCGCGCCGACCTCGACGCCGAGCTCGGTGTCGAAGACGGCAGTCCCCTCGTTGGCGGCCGCCAGTGCGAACTGGGGCTGTCCGGCCGCCAGATAGCAGCGCATCAGTTGACACCACAGGTCCTCGTTGTACGGATCACGGTCCAGTACGTCGCGTACCAGGCGGGCGGCCCGGCGGGGGTCACCATGATCAACATGGAGCCTGATCGCCTCGTCCAACACCTCGGTGTAGGCCATCTCCCAGCGGGTCAGCTGCGGTTGCCAGGCCGAGCACACCGGAACATCCTCCAGTGGTGTGCCGCGCCACAGACCGGTGGCCTGGTCGATCAGGGCGAGGGCGCCGGCGAAGTCCCCGACCCTGCTCAGATGCCTGGCCTCCGAGACGAGCGACTCGAGCCTGGTGCTGTCCAGCTCATCCGGGCTGATCATCAGCGCATACCCGTTGGGCCTGGTCTCGATCGTTGCCGCGCCGGTACGTTCGCTGATCCTGGTCCGCAGCAGCCGCACATAGGTGCGCAGGTTCGCCGCCGCCGAGTTGGGCGGTTGGCCGTCCCACAGGTTGTCCGCGATGAAGTCCGCGGAGACGTACCGGTTCGGGTGCAGCAGCAGCGTGGCCAGCAGCTGGCGAGGCTTCGATCCCGGCAGCAGGCGCACAGCAGTCTCGCCGGTGACGGTCATCGGCCCCAGGATCTCGAAGATCATGCCGCGGTTCTCCTCCGGATCGACGGTAGGCGTCGAGCACGGACCATCTTGGCCGGGGAAGCTCGGCGCTGCGCGATCGGGAGAACAATAGTTGCACGATCGATGCTGTTCGTTCCAGCGCGCGGGAGGTCGCTCAGCGGGCGAACGGGAAGACCGCCGGGCTCCAACCCCGATAGCCGGTCAGGTCGGTCTGCACGGCCAGCCCGACCACACCGGCGACACCGGGGCCGATCACCCGGCCATCACCCACCCCGCAGAACACCGTCACCCGGTCGTTCGACTCAAACCAGGCCAGTCCGCCGCGCGGTGGGGTGCTGAGGCTCAGCCGGTCGTGCTCGCGCATCCAGTTCAGCCCCTCGGCCGCGGTGAGCCAGCCGCTCTCCTCGTAGTAGCCGAACGCCATCCGCTGGAACTTCAGCGGCCATCCCTCCCAAGCGGCGCTGCCGATCCGCAGCTGCTGCCAGCGGAGGGCATCCTCGGTCGAGCGTGGTGTGGTGTAGAGCATTGCTGATCAGCTGCCTCTTGGCGTCCTTCGTGCACGTAACGTTCACCACCCTGCCTGGCGGTGTCCCGATGCTCTCAGGGCGATGCACACTCACCGCACATCGGCGGACGCTCCACCGTCAGCGAACGCCTGCTCGGGCCCGTTGTCGCCGATGTACGTCCGATGTACATCGATGCTGCAGAGTTCTCGCATGACCTCGATGCGCCTGGGGTTCGGGGGAAAACCAGGCCGGAGAGGTCCGCGGCCCGCAAGGGCCACGGTTCGGCCGACGGAGCAGGCTCAGCCGCGGGGGCGCTGAGCGTACGACACCTCGGCCGGGGGATCGAGGCGCTGGGGGGAGCGGAGTCGATCTCTGCCGACGTCGGAGCCGAATCGATCTGTTCTGCGGTCGGGCGCAAGCCCGGCCCGACCGCCGAACAGGTCAGAGTCGCGAACGGGTCAGAGTCGCGAACGGGCGAATCGGCGCGTCAGGGCGTACCGCCGCCCTTCCCTACGCCTGAGCCCCGCTGCCCCCCGGCGATGACGAGCCAGTTCGGTTGTGCAGGCGTTCGCAACCCGCAGCCCGGATCGTGGCCGCGGCTATGCTCAGGGAATGGCTCAACCAGAGGTGCTGACCATCGGGTCGAAGACACCTCGATCGCTGCTCTGGGTCGCCGTCGTCGCCGTCGTGCTGGTGCTCGCGCTGGGCGGAGTCGCCGGCTGGCGCCAGGTGCAGAAGGACCGGCAGACCCTCACCATGGCGGAGGTGGAGACCGTCCTGCAGGGGCTCGACCCCGCGGGCAGCGTGACCGTTCGGCCACTGCGGCGCGGCGACTTCGGCTACGCCGGAGCGGGTTCGCTGGACAGCCGGCGCTGCGACCTGGGCTTCCCCTGGCTGACCTCCTATTGGAACCCCAGTGGCCGACAGGGCCTGGCGGCGTCGGTCTACCTGCCCGAGAGCGGGCAGTCCCCGGTCTACAGCGTCTATACGCTGACCTTCGCCGACGCCGACGCCGGCCGGACCGCCTTCCGGAACATCACCCAGAGCATCGCCGCCTGCCAGGGTGTGGCGGTCCCCATCCCGGACGGGAGCAGGGCCACCTACCGGATCGAGGACGAGACGGCGACCCTCGGCGACAGCGACCGGCAGGCGGCCTACAACGTCTTCCTGCCCCGCTCCGCCGACGACCCCGCCGGCTTCGTCTTTCCGATCCACCTGCTCCAGTACGGCAACACCATCTCCTGGGAGCTCCGCAACAACGGCGACGAGCGCGCGCCGCAGGACACCCGGGCCGTGATCGAGGTCCTGGACCGACGGCTCTCCCACGCCTGGCGCACCCGACTCTAGCCGCCGGCTGCTGGCCAGCCCTCACGATTCGGTAACCCTTCCTTGTCTTGGTTACCGGCCGGTAGCATAATTGAAGTTACTGACCAGTAACAAAGCCGGTTCGCTATCAGAGGTGCGAGATGAGCCACTACAAGTCCAACCTGCGTGACATCACGTTCAACCTGTTCGAGGTGCTCGGGGTGGACCGGGTGCTCGGTCGCGGTCCCTACGAGGACCTCGATGCCGAGACGGCTCAGGCCCTGCTCGACGAGGTCGACCACCTCGCCCGGACCACACTGGCCGAGTCCTTCGCCGAGGGCGACCAGCACCCGCCCGTCTTCGATCCGCGCAGCCATGCGGTGACCATGCCCGAGGGCTTCAAGAGGTCATACCGCGCCTGGATGGATGCCGGTTTCTACAACCTCGAGCTGCCGCCCGCGCTCGGCGGTCAGCAGTCGCCGCCCTCTCTGCAGTGGAGCATCGCCGAGCTGGCGCTCGGTGCGAACCCGGCCCTCTACATCTACGCCTCCGGCCCGCGGTTCGCCTACGTACTGTGGGCCAACGGAACGGAACGGGACAAGAAGATCGCGCAGCACATGGTGCAGCGCGGCTGGGGGGCGACCATGGTGCTGACCGAGCCGGACGCCGGCTCCGATGTGGGCTCCGGCCGGACCAAGGCCACCCTGCAGCCGGACGGCAGCTGGCACATCGAGGGCGTCAAGCGCTTCATCACCTCCGGAGAGCACGACCTGACCGAGAACATCGTCCACCTCGTCCTGGCCCGGCCTCAGGGGATTGAGGGCGTCGGCGGACCGGGAACCAAGGGGCTGTCGCTGTTCATCGTGCCCAAGTACGACTTCGACCTCGAGACCGGAGAGCTCACCGGTGGACGCAACGGCGTCTACGCGACCGGCGTGGAGAAGAAGATGGGCATCAAGGCGTCGACCACCTGTGAGCTCACCTTCGGTGACGGCACGCCGGCCAAGGGCTGGCTGCTGGGCGAGGTGCACAACGGCATCGCCCAGATGTTCCAGGTGATCGAGTATGCCCGGATGATGGTCGGCACCAAGGCGATCGCCACCCTGTCCACGGGCTACCTCAACGCCCTGGAGTACGCCAAGACCAGGGTGCAGGGACCCGACCTGACCCGCGCGTCGGACAAGACCGCGCCTCGGGTGACCATCACCCATCACGCGGACGTACGGCGCTCGCTGCTGACGCAGAAGGCGGCGGTCGAGGGCATGCGGTCCCTGGTGCTCTATGCCGCCACCATGCAGGACCGGCTCGCGCTGGCCCGGTTGAACGGCACCGTCGACGACGAGGCGGCCAGGGTCAACGACCTGCTGCTGCCGATCGTCAAGGGCTACGGCTCCGAACGCTCCTGGACCCTGCTGGGCACCGAGTCCCTGCAGACGCTGGGGGGCTCCGGCTTCCTCAGCGACTATCCCTTGGAGCAGTACGTCCGGGACGCCAAGATCGACACCCTCTACGAAGGCACCACCGCCATTCAGGGGCAGGACCTGTTCTTACGCAAGATCGTCCGGGACCGCGGCCAGGCGCTGGGCTACCTGTCCGGGCAGATCGCGCAGTTCGTCGCCAGTGAAGCCGGCAACGGACAGCTGAAGGATGAGCGTGAGCTGCTGCAGAAGGGTCTGGAGGATGCCGGCAGCATCGTCGGCGCCATGATCAACCAACTCCAGTCCGCCGCTCCGGAGGCGCCCGAGGGAGATGTCCGGAACGTCTACAAGGTCGGGCTCAACACCAGCCGGCTGCTGATGGCGCTCGGTGACGTGATCTGCGCCTGGCTGCTGCTGCGTGGTGCCGAGGTGGCGCTGCGGGCGCTGAACGGGGAGCTGTCAGAGGCGGACAAGCACTTCTATGAGGGCAAGGTCGCCTCGGCCCGCTGGTTTGCGCGGACCGTGCTACCCAAGATCACGGCGGAACGGGTGATCGCGGAGCGGACCGACCTCGCCGTCATGGATCTGCCCGAAGGAGCTTTCTAGACCCTCGAGGGCGCCAGACCCTCGAGTACCTCAGACCCTCGAGTGGAGACGTCATGCCCAGGTCGTCCCCGGCCTGGGCATGACCTCTTGTGCGTGCAGGCCTGCTGCGGTCACGGGCTGGTCACGAAATGTTCCCTGCATTGACAAATGCCCCAGCGG
The DNA here is from genome assembly GCF_016907535.1 of Microlunatus panaciterrae. NCBI lineage: Bacteria > Bacillati > Actinomycetota > Actinomycetes > Propionibacteriales > Propionibacteriaceae > Microlunatus > Microlunatus panaciterrae. The sequence goes on from NZ_JAFBCF010000001.1 coordinate 1,800,190, forward strand.
CGCGTTGACTACGTAGTCAAGACGCCCACAGCAGGCGTTGACCGCGTACTTACGGGGGTGTCGATGGGGACAGGCAGGGGCGCAGGCCGCGGCGTCGTCATGGTCGACGTCGCCCGCACCGTGGGCGTCTCCCAGAAGACCGTCTCCCGCGTCATCAACGGTGCCCCGCATGTCAGGCCCGAGATCCGAGCCCGGGTTCTGGCCGCGATCGAGGAGCTCGGCTACCGACCCAACGTCGCCGCCCGCGCACTCGTCATGCAGCGCACCCACGTGATCGGCGTGCTGGCTGTGGCCACCTCGCTGTTCGGACCGGCCTCGCGGGTGTTCTCACTGGAGCATGCTGCCCGCCAGCGCGGCTACGAGCTGGCCCTCGCGTCCCTGCCCGAGGTGTCGCCCGACGAGCTGCGCCGGGCGATCCACGGCCTGCTGGCACGAGGTGTCGAGGGCATCGTGTTCGAGGTCCCGAACCACCTGATCGAGGTTGACGACGCGCTGCTCGGCGGCGTCCCGGTGGCTACCAGCGTCGGACAGATTCCCCATGTCGCCCGCCAGGCGGTGATCGACTCGAGCCAGGCCGAAGGGGGCCGCCTGGCCACCCAGCACCTCCTCGACCTCGGCCACCAGACGGTCTGGCACCTCGCCGGCCCGCCGGAGTGGGACGCGGCTCGGGAACGCTGCGAAGGCTGGGCGAGCACCCTCGCCAAGGCCGGTCGACAGCGGCCGCCCGTGCTGTACGGCGACTGGTCGGCCCGGTCCGGCTACCAGCTCGGCCGCCAGCTGGCCGAGCGCGACGACGCCACGGCCGTCTTCGCAGCCAACGACCACCAGGCGATGGGGCTGATGTGCGCTCTGGCGGAGGCCGGCCGGTCCATCCCCGGTGACGTGTCGGTGGTCGGCTTCGACGACGTGCCTGAGGCCGAGTTCCAGATGGTGCCGTTGACCACGATCCGCACCGACGAGGCGATCATCTCGCACGCCGTACTGTCCACGCTGGTGGCGCTGATCGAGGGACGGGAACCGGCACTCGAGCAGGTCGAGGTGCATCGGGAGCTGGTCGTCCGGAGATCCAGCGGACCCCCGCGGCCCACGCCGTCAGGCCCTCCGTAGGTGCAGACACCGCTCGCCTGCCTGTGCAGGCGGCACCACAAGTCAGCCCGGCTCACCGAGCCGGTGCTGTCGCTAGGGCTCGGGGCAGCACACAGCGGTTCCGGGCCACCATGTCCGATCGGGCAACCGCCCGCCTAGCCACGCATCACTCACTCACTCATCTGGTGGAAGTAGGAACCATGACATCTCCATTCACTCGCCGACGTTTCCTGGGCACGGCGCTGGCGGCCTCGAGCGCCGTGGCACTGGCGGCCTGCAGCGGTGGCGGCGGCAAGTCCGGCGGCGGCGCGTCGGCCGCCCCGAAGGTCACGCAGGCACAGATCGACGAAGCCATGAACAAGGACACCACGCTGACCCTGTGGACCTGGGTGCCCGACATCCAGAAAGAGGTGGACCTGTTCACGAAGAAGTACCCGAAGATCAAGGTCAAGAACGTCAACGTCGGCGCCGGTGCACCGCACTACACCAAGATGCGGGCCGCCATCCAGTCCGGACAGGGCGCACCCGACGTGGCCCAGGTGGAGTTCCAGTACATCCCCTCCTTCACCCTCGGCGGCAACCTGCTCGATCTGTCGCCATACGGCGCCGACAGCATCAAGTCCCAGTACCCGGAGTGGGTGTGGTCGCAGGTCAGCAAGGGCGAGGTCGTCTACGCGATCCCGCAGGACGTCGGTCCGATGGGGCTGCTCTACCGCGATGACCTACTCAAGGCTGCCGGGGTGAAACCGCCGAAGACCTGGGACGAGTTCGCCACTGCGGCGGAGAAGTACCGGTCCGCTAACCCGAAGAGCTATCTGTCCAACCTCGCACCCAACGACCCCGGCCAGTTCGTCGCGTTCCTGTGGCAGATCGGCGCCCGGCCCTTCTCCTACGACGGCACCAAGAACGTCAAGGTCGATCTGGCCAGCGATCAGGCCAAGCAGGTGGCGAAGTTCTGGGGCGACATGGTCGCCAAGGGGGTCGTCTCGGTCGATCCGGACTTCACCGACGCCTGGTACCAGGGGTTCTCCAACGGCAAGTACGCCGCCTGGCCGGCGGCCGCCTGGGGGCCGGTGTTCCTGCAGGGCACCGCGAAGAAGACCTCCGGCAAGTGGCGTGCGACCGACCTGCCCCAGTGGGATGCCGCCAAGCCTGCCTCGGGGAACTGGGGTGGCTCGACCGATGCGGTGCTGAAGAGCAGTAAGAACCCCATCGCCGCGTCACAGTTGGCCCTGTTCATCAACACCGACAAGGAGTCAGCGCTCAAGCTGGCCACCGAGCAGTTCCTCTTCCCGCCCTCGAACACGATCCTCAACGACCCCGCCTTCGCCGACCAGGCGGCGCCGTTCTACGGCGGTCAGAAGGTCAATGCCAAGTTCACCGACATCTCTGCGACGGTGACCCCGGACTTCCAGTGGCTGCCCTTCATGGACTTCGTGTACTCCAACTACACCGACACGCTGGGCAAGGCCATGGCCAACAAGACCGACATGGTGGCTGGCCTGCAGGCATGGCAGGACGGTGTGGCCAAGTACGCCAAGGATCAGGGCTTCAACGTCGCCTGAGTCCCGGCTGCGTCGCCCGTCCCTGGGCGGGCGACGCAGCACCCCTCACCTCTCCGCGTCCTGAAAGGGGCGAGCCATGGCCACTGTGACCACCACCGCCACCACCTCCGGCAGCCGATCCGCGAAGTCGACACCACGCAAGCCACTGACTGTCGCCAAGAAGCGCCAGTACCGCGCCGCCTACGTGTTAGTTCTCCCGTTCTTCGTCATCTTCCTGGCGATGATCATCGTCCCGCTGGGCTACGCCGGCTACCTGTCCTTCTTCCGCAAACAGCTCGTCGGTGGGGTGTCGTTCGCCGGCTTCGACAACTACGCTCGGGCCGTCCAGGACCCGGCCTTCCTTGCCGGCGTCGGCAGGATGGGCCTTTTCCTGCTGGTCCAGGTGCCCGTCATGCTGGTGCTGTCCCTCTTCTTCGCGCTGGCCCTGGACAGCGGCATGACTCGGCTGGCCAAGTTCGTCCGGCTGGGCATCTTCGTCCCGTACGCCGTGCCGTCGGTGGTCGCCACCCTGATGTGGGGCTACCTCTACGGCCCCGACTTCGGCCCGTTCGCCCAGCTGGCGAACCTGGTCGGGCTGCCCCCACCACCGTTCCTGTCCCCGCACGTCGTGCTGTTCTCCATCGCCAACGTGGTGAACTGGGAGTTCGTCGGCTACAACATGATCATCATCTATGCGGCACTCCGGTCGATCCCCAGCGAGCTCTACGAGGCGGCCCGGGTCGACGGCGCCTCCGAGCCGCGGATCGCCTGGTCGATCAAGATCCCCGCTGTCCGGCCCGCACTCATCCTCACCATCATCTTCTCGGTGATCGGCACCTTCCAGCTGTTCAACGAGCCCAACCTGCTGCGGATCCTGGCGCCGAATGCGATCAACAGCTCCTACACCCCCAACCTGTACGCCTACACGTTGGCCTTCGTCAACCAGGACGCCAACTACGCCGCCGCTATCGCCTTCGTGCTCGGTATCGTGATCATGGCTCTGTCCTACATCGTCCAACTGTGGAACCAGCGTAAGGAGAGCCAGTCATGAGCGCATCGACTCCGGCGGCCCAGCCGACCCACCAGGCGGCCGGCACCAGCAGCCTGACCTCGGACGAGCTGGACACCTCCACCGGCAGATCCGCCAGGACGCCGCTGGGCACCGAGCCCAAGCAGCGCAAGAACATGGTGCTCACCGTGGTCATGATCGCCTGCGTGGCCTACTTCCTGCTCCCCCTGTACTGGCTGGTGGTCGCCTCGACGAAGTCGAACGCCGATCTGTTCTCGACCTTCGGCCTCTGGTTCGCCGACTTCAACCTGATCGAGAACCTGAAGACGGTCTTCACGTTCCAGAACGGCGTCTTCGGCCGCTGGGCCCTCAACTCGCTGATCTACTCGGTGACCAGCGCGGTCGGCGCCTCACTGCTGGCCACCGCCGCCGGGTACGCCTTCGCCAAGTACCAGTTCCCCGGGGGGAAGGCGCTGTTCTCCATCATCCTCGGCGCGATCATGATCCCGACCACCGCGCTGGCGATACCCACCTACCTGCTGTTCGCTCGCGCCCAGCTGACCGACACCTACTGGGCCATCATCCTGCCCTCCCTGGTCAGCCCGTTCGGTGTCTATCTGATGCGGGTGTACGCGGCCGACGCGGTGGACTACTCACTGATCGAGGCTGCACGCGTCGACGGGGTCGGTGAGATCAGGATCTTCTTCCAGGTCGCCTTCCGGCTGCTGATGCCCGGCGCGGTCACCGTCCTGCTGTTCTCGCTGGTCGCCACCTGGAACAACTACTTCCTTCCGTTGATCATGTTGAACACGCCGGAGAAGTTCCCGCTCCCGGTGGGCCTGGCCCAGTGGCAGTCCACCGCCAGCGCCGGCTCCGGATCGCAGGCCCTCTTCTCCACGATCATCACCGGTTCACTGGTCTCCATCCTTCCGCTGATCATCGCGTTCCTGTTCCTCCAGCGCTTCTGGCAGTCGGGCCTCTCGTCCGGCGGCGTCAAGGCCTGACCTCAGCCCTCCCCCCTGTGAAAGGTATTCCCCATGGCTTCTCGCTCTGATCACGTCCTGTTCGGCGCCGCGTACTACCACGAGTACCAACCGACACCCCGTCTGGACACCGACCTGGACCTGATGGCAGCGGCCGACTTCTCGGTGATCCGGGTCGGAGAATCGGTCTGGACGACCTGGGAGCCGGAGGACGGGGTCTTCGACCTCGACTGGCTGGCTCCGGTCCTCGACGGCGCCCACGCCCGCGGGATCGACGTGATCCTCGGCACGCCGACCTATGCGGCACCACCCTGGCTGGCACGCAAATACCCCGAGATCGCCGGCGAGTCGAGCACTGGGGTTCGGGTGCCGTGGGGCGGGCGTCAGGAGATCGACTACACCCACCCGGCCTTCCTGTTCCATGCCGAGCGGGTGATCCGCAAGATCGTCGCCCGCTACGCCGACCACCCCGCGGTGATCGGCTTCCAGGTGGACAACGAGCCCGGCATCATGTTGTTCCACAACCACGCCGTGTTCCAGCGCTTCGTGGACGAGCTGCGGACCCGCTACGGAACGCCGGAGCGACTCAACGAGGCGTGGGGCCTCGTCTACTGGTCGCACAAGCTGTCCACCTGGGCCGACCTGTGGACTCCGGACGGCAACTACCAGCCGCAGTACGACCTTGCCTGGCGGACCTTCCAGGCCAAGCTGACCACGGAGTTCATCGCCTGGCAGGCGGGGATCGTCCGCGAGTACGCCCGCGAGGACCAGTTCGTCACCACCTGCATCGCCTACGACCGGGCGACGGTGGACGACTCCAACCTCACCCGCGCACTGGACGTGACCGCCGGCAATCCCTACTACGCTATGCAGGATGCGCTGGCCGTGCCGTACACCGAGTCGAAGCCCCAGGGGTGGACGACCGCGGGGGCCTGGACGCTCTTCCAGAGCGGCGACCGGATGTTCTCCTCCAAACAGGCGCCCTACCTGATCACCGAGACGAACGCTGGCGCCATCGGTGGTCCCTCGATCAACTTCCCGGCCTACGACGGGCAGTGGCGTCAGGCAGCCTGGGCGTTCATCGCCCGCGGCGCGGAGATGATCGAGTACTGGCACTGGCACACCAACCACTTCGGCACCGAGACGTACTGGATCGGGATCCTTCCCCATGATCAACAACCGGGTCGGGTGTATCGGCAGCTGGCCCAGCTGGGGTCCGAGCTGAAGGCCGCCGGGTCGGCGGTCCTGGGTCTGAAGCCGGATGCCCGGGTCGGCATGGTGTACTCATCGCGCTCGAAGTGGGGGTTGGCGTTCCAGTCGACCTTCACCAAGGCGGACTCGACGTTCGTCAGCTCGTTGAACGAGATGGACGAGCGCTCGTACCAGCGCATCTTCGAGGCGTACTACCGGGGCGCTTTCGAGGCCGGCGTGCCGGTCCGGATCATCCACGACGACCAGCTGGTGTCGCCGACTGGCGGGCTGGATCCGGCAGCGGCCGCCGCCGAGCTGCCGGTGCTGGTGGTCGCTGGGCTGCTGGTGGCCGACGACGAGCTGCTCGACTGGCTGCGGAACTATGCCGCGGCCGGCGGACACCTGGTCCTCGGCATCCGGACCGCCTACGGCGACGAGGAGGGACGGGCGCGCATTGAGGTGAAGCCTGCGCTGCTGGCTGACGCCGGCGGGGTCCGCTACCAGGAGTTCTCGAACCTCAACGACCCGGTCACTGTCCGGGCGGTCAGCGACGAGCTGAAGATCGGCCCGGACAGCCACGCCTCCCGCTGGGTCGACTGTCTGATCAGTGAAGGGGCCGAGGTGCTGGCCGAGTACGACCATCCGCACTTCGGCCAGTTCCCGGCGATCACCACCACCGGGCACGGCCGCGGCCGCATCACCACTGTCGGCACCGTCCCGGACCAGGCGATGGCCAGCGACCTGCTGCGCTGGCTGGTCCCGGATGCCCGCACCGAGTGGGGAGAGCTGCCGGCCTCGGTGACCGTCTCCTCCGCGACGACGAGTGAGGGTGGCCGGCTCCACGTCGTCCACAACTGGAGCTGGACGCCCCAGGCGGTGACGCCGCCGATGCGGGTCCGTGACGTCCTGGCGGAGGGCTCGGAGGCGCTGGACAGCCTGCAGCTGGGGCCGTGGGATGTGCGGGTCCTGCTGGAGCTCGCCGACGGCGCCTGACTCTGTGGGCGGGATCCCTACCGTGGTCGGTAGGAATCCCGCCCATACGCACCTTGTCCACACGTTGCGGCGGCGGCGCTTGTCGCGAGCCACCGCAAGTCGCACCGTGGGTGCCATGTATCGCCGCGAGCCGCTACCTGAGGCACTCAAGATCATCGCCAGCAGCCAGGCTGGAGTGCTGACCCGACGACAGGCTCGGGAGCACGGCCTGGGCGACAGCCAGATCCAACGCCTGCTCCGCCAGCAGAACTGGCACCGGCTGGACTGCGGCCTCTATCTCACCGAGGGTGACCGTCCGTCCTGGAGCCAGTACGCCTGGGCGGGCGTTCTACTCGGGGGTGAGGGGGCTCGGCTGGCGCGGGAGTCGGCCGGTGCGATGTACGGACTGTGCCAGCGGTCTCTTCCCATCGTCGTGTCCGTTCCTCACGAACGTGGCGTCGCATCCCGGAGGTGGGCGCAGTTCGTGCGGGAGCGCCCGCACCCGGGCAGTCGCAACTTCACCGGTCGTCCGCCGAGGACCCCGATCGAGGAAACGGTCCTGGACCTGTGTCAGGACGCGGACGAGCAGTCGCTGGTGGCCCTGGTCACGACGGCAACGCAGCGTTTGACGACGCCGTTCAAACTGACCAGGGCACTCGACCAGCGCCAACGGATCGCCCAGCGGCGACTGTTGCGCGACATGTTGACCGAGACGGCCGACGGGGTCCGCAGCCCGCTGGAGTACCGATACCGCAACGGTGTCGAACGGCCTCACCGCCTGCCTCGACCTGCGCGACAGCTCCGCCTCCCCTCGGGACGCGTCGCCGACTGCGGCTATCCCGCGTTCCGGTTGCTGATCGAGTTGGACGGTATCGCCTGGCACAGCGGAGCTGCCGCCTTCCGCGACTGGCGCCGAGACAACCGGCACAGCGAGGACGGCTGGCAGACCCTCCGGTACGGCTGGCGCGACGTGGTCAGCGACCCGTGCGGGGTCGCCGGCAATGTCGGCTCAGTGCTTCAGGTTCGCGGCTGGACTGGGACCCTGCACCGCTGCCAGCATTGCCCGCGCTGAAGCCCTGTGGGCGGGATTTCTACTGTGGTCGGTAGGGATCCCGCCCACAGACGGTTGGTGGCACGCCGGGACGGCGGCTCTGGACCAGGTGGAACCGGCTCGCCACGTACGCCAGGTCGATGTAGCTGGCGTTGGCGGCGGGGTTGGCCCCAGTGCCGTGGAAGTCCGAGAAGGCCGCCGACTGGTTGACGTAGACCGAGCCGGTGAGATTCTCGCTCAACGCCACACCCGACTGCAGGGCCACTTCCCGGGCCGCGGCCAGCACCTCCTCGTCGGTGCTGTAGATACCGGCGGTCATGGCTCCGTGCTCGGTCACGGTCTGGCCGAACCGGGTGAGCGAGTCCTCGGTCGACGCCGTGCTGATCAGGAACGACACCGGGCCGAAGCACTCCGTCTGGTAGTCGCTCGAGCCTGCATCGACCGCGACCATCAGCGGGGTGCGTACCACCGCATCGGGATAGCTCGGGTGGGCGATGGCGCGGGAGGCGACGACCACCTTTCCCGACCGCTCGGCCCGTTCCAGCCGCCGCAGCACGGCAGGGCTGACGATCGCCCCCAGCAACTCGACGCCGCGGGCGTCGTCGCCGAGCAGCCGTTCGATCGCGGCACCGATGCCCAGAGCGACGTCTGCGGGTGAGACCCTGCCATCGTCGGTGGCGATCCCGTCGGCAGGGATGAAGATGTTCTGCGAGGTCGTGCACATCTGTCCCGAATAGAGGGCGAGGGTGAAGGCCAGGTTCTGGCACATGCCGTTGAAGTCGTCGGTCGAGTCCAACACGATGGCGTTCACCCCGGACTTCTCGGTGAAGACCCTGGCCTGGTGGGCGTTCTGCTCCAGCCAGTCACCGAAGTCGTTGCCACCGGTGAAGTCGATCAACCGCACGGCCGGATGCAGGGCCAGCTCCTTGGCCAGCTGATCACCCTCGCCCTCGACCGCCAAGGTCACCAGGTGCGGATCGAACCCCGCCTCGGCGAGCACCTGCTGGCACACCTGCGCGGTGATCGCCAACGGCAGCACAGCCCGCGGATGCGGCTTGATGATCACCGGGTTGCCGCAGCTGAGCGAGCTGAACAGACCCGGAAAGGAGTTCCAGGTGGGGAACGTGTTGCAGCCCACCACCAGCGCCACCCCGCAGGGCACCACAGTGAACGTCTTGTCCATCACCAGCGGACCGCTCCGCCCGGGCTTGGTCCAGGTCGCCGAGGGAGGGTGGAAGCTCATCACCTCGTGCGCGTAGGCCAGCGCCTCCAGAGCCCGGTCCAGGGCATGGGCGCCGCCCGCCTGGAAGGCCATCACGAAGGCCTGTCCGGTGGTGTGCTGGACCGCGTTCGCGAGTTCGAAGATGCGAGCATGCAGCGCCTCGAGGACCTGCACGCACACCTCGGTCCGCCGCTCCGGCCCTGCGTCGCGCCAGCCCCTCATGCCCGCCCGGGCCGCGGCCATCAGCTCCTCAATGGCCTTCGCGTCAACGCGCGGATAGGACACGTCCAGCGCCAGGCCGTACGGCGAGGTCTCCGTCGCCACGTCGCCGGTCGAGCCCGGCGTCGATACCTGGAACCGGCTGCCGAGGTGAGCCTCGAACGCGGCCCGACCCTCCCCCGCCGCCGCGTCGCCGTACACCTTCGGGCTCGGTGACTCGGCGAAGGCGGAGTAGTACTCCCGCGTGCGGATCGCCCGGATGGCCTCCCGCAGCTTCTCGTTCATCGGGGCCTCGACCCTCAGTAGAGCAGGGCCAAGGCCGGGTCGCTGAGGACCGTGCCGACCTCGGCCAGGAACTTCGACCCGTGCTCGCCGTCGACCAGGCGATGGTCGAACGACAGTGCGAGGGTGGTGACCCAGCGCGGCTCGATCCGCTCCTGCGCACCCGAGCCGACCACCCAGGGTCGGCGCGCGATCGCACCCACGCAGAGGATGCCGGCCTCGCCCGGGTTGAGGATGGGGGTGCCCGCATCGACTCCGAAGACGCCGACGTTGGTGATCGTGAAACTGCCCTGGCTGGTCTCCGCCGGCTGGGTACGCCCCTCCTTCGCGGTGCCGACCAGGTCTCCGATGGCGGCCGCCAGCTCCAGCAGCGACAACGAGCCCGCATCCTTGATGTTCGGGACCAGCAGCCCTCGCGGCGTCGCCGCCGCGATGCCGAGGTTGACCTGGCCCTTGATCACGATCTCTCCTGCCGCCGCATCCCAGCTGGAGTTGAGCTCCGGGTGCCGCTGCAGGGCCAGACACGCAGCCTTGGCGATGATCACCAACGGCGACACGCGAACGTCGGCGAACTCCCGGCGGGTTCTCAGCCGGTCGACCAGCTCCATCGTGGCCGAGACGTCCAGAGTGAGCCACTCGGTCACGTGCGGGGCGGTGAACGCCGAGGAGACCATCGCCTCCGCAGTCATCTTGCGTACGCCCTTGATCGGGATCCTGACATCCGCCTTGCCGGCGGCGCGGGTGCTCTGGGCTGCTGCCGGCGGCGCGGCCGCTGCCTCGACGTCCTGGCGGGTGATCACCCCACCAGCACCTGAGCCGGCCACACCAGCAAGATCAACACCGAGGTCCTTGGCCAGCTTGCGCACTGGGGGCTTGGCCAGCACGGGACCGCCGGCGATCACCGGTTCGGCCGGCTGGGAGCCCGGCCCGGGCAGCGGGCCACCCACCGGCTGCGCCTCGTTGGGTGGCATCGGCGTGCGCACATCCGACTGCCGCGACACGGGTTGCGCTGTGGAGAAGGAGCTGGTCAGCGCGGCGGCGCCATGCGTCCCGGGCTCCTCGGCGTGGCCCTTGCGCGGGCGCCGCTTGGCGTCAGTGGTCCGCGGCCCATAGCCGACCAGCACCGCGACCCGGCCGCCCGGCGCCGATCCGCCGATGGTGCCCTCGGCCACCACCTCGTCCTCGGCCGGCGGCAGCTCCGGGACCAGGTCCTCCTGGGGCGAGCCGGCCGGCTCGGTGACCGGGCCGGTGCCGTCGTCGACGGTGATGATGGGCGTGCCGACGTCGACCATCTGACCCTCTTCGGCCAGCAGTGCCGTCACCGTGCCCGCGTACGGAATGGGCAGCTCCACCAGGGACTTGCTGGTCTCCACCTCCACCACGATGTCGTTGACCTTGACCGTGTCGCCCACTCCGACGCGCCAGGACACGATCTCGGCCTCCACGAGGCCCTCACCCGGGTCGGGCAGTCGGAATTGCTTCATGGCGATCCTCTTCCGGAGCTCAGTAGGCCAGCGAGCGGTCGACCATGTCGAGGACGCGGTCGAGATCGGGCAGGTAGTCCTCCTCCAGGCGGCTGGGGGGATAGGGCGTGTCGAAACCGCCGACCCGCAGCACCGGAGCCTCCAGTGAATAGAAGCACTGCTCGGTGATCCTCGCTGACAGCTCCGAGCCGAGCCCCAGGTTCACCGGCGCCTCGTGCACGGTGATCACCCGGCCGGTCTTCTGCGCCGACTGTGCCACCACCGCCATATCCAACGGAGACAGCGAGCGCAGGTCGATCACCTCGAGGCTCCGTCCCTCCTCGGCGGCGGCGGTGGCCGCGTCGAGGCAGACCTTCACCATCGGGCCGTAAGCCAGCAGCGTGACATCACTGCCCGGCTGCACCACCCGGGCGGCGTGCAGCGGGTCGGGGGTGGCCGTGTCGTCCACTTCGGCCTTCTCGTGATAGCGCCGCTTGGGCTCCAGAAAGATCACCGGGTCGTCGGAGGCGATCGCCTGCTGGATCATCCAGTAGGCGTCCAGCGCGTTCGAGCAGGCGACCACCTTCAGCCCGGCGGTGTGAGCGAAATACGCCTCGGGCGACTCGCTGTGGTGCTCGACCGCACCGATGCCCCCACCGAACGGAATCCTGATCACCATCGGCATCTTCAACAGTCCCCGGGACCGGAAGTGCATCTTGGCGACCTGGCTGACGATCTGGTCGTACGCCGGGTAGACGAAGCCGTCGAACTGGATCTCGCAGACCGGTCGGTAGCCGCGCATGGCCATCCCGACGGCGGTGCCGATGATGCCCGACTCGGCCAGCGGCGAGTCGATCACCCGGTGCTCACCGAAGTCCTTCTGCAGTCCTTCGGTGACGCGGAAGACACCACCGAGCTTGCCGATGTCCTCACCCGCCAGCACCACCTTCGGATCGGCCTCGAGGGCTCGACGCAGGCCGGCGTTCAGCGCCTTCGCAATCGTCATCGTGGCCATCAGTGGCCTCCCGTCCCGCTGGCCGACTCGGTCTCGAAGGAGGCCTGGTAGGCCGCAAAGGCGGCCTGCTGCTCCTTCAGGTAGGGCGTGGTCTCGGCGTAGACCCAGTCGAACATCTCGGTCGCGGCGGGGTCTGGCATCTCCAGGCACTGTTGCCGCAGATGGGCCGCCAACGCGTCCGACTCGGTCTCCAGATCGGTGAAGAAGGCGTCGTCAACGGCACCATGGCGGACCAGGTAGGCGCGGACCCGCTCGATCGGGTCCTTCAGCCGCCAGTGCTCGAGCTCATCCGCCAGCCGATACTTGGTCGGGTCGTCCGAGGTGGTGTGTGCCCCCATCCGGTAGGTGTAGGCCTCGATCAGGGTCGGACCGTTGCCCGACCTTGCCCGCTCCAGCGCTTCCTCGGTCACGGCCTTGACAGCCAGTACGTCGTTGCCGTCCACCCGCACGCCGGGGAAGCCGAAGCCGGCGGCCCGCTGGTAGAGCGGAATCCGCGACTGGCGCTCGATCGGTTCGGAGATCGCCCACTGGTTGTTCTGGCAGAAGAAGACGATCGGCGCGTTGTAGGAGCTGGCGAAGACGAAAGCCTCGTTGACGTCGCCCTGGCTGATGGCGCCGTCACCGAAGTAGCCGATCACGGCGGCGTCGCGGGCCGGATCACCGGTGCCGACCAGGCCGTCGCGCTCCAGTCCCATGGCATACCCGGTGGCATGCAGGGTCTGGGCGCCGATCACGATCGTGTAGAGCGCGAAGCCGGTGGCGATCGGGTCCCAGCCGCCCATGTCGACGCCGCGGAACAGGCCGAGCAGCCGGACCGGGTCGACACCGAGGCACCAGGCCACACCGTGCTCGCGGTAGGTCGGGAAGACGAAGTCCTGGTCGGACATGGCCCGGCCCGACCCCACCTGCGCCGCCTCCTGCCCCAGGCAGGAGGCCCAGATGCCGAGCTCGCCCTGGCGCTGCAGCGCCGTCGCCTCGGTGTCGATCCGTCGGGTCAGGACCATGTCGCGGTAGAAGCCGGCGATGTCGGCGTCTGTGCCGTGGAAGGTGTAGTCCGGATGACTGACGCGTTCGCCCTCCGGCGTCAGCAGTTGTACGAGCTCGACCTCGGCTCGCGCCCCACTGGCATCACTCACTGGTGCATCCTCTCGTCCGTCTGCGGGATCACCGCAAGGGTTCCGGTGGTGCTGATCGGGCTGTGTCGAGCATGGGTGTGGCCCGGGCCACAGCCCTTAGCCATAACGTACCCCGAGGTGGCGGACGACGAAAAAACTAGTTGCCCCTCCTAGTTCCTTGTCGCATCCTTGGAACATTCATCGCCGGTGGCCAGCTGCCCGGCGCCTGAGGAGTAGGAGGTCGACATGTCTCAGCGTGTCCCGGGGTTCGCCATGACCCCATCCACCTCTCAGTTCAGGAGCACAACCTCACCATGGGTGAACAGCATGACTTCGACTTCGCTTACATAGCACCACAAGAACCGGGCCCCGGCCAGCGGTGGTCCACCTGGGACGACATCGGCGTACTGGCCGGTCCCGATCCGCTGCCCGACTGGGTGGTGACCGAAGATGCCGCGATCGACACCGAACTCGGCATCCTGAAATCCGGCAAGGAGGCGGACGTCTTCCTGCTCGAGCGCGCGACCGAGCAGCGGAGCATCATCCTTGCCGCCAAGCGCTATCGCCGGCCCGAACAGCGACAGTTCCATCGCAGTGCCGGCTACACCGAGGGACGGCAACTCCGCAACAGCCGGGACCGCCGGGCGGTGGCGCGCAACTCCAGCTATGGCCGTTCGGTGCAGGGGACGCAGTGGGCGGCGGCCGAGTTCGCCGTCCTCTGCGACCTGTGGTCGGCCGGCCTGCCGGTGCCCTACCCGGTGCAGCTGGAAGGTGAGGAGATCCTGATGGAGTTCATCAGCCTTTCCGACGGGTCGGGCGCACCGCGGCTGGCGCAGGCCAGGCCGCGACCAGAGCTGCTGACGGCGTACTGGGAGCAGCTCACCGAGGCGATGCGCGTGATGGCCCGGCTGGGCCTCGCACACGGCGACCTGTCGGCGTTCAACCTGCTGGCCACCGAGGACCGCATTGTGATCATCGACCTGCCCCAGGCGGTCGATGTGGTGGCCAACCCACAGGGGATGGACTACCTGGCCCGGGACTGCCGCAACGTGAGCCAGTGGTTCAAAGCCCGGGGGCTGGACGTGGACGGCGACAGCCTGTTCGCCGAGCTGGTCGCCTACGCCTGGTAGACGCGGCTTGGGAGGTCCGCAGAGGTTCTGGCCAACTTGCCTGGGACCTCCCAAACCGTCAAGGAAGATCTGGGGTTTCGCCTTCGTCGAGTGCCCGGGTCGGCCATACTCGAAGCATGATCGACCATCTTTCGATCCAGTGCGCAGACCCTGCGGCGAGCGCCACGTTCTACGACCAGGTCCTCGCTCCGCTCGGTGGCAGCCGGGTGATGGACTTCGGCCAGGTGATCGGCTACGGCGTCCCGCCGATGCCCGACTTCTGGATCGGGCCGCAGTCCACCGGGGAGGGCTTCCGGGAGAGCCATGTGGCCTTCAGCGCCCCGAACCGCGCAGCCGTCGACGCCTTCCAACAGGCGGCGGTCGCTGCCGGCGCCGAGGTGCTGCACCCGGTCCGGCTGTGGCCGGAGTACCACCCCACCTACTACGCCTCGTTCGTCCGCGACCCGGACGGCAACAACGTTGAGGCGGTCTGCCACCAGCCGGAGTGAGCTCTCGACGGGTCTCCCCGGACCGACGTCCCAGCCGCGGATCTGCGGCCGATCACGTCCGCGCTGGTCGGTCGGCGCCCTTCTTGCGCGACCGGTAGGCGTAGACGTTGGTGCGGTTGCCGCAGTTGCCGGTGTCGCAGTAACGCTTCGACCGGTTGCGGGAGAGATCCACCACGACGTCATCGCAGTCGGGTGCGGCGCAGATCCGGAGCCGGGCCAGTTCGTCGCTGCGGATCAGGTCGGCAAACGCCATCGCCGCCTCGGCCCCCATCCGCTGGGCCAACGGCGCGTCCGGCTCGGTGACGTGCAGATGCCAGTCGTACGCGTCATGACGGGTCAGATAGGGCATCGCCTGGGCCTCGCGCAGGATGTCGTTGACGATGACGACGGCCGCGTCGCGGTCGGGGGCCTGCCAGACCCGCCGGAGTCGAGTCCGCAGCGCGCGGACCTCGTCGAGCTCGGCGTTGGTGCGCAGGTGTCGACCACTGAACGGGAACCGTGCCAGCCAGGCGTCGAAACTCGCTCGGTCGGGCAACAGCTCGCAGCCGTCACTGAAGGTGTTGACCAGGGCCGCGGCGCTGGCCAGCGCTACCTCCGTGTCATGAGCAAAAAGCACCTTGACCCCTGACATTACTGTCGCCTAGAGTCATTAGTGTAATCCCCCTATGGTCATGACAGCGACAGGAGGTGCGGCCATCACCGGCTCCCTGGCAGCGGCGTCGAACCGCACCCGCTCCGGCCTGGTTCTCGCCCTGACCTCGGCAGCCTCCTTCGGCCTGTCCGGGCCGCTCGCCAAGAGCCTGCTCGAGACCGGCTGGACACCCGGAGCCGTCGTCGCGTTCCGTATCGGCGGAGCCGGGCTCCTGCTGCTGCTGCCGTGTCTGTTGCTGGTCCGGCGGAGCTGGCGCCCGACGCGCAGGTCGATGGCCGGCATGACGCCCTACGGCGTGGCCGCGGTGGCCGGCGCGCAACTCTGCTATTTCAGTGCCGTGCAGTATCTGTCGGTCGGGGTCGCGCTGCTGATCGAGTACACCGCGCCGGTGCTGCTGATCCTCTGGAGCTGGCTGCGAACCAGGCGTCGGCCGAGTCGGACCGTGCTGATCGGAGCGGGGCTGGCGATGCTCGGACTGGTGCTGGTGCTCAACCTGACCGGCGAACTGGCGCTCGACCCGGTCGGACTGCTCTGGGCCTTCGGTGCAGCGGTCGGCTGCTGCTGTTATTTCCTGCTGGCTGACGGCAACGACGATGCCGTACCGCCGATCGTGATGACGACGGCCGGGACAGTGATCGGTGCCCTCGTGCTGGGGTTGGCCGCGGCGGCACAGGTGCTGCCGATGCACGCCGGCAGCCGACCGACCACGCTCGCCGGGCACGCGACCAGCTGGGTGCTGCCGGCCGCCGGACTGGTGCTGATCACAGCCGTTGCGGCCTATCTCACCGGGATCGCCGGGATCCGTCGGCTGGGCAGCTCGATGGCGTCCTTCGTCGCCCTGTTCGAGGTGCTGTTCGCGGTCGTGTTCGCGATCATCCTGCTGGCGGAGGTGCCGACGTGGACCCAGGCCGTCGGCGGCGTCCTCGTCATTGCCGGCATCGTCACCGTGCAGCGGGGTCAGAACGGTCAGAGGCCCTTGGCGCGGCGGCGCAGGCCTACGGACACCAGCACCCCGCCACTGACCAGCAGGGCACCGGCGGCAACGAGCACCCACAGCGGGACCGCCGATCCGGTACCCGGCAGCTCCTGGGCCGCTCGCGCAGCCGAGCCCGGGCCCGAGTCGGCCGACGGGCCGGCTGGCGGGGGCGTCGACGACGACGGCGCCGAGGAACTACTGGACGACGGGGAACTGCTGGCCGACGGCGAGGCCGCAGGCTCCCGGTAGACCACCCGCGCCTGCCCGGGGAGGTTCAGCCCGCCGACCGCACCGAGGTTGCCCGGACCGTTGAGATAGCTGCCGATCCTGCTGGCCGCCACGGGTACCTCGATGGTGCAGGACCGGGCGCCGACAGCGAGGGTGCCTGCCCCTACCGTGATCCGGCGCGCCCCCCGACGCGCGGTGACATCGGCGGCACAGGTGGACTCCACCTCGCTGCCGGCGACCCTCATCCCGGCCGGCAGTCGGTCGGTGAAGGACCAGCCGTCCTTGGCTCCCAGCTCTGCGGTGTTGGTCACCGTGAACATCAGTAGGGTGACCTGGCCGGGGCGTCGGGTGGCCGAGCTGAAACGCTTGTCCAGCTGCGGTGTCACGTCGAGGATCCGCAGGTTGTCGATCACGCCCTTGTTGCCGAACTCGGAGCCGTTGTCGTTCATCAGCCGGACTCGGACGTCGGTGTCCCTGGCCAGCAGTGCGGCCCTGGCGGACAGCCGAGCGTTGGCCCGGACCCGAGACCCTTCGGTCATGGTGCCGCCGAGTGCCGACCGGGCATAGCTGACACTGTGCTCGTCCCGGCACACGTCCAGGACGCTGACGCCGATCTGAGACGCCCCGGTGAGCAGCCGGCCGTCGGCGTCGAGGAACCGCAGCCGAGACCGCGGTCCCTGGTCGTTGTCAGCGCCGCAGCTGGTGGCTGCAGCCGAGATCGCGGCGGTGTAGAAGCGGTGAGCGGTGAGCCGGACCGCGGTCTTCGTCTCCAGCTGGGTGGCGTTGTTGCCCGCGCCCTCCAGCGTGTAGGCCGACAGCACCCGGTTGCCACTCTCGTCGTGATCGCCGCTGACTCTGGCGACCGCGGTCGCCAGCCCCCGAATGTTGCCGTACGCCGAGCCGGGGCAGTCGTAGGCATTGTCGGGCTCCGTGACGCCGGCCGACGTGCTCGAAGCGAGGATGATCCCGTTGCAGGAGCCGTCACTCAGCCAGGGCTCGGCGACGACGTAGCGCTGACCCGCATTGTTGATGTCGGCCGAGGGGGTGTTCTGTCGTGGCTCACCACCCTTGGTCGCTCCGGTGTAGTCGGTGACCAGCGAGACCCGGTCGCGGGGAGCCGCTGAGAACCCCTCGGAGAAGATCGTCACCGGCTGCGCCGGCTGACCGGGCTTTCGTGGGACGGCCGAGGCCGGGGCGGAGAACGAACCGGAGCCGATCAGCAGGGCGGCGACTGCGGTGGTGAGCAGGGGGCGCAGCAGCCGACGGTTCAGTGTCACTGTTCGCCCTCCTCGGCTCTCAGCCTGCGGTCGCGTCGGACCCGGCTCTCCTCGGGCTGCCAGCGAGCGTACCGAACCAGGCGCCGCGGACCCCACCCTCGTCTCAGCCTGTGGTGTTGCCTCCTACGGGCGGGGCCTCGGAGCTCAGGCGTGTCCGTCCGGAGGTTGCTGGGCCGGCTGGACCGACCAGCTCGGCGGTTCGTCGGTGCCTGACTGCTCGTCGTGCTGCGCATCGGACGCGGTGGCTTGCACCTTGCCGGACGCGTGGTGCACCGGGGCGTAGACGGTGTAGAGCCGCAGGGGCTCGTCACCGATGTTGGTGACGTTGTGCCAGGTGCCGGCGGGCACCAGGATCGCCCAGCCGTCCTCCACCTCCTGGTCGACGTGGAGCTGGTCCTTGGTGGGGCCCATCTGCACGCGGCCACGACCTGCGTCGAGCCGGAGGAACTGGTCGGTCTCCGGGTGTGCCTCCAGGCCGATGTCCTCCCCCACGGGGATCGACATGAGGGTCAGCTGGAGGTATCTCCCGGACCACGCGACCGCGCGGTAGTTCGTGTTCTCAAGGGTCGCACTCTCCAGGTCGAAGCTCTGAGGCTCCGGTCCGATGTCTTTGACGGTCAACGTCTCTCCCCCTTCAGCGATGGTCGCCCGAGGTGGACGACCTGGACTCTCTCCGGCCCTGCACCCACTCTCAGACCGGCACACGCCCAGGTCAACACCTTCCCGGCGGGCGGCTGTTCAGAGGTCGGACGAACCCCGTCATCCAGGGTGGCCTTCGGCCCTATCGACCTGGCCCAGGGCGCGCGACCATCACCGTATGAAGAAGGTTCTGCTCATCCTCAACCAACCTGCCTACGGGGCGGACGAGACGTTCAACGCGATGCGGCTGGCAACCGCCCTCACCCGGCGTGACGACGCCGACGTGACCGTCTTCCTGATGGGCGACGCCGTGACCTGCGCGATCGCCGGGCAGAAGACGGCCGACGGCTACTACACCCTTGACCGGATGCTGAAGACCTTCGCCCGACACGGGGGCAAGATCGCCTGTTGCGGAACCTGCCTGGACGCGCGCGGTCTCACCGAGGAGCACCTCATCGCCGAAGCGCCCCGGTCCACCATGGAGGAGCTCGCGGCATGGACCGTGGAGGTCGACCAGGTCCTCACGTTCTGACGTCACCGGGATTACCCTCACGGCAGGTCAGCGCGGAGTTGACCGGCGTGAGTGGCCCGGTGAGGTGCAGCCGGCTTTCCGGGCGATCGGCACGCTGGGACCGATGCAGGCGCCGACGCCTGATCAACTGGCGGAGTAGCCAAAGGTTTGCGGTGGCGATGCCGGTGAACATCAGGGTGTACACGACGGTGACCGGCCACATCGGGCCCCCGCTGTCGGCATCGGTGATGCTCCAGATCCCTGCGCCGATGACATACATGATCGGCAGGGCCGGCACGAGGGTGGGAAGCGTCAGCAGCAGAGCTGCACCCTCGCTCCCGGTGAAGGTGGCGTTTCGGTCGGAGAAGGCGCTCGCCGCTAGCGCTGCGACCCCACCGATGTACAGCGTGCCTGCCACCCGCCACACCCAGGGAGTCATGCCAGCACGCTAGACCTGTCGAGTGCGCAACGCTGGGCGTAGCCTCATGAGGTGATCAATGGCAGCCATGTCATCGTGTTCAGCCGTGATCCGGAAGCGGATCGCGCCTTCTTCGCTGACGTCCTGGGACGGCCACAGGTGGATGCTGGCGGCGGGTGGCCGATCTTCACACTGCCTGCCGGGGAACTGGCCGTGCATCCCTCCGACGGTCCAACCGGACACGAGCTGTACTTCATGTGTGACGACGTAGTGACAACCATGCAAGAGCTTCGCGCCAAGGGCGTCGAGTTCACCCAGGACATCTCCGAGGAGCGGTGGGGCCGGCTCACCCGCTTCCGTCTGCCCGGCGGTGGCGAGGTCGGGATGTACGAGCCGCGCCATCCGCGCGCGATTGATCTCTGAGCCGGCATGCGTTCGGTCAGGGTCACGCTGTGGATCACTCTCGACGGTGTGGTGCAGGGACCCGGTCGGGCGGACGAGGACACCCGCGGCGGCTTCACGTACGGCGGCTGGGGCGAGCGCTACAACGACGAGGTGATGGGCCGCGAGATGGCCAAGGGAATGGCCGAGCCTGGGGACATGCTCTTGGGCCGCCGCACCTGGCAGGACTTCATCACCGCCTGGGGAAGGCGGACCGACGACAATTCGGTCACCGCACACATGAATGCGGCGACCAAGTACGTCGTCTCGATGACCCTGGACGATGCGAACGCCTGGCAGAACTCGGTCCTGCTGCGCGGTGATGCGGCCGACAACGTGGCCGCGCTGAAAGCCGAGTCGGGCAGGGACCTGTCGATCATCGGAAGTGCGTCACTCGTACGAAGCCTGCACGCCGCCAGCCTGATCGACCGCTACACGCTGTTGATCTGCCCGGTCACCCTGGGCACCGGTGCGCGGCTTTTCGAGGGACCAGCGCCGCTGACCGAGTTCGAGCTGGTAGCCAGCGTTGCGACCACGAGGGGGGTGATCATCGCCCACTACGATCGCCGGTGACCGAAGGTGGGCCCGCGTCCCTGAGCACCACTCCGTACCCTGAGGACCATTCCCTACCCTGAGCACCACTTTGTGCCCCGAGCAACCCTCCGTGCCCTGAGCACCACTCCGTAACCCTGAGCAACCCTCCGTGCCCTGAACCTGTCGAAGGGCACCACCCACGTTCGGCTCGGGATGCAGCACCAACCTCCACGCAGCGTGCGACCAGGATCTCCGCTGCTCGGTGGCTCACTCGTTGATGGCCTCGACACCCAGCCGCTTGAGCTCCTCCAGGTGGTCCCGCATGTGCTGGAGCACCTCCGGCGGATGTGGCTCCCAGTCTGAGACTTCGGCGATGACCCGCAGCGGCTCACGGGTGCGGTAGGACCTGGTCGGGTTGCCCGGGAACCTCTTGTCCGTCAGGTTGGGATCATCCTCGAAGAAGCCCGTGGGTTCCACGCGGTAGATCCTGCCCGGTCCCTCGCCCAACGCAAGTTCTGCGCCCCAGGTGGCCGCATCCAGGGTGGCGGTCAGGTAGATGAAATTCGCCGTCCCTCGCTGGCCGAAGTTGGAGCTGTACCCGGGGTAGAGCAGATCTCCCGGCTGCAGATCGGCCTTCGTGCCGTGGTAGAACGGCCCGACGTCCTTCGGCTCGGACGGCATCGGTTCGTTGTCCATACACACCTCGCAATCGTGGCAGGCTCTGACGTGGTCGTCGGGCCCTTGCTTTTCAGTCCTCTTTGAGGAAACCAGTGAGCGGGTCAATCTCAGCCAGGAACCCACGGATGTTCTCCCGATGCTCATCGAGAGCCATCTGCGGTGTCGGGCTCAGGCTGAACCCGTAGCCCGGGTTCGGCCCGCTCAGCCAGCTGTAGTCGGTGCCGCCATGTTGACCCGGGCGGACCTCGAACACTTCGCCCTCGACTTGCAGCGCGAAGGACGTGACGCCGGTCCCCCTCTCGATTTCGGGACGGACGCCTGGCACGGCCATGGGGTCGCCAGGACCGCCCCCTGGGTAGACCTCCTTCATGTCACCATCATGGCCGCCGCGCCTCGTCGACCGCACCCCGTCAGCCGCTCGCGGGGGGATCGGGTCCGGGTTGCGCGGCGTTGAGATCGAAAAAGGACATTGACCTGCGGGCACGCCGCACCCTCCACTGGTGACATGACCATGCTGCGGTCCGTCGTGTTGGTCGAGGGCAACAGTGACCGGGTGGCGCTGCGCACCCTGGCGGAGCGTCAGGGCCGGGACCTCGCCGACGAGGGCATCGAGGTCGTCGCGATGGGCGGGATCACCAACACGCGGGCCTTCGCGTCGCGATACGGGCCACGCGGGCTCGGCGTCCGGCTTGCGGGCCTCTACGACGCAGCAGAGGAGCCGCAGCTTCGGCGCGGGCTGGCGGCGGCGGGGCTGAGCGCCGCCCTCGCGCCCGACGGACCGTCGGATCTGGGCTTCTACGGGTGTGCGGCCGATCTGGAGGACGAGCTCATCCGTGCGCTCGGTGTCGAGGCTGTCGAGGCCGTCATCGAAGCGGCGGGTGAGGCTCGCTCGCTGCGGCTCCTGGCGGGCATGCCTGCCCAGCGCGACTGGCCGCGGGAGGCAGTGCTCCGGCGTTTTCTCGGGGTCCGGTCCGGGCGGAAGGCGCGCTACGCGGCCCTGCTGGTCGAGGCGATGGATCACCGCCACGTACCCCAGCCGTTGGCCGCAGTGCTGGGCCGGGTCTGAGCATCGGCGGCCATCGTCTGACGGGCCCGCGCTCGACCCTGCCGGGAGATGCCGCTGATGACTATCGTGGTGGCACGAGGAGGAACCATGACTGCTCACAACCAATCCGTCGCCGTCCTCTGCCGCGCGCTGGACCAGGCGGGCGACGTGCTCGCCGCGGTCCGCGCGGACCAGCTCGCGCAACCGACGCCCTGTGACGACTGGGATGTCGCGCAGTTGATCGGTCATCTCGTGAGCGCGCCGGCCCGCTTCCTGGAGAGGGCTCGGGGCGCGGACACCGACTGGTCGGCGGCGCCGCAGCCGGCTGCCAGCAACTGGGTGGCCGACTTTAGGTCCAACGCCGACGAACTGATCCACCATTGGCGACAGCCGGGTGACGCGGTGGACGCCAGGCAGGTGGACTGGCAGACCGCAGAGATCGCTGTGCACACCTGGGACCTCGCCCGCGCGACCGGCCAGTCGCCACCGCTGCAGCCGGAGGTGGCGGAGCGCGGGCTGGCGTTCATGTCCGCGATGATGACGCCGGAGAATCGCGGGAAGGCATTCGCGCCCGCGGTGCGGGTGCCCGACGATGCACCGATCTACGACCGTCTGGCGGCGTTCGCCGGGCGGGCCCTCGATGCTCGCACCGAGGCATCAGGACCGTCATCGGCATGACGACACCGGCGGGGTGCGGTTCGGACGGAAGGGCTCTGTATGGCGACCGCGTTCGCAACCGTCGATGAGTACATCGCCTCGTTCTCCGGGGAGATCGGGGAACGGCTCAGGCGCATCCGACAGATCACCCGCGAGGTGGTGCCGCAGTCCGGTGAGAGGATCAGCTACGCGATGCCGACGGTGACGTTGGGCGGCCAGGACCTCCTCTTCTACTCCGGTTGGAAGAGGCACGTGGGGCTCTACCCGGTGCCGTCCGGCGACGAGGCGCTGGCCCGTGACCTCGGCAGCTACCGTTCAGGCAAGGGCACTCTGCAGTTCCGGCTCGACCAGCCGTTCCCCGACGACCTCGTACGCCGAGTGGTGGCCGCCCTGGCCAGCGAGCGGACCGGCAGCATCTGACCCACGTCGCCGCCTCCCAAGTGACGCCTGCAATGACGCCTCCGTGACCTGGGGATCGGGCAGGGATCCTTGTAGTCGCGGCAATACGAAGGATGGTCCACAACATCGACCCATGACTCGAGCCCCTCCCAGGGACAACTCAGTCTCTGCAGAGCAACGGAACTAGTGATCGAGGGCGATCTTGAGCTCGGCGCGGAGGCCGGTGAACAGCACGGCCAGCCCCTGGTCGAGCTCAGCCTCACCGTCGTAGTGGGCCAGCTCGCTGGCCAATCCCCGGGTGAGCGGGAACTCCTTCGCGGGCAACCGATGCAATCCGAGCCGGAGCAGGTCGTTGGTCTCTTCTGGGTCGGCGACGAGCTCTTGAAGCTCGGTGAGCATGTGCCCGTAGAGGAACCCGATGTAGAGCCGGTACACCCGCAGCGCCAGCGGCGGGGGGAACCCGGCGTCGGTAAGCACCCGCAGCAACCGCTCCAACGGCCGCAGCGTGCCCAAGGGCCGAAGCCCCAGCGGGGTCGACAACGGCCGGGTGACGATCAGGCTGACGACGTGCGGGTGCGCCAGCCCGAGCCGTCGGAAGTCATGCGCCGTCCGGGAGAGCTGGGTCTGCCAGTCCTGTCCTCCGTCAGGGATGTCAAGCTCATTGAGCACGAGTTCGACGATGCCGTCGAGCAGCGCAGCGCGGTCAGGGGCATGGCGGTACAGAGCCATCGCATTCCGCCCGAACTCCTGGCCCAGCCGGCGACGGGTGAGTGCGTCCAGGCCCTCGTCGTCGACGAGCCGCAGGGCAGCAGCCATCACCCGATCCCGGGTCAACGGGGTTCGAGGGCCGGTCTTGTGGGCGTCGGGGGGATCAATCGGAACGTTCATCACACGGGCGCCAGCTTCTTCTGGAGGATGGGGTGGCCTGGGGTCGAATTGGACATCCCCCACTCTACCTGTAGTGTCTACAACATAGACCTACAGTGTAGATATCACTTGTAGGGATTGGCGAAGATGCCGAAATCGGCGCCGCCGACCGCGTGACCACAGGTCCGCACCTAGCAGAGAGCACCCCCATGAGCACCTCCACCAGTACCCGCAGCAGCGACCTCGACCACGACAACCAGCGCCGCCGGCTGACAACCGAGACAAAGAACGCCACGAAGACCACCGAGTTCTTCGCTTTCGTCGCCATGGTCCTCGCAGTCGTCATCACTGCGAATCTCTACGACGGCAACGGCACTGACGGCGACCCGTTCGGCGCCACCACCGCCATGCGTTACGTCGTCTACCTCACCGTCGCCTACATGATCGCGCGCGGCCTCGCCAAGTCGGGCAGCCGCGAGGTCTACGACGCCTGACAGCCGGCTCTCGTCCGTGTCGACCCTGGCCAAGGGTCGACACGGGCGCGAACGGGGCCAAGGCACCTGAGACAGACCTGCTGCGCCGGCTCCGCCGTATCCATCACTTCCCACCGCGAATCCACATCCCGTACCGCCAGCTGGGGCAGAGCCCGGCGCCGCCGCGTCACCCCACCCGCGGGTCGTGGGCCGTCAGTCCACCGCCTCGAGGAGAACCATGACTGAGAACACCATTGCCGAGGGAACGCCCGCGAACCCCGACGTCCCCGGCGTCGAGAAGGCTGCCGCCGCTCCCGAGGTGACTCCCGCACCCGCCGCGACTCCCGCGCCACCAGCTGCCACCCAGACGAGCATGGCAGTTCCGCGCGGCCTCAGCTACGCCGTGGACATCGTCTTCTGCATCGACGTCACCGGCAGCATGACCCCGATCATCGACGCTGTGAAAGCAAACGCGCTCGGCTTCTACGATGACGTGCAGGCCAACCTGACCGAAAAGGGCAAGAACGTCGCCCAATTGCGGGTCCGGGTGATCGCCTTCCGCGACTTCATCGCGGACGGCCCAGCTGCGCTCGAGGAGTCGCCCTTTTACACCCTGCCCGCCGAGCGCGGCGGCTTCTCAGACTTTGTCAACGGGCTGATCGCCCAGGGCGGCGGCGATGCGCCGGAATCCGGCCTGGAGGCCGTGGCACTGGCCATCAACTCGCCCTGGACCACCACCGGCGACCGGCGCCGCCAGGTCATCGTGATCTGGACCGATCAGCCGGCCCACCCGCTGGACCCCTCGAACGTGCCTGCCGACCTGTCCTCGCGAGTGCCGGCTGACTTCAGCGCCCTCACCGACGTCTGGGAGGACGAGCAGGGCCCCATGGGTTCAAGCTCGAAGCGGCTCATCCTGTTCGCTCCCGACGGCCCCGGTTGGAGCGACATCTCAGCCGTCTGGGAGAACGTCGTGCACAACCCCTCACAGGCCGGCGGCGGCCTCTCCGAGGTCGACTACGGAACCATCATCGACTCCATCGGCAACTCGGTGTGAGCCAGACGCGCAGCACCCGCTCCGGCGCCAAGGATCTGGCGCCGGGGCCCACGGTCTCGTTCGGGTTCAACCTGGGGAAGGTGCCCGACCACGGTGAGGACTCCGACCCGATCGTGCGGGATGGTCCAGACCTGGGGCTGCTTGCCGTCTTCGATGGCATGGGCGGTGCCGGCGGCACGGTCTACGAGACCGACGACGGTCCACGCAGCGGCGCCTACCTGGCTGCTCGGATCGCCCGCGATGTCGTGGAACGACGCATGCTCGACCTCCTGGTACCGGACTGGAACCTCAAGGGTGAGCAGGTCGCGGCCGACCTCCAACATGCCGTCCGGGCCGCGCTCCAGGACCGGGTGACGGAGCTGAAGGCGCCCAAGAGCGGGCTCCGATCCCGGCTGTTGCGGGCGCTGCCGACCACGATGGCGATGCTTGCTCTGCAACGGACCCAGCGCGGTGGGTCCACCTGGCTCTGTCACGTGTTCTGGGCCGGGGACTCCCGCGCGTACGTCTTCGAGCCGGGCGGGGCACGCCAGCTCACCACTGACGACCTGCGTGAGCCCAGCGACGCCATGACGAACCTGCGACGCGATTCCGTAGTCAGCAACGCCATGTCGGCCGATACCGAGTTCCACGTCAACTACCGGCACGTCGAGATCGAAGCGCCCTTCCTGCTGGTGTGCGCCACCGACGGTTGCTTCGGCTACCTCCCCTCACCGATGCACTTCGAGCAACTCGTGCTGAGCTCGCTGATCACCGCGCGCAGCGTCGCCGGCTGGTCCCAGACCATCCAGAGCCAGGTAGCTGCGGTGACCGGTGACGACGCCGCCATGTCGGTGATGGCGGTGGGAGCAGACCTCGCGGAGCTCCAGAGCCTTTTCGCCTCCCGGGTCGACGAGCTCGAGCAGCAGTTCACCACACCCATCGACGATCTGGGCCGATCCGTACAGCGAGCAGAACAGGAGCTGCAGGTGCTCCGCCAACGCCAGCTTGACGACACACAGCAACTGTGGGCCCGCTACCAGCCGGACTACGAGCGATACCTGCACACTCCAGTCGAACCGGAGCTCGAGGTCGAGAACCGTGACCCCGCGGAGGTCCACGCGGCGACCAGCGAGGCACGGCCCACCGCCGTCGAAGTCGTCGACGATCCGCCTGACGACGAGCCGGCGCGGGACGAGGCGACCTCGTGAAGGCCGGCGACGTCATCAACGGCTACCTGATCCTGCAAGACTTCAAGGTCGTCGGCGCCGGACTCAGCAAGTGGACCTACGCCGAACGGGGTGGCCGGCAGTTCTTCATCAAGGAGTTCCTCAGCCCCACCTACCCCGACGAGAACGCGCCGGGCAGCGACAAGACCAAAGCCAAGAAGCGCGCCAGGTGTGCCGCCTTCGAAGCCCAGCACCGTGGCATGCAAAAGGCGTTAGCGCCCTTGTCGGCCTACGGCGGCAACCTCATCGTGACGCTCGACTTCTTCCGCTGGGGGGCCAAGTACTACAAGATCACCGAGAAGGTCGAGGCCGAGGACCTCGGCCCGGCCGGGATTGCAGGGCTCGAGCTTCGCCTGCAGCTGGTGTTGATGAAGTCAGTCGCGCACAGCCTGAAGATCCTTCACGACCTGCGGATCGTGCACGGCGACCTGAAGCCAAGCAACATCCTGGTCAAGCGCACCGAGCTCGGTTACACCAGCAAGCTGATCGACTTCGACAGCTCATACATCGCCGGCAACCCCCCGCCCTTCGAAGAGATCGTCGGCACCATCAACTACTACTCCCCCGAGCTGCTCGGCTACATCCAAGACGTCGGTGTCCGACCCAGTGAACTGGGGATCGCCTCCGACATCTTCGCGCTCGGCCTCATCTACAGCGAATTCCTCACCGGCGCCGTGCCACCCTTCGACGCCACCACGTACCACGAACCCGCAGTCGCTGTCCGTAGCGGTGAGACACTCCGCATCCGTCGCGCCGGTATCGTGCCGGCTCTAGCCGAGCTGGTCGACGCCATGCTCCTTGCCGACCCGACCCAGCGACCCACTATTGCCCAGGTCCACGCCACCCTGATGGGTATCCGGCTCACCAGCGACAGCCCCGCTCCGACGGCTCGGACCACCACGCCGGCCCGAAGGGTGCCGGCACCAGCAACGACGCCGACCGGTGCGCTGCGAGGCAAGGGACTCCGCATCAGCGACGCCGGCAGTCCGTCCGGCGAGACGATGCCTGCCGGCACCAATCCGGCTCAACGGCTCGTCGGCAAGCTCGTGGGCAAGCTGACAGGCCGGTCACCCCGATGAACCCCCTCCGACCCGTGTGGCGCTGCCGCGTGTGCGAGGGCGTCAACCGCAACGGCCGAGTGTGCGCCACCTGCGGAGCCGAAGTGCCTGTAGGTGAACCGCTGCGCGCTGCCGTCCGCACCGTCACACCCGGCAGCACCCGCCCCACGGCACCACCGCCGGTGCCACCTGATCCCACCCGACACGAGTTGCGGACGTACCCGGTGCCGGAAGAGATCCACCCGGTGGATTCCGATGACCGACTCGACTTCGACAGCGGCTTCGAGATCCGGCCGCTGCCTGGCGGCTGCATGATCAACTTCGGGCCCCGCAACCGCTCCTACTGAGCCGGGACTCGAAACCGCACCGACCTGGTCGACACGTCGCTTTGAAACCGGGTACGACGAGTCAGCCCACGCTCAGGGCTGGGCTACGACGACAGCCATCATCCCGCGGTCTTCGTGGTCGAGGATGTGGCAGTGGTAGACGGTCTGCCCCCCGAAGTCGCTGATGGGGACACGCACTCGGACCTGCCCACGAGCGGGCACGATGACGACGTCCCGCCAGTCAGGTGGGCCGGAAGGGTCGTGGTCCGGCGCGTCAACGACCTGCATGGGCCACACGTGGAGGTGGAAGGGATGATCCATAGGCGTGTCGTTGCCGATCGTCCACTCCTCGACGGTGCCGAGCTGCAGCTTCTGGTCAGTGCGCGCTGGGTCGAACTCCTGCCCATCGAATCCGAACGACGCGCCTCCCATGCTCATCTGCATGGTGAACGTGATGGTTCGGCGGCGGTCCAAGGCGGCACCTCGCAGGTCGGCCGCAGGCCGGAAGGTGAACTCGGCTGAACCAGGGCTCGCAGTAGTCGCGGAGGGACGGCCGCCCACCTCGACGGTGGCCAGCTCCGCTGCGCGCGACGTGCTACCCGAGCCGCCGGACATCATGCCCATGCCGCCGCGGTCGACGTCGAGGGTACGGAGGCGGAACGAGCCGGCACGCTCAAGTCGGACCAGAAAGTCGGTACGGTTCCCAGGCGCCAAGACGACGCTGTCCCGGTCGCGCGGTGCGCTCAGCGCCTGCCCGTCGTACCCGAGCAGACCGAGGGTGTGGCCATCCAGGCGCAGCCGCAGGAAGCGCGATGTGCAGGCGTTCAGGACCCGCCAACGCTCGACCGTGCCGGGCGCCGTGGTGATAGTGGGGCGAAGCTGCCCGTTGACGAGGACCAGCTCACCCTCGCGACCGGCCATGATCTGCGGGCCGCTCACCGGGATGACCCGGCCGTCGCCGGAGAGGGTGATGTCGCTGACCACGAGGACTCGCTCGCGGTCGACCGACGGCTCCCCGGCCCCGACGACGACGATGGTGCCGTAGAGACCGCCGAACACCTGGTCGGCAACACTGCCATGCATGTGCGGGTGATACCAGAAGGTTCCCGGCGGGTGGTCGTCGGGGATGGCGTACTCATAGCGCATCGTCTTGCCCGCCCCGACGTGCCGGAAGACGTTGTCGCTGCGTCCCTCCGGCGAGACGTGCAGACCGTGCGTGTGCAGGTTGGTCGCGCTGTCGAGGTCGTTGACGAACTCGACGCGGAGCCGGTCTCCCGGGCGCACCCGGAGCGTGGGCCCCGGCACGGTGCCGTTGTAGCCGAGAGCGCGGGTACGTCGACCCGCAACCGTCACGCCGGGCGCTGCCCGCAGTCGCACGTCGAGCGACCCGCCACGGCTGCTCAGAACGCGCGGCTGCAGCAACTCCTGACCGGGCCGTTCGGGGAGCGCCTCCGACGCGGGGGTGAGGAAGGACCGCCACGTGCCGACCGCGCCGGTGATCGCGCCGACAGCGCCGAGCGCCGCGATCTGCAGAGCGCGGCGTCGACTGACCTCACCGCTCATCCAACGCCCGCATCCGCTCTCGCATCTCCTCTTCGGAGATCTCCCCCCGGGCGTACCGCTCTCGAAGGATCTCCCGCGAGCGGTCGTGACTTGTGTCCTGTGGTCGGTCGGCGCCGTCCTCGCTGCCGCGGTCTCTCGCCGATGAGCGCAGCCGTACCAGCGCCCAAGCCACGGTGACCAGCCCCAGCACAAGGAGCACCGGCCAGATCCAGGCTCAGTCGATGCCGCCGTATCCGCCCATCATCAGGCGCACCACCTTCCTTCAGGCCAGGTTACCCGTATGCCGGTGGGGGTATCCGCGGATAGGCCTGCGCTCGACAACCAGCAGAGCGCCTCGACGGCGGCGCGGAAAGTCAAAGCAGCGTTCGCATGGGTACCGTGAGCCGAGGCACACCCCTTGACAAGAGTTATTGTCAAGAGCAGGGTGGCGATATGCAAGACGTCGAAGTCATCGAAAGCGCGGAGGCAGCCGCCGCCGCGCTGGATCCGGTCCGGGCCCGGCTGCTCGGCGAGCTGGCCCGACCGGCCTCCGCCGCCGGCCTCGCCGCCCGAGTCGGCATCGCGCGCCAGAAGGTCAACTATCACCTCAAGGCGCTCGAGGCGCACGGCCTGGTGGCGCTGTCCGAGGAGCGCCGGCACGGAGGCATCACCGAGCGGGTACTGCAGGCATCAGCGGCGTCCTACGTCGTATCGCCGGCGGCCCTCAGCGCGTCCGCGGCCGACCCGGACGCCAACGCCGACCACCTGTCGGCAAGCTACCTCGTCGCGCTGGCCGGCCGGCTGGTGCGCGAGGTCGGCGCCCTGGCGCGCCGTGCCGACGCGTCCGGCAAGCGTCTGCCGACCCTGACCATCGACACGCAGATCGGCTTCCAGTCGGCCGCCGACCGGGCTGCCTTCGCCGACGACCTGACCGCCGCGGTGCTCGACCTGGCCGCTCGCTACCACCACGACGACGGGCGCCCGCACCGGCTCCTCGTCGCCGCCCACCCCCTTCCTGAGGAGAACCCATGAGCACCACCCCGAACGTCCCCTACCGCCTGGAGTTCAGTGTCGAGGTCCCCGGCACCCCGGAGCAGGTCTGGCAAGCCATCGCCACCGCCAAGGGCATGAGCGCCTGGTTCACGCCCACCCAGATGGAGGAGCGCGAAGGCGGCTCCCTGCACTTCACCATGGGCCCAGAGATGGGCTCGGACGGCCAGGTCACCGCATGGGAGCCGCCGCGCCGCCTCGTCTACCAGGAGGACTGGGCCGCCCTCATGGGCAAGGACCCCGATGCGCTCAGCCCGCTCACGTCGGAGTTCCTCGTCGAGGCACAGTCCGGCGGAACCTGCATCGTGCGCGTCACCAGCAGCGGTTTCGGGACCGGCGCCGCCTGGGAGTCGGAGTTCTGGGCCACCATGGGCCCAGGCTGGATGCCGTTCTTCGACAACCTGCGCCTCTACCTGTCCCACTTCCCCGGACAGGAGGCCACACACCTGGAGGCCACCGCCTCCCACCCCGGCGACGCGGAGACGCTCTGGTCGACCCTGCACGACGCACTCGGACTGGGCGACGAGGGCGCGACGGTCGAGGTGCGCGGCGCTACCGGCACGGTCGAGCGCGTCGGTGAGCGGCAGACGCTGGTCCGGCTCAGCGCGCCGGTGCCAGGAATGCTCAGCATCTTCGCGTGGGACGAGGGCGGCGGCAAGGCGACGGCGGGCATACGGGCGTACCTGTTCTCCGCAGAGGCTGCCGACTACGTACGGCGCGAAGAGCCGGCCTGGCAGGCCTGGCTGCAGGGAATCTCCGTCCCTGCCTGATCTTCTACCGTTCCCGAGAGCAGCCATGTCGATGCCTTCTACGCTCCAATACATGGCCAAGCACCCCTTGCAGCCTGCACTCGACCGAAATTGCGCCGGTGTGCTGAAGACGGCGACCGGCCTCCCTAGAGATCGCGAAGGCGACGAAATCGCCCACAAGTTCACCACGCTCTTCACCAAAGTCGACACCGAGATCGCCGACGTCATAGAGGCCGACATCAAACGCAACGCCTGCTGCACCCGGGTGAAGAGGCCGCGCATCGTCGAGAACAGCAGCCAGATGATCGCGCCACCCAGGGAGCGCTACCTCCCGCTCGGCGAGACCGACCACCCCGCCATCGTCGAACTGATCCGCGACCGACTCCACCCGGCACCCCTCTCGATGTGAGAGAGCACCTTTCTTCAGGTTACGCTCGGCCTCCTTGTTGGTGGCACCGGTGGCCGAGAAGCGGCGGACCGCGCACAGTTCTCTGCCAGC
Organism: Microlunatus panaciterrae; assembly: GCF_016907535.1. Lineage (NCBI taxonomy): Bacteria > Bacillati > Actinomycetota > Actinomycetes > Propionibacteriales > Propionibacteriaceae > Microlunatus > Microlunatus panaciterrae. The sequence continues at coordinate 1,832,238 of NZ_JAFBCF010000001.1, forward strand.
CAAGTGCCACTCGTACAGCGTCCTGACAGGCACGTTTGGGGTACTCGGAGAGTCCCTCGATGCTCATCACCGGCTCCAAGCCGCTCAAGGTCGGTGTGGTGCTGTCCATGCCGGCTAGGCCAACAGAAGGTCCTGGACCCGGTTTATGGACACCAAAGGCTGAGAGATCGTTCGTCTCTTGTTTCGGGATTCGGGCACTGCCTTTGACCAGCGGGTTGGTGGAGCTAAGGAGATTCGAACCCCTGACCTTCTCGTTGCGAATGAGACACCCCCGAGAGCGGGCCCGGTTTGGTCGAGAATGGCAGCCTCCCTGAATGCCACCGACCAGGAGATGCCATGAGTTTCACCGCTGACCTCGACCTCGCCGGTCGCCGGGTCGCAGTCGTCGGGGGGCACGAGGTCGCGCTGAGCAAGATCACCGGCCTGCTGGAGTCGCAGGCCCTGGTCACTGTCATCGCTCCGGAGGTGGCGACGGCGATCCGCGACCTGGCCGAGCGGGAACTGCTCATTTGGCACCAACGTGAGCTCGCCGAAGATGATCTTGCCGAGGTGGCCCTGGTGATCACGGCCAGCGGTTCGGGGCCGGTAGACCGGACCACGGCCGCGCTGGCCCGCAAGCTCGGCCGGCCGTGCGCTTCGGCCCGACCCGCCGGATCGGTCGGTGGGGCGGATGGCGCGTCGGTCGAAACCGGCAGGGTCATCCTGATCGGCGGCGGTCCGGGTGATCCGGGGCTGCTGACCATTGACGGGCTGACAGCGATCCGGACGGCGGATGTGATCGTCTGCGACCGGCTCGCCCCGCTGACGGTGCTGGACCAGGCACGACCGGACGCGGTGATCATCGACGTCGGCAAGATCCCTCGAGGGAGGACCACGCCGCAGGACGAGATCAACCGGTTGTTGGTCGAGCACGCCCGAGCCGGCAAGGTGGTCGCGCGGTTCAAGGGTGGTGACAACTTCGTCTTTGGTCGCGGCGGCGAGGAGTGGCAGGCCTGCACCGCCGAGGGGATCGCGGTGTCCGTCATCCCCGGCGTCACCTCGGCGGTGGCCGTACCCGCACTGGCTGGCATCCCGCTGACACACCGCACCCTGACCCACGGCTTCACCGTGGTGACGGGCCACCTGGCCCCCGGCGATCCGGGCTCCAAGCTCGACTGGGGAGCGCTGGCCCGGTCCGGCACCACGCTGGTGGTCCTGATGGGTGTCGCCCAGCTGCCGGCCATCAGCGCCGAGCTCCTCCGGCAGGGAATGGGTCCGGACACACCGGCCGCCACCATCGCCGACGGCGGCCTGCCGAGCATGCGGACCGTCCGTGGCACGTTGTCCGACATCGCCGAGCGGTCCGCCGCGGCGGCGGTCAAGTCACCGGCGGTCGTGGTCATCGGCGCGGTGGCGGCGTTCGACCCGGCCGTCGCCGACCGCCCCACAGCTCAGTCCGTCTCGGACTGAGCGACCTCGGCAGCGTCGTCTGAGGCCGCCGGCTCCACCCGTCGGGTCATCGTCAGGCCCACCAACCTGGACACCACCAGCGCGACATAGCCCAGCCCGGCCAGCTGCTCCATCATCACGACCGAACGGGCGTGCGGGGTCACCGGAACCACGTCGGACAGCCCGGTGCTGGACAGGTTGGTGAAGCTCAGGAACAGCAGCTCCATCCAACTGCGGGCGGCCTGCGGATCGACGGCGGCAATGAAGCAGCCCGGCTGAAGGATCTGCAGAGCTACGAAGACGTAGGCGAAGCCCCAGGCGAACAGCGTGAACGTCGCCCCGACCGCGAAGAGCTCGTCGAAGGTGACGGTCCGGTCCCGCAGCATGTAGATCAGCAGGCTGCCGGCCGCCCAGAAGTAGAACATGGCGTGCACCCCGGCCGAAACGGCCTGCAGGGCCGAACCGCCCAGCAGCACGGACGCGACGGCCAGGGCGGCGGCGATGACGCCGATCGCCAAGGCGATCCAGGTCGGCCCGGCCGAGTCCCGGACCGACCAGATGGCCAGCGCCAGCACGAACAGCCCGAACGTCTCGAAGATCACCCGTCCCGCCGGGGACTCCTCCATGAACGGGTAGATCAGCACCCCGATCAACTGGACCACCAGCAGGACCGCCGACGGGTGATCGAGCACGCTCCGCAGAACCCGACTCATGCCAGCCATGCCCCAGACCCTACCGACCAGGAGGCGTCAGCTGATGACGTAGCCGGATGGGCCTCACGGTGGGACGGGGCCAACCGGCGGGACACGCGTCCTGACGTGGCCCGGGAGGCACACCTCGGGGGCGGGGCGAGACGGACCTCCCCGAGGGTGGGCCACTTTCGGGCGTGTGCTGCGGGCTTCGTCAGGGCGTGGTCGGGCGTTCCGAGCTAACGGAGCGAGCGAGGTGGGCGAGACGAAGCCCGCAGCACACTCCCGAAACCCCCAACCACCGCCCGAAAGCCCAACCCCCGCCCGAAACCCGCGCCACCCGCGCGCGCCACTGACTACGCCAGCGAGTCCACCCATGCCTGGTGCAGCGCCGCGTACCGTCCACCGTCGGTGGTCATCAGCTGCTCCGGGCTGCCGTCCTCGAGGATCTGGCCGTGCTCCAGGACCAGCACCCGGTCCGCGATCTCCACCGTGCTGAGCCGGTGCGCGATGATCACCGCGGTCCGATTCTTCAGGATGGTCTGCAGTGCCCGCTGGACCAGCCGCTCGCTGGGAACGTCCAGGCTGGACGTCGCCTCGTCGAGGATCAGCACCGCCGGGTCGGCCAGGAACGCCCGGGCGAACGCGACCAGCTGACGCTGGCCCGCGGACAACCGTCCACCGCGCTTGGCGACGTCGGTGTCGTAGCCTTGCGGCAGCTCGGTGATGAACTCGTGCGCACCGACGGCCTGGGCGGCCTCGATGATCTCGATCCGGCTGGCGTCCGGTCGACCGAAGGCGATGTTGTCGGCCACCGACCCGTCGAACATGAAGTTCTCCTGGGTCACCATCACGACGGCCCGGCGCAGGTCGACATCGGACAGCTGCCGCAGGTCGATGCCGTCCAGCGTCACCCGGCCAGCGGTCGGGTCGTAGAACCGGGACATCAGCTTGGCGATGGTCGTCTTGCCCGCACCGGTGGTGCCCACCAGGGCGACCGTCTGACCCTCGGGGATGGTCAGCTCCAGCCCAGGCAGCACCGGCCGCTCGGGCACGTAGGCGAACTTCACCTTCTCGAAGTGCAGCTCACCCCGTGCACTCGGCAGCGGAGTCGGGTTCCGCGGTTCGACCACCGTCGGCTCCTCCTCCAGCACGCCTGACAGCTTCTCCAGGGCTGAGGTGGCCGACTGGAACGTGTTGTAGAACTGGCTGATCTCCTGCATCGGCTCGAAGAACATCCGCAGATAGAGCAGGAAGGCGGCCAGCACACCGACAGTGATCTCATCGCCGATGACCAGGTAGCCGCCGTACAGCAGCACGACACCAATGGTGATGTTGCCGATCAGCTTGATGCCCGGCATGAAGATCGCGACCAGCTTGAACGACTTGACGTTGGCGTCCTGGTAGCGGGTGGACAGGTCCTCGAAGATCTGCTGGTTGCGCGGTTCGCGACGGTAGGCCTGGACGGCCCGCATGCCGGTCATCGTCTCGACGAAGTGCACGATCACCATCGCCGAGGTCTCGCGGACCCGGCGGTAGGTCAACCCCGACTGCTTGGAGAACCAGCGCACCAGCACCATCAGGATCGGGAAGCAGATCAGGCAGATCGCCCCCAGCTTGAGGTCCAGGGTGAGGAGCAGCACGCCGACGCCGACCATCGTCAGGACAGCGGTGATCAGGCCGTCGAAGCCGTTCGCCAGCAGCTCCATGATCGCGTCGATGTCGTTGGTCAACCGCGACACCACCCGGCCGGAGGTGTAGCGGTCATGGAACTTCACGTCGAGCTTCTGGAAGTGCCGGAAGAGCCGGCGGCGGATCTCCAGCAGGATCTCCTGGCCGATCCGCCCCGACGACCGCAGGAACGAGATCCGGCTCACCGCCTGCAGCACCACGGCCACCAGCATCAGTCCGACCGTCTCGTACAGGACCTTGCCACTGCCGCCCTGGAGCAGTGGCGGCACCCCGAAGTCGATGCCCCGGCGTACCAGCCAGGGCACACTCAGCCGGGCGGCGTTCTCCACCAGCACGATGAAGGTCAGCAGGAAGACGAACTTCTTGTAGGGCCGCAGGAGATCGCCCAGCAAACGACGGCTGCGGTGCTTGAGGAACAGGGTGCCCTTGTCGGAGATGTCGTCGGCGTGCTCGGCGCCGACACCACGCCACGCGTCCAGGGTCGAGTCGCGGACCTCGTCGCTCTTGGCGTCGCGGTCACGGTCCTGCTTCGAGCGGGTCTCCTTGGTGCTGGTGCTCATCGGGTCACCTCCTCAAACTCTGCGATCTCATCCAGTGCGCTGGCCTCCTGCTCGAGGTCGAACTCCGCCGACAGCAGGGCGCGGTATTCGGGCACCGTGTCCAGCAGCTCGCTGTGGGTGCCGACGTGGCTGATGGTGCCGCCGGACAGCATCGCCACCCGGTCTGCCAACAGGACGGTCGAGGCCCGGTGCGCGACGACCACACCGGTGACCCCGACCAGCACCCACTTGAGCGCCTCCTCCACCAGTGCCTCGGTGTGGATGTCGAGCGCCGACAAGGTGTCATCGAGCACCAGCACAGCCGGCTTCGCCAACACGGCTCGGGCCAGGGCCAGGCGCTGGCGCTGACCGCCGGACAGGCTCATCCCCTGCTCCCCGATCCGGGTGTCCAGCCCCCACGGCAGGTCGTGGACGAAGTGTGCCTGGGCGACGTCGATCGCCTCAGCGATGTCCTCGTCACTCGCCCCGGGACGACCGAGGGTGAGGTTCTCCCGCGCCGACATGGAGAACAGGGTGGGGTCCTCGAAGGCGGTGGCCACCACGGTCCGCAGCTGTTCGAGCCTGAGGTCGCGGATGTCGACGCCGTCAATGGTGATCCGGCCTGCGGTGACGTCGTCCAGGCGCGGCACCAGCGAGGTGAACACGGTCTTCCCGGAGCCGGTCGCCCCCACCAGCGCGATCGTCTCGCCGGGGGCGATGTCGAGGTTCACGTCGTGCAGCACGTCGTGCTCACCGTCGACGAAGCGGAAGCCGACGTTCTCCAGCCGGACGGCACCGCGGACCTCGGTCAGCTCGGCCTCGCCGTCGGTGATGGTGTTCTCGGCGTCGAAGATCTCCGCGATCCGGTCGGCCGCGGTCATCGCCTCCTGGGCCTGCGACAGCAGGAAGCCGAGCGCGGCCACCGGCCAGACCAGGGACAGCATCAAGGTGATGAAAGCGACCAGGGTGCCCAGCGTGAGCCGCCCCTGACCTGCGGCCACCGCACCGAAGCCGAGCACGATGATCAAGGTGACGCTGGGGATCACCTCGAGGAAGGTCCAGAACTTCGACACCAGCCGGACGCGTTCCATCGAGGTGTCGAACAGCTGGGTGCTGCGGGCGTCAAACTTCGCGAAGACGTGCCCACCGCGACCGAAGGCCTTGATCACCCGCAGTCCGTGCGCTCCCTCCTCGACCGAGGAGGCGACGTCACCGGTCTCGTCCTGAATCTTGCGGGACAGCCGGGTGTACTCCCGCTCGTTGCGGCGGCAGAGCAGCACGACGGGCACGGAGGAGACCAGGACGACCAGCCCCAGCGGCCAGTACATGTTGAGCAGCAGCGCGGTCACGACCACGATCTGAGCGATGCTCATCAGGATGAACAGCAGCCCGAAGCCGAGGAACCGGCGCACGGTTGACAGGTCGTTCATGATCCGCGACAGCAACTGACCCGACTGCCACTGCCCGTGGAAGGACATCGGCAGCCGCTGCAGCTTCGCATACAGGTCGGTACGCAACCCGTACTCGGTGCCCAACGTCGCCTTGGCGACCACCCATCGTCGGCCGAACATCAGCAACGCCTCGACGATGCCCAGGCTCAGGGCGAACAGGCCCAGCGCGTACAGGCCGCGTCGGTCGCTGTCCGCGATCGGGCCGTCGATCACGGCCTTGGTGACCAGGGGTACGACGATGCTCGCCCCGACGCCGATGCTGGCGAAGACGAACATCGAGATGAAGCGGGCCCGAAAGGGGTAGAGATAGGTCCGGAACCGCCACAGGGACGTGCTGGGTCGCCGCTTCCCGGTCGGCGGCGGCGCGATCGTAGCCGGGTGGTCAAGGGCCGTCGGCGACGCAACGCCGGGCCGTGGTTCGGTGCTGGAGGCTGGATTTCTCTGGGGCGTCGTCGACGCCGGGGCCGATAGATCGGCTGACATGATGAGGGTTCCTCAGGGCAGTTCCGGGTAGGGCAGGCTTCTGTTCTAGCGGGCGGCTGTGACAGAAACGTGTGAAACGTTTTCCTTGGTCCACTATGCAACCTCAAGACAGGTCGAGGTCAAGTCATTATTGCCATCACCGATGACGGCGTTGAGACAGCGAGAGGAGGACAAGGGCCGACCGGCTGTCACTTCGTTTTGAGCCGTGGGCGATCCGGTCGACCGTTGCATCATACCGCGTCGGCGATGAGCCTGACTATGCTCATCGCCGTCCGCCGCTGAGCATCCACAGCGGCTCCGGCACCGCTGTCCGAGGACCCCATTAGGATGCAGGCGAGACGGCTTCCCGAGGCCCGACCGGACCTTTCGGACCGGACCTTTCGCGGGCAGCCCGACATCGGCCGACACCTGAGGAGAATGCGCAATGCCGCAGCAAGTCAAGGGCGTCATCGCCCGCAGCAAGGACGCCCCGACCGAGCTCGTCACGATCAACGTCCCGGATCCCGGTCCAGGTGAGGCAGTGGTCAAGGTCCAGGCCTGCGGCGTGTGCTTCACCGACCTGCACTACGTCCAGGGCGCCATCGGTGACGACTTCCCCTACCTGCTCGGGCACGAGGCGGCCGGAATCGTCGAGTCGGTGGGCGAAGGGGTCCGCGACCTCGAACCGGGGGACTATGTGATCTTGAACTGGCGCGCCGTCTGCGGCACCTGCCGCGCCTGCCGCCGCGGCCGACCCTGGTACTGCTTCAGCACCTTCAACGCGACCCAGAAGATGACGCTGACCGACGGGACCGAGCTGTCCCCGGCGCTGGGCATCGGCGCCTTCATCGAGAAGACCCTGGTCGCCGCTGGCCAGTGCACCAAGGTGGACCCGGCCGCGCGCCCGGCCGCTGCCGGCCTGCTCGGTTGCGGTGTGATGGCCGGGCTTGGCGCCGCCATCAACACCGGCAATGTCGGTCGCGGTGACTCGGTCGCGGTGATCGGCTGCGGCGGAGTCGGTTCGGCGGCGATCGCCGGGTCGCGGTTGGCGGGGGCCTCCAAGATCATCGCCATCGATCTCGAGGATCGGAAGCTGGAGACGGCCAAGTCCCTCGGCGCGACCCACACGGTGAACTCCACCTCGGTGGATCCCGTTGAGGCGATGCGGGAGCTGACCGGCGGCTTCGGTCCCGATGTGGTGATCGACGCCGTAGGCCGGCCGGAGACCTGGAAGCAGGCCTTCTATGGCCGCGACCTGGCCGGCACTGTCGTCCTGGTGGGCGTACCGACGCCGCAGATGACCGTCGAGCTCCCCCTGCTGGACGTCTTCGGTCGGGGCGGATCCCTCAAGTCCAGCTGGTACGGCGACTGCCTGCCGGAGCGGGACTTCCCGATGCTGATCGACCTGTACCTCCAGGGCCGGCTGCCGCTGGACGCGTTCGTCACCGAGGAGATCGGCATCGACGCGGTCGACGCCGCGTTCGAGAAGATCCGTGGCGGACTGGTGCTGCGCTCCGTGGTGGTGCTCGACGAGTCAGCCGCGCGCCCTGACGCTGTCGAAGGGCAGCACGCATGACGGCCCGGATCGACCACACCGTGACCTCGGGCACGTTCTCGCTGGACGGCGAGACCTTCGACGTCGACAACAACGTGTGGGTGGTCGGTGACGACGACGAGTGTGTGGTCATCGACGCCCCGCACGATGTCGGAGCCATCACCGGGCTGGTGGCGGGTCGGCGGGTGCTGGCGGTGCTGTGCACCCACGGGCACGACGACCATGTCCGCTATGCGCCGGACCTCGGCGCTGCCGTGGGCGCACCCGTACTGCTGCACCCCGACGACGCTCCGGTCTGGGCCCTGACCCATGACACGCCGCCGGATGGCGCGCTGTCCGACGGTCAGGAGATCCCGGTCGCCGGCACCACCCTGCGGGTGCTCCACACTCCCGGCCACGCCCCCGGAGCAGTCTGCTTCTACGCCGACGAGCTGGGCGTCGTCTTCACCGGCGACACCCTGTTCCAGGGTGGACCGGGCGCCACCGGACGCAGCTTCAGCGACCACGACACCATCCTGACCAGCATCCGCACCAAGCTGCTGACCCTGCCCGACGAGACAGTGGTCAAGACCGGCCACGGCGACGACACCACCATCGGCGCCGAACGGGCCGGGCTCGGCTGAGCGCACCTCCCCGGACCCACTCGCAGCGTCGGCAGTCGCCTCAGTTGCCGCGGCATGGAACGATCGGAGCATGAGACTGCTTCTCCGACTGCTCGCCAACGCGGCCGCGTTAGCCGTGGCGACCGCCCTGCTCAGCGGCATCAGCCTGAGCGGCGACACCACTGGCCAGAAGGTGCTGACCCTGCTGGTGGTGGCATTGATCTTCGGCGTCCTGAACGCGGTGGTCAAGCCGCTGTTCGCCTTCTTCACCGCGCCGCTGGTGCTGCTCACACTGGGACTGTTCCTGCTGGTGATCAACGCCTGCATCATGCTGCTGACCTCCTGGGTCTCGGACAAGCTCGACCTTGGTTGGCACGTGGACGGGTTTTGGACGGCATTGTTCGGTGCGCTGATCGTGTCGGTCGTCAGCTTCGTGCTGAACGCGTTCCTGCCCGACAAGGACAAGGACAGGGACCGGCGGCGTGGCTGAGGTGCAGACCCACCGACCGACCTCGGTCCGGGTCGTTTTCGTCTGCTGGGGCAACATCTGCCGGTCGCCGATGGCTGAGCGGGTTGCAAGACGGGCCGCGCAGGAGGCGGGGCTGACCGGCGTGGACTTCAGCAGCGCCGCCACCAGTAGTGACGAGCTCGGGGCGCCGATGGACCCGCGGGCGGCAGCGATGCTGCGCCGGCACGGCTACCATCCGGATGGCCACGTCGCCCACCGGATCTCCCCCGACGAGATCAGCTCGGCGAGCCTGGTGATCGCGATGGAGGATCTGCATCTGCGCAAGCTCCGGGCTCTCGCCGACGTCGACCACCTCAGGCTGTTGAGCGACTTCGATCCCGACGCCGAGCCGGGATCAGGCGTCCCGGATCCCTGGTACGGCAGCGACGAGGGGTTCGCCGACACGTTGGCGATGATCGAGGCCGCCACCCCCGGCGTACTGGCCCACGTCAGCGAGCTGCAACGGGCCCGAGTCTGACCCGGTGCCGGTGCCCGGCGTCTGGCACCCTTGGGTCATGCACATCCTCGTTGTCGATGATGATCAAGCCGTCCGGGACTCACTGAAGCGCTCGCTGGAGTACAACGGGTACGAGGTGAGCACCGCCGCCGACGGGGTTGAGGCGCTGGCCAGGTTGGCCGCGGTCCGCCCCGACGCGGTGATCATGGACGTGATGATGCCCAGGTTGGACGGCCTGGAGGCGACCCGGATGCTGCGCTCGGCCGGCAACGACGTGCCCATCCTGGTGCTGACCGCGCGTGACGCTGTCAACGACCGGGTGGACGGGCTGGATGCCGGCGGCGACGACTACCTGGCCAAGCCGTTCGCCCTGGACGAGCTGCTGGCCCGGCTGCGGGCACTCGTCCGCCGTGCCGGCACGGTGGCGGACTCCTCCGATCCCTCCACCCAGCACCTGTCGTTCAGCGACCTGGCATTGAACACCCACACCCGCGAGGTGTTGCGCGGGTCCCGATCGATCACCCTGACCAGGACGGAGTTCGCCCTGCTGCAGGCGTTCATGGAGCATCCGCGCCGGGTACTGGACCGCAGCTGGCTGCTGAACGAGGTGTGGGGCTTCGACTTCCCCACCACCGCGAACTCGCTCGAGGTCTACATCGGCTACCTGCGACGCAAGACCGAGGCCGAGGGTGAGCCGCGGCTGCTGCACACGGTCCGCGGAGTCGGCTACGTGCTCCGTGAGACGCCGCCGTGAGCTGGAGGCTCCTGGCCCTGCCCGGCACCCTGGTCGCTCGACTGACGCGGCTGTTCCACAGCCCGCCGCTGCACCGCCGAGTGGCGTTCCTGACCGGCATCGCGGTCGCGCTGGCCGTCGCCGCCACCGGTGTGGCCGCTTATGTGACACTGCGCGTCTCGCTGTTCAACGCCCTCGACACCGAGCTCATCGACACGGCGAGCTCGGTCGCCTTTCCGGTCGCCCAGGACATCCGCAACATCGGCGGCCTGACCGGGCAGGCGCTGCGGGCCGGCAATGTCAGCGTCGCGGTGATCCGCTCCGACGGCGCGGTGTACTACGTGCCCGACGAGCGGGTGCACCTGGTGCTCGGCGCCGAGGAGCTCAGCATCGCCCGCCTGCAGCAGGGGGCCTCGGCCCGCACCGGGCGCACCGGGGACGGCCAGGAGTACCGCATTGTGGCGGTCCCGATCACCGAGCTCGGCAACTATGCGTTGGTGCTCGGCCGGCCGCTGCAGCCGACGAAGGACATCCTCTCCTCGCTCTGGGTCGTGCTGATCATCTTCGGCGTCTCCGGTGTGGTCGTCGCGGCTGCGGCCGGCGCAACCGTGGCCCGGTCCAGCCTGCGTCCGGTCCGCACCCTGACCCGCGCGGTGGAGCACGTGACCGAGACGGATGATCTTGCGCCGATCGCGGTCACCGGGGACGACGAGCTGTCCCGGCTGGCGGAGGCGTTCAACCTGATGCTGCGCTCGCTCGCCTCCTCCCGGGAGCGCCAGCGGCAGCTGATCGCCGACGCGGGGCACGAGCTGCGGACGCCGCTGACCAGCCTGCGGACCAACATCGAGCTGCTGGTCGCCGACGCGGACAGCGGCATGCTCAAGGCCGTCGACCGGGCCGAGATCCTGCGTGACGTCTCGGCCCAGCTGGTCGAGTTCACCACCCTGATCGGCGACCTGGTGCAACTGGCCCGCGATGACAGCGTGGCTCCGTCACCTGAGCCGATCGATCTCCGGACCGTCGTCACGGCCGCCCTCGACCGGGTCCGGCGGCGCGGGCCAGGGCTGCGCTTCGACGTCGAGCTCAACCCGCTGTATGTGATCGGGGAGGCGGACACCCTGGAGAGGGCGATCACCAACCTGCTCGACAACGCGGTGAAGTGGAGCCCGCCGGGCGGCACGATCCGCGTCCAGCTCGACGGCGACCGGCTCCGGGTGGCCGACCAGGGTCCGGGCATCGATGACGCCGACCTGCCGTACGTCTTCGATCGCTTCTTCCGCTCCGAGAAGGCCCGCAACACCCCGGGCACCGGGCTGGGGCTGTCGATCGTGGCGCAGACCATCGCCCGGCACGGCGGCTGGGTCAAGGCCGGCCACTCGGCTCAGGGTGGTGCCGAGTTCACCATCCGGCTTCCGGGTTCGACCACCTTCGAGGGGCTGACCGATCACGAACCGTCGCTGGACTAGTCTCACGCGCCACTGGGCAGACGCTCGTCACCTGGTGCAGACCTCCGGAGGCATGCACGGCAGGCCAGCGGTCTGCACGGACGCGGGCCTCAGGAGCGGCCCCGGGTCGCGTACGGGGTGTGGCCCGGCAGGGTCCGGCGAGGACCACGGCGGGGTGGCCGGCCGGCACCATTGGCGAGCAGCATCTGCACCCGGTAGCGGTGGCCCCGATAGGGCTCCAGCACCTCCAGACAGGCGTCGTCGTCCAGCGCCTCGCCGAGCAGGGCGTACGTGATCCAGCCGCCCACGTGGTAATCGCCGATGCTCCACGCGTCGGCGTCGCCATGGGCCCGCTGCCGCACTTCGGCCGACGTCCAGGCGCCGACACCGGGCAGGCTGCGCAACGCCCGGTCGGCCTGGCCCGGCTGCTCGAGGGTGCGTTCGAGCGCGATCGCCCGCCGGGCGGAGGTGACCAGCGTCCGGCTGCGGCGCTCCTCCACGCCGGCGGCCAGGAACCGCCAGCTGGGTACCCTGGCCCAGACCTCGGGTGTCGGCGGCACGCGCATCCCGTACGCCGGCGACTCCGGCTGCCGCGCCGGTCCCGGGGCCGGTTCGCCGTACTCGGTGACCAGCAGCCGCCAGGCCCGGTAGGCCTCCAGGCCGGTGACCACCTGCTCGATGCAGGCCGGGGCGAGCGCCTCGAAGACCGCCTCGGTGCGTCCGACCCGGTAGTGCGGGGAACGGTGCAACGCCGACGCCAGCGCGGGGTGTTCCGGCCGGGGTAAGAAGCCGGCCGGCTCGTCCAGGTCGCCCAGCAGCGCCGGCAGCCGGTCCAGGACCAGCTCGGCCCCATCGCCCCAGGCGCTGGCCTGGACCCGGTCGCCGACGGCGTCGACCATCAGCAGAGCCGGGCCCTGGGACGTCCGGGTGGCGCGAAACCACCGATCACCCAGCCGACGGTGCGTCGGGTCGCCCGGGCCGCGGCGCAGCGGCCCGAGGATGGCGTTCAGCGGCACCGGCCGTCCCGGCGACCAGCTCCTGGTCTGCGGCGCCGTCATGGCCGTCCGATTGTGAACACCAACCGGTCGGTAGCCCGCTCAGCCGGCCCGCCAGCCCGATCCGGCACGCCCACCGCCTCCGGCCCGGACAGGCGCAGACCGGCTTTGGCGAGCACCCGCTGGGAGGCCACGTTCTCGGCCGTCGTCTCCGCGACGACCCCGGCCGCGCCGTACTGCCAGGCGAGCTGCACCAGCTGCCGACAGGCGGCTGTCGCGATCCCGCGCCGGCGCAGCGACGGCACCACGTTGTAGCCGAGCTCCACCACCCCGCCCGGCCCGGGTGGGCCGTGGAAGCCGGCGTCGCCGACCACCAGCACGCCCAGGCAGATCTGGTACAGCCCCCACGGAGCGGGGTCGCCTTCGTCGGACCGGTTGAGCGTCAGCTGACCCGCGACGAAGGTCTCCGCCATCGGGTACTCGGCGTGCCACTGCAGCGAGAGGTCGCGTCGGCCGGCCAGCAGTCGACCGAGCGCCGGCAGATCGACCGGATGCAGGCGGACCGGCGGCACGGTCGGGGACACGGCGGAGACCATCGTCACGTCCCCTCGAGCACGTCGAGTGCGAACCCTCGCCGACCCTGGTCGACCAGCTCGCAGCGGAGTCGGCCGCCGACCAGCTCGGCCACCTGGGCCGGGGTCCTGGCCAGATCCGGCGCCTCCAGCAGCCAGCGGGCCACCAGCCCGCGGGTGTGCTTGGCCTGATGCGAGACGACCGTCCGGCGTCCGTCCCGCTCGGTGAACACGCGCACCGCAACCGTGCGCCGGGCCAGCTCCCCGGCCGGTTGCCAGGCGGCGGCATAGCTCGATGAGCGGCAGTCCACCAGCACCCCGGTGCCGGCCGCTCGGCTCAGCGGCTGCTGCAGCACCTGCCGCCAGAGCGCGGCCAGCGGACCCATCCCCGGCAGCGTGCTGCCGATGGCCAGCCGGTACGGCGCGATCCGGTCCCGTGGCCCGACCAGCCCCCAGAGGGCGCTCTGCACCAAGAGGGAACGACCCGCCCGCCGCCGAGCCGCCGATGACAACGTGGCGTAGTCCAGCGCGTCGTAGAGCACCCCGGTGTAGACCTCGAGCACCGGCGCCGCCGGTAGCCGCTCCAGCAGGGTGTTGCGGCGGACCTCGTCGGCGAGGCTGGGGCCGAAGCCCAGCAGCAGCGCCGCATCGGGCTCGGCACTCAGCCGCACCAGGCTGTCGATCAGCTTGTCCCGGGTGGAGGCCAGCTCGGGGAAGGACAGGGCGCCGACCTCGGTCGGTCGGCCGCGCCTTCTCGGCGCAGCCTTGCCCTCCGACGGTGGCAGCAGGACGAGCATCAGCGGCGCTTCGGGTCGGGCCAGGGGTTCGGGCGACAGCCTCCCAACCCCTTGGTCTGTTGCATCATCACCGGTGCCGGTCTGCCCTTGCGCTTGCAGTTCACGTGCTCGTAGCCGATCGCGTGCCCGAACTCGTGGTTGACCAGATAGCGCCGGTAGTTCGCCACGTCCTTGCCGTACGACGGCGCCCCCCGCACCCAGCGAGCCGCGTTCAGCACCACCTTGCTGCCGTTCCGGCAGGAGACCTTGCCCTCGGTACGCAGCGGCGCGCAGAGCCGGTCAGTGGTTCTGGGGCTGGCGATGTAGGCATGCAGGTCGGCCTTGCGCCCGGGCGCGACGAGCTGGAACCGGGCCTCGCCGCCGCCGCTCCAGCTGCGGGGGTCATTGAGCACCTGGTGGATCAGGATCGCCGCCGCCGCGGGGTCGACCGGCATGCCCTTCTCCACCCGGACATCGAAGCGGATCAGCCGACCCTTCCTGGTCTTGGCTCGGGCCGACACCTTCGCCCGCAGGAAGGTTCCGGCGCCCCGCTCCGGCACCCGGACCTTCGTCGGGTCCGGCTGAGCCGGCCTGGTCGCGGCCGCGCCAGGGGTGCGCTTCGGGGACGCAGGGGTGGCCGGAGTGGTGGTCGGCGCCGACGGTGACGCTGCCGGAGTAGCGTCCTGCGGCGTCGCCGTACCGCCGATCGGCAGCACCTGCTGCAGTCCCTGGGACTCGGTCAGCACTGCCGGCGCTCCGCGGATCGCCGCGGCACCCAGCAGGACGACGGATGCGACCGCCACCGGCAGCCACAGGATTCGGCGCCGGGACTGCCGCCCGCGAGCCACCCGATTCACCGGTGCCGGTGAGGCGGCGGGGCCATCCGCCCGAGGAGACGCAGTGCCGCTGGCGCGGGTACCGTTCCCTTGTCCGTTCGACCCATGGCTCACGAGGAACAACACTAGGCGGAGATGGTGGCGCACACACATTCGCACGAAGTACCGACGACGCCGGAAGGTATCGATCGGCACCGCAAGGCGCTGCGCATGATGGTGGTCGTCCTGATCCCGCTGGCCATCTGGACCCTGGCTGGCCTGATCGTGCTGTGGCCGGGCAACATCGACAGCCATATCCAGAAGGACCTGTCCCAGTACACGGTGAGCGGCGTGACCTACCCCACCGGGACGATCACCGCCATCGAGGAGATCTCCTGTGAGGGTGTGGTTGGCTCCACCCAGGGGGCCACCAAGCAGGTGTGCGCCAACATCAGCGTCAAACTCAAGGATGGGCCGGAGACCGGGCAGACGATCCAGACCCAGCTGAGCAACGCGATCTACGCCTCGGGGGCCGAGGTCGGCCAGACGGTCAAGCTGATCCGGCTGCCGATCGAGGGGGCGCCGGCGGCCTACCAGTTCTCCGACTTCGAGCGCCGGGCGCCGCTGGTCGTGCTCAGCCTGCTGTTCGCGGCGGCCGTCATCATCGTGGCCAGGTGGCGCGGCCTCGCCTCCCTGCTGGGACTGGCGTTCGCCGGCTTCATCCTGGTCAAGTTCATGTTCCCGGCACTGATCGCGGGCTCCAGTCCGGTGCTGGTGGGGCTGATCGGGTCCTCGGCGATCATGTTTGTGGTGCTCTATGCCGCCCACGGGTTCAGTGCGCGGACGACGACGGCACTGATCGGCACTCTGTTCGGTCTGATCCTCAGCGCAACCTTGGGCTGGGCCGCCACCCGGTGGGCGCACCTGACGGGGGTCACCTCGGACGACGACTACGTTCTGGCCGCTACCGCACCGGACCTGAATCTGACGTCGGTGGTGATCTGCGGGATCATCGTTGCCGGCCTTGGTGTGCTCAACGACGTGACCATCACCCAGGCGTCGGCGGTCTGGGAACTCGCCGATTCCGATCCCGACCAGTCCAAGCTGTTCTCACGGGCGATGCGGATCGGCCGCGACCACATCGCCTCCACCGTCTACACCATCGCCTTCGCCACCGCGGGCGCGGTGCTGCCGGTGCTGCTGCTGATCGCCATCTACGACCGGCCGATGCTCGAGGTGCTTCAGACGGAGATGTTCTCCAGCGAGATCATCCGTACCGTCGTCGGATCGATCGGCCTGGTGCTGGCGGTGCCGCTGACGACCGCCATCGGCGTCGCGGTGGTGCGCGCAAGTGGCCGCGGACTGCCCCGCGGTGGCGCGCCGACCGAGGTGTCACCACCACGGTCGTTCGAACCGGAGGGGTCGGTCCTGGCCGGGTTGGCCGCCCGGCTGCGCGGGTCCCGCAGGAACCTGGACGCGGATCGACCACAGAAGCGACGCCGTCGGCGCGATGACGACGACTTCGCCGGTTTCGACTACCTGAAGGATGACGAGACCCCCAAGGGTGGCGACACGTCGGGATCGACTCGCGGCCGTACCGATCGACCGCGCAGCTAGATCGGAGCTGGGCGCAGGAAAACGCTTGCATCCCTCTGTTCCTGCGGGTTTCGCATGCAACAATGAGCACCCGACCCGGGCTCACAGACAGGAGGTGTCGGATGCCACGACTCGGCGGACCGACCCCGGTCACCTTGCATGATGTGGCGCGGGAAGCGGGCGTTTCGCTGGCGACCGCCTCACGCGCGATCAACGGCAGTGACCGCAAGGTCAAGGAGGAGTACCGCAGCCGGGTTCTGGCCGCCGCCGCCAAGCTGCACTACAAGCCGAACCGGGCGGCGCAGGCCGTCGCCCGCGGATCCACCCTGACCGTCGGACTGCTGGTGGGCGACATCTCCGACCCGTACTTCTCAACCATTGCCGCAGGCGTGGTCAACGGCGCCGAGCAGGCCGGCCTGATCGTGACCATGGCCGCCACCGAACGTGACACCACCCGCGAGCTCGACCTGGTCCGGGCCATGACCGGTCAGCGACCGAAGGTGCTGATCATCGCCGGCAGCCGCTTCACCGACGATCCGCACCGGGAAGAGCTGGTGGCCGAGCTGACCGACTTCGAGGCGACCGGCGGGCGGGTGGTGATGATCAGCCAGGCCGAGATGCCGTTCGACACCGTGCTGCTGGACAACCGCGACGGCGCCCGGCGGCTGGCCGAGGAACTGGTCGCCCTGGGTTACCGGCGGTTCGCCATCCTGACCTCGCAGCCGACGCTGCTCACCTCCAGAGACCGGCTCGACGGATTCCTGGCGGGTCTGGCGGCCCACGGCCTCACGGTAGCGCCGGAACGGATCGTGGAGACCGAGTTCACCCGGGACGGCGGCTACACCGCGGCCAGTCGGTTGGCCGCCGAGGGCTTGGATGACGTCGAGCTGATCTTCGCCGTCAACGACGTGATGGCCGTCGGCGCACTGTCCGCCCTGCGTGAGTCCGGCCTGGTTCCCGGCACCGGGATCGCCGTGGCCGGCTACGACGACATCCCCACCGTCCGCGACGTCACTCCGGCGCTGAGCACCGTGCACATCCCGCTCTACGACGTCGGGCTACGCGCGATCGAGCTGGCCACCAGCCCGCGGGACTCGGCGGAGCCGGTGCACAGCACTGTGCAGTCCACCGTCGTACTGCGCGGCAGCACCCCGGTCAGAACGCTGGCCCCGCAGCCCGGCTAGCAGCTCCGTTTCCCTGCAAGGATTCCTGCTCCGTCGTCTTGAGTTCAAGTTCACTTGAAGTTGAATACTTGCTCCCAGGTCGTCACGACAGGAGGAAGTCAGATGCCCATTGCACTCATCACCGGTGGATCTGCCGGCCTGGGCCGGGCCCTGGCCGAGGCGCTCGGTCGTCAGGGCTGGACCCTGGTCCTGGACGGCCGTCGTCCGGACCGGCTCGAGGCCGTGGTCGCCCAGCTGACCCCCATCACCACCGTCGCAGAGGTCACCGGCGACGTCAGCGACCCGCTGCACCGACGCCGGCTGGTAGAGGCGGTCAACGCCCTCGGCCCTCTCGATCTGCTGGTCAACAACGCCAGCGAGCTGGGCGGCAGCCCTCAACCGTCGCTGGCCGAGCTGGACGAGGCCACGCTCACCCGACTGCTCGCGGTCAACGTCGCAGCCCCGTTGGCCTTGATCCGCGCGCTGCTTCCCTCGCTGTCACCGACCGGTGCCGTCGTCAACATCTCCTCCGACGCTGCTGTCGAGCACTACCCAGGCTGGGGAGGTTACGGTGCCAGCAAGGCCGCCCTCGACCACCTGACTCTGACGCTGGCCGTCGAATCGCCGGAGCATCGCTTCTACGCCGTCGACCCGGGCGACATGAGGACCCAGATGCACCAGGACGCCTTCCCCGGTGAGGACATCAGCGACCGCCCGGACCCGGAGACTGTGGTACCGACCCTGCTCGGCCTGCTGGCTTCGGGGCGCGCCAGCGGCCGGTTCCGGCTGACCGAACTGGCCGAGCAGCTCGGCGCCAGCACGGCGGTGCCCGCGCTGACGGAGGCGGCGTCATGACTCTGCTCAGCACCACCCCGACCACCGTCTTCACCGCGCCAGACGACCGCACCGCCCCCGAGCCAGCGGAGCTCCGTGGGCTGGCCCGCGACGGCGTGCGCCTGCTGGTCGCCGGCCCCAGCCTCGTCGACACGACCTTCACCCATCTGGGCGACCACCTCCGGCCCGGGGACGTGCTGGTGGTGAACACCTCCGCCACTGTGCCAGGACAGGTGGACGCCGACAGTTCCGTGCGGGGGCGGGTGGTCGTGCACATCGCCAACCGGCTGAACGACGGCACCCGCGTGGTCGAGCTGCGGACCCGGCCCAATGCCGCCTCGCCCATCCTCGACGCCGTGGCCGGGGAGCGGCTGCGGCTGCCCGAGGGCGCCGAGGTCGAGCTGCTCGACCCGTACCCGGTCGCCTCGTCCTCCCCCACTGGCGCCGGCAATCGGCTCTGGCGCGCCCGGGTGCAGGTGCCGGGCCGACTGGACGACTACCTCCAGCGGCGGGCCCGGCCGATCAGCTACGGCTACCTGAGCCGGACGTTTTCGTTGGCGTACTACCAGACGGTGTTCGCGCTGCATCCGGGCTCGGCCGAGATGCCCAGTGCCGGGCGCCCGTTCACCCCCGACCTGGTCACCAGGCTGGTCGCCCGCGGGATCCTGTTCGCACCGATCACCCTGCACACCGGTGTCTCGTCGCAGGAGTCGCACGAGGCCCCGCAGTCGGAGTGGTTCGAGGTGAGCGCGTCGACGGCACGGCTCGTCAACGGCGCCCGCGCCAACGGTGGGCGGGTGGTCGCGGTCGGGACCACCGCCACCCGGGCGTTGGAGTCGGCGACCGACGACTCCGGTACGTTGCACGCATCGTGCGGCTGGACCGACCTGGTCATCTCCACCGAACGGCCCGTCCGGCTGGTCGACGGGCTGGTCACCGGCTGGCACAACCCGGACGCCTCGCACCTGCTGCTGGTCGAGTCCGTGGTCGGCGCCGAGCTGACCCAGGCCGCCTACGATGCCGCCGTACGGCAGGGGTACCTCTGGCACGAGTTCGGCGACTCGTGTCTGCTGCTGCCCTGAGGTCGCCGGCCATGGGCTGGTCGGCGCGGGAGATTATGCTTCGCTCTGTGACCGGTCCGCGCGAGTTCGAGGCCCCGCCGCGCACCGTGGTGGAGCGTCGGACCCGCCGACTGACCCTCCGCCGACCTGCAGTCAGCGACCTCGATCTCATCCATGAGCTGCACAGTGACGAACGGACCCACCAGTACGCGCCTGGGCTGCGGCACACTTCCGGTGAGCAGAGCAGGGAGATGCTGGCGTCCTGGCTGGCCCACTGGGAGGAGTTCGGCTTCGGCTACTGGATCGCGGTGGAGCGTGGCTCGTCTCGGTCGGTCGGTTGTGTCGGAGTCAAGTTCGCGGAGGTGGCCGGTACGAAGGGCCTGGACGACCGTCCGGTGCTGAACCTGTACTACCGGTTGCTGCACCACTTTCAAGGTGCTGGCCTCGGCCGGGAAGGTGCCCGCGAGACGGTGGCCTTCGCCGCCGAGTGGCTCCCGGGGTGGGCCTGCACGGCGCTCATCCCGCCGGCGAACCAACCGTCCATCCGTACCGCCGAGGCCGCCGGCCTGATCGGGAACGGGACCGCTCGTCGGCTCGACGACCTTGAGCAGGGGGACGCCTCGTTGCTGTTCGAGGCACCCCGGTTCGCTCAGGTGACAGATCCGGGCGAGCGACGCGCAGCCCTGGTCGCCCTCTGGCAGCGGGTCAACGCCGCCGGCGGCGCCGTCGGTTTCATGGGCCCCAGCACCGAGGCGGAGGTGCGGGACCGGTTGGACCCGCATCTGGCGGCCGTCGCGCGCGGCGAGGCGCTGCTGGGCACGATCAGCCGACCCGACGACGGCACGCTGCTGGGATTCGGGTTCTGGCGGCTCAGCGACCAGCCGCAGAAGGCCCACGTCGCCTGGCTCGAGCGGCTGATGGTCGAGCCGCAGGCCAACGGCCACAACCTGGGCCGGATCCTGCTGGCCGGGCTGCATGCCCTGGGTCGTCACAACGGGATCGAGATCGCCCGGCTCAACTACCGTGGCGGCACCAGCCTCGGTGAGTTCTACGCCCGCTGCGGCTACACCGAGGTGGGCCGGGTCCCGGGCGCACTGCGGTTCGGCACCGACCACCGCGACGACGTCGAGGTCGCCACCCGCCTCGACGGCCGCCCGCTGAGCCGTGTCGGTTTCCCTGGTTGACTTGGGAAACTCGTACGCAGCCAGGGAAATCTGCCTGGTCGAGTGACAGTTTCCCTAGTCGACTTGGGAAACGGACAGAGGGGCGGACGGATGGGCGCAGGCGCCGGCGAGGCGGGCTAACCTGAGGGGATGATCCGGAGACGGGTGATCGTCCGCGGCCGCGTTCAGGGGGTGTTCTTCCGCGACTCCTGTCGCCGGGAGGCGCGCAAGGCCGGAGTGGCGGGCTGGGTTCGCAACCGGCCGGACGGCACAGTGGAGGCGGTCTTCGAGGGTGAGGCCGCCTCGGTCGAGTCGATGTGCCGCTGGTGCGAGTCCGGCCCGCCGTACGCCCACGTCAGCCGGGTGGACATCGTCGAGGAGAGCCCCACCAGCCAGGTGGACTTCACCATCCTCAGGTCCTGAGCGGGCCCTTCAGCCGCCGGGCTTCAGCAGCGGGAACAGGATCGTCTCCCTGATCCCGACGCCGGTCAGCAGCATCACCAGCCGGTCGATGCCGAGACCGAGGCCGCCCATCGGGGGCGCACCGAACTCCAGCGCCGCCAGGAAGTCCTCGTCGAGCTGCATCGCCTCCACGTCGCCGGCCGCGGCCTTGAGCGACTGGGCCACCAGCCGCTCCCGCTGGATCACCGGGTCGACCAGCTCGGAGAACCCGGTGCCCCGCTCCATCCCGCCGATGATCAGGTCCCAGGCCTCGATCAGGTTCGGGTCGCTGCGGTGTGGCCGGGCCAGCGGCTGCGCCGCCGGCGGGTAGTCACAGACGAAGGTCGGCTGGATCAGCTGCGGTTCGACCAGCTCCCCGAACAGCTCCACCACCAGCTTCTGGGCATCCCAGCCCGGGTCCACCTGGAGCTGGTGCCGGGCCGCCACCGCTCGCAGGGTCTCGACACTGGTCTCGGGGGTGACCTCCTCGCCGAGCTCGGCCGACAGTCCCGGATACACCGACAGCCAGGTCCACTCGCCGTCCAGGTTGACCTCACCCTTGGGTGTGTCCAGCTGCCGCGAACCGACCGCGTCGGCGGCGTCGACGATGATCTGCTGGATCAACGCGGCGATGCTCCGCTGGTCTCCCCACGCCTCGTAGACCTCGAGCATGGTGAACTCGGCGCTGTGGGTCGAGTCGATCCCCTCGTTGCGGAAGATCCGTCCCATCTCGTACACCCGCTCGACGCCACCGACCGCTGCGCGCTTGAGGAAGAGCTCGAGCGCGATCCGCAGCGTCATGTGGGTGTCGAACGCGTTCAGGTGGGTGTTGAACGGTCGGGCCGTCGCACCGCCGTGGATCAGCTGCAGGATCGGCGTCTCGATCTCCACGAACCCGCCGCGGTGCAGCGTCTCGCGGATGCTGCGGGTGATCTTCGCCCGGGTACGCACCATGTCCCGGGCGGCCTCCCGTACGGCGAGGTCGGCGTAACGCTGGCGCACTCGCATCTCGGGCGACAGCTCCTTGTGCATGGTCGGCATCGGCCGCAGCGCCTTGGAGGCCATCTCCCAGCGGCTGGCCATCACCGACAGCTCGCCCCGCCTGGACCAGATCACCCGGCCCTCGACGAAGACGAAGTCACCGAGGTCGACCTCCGCCTTCCAGGACGTCAGCGCCTCCTCGCCCACCTCGGCCAGCGACAGCATCACCTGCAGCCGGACGCCGGAGTGCTCCTGGGTCAGTCCCTGCTGCAAGGTGGCGAAACACAGCTTGCCGGTATTGCGGATGAAGACCACCCGGCCGGCGACACCGACCACGTCCTGGGTCTCCTCACCGGTCTGCAGATGTCCCCACTTGGCCCGGACCTCGTCCAGGTCATGGGTCCTGGGCACACTGACGGGGTACGGCTGCCGCCCGTCGGCCAGCAACCGGTCCCGCTTCTCCCGGCGGACCCGCATCTGCTCGGGGGCGTCGGGGTCCAGCTCGTCGTGTGCACTCACCCGCCAAGCCTATCGAGCCCGCGCACCGCACCGCCCCCAGCCGGGCAGCCGTCAGCGGGGAGCCGTCAACTCAGCGCCGCCAGCACGAACTCGGTCACCCGGTCGGCCGCCTCATCCGGGTCGTGCTGGCCCTGCCCGACCGGCACCCGCTCGGAGCCGACCAGGGCGGAGATCATCGGAGTGACCCCCACCGGGTCCAGGCCGGCGCGGAACTCACCGGAGTCGATGCCTTCCGAGACGATCTCGGCGATCAGGGTGTGCAGCGGCTTGAACCGGACCTGCATCGCCAGATGGGTCGCCGGTCCGAACTCGTGGCCCTCCAGCAGGCCCTTGCCCGGCCCGGACCCGGGCTCCACGACGAACTGGTGCATCTGGCGTCGGATCAGCGCCTCCATCCTGGTCCGGGCGTCGCTCAGGTCGGCCAGCTCCGAGCGCATCCGGTGCACGAACTGCTCCACCGACCGCTCGATGAAGGCCATCATCAGGGCCTCCTTGTCCGGCACGTAGTTGTAGATCGTGTTGCGTGCCATCCCGGCCCGCGCGGCGACGTCGGCCAGAGTGAGGTCGGGATAGCCGACCTCGGCCATCGCGTCGGCGAACGCATCGAGCAGCCGGGTCCACATCAGCTCTCGATGTGCCGCCAGGGTGTCGGCTCGGATCCGTGGCATAGGGCCAGTGAAGCACACGGGTGGACGGTTCGCGACCAGGCGTCCCGATGATTGCGACGCTTCGTCTTGAACGTTGCGACGTTGTGTCGTAAAGTTTCGGACGTGTATCTAGCCCTCCGCGAGATGCGCCGTGCCAGGGTCCGCTTCGGACTTCTGATCGTGGCCGTCAGCCTGCTCGTCGTCCTCATCCTGGCTCAGCAGGCCATCCAGAACAGCCTGATCACCTCGTTCATCGGAGCCATCCAACGGCAGTCCGCGCCCATCCTCGTCTTCAGCACCGATGCGCAGCGCTCCCCGCTGGGCAGCGTCATCTCCACCGAGCTGCAGCACAGCGTTGAGGCGGTGGAGGGCGTCGCCGACAGCGCCGCGATCGGCATCCGCTCTCTGAGCGTGGCGGTGGATGGCCAGCAGGAAACCACCGCGACCTTGTTCGGCTACCAGAGCGCGACGCTGGGCGGTCCGGACCGGCTCTCCGCCGGGCGGCTGCCGCGGCGACCCACCGAGGCTGTCGGCAGCGACCGAGACTTCGCGCTGGGTCAGCAGGTGGAGGTCGTTCCGGTCGGGGGGGCGGCGCCGGTGCGGCTGACGGTCGTCGGGCTCGCCGCCGACGCCCAGCTGCTGGTCACTCCGACCCTCTTCCTCCCCTACGCCGGGTACGAACAGGCCCTGCGTGCGGTCAACCCGGCCCTGACGGCTGTCGCCCCCACCCTGCTCGCCGTCCGGCCGGCGGCGTCGGTGAGTGACCCGGAGCTGGTGACGAAGATCAACGGCACCTCCGCCGACGTGGAGGCGCTGACCCGCGCCGGCGCCGCTGACGGTGCCCCCGGGGTGGCCCAGGTCCGACAGTCGTTCAAGATCATCTTCGCCCTGTACGCGATGGTGGTGCCATTGGTCACCGGTCTGTTCTTCCTGATCATCACGCTGCAGAAGGCGAGCTCGCTCACCCTGCTCCGGGCGATCGGCTCCCGTTCGTCGGTGCTCGTCCGCTCGCTGCTGGTCCAGGTGCTGATCGTGGTCGGCGGCGGCGTGCTCCTCGGCGCCGCGCTCTACGCTCCGCTCACCCTGGTCAGCCTCGGCACCCTGTCGCTGCGCTTCGACTGGTCGGCCGTGGCCTTCTGGGCCGCGCTGCTGGTCGGGCTGGGGTTGCTGAGCGCTCTGGTCTCGGCCCGACGGGTGCTGGCGATCGACCCCATCGAGGCGACCACCGGGGCAGGACAGCGATGAGACTCGCCTGGCGGGAGCTCCGCCGACAGCCCAGCAGGTTCGCGATCGCCGCGGCCATCCTGTCCCTGATCGCGATCCTGTTGATGTTCCTCGGCGGTTTGCTGGACGGCCTGGTCGGCGACGCCACCGGCCCGTTGCAGGCGCAGCGTGCCGACCTCGTCGTCTACTCGGCGAAGTCTGAGGACACGCTCGGCCGGAGCCGGATCGGCAGCGCCACCCGGAGCCAGGTCGAGCGGTCCGCCGGACCCGCCGCGGTCGGCGGACTCGGCACGGTGTCGCTCGGTGCCCGGCTCGACGGCCGGGGCCCCCGGGACCTGGTGTCGATCAGCCTTTACGGCTACGAGCTGGCGCCCCAGGGCCTGCCGGTGGTCCCGCCGGCCACCGGGGAGGTCATCGCCGACGACTCGCTGAGGGCCGAGGGCATCCGGGCCGGTGACACCATCTGGCTCGGGCCGGACCGCACCCCGGTGACGGTCATCGGCTTCGACGGCACCGACACCAGCTATGGCTCCGGGACCGTCTGGGGATCCCTGCGGACCTGGCGCCAGGTGCTCGCCGCCAACCAGCCGGGGCTGCCGTTCGGCGCCGACGACACCCAGGCGTTGGTCATCCGGCTCGACCCGACCCAGACCGGCGACCTGGCGGCGAGCATCGACGCCGCCACCGGCGGCGACACCCACACCCTCAGCATCGCCGCCGCCGCCGACGCCATTCCGGGGGTGCAGGCGCAGCGCAGCACCTTCAACCAGATCATCGGCGTCACCGTCGCCATCGCCATCGTCGTGGTCGCCCTGTTCTTCGCCCTGTTGACCGTTGAGCGCACCGGCAGGTACGGCGTGCTCAAGGCCATCGGCGCCGGCACCGGCACGTTGTTCGCCGGCGTCGCGCTGCAGGCGGTCCTGGTCACCGTGGTCGCCTCCATCATCGGCGTCGCCACCACGCTGATGTTCGGCGCCCTCATCCCACCCGGGTCCATCCCGTTCAGGATCCGCCCGACCCGGCTGGCCGGCAGCGTCGCGGTGTTGCTGGTGGCCGCCGTCGTCGGCTCCGCCTTCTCCCTGCGCAGAGTGCTGCGCATCGACCCCGCCGCCGCCATTGGAGGAACGCAGTAGAAATGACAGCACACGCACTGGTGATGGAACAGGTCCGCAAGACCTACCAGATGGGCGACAGCGAGGTGGTGGCCCTGGACTCGGCAGATCTCGTCCTGGGCAGTGACGAGATCATCGCCCTGGTGGGGCCGTCGGGCTCGGGAAAGACCACCCTCTGCTCGATCGCCGGGGGCATCCTGTCGCCCACCGACGGCACAATCGTCGTCGGCGGCGAGGACATCAGCCGGCACTCGGGTCGGGCGCTGACGGAGTTCCGGCGCACCTCGGTCGGCTTCGTCTTCCAGGCCGTCAACCTGGTCCCCTTCCTGACCGCGCGGGAGAATCTGCTGGTGGTCGACGAGCTGGGCGGGGGGTCACGGCGGGGGGGGTCACGCCGCGGTGGGCGCCGCCGGGCCCGGCAGCGCGCCGACACGCTGCTGGACGAACTCGGGCTGGCCGACCGTGCCGACAACCTGCCCGGCCAGCTCTCCGGCGGCCAGAAGCAGCGGGTGGCCATCGGCCGGGCGCTGATGAACGAACCGCGCCTGGTGCTGTTCGACGAGCCGACCTCCGCCCTGGACAGCAAGCTGGGCGACCAGGTGGTCCGGCTGATCCGGGATGAGATGAAGTCTCGTGGAACCGCAGCGATCATCGTCACCCACGACGACCGGATCACCCACTACGCGGACCGGACCGTACACATCAGCGACGGCAGCATCATGAACCCGGCGGAGTCGGCGGACCGCCAGCCGCTACCCACCGGACAGGCCCTGCGATGAGCAGCGGGGCGGCGGTGACCGCCACCGGATCGCGGCGCTGGGTCGGCCTGTTCTTCATCAGTCTCGGTGTGGCCCTGATCATCGTCGACTCCACCATCGTCAACGTCGCCATCCCGTCGATCATCTCCGATCTCGGCATCGACTCCACCCAGGCCCAGTGGGTGCAGGAGATCTATACCCTGATCTTCGCCTCCCTGCTGTTGATGTGGGGACGGCTGGCCGACCAGTGGGGGCGGCGTCGGCTCTTCGTCATCGGCGTCCTCGTTTTCATGGTGGCCAGTCTGCTGGCCGCCCGCTCAGCCGACGGCAACCTGCTGATCCTGGCCCGCGCCCTGCAGGGCGTCGGTGGGGCGATGATGCTGCCGACGTCCCTCTCGCTGCTCAATGCCGGTTTCCGCGGACGCGACCGCGGCATCGCGTTCGGCATCTGGGGCGCCACCATCGGCGGCACCGCCGCACTGGGACCGCTGCTGGGTGGGTGGCTGACCACGTCGTTCTCCTGGCGTTGGGCGTTCGGCATCAACCTCCCGCTCGGAGTGGCCGTGGTGATCGGTCTGCTGCTGCTGGTCCCCGAGTCGAAGGACGACGACGCCGACCGCGGGCTGGACTGGATCGGCGCCCTGCTGTCCGCGGTCGGCTTCGGTGGAGTGGTGTTCGGGCTGATCGAGGGCCGCAACCTGGGCTGGTGGCGGGCCAAGGACGACCTCTCCTTCTTCGGAGCCGGCTGGCCGTGGCGGATCTCGCCGGTCGTCGTCGCCTTCGTGCTGGGCGTCGCCGCGCTGGCGGTGTTCGTGGCCTTCGAGCGCGGCCGAAACCGGCGGCACCGGGTGGCGATGCTCGACCTGAGCCTGTTCGGCATCCGCTCGTTCCGCAACGGCAACATCGCCGCCGCCATCGTCAGCCTCGGGGAGTTCGGCATCATCTTCGCCTTGCCGCTGTGGTTCCAGAACGTCGCCGGCTACTCCGCCTTCCAGACCGGCCTGGCGCTGTTGCCGCTGGCCGCCGGCAGCTTCGTCGCCAGCGGGCTCGGTGCGGCGCTCGGCCAGCGACGCGGCGCCATCTTCGTCGTCCGGGTCGGGATCCTGCTCGAGCTTGTCGGGGTCGCCGGGCTGGGCATCTTCATCCGGCCGGACAGTACCTGGCTGACCACGTCGCCACTGCTGTTCGTCTACGGGATCGGCGTCGGCTTCGCCACCGCCCAGCTGACCGGGGTGGTGCTGGCCGATGTGCCACTCGCCCGCAGCGGCCAGGGGTCGGGCACCCAGAGCACCGCACGCCAGGTCGGCTCCGCGTTGGGGATCGCCATCCTCGGTACGGTGCTGTTCGCCAGTCTCGGCAGCCGCCTCGACGACACCCTGACCGGCTTCGCGCAGCTCGGCGCGGAGCAGCGCACCGCTCTGGTGGCGGCGGTCAAGGACAGCGCCGGATCGATCATCCCCTCGCTGAACGCCGACCCGCGCACCGCGCCGATCGGCGCTGCGGCCGAGACCGCCTTCTCCGATGCCACCCGCTACTCCGCGCTGACCGCTGCCGCGTTCCTGCTGATCGGCCTGCTGGCCAGCCGGTCGCTCGGCAGCGGACGCGCGAAGTCGATCAAGGGCGAGGCTTCGCCCGACGGCTATGGTGTTGGTGCCATCAGCCGATCAGAGGAGTAGCCCATGCCCCGCCGAGTCCTGATCGCCGGCGCCACCGGCTTCATCGGATCGCACCTGGCCCGCGCCCTGGCCGAGGAGGGCCACCAGGTGCGCGCGATGACCCGCCACCCGGAGACGTACGACGGCGCCGGGGAGCCGTTCGAAGCCGACGTCACCGACCCTGAACGGCTGCGGCAGGCGATGGAGGGCATCGAGGTCGCCTACTACCTGGTCCACTCGCTCGGTTCGGACGACTTCGAGAAGAAGGACGCGGCGGCGGCGCGTGCCTTCTCCGCAGCCGCCAAGGAGACCGGAGTTGAGCGGATCATCTACCTCGGCGGGCTCGGCCGCGACGACGACGGCGCCCTGTCGGCCCACCTGCGGTCCCGCCGTGAGGTGGAGAGCCTGCTCGGTGCTGACGGTGTGCCCGTCACCGTCCTCCGGGCAGCGGTGGTCATCGGCCACGGCAGCATCGCCTGGGAGATCACCCGGCAGCTGGTCGACCACCTGCCACTGATGGTGGCGCCCAACTGGGTGTCCACCCGCACCCAGCCGATCGCGCTGGCCGACGTGATCCGTTATCTGGTCGGGGTGCTGGAGGCCCCCGAGACCGCCGGCCAGATCTACGAGATCGGCGGCCGGGACGTCCTCCGCTACCAGGACATGCTCCGCCGGGCGGCCCGGATCCAGAACCACCGTCCGCTGCCGCTGGTGGCCCTGCCGCTGTTTACGCCGAGGTTGTCGTCCTACTGGCTCGCCCTGGTCACCGACGTCGACGTACCGACCGGCCGCAACCTCATCGACTCGATGACCACCGAGGTGATCGTCAGCGACGACTCCATCACCAAGATCATCCCCGGCGAGACGATGGGCTACGACGACGCCGTACGGGCGGCGCTGGCCGATCGCGCTGCAGCGGTGTGAGAGCGGAGCGTCGGCGCTGGCCGAGCATCGCTCCGGTCATTCGGCCGGTGCTGGTCGACAAGGTGCCGCGGGACCATCTGCAGTCCGATGCCGCCTTCCGCCGCCGTCGGATCGTTGTGGTGATCGTGCTGGTCGCCGGCGCGGCGCTGCTCGGCGTCTCGCTGTCGGTGCCTCCCGGCGCGACCGCCTTCTATCCGCTCACCTTCGGGCTGGCGGCGCTGTGGGCCGTCGGCGCATTCGCTTCCGGCCGACTGCATCTCGGCCGGATCCCGTTCCGTGGCAGCCTGCGGAGACCGATCATCTCCCCCGTCATTCTGGGCCTGGTGGCGGCCGCCGTGTTCGTCGCCGGTGCGCTGGTGATCCGGGAGATCCCGCTGCTGCGGGACTTCACCGACAGCGTCCTCGACCACGCCCGCTCCGGGTCGCTGCCGCTCGTCCTGGCCGTCACCGTCGTCAACGGGGTGGCGGAGGAGCTGTTCTTCCGGGGCGCACTGTTCGCCGCGATCGGTGTCCGCCACCCGGTTCTGATCTCCACCCTGGTCTACGCCCTGGCGACGCTGGCCACCGGCAACCCCATGCTGGTGTTCGCCGCACTGCTGCTCGGGCTGGTGCTGGGGCTGCAACGCCGCGCCTCCGGCGGAATCCTGGGGCCGATCATCACCCATGTCACCTGGTCCACGACCATGCTGCTACTGCTGCCGCTGCTGATTCGCTCGGGCGGCTGAGCCGGGGTGGCGCCGTCGTTTTGAGCCCGTGCGGATCGGGGTACCGTGTGGCCATGTCCACAGACGCCATCGTCATCCTCAGAGATGATCACAAGGAGATCCGCCGGCTGTTCCGCGAGTTCGAGTCGGCCGGCGACAACGCGCACGCGACCAAGGACGCCCTGGCGACCAAGATCATCGAGGCACTGACGGTGCACACCTACATCGAGAACGAGACGATGTATCCCGAGGTGCGCCGGCTGCTTCCGGATCTGGAGGACGACGTACTGGAGTCCTACGAGGAGCACCACGTGGCGGACGTCCTCTGCATGGAGCTGGCCGCGCTCGACTCCACCGCCGAACGCTTCGACGCCAAGATGACCGTGCTGATGGAGAACGTCACGCACCACATGGAGGAGGAAGAGAGTGACTGGTTCCCCAAGGTCCGCGCCGGGCTGGGACGCAAGCAGCTGGCGGAGATTGGCGAACGGATGCTGGAGCAGAAGAAGACCGCACCGAGAAGCCCGGCCCAGCCGAGCGCACTGAAGAAGGCGATCGACGCCGTTACGGCCTGACGCCGCTGATCGGCCTCTTCGCTCGCCCCGACCGGCCTTCGGTCAGGTCGGCGATCACCTCGTCGGCGACCCGCCGCCCCGAGACGAGAGCACCCTGGATCGAGCTGGTGTCCCGGTAGTCACCGCACAGGTAGATGCCGCGGTGGCTGGCCGGCCGCCGGAACGGATGCGGCGCCCGCATCGACGGCAGCGCTCGAGGAATGTCGTAGGTGGCCAGGTGCTGCCAGGAACGGGTGTCGGTCCGATACAGCTCGGCCAGCCGTCTCCGCACCACCTGCTCGTCCAGCCTGGAGCCCGGCGGTCGGCCGGAGTGGACGACCGAGGTGGCGACCAGGGCACGCCCGTCGGTCGAGTAGGAGGGCGCGGCAGCCGTCATCACCATGGTGTTCACGATCGGAGAGTCGTCTGCGTCGACCAGCAGGGTCGGTTCGTCGAGCGGCGCGGTGTCTACGGCGTGATAGACGGTGCTGACCCCGTTCCAGACGGGTGAGGGGAGTCCGCGGACCAGTCCGGCGGCCGTGTCGGCGTCGGTGGCCACCACCACCGCACGTGCCCCGATCCTGCCGCTGGCGGTGTCCACCCCGCCCGGGTCCACCGCCCGAGCGGGCAGACCTACTCGCACTGGAATCCCCTCAGCCAGCTGATCTGGCAACGCCTGCATGC
The DNA here is from genome assembly GCF_016907535.1 of Microlunatus panaciterrae. Lineage (NCBI taxonomy): Bacteria > Bacillati > Actinomycetota > Actinomycetes > Propionibacteriales > Propionibacteriaceae > Microlunatus > Microlunatus panaciterrae. Next base: position 1,862,977 of record NZ_JAFBCF010000001.1, read on the forward strand.
CGGCGGCCGGCACCGCCGTCCGGCCGAGGACGAACATCCGCATCATCAGGGTGGCGAACCGGCTGGACGTGGACATCTCCGTCTCCAGCAGCAACCCCGCGAAGAAGGGCCGCAGGACAGCGTCGATGACCGCGTCGGAAAGGCCCAGACGATGCCACTCGTCGTTGGCGGCACGGTCGGGCCGGGTCTTGAGCATCCGGGCCGGAAGGACTGCGGCGGCCGTCGCGTAGGCGGCCAGCGCAGCCTTGTCCCGGATCGAACCCAGCGGAGCCCGAGCCAGCCGCCAGAGGGCGGACGGCTCAGATCGCGGATCCGCCAGCCGGATGCGCCGCCCGTCGCGGTGCAGCAGTGCGGCCCGGTTGAAGTAGCGAAGGTCGAGGCGGGACAGGTCGACCGCCCGGGGCAGCTCCGGGTATCCCGTGTTCAGCACCTGGAAGCCGCGGTCCAGCAGGAACCCGTCAGCCACGTCGGTACGGACCCGGCCGCCAACAGCGTCGGCGGACTCGATCACCGTCACCTCGACCCCCGCCGCGGCCAGCCGTCGGGCACACGCCAGGCCGGCTAAGCCCGCTCCGACCACCACGACGTCGGCGGCCGACGGCGTGGTCGGGCCCGGCGTCGTCATCGGGCCAGTCTGTCGCACCCCGCGCGGCAGCGTCCACCTACGAGCCCGACTAGAGTCGAGGCCCCGGCCGCTGCGACTCCAGCGAGATCCTCGCCAGACGTGGGTACAGGGCAGGGGTACCACGAGTCATGGGCACAACGAGCCCCTGAGGCGACGACGAGGGATGACCGGATGAACGCCACTCAGGAACCAGCCTCCGGACCGGCACTGGTCTGGTTCCGGGATGACCTGAGGCTGTCGGACCAACCGGCACTGCTGGCTGCCGTCGACTCCGGACGGCCGGTCTGCTGTGTGTTCGTGCTGGACGAGTCGAGTGAGGGCATCCGCCCGCTCGGCGGTGCCAGCCGATGGTGGCTGCACCAGAGCCTCCGCTCGCTGGCCGACGACCTGGAGCGCGCCGGCTCCGGCCTGGTGCTCCGCCGCGGCCCGGCAGCCGACGTGATCGCCGAGCTGGTCGGCGAGACGGGCGCGACGGCCATCCACTGGAACCGGCGCTACGGGGAGGCCGAGCGCGCCGTGGACGAGCGGATCAAGGAACGCTGCCGGGGCGAGGGGCTCGAGGCGCACAGCCACAACGCGAGTCTGCTGTTCGAGCCCTGGGAGGTCAGCACCAAGTCCGGGTCGCCGTACTCGGTCTTCACCCCGTTCTGGCGGGCCTGCCGGGAGCAGCGGCCGCCATCGGAGCCTCTTCCGGCGGTCCGCCGGATCGACGGCTGGGACCAGCGGGTGCCGAGCGAGGACTTGGACAGCTGGCGGCTGCAGCCGACCACACCGGACTGGGCCGGTGGACTCCGAGAGACCTGGGAGCCCGGTGAGAGAGGTGCCGCCCGTCGTCTCCGTGACATGGTCGATGGGCTGCCCGGCTACGCCGAGGGTCGGGACCGACCGGACCAGTCGGCCACCTCCAGGCTCTCTCCGCACCTGCGCTGGGGCGAGATCGGCCCTCGACAGGTGTGGCACACCATGATGGCGGCGGACGACTCCGAAGCTGCGTCCGGGTTCCTGCGCGAGCTGTGCTGGCGCGAGTTCGCCTACCACGTCCTGTTCCACCACCCGCGCCTCTCCACCGAGAACCTGCAGCGCAAGTTCGACGCCTTCCCCTGGCCGCCACTGGATGAGGATGCGTTGCGGGCCTGGCAGCAGGGCCGGACCGGGTACCCCCTGGTGGACGCTGGGATGCGGGAACTGTGGCACAGCGGCTACATGCACAACCGGGTGCGGATGGTCACAGCCTCGTTCCTCACCAAGAACCTGCTGATCGACTGGCGGATCGGCGAGGCCTGGTTCTGGGACACCCTTGTCGACGCCGATCCGGCGAACAACGCCTTCAACTGGCAGTGGGTGGCCGGCTCCGGCGCGGACGCCTCGCCCTACTTCCGGGTCTTCAACCCCGAGACGCAGCGCAGCAAGTTCGATCCGGATGACCGCTACGTCGCCAGCTGGGTCCCCGATCTCGGCACCGACGACTACCCGGCGCCGCTCGTCGATCTCAAGGAGAGCCGCGAGGCGGCGCTCGCCGCCTATCAGCAGGTCCGCGGCTAGCTCAGATCACAGGTCTCACTGGGATCATAGGGGGAGCGTGCCGCGTACCAGGCTGTTGTGGGAGTGCAGCGGGTTCCCGTCGTCGGGTTCCAACGAGACGTCGACGATCCGGTAACTGCTGCCGAGCCCGGCCGGCAGCGGGTAGGTCTTGGTCGTGTTCTCCGGCAGCACCCCCAACGACACCATCCGCTTGCCGTCGCTGTTGATCAGCCACAGCTCGTGGTAGCCGGCGCCGGCACCCAGACCCTTGACCGTGATCCGCAGGAACGGCTGGTGGTCGATCGTGACCAGCTCTGCGCTGCCGCTGCCGGTCTTGCCGGGCAACGGCTCCAGGACGGTCCGCGCCAGCACCTGCACCTGCTCGGTGGTGCCGTCCCTCAGCGTGACCGTCCCCACCACGCCGAGCAGAACACCGATCACCGCCGCCGCCACGGCACGCAGGATCCAGCGCCGGTCCGGACGTGCACGCCGGGTCCTGTCCAACGCGACCACGTTCGTCTCAGGGCTCGGCTGTGTGCTCATCTGTTGGGCGCTCGTCTGTGGGGCGCTCGTCTGTTCGGGTCGGCTCTGCGCACCGGGCAGCTCGTCCCGCAGCTCGGCCTGGATCCGTTCCCACACCTCCGCGCGGGGGCTCACCAGCTCGTCGGCAGTGCTCAGCGGCAGACCCTCCACCAGGAGGCGCAGCTCACGCACCTCCGCCTGGCACTCGTCGCAGACCTCGAGGTGTCGACGGTCGTCGTCGCTCAGCTCGGCCGTGTCTCCCAGGGCGTAACCGGCCAGCAGCTCGGCATCACAGTGCCTCACCGGTCACCTCCTTGAGCCGCGATCGCATCTGCAGCAGTCCTCGTCGGACATGGCTCTTGACCGTACCCAGCGGCAGATTCAAGCGGTCAGCAACCTGCTGGTACGTATGGTCTTCGTAGAAGACGAGCTGAAAGATTGTCCGGCGGGGGTCGCCCAGCCGGTGCAGCTCGTCGACGAGCACGACCCGGTCGGTCGCCTCGTCGGTCTGCGGGTGCACCGGAGGTTCGACCAGGACGCCCTCCACGGCGTCGACCAGCCTTGCTTCGCGGGCCCGCTGCGCCTGGCGGTCCGCGATGCGGTGCCGGGTCACTCCCACCAGCCAGGCCCGCAGCGGACCGCGCTCGGGGTCGTAGGACCCGCGGCCACGCCAGGCCGACACGAATACCTGCTGGGTGACGTCCTCGGCGTCGCTGACGTTCATCAGCGTACGCAACGCCAGTGTGTGCACCAGGGGGGCGAACCGGCGGTAGCTCTCGGCCAGACACGCGTCCACACCGGCGGCGAAGCCGGCGGCCAGCTCATCATCGGACAACCCGCCTTCTGGCTGGTCGCCTACCCGCATCACAGGCTGAACTGTAGCCGACGATGCCGTGGACGGCTGGGGCATCGCGCCTCACCGGGGCCGGGCGGTGACGATGACGTTGTCCTGGTAGCCACCTCGGTCGGGGTCGTAGGCACCCCCGCAGGTGACGATCCGCAGCAACGGTCGGCCCTCGCGAGTGAACAGCCGGTCGAGGTCCAGGGTTCGTTTGGGCACCCGCAGCACCTCCTCGACTCCGAATCTCAGCGTCTTCCTGCCGGTCGTCACCAGCACGACGTCGCCTGCGTCGATCCGGCCGACGGCCGCCAGCGGGCCGATCCCGTACCGGCGGCTGTCCAGGTGCCCGGCCAGCACAGCCGATCCCTGGTCCGACCCGGGCCGTGGGCCGTAGCGGTACCAGCCGACCCGATCGGGACGCTCCGGCAGGCTCAGCTGGCCGTCCGCACTGACGCCCACCGGCGTCACGTCCACATCCAAGCCGATGCTCGGGATCCGCAGCCGGGAAGGGACGGCAGGCCTGCCGGCGCTCGGGGCCGCAGCCGCGGTCCGCAGCGGGGGCCTCCACGCCGGGGAGGGCCGGGCCGCAGCCGGGGTCGGGGGGCCCGCGACGCCGACCAGCGCGGAGTCCCCGGCGACGCTCCTGCCCTGGCGCAGCAGGGACTGGTGCAGCAGGGACAGGCCCAGCACCAGGGCAAGAACGGAGAGGGGGAGCAGCAGGAGCGCCAGCTGGCGGCCGTCCCTCAGCGCGCGTTCAGTCACCGCCGGGTCGACACCCGCACCCGAGCGAGCCGACGCGTCGCCACGACGACACCCATCAGGCCGACCAGCACGAGCCCCGCCGCGATGGTCGAACGCTGGGTCTCGGCCTGCGCGAACTGGCCGCCGGTGCCGCCGGGCACCCCGTTCGGGTTGCCGTGCAGACCGCTGATCGTCTGCACCGCGAAGGCCAGGTTCTTGTCGGCGGCGCTGCCCCAGGCATACACGACGGTGTTGGTGCCCTCGGCCAGCTTCACCTCGGCTGGGCCGATGGCCACGGTCTCCGTGCCGGCCAGCACCACATCGGCCTTGACGGTGCCGGCAGCGAGGTCAGCCGTGGCCTCCTTCGCGTTGGTCAGACCCTTGAACACCGGTGAACCACCGGCACGGACGTCCACGGCGGGTGCCGCCGCGGTGTGCCGGACCGTGATTCGGGCCTTCCCAGCGGGGAGCGTGGACACGTCATTGACGAATGGCGTCAAGGTCGGCGTTCCCTTGGCGGTCAGGTGCGCAACCACGGTGATGTTGGCTCCGGCCGGCACCGTGACGTCGTCGGCCTCGGTCACCGCCTTGCCATCGGCTCCGTCGCCGGCCGCGACCACCTTCAGGTCATAGCTGCCGGGCGGCAGCTGCTGGGGATCGGTCAACGTACCGGGCTTGAAGTCGGTCAGCAGAGCCTTGCCGTTGGCGTACACGTCGACCGTGGCTCCCGGAACTGCATGCAGCACCGAGACCGTCGCCGTGTCCTCGGCATGGGCCGGCGTGGTCAGAGCGAGACCTGCCGCCCCGACGGCCAGCGCCGCGGACAGGACGCTGACCACACGAGCGAGCTTGTTCATTGCTACCTCCTGTTGGGGTCGTATGCCTGTACTTCCCCACAGTCGGCCGCTTTGGATGCAGCAGGTCGTCAGCTGAGCTGACCAAGATCATCTTCCGGCACGGCATCGGGCCCCTGGACCAGCCCGGGGCGAACACGGCGACAACACAGCTGGAAAGCCAACACAGCTGGAAAAAGGAAGTGGGCGGCTGGCCGGATCCGGCCGCCGCCCAACTACGGAAGCACAGATCCCCCGATCTTCACGTCCCCCCGTTCGTGCGTCTCCAGTATGTCGCGGTCCGACACCCCGCTGCCCGACAACGTGCCGGCCGAGACCAAATCGTCACCTACCGGTCACCTGGGAGGACCGGCGTGACAGGAATCGACCACTCGTCGTCGAAGGCTCCCGGCCGTACGCCGGAGCCGGCGCCTCGCCAGGCAACGAGTGGTCGATTCCTGTCAGAAGACGCGGCCCGAATGCCCGGCCGACGGCCCCGGTCGATGCCATACTGGCCGCCATGTCTGAGCAGAACCAGCCGCACGGCCAGCCGCATCACCAGCATGGTCACCCGCAGTCCTTCGTCCCCGAGCCGGCTCCGTACCACCCGGCAGCAGGAAACGGTCGGCCCGCCGCGGGGCAGCCCCAGTACGCGACAGCGGGCTTCCCGCCGGCCGACCGGGGTCAGCCTCAGCAGGGCCAGGCTCCGGTGCAGACCGGGGCCGGCGGCCAGGGCCGGCTGGTGATCAATCTCCGCAAGCCGATGGGGATCGGCTCGGCGGCGATGCTCACCCCGACGATCAAGATCGACGGCTTCCCGGCCCGCTGCCACTGGGAGCAGAACGTGTTCGATGTCCCGGCCGGCCATCGCCATGTGCTCTGCGAGGTCACCTACATGTGGGCCTACGGGCAGGCGCAGACCACTGTGCCGGTCGCGCCCGGCCAGACGGTGGAGCTCTACTACGCCTCGCCGATGGTCTCCTTCGGCGCCGGCAACCTCGGCTTCGAGCCGCAGCAGCGCCCGGGGATGCTCACCTTCTGGCTGATCATGGCGGTGCCGCTGCTGGTCCTGCTGCTGATCATCATCTCGATCGTCGTCTCAACAGTCAGCGGCTGAGCACACCAGACGGAGGCTGCTCGATCCGCAGCGCCCGCGGTGGCGCGCTCGGACGCGGCGGCAGCACCAACGGCCGGCCGCCGGGGGTGATCGAGCCCAGCACGCTGGCCCGACGGGCCCCGGTGCAGCTGGGCACGGTGCCGGGAAGGCCGTTGAGGGTGAGGAAGCCCAGCAAGGCGAAGGCATAGGCCTCCTTCGCCTCCGAGGGCAGCCCCAGCTCGTCGGAGAGCCGGACCGGGACGCCGCCCCCGAGCCGGGCCGCCAGCCGTCGCATCAGGGTCGGGTTCCTGGTGCCGCCACCGGAGGCGATCACCTCGGTACCGCCGTGCTCGACCACCGCGTCCGCGACCGTGGCCGCGGTCAGCTCGGTCAACGTCGCCAGCAGGTCATCCAGGGCGACTTCACCGTCCACGGCCAGCAGGTGCAGCAGGTAGGGCAGATGGAAGTGCTCTCGGCCGGTCGACTTCGGCGCCGGGCGCCGATAGTACGGATCGTCCAGCAGTAGCCGCAGCAGCTCCGGCTGCACGCTACCCCGCGCTGCCCGGGCACCGTCGACGTCGACCCACTCTCGCCCATCGCTGAAGTGGGTGATCGCGGCATCCAGCAGCGCGTTCGCCGGGCCGGTGTCGAACGCGATCGGAGTATCGGTGGTCACCCCGGTGGTGATGTTGGCGATGCCGCCGAGGTTGAGTGCCACCGGATTTCCCGGCCGGGACCGGAGCCAGAGCACATCCAGCAGGCTGACCAGCGGCGCACCCTGGCCGCCGGCCGCCACGTCCCGGGCCCGGAAGTCCGACACGACCGGCAGCGCCGTCGCCTCCGCGATCCAGGCGGCCTGCCCGATCTGCAGAGTGCCCAGGACGTCGGCGCCCTGGACCCAATGGAACACGGTCTGGCCGTGCGAGGCGACCAGGTCGGCCCGGCCCCCAGCGAGCCCGTTGAGGGCGGCCGCAGCCGCCCGGGCGAACTCGCGGCCGATCAGGGTGTCCAGCCGACAGACCGCCTCCATGGTGGCCGGCTGCGGTGGCTGGACCGCAGCCAGCTCGGCTCGCAGCTGCTCGGGATAGCGGTGGCTGCTCAGGCCCAGCGGCTCCAGGACGACGGTGTCACCGTCCCAGCTCAGGTCGATGACGCCGGCGTCGATCGCGTCGTAGGAGGTGCCGGACATCAACCCGATCACCCGCAGCTTCGGTTCGGCGCTCATCGGGCCAGTCTGTCAGCGCCGCGCCACTGCTCGGCGAAACGCCACGGTGACCGGAGATTGAGTACCCTCCGTCTATGGCGGACCTGCTGGCGCACTATCACCCCGGCGTCGCGTACGACGAGATGCTGGACGCCGAGGGCCAGGTCCGGCCGGCCTACGCCGCCGTCTATGCGACCCTCGACCGGGCCACCCCGGAGGAGCTGCACAACGTCGCCGAGTCGCTGGCCAACAACTACATCGCTGCCGGTGTCACCTTCGATGTCGGCGGGGTCGAGCGCCCGTTCCCGCTTGATCTGGTGCCGCGGGTGATCGCTGCCGCAGAGTGGGACACGATCGAGTCCGGAGTGGCGCAACGGGTCCGAGCTCTGGAGGCGTTCCTCGCCGACGTCTACACCGACGCCGGGGTGATCACCGACGGCGTGATCCCCCAGCCCCTGATCTCCTCCTGCACCCACTTCCACCGGGCCGTCTGGGGCATCGAGCCGGCCAACGGGGTACGCATCCACGTCGCCGGTGTCGACCTGATCCGCACCCCGGAGGGTGATGTCCGCGTGCTGGAGGACAACGTGCGGGTGCCGAGCGGGGTGTCCTATGTGATGACCAACCGAACGGCCATGATCACCGCCATCCCGGACGCCTTCAGCAACCAGCGGATCCGTTCCGTCGGCAGCTATCCGCAGCGACTGCTGACAGCTCTGCGGCGGGCCGCACCGGCTGGCGTCGACGATCCGACCGTGGTGGTGCTCACGCCCGGCGTCTACAACTCGGCCTACTTCGAGCACACCCTGCTGGCCCGCACGATGGGGGTCGAGCTGGTGGAGGGCCGCGACCTGGAGTGCCGGCGCGGCAAGGTGTTCATGCGGACCACCTCGGGCCTTCAGCGGGTGGACGTGATCTACCGCAGGATCGACGACGACTTCATCGACCCGGTGCACTTCCGCAGCGACTCGATGCTGGGCGTCCCGGGTCTCGTCAACGCCGTCAGGACCGGCGGGGTCAGCCTGGCCAACGCCATCGGCAACGGGGTGGCCGACGACAAGCTCACCTACACCTACGTCCCGGACCTGATCCGCTACTACCTGCACCAGGAACCGATCATCGCCAACGTCGACACCTGGCGGCTGGAGGACCCGGTCTCACGGGAGGAGGTGCTGGACCGGCTGGACGAGCTCGTGGTGAAGCCGGTGGACGGCTCGGGCGGCAAGGGCATCGTGATCGGGCCCCAGGCGAGTGCGGAGGAGCTGGAGGCACTGCGCCGCCGGGTGATCGCCGACCCTCGCGGCTGGATCGCCCAGCCGCTGGTGCAGCTGTCGACCGTGCCGACCCTGATCGGGGACAGGCTCGCCCCGCGACACGTCGACCTCCGCCCGTTCGCGGTGAACAACGGCGATGAGGTCTGGGTGCTGCCGGGAGGCCTCACCCGGGTCGCGCTGCCCGAAGGTGAGCTCGTCGTCAACAGCAGTCAGGGTGGTGGCAGCAAGGACACCTGGGTGCTCGGGCCGCCGGCAGTCCGCTGGGTCGAACGGCACCAAGATCAACATGAGGCTTTCGGTCGTCATGATCAGTTCTCGGAGTCGGTCGCGCCGCTCGACCTCGACGACACCCCCAGCCGGCACGACTGGTCCGGCGGGCCGCGGCTGGACCAGTTCGACCATCCGGACCCGCAACACCAGCAGCCCGAACAGCAGCAGCAGAGCCGGCGTGCTGGTCATGACCAGGATGAGCCGGCGCCATGCTGAGCAGGATCGCCGAGTCTTTGTTCTGGATCGGTCGCTACTGCGAGCGGGCCGAAGACACCGCCCGGCTGCTTCAGGTGCACCTCCGCCTGCTGGTGGAGGACACCAGTCTGATCGAGTCGACGGTCTGTGCCGACCTGCTGTCGCTGATGGGCGTTGATCATGTCGCGCAGCCGACCCAAGAGGATGTGCTGCGGGTGTTGGGCTACGACGGCAGCGAGCCCAACTCGATCGTGGCCTCCTGGCGGGCGGCCCGTGACAATGCGCGACGCGCCCGCGAGGTGATCCCCCTCGAGCTCTGGGAGTGCATCAACACGACCTGGCATCAGCTGCCGTCGGGCCGCTTCGGACCCGGTCGCAGCCACAGCTTCCTGGACTGGGCCAGGGAGCGGAGTGCCCTGTTCACCGGCATCGCCCGCGGCACCATGGTCCGTGACGAGGGATGGCAGTTCCTGCTGCTGGGGCGCAGCCTGGAGCAGGCCAACATGACCGCGAGGGTGGTAGCCGCGGCAGCATCCACCCGGGGTGGGTCCACCTGGCCGACGACCCTGCGCAGCTGTGGTGCGCACGACGCGTTCCTGCGCACCTACCGGGGTTTCCAGGCGGACCGCGAGGCGGCCGAGTTCCTGATCTTGGACTCGCGGTTCCCACGGTCGGTCATGCACGGGCTGGTGGCCGCCACGCACTGCCTCGAGACGGTGACCAGGGCGAACGCCTCGTTCGCCTCCGAGTCGGCCGAGGCGCTCCGCGCACTGGGTGCGCTGCGGGCGCATCTGCAGTACTCGGCGTTGGACGACCTGCTGATCGGGCTGGATGGGGAGATGATGGCGGTGCAGCAGACCTGCGGCCGGGTCACCTCGACGATCACCAACACCTTCTTCGCCGCTCAGAGTCCGAGGGCCTGGATCACCGAAGGAGCGTGGTGACATGCGGTTGAGCATCGATCACACGACCGGATTCAGCTACTCCAGCCCGGTCGCCTCGTCCTACAACGAGGCCAGGATGGTGCCGACCACCTCGCAGAACCAGACCGTGTGGAGCAGCCGGATCAGCATCGACCCCACCCCCTGGAGCTTCTCCTACCTGGACTACTGGGGGACCCGGGTGACCGCCTTCGAGCTGCACCAGCCTCACCAGCGGCTGACCGTCCAGGCGGAGTCGGTGGTGGAGACCCGGGGTGACGGCTCCCCCTGGGACGAGCAGCGGCTGGTGGCCGAGGATGATCTTGGTTGGTCGGCGCTGCGGGATCCGGGGGTGATCGCCTCGATGACGGAGTTCCTGACGATCACCGACCGCACCGCTCCGCCCGAGGAGCTGGCCCAGCTGACCCGAGACGTGGTGGCCGGTCAGCCACCGCGCCTGGCTGCGCTCGACGTCTGCCGGCTCATCGCCGATCGGCTCAGCTATCAGAAGGGCGCGACCGCAGTCACCAGCACAGCGCGGGAGGTGTGGGAGGGTGGCCGCGGCGTCTGCCAGGACTTCTCCCACGTCACCCTCGGGGCGCTTCGTGCTGTCGGCGTGCCGGCCCGTTACGTGTCCGGCTATCTGTATCCCGGCAGCGGCGAGCCCAACCACAAGATCATCGGCGAGAGCCACTCCTGGGTCGAATGGTGGTGCGGCAGCTGGGCCGCCTTCGACCCCAGCACCCAGCGCCGGATCTCCGACCACTACGTCCGCGTCGGGCACGGGCGCGACTACGCCGACGTCGCGCCGTTGCGCGGCACCTACTCCGGCGGCGCCTCTACGATGTTCGTCACCGTCGAGATGACCCAGCTGGGCTGACGGCAGATGATCTTCTCATCCGTTCCGGTGATCTCTTCATGTTGGTCCCCTACGGCCATTAGATTGAAGCCATGAGCAACTACGGCCAGAACCCCCCTTACGGTCAGAACCCCTATGGTCAGCCGCAGCAGCCGTACGGCCAGCCGCAGCAGCCGTACGGCCGGCCGGGTCAGCAGTCCCCCTACGGTGGCCAGCCGGGCTACGGGCAGCCGGGGCAGGCACCCTACGGTCAACAGCCCGGTGGGTGGGGCCAGCCGGGCCAACAGGCGCCGGCTCAGCAGGGTCCGTACGGTCAGGGCCAGCCGAGCCAGGGACAGCCCGGTCAGGGCCAGCCGGGCCAGTGGGGCCAGCCCGAGCTGCCCAAGGCCAAGCTGGTGGAGCGAAGCCTGCCGGTGGTCACGATGGAGTCCGTCCCTGGCCGGGAGATCGACCGGGTGATCGGCGAGGCCGTCGGAGTGATCGCTCGGCTGCGTGAGCTGCCCCGGGAGCTGCGTACCGGAAGCCAGGTCGACTCCTACGCGGCGATGCTGACCCAGTCCCGCCAGGACGCCGTCGGTCGGCTGGTCGAGATGGCCCAGGCGGCAGGTGCCGACGCCGTCGTCGGCCTCCGGTTCGACTGCAGCGAGATCACCCAGTCGCTCAGCGAGGTGTCCGCCTACGGCACCGCCGTCACACTCAAACCGCTGCCCGGCAGCCAGGATGGCCCGGAGTCGGGACAGGCCGCGGCCGGCGACGCCGACACCACCGGGCTGCGCATCCCCACCGCCGACTCCGGCCAACCGGACACGTCGGCGCCGGACACGTCGGCGGCGGACTCGGCGCCGGCCGACCAGCAGTGGCCGTCGGCGCCGTGGCCGCCGCCGCAGCAGCAGGGCTGAAGTTCGGTGAATGCTGGCCGGATCACCGCAACCCTGGTAACAATGGGGCCATGAGCGCCGACAAGAAGCCATCCAAGAAGACGGCAGCCCAAATGCCTGAAGACGAGACGAAACGGAAGTTCCGTGAGGCGCTGGAGGCGAAGCAGGGACGTCATGGCGAGGACCACGTCGACGCCGATCCGCATCCTCCGCTGCACAGTCACGGGCCGGTGAACGAGAAGCGGGTCTTCCGGCGCAAGACCGGCTAGTTCGCCGAGAGCCCGGGCCGAACCGCCACCCCGGCAGCGCTGATCCGCCAGGAGACGGCCGACAGGTCAACAACGACTGCGTCCGCCTCCAACAGGTCGGGTGCCGTGGTGGTCGACACGGCCAGGGTGGCGCAGCCTGCCGCCCGGGCGGCAGCCAGCCCCATCGGCGCGTCCTCGACCACCAGGCAGCGGGTCGGGTGGGCCCCCAGTCGCCGGGCGGCCTCCAGGAACGGGTCCGGGGCGGGCTTGCCCCGGCGAACGTCGTCGACGGTCACCAGCACCGCCGGCGGTCGCAGGCGCGCTGCGGCGATCCGTGCCTCGGCCAGCGGCCGGGTGCACGAGGTGGCGATCGCCGACTGCCCTGACGGCAGCACCGCAAGTGCCTCAGCGGCACCCGGGAGTACGTCGATGTCGCCCACATCATTGAGCTCCAGGTCGTTGATCCGCTCAAGAGCCGCGGCCCAGCGTTCCTGCGGCAACAGCCGCCGCACGATCCCGGCGGCGGGCACGCCGTGGAAGCCGGCCAGCTGGTCGGCGCTGAGGTCGTGCTCGGACGCCCAGGCCGCCCAGGAGCGAATGACTGCGGGAGTCGAGTCGATCAGGGTCCCGTCCATGTCGAAGATGACCGCCTCGAACTCGAGGTCGGCTAGTGTGCCCAGATCCACGCTCGTCGTTCTCCCTTCCACCGGATCAGGTCGCGCGCTGAGCCTGTGGTTGTTGGCGCACGGCTGGCGCCGGCGCTCTCCATTGCCGGATCGATTCTGCTAGATAGACCAAAACCAGGTAGCCGGCGGCGGCCAGCAGGACCGGCCGCAGGCTCGATGCCGGGTCGGCCGTGCCCAGTGACACCGCCAGCACGGCGAGGGTGACGAAGAGAATCCGCCCGTCCGCGCCCGCCCCGAGGAAGGTGGCCAGCCGGCTCGGAACCACCTTGGTGAGGCGAATGCTGTAGATCAGGTCGTAGCGGCGGTAGGCGACCACGGCCAGCAGCACGAAGGCGGCACCACCCACGGGCCCGACGGAGAGCAGTGAGGCCACCACGGCCGACTCGGCCAGCCAGATCAGTGGCAGCGCCTGCCACGCCAACGGATGGTGCAGCGGCACCCGGCAGGCCATCCCGACCACCAACGCAGCCACCGCCGCGGACGCAACCGGCCACCAGAGCTGTCCCAGGCAGATGCCGGTGATCGTGCCGAGCCAGAGCAGCCCTGCAAGGAGGAACCCCGGCACGAACGGCAGCCGGCCCAGCCGACCACCGAGCCGGGCCAGCCCTCCCAGGTCCAGCTGCTGGTCGAGTGGGAGCGGACGATCGTCCCGGACCGGTGCCGCCCGCGGGGACCTCAACGCCAACACCAGTCGACCGCCCTGGGTCCAGGCCAGGGCGAACCCGGACGTGGCCACCGCAGCCGCCAGCACCCACACCGGGTGCAGGGTCAGCAGGCCGAGGGACAACACCAGGTAGCGCTCGGCGATGGGGACGTGGATGACCTTCTTGGCCCAGAACCGGATCCGCACGGAGCGGCTCTGCTGGGCGGGGAAGGTGGTCCGTGCGGCCGGGGCCCGGCCATCGTCGCGCTCGCTGAGCGGCAGCAGGTCGGGACGGCTTGCCCGGTCGGGGGCGATCTTGTCGTTGAAGCTGTAGTCCTCCAGATGCCGAGCGGTGACGATCACCATCGCCGCCAATGCCAGCAGCCAGCCCAGTTGCGCCTCGCCCTGCCGGGCTGCCACCACCGCCAGCGCGGCGAACACCGCGTACTCCTTCACCCGGTCCCCCACGCCGTCCAACCACGCTCCGAACGCGGAGAACCGGCGGGTGAATCTGGCCACCTCGCCGTCCATGCAGTCGATCACCAGCGCCAGCTGAAGGGTGACCGCAGCGACCAGCCACGCCCAAGGGAGCCCGGACCAGATCAGGGCGGCTGTCAGCAGCCCGACGACGAGGCTGACCAGCGTCAGCGCGTTGGGTGACCAGTCGTGACGCAACGCGACGGCGGTGCAGCGCCGGGACAGCGGCCGGATGACGAAGGTGGAGAAGAACCCGTCGCCGCCGCGGGAGGCGTTCCGCAGCCGCTGCTGCCAGGCGGATCCGGGGGCACCGGGCTGGGAGATGTCCGACCGCGCCCAGCCGACCTGGCCCAGCTCCTGAGGCCTGACCCGCAGGTCGCCTCGGGTCAGGGCCAGCAGAGCCAGCGCGGGCAGGTCGCCGGTGGAGTCATCGTTCCGGCCGGCCGCCCAGGCCGCCGCGTCGAGCCACAGCCGGGCCGCCTCCGGACGGTCCCGGCCGGCCACTCGAAGCAGACCGACGGAGATCCGGTTGGGGTCTCCGACCCGGTGCCAGCCGGTCCCGACGGACTCGATCGCGGCGGCGTCGGCACCGACCCGGACGGGCGTGGCCGCCGCAATCCCGGTGGTCCGGGCCTGCGGGTCGGCCACCAGGGCCGCTGTCGCGTCCCCCGGCCGGTCCAGCAGGTCGAGCAGGCCAGGCAGCTCGAGCTCGAGATCGGCTGCGGCCAGCACCAGCGGCCGGTCGGAGGAGCGGGCGGCCAGCTCTGCCAGCCGACCCAGGTCGCGGACCAGAACGTGTTCACCGGTGACACCGACGTCGGCCAGGTTCCGGCTGAGGGTGGCCGACCGATCGGCCGCCGGCCGGCCAGCACGGTCGGCGAGCAGGGCCAGGTCGGCACCCGCAGACCAGCCCTGGACCGCACGCGCGGCCTCGCTACCAACCAGAGCCACGGGCATTCGTGCATGTTATCCCTCCGCCGAGCTGACGAGTTCGGGAGAGGGATCGGTTGACCTCTTGCTGAGTGAGCACTCACTCAGTAGGGTCGTGCCATGGTTCGCGCCACCCCCCTACCCGCCGAGGAACGTCGGGCTGCCATCATCCAGGCGACCGAGCCGCTGCTCGCGAGGCACGGCACCAGCATCAGCACCCGCCAGATCGCCGAGGCCGCAGGCGTGGCCGAGGGGACGATCTTCCGGGTCTTCCCCAACAAGGAGACCCTGATCTGCGAGGTGATCGAGCACATCACCGACGAGCGACATGCCGTCCAGGCCTTCGCCGCGATCAATCCCGACCTCGACCTCGAACAGCGACTCTGCATCGTGGCCGAGGTGCTGCAGGCTCGGCTGCGGGAGGTGATGGCGGTCTTCCACGCCGTCGGCTGGGGGCCGAAGCACGAGGGTGCTCCTGAGGATTGGCGCCGGCGGCAGGAGGAGAGCCACCGGATCCTGTCCCGGGCGATCGTCACGGTGATCGAACCCGACCAGGACCAGCTGCGGCTCCCCGCTGCCGAGGTGGCCAACCTGCTCCGCGCCCTGGTGTTCTCCGCCACCCACCCCCGGCTCTCCGAGGGCATCCAGACCGAGCCGAAGGCCATTGTCCAGCTGCTGCTGCACGGGGCCTGCCGACCCCCCATCGAACCGATCGACCCAGCCACGTCATCGAAGGACGCCTGATGCTCATCCGACTGCTGCGCGACTATCTCGCCCCCTACAAGGGGTTGCTGACCGGAGTGATCGTGCTCCAGCTGGTCGGCACGATGGCCGCCCTGTACCTGCCCACGCTGAACGCCGACATCATCGACAAGGGGGTGGCGACCGGCGACACCGGCTACATCTGGCAGACCGGCGGCTTCATGCTGGCGGTCAGCCTGATCCAGATCACCTGCACGATCGCCGCCGTCTACCTGGGTGCCAAGACCGCGATGGCGTTCGGCCGGGACGTCCGTACCTCGATCTTCCACCGGGTGCTGGCCTTCTCCGCCCGCGAGCTGAACCAGTTCGGCGCCCCGTCACTGATCACCCGCAACACCAACGACGTGCAGCAGGTGCAGATGCTGGTGCTGCTGACCTGCACGATGCTGGTGGCCGCGCCGATCACCATGATCGGCGGCATAGTGATGGCCCTGCGGCAGGACGCAGGCCTCTCCTGGCTGCTGCTGGTGGCCGTTCCGCTGCTCGCCCTGTGCATCGGACTGATCATCTCGCGGATGGGACCTCAGTTCAGGATCATGCAGAAGCGGATCGACGTGGTCAACCGGGTGCTGCGGGAGCAGATCACCGGCATCCGGGTCGTCCGGGCCTTCGTCCGCGAGCCGTACGAGACCGACCGATTCGGGCGGGCCAACCAGGACCTGACCGACACGGCCACGACCGTCGGTCGCTATATGGCCGCCATGTTCCCGATCGTCATGTTCATCATGAACCTGTCCAGCGTCGCCGTCCTCTGGTTCGGCGCCCACCGGGTCGACGCGGGCCAACTGCAGGTGGGCTCGCTGACCGCCTTCCTGGCCTACCTGATCCAGATCCTGATGGCGGTCATGATGGCCACCTTCATGCTGGTGCTGGCGCCGCGGGCGGCTGTCTGTGCCGAGCGGATCCAGGAGGTGCTGCAGACCGAGTCGTCGGTGAAGCCGGCTGAGCACCCCGTCACCAGGCTGCGGACCGCCGGTCTGGTCGAGTTCGACCGGGTCGAGTTCACCTACCCCGGTGCGGAGAAGCCGGTCCTGCGCGACATCACCTTCACCGCCCGACAGGGACAGACCACCGCCATCATCGGCTCCACCGGCTCCGGCAAGACCACGCTGATCTCGCTGATCCCCCGGCTCTTCGACGCCACCGGTGGGTCGGTGCGGATCGACGACGTCGAGGCACGTGCCCTCGACCCCGACCTGCTCTGGAGCCGGATCGGCCTGGTGCCCCAGAAGCCGTACCTGTTCTCCGGCACGGTCGCCAGCAACCTGCGCTACGGCAACCCGGACGCCACCGACGAGGAGCTGTGGCGGGCTCTCGAGATCGCCCAGGCCCGCGACTTCGTGTCGGAGATGCCCGGTCAGCTGGAGGCGCCGATCGCTCAGGGCGGCACCAACGTCTCCGGCGGCCAGCGACAGCGGCTCTCCATCGCCCGGGCGCTGGTGAAGGACCCGAAGATCTACGTCTTCGACGACTCGTTCTCGGCGCTCGACGTCGCCACCGACGCGCGGCTGCGGACGGCGTTGAAGGCGGGGACGCGTGATGCCGCGGTGATCATCGTGGCCCAGCGGGTCTCCACGATCGCCGGCGCCGACCAGATCATCGTCCTCGAGGACGGCCTGGTGGTGGGCAAGGGCAGCCACGAGGAGCTGCTCCGCAGCTGCCCCACCTATATCGAGATCGTTGACTCCCAGCTGAGTGCAGAGGAAGCCGCATGAGCACCGACTCCGACCAGAAGACCTCCGCAACGCCGGCCAAGGCGCCCGAACGGCCCAAGTACGGACCACAGCGGACCCACGGGCCCTTCGGTCAGGGTCCCGGTATCGAGAAGTCGATGACCTTCTGGCCCTCCACCAGGCGGTTGCTCGGCAAGCTGAGGCCGGAGCGGCTGATCATCGGGCTGGTCATGGCGATGGCCGTCGTCGGCGTCGCCCTCAACGTCTTCGGCCCGAAGATCCTCGGCTGGGCCACCGACGTGATCTTCACCGGCGTCATCGGCAAGATGCTGCCGGCCGGTGGCACGAAGGAGCAGGTGGTGGCGCAGCTGCGTGCTGCCGGCCAGAACACCTTCGCCGACATGGTGCAACGGCTGGACGTGGTTCCCGGCCAGGGCATCGACTTCACCGCACTGAGCCAGATCCTGCTGTTCGCTCTCGCCGTCTACGTCGTCTCGTCGGGCTTCATGCTGTGGCAGGGCTACCTGCTCAACGGCGCCGTGCAGCGTTCGGTCAAGACACTCCGCGACGAGGTGGAGGCCAAGATCAACCGGTTGCCGCTGAGCTATTTCGACAAGCAACCCCGGGGCGAGCTGCTCAGCCGGGTCACGAACGACATCGACAACGTCTCACAGACGCTGCAGCAGACACTCAGCCAGCTGCTCACCTCACTGCTCAGCGTGATCGGCGTCGTGATCATGATGTTCGTCGTGTCGCCGACCCTGGCCGTGATCGCCCTGGTGACGATCCCGGTCTCGATCGTGGTCACCGGCCTGATCGCCAAGCAGTCACAGAAGAAGTTCGTCCAGAACTGGAAGAGCACCGGTGAGCTGAACGCCCACATCGAGGAGGCCTTCACCGGCCACTCGCTGGTCAAGGTGTTCGGCCGTCAGCACGAGGTCGAGCAGGTCTTCGCGGACCGGAACTCCGAGCTGTTCAGAGCCGGCTTCGGAGCGCAGTTCATCTCCGGCATCATCATGCCGGCGATGATGTTCATCGGGAACATCAACTACGTGATCATCGCCGTGGTCGGTGGCCTCCGGGTCGCCTCGGGCACGATGAACCTCGGCGATGTCCAGGCGTTCATCCAGTACTCCCGGATGTTCACCCAGCCGCTCACCCAGGTCGCCTCGATGGCCAACCTGCTCCAATCCGGGGTCGCCTCGGCTGAGCGCGTGTTCGAGGTCCTGGACTCGGCCGAGGAGGACTCGGAGCTGCACGGCACCCTCAACCCCACCAAGGGCCGGGTCCAATTCGAGCAGGTCAACTTCTCCTACGAGCCCGACAAGGAGCTCATCACCGACCTGTCCCTGGTGGCCGAACCCGGTCAGACGGTCGCGATCGTCGGCCCGACCGGCGCCGGCAAGACGACGCTGGTGAACCTGATCATGCGGTTCTACGAGCTGAACAGCGGCCGGATCACCCTGGACGGGGTGGACATCACCTCCGTCCCCCGGTCGGCGTTGCGGTCCAACATCGGCATGGTGCTGCAGGACACCTGGCTCTTCCACGGCACCATCAAGGAGAACATCGCCTACGGCCGGCCGACGGCCACCGACGAGGAGATCCACGCCGCCGCCGAAGCGACCTACGTCGACCGCTTCGTGCACTCGCTGCCCGACGGCTACGAGACGGTGATCGACGAGGAGGCCAGCAACATCAGCTCCGGCGAGAAGCAGCTGATCACGATCGCCCGCGCCTTCCTGGCCGACCCGGCACTGCTGATCCTGGACGAGGCGACCAGCTCGGTCGACACCCGCACCGAGGTGCTGGTGCAGCATGCCATGGCGGCCCTGCGCACCGACCGGACCAGCTTCGTGATCGCCCACCGGCTGTCGACCATCCGCGACGCCGACGTGATCCTGGTGATGGAGCACGGCCAGATCGTCGAGCAGGGCAGCCACCACGAGCTGCTGGCCGCCGAGGGGCACTACTTCGACCTGTACAACTCCCAGTTCGCCGGCGAGCCGGAGGAGGTGGCCACCGAGGAGCCGCTGGTGCTGGCCGCCAAGCCGGCCCGCCCGTTCTGACCCAGCCCCCTTCTGTTCTGGCCCGTTCAGCCGGGGCCGCTCGCCGGCCGGTCAGTCGAGCTGCTGGATCATCTGCTCCAACTGGGCGTCGCTGAACCCCATCCCCGGGAAAGCGGCGAGGGTCGCCATCGGCATCGTCCCGACGACCTTGATCAGCTCCTCGTCGGCCAGCAGATGGTTGGTGGCGGCGTCCGCTCCGGCCATCACCAGCTCGCGGCCGCGCGGGTCCGCCAGCCACTCATGCAGGGTGGACATCGGTCCGAGCGGCGCCGCGAGCCTGGGAGCCTCGAGCTGGACCGGCACCTTCGCGGCCAGCTGCCGCGAGGAGGACCCGACCGCGACCTCGAACTCACCGGCCTCGAGGGCCCAGCGCCCGTGCAGCTCGGACCAGAAGGCGAAGTCCCGCTCGACCAGGGTCAGCTCGACCTGGCGGCTCTCGCCAGGCTCGAGAGCGACCTTGGTGAAGGCCTTCAGCTCCCGTACTGGCCTGGCCACACTCGACTGTGGGTCACCTACGTAGACCTGGACGACCTCCTGGCCGGCGACCGACCCGGTATTGGTCACGCTGGCTGTCACGGTGACGGCCAGGTCCCCGGTCTCGACGGCGCCGGCCACCTGGGCCGTGACTCCGCCGATGTCGAAGGTGGTGTAGGAGAGCCCGAAGCCGAACGGATAGCTGACCTCCTGGTTCGCCTTGTCGTAGCCGCGGTAGCCGATGAAGATGCCCTCCCCGTAGCGCACCACACCGGGATCCCCCGGGAAGTTGAGGAACGAGGAGTTGTCCTGCAGCCGCAGCGGGATGGTCTCGGCCAGCTTTCCGGACGGGTTCGCGACGCCGAGCAACAGGTCTGCGGCCGCACCACCGGCCGCCTGGCCGGACAGCCAGCACTCCAGGATCGCCTTCGCCCGACCTTCCCAGGTGGCCATCCGCACCGTCGACCCGTTCGCCAGCACCACCACCACCCGGTCATGGACGTCGGCGACGGCGTTCAACAGGTTGAGCTGGTTGGTCGGCAGGTCCATGTGGGTCCGGTCGAAGCCCTCGGATTCCTCGGCCGCCGGCAGGCCGAGGAAGACCACCACGGCGTCGGCCCCGTCGGCTGCCTGCACCGCCTCGGCGAGCAGCTGCTGGTCGTTCTCGGTCGTCCCCACCCCGAACCCGGCGGCGAACGTCACTTCCACCTCGCTGCCGACACCGGCGGTCAGCTCGTCCACCGCAAGGTCGAGCCTGGTGGGCGTGACCTGGGACGAGCCGGCGCCCTGGTAGCGGGGGGTGCGCGCGAACTCGCCGATCACGGCCAGCCGGGAACCGCTCGGCAGCCGGAGCGGCAGCACACCGCCCTCGTTCTTCAGCAGCACCGCCGACTCGTGCGCCGCCCGCCGGGCCAGGGCGTGATGCTCCTCGTTGGAGACGTCGGTCTCCTCCGCCAGCGCCGGCAGCGCCGCGTTCACCAGCCGCAGCACCCGGCGGACCCCCTGGTCCAGGACATCCTCACTCAGGGACCCGTCCTGCACCGCGGCGACCACCGCAGCGTCGCTCACTCCCCGGTGCGGAGGCATCTCCAGGTCCAGTCCGGCCTTCAGCGCAGCCACCCGGTCGTGCACGGCACCCCAGTCCGACACCACCAGGCCGTCGAAGCCCCACTCGTCACGGAGCACCTCGGTGAGCAGCCAGTGATGCTCGGAGGCGTACGTGCCGTTCACCTTGTTGTAGGCACACATCACCGTCCAGGGATTGGCCTCCTTG
Organism: Microlunatus panaciterrae; assembly: GCF_016907535.1. NCBI lineage: Bacteria > Bacillati > Actinomycetota > Actinomycetes > Propionibacteriales > Propionibacteriaceae > Microlunatus > Microlunatus panaciterrae. The sequence goes on from NZ_JAFBCF010000001.1 coordinate 1,883,991, forward strand.
ACGATCCGTTCGAAGGCGGGCAGGTAGATCTCGCGCAGGGTCCTCGGGTCGACCTCGGCGCTGACCCGGAGCCGGTCCTCTTCCTGGTTGTTCGCGGCGTAGTGCTTGACCGACGTGCCGACGCCCTGGCTCTGTACGCCGTGCACCATCGCCGTGGCGAGGATCCCGGCCAGCTGTGGGTCCTCCGACAGATACTCGAAGTTCCGACCGCACAGCGGGGACCGCTTCATGTTCACCCCGGGCCCGAGCAGGACGGCCACGTGCCACTTCCTGGACTCGCGCCCGAGTGCCTCACCGACCGTACGGAAGAGGTCGACGTTCCACGACGAGGCCAGTCCCGACGCTGTCGGGAAGCAGGTGGCCGGCACGCTGCCCGCCAGTCCGACGTGATCGGCCTCGTCCAACTGCGCGCGGAGTCCGTGCGGGCCGTCGGACACCATGATCGCCGGAATCCCGAGCCGGTCGATCGGCGCCGTGTGCCAGAAGTCCGAGCCGATGGTGAGGGCCGCCTTCTCCTCCAGGGTCAGCTGACCGATGAGGTTGTCGATGTCCAGCTGAGCAGTCAAGGCCGTGCTCCATTCACCAGGTTCCGGATCGTTCGCCGTCCCTTGTCTAGCATCTCCACGCCGGCGAAGGGCGCAGATCTGCCAGATTCCGCCGCTCGCCGAGCGCCGCCGGGGCACCGATGTCACCAAACGGTTAGCGTTCACGGCGCCGGCCACGCCCGTACAGGGAGCAGTATGGAGAGGTGCAGACCGTGACCGAGAACCAGCCCGCTGCCGCCCCGCGACCGGAACCGGTCCCCGGGGGATGGGCGCGGCTGTCGGGCGTGATCGGCGGGATGGCCGGGCTAGCGGTGGCCGACCTGGTGGCCTGGTTCCTCTCACCGCCCGGGTCGCCGCTGTCCGCGGTCGGTGAGCTGATCATCTCGGTGCTGCCGGCGAGCATGATCGAGTTCGGCAAGACCACGCTCGGACGGGCCGACAAACCGATCCTGCTGGGTATCATCGCCCTCGCCGTACTGCTGATCTGTGCCCTGGCCGGCCAGCTGGAGTATCGCCACCGCTACCGCGGGGCGGCCGTGTTCGGGCTGCTCGCGGCCGTTGCACTGGTCGCGGTCACGCTGACGCCGGACAAGAGCCCGCTGTCCTTCTTGCCGGCCGTGGTCGGCCTGGCCGCCGGCTACGGGATCCTGAGGTTGTTGCTGACCAGGCTGCAGCGGTGGCACCCGCAGCGCGCCGCCGGGCCCACCGACGCCGAGAGGGCACCGGTGCCTGGTCGCCGCAACTTCATCGGGCTGGCGATCGTGATCGGCGCGGCGTCGGTGGTGGCCGCGGTGGGGAGCAGGGCCCTTGCCGGGGCCGCCAACGCCGTCAGCTCCGCCAGGGACCGGCTGAAGCTGCCCGCGGCCGCGAGTCCGGCGCCCCCGGTGCCGGCCGGCGCCGACTTCGGCGGGTCCGGGCTGACCAGCTATGTGACACCCAACCAGGACTTCTACCGCATCGACACCGCCCTGCAGGTCCCCGTGGTCGACCCCGACAGCTGGAAGCTCACCATCACCGGAATGGTGCAGAACCCGGTCGAAATCACCTTCGCCGAGCTGCTGGCCAAGCCGCTGGTCGAGCACATGGTGACGCTGACCTGCGTCTCCAACGAGGTCGGCGGCGAGCTGGCCGGCAACGCCCTGTGGCTCGGATTTCCGGTCCGTGAGCTGCTGGCCGAGGCGCGGCCCGACCCGGCCGCTGACATGGTGCTGTCCCGCAGCGTCGACGGCTGGACGGCCGGGACACCTCTCGAGGTGCTCACCGACCAGAACCGGCAGTGCCTGCTCGCGGTGGGGATGAACGGTGAGCCGTTACCGATCGAGCACGGCTTCCCGGTGCGGATGGTGGTGCCCGGGCTGTACGGCTACGTCTCCGCCACCAAGTGGGTGACCGAGCTCAAGGTGACCACGTTCAAGCAGGACATGGGCTACTGGACGCCGCTCGGCTGGAGCGCCCGGGGGCCGATCAAGCTCCAGTCGCGGATCGACACGCCACGCAAGAGCACCATCAAGGCCGGCCGGATCGTGTTCGCCGGCGTCGCCTGGGCCCAGCACACCGGCATCCGGGGCGTCGAGGTACGCCTCGACGCAGGCCCCTGGCAACAGGCCGACCTGGCCGAAACGGTCGGGCCCGACACCTGGCGACAGTGGCGACTGGAGTGGCAGTCCGCGCCGGGCTACCACACCGTCACGGTGCGTGCGATCGACCAGAACGGCACCGTGCAGACCGATGTGAAGGCGCCGCCCGACCCAGACGGCGCCACCGGGCTGCACGCCATCACCTTCATCGTCGAGGAGTAGGGCCCCCAGCGGGAGACCTCCCCGACCAGGATTCGGGACGTTCGGCTCTGGCCCGCCAGTGGCGCGCTCAGCACTGTGGTGCGCAGACCTGTGCTGAGAGTTGCGTGGAGGTACGGCATGGTGCTCCGGCAGTTGGCGCCACCGATGGTCCGGCTGCCCTGGATCGACCGGCTGCGGGTGACCGTGATCGCCGGCGTCGTCGTCGTCCACGCGGCCAGTGCCTACGTGGTGGACGTCGACTGGTACTACGAGGAACGCACCACCTCGGCGGTCTCGACGCTGGTGCTGTCCTTCCCGGTGCTGCTGGCCTCGATCTACGGGCTGGCGCCGCTGTTCCTGGCGGCCGGCTGGCTGACCGGGTCCTCCGTGCAGCGGCACGGCCCGGCGGCGTTCGTCCGGTCACGGCTGCTGCGACTGGGACTGCCGCTGGCCTGCTACCTGCTGCTGATCGACCCGGTCACCGACTATGTCGGGGGTCTGGCCCAGGGCGAGACCCGCTCGTTGGCGAGCTATCTGGCCGACCCGGCCGGCGAACGTGACCTGGGACCCACCTGGTTCGTCGCGGCCCTGCTGGTGTTCTCACTGCTGTTCGCCGGCTGGCGGCGCCTGAGGCCGTCTCGACCCCGGGACCCCGCCGCGCTGCATTCGGCGCCGCTGGTCGCGCTGGGGGCGGTCATCGCCGTAACCGACTTCTGCTTCTGGCAGCGCTGGAACTACACCGGGGAGGCGTTCTGGAATCTCAACTGGCCGCACTGGCCGCAGTCGGCCGGGATGTTCGCGTTCGGGGTGATGGCCGGGGAGCGGCACTGGTTCGAGGGAGTGTCGTCGAAATTCGTCAGACGTTGTGGGGTGCTCGCCCTCGTCGGTGTGCTTCTGCTGTGCGGACTGGCCGGGCTGGCCGTCGCCCAGGGAGACGTCCGCGAGGTGGCCGGCGGCTGGCACTGGCAGGCGGCCGTCTTCGCCCTGCTGGACGGCCTGGTGGCGGTGGCCCTTGGGGTGCTGCTGGTCGGCTGGTTCCGGGATCGGTGGGCCGGACCGCTGGGGAGGACCCTGAACCGCGCGGCCCGCGGGTCGTACGCCGCCTATCTCCTGCATCCGCCGGTGCTGGTGGCGCTGTCCATCCTGGCGCTGGGGCTTGCCTGGCCGCCGGAGCTGAAGTTCGTCCTGGTCGCCGCTGCCGGCATCCCGGCCTGTTTCGCGGTCGGTTTCCTGGTGACCCGGGTGCCCTACCTGAGGCGGGTGCTGTGAGGTCGGGCGGCCGGCTGGGACGGCGCACTTGACCGGGACCACTCCTTCACGTAATCATCTGATGATTGGCCGGGGGTAGGCGTGCGCGCCCCGCGACTCGGCCCGACCGAAGGAGAACGTGCATGAGCACTGGCGACGTCGCCGGATCGTGGGAAGAGCTGAACAGCAGGCCGACCCCTGACTGGTTCCAGCGGAGCCCGTTCGGGATCTTCATCCACTGGGGCGCCTACTCGGTGCCCGCCTGGGCGGAGCCGATCGGTGCGCTCGGCACGATCGAGGACGATCGGTACTGGTTCACCCACAACCCGTACGCCGAGTGGTACCACAACACCATCAGGATCGACGGCAGCCCGGCCCAGCAGCACCACCAGGCCGAGTTCGGCGGCGCGCCCTACGACGAGCTGCTCGACGCCTGGCAGGCGGAGCACTTCGACCCGACCGCCTGGGCTGACCTGTTCGCCGCGGCCGGCGCCGACTACGTGGTCCCGACGACCAAGCACCATGACGGCATCACCCTCTGGGACGCCCCGGAGACGGGCACCCGGAACACGGTGCACCGCGGGCCTCGACGCGACCTGATCGAGGCGATCAGTACTGCGGTACGCGACCGGGGGCTCCGGCTTGGCCTCTATTACTCCGGCGGTCTCGACTGGCACTACCGGCCGCTGGGGGTGCACGTCACCATGGGCAGCGTCGGTGGGGACCTGCGGCCCAAGGATGCCGAGTACGGCAGCTATGCGGCGCGCCACGTCCGCGACCTGATCGACCGGTACCACCCCGACATCCTGTGGAATGACATCGGCTGGCCCGACGAGACCTTCCACTTCGGGCCCGACGGCCTGGGCTCCCTCTTCAACTACTTCTATGCCGACAACCCCGAGGGCCTGGTCAACGACCGGTGGGGCGACACCCACCGCGACTACACCACCAGCGAGTACGAGCACGGCGGCGAGAATGAGACCACTGCGGTGTGGGAGAACTGCCGCGGCATCGGCTACTCGTTCGGCTACAACCAGGTCGAGGGGCCGGAGCAGTACATGACCGGGGCGCAGATCGCCCGGCACCTGACCGACGTGGTGTCCCGGGGTGGGCACTTCCTGCTCAACGTCGGACCTCGGGCCGACGGCACGCTGCCCGAGCTGCAGGAGAAGGCGCTGCGCGACCTGGGCGAGTGGATGCGGGTGGCCAAGCCGATCCTGGCCGAGATGGCGCCGTCCCTGGGAGACCGGGTGACGGCGGGAGACGACGACAGCTGGGTCCGGTCGATGGGCTCGGACTCAGCCGGTCACGTCTTCGTCGACTCCGAGCAGGGCGACCGCGCCCTGGTCCGGCTGGCCGGCGACGCACGGCTGGAGCCCGTCGCGGGCGTCAAGGACGTGAGCGTCTCAGACGGCACGGCGACCGTACTGCTGGACGCGGATCGTCAGGGCCCCGCAATCCTGCGGATCTCCTGAGGCGAAGCGCCCTGAGCCCATCGAAGGGCCAGCACGCGCCCTGAGCCTGTCGAAGGGCCATCACGCGCCCTGAGCCTGTCGAAGGCCCAACGCCCTAGCGGTACTTGCCCATCTCCTTCTGGATGTCTTCCTCGGTGATCTCGCGGCGGAAGTAGATGTCCCAGCCGGCGAGGGCGACGAAGACGCCCCAGCCTGCCATCACCCAAGCCGGCCAGAAGTACCCGAAGCCCGACAGTGCCCAGATGATGACCAGGAAGCTGTTGATGACGGCGTAGACGACCACGTCGCCGCGGAACTTGCGCTTCTTCTCGGCCCGTTTGCGTGCCTGGTCGTACTGCGAGACCTCCACCTGTGTCATGTCGTCCTCCTCCGAGGTCGGTTCCCTCAGTCCCACCCTCGTCGGCCTGCCGCCGGTCCGGAAGGGGCGCAAGCCCTCCCGACCGGGGGACGAAAGTCACCGCGTACGCCGGTCTGAGAGATGGGACCGGGGCTTCCCAACCGGGAAAGGCCCCAGCAATGATGGGTGAACGTGAACATCCCCCCATCCCACCGTGAGGAACCGACTGCATGACTTCCACCGCGCGCCTGTCCGTCCTGCTGGCCGAGCCGATCGCGACCATCGCGCCCGCGCTGCACGGTCACTTCGCCGAACACCTGGGTGAGCTGGTGTATCCGGGCATCTGGGTCGGGCCGCAGAGTCCGGTGCCGAACGTGGACGGGATCCGCACCGATGTCGTCGAGGCGCTGCGGCCGCTCGGCGTTCCGGTGCTGCGCTGGCCGGGCGGCTGCTTCGCCGACGACTACCACTGGCGGGACGGCATCGGCCCGCGCGACCAGCGGCCCGACCGCCTGAACACGCACTGGGACATGGCTCCGGAACCCAACGACTTCGGCACCCATGAGTTCATGGCCTTCGCCCGGGCCCTCGGTGCGACCCCGTACTTCGCCAGCAACCTCGGCTCCGGCAGCGCCGCCGAGATGCGGGACTGGATCGAATACTGCAACCACCCCGCCGGCACCACCTTGTCCAACGAGCGGCGCGACAACGGGGCCGAGGAACCGTTCGGGGTCGAGTGGTGGGGGATCGGCAACGAGAACTGGGGCTGCGGCGGCCAGATGACGCCGGAGCACTATGCCGAGGAGTACGCCCGATACCGAACCTTCGCCTTCGACTTCGGCGAGACGCCGGTCAACGCCGTCGCCTGCGGACCCAACGGTCCGGACTGGGCCTGGACCCAGCGCTTCTTCGACCAGCTCAGCCGCGGCAGCCTGGGCAGTCGGGTCGGGCGGGTGCAGAACTTCGCGGCGCACTACTACTGCGGTACCGCCGGCACCGCGACCGAGTTCACCGACGCACAGTGGCTGGAGCTGTTGACCAAGGCGGTCGGCATCGAGGGCATCATCACCGGTCACCGGGCGATCATGGACACCTTCGACCCCGACCGCCGGATCGGGCTGATCCTGGACGAGTGGGGCACCTGGCACCCGGTCGAGGAGGGCAAGCCGGCGCGGGGGCTCTACCAGCAGAACACGATGCGGGATGCCTGCGTGGCCGGTCTGAGCCTGGACATCTTCCACAACCAGGCGGACAAGCTGGTGATGGCCAACATCGCCCAGCTCATCAACGTGCTGCAGTCGCTGCTGCTGGTGGACGAGACCCGGTGCATCACCACACCCACGTTCCATGTCTTCTCGCTGTACGCCGAGCACCGCGGCGGCCAGGCGGTGCGACTGGTCAACACCTCGGACGTGATCAGCACCGGCGAAGGGGCCGCCGAGGCGGCCAGGCGGTGCTTCACCGACAACCGCAGGGCCGAGCTCAGGGCCGTTTCCGGCTCGGCCTCGGTCAAGCAGGACCAGCTCTGCCTGACGATGGTCAACGCCGACCCGCGCCAGCCGGCCGAGGTCGAGATCGAGCTGCGCGGCGGCGGCCTGAAGGCTGCGTCGCTGACCACCCTGAACGCCGACGACATCCATGATCACAACACCTTCGACGCACCGGACACGGTCCAGCCCGGGGCCTCGATGGAGATCACCGAGACCGGCCCCCTGACCCGGATCACGCTGCCCCCGGCCAGTGTCAGCCGCCTGATCGGCCGGCTCTGACCGTACTCTGACCCTACAAAGCACGGGAAACTGTCACTTGGCTAGGGAGATTGCCCTGGCTTCGTGACAGTTTCCCAAGTCGACTTGGGAAACCGACAGGCCGGCCCGGACCCGACTGGGGAAACTGACAGGCGGCGCGAACCCGACTGGGGAGGCGGCGGACCCCGGCCCCGGTCGGCATACTTGGACCGTGACTGAGACGGGGACCGAACCCAGAGCGACAGTGGCGGTGGAGATGGTCCAGCGCCGGACCGTCCGGACGCTGGTCGGCAGCCAGATGCTGGGCGGGATCGGGGTGGCCAGCGGCATCGCGGTCGCCGCCATCCTGGCCGAGGAGATGCTGGGTTCGGCCGGACTGGCCGGCCTCGCCAGCACCGCTCAGGTCCTCGGCGGAGCGATCCTCGCGGTGCCGATGGCTCGGCTGATGGCCGGCTACGGCCGTCGGGCGGGCCTGCTGGCGGGGTACCTGACCGGCGCCGCCGGGGCCGCGTTGGCCGTGCTCGCCGGCGTCTGGTCCTCCTTCCCGCTGCTGCTGCTCGCGGCCGCTCTGTTCGGCGCCGCCACCGCGTCCAACAACCAGGCCCGCTACGCCGCAACCGATCTGGCCACCCCGCAGCATCGCGGCAGGTCGTTGGCCCTGGTGGTCTGGGCCACGACCGTGGGGGCCGTTCTCGGACCTAACCTGATCGGCGTCGCCGGCGACCTCGCCGGTGTACTCGGGCTGCCGCGGCTGGTCGGCCCGTTCCTGTTCAGCCTGGTCGGCTTCCTGCTGGCCGGCGGCCTGCTCCTGCTGCTGCTGCGCCCGGACCCGCTGGTACTGGCTCGGCAGGTGGCCGCCGATGCCGGCGAGGACACCCGCTCGCATGGGTCGGTGCTGCGCGGCTTCAGGGTGATCGTCCACCGGCCGGCCGCGTTGCTCGGGGTCATCGCCGTCGCCATCGGGCACACCGTGATGGTCGCCGTGATGGTGATGACCCCGCTGCACATGCACGACGGCGGCGCCGAGTTGCAGCTCGTCGGTTTCGTCATCAGTGTGCACATCCTCGGCATGTACGCGTTCTCACCGCTCACCGGTGCACTGGTGGACCGGGTCGGCGCCCGACCGGTCATCCTGGCCGGGGTGCTGCTGTTCGGCGGAGCGACGTTCCTGGCGGGGCGCGCCGCCGAGGGGTGGTCCATGGGGCTGATGCTCGGGCTGTTCCTGCTCGGGGTCGGCTGGTCCTGCACGATGGTCGCCGGCTCCACCCTGCTGTCCGCCGCTGTACCGGTGTCCGAACGACCGGGCGTCCAGGGTGCCGGCGATCTGACCATGGGACTGGCCGCGGCGGTGGGCGGTGCGCTGGCCGGCCTGGTCGTCGGCGGCTGGGGGTACGGCTGGCTCTGTGTCGGCGCCGCCGTGCTGGCCGGCTGCCTGCTCATCACCACGCTGCTGCTGCGCCCGGATCCGGTGCGGGACGCGGAGCGCGTTTGAGCAGCAACCCCATCCGGACCGCCCCCGGGAGGCGGTCGGTGGGCTAGGTTGCTGCTGTGCTGATCGCGGTCGCAAGGGAGAACCAGACAGGTGAGGCCCGGGTGGCATTGGTCCCCGAGCTGGTGCCGAAGTTGATCACGGCTGGTTACGAGGTCGCGGTTCAGCCTGGGGCCGGTCGTGGCGCCATGATCAGCGACGAGGAGTACACGGCCGCCGGTGCGCTGGTGACCGAGGACGCGTTGTCCTCGGCCGGCCTGGTGATCAGTGTGCAGCCACTCGACCCGGACCGGCTGGGTCAGCTGACCGCCGGCGCCGCCACGGTGTCGTTCTTCCCTGCCACCCAGCGGCTGACCGAGGTCGTGATCCGCCGCGAGCTGCAGCTGACCAGTTTCGCGATGGAGTCGGTGCCGCGGATCTCCCGGGCCCAGACGATGGATGCCCTCAGCTCACAGGCGCTGGTGGCCGGCTATCGAGCGGCCATCGTCGCGGCGGGACGGCTCCGGAAGTTCTTCGGTCTCAGCATGACCGCAGCCGGCACCGTGCCACCGGCCCAGGTGGTGGTGCTGGGAGCCGGGGTCGCCGGCCTGCAGGCGATCGCCACCTGCCGCCGGCTCGGCGCCGTGGTGAAGGGCTACGACGTGCGTACCGCGGCCGCCGAGGAGATCCGCTCGATGGGGGGGGTCGCGATCGAGCTCGGGCTGCCACCGCTGGAGGGGGCGGGTGGGTACGCCCGTGAGATGACCGAGGAGCGCGCCCTGCAGCAGCGGGAGCTGCTCACCCCGTACATCGCCGCCGCCGACGCTCTGATCACCACCGCCGCGGTGCCCGGTCGACAGGCGCCACTGCTGGTGACCGCCGCCATGGTCGAGCAGATGCAGCTCGGGTCCGTCGTTGTTGATCTTGCCGCTGACTCGGGAGGCAACGTCGAGGGGTCGGTGCCCGGAGGTGTGGTGCAGATCGGTGGTGCGCAGGTCTGGGGCGGCGCCGGGGTGCCCAGCCAGATGCCTGGTCCGGCCAGTCGGCTGTACGCGCAGAACGTCGTCAACGTGATCATGTTGATGACCGGTGAGCGCGGCTTCGCCCCCGACTTCAGCGACGAGATCGTCGCGTCCATGTGCATCACGCATGCCGGAGAGGTCCGGCACCAGCCGACCCTGACCCTGATCGCCCAGTTGGAGGACGCCAGTCATGAGTGAGCCGCTGGTCTGGTTGACCGTCTTCATCCTGGCGATCTTCGTCGGCAACGAGGTGATCGCCAAGGTGTCCTCGACCTTGCACACGCCGTTGATGAGTGGGGCCAACGCCATCCACGGAGTGATCCTGCTCGGTGCGGTGCTGGTGGCCGGATCGGCCGACACCACCCCGGTGCTGGTGGTGGCCCTGCTCGCGGTGGTGCTGGCCTCGATCAACATGGTCGGCGGCTTCGTGGTGACCGACCGGATGCTGCAGATGTTCAGCGGCCGGCGGCGGATCGCCAAGGTCGACCAACGACCCGGCCTGCCCGGCGGCGACACCCGGGAGCTGCCCCGATGACGACTCCGGTCTGGGCTCAGCTGTCCTACCTGGTGGCTGCGGTCTGCTTCATCGTCGCCCTGAAGGGACTGTCCTCACCCAAAGCTGCCCGGCGTGGCAACCTGATCGGGGCGGCCGGTGCGGTGCTCGCCTGTGTGACGGTCTTCTTCGCTGCCGAGATTGATCATCTGCTGCCGATCCTGGTCGCGGTGGCGGTCGGCACCGTTATCGGCGCCGTCGGCGCGTACCGGGTGCAGATGACCCAGATGCCTCAGCTGGTGGCGCTCTTCAACGGCGTCGGCGGTGGCGCCGCCGCCATCGTGGCCCTGGTCGAGTTGAACAAGATCATCGCGGCCGGATCGCCCGGACCGGTCGAGCTGGCTGCGACCTCCTTCACGATCATGATCGGCACGATCAGCTTCGCCGGTTCGGTGGTGACCTTCCTCAAGCTGCAGGAGCTGATGACCAGCCGCCCGGTGGTCTTCCCCGGCTATCCGCTCGCCTACGGCGCGGCCTTGCTGGCGACGCTGGCCGCGGCGGTGCTGCTGGTGCCGGTCGCCACACTCTGGCTGGGCATCGTGCTCGCCGTGCTGGGTCTCGTGCTCGGCGTGCTGCTGGTGCTGCCGGTGGGCGGCGCTGACGTACCGATCGTCATCTCGCTGCTGAACGCCTTCACCGGGCTCGCGGTGGCCGCCAGCGGCTATGTGCTGCAGAACGTGCTGCTGCTGGTGGCCGGTACGCTGGTCGGCGCAGCCGGCACCCTGCTGACCCGGCTGATGGCCGCGGCGATGGGGCGGTCGTTGTTCAACATCCTGTTCGGGTCGTTGCGTGGCGGCTCCACCCTCGGCGGTGGCGTGGCGAGCGACCGCCCGGTCCGCTCCGCCGGTCCCGCCGATGTGGCGATCCTGCTCGGCTACGCCGAGCGGGTGATCATCGTGCCCGGCTACGGGCTGGCCGTGGCCCAGGCCCAGCACACGCTGAAGCAGCTGGTCGACGTACTGCTGGAGCGGGGCACCAAGGTGGACTACGCCATCCATCCGGTCGCCGGTCGGATGCCGGGACACATGAACGTGCTGCTGGCCGAGGCCCAGGTGCCCTACGAGCAGCTGAAGGAGATGGACGAGATCAACCCGGAGTTCAAGCAGACCGACGTGGTGCTGGTGGTCGGCGCCAACGACGTGGTGAACCCGGCGGCCGAGACCACCCCCAGCGCCCCCATCTACGGGATGCCGATCCTGAAGGCGAACGAGGCCAAGCAGGTGGTCTTCCTGAAGAGGTCGATGCGGCCCGGCTTCGCCGGGATCGAGAACGAGCTCCTGTTCGAACCGACCACCACGCTGCTGTTCGGCGACGCCAAGGACACCCTGGCCAAGCTGCTGGCCGCGGTCAAGGCACTCTGACCAGCGCCGAAAACCAATTGCAGAGATCGGGCATCTCTGCTGTTCTGGGGTTCCGCCCGACCTGAAGGGGTTCCCATGCGTCGAATCTTCAAGTCCCTCGAAGAAGCATCCCTCCACTCAGAGGACCGACGACTTGACGCAGCTGAACCTGGGCATTCTGGCGCATGTAGACGCCGGTAAGACCACCCTGACCGAACGGCTGCTGTACGCGGCCGGAGTCATCGACGCCATCGGCAGCGTCGATCAGGGCACCACGCAGACCGACTCGCTGGCCCTCGAGCGCCAGCGGGGCATCACCATCCGGGCCGCCGTGGTGGCGTTCCGGGTTGACGGTGTCACCGTCAACCTGATCGACACTCCCGGGCACCCCGACTTCATCGCCGAGGTCGACCGGACGTTGGCCGTGCTCGATGGGGCCGTGCTGGTCGTCTCCGCCGTCGAAGGCGTCCAGCCGCAGACCGTCGTCTTAATGCGGGCGCTGCGTCGGCTGCGCGTCCCGACCCTGATCTTCGTCAACAAGATCGACCGCTCGGGCGCCGACCCGGACCGGGTGCTGGTCAGGATCCGCGAGCGCCTGACCTCCGATGCGGTCGTCATGGGAGCCACTCGCGACGAGGGCAGCCGGGCCGCGTCCTTCGTACCGTACGAAGGTGACGAGCCGGGCTTCGTCGACGCACTGGTCGACCGGCTGGTCGAGCACGACGAGGATCTGCTCAGCGCGATCGTCGACGGCCGGGCTGGCGCCGCCTCACCGGCGCACCTGCGGTGCAGGCTGGCGACGCAGACGGCCGCTGCTCGGGTCCAACCGGTGTTCTTCGGCTCAGCGATCACGGGGGCGGGCATCCCTTGCCTGATGGCCGCCCTCACCAGCCTGCTGCCGACGGCCGGCGGCGACCCCGAGGCGCCGGTGGCGGGCTCGGTGTTCAAGGTCGAACGTGGACCGGCCGGTGAGCGGCTCAGCTATGTGCGGATGCGTGCCGGGACTCTCCGCCTGCGCGAACGGCTGCAGCTGGGGTCGGGCCGAGCGGAGACCGTTACCGGGATCAGGGTCTTCGAGCACGGCGGTGCCGTCGACCGGGCCTGCGTCGCGGCCGGCCAGATCGCCCAGCTGTCCGGTCTGCGCGAGGTCCGCGTAGGTGACCGGTTCGGCTCCTCGGTGGACCACCAGGTCGGGTCCGTGTTCGCCCCGCCCGGCCTGGAGACCGCTGTCGTCGCACGTGACCCGTCCCAGAAGGCGCTCCTGCATGCCGCACTCAGCCAGCTCGCGGAGCAGGATCCGCTGATCAACCTGCGACAGGACGATCGGCGCCAGGAACTGTTCGTCTCCCTGTACGGCGAGGTGCAGAAGGAGGTCATCGAGCACACCCTCTCCGTCGAGTTCGGCGTGGCGATCGACTTCCGCGAGACGACCACTCTCTGCATCGAGCGGGTGGTCGGCACCGGACGGGCCGTCGAGCAGCTCGGCGACCCGTCGAACCCGTTCGTCGCGACAGTCGGGCTGCAGATCGAGCCGGGCGAACTCGACAGTGGCCTGCAGTTCCGCCTGGGCGTCGATGTGGGTGCCCTGCCGCTCTACGTCTACAAGAACGTCGAGGCGTTCTGCCAGGCGATGACCGACCATCTGCGTACGACCTTGCAGCAGGGGCTGTCGGGGTGGAGGGTCAACGACTGCCTGGTCACCTTGACCGACTGCGGCTACCAGTCCCCATCCACCACGGCAGCCGACTATCGCCGGCTCACCCCGCTGGTGACGATGGCCGCGCTGGCGCAGGCGGGCACGGTGGTGTGCGAGCCGATCCACCGGTTCCGCATCGATGCGCCGGCGGACACCCTGTCGGCCGTCCTCCGGCTACTGGCGCAGCACCGGGCGGTCCCGCAGGCGCCGTCCCTGGCAGCCGGCTGGTGCGCTGTCACCGGCGACATCCCCGCCGCCGAGGTGCACCGCCTGCAGCAGCAGCTGCACGGACGGACCCATGGCGAGGGCGTGCTCGAGGTCGCCTTCGACCGCTACGAGCCCGGTTTCGGCCCGGCTCCCGTACGCCCGCGGTTCGACCACAACCCGCTCAACCGCAAGGAGTACCTGCTGCACGTCCTCCGCCGCATCTGAGCTCGCCCAGCGCCTCGCGCACCATGGCCCGCGTCATTCGGACGCGGTGGCCGCCACGGAGCCAGGGATCCTGTCACATGACGGGACAAATTCCCCTGGCTGAGTGACGGATTCCCATGCCGACTTGGGAAACTGACACGGCTCCCGACACGGCTCCGGACGCCGCTCAGAGGTAGCGGTACGGGTTGGCGCCGATGGCGGCCAGCAGGTACCAGGAGGTCGCTGCCGTGTGCAGGTTCGGGTAGTAGCCGAAGCCGAAACCGGTGTCGAGGGGACTGGAGGCGGCCACCAGGCCGCCGGGCACGGCCGCGGTGCCGCCGAACTTCTGGCCGGCACCGAGCCGGTCCTGGGCGGAGCGCAGCTGGTGCAGCAACGAGTCGGCGGCAGCCGCGTCGCCGGCTCCCTTCCGCTGCGCCAGCGCCAGGGCCAGGTGCGCCGTGCCCTCGAACCAGACCGCGGCGACGTCGGGTCTGGGGTTGTAGGACTGGCCGCCGATGTTCCTGGTCGGGTCGGTCAGCAACGAGCCGCTGCCGAAACCGATGCCGCTGACCGAGTAGTTGCCGGTCAGCGCCGAGTTGGTCCGCAGCGGGGTGTCGGTGGTGGCGAGGTTGCCGGCGGCCCAGTCCAGCGCCGCTGCGTAGCGCTTGTCGCCGGCGGCCAACCAGGACCAGGTCTGCACGTCCTCCGGCAGCTGGGCGGCGGCCCTGTTGATGGTGACGCCGTCGTCTGAGCCGGTCCAGAAGAACTCCGCCTCCGGGTTCCACATCGCGGTGACGAACGACCAGGCATGAGCCGCCCGGTCCTGCCAGCGCCGGTCGCCGGTGAGGCTCGCCAGTAGCCGGAAAAAGGCGTAGGTGTCGATGTTGTGCTCGGTGGACCGGTGCTCGGCCAGTCCGGCCGTGGTGCCGAACGTGTAGCCGCCCAGGCCGGACTCGGCGTAGGCGTTGTCATAGATCCACTGGCCGATCCAGAGCGCTCCCTGCGCGTAGCGGTTGTCCCGGGTCTTGCGCGCCAGCTGCGCCAGCGCGATGCCGCTCCAGGCCATGTCGCCGACGGCGGTCCCGACCAGGCCGTACTGGGAGCCGGAGACGGCCATCCCGCCAGCGTCGGTGAAGCCATCGGCGTGATACGCCTGCCGCAGCCGGTGGTCGCTGAACTCAGGGTCGTGGGCCTGGGCGTAGAGCAGCGCGTCACCGATCGCCCGCGCCCGCCGGTCGTCACCGAGGGCCAGCAGCGCGATCGCTGTCACGGCGTTGTCGTAGACGAAGGCGATATCGGTCAGCCCGGAGGCGTCCTGATAGCTCTGTGCCAGTCGCGGACCGCTGCCGCGGTAGGCGTCGGTCACCTGCTGCAGAAACCGGGTGGCGTCGCGGACCGAGCTGTCGCGCCCGCGGCGCGGGCGTCCGTCGGCCTGCGCCGGGACGGCACCAAGGGCGGTCAGCGGCAGCGCGACGGCAGCAGCAGCCCCACCACCGAGCAGCGCTCGGCGGCTCACTCCCGATTCCGGGCGGCCGGTGTTCGGCTGAATCATCGTGCCTCCTCGGTTGCGTCGTGGGAGCGCTCCCGTCGAGGGTAGGTGGAGCGCTCCGGGGTGTCAACGGCGGGTTGGCCCGCCCCTGTTCCGCCCTAAGGGCACCGTTGCCGGATCGTGACACTCCCATTGGCGCCCCAATCCAGCCAAATCCGCAAAGAACACTTTGCAAAGGATTCTTTGCAGTTCTACCCTGAGAGGGTGTCAGACTCCGTCGGCCCGCAGGATCGCCTTACCGAGGACGAACAGATCACCATCAGCAGCACCAACCTGCGCGGGCTCACCCACCCGTTGCGGGTCAAGCTGCTCGGGCTGCTCCGTACCGGCGGTCGAGCCACCGCGACCTCGCTGGCCGCCCAGCTGCAGACCACCAGCGGCGCCGTCTCCTATCACCTCCGCCAGCTCGAGAGGTACGGGTTCATCACCGAGGACACCGGCCACGGCAACGGGCGCGAACGCTGGTGGCGGGCCCGGCACCAGCGCTCCGAGTACGACGAGCTCAGCCAGCAGCCCGCCGACGCCGAGATCGCCCGCTGGTTCACCGACCAGATCGCCGCCGAGGCGGCCCGGCGGGTTCTCGCCGCCTCCCGTCAGTGGCGGAGCTGGCCGCCCGAGTGGCGATCGGTGTTCAGCGTCGCGGACTCGCTGCTCGCCCTCACCCCGACCGAGGCGAAGCAGCTGGGTCGCGACCTGCAGGCGGTGGTGGACGGCTACCGACCGCACCGGCCGGATGAGCCGGCACCGGCCGGCACGGCCGTAGTCGCCGTCCAGTTCCAGACCTTCCTGCAGCCGGTCGACCCGTCATGACCGACGACCGGCGCCCGCTCATCGCCCTGCTGGTGGTCAGCGCCATCGCCAACATCGGCACCCGGGTGTCGGCGATCGCGATCCCCTGGTTCGTCCTCACCGGCACCGGCTCGGCCACTGCGACCGGGCTGGTGGCCGCCTTCGAGCTGCTGCCCTATGTCCTGGTCAAGGCGTTGGGCGGCCCGGTGGTGGACCGGATCGGCCAGCGCAAGGTCAGTCTCGGCGCCGACCTGGCCAGCGCCCTGGTGATCGGGGCCGTCCCCGCCCTGCACCTGCTGGGGCTGCTGAGCTTCCCGGTGCTGCTGGCCCTGGTCGCCGTCGGCGGGGGCCTGCGGGGTCCGGGCGACAACGCCAAGCACACCTCGGTGCCGCTGGTGGCCGAGGTCGCCGGGGTGCCCCTGGAGCGGGTCACCGGGCTGTTCGGTGCGATCGAGCGTGGCTCCGGGTTGGTCGCGCCGGGCGTGGCTGCGGCGATGATCGCGCTGGTCGACGCTCCCGGCGCGATTGCGGTCACGGCCGGCTGCTTCGCGCTGTCGGCGATGGTCGTCGCGGTCTTCCTTCCTACGTCCTTCGACCGCTCCGGGCCCGGCACGGAGTGTCCCGAGACCGCCGGCGGCTACCTGGCCCGGCTGCGCGCGGGGTTCTCCTTCCTGCTCGGCGACCGACTGCTGCTGATGTTGGTGCTGATGATCGCGGTGACCAACCTGATCGACGTGGCCAAGACCACCGTGCTGCTGCCGGTCTGGGCGCAGCGGGGCGGCCACGGTGTCGGGTCGATCAGCCTGATGCTCACCTGCATGGCAGGTTTCTCGATGGTCAGCTCCCTGCTGGCCAGCTGGCTCGGACCTCGGCTGCCGCGCCGGCTGACCTACTTCGGCTGCTTCCTCATCGCCGGACCGGCTCCATTCGTGGTGCTGGGGTTGGGATGGCCGGTCTGGTCCATTGCCCTGGTCTACTGTGTGGCCGGGTTCGCCTCCGGGTTCCTCAACCCGCTGCTCGGTGCGATCTTCTACGAGCGGATCCCCCGGCCGCTGCTCGGCCGGGTCTCGGGACTGAGCGACGCGACCGCCTGGGCCGGGATGCCGTTCGGCGGCCTGGTCGGCGCCGGGCTGATCGCGCTGGTCGGGCTGAGCCCGACCTTCCTGCTGCTTGCCGGCGGCTACCTGCTGGCCACCATGATCCCCGGGCTGTTGTCGGCGCACCTGTTCGACCCGCCAGGCCCCGCACCCGCAGCGCCGGCTGATCAGGACGTCAGCGCCAGCACCGCCGGTGGCAGCGCGAGCAGACCCAGAGCCAGCGCATAGACGACGCCGGCGAGCGGGCGGGAGTGGTCCGGCGGCGCGACCAGTCGTTCGACCCGCTCCAGCGTGCCGAACTGGCCGACCCCGAGAGCTGCCCGTGGCACCGGTGCCCCGGCCATCGCCACCAGAGCCCGCGCCAGCGGACCCGGCCCGACCCGTTTCCTCGCCACGTCGTCGGCCAGCATCTCCACCAGCAGTCGGCACTGCTGATGCGGGATCTCGCTGCGCACGGCGATCGGGAAGGCGCGGTGCAGGGCGTCGAAGGTGTCCAGCACCACATCGTGGCGAGCACGCAGATGGGCCTGCTCGTGCGCCAGCACCGCCCTCAGCTCCTCGGCTGTCAGGGTGGCCAGCGTGCCCTCACTCAGCACCACCCGTGACCCGGTGACGCCGGGCAGGCAGTAGGCCAACGGCAGCGTCTCCGCCAGCACCCGCACGCCGGGCAGCGGAGCAGACGGGTCGACCTGACCGAGCAGGTCGACGGCGTGACGATGTCTGCGCCGCCGTAGCGCCGTGCGCCGGGCCACCGCGAGCAGTGACCACAGCAACCGGACCACCACCAGCAGCACGAAGGCCAGCAGGGCGACCTGGACGGCGACCACGCCGACCGGCGGCAGTGTCGCCTCCAGCAGCCCCATCCCGATCAGCAGACCGGCACCGGTCACCGAGAGCAGCGCAGCGAGGCTGCCGGCCTGCCAGAGCACCACCGCCGCGCGCGGCACCCGGTGCAGAAACCTCCACCTCACCACCCACAACGGGCCCGGTCCGACCAGGATCAGGCCGACCAGCGCCAGCGCCACTCCGCTCATCAGCCGGCGAGATGGACCTCGTCGGCCGAGGTCGCGTCGAGCCGGGACAGTGCGGCCCGCAGTGCGGCGGCCTCGTCCGGGCTGACCCGGCCGACGAACTCCACCAGCGCTGCGGTCCGGTCGGCCCTGGAGCCGTCCAGGGCGGTGTGCATGACCTCGGCGACCAGCTGCTCGCGGGACCGGGCCGCGGAGTAGCGGTAGGCCCGGCCGTCGCGGCGCCGGGTGGCCAGCTTCTTCTTCGCCAGCCGGTCCAGCACCGTCATCACCGTGGTGTAGGCCAGATCCCGCTCGGTCGTCAGCCCGGCCTGCACCTCCCGCACCGACTGCGGCTCCGGCCGGCTCCACAGCCGTTCCATCACCGCGCGCTCCAGATCGCCCAACGTGTTCACCGGACCAGTTTACGGGCCGAAGGTCCCGGATCGGCAGGACCTACTACCGTCGCTAGTACGACGCTGCGTAGTAGTAAGGTGTGCGTGTCCGCAGTGTCTTCCGCCGAGAGGTCGATGTGATGAGTGCCGAATCCCTGGCGCGCTGGCAGTTCGCGATCACCACCGTCTACCACTTCTTCTTCGTCCCGATCACCATCGGCCTGTCCGGTCTGGTCGCCGGGCTACAGACAGCCTGGGTCCGCACCGGCTCGGAGCGCTACCTGAGGCTGACCAGGTTCTTCGGCAAGCTCTTCCTGATCAACTTCGCGATGGGCGTCGTCACCGGCATCGTGCAGGAGTTCCAGTTCGGGATGAACTGGAGCGAGTACTCCCGCTTCGTCGGTGACATCTTCGGCGCTCCGCTGGCGCTGGAGGGACTGCTCGCCTTCTTCCTCGAGTCCACCTTCCTGGGTCTGTGGATCTTCGGCTGGGACCGGCTGCCCAGGCGGGTGCACCTGGCCTGCATCTGGATCGTCTCGGTCGGGACGCTGCTGAGCGCCTTCTTCATCCTCGCCGCCAACTCCTGGATGCAGCACCCGGTCGGGTTCACCCTCAACGAGGCCCGCGGCCGGGCCGAGCTCACCGACTTCGTCGCGGTGCTGACCAACCCTGTCGTGCTGGTCACCTTCCCGCACCAGATCTTCGCCTGCTACATGGTCGGCGGCGCGTTCATGGCCGCGATCGCCGGATGGCATCTGCACCGGCTGCGGTCCGCGACGCCCGCTTCGGAGCCCACGGCGGCGTTCCGTACGGCACTCAAGGTCGGTGCCGTCACCCTGCTCGTCTCCGGACTGGGCGTACTGGTCACCGGAGACCTCCAAGGCAAGGTGATGACCACCGTGCAGCCGATGAAGATGGCCGCAGCCGAGGCGCTCTACGAGACCGAGCAGCCGGCCGCGTTCTCGATCATCACCATCGGCAGCCTGGACGGCAGCCGCGAGGTCTGGTCGATCAAGGTGCCCTACCTGCTGTCCTTCCTCGGTACCGGCGACCCGCAGAGCGAGATCAAGGGCATCAACGCGCTACAGCAGTCCTATGAGAAGACGTACGGACCGGGCAGCTACAGCCCGAACATCCCGCTCAGCTACTGGACGTTCCGGATCATGATGGGGCTGGGCTTCGCCGCGATGGCGGCCGGTGCCTTCCTGCTCTGGAAGATCCGGCGAGGTCGACTGCCCAGTGGGCGGCTCTGGTTGCCGTTGGTGCTGGTGCTGCCGTTCCTGCCGCTGCTCGCCAACTCGTTCGGCTGGATCTTCACCGAGACCGGGCGCCAGCCCTGGCTGGTGTTCGGGCTGCTGTCGACGGCGGCCGGGGTCTCCCCCGGCACCACCGTGGCCGAGGTGCTGACGTCCATGATCACCTTCACCGCGCTCTACGGCGTGCTTGCCGTGGTCGAGGTGCGCCTGCTCATCACCTACATCAGACAGGGCCTGCCCGAGGTCGCGGCGGTGGAGACCGAGCCGGCTGACGACGTCCCCCTCAGCTTCGCCTACTGACCCCCAACACCCGGAGAGGACACCCCTGTCATGGAACTGACCACGGTCTGGTTCATCGTCATCGCCTTCCTGTGGATCGGCTATTTCGTCCTCGAGGGCTTCGACTTCGGCGTCGGCATGCTGGTCGGGCTGCTCGGCCGCGACGACCGGGAACGCCGGGTGTTGATCAACACCATCGGTCCGGTCTGGGACGGCAACGAGGTCTGGGTGCTGGTGGCCGGCGGCGCCACCTTCGCCGCCTTCCCCGAGTGGTACGCCACCCTGTTCAGCGGCTTCTACCTCCCGTTGCTGCTGATTCTGGTGGCGTTGATCATCCGCGGGGTGGCCTTCGAGTACCGCGGAAAGCGGCCGGAGGCGCGGTGGAAGGCCCGCTGGGACGCCTGCATCATCATCGGCTCGGCCGTCCCGGCCCTGCTCTGGGGGGTGGCCTTCGGCAACATCCTGCGCGGCGTGCCGATCAACGCCGACGGTGAGTACGTCGGAGGCTTCGTCAACCTGCTCAACCCGTTCGCCCTGCTCGCCGGGGTGGCCACCTGCACCCTGTTCCTCACCCACGGTGCCGTCTTCGTCGCGCTCAAGACCGACGGCGAGATCCGGCATCGGGCCAACCGGTTCGCCGCCCGGATCGGGCTGGCCGCCGCGGCGGTCACCGTCGCGCTGGCCGTCTGGCTCAACCTGACGGAGGGCACGCCGGTGAGCTGGCTGGTCAGCGCTCTCGCAGCCATGTCCCTGGTCGGCGCGCTGGTGGCGAACCGGCTCGGCCGGGAGGGCTGGGCCTTCATCGGCAGCGCGGCCACCATCGCGCTGCTGTTCGTGGCGGCCTTCGTCAGCCTGTTCCCCGACGTCATGCCCAGCTCGCTCGACCCGGCGTGGAACCTGACCACGACGAACGCCGCCTCCACCCCGTACACCCTGAGGATCATGACCTGGGCGGCCGCTGTCGGCACCCCGGTGGTGCTGGTCTATCAGGCCTGGACCTACTGGACGTTCCGGAAGCGGATCAGCGTGGCCGCCATTCCGGTGGAGCCGGCGGTTCCGGCCGAGACCGCCGGTCGGTAGCCCGATGCGACCGGTGGACCCACGGCTGCTCCGCCGCGCCGGCGCGGTCCGGGGCTACCTGGCGGCGGGCGTGCTGATCGGCACTCTGCTCTCCACCCTGGTGGTGCTGCAGGCCTGGTGGCTGGCGACCGCCCTCGGTGAGACCTTCCACCGCCACACCCTCACCGCGGTCCTGGCGGTGCTGCCGCTGCTGGCCGGTGGCTTCATCGCCCGCGCTCTGCTGACCTGGTGGCACGCCCTACTGGCCGCCCGGACCTCGGCTGCGGTGAAGTCTCAACTGCGCACCGAGATCACGGCGGCCCAGCTGAGCCGCCCCGACGACCGGGGCCTGCCCACCGGTGCACTGGTGACGGTGATGACGCAGGGCCTCGATGCGCTGGACGGCTATTTCGCCAAGTATCTCCCGCAGCTGGTGCTGGCAGTCACGGTGCCGCTCGTCGTCGGGATCGCCATCCTCTCCGCCGACCCGCTGTCCGCGGTCATCGTCGGCCTGACCCTGCCGCTGATCCCGGTCTTCATGATCCTGGTGGGCTGGATGACCGAGCAACGCCTCCGCCGTCGTTGGCGCGTCCAGGCACGGCTGGCGCACCACTTCGCCGACCTGATGGCCGGCCTGCCGACCCTGCAGGTGTTCGGCCGGGCCCGAGCGCAGGCCGAGGGCCTACGCCGGATCGGCGAGCAGCACCGACGCGAGACCATGGCGACCCTACGGGTGTCCTTCCTGTCCGCGCTGGTGCTCGAGCTGCTGGCGACGCTGTCGGTGGCGGTGGTGGCGGTCGGCATCGGGCTGCGGGTGGTGGACGGCCAGCTGAGCCTCACTGTCGCCCTGTTCGTCCTCATCCTGGCTCCGGAGGCCTACCTGCCGCTGCGCCAGGTGGGCGCGCACTACCACGACGCGGCCGACGGGGTGGCCGCGGTGGAGCAGGCGTTCGCCCTGATCGAACGGCCGGCGGTCCCCTCCGGGCACGCCGAACCGCCCGACCTGAGCGAGAGCACGGTCGAGCTGGTGGGCCTCGGGGTCGACTTCGACCAGCGCCCGGCGCTGGCGGAGGTGGACCTGGTGATCGGACCCGGGGAGATCGTCGCCCTCGTCGGGCCCAGCGGCGCCGGCAAGTCGACCCTGCTGCGGGTGCTGATGGGCTTCCGACGGGCCGACCGGGGCCGGGTGCTGGTCGGCGGCCGGGAGCTCGGCGACCTCGACCTCCGCGCCTGGCGGCAACGGCTGGCCTGGGTGGCTCAACGACCCGCCCTGCTGCGCGGAAGCATCGCCGACAATGTCGCGCTCGGGGCGGCAGGCGCACCACGGTCCCGGATCGAGGCGGCCCTGGAGCTGGCCGGAGCGGGCGGGCTGGACCCGGACCGGGTGATCGAGGAGGACGGCGTGACCCTGTCCAGCGGCGAGATCCGGCGGGTGGCCTTGGCCAGGGCGCTGCTGAAGATCGACTGCGGCGGTGGCCAACTGCTGCTGCTGGACGAACCGACGGCAGGTCTCGACGCGGCGACCGAGCTGGTGGCGATCGAGGCGCTGCGTTCGCTGGGTGTCGGCGGTCTGGTCGTGACTCACCGCGACGCACTGGCGGCAGCGGCAGACCGGGTGGTGGAGCTCCGCGCACCGGAACGGACGCCGGCATGAAGCGCACTCGGCTGGCGGCCGCCATCGGCCTGTCCGCGCTCGCCAACACCGCCGGGATCGGGCTGATGGGCACCTCAGCCTGGCTGCTGTCCCGCGCCGCCGAGCAGCCACCGGTGCTCTACCTGATGGTGGCGATCGTCACCGTTCGGGCGCTCGGGCTGGGGCGCGGTGTCTTCCGCTACCTGGAGCGGCTGGTCGGCCACCAGGTGGCGCTGGGGTCGCTGACGGAACTCAGAGTCCGGGTCTACCGGCGGCTGACCGGCACCACCCTGCTGGGCCGCGACCGTGGTGACCTGCTGGCGCGGGTCACCGCCGATGTGGATGCGGTGGTGGACCTGGTGGTCCGGGTGCTGGTGCCGGCGGTGTCCGCAGCACTGGTCACGGTCGCTACCACGGTCGTGCTCGGCGCCCTGTCGCCGGCGGCGGGGGTGGTGGTGCTGGTCTCCGCGCTGCTCGCCGGCTGGCTGGTGCCGCTGCTGTCGCAATGGTTGGCCCGGCACGCGGACGCGTCGTTGGCGCCCTGCCGCGGCGAGCTGGCCACCGCCCTGACCGAGGCCACCGGGGCGGCGACGGACCTGCTGGCCTACGGCGCCGATGAGGACATGCTCCGGCGGGTCCAGCAGATCGACGGCCGGCTCCGGCGGGCGGAGGCCAGGACCGCGGCCATCCAGGGGGTGGCCGCCGGATGCCAGCTGCTGGCCGCCGGCGGAGCCGTGCTCGGCTCGCTGCTGGTGGGCGCCCGGGGGGTTGCCGACGGGAGCCTTCGGCCGGTCTACCTGGCCGTCCTGGTTCTGACGCCGATCGCGCTGCATGAGGTGCTCGGCACCCTGATCGGCGTCGCCCACAGCTGGACCCGGACCCGGACGGCGCTCGCCCGGGTCACCGACGTGCTCGCCGCGGAGCCGGTCGGGACCGGCGACCGGGAACTGCCGCCGCGCTCGAGCAAGGGACGGTTGCACGCCGAGCGGCTGTCCGTCGGCTGGCCCGGCAGCCTCGTCCTCCAGCACCGGCTGGACCTCGAGCTCGGTCCCGGCGACCGGGCCTGTCTGGTCGGTCCGAGCGGGTCCGGCAAGACCACCGTGGCAGCGACGCTGCTCGGCCTGATCCCCGCCCGCGGCGGCCGGGTCGAGGTGTCGGGCCGGGTCGGCTACCTCGCCCAGGACGCCTACCTCTTCGACACCTCGGTCGCCGAGAACGTCCGGATCGGCAACCGGGACGCAACCGACGACGAGATCCGGGTCGCGTTGGACCGCGTCGGCCTCGATCTGGAGCTCGATCGGCTGGTGGGCCAGCACGGCGTGGCCGTGTCGGGCGGCGAGGCCCGGCGGGTGGCGCTGGCCCGGCTGCTGGTGGGCGCCTACGACGTGGTCATCCTGGACGAGCCGACCGAGCATCTGGATGCCGACACCGCCGACCGGCTGATGCGCGATGTCTGGGACCTGTTCGTCGACGCCGTCGTGCTGGTGATCACCCACGACCCGGCGGTGATCGCCGCCACCGATGTCGTCGTCAGCACCGGCGCAGGTCTCGGGGTGGCGCCTACTGTGGATTCATGCCCGTCCTGCCCGGCCATCGGCCACCGCTCCTGCTCGAGCTCGACCTGACCACGCTTCCGGTCGCGCCGGACCCGGACGATCCGTTGGCGCGTCTGCGCGCCCGCGCCCGACGCCAGCTCCGGCCCACCCTGCGTGCACTGCACGAGGCCGCCGATGACCGACGGGTGGTGGGCCTGGTCGCCAAGGTCGGCGGGGCCCTGCCGTGGGCGGCCATGCAGGAGCTGCGGCTGGCCGTACGGGCCTTCGCCGCGAGCGGCAAACCGACCGTCGCCTGGGCCGAGAGCTTCGGGGAGGGGTCGCGGGACCTGGCGGCCTACATGCTGGCCTCGGCCTTCGACGAGATCTGGCTGCAGCCCGGCGGCGGTGTCGGGCTGCTCGGCGTCGGTGTCGAGACCACCTTCCTCCGCGGGGCCCTCGACCGGCTCGGCATCGAGCCACAGCTGGAGCAGCGGCACGAGTACAAGAACGCCGCCGACCGGGTGATGCGCACCGGCTTCACCCCTGCCCACCGCGAGTCGCTGGAACGGCTGGCGGAGTCGGTCTTCACCGACGCAGTGGACGCCATCGCCGCCGGCCGCGGCCTGGCTGCGGCGAGGGTACGCGAGCTCGCCGACACGGGCCCGCGGACCGCCGCCGAGGCCCGCGCGGTCGGGCTGGTGGACCGGTTGGGCTATCGCGACACGGTGTATGCCGAGCTCAGGTCACGGCTGCCAGCCCGGACCGAGCTGCTGTTCGCCGACCGCTGGCGACCGCGGCGGCGGCCGGCGATGCCGCCGCGGCACCGGGGGCACGTCGCGCTGGTCGAGGTCCGGGGTTCGATCGTGGCCGGCGTGACGCGACGCGGCGCGACCGGGCGCCAGGTGGGCAGCGACTCCGTCTGCGCGGAGCTGCGGGCCGCCGCCGGTGACGAACGGGTGCGGGCGGTCGTCCTGCACATCGACTCACCGGGCGGGTCGGCGGTGGCCTCCGACACCATCTGGCGGGACGTCTGCCGGGTACGCGAGCTGGGGACACCGGTGGTCGTGTCGATGGGTGAGGCGGCGGCGTCCGGCGGCTACTACATCGCCTGCCCGGCCGATGTGATTGTCGCACTGCCAGCGACCCTGACCGGCTCGATCGGCGTGTTCGGCGGCAAGCTGGTGGTGCACGATCTGCTGGAGCGGGTCGGGCTGACGACCGGCACCGTCGAGCAGGGTGAGCGAGCGCTGATGTTCTCTCCGCGACGTGGCTTCCGCGACGACGAACGGGCCCGGTTGGCGGCGACCATCGACGCGGTCTACGACGACTTCGTGACCAAGGTGGCGGAGGGCCGGCGCCGGACGGTGGCCGAGATCGAGGCGGTGGCCAGGGGTCGGGTGTGGACCGGTCGCGACGCTCTTCGGGTCGGCCTGGTCGACGAGCTCGGCGGCCTCCGCGACGCCGTTCGGATCGCCCGCTCCCTGGCCGGGTTGCCCGAGGAAGCACCCGTGCTGCGCGCCCTGCACGTCCCGATGCTCGCCCGTCTCGGCCGGCCGAAGAACAGCGACGATCCGCGGGCCCGGGTCGGTGCGGCCTGGCCGGACCTGTCAGAGGTCGCCGCCGCTCTCGGCGTGCCCGCCGGCGCCGCCTTGAGGATGCCCGCGATCAGCCTGCGCTGACCCCGGCCGCCACCTCCGCCAGTACGGCCCCGAGCGCGGCCGGATCATGGGCCCGGCGGCCGAGGAAGAGCCCGTCGAGGCAGTCGCCGACCTGCGCGAACAGCCCGGGCCCGGCGGTGCCGCCGTAGATCAGCCGGGCCCGGGGGTGGGCGCCCAGCCGCACCCGCAACCGGTGCGCCACGGTACGGACGTGCTCCACCGGCGCCGGCCGGTCGGCGCCGATCGCCCACACCGGCTCGTAGGCGACCAGGACAGGGGCCTCTGTCGGCAGCGCTGCCAGCATCTCGTCCAGCTGACCGGCGACCTGCTCGGCGGCATCGAGGGCCGGCACCTGGTCGCGCTGTCCGAGCCGGCCCTCACCCACGCAGAGCAGCGGTGTCAGCCCCTGCTGCACCGACGCCACCGCCTTCCGCATGGTCAGCTCCGGCGTCTCCCCGAACAGTGCCCGGCGCTCGGCATGACCGATCTCGGCGAAGCGCACCCCCAGCTCGGCCAGCAGGCTGGCCGGCAGCTCCCCGGTGAAGGCGCCGGCAGGTCGGTCCGAGACGTCCTGCGCGCCGACCGCGAAGCCGTACTCCCGCCCGGCCGCAACGGCGGCCGGCAGCGCGGGGGCGACCGGCAGCACCACCACCTCCAGCCGGTCCGTCCACCGGCGGGAGATCTCCCCTGCCGCGGTCAGCCACTCCAGCGTCTGGGAGTAGCCGAGGTACGTCTTCAGTCCGACGGCGACGACCCCTGCTCTATCAAGCCCCGACCTATCAAGCAAGGTGGCGACCCGCCTCGCTGAGCACCAGCGCCAGCGAGGTGGCTCCCGGGTCCGGGTGGCCCTTGCTTCGTTCGGCCAGCACCCTCGAACGCCCGATCCGCGGCGACAGCGCGGCCGTGGCCTCGGCCTCCTCGACCGCGGCCGCGGCGGCGGCGGACCAGGCGCCGGCCAGGCTGTCGCCGTCGTCGACCCGGCGTTCGAGCTCCTCGACGAACGGGATCAGAGCGTCGAGCAGCGTCTTGTCCCGGCGCTGCGCCTTGCCGAAGGTCTGGACCAGGTCACGAGCCGCAGCGACCGAGGCCACCGCCTGTCGGGCCACCGGTACGGACCCAGGTCCGGTCGCCTCGAGCGACGACTCGTCCAGGGCCAGAGCGGCGGCGTGCAGACCGTTGCCCCAGAGGGCCCCCGAGGTGCCGCCGGCCTTGTCGGCCCAGGCGTCGCCGGCAGCGGCCAGCGCGCCGGTCAGCCCGGCGCCGGACTCGACCGCCTGCCGGGCGGCGGCCAGGGCGGCGTCGCATCCCGTGGTCATTCCGCGACCATGGTCACCATCGCCGGCGATCGCGTCGAGCGCGCCCAGGTCGGACTCCGACTCGTGCAGCCGGGCGGCAACCGATTCCAGGCAGCCCACCAGCCGACCGGCCAGCGCCCGGCTGGTGGGACCGGCAGAGTCCCGGCGTGCCTGTTCGGGCCCGGTCTCGGCCCGCGGCGTCCGCGGCCGCGTCGCGATCCCGCCGCCGCGGCGCAGAGCCGGGGTGTCGGCCGGGGCGGTCCAATGGTCCTCGAGCTGGGCATCCAGCCAGGTCAGCGTCAGCGAGACGCCGGCCATGTCCAGGCTGGTGATCAGCTCGCCCACCTCGGGCTGCACGATCTCCAGCCCGGCCCGTTGGAGCAGTCGTCGGACGTCGTTCCAGAGCAGGAACAGCTCCTCGTACTTGGTGGCGCCGAGCCCGTTGAGCAGCACGGCCACCCGGTTCTGAGCCGAGGCCGGTCGTTCGGCGAGCAGCCGGTCGACCAGCCGCGCGGCCAGGTCGGCCGCCGGCTCGACCGGCTCCTCGGCGACCCCGGGCTCGCCGTGCACGCCGAGGCCGACGCCCATCTGTCCCGCCGGGACGGTGAACAGTGGCCGGCGCTCGCCCGGCAGGGTGCAGCCCGCGAACGCGACGCCGAAGGAGAACGTTGCGGCATTGGCGCGCTCGGCCAGCTCGGCCACCTCGGCCAGGTCCAGTCCGGCCTCGGCCGCTGCGCCGGCGATCTTGAACACCACCAGGTCGCCGGCGACCCCGCGGCGCCTGGACCGTTCGTCCAGGGACGCGCTGGAGACGTCGTCGGTGACGGCGATGCTGACGGCGGGAATGCCCTCGGCCCGCAATCGTTCCTCGGCCAGCGAGAAGTTCAGCACGTCGCCGGCGTAGTTGCCATAGCTCAGCAGCACCCCGGCGCCGTCGTGCACCGCCCGGGCCACCGACAGGATCTGCTGGGTCGAGGGTGAGGAGAATATGTTCCCGACCACGGCCGCGTCGGCCAGACCGGGTCCGACCCAACCGGCGAACGCCGGGTAGTGACCGCTGCCACCGCCGACGACCACCGCCACCTTGCCCGGCCGGGTCGAACCTGAGCGGATCACGCCGCCGTACGTCCTGGTCAGGTAGCGCGCATAGACGTCGACCAGGCCATCGACCGCCTGATCGGCGAAGTCGACCGGGTCGTTCAGCACCCGGGTCACTGCCCGGCCTCGCTCTCCTCCACCGGCGCAGCCGGCCAGATGCCGGACGGGCCGAGCTCCAGCAGCAGCTGCGACAGCCGGCTGTAGGCCAGTGCGCGGTAGTCCACCACCCGCTGCACCTCCTCGGCCGAGTGCTCACCGGTGAACCCGGCTCCGGTCTTGAAGCCGTGGTGGCCGGCCTGCACCTGCTCGGTCAGCATCGCTGGAGTGGCGAACCGCTCACCGAACGCCTCCTCGAAGGTGCGGAAGCAGTTGCGGTAGACGTCCAGGCCGGCCATGTCGGCGATCGCGAACGGCCCGAAGAAGGCCAGTCGGAAGCCGAAGGTGGTGCTGACGATGGTGTCCACGTCCTGCGGGGTGGCGATGCCTTCCTCGACAATGGCGGTGGCCTCCTTCAGCAGCGCGTACTGCAGCCGGTTGAGCACGAACCCCGGGGTGTCCGCCACCTCGGCGCCCGAGTGCTGCGCCCGGGCCAGCAGCGCCTTGACCGGCGGGACCAGGGCGGGGTCGGTGTGCTCCCCGGAGACGATCTCCACTCCCGGGATGAACGGGGCCGGGTTGGACCAGTGCACGATCAGGAACCGCTCCGGCCGCTCGACCGCCTCCTGCAGTACGTGCACCGGGATGGTTGAGGTGTTGCTGCCGATGATCGCGTCAGGTCGGGCAGCGGCGGAGATCTGCCGCAGCACGGCGTGTTTGACCGCAACGTCCTCGAACACCACCTCCTCGACGAGGTCGGCGTGCTGCACCGCGGCCTCGATCGTATCCGCGGTGCTCAGGTGCGCCTGCAGCCGCTCCAGCGACCCGGCCGGGAACAGGCCCTGCCGCTCCAGCGACGTGGTCTCAGCCAGCAGTCGCTCGTACGCTGCGGCGGTGAGGGCCGGGTCCTTGTCGGCGATGACAACGTCCACGCCGTTGCTGGCCAGCGACTGGGCGATCCCGCCGCCCATGTATCCGGCGCCGATCACGGCGACGGTCTCGATCGTGCGGGTCATGATCTTCCTTCGTTGATGATCTTCGGGGTGGGTGCTCTGCGACGACGGGCGTCAGTCACGGGGCGGCAGGATCCGTTGCAGATACCGCCTGTTGGTGGCGCTGACGCTGAGGCCGTCACCGCCGTAGTGCTCGCACAGGAAGGTGCCGTCGAAACCCGCGGCGATGGCCTGGCGTACCGCCATCCGGTAGTTGATCACGCCGTACTCCATCGGCGCCGGCGCGGTCATGATGGCGCCGGTGCTGGCGTCCTCGGTCCGGAAGTAGTTCTTCACATGCCAGTAGCGGGCGAACGGCACCGTCTTCTCGATCATGCGCTGCCAGTGCTCGACCGGCCGGTGCAGGCGTTGCAGGTTGCCGATGTCAGGGTTGAGCCAGACGTTCTCGGCGTCGATGTCGTGCAGGAACCGCACCGCCGAGTCGGCCGTGCCGAGATAGGTGTCCTCGTACATCTCCAACGAGATGTGCACACCGACCTCGCGGGCGTGCCGGGCCAGCTCGGCGAGCCGGCTGACCGCCAGGTTCCAGGTGTCGGCGTCCTCGGGATCGACGTGGCCGGGTGCGGTCCAGAACCACAGCGCCTTCTTCTGCTCCGGTGTCAGCTCCTGGAACAGCCCGAACGAGACGTCGGCCACGCCGAGCCGGGCGGCGGTGTCGATCACCCGGTGGGAGTAGGCCAGGTAGTCGGCGCCGTGGTTGGCGTCGATGATGCTGCGGCGGGCGGTCGAGATGCCGCCCAGCCTGAGGCCCACCTCGGCCAGCAGCTGCTCGAACTCGGTCAGCCGGTCAGCTGTGAGGTCGGCCACCCGCAGCCAGGAGTCGGTCGGGTCCAGGTAGTCGAAGCCGGCGTCGGCGACCTGCTCCAGGGTGTCTCGCCAGTCCCCGACCGGTTGGTCCTGGACCAGGGTGCCGTCCGGGAGCACGCCCGGGAAGTTGATCATGGCGGCCGCGATCGGCCAGTCCCGGCCGGTGGTCGCGGGTGCGGACTCGGTCACAGTGTCTCTGCTCTCTGTTCGGTGAAGCTGGGGTGGTCCTCGGCTGGCTGGGTGGCTAGTGCATGTAGAGACCACCATCGACGTTGAGGGTCTGCCCGGTGATGTAGCCGGCATCCTCGCCGATCAGGAAGCTGATCGCCGACGCCACGTCGTGAGTGCTGCCGACGCGGTTGACCACCAGGTCCTGCACCAGCTCGGCCTTGCGCTGGTCGGTCAGCGTGCCGCCCATGATGTCGGTGTCGATCGGGCCGGGAGCGATCGCGTTCACGGTGATGTCGTACGGCCCCAGCTCGCGGGCCAGCGACCGGGTGAGACCGAGCACACCGGCCTTGGCGACCGAGTAGGGCGTCTTGCTGAACGTCCCACCGCCGCGCTGGGCCGACACCGACGACAAGGTGACGATGCGGCCGATCCCGTTCCGCACCATCGACTCGGCGACCCGCCGGCAGGCATAGTGCACCCCGTTCAGGTTCACGTCCAGCACCCGATGCCACTCCTCGGAGGTGAGCTCGAGATAGCCGATCGGTGAGCTGACGCCGGCGATGTTCGCCAGCGCCACGATCTGCGGCAGGCCGGCCTCGATCTGGTCGATGGCCGACCGGAGCTGTCCCTCGTCGGCGACGTCGGCTGCGACGCCGAGGGCCTGCACTCCGTACCGGCTGGTCAACTCCTCCGCCAGCGAGGTGCACGCGCCCTGGTCCAGGTCGATGATGCCGATGTGCCAGCCCTGGGAGGCGAGCAGCTCGGCGGTGGCCCGGCCGATCCCCCGCGGCGACGCGGCTCCGGTGACGATGACGGTCTTGGCCTGCGGAAAGGTCATAGGTGCTCCTGGTGGTCGGGGCTGATGTGGTCGGGCGCTGATGTGGTCGGGGGCTGGCTGCTGCTGTGGGTCGGGTTGGTCATGTCGGCTCCAGCACCAGCATGGACACCGCCGGCAGTCCCAGCCGCAGCTGCAGGGTCAGCCTGCCATTGTCGGCCATGACCGCTCGCGGCGGCTCGAGCTCCTCCAGGCCCTGACGGGCCCTGAGCGCGGCCAGCTCCTCGGCGGTGGGGTCCTGCGACGATCCCAGGCTCTGCCAGACCGTATGCGCGTTGCTGTGCGCGTGGTCGATCCGCAGCTGCCACAGGGTGTAGCCCGTATGGGCGAGCCCCCGGACCACGACTTCCACCGGCGTCTGGTCGGCATCCTGCTGGTACTGGTCGTCGGTGTGCCGCCACACCAGGATGACGACCCGTCCGCCGGCACTGCCCGAGGCCAGCGCATCCACCTCCTCGGGCATGCTCCGGCCGTCGGCCCGATCCAGCTGGGACAGCTGCCACGCTGCCGACGAGGTCGCCTCCACTCGGCGCTGGCCCAGCTCGGCGAACATCCGGTACGCGTTCAGCAGCGGCTTCTCGACCCCGGCGGCGGTCAGGAAGGCGCGGGTGCCCTCGAAGAACCGCTCACCCTCGAAGTAGAAGCTCCAGGAGGTGGCGAGAGCCACCTGCGTCCGCTCGACCTCGTTCAGGTCGAGGATCTTCTTCATCAGCTTGGCCTGGAACACCGGGTAGTACTCGGTGTTCTGGAACTGGAAGTTGGCGTTGTCGTAGACGCTGAAATGGGCCGGCACACCCGCGTCGCACTCGTCGACCAGCACCGGCAGTGCGGTGTAGCGTTCGAACTCGCCGACCACCCGCAGCAGCCGCCGGATCTCGAACAGCATCTTCGTCGCCGACGGGTTCTGCTGCTCGGGTGCGGCGGCCCCGGTCGGACCGTAGACCCGCCACGGCGTGAAGGCCGAGCCCTTGGTGTGGAAGGACACGAAGTCCAACGGCAGATCGAGGGCGGAGGTGTGCCTGAGAAAGCGTCGCAGGAACTCCACCCCGCCGCCGGTGACGGCCGGACCGCCCACTCTGGCCCGAGGCAGCACGGCCCGGATGGCCCGGACCGTCACCTCGTACAGGTCATAGAACTGCTCCGGCGTTCCGCGCCAGTAGAAGATGTCCGGCTCGTTCCACAATTCCCACCACCAGCAGTCCACCTCCGCCTCGCCATAGCGCTCCAGGCAGTGCCGGGCGTGCGCGGCGACCAGCTCACCCCACCTGGCGTAGTCCCGCGGGGGGTAGGCCCAGGCCCCCGCCTCGTAGTTGCTGTAAACCGTCGGGCTGCTCTCCACGACCAGGTCCGCCGACTCCGGCGGCAGCAGGTCGCGTGGGGTGAACGCCAGTTCGACCAGCACATGGTGGCCGGCTCCGACGATCGCGTCGTACGCCTGGTCGACGATGGTGAAGTCGTAGTAGGGATTGCCCAGCTCGTCCTCGTGGTAGACGTTGCCGCTGCCCCAGTGCGGCAGCCCGAAGCCGCTGCCCGAACAGAAGACGTAGTGCGGCCGGACGTGGAAGCCTGGCTCGGCCAGCCCGCCGAAGGTCCGCAACAGGCGCTTGCCGGTCGGCGTGTAGGTCCAGTTGATCTCATCGAAGCCGATGCTCTCCCAGATCCGGGTGAGCGGACCCCGGTCGACCGCGGCATCGACCAGAACGGTCGCCGACGCGACGTGCGGCGCCTCGGGGTCGCTGGGCGCCGACGGTGGGAAGGGCAGGTTGTGAACGCTCACTTCTGCTGAGTCTGGTCTGGTCGAGCAGTCGCTGTCAACGACTCGTACGCCGGACCGCAGCAGGTGGGGCCTCAGCTGATCAAGTAGCCGCCGTCCACCGGGATGTCGACGCCGTTGATCATCGACGCCGCATCGGACGCGAGCCAGACCGCCACCTCGGAGACCTCCGCCGGCTCGGCGAAGCGGTTCAGGGGTATCCGGGCCAGCATCGGCGCAGCCTTCTGCGGGTGGTCGCCCCAGACCTGCTGGCCCATGTCGGTGAGCACCACCGTCGGGCAGATGGAGTTGGCCCGCACACCGGCCCCGCCCAGCTCCAGCGCGAGCATCCGGCTGGCCATCACCAACCCGGCCTTGGCGATGCAGTAGCCGTAGTGCTCCGGCAGCGGTCGCAGCGCCGCGGCCGAGGCGATGGTCACGATCGAACCGCCGCCAGCGGCCGCCATGGCCGCTCCCACCCTGGCCGCCAGCAGCGACGGCGCCCTGAGGTTCACGTTCAGGACGTCGTCGAGGTTGGCGGCGGTCAGGTCGGTGATCGCCTCCGGGTGGGAGATCCCGGCGTTGTTCACCAACACGTCGAGCCCACCGTAGACCGCAGCCGCCTGCTCGGCGAGCCGTTCCGGCGCCTCCGGGGCGGCCAGGTCGGCGGTGATCACTGAGACCCGGATACCGTGGCTGCCGGACAGCAGCTCGGCCTGCCGGGCCAGGGCGTCACCGTCGCGGCCGCTGAGCACCAGTGCCGCTCCGGCGACCGCGAACGCGCGGGCGATGTCGGCGCCGATCCCCCGGGTGGCCCCGGTAATCAGCGCGCGGCGACCTGCCAACGGGCGGTGGGCGAGGGCCCTCTCGGACTGGCGCAGCTCTGTGGTCATCGGTCGTTCTCTCATTTCCCGCGGACGTGCCGCGCTCGGTCTGGTTGACGTGCCCGGCACGGGTCACGACCGCGATCGCCCCACCTTTAGCAGCCTGGTTAGGGTGTTGCCAAGACCAGAGCCGCGCCCAGCGCCCGCAGGGCCGACCGGCTCCCAGCCCGGAGGACACCGATGACCCAGAACGTCGCCACCCCATCCCCGCTCCCCGACACCATGCAGGCCGTGATCTGCCACGGCCCGGAGGACTACCAGCTGGAGCGGGTCGCCGTGCCGCGACCCGGTCCGGGTGAGGCGCTCGTCAAGGTCGAGGCGGTCGGCATCTGCGCCAGCGACCTGAAGTGCTACCACGGCGCGGCCAAGTTCTGGGGCGACGAGAACCGGCCCGCCTGGGCCGAGACCGAGGTGATTCCCGGCCACGAGTTCGTCGGGACCATCGTCCAGCTGGACGAGACGGCCGCAGCACGGTGGGGGGTCACCGTCGGTGACCGGGTGGTCAGCGAGCAGATCGTGCCGTGCTGGAAGTGCCGCTACTGCCTGCGCGGGCAGTACTGGATGTGTGGACCGCACGACCTCTACGGCTTCAAGCGACGCACGCCCGGTGCGATGGCCGAGTACATGATCTACTCCGCCGACGCCCTGGTGCACAAGGTGTCGGCCGACCTGCCGGCACACCATGCCGCCTTCGCCGAGCCGCTCTCCTGTTCACTGCACGCCGTCGAGCGGGCCGGGATCACCTTCGACGACGTCGTCGTGGTCGCCGGTTGCGGTCCGATCGGGCTCGGCATGGTGGCCGGCGCGGCGGCGAAGAGCCCGGCCAAGGTGATCGCTCTCGACCTGGCCCCCGAGAAGCTCGCCCTGGCCCGCGAGTGCGGGGCCGACCTCACGATCAACATCGCCGAGGAGAATGCCGAGCAGATCATCAAGGACCTCACCGACGGCTACGGCGCGGATGTCTACCTCGAGGGCACCGGCCATCCGTCGGCAGTGCCGCAGGGACTCAACCTGCTCCGCAAGCTCGGCACCTACGTCGAGTACGGCGTCTTCGGCAGCGACGTCACCGTGGACTGGAGCATCATCAGCGATGACAAGGAGCTGAACGTGCTCGGCGCGCACCTCGGCCCGTACTGCTGGCCGGCCGCCATCCGGATGATCGAGTCGGGACGCCTGCCGATGGACAAGATCTGCTCGCACCAGCTGCCGCTGACGGAGTTCCAGCGGGGCCTGGACCTGGTGGCCAGCGGTTCGGAGTCCGTCAAGGTCTCGCTCATTCCCTGACCTGGCTGCTACGGAGACATCGCGATGACCCGACTGTTCAACGACCCGGCCTTCTTCACCGAGGACATGCTCACCGGCTTCCTGGATGCCAACGCCGACTACGTGGTCGGGGTGCCGGGCGGGGTGGTCCGGGCCGCGACCACCCGGCCCGGGAAGGTTGCCGTGGTGGTCGGCGGCGGCTCCGGGCACTACCCCGCCTTCTGCGGCGTGGTCGGGCCGGGCTTCGCCGACGGAGCGGTGGTGGGCAACATCTTCACCTCGCCGTCGACCACCGACGCGGCCTCGGTGGGTCGGGCAGCCAACGGCGGAGCCGGTGTGCTGCTGACCACCGGTAACTACGCCGGTGACGTCCTCAACTTCGAACTGGCCGTCGCGCAGCTCGAAGCCGAGGGGATCCCGGCCCGCTACCTCGCGGTCACCGACGACATCGCGAGCGCCCCCCGCGACGAGATCGACCGCCGACGCGGGATCGCCGGCGACTTCACCGTCTTCAAGGTGGCCTCGGCTGCGGCTGAGGAGGGCTACGACCTGGACCAGGTGCTGCGGGTCGCCCGGCTCGCCAACGACGCCACCCGCAGTCTCGGTGTCGCCTTCGACGGCTGCACCCTGCCGGGCGCCCCCGAGCCGTTGTTCACGGTACCGCCCGGACGGATGGGCCTGGGGCTGGGGATCCACGGCGAACCGGGCATCTCAGAGCGCCCGCTGCCCAGCGCAGCCGAGCTGGCGGAGCTGCTGGTCGAGGGGGTGCTGGCCGAGAAACCCGCCGGCGCGGGTGAGCGGGTCGCGGTGATCCTGAACGGCCTCGGCCGGACCAAGTACGAGGAGCTGTTCGTCGTCTGGGCCGACGTCTCCCGGCTGCTGCGCGCGGCCGGCTGCACCGTGGTCCGGCCCGAGGTCGGCGAACTGGTCACCAGCCTCGACATGGCCGGCTGCTCGCTGACGGTGATGTGGCTCGACGACGAGCTGGAGCGGTGCTGGCTGGCGCCCGCCGACACGCCGACCTTCCGGCGTGGCACACCCGGGGCCGCCGGCCAGGGACAGCGCAGGGACCCGGCCGAGACGGCGGCACCGGACGGGCGCGCAGCGGAGGGGGAGGCGGTTGAGGCCGACCCGGAGGCGCGCCGGTCCGGGGCCCGGATCGCGACCGCGCTGACGGCCATCGCCGG
This sequence comes from Microlunatus panaciterrae, assembly GCF_016907535.1. Classification (NCBI taxonomy): domain Bacteria; kingdom Bacillati; phylum Actinomycetota; class Actinomycetes; order Propionibacteriales; family Propionibacteriaceae; genus Microlunatus; species Microlunatus panaciterrae. The sequence goes on from NZ_JAFBCF010000001.1 coordinate 1,920,271, forward strand.
CCGGATGGCCGAAGCGGAGACCGAGCTGGGCAGGATCGACGCGGTGGCCGGCGACGGCGACCACGGCCGTGGCATGGTCAAGGGCTCCGCCGCGGCCAGCGCCGCCGCCCAGGACGCGGTGCAGCGCGGCGCCGGGCCGGCCGGGGTGCTGCGCGCGGCCGGGGAGCAGTGGGCCGCCCGTGCCGGCGGCACGTCGGGGGTGCTGTGGGGCGCCCTGCTGACCGCCGTCGGCGGCCGCCTCGGCGACCACGGCCGACCGGACGACCGGACGGTGGTGGAGAGCCTCCGCGCCGGCTACCAGGCGCTGGTCCGGCTGGGCGGTGCCTCGCCCGGGGACAAGACCATGCTGGACGCGCTGCTGCCGTTCGTCGAGGCCCTGGAAGAATCGGTCTCCAACGGACGACCCTGGTCGGCGGCCTGGGCGGACGCGGCCCAGGTCGCCAGCCGGGCCGCCGACGCCACCGCCGAGCTCCGCCCCCGGGTGGGGCGAGCCCGGCCCCTGGCCGAGCGGAGCGTAGGCACCCCGGACGCCGGCGCCGTGTCGCTGGCGATGTGTGTAGGGTCGGTCGCCAACGTCTTTACCGAGCAGAAAGAGGACCCCCCATGAGCGAGCAGCAACCGGAACGCAAGTGGCGGGTCGTGGTCGGCTGCGACGACGCCGGGCTGCAGTACAAGGAGGCGCTCAAGGCCGACCTTGAGGCCGACGACCGGGTCGCCGAGGTGCTCGACGTCGGGGTCGGCGCCGACGAGCACACCGACTATCCCCATATCGCGATGGCCGCTGCGCAGCTGGTCGCCGACGGCAAGGCCGACCGCGCGCTGCTGGTGTGCGGCACCGGGCTCGGGGTGGCGATCAGCGCCAACAAGGTGCCAGGGGTGCGGGCCGTCACCGCCCACGACAGCTTCTCGGTCGAGCGGTCCGTGCTCAGCAACAACGCCCAGGTGCTCTGTTTCGGCCAGCGCGTCGTCGGGCTCGAACTGGCCCGGCGGTTGGCCCGTGAGTGGCTGGGCTACCGCTTCGACAGCTCGTCCGCCTCGGCCGCCAAGGTGGCCGCGATCGAGAAGTACGACGGCTCCTGCTGACCGCCGCGACCTCCGGCTCGCCTCCCGCTAGGGAGCGAGCCGGTGCAGGTCACGGGGGAAGAGCGTCGTCCGCCGGATGTTGTCCACCTCCAGCAGCCGCGCCGTCCACCGCGCCAGGCCGATCGCGAAGCCGCCGTGCGGGGGCATCCCGTGCCGGAACGCCTGCAGGTACGACGCGTACGGTGCCATCGACTCGCCGCGGGCGGCGAGGGCGCGCTCGTAGTCGCCCAGCTCGTGCAGCCGCTGCCCACCGGTGACCAGCTCCAGCCCGCGGAACAGCAGGTCAAAGGAGTTGGTCCAGCGCGCGTCCCCCGGCTCGGGTTGGGTGTAGAACGGTCGTTTGGCAGCGGGATATCCCTCGACCGCGAGGAAGTCGGACCCGAACCGCTCTCGGGCCCACACCCCCAGCCGGCGCTCGTGCTCCGGCGCCAGGTCGGTCTCCTCCGGGTCGGCCCCGACCAGCGCCAGTGCCTCCCGGAAATGGACGATCGGGAACTGCTCCGGCACCTCGGGCAGCCGCACCCCGGCCAGTGCCATGGCTGCCGACGCTGACCGGCGAAGCTCGTCCAGCATGCCGGCGATCACGTTGCGCAGCACCGCGAGCACATCGCGGTGGTCGGTGATGAAGCCGAGCTCGGCGTCCAGCGAGACGTACTCGGCCAGGTGCCGGACGGTGTCATGCGGCTCGGCCCGAAAGACCGGGCCGGTTTCGTACACCCGCTCGAAGACGCCGACCATCATCTGCTTGTAGAACTGGGGGGACTGGGCCAGGTAGGCCGGTCGGCCGAAGTAGTCGACCTCGAACACGTTGGCGCCGGACTCGGTCGAGCCGGCCACCAGCTTCGGGGTCTGGATCTCGGTGAAGTCCTGCGCCTCGAGGCTGAGCCGGAACCCGCGCAGCGAGGCCGCCGCGACCTGCCAACACGCCCGCTGGCGCGGGTGCCGCCAGGCGACGGCGCCCTGGTCGAGCTGGATCGGCAGCGACGCCTCCAGGGCCGGCCGCCACAGCTCGAGCACCGTCGGCTCCGCCGGGGACGACAGCGGGGTGATCATCGGTTCGGTCAGTTCGACGCCGAGCGGCGCTCGCAGGTTGGCTGTCACCCGGCCCTCGACCCGTACCACCGTCTCCTCCCCGAGCCGGTCCAGCTGCTCGCGGGTCGCCGGGTCGGTGACGACCACCTGGGCCAGGCCGGAGCGGTCACGGACGATGAGGAACGTGACGCCGGCCAGTCGGCGGCGACGGTGGATCCATCCTTCGATGACGGTGCGCTGGCTCTCCTGTCCGGCCAGCGCCGCACTGAGCGTGCGTTGCATAGGGTTCACCTCCTGGGTCTTCTCTTCCCGGGAGGTGTGGGCGATCGGGGGCTCGCGGTGCCACCACACCTTCGCCGACCTGATCGGTCGGCCTCGCTGCAGTCCGTCGCCGTGGACCAGGCGGGCGGCTCGGGGATCGTCACTCCCGTCGGCACCGCTCCGCGCCAGCATAGGCGCCCACCAGCCGCCGCCGCACCGGATTTTCCGACGTTTCTTCGGCGCCCGGTAGGGTGCGCCTCAGGAGGAGATGACAGTGATCGAACTACGCACGCCGGCCGAGATCGACCAGATGCGGCCGGCCGGCCGGTTCGTGGCCGAGGTGTTGACGCGGTTGGTGGCTGAGGTCAGGCCGGGCGTCAACCTGCTCGACCTGGATGCGCTGGCCCACCGGATGATCCGCGACCGGGGCGCTGAGTCGTGTTACATCGACTATCACCCGTCGTTCGGCGCCAGCCCGTTCGGCAAGGTGCTGTGCGCCTCCGTCAACGATGCGGTGCTGCACGGGCTCCCGCGTGACTACACCGTGCAGGACGGCGACCTGGTCAGTCTCGACTTCGCTGCCGCCGTGGACGGCTGGGTCTGCGACTCGGCCGTCTCCGTCGTCGCCGGCACGCCCCGCGCGGAGGACCAGCGGTTGATCGATCTGGCCTCGCAGGCCCTCCGGGCCGCGATCGACGTGGCCCGGCCGGGCAACCGGATCGGCGACATCTCCGCCGCCATCGGTGCGGTGGCGACCGGGGCGGGGCTCAAGGTCAACACCGACTTCGGCGGCCATGGGGTGGGCCGGACCATGCACGGCGACCCGCACGTGCCCAACAATGGCCGGCCGGGTCGTGGACTGCCGCTCAAGCCCGGGCTGGTGATCGCCATCGAGCCCTGGTTCTGTGCGGGCACGGACAAGATCTTCACCGACCCGGACGGCTGGACGCTGCGCAGCCTGGACGGCAGCCGGGGTGCCCACATGGAACACACCATCGCCATCACCGACGGTGACCCGATCGTGCTGACCGCCCGCGGCTAGCCGCCCACCGCCGACCCGGGCGGAGCCATCTCCGCTCGGACCCCGAGCAGCCGCACTGCCCGATCGTGGTCGAACCGGTCGATCAGTCCGACAGCGGCCTGCTCGATCAGGGCCGGATCAGTGGTCGAGGCCCCCAGCGTGACCGACCGGGTGTGGGTGTCGAACGGCGCGTAGCGGACCTTGAGGGCCACCCGCACAGCCGGCCGGCCCTCGTCGGCGAGGTCGCGGCAGACCTGCCGGGACAGCCGACGGACCTCGGTCTCCACCCGCGACCAGTCCTCGAGGTCGGTCTGGAACGTGGTCTCCCGGCTGTGCGAGCGGGCCTGGTACGCAGCGGCGTCCACCACCGCATCGCCCACGCCCCTGGCCAGCCGCTGATACCAGGGGCCCATCGTCGGCCCGAGCCGGTCAGCGAGCACGGCCGGGTCGGCGCGGGCCAGCTGCTCGACGGTGCCGATGCCGAGGCCGGCCAGCCGCTTGGCGGTCTTGCGGCCGACCCCCCAGAGGGCGTCGGTGGGGCGGTCGGCCATCACCGCGAACCAGTTGTCGCGCGTCAGCCGGAACACGCCCCGCGGTTTCGCGAACCCGGTCGCGATCTTGGCCCTGAGCTTGTTGTCTCCGATGCCGACCGAGCAGTGCAGCCTGGTCGCCGCCAGCACGCTGGCACGGACACCCTCCGCGTACGCCTCCGGGTCGTCGGTGTCCACCCCCAGGAAGGCCTCGTCCCAGCCGAGCGTCTGGACCACCGCGCCGGTGGCACGCAAAGCCTCCATCACCTGGGCGGACGCCGCCGCGTAGTGGGCCGCATCCACCGGCAGGAACACCGCGTCCGGACAACGCCGGACGGCGACCCGCAACGGCAACCCGGAGGAGACACCGAAGGCCCTCGCCTCGTACGACGCCGTCGACACCACTCCCCGCTCGGTCGGATCACCGCGGCCGCCCACCACCACCGGGCGGCCGGCCAGCTCCGGATGCCGCAGCACCTCGACAGCAGCAATGAACTGGTCCAGGTCGACGTGCAGCACCCAGGCGGTCATCGGCGCTCAGCGGTAGACGATCACCTTGTCGCCCACCTGGACGTGGTTGAACAGGTACTGGATGCCGCTGAGGTTGCGGACGTTGACGCAGCCGTGGGACGCGCCGTTGTAGCCGCGGGCGGCGAAGTCGCTGGAGTAGTGCACCGCCTGGCCGCCACTGAAGAACATCGCATAGGGCATCTTCGAGTGGTAGATCGTCGAGGTCCAGTCCCGCGCCTTCCAGCCCACCTGGAACGACCCTTCCCGGGTCGGCGTGGTGTCCGACCCGAAGCGCACATCCACCTGGAGCTGCGGCTTGCCGTCGACGACCCAGACCAGCTGGTTGGTGCTCTTGCTGATGCACATGGCACGGCCGGTGAGACAGCGGGCGTCCAGGCCCGCCGTCGTGGGCTTGTCAGCCTGAGTCACCTTGTTGTGCTTCTCCGCCTCGGTGGGCGTCCGAGTCATGCCGGTGAGCCGGTCCCAGGTCCGCTGGTCCACCTCGCCGGTCACCGGGATCTGCCGCTTGGCCTGGAACTCCCGCACCGAGGTCACCGTCACCGAGCCGTAGAAACCGGTGACGTCGCCGGAGTACCAGCCGATCTGCTTGAGCCGGGCCTGGAGGTCACGCACCCGGTCGCCCTCGGACCCCTTCATCAGGATGGCCTTGCCGGGCACCAGCTTGTTGTGCTTCTCGTTGTAGCTGGGTTCGCGGGTCATCGCGACCAGCGCTGTCCAGGTCTTCTGGTCCACCTCGCCGGTCTTCGGCAGCTTGCGCTTGCCCTGGAACCCGCTGACCCCCTGCACGGTGCTGTCCCCATAGCTGCCAGTGATGTTGCCCGAGTACCAGCCGATCTGCAGCAGCCGGTGCTGCAGCTCGCGCACGTTGTCGCCGCTGGAGCCGCGCGCCATGATCGCCTTCGGCTTGGCAGGCGGCGTTGGCGTCGGCTTGGCCGACGGGGTGGGCGTCACCGACGCGGAGGGTGTCGGCGACTGCTCCGGCGTGGCCGGGGCGGACGAGCCGACCGTGGGGCCCTGGGTGGCGGCCGGCGCGGTCGAGTGGGCCGGCTGCGGAGCTGCCTCACCGGTGCCGGGCTGGGATCCGCAGGCGGTCAGGCCGCTGAGGGCGACGATGACCAGGCCAGCGACCAGGCTGGGCGTTCTCAATCGACGGATGGGCATTGAACTCTCCTTTGATGCATCCGGGGAAGGTGTCCGCATCTTGCCGCCCGAGCCATCCCTGGCTTGCGGAGCGGAAGACAATCTATCCACTGTCGACACCGGTCACGCCACCTACTACGCGGTCGTGGACTGAATGGTTGCAGAGTTGCGACCTTCCACAGTCGTTACGAGCGGCGCCTCACCTGGCGATCTCCTGTGTCCCGGCGGGCAACCGGACCTCGGCGCCGTCGGAACCGACGAAGACCACCGGGACCGGACTGACGATCCTCACCCGGTCAGCATCCACCTGTACGGTGACCAGGCCGTGAGGTGTCGGGACGGCACCCTCCAGGTGCCGCAACGATCCCGGTGCCGGCGCCACCCGGGCCGCGGCGAAGCCGGGTTCGGCCGGGGTGATGCCGAGCACGTATGCGACCAGATCGCGGGCCGGCGCCGAGCTCCAGCCGTGCACCGGCGTGCCCCAGCCCCAGCACTCGCCGAACGTGTCATACCCGCCCACCAGGAACTGTGACCACCGTCGCACCAGGGTCACCAGGTCCGCGGCCCGGCCCGCCTGCGCCACGGCCTCATGCACCAGGTAGGAGAAGAACGGCTGCGCGATCACCACCTCACGCTCGGCGTCCCAGTCGACCTGCTGGACCCCGCGGATCTGGTCGGCGATCTTCTGCGGGTCGTAGCCGCCGTCGTTGCCGCCGATCCAGGACCGGACCACCAGGGTGTCCGGGTCGGTGATGGTGTCGATGATCCGGCTCCAGCGCTCCTGCGGCGCCAGCCCTGACACGATTGCGGTCGCCCCCGCCGCCTGGGAGGCGGCCGGCTGAGGCTCACCGTCGACCACGTGGTCGACATAGGTCCCGCGGGTCTCGTCCCAGAAGTCCTCGAAGCCCTCGGCCGCCCGCGCCAGCAGCCCGCGGGCCCAGCCGGCGCTGCCGGCGTTGCCGACGTAGTCGCCGATCTCGGCGAACTCGGCCAACGCCCGGGCCCAGAGCGCCGTCAGCAGTGCGCTGCGGCCGGTGCTGAACACGCTGGCCCAGTCCACCAGGTTCCACTCCGGAACGTCAGCGATGGTGCCGCGGTCGTCGACGTAGGGCAGGTACCAGCGCAGGATCCGCTCGACGGTCGGCAGCAGCGACAGCAGCTCGGACCGGTCGCCGAGGTAGCGGTAGAGGTTGTAGACGCCATGCACCCAGTGCAGCGACCAGTCCGGGATGGTGAACCCGCCGCCGGCCTCGATGTCACCGACGACCGTCATCGGCAGGATCCCGTCCGGGCGCGGCGAGTTGCCGAGCCAGAGGTAGTTGCGGGCCAGCCGCCAGTCGTTGTTGGTGGTCAGCTGGACCAGCTGGTGCACCACCCCGTCGCCGACCCAGGCCCGCTGCTCCCGGGTCGGGCAGTCGGTGAACGCATCGTGTGCGTTCAGCTGCACGGTTCTGACCCCGGCGGTATACAGGGCGTTCAGCTCGGCATCGTCGCAGCGGAAGTACGCTCCGGGGATCTGCGGGTACAGCAGCTCGCGTACCGCGAACCGGAGCAGCCGGGCAGCGCCGTCGGCTGCCGAGACGACCAGGTGGGCGTAGCGCAGGCCGTTGGTCTCCAGCGCCTCGAACACGTCATGGTGTCCGCGGGCGACATAGCCGGCACCGATCCGCGGCGCCGAGAGCGGGTTGTCGTCCCCGGAGACGTAGGGCCGTTCGCAGTACAGCAGGTCGACCCTGGTGCCGGCCGGCGCCTCCAGCTCGAACTGCACCAGGCCGGCGACGATCCGGCCGAAGTCCACCACCAGATGGGAGACCTGCCCCTGCGGCGGGTCGAGATCGACCGGGAACCCGGTCTGCTCGGCCGGATCCCGGTCGTGGCCGTCGACGACCTGCCGCACCGCCATGATCGGGTGGTCCACCGGCTCCGCCGCGGCCGGCAGATAGCTGCGACGTACCCGGTCAGCCTCCACGGTCTCGCCGGTGAGCTCGCCGATCGAGCGCGGCAGCAGCGCACCGTACGGGTCGGTCGGCGGCCTGGTCCGCCCGAAACCACCGATGTGGGCCGCGCCGAGCACGGTGGCGTGCTCCCAGCCCGTGTCGTCGAAGTCGGCGCGGGCCCAGTCGTGCGGCAGGCGCCGGGCGTCACGGACCTCCACCGGCACACCGTCAACCCCGGCCCGCTCCGGCATCGTCCAAGCGGTGGAGCTGTGCACCCGCCAGTCGTCGTCGGAGACGAGCCAGCTGCCGTTGACCCGCGCCTCGAAAACGAGGGTGGCGTCGGCGCCGAGGCTGCCGTTCGGGACGGCCGGCTGCCAGAACGCTGTCGCGTTCCCGTAGTAGGTGACCAGCACCGCGACGACGTTGGCCCCGGGCCTCAGGCAGGACGCCAGGTCGTGGCTGTCATAGCACAACCGGCGGGGCTGGGAGCGTTGCGGTCCGCGGCCGACCTCCACGCCGTTGACGTAGAGGACGTAGCGCGAGTCCGCCGTCAGCCGGGCCGGGACCGTGTCAGGCACGGCGTCGACGGCGAAGGTCCGGCGAAACAGCACCCGGTGGAAGGGCGCCGGTTCGGCGTCCCGGCCCAGCCCGAGCACATCCCCGGCCGAGGCCGGACGCGAACCGATCCAGTGCCCTCGCCAGCTGCGGTCGGCAACGGCGGGCGTGGGGCTGGCGACGAGGGCGGGTCCGGTCTGCATCCGTCTCTCCTTCGAGACTCAGAGCCCGAGCTGTGCCCGACCGACGTCGCTGAGGTCGGCGACCGTCATCCGGTCGGTCCAGTTGACCTCGTAGTCCTCAGCGGCGAAGTCGCTGGGGCTGGCGCCGGTCAGGAAGGCCTGACCACAGGCCCGGGCATAAGCGGCGTTCTTCTCACAGTAGGGCGAGGCCGGGATGTACATCACATTGCCCCAGCCCTTCTGGTCGGTGACCGGTCCGACGGAGTGGATGCCGTCGCCGTGCCACCAGACCGTGTCGCCCGGCTGGACGGCGGGGATCGGGGTGAGCGCCGGCAGCAGCACCGAGTGGTACTTCTCACTCACCGGGAGAGCCTGGCCGTTGGCCGCACCGCACAGGTCGTCGTCGGCGACGTCGTCCTGCAGCGCCCGCAGCAGCAGGTAGACCATTGCGTTCGGGATGGGCACCACATGCAGCACCCCCTCGGTGGGCTCCATGTCGGACAGCGCGGTCCAGCCCTGGAAGGTGCGGAAGGCCGAGCACATCACGGTCGACTCGAACTCGTGGACCTCGGTGCGGTAGGCGCCGTCCCAGGCGTCGTAGGACCGCCAGTCACCGGAGAAGACGTGCCGGAAGACCTGCTGGTAGGCGGGCAGCAGCCAGCGTTCGATCGAGCCGGAGTCGGTGTGCGGGGACAGCCCACCGGAGTTGGTGCCGGGCTCCCGGCGCCGGACCCGGTCCGGGTAGGCCGTGTCCCGGGTCGGGTCGAACCAGACCCGGCCCTGCGACTCGTGCTTCCAGAAGCTGTTCAGGAAACCGCGGGTGGCGACCATGTTCGGGTCCTCGCGAGCCTCCATCTGCGGCCGCGACCAGTAGATCGGGAAGATCGAGGGCCGGGCCGCGGCGAGCCCGCCGAAGACGCCGTCGTCGATGTAGGAGTAGGTCTCGGCGAACTTGTTCTGCTCGAGGTACTTGACGAGCTGCGCGTCCCAGTCAAGGGCGCGCTCCCGCGGGAACGTCTGCCGGACGACGGCACAGCCGCGACGGCGGACCGCCTCGACGGTGTCGGCCGGCACGGTTCCGGCGGCGATGTCGGCGAACTGGACGACCGGCCAGATCTCCTCGCCCGCCTCCCGGGCGGCGACGACGGCGGCCACTTCATCCTTGATCGCCTCCTCCACCTCGGCGAAGACCGCTGCGACGTCCCCGAGCTGCCCTCGCAGCTTCGCTTTCACCTCCCTGATCGCGGCGGCGACGTCGGCTGGAGCCTGGTTGTCGGTAACGGCGGCGGTCATGGCGCGTCCTCTCATCTTTGGTAAGGAGTCCTAACTAGAATGTGGTTGATACGTTAGTCGCTCATCGACAACAGCGCAAGAGGTGCCTGGTGGACAACACCCAGCAGCCGTCGGACCAGCAGCCGTCGGCGCGTGGCCTGCCACGGCTGACCCTGCTGCGCGAGATCACCGACGGCACGGTGCTCGACGAGGTGTTCCGCCGGGGCAGGGTCACCCGGGCCGAGCTCGCCACCAGCACCGGCATCTCGAAGCCGACGATCTCCGAGTCGGTCCGTCGGCTGCAGGAGGCCGGATTGCTGCGCGAGTCCGGCACCCGGACCGGCCGACGCGGACGGGTGGCGAGCTTCTACGAACTCGATCTGCGGGCCGGTTGGGTGCTGGCGCTCGAGGTGAGCCAGGCCGGTCTGCACAGCAGCGCCGCCGACCTGGCCGGACGGGAGTTCGACAGCCGCTGGGAGCCGCCGGTGCGTAGCGGTGACACCGACGCCCTCATCCAGTCCCTCCGCCGCACCGCCCGGCAGGTGCTGGAGACGGGCCGTCGGTTGCACGGCGAGCTGCGCGCCGTCAGCCTGTCGGTCGCCAACCCGGTCGACCCGACGTCCCGCGAGATCATCGCACTGCCGAACTCCCCCTTCCCCGAGGGCCTGGTCCGACCGCACCAGATCCTGGCCGACCTGCTCGAGGCGCCGTTGCTGATCGACAACGACGTCAACTTCGCTGCCCTGGCCGAGCGCCGTTCCGGGGCGGCCCGGGAGGCCAGCAGCTTCGCCTACCTGCACGTAGGCGCCGGTCTAGGGATGGCCTACTTCCTCCAGGACCAGTTGCTGCGGGGCGCACACGGGCTGGCTGGCGAGATCGGCTACCTGCCGATCCGCTCGGTCGACGGCCGGAGGGCGAGCCTGGCCGTCACCCTGGCTCGGCAGGGGTTCGGGCGTCCGGACGCGCCGTCCATCGACGTCGTGCGGGTGACGGACATGATCGAGGCCGCGGTCGCCGGGGAAATGCCGGCGAGGACGGCGCTGGCCCTGTTCGCCGACACCCTGGCCCAGGCCATTGCCGCGATCTGCGCCGTGAACGACCCCGAGCTCGTCATTCTCGACGGGCCGATCGGGAACCATCCAGCGCTGCAGCAGCGGGTGCGCGACAGCCTCACCGAGATCACCACCCTGCCGGTACGCGTCGAGGGTGGTCAGGTCGACCGTGCCGCTCTCCGGGGCGCAGTGCACCTCGCCGTCGACACCGGCCGGTCAGCGTTGCTGACCGGCTGAGTGAGCCCTCTCCGCGGTTGCGGGTCTCTGCTCGATCTCCGTGTTGACCTGTTCGCGGGCCGCTCGGTAGAAGTCGGGATCCAGCGGGAAGTGCGAATAGCTGAGGGTGCCGTCCGGATCGATGATCTCCAGCGCGCGCTCCCGACCGGCCCGCTCACGCAGCAGCTGGAGGGCGCGGTGGTCCGCCATCGCCTGGGCTGCCACCCGGTGCCGGATCGACTCCCAGGGTGTCCGGTCAGGTCCCGGGTAGACGATGAAGGCGTCGCCGGCTGGGAAGGCGCCACCGGCGCAGGTGTCGACGAACGGGTCGATCCGACGGGTCGAGCGAGCTGAGTTGTAGAAGTTGAAACCCCAGTGCAGGAAACCGCCGGCCTCATGCGCGAACAGCTGATGTCCCAGCACCCGAAGCCGGGCGGACGGCAACCCGATGAAGCGGTTGGCGACGTCGCGGTCCTGGCCTACGCAGAAGTACACCCACAGGTTGGGCACCCCGGCGTCCAGGAAGGGCTGGACCGCGTCGGTGGCAACGACCGGGTTGCTGACCAGGCCCGAGCGGTAGAACTCGAAGTCGCTGAGGGCGTCGATCACCGTGCAGTCGACCAGCAGGTCGGCGACCACGGTCCGGGCGGCACGGTAGGAATCGGCATGCTCGGCACCGTGCGGCTCGTCCGAGAGATGGAAGAGCACCCGGTCGAGGCCCCAGCGCTCGGCCAGGAACGCCTTCAGCCGGGGAAGCAGCTGGACCAGGAACTCGCGGTAGCGCGGGTCGGTGGCCGGCACCTCCCAACCGAACAGCTGCGTGAGCTTCCCGTCCTGGACGCCGTCGATGGCCGGGGTGGCCCGGGCGCCCCACTGGGTGAACAGGTGCGGCATCTCCAGGTAGCTGATGCCGTGCCGGCGGCAGACCTCCAGCCACCGGTCCAGCTTCTTGAAGTCGAAGTCGTAGTCACCGCCGTCGACGGTGATGTCGACCAGCTGCACCGGTGTACGGCGGGCGCCGACGGCGGTGTCGACCGGCGGGGTCCAGACCGGCGTCAGCAGTGAGTTGATGTCCATCCGGGCGGCGCTGCCGACGAAGGCGTCGATGGTGGACCAGTGCCGTTCACTGAAGACCTCGTCACCGTAGTGATCGGCCAGCCCGTCGGCATGGAACCAGTGGGTGTTGACGAGGTCCAGCTCCGGCAGTGTCTCGCCGATGACCCGCAGCCGCACGACGTCCTCGTACAGCGTCTCGCCGGTGCCGGGCACGCTGGCCCGGACCCGCAGCTCGAGGTCGCCGGCGTCCTCGGCACTCGGAACGCAGACATCGAACCAGGCGCTGCGCCAGTGTCCGACGATCGGTTCCACCCGTCCGTCCGGCGCCGGCCGCAGCAGGTCCGGATAGAGCCCCGGCGCGTCCCTCAGGTAGCCGTCGTCATGGCCGGGGAAGGCCACCAGGGTGCAGGGCACCAGGTCGACGCTGGAGATGCTGACGAACCTGGCGGCCGGTCCGTCGATGCTCAGCTGCACCGCGTCAGCCGGCACCCGGGCCGAGTCCGGCGGCCGGAAGGCGACCTGGAAGGAGAACACCTCGCCAAGGAACACCGAGGCAGCGATCCTGGCGTTCAGCGGGCGAGGGGTGGAGTCGGCAAAGACCTTCTCCAGCGAGTCGACTGTGACGAACTGCCATCCGTTGGTGATGATGTGCTCCAGAGCGTAGTGACCGGGTCCTGGGCAGAACCCTAGTGGCCCTCCGGAGCGCCGGACGGCCGGGACGGCAGGTGAGGGCCCACCCCGGTTAGAGAAAACGGCCATTCCTCCACTAGTTTCATAGGATGAGCCATCCTCATCCCGACCTCGGCGCCCCTCCCAAGCTGGACCGCAAAGCTCTGCGGATCACCCCGCTCGGCGGGCTGGGTGAGATCGGCCGCAACATGACCGTCTTCGAGCACCGGAACAAGCTGCTGATCGTCGACTGCGGCGTGCTCTTCCCGGAGGAGCACCAGCCCGGCGTGGACGTGATCCTGCCTGACTTCAGCTCGATCCACGACCGGTTGGCCGACGTCGAGGCGATCGTCCTGACGCACGGTCACGAGGACCACATCGGCGGGGTGCCCTACCTGCTCAAGGAACGCCCGGACATCCCGCTGATCGGGTCCAGGCTGACGCTCGCCTTCGTGGAGGCCAAGCTCAAGGAGCATCGGATCAAGCCGAAGACGATCGAGGTGGCCGAGGGTCACCGGCGTTCCCTCGGTCCGTTCGACTGCGAGTTCGTTGCGGTCAACCACTCCATCCCCGACAGCCTCGCCGTCGCCATCCGGACGTCGGCCGGACTGGTGTTGCACACCGGCGACTTCAAGATGGACCAGTTCCCGCTGGACGGCCGGATCACCGACCTCCGCGCCTTCGCCCGGCTGGGAGAGGAGGGCGTGGACCTGTTCCTCACCGACTCCACCAATGCCGAGGTGCCGGGCTTCACCACCTCCGAGAGCGAGCTGTCACCGGCCATCGAGGCCGTCTTCCGCACCGCCCCCCGGCGGGTGATCGTGTCCAGCTTCGCCAGCCACGTACACCGCATCCAGCAGGTGCTGGACGCCGCCCACACCCACGGCCGCAAGGTCGCGTTCGTGGGCCGGTCGATGGTGCGCAATATGGGTATCGCGCGCGATCTCGGCTACCTGAAGATCCCCAAGGGCCTGGTCGTCGACCTCAAGGTGCTGGAGAAGCTCCCCGACGAGAAGGTGACGCTGATCTGCACCGGTTCGCAGGGTGAGCCGATGGCGGCGCTGTCGCGGATGGCGAACCGGGACCACATGATCCGGATCGGCGAGGGTGACACGGTGCTGCTGGCCAGCTCGTTGATCCCGGGCAATGAGAACGCCATCTACCGGGTGATCAACAGCCTGACCCGGTGGGGCGCGAACGTCGTGCACAAGGCCAACGCCAAGGTGCACGTCTCCGGTCACGCCAGCGCCGGCGAGCTGGTGTACTGCTACAACGTCGTCCGACCGCGAGGCGTGATGCCGGTTCACGGCGAATGGCGGCACCTCAAGGCGAACGGCGATCTCGCCGTCCGCACCGGCGTCGCACGTGACCGGGTGGTGATCGCCGACGATGGTGTGGTGGTCGACCTGGTGGACGGCCGCGCCTCCATCACCGGAAAGGTCCGGGCGGGCTACGTCTATGTGGACGGAATGACTGTCGGCGGTGCCACCGACGCCTCCTTGAAGGACCGGCGGACGCTGGCCGAGGAAGGGGTCATCACGGTCGTCGCGATCGTGGACGCCGATACCGGCATGCTGGCCGAGGCGCCGGACTTCCTGGCCCGCGGCTTCGTGCACGATGACGACGCCTTCGACAGTGCGGCACCGCTGATCGAGAAGGCTCTGGCCAGGGCCGCCGAGGAGAGCATCGGGGACGCCCAGCAGCTGGAGCGGTTGATCAGCCGCACGCTGAGCCAGTGGTTCTTCAAGAAGTACCGGCGTAACCCGATGATCATCCCGGTGGTAATCGACGCCTGAGCTAGCCGAGTTTTCCCCAGCAGTAAAGGGGACCAACGACTCTATTTGTGCCCAATCTTCCCGGAATACCATGAGGTCACATCAACTCGACCCCCGGGAGTTTGATCATGCCCTCCTCGCGCACCGCCACCAAGACGCCCTCTCCTGGTCGGCGGCCCCTCGATCCGCGCACCTGCCGTGCCCTGCTGGCCAGCCAGCGGGAGGGCCGGCTCGGCTACACGTCCGGCCGGGGGCATCGCGCCGTGCCTGTGCACTACAAGACCGAGGACGGCTACATCTTCCTACGGACCGCTGACTACAACGAGATCGCCCAGTACGCCCCCGGCGCCAAGGTCTCCTTCGACCTCACCCATCGGGCCGACGAGGCCCACGAGGGCTGGGAGATCCACGTCGTCGGTGTCGCCGAGCCGCTCGAGGAGGAGCCGGAGGTCGACGACGAGGAGCCCGAGGCGTGGCCGGCGGGCGTCCGGGCGCTCGCCCTCCGGATCCCTGTCACCGAGATCACCGGGGTCGAGATCGCGGCCCACTGAGCACACTCGTGGCCCCTCCCTATGTGTCTCTGTGCGCGAGACAAACCGTCTCGCTGACTGAGAATCGCCCTAGGGTCGGCGGCATGGACGCAACGAGGACCGAGCTGTTGGAGTGGGATGCCGGGAGCTATGACGACCTGCCGCTGCCACACCTTCGCTGGGGTCGCGATGTCGTCGAGCGGCTGGAGCTCGTTGGCAGCGAGACGGTCCTGGACCTTGGCTGCGGCACCGGTCGCGACGCCCAGCACCTGCTGGAGCAGTTGCCGTCCGGGCGGGTGGTCGCCGTCGACGGCTCCGTGCAGATGCTCGACCAGCTGCGCTCCAGGCTGACGGGGCATCGGGACCGGCTCACCGTGCTGCACGCCGACCTGAGGCGCCCGCTACAGCTCCGGCCCCCTCTCCAGCTCGGACTGTCGCTGGATGCGGCCATCAGCGTGGCGACACTGCACTGGCTGCCCGACCATGCGGTCGTCTTCGGCTCGGTGGCCGCCGTGTTGCGGCCGGGCGGGCGGTTCGTCGCCGAATGCGGTGGCCAGGGCAATATCGCCGCCGTCCGGCGCGCGCTGCGCGCAGTCACCGGCGAGGACGGTGCCGGGGTCTGGAACTTCGCCGGCGTGGCCGAGACGAGGGTCGCCCTGGAGGCTGCTGGACTTGTGGACCCGCAGGTGGCTCTGGTTTCGGATCCGGCCCGGCTTGAGCGCGGCGACCAGCTCGAGGCCTATCTGGCAACGGTCGTCCTGGGCGCCCAGCTGCGCGCCCTGGAACCGGAGCGCCGTCCGGAGCTGGTGCGCGAGGTCGCCGCAGCCCTGCCGGAGCCGACCATCGACTACGTCCGGCTCCAGATCAGCGCAACCCGCGGTTAGCCGGCCGCCTCAGCGGCTGGGCCCGACATCGTAGGCGGGCCGGTCTCGGGTGGGGTTGGGCACTGAACCGGGATCCGTGGACAACGAGAGCACCATGGCGATCTCCTGCTCACCGAACTCCTCGTTCACCACCCGGGTCGGTCGCCGCTTGCCGGACGGCCGGAACCCGAAGTTGACGGCGAACGCGATTGCCCGACCGTTCTCGGAACCCACCCAGTAGTAGAGCTGGCTGTAGCCGCTGTTCCTGGCGGCCCGGGCCGCTGCCCGCACCAGCTGCCATGACACCCCGGTATTGCGCCCCTCGGGAGTGACGTAGAGCCCGAAGAGGTCTCCGATCCGGTCCTCTTCGCTGTGCACGCCCAGACTCACGATCCCCTGAGGCCGGCCGTCGCGCATGGCCAGGAACCGAACCGATCGGTTCATCCGGTCCCGCCAGAACTGCTCATCCTTCCGGGCCTCGTCGGCATAGCTCGCGACGAAGGAGTTGGGGGACTCCTGCAAGGCGGCCAGGCGGACCTCGCGGTAGTCCTGCCAGTCGTCCTCATGCAGAGTGCGCACAGTGATCTCGCTCATTCCTCATGCTCGCATGAGAGGAACACCTCACACAACGTCCCACGACGGGCGCCGACCCGGAGCGACGCCGGTCAGCCCGCAGGCCGAGATCGGAGGCGCAGCCGGAGCGCACCGGTGCGCTGGAGCAGTGGCTGTGTCGCCGTCAGCGTCAGCCGGGTCAACCCGGACGTCCAGACCGACGCGAGCTTCGGATCGGCCAGCGGGACCGGCTCCTCGGCACAGGTGACGAGCTCCTGGTCGTAGCCGATCTCCAGTTCCCGGCCGGGCCCGGGAAGGCGCAGCCGGACCAGCCCGGGGGCCGAGGAGACCTCGGCCGGCGTGATCAGATGCCAGACCAGTGAGGCCGGGCCGGTGGCCAGGTCCCAGCTGTCGGTGACCTCGAGTCCGGCGTCGGTACTTTCCCGGGCCAGCACCAGCTGCCGCCGCCAGGACCTGGCGCCGGCCCCAGCCGGATAGGCGGCGGCCAGCTCGATCGAGCAGCGCACCTGGTCGCGACCGATTTCGACCGCCATCGCGTCCGCCCGGAACTCCGGACCAGCCTGCTGGGGCTGCCCGTTGATCTCCGGGACGTTGTGGAAGCCGCTCTGCATGGTGAAGATCTCATACCGGTCAGGCCCGAAGGTCTGCCTGGTGTAGGTGCCCGCGCCCATGTCGATGATCATCGGCCGACCGTCCACGGCGACGACGAAGTTGCCGATGTCGTTGTGGTTGTGCGACTCGTCGTTGTGACCTCCCTTCACCGCGAGGTAGATGCCCTCCGGTGAGCCGGGAAGCTGCCGGGCCACCAGCACCTGGGTGTCCGGGAACCACAGCTCACCCAGGTAGGGGAAGGTGTCGGCCTGGTCGTCCCTGGGTCGCAGCAGGCAGCCGACCACCCGGCCGATGGACGAGAGCTGACGTACCAGGGGTTCCGTGCGGGCCAGTTGACGTTCGATGGCCAATGCCTGTCGGACGACTACCGGCTGGTCGGTGTGCCGGCCCAGCCGGTAGAGCGGCTCGGCCATGGTCCGATCGGTCAGTCGCGCCGAACCGTCGGCGAAGCTGACCAGCCACTGGTCGTCAATGTGCATGGCCGGGAGGTAACGCGCCAGGGCGGCCACCTTCGGATGGCCGAAACCGTCGACGGCACCGCGGGTCGCGTCGTAGAGGAGGGAGAGGCAGTCCCCCAGCGACCCACCGGCCCGACCCCAGTAGGTGGCGCCCTCATCGCAGCCGCCGTCGGCCGGGCAGGAGTCGAGGAAGCGGTCCAGACCCTCCAGGGCGCGGCCGATCACCTGGCGTCGCTGCTGGGGGTCGATCTCGGTGAGCAGGGCCACGGCCAGCACGCCCGAGTGGATCCAGGGGTTCCAGTTGTTGGTGAACTCCACCAGCCAGCGCCAGTCACGATGCTGCAGGAACGGCTCGAGCACCCTCGTCCGCAGCTCGTCCGCCACCCGGGGCCGGATGGTCTGCGACAGGTCGTCCAGTCGGTCGCCGATCAGGTAGTCCACCCAGGCCAGCAGGCCGCCCGTCTCGGCGCAGAACAGGTCCAGGTCCAGGTCGTCGGGTCTGGCCAGGGCGCTGCCCCGCTGCTGGGCCCTGGTGGCATGCGCCGGGATCGCCCAGGTGGTCTCCTCGCAGATGAGCATCAGCCCGTCGACGGCATCCCGCAGCCAGGCCTCCTCGCCGGTGAGGACGGCGGCCAGTGTGGAGGCGACCAACCGGGTCCGCCGACCGAAGTAGAGCTGCTCGTAGTGGCTCCGGTCTCCATCCAGCGCGTAGCGGGCGAAGTCGCTGGCCAGCAGCTGCGGCCAGGGGTGCTGGAGCAGGGCTCGGGCGGTGCTGATGACGTCCAGCCGATGCGCTTCGGCCACCCCGCGCCAGCGACTGTCGCCGATTCGGGGATAGGGCAGTGGGATCCGACGTTCCGAGAGTTGGGCGCTGCCGTCGACCGTGTCGACCAGGTCGGCCAGGCGTGCGAGCGGCAGGCTGGAGGCTGCGCCCGGCAGGCCGGAGGCTGCACCAGAGAGGCTGGAGGCTGGGCCAGGCAGGGGCGGAGACGTCGTCATGGCTCTGGAGGTCCGTTCTGTTGCCGGTGACGGAATGCGCTATCCCACGACGCTACCGCACCTGGGCGACTACTCCGGCAGCTGGGCGTTGTTGCCGCCGGCCGCCTGATAGACCAGGGCAGCAGCCACGTCGCGCAACCGGACGTTGGTGTGCTGCGACATCGAGGTCAGATGGTCGAAGGCCTCCTCGGCCCCGCAGCCGAGCTGAGCCATGATGATCCCCTTGGCCTGCTCGATGGTGGCCCGTGACGTCAGCGCCTCACGCAGCTGGCTCACCTCGTTCACCAACTCGGTGAAGGCCTTCGCGCTGTGCACGGCGGCGCCGTCGGTGGTCCAGAACGACAGCACGCGCGCCAGGTCCGTGCGCAGACAGGTCACGTCCTCCACCTTGTGCGCGATCGCCACCAGGGCGCCGTCGGGGTCGAGGATCGGCGTGCAGACCCAGTTCCAGTACCTCTCCTCGAACTGGCCGGAGCGGCTGCAGATGTCATAGCGCTGGACCGGCATGCTGGCGGCTTCCTGGGTGCTGACCACGCGCTGCAGCGAGGCGTTGAGGGCGGTGACGCCGTCAGCACCGGGATCGTCCGGGTTCTCCGGGAAGGCCTCGAAGATGTGCCGACCCAGGATCCGCTCCGGCTCGGCCATCGCCACGTCCAGATAGGCCCGGTTGGCGTCCCGGATCGTCAGTTGGAGGTCCAGCACAACCGTCGGTGCCGGGACTGCTCGGAACACCTGGGCATAGTCGATGATCAGCCCCTGAGACATGACGCCCCCTTGCCATTACTGATCGGCTTCGGGCTGCGTTTCTGAACCCGGGTGCAGGACTGCGGAGCCAATAGTAGGCCACGCCGCGACTCACCAGCCCCCGCCGCCGCCGCCGCCGACCCCGCCTCCGGCGCCGGCACCCCCGGAGAAGCCGGAGCCACCGCCGGAGGCGACCGTCGCGCTGACCATGGCGGCGGTGGCCGTCTCCGAGAAGGCGTTCAGGGAGTCGGCGAAGGAGCCGCCCACGGCAGCGGTGAAGAAGCCGGCCTGGGTGCCCACGTACCACCCCGGCTCGGGCACCTGGCGGCCCTGCGCCGCCAGGTCCGCAAAGACCTTGGCCCAGCGTTCGGCGACGTCGAAGGCGATCGCGAACGGCAGGTAGCGCGAGAAGATGTCCTCACCCTCCTCGAACCTAATCTGGTCCGCCTCGGCGGTCTCCAGATACAGCTTGAAGCCGAGCGACTGGGCCAGCACCGCAGTGCCCTCAGCGGTCCGCGCCGGCATCCGATGGGCGACGATGAGGGTGACCACACCGACCAGGGCGACGCCGACGCCGACCAGGCCCCAGCCGACGGTCAAGGCCAGCAGCACCGCGAGCAGGGCTCCGAGCACGACGATGCCCGCCCCGATCCCGTACCAGCTCGCCCGGACGTTGAACGGGTTGGCGCGGAACCAGCCGCGGCTGGTCACCTCCTGGTAGAGCCACCGCTGGGTCTTGCCGAGCGTGCCGACGAACGACTTGCCGAGGTCGCTCAACAGGGTCTCGTCGTGGGCGGAGAACAGCCCGTCGAGGATGGTGCGCTCGTAGGCTCTGAGGTCCCCCGCCCCGCCGCTCAGCCGGACCAGTCGCCAGTCCGGCTTGCCCTTCCTCCGGGACCCGGGTTCGGAGCCGACCTCCTCGATCCGGAGGTGACCACGCACTGCGAGGTCGACGATGGTCGCGGTCACGTCGCGTGGGTCGGCGACCTCGTCGGTGAGCGTCCCCATCTCGCCCGGGCCGACCCCCTCGGGGGGCCGGAACTGGACGGCGACCGGGGTGTGCGAGCCGCGTCGTCCCACTGCTGCCGCCTGCTCGGTCCTCGGCGTCAGGCCGGGGGTGAGCCCCAGATACGCCTCGTCGCGCCCCTTCCGTTGCGACCGACGCACCACGGCCACGCTGCCGACCAGAGCGAGGAGCGCGGCCAGGCCACCGGTGAGCGGGGTCAGGCCGAAGGTGTTCTGCAGGTTGTACCGCTTGACCAGCTTGGGCTCTGCACCGACGAAGGTGCCGCCCGGCCAGCCTGCGACCAGGGTCAGGGCCGAGCCTGGCTCGACGACCTGCTGGCTGTAGGTGACCCCGTCGGCGGTGACCTGGTGCTTGTCACACTCCCGTGAGCTGCCGGGCTCGCCGACGAAGCAGGTGGCGTCGGCGACCTCGGCCGGGCCGGTGAGGTTGACGCTGATGTTGTGCAGCGGGATCTCCCACTGCTGGCCGATGATGTTCCAGAAGATCTCGTCCTGCCCCCGGGCACCGACCTTGGGGTTGACCACGCCGGAGATCCGGTAGGACAGCTGGTAGTTCTGGATCCCGGTCACCTCGGTGTTCTCGTCGCCGATCTTGATCGCCAAGGCGCCGTTCTTGGTCTCGGTGGCGACCGCGTCCGGAGCGCCCGAGGGGCTGTCGGCGCTGATGTCGGTGATGCCGAAGCTGCGGTAGTGGTCGGGGTCGCCGGCGATCTCCTGGCGCAGCGGCAGGGTGACGTACGGTCCGTGGCCAGGCTGGTCGGCGAAGTCGAAGTCGAAGTCGAGCCTGACCGTGATGACGCCGTTCCTGGCCGCGGTCGCCTCCACCTCATAGCGGGTGATGCTCCAGTTCCCTTGGTCCGCCTGCGCGGTCCCAGGGAGCAGGATGAAGGCGGCCAGCCCCAGCCAGACCGCAATGACGATGCGCTTCATGTCCGGTGGTCCCCCTCGCTGAGACCTCCAGACTACGGGATCTGCGCCTCGCCGACCCTTACCCGGCGGCTCGTTCGGCCTCGATGTGTTCCAGCGACTTTCCGACCGTGTGCGGCATGAAGAAGAACCCCACCACGCCACTGATCAACAGGAACAACGCCAGCAGACCACCGACCACGCTGAAGCCCTGAGTGGCCAGTACCGGCACGAAGAAGCTCCAGATGCCGAGGAACATCCGCGCCACCCCGAAGGTGTAGCCCTGGGCGGTCCCCCGCAGCATGGTGGGGAACAGCTCCTGGCTGAAGATCTTGTAGACGGCCTCCCCCGCCAGCGCTGCACCGATGGCGAACAGCACCACGTTCAGGATGATCACCGGCACTGTGAACGGCAGCACGATGAACATCCCGTAGGCCACGATCTGCATGACCGAGCCGACCCCCCAGAACACTTTGCGCAGCCCGTGGGTCTTGTCGTAGTGCGGCATGAAGATCACCACTGTGGCGATGATGCCGATGGCGAATCCCGCGCAGGCCAGCCCGACACTGACCGCCTGGCTGCCGCCGCCGAGGGTCTTGACCATGTAGGGGGTGAAGATGCCCGACGTGCCGGCGGCCAGGTTCCAGAACACGTAGATCGTGGCGGTCCACAGCAGCGCCTTCAGGTTCGCCCCACGGAACAGGTCGCTGACCCGGTGCCCGGTCTCCTTGACCGCGGCCGACGCCGACTTCCAGCGGACCGACTCCGACATCCCGCGGCGGAGCCCCCAGGTGACCAGCGCGACCAGGCACAGATGCAGGAAGACGATTCGGATACCCAGCAGGCCGAGCGGCGCCAGCACCAGAGCCAGCAGCAGCACGATCACCGGGCCGAAGTTCCAGGCGACCTGGCTGAAGCCGAGCAGCTTGCCGCGGGCCTTGGCCGGCGACAGCTCCCCGACCAGGGCCAACGAGGTGGGTACGTCGGCGCCGACGGTCACACCGACGATGAAGGTGCCGACGAACAGCATCACGGGGTTCACCGAGAAGGCGATCAGCAGGATGCCGACGGCGTAGAGCAGCAGGTCCCACTGGTAGATCTTCTTGCGGCCCAGCTTGTCGCCCAGCCGCCCGCCGATGAAGGCCCCGAGCGCGCAGCCGAGGGCGTTGGGGCCGATTGCGGCCAGCGCGCCGACCGCGCCGCTGCCGAGCCCGAACTCCGCCTTGAACAGCGCCAGTCCGGCGCCGAGGGCGACGATCGAACCGGCGTCGAGATAGGACGCCATCCCAGCCAGGATCGTCCATTTCCACTGTTGCCGGGTGACCTTGCCGCCGTCAGGGTCGTGGTCCACTTCCACGTCGGTTGTTGTGGTGTCCGCCATGGGTGCGCTCCTCCTGTGTTGAAAAGTCGGGCGAGATCGACGTCGGGACAGCACGTGTCTGGATGCTGTCTCAACTACCGCGGGTACCCACTGTGACGACACTGAAACCGCTTCCCTGGCGCCGCTGGGCCTTCTCGTAGGGGCCGCGGTCCGCTTAACTGGAAGCCAGACCTGCCTCAGACACGGGTCAACTGGAGCGACATGCGCGCATGGTGGGTGGAGAGGCCAGGACCGATCGCCGGCGGTCCGCTGCGCAGTGGATCACGGCCGGACCCGGTACCCGGACCGGGCGAGGTGCTGCTGAGGGTGCGCGTCTGCGGCGTCTGCCGGACCGACCTGCACCTGGCGGAGGGCGACCTCGCGCCACGGCGAGCAGGCGTCGTCCCGGGACACGAGATCGTCGGCGAGGTGGTCGAGCTCGGTCCCGGCTGCCGCCGGCTGAAGGTCGGTGACCGGATCGGGGTCGCCTGGCTGCGGCACACCTGCGGCCGGTGCCGGTTCTGCCGACGCGGAGACGAGAACCTCTGCCTCGACCCGCTGTTCACCGGTTGGGACGCCGACGGCGGCTACGCCGAACTGGCCACCGTGGCCGAGGACTTCAGCTACCCGATCCCGGAGATCTTCACCGACGAGCAGGCCGCGCCGCTCCTCTGTGCCGGCATCATCGGCTTCCGTTCGCTGCGGCGCACCTCCCTGCGCCGGGGCGGGCGGCTGGGCATCTACGGCTTCGGCGGCTCGGCCCATCTCGCCGCCCAGGTCGCGCTGCACGAGGGCGCCGAGGTGTACGTGATGACCCGCTCTGCTGCGGCCCGCCGGCTGGCCGCCGACCTGGGGGCTACCTTCGTCGGCGACGCCGACCAGGAGCCGCCGGCCAAGCTGGACGCAGCCATCCTGTTCGCCCCGGTGGGCACCCTGGTGCCGCCGGCGCTTCGGGCGCTGGACCGCGGCGGGGTGCTGGCCGTCGCCGGCATCCACCTCTCGGACATCCCGCCCCTGCATTACGCCACCGACCTCTTCGAGGAGCGTCAGCTGCGTAGCGTCACCGCCAACACCCGTCGGGACGGGGAGGAGTTCCTCCGGATCGCCACCGAGATACCGATCCGGCCGACCACGGTTGGCTACCCGTTGGAGTCGGCGGACCGGGCGCTGCTCGACCTGGCCGAGGACCGGGTCACCGGTGCCGCCGTCCTCCAGGTCGGCTCCTGAACCGGACCGGCCAACTCAGGAGGTGATGTCCTTGTTGGAGAACCGGGCCCAGGCGGCCAGCCAGAAGACGAGCGCATAGCCGGCCGCCACCAGCAGCCCGCGGAAGATCGAGTCCCAGACGATCGGGTCGCGGTACAGGTCACCGAAGGCGGTCCACCAGTGCGTGAACAGCCACGGGTGCAGCCAGGACAGCTGCTGGATCGAGTCGAGGGTGAAGCTCATCACGTTCAAGATCACGATGGCGATGGTCGCAGCGATGGGCTGTTCGGTGAGCGTGGACACGAACAGCCCGATGGCACCGAGGGCGGCGAACCCCGCCGTCAGGTACAGCACGGTGAGCAGCACCCGCCCCAGTGCGGCGGCCATCGGGATCCGGGTTCCGGACAGCAGCGTCATGTCACCGCCTCCGAACAGCGCCAGCCCGATGATCACGCCGACGCCGGCGACGGTCAGCGTGGCGACGAAGGTGAAGATCACCACCGCCAGGTACTTGACCGCCAGCAGCCTGGTCCGCTCGACCGGAACGGTCAACAGATACCGCAGGGTGCCGATGTTGGCCTCGCCGGCGACCGCGTCGGCCGAGATCGCCGCCACCGCCAGCGGCAGGAAGACCACCAGCTCGATGGTCAGCGCGGCCAGCGCGACGAAGATCCCGTTGCCGGTGATCGACGCGATGAAGTCGGGACCGCCACGATCACCACCGGGCGAGGACACCTTGACCGCCACCGCGATCAGGATCGGGACCAGCGCCAGCACCCCCAGCCCAGCCAGGTTGCGCCGCCGACCGAAGATCACCCTCAGCTCGGAGCGGAGGAAGCGCAGCGACACCGGCCGGGTCCGGGGGGGCGCGTCAGCCGCTGACATCGAAGCCCTCCCCGGTGAGCTGGACGAACCGGTCCTCGAGGCTCTGGCCGGCGACGGCGAAGCCGAGGACCGGGACCCCCTCGTGCACCAGTGCGGGAACGATCTTCTCCACGGCTATCTGGCCGAGCAACCCCTGGATCTGTCCGGGGGACACCTTCACGTCGGCGATGCCGAGCATCCGCAGCACCCGAGCGGCGTCCTCCTCGCGGTCGGAGTCCACCCGGACCCGTGGCTCGCTGCCGGAACGTACTTCGGCGACCGATCCCTGTGCCACCAGGTTGCCCACATGCATCACCCCCAGATGGGTGCAGATCTGTTCGACCTCCGACAGCAGGTGGCTGGAGATCAGGACAGTGGCGCCGTCGGCGGCCAGCGAGGCCACCAGCGACCGCACCTCACGGGTGCCCTGCGGGTCCAGTCCGTTCGTCGGCTCGTCGAGCACCAACAGCTCGCGAGGCTCCAGCAGCGCGGCAGCGATCGCCAGCCGCTGGCGCATCCCCAGCGAGTAGGCCCGGTAGCGCTTACGCGCGGCGGCGAGCAGGCCCACCCGGTCCAGGGCGGCGTCGATCCGTCGACTGGCGGTACCCGGGTCGCTCTGCCGGTCAGCGGCGTCCAGCCGGACCAGGTTGGCCCGCCCGGACAGGTACGGGTGGAACGCCGGACCCTCGACCAGCGACCCGACCCGGCCCAGTACTGCGCCAGCCCTCCTCGGCATCGGCTGGCCGAGCAGCTCGTGCTCGCCGGAGGTGGGCCTGATCAGGCCCAGCAGCATCCGGATCGTCGTCGTCTTGCCGGAGCCGTTCGGGCCGAGAAACCCGTACACCGACCCGGTCGGCACCTCGAGGTCGATCGAGTTCACCGCCACCTGGTGGCGGAAACGTTTGGTCAGCCCTCGGGACCTGACAGCCGCGGCTGGACCGGAGGTCCCGGTCGTCATCCGAGCCGGCTCATCTGGAGCCCAGGGCGGCATAGAGCGCGGACGGCCTGACCGCCCCGGCCACCACGGTGCCGTCGTCGGTGACCAGCACCGAGAACGCGGTGCCGGCGAGCAACCGGCCCGAACCCCAGCTGCCGGAGACCCTCGGCAGCGCGTTGAGCATCCGCTGCAGGTCACGCGGACCCGAGGCCGACCCTGCTGCCGGGGCCGGAGCCTTGGCCACCACGACCGTCGTCCAGCCCTTGCCGACGACCTTCGGCGCTGCCTGGGTGTGGGCCTTCCGGTCGGCCCGCTTGGTGTCGGTGCTGCCCGGCTTGACCTCCTTCACCGTGGCTCCCGGGGGCGGGTTGAAGGTGAACTGGGCCGCGTCCGGCCGGGTGAAGTTGACCTGGGTGAAGCCGACCTGGAAGGCCGGCTTGGAGCCGCCGTCCGCCCACAGCTGCACCCTGGTCGGGACGTGCGCAGCGCCGTCGATCGCGATCCGCACCTGCGCGACCAGCGAGGCCGAGTCCCTCGGTGTGAGCACCAGCTCGTAGGCCGGTCGTCCGGCCACGGTGACGTTGTCCGCAACGGTGACCTCGGTGCTCGGGTCGATGGCCGCCAGCGCGGCGTCGGCCGCCTGTTGCGGGGTCTTCGGCGTCTCGGTGCGCGGGTGCTTCTGCTCCGACGGGGTGACGGTGTAGTGGCTGGCGGTGTTGTCCTTGCTCGACCACAACCAGACGTCCTTGCCGTTCTGGATCACATCGGATTCGCCCAGGGTGCCGAGCAGGGCCAGTCGCGCCTTGTCGGGTCCGGACGACCAGACCTTCATCGTATGGGTACCGGAGATCAGGGACGTGAGGTCGGAGCTGCCGGCACCGCCCACCCCGGGCAGGTCGGGAATGCCCAGGTCGGAGTTCTGCACCACAGTCCCGGACAGTCCGCTGATCCGGGCCTGCTGAACATCGACGAGGAGCTGGCCGGCCGTACGCTCGGGGAGTGTGGTGTCGGCGGAGGCGGAGAGCGAGCTGATGGCAGCACCGCCCCCGATCAGCAGCAGGGCGGCCAGCAGCGGCACGGCCCAGCGAAGCAGGGGTCTGCGGTTCCAAAGAGGCATATCCCCATCATGCCCGGCGGCACCTGTGCGGACGCTGAGAAGACCGAGCCGGGCGACGTCGCGCCCGAACGGCATTCCCGACGGCGTGACACCCTGGGGGCATGCGGGTGTTGATCGTCGAGGACGAGGTGCGGCTGGCAGCATCCCTGCGCCGCGGTCTGGTCGCGGAGGGGTTCGTGGTGGAGCTCTCCGACAACGGCCCGGATGGTCTGGACGCCGCCCGGGACGGCGAGTTCGACGCGGTGATCCTGGATGTGATGCTGCCTGGGATGTCGGGCTATGACGTGGTCCGCCGGCTGCGCGCCGAACGCAACTGGGTCCCCGTGATCATCATCTCGGCCAAGGACGGGGAGTACGACCAGGCGGACGGCTTGGACTGCGGGGCCGACGACTACCTCACCAAGCCGTTCTCGTTCGTCGTCCTGCTGGCCCGGTTGCGAGCGGTGCTGAGGCGGGGAGCTCCGGCGCGCCCCGCGGTGCTGTCGGCCGGGGCCGTCAGGCTCGACCCCGGCTCGCGGGAGGTGTTCGTGGCCGGCGACCCGGTGACGTTGGCTCCGCGTGAGTTCACCCTGCTGGAGTATCTGATGCGCAACCCCGACCGGGTGATCGGCAAGACGGAGCTGCTGGACCACGTCTGGGGCAGCGGTGACCAGGCGGATGGGAACGTGGTCGAGGTCTACGTCGGCTATCTGAGACGCAAGCTCGGCCGGTCAGCCGTGGTCACGGTCCGGGGCGCCGGCTACCGGCTGGCCTGCTGAGATGGCTCGCTTGAGCCGCCTCAGTCTGCGCGCCCGGCTGATGGTCGTCGGCGTCAGCGGGGTGGCGGTGGCGCTGCTGCTGGGTGGTGTGGTGCTCTACGGCACGCTCGCCGTCGCCGTGCTGCGCACCCTGGACGCCGGTGCCCGGGCCACCGCAGCCGAGATCGTGACCCTGGCCGGCCAGGACCGCCTTCCCGACCCGCTGCCCGTCTCCGGAGCCCAGCTGGTCCAGGTGGTGGACGACCAGCAACGGGTCATCGCCTCGTCGGCGAACGCGGACCGGCTGACCCCGTTGCTGCGACCGGCTGAGCTGACCCGGGCACTCGGCGGAGCGGCTCTGACCGTCGACGGTGCCCGAGCCGGCCTGACCGGGCCGTTGCGGGTGGTGGCCGCCCGAACCCGGACACCGGACGGGCCACGGAGCGTTCTGGTCGCCATCCCGATCGCTGACGTGACCCACAGCCAGCAGGCGCTGCGGACCGGGCTGTTGATCATCTTCCCGCTGCTGCTGGTGGTGCTGGCTGCGATCGCCTGGCGAGTGATCGGCTGGACGCTCCGGCCGGTGGAAGCGCTCCGGGCCGGCGCGGACCGGATCAGTGGCAGCGGTGAGGGCGAGCGACTGCCGGTGCCCGAGTCCGCAGACGAGATCCGAGCACTGGCGCTGACGCTGAACTCCATGCTGGACCGGCTGGCGGCCGGCCGGCGCAGGCAACGCGACTTCGTCGCCGACGCCGCCCATGAGCTGCGGAACCCGCTGGCCAGCATCCAGCTGCAGCTCGAGGTCGCCGAGCGGCTGGGAGACGGCGGCAGCCTGCCGACCGAGCTGCTGGCCGACGTGCACCGGCTGAGCCGGCTGGTCGACGACCTGCTGCTGCTGGCCGGCGCCGACGCGGACACCCGGCCGCCCGGGTCGGCAGAGTCGTTCGATCTGACGGACCTGTTGACCGAGGTCGTGTCCCGCTACTCCACGGCCCGGGTGCCGGTCCGGCTGCAACCGGGCGCCCCGGTGCAGCTGCTCGCGGCCCGGGAGGAGATCCGCCGGGCGATCGCCAATGTGGTCGACAACGCGGTCCGGCACGCCGGGCACGGCGTACTCCTCACGGTAGAGACGCCGAGCGACGCCGAGCCCGCCACTGCGCTGATCGCGGTCACCGACGATGGTCCGGGCATCGCGCCGGCCGACCGGGAGCGGGTCTTCGAGCGGTTCACCCGGCTCGACGAGGCCCGCGACCGCGACGCCGGCGGCACCGGGCTCGGGTTGGCCATCGTGCGCGAGCTGGTCCGTCGCGCCGGCGGTACGGTGACGCTGCAGGACGCGGCACCCGGCCTGCGGGTGGAGATCTCGCTGCCGCGACGTGTGCCGGTCGGTTATCGAGGTGACAGTGTCAGCGCCATCTCATAACGTTGGCTTGCTCCCCGGATCCCTCGCGCACCCAAGGACGTCCTGACGTGACCACCACCCCGCTCGCCGCACCGCCGACGTCTGCCATGACGGCGCGCGACCGGAAGGTCATCACGACGCTGCTGGTCGCCACCTTCGTGGTGATCTTGAACGAAACGATCATGGGCGTCGCGCTGCCGCGGCTGATGACCGAGCTGCAGGTGGACGCGGGCACGGTGCAATGGCTGTCCACCGCGTTCATGCTGACCATGGCCGTCGTCATCCCGACCACGGGCTTCCTGCTCCAGCGACTGACGACCCGGACCGTTTTCGTCACCGCGATGGGACTCTTCTGCACCGGCACCCTGCTGGCCGGTCTCGCCTCCGGGTTCTGGCTGCTGCTGGCGGCGCGGATCGTGCAGGGATCCGGCACTGCGATCATGCTGCCGCTGCTGATGACCACGATCTTGAACCTGGTGCCGATCGAGCGCCGCGGCGGGGTGATGGGCAACGTCAGTATCGCCATCTCGGTGGCGCCGGCAATCGGGCCGACGCTGTCGGGGCTGATCCTGCAGTACCTCTCCTGGCGGTTCATGTTCCTGCTGGTGCTGCCGATCGCGCTGGCTGCGCTCGTCTACGGCGCGATGCGGCTGGTGAACGTCGGCGAGACGCAGCAGCAACCGTTGGACCTGCTCTCCGTGCTGCTGTCCATTCCTGGCTTCGGCGGTCTGGTGTTCGGCCTCAGCCGGGTTGGTGAGGCCGCCTCCGTCGGCGTGCTGATGGTGGTACTGCCACTGCTGATCGGCGTGGTGTGCCTGGCGCTGTTCGGCTGGCGGCAGGCCGCGCTGCAGTCCGACGGGCACCCGCTGCTGGATCTGCGCGTCTTCAGCTATCCGATGTACCGGCTCGGCATCGCGGTGCTGATGATCGCCATGGTCGCGCTGTTCGGTGTGGTCATCCTGCTGCCCATCTACCTGCAGAACATCCGGGGCCTCGACTCGCTCCAGACCGGGCTGCTGCTGCTTCCGGGCGGGCTGATGATGGGTCTGCTCGCTCCTCTCGTCGGCAAGCTCTTCGACCGGTTCGGCCCGCGGGCGCTGACCGTGACCGGCTCGGTGCTGCTGACCTTCGCCCTCTGGCGGTTCAGCACCCTCGACGCCACGACAGCGGTCTGGGTCCTGCTCGGCCTGCACCTGCTGTTGTCGCTGGGGCTGGCCTGTCTGTTCACTCCGACCTTCACCACCGCCCTCAATCCGCTGCCGCAGCGGCTGTACTCCCACGGCAGCGCAATGCTCGGCACCCTGCAACAGGTCTCCGGCGCCGCAGGCACGGCGTTGCTGGTGACGATCATGGCGGGCCGCAGCCTCACTCTCACCGCGGAAGGCATGCCTGGGCTGCAGGCGCAGAACGAGGGGATTCAGACCGCCTTCCTTGTGGCCGCGGTCATCTCAGTTGGTGCCATAGCCCTGTCCGCCTTCCTGAGCAGACCCGGGTCGACCGCGGTTGCCGAGGAGTCAGCAGATCTCCGGTGACGGCGAGAAGGAAAGCAGCAACCCGTCCAGGGGGAGATCCAGCAGCACCGCACCATCGACGGCGCGCTCGAAGGTCGTCTGTGGGCGTCGGCGCTTGTAGAGTCTGCACTGTCGATGGGACGGAGGTGAGGACGTGACTGAGATCGAGTCTGTGGGGCCCGAGGGGGCCGACGTCGTCATGGTCTACGCCCGGCTCGCAGAGATCGTCTACTCCGAGGGCGGCTACGACGAGATCCTTCAGGGGGTCTGCGATGCCGCGCGACAGCTGGTCGATGGCTGCGACCACAGCAGCATCATGCTGCGTCGCAGCGAGGGGTTCGTCACCGTCGCGTCGAGCGACGAGGTCGGCTCGATGATTGATGCGATCGAGCGGGCCGTGCACGAGGGACCCTGCCTGGACGCGATCGAGGACAACCCGATCCAGCTCGACACCGACCTGACGAAGTCGACCTGGCCCCGGCTCGCCGCTCGGGTGCTGGTGGAGACGCCGGTCCGGGGCGCCGCCGGCTTCCGGCTGCTGGTGGGCGGCAACAAGGTCGGAGCACTCAACATCTTCTCCGACACCGCTGGCGCGCTCACCGCGGAGTCGGTCAACCAGGGCAGCATCCTGGCCTCGTTCGTGTCAGTGGCACTGACGGCCGCCGCCGAGCAGCGCGAGGCGGAGACGCTGCGTACCGGCCTGGCCAGCAACCGCGAGATCGGCAAGGCGATCGGCCTGCTGATGGCGTTCCACAAGATCGACGACCAGGCGGCCTTCGCGCTGCTGCGCAAGACCTCCCAGGACCTCAACATGCGTCTCACCGAGGTGGCCCGGCAGGTGGTCGACCACCACAACACCCGGCCACTCGACGCGCCCTGAGCCCGTCGACCCGCTAGTCGGAGCTGGTCACCGACCAGCGGAGATCCTCACCGCGGTCGCACAGATCGAGCCGGACCAGCCCGCACAGGCCGCGCCGGTTCTCATACCCGAACGGCAGGTCGGACGCGCGCTCGAGCTCACCGTCGACGCTGAACTCGACCCACTCCTCCGCCAGCGAGAAGCGCACGCCGTGGCCCGTGAAGGTCACCGCAGTGGTCGGGCCCGTGCCCGGGTCGCGCAGGTAGGGGATGAGCAGGCTCCGGTGGTGGCTCGCCCCGGGGGTGGCCTCGCGCACGTCGAGGCCGCTCGTGGTCAGCCGCACCTCGCACCGGTACCGCTGACCGGCCACGGGATCGTTGTCGGTGTCGGTGTCGCTCTCGGCCAGGATGGTCTCGAAGGCCAGGCCCCCGTCGAGGTGGTCGTGCAGTGGCGATGCCAGCGTCTGTCGGCGTGCGCCGAGCGGCGTCACCAGGGTGGCTCCGGCACCCGGGCGGACGGCCAGCCCGGGGTTCAGCCAGGGCCCGCCGGCCAGGTGCCGAGCCGAGCTGACGAACTGCAGCAGCCTGCCCGAGCCGAAGGTGAGGTCGACGATGCCGGTCGCGTCGTAGACGCCGTCGGCCTGGCTCTGCAGGGCAGCGGAGATCCGCCCCCTGTGCAGCACTCCCCGATGGGTGGGCGCCCCCTCGGCGAGGGAGACGATCGGCCGGTCATCGAGCCGCTCCTGCTGTGGGCGCTGGTCGGCGCCGAAGCCGAACGTCACCGCTGAGGCCAGGAAGGCCAGCGCCAGCGGCGCATAGTGGCCGTCGGCCGTGTATCCCTCATAGCCGACCCGCAGCTGGGGTGCGAGCGCGTTCTGGACCGGGGAGAAGGGACCTCCGTCACGCTGCCAGCCGGCCAGTGACCCGAAGGCCCGCCAGGCGCTGTGCCGGGCGGCGTCCGCCTCGGCCGCGCCGCCCAGTCCGAGCGCCACGGACCCGGTGAAGAGCGCGACCTGGGCGCCGAGCACCCAGGTTTGACCGGTGCTCCGGTAGCCCGAGGCCATCGACCCGTCGGAGAGCTGCATCGCCAGGCTGCGGCGCAGCCCGCTCGCCAGGAAGGTCTCCAGCCGGTCGCGGTTGCGCCCGTCGTAGCCCTGCAGCAGCAGGTCGGTGAAGTGGGCCCGGGTGAACAGGTCGTAGGCGTTGGGGAGGCCGCGCTCGAAGAACAGGCCGGCCTCCAGGTCGAAGCCCGAGTCCTGGCCGGCCTCGAAGAAGGCGTCGATCCAGCCATCGAAGGTGGCCATGGTCGTCGGCGAGAGGCCGGCCTGCATCCGCAGCCACTCACCGCTCATCCAGACGGCGGCCCAGTTCGACGGCGGCCGGGCCCGGAAGGACGCCTCTACGTCGACTGCCGCAATGGCCCGGTCCACCTCGGCCCAGTCGAGGTCGGTCCGGTCCAGGTCTGCATCGAGCCGACGGAGTGTGAGGTAGGTCTTGAGGATCGGCGGCCAGGTGAAGTCGCGGTGGTTCAGCCGGTTGACCACGCTCAGCGTGCGGCGGTCGAAGCCGGACGCCCACGGTCCCCGGCTCGGGTCCGCGGTGTGGGCCAGCGCAGCCGTCATCACCCGCTGGGCACGCTCGAGTGCGGCCGACGCCTCGGCTCCGCCCTGGTCGGCCAGAACGGCGTTGCACCAGCCGAAGTAGGCGCTGCCGTACTGCGTCGGACAGTCGAAGACCGGGTCGTTCAGCGTGCCGTCCGGCTGCAGGAACGGGACGAACGACTCCGTCCCGACTGCGAGGACGTCCAGCACCTCCTGACGCGACCGGCCCGGCAAACGCTTACCCGTTGTCGCGTCACTGACCCGCTGGCTCATCGAAGCCCACCTCACGCATTGTGGAGCCCGGTCGCGGGCTCAGAATGGCCGGCGGTCCCACCCCGATGGCCGCCATGTCGACCCACAGATCTACCCGACCGGCCGGATGCGGGTCAAGCCCTGGGCCATGATGGCTGACATGACCTCAACTGCCGGCCCGCAACTGGGTGTCGCGTTCGTTCCCAACCAGCCACCCGAGCGGCTCAGGTCCTTCGCCCAGGCGGCCGATGCTGCCGGACTGGACGAGCTCTGGGTCTGGGAGGACTGTTTCAAGGAGAGCGGGATCGCGACAGCGACCGCGGCGCTGGCGTTCACCGAGAGGATCCGGGTAGGTGTCGGCCTGCTACCCGTTCCGTTGCGGAACGTCGCGCTAGTCGCGATGGAGATCGCGACCCTCGACCGGCTCTTCCCCGGCCGCTTCGTCGCCGGCGTCGGTCATGGGGTCCAGGAGTGGATGGCCCAGGTGGGTGCCCGAGTGGAGTCCCCGATGACCCTGCTGCGGGAGTACGCCGTAGCGCTCCGCCGCCTGCTGGCCGGCGAGGAGGTGACCATGGACGGCCGCTATGTGCGACTGGACCGAGTCAGGTTGGACTGGCCGCCCAACCGGCCGCCGGCCCTCATGCTGGGCGGCGCCGGACCGAAATCGCTGGAACTCGCAGGCCGGCTGGGTGACGGGACCCTGCTGGGCGCGGCGTTGGGTGACGACCAGGTCGAGTCGGCCTGCCGCATTATCACCGCCGCGGCCGAGGCTGGCTCGGCATCGGGCGCCGGACCGCACAAGATCGTGGCGACACAGATCGCCGCCACCGGGCCGGGTGCTCAGCGGCGGGTCGACGCTGAGCTACCCCGCTGGGGTCAGGTGGCAGGACTCGGCATCGCGATAGCCGGTGATGCCAGAGTCTTCGCCGCCTCGATCCGACGGCTGGCCGAGGTCGGCGTGACCTCGGTGGTCATCCAGCCGACCGAGGACGAGCCCGACCTGGAGGGGCTGATCCACTTCCTGGGATCGGAGGTCCGCCCATTGCTGGCCGCCGACCAGTAGCTGCTCAGGCCTGACCCGACGACCGGTTGCGGCCGATGAAGTCGATGATCAGTTGCCAGGCGCGGTCGCAGGCATCGCTGTGCTCGGCGTACGAACGGTCGAAGAACGAGTGCGGCTGACCGTCGAAGACGACGCACTCGGCCGGCACCACCCGGCTGGCTCGGGCGGCCAGCGCCTCGGCCGCAGCCACCGGGATGCTCTGGTCCGCTCCACCCATCAGCATCAGGATCGGGCTCTGGAGCCGGTCGACCACGTCGCTGAGGCTTTCCGGCCGTCCGTAGAACCCGATGGCTCCGGCCAGCCCGGGTGTCTCGGCCGACTGCCGCCACGAGTTGCCGCCGCCGAAGCAGAAGCCGACCGTGAACACGTCGGTCGCACCCCTGGATCTCAGCAGCGCGACGGCACCGGCGACGTCGGCGGCAACGCCGGCCGGCGTCACCTTCTCCACGTGCGGGCGGAACTCGAAGGCCGCCGACCGGTCGTCGGTGGTGGCGGTCCGGCCGAAGTAGTCGATGGCCACCGTCTCGTGACCGATCTCGGCGAACCGGACAGCGAGGTGGCGGTAGTAGGGGTGCAGCCCACGGACGTCCGGCAGGATGACCACGCCTGCTCCCGAGGGTCGAGCCGGCCGCGCCTCGTGCGCCAGCACCCGGGTGCCGTCGCTCGACTGGACCTGGGTCGGCGCGTCCGAAGCCGCCGGCTGGCCGCCGGGTGGGACCGGTGGAAGGCTGTCGGGGTCGTGGCACATCGTCTGCTCCTCGGTCGTGACGTGGGTTCCGGCGACTGGCCGGTGCTCCCACTCTGACCTGTCGCGGCCCGGGCCCACAAGACCTCGCAGGTCACAGCTCCGGGGCGGGCTCAGGGTGTGCGGACCGACTCGACCAGCGCGCTGACCCGCGTCGAGGCGAACACGTCCTCGAGTCGCAGCGGGGTCCCGTCCGGCCCGGACAGCGGCACCCGCCAGTTGGGGTACTCGTCGGTGGTGCCGGGCTGGTTCTGGGTTCGCCGGTCGCCGACCGCATCCGCCAGGGACACGCACAGCAGCCGGGCCGGGCTCAGCCGCAGGTAGCGGTGCAGCGCCAGCACGGTCTCCTCGACCGAGGCGTCGGCCGGCAGCAGGCCGCGACTGTGGACCTCCGCCAGCCACGCTGCCCGCTCGGCCTCGTCCGCGGCCAGCTCGACCTCCAGGCTCGCGGCCAACCGTCCGAGTTGGTGGCGCAGCCGGATGTGGTCACCCGCCAGGTAGCCGGCGGTCGGCGGCAGGTCATGGGTGGTGACCGAGGCCAGGCAGAGCTCCCGCCATTCGTCCGCCGGCCGCGGACGGCCGAGGTCGTCCAGCTCGAACCACAGGATCGAGGTGCCGAGGATGCCGCGGCTGCGCAGGTAGTCGCGGACCGGCGGCTCCACCAGGCCGAGGTCCTCACCCACCACGACGGCCCCGGCCCGGTAGGCCTCCAGCGCCAGGATGCCGATCAGCGCCTCGTGGTCGTAGCGGACATAGGTGCCTGCCGAGGCCGGCCCGCCGGCCGGGATCCACCACAGTCGGAAGAGCCCGATGATGTGGTCCACTCGAACGCCGCCGGCGTGCCGGAGCACGGCCGCCAGCAGCTCACGGAACGGCAGGTAGCCCAGCTCCTCGAGCCGGTCCGGGCGGAACGGCGGCTGGCTCCAGTCCTGACCGACCTGGCTGTAGGCATCGGGTGGGGCACCCACCTGGACGTGCTGGGCGTACACGTGGCGGAGCCGCCAGGCGTCGGCGCCGCCCGGGTGCACGCCGACGGCCAGGTCGTGCATGATCCCCAGGGCCATCCCCGCCGCCACCGCCTTGACCTGGGCATTCTGCAGCTGTTCGTCGGTCACCCACTGCAGCCAGAGGTGGAGGTCGATCTGCTGCCGGTGCTCCTCGGCGAACCGGGCCACCTCCCGGGAGGTGATGTCCTGCAGCTCCGCGGGCCAGCTGCGGAAGTCGTTGCCGTACGTCTCGGCCAGGGCACTCCAGGTGGCGAAGTCCCGCAGGCCCTGACCCTCCCGCCGAAGGAACCCCTGGAAGTCTGCCTCCCGACCGGCGCTGCGTGGCACGGCGTGGACCAGCAGCAACGCCTCCCGCTTCGCCGTCCAGGAGGTGTTCCGGTCGATGGCGTCCAGCTCGTCCAACCGGCGCCCGGTCTCGGCCGCGATCTGCTCCACTCTGGCCCGGTCAGCCGGCGGCAGGTCGACGTACTCGGCGATCCGCTCGACCCTCAGGTAGAGCGGGTTGACGAAGCGGCGCGAGCTCGGCAGGTAGGGCGACGGCTCCATCGGCGCCACCGGCTCGGCGGCATGCAGCGGGTTCACCAGCACGAAGCCGGCGCCGAGCTCCGAGGCGGACCAGACCGACAGGTCGGTCAGGTCGGTCAGGTCCCCGACGCCCCAGGAGCCGCGCGAACGGACGCTGTAGAGCTGGGCGGCGAAGCCCCAGGTCCGACGCTCGCCCAGTCGCGGCGGCAGCCCGAGCCAGGGCGGGGTGACCGCAAGCGTGGTCGAGGCCTCCATCCCAGCCGATCGGGCGTGCAGGGTGTGGTAGCCGAGCGGCAGGTCGGCAGGGAGCTCGAAGGTCGCCTCACCGATCATCCGGTCCGCCAGCAGCCTGGGCTCGACCCACCGGTCGATCTGGGTGAGCCCGGTCCGGGTGCCGCCGTTCTCCAGGCCGACCCACAGCTCCACCTCCGCGCCGGCCGGGACGTGCACCCAGATCTCCCGGTGTTCGCCCTGCTGGACCACCAGACAGGGCGGCAGCATCCGCACCCAGCGCTGCTCGTCCCGGGTGCGCAGAGCGGCGGCCGCGGCGGCCGGGCTGGAGACGTCCACGTCCATCGCCGCCAGCACCGCAGTGATCGTCTCCTCGGCCACCTGGACGTGCGTCCCGTGAAAGTCGTAATACTCGGTGGCGACCCCGTAGGCGGCGGCGACCTCGCGCTGTTCCTGGCTCAGATCCGGCACGGGTCCATCATGCCGGACGAACGCTTACCGCCACCCGCTGCACGTGGTTGTTGGCCATCGCCTGCCGGTTCCAGCGCTGCTCCAGCGGCTGGGTGTTGCCGTCCGCATCACTCGCACGGGCGCACAGCTCGTAGCGACCCGGTCGGTCGACCGACCAGGTCCAGTGCCAGCCGCGCCAGGCGAACCGGCCGAGCGGCGGGTCCAGGTCCGCATCGCTCCACGTGCTCCCGCCGTCGACGCTGACCTCGACCCGGTCGACGGTGGCCAGCCCTGACCAGGCCCGTCCGGTCAGCCGGTGCCGGCCGACGTCCAGCACCCGGGTCCGGGTCTGGAAGTCGGGAAAGCCGGGCGGGCGGAGCAGCGCCCGCGGCTGGATCCTCGTCACCGGCCGGCCGCGGTCGTCGGGGTCGGTGCTGATCCGGTAGGCCGTCACGTTCTGGTAGCCGTCGAAGGCCCGGTCCAGCACCGTGATCCGGGTCAACCACTTCACCTGCGCCATGCCGTACCAGCCGGGCACGATCAGCCGGAGCGGGGCGCCGTGTTGCGGCGGCAGCGGCAGCCCGTTCATGGTGTGGGCCAGCAGCACCTCCGGTGAGCTCGCGGCGTCAAGCGACAGTCCCCGCTGGTAGTCCTGCTCGACGCCGCGCTCGACCCCGTGGTCGGCTCCGGTGAAGGCGACGTCGACCGCGCCCTGCCGGGGCCGGGCCTCGGCCAGCACCGCAGCCAACGGGACACCGGTCCACGCGGCCGTCCCGACCGCCTCGTCAAGCCACGGCTGGCTGATCGGTCGCGGCTGCAGCCTGGCCCGCCCGTTGCCGGCGCATTCCATCGTGACGGTGTGCGTGACATGCGCCCGATCGTGCAACTCGGCGAGGCCGAGGCTCAGCGGCTGGTGCACGTGACCGTCAACCTGCAGTCGCCAGGCCGACGGGTCGACGGTCGGGATGTCGTAGTGGACCAGTAGGTAGTGCAGGCCGTCCGGGGTCAGGTCGTGGTCGAGCATCTCCAGCGGCATCCCGCGGTTGCGGGTCGCGAGCCGCAGCTCGTCCAGGGTGATGCCCTCATCCTCGGCGGCGAGCCGCGCTCGTGGACTGACTGACTCGTCGATGCCACCCATCGTCCTCACCCCGATCCTGTAGTACCACCGTCGTCAGGCGTTGTCCATGCGGTAGAACTTGAGCGTGAACGACCCTCTGGTGCTCGGTCCCCTGCTCCGCTACGTGGACGAGACCTCGGCCTCCATCTGGGTGGAGACCGCCGAGTCAGCCACCGTCGTCGTCCGGGCCGAGGGACGCAGCTGGCGGAACAGCACCTTCGCTGTCCACGGTCACCACTACGCCCTGGTCGAGGTGGCCGGGCTCGAGCCGGGCAGCGTCGTGCCCTACACCGTCGAGATCGGTGACGCCACGGTCTGGCCGCCGGCCGACTCGCCCTACCCCCCGAGCTGCATCGCCACCCTGAAGCCGGGCAAGCCGCTCCGGCTGGCCTTCGGCTCCTGCCGGACGTCGGCGCCGCACGACCGCGAGGGCAACCGGATGCACGGGGTCGACGCGATGCGGGCGTACGCCCTGGCGATGGCCGATCATTCCGCCGGGCACTGGCCTGACCTGCTGCTGTTCCTGGGTGACCAGGTGTACGCCGACGAGACCACAAAGGAGATGCGCGACTTCATCGAAGCCCGGCGCGACATCACCCAGCCACCGTGGGAGGAGCTGAAGGACTACCAGGAGTACGCGCACCTCTACCGGTTGGCATGGACGGACCCGGCCAACCGCTGGCTGCTGTCGACCCTGCCGACCT
Source organism: Microlunatus panaciterrae (assembly GCF_016907535.1). Classification (NCBI taxonomy): domain Bacteria; kingdom Bacillati; phylum Actinomycetota; class Actinomycetes; order Propionibacteriales; family Propionibacteriaceae; genus Microlunatus; species Microlunatus panaciterrae. Next base: position 1,958,981 of record NZ_JAFBCF010000001.1, read on the forward strand.
CGATGATCTTCGACGACCACGACATCCGCGACGACTGGAACACCTCGCTGGCGTGGCGTCGCGACATGCAGGCGACGACCTGGTGGCACGAGCGCATCGTCAGCGGGCTCGCCTCCTACTGGGTCTACCAGCATCTGGGCAACCTGTCGCCGGCCGAGCGTGCCACCGACGAGATCTGGCAGCGGGTGGTCGGCCACAGCGATGACGGCGAGCCCGACCTGACCGAGGCGCTGGAGGAGTTCGCCGACCGGGTCGACCAGCAGCCGGAGACCTACCGGTGGAGCTATGCCCGCGACCTGGGCCGGTCACGCCTGGTGGTCGTCGACTCGCGGGCGGCCCGGGTACTCGACCCGGCACGCCGCTCGATCCTGGACGAGAACGAGCTGCGCTGGTTCGACCAGCAGTTGCACGGGGACTGCGACCACCTGTTCATCGGCACCTCACTGCCCTACCTGCTGGCCCCCGGCCTGCACTTCGTCGAGGCCTGGAGCGAGGCGCTCGCGGCCGGCGGCTGGGGCAAGCGGCTCAAGCCGGTCGGTGAGAAGCTCCGGCGCACCGTCGACCTGGAGCATTGGGCCGCCTTCCAGCACGGCTTCCAGACGGTGGCCGGGATGATCATCGAGGTGGCCCGGGGGCGGCGCGGGAGAGCACCGCGGACCATCACCTTCCTGTCCGGTGACGTGCACCACTCCTATCTTGCGGAGGTACGACGGCCGCGCGGCGAGCCGGCGGAGACCAGCCGGATCATCCAGGCGGTCTGCTCCCCGGTACGCAACCCGTTGTCCCGCGGCATGCGGTACATCACCGCGTTCCTGGCGTACGGCCTGGCCGGACCGATCGGACTGGTCGTGGCCCGTTCCGCCAAGGTGCCGGCGCCGCCGTTCCGCTGGGACTTCCTGCGCCGGCCCTGGTTCGACAACAACCTGGGCACGCTCGAGGTTGTGAAGGATGGCCTGCGGCTGTGGTGGGAGACCGGGGTGGTCAGGGCTGGCGACGATGAGCATCCCCGGCTCAAACGGCTGGTCACGATGGACCTGGTGGGGCGGCCTAGAGCCTGACCACCATCTTTCCGACGTTGCCGCCGCGCATCATGGCGATGAAGGCCGGCACAGCGTTCTCCAACCCGTCGACGAACGTCTCCGGCGCCTGCAGCCGACCCGATCGGAGCCAGCCGCCGACGGTCTCGGCGAACTCAGCCTGCAGGTCGGTGTGGTCACCCACCAGGAACCCCTGCAGGGTCAGCCGCTTGCCGGTGATCTGGGACATGTTGCTCGGGCCGCACGGCTTCTCGGTGGCGTTGTAACCCGAGATCGAACCACACAGGGCGAACCGGGCATGCACGTTGGCGACGTCGATCGCCGCCTCCAGGTGCTCGCCTCCCACATTGTCGAAATAGACGTCGATGCCGTCCGGTGCCGCGCGTCGCAGCTGGTCGACGACAGCTCCGTCGTGATAGTCGAAGGCGGCGTCGAAACCCAGCTCCTCGGTCAGGAACGACACCTTGGCCGCCGAGCCGGCGCTGCCGATCACCCGGCCGGCGCCGCGCAGCCGGGCGAACTGCCCAACCAGGCTGCCGACCGCCCCGGCCGCGCCGGAGACGAAGACGGTCTGCCCGGGCTGGAAGGCGGCGACCCTGAACAGTCCGGCGTAGGCGGTCAGTCCGGGCATGCCCAGCACTCCGAGATAGCGCGTCGGGGCGACACCCTCGACCGGCTGGATCACGGTCAGCTGGTCGGCCGGCACCACCGCATGTTCGCGCCAGCCCAAGTAGTGCAGCACCAGGCTGCCCTCGGGCAGCTCCGGCAGCCGGGAGGACACCACCGTGCCCACCGCTCCGCCGGTCGCCGGCTCGTCCAGGCCCCACGGTGGCGCATAGGAGGGACCGTCGTTCATCCGACCGCGCATGTACGGGTCTACCGACATGGCGAGGTTGCGGACCAGCACCTCCCCGGGGCCCGGTTCGGGCAGCTCCGTCTCCACCAGCCGGAAGTTGCTCTCGGTCGGCTCGCCGACGGGTCGGGAGGCCAGTCTGATCTCACGCGTTGTTGGGCTCACCGGGCCAGTCTGGCACGGTGCCGCAGCTTCTCCCGTATGGTCGCGGCAATGATGACGACCGCGACCAGCGCGGCGACCAGCGCGGTGGCCGCCGAGCGGGGCTGGTCGGTGAGCCGGCCCACAGTGATCCAGGCCAGCCCCCAGGCCATCGCCGCCGCGACCGCGACCCGGCCGCGGAAGGTCCACGCCAGCACCACGCCGACGGCGGCGACCACCACCAGCACGACCACCGACCAGAGCACCGAGATCGACCTCGAGGGTGTCACCCCGCTGGCGACCAGCGCAGCCGTGATGTTGGCGCAGGTCGCGACCGAGACCCAGCCGAGATAGGCACCGAAGGTGCCGTCGACGATCAGCCGCTCGGCCGTGCCGGAGGCCGGTCTGCTGGTCAGCCGGCGGACCAGCTCGCCCAGGGAGACCAGCAGCGCGATGATCACGATCACGCTGACCCAGATCCAGCCGACCTGGGTGACCAGCAGCCAGCCCGCGTTGAGGACCATCGAAACCGCGGCCAGCCAGCCCGTTCGGCGGAACCGCTCGCCGGTCGCGTTCCGCGGCAGCCACTGCCACACCGTGTAGGCCGCCAGCCCGAGGTAGATCAGGCTCCAGATGCTGAAGGCCGGCCCGGCCGGCGCCAGGAGTGTCGCGTCCGCGGCCAGCGCACCGCCCGAGGACTCCTGCACCCGGGTACCCAGCACCCCGACCCCGAACAGGGTGCCGATGACACAGAAGACCTCGCTGAGGGTCACCGCCACCTGGCGGACCCGATCGGCCGACGTCGGCAGGCTCATCGAGCGCTCCTTTCCTCAGCCCCGACCGTAGCCGAACGCGCCACCATCCGTTGACACATTCCGATATCGGCATATGATTGGGCTGTGGCACGCGCAGCAACGACCTCGGATGTGTTCAACGCGGTGGCCGAACCCGGCCGTCGTGACATCCTCGACGTACTCGCTGACGGCGAGCTGTCGGTCGGCGACCTGGTGTCTCGGCTGGGGCTCCCCCAGCCGGTGGTGTCCAAGCACCTGGCCGTGCTGCGGGCGGTCGACCTGGTGTCGGTGCGCGTCGACGGACGCAGCCGGCTGTACCGGGTCAACGCCACTGCGCTGACGCCGATGTACCACTGGCTGACCAGGTTCGAGCGGCTCTGGAGCGAGCGGCTCGATCGCTTCGAGGACGTCCTCGCCGAGCTGCGCGAGGACAACGCACCCAGAAGGAGTGAATGATCATGAACCACCCGAGGGCCACCGTGACGCTGCCCAACGACACCCAGATCCAGATCACCCGGACCTTCGACGCCCCGCCCGAGCTCGTGTTCAAGGCCTGGACGACCCCGGAGTACGTACGCCGGTGGTGGGGCTCCGCGGAGGCCCCGCTGGTTGTCTGCGACATCGACCTGAGCGTCGGTGGCAGCTGGCGCTACGTCAGCCGCGACGCGTCGGGCACCGAGCTCGGCTGGCACGGGACGTGCCTGGAGCTGGACCCGCCGTTGCGGATGGTGTCGACCGAGGTCTTCGAGGGCTTCCCAGATGCGGAGGCCGTGAACACCCTGGTGCTGTCGGCCGACGGCGACCGGACCTTGATGACGGTGACGGTGCAGCACTCCAGCCGGGAGAATCGGGACGGCCACCTCAACTCCGGCATGGAGGCGGGCATGCAGGTGGTGCTGGAACGCCTCGACGACGTGCTCGAGGGCCTGAAGATCGTCAGCGCGCCTTGACGGCGAGCACCGGACAGTCGGCATCCAGCAGCACCTGCTGAGCCGTACTGCCGGTGATGATCTTGCCGACCGGGGTGCGCCGCCGCAGCCCGATCACGATCAGCCCGGCGTCGACCTCCTCGGCCACAGCGAGGATGACGGCCGCCGCCGACTGCCCGACGGTCAGCTGGCGGACTTCGTGATCGACCCCGGCAGCGGTGAGCTCGGTCTCGATGGCGTCCAGGTCCTGTGCGGTGGCGAAGTTCGGGTGCGAGAAGTCGCCGTGCCGGCCCGTGTTGACCACCACCAGGCGGGCCGAGTGCAGCCGAGCCTGGTCGATGGCGGCGTCCATGGCCGCAGAGCCCTCGGGAGTGGGCAGGTAGCCCAGCACGATGTTCATCCGGCCTCCTAGCGCAGGCTCTGCTCGGCCTCGGGCACGGTCATGGCGCCGGTCATGATCGCCACCGCGTCCTGCATCGAGTGGGTCTTGGGGCTGATCACACCGGCCCCACCGCCCAGTCGCTGGACGTGGATCCGGTCGGCGGTCTCGAACACGTTGGGCATGTTGTGACTGATCAGGATCACCCCCATGCCCTTGTCCCGCAGGTCACGGACCAGTCGCAGCACCTGAGCGGTCTCGCGTACACCCAGGGCGGCCGTCGGCTCGTCGAGAATGACAACCTTGCTGCCGAACGCCCCCGTCCGGGCGACGGCGACGATTTGGCGCTGGCCACCCGACAGGGTCTCGACCGCCTGGTCGATGTTCTGCAGGGTGCTGATGCCGAGGCTCTTGATGTGGTCGCTGGCATGTTGGCGCATCGCCTTGGTGTCGAGCATCCGCAGCACGGTGCCGGCGAAACCTGGGCGCCGGATCTCACGTGCCAGGTAGAGGTTGCTGGCGATGTCGAGGGCCGGTGCCACCGCCAGCGTCTGGTAGACCGTCTCGATGCCGGCGGCGCGCGCGTCCTGGGTGGCGCGGAAGTGGACGACTCTGCCGTCGACCTTGACGGTGCCCTGGTCGGGTGTCATGGCACCGGAGAGGCACTTGATCAAGGTGGACTTGCCGGCCCCGTTGTCGCCGATGACAGCGAGCACCTCGCCCGGGAAGAGCCTGAGGTCGACGCCCCGCAGCCCGACGACGCGGCCGAAGAGCTTGACCAGGCCGGTCGCCTCCAGCACCGGTGTGCTGGAGGGTTCGGCGGTCGACGACGTTGTGCTGGTCATGCTTTGACCCTTCTGATCCACTGGTCGACGGAGACGGCGAGGATGACCAGGATGCCGGTGGCCAGCACCTGGTAGTTCGGGTCGACGCCCGCCAACGCCAGCCCACTGTTGAAGACCTGCACGATGAGCGCCCCGATCAGGCTGCCCACCACCAGCCCCCGACCACCGAACAGGCTGGTGCCGCCGATGACAACGGCCGTGATGCTCAGCAGGTTGTAGTTCAGACCCGCGTTCGGGTCCGCGCCGCCGACCCGGCCGCAGACGATCCAGGCAGCGACACCGACGGCGACGCCGGACACCACATAGGCGCTGAGCAGGACCCGGCCGGTCGAGATGCCGGCCAGCCGGGAGGCCTCCGCGTCGTCCCCGGTCGCGTACAGATGCCGCCCCCAGGCGGTATTGCGGAGAGCGAAGCCCACCACCACATAGAGCAGCAGCATCAAGATCACGCCCCAGGTGACGCTGACGCTGCCGATCGTCAGGGTTTGACCGGTCCAGAGCAGGAAGGCGTTGGGCTCCAGGGTCACCGTCTGGCCTTGGGCGTACAGCAGTGAGATGGCGGTGAAGATCGAGAAGGTGCCCAGTGTGACGATGAACGGTGGCAGGTGCACCCGGGTGACCAGCGCACCGTTCAGCGCTCCGGTGCCGATGGCCACCACAATGCCGATGATCAACGCGAGGGCGCCCGGCACCCCCTGGTCGTGGTTCAGTTTGACCATCACCAGCGAGGCCAGCACCATCGCCATCCCGTTCGACAGGTCGACGCCGGCGGTCAGGATCACCAGCGTCTGACCGACGGCCAGCGCCCCCACCACGGCCATCTGCTGCACCAGCAGCGAGAGTGCCTGCGGGCGCATGAAGTTGTCGGCCACCAGGCCGAAGATGATCACCGAGAGCACCAGGACGATCAGTGGGCTGAGGGCGGGGTTGCTGTGCAGGACGTGCTGGATGCGTTCTGCTGGAGTGTGCTTACGGCTCAGGAGATCCTCGGCCGATGTTGGGGTCTCGTTCCCGACGGTGGTCACGAGGGCCTCCTTTCGCTCATGTCTATTTACCCCAGCACGCCGTCATGGCCTTGTCGGGAGTTTGGCTGTCGAGACCCTGCAGCGGTTTCGCCGTCACCAGTGACGTGCCGGTGTCGAAGAAGTCCTTGCCGGAGCTGGCTTCTGGGCGTGGGCCGCCCTTGGCGAGCCCGGCGATGGCGGTGACGCCGAGGCCGGCCATCTTGCCCGGGTACTGGGTCGCGTCGGCGGCGAAGACACCGCTCTTGACGTCGCCGATCCCCTGGCAGCTGCCGTCGATGGTGACGATGAACGCCTGGTCCTGCTTGCCGGCTGCGGTGAGGGCCGCCCGGGCACCGCGGCCGGCGGGCTCGTTGATGGTGTAGACGACGTTGATGTCGGGGTTGGCCGAGAGACACTGCTCCATCGCCGTCCGGCCACCGTCGATGGCGCCCTGGGTCGGCTCGTGGCAGGCGATCTGGTAGCTGCCGCCACCACCTGCGGTGTACTTGCCGCTCTTGGCCTCCTTGGCGTTCTGGGTCTTGCTGCCCGGGTCGATGCCCATGCCCTTCAGGAAGCCGTGGTCGCGGTTGATGTCGACCGAGACGATCTGGTCGTTGTAAAGGTCGAGCATGGCGATCACCGCCGGTTTGCCGGCGAGTCTGGTGGCCGCATACTCCCCGATCAGCTTGCCGGCCTGCTCGTTGTCGGTGGCGAAGGTGATGTCGGCGGTGTTCGCCGGGTTGAGCGGCGTGTCCAGCGCGATCACGAACAGGCCGTTGTCCTTGGCCTGCCGCAGAGCGGCGTTCACCGCGTCACCGTTGCTGGTGATCAAGATGCCCTTGTCCCCGCGTGCGATCGCGGTGTCGATCGCGTTGATCTGGTTCTGGGTGTCGCCGTCGGCCGTGCCGGCGGCAACGGAGAGCCGCACGTTCAGCTTGTCTGCCGCCTCCTGGGCGGACTTCTTCATCGAGACGAAGTAGGGATTGGTCTGTGTCTTGAGGATCAAGGAGACACCGACCCTGGTGTCGCTGGAGGCGCAGCCGGCGAGCGAGGCGACCAGTGCGACCACGAGGCAGATCACCCAGCCCAGCCACCGCGCCCGTCGGCGGTCGTAGCGCAGGTTGACCTGTGCCCCCATGGTGCACTCCGATCCAGCGGCGGTGCTGTTCGTGAGATTCGGTACTGGCGTGTCCTCAGTCCTGTCTTAGACCTATGGGACGGTCGGCGTCAATGCCTCACCTGCCGCGGTTCACCAACCCTGGGTACCGGGGCCGCCCTTGAACGGACCCACCACGCGCGACGTGATCCAGCCGCCGTAGAACCCTCCCTGCTGTGGGACGACCTTCTCCCCGTCCACGAGGCAGGCGTCCACCAGTCCGGGCATCACGGCGACATGATCACGAAGCGGCGCGAAGCCCGGGCTGGGGTCCGGGTAGGTCCACCCGGCCCGCGGGGCCACCACGTCGCCGCTGATCAGGTCGAAGTAGCGGGCTGTGCCCTTCCACTCGCACCAGGACGAGCCGCGGCAGGGCCGGAGCGATCCGTTGACGAAGGCGTCGCGGGGCAGGTAGTACGTCGGCGGATGGCTGGTCTCCAGCACCCGGAGGGAGGAGCTGGTGCCGGCGATGACGGCGCCGCCGAGCACGACCTCCACCCGCTCGGTGCTCTGCTCCACCCGTGGTGGGCGCGGATAGTCCCAGGCAGATTCCTGCCCGGGGCCGACCGGAAGAGGTTCGGGTCGTGTCACCTCTCGACCTTAGCGCCGCGTGTGCTGATCTCAGGCCGGGTTGTCGTGCGGCAGCGGCTCTCTGAAGTCGTACACCAGGATGCCCTCCGAGCCCCAGGGGCGGAACCCCACTCTGGACCAGTGCTCGGTCAGTCCCGGTCGCGATGCGGCCCGCACCTCGTCATCGGTGGCGTCCGGGTCGGTGGGGTCCAGGATCGCGCACAGACCGCCGTGGCGGAACTCTCGCAGCAGCAGCTCGACGGCGGTGAGGCTCAGCTGGTGACCTCGAAACTGCGGGGCCACGGTGATCTGCTCAACGAGCAGAGCCCGGGTCCCGACCGGGGCGAACTGAGCCTGGAGGTCCGGCAGGGCCGAGCGCAGCAGCTGACCGAGGTGCGACGCGGCACTGTCCCGCGCGTCGAGGGCGTCGAAGGCCGACGGGTAGCCGAGGTCAACAGTGACCAGCCGAGCCCGGCCGATCGTCAGGGAGATGCATCCCTCGTCATCCGGCATGACGCCGTGGGAGAGGGCGAGTGCCCGCATCTCCCGGTCGTCACCGGCCCAGTTGCGGCCGCTGTCCAGGTAGTAGTCGACGACGAAGGTCGCGTCGTAGTCCTGCGCACCGCGCGGCAGGTCGTCGTTGAGGACCAGCTCTGCCCTCAGCTCCACCCTGAGCATGGTCGACAGGTCCGCCTGCAGAGTGGACGACAGGGAGGCCGGCGTCGGCGTGGTGCCAGCTGTGGTCGGCTCGGTCACAGTTCCGAGTATCGCAGCCTGGACGCGACCACGAGGGCCCTTCCACTCACGCACCATTTTTCGCGGATACTTGTGTGGCAACATCCAGCGCGGCGCCACAACCGGCCACCCGGCTACGACCTATGGCGCCGGTGCGATGGGAGTGCGACGATCAGCAGGACCGCTCTCCCAGAAAGGACCACTGTGCGTGTCGTGGAGATCATCGCTGACCTGCATGTCGCTGACATCGAAGCAGCGAAGGACTTCTACGCCGGCTATCTCGGACTGAGCAACGAGGAGTTCAACCTGGGATGGGTCGCTCGCTTCACCTCGCCCGACACCGGCGCGAACGTCCAGCTGGTGACCCGCGACGCCGCGGCGTCGGAAGACCCGGTCCTGTCCATCAAGGTGGAGGACGTCGACGCAGCGTACGAGGACGCCCAGCGGCGCGGCTACGAGATCGTGCACCCGCTCGGCACCGAGCCATGGGGGGTCCGTCGGTTCTTCGTCCGCGCACCCGACGGCAACGTCCTGAACATCGTGCAACATCACTGAAGCAGGCGGCCACCGGCTCAGTGCTGCATGTCCATGAAGCGGGAGTAGTGACCCTGGAAGGCGACCGTGATGGTCCGGGTGGGCCCGTTCCGGTGCTTGGCCACGTCGATGTCAGCCTCGCCGGCGCGCTCGGACTCCTTGTCGTGGATGTCGGGCCGGTTGAGCAGGATGACCATGTCGGCGTCCTGCTCCAGCGAGCCGGACTCACGCAGGTCCGACAGCATCGGCTTCTTGTCGTTGCGCTGCTCCGGGCCACGGTTGAGCTGGGAGAGAGCGACGACCGGGACCTCCAGCTCCTTGGCCAGCAGCTTCAGGTTCCGGGAGAACTCGGACACCTCCAGCTGGCGCGACTCCACCTTCTTGCCGGACGTCATCAGCTGGATGTAGTCGATCACCACCAGCTTGAGGTCGTGCCGTTGCCGCAGCCGGCGCGCCTTGGCGCGGATCTCCATCATCGTCAGGTTGGGCGAGTCGTCGATGAACAGCGGCGCCTCGGACACCTCCCCCATCTTGCGGGCCATCCGCTGCCAGTCGTCGTCGCTCATCTTGCCGTTGCGGATGTGGTTCAGCGGGATGTTCGCCTCGGCCGACAGCAGCCTCATGGTGATCTCGATCTGCGACATCTCGAGCGAGAAGATGGCCGAGGTCAGCCCGTGCTTGATCGAGGCGGACCGGGCCAGGTCCAGCCCGAGAGTCGACTTACCCATACCGGGTCGGGCAGCGACGATGATCATCTGCCCGGCGTGCAGCCCGTTGGTGAGGTCGTCCAGTTCGACGAACCCGGTGGGGACGCCGGCCAGCTGCCCACCGCGCGAACCGATCGCCTCGATCTCATCCAGCGTCGGCTGCATCAGCTCCGACAGTGGCTTGTAGTCCTCGCTGGCCCGCCGGTCGGTGACGCCGTAGACCTCGGCCTGGGCCCGGTCGACGATGTCGGTGACGTCGCCCTCGGCCGCATAGCTCATCTGGCCGATCTTGATCGAGGCGTTGACCAGCCGGCGCAGAATCGCCTTCTCCCGGACGATCTCGGCGTAGTAGCCGGCGTTGGCGGCCACCGGGACGCTGGCGAGCAGCGTGTGCAGGTAGGGCGCACCGCCGACCCGTCCGATCTCGCCACGCTTGGTCAGCTCCGCCGCCACCGTGATCGCGTCAGCCGGCTCGCCCCTGCCGTAGAGGTCGAGGATGGCGTCGAAGACCTGCTCATGCGCGGGGCGGTAGAAGTCGGTGGCGCGCAGCACCTCGACGACGTCGGCGATGGCGTCCTTGCTCATCAGCATCGCCCCGAGCACGCACTGCTCGGCGGGCAGGTCCTGAGGAGGCGTGCGGTCGTTGCTGCGGCGCTCGTCGGTCCGGTACGACGGCATCACCTCGGCAACGCTCACAGTGCCTCCTCCAGGCTAGGTTCGGTGATGGTCACAGTACGTCCCAGCACTGACACCGCGGCCCGCCTCGGGCCTGCCTGGTGCCTCCCGGAGCTGGAGATCGCCGACCGACGAGTGACAACGTACGCGTCCAGACCGGTCCTGCAAAGCGCGTTATCCACAGGGCCTGTGGACAACCCGAACGGCATTGTGGAGACACGCACAGGAGTTGTGCACTGGCTGGGTACCAAGCTGGGGATAACCTCGGGAAAGATCCTGGAAACCATCTCTGACCAGGGGTTTTGGTTCGGTGGATCGGTGGATGAAAAGTTCTCTCGGACCAATTCTGGCGATGCCAGATTCACGCGACCGGAGTTGACAGGACCCAGGATCTGTGGGATTACACACAGCCCTTGGGGATAAGTCGACCCGGCCAGGCTTGATGGCCAATACCCTAGGGGGGTAATGTAGCAGCGACGAAGGAGGGCTGATGACGGAAGCCACGACGAGCCACCACGGCTACATCGGTCACAAGGACGACTACCTCAAGCGGCTCCGCCGGATCGAGGGTCAGGCACGCGGCCTGCAGAAGATGGTCGAGGAGGAGAAGTACTGCATCGACATCCTCACCCAGGTCTCAGCCATGACCAAGGCCCTCCAGTCGGTCGCGCTCGGCCTGCTGGACGAACACCTCAATCACTGCGTCGTGGGTGCGGTGGAGGCCGGCGGCGAGGAGGCCGACGAGAAGCTCAAGGAGGCCTCCCAGGCGATCGCCCGGCTGGTCCGCTCCTGATGTCGATGACCGGAAAACCACTCACAGCAAGGACACACAGATGACCACCACCCAGTACACCGTGACCGGCATGACCTGCGGGCACTGCGTCCACGCCGTCACCGAGGAGGTCAGCGCGATCGACGGCGTGACCGACGTGACCGTCAGTCTGGAGGACGGCCGGATGAGCGTCACCAGCGACGCCGAGGTGCCGTTCGACGCCATCGCCGCCGCTGTGGACGAGGCGGGCGACTACACGGTCGCGGCCGCCTGACCTCGAGAGCTCGCCCGGTTACCTGACCGCGTAGGTCAGCACGGCGAAGACATCCCCGCGGTTGACCGCACTGATGAGCCGCATCGGCTGGGTGATCTTGCGCGGGAGCAGTGGCGCGCCGGCTCCCAGGGTGACCGGTGCCACGCTGAGAATGATCTCGTCGACCAGCCCGTGATCATGGAACTGGCCGACCAGGTCACCGCCACCGACGAGCCACACGTTCCGACCGGAAGCGGCGGTCACCATCTCCGCGTGCACGCCGGCCACATCCCCTGACGCGAAGCGGATATCGGCACCCGGGATGGTGGGCAGCTCGCGGTGGCTGAACACCCACGTGGGGATCGTGTACGGCCACTTCTCCGGGTGCGCGAGCAGGTCCTCGTGCTCGATGATCCACTGGTAGGTGGTCGAGCCCATCGCCATCGCACCGGCTGCCTCGATGAAGTCCGGGTAGTCGTCCTCCATGCTGTCGATCTCACCGAACTGGAACAACCAGTCCAGCGAGTTGTGCTCATCGGCGATGTAGCCGTCGATGCTGGTCGCCGTGTAGTACTGGGTCTTCATGCCATCAGCCTGCCATCACCCACTGACGGTGCCGTGGTTCAGCGGAGACGGCGAGCCAGCCCTCGGCGTACGCGTTGCCACAGCGTCAGCTGCTTGGCGGGAGGTGGCGGCGCCGGCCGGCTCTTCGCCTGCCGCTGCTGCCTGGCCCTGGCCGACTCGCCCAGCCGGATCACCGGCTGGCCGGCGATCTGCTGCACCTCGTGCCAGATGCGCTCGTCCCGCTGGGCCAGTTCGAGGATGGCCGCCCGATAGGGCTCCGGATCGCTGAACACCCCGTACAGCTTCTGGGTGGTCAGCGCGACCGGGATCAGGCCCTGGGTGAAGACGGCTTCCCAGACAGCAGCAGTCACCCCTGGGGTGTGCTCGCTGCGGATGTCGTCGAACACCACCAGACCGCCCGGCCGCAGCAGCAACCGGGCCGACTCGACGTCGCCGCGTACCGCCTCGTAGAGATGGGAGGCATCGACGTGCATGAACCGGACGGACTGCGGGTCAAGGTGGTGCACGACCTCGGAGCTCAAGCCCGCAACCACGTCGGGCAGCTCGCCCCGCACGGCCAGGTAGTTTCGCTCGAAGGCCCGCCGGGTCAGCGACCGGTACGAGCGCAGGCTCTCCCTCAGATTGGCCTGTCCCACCTCGGTTGACTCCAGGGCGTCAATGCTCTCGAACAGGTCCACGACCACGAAACGCTCCGCCGGTCGCCGATGCTCTCCGACCACTACAGCACTCTTGCCGAGGTAGGTGCCCAGCTCCACCAGATGACCCGGCGGAGTCTCCTGCTGGTGGGTCAGCATCGCTCTGAACATCGCCCGGTCCAGCCAGAAGAACCAGCCGGGGATGTCGTCGACACTCGCCGGGACGGCAGAACCGATCGCTGTCTCCACGCTCACGTGTCGGATGCTAGGAGGTGCGGGTTACCAGCCGGTGGCGACGGGATGGCCGCCGCATGATCATCGGGTGGCGGTCAGACCGTTTGTGCCCGCGGGGTCGCGCCCCTGCGCTGCATGATCGCGCTGGTCAGCCCTACCACGCCGACCACGATCAGCAGGATGCCGGCGACCTGGGTCAGCAGCACCAGCGAGGCCCCTGGGAAGATGGCAACGACGATGCCGGCGATGACCGAGATGATGCCCTGGACGATCAGCCAGATGACGCCGCCGGCGCGCCGGCCCTGGCCGAACGCGTGGACGAAGTAGGCGATGCCCTCGGCGATCCAGCCGGCCGCCAGGAAGATGGCGATCAATATCAGTGAGGCCGAGGGCCGGAAGAAGCAGATGACGCCGGCGACCACGGTCAGCAGGCCCAGGATGACACCGGCCACGCGCACCCATCCCGGTCCGAGGCTCATTGTGGCTGCGGCGGCGACCCGCAGGCCGCCCAGGAAGAGCAGCTCCAGCCCGAACAGGATGGCAACGATCAGCAGCGTCATGCCCGGCCAGGCGAGTACGGCGATGCCCAGCAGGATGGAGATGATGCCCATCCCGATGCCGGCGCTGCCGGCCGGAGCCAGAAAGGCGGTAGTGGCAGTGGGTGTTGCGGTGTGGGTCATGTCCGATTCCTCTCGGGGTTCTCCTTGATCGTCACTCACGGCGGGAACGCCGCTCTAGGGGCGAAGGTCTCCCCACCTCAGGCGCAAGGTCCTGTGACAGCCCGGTGAGGAATCCGTCCGTTAGGCGAGTCTGGCCCTCGGTCTGCCCTCGAGCACCTGCTGCAGCAGCACGACCGTCTCCGGGTCGATGTCGACTCCGGTCTCCCGAGCATGCGCGGCCAGCTGCAGTGCCAGCCGTTCGACGGCGGCGACGTTGCCGGCCGCGTGCTCGGTCCTGATCCGGGCACAGAGCAGCCGCTCGTCCTCCGGTGCCGCGACCAGGCTCCTGGACGCGGCCCACCTGGCCAGGTCGAGATCGTGCGACGCCAGCGCACGCGCGCTCAGCTCGATCCCGATATCGCGGATGACCGAGGACATGTCTGTCCTCAGCTCCTCGGCCCAGTGCCACTGTCCGGGGGCGGCATCGGCCAGTGGGGCTCCGCGGACCAGGTCGAGTGCTCGGCGAAGGTTCTCAGTCGCGGCCCGGTTGACCCCGGTCGCGGTCAGCAGCTGCAGCCGATGCCAGTCCGAGCTGACGCATGGATGCAACCTGATGCGGCCGCTGTACGCATCCGGCAGATACGGATCCCCCTGATCATCGACGCCGAGCCAACTGCGCAACCGGCTCATGTTGGACCGGCGGGTGCCCTCCGCCACCGCCAGGGCGGCGGACATCTGCTGAGCCGTGGTCCCGGGGTGCTCCAACAGCCAGGCGCAGTACTCGAGGCACTGCTTCTCCGCCCGGGCCGGCGGACACCCGGCAGCCCCGAGCAGGTCGATCGGTCCCAGCAGGCGCAGCAGCGGATGTCGCGTCCCCGCGTCGGGAGGTCCGGCCACCATGTCATCCACTCTGGCCGACTCCTCCCTGCCCCAACCGTTCAGACGTGCTCCGATGAAGGTGACGTTGTCGCCCGACTCCACCGACGCGGACGACTCGTGCCACCAGGGTGCCGGCGTGGTGTCGCTGCTGCCGGTGGCGCCGATCAGCTCGAGCAGCGGCCGGTCGAGGTCCTCGTCGATCAGCTGCGGAGTGAGGTCGACGTCATACGGCGCCAGGGTGGCCGCCCACCGCGTGCCGGAGTGAGTGCTGGCCGCGCGCTCCATCCGCAGCGACCAGGAAGCGTCAGCGGCACCACCGGGGACCACCGCGGCCATCGCGGGCCGCGGCTCCTCGAGCAGGATGCTCCGCAGCCGCGCGGCCTGGGTATCCGACAGCTCCGTCTCCACCAGGATGATCTCCGCTGCCCACGGGTCGGCCAGGTCGGGTTCGAGCCGTTGCTGCGCCGGAGTCGTACCGCCGGACAGATGCTGACGCTGCTCCCGGGCCCGCTGTCCCAGCCGGTCCAATGCGGCGTCCAGGTCCGGGGTGTGGGTGACGTTCGGCAGGCCGACGGCCCGCGCCAGGTCCGGTCGCTCCCCGACCACCGTCAGTGTCAGCTCGGGTGCCCAGGGCGAGAAGGAGAGCTCAAGGGCGATCGCCTCTAGGAGTGCCGTCACCGCCGACCGGTCCGTGCAGTCCACCGTCAGCACCCCTGCCGCCTCCAGATCGACCAGGATGAGAGCGTCGTCGCCGTCGCGCCCGAGGGAGACCAGTGCTGGGTACGGTCTGGCCACCTCATTCAGCCCCGGCACGGACTTCAGGTACTCCGCGTCCGCCCGGTCCAGTCGCCAGCTGCAACCGGAGACCGTGAAACCCACCGGCGCCACCTCCGCCGGCGCGGCCATGGTCAGCTCCAGCTCGTCGTCGGACACCCGGGCGAGCTGCAGGGCGGGGAGCGCTGTCTCGGTCTGTCGACAGTGCGCGGCGACGGCGCGCATCGCCAGATCCAGCGTGCGCAGAGAGATCGGCCTGGCCCGGCGGTCCAGCTGCGACTCCAGCACCTGAGCGGCCGGGCTCGGATGGAGGATCCGTCGACCGACCGGTCGGGCCGACAGCTGGATCCGCCGCCGGGCCGCCAGGCCGGCGAGCAGACCGGCAGCCAACAGGCCACCGATACCGGCCATCGCCGCCGGGACGTGAACGGGAGTCGCTGCTGGCGGCCGCTCCGGCACGGAGCCGGGGTCCCGAGCAGGGAAGTCGGCCCGGTACGGCGGGCGGACCGGACGGGGCGTCTCGTCCCTGGCAACGGGCTCGCGGGCGCGCGGATGGCGAGCGTGCTGCTCACCGGGGAGGAGCAACTGCATCCCGACATCGATCTGGTCCGGACTGGACAGCTGCGACCGGTTGGCCCGGTACAGGGCAGGCCAGTTGGCGGAGGAGCCCAGCTCGGCTTCGGCGATGGAGGACAGGGTGTCGCCCGCCTTCACCGTGACCCTCCGGCCGGCCGGAAGATCGTCGGGCGGGCCGGTTGGATCCGGAATCCTCAGTCGCCAACCTGGCTGCAGCCGGTCGGGCCCACCGGTCAGCACGGACGGGTTGGCAGCGGCGATCCTGCGCCAGTCACGGCCGTTTCCGTAGTAGTGCTCGGCCAGGCTCCACAGGTCGTCGCCCGGTTGCACGACGTGTCGGGTATCGCTGCCGGTCGACGGCGCCTCGTCCACCACCGGAACCGACCGGTCCTCGCTGGGCGCGGGCCGATCCGGAACCGGCTCCGGGCGCAGCGGTGCCGGCGTCGCCTGGGCCGCCACCGGTGCAGCCAGCAATGCCGCCACCGGAACCACCAGCAGCGCCGCCCAGCGCCGCGGGCGGCTCAGCCCCGGCAGCCGCAGCAGGCCGTGTCGTCCCGAGCCGACCGTCAGGGCCTCGACCAGGACGGAGGCCACGAACACCAGCCAGGCCAGCCAGCCGACCACGGTGACCAGCCCGACCAGGACGGTACCGTCGTCAGGGCCGAGCAGCCGTGCTCGGAGGGCGGCCGGGCTGACCTCTCCCGGGAACGGGTTGCCCCCGAGCAGCACCAGCCCGACTGGCACCCCGACAACGCCGGCCAGCAGGACCATCAGGGCGGCGAGCCCACGCAGGATGCGCGTCATCCTCCCCCTCCGACGGCAACAACGTCAGCGACCGCGTGACCCGTGCCGCTGACCCGGTCGATCCCGATCAGAGAGAGGAACACCGTTGAGGCTGCCGCTCGAGTGTCGACCACGACCGTGCCGGCGGTCAGAGTCACCGACCCCGTCACCCCAGGCGTTCCGGCCAGGAAGGTCCGGGCGGCAGCCGTCGCCGCCGAGACGTCCGGCGTACCGACCACGGACCCGGCCGCAGCCGCATTGCCCGCCGCGCGTGCAGCACCTGCGGCCGCTGTCTCCGCCCGGCTGACAGCGGTGACCTTCTGACCTCCGTCGACCACCAGCCCAGCGGTGAGGATCAGCGCCATGGTGACGAGCACGACGAACACACTGACGGACTGGCCCCGTTGGCTGCGCCTCATCGCCGCTCCCGGTAGGTGTCGAGGGCCGAGCTGCCGACGGCGGTGATCGTCATCTGCCCAGGCATGCCGGGCAGCAGCAGGTCGCCGAAAGTGACCGTGCAGGCCACCCGAGTCGTGACGGTGGCGGGCTGGCCCACGGGGACCGCGAACGCTCCGGCGTCCACCCGTACCGACTGATCGGCGCAGCCGAAGCCGCCGGTCCTCAGCACGTGTCGACCGGCCAGGCCACCTTCCTTGACGGCCTCCGGGCCGGTTCGTGCCAGCGACGCCGACCGCGCCGCCGTAGAGGCCGCCTCCTCGACCGTCTCCCGGGCGAACCACACCCGGCCACCGGCGATCATCAGACCCAGCAGCAGCACCAGGCACGGCACCACCAGGGCCAGCTCGACCGCGGCCGTCCCACGGCTGGTGCGCCTCACGGCCGGCTGATCCGTTCCACCGGGGCGCTCGCGTATTCGGTGACCGCCCCGAGACCGAGGTCGAAGAACATCGGGATCCGTCCCGTCACCGTCACCTCCACTCGCGACGTCGTTCGACTGACCTGGACGGACACCTCGGTCAGCCCGCCGACGGCGGCGACGTGACGTCCGACCCGCTCGCCGTCGGTGGCGGACGACCTGCTCCCGCGGGCGGCATCCGCAGCTGCGGATGCCGCCTGCTCCGCCACGTTGCGTCCATGGGTCCAGACACCGGCCTGGATGATGCCCAGCGTCGAGAGCATCAACACAGGTAGCACCAGCGCATACTGCACCGACTGGCTCAGTCCCCGCTCGACTCGTCTGCCGACCATGATCAACCGTCCCGTTCACTGCCCGGGCAGGTTGCTCCTGACGTAGGCCGTGATCACCGCGACGACGATCCCGGCCACGGCGACAGCGCCGGCGAGCAGAATCGCATTCTCCGTGGACTGGCTCAGGCCACGCTCCGAGCGGTGGCGTGGCGTCATCAGCACCATCAGCAGCCTCATCAGGGCGCTGATCGCCCGTTGTCTCTTCATCGATCCCTCCGTTCCCGATACCCGACGACGCGGGTCCCCTTCGTGTGTCAGTTCTTGACTGACTAACCCGTGACGATCCTCAGCAGTGGCGGCACCATGAAGATCAGACCGAAGATCAATGCCGGAACCGTCATGTAGATGGTCATTCCCTCCGAGACCGCGCTGGCCTCGGTCTGTGCCTGGGTGAAGTGCGCGTCGCGCAACTCCCTGAGCCGTGCCCGCAGGGCTCCGGACAGAGCCGCCCCGCTCTCGTCGAGCTGCATTGTGTCGGCGACGTCGGTGAGCTCCGGCAGGTTGAGCTGGGTGGCGAGTCGGCGCAGCTCCGGATACGGTGCGCGCTGTTCCAGCCTGGCCCGCTCAAGGGCAGCCCGGATCTGGGCGAATAACGCGACATCGCTCAGATTGGCGGCATTGTGCAGCGCCTGGGTGGCGGAGGCGTTCGCCATCCGTTCCAGGGTGACCAGGTCGATGAACGTCAGCAGCGCCTCGCTGGCGTCGGACCGCACCGAGCCCGCCTGCCGGCGCAACGTGAGATCCGGGACGAAGTAGCCGATCGTGGCACCCACCAGGGTGACCAGCCCCGGCACCGCCGGCGACCATCCGGTCACCAGCGACCAGGCTGCAGCCACCAGCCCGGGACAGAGGGCTCCGACGATGGCCATCGCGGCCTTGTCGCCGTAGAACTCTGCCACCGACCGGTCCTGGATCCGCAGGTTCTGCCGCTGCCGGGCGGTGAGGGGCAGCGGGCTGTGCCGATGCAGCCAGCCGCCGAGCCGGTCGGACCTGCTTGCGCCAGCCGCCGTCGGCCGGCCGGCCGCATGCTCCGGCCAGGGTTCGTTGAGCCCGTTGAGCGTGTCGGCCAGATGCGGGGTGACCGGCAGGAACGCCGTCACCAGCGCAAGCACACCACCGGCCAGCAGGATTCCGGTGAGGAGGACGATGGCGAAGGTCATCGATGCACCCCCACCAGGATGCGCTGGCGTTGCCGCGGCCGCGCCCGACGGCGCATGATCACCAGGGAAGCCGCGTACGCCATGATCAACACCGTCAGGATGAGCTGACCGACCGGTGTCCGGTAGGGCGAGAAGAAGTCACGGCCGATGATCATCGCCAGCACCAGGGTGCCCAACGTGATCACGGTCACCTGCCGCACCACGATGTAGGGCTTGGCCCGTTCGGTCTCGATCAGCCGTCGGCCCCGCAGCTGCACCTGGAGCGAGTCCGCCAGGGCGTTGAGGGTGCTCGCGGCTCCGTTGGAGCCCCGCTGGGCGGCCAGGATGAGGGCAGCGACCACCCCGTCGGCGTCCGGGCTGTCGAGCTCGTCGGCGAACCGCATCAGGGCGTCTCTGGTGTCCCAGCGAGAGTTCAGCCTGGCGACCATCACGGACAGGTGGTCCTGCAGGAGTGCAGGGGCGGTGCGACGGGACAGCCGGATGGCGTCGGTGATCGACTTTCCGGTCGGCAGGGTGGCCGAGAGACTTCTGACCCACCGGTCGAGGGCCTCCAACAGCTCGAGGTCACGGCGTCTCGGTGTCGCCAGCAGCGCTGGCAGGCCGAGCACCAGTGCCGGCGTGATCACCACTGCCACGACCCATCCGGACACGGCGGCGACGATCACACCGACCATCACACTGGCGACCAGGACGAGATCACGTCGTCGGCGGTCGGGACCGGAGGGTCTGCGCGTGATCGACCCCCACCTGTCGGCGAGGGACCGGCCCTGACCGCCGGTGTCCGGAGAGCGCTGAAGTCCGACCATCACCGCGATCAGGCCACCGATACAAAGCATGCCGGCCAGGGTGGCCATCACCGCGGAGGTCATCTCGTCACGCCTTCTCCGCTGAGGCCCGGCAACGGCCGCCAGAACGGTGCGAGCTCTGCCTGGAACGTGGCGTCCGGAAAGAACGTCGACGCACCGCCGTCGGTCGCTCGATAGGTCAGGTGGGTGACCGGTCGGTTGGACTCGATCGCCCGGGTGACCTGGCGGATCTCGGAGACGAAGCGCCGACGGGTGCCGCCCCTCCAGGTGTCGTCGACCAGCTTCAGATAGACGAACAGGTGGATGTTGTGGGCAATCTGCCGGTAGGCCTCGTCGATGGTGAGTACGCCACCCTGGGCCACCCGGGAGGCGAGTCGGTCGATGGTGGACTCCGCCGAATGGGAGTGGGTCGTGCTCAACGTTCCCGCCCCGGCCTGCATCGCTTCGAACATGGCACCGGCCTCCCCGCCGCGGACCTCGCCGACCACGAGCCGGGACAGGTTCTGCCGCAGCGCTTCGGGGATCAGGTCGGCGATGGTGAACTCGCCCAGTGCGCGTCCGCCCTCACGCTCACCGTGCCCGGACCTCGCCTGCAACGCCAGGATGTTCTGCCGGCCGGGTTGCAGATGGGTCATCAGCTCGTAGTCGGTCTCCAGCGTCCCGAATCGCTCGTTCGGTGGGATGGCATTGATCAGCGCCCGCAGCAGGGTGGTCTTGCCAGCACCCTGGTCTCCGGAGATCACAACGGACTTCCGGGCCAGGATGGCCGCGTCGAGGAACTGGGCGGCCTCGGTCGTCAACAGTCCGCCACGGCTGAGATCGGCCAGGGAGACGTCGGTGAGGATGTGCTGGCGGATGACCACACTCGGGCGGTAGGAGAGCCCGAAGCCGATGGCGTGCAGCCGGTAACGGTCGCCGAGCGCCAGGGTCATGGTCGGATGGGTGTCGTCGAACGGACGGCTGGGCTGGGCGTTCTCGCCCAGGAACCGGATCGCGTCGACGAGCTCCTCGTCGCTGTCCGCGACCGGCGGATGACTCTGGCGGCGGCCGTTGCCGTACTGCACGACACAGCTGTCCCAGCCGTGGATCTCGATGTTCTCCGCGTCCGCCAGCTCGAACAGCGGCTGCAGTCGGCCGTAGCCGAACACCGCATCCTCGACCGCCTGGACGTAACCGAGCTCGGTCTCAGTCGACCAAAGGGCGGCACCCTCGCGGTGCAGGACACGCACGTGGTCGGCGACCACCCGCCGGATCAGCGCCCGCCCCAGCAGCAGCCTGTCCTCCTGGGGCATCGGGTTGCCGGTGTCGGCGAGAAACTGCTGGGTCTCGGTGGTGATCAGCTCCGAGGCCTCCTTGCGCAGCAGCACCACCTGAGCCCAGTCCACCTGCTCGCGCGGCAAGGCCCGACGCCGATCGTGCAGCTCACTCGCCCGAAAGGTGCCGAAACCGCTCGGCGCGATCGCCGGACCGCTTGCCGGTGCCTCGGGGGGGTCGACGAAGATCGGCATGCTGCGCAGCCTGGCCTGCTGGTCGGTCGCGAACGGGTTCGTCATGCCACCACCTCGGCCGGGCCTCGGGTGTGCTGGATGTCCTTGCTGAGCAGGTGGGTCGCCTGCTGCAGGCTCCGCACCAGCGGAGCCGAGCCGAATCTGCGAGAACGTGGCTCCCCGTCGGAGAAGTGGGCCGCCGAGGCGGGCTCGTCGGCGATGCTGCAGGCCACCGGCAGACCGATCAACCCTGAGATCTCCCGGCCCGAGTAAGGCTGACCCTCCCCCACCAGCACCAGACCAGCGGCCCGCTCGGCTCCGAGGAGTCGGCACTGCTCGCTCAGGGTCGCAGCATGAAGCCTGCACGCAGCGATCGCCCGAAGGCTCGTCCTGGTGACGAGCAGGACCTTGCCGGCCCGCTCGAGCAGGCCGTCGGGCAAGCCCTGTGCCGTCATCCGCCCCGCGTCGATGATGACGTCGATCTCCGCTGCGTCGAGGCCGAGCAGGGTCTCAGCGAGGTCGGTCCACACCGAGCTGAACAGGGCGGCGCTGCCCGGCCTGGTGAAGCCGGCCAGGAACATTCTCCGCGGGCCCGCCTCCACGGCCAGCGGCACCGTCTGGTCGACCACGACCTCCCGCAGGGGTCGACCGTCACGATGGGCTTCGGCCACCCGCAGCAGACCCTTGCCGGTGCGGCTCTGTCCCCGGAAGTAGCCGGCCAGTACCGCCTGCTGAGCCGACGGGTCGGCGTCGACGAGCAGGACGCTGCGTGGCCAGGTCAGGGCAAGTCCGACAGCAAGGGTCGTCACCCCCGGTGATCCGGCTGCGGAGGTCATCACCAGCAGGGCCATCGTTCAACCCTCCGAGTCCCGTACGACCACCAGTCGTTCCTGCGCCGCAAGCAGCGCCGCAGCCGAAGCCTGGCCTTCCGGCAGCTCGACGTTGAGCACGATCGACAGCCCGTCGGGACCGTCGGTGGTATCGATCACCTTGGCCTTGATGATCATGTTCGTGTAGCTGTCCCGGAAGGATGGATCGGCACCACCGGGCGGTAGGGCCACGAGTCTGACCGGGCCACTCGACGGCAGGTGACCGACGGGAGCGCGGCCGCTCACCAGTCTGATCCCGATCACGGAGTGGTTCGCGGCTGGGACGGTCACGCTCCCCACCGCACCGGCAGAGAGCAGCGAGCCGGCCATCAGGTCGACGGTGGCGTGCTGGCCGACCAGGACGGACAGCTGGTCAGCCGACACGGTGCGCACCCCTGGGGTGTTGCCGACCGTTGCGGTCGTCAGGTCGCCTGCGCGGATGACTGCGCCGCGGTGGACGGTCCGAGCCACCACGACAACGGTCTGGGCCTGCGAGACGTCGTGGTAGACGAAGAGCGAGGCGAGGCCGCCGAGGCAGAGGGCGATGATGCCGACGGCGATCCATTTCGGACTGCGCCGGAAGCGGACGGGAGGAGCTGCCGGTACACCAGGCACGGGTGTGACAGCTGACTGCTGGTTCTCGACGCGCTGGTGATTCGAGGTGTGCAAGGTCGACGGCATTATCCCCCTAGTCCTCCTGATTTCGCGGGAGACTTGCCGACGATGCTAGGACAGGATGTCGGTCCATGTAACCCCCCAAGACCTGCTCATGCCACCAGGGCGAGCTCGTCAGCGTGGGCGGCCAATCGGCGAACCGCTTTGCTGCAGACGAATCGGACCATGTCGGGGCTCATTCCATGCCGCGCCGCCGCCTCCCGACCGGAGAGCCCTTCCGCATACACGCTGAGCAGGACATCCCGCGTCCGTGGGTTGATCAGACCCAGCCGACGACCGGCCGCGATCGTCCGCCAGGCCGTGATCCCGGCTAGGTCGGCATTGTGGTCCAGGCACTGCCGGAGCATCTCCGCGGTGCGCACCCGATCGAGCACCTCATCGGGTGGCAACAGCATCAGACAAGCTCTGTCACGGCGGGCGGGGTCCTCCCTGGAGACGGCCTTGAGCGTGTCCAGGGCCAGATTCGCAGCTATCCGGCGCGGTCGGCGGGCCAGCGGGTAGGTCCGGATCCGACACCACAGCTGGGTGACGTAGTCGTCGACTCCGGCCCAGCGATCCCGCCGGGCCATCGTCACCACCTTGCCGAGCATCGTCTGCAGGACCACCCGACCGGCGAGCTCAGATCCTCGGTGGTTCTCGGAGATCAGCGCCGCCAGCGCCGGGTCGGGCGACTCACGGATCACCGCGAGGACAGCGTCCAGGTTTGAGCAGTGCGCGAACACCGCCAGTCGCGTCTTCCAGTCGTCCAGCTGGTCGCCCTGCTCCGCGACCAAGGCTGTCCACTCGGTGTTGAGGGCTACCACGATCTGGAAGTCCCCGCGCTCTGCTGCGTTGCCCCGGCGCTGTGACACTGTTCCTCCCCGCTGTCGGTCGATGACAACACAATGCCGAGGCGTTGTTGTGCGAAGTGTTGTCCGACCCGGAGGAGGTGTTGTCCGGTTATCGACCGATGTTGTCCGTTGAGGCCGAGCGCCTAGGACGCCCTCGGCCTACACCACCCGGAGCCCGAACGCGAGCAGCAGCCCGAGCCCGAGGAAGAACGCGACCAGCTGCACCAGCCAGGGCACGCGGACCGTTGTGGTCCTGATGTCACCGCGCCCGCGGTAGGCGATGCCGGCCAGTCCCAGCAGGGCGAACAGGCCACCGAGCAGCGACACGACCAGCAGGCACCAACTCGCCTTGAGCAGGACCTTCTCCGAACCGGTCGCCTGGTCGGCCCAGCCACTGGAGAAGGTCACGGACAGCGCGAGGATGGCCGCCGCCAGGGTGATGACTTGCGCGATGGCCTCCTTGGCGAAGTCGAACTGTCGGTTGACGTCCATCACGTCGGTGCCGTCCCGGTGGCCTGGCGGCGACCTTCGTCGCCGTAGCAGAAGGGTGGGATCCCGGCGCCACCGAAGCGTGCGTGCGCGGCGGCCAGGAACGTCGCCGCGTCCACGACTCCGCCGTCGGAGACGTCGTCATGCAGGACCCGTGCAGCCTCGGCGAGGTTGCTGACGGCGGTCTCCAGCAGGCTCTGACCCTCGTACCGGCTGGTCTGCCGCACCGCCTCGACCGCCCGGGTCCCCTGAGCCAGATAGGACCGCACCAGCCGCTGCGCCTCCTCGGTGAGCTCGACGTCGGCCGCGTGAACCCGATAGACGGCCAGGAACTCCGGTAGGACCGGTTCCTGATCTTGGGCGGCGCCGGCTGTGGTCATGGTCGTCTCCTCCTGGGGTTCAGCTAGGCAGCGCCGAGACGCAGGTGCGAGACCTCGCTCGGTGGCTCATGTACGTCCATCGTCGGCGACGACGCCGCGGCACGCCAGACCGCTTGGGCAAACGGGTTGTCCCCCAGGTTGTGGGAACCGCTGCCGTTGGTCAGGAAGATCCACCCGTGCGGAGAGCGCCACAGATAGCTGCCCGGGTCAGGCTGTCGCAGCCGCCAACGGCTGAATGTCTTGAGCCGATGGTGGTAGGTGGTGAGCTTTCCCAGGTTGGCGAGGCTGGTCTGGCCGGGTGGCCCACCCTTGTCCGGAGCCAGGTACGGGATGGTGTGGTCGACCTGCATTGCGCGCGAGGTGCAACCGCCGAACGGGAAGGCGTCGGCGGGTGAACGGAGGTGCAGCGTCTCCCGGATCCGGTACGACGCCTCATAGCCGTCGATCGGTGTCACGTCGATGGGGTCCAGCACCGGCTGGACGGTGACCCGGCAGTCCGCCCCAAGGAACTCGCGCACCTGGTCCAGAGTGACCGGTCCCACACCCTCGACTCGGGCCACGCCGCGACGGAGGCCCAGGAAGGACGCCACGTCGACGTGGATGTAGAGGGTGGCCCTGGGCAGCAGGCTGTCCGGGTCCATGCCGTCCAGTCGGATGAACGGGACCGCGCTCCGATCGGGCGCCGGGTCGTCTGCGTCGTTCTGGCTGGGGTGCAGGTCGCTCTCACTCACCAGGGCATCCAGGTCGTCGGCACGGCCGGGGGTGTGTGACTGCACCAAAGCATCCGCTGCGCTCTCCCCCACGAACGGTGCCTCGAAGCACGGTTCCTCCAGCACCCGATCCTCGAACTCGCGCAACAGCATCAGCGCCCGGGCCGGGCTGGCGAGGATGCCCACTGCCTTCGACCGGCGCACGTCGGCTGGGTCACCATCGCCCTTCCAGTGCAGGATCTGCGCGATCCGGTCGGCCATGGCGACGAACATGATCACGTCGCCGGCGCGAGCTCTGGCGACGAGAGTCTTGAGGCCGCAGTCGTTGGACTGACCACTGCGGACGAAGCGTTGCGCCTCCTCATGCCTGCGCCTGGCCTCGGCCTGCTCGGGGTCGGCCTCGATGATCTTGGCCACGACGAGGCTTTCGAACCGGCCCCAGGACAGGGCCGTGATGAACCCCGCGACCTCCGCATCGACATACCTGGCTGCCTCTTCCGACAGGTGACGGGTGGCCTGGCAGACCTTGCGGGCCATCCACCCGCGCACCTCACCCAGGCAGACCCGGCCCCACAACCGGGGCAGCCGGTGCCGAAGATCGAGAGCGTCGGCGATCAGGGCCGCGGCCGCGTTGGTCGTGGTGTTCTGCAGCGCGCCCAGTTCGGCGGCCGCGAACTCCAGCACCAACGGGGTTCCGGCCCCACCGAGCAGCTTGACCTGCTCCATCCCCGGCAGCAGTCGACCGTATCGGTCGCGCGCCTCGCCGTTGTGCAGATCGGCCCAGTGCGCCGCCAGCTGCAGCAGGCGCGTCTCCTGCTCGACCAGAAGCCGATGGCACTCGGACACCATCGAGGCCGCCGCCTTGGCGTCCAGCTCGGTCAGCCGATCAGCTTCGATCACACCTTCACTCTAGGCACCGGCACTGACAGAAGAGCGGCGCTCGCGGGGGTGCCGGGCACGGTCTTGATCACGATCCGGACTCGTTGATCAGGTTGACCTTCCGCTGGCCCTACGCTTCCCTCACCGAGGCCCACAGAACGCCTCGCCCCGCCGACTGGGAGTGACATGCGAATGCGTTGGGTAGCGACCCTGGTCGCGCTGTTGATCATGGTCTGCGGCGGCTGCCTGCCTACCCCCGATCCGGCCACACCGTCGGCGCCAGCGTCGCCGTCGGCGACCCGCCAGGCCCAGCCGAGTCCCACCCCTTCGGAGCCGCAGATCTCGGCCCCGGCCGACCCCTCGCCGACACCCTCCCAGTCGGGCGCCTCCCAGTCGCGGACGGTGTTCCGGGTGTTCGTCGTTCGCCATGCCGAGCGCGCCGACGACGGAACCGACGACCCGCCGCTCACCCAGGAGGGGCAGGCGCGGGCCGAACGGTTGGCCAACCTGCTGGCCGCCCAGAACGGCATCGCCGTCTACGCCACCCAATACCAACGCGCACAGAGCACGGCCAAGCCGACCTCGCTGCGGTGGAACGTCAACATCACCAGCTATGACCCGACGCAGCAGACGGCGGCCTTCGCCCAACAGGTGTTCGATGATCACCCCACCGGTGTGGTGCTGATCGTCGGGCACAGCGACACCGTGCCGGGCATCGTCGGCGCATTCTGCGAATGCCAGGTGAAGCCCATCTCCGAGCAGGACTTCGGCAACCTGTTCTGGGTCGACCTCGCCGCCGACGGCAGCGTGGTCGACTTCGAGCAGCGACCGACGTACTGATCAGAGACCGGGCTGATCAGAGACCGGGCTGATCAGAGACCGGGCTGATCAGGCGGACCTCACCACCAGCGACGGCACCGCGAGCAGCCCGGAGGCCAGCCCGTCCCCGGCACGGTCCAGGTCCTGCATCCGGAACCGCCGCCCATAGCGCGCCACACTGTCGTCGACCAGGCCGTGGATGGCGGTCTCCGTCGTCAGCGCGTTGGCCGCGGTGTTGGCGACCACCAGCCGCAGGTCGTTCGTGCCCGGCTGCAACCACCCGGTCAGATCCAGCAGGTACGGGGGAGCCCACAGGACGCCTGCCTCGACGCCGTTGACGAACACCTGGGCAACCTCACCGACCGGCGTGCTGACCTGCACCCGATAGGAGCGGCCGCGGATCCCGGCCTCGGCGGCCGACCCGGCATCCGCAGGTCCGCAACCGCCGAGGTCAAGCAGCAGCCGGTGGCCCGCAGCGAGGTCGGCCGGATCCACCAGCACCGTGGTCTCGTAGTCGGCCAAGCCGGAGTACGCCGCCCGGCCCGGCTGGTCCTCCCAGCGGTGCGGCAGCGCCACCTGCTGCTGCCCAGCCTCGCCGCCATCGAGGAAGGTGATGAGCCAGTCCCCGTCCAGTCGGGTCCGAGCGAGCTCGGAACCACTCGGCTGGACCCCGATCTGCTGAGCCTCCGCCAGCGGCGATGGACCGTCAAAGCCCAGCAGCACGCTCGACTGGTACGGGTGCAGCGTCAACTCCACCGCAGGGTCACTGCCGCTGCGCAGCAACTCCCCGGTGCCGGCGTCCCACTCCTCGAGGGTGGACCGGACGGTGCGGGCGGTGAAGGTGAAGGACCGCACCTCGGGACCGGTGTTGGCCAGCAGGTACACATCGACGTCATCAACCCGGCGGTGCACCACGCCGATGTCGGCCGCCGGCGGGTCGAGCACCACATCGGCCGGCATCGCCCGGCGCAGCTCCGCGCCGAGCCGGTCGAGGTCGTCCACCCCGACGGTGGCCGCCGGGTGCCCGGCCCCTCCGACCGAGATCACGCTGCCGCCCGCTGCGGCCACGTCCGCCAGCCACTGCCCGGTGGCCGCCGGCACCGTGGTCGTGAAGGGCAGCACCACCACCGGCACTTCGGCCGGGTCGAGAACACGGGTGGCATCGTCGTCGACCAGGTCGAAGTCATAACCCGAGGCGCGCACCAGCCGGATCAGATCGGCGCCGATGTGGTCCGCCGCCTCCTGCCACAGGTTCAGCGAGCCACCCACCGCCGGACCGATCCGGTCGTACACATCGCTGGCTGGAACGTAGATCTTGACATCCGTCACCGGGCGTCCCTGCCTGAGCAGCCACGACAGCCGGTGCAGATAGGTCGTCAGCGCCGGCATGGCCGGCCACCACGGGTTCCGGTCATCGATGGCGCCAGCCGCGTAGAAGAACCAGCCCAGCCCCGGAGCGTCCGCGGGAGAGTAGGGCCAACCGTGCCCGATCAGCTGGTTCACCCCGGAGAGGAAGTGCTCGTGCGCCTCCCCCTTCAGGTCCAGCGGGGTGGCCCGGAACGAGGGCGAGTGGACCCAGGTCCAGACCTCGGAGGACACCACCTCCCGGCCGTAGAGGTGGGCCGCGGACGAGGCCCACCGGGTCTGCGGGAGCTCGGTCCAGCCCCAGCCCTCGCCCTCACAGAGGTCGGCGTGCCGATAGCTGCTCACGGTGGCCGGCGGCACCCCATAGCTCTGGATCCGGAACGGCACCCCCTGCTCAGCCGCCCACCCGGCGAACACCGCGACGAAGTTGTCCTCGTACAGCTCCGACAGCGTCCGGTAGAAGTCCGCCCGCAGCTGCGCCGAGCCGTCCCCGTCCTCCACCAGCTGGAACAACCGCGGTCGGGCGTCGTAGCCGCGACGCTTCTGGAACTCGGCCAGTGCGTCCGGTGTCCAGTCCGCCTCGTACGCCTCGAGGCTGTCGCAGAACACCGAGCCGACCAGATCGGGCGACACTGCCGCCAGCATCGGTGCAGCGACCTGACGGATGTGCTCGGCGGCCGCTGCGGCCGAGTAGTGGTCCAGCACCGGGCCCTCCGCACCGGCCGCGGCCCGCTTCACGTTCTGGCCGGTCAGCCGCGACCAGGCAAGCAGGACGACCCGGGGCCCCAGCCCGGCGGGCAGCTGGAGGACGCCGTCGCTGATCTCCAGCTCGACCAGCTGCTCGGGCCGCTCCTGGACCGAGCCCTGGCCGACGAAGGCGGCCACCAGCTGGTCGCCGGGCCAGGGCGAGGTCACCGGCACCTCGACGGCGGCGGTGGTGATCTCCCGTCGCTCCCAGTGCAGGTGCCGAGCCGCCAGCTCCGGTGTGATGTGCGGCCCGCCGAAGGACCACCCACTCCCGAGCGTGAGGTCGAACCGGAGGCCCAGCTCACGGGCTCGCAGGGCGGCGTGGCGCAGCAGCTCGAACAGCTCCGTGGAGCCGAACGAGCAGGTCGCGGGAGCCAGCGGGTACACGAACGAGACCTCGACTCCGCCGAACCCGGCGGCGGCCAGCGCCGCCAGCTCGCGGTCCAGCTCTTCGCGTTCGACCGAGGGTCCGAACCACCACCAGCGCATCATCGGTCGGCTGTCCGCCGCCGGTGTCTGGAACCCGGTCCGCAGGTGGTCGATCGTGCGTGTCTGGCCCATGCCGCTCCTGTCGCATCCTCGCTTCAACCTTGAAACGATTCATGCACGCTATCAGGGCGCGGACAGCCCGACCAGCTCCGCGCTGACCCGCCACAGTCGGGCCGCCAGCACCTCGTCATAGGAGGCCGCACTCGACTTCTTCACCCGGCAGTTCACGAAGTACCGTCCGGTGACGCCGGCGACCTCGGGCGAGCTGGCCAGGAAGATCGAGGTCTCCGCTCCACGCTCCGGGCTCTTCAACAGCCGGCGAGCGAACGGCAGCAGCGGGCCCCAGGGGGCGGGGTCCTCGATGCCGAACCGGGTGGCCACCACTCCCG
This sequence comes from Microlunatus panaciterrae, assembly GCF_016907535.1. Taxonomy (NCBI): domain Bacteria; kingdom Bacillati; phylum Actinomycetota; class Actinomycetes; order Propionibacteriales; family Propionibacteriaceae; genus Microlunatus; species Microlunatus panaciterrae. The sequence continues at coordinate 1,988,793 of NZ_JAFBCF010000001.1, forward strand.
GGTGCAGTGCGTTGGCGGTGACCCCGGTACCCGCCAACCGCCGGGCGAGCTCATAGCTGAACAGGACGTTCGCCAGCTTGGAGGCGTTGTAGGCCCGCTGCGCCGAGTAGCGGCGGACGGACTGCAGGTCGTCGAAGGCGATCCGGCCCATCGAATGGGCACCCGAGGACACCGTGACGACCCGGGCCGGAGCGCTCTCGACCAGGCGGTCGCGGAGCAGGTTGGTCAACAGGAACGGCGCCAGATGGTTCAGGGCGAAGGTGCGCTCGAGGCCATCGGCGGTCTCGTGCCGGTGGGCCCAGAAGCCGCCGACGTTGTTCACCAGCACGTGGAGACGGGGACACAGCTCCAGCACTCTCGCCGCCAGAGCGCGGACCTCGCGCTGGGAAGATAGGTCTGCCGCCAGCGCGGCCACCAGGGTGTTACCGGTCGCGATGCGGAGGTCGACGGCGACGGCGTCCGCCCGACTCTGGTCCCGGCCGGTGATCACCACCTGCGCCCCCATCGACGCCAGCCCGGCGGCGGTGGCCCGTCCGATACCGCTCGTGCCGCCGGTCACCAGCACCGTTCGACCCGTCATCAGCTGCTCGGTCATCTGGCCCCCGGTCCCCGGCCCACCGGCGGTCCGGTGAGACCCACACTACTGTTGTCTGGTGCAGTGGTTCCGCTTCCCGCGGCTGATGGGTCTCATCGCCTGCGTGTACCTGGCCGCCATGGCGGGCGTGTTCGGCCTGCTCATGAGCAAGGACGTCCATTTCTCCAGCAGCGCGCAGATCGCGCAGGGCACGGTGATCGGGATGGTCCGCAAACCACCGGCGGGGTCCGCCCGGAACTCCGACCAGAACTACAAGCTGCAGGCGTACGCTCCGAAGATCCGTTTCACGGTCGACGGCAAGACCTATGACTACGTCCCCAGCCATGGTCACTACCGGCAGCGTTACCCGGTGGGTGACAAGGTCACGCTGCTCTACGACCCGGCCGACCCGCAGGAGTCGGCCCGGATCGAGGGCGAGGGCAGATTGACCACGCCGCTGCTGTTGGCGGGCTTCGCCCTGCTGTCGCTCGCGGTCGCCGTGCTTCTGGTGGCCACCAGGCCCGGCCGGGAGCGTCGACACGGGCGCCGGTCGCGCCGAGGCGCCGATTCGGCGTGATCGTGGCAGACTATCCATCGCTCGATCGAGCAGCAGGGCATCGAGGAGCGGGCATCGAGCAGCGGAGAAAAGGACAACGAGAGCATTGAGCAGATGAGCGGCGCTGGAGCCACCACTGGCGACATCCGTACCGAAGACGAGGAGTTCGAACCCGTCTACCACGAGTACGGGCCGCATCGCGCCGGTCTGCCCAAGCTGGTCCCCTACTTCCGCAGCCTCTGGCACCGTCGTGCCTTCGCCGCGGAGATGTCCAAGGCCAACATGCGTGGGGACAACTCGATGACCTTCTTCGGCCAGGCCTGGCTGGTCATCAACCCGCTGTTGCTGGCCGGTGTCTACTACCTGCTGGTCACCATCCTGCGCGGCCGTGGTGACATCCACTACTTCACTCATCTGACCGGCAGCATCTTCGCCTTCACCTTCGTCTCCACCGCCATCACGTCCGGCTCGTCCTCGGTCACCACCTCCGGCAAGCTGTTGCTGAACACGGCGTTCCCGCGGCTGCTCATCCCGCTGTCGGCGGTCCGGACCGCCTTCTTCCGCTTCCTGCCGACGGTGCCGGTCTATCTGGTCCTGCACATCATCAGCGGCAACCCGTGGTCGCCGGCGATGGTGCTGTCGCTGTACTTCCTGCTGCTGATGGTCGCCTTCTCGATGGGATTGGCGGCCTTCTTCGCCACCCTGCAGGTGTACTTCCGGGACACCAAGAGCTTCCTGCCCTACTTCATCCGGCTCTGGATGTACCTCTCGCCCGTGCTCTGGACGATCGAGCAGCTCACCTCCCGTGGCCACACGGTGACCTTCCTGGCCCACTTCAACCCACTGTTCCCGATGCTCGGTGGCTACATCGACCTGCTGCAGAAGTCGATCATCCCGCCGTACTACATCTGGTTGTCGGGGACCGCCTGGGCTGTTGGCTCAGCCGTGCTCGGCTTCTTGTTCTTCATCTCCCGGGAGCGTGATTTCCCTGTCCGAGTCCTCTGAGAAGCGGCCGCAGCTCGCGGTCAAGGTCGACGACCTCTCGATCACCTACCGGACGACGTTCGAGCGCAAGCCCACCCTGAAGCAGGCCCTGGTCCGCTTCGGCCGAGGCCAGCGCGCCGTCAAGGAGGTGGAGGCGCTGAAGCACATCTCGTTCGAGGTGAAGACCGGCACCGCGATGGGCATCATCGGCCACAACGGCGCGGGCAAGTCCACCCTGATGCGGGCGATGGCGGGCATCCTGCCGCCGACCGAGGGCAAGATCGAGGTATGGGGGCGGGCCAGCACGCTGCTGGCGCTCGGTGTCGGCTTCAACAACAACCTCTCCGGCCGCGAGAACGTGATCCTGGGCGGCCTCGCCGCCGGCCTCTCCCGTCGCGAGGTCGAGGCGCGAGCCGAGGAGATCGCCGAGTGGACCGAGCTGGGCGACTTCATGGACTTGCCGATGCGGACCTACTCCTCCGGCATGTTCTCGCGGGTGGCGTTCTCGGTCGCGGTGCACATGGAGCCCGACATCTTGATGATCGACGAGGCCCTGTCCACCGGTGACGCCCACTTCCGGGAGAAGGCCAACGCGAAGATGGAGGAACTGCGCAACAGCGCCCGCGCGATGTTCCTGGTCAGCCACGGTCTCGGCAGTATCAAGGAGATGTGCAACGAGGTGATCTGGCTCGACCACGGCACCCTGATGATGCGCGGCGAACCCAAGGAGGTGGTCGACGCCTACATGAAGTTCCTGAAGGTGAAGAAGTCGGCCGCAACCATGGAGGACATCTAGCCGGTCGCTCGAACGGTCAGCCGGCGAGCACCCGGGCCAGGAACTCGGCCAGGTCGCCGGTCTCCCCGTCCCGTCCGCCCTTGCCGACGATCAGCGGTGGCGGCGTCGGGCTGAGCTTGACGCCGCGGAGCCGCTCGGCCAGGCCGCCGGGCACCGTGAGTACGTAGTAGCTGCCGTCCTCGCCGATCGCCAGGCTCTTGTTCCGGCGCAGGTACCAACCGGACTTGTCGGTCTTCACCGACTGGCCGGAGTACAAGGTGGCGCGCAGTGGGACGGGTTTCAGACCGGCCTTCAAGGCGTCGGCCACGAACTTGTCGATCAGCACCTGGGCGGCGCGGGACTCGGCCCGCTCGGCGCCGGCGGCCAGCTCGACCCGGCGGGCCGCCTCCTCTGCTCGGGACATGCTCGCAGCCTACTCGCGCCTGGGCGCCGCGTGGCCCACGTAGACTCTGCGGCAGCATTTCCCACGACAGGACTCCGATGTCTGACTTCTCGATCCTTCCCAACGGCGACGACTCGGCTGACGAGCACGACCACCAGCCGAGGCACCCCAAGCCGCGCAAGGGCACCTGGCTGCGCCGGACCCTGGCCGTGCTGGCCGTCGTCCTGCTGGTCATCGTCGGCGCCGGAGTGCTGTACGCGGTGACGATCGAGCGCAGTGTGAGCAAGAACATCCACCGCGAGACCAACTACATGCCGGCGGAGACGCCAACGGCCAAGGGCCAGTCGCCGAGACCGCAGAAGCCGACCGAGGGCCCGGGTTCGGAGACCCTCAACTATGTCCTGATGGGGTCGGACACCCGCGACCCCGAGGCCGAGCAGGGCCGCAGCGACACGCTGATGGTGGTGCACCTCAACGCGGAGCGCAACCAGGCCTACATCGTCTCCTTCCCGCGGGACATGTGGGTCAACATCCCCGGCCACGGCAGGGCGAAGATCAACGCCGCGTACTCCTACGGTGGGCCGCAGCTGGCGGTGGCCACCCTGGAGAGCCTGGTGAACGTGCGGATGGACCACCTGGCCGTGGTCGACTTCGGCGGGTTCATCTCGCTCACCAAGGACCTCGGTGGGGTGACCATCCACAACGATCACGCCTTCAGCTCGCACGGCTACAAGTTCCCGACCGGAAACATCACCATCTCCGGTGACGAGGCGCTCTGGTTCGTCCGGGAGCGGCACCACCTGCCCAACGGCGACCTCGACCGGGCGGCCAACCAGCGCAAGGTGGTCCAGGCCATCGTGAAGAAGGGCCTAAGCGGCGACACCATCTCCGACCCACGGAAGTTCACCGCCTTCGTCGGCGGTATCGCCAAATACCTGACCGTCGACCAGAGCCTGACCGACTCGGAGATCCGCAAGACCGCCCTTTCGCTGCGGCTCAGCAGCAGCAACGTGCACCAGCTCCAGGCACCGATCCAGGGCTTCGGCACGTCCTCGGACGGGCAGAGCATCGACGTCGTCGACGAGGCCAAGCTGAAGGAGCTGTCCAAGGCGTTGAAGAACGACACCATGGACAAGTACCTGGCCAAGTACCCCAAGGGATAGTCGGGTCGACGGGTGGAGTTCGTACGCAGCCTGCGGCGGCTGTGGCATCACCAATACTTCTGCAGGCTGCTCGCGGTGCGGGTGGCCACCCAGTCGTGCGACGGTCTCCTGCAGATAGCACTGGCCTCCTACGTTCTCTTCTCCCCGGAACGACAGCCGGACGCCGCCTCGCTGGCGACCGTGCTGGCGATCACGCTGCTGCCGTTCTCGGTGCTGGGGCCGTTCGTGGGCGTGGTGCTCGACCGCTGGTCCCGGCGACAGATCCTGGTCGTGATCGATCTCTGCCGGGCCGCGCTGGTGCTCGGGTTGGCCGGACTGGCCGCGACCGGGCTGCGCAACGGCCAGGTCGAGACCCTGTTCTACGGTGTCGTGCTCCTCGCCATGAGCCTGAACCGGTTCCTGCTGGCGGCCTTGTCGTCGTCCCTGCCGCACACCATCGACCCCGACGAGTATCTGGTCGCCAACTCCGTCGTCCCGACCGTCGGCCCGGCCGGTGTGCTGATCGGTGTCGCCGCCGGCACCGGCCTGCGGCTGCTGCTGGGCGGCCGGATGGAGGCCTACCAGGCGGATGCCCTGCTGTTCGTCGTGGCCGCCGTCGGCTATGTGTTCAGCGCGGCCTTGGCATTGCGGATCCCCCGCCGTCGGCTGGGTCCCGACCAGGTCAGCCTGACCGGCCCCGGCGACGTCCTCGCCGGGCTGGCCGATGCCCTGCGTCATCTCGGTGACCGGCGCGCGGCGGCGCTCGGTCTGGGCACCATCGGGGCTCATCGGATCATCTACGGCATCGTCACTGTGGCGATGATCCTCGCCTACCGCAACTACTTCCACCGCCCACACGAGGTGGACGCCGCCATCGGCGACCTCGGACTGCTGGTAGCGGTGACCGGCGCCGGTTTCGTCTTCGCCGCAGTCGTCACGCCGCCGGCGACGGCCAGGATCGGGGTCAGGGCCTGGATGGTGGCCACCCTGGCCGGGTCGGCCCTGTTCCAGGTGGTGCCTGGAGCGATCTATGCGCAGCTGGCGCTGCTGGTGGCCGCGTTCCTGCTGGGCGTCACCGCGCAGAGCCTGAAGATCTGCGTCGACACCCTGGTCCAGGCGCATGTCGAGGACGACTACAAGGGTCGGGTGTTCGTCCTCTACGACATGGTGTTCAACGTCGCACTGGTGGTCGCTGCGGGCATCGGTGCACAGGTCCTCCCCGCAAACGGCAAGTCGGTGGCTGTGCTGGTGGTCCTGGCCGGCTGCTACCTGGCGGTTGGGGCACTGTTCGCCCTGGCCAGCCGCGGACTCAACCTGAACGAGGGTACGGAGTCGCTGACCAGCGAGCTGGCCTGACAGCATCCGTATTCCGACCCTGCCATTCCCCTGCCGGCAGAGTTCCAGCAAGATGGCGAGCATGACACGTTTTGGAATCTTCGTCCCGCAGGGCTGGCGGACGGACCTGGCCGGCATCGCCGACCCTTACGAGCAGTACGAGGCCATGACCGCGGTCGCCCGCACCGCCGACGCCGGCAGCTGGGACTCGATCTGGGTCTACGACCATTTCCACACCGTCCCGGACCCGATCCGGGAGACGACGTTCGAGTGCTGGACCACGACCGCGGCACTGACCCGGGACACCAAGCGGGTCAATGTCGGGCAGATGGTCGGCTGCAACGGCTACCGCAACCCGGCGCTGTACGCGAAGATCGCGTCCACTGTCGACGTGATGAGCAACGGCCGGTTGTATGCGGGCATCGGTGCCGGCTGGTACGAGCACGAGTGGAAGGCCTATGGCTACGAGTGGCCGGAGCTCAAGGACCGGATGGGCGCCTTCCGTGAGGCGGTGGAGATCATCAACGGGATGTGGACCGAGGACGACTTCCAGTACGCCGGCAAGTACTACTCGGTCGACAAGCCGATCAATGAGCCGAAGGGTGTCCGCAAGCCGCACCCGTCGCTGTGGATCGGTGGCGGCGGCCCCAAAGTGACGCTCAAGCTGGTGGCCAAGTATGCCGACGCCGCCAACATCGGTGGCGGCGACCCCGAGCAGATCCGCGACAAGATCGCGCTGCTGAAGGGGCACTGCGAGACGGTTGGCCGCAACTATGACGACATCATCAAGTCCACCTCACTGAACGTCTTCCCGATCGACGCCGGCGATGACCCGCAGAAGGCGACCGAGCAGGCGCGTGGACCGGTGTCGTGGGACAAGTTCAGCAACGGCCTGGTGATCGGCACCGAGGACGAGATCGCCAACAAGGTCGAGGCGGCGCTCGAGGCTGGTGCCGACTACATGATCTTCTACGTCCCCGGCGTCGCCTACGACCTTGACCTGGTCGGCCGCACCGAGGAGGTCATCAAGCGCTTCGCCTGAGCCGCCACCCACGGCGCTCTGAGCCGCCACCCACGCGCTCTGAGCCGCCACCCACGCGCTCTGAGCCGCCACCCACGCGCTCTGAGCCGCCACCCACGCGCTCTGAGCCTGTCGAAGAGCCTTCTCCGCCCTTCGACAGGCTCAGGTGGCGTTGCGCTCCTGCCACCAGCGGAGCAGCTCGTCCCGCGCCTGCTCCTCGCCGAGCGGGCCGGAGTCGATCCGGCGCTCGAGCAGGAAGCGGTAGGCCTCCCCCACCACAGGGCCTGGCCCGACGCCCAGCAGAGCCATGATCTGCTGGCCGTCCAGGTCGGGGCGCATCGCGTTCAGCTCCTCCTCCTCGGCGAGCAGCTCGATCCGCTCCTCCAGCTCGTCATAGGCGGCGCTCAGCCGGGCCGCCTTCGCCTTGTTCCTGGTGGTGCAGTCGGCCCGGGTCAGGATGTGCAGCCGGGCCAACTGATCGCCGGCATCACGGACATAGCGCCGCACCGCCGAGTCGGTCCACTGGCCCTCGCCGTAACCGTGGAACCTCAGGTGCAGCTCGACCAGGTCCGATACCGCCCTGATCTCCTCGCTGGCGAACCGGAGCTCCTTCATCCGCTTGCGCACCATCTTGGCCCCCACCACGTCGTGGTGGTGGAAGGAGACCTTGCCGCCCGGCTCGAACCTGCGGGTCCGTGGTTTGCCGATGTCGTGCAACAGCGCGGCCAACCGGTTGACCAGGTCGGGGCCGTTGTCCAGCCTCGACTCAAGGTCGATCGCCTGCTCCAGGACCGTCAGGCTGTGCTGATAGACGTCCTTGTGACGATGGTGCTCGTCGCGCTCGAGCTTGAGCGCCGGCAGCTCGGGCAGCACCTGGTCGGCGAGCCCGGTCGCGACCAGCAGGTCCAGACCGGGCCGCGGTGCGTCGCTCAACAGCAGCCGGGACAGCTCGTCGCGGACCCGTTCGGCGGAGATGATCTTGATCCGGTCCGCTAGCGCGGTCATGGCAGCGACGACCGCGGGGTCGGGTCTGAATCCGAGCTGGGAGACGAACCGGGCCGCGCGCATCATCCGCAGCGGGTCGTCGGTGAAGGAACGCTCCGGGGTGCCCGGCGTGCGCAACACGCCGGCAGCAAGATCGGCCAGGCCGCCGAAGGGGTCCCGGAACTTCTTGTCGAGCACCGAGATCGCCATCGCGTTGACGGTGAAGTCTCGGCGCACCAGGTCCCCGTCCAGGGAGTCGCCGAACGCCACCTGCGGCTTGCGGCTCGCCTCGTGGTACGCCTCGGAGCGGAACGTGGTCACTTCGATGACCCAGTCCCAGCCCTGGGCGGCGGAGGCGGGGACGCGGCAGCCGATGGTGCCGAACTCCTTGCCCATCGTCCAGACCGCCGGTGTCACCCGGCGGAGCAGGTCCTCGATCAGGTCGGGGCGAGCCGAGGTGGTGAAGTCGAGATCGTGGCCGAGCCGGCCCAACAGCGCGTCACGGACACTGCCGCCGACCAGGAACAGCTCGTGCCCGGCAGCATGGAAGAGCGCCCCCACCTGGTCGACGACGGGGGCGATGCGCAGCAGTTCGGCCAGCGCATTGGTCTCCGCTTCGTTGAGGTTCGGCACGCTGCACCACTCTACCGATGTCCGGCCTGGGCCGGGCCGCCGAATAGGATGGTGCAGGTGACGAGACGTGCCGGCAGCTGGCTGACCGCGGCCGGCGCACTCGGCATCGTCGTCCTGCTGCTCCAGTTCTTGGCGCCGGCCCAGGCGCGAGCCGAGCCGAAGGCGCTGGTCACCATTACGCTGAGCTCCTTCACCCCCGACGTGCCGACCAGGAGCGGTGAGATCACCGTCTCGGGCACGGTGACGAACACCAGCGACCAGAACCTGTACCGGCTGCAGGCCATCTTCTGGCGGTCGCAGGAGCCGATCACCAGCTCCGAAGGCATGGACCAGGCGCTGACGTCGCCGGCCGACCAGCCCCTCGGTGCTCGGGTGGTGGACGGCTGCGGGCCCCACAACGGGCAGAACAACTGCTTCCAGAACCTGTATCGGGACACGAACCCGGTGCTCGCTCCCGGTGGCAAGGAGAAGTTCACCATCACCGTCAAGGTGTCGCAGCTGCAGCTGCCGAGCACCGACGGCGTGTACCTGATGGGGGTGCACGTCCGAGGCACCACCGACGGCAGCTCCAGCAACGTCACGATGGGCCGGTCGCGGGTGTTCGTGCCCGTCCTGGAGCGGATGCCGAGTCGCTCGATGCAGCTGACCTCGATCGTGCTGCTGAGCAGCACGCCCTCGATGGTGCGACCCGATGTGTTCGCCGACGAGCATCTTGCGGCGGAGATCTCCGAGGGCGGACGGTTGTCACGGCTGCTCGCCGCCGCGGACCGACCCGAGGTCACCTTCGCCGTCGATCCGGCCCTGGTCGACGAGCTCGAACGAATGAGGGACGGCTACCGGGTCGTCGACTCCGACGGCAAGACCACGGACGGCACCGGCAGCGACGCCGCCGGCGCCTGGCTGGACCGGTTCGCCGCCCTGCGAACGACCCGGGACGGCTACCGGCTGCCGTTCGCCGTCCCGGACCTGGCCGCCCTCAGCCACGACGGGCGGCAGGACATCATCTCCGGGGTCGGCAGGGCGGCCCGGAAGGTCACCTCGGTCGCCTCCCTTCCGCTGCTGGCCTACCCTGCCGCCGGCCAGGCCGATGCGACCACCCTGCAGACGCTGGAGTCGATGGACCCGGCGGCGATCCTGCTGGCTGACACCGCCGCCGGTGGCCGGGGCCCGCTGCTGGAGGGTCCGGGTTCGGCGCCGATCGTCACCTTCGGCTCCCGGGCGTTCGCCGGTGGCCCCGGGCCGGACCCGCGGAACACGCCCGTGCACCTGCGACAGCGGCTGCTGGCCGACACCTGGTTGCGGGTGACCACGGCGGCACCCGGCAGCACGCTCGGCCGGGTACGGGTGATCACCAGCCCGGCCCAGGCGGTCAGCGACGCCGAATCGCTCGGCGCGCCGTGGATGCGGCAGACGACGCTGACCGAGCTGCTCAGGTCGCGTCCGACGGCGTGGCCGCAGAAGCTCAGCTATCCGGCAGCCGAGCGGCAGCGCGAGCTCAGTCCGGCCCTGCTCCAGTCGCTCCGCGGACTGAGCGACGGCTACCGGATCTATGCCGAGCTGTTGCAGGACCCGTCCGACCTGAAGGCGCGCTCGGACGCCGCGCTGGCCCGGTCCGCCAGCGCCTGGTGGCGGGACCCGCGGTCCGGCGCGACGTTCCGCAACCTGCAGCGCAGTGACCTCGCCGGTGTGCTGTCCGGCGACAAGGTGCAGCTCAGCGCCACCCGCGAGGTGCTGTTCGCGGCCAGCCGGAGCTCCTTCCCGATGACCGTCACCAACAAGCTGGACGCGCCGATCAAGTTCAAGGTGGCGTTCACCTCGGCCAACAGCCAACGGCTCTCGGTGGCGCCGGTGGCCGAGCAGCGGGTGGAGGCGGGCGAAACCGTCCAGATCAACGCCGAGGCCGAGGCGAAGGCCAACGGCCCGGTGCTGGTCACCGCCCAGCTCACCACCGTCAGCGGGGCGAAGATCGGCAAGCCGCTGACCATCAACGTCAAGGCGACCGACATCGGCGTCGTAGGGTGGGTGATCACCCTTGCTGCCGGGGTCGTCCTGGTCGGCACCACAGCACTGCGGATCAGGCAGGTCCGCCGCGAACGGTCGAAGGAGGCCGGTGGCTGACACACAGGCCTCCGAGATGGGCGCGCCGGACCCGGACATCAACCCGGACCCGGACGTCACCGTGCTCGACGAGCGACCGTCGACCAGCTCCAAGCTGATCTCGGCGACGGCGCTGATGGCGGCCGGCACCATGCTGTCCAGAGTCATCGGCTTCGGTCGCGTCGCCCTGATCGCGGCCGTGCTGGGGAACGGCACCCGGCAGGCCGAGATGTTCACCCTCGCCAACACGGTGCCCAACAGCATCTACATCCTGCTGGCCGGCGGTGCCCTGAACACGGTCCTGGTCCCGCAGATCGTCCGCGCCGTCAAGCATGACAAGGACGGCGGTGAGGCCTACACCAACCGGATCATGACCGCCTTCCTGGCCATCGTGGCCGTCATCACGGCCGTTGCCACCGCGCTTGCGCCACTGATCATCGGGCTCTACTCCAGTGCGAGCTGGCGCAGCCCGGCCATCGCGGCGCAGTACGAGTCGATGGTCACGCTGGGCTACCTGTGCCTGCCGCAGATCTTCTTCTACGGCGCCTTCTTCCTCGCCGGTCAGGTGCTGAACGCCCGGGAGAGGTTCGGCCCGATGATGTTCGCCCCGGCGGCCAACAACGTGGTGTCGATCGGCGTCTTCGTGCTCTACCTGGTGGTCTGGGGCTCCGGCAACGACACCGATGGCGCCTTCAGCACCCAGCAGGAGCTGGTGCTCGGACTGGGCGCCACGGCCGGTATCGCCGTCCAGGCGGCGATCCTGGTGCCCTTCATGCGGGCTGCCGGCTTCCACTACCGGCCACGCTTCGACCTGAAGGGCACCGGTCTCGGCCACACGTTCCGGCTGGCCCGGTGGACACTGGGGTTCGTCGTCATCACCCAGGTGGCGCTGGTGGTGGTGTCCAAGCTCGCCAGCAGCGCGACGAGCGGCGGCGACGGCGCCGGTGTCACGGTGTACAACAACGCCTACCTGCTCTGGATCCTGCCGCACTCGTTGATCACCGTGTCACTCGCGACAGCGATGCTGCCGAACGCCTCCAGGCTCGCTGCCGCCGGTGACCTGGTCGGCGTCCGGGTCGAGGCCACCCGCACGATGCGTCTGGCCGTGACCGCCCTGGTGCCGGCCACGGTGGCCTTCCTCACGCTGGGTCAGCCGATCGCCCGGCTGCTGTTCGGGTTCGGAGCCGGTGCCCGCGACGCCCCGTACATCGGCTGGGCCCTGATGGCCTTCGCGATCGGCCTGGTGCCGTTCACTCTGCAATACATCTGCCTCCGCGTCTTCTACGCGCTGGAGGACACCCGCAGCACGTTCTTCCTGCAGCTGGCCATCTCGTTGGTCAACATCACCCTCGCGCTCGCCATCGTGCTGCCGCTGGGCGCGCCGAGGCTGGTGGCGACCGGCCTCGGGCTGGCCTACTCGGGCGCCTACGCCTTCGGGCTGGTCCTGTCGCTCCGCAAGCTCGGTGGCAAGCTGCCCGGGCTGCAGATGCGGGAACTGGCCCGGCACTGCCTCCGGTTGCTGGCGGCGGTGCTGCCGGGCGGTCTCGTCGCAGCGTTGGTCTGCTGGGGGGTCAGCTTCTGGTCGACCAGCCAGCTCGCGCGGGCAGTGGCGCTGGTGTTGGGTGGTCTGGTCGCGGTCGGCCTGTTCCTGCTGCTGGCCCGGCTGCTGCACATCGACGAGGTGACCGAGATCGTGCGGGCGGTGCTGCGACGCGGCCCGACCACCGACAATGCCGTCGACGGCGGCGGTTCGGAGGGCGCGGAGTTGACTTCGTCTCATACGATCAAGGCGGGCATAAGCCCAGACGATGTGTCGAGCAGTGCGGGGGCTCGTTCGACGACGACCGATGCAGGGCCAGGCATGTCCGATGGACCACAAGACGCGCCAGCGTCGACCTCCGAGGCGGGAACCGACAACACCGGATCCGCCACTTCACCGACCGAACTCCCGACGCCGGCCATGGGGCACCACCCCATCCCGGCAGGCACGGTGCTCGGCGAGCGCTACCGGCTGGAGGAGCTGCTGGCCGACACCGGCCAGACCGCCACCTGGCGCGCCTTCGACCAGGTCCTCTCCCGGTCGGTCCTGATCCACCTGCTGTCGCCGGACGACGAGCGCGAGGCCGAGCTGCTCGCCGTCGCCCGCCGGGCAGCGGCGGCCACCGACTCCCGCTTCCTGCGGGTACTGGACGCGGTGCACAGCACCGGGACCGCACACGGCTCCTACATCGTCTGCGAGTACGCCAACGGCCAGTCGCTGGAGATCGTGCTGGCCTCGGGTCCGCTGTCGGGACTGGAAGCCGCGTGGCTGGTACGTGAGGTCGCCGACGCCCTGTCCGGCGTGCACGTCCAGGGCCTTTACCACGAACGGATCAGCCCGGACACCGTCATCATCACCCCGGCCGGCAACGTCAAGATCGTCGGTCTACTGATCGAGGCGGCGCTGCGGCCCAACACCGCCGGGGAGGTGCCGGACGCCGACAGCCCGAAGAACCCCGACGTGCCCCAAAACACCGACGGGCCGCAGAACACCGACAGGCCGCAGCACACCGACAGGCGCGAGAAGACCGACGTGCTCGACCTCGGCCGGCTGCTCTACGCCTGCCTGGTCTGCCGTTGGCCTGGAGGTCAGAATTTCGGGTTGGCGGCGGCTCCGCCCGCCGGGCACCGGTGGCTGACCCCCCGACAGGTGCGGGCCGGCGTCTCTCCGGCCCTGGACAGCGTCTGCGACCAGATCCTCGGCGACCCACCACGGCACCGGGCACCTCAGCTCGAGACCGCCAACGACATCGTCAACGCCCTGACCAAGGTGCTCGGCGCCGCCGACGCGTCGTCGGACCTTGAGCGACGGCTGCGCCAACCCATACCGATGGTCGGCGGCACCGACGCCACCGTGATCCGCCAGCCGGTCGGCATCGGTGACCTGCCGACCGAACAACTGGCAGCGGTCGACCTGCCGGACGCCAGGCGGGCACCGTCGGCGCCCCAGCCTGCCGCTGGCAGCGGGGCAGCCGCCACCCGGGCGCTGCCGGTCAACCCGCCACCGCCACCGCCGCCGCCCCCGGCCCGCAGACGGCGCTGGATCGCTGTGCTGATCGCCCTGGTCGCCCTGCTGGCCCTGACCGCGGTGATCGTCGGCCTGACCGTTTTCCGGTCTCCCGGCCGCGGATCGTCGGGCAAGCCCACCCCCAGCGCCAGCGCGCCGGCCAAGCCCACCAAGCTCAAGATCGCCTCGGCCAGCGACTTCGACCCGCAGCAGACCGGCTCCGGGCCCAAGAGCGAAAACCCCGACGAGGTCCCCAACGCCTATGACGGCGACCCGCAGACGCGGTGGCGGACCCTGTCCTACCGCGGCGATCCCCGGTTCGGGCGGCTCAAGGACGGTCTCGGTCTGGTGCTGGATCTGGGCGAGGCCGCCAAGGTCAGCTCGGTCAAGCTGCTGTTGAGCGGCAACGGGACCGACCTCGAGATCCGGGTCCCACAATCCGATCCGGCGACCACCATGAATGCCCCGATGACGAGCGCGGACGATTGGCGTACGGTAAGCGGTCAGAAAGACGTGGGGAAGTCCACCACCCTCTCCTTCGACCAGCCCGTCACGACCCGCTTCGTGCTGATCTACCTGACGTCCCTGCCGAAGGAGGGTGACGGCTATCGGGGCGGAATCTATGAGGTTGAGGTGTTCGGGTGACAGGGTCAGCCGCCGCCTCCGCGCCCGAGGAGTCGGTGGCGGAGGACGCTGACGCGCACCCGGGTGCGGCACGCACCGACCAGGAGCTGCTGCAGGCGCACGTCGCCGGTGACCCGACCGCGTTCTCCGTGCTGGTCACCCGGCACAAGGACCGGCTCTGGGCGGTCGCGCTACGGACGATGCGCAATCCCGAGGAGGCGGCCGACGCGCTCCAGGACGCCTACATCTCAGCTTTCCGCCGAGCCGGCAGCTTCCGCGGCGACGCCCAGGTGACCACCTGGCTGCACCGGGTGGTGGTGAACGCCTGTCTGGACCGGATCCGCAGGAACAAGGTGCGGGCCACCGATCCGCTGCCGGAGGACCCCGAGCGGGCGAGCGAGCTGGGCGTGGTCGAGCACGACGACCCGCTCGAGATCAAGGAGCGACGGGCCGACGTCAACGCGGCTCTGCACCAGCTGAACGCCGACCAGCGGGCAGCACTGGTCCTGGTCGACATGGAGGGCTACTCGGTGGAGGAGGCGGCCACCATGCTCGGGTGTGCCGTCGGCACGGTCAAAAGTCGCTGTTCCAGGGGCCGGGCGCGGCTCGTGCCGTTGCTGCGGCACCTCAGGGAGCCTCCTTCGGACGGCGACGGCTGATGGCACACCCGCTGGAGTCCTCGTACAACTGGCGGGCACCGGTAGGAGTAGCGACGATCGGACTGATCGTGTGCGTCGGGGTGCTCTACAACGGCCGCGTCGCCGGCTGGCTGACTGTCGCACTGCTGCTGGTCGTCCTCTGGCTGCTGTTCCTCGGGATCGTCTGGCTGCGTACCCGCGCCTACATGATGGTGGACGGGCCGATCCTCCGGGTCAGGCGGTTTCGGCACTTCCAGGAGCTCGATGGCCGGCGGGTGGCCAGGGTGGCTGAGATCCGCACGCCGAACGGGCCGTCGTACCACGTCTGGCTGCACGGTGATCAGACCCGCTACCTGGTGCCGGCGGCCCTGCTCAAGCGGGGTCACTCCACCCTGTTCGACTGGGTGCTGACCTGGTCTCCGCGGGCGGAGTTGGACCGCGGCTCGCTGCGGACGATCGACGAGCTGAGAACCCGCGGCCTACTAGAGTGAACTGGTCCGGGACCACCGGCCACAATTTCATTTTCAACTTTCGGAACCCCAGCTCCAGCCGGAGCGTCGAACCCATCGCGTTGCAGGTCAGGGCGCACACAGCCGGGTCTGGAAGCCATTCATCTGCAGAGGGACGCAACGTGTCGGTTCACATAGCCATCGAGGAGCTGGCTGACGCGGCCGAGGGCCTGCTCGACCCCGGCCGCGCCGCCGTGGTCGAGGCCCATCTCGCTGGCTGCTCGACCTGTGCGGAGGCCGCCGCGGAGCTCGCCGACGTGACCGAGCTGCTGCACAGCCAACCCGCCCCCGTGATGCCGGACGATGTGCTGGCGAGACTGACGCGCTCGGTGGCCGTCGAGAGTGAACGACGGGCGTCCACCACTGCCCAGCCCGCCGATCCGCCGGCGTCCGGAACGCGCCGACAGCCCCGGCAGACGCTGGGGAACTTCAACGACCGTCTAACCCCCAAGCCGAGGTCACGTTTCTGGTACCGCGCGCTGGCCGCCTGTGCACTGGCGGCCGCGGTCGGCTTCGGCGGCTACGTCGCCAGCGCCACCGCCGGGTTGAACGAGCCGCAGGCGGCAGTCCCGGTGCAGGTCAGCAGCACCGGCCTCGTCCCGCAGCTCAGCCGACTGGTTTGGGACGACCCCGACCTGCATCTGTTCAGCTCCGCCTGGCGGTGTGCCCGGCAGGTGACCGACGGCAGGATCAGCGGGCTCCGGGAGGCGTACGTGGACGGTCGACCCGCGCTGCTGGTCTATCAGGAGGATGACGGTGTCAGAACGGTCACCGTGGTCACGGGTTGCGCCTCGGGCACGCCCCGGGTCGTCGAGACAGCCCGACTGAAGGGGTAGCCGCCGGCCGAGCACGGCGGAATATCCGTCTCGGCATCTCGGTTCCTCCAGGGTAGGGTGTTGCGTCGGAGCGCTCACCCTTCCCAGCGCAGCAATCGGCACCGAGAAGCAGAGGACCACATGAGCACAGCCACTCCCGACGAAATTCGCGACGTCATCATCGTGGGAAGCGGCCCGGCCGGATACACGGCCGCGATCTATGCCGCCAGGGCAGCGTTGAAGCCGCTCGTCTTCGAGGGGTCCATCACGGCCGGCGGTGCACTGATGAACACCACCGAGGTGGAGAACTTTCCCGGCTTTCCCGAAGGCGTCATGGGACCGGATCTGATGGACAACCTGCGTCAGCAGGCCGAGCGGTTCGGCGCCGAGCTGGTGGCCGAGGACATCACCGAGATGGACCTGACCGGCGACGTGAAGACCGTCAAGGACGGCTACGGCAACACCTTCGCCGCCCGTACGGTCATCCTGGCGACCGGCTCCGGCTACCGCAAGCTCGGTCTGCCCGACGAGGACCGGCTGTCCGGGCACGGGGTGTCCTGGTGCGCGACGTGTGACGGCTTCTTCTTCCGCGACAAGGACATCGCCGTCGTGGGTGGCGGCGACTCGGCTGTCGAGGAGGCCACCTTCCTGACCCGGTTCGCCAGGTCGGTCACTCTCATCCACCGCCGCGACCAGCTGCGGGCCAGCAAGATCATGGCCGCCAGGGCGCACAAGGATCCGAAGATCTCCTTCGCCTGGAACAGCGCGGTGGCCGCCATCCACGGTGACAAGGCGCTGGAGGGCGTGACCCTGCGGGACACCGTCACCGGTGAGGAGCGTGAACTGGCGATCCAGGGGCTCTTCATCGCGATCGGGCACGACCCGAGGTCGGAGCTGCTGACCGGCCAGGTGGAGCTCGACCCGGAGGGCTATGTGCTGGTCCAGCCCGGCAGCACCAGGACCAACCTCGCTGGCGTGTTCGCCTGCGGAGACCTGGTCGACCACACCTACCGGCAGGCCATCACCGCTGCGGGCACCGGCTGCTCGGCCGCCCTCGATGCCGAGCGCTACCTGGCTGACCTGTTGGACGAGGCACCGACCGTGGACGAGGCTGTGGCCGAGTTCGAGGACGTCGTCGCCGTCGGCTGAGCGTCCACCCCCGACCAGACCCCGATACTGAGCTAGGAGACAACTGATGGCGACCGTAAACGAAGTCACCGATGCCACATTCGCCGATGTGGTGCTGAAATCCGACAAACCTGTCCTGGTGGACTACTGGGCCGACTGGTGCGGCCCCTGCAAGCAGGTGGCCCCGATCATCGAGGAGCTGGCTCAGTCGCACGGCGACAAGGTCACCTTCGTCAAGATGGACACCAACACCAACCCGGTCACCCCGGCCAACAACCACGTCCTCGGCCTGCCGACCATCCAGGTCTACGTGGGCGGCGAGCTGGTCAAGGCGTTCAAGGGCGCCAAGTCCAAGTCAGCTTTGCTGAAGGCACTCGAGGAATATCTCTGAGCATCCGGGTCGGTCAGAGCAGCGACTTGAGGTAGGCCAGGTTGTCGGCGGTCCGCTGTTCCAGCGGCACCTCGGTGGAGAAGTCCTCGACGGCCACCCAACCGTCGTAGCCGTGCTCGGTGAGCGCGCGGAGATAGGCACCGACGTCGGCGACGCCCGTCTGCAGCGGAGCCCATGAGCTCTTCCACATCACGGTGCCATCCGGGGTGATGTCGATCTGCTGCCAGACGGCGTTCTTCACGTGCACATGGGCGAGGTACGGCCCGAGCAGCTGGAAGGCCCACAGATGGTCCTCCTGGCCCTCAATCAACAGGTTGCCCAGGTCGTGGATGACCCCGACGGCCTCCGGGTCGAGACCGTCGAGCAGCCGGAACGCGGCCGAGGCGGAGGCGGTCAAGGTGCGGTGGTGCAGCTCGACCAGCGCCTTCACCCCGTGCGCCGCGGCCCGCTCGGCCACCCAAACGAAGTCCTGGCGAGCGGCGACGAATGCGTCCCGGTAGTTCTGACCCGGCTCGACCCCCGGCACCGTAACCCGGACCTGGGGGGCACCGAGCTGAGCTGTGGCCGCCAGCATCCGTTCGACGTTGTCGTGGTCGAAGCACTTGACGTAGCCGCCCACCCCGGAGAACTCCAGCCCGGCATCTCTGGTGATTCTGGCGATCTCCGGCAGCCGCTGCTCCAGCCCGGTCATCGGCCAGGTGGCCCGGTTGCCCGACCAGAAGCCGGCGTCGCCGGTGGGCTCCGCCTGGTCGGTGATGCGCCACTCGATCCCGTCCCAGCCCTGGGCGGCGAGCGTCGTCGCAGCCTCCTGTGGTGTCCAGTCGGGGGTCGAGGCGGTGAACACGGAGAACTTCATGGCTCAGAACCCTAGTGACTCGCAGGCCGCATGGGCAAACGTTTCCCTGGATTGCCCCTAGCTGGATACAGAAAGTCCCGATATGCCCAGGTGGCCCCGAATACGGAAGACTGCCCCGGTGCGCACCATGGGAGTCGAGGAAGAGCTGCTGTTGGTCGACGCCGACACCGGGGAGGCGCGCGCCGTGGCGGCGGCGGCGCTGCGCTATGCCTCTCAGCTCGAGCTCGACGGTGCCGCCGACGACGTCGACGCGCCGCACCCTCCCGGGGGCACGCTGACAGCCGAGCTGCAGCAGGAGCAGATCGAGACCGACACCCGGCCCCAGCTGCGGCTGGTAGACCTCGCCGAGGAGCTGCGGAGCTGGCGTCGCCGGGCCGACCAGGTGGCCGCAGCGGCCGGTGCCCGCGTGGCGGCACTGGCCACCTCGCCGTTACCGGTACACCCCCAGATCACCGGCACACCGCGCTATCGCTCAATGGTTGAGCACTTCGGCCTCACCTCGGTCGAGCAGCTGATCTGCGGCCTGCACGTGCACGTCTCGGTGGACTCCGCCGAGGAGGCGGTGGCGGTGCTCGATCGGGTGCGCACCTGGCTGCCGGTCCTGTTGGCGCTGTCGGCCAACTCGCCCTACTGGCAGGGACAGAACACAGGCTATGCCAGCTTTCGTTCGCAGGCCATGCTGCGCTGGCCGTCGGCCGGACCGACCGATGTGCTCGGCTCGGCCGAGGCCTACCGGCAGCTGCTGGACGACATGATCGGCTCCGGGGTGATCCTGGACCCGGGGATGGTCTACTTCGATGCTCGGGTGTCCCAGCGCTATCCCACCGTGGAGATCCGGATCGCCGACGTCTGTCTGCGGGTGGATGACACCGTACTGATCGCGGCCCTGTCTCGGGCCCTGGTCGAGACCGCCGCTCGCGAGTGGCGGTCCGGCCGGCAGCCTGAGCCGGTACGTTCCCAACTGGTCCGGATGGCCGCCTGGCGGGCCGGCCGCTCCTCCATCGACGCGGAGCTGCTGGACCCCCGCACCAGTCAGCCCAGGCCGGCGAAGGAGGTCATCGCGGACCTGCTGGACCATGTTCGCCCAGCGTTGCACGAAGCCGGCGATGAGACCTGGGTGGAAGCTGCGGTGGCCCGGGTGCTCGAACACGGCACCGGTGCCCATCGGCAACGGGCCGTGTTCGAGCGGTCAGGCTCTCTGGTCGACGTCGTCCGTGACGCGGTGGAGCAGACCCAGTCGTAATGCGCGCTGAGCCTGTCGAAGAGCGCCCTTCGACAGGCTCAGGGCACGGCCGACAGGCTCAGGGCACGGCCGACAGGCTCAGGGCACGGCCGACAGGCTCAGGGCACGGCCGACAGGCTCAGGACACGGCCGACAGGCTCAGGACATCACCGCAGGAAGAGCTCGACCACCGGGACTGCGACAGCAGGGTGCTGCACCGGCAACTGCAGGGTCAAGGTGCCGGCCGGTTGGCCGCCCGGGGTGGTGTTCTGCGCCTGCTGGTCGGGGTCGACCTCGGTGAACTTGATCTCGGAGGCGTCATGCAGGAACTGGGCGTAGGCGACCTTGCCGGCCAGGCCGGCCAGGTGCACGTGCCGCATCGGCCAGGCGAACAGGTGCAGATAAAGCCGGTTGCCCACCTGGGTGTAGCGGCAGTCCACCGGCGCCTGGTGGTCGGAATGCCCGGCGCCGTAGATCGAACGTGAGTTCAGCCGCATCCACTCCCCTACCCCGGCCAGGCTCTCGATGGCGCGCGGGTCGAGGTTGCCACGACCGGTCGGGCCGACGTTGAGCAGCAGGTTGCCGTCCTTCGACACCCCGTCCACCAGCATCCGCACCAGCAGATCGACCGACTTGTAGTCGTTGTTGTCGCGGTCGTAGCCCCAGCTGCCGTTGAGGGTCTGGCAGGCCTCCCAGATCGCGGGCTTGCCGTCGACCATCATCGGGCCGGCCGGCTGGTACTGCTCCGGCGTCACCAGGTCGCCCGGCAGGTCGAGCCGGTCATTGACGATGATGCTGGGCTGCAGCTCGCGCACCATCGCCATCAGGGTCTCGGAGTCCCAGTCCTCCTTGCCCTTGCCCGGGAAGTCTGAGCCGAGCCGGCCGCCCGGGTAGGAGAAGTCGAAGAAGATGTAGTCGATCTGCCCGTAGTTGCTGAGCAGCTCGCGCACCTGCCCGTGCAGGTAGGTCCGGTACTTCGCCATGTCCTTCTTGGCGTTCTGCTCCGCGACGTCGGGTTGCCCGCGGTGCGGGTGGATCGCGTCGATGGTGAAGTCGGGGTGATGCCAGTCGATGATCGAGTGATAGAAGCCGACCTTCAGGCCCGCCTCGCGGACGGCCTCGACGTACTCGGCGATGGCGTCCTTGCCGTAGGGCGTCTTGGGGGCCTTGTAGTCGGTGAGCTGGGAGTCCCACAGGCAGAAGCCGTCATGGTGCTTCGTGGTCAGCACCACATACTTCATGCCGGCGTTCTTCGCGGCCTGGGCCCACTCGCGGGGGTCGTACAGGTCGGCCTCGAAGTAGTCGGCGTACTTGTCGTACTCGCCCTGTGGGATCTGCTCCCTGCTCATCACCCACTCGTGTCGCGCGGCCAGGGCATACAGGCCCCAGTGCACGAACATGCCGAAGCGATCATGGGTGAACCAAGCGTGCTCGGGGTTCATTCAGCGACTCCATCGTCTGGTGCGGTAAGGGATCAGTCATCTGATGATTTCGAGAGCGCACACGGTTGTCAATGCCTGGTGGCACAAATTCCAGCCCTCATCAGAGGACATTCATCCAACGACCAGCCGAGGACCTTCGTCCGTCACCGCACGCTCGCGCCTTCAGCCCTTCACACCGGTGAGCGTGATGCCTTCGATGAAGGTCCGCTGGGCGAAGAAGAAGATGATGACGATCGGCAGCACGGCCAGCGCGCTGACGGCCATCAGCGGGCCGAACTCGGTGGCGTACTCACCCTTGAAGAAGTTGAGACCGAGCGAGATTGTGTAGAGCTTCGGGTTGGACAGATAGATCAAGGGGCCCAGGAAGTCGTTCCAGGACGCCAGGAACTGGAACAGCCCCACGGCGACCAGGGCCGGCTTGATCAACGGCAGGATGACCCGGGTGAAGATCTGCCACTCACCTGCGCCGTCGATCCGGGCGCTCTCGGACAGGTCCTTTGGGATCGTCATCAGGAACTGGCGCAGCAGGAAGATGTAGATCGGCACGCAGAGCCAGTGCGGCAGGATCAGCGGGACCCAGGTGTCGGTCAGATGCAGCGACCGCCAGATCTCGAACGCCGGGAACATCGTCACGTAGAAGGGGATCATCATGGTCGAGATGATGATCACGAACAGGACGTTGCGACCCCGCCAGGGAATCCGGGCCAGGCCGTAGCCGACCATCGCGGACGAGAACACCGCACCCAGCATGGACAGTACGCAGATCACGAAGGTGTTGAAGAAGTAGCGCGCCAGCGGGAACAGCTGGGCCGCCTGGACGAAGTTGTCGAAGGTGATCTTGTCCGGGAACCAGACGATCGGACTGGCGTTCAGGTCAACGGCGGTCTTGAACGCCCCGGTCACCATCCAGACCAGCGGGATCAGGAAGATGACCGACAACCCGATCAGCACACAATGCTTCCCGACTCCCGCGAGCAGCCGCGGCCCCAGCGGCCGCTGCCGCTGCTCGAAGTCCGGCCGACGAGGACTGTCGGCCAGCGTCGCGCCGGATGCGGTGTCGGGATCTGCGACGGTGTTCCGTACAGCGGTGCGCTCGGACATGATCAGTTCCCTCCGTAGTAGACGCGGCGCCCCACCGTGCGGAACACGATCACGGCGGAAATGGCAGAGAGCACGAACAGCACCCAGGCCAGCGCACTGGCGTAGCCGATCTTGAAGAAGGCGAACGCGTTCTGGTACAGATACAGCCCGGCGACCATGGTGGAACCTGCCGGTCCGCCGGTGCCGCTGGTGAGGACGAAGACCTCGGTGAAGTACTGGAAGCCGGCGATCAGGCCCATCACCAGGGCGAACAACAGGTGCGGCGACATGAACGGCAGGGTCACGTTGCGGAACCGCGAGAACACACCGGCACCGTCGATCTTCGCCTGCTCGTAGAGCTGCGCGGGCACGTCCTGGACGCCAGCCAGCATGATCACCATCAGGCCGCCGACCCCCCACACCGACATGATCACCAGTGAGGTCTTCGCCCAGGCCGGGTCGTCCAACCAGGACGGTCCGACGACGCCGATCTTGCCGAGGAGCGAGTTGAGCACGCCGTACTGGGAGTTGAACACATAGGACCAGATGACCGCACTGGCCACCAGCGGCACGATGCTGGGGACGAAGAAGAACACCCGATAGAACGAGCGGCCGGCGACATTCATGTTCAGCAGCAGGGCGAGGCACAGGGCCACGATGATCCCGAGCGGGACCGCGCGGATGAGGATGTAGACGGTGTTGCTCAGGGAGTTCCAGAATCCGGCGTCCGACATCAGGTCGCGGTAGTTCTGCAGGCCCAGGAAATGGCCCGGGGTCAGCATCGTGGCCGAGGTGAGGCTCTGCTGCAATGAACGCAGCACCGGGTAGGCGGTGAACAGCACGATCCCGACGATGGCCGGTGAGCAGAAGACCAGGCCCCACTTGAGGTTGTGCCGGGCCTGCGCCGATCGTCCCGGCCGACGGGTGGAGGGTGCGGAGGCAGTTGTCGTCGTCATGATCATCCCACTCGCTCGAACCGATGGGCCTCACGTACTGTGAGCTCCTTCACCTGCCGCATGGCCTGCAGCGGCGTCACCTGGCCGTAGACGGCGGCCTGGACCTTCTCCTCCATCTGCTGACCGTAGAAGTCGTTCACGGTGATCAGCGGTCTGGTGTTCTGCATCTTGCTCAGCGTCTCGTGGTAGACCCCGGCGACCGGGTCGGCCGCGATCTTGGCGTTGATCGACGCCTTCTGGTAGCCGACCGGGAAGCCGATGTGCTCCCACTCGGCCGCCGTCCCCTCCTCGGAGATTCCCAACCACTTGATGAACTCCCAGGCGGCATCGGGTTCGGGGGCGCCGGCCGGGATGAACGCCGACCAGCCGCCGAGCCAGGCGCCCTGGCCCGGGTGCGACGCACCCGGCGGCTGATAGGGCAGCAGCGTCGCACCGATCTCCATGTCCGGGTTGAGCTCCTTCACCTGCAGCAGATTGGGGGTGACCAGCCCCGCCATCCCGATCTTGCCGGTGGAGAACGGGTGTGCCTGCAGCGACGGCGGAGCGACCGCGACAGCGGAGGGCCCACCGACGCTCTTGGCGTACCTGGCCATCCACTCCAACGCCTCGACCACCAGGTCGTTGTCGGGCGTGACGATGTTGGTGCCCTTCTTCCACAGCTCGCCACCGAACGCGTAGCCCCAGGTCAGGATCGAGTTGTTGGCCCCGTACTGGTCCCACGGGATCATCCCGACCTGGGTGGCCCTGCCGTCCTTAACCCGGTTGATCTCCTTGCTCATCGCGTCAATCTCGTCGACGGTCTTTGGGGGTCGCTCCGGGTCGAGCCCGCACTTGGCGAACAGCGTCTTGTTCCAGAAGAACGGGAAGTTCGCGTCGGCGTCCCACTGGACGCTCCAGATCCGGTCGCGGTAGGCCATGCTCGCGGCGCAGACCGGGAAGAAGTCCTCCAGCCTGATACCGTCCCGCTCGAAGTACGGGGTCAGATCGAGCATCATCCCCAGCTTGGTCCAGGCCGGCGCCAGCGAGGCGTCGGTGAACCCCACATCCGGCGCCTGGCCGCCGGCCATGGCGGTGAAGAGCTTCTGCTGCACGCTGTCCCCGGTGGAGGGGGCGAACGTCACCCGGACCGCGATCTCGTCCTGGTACTCCTCGAAGGCCTTGGCGCAGGAGACCACACCGCTGCCCACATCGGCACCGAAGTTGTTGTAGATCTCGATCTCGGTCCTGCGTCCCGGCGCCGGCTCCTTGTTGGGCCGGACCGCCGCGGCGTCGCGGCCGGAACTGACGACGCTGCAGCCTGAGGTCGCCCCCAGTGCAGCTAGCGCTGCCGCCCCGCCTCCCTTGAACAGATCGCGACGAGAGAGCGCTCGCGTGGTGACCACCTCCAGCTTCGGCACATTCAACTGTGAATGCGGTCCCCCGAGCGGCAAGTGAGGTGGCTCACATTAGGTGGCGAACCAGAGCCGGTCAAGAGGTTCGTGCCGACATTCTGAAACGTGCCAATCGAGCCGGAGCCGATCGAGACTAGGGTGGGCCCGTGCGGATCGCCACCTGGAATGTCAACTCGATCAGGTCCCGGATCGACCGGGTCGAGGCCTTCCTGGAGCGCCAACGGATCGACGTCCTTGCCCTGCAGGAGACCAAGGCGCGCGAGGACCAGTTCCCGCTGCTCGGGCTCGAGGGGCTGGGCTACGAGGTCGCCCAGTACGGCACCAGCCAGTGGAACGGCGTCGCCATCGCCTCCCGGGTGGGTCTCGACGACGTGCAGCTCGGCTTCGACCAGATGCCGGGGTACGGCGTCCCGCCGGTGGCAGAGGCGAGGGCACTGGGCGCCACCTGCAACGGGGTGCGGCTCTGGTCTCTCTACGTTCCCAACGGGCGCACCTTGGACGACCCGCACCTGGCCTACAAGCTGGACTGGTTGGCGCGTCTGCGGGAGGCGGCCGCCGGTTGGCTCGCCGCGGACCCCGGCGCGCAGATCGCCCTCACCGGGGACTGGAACATCGCGCCGACCGACGAGGACGTCTGGGACATGGCCGTCTTCGCCGGCTCCACCCACGTGTCCCCGCCCGAACGTGCCGCCTTCGCCGCCATCGTCGACGCCGGCTACGCCGACCTTGCGCGCGCGTACACCCCCGGACCCGGGGTCTACACCTACTGGGACTACAAACGGCTCAGGTTCGCCCGACGGGAGGGGATGCGGATCGACTTCGTGCTGGGCTCACCCGCCCTGGCCACCCGCGTGACCGGCGCCCAGATCGACCGCGAGGAGCGCAAGGGCAAGGGAGCCAGCGACCACGCGCCCGTCATCGTGGAGCTCGCCGACTGACGGCTCAGCGGGCGAACGGGGCATCCAGAGCGGAGAACGTGCGGTGCTCGAAGGCGGCCCGCTCGACCCAGTCCTCGATGCCGCCGATGACCACGTGCCGGCCGTGCTCGTCCTCGCGCAGCTCACTGAACGAGGAGGGAATCTGACGAGGTCGGCCCCGTCGGACGGCGTCCAGCACCCGGGTGAAGCCCCCGCTGCTGGTCAACGGGCTCAGCAGCGTAGCTCCGGTGGCCCGGTGCTCGATCAGGTTGTCCAGCAGCGAGGTCCGGTCGAACACGACCCGCTGAGCCACGTCGTCGCCCGCACGGCGGAGCTCCACAACGTCGTCGGTGTAGAAGAACCGGGCGCTGCCGGCGGTCCCGGTCACCTCGACGAAGGGGGTCTCCTGCTCACCGGCACACAGGGTCAGCGCCACAGTGACCGGCAGTCCGGTCGCGGTGACGATGCGGACCACCGACGTGTCGTCGGCCTCGATGGAGTTGGCCCGGAACAGCTCCACCTCGAGCTCGGCGGGACCCTCGAGGGTGTCCGCTCCCGCCAGCCGCAATGCGGTGGCGGTGGCATGGGCCAACGGGTTGGTGACGACGCCGTCGACCACCTCCACCCCGTCGAGCTGCCGCCTGCCCGCCCAGGGCGAGCGCCGCCAGTAGTCCAGGGTGCGCAGCCAGCGGCCCACTCCGCTGATTCCGGTGATCTCTCCGAGCTCGCCGGCAGCCATCATCCGCCGCAGCTCGCCAATGGCGTGCGAGCCCAGGCTCTGGAAGCCGACCTGGACGACGCGGCCGGTCTCCGCGGCGGCCCGGCCCAGCTCCTCGAACTGGCTGAGCGAGGTGACCGGGGGCTTCTCCAGCAGCACATCCGCCCCGGCCCGCAGCGCCAGCTCAGCGATCGGGAGATGCGTGTGGATAGGGGTGGCGATGGTGACCACGTCGGCACCGACCTCGGCCAGCATCTCGGCAGCATCAGTGAACTCCCGGACGCCGTCGGGCAGCTGGTCCGCCGCTGCGGGCACCCGGTCCGCCGCCGCCACGAAGACGAGCCGTCCCCGGCCGGCCAGCTCGACTGCATGCCGCACATGCTGGGCCCCGTAGCCGTGCATGCCGACGACCGCGACGCGTGGGGGCGGCGTGGCTCCGGCGCGGTCCTGAGGTGCTGTCTGTGTCATCTCTTCCTGCTCCCTGGAAGCCGCCGACCGGCTGGCGTTTGCGCCAGACTATCGTTAAGCGCTTTCCAACGGTTCTCCACGGACGCTCACCGAGACGGGTTCACCCATCTCGAGCGTGCGCGTCACCGTGCAGAGCCGGTCATGGGACTGCCGCACCGATCGGACCAGCACTTCTTCGGCCCGCCGCCCGTCCTCGTCGTCGCCGAACAGGACGTCGAAGTCCATCGCCAGCTCGACCATCCGGTTGCCCCGCTCGTCACGGATCTTGTGGCCGGTCGAACGGACCTCGAACCGTTCGGGCTCGGCCCGCTTGGAGGTGATGAAGTCGACGTCGATGGCACTGCAGGCGGCGATGGCGGCCAGCAGCAGCTCGACCGGGGTGAACTCGGCGTCGTCGCCACTGCCGATCGACAGCGTGCCGCCGCGAACGTTGGTGGCCAGGTAATGACCGCGCCGCAGCCGGGTGAGGTCGAGCCTGCGCAGGGATTCTGGGTTCATGGCTCTCACTGTTCCACGAGCGGTCGAGGGACGGGCTCGTTCCGTACCGGGTCGAACCCGACCGGCTCCGGCGGTGCAGGTCGAACGGCGAGACTCCGCAACCGTGACCACGCAGCAACCAGGTCGGGTCGCCAGCGCACCGTGGTCTGCAGGTCCATCCGCAACCGGGGGGTCAACGGATGGTGCCGGATGATGGTGAACCCGACCGCTTCGAGAAAGCCGACCGGGACCATGCAGCTGTTCTGCCGATGGCTGGCGATAGCCTCCAGTGCCCGGACGTCGCGTTTGACAGCCACGGCCGCGGCGGCCTGCACCAGCTGGCGTCCGAGACCGTGGCCCGCGTACTCGTCAACCACCCGGACGTTCAGCACCACGGCCGCGTCCTGGCTCACCGGGGTGCTGGCGAAGGAGCCCAGCCGCGGCACCAA
Organism: Microlunatus panaciterrae; assembly: GCF_016907535.1. NCBI lineage: Bacteria > Bacillati > Actinomycetota > Actinomycetes > Propionibacteriales > Propionibacteriaceae > Microlunatus > Microlunatus panaciterrae. Next base: position 2,016,424 of record NZ_JAFBCF010000001.1, read on the forward strand.
TAGCGCCGGCGCCATGGTCAGGTAGCCGATGACCCGGTCCCCGTTCGTCGCGACCAGCCCGCAGCTGCCCCACTGTCGCTCCACCGTTTCGGCCCATTCCCGCTTGACCGAGCGACCTTCATTCAGCGGCTCGGCACGTCGGCTGCTGGTCAACCACGCCGGCTGGCTGCGCTCCCAGAAGGAACAGCTGTCACAGGGTGGGGGCAGCGACCCGATCTCCGCCGCGCGCAGCGGCCTTATCCGTCGACCCCGCACGGCCTAGTCCGCCCTCACCCTCGGCTTGGCCAGGCCGAGCGCGAAGCCCACCAGGATCCCGAAGAACACCCCGAGTGCGAGCCACAGTGACCAACGCACCGCCCGCTGCACGTTCGGCTCGTGTTCTCCTGTCATGGCCCCATGCTATGCGCCCTCGCTGGCATGAGGCACCCTTGTGTTGTGAGTCTGCCTGAGCCCGTGCGACGCGATACCCGACTCGACAACTATGTCGACCGGTACGCCGCCCGTGCGCACGGGATGACGGCGTCGGCCATCCGGGCCCTGTTCGCGGTCGCGAACCGCCCTGAGGTGGTCTCGCTGGCCGGGGGGATGCCCAATATCGCCGACCTGCCGCTGGACGCTGTGGGCTCGGTGGTGCACGACCTCGTGGTCGACAACGGTCGAGTGGCGATGCAGTACGGCTCCGGGCAGGGCGAGCCGATGTTGCGCGAACAGATCTGCGACATCATGCGGCTCGAGGGTGTGGTCGCCCACCCCGACGACATCACCGTCACTGTCGGGTCTCAGCAGGGCCTGGATCTGGTGACGCGGATCTTCTGCGACCCCGGTGACGTGGTGCTGTGCGAGGCCCCGAGCTATGTCGGAGCCCTGGGCGTATTCAGTTCCTACCAGTGCGACGTGGTGCATGTGGCGATGGATGAGGAGGGCCTGGACCCGCAGGCCCTGACCGAGGCGATCGGTGCTGTGCGGAACGCGGGTAAGCGGGTGAAGTTTCTCTACACGATTCCCAACTTCCACAACCCCGCCGGCGTCACCCAGTCCCTGGAGCGCCGGCAGCAGGTGCTGGCCGTCGCCAAGGCTGCAGACCTGCTCGTGATCGAGGACAACCCCTACGGGCTGCTCGGCTTCGACGGCGAGCCGATCCCGGCGATCCGGTCGCTGGATGCCGACACCGTCGTCTATCTGGGCTCGTTCTCCAAGACCTTCGCGCCCGGGTTCCGGATCGGCTGGGTGCTGGCCCCGCACGCCGTCCGGGAGAAGCTCGTGCTGGCGCAGGAGTCGGCGACGCTCTGCCCGCCGGTGTTCTCCCAGTTCGCGATCTCCGCCTATCTGGCCAAGCACGACTGGCGCAGCCAGATCAAGATCTTCAAGGAGATGTACCGGGATCGGCGGGACGCGATGCTGGCCGGACTCTCCGACCACATGCCGGCCGGCACCAGTTGGACCGTGCCCGAGGGCGGCTTCTTCGTCTGGGTGACGTTGCCGCCGGGGCTGGACTCGCAGTCGATGCTGCCGCGGGCCGTCACCGCCCGGGTGGCCTACGTGCCGGGTACGGCCTTCTACGCCGACGGGTTCGGCAGCCGGCATATGCGGTTGTCCTACTGCTTTCCCACTCCGGAGCGCATCATCGAGGGCACCCGGCGGCTGGGTGAGGTGCTCGAGTACGAGATGTCGGTCAACGAGACCTTCGGCACTGCCATCCACCAGGGCTCATTCAAGCCGTACGAGGCCCCGGGTGCCAACCAGACCTGACCGGCAGGCCGCTGCACGGAGGACGTCGAACGAGGAGCTGTATGGCTGAGAGTGTTGTGGTGCTGTCCGGAGGGCTGTCGCACGAACGCGACGTGTCGCTGAGGTCGGGCCGACGGGTGAGCGAGGCGCTGCGTTCCCGCGGGCTCGAAGTGGTGGAGGCGGACGTCGACTCGCTGCTGCTGCCGCGACTGGCCGAGCTGGATCAGCCGGTGGTCTTCCCGCTGCTGCACGGCGGGGCGGGTGAGGACGGCGCGTTGCGTGAGGTGCTGGGCCTGCTGGGGGTGCCGTTCGTCGGCTCCCTCGGCTCGTCCTCGCGGGTGGCCTTCGACAAGTCGATCGCCACCACTGTCGTTCATGACGCCGGCGTCCGCACCCCGCTGCAGGTCGCGCTCCCCCACGAGATCTTCCGTGAACTGGGAGCGGCGACGCTGGTGAAGGCGCTGGCCGAGCAGATCGGCTTCCCGATGATGGTCAAGCCCTCCCGAGGCGGATCTGCGTTGGGTTGCAGCAAGGTCCTGACCGCCGAGGCATTGCCGTCCGCCATGGTCGGGGCGTTCGCGTACGGCCCGGTCGCGGTGGTGGAGAGCTTCGTCGAGGGAACCGAGGTCACCGTGGCCGTGGTGGACCGGGGCGCCGGGCCGACGGCGCTGCCCGTCGTGGAGATCCGCCCCGACTCCGGCGTGTACGACTACGCCGCCCGCTACACCGCAGGGGCCACGCGCTTCCTCTGTCCGGCGGAGGTGCCGGACGAGGTGGCAGCCCGCTGCGCGGCCGTGGCGCTCAGGGTGCACGACGTCCTCGACCTGGCCGACATCTCCCGAACGGACCTCATCATCGACGCCGAGGGTGAGCCGGTGTTTCTCGAAGTCAACGTCGCCCCCGGGATGACCGAGACCTCGGCGGTGCCGCTCGCGATCGAGGCGGCCGGCTGGAGCCTGGGCAAGATGTGCGCCGACCTGGTCCGGGCCGCGTCGATGCGAGGCAGCCGGATGCCGACCATGAGCCCGCACCCCGGCGCGTTAACCGGTTGAGCATGTCAGGACTGCGGCTCAAGCAGGCGGCGATCGTCCTGGTCGGGCTGGTCGCGGCGGCGGTGATGGTGCTGTTGGGAGTGTGGCAGCTCAACGTGTACACCGCCCAGAGCGCGGACTCGGCCGCCAGCCGGGCCGCAGCGCCGGCGGTGCCGCTGGCACAGGTGGCCCGAGCTGGCGATGCCGTCGTCGACGGCTACGGGCGTACGGTCCACTTCAGCGGCAACTATGACCCGGCGCTGCAGCTGCTGGTCCCGGTTCCGGGTCAGGCGGGCCGCTTCCGGGTGCTCAGCGGGTTGCAGCAGGGCGACGGCAGCGTGGTGCCGGTGGTTCGCGGTGTCGTGGACGGTACTCATGCACCCGCCGCACCGACGGGTCCGCTGGAGCAGAGCGGCGTCCTGCTGCCCTCCGAGGCCGAGAACACCGCCGAGGTGCCGACCGGGCAGCTGGCCTCGGTCCGGCTGGCGACGCTGGCTCAGCTGTGGACCAAGCCGCTCGTCAACGGCTTTGTGACGCTCTCGGCCACCCAGGCGCGGGCCCAGGGCCTGCAGCCGGCGACTGCGGCGTTGCCGGAGGGGCATGGCCGGCTCCGAAACGGCGCCTACGCCTTCCAATGGTGGATCTTCGCCGCCTTCGCTGTCGCCATGGCGATCCGGATGGCCCGGGACCTGGGTTCGAAGCAGGGGTATCTGGAGCTCGTCGAGGAGGGCCACGCTACGGACTCCGGGTAGAGTCGACCCCATGCGTGCTGCCCTGATCCGATACCGCGTGATGGCCTACGTGGTCGGTTGTCTCCTGGTCGTTCTGGTCTGTGTCGGACTACCGATGAAGTATGTGTACGGAGATGACCGGGTCGTGACCTGGACCGGCATCCCCCACGGTTGGCTGTACATGATCCTGCTGATCACCGCCTTCGATCTCGGTCGGCGGGCCCGGTGGACCTGGAAGCGGTTGCTGCTGATCGCTCTGGCCGGCACCGTCCCGTTCCTCTCGTTTGTCGCCGAGAGGTCAGCTACCAAGAACGTCAGGGCGACGATGGCGCGGCAGGAGCGGGTCACCCCCGCCGACACCGACAGCGTCCCCGCTCTCTGAGACTTACCATTTGTCGATAAATATCTTTATCTATTAGTGGTCAAATCGTTTCATCGGCTTCGGGTACTTGCATTGCGGTGACGATGCGCTCCAGATCGTCGACGGTGGCGAACTCGATGGTGATCTTGCCCTTCGTCTTGCCGAAATCGACCTTCACCCTGGTTTCGAAGTGGTCGGACAACCGCTCCGCCAACTCCAGCGCCTTGGGCGCTACCAGCTTCGGCTCTCGACGCCTGGGGCGGTCAGGTTCACCCGTCTCCCCCACCGTGACGAGCTCCTCCACTGCGCGCACCGACAGGCCTTCGGCCACCACCCGCTGCGCCAGCCGCTCCTGAGCCAGCGGATCGTCGACCACCAGCAGAGCACGCGCGTGACCGGCACTCAGCACGCCGGCGGCCACCCTCCGCTGAACGGTCGGCGGCAGGCGAAGCAGGCGGATCGTGTTGGAGATCTGCGGTCGCGACCGTTTGATCCTGGAGGCCAGCTCCTCTTGGGTGCAGCCGAAGTCCTCCAGCATCTGCTGGTAGGCGGCCGCCTCCTCCAGCGGGTTCAGCTGCGCGCGGTGAAGATTCTCCAGCAGCGCATCGCGCAGCAGGTCGTGGTCCTCGGTCTTGCGCACGATCGCTGGGATGGTCTCCTTGCCGGCCTGCTGCGAGGCGCGCCATCGCCGTTCGCCCATCACCAGCTCGTAGCTGTTGTCGTCGAGCGGACGAACCACCACGGGTTGGAGCAGCCCAACCTCGTCGATCGACTGCACCAGCTCGTTCAAGGCCTCCTCGTCGAAGACGGTACGTGGCTGCCTCGGATTGGCGCGGATCGCATCCAGAGGGATGTCGGCGAAATAGGAGCCCTCCGGTACCGGCACCCGCGGCTCCGGGGGCGTGTTCTCCTCCACCGTCCGGGGTGCCCGTCCGTTGGACATGAATGCGCCAGCATCGGCCTGACGTTGGGGACTCTGGGCCTCCGTCCGCTGGATCAGTTGACCCAGTCCGCGGCCAAGGCCACGCCGTTCCGGTTGACCGCTGCTCATGCTTGCTCCTTCGCTCCACGATGGGCTATCTCGGTGGCGGCTTCGCGATACGACACCGCGCCCGCCGAGTCGGGGTGGTAGGTGAGGACCGTCTGCCCATAGCTCGGCGCCTCGGAGATCCGTACCGAACGGGGAATGACGTTGCGTAACGTCTCTTCGGTGAAGTGGGCGCGAACCTCGTCCACGACCTGGGCCGCCAGCCGCGTGCGGGCGTCGAACATGGTGAGAAGCACCGTGCTCACCTTCAGGTCGTCGTTGAGTTCCCCCTTCACCAATCCGATGGTGTTCATCAACTGCGAGACTCCCTCCAGCGCGTAGTACTCGCACTGGATCGGGATCAGGATCTCGCCGGCCGCGACCAACGCGTTCAGGGTCAGCAGTCCCAGCGAGGGGGGGCAGTCGAGGAAGACATAATCCACCGCAGCCTCCTTCAGGTACCGCTTGATCGCGCGGAGCAGTCTGTTCTCCCGGGCGACCACCGAGACCAGCTCGATCTCCGCGCCCGCAAGGTCCACCGTGGCGGGCAGCACCTGCAGGCCGGGGGACTCGGGCGAGGTCACCACATGATCGGCGATGGAGTGGCCATGGATCAGCACCTCATAGGTGCCGGGGGTGCCCGCGTGGTGATCCACCCCGAGCGCCGTGGAGGCGTTGCCTTGTGGGTCAAGGTCGATGACGAGGACAGAGAGCCCACCCTGAGCCAGGGCGGCGGCGATGTTCACCGAAGTGGTCGTCTTGCCAACTCCGCCCTTCTGATTCGCGACCACGAAAACTCGGGGCGCCGGGGGAGCGGGCAGTCGTGGGTAGGTGCGCGTTTCACGTGAAACGTGAGCAGCGTCAACCTGGCTCGAGGTGTCGGGTGGGCTGTAGGCCGGGGTCGCGCCGGTGTTCTCCGGGTTCGACGGGGCGGGGTCATCGTCGCTCATCGCGGACGTTTCACGTGAAACACCGTCTGACTGCGACGGGAGCGGCGTGCGCGTCAGTAGGGCCGCTCCCTCTTTCATCGCGCGTCGGGGGACAGGTTCTTCGCTGACCGCCTCCGTCTCAGACAACTCAGTTGTCGGGGCCGGTGCAGCGGCACGACGTAGGGGATGACTCGTCCAATCCAGCGTTTCACGTGGCACGGTGGGCCATCCAATCTGTGGATCAATGACCACCCTTCGGGGCCAGCCCAGCCCTTGGGCCACCTGGTTCTCGTCCAGGTCATCCTGCAACATCGGTCCCTCGCTTCTCACACCTGGGTCGGTGCTGGAGTAACCGTACTAAAGGTTGCCTACCGGCCCTTAGGCGACGCGCACGACGGTGGTGGATTCTGCCCGCGGGTGAGCCCTGACTGTGAGAATGTCCGCCGTCAGGCGCCGTCTCGCCAAGTCCGCGGCGGCGGCGGCGACCTCGCCCGCTGCCGAGCGGCCCTTGAGCGCGAGTAAAACCCCATGCGGCTCCATCAGCGCGGCACACCACTCGATCAGACGACCTAGGGGCGCGAGGGCTCTGGCGGTCACCACCTCGTAGGTGGCGTCATGGTCTTCGGCTCGGGCGCGGACGACGCTCACCCGCGAAGTTATCCCCAACTCATCCACAGCTTGGGATAAGAAGTTGCAGCGGCGTAACAGCGGCTCCAGCAGGGTCACCTGCAGGTCAGGACGGAGGACCGCCAGCGGGATGCCCGGAAGGCCTGCGCCGCTGCCGACGTCGACGACCGTCGCGCCGGGGGTGATCAACCCGCTGAAGGCGGTCGAGTTGAGGATGTGACGATCCCAGAGCTTGTCGACCTCACGGGGACCGATCAGACCCCACTCGATACCTCGACTTGACAATATATCGACATATCTACTAATGGTCTCAAAGTGTTCGCCGAAGACCTCCTCGGCGATCTCCGCAGTCACGCGCTCGGCAGCACCACGACGCGGCGCTTGGGCTCCTCACCCTCGGACTCACTGGTCAGGCCGGCAGCTGCCACAGCGTCGTGCACGATCTTGCGCTCGAAGGGGTTCATCGGCGCCAGCCGGACCGCTTCGTGGTGGGACTTGGCCTCCTCGACGGCGTCGCTGGCCAGCTCCTGCAGCTCCTTGCGACGGCGATCCCGGTAGCCGGCCACGTCGAGCATCAGCCGGCTGCGGTTGCCGGTCTCGGTCATCACCGCGAGGCGGGCGAGCTCTTGGAGCGCGTCCAGCACCTCGCCATTGGCGCCGACGAGAACGTCGCTCTCGCTCACGATCGAGACATGAGCCCTGCCGCCCTCGACATAGGTGTCGATGTCGCCATCCAGGTCGGCAATGTCCAGCAGCTCCTCGAGGTAGTCGGCAGCGATCTCACCCTCGGTGTCCAGCGGGTTGTCTTCGCCGTCCTCGTCGCCGTCTTCGTCCAGGGCGTCCTCCGCGTCCGGCTCTGTCGGCATCGCCTCAGGCGTGCTCTCTGGCTCCGCCCGCTCGATGGGGTCGGCTGACTGCTCGTCTGTTACGCCGTCGCTCACGGCATCCTCCTGGTTCGGGGCCGCCGAGCGGCATGGCTGTCGGCGGGCGGGTGGGTTTCGTACCGGGTGCTCGGCACAGGTCAGGTCTTGCGCTGCGAACGGGCCTGCTTGCGCGGCTGCTGCCGGACCGGCTTGTTCGGGACGGCGGCCACCTCGGCTGCTGCTGGCTCGACGACCTGCTCCTTCTTCACGACCTTGCCCCTCGCCCGGTGGCGTTCCTCCCAGGCGTCGTAGGCCGGCGTCCCGGGAGCCGGGTTGCGGCGGATGACGTAGAACTGCTGGCCCATCGTCCACAGGTTGGAGGTGAACCAGTAGATCAGCACACCGACCGGGAAGTTGATGCCGCCGACCGCGAAGATCAGCGGGAAGAGGTACAGCATCATCTTCTGCTGCTGTGCGAACGGGCCGGTAAGCGCCTCTGGTGGCATGTTCTTGCGCATCAGCTGCAGTTGGGTGATGAACAGCGTCGCGGTCATCAGCAGGATCAGGACGACTGTGACGACCTGGACGCTGGTGATGGTCCCGCTGAACGGCAGGAACTTGTCCGAGATCCGGGCGCCGAAGATGGTCGCCTCGTGCAGCGACGTCAGCAGGTCGGGGTTCACCTTCAGCCAGTGGCCGCGCGGGGTCTGGTTCGCGGCGCCGTCCAGCACCCTGAACAGGGCGATGAAGATGGGGGACTGCAGCAGCAGCGGCATGCAGGAGGCCAGTGGGTTGGTGCCGGTCTCCTTGTAGAGCTTCATGGTCTCCTGGCCGAGCTTCTCCCGGTCGTGACCGTACTTCTTCTGCAGCTCGCGCACCTTGGGCTGCAACAGCTGCATGTTCCGCGAGGAGCGGATCTGCTTGACAAACAGGGGGATCAGCAGGGTGCGGATCACCACCGTCAGCGAGACGATGGTCAGCGTCCAGGTCCAGCCGCTGTCGGCACCCAGCAGTGGCGCCCACAGTGCATGGAAGAGCACCATGATGCCCGACACCACCCAGTAGAGCGGCTGCATGATGGCGCTGCCCACGGCGATAAAGGGGTCCCAGATACTCAGAGGGACCAGCATCGGAATCAGCGCTTGAATCACTTCACACCTCGTACTTGGGCCGCCACGGCCACGGCATCTTCATGGTCAGGGGTTTTCGCTTCGTCCATTGTGGACGCTGGCCCGGTTTCGTCCGAATCGTCGCTCTCCGGCTCCTCGGTCCCGGGCACCGGATCGTAGCCACCGGCAGCCCAGGGATGGCAGCGCAGGAGCCGACGGATGGCCAGCCAGCTGCCCTTGATCGCGCCATGGCGCTGGACAGCACCGAGCGCGTAGGCCGAACAACTGGGGTAGTAGCGGCAGACATCGCCGTAGAGTGGGCTGATGACCAGCCGGTAGACCTTGAGCAGGCCGATCAGGACGTACTTCATCGAGTGGTCACCCGGCTCGACTCGGCCCGCTCGGGGTCGAGACGCCGCAGTGCCTTCGACCAGGCTCCATGCAGGTCGTCACCCAGTTGACCGCCGGCCACCGCAGCCGGCGGCAGGGCCCGAACCACGAACCGTGAGCCTGGCGGCGTCGCCACCAGCTCGTCCCGCACCAGGTGCCGGAGCCGACGCTTGACGCGGTTTCGGGTGACCGCGTTGCCAACCGCTTTCGAGACCACGAAGCCGACCCGGACAGGTGCATCCGCCTCGCTCGAGGCCCGAGCATGAAGCACCAGCGTCGCTCGACCGACCCGTACCCCGTTCCTCACGGTCGCACGGAAGTCGGCCGCGCTGCGCATCCGACAAGGCTGGGGCAACACGGGCGACTCTTATCTGGGCCTTGGGTTCATGCAGAAAGGTTGGCGCGGCCCTTGCGACGACGCGCTGCCAGGATGGCGCGGCCGGCGCGGGTCCGCATACGCAGACGGAAGCCATGGGTACGGCTGCGGCGCCGATTGCTCGGCTGGAAAGTGCGCTTGCTCACGGGATAACTCCCATATCTTCTCTGAGGTGGACAGCAGCGCCCCTGTCAAGGGCGCGGAGAACTGGCACGCTGAAACCAGCGACCTGCTAACGGTACGGGGAGCCTGTGGACAGGTCAAACCGGGATGAGCGTCGATTCCGGTGCCTGAGCCAGCTCACCGGACCTCTCACTCTACCTTGTCCACTCGACACGCCGGACAAAGTCGAAAGGGACACGCTGCAAGGGTTGCGCCCGTGACGAAAGGCTTGCTAGCGTCACGCGTCGCCCGTTGTTCGACCCGCCTCCGAGCCTCGCCTCGCTGGTGGCCGTTGGTGTTTCCCGCTATTTGTGCACAAGGTGTGGATAAGTGTGTGGAAGGACTAGGGTGAGTCCAGTCAGGCCGGACCGAGAAGCACACCTTCTCGCTCTTCGGGGGGACTCGTGCAGAGTCGATCCGGCGCGTTAACCCACGACGGAGATCGAGAACGAGTGAGCGACGATTCCCAGAGCATGGCGAGCTCGACAATCCTGGCCTGGGATCATGTCCATTCCGCGTCGCCACGTGAGCAGCGTCCCTGGCTCGACGGCAGCAAGCCACTGACGCTGCACGAGGACACCCTGATGGTGGCCGTGCCGAGCGACTTCACCCGCAACCAGCTGGAGAACCGGTTCAGGCTCAACATCGAGTCCTCGCTGTCGGACTACTACGGCCGGCCGATCCGGGTCGCCGTCATCGTCGACAACACCCTCACCGACGATGCACCACGGCCGCCGGCCTCGCCGAAGGAGTTCGAGGGGGACTTCGCTGACGAGTCCGGACCGGACCTGGAGGGGTTCGGTCAGACCGGCGACGACTACGGCCAGGTCAGCCAGGGTCACAGCAACGGTCCGCAGGGGGCACGCTTCGTGCCGCAGCCGATGGGCTCGGACAACGTCGAGCGGGCCCGCCGCGACGCCGATGCGCGGCTGAACCCGAAGTACTCGTTCGAGACCTTCGTCATCGGCAGCTCCAACCGCTTCGCCCACGCGGCGGCCGTAGCGGTGGCCGAGGCGCCGGGCAAGGCGTACAACCCGCTGATGATCTACGGCGACTCCGGACTGGGCAAGACGCACCTGCTGCACGCCCTCGGCCACTACGTCCGCAACTACTACGACCGGGTCAGGGTGCGCTACGTCTCCACCGAGGAGCTCACCAACGACTTCATCAACGCCATCAGCGAAAACAAGACGGCCCAGTTCCGCCGACGCTACCGTGACGTCGACGTCCTGCTGATCGACGACATCCAGTTCCTCGAAAGCAAGATCCAGACGCAGGAGGAGTTCTTCCACACCTTCAACACCCTGCACAACGCCCAGAAGCAGATCGTGATGACCTCCGACCGGCCGCCGAAGCTGCTGGAGGCGCTGGAGCCGCGGTTGCGCAGCCGGTTCGAGTGGGGGCTGATCACCGACGTGCAGCCGCCGGACCTCGAGACGCGGATCGCGATCCTGCGGAAGAAGGCCGCCCAGGAGCGGCTGACGGCGGGCCCCGAGGTGCTCGAGTTCATCGCAAGCCGGATCCAGACCAACATCCGCGAGCTGGAGGGGGCGTTGATCCGGGTCACGGCGTTCGCCAGCCTCAACCGGCAGCAGGTGGACATGTCGCTGGCGGAGATCGTGCTGAAGGATCTCATCCCCGAAGGCGCGGACGCCCAGATCACCTCTGGCACGATCATGGCCCAGACCGCGGCCTACTTCGGGCTGACGATCGACGACCTCTCCGGGCAGAGCCGGACCCATGTCCTGGTCACGGCCCGGCAGATCGCGATGTACCTCTGCCGCGAGCTGACCGACCTGTCGCTGCCCAAGATCGGCCAGCAGTTCGGCGGCCGTGACCACACCACGGTCATGCACGCCGACCGCAAGATCCGCACCCTGATGGCCGAACGGCGCAGCGTGTTCAACCAGGTCACCGAGCTGACCAACCGGATCAAGCAGCAGCCCACCCAGCGCTGACCGGCGACGACCCCACAGCATGGGGAGAACCCTGTGGACAACTGTGGATGATGGCCGCGCACGTTGGGGAAGTGCCGGGGATGACGCCGTCGGCAGCGCAGCTTGTCCCAAGATCCTCCCCGTGTAGTTCTGGCGTTTCCACAGCGTCGGCAGCAGTTCATCTCCCGGCTGACCAGCCAGAACGCCGGTTATCCACAGAATCCCCAGCACCTATGACTACGACGAGAAGTTACATATCTCTTTGGGGTTCTAAGTCGGTGCGGGCCCGAGCTGTGCACAACCCCCGAGTAGTTCGGATCCAGCAAGGTGACAGCAGACGCCGCGTCGGTATGATCGTCGGGCCGCCTGGCTACGGGCGCACAGAACGATCAGCGGAGCATCGGCGCCCGGGTTAACCGTACGATCCGCTCAACTGCAGGAGGCAGAGTGAAGATTCGACTCGAGCGCGACGTACTGGCCGAGGCCGTCCAATGGGCGGCCCGCAGTCTGCCGACGCGGCCGAGCGTGCCGATCCTGGCCGGACTGCTGCTGAAGGCCGACGCGTCGGGTGTCACGATGTCGAGCTTCGACTACGAGACGTCGGCGAAGGTCAGCGTCAAGGCGACGGTGAGTGACGAGGGCGAGGTCCTGGTCTCCGGCCGGCTGCTGGCCGACATCTCCCGTTCGCTGCCGGCCAAGCCGGTCGACATCACCGCCGATGACAGCAAGATGGAGCTGGTCTGCGGCAGCGCGAGGTTCACCCTGCAGACGCTGCCGGTGGCCGACTACCCGACCCTGCCGCACATGCCCGAGGCGACCGGCGCGGTGCCGAGCGACAGGTTCGCCCAGGCGGTCTCGCAGGTGGTGGTCGCCGCCGGAAGGGACGAGCTGCTGCCGGTGTTCACCGGCATCCGGATCGAGATCGACGGGGACACCATCTCGCTGCTGGCGACCGACCGGTACCGGATGGCGCTGAAGGAGCTGAACTGGAACCCGGCCTCGACCCAGGTCGAGGCACAGGCGCTCGTCCCGGCCCGGGTGCTCTCGGAGACGGCGAAGTCGATGACCGCCGGTGAGCAGGTGACCCTCAGCCTGGCCAACTCCTCGGCCGGTGACGGCATCATCGGCTTCGAGGGCGACGGCGTCGGCGGCGTGCGGCAGACCACCACCCGGCTGCTGGACGGGGAGTTCCCCAAGGTCCGGCACATCATGAACACCCAGGCGGCCATGAACGTCCGGGTGAACACCGCCGAGATGATCGCGGCGGCCCGCCGGGTGGCCCTGGTGGCCGAACGGAACACCTCGCTGCGGATGCTGATCGGCGACGGCGCGGTCACTCTGGAGGCCGCCACCGGGGACCAGGCACAGGCGTCGGAGGCGATCGAGGCCACCATCGAGCAGGTGGACGGCGGAGCGCAGGCGGTGACCGCGGCCGGCTTCAACCCCAGCTATCTGCTGGACGCGCTGGGCGCCTTCGACACCCCGTACGTCAACTTCGCCTTCACCGCCCCGAGCAAGCCGTGCCAGCTCACCGGTCTGGCCGAGCTGGACGGCGAGCCGCTCGCCGACTACCGGCATGTGATCATGTTGATGCGGCTGCCCGGCTAGCCCGCTTCGGGGGTCGGTCGTTGGTTCGGTTTCCCAAGTCGACTTGGGAAACCCTCACTCAGCCAGGCAGATTCGCCTGGCAGAGTGACAGGAAGCCGTGCACAGTGCGGGGTACGAGAGGAGAGGCACATGGAGATCGGACTCGTCGGCCTGGGCAAGATGGGCGGCAACATGCGCCAGCGCATCCGCGCCGGGGGGCACACGGTGATCGGCTTCGACACCAACCAGGACATCTCCGACGCCAAGGACCTGCCGGACCTGGTGTCGCAGTTCACCCAGAGCCCCAAGGTGGTCTGGGTGATGGTGCCGGTGCAGGCCATCGACCCGGTCGTCGACCAGCTGGCCGACCTCCTGGACGAGGGTGACATCATCATCGACGGCGGCAACACCCTGTGGTCCGATGACCGGGTACGGGCCGACAAGCTCGCCGAGAAGGGAATCCACTTCCTCGACTGTGGCGTCTCGGGTGGCGTCTGGGGCCTCGAGAACGGCTATGCACTGATGGTGGGCGGCGACGAGGCCGATGTCGCGACCGTGCAGCCCGTCTTCGACGCGCTCAAGCCGGTCGGCGACTTCGGCTTCGTGCACGCCGGCCCGCACGGCGCCGGCCACTTCGCCAAGATGGTGCACAACGGCATGGAGTACGCGATCATGCAGGCCTACGCCGAGGGCTGGGAGCTGCTGGAGACCGCGGACGTGGTCACCGACGTGCCGGCGACGTTCGAGTCGTGGCGGGAGGGCACCGTGATCCGGTCCTGGCTGCTGGACCTGATGGTGCGGGCGCTCAAGGCTGACAACGACCTGTCGGAGATCAAGGGCTACGCGGAGGACTCCGGCGAGGGCCGGTGGATGGTCGACGCGGCGATCGACCTGGCGGTGCCGGTGCCGGCGCTGACGGCGGCCCTGTTCGCCCGCTTCGTCTCCCGGCAGGACGAGTCGCCGGCCATGAAGATGGTCGCCGCCATGCGCAACCAGTTCGGCGGTCACGCCGTCAAGACCGAGTCGCCCAGCCTGGACGACGTCTAGGCTGCGTAGGTGTTCGTCGATCATCTTCAGCTGGCCGACTTCCGGTCGTACGTGGGGGTCGACGTGCCGCTGGGTGCCGGCGTGACGATCTTCGTCGGCGCCAACGGCCAGGGCAAGACCAACCTGGTCGAGGCGATCGAGTATCTGTCCACCCTGTCTTCGCACCGGGTGTCGTCCGATCTGCCGCTGGTCCGCGCCGGCTGTGAACGGGCGGTCGTCCGAGCCCGGGTGCAGGCGGGCCGCGACGACGAGCGGCAGCTGCAGCTGGAGATCGAGATCAGCCCGGGTAAGGCCAACCGGGCCAGGTTGAACCGGTCCCCGCTGCCGCGGCCGCGGGAGATTCTGGGGCTGCTGCGGACGGTGATGTTCTCGCCCGAGGACCTGGCCATCGTCAAGGGCGACCCCAGCGAGCGCCGCCGGTTCCTCGACGAGCTGGTGGTCTCCCGCTGGCCACGGATGGCCGGCGTCCGCGGCGACTACGACCGCGTCCTGAGACAGCGCAACACCCTGCTGAAGTCGCTCAGTGGTCGCCGGTTCTCCCGGGCCGAGCGGGACGACCCGCACGCCGAGTCCACGCTGGAGGTCTGGGACTCCCACCTGGCCAAGGTGGGCGGTGAGCTGCTGGAGGCGCGGCTGGCGACGCTCACCGCCCTGATGCCGCACGCCAGCAAGGCGTACGCCGACATCGCACCGACCAACAACGAGGCGACGGCGACCTACAAGACGACGCTGGAGCTGGGCGAGCTGACCCGGCGGGACGACCTGGCTGAGGTGTTGCGGGCCGCCATGCAGGAGCGGCGGGTCGACGAGATCCAGCGCGGTGTGTCTTTGGTCGGCCCGCACCGCGACGACGTCGAGCTGGTCCTTGGTGCGCTGCCGGCCAAGGGCTACGCCAGCCACGGCGAGTCCTGGTCGTTCGCGCTGGCGTTGAAGCTGGGCAGCTTCCACCTGCTCAGGGCCGACGGGGTGGAGCCGGTGCTGGTGCTGGACGACGTCTTCGCCGAACTCGACAGCACCCGCCGCGAGCGGCTGGCGGCCGGGGTGTCCGACGCGGAGCAGGTGCTGGTGACGGCGGCCGTCGGTGCCGACGTGCCCGAGCTGTTGCAAGGGCGACGCTACGTCGTCGGTGGCGGGGAGGTCAGCGCTGATGCTGCCTGACACCACCAACGGCGGCCCGAGTAACGATGGCGCGGGCAGCGAGAAGGAGCCGGTCGAGCCTGCGCGAGGCGTCACGCATGAACCGACCGGTCTCGGGCTTGCCCGCGAGATCGCCAACTCGGTTGCCGCCGGATCCAAGGGCCGCCGCCGGCGCCGCCGCCCGGCCCGGTCGCCCGATCCGTCGCATTCGGGCGCCCATCCCGACGACCGCGACCCACAGCCGCTGTCGGCGGCGATGGGCCGGCTGGTCGACTCGAAGGGTTGGTCGCGGGAGATCAACGTGCACGTCCTGCTCGGTCGCTGGCCGGTGCTGGTCGGCCCCACCAACGCTGCCCATTCAGCCCCGGTCGGCTACACCGACACCGTGCTGACCGTCCGCGCCGACTCGACCGTCTGGGCGACGTCGCTGCGGTCGATGGCGCCGCAGCTGGTGGCCAAGCTCAATGCCGAGCTCGGCGACGGCACGGTCACCTCGGTCAAGGTCCTCGGCCCGGAGGCGCCGTCCTGGAAGAAGGGCCGGCTGTCGGTCCGAGACGGCCGCGGTCCCCGCGACACCTACGGCTGAGCAGCGACCGCCTCCCCAACGCGTCCGATGAGGTGGCCCGGGGGGTCAACTAGGATGCGGGGCGATGAACCCACTCGCTCTGGTCTGGGCCGACATCCGGACGCTGGTCGTCGACACCGGACGGCTCTGGTGGCGACTCCTGCCGCAGCTGGTGGCGCTCTATCTGCTCGGCTGGCTGGGCTACCAGTTGGCCCTCAAACTGGCCGTTGCCGCCGGCGACCTGAGCGCCTGGCTGGCCCTGGTGGTCTTCTCCTTCGGCTTCCTGAGCAAGCTGGGCGCCATCATCCTGATGTTGCGGCTGGCCGGCCGGGAGCTGCACATCAAGGAGCTGATCCCGCCGGAGGAACGGGTTGAGGACCGTCGCGACGATGGCATCAGCCATCTGCTGGCGATCACCCTGCTGCCCTTCCTCGGCATCTACGCCGCCTTCGGTGAGGTGGCCAAGGCCGCCGACGAGCTGGCCACCGAGCAGCTGGGCCGCAACGGGGTCTTCGGCGACAACGACACCGTTCTCGGCGTGCTCTATGACGCGGCCACGAAGCATCCGGTCCGGCTGGCGGCGATCGTGGTTGGCGTCTACGCACTGAGGAGGCTGGTCGACCTGCTGCACGAGCGGACCGACTGGCGCCCGCTCGGGGTCGTCGTCGCCCTGATCGAGTCCTTCTTCATGTTGCTCGTCATCCTGGGGGCGCAACGGCTGTTCCAGTCCTTCATGATCTGGGTGACCGACCGGGCCATTGTGGGATGGTTCGCCAGCTTCCGGGATCGGCTCGCCGATTTGCTGTCGGTCCTCAAGATCGACCTGCCGGCGGTGCTGGTCGCCGTCGGGGATTTCCTCTCCGAGCAGGTCTGGCCGGCGTTCGCCGACGTTCTGAGCCAGCCGATCAGCTGGTTGGCGGTGGCGGCGCTGATCTTCGGCTCGAACGTGATCTCCATCGCGGAACTGTGGCGCAAGGGCCAACCGATAGCCAGCCGGGCACCCGGGGCACGGCGGGTGGCCAGGGTCGGGGCTCGGCTGCCGCTCCGGGCAGGGCAGCCACCGATCGGAATGGCCCGCGTCGGCAGCGAGATCAGGGCGGCGTTCCTGGGCGACATCGACGACAAGTATCTGCCGACGTTCCACTCGATCCGGCTGGTGCTGCGTGCCGGGGCCGTCTTCCTGGGTGCGTACGTGCTGGTGTACGCCATCCAGGAGATCCTGCAGAACTACCTGCATACGCTGGTGATCACCCTGGTCGGGGGGCATCTGGTGGGCTTCTGGCAGGTCACCTCACCGATCTTCGACCTGGTGTACACCCTGCCCTTCGAACCGCTGCGGATCTGCCTGCTGGCGGTGGCCTTCCACCGCTGCCTGCTGGTGTTCCTGTCGCGCGCGCATCCGCAGGACCGGGTCGCGCTGCCGGAGCTGGCGGGGGTGCGATGAGCATGTCCCAGAATGGGCGGGCCAAGATCGTGTCCGTGCTGGTGGCCTTCGCCTGCGTCGTGATTGCCGCCATCGGGCTGAAGGTGAGTGAGCCGGCGGAGGACTTCGACGACATCAACGGCACCATCGGCCGCCCAGTGCGCATCAACGGTGCGGACCTCCTGGTGACCAGGGTCCAGACCGGCACCAGGATCGCTCACCGCGGGGAGGTCGCGGCCACCACCGCCGGGATGTTCGTCGTCGTCCGGGTGGTGCTCAGGGCGCCCGACCAGAGTGCCGCGCTCTCCGGAGCGGAACTGGCCAGCGGCAAGCGGGTCTATGCCAGCTACACGTCGTTGGGCTCACTGCGGGCCGAGGCCGGTTTCGAGCAGCAGGCCGACCTGGTCTTCGAGGTCGACCCGGCGCGGATCGACGACCTGACCCTGCGGATCTGGCAGCGCGAGATCGTCCACGGAATCAGCCAGCGGGCGCTGGTCACTCTCGGAATCACCCGCAGCAACGCCGAGCAGTGGCGCACCGGAGCAGCCGACCGGACCCTGGACACCGAGGAGTACGGCAGCAGCAGGGCGATTCCATGAGCAGCCTGCCGGAGCGAGCCCGGGCCTGGCTGTTGGCGGCCTGCGCGGCGATGCTGGTGGGCATCTACCTGACGGTCTGGACCACCTATGCCGCGATGCACACCGAGTCGCGCTACCAGCAGCTGGCTCCCGGGCAGACGGCGACCACCCAGGGCGTGAGCTATCGGGTGCTGTCCCTGGCGCAGACCAGGACGCTCGCCTCGAGTGACGGGGAGGACGTGCCGGCACCCGCGAACACGGTCTTCGTGGTCGCCCGGGTGCAGGTGGTGGTGGACGACATCAAGTCGGACTGGTTCTGCAAGACGGATCTGGTCGGACCGGAGGGGCGCACCTGGGAGAACTACGACGACTACGTCCAGCGCACACTTCCGGGCTACTGCGACAGTGCGCAGATGCAGTCGGCCAGCCCGTACGTCTACGAGCAGATCTACCAGGTCCCGGAGAGCTTCGCCGGCTCGCTGTACGGACTGGGCGTCGAGCCCTATACCGGCGCACCGTTGATGGTGATCAGTCCGGCCCGCTGAGCCGGCGGACCGTCGCCGGCGGGTCGATGATCAGCTGCTCTCCTCCGGCAGCACCGTGACCGGAAGGTGCAGGTGGTAGGCGTACTTGGAGTTCTTCCATCCCTTCTCGCCCTGTCCGGTGAGGGTCCGGTTGCCGAACTCCAGGATGAAGACGCCGAACCGGATCGTCCGGGCCGGGCGGTAGTCGGCGCTGAACTTGAACGTCACCTGGAACCTGGTCGGGGGCAGGCCGGGCGTGAACGTGCTGGCACCGGTGAAGGACTCACCGGTCCCGATCTTGATCGACTCCGGGTCCTGCGTCTGGGAGGAGTTCGGGTCCCGGGCGACGAACATGCCGGAGCTCCCGGAGTATTCGGGGGCGATGCTCTCGTCGGCCGTCGTCCGGCCGGTGCCCACCATGATGACCTCCCAGTAGTACGTGTCGTCGAAGTCCTTCTTCCGCTGGGCGGTCGCCTCGGAGAACGTCAGCTCGAACGGGCCGGTCTCCAGCACGGTGCCAGGGGCACGGTCCTTGAGCAGGTCGGTGCGCCTGCCGAAGGCGCCGAATCCCCAGAGCAGGCCGACCACCAGCGACAGCACCAGCACCGAGACCCCGACGACAACCGACACGGACCGGTGCAGCTCGTCACCGGGCCGATCGCGGTCGTCCGGGGGAGCCCAGGCGGGGTCGACCCAGGACGGGTCGGCAGCTGCTGAGGTGTGGGGGTCCTGGGACACCCGGACAGTCTAGGGCTGGCCGGTGCGCACAGGGTCGGCGAGGCGGTTGGCGCGGCGCCGGTTTCGGCGCATTAGAGCTTCCAGCAGCCCCGGGTACGTATCCGCCCTCTCGGACCACCCTGTCAGGCGTCCCAAACCGGGCCCACAGGGCTGTGGATGGCTGTCTGGTGTCCACAGAGGGCCTCCGCGTGCGCGATTTGGAGTCTGGACACGGTAAGATGGACACATCTACGACGGTCGGGCCAGCAGGTCCGACCAGCCCGCAATGACAGTGCCGCTCCATCCTCGACACCCTGACCAGGGTCCAGGTGCGAGCGGCGCGCGCGTGACAGGAGCCCCTTGCCAGTGACGGATGCAGCTGAGATGCCCGAAGAGCCGGAGATGACCGGACCGTTCATCCCCTCTGGACCGATCGTCTCCTCCAACACCCCGGGTGTCTACGACTCGGAGTCCATCACCGTCCTGGAGGGGCTGGAGGCCGTCCGCAAACGCCCCGGCATGTACATCGGGTCCACCGGCGAGCGGGGTCTGCACCACCTGGTGCAGGAAGTTGTGGACAACGCTGTGGACGAGGCGATGGCCGGGTACTGCGACACCATCACGGTCCGCATCCTGCCCGGAGGCGGGATCGAGGTGACCGACAACGGCCGTGGCATCCCGGTGAAGGAGCACCCGAAGGAGAAGATCCCGGCGGTGACCGTGGCGCTGACCGTGCTGCACGCCGGCGGCAAGTTCGGCGACGGTGGCTACAAGGTGTCCGGCGGCCTGCACGGGGTGGGTGTCTCGGTGGTGAATGCGCTGTCGAGCAGGCTCAACGTCCAGGTGCGCCGGGACGGCTATCGCTGGACCCAGGACTTCTCGCTGGGGGTGCCGGACGGCCCGCTGGAGCGGCTGGAGGAGTGCGACGAGACCGGCACCACGGTTACGTTCTATGCCAGCGAGGACATCTTCGAGACGACGGTCTACTCGTACGAGACGCTGGCCGCCCGGTTCCGGGAGATGGCGTTCCTGAACAAGGGCCTGTCGATCACGATCATCGACGAGCGTCCCGAGCGGGTCGACGCTGAGGGCAAGAAGCTCACCGACACGTTCCGTTACGACGACGGGCTGATCGACTATGTCAAGTATCTGATCTCCACCAAGGAGACGATCCATCCGACTGTGGTCGCGGTGGAGGCCGAACGGCCCGAGGAGGGGATGAGCCTCGAGCTGGCGATGCAGTGGAACACCTCGTTCAACGAGTCGGTGCACACCTTCGCCAATGCGATCAACACCCACGAGGGCGGAACCCACGAGGAGGGTTTCCGGGCGGCGCTGACGTACACCGTCAACAAGTGGGGCGAGACCTGGAACCTGATCAAGAAGGGTGACCGCGTCACCGGTGACGACATCCGCGAGGGGCTGACCGCGATCATCTCGGTCAAGCTGACCGACCCGCAGTTCGAGGGACAGACCAAGACCAAGCTGGGCAACACCGAGGCCAGGTCCTTCGTCCAGCAGGTGACCAACGAGAAGCTCGGCGACTGGTTCGAGAAGAACCCGCAGGAGGGTCGCGACATCGTCCGCAAGTCGATGGCCGCGGCGACTGCACGGATCGCGGCCCGCAAGGCCCGCGACCTGGCCCGCAACCGGAAGGGACTGCTCGGCGGCGGTGGCCTGCCGGGCAAGCTGAGCGACTGCCAGTCGACCAACCCGTCCGAGTGCGAGGTGTTCATCGTCGAGGGCGACTCGGCCGGCGGCTCGGCCAAGGGTGGTCGCGACCCGAGGATCCAGGCGATCCTGCCGATTCGCGGGAAGATCTTGAATGTGGAGAAGGCCAGGATCGACAAGATCCTGCAGAACAACGAGGTCCAGGCGATCATCTCCGCTCTCGGTACCGGCGTGCACGACGACTTCGACATCGCGAAGCTGCGCTATCACAAGATCGTCATGATGGCCGACGCCGATGTCGACGGCGCCCACATCCGTACGCTGCTGCTGACCCTGATGTTCCGGTTCATGCGCCAGCTGATCGAGGCGGGGCATGTGTTCCTGGCTCAGCCGCCGCTGTTCCGGATCGGCTGGACCAACGCTGCGCACGAGCTGGCCTACACCGACGCTGAGCGTGACGCGCTGTTGCGGCTGGGAGCGGAAATGGGCAAGAGGCTGCCGAGGGAGAACGCGATCCAGCGGTACAAGGGTCTGGGTGAGATGAACCCCGACCAGCTGTGGGAGACCACCATGGACCCGGAGCGTCGGGTGCTGCTGCAGGTGACCCTGGAGGACGCGGCCCGTGCCGACGAGATGTTCTCGATCTTGATGGGGGAGGACGTGGAGCAACGGCGGCTGTTCATCCAGCGCAACGCCAAAGACGTCCGCTTCCTCGACATCTGATCGACGACTGGCCGAACCAAGGAGTGTTGAATGACTGAAACGCCGCCCCAGGGTCCCGCGGACCGGCTGGAGCCGGTCGACCTGCAGGTCGAGATCCAGCGCAGCTATCTCGACTATGCGATGAGCGTGATCGTCGGCCGTGCCCTGCCGGACGTGCGCGACGGGCTGAAGCCGGTGCACCGGCGCATCCTGTACGCGATGTACGACGGCGGCTACCGCCCCGATCGCGGCTGGAACAAATGCGCCCGGGTGGTCGGCGAGGTGATGGGTCAGTATCACCCGCACGGCGACTCTGCCATCTACGACACCCTGGTCCGGCTGGCCCAGCCGTGGGTGATGCGCGCGACGCTGGTCAACGGCCAGGGCAACTTCGGCTCCCCCGGCAACGACCCGGCAGCGGCGATGCGCTACACCGAGTGCAAGATGGCGCCGTTGGCGATGGAGATGGTCCGGGACATCACCGAGAACACGGTCGACTTCAAGGCCAACTACGACGGCAAGGAACAGGAGCCGGTCGTCCTGCCGAGCCGGTTCCCCAACCTGCTGGTCAACGGCTCGACCGGTATCGCGGTGGGCATGGCCACCAACATCCCCACGCATAACCTCCGTGAGGTCGCCGAGGCGGTGCAGTGGTCGCTGAGCAACCCGGAGGCCAGCGCCCCTGAGCTGCTCGAGGCCGCGATGGAGCGGGTGAAGGGCCCGGACTTCCCGAACGGCGCCTTGATCGTCGGCCGGAAGGGGATCGAGGACGCCTACCGGACCGGTCGCGGGTCGGTGATCATGCGGGCCGTGGTCAACCTCGAGGAGGACAAGGGCGGGCGGACCCTGCTGGTGGTCAACGAGCTGCCGCATATGGTCAATCCCGACAACCTGGCGCAGAAGATCGCCGAGCTGGTGAACGGTGGCAAGCTGACCGGAATCGCCGACATCCGCGACGACACCTCGGCCCGGACCGGTCAGCGGCTCGTGATCGTGCTGAAGCGTGACGCCCAGCCGCGGGTGGTGCTGAACAACCTCTACAAGCACACCCAGCTGCAGGACACGTTCGGCTGCAACATGCTGGCGCTGGTCGACGACGTGCCGCGCACGCTCCGGCTGGACCAGTTCATCTCCTACTGGATCGCTCATCAGATCGAGGTCATCCAGCGCCGGACCCAGTTCCGGCTGGACCGGGCCGAACGCGAGGCGCACATCTATCGCGGTCTGGTCAAGGCGCTGGACGCGCTGGATGAGGTCATCGCGCTGATCCGCCGCAGCTCCAGCACCGACGAGGCGCGGGAGGGGCTGAAGGAGCTGCTCGAGATCGACGACGAGCAGGCGACCGCGATCCTGGACATGCAGCTGCGGCGGCTCGCCGCTCTGGAGCGGCAGAAGATCGTCGACCGGCTGGCCGAGTTTGAGCGGATCATCGCCGACCTGAAGAACATCCTGGCTTCGCCGTCGCGGCAGCGGCAGATCGTCTCCGACGAGCTGACCGAGATCGTTGACAAGTACGGCGACGAGCGCCGGACCGAGATCATCTCCGCTGACGGCGACCTGTCCAACGAGGATCTCATCCCGGACGAGGAGGTCGTGGTGACGATTACCCGGGGCGGCTACGCGAAGCGGACTCGGACCGATCAGTACCGGGTGCAGCGCCGTGGCGGCAGGGGAGTGCGCGGCGCCACTCTGCGTACCGACGATGAGGTGGATCAGTTGTTCGCCACCACCAACCATCACTGGATCCTGTTCTTCACCAACAAGGGTCGGGTCTACCGGGCCAAGGTGTGGCAGCTCCCGGAGGCGGGACGCGACGCCAGAGGCGGTCACGTGGCCGGGCTGCTGTCGTTCCTGCCGGACGAGCGGATCGCCCAGGTGCTGGCGATCCGGGACTACGAGGCGTTCCCCTACCTGCTGTTGGCGACCAAACAGGGCCTGGTGAAGAAGACGGCGCTGCCGCTGTATGACTCGCCGCGCCAGGCCGGCGTGATCGCGATCAACTTCCGCGACGACGACGACGAGCTGATCGGCGCCGAGCTGTGCTCCTCCGAGGACGACGTGCTGCTGGTCTCGCGCAAGGGTCAGGC
Source organism: Microlunatus panaciterrae (assembly GCF_016907535.1). Taxonomy (NCBI): domain Bacteria; kingdom Bacillati; phylum Actinomycetota; class Actinomycetes; order Propionibacteriales; family Propionibacteriaceae; genus Microlunatus; species Microlunatus panaciterrae. The sequence continues at coordinate 2,039,733 of NZ_JAFBCF010000001.1, forward strand.
GATCCGGTTCGCCGCCGACGACAGCCAGCTGCGGCCGATGGGCCGGGCCACCTCCGGCGTCACCGGGATGAAGTTCCGCGACAGCGACGAGCTGTTGTCGATGTCCATCATCTCGGCCGGTTCCGCCGAGGACGACCGGTTCGTGTTCACCGTCACGGACGGCGGTTTCGCCAAGCGGACCCGGGTGTCGGAGTATCGGGTGCAGGGTCGCGGCGGCCTCGGGATCAAGGCCATGAAGCTGAACGAGGACCGTGGATCCCTGGTCGGAGGGCTGGTGGTGACGGAGAACGACGAGGTCATCGCCATCAAGGCGAGCGGTCAGATCACCCGCAGCGCCGTTGCAGAGGTGGCGGTCAAGGGTCGTGACACCATGGGTGTGAAGTTTGTAGGAGTGCGTGATGACGATTCCGTGGTTGTGATCGCCCTCAACCCTGAAGCCACGGCAGAGGCAGTGGAACTGGTCGCGGTGGACGAGGATGAGGCAGGATCGGAGGCCGAGCAGGTCGGTGCCGATTTGCCAGATCAGCCTGACGGCGCAGAATTGAACGATGCGCCCACCGGCGCTGAGTCGAACGAGGCGGAAGCGGACTCCGGTCCAGAGGTCGAGGAGGACAGCAGTGAGTGAAGGCGACAGGGGTCAGAGGCCCCAGGGCCAGCCTCCCCAGGCCGGCGACGCGACGGTGATTCGCACCGCCGCTGAGCGGTCCGCCGCCAGGCCGGTCACCGAGGGTCGGCCCGGCGGGTCAAACGGGGATCGACCGGCACCTCCGCCCGAGGCGAGCCGAGCGGCGCCGGCCGGTCCGCCGTCCGGTCAGCCCCAGCAGAGCGGTACTCCGGCGTGGGCCGTACCGGCCGCGGATAGGCCGAAGACCTCGCTGCGCGACCGGCTGGGTCTGGCCAAGAAGGACGAGGAGCCGGCCGACGGCGCCGCGCCGACGGCGGCCGCCGCCTGGCAGCGTCCGGGCACGGTCGGCGGCACAGCGACCGGCGCGTCGAGGACCGGCAGCCAGCAGCCGGTCCGACCAGGCACGTCGGCCGGGTCGGCCAACGACACCAACGTGCTGCCGGTGGTGCCGACGTCCACACCGTCGTCGGCTGGTTCCGCGCCGTCGCGTCCGGTCCCGGCGAAGGCGGCGGCTGCGCAGGCCGCCGTGACAGAAGCGGGCAAGCCCCGACCCGGCACGGCCCGGCGGACCCGGAAGGCGCGGCTGCGACTGTCCAGGCTGGATCCGTGGTCGGTGATGAAGACCTCATTCCTGTTCTCCATCGCCGGCGGCATCATGCTGGTCGTCGCGGTGTATGTGGTGTGGACCGTGATCGGCTCGTCCGGTCTGTTCGACTCGGTGAACGAGATGATCCAGGCGGTCGTCTCCACTCCGGGCGACACCACGCCGTTCCAGATCGAGCAGTACGTCAACACCCAGAAGGTGATGGGTGTGGCGGCGCTGCTGGCCTGCGTCGATGTGGTGATCTTCACCGCGATCGCCACCCTGGGGTCGTTCCTGTACAACCTGGCGGCGACCATGCTCGGTGGCCTGGAAGTCACCCTCGCCGAAGACTGAGCGGTTGGACTGGCCCTGGGTCGGCGACCGATTTGAGCCACCGCCGACCTATGGGCTAGCCTTGCCGTTCGGTGCTGCAACTGGCACCAGCCGCGTTCGCGCGGGCCTATAGCTCAGACGGTTAGAGCGCTGCCCTGATAAGGCAGAGGTCAGTGGTTCAAGTCCACTTAGGCCCACCAAACTAGCTCTGACTAGGTGTTTTACCGCAGGCGGAGGACGACGTATACAGGCCTTTCGCGTGGATGTCGCAAGACCCCCGACGAGGTCCTCGACAAGATCAACCGCAAACGTGGACATGTCTCATCGACACGCCCCTAGGCGTCACAGTTCACTCTCTGGCCCATGATCACGTTGGGGTATCTGCTGTCGACGGGAATCCATTGCCACGCTCTACCGTCCCAGTAGATCGCCTCGTAGTAGCGGCTGTAGTAGTCAGGCCAGAACCTGAGGTTGTACTTCGTGTTCTGAGTCAGGATCCAGTAGGTGTATCCGGAGTTGCTCCCCTTGATGTAGTCACTCCTACACCAGGCACTCGCTTTCGGGGTTAGGTCAGGTCGGCCATTACCCCCCCTGAAGCGAGGGATCGACGGCCAGGGTATGTCACACCACGGCCACGTCCAACTGGTCGTGTTGCAATCATGGGTCAACGCTGATCCCTTGGAGCCCTTCGACGGTGGCCCGGGGTTTGGTGGCATCTCACCCGGTGGCGGCCCGCTGGTGGCGTGCGGCTGCGAAGTGGGGCTGGTAATGGGTTCGGACGCGGCTGGGGTGCACGCTGCGCCAAGGATGGCCAACAGTGCGGCGCAGGACAGCCAACGTGCACTTCTTGTGAATCGTGTCATTCTCTCCCCCGAAGAGTTTGGTGATACTTCCCTGGCACCGAGTGTGCAGGAATGGTCAGGTCAGATGGCCGGATTCGATGAATCAGACCGAAAGTTCTTGGGGCTTGAGGTGGACCGGTCCGCGGATGTGCGGTCGCAAGACCCGGAAGTACAGACGCTCCTACGGCCCGACCAGTCAGACGGGGCCTCGGGCGGGCCGCGGTGCAGGACGAGGCTGGACAGCGCGCACGGGTAGTCGAACCTGTGGAACAGTGGGGCTGCCACTCGAACTGACAGTCAACGGCACGCTCGTCACCTGGCCCGAACCGGACAACCCTGGACGGTCGGCAAGCACCAAGCCATCGACGGCCGGGGGCCCCCTAGTGACCTGTCGTTGAAGTATATATACGGTTTGGTGGGATAATGACGTGTGGCGAACAAGACTGCAGAGCCGTTGCTGCTTAGGGCTGGTGACCGGTCAGAGCTGGAACGTCTGACTCGGTCGTCCACGGCGCCGGCCTCGGCGGCGCAGCGGGCCAGGATCGTGTTGCTGGCCTCGGAGGGGGTGGCGAACTACGTGATCGCCGAGCGGGTGGGGGTGACGCGTCCGACGGTGAACCTGTGGCGGTCCCGGTACGCCGCGCGGGGCCTGTCTGGACTGGGAGATGAGAAGCGGCCGGGCCGGCCGCGGACGGTCGACCGGGCCGCAGTCATCGCGGCCACCCTGACCCCGCCACCGCAGAGCCTGGGTGTCACGCACTGGTCGTCGCGGCTGCTCGCGCCACGGCTGGGTGTTGACCACGCCACTGTCGCGGCGGTGTGGAAGGACTACGGGGTCAAGCCGTGGGAAGGCGGAGACGACTCGAGAGTAGTGAGCTCATCCAAGCGTTGGCGGTGAGTGTCTAACTGTGTGACAACGCAGGCGCTTCCAGGTTAACCGTGGTGGACGCACGTGGACTCCCGCTGAGCGCGAAACCGGCCTTGCGAGCGTGGCGTGCCGGACCTGATAAGGCAGAGGTCAGTGGTTCAAGTCCACTTACGCCCACCCATCCCACCAGCTCAAGCTCGGGGTGGTCAGTTCAAGTAGATGGAGGCCGGGGAGTTGGTGAAGTCGCGGCTGCTTCTCCAATGGCTCGGCAGAGCCACGTCGTCGCCAAAGCCGAGTCTCGTAGGACCGCCTTCTCCCTCGGGGAGATCACGGAACCTTATGGTGCCGGAGCAGAGGGGAGCGAGCAGCGCGAGCCAGTATGGCTGGCCTGCGGTGATCTCCGTACCTGCGCCAAGGGAGATCGAGTTCCAGTCCCCGGCCTTCAACTCGGAGGAACGGCCCGTAGCGAGCAGCGCCCCTGGCTCGCCACCTTCGTCGTCGTACACACCCACGACCAGCCGCTCGGCTGTGCTCGCGTCGTCAAGATAGGCACGAAAGGTGGTGACCGTACCGCTGCCGGTCGCCACGTACTGGAACGCCTCCGCCGTCCCGGCCGGATTGGCGTCCACCCACGGCTGCACCACCGCCGAACCGATCACAGGTTCCGTCGGAAGACCTTCTTCAGCTTGGATGGCAAGGGCATAGTCAAAGCCCGCCGAGACGGATTGATAGCCGTCGCCCTGCGGAACGCTTTCCCTCAGTTCTGGGTAGACCGTGACTGTCCTGTCCCGATGTAGGAACACATCTCGGTTCGAGGCGGATACTGCCGCGACATCAGTCACCTGCGGAGGACCAGACTCACCCCAGATCCCGTAGGCGAGGACAGTCCCGTCGGCGCGGAGTCCCAGGCTGTTCCCACTGCCTGCAGAGATGGCCACGATGTTCGACCACTGCTCAGGCGGCGTCCCATCCAAACCCGCCGCAACCCCGCTGCCCCACGCCACTACAGTGCCGTCGGAGCGAAGTGCCAGCGCCTGCCTCGAACCAGCCGAAATGGCGACAACATGCGCGAGCCCGTCCGGAGGGTTCAGCCGGGCATCGATAAAGTCGCAACCCAGTTGGGGACTGTCTTTGCCCCACCGGACCACAGTCCCGTCTTGGCGCAGAGCCAGCGCAAACCCACAGGGTTGGTCGTCCAACCCGATGCCCTGGTAACTGAAGTAGCCTCCCGCCGAGACGGCCGTCACCGGTCCCAGGTCGTCGGGCACGTCGGTCTGGCCAGACACGTCGGATCCCCAGGCCACCACTGAGCCGTCAGCTCGCAGTGCCAGCGAGAAACCTGGCCCACTGTCGATGGACACCACACCGGTCAGATCCTCCGGCGGCGTCGTCTCGCCGAAGGCATTCAGCCCCCAACCCACAAGGGTGCCGTCGGCTCTGAGAGCCAAACTGGAATAGCTGCCCGCGCTGTCGCTGGCGGTAACCGCCACCGCATCATCCAGGTCAGCCGGTGGTTTGAGAAGCTCCTGACGATCGGCCCCTCCTCCCCAGGTCACGACCCGCCCCGGCTTGACGTCAGGCAGCGGCAGCACGACCTCCGCCGAGCTGAGAGAAGGCAGCAACGCTGCGAACATGGACCCAACGAACAACCCCACCAGAGCTGGTCGCAATCCACGTCGGGCACGATTCTTCGACATCCAGACCCCCGCCGACACCTGCCAAACCGCCACACTGCGGCCCGTGATTGTCACGCTAGCGGAAAGTGCGTGTGTGGGACCCATGCAGACGAGGCTTTCTGGCTCGGCTGGTCAGGGAGCCGCAGCTGGACCTTGGCGATCGCAATGCTCCCGCCGGGATCCTCTTGCAGGGCGGCGTGTGCAGGTCGAGTATGGAGGCACAGGACGGGATCGAGGCCCAGATGGACATTCCCCCAGAGGTGCTGGCCGCGAAGGAGCTCTTCGAGGCGCCGCTGTTCGAGGCAGGGCTCATCAGCGGGTGTGATGTTGGGGTACGGGACGAAGACGCACCCGACCCCGAGGACCTCGCGTTGCGGGTGTTCGTCCCCGACCGTGACAATGTTCCGGCTGCTGTGGTCGAGGCGACAGCGCTATTCCCATTTCCGGTGGTCATCATCCAGCGGGTCTTCCAGATCACCGGTTCGCTGCCGGACATCGATCGGGAACGGCCTGTCCTCGGGGGCGTCTCCGTGGCCGCGTCGCGCTTCCATGCAACCGGCTCAGATTTCGTCGGCACGCTCGGGTCGATCGTCAGAGATGCGGCAGATCCGTCCGTCTTCTACGGCCTGTCCAACCATCACGTACTGTGCCATGACATCAACCGGGCTCAGGGCGACGAGATCGTACAACCGCGGCCGTCGGTGCTCGGAGTACTGCCCGGTGATCGGATCGGCACGCTCGAGCGCTGGGCGTTCCCGGAGACCACCGCCACCGGCACCGTCGACGCGGCGGTCTGCAGGCTCGAGGTCGACTCCGTACCGGAGATCAAGGAGATCGGCCCGGTGTTCGGTACGGTCGACGTCACGCATGCGGTGCACGTCTCCAAGCGCGGGGCTACGACCGGGCTCACCTTCGGCTGGGTGTCTGGAACGTTCCTGTCGGCAACGGCCGACTACTCCGACATGCCCGCCGTCGGTGCGAGCACCTCTCGCACCCTGACCGGCCAGCTCCAGGTGCACATCGACTTTCCGCAGACGGTGATCTTCGGCGACAGCGGCGACTCGGGCTCGGTGGTACTGGCTCAAGACGATGGCGGCTTCGACCGGGTCGTCGGCCTTTACTGGGCCTCAGGCAGCGCCTCTCTCGGTGATCCCCTCGAGCACGGCGTGTGCACGCCGGCCACCGTTGTCGAGTCTCAGTTGAATATCCGGTTCTAGCGGCTGCACCCCACTGGTTGAGGACCTCCACGACAGGCTCCAACTGGGTCAGCGGATCTGGCCGCCCGGTCGCACCGGGAAGTAGACCGTATAGGTCTCCTCCCGGACCTGGTCGATCCCGATGAACCTGAACCCACGGTCCTGTTCGACGGTGCGGTACGTTCCGGTTGTCCACCAGCTGTGGTGGCGGTCCTGGTCGGGAATCAGCATCGAATCGGGACGCTTCGGGTCGCCGATGAGGGTGCGTTCCTCGTCAACCAGTCCGGCGAGCACGAGCGGTCCGTCGAGGAAGGCAACCGTTCCGGGGCGGTCGCCCAGCTCGACCGCTGTCAATGCCTTCGGCAGCGTGATTCGGACCGTGTCGTGCTCCCAGATGCGTCGGAGGGCAATGAAGCCTTCCGAGACGGCCACCGCGACCGGCTCGCCGTTCAACGTGACGGAAGGTTCGCCGTTCACCCAGTCCGGTACCCGGATCTCGAGCGTGAACTCGACCCGGGCTGCACGCACCTGTACCTCGTGGGTCTCAGCGGTGGGCCGCTGCACCGGCTGGCGGGGCAGGTCGACCCGCTGAATGTGCTCCAGCGCGCTCGCCGTCTGCCGCTGACCGCCGATCGGTCCGTGCCCGGCATCATTCTCGACGGTCACCATCACCTCGGTTCCGCCGACCTCCCAGAGTGCGGTGGACGGCAGATACTGGGTGACCCGGAGCGTCGCAGCGTCGGTGGACGCACCTTCACCCGTGTCGCTGGCGGCGAGCCGGTGGGTGACGGCATCGGGGTACCAGGCGTGCGCCTGCATCAACGTGCCATGGCAGCACCAGAAGTCCTCGGTGGGCCGGCCCCACGCCTTGGCGCTGCCAGCGGACAACGGCAGGAAGTAGCTGATCATCCCGGTCTCGGGGTGTTGTTGGGCGAAGATCCCGTTGACGAGGTTGCGCTCCCAATAGTCGGCGTAGGCGGCCTCGCCGGTCCACCGGTAGAGCGTTTCGGCGAGTCGCATCATGTTGTAGACCGCACAGTGCTCTTGTACGGCGTGCAGCCGCGGTGACTGCGTGTGCGGTGGCTGCCACACTTCGCCGCTGGTACTGCCGCCGGTGCAGTACGTGCCGCGGTCAGTCACCGCCGACCGCCAGAATGCGTGCACGATGTCGCGCCAACGGTCATCACCGGTCACCTCCCAGGCGCGGGCGGCCCCCAGCACCTCCGGGATCTGGGTGTTGGCATGCTTGTTGGTCAGCACGTCCTCGCCGGCCAGCAACGGCCCGAAAAAACGGGGCCGGTCGTACCGCTCAAGCAGCTGGCGGTGCAGCGGGTCGCCGGTGAGGCCGAACAGGTCAGCCCAGACCTCCAGCATCCCGCCGGTCTCGACGTCGAGCAGGTCGTCCATCTCAGTGCGGCTGAACCTCGCCGTCCACCGCTCCATCCAGCCGGCGAAAGCGACAGCGAGCGGCAGGGCCTGCTCGTGGCCGGTCCGGTGCGCGTCGAGCAGTCCCATGAAGAGCTTGTGCAGGGTGTATTGCGGCGCCCAGACCTTTGCGCCCGCAGCAGCCCGCTCCAAGAACGCCGAGGGGAACGGTCCGAGCCACTCGCCGCCGTTGGCCTGCTGACAGCGGCCCAGTTCGGCCAGCACTCCGTCGACTCGGACGGCGGTCGCGGCGTCGTCCACGCCGATCCGGGACGCAGCAGAGAGCCAATGGCCCAGGATGTGCCCACGAAGCTCGCTTGTCGGCGATTCCCAACCCCAGTGCCAGGTCTGCGGTCCGCGGACGTCTGGACGGCCCACCGTAGTGCCGAACGAGCCAGAGTAGCTCCACAGGCCGGCTTCGGTGAGGTAAGGCCGCAGCAGGTTCTCCGGCCTCAGGCTCGTCACGTAGTCCCGGTTGAGCCGCCACCGGTCCTGCACCGGCCCGGGGCCCAGCCGTCCCCAGAGCCCGACCTCACGCTGTGACATCCACATATGGCCTCCTCAGGCGCTGCTCGACCTTACGCCCAGACATCAGATGATTGACCACAGGCCAGGGTGCTTCGAACCCGAGCACGGATCAGTCTTGGGCCGCGGCCGCGGCTGCCGCCAGCCGTGCGGTCTCGGCCGCCTCGCGACGCTGCTGAGCGAGGATCCGCTCGGGCACCACCCTTTCGCGCTCACGCGTCCGCTGGAACGGGAAGCGGTCCACGCCGAGGCCGCGGAGAACGGCCCGTTCGACGGCGGAGAAGGAGTCGACGTCCTCCCGGTCGAATTGCATGGGCTCGCGGAGTGCGATGGGCGGGTTGGTGATCAGCCGGCCGTGTTTGATGACGTTCTGCGAGGTCGCGTGGAGCATGTATGGGTGCATCAGCACGACGTCACCGACGTCGCCGGTCAGCTCGACGAGCTCGTTGCACTGTCGCGTCAGCGCGCGGAAGTCGAAGTCGGTCGGCAGGACACCCTCGGGGTGCTCCGCGAGGTACCGGGCGACGACTGGCACCGAGTCGGTGGCGATGAAGGTGCCGCCGCCCTGGTGGAGCATGTCGGTCCACAGCACGATGGTGAGCAGGCCCTGCTCGGGCGAGTCCAGGAAGTGGCGGAAGAAGTCGCCGTCCTTGTGCCACCCGTCCATCTCAGGAGTCGGCGCCTGCCATGCCCGGTCGTCGCCGACCCCGAGGTTGGCGATGAAGCCGTCACCCCAGTTCCAGGGCAGCTCGACGCGGTCCTCCCCGCCCACCAGTTGGACGGCCGCGGCGAAGGCCTTCGGGGCGAACACTCGCGTGTCCACCGACGCGAGCGTCGACAGGTGGATGCGTTTCTCGAGCCATTGGGACGGGTCTTCCCGGTCATAGCCGAAACGGACCCAGGCGCGGTCGATCCAATCCTGCGCCGACTCGGGACTGAAGCAGTCCTTCACTACGACGTAGCCATGGCGGATGAAGTGGTCGACGTCTTCATCGGCCAGCTGCTGAGAGTGCACGGGAATCCTTCCGATGAGATCGACCCGGGCCACCTGATTGGCCCCGCGTTCAGTGAAGGGCCGGGGTCCCCCGCTGGCGGCTGTGGCCGGGGTTGTTCTGACGATGGCAATTCTGCAGTATCCGATCACTGCGTCCGTAGGCGGACGTCGACCCCGCCCACGACAGCCCAGAGAGGCCGCATCTCGTCTAGTCCGGCTTGTTAGCCTCTTGCAGTGGCTGTGAGAAATTACCTGATCGAAGGCGTTTCCGGCACCGGGAAGACCTCGGTGTGCAGAGAATTGCAGCGGCGCGGCTACCACGCCATCAATGGCGACACCGAGTTGGCTTATCAAGGTGATCCGGAAACCGGTGAACCGATGGACGGCTCAACGCATGAGCGCCATATTTGGGATGTTGACAAGGTGAAGGCCCTGGTCGCCAACCAGGATGAGCCGGCACTGTTCTTCTGCGGTGGATCCAGGAACTTCCCGCAATTCATAGGCCTGTTCGACGGCGTTTTCGTCCTTGACGTCGACCTTGGCACTCTGAATCGCCGGCTGGACGAGCGAAGGGACGATGATTGGGGCGGCAACCGAGTGGAACGGGAGCTCATCGTGAGACTGCATCGAACCAAGGAAGACATTCCGCAGAATGGCATCGTCATCGACGCCACCGCCTCGGTCGCGCACGTCGTTGACGAGATCGTTCGGCAGAGCCTGATGTCATAGATTCTGCCCGGCCTCGGGCGGCGACCTGATCACCTCCGGAAGCTCCCCGGCCGGCAGTGCCTGGCGGGCGGTGCGTGAGGCGCGCAGGGCGTAGCCGTGGTCGAAGTATTCCAACAGAACGCGGATGGCCGCGTCGGGCCGACCGGCATGGAAGTGGCTGATCGCCCGGTCGGTCCGCGGGTTGCCGAGATGTCGGCGGATGCGCTGGGTTGCGTTGATCAGCTCCCGGGGATCGGCCGACCCATAGGTTGCGACCAGTCGCTGGACGCGCTCCTCGAGCGGGCGGCTGAGCTCGACGGTATTCGCGTTGGCGATCGCCATGGCGACCTCGCGGGGGAGCCGCAGCGAGCCGATGTGCGGACCCTCGTCCTCCAGCCACACCGGCCGGCGCGGATCCCAGCCGGCAAGAGCACTCCGAACGAGACCGTCGAATTCGGGTTGGCTGGGCTGTGGGGTGGTGATGCCGATACGGCCGAAGGAGGAGCCGCGGTGGGCGGCCAGCCCCTCAAGATCGACCACCTGCTCGCCGGCCGCAAGCAGCCGCTCGAGCATCGCAGTCTTGCCGGTGCCAGCCAGACCGGTGAGCACGTGGAACCGCACCAGTCCCCCTAGGGCCACCGCCGTACGGCGATCAGACTCAAGTGCCCCCTGAACGGAGAGCCTGCACGGAACTCCGCATCCACGGAGCAAGAACGCACGAGCTGCCGCCCAGGAGGACTCCCATCGGCTCGGAAACTCTTCCGTATCCCTCGGGTCAAATTCGAGTGTGACTAGCACTGCCTCCGGTTTCCCCATCATCTGTCGGGCCGGAGCGACCGTCAAGGTCCGGAGGTGATGCGGTCGAAGGCCAGGCCGGAACGTGCCTCCCCGCGGCCGGTGGTCACTCTGCGGGCATGCCAGACGACCGGAGTGCCGTCGTAGCGGCGGGCCCTGCGGAGAAGGCCCTGGACCTGGACGCCGGCTCGCGAAACCTCCTCTTCATGCACGTAGTAGGGCGTTACCCGGGTGTCCTCGTCGTCGATTCCCAGGCGCAGGATCGAGGTCATCGGACGGATCAGCGTGTCTTCGGGGCCGATGGTGCGGCGCATCGTGCCGCGCTGCAGCTGAATCGCGCGCAACTGCCCCGGCAGATGTACCGGGATGAAGGGGATCCAGTTCTCGGCGACCTCGGTCTGCAGGATGTAGCGAAGCTGACCGCTCCCCACCGCAGTCCCGGCTGCCGCGTCAGCGGTCGGGTCGAGTTGCTGTCGCAGCCGTCGGGAAGCCTCGGCGGCGTCCCGGGACCCGCCCAGGAAGTCCGGGATCCGCTGTTCGATCGCCCACACCATGTCGGCGGTCTCGTCACGGACGAAGGCCACCTGCTCGAGCGGCTCACCGTCGCTGATCTGCGGCAGTGTCTTCGGCAGGTAGAGGTGCTGGGGGAGCGCCGTCTGGGGCGGCCCGGAGGGCCGGGGCGCCAGGCTGAAGGCGTCCCATCCGGTCCAGTCGGACCCGGCCGGGTCGACGGTCGGCTGCACCAGGGTCCGCCAGCCGAAGGTGTCGGTGACGACCACCCCCTGGAGTTCGGCGACACTGCCGACCGGCTGCCGGCAGAGGATCGTGAACCAGTCGTTGCTGTAGAGCAGTGCGAACTCGCTGACCACGATCCGCGCCGCGTCAGTGGCGTCGGCGCTCAGCTGACCGAGATCGACAGCGGCGTCCTCAAACTGCCACCAGCGCGGCTGAGGCATGCCCGGATACTCCGCCGGCACCGGGATCACCGAGCGGACGTCGACAACCCCCGCCGCAGACTCGTCCGCGGTCGTGGGCCCGGTGGCACCCTGGTCGAAGGAGTACCAATCCAGGTGCCCGCCCTGGTGCTCGGCCGCATCCACGACCGTGCTCGTCGCGCCACGCGCGACCACTCCGCTGACGGCGTACTCCAACTGGTCGCCCTCCCAACGACTGCCGGCCGGGCCGCTGCCGGGGTCGGGCTGGGGGTAGGTGCTCTCGAACCAGCCGCGGTAGGCCAACAGCGCGTCCCGCACCAGTTGGTGCTGACCGGCCGGGACCCCGGCGGCGAACTCGGCCGGGAACATGGCGACGGTCAGATCCGGCGGGGTGACCTGATAGACCCGGACCCCATCCACGCAGCGGCCGCGGAGCGCCCGTCGTGCCCGGACCGCCCTTGGTGCCGTCCGGTCGCGGGCGGCGGCGATCGCGTCGGTGGGCTCGGCATCCAGCGGCCCGAAGAATCGATAGAAGAGGTCCCGGTAGACCTGCGGGTCATAGGCATCCGGGTCGACCCCGGAAGCGATCACCGCGGCGTCCAGCCGGCTCAGCAGGGTCCGGCCGAGCCGGGCTCGCACAATCAACGGGAAGTCGATCGGCAGCCGCTCGGTGATGGCGTCCAGCCCGTCGTCGGGACCTGCGCCGGGGACCAGCACCGGATCGACCTGCCGGGCGAGCGTCGCGAAGATCGCCGACCCCGCGTCGGCGCCGGCGAACTCGCCGAACTGCCACTGCCGGCCGAGCATGAACACCGGGTCGGCAATCTTCGCCGCCAGCGTGCCGGCGAAGTCGACCTCCCTGGCACGCGGTTCGAGCCGCGACCAGATCCGCAGAGGTTCGCAGGTCGATGAGATGAAGGCCATCGCAGGTTCCTAAGTCGAGAGTCGGAGTTCGTCCCGTCAGGGATTGTTCTGGTGGAAGTCGAGGATCACGCGGTCGCCGGCAACCTCGGAGCCCGCGGCATGGGGGACGACCTCGCCGACCAGCAGCGGCAGCAGTTGGCCGTAGCGGCTGGCGCCGAGGTGCTCGACCTCGACCATCCGGTTGCGGGCGATCTCGAGCGTGTCGTGCAAGGTGGCGGCGAGATCGGTCAGCGTCCAGGGCTGGTCCAGCACCGGCGGCACTGCGACCAGGATCGCCTGCGGCGCGGTGGAGTCGGGCTGGTCGTAGTGCAGCGCCACCCCGGTGACCTCCTCCCGGTAGGGCACCGATTCGCTCCACTCGTCGACCAGCAACGCAGTCCCGGTCGACCCGGCGGCGGGCAGCTGGTCGGCGCCGAAGATCACCACGCTCACCTTGCCGGTCAGCAGGGCGGGATCCGGCAGGGCGCCGCCCAGCCACGGGGTGCCATCGACGTGCGGGAGCTGGGCGACCTCCCCGGTCAGCGAGTGGCGCCCGAGGGCCTCGGCCAGCAGCTGCACTTCAGCCAGGTCCGCAGCCCCTGGACGAACCGCGGCCGCCCCCTCCAGCCAGGCATCGAGGTCATCCGGGCCGACCAGGTGCGAGTCGAGAGCGGTCTGCAGATCGGCGCGGACCGGGTCAAGCCCGACCCGCGGCACCAAAGTGAGGCCGTCGCCCAGCAGGTCCCTGGCGGCCTGTGTCCAGGTGCTCGCCGGCTTGGGCTCGGGCGCGGCGGCCAGGGTGGCGGCTGCCGTACGACAGCGCCCGGCCAGGTCGAGGAAGGCCACCTCGGCCGACTGCAGCAACTCCGTACTGACCTGGATCCGGGAGAGGTAGCGGCGCGGCAACCCGACCCGAATCCCATAGGCCTGCGCCGCCTTCGCCGCCGTCCGCCAGGCGTCGCGGCCCGCCCAGAAAGCGTCCAGTCGTGCGAGCCTCTCGGCCCGCTCGGCAGGTGTGCCGGAGGTGAAGTCGAGCATGGGCAGCCAGGCGCTCGGATGTTCGGCCGCTGGATCCGCGGGGACCGGTGTCCGGAGCGTCCCCAGCCACACCGCCGGATCGCCGTCCAGCACCGCGGAATCCAGCCCGCCGTCCTCGGCGAGCAGGCGGGCCAGCGCCACCGCGTCCTGTCGAGCGCCGTCCAGCAGACGCTGCACCCGAGTGGCCAGGTCGTCGACGTCGATCCCGTCTCCGGCCGTCGCGGTGAACTCCGGGGCGGCGTAGTCCGACGCGTTCGCAGGCCTGGACTTCCCCAGCAGATCCGCCGCCGCCTCAAGCAGTGGTGCGACGTCGGTGATGCTGCGGATCAGCGGACCCCAGGCGGGTGCCCGCAGGGATTCGATCGTCCAGCTGTCGGTCGCGGTGGTCTGCGGCCCGTCGGCCACCACGACGCCCGGCTGGTCAGGCGGCAGCTCGGCCGGTCGCAGTTGGTCGAGCACTCGGGCGGTCAGGGTACCGACCGCCGAGTCGAAGCCGTCGGCGAGCAGCGCCACCAGATCCAGCGGTTGCAGGCCCAGGTCGGCGACCGACACCTCCGGCAGCGCCGCACCGGGGGCCAGGCCGCCCGAATTGAGCCGGATCCGGATCTTCGCGGGATCCCCGAGAAGGACGCCGAGCCAATGGTTGACCGCTGGTTCGAGGGCCGCCCGTGCGGTCATCGGCACCGCCTCCCAGCCGACTGGGCCGACCACCGGATCGGCAGACATGGCTGGCAGCTGCAGGATGAGTTTGTGGCTGATCGGAAGCCCGGTCCGCGGTGTGTCGGTGACCTCGGGATGCGGGATCGCCGTGCCCTCGGACAGCGCGGCCAGCACCGCCGCCGCCCGTGCGTGATTGCCGCGCACCAACTGGTGCACGGTCTCGCTGATGGTCAGATCGGCCAGCGCGTCCAGGGCGTCGGCGATCGCGTCGATCCCGCGCAGGACCCCGACCAGCTTGTCGGTCTCGGCTCGGGGCGGCAGCGCGCCCGGCTTGGTCAGCCAGGGATAGGCGGCCTGGTGGGCCCACAGGGTCTGGAACAGGGTGCCCTCGGCATCGGGGTCGTTGGCCTCGACCCAGTCCAGCAGGGTACGGACGAGAGCGAGTCCGTCGACGACGTACCGAGTCGGTTCGGTGACCGCTTCGGCGCCCGGGGCAACCGCAGCCACCGTCGGGTAGGCCCGTCGAAGCGGGAAGATCGCCGAGTCCAGCTCCACCACCTGCGGGGTGTCGGGGCGCGCGTAGTACTCGTGCAGGAAGCGCTCCAGGCGGTACCCGAGCAGCGCGCCCAGATCATTGCCTGCGCGTACGCCGTCGATCAGGGACAGCGCGACGCGCACCCGGTCCGACGACAGGTTGACCGACATCTCGTTGCCGAAGGAGCCCTCTGCGGTCTGCGAACGGTAGGCCGCGCGCAGGATCGCCGCGGTCACCGCATGCGTCGGCGACGGGGTCTGGATGAAGCCCTCCCCGGTCGGGTCGGAGATCAACGGACGCCCGGGCAGGCCGGCCAACGCCTCCGGGACGGCGGTGGCGGGCGGTGCGCTCGGCTTGCGGCGCAGGTTCTCGACCCAGCCGTAGGCGCCGATCTGGGCCCCTCGCGGTCGGCGGGCGCGCAGGATCTGGAGCCGCCGGTGCGCGAGCCCACCGAGCCAGGCGTCGAGCCGGTAACTGCACAGATCCAGGTGTTCGCGGGTGAGCGCGGTCATCCGGTCGGCCGGCAATCCGGCGAAGGTGGTGATCGCGGCCCGATGGTCGGTGATCACGGCCGGCCGGAGCGCGGCGACGACCTCGGCCATCGTGCGGTTGTCGAGGTCGGCGGGCACCGGAACGCCGGCGCCGCCGAGTTCGGCGAGCCGGTTGACGGGGGTGAAGAGCAGCCCCCAGGCCGACGTCCGGGACAGGGTGCCGGCGGACCAGGTCTGGTACAGGCTCGAGGTGCCCAGGATCGCCAGCGCCTCCTCCGACAACAGACCGCGGGTGATAAGGACGTCCGCTGCCGCGCGCCGGGCCTCGGCCAGCAACGCGTGCCGGACCAGCAGCTCAGCCAGGCCGACGTTCGCCAGGTCGTCCTCGGTCCGGGCCCGGACCTCGGTCAGCGCCAGGCTGAGCAGGTTGAGGATCCAGGTTCCGGTGCCGGTGGTGGTGCCGTGGGCCGGAACCGAGACCACGCCCTGCAACGGCCAGAGCCCGGTGAGCAGCCGCAGCCCGTAGGCGCGGGAGGTCTGGAGCAGCTCCAGCACAGGCTTCCAGTCCGCCGACGCCTGCCCGGTCGAAGGATCCCGCGGTATCGAGGCGGGTGGTAACCCAAAGGCGGTGCGGAAGACCTCCTCGAGGTGCTCCATCAGTGCGAACGGCCCCAACGTGGCTGCAGTGTCGACGGAGGTCCCCTCGGTCGGTGGGACGCCGAAGCTCAGTCCGAGGTCAGGCTGGCCGCGAACCCCGCCACGGTCGGCGACGTTGAGCGCGAAGCGGTAGCTCGACCCGACCGAGGAGAATTCCAGGCCCAGCATCCCGAGGAAATGCTGCTGGGCGTCGAAGCCCGGCTGCCCGACCTCGGGGCTGTGCGCGTGCTTGACGGCCGGGCCGCCGTCGGCGCCGAGGCGGATCGTCGACCAGTCCCGGTTCAGCTGCCGGAACAGCCCGAGCAGGGTGTCCTCAAACTTCTTCTGCCGCGCCCGCTCGGCGGGGGCGGCAGCGTCGAGGCCCGAATCGCGGAGGTCGGTCCGGAAGCGGCTCAGCGCCAGCACCGGCAGCAGCCCGTACGGCTGGTCGTCGACTCGGATCGCGGGCAGCAGCCCGCGTCCCGAGACATGGGCGAGCGCGTACCTCCGCAGCCGATCCCGGGCGTCCCGGCTGATGAGCCCGGAGGCCAGTTCCTCCAAGGCGTGCCCGATCGTGCCGGGGTAGAGCACCTGGTTGGCGAGTAGGGCGTCGTTCGCATCGGTACCGTCGGCGCCGGCAACGTGGGCCAGCACGTCGGTGTCGATCCCGAGAGCCGTCGCCAGACGGCTGCCGTCGGAGTCGTTGGTCGTCGCGGCGAGTGAGGGCCCGCGCTCGATCGGGTACGCCTGGTCGGGGTCGTCCGTGCTGGAGTAGCCGGCCCGGTCGTCCTCGGTGTTGTTGGTCGCCGTGCCGACCGGCAGCACCGAAAGGCCATCGGCGGTGTAGTGGTGGGCGTCCAGCATCGCCGTCAGCCGAGCCTCCGCGTCGGCGGCATCACCGTCGGAGAGGCCGAGGACCAGCAGCTCGTCGAAGCCCTGTTCGGCCTCCTGAGCGGTGATAGTCAGCCGCAGAGCCATCCCCTTGGCCTCGGCCTCGTCGAAGTCGGACATCCAGCGGAGGCCGTCCGGCACCACCAGATTGCCGTCCTCGTCGAGGCTGAAGGTGTCCCCGCTCGGGTCCAGGCCGAGTTTGAGGTCGGCCGGGATGGGCCGGCCGGCCGTCACCTTTCCCGCCTTGCCGCCGCTGATGGTGAAGACCGCGAAGCGCTTCGGCAGCACCGTCGAGGAGGCGGCCCGGGTCCAGGTGCCGCTGCGGGTGCCGACGGTCGGGGTCGTCGGCTGCGGGATCGGCTCCACCGGGATCCGCTGCATCCGGCCGACGAGCTCGTCCAGCAGCTTGATCCACTCCGCGGGGACGTTGCTGAAGACCTGGCTGAGGCCGACCAGGGTGGCCCGCTGGGTCTGCAGCCGGGCGGCGATGGTCGTGATCGCAGTGGCCGGCAACGCCTCGGCGGCCTCGAGAGACGACTGCACCGCCTGCAGGGCCCGGGCGATTGCGGTGAGCTGGCGGTCGGTCAGGGCTCGCCTCGGCCGCAGTACCGGAGGGCGCCCAGGGCGCTCGTCCGGCACGGTGCGGTCCCCGCCCAGGACGGCGGCTCGTTTCTCCAGCGCGGTGATCGC
Organism: Microlunatus panaciterrae; assembly: GCF_016907535.1. NCBI lineage: Bacteria > Bacillati > Actinomycetota > Actinomycetes > Propionibacteriales > Propionibacteriaceae > Microlunatus > Microlunatus panaciterrae. The sequence goes on from NZ_JAFBCF010000001.1 coordinate 2,057,082, forward strand.
GTCACTGATCAGCTTGGCGGCGGCGGCGCCGGGGGTTGGTCCGGTCTCGGCGGGTTCGAACGGTTCGGTGACCCGGGCGACCCACGCTGCGCGTTGGGTGCTGCGGCCGATGCAGAGCGCCCGCCAGGCGCCCTTGCGGAGGTCCTCGTCGTCGCCGGCCGCAGCCGTCTCGGTCCAGAAGTGGGCCCCGTCGTTCCGTTCGGTCTCGGTCAGATCTTCTTCGTGGCTGTCGACGGCGAGCGGTTCGGGGTAGACCCGCACCAGCAGTTGATGGACCGTCCTGGTCGGCCGGGCGAGGGCAAACACGGTCGACGCGGTGCGATCGGGGACTTTTCGGTCGAGGTCGGGCCGGTCACTCGGGGTGGCCTCGATCTCAGCGCGGAGCTCGGCCGCACCGGGCCGCCCCGCGGCCACCGCGAGTCGGGCGAGCAGGTCGGCCTTGAGCGCTCCGGGCAGCAGCGTGATCCCTGCGGCTGCTGCCCGCAGGTCGGGGCCGAGGGCGGCCATCGGGTCGGTCAGCCGGCTGAGGATCAAGTCGGCGGCCTCGGCGGAGGCGATCAGCTGCGACCGGTCCAGCCGCACCACCCGGGCGGCGCCGAGCGCGTCGGCTGTGGTGCCGTCGCCGATGACGATCCGGTGCCGGGGGCGCCGCCCGGCGGGACCTGCGGTGCCGGCTGCGGGTGCGCCGCCGGGCAGCCCCGGTCGCAGCGGCAGCCCGGCCGGGGTGCGGCCGAGTTCGCGGGCGGCCTGCGCTCCGGTCCGCAGGCCGAGGTCCGCGACCAACCGCAGCGCGGGCTGGACCCGGCCCGCTATCGCGCGGAACAGGGCCTCGGCGATGGCGACCTGTTGGTCGAAGGCGGCCAGGAAGCGCTCGCGCTGGTAGTCCGACCGAAGGCCGCCGAGCCCGGCACGCGCCGCACCGATCCCCTCGCGCAGTGCCGGCAGGGCCCTGGCCAACCGGCGCTGCTGTTCCGGCGTACCGGCGGTGATCGGCTGCTCCAGTTGGAAACGCAGCCTCTCCAGCGTCCCGGCGAAGAGGGTGAGGTCGGTCTCGGTGGCCTTGTAGAGCGGCTCCTCGACCCTCCGTTTGAACGCCGTCTTCTCCTTGACCGTGCCGACCAGCTCGGTCGGAAAGCTGCGCTCACGAAGCCGCTGCAGGAGGTCGTCAAGCTGCGCCAGGAGATCGAGCAGGTCGCCGAGGTGGTCGGTGAGATCGGGCACCTCGACGGTGGTGAAGCGGGTCTCGACCCGGACCGGGATGAGCACGGCCGGCACCTGAGGGTCGAAGCCGGCCGCGAGCGTCCCCAACGCGGTGACCGCAGTGGTGGCGGCGGGGTCGGTGGTCAGCGTCGACCAGTCGACGGGGTTGGTGGTCATCGCGTACCTCTGTCCCTCACGTAGTCGCCTGAACGGGGAGCATGTCGGTGGCGTGCCGGGCCAGCCAGACGGGGTTCTGGCAGAGAATCGAGGCCAGGTGTGCCGAGGTCTGGCCCCAGTCCGGCAGGCCGCCCGTCGTCGGGGCCAGGCCGGTGTTGGCGCTGACCAGCACCTGGGTCGGCGGCTGCCCGGCGACCGGCTGCAGGTGCTTCCAGTTAAGGTCGTCCCAGCTGGTCAGGGCCGGGGCCGGGGTGGACGGGTCCTCATCCAGGTCCAGCCCGAAACGCAATTGCCCGGGGCGCTCCATGAAGCAGAAGAAGAAGCCGGCGTCGGCGGCGGTGCCGGCGGCCTCCTCAGGCGTCAGCTCGAAGCCGAACAGCGAGATGTCGGGGTCGAGCCGGCCACGGATGACCGGGTAGCGGATCTCACCCGCCTCGTCCAGGGTGCGGTGACGGCTCGCGCCCGCGCCGGTGTAGCGCCCGTGCTGAGCGAAGACGATGGTGTCAGGAAACTTGACCAGCAACGCGGCGCGCACCACCAGCACCAGCAGTCCGGACAGCTGTGGAGCGTTGGTGCCCAGGTCGTGCTCCCAGCCGTGCAGCTCGGGGATGTCCGGCGGCCGATCCACGCCGGCGTCGGCGGCGTCGAAGAACCGCGCGAAGTAGGTCCCGCGCTGGTCCGTCGGATATTCGTTCCAGAGCAGCTCCCGGGCGAACTCGGTGTTCACCCCCGCCAGCAGCGACTCGATGAAGCGCACATTGGGCACCATGAGCGCGATCGACTCCGCGGGGAGGTTGGCGATATTGGGAATGATGTAGTCCTGGCCCAGTTGCGACAGCGGCGCGAAGAGTGGGTCGTCGAAGGTCGGGTAGGCCATCACCGGCCTGAGCCTGCGGCTGTTGGCCAGGTCCGCCGCCAGATCGTCCACGCCGCCGAGCACGGTGGCCAGCCGGGCAGGCATCGCCACCCGAGGCCTCAGCTGCAGCGACACCCGCGTGGCCAACGTCGCCGGGGCGGCCAGCGCAGCCGCCGGGGCGGGTATCGGCCGGGAGGCCGACAGCGCGGAGAAATCAGCCAGCGCAGCCGCGAAGTCGACAGCGTTGGTCAGCCCTGCCGTCGGCGCCAGTGTCGTGAGCGTGGTGGCGGTGCTCGGCGCAATCACCACCGAGAGGTAGTTCTTGCCATCGATGGCGGAGCCGTAGTGTTCGGTGAAGATCGCCTCGGGCATCCGCAGGACGGTCGCCTCGTCGTCGGCGCCCACGTCCACGGTGGTGAGGGCGTCGTTGAGGGCGATCACTTCGGCGCGCAGCTCCGCGTTGCCCGCGGTCGTCGCCGGGTAGGTGGTGTCCAGCCGCCCCCGAATCGCGGTGTGCAGCTGGTCGATGGTGATGGCGGCCAGGGTGCCGGCCAGCCGGCGTGCCTCCACTTCGTCGCCGGCGAGCACCGGGAGCACGTCCCGGCCGCGGGGGAGTTGGGCGGCGACCGCTTGGGCGGCCGTCTGCACCAGCGTCGGCGCGACACTCAGCGCCGGCTCAGGCGCCGGTGGCGCGGTGGAGACCGCGGTCGCGGGGTCCTCGTTCAGCCGGTTCAACAGCCCGGACTGCAGTTCGCCCGGCAGGCCGGTCGTGATGGTGGTGAGGGATCGGATGAGCGGTCGGCGCGGCCGGGTGATGCGCCGGAAGGCCGGCGCCTGCGCCGCCACGGGTACCCGGCTGGCATCCACCACCCCACGGATGCTCGTGTCGGTCGCATCCGCGGTCCGCAGCCCAGACTGGGCGCCCGCGGTCATGCCGAGCAGCCGGTCGGGACCGGAGTGCGAGATGTGCTTGGCGAAGACACGTTCGTTGGTGGTCAGCGCCAGGTCAGCCTCCCGGAGCCGCTGGTTGACAGCATCCAGCTCCTCGACCTGCGCCCACGCCCGCTCCATGTACTCCTCGTCGCGCTGGCGGACGATCTCCGCGCCCAGCCCGGCAGCGGCGCGGTTGCGCGGGTCGAGGTTGAGTTCGGCCAGCCAGCGCAAGGTCGCCGTGGTGGCATCGGCGACCCGCTCCAGTGCGGCGTGCTTGCGGGCGTACGCGGGCGGGGTGACGATCGGGTCCTCGTCGGCGCCCGCGCCGGTCTCGCGGAAGTCCACGGCCAGGTCGACGACCTCACGCAACTGGTTGATGATCGGTGCACCGGGAGACGTGGGGTAGCCGACACGGGTGGCGAAGTCGACCGGCGCCAAAGCGCCCTCGAAGGCGACTGTGGTCCCCGGCGTCGCCTCCACGCCTGCGCCCGGATCGGAGATGTCCAGGTCACGGGTGCCGAAGCCCTCGGCCTCGATGCGGTACGCCTTCGGCCGCCGCGCGAGCACCTCGAAGTCGGCCAGTTCGCCGGTCCGGAAGGTCCAGTCATACAGCACCGGGAAGACCCGCGGCTGGCCCTGCCCCCAGGACGGCTGCTGGGCCGGCACGGTGCCCGGCTCGGCCGGGGTGCCCAGTCCGGCCAGCCGGCCGACCTCGAAGGCGGGCACGACGACGGCCCGATAACCCGTGTTCAGGTCGAGCCGGCGAGGGCTCAGCAGCCGGGACAGCGCCCGATCGGGGGCGGACCTCACGTAGTCGTCCAGCAGGTCGCCGGGGTCGCCGGCACCCAGGTCGCCTTGGGTCTGAACGTGGGCCCACGCCCACGTTTCGGTGACCGGTGGCAGCGGGGCTGCGTCAGTGATCGTGAGGATGGCGACCTCGCCGGGGATCGGGGTCAGTGTGTACTCGCCGTCGGCGAACACCAGCAGCACCAGCCAGGGCCGCAGCTTATGGGCGGCGGTGGCCCGCGCCGGGCTGTACCGCCAGGGGAAGTCCTCGTCGTAGAACTCGACGTAGGCCAGCTCGCCGGGGCTGGCGTTCACGCTGCCGGGGACCGGCATCGCGCGCAGCACCGTGTCGGGCTTGAGGCTCTTGATGTCGCCCGGCCCGACCAGGGACACCTGCTGGCTGACCACCGCGGGACCCACGGCCGACGCCCCTGGGACCGGCACAGACTCCAGGGTGATCGAGGCAGTCAGCGTCGCACGGTCCTTCGTACCGGCGTTGGGAGTGGTTCCCAGGTGGTCGACCTGGTCTACACGAGTGGCGATGCCGCGCCGGGACCACGGGAGGAAGCTGTACTCCGGCAACTCAGTGGACAACCTGCACCCCCGGGACGATCTGGAAGCGCCGCCCGTCAGCCGGCAAGCCGGCCAGCCGCTGCTCGGCGTCGGTGCGGGAGAGCAACATGGTGCCCCCGGCCGCGGGCTGACCGTCGGCGCCCAGTGGCACGAGTGAATCCTTGGCCGTGACGGCGTACAGCGGCTCGGCGGCGGTCGCCGACCGCACCTTGCCGCGCTCGGCACGCTTGGCCTGCAGTCTGGACGGGGCTGAGGAGCCGATCGCACCGCCAACGACCAGCCTGGAGAAGGTCAACTGCGGGTTGGCCGGCACGGCGGCGGGAGTCGGGGCCTCCGGGTCGGGGTCGTCGATGACGATCATTTCGTAGGTCTGCGGGTGGTGCAGCACGAAGTCGGCCTCCAGGGTTTGTCCTGAACTGGCCCGAACGCCGTTCGGCCGGTCCTCGAACGCCGGCGCCTTCAGCAGGTCGGAGCTGGTGCTGGAGAGCCCGGCGAAGGTGGAGGGGGAGAACGGAGCGGTGACGTCGTCGAAGTCGGCCGCGTCGGTGCCGAACGAGAGACCGGTGATGGTGACCCGCTGGACATCACTCGGCGGGGTCTTGCCGACCAGGCCGATGTCGGTCTCGAGCGGAATCAGGTTCTCCCTTGCGGACAGCAATCCGCCGGCGTCGACCACCAGCTCGTCACCGGGCAGCGGCAGCAGCGTCACCCCGGCGGAGGCGGAGGCGGTCAGTTCGGCGGTCCAGTTCAGCGGATCCCGGAACTGGTCGAGCAGCTTCGGCAGTACGGGCTCGGCCGGGATGCTGGTCTCGTGGGCCTCGCCGAAGGTCGCCTCCACCTCTACGCTGATCTTGAAGAAGAGGATCCTGATGCTGGCCGTGCCGTGCGCGTACCACGGGGTCGGGCCGCGCAGCTGCAGGTCCAGGCTGATCGAGCAGACGTCGGTTCCGCCGGCAGTGACGGCGAGCTTGCCCCACATGTGCGCGTCGATCAGGAACGGCACGAACTGCACCAGCACGTCGAAGCCGAGATCGCCGCTGATCGAGAAGCCGCTGACACCGACGAAGAACTCCAGCTGGGCGCCGAACTGGATGGTGTTGCTGGTCACCGCGAAGTAGAGCCTCAGCGTCAGCCGTGGGTTGTCCTTGAGCAGCGACAGGCTGAGCCGCCGCATCACCGGCAGTTTGAGGTGCGCAGCCGGGGTATAGCTGGGGTGGAAGCCGCCGATCGAGACCACCAGGTCGGGCTGGGCCCCCCAGCAGAGCCTGATGGCGATGTCGCCCTCGAGGCTGAGCTTGAAATCGGCGTAGCCGATGAAGGAGTCGTAGATCGCAGCATCGAAATAGAGCAGGCTGGCACCGACGTCGATGCCGCCGATGAAGGCCACCTTGAGGTCCACGACGGCTTCGTCCGGGGTGGGCAGTGCCAGCCGCAGCACGCCCAGCAACGCGATGTTGGGCTGCGGGGCGATCTCCAGCACAATCCCGATCTTGAGCGTCACGAGCGCCGGGTTCATCCAGGTGATCATGGCCATCGGCGCGATCAGGAAATGGCCCTCCTGGGCCGGGAAGGACTCCTCCAGATCGCGGACGATCACGTCGATGCGGTTGATGATGTCGGTGGGGAAGAGGATCGAGTCGGCGGTGCCGGTGCGCAACCCGTCTCTAATCCGGTCGACGTCCATGCCGCGGTTGAGGCCGAGCAGGCCACCGGCGCCGGCGAAGAAGAACCCGTAGCCGAGTGGGATCGGCACCGGCAGCGTGACCGTGATCAACATCAGCAGCGAGAACCCGGGAGAGCCGTCGGGCTTCTTGGTGGTGATGATCCCTATCGCGGTGAGCGCGAACTTCTCCAGAACCGCGATCTCCAGAGCGCCGACGTAGCGGCCGCGAGCCTCGTCAACGAGCAGGAAGCCGCCGAGCCGGATCGTGGAAGCATCCAGCGAGAACCCGAAACCGTCGGGTGGCTTGAACGACAGCACTGCACCCGAACCGGTGATCGTGACCCGCAGCCCGACCCGGTCCACCGTGACCGCAATCGGTCCCAACTCCGCGTTGCCGGAGAGGGCAGCGACCAGGTCGCTCTGTTGCCCGAAGACCGCGGCCAGGTAGAGCTCGCGGAGGAAGATCACGTCGAAGAGGTTGAGGTTGAGCGGGAACGTCAGTTCGATCCCGTTGTCCAGATCACCAGGTCCGCCGTGCACCTCGAGCTGGTCGTTGCGGTAGGCGATGGCAGTGGTGAAGCCGGCGCCGAGCTCCTGCGGGATCAGCTTGGCGACGAAGGAGTCGCCGTCGGAGCCGTTCACCCGGATCGCGGTGTTGATCAGCTCGACCGCTCCGCCCAGGCTGTCGACGGCGAAGGTGGCTCGGCTGGTGGTGGCGTCCCAGAAGGCGAAGTTGGCGAAGAGAATCGCGGCCACACCACCGAGCTGGACCACGCTGTCGTCGTCGCCACCGAACAGCGGATGCTCATCATCCGCACCGGCGATCTGCAAGCCGACACCGACCACGTCCAGGCCCGGCGCCGGGGCAACCGGCAGGGCCGGATCAGCTGAAGGTCCGACGACCCAGGCAGTGACCCCGGCGCCGGCGCCGATCCAGTCATGCTCGCCGAAGAGCAGGGTCACCGACACGTCGCCCGGGAAGTTCACCGAGCCCTGCAACCGGATGCCGAGTCGACCGGCATCCTCGGCGAAGCCGAGGTCCAGGTCGTCGGAGATCTTGACGGAGACTGACGACAGCGCCCGCTTCAGGGCTCCCAGCCCTATCACTGACGGCTCAGGGAACTGGTCGACGATCTGAACCGCCCCGGTGTCGCTGGTGACCAACCCGGCACCGCGCAGGATGGCCCGTGAGCTCGGCCCACTGGGCCACAGCGGCTGGTTGAGCAGCGTCTCGACCTGCGGGATGACGTAGCGGGTGATCAGCGGAAGCAGCCAGGAGCCGGCCAGCCGCAGCCCGCCCTCTGCGGTGAGGACGACGTCCGGCGTGGGCAACACGACGATCTCCACCTCGCCGGCGGCGGCCTCGCCGAGCGGCACGATGCGTAGGCCGAGCCGGTCGCCTGCGAGGCTGAACTCAATCTCGGGGGTGAACCAGTCCAGCGGATCTCCGACCTCCACCCGGGCCCGCAGCAGGCCCTCGAAGTCGTTCAGGTAGCCCAGCCTGGCTTCGAGGATGCTGACCGGGCCGGTATCCAGGCCGGTGAGGGTGATCAGCACCTGCGGGTGGCCGTCGGCTGCCCAGCCCAGTTCGGCGCCGAGCTCGCAGCCGGGCAGCAGATCCATCTCCCAGCGCAGCCGGTCCTCCACTCGAACGATTCGGTGACCTGCGGGCAGCGGGATGACGCCGGGGTTGCCGCCGCTGGGGAAGAGGCTCCGGATGTGGTCGATGATCAACGCCGGGTCGGTGACCTGGTCCTGCAGCCAGCCGGGGTCGAGCATGTCCCGCAGCAGTTCGACCTGCGTGCTGCCGGTGAAGCCGTCAGCGGACGGGTCGTAGAGGCCAAGCGCCTCGGCGATCTGCAGAGCGACGTCCAGTACCGGGTGCGGCGGGTTGGGTGCGAGCGCGTCGACGATCTCCTGCAGCACCTTTGGCACCAGGGCGGTGACAGTGTCGCCGAGCAGCTCACCGAGCCCCGAGACGGTCGGCAGCAACTGGATCGGGCCGACAGTGTCCGGGGTGATCACCAGCCGGACACCGCCCGCGTCGACGCTGAACGCGATCGTCAGGTCGCCCCAGTCACCAGGCAGCTTCAGGTCCAGGGTGATGGCACCGGCCGGTGTCACCTGCACGTCCGTCGGCTGCGTTCCGGTGGTACGCAGAGCCAGGCTGAGCGCGACGGTGGCGCTCACGACGTCCGAGTCCTCGCCGAACGTGCCCGTGAGCTGCACGAGGAGCGGCTCGCTGCCAGAGGCGGTGATCAGGAAGCCGCCGGGCAGCGCGAGACCCTGATCGCTGTCGAGGGCGAGGGCACCAGCGATCGTGCGGAGCAGGTCGTTGATCTTGTCGCCGTCCAGCAGCCCGGCGGCGGTGCCGAGCGCGGCCGGGCTCCGCAGCCAGCTGACCGGGTCGCGGACCAGTGCGCTGATCGGAGGCACCGTGGTCGCACCGCCGGTCAGGTCACCGAGCACCGCGCTCGCCACTGCCGACACCGCCAGTTCGGGGATCAGGTCGACCAGCCGGGACTGCAGCGCTGCCGCGTCGAACGGCCGCAGCACCAGGGGTGCCGCCAACCACGGGTCGGCGCTGACGTTGATCGTGCCGTCGGCGGGCCGGCGCAGCAGTGCCGGTCCGGCGATCACCGAGACGTCGAGGGTGGGCGCGAGCGTGCGGGTGGCGAGGTCGAGCTGGCCGCAGATCCTGAACGGCTCCGCCACGATGATGTCGGCTGTGGTCTCCAGCCGCACCACCATCGTGGCGTCATCCAGACTGAGCCGGAGCGGCAGCTCGGGCAGCGTGATCGACAGTGCGCCCGGGTCGAGATCGCCCAGGTCCAGACCGGTGGTGTCAGGATCGCCCAGGATGTCGCGCAGCACTGTCAGCAGATCGGTCCGACGCTCGCTCAGTGTCCGGATCGGTACGGTGGCCAGGTCGATGAGGCCCTGGATGGAGGCGCGCGGTCCTTCGGTGGTGGTGATGACCGCCCCCGCGGCCTCGAGCAGGTCGAGGGCGGCGTGGGCTGCCGGGTTGGCGGCCGCGGCGTGCAGTTCGGCCAGTACGGCGTCGATCACCTCCCGCAGACCGTCATCGGCGAGCTCGACCACCTCCCGGACCGGGGAGGCGTCGATCGACGCGTCGACCAGCCGCAGCCAGGGCCGGATGCCCAGGCCACCGGTGGAGCCTCCGCCACCGGCCGGGTGGACCATCACGCCCGCCTCGACCTGTCGCACCCGTGCGGTGACCGGTCCGTCCGGAAGGGCACCCGCGCCGACGAGCCAACCGTCGGGCCGGAAGGTGGTCGTGCTGAGGCTGAGCGCAGTGGCGGGTCGCGGTGGTTCCGCAGCACCCGGGACGAGCCGCAACCGGGCCAGGTCGACCCGCGCGTCGGCCGCGAGCGCGATCTCCCGCGGCCCCTCGGCGTCGACACCACCGTCGTCACCGTGCGGGGTGGTCAGACCGAGGCGGACGCCGAAGGAGAGGTGGCTCGGCGGCTCGGCGGCGGTCAGTCCGGTGATCGTCGAGCCCGTCAACAGCCCGAGCAGGTCCCCGCTGAGCCGGGAGCCGACGGCGAACCCAGGCACCGTGTCAACAAGACCATCCGCGACCCCGGCGAACCAGCCGAGTTTGACCGGCCCGCCCAGCGCTCCCCCGGTGCCGTCCAGCAGCCCGTCCAGCCAGCCGACCGTGCCGCCCAGGGCGCTCTCGGCGATCGACCCCGACACCGAGGCGGCCACCCGGACCGCGTCGGCTGTGAGGGCGTCGACGAGCGGGGACAGCTCGGAACCATGATGCGGGCTGCCAAGGGTGATCAACCCGCTGACCAGCTCCGGATGGGCCGCGGCCAGGTTTCGGGCCACCACGCCGGCAGTGGAATGGCCGACCAGCCGAACCGGCTGCCCGGTCAGCGCCCGCACGCGCTGGGCCACCGATCGCAGTTGTTCGACCTCGCTGACGGCGTGGTCGGCGAGCAGGTCCGCGGTGTAGATCGCTGCCACAGCGACGATCTGGCCGAGATCGACCTCGGATGGATCGGGCAGCGCACGCAGATCGAAGTGCCGGCCGGGCAGCGTTGCCGCCCCCGTGACGGCGGTGATCAGCTCGTCGAAGATCATGCGATCGGCGAACGGAGGCGCGACCATCAGTATCGGCCCGCTGCCGGCGGCCAGCCTGGCCACGACCTGGCTGATCACCGCTGGATCCTTCGGCAGCAGGCCGTGCGGAGTGCTGACGGTGGTGCCCAGGGTCCAGCCGTCCGGCAGTTGCGAGGCCAGCGGCACCAGCCCGTCGCCGTCGCCCAGCCAGCTGGCAAGATCATCGAAACCGTGTGCCAGGGCGTCCAGATTGCGGCCGCGGAGAAGAGTGCCGAGCTGGGGCCGCAACGCGGAGGCATCGGCTAAGAAGCTGACCAGGAAGTCACCGTCGGTCACCTGGTCGGCAAGCTGGGCGATGGCGGAGATCCATTCGGCCGGCGGCCCGGCCGGCTCCAGCCACACCAGCCCGTCGACCTTCGTCACGCCCCGGGACGCGTCGGTGGTGTCGTCGACGATCGGGATGACCCACGGGTCGTCGTAGCGGCCGTTGCCGGTGATCGACCGCAGCGATGGAGCATCGAAGCCGCCGAGCCTGAAGCCGCCCGGCAGCAGTCGGCCGAGCAACTGCAGGCCGTTGCCGACAAACGTGACACCGTCGGCCGAGATGCCAGTGAGCAGTCGCTCCAGGTGGGCACGCAGCACGGTCGGCGGGTCGTCGAGGAACAGCTGCAGTTGATCGACACCGCCGAGCAGGTCACCGAGCAGCGGCCAGTCGTCAGGCAGTTCCGGCAGGTCCCGGTGCAGGCCCAGCAGGGCGGCGAGGACGTAGGCGGGTTCCCCGGCCCAGGAGCGCAGTGCCGAGCTGATCAGCTGACCGAGCAGCCGGATGGCGTCCGCGCCGAGCCCGAGGTCGGGTTGCAGGCCGGGCAGCACGAGGTCGTACGGACCGAAGACCTGCTCCTCGAGGGTGATCGTGACCCCCGTGATTCCCACCTGCCAGAGCGGCTGGTCGCCGGGCCGCCAGGTGACCAGTGCGGCGGCGCGGCCGGACGTCAACTGCAGACCGGAGAGGTCCAGCGGACCAGTGGGGGTGATCTCGACCGCCAGTTGCGAACGGCCGACCAGAGCCACCGAACCGGCCCCGCTGGCCGGCAGGTCCAGGGCCAGCAGCTCGACCAGCAGTCCGCCCTCGAAGACGCCCTGGCCGGCGCTCAACATGAGGCCCAGCCGGAGCCGCTGCAGTCCGTCGGGGTCGGTATCGGTCCGGGCGTCCCAGGCCGCCAGTGACAGCCCGACCGGGCCGGCCGTGGCGATCGGGGTGACCCAGGGATCCTCGGTGCTGCCGGCGCCGGTGACGACCGGTGTCAGCCCGACCAGGATCGCCACCTGCTCGAACATGTGCGACCACGGATGCGCGGCATCGGCAAGAACCGTCCGGTGCAGCGCGCCCAGTGCGATCGTCGGCCCCCGGCCCAAGGCCGCCGGGTCCAGCAGGTGTGGCGTGGTCGGGTCTGAGTCCGGGCGGCGCAGGCCCAGCAGGGTGAGCAGCGCGTGGGCGATCGGGCTGTCCCCGAAGGCGTCCTGGAGGATGTGCAGGGCTGCATCGGCCGCCACCCCGATCACCGCGTCTGCGTCGGTCAGGTCGACCATCCCATGGTCCTCGCCGCTGATGATGACATCGGTGATCGCCAACCACGGTTGCAGGTTGCCGTCGGCGAGCCGGAAGCCGGCGCCGAGCTGGCCGATCTGAAGATCGGGGACGTTGGAGATCAGGTTGCCGGTGGTGGGCGCGATCAGGCCGACGGTCGCCTCCGCGACGAACTGCGTGCGGCGAACAGGCGCTCCGGGGTCCGCAGACACCCCCGGCACTGCAGGCAAGGGGATCCGCAGAACAGTCACCGCCCCGGACAGGGCGACCGGACCGGCATCCACCCGGACCTCCAGGCCGATCTCCAGCTCTCGGTTCGGGGTAACCTCGAGCAGCAGGGAGAGGTCGACGATGTCGGAGTCCAACAGTCGTGCCCGGAAGGGGTCGTCTTCGGTGCCCGTGCCGCCGACCGGCAGATCGTCACCGATGAGGCCGCTCAGGTGGGTTGCCCAGGACGTCAGGCTGGCCGGGGAGTCGACGATGTCGACGAGCCAGTCCAGTACCGCTTCCGGGTGGGAGAGAAGATCCTCCAGGGGCAGCGGTGGGATCTCCGAGGTGTCGTCGGTGCTGATGCCCAGGAGCTCGAAGAGGTGCTCAGCGAGCCGGGCCAGTTGTTGGTTGCCGCCGGCGTCGGCGACCAGCAGGTCGACCACCTTCTGGAGCAGCAGTCTCAGCGCCTTGACCAGATCCGTACCCACGGTGGCGGAGTCGATCACCAGATCCACAGGCTCAGCGCCGCCGAGGATGAAGTCGTCGACGGTGACCCGGACCCCGGCCTGGACGCCCAGCGGCGCAGCCTCGTCGAGATGGATGCTGACCGCGGCACCGATCCTGCTCATCGGGATGTCGGCGGACGTGAAGCCGATGTCGACGCCGACCAGCATCGGCCCATCGGCGGTGCCGGCGATCGCCTCAAGATCACCGGCGACGCTGACCAGCGGAAGCCGGACGGTGCCCTGCACCTGGCCGACGCCGGAGCCGAGGACGCCGCTGTGCAGGCCCGCGGCGACGCCGATGATGTCGCCTTCGACGGTCAGATAGAGGTTGCCCACCTCGGTGTCCAGCAGCGGGTACCAGCCGGGGAGCCCCGGGTCGGGCGGCAGCAACTCGTCCAGCAGCCGCAGCAGCGCGGCCCGCTGACTGGGGTTGGAGAGCACCCGTCGGATGGCGGACAGTGGATCATCGAACCAGCTCGCGACCAGCTGCCCGTCGTCATCGGTGACGCCGATGGCAGTGAGCAACGAGGTGGTCTGTGGATCGACCCCAAGGTCGAGAGTCATCACCATCCCCCATGCCGAAAGTGCCAGAGCGTTGTCGCCAGGATGACCACGCCTGCCGGCGCCGTGATCAGGAAGAGGTCAACGTCGTGGTGCCCGCCCGAAGGGCGCCATGCGGGTCAGCCTAGCGACGGCTGATTCACCGCAACAGAGGCTTGATCGTCGAGTTCCGCTGCTCCGGGCACTCGTCATCGATCCATGCACGCTTGCTCGGTGCTGGGCTCTGTCGGTGTGGCCCGGTCGGGTACATACTGGTCGGCAGGTTGATCGAGGAGGTGCTCGTGACCATCGTCGACGACATCCTGGCCGCGCTGGGCCTCGCCAAAGTGCCGGGGACCGCCCGTAATCTGTTGCGATGGCCAGTGCCGCCCACCCCACCGGCGCCAAGACCGCCGTTGGTCGAGGGTGTGCTGGCCCACCTCCGGGGCGACCTCACCACCGACTCCAGTTTGCGTCCCCGGGTCAGCTTCATCCTCGGCCCGGGTGCGACACTCGGCGGTGTCGTCGCCGAGCTGACCGATCTGCTGGCCACGATCACCACCCGTACGACCGCAGCCCCGATCCCCGATCGAGGCACGGTCGGGGCGGCACTGCAGACCTACAGCGCCACGCACCTGACCAACACCCCGACCGACGTGCTGAAGGTCGGCTTCCGGATGCCGCTGCCGATCGAGATCGACGAGGACACCGGGGAGTGGGTCACCAACCTGGAGACGATCCGGGACTGGGCTCAGGTGCCGCCAACGATCGTGCTGCCGGCCGGGGTGGTCGGGCCACTGCTGATTCCTGACCCGGATGCGCTGCGCGCCGAGGTCGCCGCCGACCTGGCGGCCGTTGCCGACGCCAGTGATCTCGGGATCGCGCTGGCCGCGCGTGCGCTGCGGAACCCCTACGAGCCGGTGTTCTTCGCCTACGAACTGTTCGACCAGGTGCGGCGCCTGCGGGCCGCCGAGGAGGTGCCGCTGGCGCTGGAACTGGTCGACTCGCTGGTCAACCATCAGGCCCAGCTGTTGGCCAGCACCACGGCTGGCAACGCGGTGCTGCGGCGGCTGTGGTTCGCCGTCGAGTCGGTCGATGCCGCAACCCTGGTGGGCGACCCGCGGGACAGCCTGCTTCGCGGCCGCCGGTTGTTGGCCACAGCCCTCGGGCTGGCCGCGACCGTGCCGCCGGTCCTCGACACCTGGCAGAGCCCGCTGGTCGCCGGCCCGTCGATCACGCCGCGGGAGGCTCCGTTGCCGGCGGCCAACGTCAACTTCGCCGCGGCCAACGCGCCCGCCGGGTCCGAGACGGCGATCGAGGCCGCCGGTAACAACCAGCAGGTGGTGCTCGGTCGCCAGTTGAGTGCCGGGAACACCGGCGTGTATGACGGCTACACCGGCCCGGCCCACATCGGCCGGGTGTTGCCGGCGGCCTTCGTCGCCGCCCATCAGGTCGAGATCAATCCCGCGGGGGACCCGCGGCTCGATGCCCGGTCGCAGATCGTGGTCGCGATCGCCCCCAACGAGGGCCGGCTGGATGCCGCACGGCTCCGGGACCGGGGCATGCTCTCCACCGGCCTGCAGCAGTGGACCGAACACGTCAACACCGAGGCCAACGTGCTCTGGGAGCACTTCCGTGGACTGGCCCCGGATCAGTACGACCTGCACTTCGGGCTGTACCGGCTGTATCCCCAGATCTGGGGCGCGCTGGAGGCTGCAGCCACTCCGGTGCCATCGGCCGCCGCGTTGGCGGCCGCGAACCCGTGGGCGGATCCGGCCGTGACCGCCGATCCGCTCGCGCTGCCTGCCGCCCCGGTTGATCATTTCCCTCTGTATGCCACGCTCTATGAGCTTGTCCTGAATGGCAGGGTCAGGATGCACCAGTCGACGGCGGCCAACATCGGACCCCGGTTCGCGTTCTTCAAAGGCAGCGGTCCGGCGGGGGCGCGGGTCTTCACCGCGGAATGGGGGGCGAGGGCGCGACTCGCGGCACGTACCTCGGTCGCCTATTGCGTCGCCGAGATGCAGACTGCGAACAAGCGCTTCGACCGCATCCTGCGCGACACCGGGGACTTTCTCATTCCCGGCACGCCTGCCCCGCTGGGTGGCGGCCCGCTGCCGCGCTACACGGCCGCCGACCTCTTCACCACCCAGTACGGGGCGGCACTGGTGCTGGACCACCACATCAATGCGCCGGGGCTGGTCACCGGGGACATCACTGACGCCGTAAACACCACCACGGCCGTGTCGGGCCAGGCCGCCTTCGACGCCGCAGGCAATCTGCGCGACCCGTGGGTGGTTGCCCTGGCCTCGCGGTACCAGGTCGTGCGGCACTTCCCCGGGCCGGGGGCCAAGGCCCAGCGTGATGGTTTCATCAACGGTCTGCCGGCTGCCGTCCTGTCCCGCGCAGCGGGGTCCTTCGCCGGGTGGTGACTCCGGCGTCGCGCTTCGGCCGAGAGGGATGGCGAGACGAAGGGCACGTACCTGGTCAACGAGCTCAGCCCCCCACGCGCTCTGAGCCTGTCGAAGAGCGATGCACAGGGTGGCTCAGACGTCCGCGGTGGGATGGTGCATCTCCGAGGAGACCGTGCTGACTCCCTGGAGGAGTGCATCGAGCTCGCGGCGAGCGCTGTCGGTGAAGACATGTAGATCGGGGTAGGCGTCCGCGTCGGCGGTCACCAGCAGGCACAGCCGTCCGGCGTAGGACATCGCTCCCACGCCGAGCGAGACGTTCCCGATGAGGTTCAGCAGGGGGAACACCCCGAGGACCCGCGCGCCGCAGAAGAACAGAGGATCCCTGGGCCCGGGCAGGTCTGCGCTGAGGACGTTGACGCGACGTCGAGCGACTGACTTGAGCATCACACCACTGAGGAGCCGACTGCGAAACATCGAGCCCAGCGCAGGATGGGGCTGAGACTTGCACCTTCTGGTCTGCTCCGCGATCAGCCTCAGCCTGGTTGCAGGGTTCACGTCCGCCAACGGAACCGGTACAACGATCTGGGCGATGAGGTTTCCGCCCGGGTGATCGCTCGCGTCCGGGCCGGTTCCGCGAAGCGACACGGGGACGTAGATCGGCATCGACATACCTTCAGCCAGCTCCCCACGGCCGGCCAACAACCCTCGTAGCCCGCCGGCGATCACCGTGAGCAGCACGTCGTTGACCGTGGCGCCGTGCCTGTGCGCGACCTGAATCAGCGGGGGCAGGCGACTGCTCAGCAGGTCCAGGCTGCGGTCCGGACCGATCAACCGGTTGAGGCTGGTGTTCGGTCCCGGCTCGGCGGCGAGAAGTTGGTGCAACGTGGGCCAGGCGGCGAGAACTCGCCGAACCGTCCTGACCAGATGCCTGATGGAGACCAGCACCTGAACCGCCTCATGGCCGACGTGGACCAGGTTGTCGATCAGCAGCGCGGATCTGGACGGCCATGGCGACGGAGCCCATCTGGGGGCCGGCGGTGGCGGCCCAACCTCGGTAGTCGTGTCCAGCAGTACGGCCAGGCTGGCCACCCCGGCCATGCCGTCTCCCATGACGTGGTGCAGGCGGATGAAGAGGCCGACCCGTCCATGTGTCAGCCCGGTGAGGAACCACATCGCCCACAGCGGCCGTGAGGGGTCCAGGCGGGACCGTCGCACCTCGGCGACCGTACGCAGCACCTGCTCGTCATCACCCGGCGACGGCACCGCGAGGGCGTGGACATGCTGGGCCAGGTCGAACGCGGGGGCGTCCAACCACAGCGGCCGACCGAGCCCGCGACCGGGGACGTACAGCACCTGACGAAGGCGTGGCAGCAGGTGCAGTCGGCGCTCGAGCGCCTCCCGCAACGCCTCGATGCGCAGTCGCCCGTCGGTGTCGACGAGTTGGCCGCCTTCGAGGAATACGAGGGCGCCGATGTCCTGCGGCCAGGTGTGATCGGACCAGAGGACGAGCCGGTCATCGGCACTGAGTCTGTCCATGATCGCCACCTCCCTCGTCAGCGTCGCCGTCCGACGGAGGGCCGGCTAGGGTCTTCTGACCCGGGGCGGTGAGGCACAAAGCCTCCTGCGTCGACCACCCGGCAGGCAGGAGGGTCGAGTCAGGCACTGGCTTCAGCGGAGGCCGAAGGCCGCCAGCGGTGGTTCTCGAGAGGCTCGCATGGTCGACGACACTCAGCTCAGGGTGCAGGAAAGGGTTGACCGGATCCTCAACCGGTGCCCCGCCGTCGGGCTGGCTGTCGCAGTGACGGGGCCTGGAGTCGCCAACGCCTTCCAGGCCCAGGGGTATGCAGACATCGCCTCCAAGCAGCCGGTGACCGAGGACACCGTCTTCAGGATTGCTTCGATCTCGAAGACGTTCACTGCGGTGGCCGTCATGCAGCTGTGGGAGCAGGGTCTACTCGACCTGGACCGTCCGGCCAACGCCTACCTTCGATCCTTCCAGCTCGTCTCGGGGCATCGCGGCTGGCGGCCAGCGACTCTGCGACACCTGCTGACCCACACAGCGGGGGTGCCTGAATGGGTGCGTCCGTCACGCATGGTCAGCAGTGGTTGGTTCGGGGAGAGCTTCGCGGTCGATCAACGGCTGCCCACCCTCGCCGACTACTACTCGGGAGGGCTGCGCCTTGCGGTCGAGCCGGGCACGATCTGGACCTATTCCGACCACGGGTTCGCCACCCTCGGACAGGTGGTCGAAGACGTCAGCGGACTGCCGTTGCACCTGTATCTGCGCCAGTTCATCTTCGAACCGCTCGGCATGGCGGACAGCGACCTGCTCCGATCCGAACGGGTCCAAGCGCACCTCGCCACCGGCTACCGACTGCGATCGAAGGGCCCTCGACACGTGACCGACCGGGCCTGGGTCACCGCAGCGGCGTCGTCGATCTACTCCACCCCGCGAGACATGGTCAGGTATCTCGCGGCGCTGCTCGGAGGGGGTTCGGCGGCAGGTGGAGCAATCCTCAAGCCGGAGACGCTGGCCATGATGTTCGAGGCGCACCACCAGAACGACCCGCGGATCCCGGGCATCGGGCTCGGGTTTCTCCGTGCGAACGTCGGCGGGCATCCCGTGGTCGAGCACCAGGGAGTTCTGCCAGGGTTCAATTCGCAGATCGCTCTGGCTCCCGGCGACGGGGTCGGGGTGGTCGCCCTGACCAACGGGGGCAGGAATGCTGCCACCTGGCTGACAACCGAGTCGCTGCGCCTGCTCGGGGATCTTCTCGGGGCAGAGCTCGACGGCATCCGCAACGACATCCCCCCTCAAGCGGAGACCTGGAGCGGCCTCTGCGGTTGGTACCAGCCGCGTGCCCAACCGACTGACATGCAGGCGTGGGCCATGCTCGGCGCGGGCGTCGAGGTCTGGGTCCGGCGCGGCCGACTCACCATTCGGGCTCTCAGCCCCATCCCTGCGCTCTTCCGCGGTTTGCCGCTGCACCCCGACGACGCCGAGGACCCGGACGTGTTCCGGCTCGACCTGGCGCGCTACGGCCTGGGCACGGCCCGAGTGGTGTTCAGCCGCGACGCCGGGGGGATGGCGACCGGGGTCCACCTGGACGGACTGCTCTTGTCCGCAGTGAGGCGAGACGGACGACGCGTGGGAGGCAGCGGATGAGCGTCATGGAGTCGGCGCCACTGTGGCGCTGGGGCGCGGGGGAGCTCGCTGCCGCGATTCGGGCTGGTCAGGTGTCCAGCAACGAGGTCATCGCGGTTCACCTGCAGCGGATCGCTGAGGTGAACCCGACCGTGAACGCGGTGCCGGTGGGCTCGCCGAGCAGGCGTTGGCAGCCGCGGCGGTGGCTGATCGGGCAGTCGCGGCCGGCGACGAACTGCCGCCGTTCCACGGAGTTCCATTCACGGTCAAGGCCAACATCGACGTCGCCGGAACGCCGACCACCCAGGGGCTCAAGGCCCTGGTCGGAGTGCTGACCCCGATCGATCCGCACTGACACAGGGCACCAAGGAGGGGGAGAGATGGACGCGTTCGATACGGAGTCAAAGCCGAGCACCGAGGCACCAGCATCACGTCGAATCGGCGGCGCCGAACTGCTTCCGATGGTTGCGGAGGCGCTGAACCGATGGCCCTCTGCTGGCCTGGCCGTCGGTGTCGTCGACCGCAACGGGCTCGCCTGGTTCCACGGGCACGGAGTCGCGGAGGTCTTCTCGAGAACCCCGGTCACCGAAGACACGGTGTTTCGGATCGGGTCCATCACGAAGACGTTCACCGCGATCGCGGTCATGCAGCTGTGGGAACAGGGACTTCTTGACCTCGATGTGCCCGCCAACGAGTATCTGCGTGCCTTTCGCCTGGTGCCCACCAAGGCGAACCTCTCGCCGGTCACCCTGCGTCACCTGCTCACGCACACCGCCGGGATCGGTTACTGGCGACGCCTCACTGATCTGCTCCAGCCCGGCATCGGGTCCGGGATCCGGGCCGGGCGGTCCTTACCCTCGCTCGCCGAGTACTACCACCGGGGACTGCCGGTCGAGGTCGAGCCCGGCACCAAGTGGATGTACAGCAATCACGGCTTCGCCGTCCTGGGCCAGATCGTCGAGGACGTCAGTGGGCAGCCGCTCGATCACTACCTCCGCGACCAGGTGTTCGCGCCCCTGGGTATGGAGCACACCGACCTCTCCCGCTCCGACCGGGTCCGCTCCCAGCTGGCCACCGGATACGTGCTCCGGGCGCGCGGGCTCAAGCCGGTGGCCGACCGTGAGGTGTTGGCCATCGGCGGAGGAGCCGCCAACTCCAGCACGGCGGACCTGGCGCGGTACGTCGCCGCGCTGCTGCGAGGTGGGGCCAACGAGCACGGGAGGATCCTGAAACCCGAGACGCTGGCGTACATGTTCGACCCGCACTACCAGCCCGACCCACGGGTGCCGGGTATGGGCCTGGCCTTCCTGCGTGGCCAAGAGGGCGCCCACCGCACGATCGGCCATGACGGGATCGTGTCCGGGTTTCTCTCCCAGATGACGCTGGCCCCGGAGCACGACGTCGGGGTCGTCGTCCTCGCCAACACGGGCGGCCTGGACGGCCGCGGGACCCCGGTGCCGCTGGGGACCGCTCTGCTGCGCCGACTGCTCGATCTCCCGGACAACGCGATCCGCTCCGACGTGCCGACGCATCCCGAGGTCTGGGGCGAGGTCTGCGGCTGGTACGGCCCGGACCCGGGGCCGGTCACCAACCTGTTCACGAGAGCGTTCATCGGTGCCGGAGCGGAGGTCACTGCAGGGGGCGGGCAGCTGACCCTGAAACCGCTGAACCCTATCCCCGCGATCCGCCGGGGCCTGCGGCTGTACCCCGACGACCCGGACGATCCGCGGATGTTCCGGGTCGATCTCTCGGGACTCGGCCTGGGGACACTGCCACTGGTCTTCACCGGTAGTCACGACGATCGGGGTCAGAAGCCCCGTCTCCTGTTGAACGGGATGTCGCTCGTCAAGCGGCCGGACGTCCGCAATCCTCGTCCGTGGGTCACCGGCGCCCTGGTCGGCGCGGCGGGTGCATTCGTCATCCGTCGGCGATCGAAGCGACTCGCCACGAAAGGAATCTGAGGCGCCAGGGCGTCGCTTGTCGAGGACCTCGTCGTGCTGAGATGGCATCTTCTGGGCTGCGTAGCCCCAGGTCGCACCCCGTGCCCGGGCCAGACAGCCGACCCCGGGCGAACCTCTTGCGGGATCACTAATCAGTGTTACTATCTAGTGGTAGTCAGCAACACTGAGTAGTTGAGGGTAGGGCGTGCATGGGCAAGCAGATGACCGAGATGCTGAAGGGCACGCTCGAGGGCATCGTCCTCGCGATCCTGGCCGGGCAGCCGGCATACGGCTACGAGATCACTGCGCGGCTGCGCGAACAGGGCTTCTCCGACATCGTCGAGGGCACTGTCTATGCGCTGCTGGTCCGGATCGAGCAGCGCGGCTTCGTGGACGTGGCGAAGGTCCCGTCGGAGAAGGGGCCGCCGCGCAAGGTCTACTCGCTGAACGCACTGGGCGGCGACCACCTCGAAGAGTTCTGGAAGACCTGGACGTTCCTCGCAGAGCGGATCGAGCAGCTCCACCACCACATCGAACCCCCGAAGGAAGAGGGAGAGTAATCATGGCCACACGATGGATCGAGTTGATCACGGGCTCGTTCGAGGACAAGAAGCGCTGGCGCCAGTACAAGGCCCGCAAGGAACAGTTCCCCGCGAGTTACCGAACGGCGATCGACGGGCTCGAGCGCTACTTCATGTACGCGGGAGGGATCGTGAAAGGGGATGTCCTGATGCAGATGCTCGAGGACCTCGCCGACCTGATCGAGCGGGCCGCAGCCGACGGCACCCCGATCCGCGACATCGTGGGGGACGAGCCGGTGGAGTTCGCAGACACCTTCCTCCAGAACTACACGGACGGCCAGTGGCTCAACAAGGAGCGCAAGCGCCTGACCGACGCCATCGATCAAGCCGGCAACGACGGTGCGTGAAACGCCGAGAACGGACAACCGGAGATGACCACCGACCAGGCCGTCCAACCCGCGATCCGGGTGCAGGGGATCGAGAAGTCGTTCGAAGACCTGCAGGTGCTGCGGGGCGTCGACTTCGATGTGAGCGCTGGGAGCATCTTCGCGCTGCTCGGTTCGAACGGTGCGGGCAAGACGACGCTGGTGCGGATCCTGTCAACGCTGCTGAAGGCCGACGCCGGCACGGCCACCATCCAGGGCTTCGACGTCGCAGCGAGGCCCGGCGACGTGCGCGAGTCGATCAGCCTGACCGGCCAGTTCGCCGCAGTCGATGGAGTGCTCACCGGCCGGGAGAACCTCGAGCTGGTCGCCAGGTTGCGTCACCTGAAGAGCCCAGGTCCCATCGCCGACGAGCTGCTCGCCCGCTTCTCGCTCACCGAAGCCGGCAACCGTAAGGCGTCGACGTACTCGGGCGGCCTGCGACGCCGACTCGACATCGCGATGAGCCTGATCGGGAACCCGCCGGTCATCTTCCTCGACGAACCGACGACGGGACTCGATCCCCAGGCGCGCATTGAGGTGTGGCAGACCGTCAGGCAACTCGCCAGTGAGGGCGCGACGGTGCTGCTGACGACGCAGTATCTGGACGAGGCCGAACAGCTCGCCGACCGCATCGCGATCCTGCACCAGGGCATGATCATCCAGAACGGGACCCTTACCGAACTCAAGCAACTCCTGCCACCCGCCAAGGTCGAATATGTCGAGAAGCAGCCTTCCCTCGAGGACGTGTTCCTCGCCCTGGTCCGTGCCAGCACGGTCCCGGCACGAAAGGAATCTCGATGACCGCCCACGCTCTCAGCGACACCGGCGTCCTGACCGGTCGCTCGCTGCGTCACATCGTCCGTAGCCCCGACACGATCATCACCACCGCGGTTACCCCGATCGCACTGATGCTGCTGTTCGTGTTCGTGTTCGGCGGCGCCATCAACACCGGATCCGACGATTCGTACGTCAACTACATGCTCGCCGGCATCCTGCTGATCACGATCGCGTCCGGCGTTGCCTACACGGCGTACCGGCTGTTCCTGGACCTGCAGGGCGGCATCTTCGAACGCTTTCAGTCCATGCCGATCGCACGGTCGAGCGTGCTCTGGGCACACGTGCTCACCTCCCTGGCCGCGAACCTGGTCTCGGTCGCCATCGTGATCGGCGTCGCGATGATCATGGGGTTCCGCACCGGCGCATCCGTGGCCGCCTGGCTCGCGGTCGCCGGCATTCTGATCCTGTTCACCCTTGCGCTGACGTGGATCGCCGCGATCGCCGGACTCTCGGCGAAGACCGTTGACGATGCGAGCGCGTTCAGCTACCCGCTGATCTTCCTGCCGTTCATCAGCTCGGCGTTCGTGCCCACCGACTCGATGCCCGGGCCGGTCGCCTGGTTCGCCGAGCACCAGCCCGTGACCTCCATCGTGAACACCATCCGGGCCCTGTTCGCCCAGGACCCCGTCGGCAGTGACATCTGGATCGCCCTCGGATGGCTCGTCGGCATTCTCGTCGTCGCCTACGCCTTCGCGATGGCCATCTACCGTCACAAGATCAGCTGAGTCCGAGCGCTGCTCGCCGTCACACCTCTCATACCTGTCGTGCGCTGCCGCGTCGGATCAGTCACGGGGTTCGAGGACGACCACCGGCGTCGTGGTCGACCGCCGGCCAGCGAAGGTGTCGAGGTTCGGATCGACCGCCGCCCAGCGCCGCCACAGCCGTTCGCGTTCCTCCCCTGTGGACTGGCGTGCATGCACCGGGCGCGGGTGCTGGCCCGACAGTTGAACGACGGCGTCCGGGTGCGCCTCGAGGTTGAGCCACCAGGCGGGATGACCCTCGTCCCAGCCGTTCATCGCCAGCGTCATCAGGTTGGGCCCGTCTTCGAGATAGCCGAGGATGACGGTGCGCTCCTGCCCCGACTTCCGCCCGATGGTCGTGAGGCGCAGCGCGCCCCAGCCACGCTTGTTGGACGTGGTCCACAGGAAGCGACCACCACTGAGCCGGTACAGCAACCGATGAGCGCGCCAGAAGAAGTGCACGAACCATCGCGGCGGCATCTTCGGCGATTGGGTTGCCTTGTGGCTCATCTCTTCCTCCCCGCACCGGCGACTCCATCGACGCTACTCCGTGTTCGACGGATCCGCGCTGCGTTGGCTCTGGTGAGGCCGGGTGGACCTCGAGGGTCGCGGCGACGGAGCGACCCGTGGATCCGCATCGGTGCACTCGGACTCTCGACTCAGCGAACCGCCGACCGTCCAGCACGTTCATCCGTTCAACTTCGCGGCCAGCTCGAGCGCCTCACTCTTCAACAGCGGTACCGCCTGCTCGCCGAGCTCGGCCGTCACCCGGAACTCGGGACCTGAGATGGACAGCGCCATCGGGATGGGGACTCCCAGCACCGGCACGGCATAGCACCGCACTCCAATGGCCTGCTCTCCCTCATCGATCGCGTAACCCTGCTGCTTGATGCGGCGTAGTTCCTCCTCAAGGCGGCCCAGGTCGGTGATGGTGTGCTCCGTCGCGACCGGCATACCGGTCTTGGCCATAATCTTGCGGACCCGTTCCGGATCGAGTTCGGCCAAGATGGCTTTGCCAACTCCGGTGGAGTGGGTGTGAGCACGGTGGCCTACCTCGGTGAACATGCGCATGGGGTGCGGGGAGGGTGCCTGGGCGATGTAGACGACCATGTCACCCTCAAGCACGGCTATGTTGGCCGACTCGCCCGTCCGCTCGGCCAGTTTCTCGAGGTGAGGCCTGGCCATGGGCGCGAACTGCATATTCGCCTGTTCACCCAGTCGCACCAAACCCATGCCCAGGCCGTACCGCCGAGTGGAGAGTTGGCGCGCATAGCCCAGGGCGACCAAGGTCTTCAGCAAGCGGTGGGTGGTCGGGGTTGGCAGGGCGACCAGGGCCGCCAGCTCGCTCAGCGACAGGTCGCTTGAGGACTCGGCGATCAGCTCGAGTAGATGGAAAGCGCGTCCGACGGACTGGACCCCGCCCTCCGGCTTCGCCACTACCATCTGCTGCCCTTCTCGGTCCGGGAGCACGGCCTGTCGGCTGAACGTAACCCAGGGGCCAGCTTGACCCTGGCGCACTTCATGCGGTCCCAGCCGGTGGTGATGAGGTCGGTCGTCCCCGTCGCCGCGACCGCCAGGCAGAACGACTCCGCTCATGTGTGGACAGCTCCGGATCGCCCTTGCCTGTCAGCGCGCTGGTCGGGAGGCCCCGAATGGAGGCGTCGAGCACTTCTATCGTGTGCGCCATCGCCAGGCGCGACCCGGCGCGCTCGAGACTCCCCGCCACCTGCATGAGGCAGCCGGGGTTGGCGGTCACCAGAAGGGACGCACCGGTGGCCACGATGTTGGCGGCCTTGCGGTCACCGAGTTCACGTGCCGGCTCGGGGTGGAGGATGTTGTAGATCCCGGCTGATCCACAGCACAGATCGGCGTCGGCGATCTCCCGCAGCTCTAGACCGGGGACATCCTGCAAGAGCGCCCGAGGCTGGGTCCGGATCCCTTGGGCGTGCGCCAGGTGGCAGGCATCGTGGTAGGCGACGCTCAGCTCCAGCGGATGCCGCGGCGCGACTGGGCCCAGCTCGGAGAGGATCTCCGAGACGTCCCGCACGGCGGCCGCAAACACTGCGGCCCGATGGGCGTACGCGGCGTCGTCGGCGAGCAGGTCGGCGTACTCCTTCATTGTGGACCCGCATCCCGCCGCGTTGACGATGATGAACGTGACACCGGCGGCTTCGAACTGATCTATGGTCCTCCGGGCATAAGCCTGCGCTTCGGTCTCCCGGCCGTTGTGGATGGATAGGGCACCGCAGCATCCCTGGCCCCGGGGCACAACGACCTCGCAGCCCTCCGCCGCCAGCACACGTGCCGTGGCAGCGTTGACAGCTGGGAAGAACTGTCCCTGCACACATCCGGTGAGCAAGCCCACCACCGCCCGAGGGGCACCACTCGCGGGCACCCGCTCGGGTAGCCGCTCGGGCTTGCTCAGCCGCGGGGTCAGCGCCTCCATCGCAGCGAGCCGGGGCGCCAGGCGGTTGAGAAGGCCGCTACGGCGCACCAGCCGGTCGAGGCCGAGACGCTGATACAGCCTGAGCGGCCCTCGCAGTGACCGAAGCCGGCGTGGGTGGGGGAACACCGAGAAGATGACGGCCCGCAGCAACCGGTCAGCAGGGGTCCGCTCATAGTTACGCTCGACCTGCGAACGGGTCGCCTCGATCAACTTGTCGTACTGCACGCCGGAAGGACAAGCGGTCACGCAGGCCATGCAGCCGAGGCAGGCGTCCCAGTGCTGCACCATCGAGTCCGACATCGGCTCACCCTCGAGGCCCTGCTTCATCAGGTGGATGCGTCCCCTGGGGGAGTCCATCTCCTCCCCCCACAGGGAGAACGTCGGGCAGGTCGTCAGGCAGAACCCGCAGTGCACGCAGTCGCCGACCAGGGCCGCAGCTGGCGGGTGATGGTCGTCGAAGGCTCCACGAACCACTGGCGGCGGCAGGTCCACCGATCCAGGCCGCGATCCGCTTTCCGTCGCTCCCATCAGATGCCTCCTACGAAACGGCCCGGCGAGAGCCGGTGCTGGGGATCGAACTGGTCCTTGACTCGGCGCATCAGGTCGATCGCGGCAATGGGCCCCCAGAGGTCGATGGCCTGCTTGACCGCGGCCGGCCCATCGAGGATGACGACAGCGCCGCCCCAGCTCCTGCAGGCGGCCCGCAGCCGTTGCACCACGCGCACAACAGCGGCGGGGGTTGTCTCGCTGGGCATGGCGCCGTACAGGACTCCCGCGCCGGCGGATCCACGCAGGGTTACCCGGACCTCCTCCTCGAGGGCCACCGCGCGCAGCTCGGACAGAACCGCGGGCAGACCGGTGAGCGCGAACGTCAGTTTGAGCGCAACCTCGCCGGCGGACCAGGGGTAGGTCGCCCACCACCCAGGCGGTTGATCGGCAACTTCGGTGGGTGAGCTGTCGAGGGAGGCGAGTATGGACTTCGTCCTGGCCGCGACGCCGCCCTCGGTGCCCTCCAGCAGCACCGCGATCGTGCCTGCGCCCTCGGCCGGCCAGTCCACCTCGACCGCGCTCGGCACGACCTGTCCGTGGACGACCGCCTGCACCACAAGGTGCGCCTGGTCAGCATCGCGGACGGATAGGGTGACGAAGCGCCGAGCAGAGGGCAGGGGATGCAGGCGGAATACCGCCTCGGTGACGACTGCGAGGGTGCCGAAGGAGCCGGTGACGAGCTTACCGAGGTCGTAGCCCGCAACGTTCTTGACCACTCGCCCGCCCGCTCTGGCGACCACGCCGTCGGCCCGCACCAGGGTGACGCCGATGAGCAGATCGCGGACGGTACCGGCGAGGACACGGTGCGGACCACTGGTGGAGGTCGCGACCGCTCCCCCGACGCTGGCACCCGGCACCATCTCGTCCAGCGCGAGGCGCTGGCCCGCGGCGGCGACGGTCCGTTGGAGGGAGTCCAGGCGGGTACCGGCCTGGGTCACCAGGACCAGGTCGCCCGGGGCGTGGTCGATGACCTGGTCCAGCCGGCTGAGATCCACCACCAGGTCGACCCGCGAAGGCGGCTGACCCCAAGTCAGCTTCGTGCCCCGTCCCCGGGGTACGACGGCCAGGGCCTGCGCTGCGGCCGCCCGCAGCACCTGGCCGGTCTCCTCAGTCGAGGTCGGGTACGCCACGAGCGCGGGCCGGACGCCGTCCACCTCGTCTTGCTCGTCGGCGTCACGCACCGTCGCGCAGGCACTGCGGACGGCGCTCAGCGCCGATGCCGACGGGCCGGTCACCGAGCTGCTCCCCATCAGAACACCTCCGCGACGCCGGCGTCGCTCAGGGGATGAGCCCCCTTGTGCTTGCCGGGGACTTCACCGCACAACCGAGGCGTGGGGAAGATCTTGCCCGGGTTGGAGATGTTGTCGGGATCGAAGGCACAGCGGACCATCTGCATGGTGTCGAGGTCGTCGTCGTTGAACATCCTGGGCATGTAGGCCGACTTGTCGATGCCCACGCCGTGTTCGCCCGTGATCGAGCCGCCGGCGGCGATGCACAGGTCGAGGATGGCGCCACTGACCTTCTCCGCCTCCTCACCCTGGCCAGGCAACGACTCGTCGAACAGCACAAGCGGGTGCAGGTTGCCGTCGCCGGCATGGAAGACGTTGGCCACCCGGACGCCCGAGGTGGCGGAGAGGTCGGCGATGGCACGCAACACCTCAGGCAGTGACGTTCGCGGGATCACACCGTCCTGGACGATGTAGTCGGGGCTGATCCGACCCACGGCGGCAAAGGCGGACTTCCGGCCCTTCCAGATCAGGGACCGCTCGACCGCGTCGGTCGCGACCCGTACCTCGAACGCGCCGTGGGCCCGGCAGTGTTGGGTCACGGCCTCGAATTCGTGGGCCACCTCACTGGCTGGACCGTCCAGCTCGACCAGCAGGATGGCGCCAGCGCCCGCCGGGTAGTCGCAGTGCACCGCGGCCTCGGCGGCCTCGATGGCCAGTGCGTCCATCATCTCGATGGCGGCGGGGAGCACACCGGCTCCAATGATCGCCGATGTGGCGGCACCGGCGTCGTCGGTGGAGGCGAAGCCTGCCAGCACCGTTCGGACCTCCTCTGGTGCCCGAACCAGCCGGACGGTGACCGCGGTCGCGACGCCCAGTGTGCCTTCTGAGCCCACGATCGTGCCGAGCAGGTCATACCCCGGCGCGTCCGGAGCCAGCCCACCGACTTCCACGCGCTCACCGCCCGGCGTCACCAACTCGACCCCGAGGACATGGTTGGTCGTGAACCCGTACTTCAGGCAGTGCGCCCCGCCGGAGTTCTCCGCCACGTTCCCGCCGATCGAGCAGATCTGCTGGCTCGATGGATCCGGTGCGTAGTAGTACCCGTGCGGCGCCGCCACCCGGGTGACCTCGAGGTTGATGACACCGGGCTGCACGACCGCGCGTTGGTCGCGCCAGCGGACCTGCTGAACCGTCCGCATCCGGGAGGTCACCACGAGCACACCGTCGGCTCGGGGGAGCGCACCGCCCGAAAGTCCGGTGCCTGATCCGCGTGCGACGAACGGCACCCGCTCGCGGGCACACGCGCCAACGACAGCGGCCAACTGCTCGGCGGTCTCCGGCAATACGACGAGCGCCGGGACGACGCGGTAGTGGGCGAGCCCGTCGCACTCGTAAGTCCGCAAGCGAGCGTGGTCGGTGATCACCCCGTCGTGCGGCAGTAAGGAACGCACCGTCGCAGCGACGGCGGCGACCGCCCAAGGTCGCGAGTCGGAGGAGCCGGTGACTGCGGTCTGCTCGGGCGGCGTCCGTTCGACCCGCGAACCGGAGGTCGTGGTGGTCCCGTGTGTGCCGCTCATCGATGGTCCGTCCGCTCTGGCGTCGGCCACCTGGTGGTGTGGTCAGTCCAAGTCGCCCACGAGGCCGGGTGGAAAGGTTATTCCCTAATGTGAAAACTCAACCGCATTGCTTCGTTGGCGTCAAGGCCCAGGCCCGGTCGGCGTTACCACGCCGCTCAGGTCCATTCGTCATGATCAGCGATCAGGGGAGCTGCCCCCTTGATTTCCGCCCCGTCATGAGTCTATTGTTTCGCATATCGGTTCGCATATTCCAGATTACGGAAATATTGGGTCTGTGCAGGCGGTAGGTGACTCGCCAGGACTCACAGTCGTGGACTTTGCACAGGCGTGCGAAGGGCCCAATCGATTGTGCTCTGCGCGACTCTGCTCAGCTCGAGTTCCCAGGTTCCTATCCAGACAGCACCGACATTCAAGGGCCTTGCGGCCGGGACGGATGAAGCAATGAGCGCAGAGATGCGGGCCGAATCGGGGTCCGTCGACGTGGTGGTGAATGCCGACGACTACATCGACGCAGACGCGACCGCCACCTGGGCGGTCGGCCGCCTGGCCGAGGTCCTGGCCGCCGCGGGTCTGCGCGTCGGTCCACAGCAGGAGAGCTCCGGCACGGCGCTACGGATCGTGGCGGCACTGCCGGGCAGCCGGGTGGCTGAGCAGCTGTCGGCGCACGGCGCCCCTATCCCGAGTGCGGCGGAGTCCTTCGTGATCCACCGGTGGAATGACGGCCAGGACGTCCTGACCGTAGGCGGCGCCGATGGTCGTGGCCTGGCGTACGGGTTGCTCGAGCTCGCCGACATCGTCGCTCTGTCCGAGGAGCCGATGGCGGCCCTGCGGGAGGCGAGCGACAGTGAACAGAGCCCTGCCACGCCCATCCGCAGCATTTCGCGGGGCTTTGTCAGCGACGTCGAGGACAAGCCGTGGTTCTACGATCACGACTTCTGGCAGGAGTACCTCACCGAACTGGCTACCCACCGGATCAACCGGCTGCAGCTCGCGCTGGGGATGCAATACAACTATTCGCACGACCCGGACTCGATCGACAACTACTTCTGTTTCGCCTACCCTTTCCTGATTGATGTCCCGGGCTACGACGTCCGCGCCGGTGGCGTCTCGGACGAGGAACGTGACCAGAACCTGGCGACGCTGAAGTACATCAGTGACGAGGCGAAGCTCCGCGGTATCCACTTCCAGTTGGGCCTGTGGAATCACGCCTACGAGATGATGGACAGCCCGGAGATTCGCTACCCGATCTCTGGTGTGACGCAGGAGAACCACGCTCAGTACAGCGCCGCCGCTTTGGAGCTGCTGCTCCGCAGCTGCCCTTCGATCGACGGGCTGACCTTGCGAGTTCACTACGAGGGCGGGGTGCCCGAGCCCGGACACGAGTTCTGGCGGACGGTGATGAGCGCCGTCACGGCGATCGATCGACCCGTAGAGCTGGACATGCATGCGAAGGGAGTCGACGAGGGTCTGGTGGACGTCGCCCGCCAGACCGGGTCCCCCGTGGTGATCTCCGCCAAGTACTGGGCTGAGCACCAGGGCCTGCCATACCATCAGGCCTCCGTGCGGGAGAAGGAGAAGGCGACGCCCGGGCCGGGGTCGGGGCTGCGGTCGATTACGGCGCACCTTCGACGTTTCACCCGTTACGGGTTCGGCGACTTCCTGCGCGAAGATCGCGACTTCGATCTGATCTTCCGCATCTGGCCGGGCACCCAGCGCCTGCTGCTGTGGGGCGATCCGGTCCTGGCCGCAGGCTATGGGCGCCTCGGCACGATCGGAGGGGCGCTCGGCGTCGAGCTCTGTGAACCGCTGTTCTTCAAGGGCCGCAAGAACTCAGGTAAGCCTGGGGAACGGGATCCCTACGCCGACCCTGCTCTGCAGCTGGGCCTGGACGACTGGAAGAAGTACTCCTACACCTACCGCCTGTGGGGTCGTCTGCTGTACGACCCGGATGCTGACCCGTCGTCGTGGCGCCGGTTCCTGCGCCACGAGTTCGGCGACGCCGCGGCAGCGGTCGAGGGCGCACTGGGCGCCGCCAGCCGAGTGCTCCCGCTCGTCACCGTGATCCACGGCCTCGGTGCTTCCAACAACGGCTACTGGCCCGAGATGTACGTCAACATGCCGATCGCCGGCGGAGCGCACTCCGACCATTACACCTTCGACACGGCTGAGCCCACCACCTTCGGCGGAGTCAGCTCGTTCGACCCCACCCTGTTCGACCGGATCAATGACCACGCCGACGATCTGCTGGCCGGTCGGTGCTCGGGCCGCTATACCCCAGTGGAGACCGCGCAGTGGCTGGAGAGGCTGGCTGACGAGGCGGCGGACAGCCTGGAGGAGGCGGACGCGAAGATCACCGACGAGAACGATCCCCGCTATCGCCGACTAGCCGTCGACGTCAAGGTGCAGCTGAACCTCGCACGCTTCTTCGCCGCCAAGAACCGGGCAGGCTTGTCCTACGCGCTCTATGAGCGCACGCGGGAGCCGGGACACCTGGTCGCGGCCGTCGCGGTCTACCAGGTGGCGCGGGATGCCTTCGCCCGGATCGTGGACACCACAACCGGCGTCTATCGGTCCGATGTCACGTTCGGGAACCGGCTCTCCGAGCATGGTCACTGGGCTGACCGGCTTCCTGGAGTCGACAGTGACCTCGACGCCTTGAAGGCAGAGGCCGAGCAGGCGGGTGCCGGCGCGGGAACTGCAGCCATCTACCCTCCGCAACCGCCCCGCAGCAGCCGGCCCGGCGTCAACCACCGCCCTCCGAACT
This sequence comes from Microlunatus panaciterrae, assembly GCF_016907535.1. Lineage (NCBI taxonomy): Bacteria > Bacillati > Actinomycetota > Actinomycetes > Propionibacteriales > Propionibacteriaceae > Microlunatus > Microlunatus panaciterrae. The sequence goes on from NZ_JAFBCF010000001.1 coordinate 2,088,790, forward strand.
CGTTCTCCCGCGGCGCAGAGGTGCCGCTGGAGGTATCGCTCGAGACGCCTCTTGAAGGCGGCGTATCCCTGCACTACCGCCATCTCAACCAGGGTGAGGATTGGGTCGTCACTGAGATGGTCGGCGACGGGGAGCGCCAAGCTGCGAGCATTCCCGCTTGCTACACCGACTCGGCGTATCCCCTCACGTACTTCTTCACCGTCCATCACCGGACTGGCGATGCCTGGCTCGTTCCCGGGTTGGACCGGACCCTTTCCAACCAGCCCTATCACGTCGTCCGCCAGCGAGCGACGGACGCATAACCGTCCCCGTGCCCGACCCGAAGGAGACCTCGCATGCCCAATGAACGCGCCAACGTCCCCCACGTCTTGGACGACCCGCCGCCGTTCCACGAGATGCTGCTGGACTACGGGGAGCGGCCGTACTGGTCAGCTGACGGCAGCCGCATCGCCTTCATCGAGCAGAACTACGGGGACGTCTGCGAGATCGACCTGGCCACCCGTCAGGTCCGGAACCTGACCAGGGATCTCGGCGACCATCACTCCTTCCTGCGTGTGTTGATCCTGTCCAACGGTGACTACCTCCTGATCGGTCCGGCCGAGTTCAAGGACCGCGATGTCAGCCGGCACGTGGAGTCCGAGCTGTGGGTGCTGGGCAAGAACCTGCGCCGACCACCCAAGCCGCTGGGACGCAGGATCGCCGAGGGGGCTGGCGTGTCCACCTTGGAACCCAAGATCACCTACGCGGTGACCGGGCGCAACGATCCCAACATCGGTACACCCGACGTCCACGAGTGCCACGTCACCGAGATCGTGTATGGCGACGACGGCCCCGAACTCGGGCAAGACACCGTCTTCTACCGCACCCGGGGCGGGATGGCCCCCGAACCGCAGGACTTCCGACACGACGACACCGAGGTGATCTTCGCCGAGTACTCGCAGGGGCGCGTCATGGGCGTCACACCCGATCCGAACTGCGTCGTCAAGGGCTACCGGCTGGACAACGGCGAGTTCACGACCTACATCACCGAGTCACTGGTCCACAACGAGCCGGAGGGCATCTTCCCCGACGGGGAATACATCTGTCTGGAGTCCGCCTGCGACACCGACTTTCCGTACTACCCGCCACGGGACCTGTGGAAGCTGAAGCTGGACGGCTCCCAGCAGCGGGTCCGGATGACGTCGATGCCGGCCGACCACACCTGGAAGGCGACCAACTCCAACGTCAGCCCCGATGGCCGTTGGCTGGCATTCATGGTCGGTCTGCGGGCCGACGAGGCCGGCTTCGGCCGGGGGCTGGGACTGCTCGATCTCGAGGCCTGGGGACGATCGCCCCAGTCCCAGGAGTGGGAGACGCCGACTTCGCGTGCGCAGGCCCGCCTCGACGTGATGGGGCGGGGATAGAGGGGCCGGGTGGTCTAGCCGCGGGCATCCTCCTCGGACCGACGGTCAAGAAACGCTGGTGCTGCTGAGGCTACGCATCGCCGCTTTGGCTTCCCGGCGCCGGCGATGCAGGATCGGCTCGGTGTACCCGCTCGGTTGGCGGGCTCCCGCCATGATCAGCTCGAGGGCGGTCTGGAAGGCAATGCTCGACTCGAAGGCGGGAGCCATCGGCCGATAGGCCGGATCCGTACTGTTCTGCCGGTCGACGACCGCGGCCATCCGCTCCAGACTCTGTCTCACCCTCTCGGGGGTGATCACCTTGTGCCGCAACCAGTTGGCCAGCAGCTGGCTGGAGATCCGCAAGGTGGCCCGGTCCTCCATCAGTGACACCTCGTGGATGTCAGGAACCTTTGAACAACCGATGCCCTGATCGATCCAGCGCACCACGTAGCCGAGGATCGACTGGACGTTGTTGTCGACCTCCTCGGCCTTCTCGTGGTCGGTCCAGCCGGTGTCGGTAGCCAGCGGGATGGTCAGCAGGTCACCAAGCGATGCCCTGTTCTGTCCGGCAAGCTCACGTTGCCGCTGAGCCACGTCCACCTGGTGATAATGCAGCGCGTGCAGAGTGGCCGCCGTTGGCGAGGGCACCCAGGCGGTGTTCGCGCCCGCCTGCGGTTGGGCGATCTTCTGTTCCAGCATGTCGGCCATCAGGTCAGGCATGGCCCACATCCCCTTGCCGATCTGTGCTCTGCCCTGCATCCCGGTGGAGAGACCGGCGTCGACGTTAGCGTCCTCGTAAGCCGTGATCCAGACCTGTTTCTTCATGTCGGCCTTGCGAACCATCGCCCCGGCTTCCATCGAGGTGTGAATCTCATCCCCGGTGCGGTCGAGGAAACCGGTGTTGATGAAGGCAACCCGCTCCCGTGCGGCATGGATCGCGGCGCGAAGATTGACGCTGGTGCGCCGCTCCTCGTCCATGATGCCCATCTTGATCGTGTTCGGCTGGAGGCGGAGAAGCCGCTCAACCGCGCCGAACAGCTCGTTGGCGAAGGCAACCTCATCGGGGCCGTGCATCTTGGGCTTGACGATGTAGATGGAGCCGGTGCGGCTGTTGCGCAGCTCGTTGGCCCCGCTCAGTCCCGGCAGGGCCGCGAGGCTCGTGATCACTGCGTCCAGGATGCCCTCGGGGACCTCGGCGCCGTCCCCGTCAAGGACGGCGTCGCTGGTCATCAGCAGCCCCACGTTGCGGACGAGGAGCAGGGCCCGTCCCGGAAGACTGATCTCGCTGCCGTCTCCTGCGGTGAATTTGCGATCGGGGGCCAGCCGGCGGATGAAGGTGGTTCCCGACTTGGTGACCTCCTCGCTGAGGGTTCCTTGGTTCAGCCGGAGCCAGTTCCGGTAGGCCAGCACCTTGTCTTCAGCATCGACCGCGGCGACCGAGTCCTCGAAGTCCACGATCGTGGTGACGGCGGCCTCGACGACGATATCCTTCACGCCGGCACGGTCGCGGGCGCCGATGGAGTGCCCAGGGTCGATCTGGATAACGACGTGAAGGCCGTGGTTGCGCAGCAGGATGCTGCTGGGCGCGTCAGGCTCTCCGGTGTAGCCGCGGAACTTCGCCTGGTCCACCAAACCGGTGGTCCGACCGTCCGCGAGTGTGACCACGAGTTGTGCTGCCTCTACCCGGTACGCCTGGGCGTCAGCGTGGGAGCCGCCTGACAGAGGGAAGAACTGGTCGAGGTAGGCCCGGGCCGCGGCAACGACCTTGGCGCCGCGCGCCTGGTCGTATCCGCTGCGCGGCCTCGATCCGTCCTCGGCGGGGATGGCGTCGGTACCGTAGAGGGCGTCGTACAACGATCCCCACCGAGCATTCGCTGCGTTGAGCGTGAAGCGAGCGTTCAGGACCGGGACCACCAGCTGCGGCCCGGCGATGTCACTGATCTCGGGATCGACGTTCGCCGTGCTGACCGTGAACGGGCCCGGGTCGGGGACCAGATAGCCGATCTCCCGCAGGAACGCAACGTAGGCCGGTGGATCGAGGTCAGTCCGGTGGTCTCGGTGCCACTGGTCGATCCTTGTCTGCAGTTCGTCGCGCCGGTCGAGCAACGCCCGGTTCCTGGGGGCGAAGTCGGCGATCAACTGCCCGAAGTCATCCCAGAAACCCTCCGCGTCCACGGCCGAGTCCGGCAACACCTCCTCGGTCAGGAAGTCGAACACGCTCCTGGCCACCTGTAGACCTCCGACTGAGACTCGATCCGTCATCTCTTTCCTTTCCCTTCCAGCGTGCTCACCAAGTTCTTGGGCCAGTCGACTCGAGCGTCTCCGGCGGACGAGAGATGCTGCGGTGCTGCGGGCATCCCGCCAGCCGATCAATCCGAGGGGTCGAGGACCAGCCCCGCCCTGCTCACGCCGAAGGCACAGCACATCTCATCCTGGTCGCCGGTGCCGCCACTGGCCCCTGCTGCTCCGAGGACGGCTCCGTCCTGGTCGCGGATGAGTACAGCACCGGGTTGTGGCAGGAACCGACCCCTGCCGGTCGCGGCCAACGAGACGAAGAAGTTGGGGTTGTCCTCAGCACGAGCGGCAAGGACGCGGCTCGACGTACCCATGGCTACCGCAGCCCAGGCCTTGCCAAGTGCCACATCGAACCGGAACATGCTGGCTCCGTCCTGTCGCTGGGCGGCGATGAGGTGGCCGGACGGGTCCACCACCACCACGGTCAGCGGCGGCACTGCCTCCTCGATGGCGTGCGCGGCGGCTTGCTCGATGATCAGGCTCGCTTGGGCGAGGGTGAGCGGGCCCGGTGGAGTGTTCGCTGTTGCCATGGTGTGCTCCTAGCTTGACGTCAGTGGTGAGCCGGATGCGATCTGCCGGTGGGGCAGCCGCAGGTCATTGCGGTGACACGCGTCCCCAGCGGAGGGCCGGATCGGCGTGCACCACGAAGTACGGCTGGTTGGAGAGGTGAACCGGGTCGAGGCGGGGATAGAGAGCGGTCCCGTGGGGACTGCGGACCTCGACGAAGTATTGAAGGGAGTACGGACCTGATGTGCAGTCGGCAGGGATATCCAAGCTGAACCGGTCCCCGTCCGCGACCGTCGATGCCACGAGCCATGACGCGGCCTGGTTCACCGGCCGGTAGTGCACCCGGATGGACACGTCAGAACCTGCGGGAGCCGCGAAGGAGAGCTGAAGCCGTTCACCCTTCTTGAAGGCCGGCGGCGGGACGTGGCCCAGCTGAGGCTGGAGCCTGGGCGCAGTGCGGGTGGCCACTCCAGGACGGTCGGCGTGCCGGAGGCAGTCGTTACCTGCGGCATGGCTGGTCAAGGCGGCGATATCCCTGTCAATGCCTGGTAACCGGTCGACCCAATGACCACGTTGGTAAGGCGCTCGGCCGAACGGGAGGTCGCGTTGGTACGCGTCCGCCGAGTCGGCTGCCTGCTGCCACGCATCCCGCGCTGAGCGGTATTCGGCCAGGGCCGAGTCGAGCACGGCCACCTGGGCGGTCCGTTCGTGCCACCGCCAGGCCACGGCGGCCCGGAACTTGTGGGCGAAGAACTGGCCGAGGTGGGCGAGGATCTCGACATCGATCGCCAGCCGTCGGAAGGCTTCGCTCAGGTCGGTGAGCTGACGTGCCGAGCTGAGGTGGTCCAGAGCGGACTGGGCCAGAAACTGCAACCAGTCAGCCACCTCCATCGGCGAGTACTTGGCTGTGGCTTCGTCACCCAGCAGCGAGTCGACGTACTCGTCGACGGTGGCGAAGAGCTCCGGGTCCAGGGTGCTGGTGTTGCCGAAGGTATATGGAGGGGTCATGTCGAAGCGTGAGTCCGGCTGCCAACCAAACGGCGCGAACGGGTTCTCTGCCGTGTGCTCGTCTGCCACCAGGGGGATGTTCGTGTACATCTCGGGCCAGTACGCGTTCCCCGCCACTGATGGCGCGTGCGCCGTCAGGACCAACGGCAAGATGCGGCTGGCGAAGCCCAGCGCCGCCTCGCAGTCGGCGGTGCCGGCTCCGAACCGGCTGCGGAGGTAGCGACGCCACGACTCGGGGTCCGCGCCCGGATCATAGCTCAGGCGGCCCCAGAGCCGGAGGGTGTAGAGATACTTCTGCCACCCGCTAGACCCGGGCCCGGAGAGCTCAGGGTCACGGTAGAGGTCCCGGTCTGTTCGGGGCGTCTGCTGCTCCAAGGGGCGGCTGGCTGAGTCCTTGCGGCCAAGGAACGTGAGAGGTTCGAACCACTCGATTCCCTGGGAACCCGCGAAGGTGGCCTGTCGGCCGATGCCGGCCGCCATGGCTGGGTCGCCCCACAGGAGTACTCGCTGGGTGCCCGGCCAAACTCGGTGCAGGAGTTGGTATTCGGCGTCGTCGCGGGCGTAGTCCGCGTACCCGTAGCGGGTGAAGCTCCGCCGCCGGGTGGTCGCTGCGCCATCGCGGCCGTCGGCGGAGTGCTCAGCTGCGGAGCCTCCGACTCCGAACTCGCGGGACCGGATCGACGCCTGGTGATAGGGCAGGCCCATATGCTCTCCCCAGTACTTCGTGGACAGCGTGAACGGCGCATCATGGCTGCCCAACACCTCCAGCAGTTCGTCGTTCACCCCCTTGGCGTGCGCGTCGAGCCGGATGGGGCGTGCCACCCTGTCCAGGGCTGCGGTGACGACGCGCCAGAAGTCGTGCGTGGGCTCGGGCACCCCACCCTCGAAGTGCACCCGGAAGGTGAGGGCGCTGATCTCAGGACAGGCTCGCAACAGCATCTCCAACGCCTCGCCGCAGTAGGTCGCATGGTTGGACGCGTCGAGGCCAGAGATCAGCCACCTCTCCGACGGGATCACGGGGTCGAGTCGGTAGGCGTGGTTCCACAGACCGAGGCCGAACTCGAGACCACGTAGGGAGGCCGCTGACGCGATGTACTGCAGAGACTCCAGGTTCCGCTGCCGCTCGTCCTCGGTGAGTCCCGCCACTGCCACGTCGTACCCGGGCACCGAGAAAAGGAAGGGGTAGACAAAGCAGAGATAGTTGTCGGTCACGCGCTTGTCGATCAGGTAGTCGTAGGCCAGCCCGAACCCGAGGCTGAAGCGGTTGAACCGCTGCACGGCCAGCTCGGTGAGATATTCGTCCCAGAACCCGCGGTCATGGAACCAGGCGGAATCCGTTGCGTGGCAGGAGAACATGCGGCTGACACTGCGGACCGCGACATGCGGGTGCTCGTAGCGCGCCGGCAGGGTCGACAGCGCGGTAGCAGGTGTGTCGCTGCAGCGCAGAATGTCACTGAGCTCCGTCAACGCGTAGACGGCGCCCGCTTCGTCGGCCACCACGATTGCCAGGGTCTGGCTCTCGGCTGGGGTCCGGGCCATGGCGAAGGACTCCGCCGGCAGCTGTTCGGGGGCGGCTGCCGCCTGCATAACCTGGGCGGCCAGCGCTCCGCCCGGAGCAGCCAGAAGCACGCGTTGCCCGGCCTCGTGAGGGTGGTCGGTGAGGGTCAGCCCCCGGTTTCGAGCCGTCGCCCGGAGGAAGTCGATGGCCCAGGCTGTGGAGGCGTGCACGGGGACCGGTCGCTCCCAACCGACGAATACCCTCCGGGACCGAGTCACGCGGAAACTCAACCCCTTCCGGCTGCAGTGTGTCCGTGACAACCGAGGCTAGGGTGTCCACCAATTGAAGTCAATCTTCCGGCTTGTGGAATGTCGCCGCGAAGAAAGTTTGGCCGGGGATATTGCCGGATCGAGACCTTCATGCCAATCTGTCCAACATGCGGTCTTGACCATTCACCATGCGAAAAGAGCAACGATGCCTTCGGATCCCGTGTCCACCCTGAGAACAACTGTGAGCCGCTCGCTGAGCGGACCGACGGTGGAGTGGGCCCTCGGCCGACTCGACAGCCGACTGCAGAGCCGTGGTCTGCACAGGTCCGACGGCGAGGACGGTGACGGGCCTCTGCTGCGGATCTCGCCCGCGGTCGAGGTGGCCGAAGACGCCACGCCGCATGCCGCCAGTGGTGGGGTCGAGGCCTTCGACTACGTCCCCGAGCCGGATGGGTCGATCACGATCGCCGCGGGTGGGGCGATCGGAGCGGCCTATGGGCTGATCGGCCTCGGTGACCGCGTTTCGCTGCGAGGCTCGTGGGAGGCGGCGTTGGACGGTATCGGCGCTGCAGGTGGCAGCCCCGCGGTCCCGGTCCGCGGAATCGTGCGCTCGTTCTCGAGCGTCGATGAGGACCTTCCCTGGTTTCGCGACCACACTTTCTGGACCGAGTATCTCGACTGGATGGCCGAGTCGCGGTTCAACCGGTTCCACCTGGCCCTCGGAATGCAGTACAACTACGGGGCCGACCGTCATGGTGCGACCGACAACTACCTGTGCTTCGCCTACCCGTTCCTACTCGAGGTGGACGGTTGGGACGTCACAGCGGACGGCGTGACGCCGGAGGAGCGGGACGAGAACCTGCAGATGCTGCGGTTCATCTCGGCTGAGACCAAGCGCCGCGGCATGTCTTTCCAGCTTGGGCTGTGGAACCACGCCTACGACTACGGACGGGACTCGCGGCACCGCTACGAGATCCTGGGCCTGACCCCCGAGACTCACGGTGACTACTCCGCGGCCGCACTGGCTCAGTTGCTGGCGGAGTGCCCCGATATCGACGGGCTGACCTTCCGCGTGCACTACGAAGGTGGCATCCACGACCAGGATCACGAGATCTTCTGGGAGAAGGTCTTCGCTGGAGCGTCCGGATCCGGCCGGAGCCTTGAAATCGACATGCACGCCAAGGGTGTGGACAAGGCTTTGCTCGATGCCGCAGCCAAGCCCAATCTGCGGCCGGTCCTGTCGGCGAAGTACTGGGCTGAGCACCAAGGTCTTCCCTATCACCAGGCGTCCATCCGGCGTCGGGAGGAGGCCAAGCCGATCCCACCCGGCCACGAGATGACCGGGGTCACCGAATTCTCGCGCCGGTTCACCCGGTACGGGTACGCAGACTTTCTGAGCGAAGACCGCGAGGCGGAGCTGATGTTTCGGGTCTGGCCCGGAACTCAGAAGCTGCTCCTCTGGGGCGACCCCGAGCAGGCCGCGGGTTACGGGCGGCTGGCGACGTTCGGCGGCTCTCAGGGCGTAGATGTGTGTGAGCCGCTCTTCTTCAAAGGCCGCAAGGGCTCTGGTGTCCCGGGTGGCCGCGACCCCTACATCGCCCCCGATCTCCAACTGGGCCTGGCGGACTGGACGAAGTACCGCTACACCTACCTGGTGTGGGGCAGGATGCTGTTCAACCCGGACGCGCCGGCCGACGAGTGGCGAGCGTTTCTCACCGAGACGTACGGCGACCATGCCGACAGCGTGGAACGTGCCCTGTCACCGCTCAGCAGAATCCTGCCACTGGTGACCGTCGTGCATGGGGTCGGCGGATCCAACAACGGATACTGGCCGGAGATCTACACCAACCTTCCGATCACGAGCGGCGTGGACCCCGGCCACTATGGCAGTGACACCGATTCGCCTCCGGTGTGGGGCACCGTGAGCCCATTCGACCCAACGACGTTCTACATCATCAACGAATACGCCAAGGACCTTGTCGACGGCACGGTGGGAGCACGATATACACCGTGGGAAGTGGCGCAATGGTTGGAGGGGTTCGTCGCTGAGGCCGAGGAGCACCTGAGCGCACTACGGCTGGTGACCAGCCAGGAAGCCCAGTTTCGCCGTACCGTGATCGACCTCGAGGTGCTCAGCTGCCTGGGTCGGTTCTTCGCGGCCAAGTTCCGGTCCGCGACCCAGTACGGGGTCTACCAGCAGTGCGGCAGCGGGGCGGCGCTGCGCTCCGCTGTGGCGGAGAACGTCAAGGCGCGTGACGCCTTTGCCACGATTCTCGATCGGGTCGAGGGCATCTACCAGGAGGACCTGAAGTTCGGCGACGGCGCCTCCGAGCACGGGCACTGGGCGCTTCGCCTTCCCGCTGTCGAACGGGATCTCCAGGCGATGAAGGCGGAACTGGACGCACTGCAGGCGCCTTCGGACGTGCCGGCGCCCGCCCACCCCTTACGAGCGGCCACCAGCGGCATCAGACACACGCCGCCGGAGGCGTTCCGGCGCGGTGAGGATCTAGCGATCAGCCTGGACTCCCACGATGCGACGGTGCGTGGGGTGACGCTCTGCTATCGGCATGTCAATCAGGCTGAGCACTATCAGACTGCCACGATGCAGCGCAGCGGCGACTCTTTCGAAGCGGTGATACCGGCCGCCCACACCGGCTCAAGCTATCCCCTGATGTACTTCTTCGACGTCGACCTGGGCGAGACCCGCAGTCTGCATCCGCGCTTCAACGCGGCCCTGTCCAACCAGCCCTACCACGTCATCTTCAGTGAAGACCGACGACCTTGATGGTCCTGTACCGCGGCCATCATCTGCTGAGGCGATGGGCACCGAAGCGACTGTCACGAGATCGTCACGAGGCATTGACCTGGACCGGTGGGAGCCGTAGAGTCATGGCAAGCGATTCCGCATGGTGGAGTCGTTCTGCCGCTTAATGGAGATTCCACCTGATCTGCACCGCAGGTTCGTGATCGCCCAGCCGGTCACATTCCCGCATTCCCACCACTTCAGCATCAGATTGACGCCTTCAGCGCCGTCGCCAGGGCGCGAGGTCGGTACTTCCGTCAGTAGCACACTCACAGCGACGCTCGTGAAAGGCAGACGCAATGACGCACTTCATGCCACGCAGACAGTTCCTGGCCCTGGGAGGGAGTCTGGCCGGGGCTTCCCTCCTGGGCGGCTGCGGACTCTTCTCCATGGACCCGAAGAAGGAGAGCAGCGGAGGAGCCGGCAAGAAGGGACTCCAGTCCCCGATTCTGGACGACCGAGTCAAGTCCGGCGCCCTTCCGCCCGTCGAGCAGCGGTTGCCCACCAAGCCCCGGGTCATCCAGCCGCTCCAGCAGGCCGGGATCTACGGTGGGACCCTGCAGACCGGGGACGTGAGCACTGACCCCAGCTGGATGTGGATGACCGTCACCCACGACCATCTGGTCACCTGGGACCCGGGCTACAGCAAGATCATTCCCAACGTCGCCGAAAGCTTCGAGATCGTCGACAATGGGAAGGAGTACGTCTTCACCCTTCGCGAGGGAATGAAGTGGTCCGACGGTGAGCCCTTCAACGCCGACGACCTGCTGTTCTGGTACAAGGAGATCCTGCTCAACAAGAGTCTCACCCCCGTTGTCCCCAGCCAGCTGAAGGTGGGCGACAAACCCTTGACGGTGGAGAAGCTGGGCGAATACCAGGTGAAGTTCTCCTTCCCTTCGCCGAGCGCGCTGTTCTTGGAGCAGCTTGCTCCGCACGGTCCGCCTTTCAGGCTGATGCCCCGGCACTACCTGGAGAAGTTCCACAAGAACTTCAACAAGTCGCTGCCCGATGACTGGGCTGAGACGTTCCTGCAGAAGATGGATGAGCTGGAGAACGTCGACCTGCCAGTGCTCAGCGCCTGGATCCCCAAGAACCCGCACGGCGACGGTGGCCGTCAGGTGTGGCAACGAAACCCCTTCTACTGGAAGGTCGACGCCGACGGCAGTCAACTGCCCTACATTGACGAGGTCGTTTTCACCTTCTTGGAGGAGGGGCCCTTCCTGCTGCGCCTCGCCAACGGTGACATCGACTTCTACCAGCGGGCGGAAATCACGGTGCCCAAGAACCAGCCGGTGCTGAGCGAAGGCCAGAAGGCGGGCGACTACAAGCTGGTCAAGCTCAAGGACCCGAACCACAACACCATCGGCATCTGCTTCAACCTGACCCACAAGGACGCGACGAAGCGCCGGATGTACCAGAACAAGGACTTCCGCATCGGGCTGTCACATGCCATCAACCGTCAAGAGATCATCAACCTGGTCTACCTACGCCAGGGGGAGATCTGGCAGACGGCGCCGCGGCCGGACGTCCCGTTCTACGACTCCGACGACTTTGGGAAGCAGTACACCGAGTTCAACCTGGACTTGGCCAAGCAGCACCTGGAGAAGGCGGGTTACGGCAAGTTGGATGAGAGGAAACGACGTCTCGGCGCCGACGGGAAGCCACTGGTGATCACCGTTCTCTGCCAGTCGCGCTATCCCGACATGATCGATGCCATGGAGTTCATCAAGCGCACCTGGTCTCAGGTCGGTGTGGAGCTGAGAATCGACACCGTGAGCTCGGAGCTGGTGTCGACCCGGATGGACGCCAACGACTACGACTGCACCCTGGACAAGGGCGAGGTCGGCTACCTGGACCTTCTCGGAGATCCGCGGTGGCTGTTCGCGACCGGCGGGTCGTCGTATGCGCCACTCTGGTCTCGTTGGTATGAGGGCGGTACGCCCAACGAGGAGCCACCTGAGGCGATGAAGCGCCAGATGGCGATCTACCGGCAGAAGGTCTTCGCCTCCACTGACAAGGATGTCCAGTACGCCGGCATCCGCGAGATCATCGAGATCGCCCGCGACGAGTTCTGGACGATGGGGATCAGTCTGCCGGGGCAACCGTTTGCGGTGGTGAGCAACCGCATGCATAACGTGCCTGGGGACGACCAGATGTGGCTGTCCTTCAAGGCTCCCTATCCGGCGGTGACCAATATGACCCAGTACTACATCCAGTGACGTGATGCCGCTGCCAGCACCCATGGGCGTCGCAATGTTCTCATTGAAGGGTTTGGTGATCTGATGCTCGGGTTCATGGTGCGGAGGATCCTCTACATGATCCCGACGTTGTTCCTGATCTCGATCGTGGCCTTCGCCATCATCGCCTTGCCGCCGGGCGACTACCTGACCACACTGATCGCCCAGATGCGGGCCCAGGGCGGCGACGTGGATCCGGCACGGATCGCGGCGCTCGAGGTCCGGTACGGATTGAACGAGCCGGTGTACGCCCAGTACCTGAAGTGGATCTCGTCCATCATCATGCACGGGGACTTTGGCCAGTCCTTCCAGCTCAATCGGCCGGTCAGTTCGGTGCTGGCGCAGCGCCTCCCGTTGACCGTCACCATTGCCGTCTTCACCCTGCTCTTCACCTGGGTGGTCGCCTTTCCGGTCGGGGTGTACTCGGCCGTCAAGCAGTACACGTTGGGTGACTACGTCGCGACGACGATCGGATTCCTCGGGCTGGCGGTGCCCAACTTCCTGATCGCCTTGGTGCTCATGTTCATTGGCTATCGCTACTTCGGCCTGAGCGTCGGCGGGCTCTTCTCCCCGGAGTACATTGACGCCGGTTGGAATCTGGGCAAGCTCGTGGACATGTTGAGCCACATCTGGGTGCCCGTCGTGGTGCTTGGTATGGCAGGAACCGCTGGCCTGATCAGGATCCTGCGCGCGAACCTGCTGGATGAGTTGCGCAAGCCCTATGTCGTCGCCGCCCGCGCGAGAGGCGTTCCCGAGCGTCGGCTGATCATGAAGTATCCACTGCGGGTCGCCATGAATCCGTTCATCTCGACTGTGGGCTGGATCTTGCCGGTGCTGGTCTCCGGGGAGGTGATCGTGGCCCAGGTGCTGTCGCTGCCCACGACGGGACCCGTTCTGCTCAGCTCGTTGTTGAGTCAGGACATGTATCTCGCAGGATCGATCATCTTGATCATGAGCGTGCTCACCGTCATCGGCACGCTTCTGTCCGATTTCGCTCTGGCCTGGCTCGACCCTCGGGTCCGGCTGCGCGGGTTCTCGGGGTAGGGAGCGCCATGACTGAACATCCGTCCAACGTCGGCGTCGATCCCGCGCTCGATCCTCCCGCAGAGCCGACTTCGCGGTCAGAGCCGCTGCTGATCAAGGAAGCCCCGGCGGCCGAGGAGGCGATCTACACCGCCAGTCAGTCCGAACTGGTCTGGCGGGCGTTCAAGAAGCACAAACTGGCCATGGTCGGCGCCGTTGTCGTCATCCTCTTCTACCTGATCGCATTGTTCGCCGAGTTCCTGGCTCCGTTCAACACCGACAACTTCGACCAGAACTATGCCTACGCGCCTCCGCAACGGATCCACTTTCTGGACACCTCCGACGGGGTGGACTTCGGGCTGTACGTGAACGGCTACACCGCCAAGGTGAATCCCGAGACTCTGGCAGTGCAGTACCAGACGGACAAGTCGGTCAAGATACCCCTCCAGTTGTTCGACCGGTCCGCGGAGCCCTACCGCATGTGGGGGCTCTTCGAGGGGAACGTGCACCTCATCGGCCCGGTCGACAACAAGCAGCCGATGTACCTGCTGGGATCGGACCGCAACGGTCGGGACATGCTCTCGCGGGTCACATACGGGACTCGCGTGTCGATGACGATTGGTCTGGTTGGGGTGACGATGGCCTTCGTCCTCGGGGTAGTGCTGGGCGGTGTGTCCGGCTATCTGGGCGGCAAGATCGACACGGTCATCCAGCGCATCGTCGAGTTCTTCATGTCCGTCCCGTCGCTGCCGCTCTGGCTCGGGTTGGCCGCCGCCGTTCCCTCGGGTTGGGGAGCACTCCAGCGGTATTTCGCCATTACCTCGATCTTGGCCATCTTCGCCTGGACCGATCTCGCCAGGGTGACTCGTGGCCGTTTCATGTCCTTACGCGAGGAGGAGTTCATCACCTCAGCGCGACTCGACGGCAACCGCCCGCACCGAATCATCTTTCGGCACCTGTTGCCACTGTTCACCAGTCACCTGATCGCCTCGCTGACCTTGTCGATCCCGTCCATGATCTTGGCCGAGACGGCCCTGTCGTTCCTGGGGCTGGGTCTGCAACCGCCGGTGGTCAGCTGGGGCGTCCTGCTGCAGGAGTCGCAGAACATCCGCACGGTGGCGACGGCACCGTGGTTGATGTTGCCGGGTCTGGCTGTTGTGGTCGCTGTGCTGGCGTTGAATTTCGTCGGAGATGGGTTGCGCGATGCCGCCGACCCCTACAAGCAGTAGGAGACGCCATGTCACAGCCAGAAATTCTGCTCGAGATCAAGGACCTCAAGACCCACTTCTTCCTGCACGAGGGAATCGTGCGTGCTGTTGACGGTGTGAACCTGACCGTCCCGGCGGGGAAGACGATCTGTGTCGTGGGCGAGTCCGGCTGCGGGAAGAGCATCATGGCGCGGTCGATTCTGCGGCTGATCGAACGGCCGGGACGCATCGTCGGCGGTGAGCTGCTGTGGTCGGGACAGAGTCGTGGCGGTGGCACCGTCGAACAGCGGAACCCGGACGACCAGGGGGCGAAGCGGCCGGGCACTGTCGACCTGGCGACCCTGGACGCGAGCAGCGAGGAGCTCAGAAACATCCGGGGTGCCCAGATAGCCATGGTCTTTCAGGAGCCGATGGCATCCCTTTCTCCCATGTACACGGTGGGCAACCAGCTCACCGAGGCGATCCGGCTGCATCTCCCGATGAGCCCGAGAGAGGCTCGGCAGCGGGGTCTCCAGTTGCTGGAGCATGTGGGCATCCCGCGTGCTTCCCGGATCATGGAGAGCTACCCGTTCCAGCTCTCCGGCGGGATGTGCCAACGCGTCATGATCGCCATTGCCCTGTCCTGCGGGCCGCAATTGCTGATCGCAGATGAGCCGACGACTGCTCTGGACGTGACCACGCAGGCCAGGATCATCGATCTGCTGCGCGACCTGCAGGACGAGACCGGAATGGCCATGATGTTCATCACCCACGACCTCGGGGTGGTTGCGGAGGTGGCGGATGAGGTCGTCGTCATGTATCTCGGCACGGTTGTCGAGCAAGGCAACGTCGACGACCTGTTCCACGATCCCCAGCACCCGTACACCAAGGCCTTGCTGCGCTCGATCCCCAAGATGGGCAGCGGGAGGCGCGAGGCCCTGGCGACCATCCGAGGTCAGGTGCCGCACCCCCAGAACCGGCCGGCGGGGTGCCCGTTTCATCCGCGCTGCGACTATGCGATGCCGGGTCTGTGTGACCAGGTGGAGCCGCCGCTGGTGAAACTGGGACCGCGGCGAGTCTCACGCTGCGTTCTGCACGATCGAGCCTTGATGGCCAGCCATGGTGTGTCAGCTACCGAGCAGAAGGAAGACGCATGAGCGGGGAGGGTCCCAATCAGGTGAGCGACAGTCAGACCTTGCTGAAGGTCGAGGAACTGGCCATGAGGTTCCCGGTCCGTGGCCGAGGGCTGTTCTCACGGACGACCGGCTGGGTGCATGCCGTCAATGGCGTCAGCCTAGAGGTCAAGAAGGGTGAGGTCCTCGGCCTTGTGGGGGAGTCCGGATGCGGTAAGACGACCTTGGGCCGGTGCATCGTGCGCAGTCTGAAGCCCAGCGAAGGACATCTGTACTACCGGCAGCCCAACGGCGAGACGGCCGACCTCGCCACCTTGGGAACTAGTGACCTGCGGCCGCTGCAGCGGCAGATCCGGGTCATCTTCCAGGATCCGTTCTCCTCGTTGAACCCACGGATGACGATCAGGCAGATCGTGGGCGACCCGTTGAAGGCCAGCGGGTTGTCGGGCGGGTCAGAGCTGGAGGACCGAGTAGCAGCGATGCTTCGTCGCGTGGGGCTTTCGCCGGGTCACATGCACCGCTATCCGCACGCCTTCTCCGGTGGAGAGCGGCAGCGGGTCAACATCGCCCGAGCGTTGATCATGGAACCGCGGCTGGTCATCGCCGACGAAGCTGTGTCGGCTCTCGACGTGTCGGTGCGGGCCCAGGTGCTCAACCTGCTCCGTGATCTGCAGGACGAGTTCGACCTGACCTATCTGTTCATCTCCCACGACATGTCGGTGGTCGAGAACATCTGCGATCGGGTGGCGGTGATGTATCTAGGAAAGATCGTGGAGCTCGCTGACACGGCGGAGCTTTACGCGGAACCACAACATCCCTACACGGAAGCCCTCTTGTCGG
Organism: Microlunatus panaciterrae; assembly: GCF_016907535.1. Classification (NCBI taxonomy): domain Bacteria; kingdom Bacillati; phylum Actinomycetota; class Actinomycetes; order Propionibacteriales; family Propionibacteriaceae; genus Microlunatus; species Microlunatus panaciterrae. The sequence continues at coordinate 2,104,972 of NZ_JAFBCF010000001.1, forward strand.
CGGTGCCCAAGCCCGATCCGCGGCTGCGCGGTGCAGGTCGCCGGATCAGGCTGTCGGACGACTTCCCCGACCCGGCGAGCCCACCCTCGGGCTGCTTCTTTCACACCCGCTGCCGGTACGCCGACGATCAGGACTGCGTCAACCGGCGTCCCGAGCTGCGCAGCGTCGGGGCGGACGGACATTCGGCTGCGTGCCACTACAGTGAGAAGCTCGAGCTCGCCCCAGCCGTTGAACCGGAGCTAGCGGACGACGTGAGCATCACTAGCCCCTGATCCTCAGCGTCTGGGGACCACAGTCAGCATGGAATCAGTCCCCGGTGCTGTTGATCGCCGTGGCCAGTTCGGCAGCGACCTTCAGCAGGTATGGGCCAACACTTTCGGCAACCTCCGGCGTCAGCCGGGCTGAAGGACCAGACACGGAGATCGCGGCTTGGATGCCAGTGCCCAGGACGGGTGCCGCGATACAGCGCACCCCGATCTCCTGTTCGCCGTTGTCTTCGGCCCAGCCGCGCTGACGGATCCGCTCCAGGTCCTTCATCAGCTCGTCGGCGGTGGTGATGGTCTGCGTGGTCATGGCCGGCATTCCGTTGCGCTGGAGGATCTCCTTCACGGACGAGTCTGGCAGCTGTGCCAATAGAGCCTTGCCTACTCCCGTGCAGTGCGGCAGTACGCGGCGCCCGATCTCGGTGAACATCCGCATCGAATGCCGGGACGGGACCTGTGCCACATAGACGACGAGATCGCCTTCCCGAATGGCGAAGTTCGACGTCTCTTCGGTGAAATTGACCAGTTCGGTCAGGAATGGCTTGGCCGTCGCCCCCAGCGTCTGACTGGCAACCTCGCCCAGCCGGATCAGCCGTGGGCCGAGGGCGTAGCGTCGTGAGGGCGTTTGGCGGACATGACCCAACGCGACCAGGGCCTTGAGCAGTCTGTGTACGGTCGGGAGGGGGAGTCCGGAAGTGGTCGACAACTCGCTGATGGTTACTGAGGAACCGTGGTCAGCGATCAGGTCCAGAAGTTCGAAAGCACGCGAGACCGTCTGGACGCCATTCAAGGGCTTATCAATGACCGCCGCCTTCGGTTTCAGAGCACGAGAACATCTCGTCATTATACAACTGCGCGTCGGTCTACTCCCACGACATCTCTGCGGCCCCGGGTTCCGGGTCGGGTCGACAGTGATGAGGCCCACCGCCCGGCTCTGGCCATACTGCTGCACCCGAGCCTGAGTACGCGCCCTGAGCCTGAGTACGCGCCCTGAGCCTGAGTACGCGCCCTGAGCCTGTCGAAGGGCTCCGGAGTTCCCAAGGTGCCAAGGACCTTGGCCCCCATGTGAACGTCCACCAGACGCCATGATGCCCGTCGGCTTTGGGGGACTCGCAGGCGCGGGCTTCGGCGGGCTTTCTCACTAAGTCCCTTCGACAGGCTCAGGGCAGCGCCCATCGACAGGCTCAGGGCAGCGCCCTTCGACAGGCTCAGGGCAGCGCCCTTCGACAGGCTCAGGGCGAGCATGGGCGGCGGAGTTTGGAAGAGCTGACGGCTGCCGCTAACCTAGGAGATAGAGATACCCCCCTGGGTATACGAATACTGCCAAGGAGCCGCCCGTGTCAGAGATCAACCAGACCGACTTCGCTCGCACCCACTGTGACGGCCGATCCCAGGTTGTCGATGTTCGCGAGCGCGAGGAGTTCGCCTCCGGACACGTACCCGGCGCCAGGTGGATCCCGATGGGCCAGTTGACCAACCGGCTGGCCGAGATCGACAGGACTCAGCCGGTCTACGTGATCTGCGCCACCGGCGGACGCAGCTCGGCCATGACCGATGTGCTGCGCCACCACGGCTTCGACGCCCGCTCTGTGGCCGGCGGCACCAGCGCCTGGATGGCAGCTGGCCGTGTAATCGACTACGGCACCCCGGAAGGACATTGAGCCTCATGACCAATATCACCAAGACAGCGACCATCATCCCGATCGAGACCCCGACGTTGGGGGACCGCAGCTATCTCGTGCACGACGGCCAGGTGGGTTTTGTCGTCGACCCGCAGCGTGACATCGACCGCGTCCTCGACCTTGCCAGCCGCGAAGGCGTGTCGATCTCCCATGTCTTCGAGACCCACATCCACAACGACTACGTCACCGGGGGACTGGCACTGGCCGAGGCGACCGGAGCGCTCTATCTCGTCAACGGTGCCGACGAGGTCGCCTACGACCGCACCCCGATCGCCGACGGCGACGAGATCCGCATCGGCGACTCGATGGTGATGCGGGCGCTGGCGACGCCCGGACACACCTTCACGCACCTGTCCTATGCGCTTACTGACGCCGGTGAGCCGGTAGCGGTGTTCACCGGTGGGTCCCTGCTGTTCGGCGCGACCGGCCGGCCGGACCTGTTGGGTCACGAACACACCCACGACCTGGTTCATGCCCAGTACGCCTCGGCGCAACGGCTCGCCACTGAACTCCCCGACGCCACCGAGGTGTTTCCGACGCACGGGTTTGGCAGCTTCTGCTCGGCGACGCAGTCCGAGGCCACCGACTCCACCATCGGCCAGGAGAAGCTGTCCAACCCGGTCCTGACCGAGTCCGAGGAGGCCTACGTCGAAGCGCTGCTCGGAGGTCTGGACGCCTACCCGGCCTACTACGTCCATATGGCCCCGGCCAACGCCGCGGGACCGTCCGCGCCTGACCTGTCGCTGCCAGAACTCGCCCAGCCGGCCGAGCTGCGCCGCCGGATCGAGGAGGGTGAGTGGGTCGTCGATCTGCGATCGCGGACACTCTTCGCTGCGGGACACGTTCCCGGGACCCTGAACTTCGGTCTCGACGGCGGCTTCGCCACGTACCTCGGCTGGCTGATCGAGTGGGGTACGCCACTGACCCTGCTCGGCGAGACAGAGGAGGACGTCAGCAACGCCCAGCGTGAGCTGGTGCGGATCGGCATCGACCGACCCGCCGCGGCCGCGACCGGAGGTCCCGAGGACTGGTCAGACCGACCACTCGCATCGTTCCCGCGGGCGACCTTCGCTGATCTGGCGCACGTCCGGCACCACCGCGAGGTCGTCATCCTCGATGTACGCCGGATCGCCGAGTACGCCGCTGCACGCATCGAGGGTGCGCTGAACATTCCGCTGCACGAGCTGCCCAAGAGGGTCGCCGAGGTGCCCGACGCCGAGGTGTGGGTGCACTGCGCCGGCGGCTATCGGGCCTCGGTCGCCGCGTCGTTCCTGTCTGCGGCCGGCCGGCGGCTGGTCGCCATCGACGACACCTTCGACAACGCCAAGGTCACCGGCCTGCACCTCATCACCGACGAGGAGGAGGCGTGATGATGCGCAAACTCCAGGCCCTGCTCGGCCGCCCCCCGTCCCTGACGGCAACCGAGGCCCACCAATCCGTCGAGGATGACCGGGCGGTGCTGCTCGATGTCCGAGAGACCAACGAATGGCGAGCGGGCCACGCGCCTCAGGCCCTGCACATCACCCTCAGCACGCTCGAGACCCGACTAGAGGAGATCCCGACCGGGCGGCCGATTGTCACAGTCTGCCGGTCCGGCCGACGCTCGGCCGCGGCCGCGAATGTGCTCATCCGGCGCGGCTACGAGGTTGCCAACCTCACCGGCGGCATGAATGCCTGGGCCGCCGCCGGCTTACCCGTCATCACCGCACGGAACAAACCCGGCCAGATCATCTGACTGTCTATGCCCCGCAAGGAGACCACCATGACCTCACCCAATACGCACCTGCCTGACACCGTTGACACCGAAACCGTGCTCGGCTGGATGGCCGACCCTGATGCGGTCACCGTCATCGACGTACGCAGCCCAGCGGAGTTCGATACCGTCCACATCACCGGCTCCTACAACATGCCGCTCGACCTCCTCGCCGAACACGCACCCCAGCTGGCGACCCGGTTGGACCACAAGGTGGTCCTCGTCTGCCAGTCCGGCGTCCGCGCTGGCCAGGCCCGCCAGCGCCTCGCCGCGGTCGGCATGGACAACCTCCACGTCCTCGACAAGGGCGTCCCCGGTTTCGCCGCCGCGGGCGGGCCTGTGGTCCGAGGGCGGGCGCGGTGGGCGCTGGAACGTCAAGTCCGCTTCGTCGCGGGCTCCCTCGTGGTCGCCGGCGTCGTCGCCAGCCGCTGGGCTCCGAAGCTCGTCGCCGTCGCCGGCGGGATCGGCGCCGGCCTGACCATCTCGGCTCTCACCGACACCTGCACCATGGGCCGGGTCCTGTCCGCCCTTCCATACAACCGGGGCCCGCGAGCCAAGAGTGGGCAGACGCTGGTCGACGAGCTGCCCATCAGCGTCTCGTCATCGTGACCGGCACCCTGCTGGTGTCGGTCCTGCTGGGGCTGGCCATCGGGGTTCTGCTGGGCCTACTGGGCGGGGGCGGCTCCATTCTGGCCGTCCCTGCGCTCGTCTACGGGGCCGGGCTGCCGCTCTCTGCGGCCGTCCCCACCTCGTTGCTCGTGGTCGGGATCTCGTCGGCCACCGCCGTCATCCCCCGGCTGCGGCAGGTCCAATGGCGCCTTGCTGCCGTGTTCGGGGGCAGCGGCGCGATAGCGGCCTTCGGTGGCGCCGCCGTCAACCGGCTGCTCGACCCCACCGTCGTGCTCGTCGGCTTCGCCGTACTGATGATCGCCGCCGGCGTCCGGATGCTCACCAACCAGAGCGAGGGCGGCGGTTCCTGCGCACTGCCGACTGGCGGTGTCCACTGGCAGAGTTGTCTGCCCAAGGCGATCGGCGCCGGCCTGGTCGTGGGCTTCCTCACCGGCCTGTTCGGCGTCGGAGGCGGATTCCTGATCATTCCCGCCCTGGTCCTGCTGCTCGGCCTCGCCATGCCCCAAGCCGTGGCCACCTCACTGATCATCATCGTGGTCAACTCCGCCTCCGGTTTCATCGCCCACCTCGGTGACGCTCACCTCGAAGCCGCGGTGGCGATCCCCTTCACCCTGGCCGCCATCGCCGGCTCCCTCGGCGCAGGACGGTTCGCCAGTCGGTTGCCCGCCAGCAAGCTGCGCCGCTGGTTCGCCTACTTGGTCTTTGCTGTGGCCGCCTTCGTCATCTATCGGGCCCTCACGGCCGCCTGACGCGGATTGGGGACTGTCGACTCTGAAAACCTGGTGCGCGTTGTCCCTGGCCCGTGCCTCCACGCCTGACAACAAACCCGCGATCCTCACGGGATCCAGCTTTTAGGGTCGGGATGGCTTGGGCCGAGCAGTTCGCTGCCAAAGATCCCACCGGAGGCGGGCGGGGAAGCCTGGTCAAGCACCCTTGGGTGGGCCGGCGCCGATGCGCTCCAGCAGCTGAGCTGGCGACCCGCGCAGACCATGGATGGACTCCAGCCACCAGGTGACACCGGCGTCGGCGTATCGTCTCGCCAGGTCGGTGTCGCCTTCCTGCGAGACACCGGTCAGCGCGACGTCATAGGCTTCCGTCGGCGGCCGGAGCCCATGGATCCTGGTCGCCATCTGTTCGGGAGTGACCGTCATCCGGCCCTCGGTGTCATCGCCACCGACGATCCAGCCGTCCCAGCGGCGGGCCCGGCGCCGGGCCGGAGCGCTCTCGCCGCCGATCCAGATCGGTACCCGTGGTCGTTGGACCGGCACCGGGGCCAAGGTGACCCCGTCGACGGTCAGGTGCCGACCGTGATGATCCACGCGTTCGCCCGACCAGAGAGCGGCCACCACCTCCAGTGACTCGTCGAGCCGCTCGGCTCGCACGCGGGCATCGTCCACATCTCCGAATGCGCTGAACTCGGCCGGAACGCCACCCAGCCCGGCCCCGAACACCACCCGCCCGCCGCTCAGCAGGTCCAGGGACGAGACCGACTGGGCAACGACCTGCGGTCGGCGTCGGGCCAACGGGGTGACCGCAGTACCGATCGTCAGCCGCGAGGTGGCCTGGGCGACGGCGGCCAGCGTCACCCACGGATCCGCTGCGGGAGCGCCCCAGACGAAGCCCAGGTGATCCCACACGAACAGCCCCTCCCAGCCGGCGTGCTCCGCGACGAGCGCCAGCTCGACCACCCGTCGAGGGTCCGCATATTCACCCAAGGTGCACAGGTTGATCCCGAACTTCACGAGTTGATCCTGAACTTCACGGGGCCCCCGGTGACACTTGACGCAGCCTGGCTCAGAACGCCGAGCGGCGACGGAGCGCCCGCGGGCGGCCATCGGGATCGAGCATGGCCCGGTAGAGCGGGGCGGCCCAGAGCCTCGTCAGCCGGGACAGCCGGGGGTGATCCAGCGGCCGCAGCCGACCGGGTGGCCGTTCGCCGCGCTTCCCGCCGTCGTACCAGGCCTGCAACCGGTCAGCGGATTCGGCGAAAGCGTGGAACATCCCCTCGGCGCTGACGCAGTCCGCCATCACCGACAGCAGAGTGCTGTCATTGAGATCCTCTGGTCCGGTGCCGGTTTCGATCTTGGAGATGTCGCCGGGGAACTCGGCTGGGCCGACCTTGCGGTCGAGATGCTCGGCGGCCAAAGTGAGCCGGAGTCGGCGAGCATAGGCCGAGTGGTCCCCGCCCGCCTCGTCGATGACGACGGCGGACAGCTCGGAGTCGTGGGTCCACGACCGCCGGTTGAAGTTGTCCGAGCCGATCGTGGCCCAGACGTCGTCCATCACGCACACCTTGGCGTGGACGTAGACCGGGCGCCCCTGGTGGTTCTCGACGCCGTAGAACGCGACCCGGTCACCGCCGGCCTTCCTCAGCATCGCCAGCGCCTCCAGCCGTCCCAGCTCCTGCGGCAGGCGGGAGAGGGGAGTGGACTGGTCCGGCACGTGCGGAAGCACCGCGATGACCCGGAGGTCCCGATTGGTCGTCAGTGACTCGACGAAGGTGGTGGCGATATCGGTCGACCACAGGTACTGGTCCTCGATGTAGACCAGCTGGTCGGCTCGGGCCAGCGCCTTGCTGTAGCCGCGCGCCACGCTCCGTTCGCCGCCACGGGCGAACGGGTAGTCCCGGCCATGCCGCAGATTGGGGTAGGTCCGCAAGAGCTGGACGATGTGGGTGCCCCCCGGAACCGGAGGAGGCGGCGGCGCCTGATCCGGCAGCGGATCCGGGCTACGGTCGACCCGCTGCAGCTTGTCATGCAGCCAGAACAAGGGGTTCTGGCTGAGCGGGGTTGGGTCGAGCCACCGTTCCCGGAAAACCGTCTCCACATCGTGCACGGCGGGACCGGAGATGGCGGCCTGGACGTCGTGCCAGGCCGGATGCTCCCCGTAGACCGCGGCCATGGACTGCGGTTGCGGGTCACCGAGATGGCGGGCGTCGTCGCGACGCGAGTGGCACAGGTCGATACCGCCGACGTACGCGACATCACGCTCGGGTCGGCCGCGGTAGCGGATCACCACGAGCTTCTGGTGGTGCGATCCACCGGTACGGACGCGCATGTCCAGCAGCACCTCCGCCCCCTGCGCCTGCAGCTGCTCGCCCAGCTGGCGGTTCTCCTCGGCCGAGAAGGAGAGCTTGTCCCAATGCGAGCGCCAGATGAGGCCCCGCACATCGACACCCCTGCGGTCGGCCGCGCCGAGCAGCTCCTCCACTTCCGAGCCGGGTTCACCGGTGAGCCGCTCGTCCGGGTCGCCTCGCCAGTCGGTGAAGTAGATCAGGTCACCCTCGCTGGTCTCCTCGATCCGCTGCCTCAGCTCGGCGAAGTAGGTGGAACCGTGGACCAGCGGCCGTACGTGGTTGCCCGAGGACCAGGCCTCATCGTCGGGATGCTGGGCGTCGAGGACGGTGCGCCCGTTGTCGCGCTCGGACTTCGTCAACAACCAGTCGCGAGGTTGCACGTCCATCGTCTACGCCGCTCTCCGCACCAGGCCAATCTACGGGCCGGCAGGGGTGTCCGCGTGGTTCGGGTCGGAATTGTCCATAGCGAGACGATGAGTGGACCGCGCCACCTGCGACCGGCTGGAAGAATGACAGCCATGGCGGACGAGAACGACGAGCTCCAGGACCGGCTGGCCGAGCTGGCGGCCCTAGCCTTTGACCTCGCCCGGGCCGGCAAAGAGGAGCAGCTGCGGCTGGCGATCGAGCGCGGTTTGCCTGTCGACCTGACCGACTGGTCCGGGAACACCCTGGTGATGCTGGCCGCCTATCACGGGCACGCCGAAACGGTCGCAATGCTGGCCGGGCACGGTGCCGATGTGAACCGGCTGAACGACCGCTACCAGAGCCCGTTGGCCGGTGCCGTCTTCAAGGGTGAGGACGCTGTGGTCGCCACCCTGGTTGCCGCCGGCGCCGACCCCGATCTGGGCACGCCCACCGCCCGAGCCGCGGCCGAGATGTTCGGCCGGGCCGATCTCTTCGCCCCCGCCGAGGGCTGACCCGAGTCCCGGTTACGCGCTCTGAGCCTTCCCGGTGCGCGCTCTGAGCTTGTCGAAGAGCGGGTTGAGGGAGAGCCCTTCGACAGGCTCAGGGCACGTGAGCAGGCTCAGGGCACGTGGGCAGGCTCAGGGCACGTGGGCAGGCTCAGGGCACGTTGGTTGGGAGGGGGTGACCCTTGTGGAGGCGGCTCCCACCGTGCTCTCCCGGAGCTCCAGCCGGTAGGGGATGATGATCGACTCGGCCGGCGTGGTGGAGCCGTCGATGCGCGAGATCAACAACCTGAGTGCCTGGCGACTGAGCTCCTGCAGGTCGACTGAGACCGTCGTCAGGGTGGGGTTGGAGAAGCGGCCCTCAGCGATGTCGTCGAAGCCGGCGACGGCCACATCCTGCGGCACCCGGACGCCAGCCTCGGCGCAGGCCCGCAATGCCCCGATGGCCATCAGGTCGTTGAAGCAGAAGACCGCGTCCGGACGCTCGGGGAGGGCCAGCAGCTGTTGCATGGCCTGATAGCCGTCCTGGCGCTCATAGTGCGCGACTCCGACCACGATCTCGGCATCAAAGGCGACCCCGGCCTTCGTCAGCGCCTGCCGATATCCCTGCAGGCGTACCGATGCGGTGCCCTGCACCGACTCCCGGCCGATGGCGGCCACCCGCCTACGGCCGAGCGAGAGGAGATGTTCAGTCATCGCCGCGGCAGCCGTGACGGAGTCCACCGAGACATGATCGAACCCGGGCGGGATGGCGCGCTCACCCAGCAGGACCATCGGCAGCGGGTCGGCTCGTCGGGCGATCTCGTCTGCGGACAAAGCCAACGGGGAGAAGATCACGCCGTCGATCACATGGGACCGCATGCCGTCGAGAACGATCCGCTCCGCCTCGGCGGTGGCGCCGGTCACATCGAGCAACACGATGTAGCCCAGCTCGCTCGCCTCGGCGCTGATCTCGGCGGCCAGCTCGGCGAAGTAGGGCGACTGCATCCGCGGCACGGCCAGGGCGAGGAAGCCCGCTCTCCCATACTTGAGCTTGCGCGCACTGATGTTGGGCCGATAGTGCAGCTCGGCGATGGCGGCCTCGACCTTGGCTCTGGTGCTCGCCTTGATGTGCGGATGGTTGTTCAGCACGTTGGAGGCGGTCTTGACCGAGACGCCCGCCAGTGCGGCGACATCTCTAAGTCGGGCAGCCATGGTGACCAGGTGCACTCGGTGCGCGGCACCGGCCCGAGGCCTGCGGCCCGACGGCGTTCGTCCCTCCCACGCTTGAACACTACCCTCTTTACAGGGCCGCTGAGCTTGGTGAAAATGTCCTCGGGTCGCACAGAGTCATCCGTTGCGAAGCGTGGAGAGTCGAGGCGCCATGACCTCACAGTCCACCGGTGCCGTATCAACGCAGGACTCAGCTCAATGAGCCGGGACATCCGACGGCGGGCAGCGAGGGTTATGCACATCTCCTCAGTGGTTGCCACCGCTGATCATGTTGCCGCCGTGCACAAGTCCGACAAGAAGATCATGATCAGCTTCGACGAGTGGAACGTCTGGTCCAGACCCGGTTCGCCGGCCAGGAGAGTCTGCAGATTCGCGAGGCGGGTGCGCTGATCGAGGATGTCTACGACGTGCAGGACGCGGTCGTGGTCGGCAGCCTGTTGATCACTTTCATGCGGCACACCGACTGGGTGCCTCTGGCCTGTCAGGCTCAGCTGGTCAACGTCATCGCCCCGATCCTCACCAAACCCGGGAGAGCGGCTTGGCGGCAGACCATCTTCCACCCGTTCGCCTCGCCTCCAGGTACGCCGCCGGCACGGTGTTCGACCCAGCGGCGACCCGACCGGCGCCGTCGGTAGGTCAGCCGAGCTCTCTCAGCAGCTTCTGGGCGATGGTCACAATGCCGGTCGGTGCCGTCAGGCCGCCGAAGATGGCCAAGGCGTCGCGGCGCTCCTGTGACGGACGCGCTGGGTTAAACATTGTCATGGCCCAGCCGGTGACATCCTCCACGGCCCTAGCGCAGGTGAAGTAGGTCAGCCGGTCCCGCTCGACCGTCGGGGAGCCGTAGCCCTCGAAGAACCACGCCTGCTGCTCCTCGGTCACCGGATGATCGGTCAGCACGCCACCACCCAGCACGAACATCAGATCGCGTTCGGGTGCGGCCATCGCCGCCGCATCCCAGTCGAGGATCCACAGCTGCGCCTCGGCGCCGATGATCAGATTGCCGAGATGGCAGTCGCCATGGGTCAGCACCCGCGGAACCGGGCGATCATGGAGGACACGGCCGAGGTCGTCGGTCGCCTCGGCCAGTCGCCGGAAGGAGTCGGCATGGGCGGACCAGTGGTCCGCGTCGCGACCGGCCAGCGTCTGGTCGACGCGGCGGACAGCGTCGACCGCCGTCGACGCGTATCCCTCGACCGGGACCGATCGCTGCACGTCCAGCTCCACGGCGTGCACGCGGGCGAGAGCCGAACCGAAGGCGCGCCACTCGGCAGCGGAAAGGGCCCGCTCGATCCCACGGCAGCCCGCTCTCCAGGGGGTGAGGGAGAGCTGGGCGTCATGGTGCGTGGACCACAGTTGGCCGTCGACGGTCCGGACCGGGTCGAGGACGGCCGGCACCCCGTGCCGGGCGAGCAACGCGCTTGCCCGGAGCCCGGCCGACAGGTCGGCCTCGCTGATCTTGACGGCGAACGCGTCGCCGGTGGCCGTCGCCGCCCGCCAGACCGACGCCGAGCTGTCGGCGCCCCCCGCCACCCGCTCGATCCGTTGGACGCGTACGCCGAAGTCGGCGGCCAGCCACTCCCGCAGTTCGGTGCTGGCGATCCGGATCTGGGCCACACCTCACCCTGTCAAAGGGCACGACCGGGCGGTCGCCGGGGCATCAGCTGTCTCACACAGTGCGTTATCACGTACGACGGCTGAGACGCGGGCCCAACGACGCCGCTAGGCTGCGTATCGAGCACAGCGACGGATCTGCCGCGGCCGGGACGTCCGATCGCGCCGGTCGGCCGATCTGCATTCCCAGCAGCCCCACGCAACAGGAGAGTCATGAGCAGCCCTGAACCGATCCGCGTCCTGATCTGGGGCGAGAACCGCCACGAGCAGATCGAGGAGCACGTCGCCGCGATCTACCCGGACGGGATGCACACCACCATCCAGCAGGGGATCGAGGAGAACCTCGGTTCCACCGTCACGACCGAGACCGTCACCCTGGACGACCCCGAGCACGGCCTGACCGAGGAGCGACTGGCCAGGACCGACGTGCTCGTCTGGTGGGGGCACGCGGCTCACGGAGAGGTCAGCGACGAGGTGGTCGAGCGGGTGCACCAGCACGTGCTGTCCGGGATGGGCCTGGTCGTGCTGCACTCCGGCCACTGGTCGAAGATCTTCACCCGGTTGATGGGCACCACCTGCACCCTGCGCTGGCGCAGCGAGCAGGACCGGGAGCTGGTCTGGACGGTGAACCCGACCCACCCGATCGCGCAGGGGGTGCCCAACCCGATCATCATCGCCCAGCAGGAGATGTACGGCGAGACGTTCGACATCCCCGCACCCGACGAGCTGATCTTCATCAGCTCCTTCACCGGCGGCGAGGTCTTCCGCAGCGGCTGCACCTTCCGGCGCGGCCACGGCAAGATCTTCTACTTCTCCCCGGGCGACCAGGACTTCCCGGTCTACCACCATCGGGACGTACGTCGGGTGATCGCGAACGGGGTCGCCTGGGTACGCTCCGACCTGCCGGAGCGCGCGATCCCCACTCTGCTGCGTTACGAGACCGAGGACTTCTACCACGGCCACGGCTACGGTGGCCCGATCAAGGACGCCGAGTGACCCAGTCGAACGTGAGCCAGCCGGAGGCGGTGGCCCCACTGCGGGTGATCCAGGTCGGCGCCGGCGGCATGGGTCGGGCCTGGCTGGCCACGATCGCGGCCTCCGATGATGTGGACCTGGTCGGGCTCGTTGATCTCGACCTGGCAGTCGCCCGGGCGGCCGCCGACGCGGCCGGGTTCACCCCGGTGCCGGTCGCGACCTCGCTGACCGAGCTGATGGACAGCACCCGCGCCCAGGCGGTGATCAACGTCACCGTCCCGCAGGCGCACCTGCCGGTCAACGTGGAGGCACTCTTCGCCGGTCTGCCGGTCCTCTGTGAAAAGCCGGCTGCGCCGACCGTCGCGGACGCACTGGTGATGGTGGCGGCCGCCGAGGCGTCGGGCCGGCTGTTGATGATCAGCCAGTCACGTCGCTACTTCAACCATCTGCTGGAGTTCAAGCGGCTGGCCGACCGGCTCGGCCCGGTCGGGTCCCTGAGCTGCGAGTTCTTCAAGGGCCCGCACTTCGGCGGTTTCCGCGAGACCATGCCGCAGCCGCTGCTGGTTGATATGGCGATCCACCAGTTCGACCTGGCGCGGCTGCTCCTCGGCGCCGAACCGGTCGCCGTGTACTGCGAGACGTACAACCCGTCCTGGAGCTGGTTCGGCGGAGACGCCGCGGCGACGGCGGTCTTCGAGTTCGAGGGTGGCGCCCGGTTCAACTACCACGGCAGCTGGTGCAGCCCCGGCCTGGAGACGTCGTGGAATGGCAGCTGGCGGGTCAGCACGGCGGCCGGGTCCGCCCTCTGGGACGGAGACACCCCACCCGTGGTCGAGGCACCGGACGACCCGTCGGTCCAGGTGCAGCCCAGCCCGACCGGTCCGGAGCAGATCGCCGGTTCGCTGGCGGAGTTCGTCGGTGCATTGCGGACCGGAGCCACCCCGCAGGGGGTCGTGCGCGCGAACGTGCTCAGCCTGGCAATGGTCGAGGCGGCTGTCCGGTCGGCCGACACCGGCCGGCGGGTGATGATCACCGAGGTCCTGGAGGGGGCGTACGCGGAGGCGAGGCAGGCCCCGCAGGACGAGCGGATCCGAAGTGAGCTGAACGGTTGGAGCTCGGTGGCCGAGGCGCTGTCGCTGAGAGCCGGACGATGATGGAGGCGAAACAATAATGGGGCCCGTGACCAACCTCGCTGCAGAGACAACGGCGCTGACCGAGGCCGAGCTGGCCGGCTGGGAGCGTGACGGCTACCACGTCGTCCGCGGCCTGTTCGGCCCCACGGAGGTGCGGGCGTGTGCCGAGCGTTTCGACGCCTTGGCCGCCGCCGCAGAACCGATCCCGGGCCACTGGCAGCCGTCGCTGGACAGCTCCGACGTGCTCGGCCGCTTTCCGCGGGTGATGCATCCGCACGAGTTCGACCCGGCCAGCATGGATCTGCTGCTCGATCCGCGGGTCCGCGCGGTCCTGCAGCAGCTGATGGGCGAGGACGTGATCGGCTGTCAGACGATGTTCTATTTCAAGCCGCCGGGCGCCCGCGGCCAGGCGTTCCACCAGGACAACTACTACCTGTTGGTGCAGCCGACCACCTGTGTCGCCGCCTGGCTGGCCGTGGACCGGTCCTACCCGGACAACGGCGGGCTACAGGTCTGCCCCGGGACCCAGAACATGGACCTCGAGTGCCCCGATCATGCCGATCTGAGCCAGAGCTTCGTGGACGAGTTCGTCGCCCCGCCGGCCGGGCACGAACCGGTCGGCCTCGACCTCGCCCCGGGTGACGTACTGTTCTTCACCGGCAGCGTGATCCACGGCTCGGCGCCCAACAGCACCGACTCCGACTGGCGCCGCTCCTTCATCAGCCACTATCTGCCGGTCAGTGCAACCCACATCGGTGGCTGGTACCTGCCGCACATGTACGACTTCGACGGCAACCCGGTGACGCGGGAGAGCACCGCCTGGGGTGGTCCCTGTGGCGACGAGGAAAGCGGAGTCCAGGGCACCTTCCACTGAGACGGACGAGGGTCCGGCTCAGCCCGTGCTCTGCTGGGCTTCGCCGGTGAAGCGGACGGGGTCATGCACGGCGTCGTTGAGGTCGACGTCGACCATGATGTGTCCCGCGTCCGCTGCCGGGATGGCGAACCCCAACTGGGCGGTGGCCTGCTCGCCCGCCTTGATCGGGCGGTGGAAGCCGGTCTGCAGCTCGCCGGTCTTGTCGACGACGACCCTGGCGGGTGTGCCGTCGGCGCCATAGCTGCAGGTGATGCGGGAGTCGGACGGGTCGTAGGAGTCCTTGGTCTGGTTGTTGAGCTGCACCACCACGACGACGATCTGGCCGTTGGTCGCCTCGGTGCCTTTGTCGGTGGGCTTGGCCTTGTCGACCAGGGTGAAGGCGATCTCGATCGACATCCCGTCGTCGAACTGGGCCACGTCGTCGAAGCCGAACTCCTCGGGTGCCTCGGTCTGCCGGCTCTGCCGGGAGGTGGGGGTCGGCGTCGGGGTGGGCGTGGCGCTCGGCGCCGATGTGCCGGCTGGCGATGAGGCGGAGCTGGTCGCGGTTGGAGCCGGGCTCTGGCTCCGCTGTCCGGCGCTGTCCCTGCCCGAACACGCGGCCGGCGCGCAGAGCAGCAGACAACTGAGGACGAAGGCCAGTCGCCGGTACATGAGGCCGAACCTACCCACATAGAGTGGACAGGTGAAACTCAAGACGTTCGTCACCGTTGCCGCCGTCGCCGGCGGGCTGGCCGTCATCGTACGGCGCCGAAACCGCAAGGCCCTGGCGGAAGCCGACCTGTGGTCGGAGGCCACCGACCGCGTGGCCAGCACGGGCTGACGCTGGTCGGCGACAGGTCGTGTTGTCGGCGGGTCAGCCGAGGACCAGGTTGAGAACGGCGAAGAACGCCATCGTGAGCCCGATGGTGGCTACTAGTCCGCCGTAGAAGCTGGCCAGCCCTCGGTTGGCCCTGATCTTGACGTAGTACGTCAGGAACCTCGGCTGTTTGCGGGTGGCGTCAATGACGATATAGATGCCGACCGCCGCGACCAGCAGGCCGGCGACCAGCAGGGCCTCATACATCAAAGGATCCTTTCTCACTCGACATCAACAGGAGCCGGATGGCCGGGCAGCAGATACGAGAGAGGGAGCCGGCGCCGTCCCTGGGCCGGCTGGTGTTCCTGGACGTGTTGCGGGTCGCGATCATTGCCATGGTGATCGCTCATCACGCCGCCCAGGCGTACGGTCCGACCGGTGGTACTTGGCCGCTGACCGACCGATCCACCAGTGACTGGTTCCGTCCCTTCTACACCGTCAACGCCGCGGTCGGTCTCGGTCTGCTGTTCCTGGTCGCCGGGTACTTCGTCCCCCGTTCGTACGACCGGAAGGGGCCTGGGCGGTTCCTCCGGGACCGCTGGATGCGTATCGGGGTGCCGCTGGCCTTCTTCGCCCTGGTGGTGCAC
The DNA here is from genome assembly GCF_016907535.1 of Microlunatus panaciterrae. Lineage (NCBI taxonomy): Bacteria > Bacillati > Actinomycetota > Actinomycetes > Propionibacteriales > Propionibacteriaceae > Microlunatus > Microlunatus panaciterrae. The sequence continues at coordinate 2,120,532 of NZ_JAFBCF010000001.1, forward strand.
GTGCCCGTCTTCTATCTGATCGAGTCGCAACCTCCGCTGGGTGAGTTCGTCCGTTCGCTGTATGCCGGCGGCTGGTTCGGCGTCTATCTCCACCTGTGGTTTCTCGGGCATCTCCTGCTGTACTCGGCTGTGTACGTGGCGTGGCGGCGAGTGTCCGACCGGGTCGACCGAGTTCCTCGGAGGTGGCGACCGCCCGGGCATCCGGCCATCCTGGTATTCGCGGTCGGACTGGCGGCGGTCACCTGGGTGGTCCGCTGGTGGTATTCGGTGGACGAATGGGTGCCGCTGTTCGGGGTGCTGGCCGCGGAAGTCGCGAAACTCCCGCAGTACGTGAGCCTGTTCGTGCTGGGCATCGCCGCGTACCGAGGCGATTGGTTTCGCCGGATACCGACCATGGTCGGCGCGATCTGGTTGGCCGTCGGCTTGCTGGCGACGTTGGTCATGGTGGCCGTGCAGGCATTCGGTCGCTGGGACGATGTCCTGGCCACGGGCGGCGTCGACGCTCGCTCCCTACTGCGGAGCACGCTGGAGGCGTTCATCTGCGCGGGCCTCAGCGTCGGACTGGTCGTGCTGTTCCGCCAGGTGTTCCATAAACCCAGTCGGCTGCTGGCCGCGTTGGCGACGGCCAGCTATGCGGCGTACATCCTGCATCTGTGGATCGTCATCGGACTGCAGGTCGCGATCGAGGGGCTTGAGTTGCCCGCGTTCGTCAAGTTCGGGGTGGTGACGGTGCTGGGCATCGTCCTGGCGTTCGGCATCGGGCATCTGTCGGGGAAGGTGCCCGGCGTCAGGTTATTGCTGGGGACCGGATCACCGAAGGTCGGAAAGGCCATGCGCTGAGCGACCGCTGACCACGACCTCAGTCTCGATGTCCTCCAGAATCCACCCTGCTCGGGGCGATTCCTCGGGATGTGTCCGTCGGGTAACGCTGTCGGGTCTTGTGCAGCTTCTGGTCGGCAGCCTCAATCAGGTCGACGTCCAGTGCATCGGCTAGGACCAGGAGATACGTGAACACATCCGCCAGCTCTTCAGCGACATGGCCACGAAGGGGCTCGTCTCGCGCCCGGCGGGCGGCCTCATGGGCTGGAAGCCATTGGAACAGTTCGCTGAGTTCTCCCACTTCACCAACCAGAGCGAGGATGACCGACTTCGGATCATGGAATCGGGACCAGTCCCGCTCCGCGATGAAGTCACGAATCTCATCCTGAAGCGAGTGGAAGTCGGACATGCGTCCAGCATGCCGTATAGCATTTGGTTGCGGCCCGACGGGCGCACCCGTCCGATACTGGTGCTCAATACGCCCCCACCCGCACGAGTTTCGTGCTGTGCTGGGGTCCCTCTGTTGACGTTGCGTTATTCCGCGAACTCGCTCGCGGGTTCTTTAGACTCGGTCGCGACACGTCTGTTTGAGCAGATGCTCTTTCAGACGGGGCGTCGGACAGCGCCTTCAGAAGTGCGATCGTGGGAGCGGAGTATCCCGGTGATCGCACGCGAGTTGATGGACGCGGGCCTCGGCAGTGTCGAGGTCATCCTTGAGTTTCAGCTTCCACTGACTTCGCAGCGGGCCGACGTACTCCTCGCGGGGCGCCATCCGGTCACGGGGCGGTCTTCGTACGTCATCATCGAACTTAAGCAGTGGACTTCGGCGCACTTGTGGGAAGGTGAGCAGGGCCTCGTCAGTGTCAACGGAATGCCGGGTGGCCCGAGGCTTCATCCGGTGCGCCAAGTGCGAGGCTACTGTGAGTACTTGGTCGACTTCACACGGTGTCTCTCTGGCGACGGGGAAGATGTCGCAGGTTGCGCTTATCTTCACAATGTTGTGAGCGACGATCAAATCAGCGACCTCTACTTGGTCCCCCCCGATCAATATGGCCGATTGTTCACGGCGGCGGACCGCGCGAGGCTTCACAGCTTCCTGCGAAGCCGGCTTGATCCACGCTACTCGGGTGCTCCTGCTGCCGACCAACTCTTGAATTCAGCAGTTGGCCCGTCCCGCCAGTTGCTGGCCGTGGCTGCAGACGAAGTCCAGAGGCGAGAGCATTTCGTACTTCAGAGCGATCAACAGCTTGCGGTGGACATCGTCAGGCACGAAGTGGCCCAGGCTCACAAAGCGGACAACAAGTCTGTGGTCATAGTGAAGGGTGGCCCAGGCAGCGGCAAGAGCGTGATTGCCTTGTCCCTATTGGGTGAGTTGGCAAGAGAGGGGCGCTCAGTCCTCCACGCAACCGGATCCCGGTCCTTCACTCAGACGTTACGCAAAGTGGCTGGCCATCGCACTCCGCGGGTGCAGAAACTCTTCAAGTACTTCAACTCATTCATGGAGGCGGACCGGAATGGACTCGACGTCCTCATCCTCGATGAGGCACATCGAATTCGTGAGACCTCCGTCAACCGATATACAAAAGCACAATTTCGCACCGGGCGACCGCAAGTCGACGAATTGATCGCCGCCGCCCGTGTTCCTGTCTTCCTTCTTGACGACAACCAGATCGTGCGACCTGGGGAAATGGGCTCAACAGCGTCAATCAGGGCATACGCCAAGAGTGAAGGATTGCGAGTCCACGAGGTCTCGCTCGGTGAGCAATATCGGTGTGGTGGCAGCCTGGCATACGTCGAGTGGGTCGAGCGCCTCCTCGGTTTGACTGCAGGTGCGCCGCAGCCATGGCAGCAGAATGACCGTTTCAACCTCCTTGTCGCTGACTCAGCCGAGGAGCTCGAGCACACGATCCGATTGCAGGCGGCCGACGGTGTTTACACGGCTCGCATGACGGCCGGGTATTGCTGGCCATGGAGCGACCCTCGACCGGATGGAACCCTCGTCCCGGATGTTCACGTCGGACGTTGGGCTAGGCCCTGGAATCTCAAGGGGGACCGACCGGTTGGAGGGGCTCCGCCGGCTGCGCTCTGGTCCATGGACCCGAATGGCATCAACCAGGTCGGCTGTGTGTACACCGCGCAGGGGTTCGAATACGACTGGAACGGGGTCATACTTGGCCCAGACCTGGTCTGGCGTGATGGCCGCTTCGTTAGTGTCCGGTCGGAGAACCGCGACCCTGATTTCCGCAATAAGGCCGCCGTTAGCGACGACCACTTCGACGCCTTGGTCCGGAATGTCTACAAAGTGCTGCTCACCCGCGGAATGGTCGGAACCGTCGTGTATTCCACGGATGCTCAAACGAGGTCCGCTTTGCGCAGATTGATTCTCGGCTAAGCACTTGGGTTATTGAATTCTGGGATCGTGGGGCATGCCGCGGCCAGGGCAGTGACCGCAGCGGCGTCCGGCAGGGCAGCCGTGAGGCATCGGCACCACGGTCGCGGTTTGGTTTCCACAGCCAGATGGCGACGCGTTGGCAACGCAGTTCTTGCGGCCACACGCGGGGCAATTCGAAACCATTGGATCGTGAACGTGGGCCACCGCAATCCCACTGTCAGACGTTGAGCGTGGATTGGGTCTGGGTGGAGGCAAGGGGACTCGAACCCCTAACCCCCTGCTTGCAAAGCAGGTGCGCTACCAATTGCGCCATGCCCCCATCGGCGTGAGCCGACGTCACACAATACGTCATTGGTTGGCTCCGGCACAAAAGGTCGGTGGTTGGGGTGGCCCTTCGACAAGCTCAGGGCACGGAGAGGGGCTCAGGGTGCACCCTTCGACAAGCTCAGGGCGCGTACCGGTCCACCCTTCGACGGGCTCAGGGCGCGGGTGCGGCCCTTCGACAAGCTCAGGGCGCGGAGAGAGGGGGGCTCAGGGCGCGTTTGAAAGGCGGGGGAGGGGCTGAAATGGCATCACCCTGGCCTCGCCACGTAACCTAGTCCTCATGTGGTCGCAGCGGGAAGTCATCGATTACGCGCTGCAGCGTCGGTCCACCCTGGAGGCGCTGCGGCGTCCTGGTCGCAATCTCGCACGGCTGGACGCCTGCGACGCGGACCCGATGCTGATCCGCGCAGCCAAGCATCACGGCGAGCCGACGGACGCCGTTTGCCCGGTCTGTGACTCGACTGAGCTGACCCTGCTGCATTACACCTTCGGCGACCAGCTCGGGCAATACTCCGGCCGGATCAAGCGGGTCGCCGAGCTGGAGCAGATGGCGCACGAGTTCGGCGAGTTCAAGGTGGTCGTCGTCGAGGTCTGCCCACCGTGCGGTTGGAACCACATGATCATGTCGTACCTGCTGGGTGACGGCGTCAAGCGGAAGCCTCCGCGCAGGCAACAGACAGTTGAGGACATTTATGGCTAAGCCCGACAGCACCACGTCACGAGGCGTGTCAGCGAAGGGTTCCAGACAGTCGGGCAAGAAGCGCAAAAAACCGGTGACGCGCGGCCGAAAGTGGGCCGGGCGGATCTTCAAGTCCGTCGCGATCCTGGCCGCGCTCTGCCTGGTGGCCGGCGCCGCCGTCGTCGTGATCGGCTACCGCACCACCAGCACTCCCGATGCCAACAAGGACTTCACGACCAACACCACCTTCGTCTACTACGGCGACGGCAAATCCCAGTTGGGCAGCTTCGCGATCCAGAACCGGCAGAGCATCCCGCTGAAGGAGATGCCGGACAGCATTAAGCAGGCGGTCGTCTCGGCCGAGAACCGGACCTTCTGGACCGATCCCGGCTTCTCCATCAGCGGGATGATCCGGGCCGCCTGGCGGATCGCCCGCGGTGGCACCCTGCAGGGCGGATCGACGATCACCCAGCAGTACATCAAGATCATGTACCTGAGCCAGGACCAGACGATCACCCGCAAGTTCAAGGAGCTGCTGATCGCGGCCAAGGTCGGTCGCACGGTCCCGAAGGAGAAGATCCTCGAGGACTACCTCAACACCATTTACTTCGGTCGTGGTGCCTACGGTGTCCAGGCGGCCAGCCAGGCCTACTTCGACATCGACGCCAAGGACCTGACCGTCCCGCAGGCCGCCGTACTGACCAGTGTGCTCAACAACCCGAGCTATTTCGACCCGGCCGTGGACGATGCGAACACCCCTCGCCTGCTCGAGCGCTACCGCTACGTGATCAACTCGATGGCCGAGACCAAGGCCATCACCCCGGCCGAGGCGCAGAAGTACGCCGAGAAACTGCCCAAGTTTCCCAAGGTCTCGATCAACGAGCGCTACGGCGGCTCCAAGGGCTTCCTGCTCAAGATGGTCGAGCGGGAGCTGATCAACGCCGGGCTCGACCAGGGCGAGATCAGCGGCGGCGGCCTGAAGGTGATCACCACCTTCGACAAGTCGTCGCAGAAGGCGGCCGAGAAGTCGGCGAAGAAATACACCAAGCAGGCGGCCAAGGCGGCCGGCAAGAAGTCCTCCAACCTGCACGCGGCGATCGCCTCGGTCGAGGTCGGCACCGGCGAGGTGCTGGCCCTCTACGGTGGCCCCGACTACATCAAGAACTCCCGCAACTGGGCCACTACCCCGCGACCGGCCGCCTCGACGTTCAAGGCGTTCGCCCTGGCCGCGGGACTCAAGAGCGGCTTCAGCCTGCTGTCCAGGTTCAACGGCAACACCTTCACGCCCCAGGGTGACGGGGTGCCGATCCGCAACGAGTTCTCCTACCAGTACGGCCCGGTCAACCTGATCAAGGCCACCTATGACTCGATCAACACCGCCTTCGTGGACATGACCACCCAGATGGACAACGGCCCGAAGAAGATCGTCAAGATGGCTCAGGCGTTGGGCGCGGTCCGGCCCAAGGGCGGTCCGGGCTGGGACGAGAACTCCCGCATCGCGCTCGGCTCGGCCGAGGTCAGCCCGCTCAACCAGGCCAACGCCTACGCCAGCCTCGCCAACGACGGCGTCACCGTCCCGGCGCACGTGGTCCGCGAGGTCCGCGACGCCAAGGGCCGGGTGATCTACAAGCCGAAGGTGGTCGAGAAGCGCGCCGTCAGCAAGGACATCTCCCGCGACGTCACCTTTGCCCTGTCCAATGTCGTCGAGCAGGGCACCGGCCGCAGCGTCCAGACGCTGAACCGCCCGGTGGCCGGCAAGACCGGCACCAACGGCGTCAACAACGACATCACCTCGGCCTGGTTCGTCGCCTACACCAAGCAGATCTCGACGGCGGTGATGTACGTCGCCGGCGACTCCGGCAACGAGGACCTGGACAAGTACGCCCGCCCCGGCGACAGCACGTTCTTCGGCGGTACCTATCCCGCCCTCACCTGGGTCGACTTCATGGCCAAGGCGACTGAGGGGATGCCGGTCAAGCAGTTCGACCCGCCGGCGTACGTGAACCGCGACAAGGTGGTCGTGCCCAAGCCGCAGCCCACCCGTACTCAGCAGACCCAGCCGACCACCCAAGCGCCGACCAAGACTGCGACCAGCACGCCGACCCAGACCAAGACGAGCCAGCCGACCACCCAGGCGCCGACCACCCAGGCGCCCACCACCCAGGCTCCCACCAAGGCACCGACAACGAAGACGACGGCGCCGCAGACCACGAGTGCCCCGACCACAACCACGAAGCCGAAGACGAAACAGACGACCTCCAACGCGCAGGGCAGCGGCTGATGCAGTCCGGCACCGATGCCCCGTCGGTGTCGGACGGCTTCGTCCGGACGGTGAGCCCGTTGCTGGGGGGGCCCATCGGACGACACGCAGCCGAGGGTCGGTCCTGGTGGAACCCGGGCAGGGTCGCGCTGCTGGTCGCGCTGCTGGTCTACCTGCTGGGCTTCCTGCAGAAGCTGCCGTGCCGGGTCGCCGGCGTCGACCAGTTCAAGTGGATGTGCTACACCGACATCCCGTTGCTCTACGTCGGCAGGGGACTGGCGCAGGGCAACACCCCCTACCTGGACACCGGCAACTACCCGGTACTGGAATACCCGGTGCTGACGGGGTACTTCCTGGAGTTCGAACGGCTGATCACCGTCGCCCTGGGTGCGCCCACCGGGATCGGCCTGAGTGAGGCATCGCAGAACGCCGCCGCCCTCACCTTCTTCTACGTCAATGCCGTGCTGCTGGCGGCGCTGCTCCTGATCACCGTCTGGGCCCAGGTCCGTACGGTCCCGCACCGCCCCTGGGACGCGATGATGCTGGCCGCGTCACCGTGTGTCGCGGCCACGGCCCTGATCAACTGGGACCTGCTGCCGGTGGCCCTGACCGCCCTCGGCTGCATGTTCTGGGCCCGCCGACAGCCGGCAGCAGCAGGCATCCTGCTCGGGCTGGGGATGGCCGCCAAGCTGTACCCGGCGCTGCTGCTCGGCCCTCTGCTGCTGCTCTGCCTGCGCAGTCGCCGGATGACCGCCTTCGCCTCGCTGCTCGGCGCCTTCGTGATCACCTGGGGCGTCACCAACCTCCCCGTCCTGCTGCTCGCGCCGCGGGAATGGATGAGCTTCTGGACCTTCAACTCCGACCGCAGTGGCGATCTCGGCTCGATCTGGTACGTCCTGTCGCTGGCCGGCCACCAGGTGCCTCAGCTCAACCTGGTCAACGCGCTGATCCTCATCGGCGGCTGCCTAGCGATCGGCCTGTTGATCATGTTCGCCCCGCGCCGCCCCCGGTTCGGTCCGGTCGCGTTCCTGGTGGTCGCTGTCTTCCTGATGACCAACAAGGTCTACTCGCCGCAGTACGTGCTGTGGCTGCTGCCGCTGCTGATCCTGGCACGACCCAAGTGGCGGGAATGGCTGATCTTCTCCGCCGGAGAGCTGATCTACTTCGGCGCCATCTGGTGGCACCTGGGCGGTCAGCTGACGCCGGGGGACAGCGGACCGGACAAGCTCTATTGGTTCAGTGTGCTGGTTCGGCTGGCTACCCAGGGCTGGGTCGCGGCCATCGTGGTCCGCGACATCCTCCGGCCCGAGCACGACATCGTCCGCGCCCCGGGCATCGACGACCCGACCGGCGGCGTACTCGACCGCACCGAGGACGCTGCCTGGCTGCTGCGGTTGCGCGCTCGAGTGACAGTATGAGCGCCCGGGTGCGGCGGCGTACCTCCGATCCCCGGTCCGGCCGGATGGTGGCCCAGGCCTGGCTGGCCAGCCGTGGGCTGATCGTGCTGATGGCGCTGCTCCTGGCGCTGCTCAGGCACGCGGACCCGTTCGAGCTGGCCAATCACTGGGACGCCCTGCACTACGGCGCCCTGGCCGAGAAGGGCTACCTCGACGACCCGAAGCGGATGGCCTTCTTCCCCGGCCTGCCGGCGCTGCTCGCGCTGGGCCTCTGGCTGAAGGTCCCCTACGTCGTGACCGGGGTGATGCTGGCCCTGGTCGGGTCGGCGTTGGCCGCCGCCGCGCTGAACCGGCTGGCCGGACCGTGGGGCGCGATCGCCTGGCTGTTCGCTCCCACCGCGGTGTTCACCACCGTCCCGTACACCGAGTCGCTGTTCTGCGCCGCAGCGTTCTGGGCCTGGGAACGGGCCCACGCGGGTCGCTGGCTGCCCGCCGTGGTGCTGACGGCACTGGCCTGCACCCTCCGCGTCTCCGGCCTGTTCCTGATCGGGGCGCTGTTCGTGATGATCCTCACGACGCCGCGAACCAGCTGGTCGGCCCGGCTCCGACGGTCCGCGCTGCTGCTGATCCCGGCGGCGGTGCTGTTCGGCTACATCGGCTACCTGTACAGCCTCACCGGCAGCTGGACCGCCTGGTTCACCGCCCAGTCCACCGGCTGGGTCCGGGGGTTCACCTGGCCGTGGGACTCGTTCGCCCACACCATTCCGGCCATGCAGATCGACATGTACCCTGACCGGCCCGAGGTGCACTGGGTCTTCCGCGGCGAGATGGTCTCGATGGCTCTCGGGCTGGTGGTGACCCTCTGGTGCCTGACCCGACGGATGTGGGCCGAGGCGAGCTGGGTCGGGGTCCAGGTGCTCGCGTTCTCGCTGTCCTACTGGTTCTTCTCGGTCAACCGGGCGATCCTGCTGTGGTTCCCGCTCTGGATGATGCTGGCGCAGTGGGGGACCTGGCAGCCGCGCTGGCGGTGGCTCCGGGTCACCCACCGGGTCGTGGTCGTGCTGCTGTTCGCCGCCAGTATCGGCCTGATGCTGGTGTGGTGCTGGCTGTTCTTCACCCAACGTTGGGCCAGCTGACCGTTGCGGATGCCACCCGGGCCCGAGCTGGTCCGTCGGCGGTCTCCCTAGAATGGCGGTGTGCGCGCCACCTGGATCCAGCTCGAGGGCCTCGTCAACCTCCGCGACGTCGGCGGCATGCCGACCACCGACGGTGACCGGATCGCCTCCGGTCGGCTGCTGCGGTCGGACAACCTGCAGGCTCTGACCGAGGCCGACATCGAGCAGCTGCGCTCGATCGGCCTCACCGATGTCATCGACCTGCGCAGCAACTATGAGGTCATCTCCGAAGGACCGGGTCCGATGACCCAGCAGGACGACGTACGGATCCACCACCACTCGCTGTTCAGGGAGAAGGCCGCCGGCATCGGCGAACCCAAGCCCGACACCGCACCCGAGGTGCTGCCGGCGGAGGCGCTGCCGTGGGTCGACCTGAGACCGAGCGTGCAGGTCGACAACGTCTTCGCCTCGCACTACCTGTCCTATCTGGTCGACCGGCCGGACTCGATCGTGGCCGCGCTCCGCAGCATCAGCGGTGCCACCGGTGCCGCCCTGGTCCACTGTGCCGCGGGAAAGGACCGAACCGGGACGGTGGTCGCCTTGGCCCTCAGCGTCGCCGGTGCCGACCCGGAGGCCGTGGTCGCCGACTATGCGGCCAGCTCGGAGCGCATCGAGGCGATCGTCGACCGGCTGATGGCCACCAGAACCTATGCCGACAACCTGCGGGACCGACCGCTCTCGTCGCACATCACCCATCCGGAGACCATGGCCGCTTTCCTCGAGTACGTGGACACCGAGTACGGCGGTGTGATCGCGTTGCTCGAGCGGCTCGGCTGGACCGACGAGGACACCGAGCAGCTGCACACGAAGCTCCGAGGCTGAGATGACGACCGGGGGGATGCCCAACTGGGGTGGGCCGAGCAGCTGCCCCAACTGCCAGCTGCCGCTGGGCGCAGGGTTCGTGAGCTGCCCGCGGTGTGGTTACCCTCTCGGCGGCCAGCCTGGGTATGGGCCGCAGGGCCCTTCGACGGGCTCAGGGTACGGACCGCAGGGCCCTTCGACAGGCTCAGGGTACGAGCCGGGTTATGGGCAGCAGGGCCCTTCGACAAGCGCAGGGTACGAGCCGGGATATGGGCCGCAGGGGCCTTCGACGGGCTCAGGCTACGGACCTGGGTATGGGCCGCAAGGCCCTTCGACAGGCTCAGGGTACGGGCCGTACGGCCCTTCGACAGGCTCAGGGTACGGGCCGGGCGAGGTGTTGGAGTATGGGCCGCAGCCGAACCGGGGCAGGCGGACCCTTGCCATCGCGTTGTCGGTGTGCGGAGCGGCTCTGGTGCTGGGAGTGGGCGTCGCCCTGATCCTGAACGCAACCGGCCTGGTGGGTCTGCCGCGCGTGCACCCTCAACCCGGGGTCTCCACCTCGGCCCCCTCCCTCCCTGGTCCATCCCAGAACCCAACGGCCTCTGCCGACGGCTCGGCCAGCCCGACCGCCGACAAGTCGAGTCCCGCAGCCCCCGCGTCCTCACTCACCCCGGCGCCGCCGGACTTCCCCGCCGTGTTCGCGCTGGTGCGCAGCGGGGTGGTGCGGGTCCTGGCCTCCACCTGCGACGGCACTGGTGTCGGGACCGGCTTCCTGGTCGGCGACCGTACCGTCGTCACCTCGCTGCAGTCGGTCAGCCAGGCGGTCGCAACGGTAGTGGTCACTTCGTCCGGCCCGGTCGTCGCCCGGGTCACGTCGACCGACCAGACGCACGGGGTGGCGGTGCTGACGCTGGATGACAGCGTCAGCGGCTACCACTTCACGGTCAAGGCGGCCCAGCCGAAGGTGGGTGAGGCCGTCGGCGTCGTAGGGCTGCCGAGCAGAAGGCGGGCCGCCGACCTGTCGGTCACCACGGTGTCGAGCGTGGACGAGTCCGCGGCGACGAGCAGCCGGCGCTACAGCGGGCTGGCTCGGGTCACCGGTTCGGCCGACCCCGGGCTCGGCGGCGCACCCGTGGTGGACGGTGACGGTGCCGTGATCGGCATGATCTTCGCCCATCCCGAGGTGAAGGGCAGGGTGCTGATGCCCGGCGGGGCGATCCGCAAGTCGATCACCGCGCCGAGCGGAGCCAAGGCCAAGACGGGGCACTGCAGGCACCCGAAGGGCGATCCGCGACAGACGGTGATCACCGGCGGGTCCGGTCGGCTGACCCGGCTGCTGCAGGCCTACTTCGGCGGTCTCAACGACGCCGACTACCAGCAGGCGTACAACCAGCTCGGGCCGAAGATCACCCGCACCGGGTCGCTGAAAGACTTCGAACCGGGCTGGGTGTCCAGCTATGACTTCAATATCGTCGTCCGGTCGAGCTCCAGCGGTAGGGCATGGGTCACCTTCGACTCGATCTTCGCCCAGGGACGCGGACCCAAGGGCACCACGACGTGTGCCCGCTGGTCGCTCGACTACACGTTGACCAGCAGCAACGGGCGGCTGCTGATCAACGGCGCCAACAAGCACGCCGGCGCGGCCGACTTCTTCACGCCCTGCTGACCGTCACTCGGTGACGATGTGGTCGACCGTCGCCGTGGTGAGCCGCAACTCCACCGGTAGCTCGTCTCCCACCAGCGGCGGCGTCTCCTTGCGCGGCAGGAACAGCAGGCTGGACTGCATGTGTGGCGGCTCGAGGAACCACCGTTTGGAGCCGTTCACCGTGTACGGGGAGAGGGCGAGGCCGGCTGCCTCCAGCGAGCCGGTGGCGAACGCGATCACGCGCTGCCTGACATTGCTGGCGGAGGTGGGAGCCTCCAGGCCGATGCCGTGAGACGTGCCCCCGGCCACGACGATGATCCATCCATCCGCAGGGACGACCCGCTGCCGGTAGCCGGCACGCTCCCCTCGCTTAATCCGGTGCACGTCCAGCACAGTGGCGGTGGTCGAGCGGGTCCGCTCGTCGCCCAGCCAGAGCCGGGTGCCGACCCGCAACCGGAACGGGACCGGGTCCCCGTTGGCACCGCCGAGCTGGCGAGCCAACGCCATCGCCTCCTCGGGCGGCAGGTGGGACAGCCACAACGGTCCCGCCGAGGCCTGCAACGCAGTCCGGGCGAGCCGTTCGGCCTCGACATAGCGACCGGCGGCGAGCAGCGGGAGATGGATCGTCCAACCCTCGAACTGAACCTTCCCCAGCAGCGAGACGACCTGAGCCAGGTCCTCGGCCGGGATGCCGTGCCGCCGCATCGACGTCAGCACCTCGACCAGCACCCGGGGCGGGTTGGCGTCCGTGGCCAACGCGGCGAGGTCTTCCAGCCGCGAGACCGTGGTGATGATCCGTGGGTCGCTGGCCAGCTCGGTCGCCAGCACGTTGTCGGGTCGCCACGGTGTCAGGACGACGATGTCGCCTGGGAAGACGTCGCGTACGGCGGCGACCTCGTCGGCGGTACCGACCGCGATCGTGTCGACCCCGAGGGCGGCCGACTCCTCGGCCAGCCGGCGCAGCCCATAGCCGTAGCCGTTGCCCTTGGCCACCGGCACCAGGCCCGGGGTTGCGCCGAGCACCGTCTGCAGATGCTCACGCCAACGGGTCTGGTCGAGTCGAAGAGATACCCCAGTCACGAGCGTTAGGTTACCCGCGGCGCCGCATGTACAGGTCGAACGCCTTGTACAGCGGGCGGTTCAGGGCCAGGTCCCACTCGCCCAGATATTCGACCGCCTCGCCGCCGGTGCCGACCTTGAACTGGATCAGACCGAGGTGCGGGTCGTTCTCCGCCAGACCCTCGGTGATGCCGCGCAGGTCGTAGACGGCGCCGCCAGCGGCCAGCGTGTCCTTGATCATCTGCCATTGCACGGCGTTCGATCCGCGCACCTCGCGCTTATGGCTGGAGCTGGCTCCGTGGAAATACCAGGTGTGGTCGCCGACCTTGACCCAGGTGGTCGCCGCCACCAGAGCGCCCTCGTGGTGGGCCAGGTAGAGCCGGATCCGGTCGTCGTCCTCGGCCAGCAGCGCCGCGAACATCGCCTGGAAATAGCTCAGCGGGCGCGGTGAGAAGTGGTCCCGCTCGGCCGTCTCGAGATAGAGCCGATGGAAGGCGGCCAGGTCGTCGGTGGTGCCCTTGCTGACGGTCACGCCCAGCTTGGCCGCCTTCTTGATGTTGCGCCGCCAGAGCTGGTTCATGCCCTTGAGCAGGTCGTCCTCGGTGCGGCCGGCCACCGGGAGCTGAAAGACGAAGCGAGGCTGCCCGTTGCCCAGCCCGTCGTCCTGCTGCGGCGGCCGCCAACCCAGCGTGCGCATCTGGTTGCGGGCCCAACTGGCCCTGCTGTTGAACGTGTCGGGAGTGGCATCGGTCAGCCTTGTCACGTCCGGGTCGGCGATGGCGGCCTTGATGGTGTCTGCCTGCCAGCGACGGAGCACGACCGGCGGGCCGATCCGGACGCCGAAGGCGCCGGCCGACTTCAGGTGTCTCGCCAGCGGGTTCAGCCAGGCGCCGAGGTCCTCGGCCTCCCAGTCGATGACCGGGCCCTCCGGCAGGTAGGCGAGGAAGCGCTTGATCCGGGGCAGCTGGCGGTAGAGCACCAGCCCCGCCCCGACGAGGGTGCCGTCGCTGTCGAACCAGCCGACCGACTCGTTGCGCCACTCGCTCTTGACCCGTCCCCAGGCAGGCGTCTGCAGGAAGCTCACCCAATCCCGTCCCTTGATGAAGTCGAGGTGCTCGGCTGCGGTGATCGTGCGGATGGATAGGGCCACGCGCCGAATCTATCGGCTTCCCGGTCTGGTTTCATGTTGAGCAACTGCCCGCGTACGGTGGCGGCGCGGCCCGCGCCTCGCGGTCTCGAGGTGCCGAGCACAAGGAGGTTCGCCCTGTTCAGCCTGGATCCGACCTCGACGGTCCCCCCGTACGAGCAGTTGCGGCAGCAGGTGGCGCGGCAGATCGGCAGCGGGGAGCTGACGGCGGGGTCCCTGTTGCCGACCGTACGACAGCTGGCAGCCGACCTCGGGCTCGCGCCCAACACCGTCGCCCGCAGCTACAAGCAGCTCGAAGCCGACGGCCTGGTGATCACCCGCGGCCGGCGGGGCACGGTGGTGGCTGGTCTCGGGGAGGTCACCGCCGCCGCCCGCGACGCGGCCGTCGACTTCGTCACCCAGATGCGCGTGCTCGGTCTCTCTCGGGATCAGACGCTGCGGCTGCTGGCGTCGGTGTACGACGGCGCACCCGAGTGATTCGCATCTTCGCGCACCTTGGTCGAACCTCACCCAGGGTCGACCCTATGCGAGGCCCATCAAACTGTGCGACGTACGGCTCAGTGCGCGGATAGCCCTTCGGCAGGCTCATGGCGCGGAGCGGGGGCGGGCTCCGCCGAGGGCGGCAGGATCTTGCCGGGGTTGAGGTTCTGGCCCGGGTCGATCGCGTTCAGCACGCCCTTGATCAGGTGCACGCCGGGAGCGGAGATGTCCTGTTCCAGCCAGGCCGCGTGCTCGGTGCCGACGGCATGGTGGTGCGACAGAGTGCCGCCGTTGTCCACGAACGCCTGCTGGATCGCACTCTTCACCACGTCGTAGTCGGCCAGCGGATCGATCCCCTCGTGCCGGAAGGCGAAGGTGAAGTACAGGCAGGCACCCGAGTGGTAGGAGTGCGAAAGGTGGCACATCACCCAGCCCTTGACGCCGATCTTGTCGTAAGCCTTGTTCGCCGCCGTGACGGCGTTGTCATACACCTGCTGCAGCTTCGACCACGGTGCCGCCGTCTCGGAGACATCGGCCATCGCGCCGCGGTCCAGCAGGAAGTCACGGATGTAAGGGGTGTCGAACTTCTTCTGGTCATAGAGCTGGCCAGGACCCTTGCCCACCACGATGCCGCCGTTGCGGGTGACGATCTCCTTGACCAGGCTCTTCTGCCTGCTCACGTGGGACTTGCCGCCCTCGAAGCCGATGAACGACAGGCAGACCTGTTCGAGGTCCCAGCCCTTGCGCTCGAGGACCTTCATCAAACCCTTGGAGACCAGCGACGAAAGCCCCTTGCTCTTCTTCCGGGTGGCGAACGAGAACGCCGTCTCGCGGGCGTCCGACACCCGGGTGATCGACGGCGTCGCATCGCTCACCGAGATCTCGTGCATCGCCTTCAGCCCGGCTTCCCAGTTCGGGAAGAAGTAGCCGAGCACCAGCCGCTGCTCGGGGATGCGGTGCACCTGGACGGTCACCTCGGTGATCACACCCAGTCGGCCCTCGCTGCCCAGGATCATCTCCCGGACGCTGGGCCCGGTCGACGTGCTGGGCAGTGGGCGGATGACCAGGGTCTCGCCCGGCATGGCCACCCGCAGGCCCTTGACGATGTCGGCAATGTCCCCGTACTTGTCGGACTGCATGCCCGATGAGCGGGTGGCGACCCAGCCGCCCAGAGTGCTGTGGGTGAAGCTGTCCGGGAAGTGGCCCAGGGTCCAGCCACGGCTGCCGAGCTGCTCCTCGATGTCCGGGCCGAGCGTCCCGGCCTGGATCCGGGCCAGGCCCGACTCCTCATCGATCTCGATCAGCCGGTTCAGCCGGCCAAGGTCGACCGAGACGACGACCCGGCTCTCGGCGGGCCGTGGCTCGAGGCTGCCGGAGATGTTGCTGCCGCCTCCGAACGGGATCAGCACGGCGTCCGCCGCGACCACCCGGTTGACGATCGCCTGCACCTCGTCCTCGTCCAGCGGGTAGACCACCACGTCGGGGATGCGGGGAATGTCGCCGTTGCGCAGCCGGACCAGGTCGCGCAGGCTCTTGCCGTAGGTGTGGATGATCCGTTCCATCGGGTCGGTGTGGGTGTGCTCGGCGCCCACCACCTCGCTCAGCTGGGACAGCAGGTCCTCATCGGCCCGGCTGTCCGGGATGGACAGGTCGTCAAACGCCAGCGGCGGCTTCGGCGGCTGATGAAGATCGAGGTCGACGGCCTTCAGCACGAACGGAGCCAGGTTGGGCTTGTCCTCGTGGTGGAAGCTGACCCCCTCGACACCCCAGCCCCACCACTTCATGTGCTTGACGCTCGTCATCTGCCCCTCATCTCCTGCATTGGTCGTGCCGGCCTGGCCCGGTGGTCGCGTGGTGTCACAGCGCCGTCTGCTGCTGCTCACGGTAGGCCATGCCGTAGTCGACCAGGCCGTTGACCTCTTTGGCGATCCGGTCGGAGAACTCCGCGGCCGTCTCGTCGGCCTCCGCGACCAGCGGGTCACCGAACACCAGGTAGATCGGCGGGCGTCCCCGACGCGGCCAGCGGCTGTCACGCGGCATCGCCTCGGTCGCCCCGACGATGGCGGTCGGCAGGCACGGCACGCCCCGGCTGATGCAGAGGGCGGCGGCGCCCGGCTTGAAGGGAGCGATCTGGCCGTCGCGGGACCGGGTGCCCTCCGGGAAGAGGAGCAGCGGTACGCCCTCGTCCAGCAGCCCGGTCGCCACTCCGGTCTTGCCGCGCAGACCGGTCCGGTCCACCGGGAAGGCGTTGAAGAACAGCGCAGTCAGGCCCTTGCGCCACCAGACGTCGAAGAAGTAGTCGGCCGCGGCGCCCGCGGCGACGTAACGCGCCAGACGCCGTGGCAGCCCGCCGAGGATGATGGGGGCGTCGAGATGGCTGGAGTGGTTGGACACGAGGACGAACGGCGCCGACAGTGTCGCCAGCCGCTCCCGGCCCAGCACGGTGATGCTGGCCAGCGACCAGACCAGTGGCTTGAGCATCATCCGCTGAGCCACGAATCGCACCCCGGCGTGCACTGGAGACGTGTAGCGGCTTCTTCGTTCCATTGCCACAGACTATTCCGAGCCGGCCGGTTCACGCCTGTCGGCGCTCCAGCGGCGGTGGGAGAAGGGTGTCGTCAGCTCAGCGGCGGCTGGAGGTCAGCCTGCGCGACACGGCTCGGATCGCCCCGCGCGGAGCATGCCTGGCCAAGGTCATCAGCACCTTGTAGCGATTGCTCGGGATGGAGATCACCTTGCCGCGGGCGGCGTCGCGCAGGCAGTCGGCGACCAGCTGGTCGGCGTCCAGCCACAGCTGGCGGGGGATCGAGCCGGCGTTAATGCCGGCCCGCTGGTGAAACTCGGTCTCCACCCAGCCCGGGCAGAGCGCGGTCACCGTGACACCCGTACCGGCGAGCTCGACCGCGAGGCTCTCGGAGTAGGCCGTCACCCAGGCCTTGATGGCCGAGTAGCTGCCCATCGCGACGAACCCGGCGGTGCTGGACACGTTGATGATGGTGCCCTTGCCGCGCTCCCGCATCGTCCTTCCGGCCGCCGCACCCAGGATCAGGACCGCCCGGCACATCACATCCATGGCGTGCTCGTGGGCCGACGTGTCCTCGTCGGTCAGCCTGCTGTGCACCCCGAAGCCCGCGTTGTTGACCAGCAGGTCGACCGGGCGGGCCGCGTCGGTCAGGCGAGCGACCACCCGGTCGACGTCCTCCCGGTTCGCCAGGTCGGCGGCGAGGGTCTCTACCTGCACCGCGTACCGCTCCGAGAGCTCGGCCGCCATGGCCGCGAGGCGTTCGGTGTTGCGGGCGACGAGTACGAGGTTGGTCCCCCGAGCAGCGAGCGCACGCGCGAACGCGGCGCCGATCCCGGACGTGCCGCCGGTCACCAGAGCAGTTGCCATGGGTTCAGGGTGCCATGCCGAGGGGTGGTGCCGTGCGTGCCCTTCGACAGGCTCAGGGCGCGGAGTTGGGCTCAGGGCGCGGAGTTGGGCTCAGGGCGCGGAGTCAGGCTCAGGGCGCGGGGCGAAGGCGGCGGCATCGCGGGCGATGGCCAGTTCTTCGTTGGTGGGGATCACCAGCACGGAGGTGCTGGCGCCTGCGGGGGAGATGGTCCGGGGCCCGGAGGCGCGCTGCTGGTTGAGCTCCGGGTCGATGGTGATGCCGAGGCGGTCCAGCCCGTCGATCGCCGCTGCCCGGACCTCGGGGGAGTTCTGGCCGACGCCTGCGGTGAAGGCCAGCATCTCCACCGAGCCGAGGACCGCCAGGTAGCCGCCGACGTAGAGCTTGATCCGATGTACGTAGATGTCGAAGGCGAGTCGGGCCGCCTCATCACCGGCGGTGCAGAGCTCCTGCAGCTCGCGGAAGTCGTTCACCCCGGCCAGGCCCTTCAGCCCGGACTCCTTGTTGAGCAGCTGGTCGATCTCGGCCATCGACATGC
Source organism: Microlunatus panaciterrae (assembly GCF_016907535.1). Lineage (NCBI taxonomy): Bacteria > Bacillati > Actinomycetota > Actinomycetes > Propionibacteriales > Propionibacteriaceae > Microlunatus > Microlunatus panaciterrae. The sequence goes on from NZ_JAFBCF010000001.1 coordinate 2,138,637, forward strand.
CCTTCGCGTACAGGTAGGCGTGCAGGCCCGGGTCGACGTCTCCCGACCGGGTGCCCATCACCAGCCCCTGCAGCGGGGTCAGGCCCATAGAGGTCTCCACCGCCCGGCCGGCCCTGATCGCTGAGGCCGAGCAGCCGTTGCCCAGATGCAGCACGATCTGGGTCAGGTCGGCGGCCGCCGGGTCCCTGCCGAGAAGGCGGGCAGCGGATTCGGAGACGAAGCGGTGCGAGGTGCCGTGGAAGCCATACCTGCGGATGTGGTGCTTGGCCGCCAGCTCGGGTGGGATGGCATACGTCGCAGCTGCGGCCGGCAAACCGGCGAAGAAGGCGGTGTCGAAGACGGCGACGTGGGGGACGTCCGGCAGCAGTCGGCGGGCGGCGGCGATGCCGGCCAGGGCGGGAGGGTTGTGCAGTGGTGCGAGCGGCACCAGCTCTTCGATCTTCGCGATCACCCGGTCGTCGATGACCACCGGCTCGGCGAAGGTGGCGCCGCCGTGGACGACCCGGTGACCGACCGCGATGATGCCGGCGTCTTCCAGCTGGGGCCCGTGCTCGTCGAACATCTGCCGGGCGTCGGTCAACGCCTGGTCGTGGTTTTCGACGGTCCGCTCGACGCTGAACTCCTCGTCTCCGGCATGGTGGGTGAGACGCCCCGACGACTCACCGATCCGCTCCACCAGGCCCCAGGCGAGCACCGCGCCGGTGGTCGGCGTGGTCAGCTGATATTTGAGCGACGACGAACCGGAGTTGATGACCAGTACGGTGCCGGCCCGCTCCACCATCACTCGAGACCCTGGGCCTGGATAGCGGTGATCGCGACCGTGTTGACGATGTCCTCCACCAGGGCTCCTCGGGACAGGTCGTTGACCGGTTTGCGCAGGCCCTGCAGGATCGGGCCGACAGCCACCGCCCCGGCGCTCCGCTGGACCGCCTTGTAGGTGTTGTTGCCGGTGTTCAGGTCCGGGAAGATGAACACCGTCGCCCGGCCGGCGACCGGTGAGTCCGGCAGCTTCGCCTTGGCCACGCCGGGATCCACGGCGGCGTCGTACTGGATCGGTCCCTCCAGCAGCAGGTCCGGCTCCCGCTCGGCCACCAGCTTGGTCGCCTCCCTGACCTTCTCCACATCGGCCCCTGAGCCGGACGCCCCGGTGGAGTAGGACAGCATCGCTACGCGAGGCTCGATGGTGAACTGCCGGGCGGTGGCGGCCGACGAGATGGCGATGTCGGCCAGCTGCTCGGCGGTCGGGTCCGGGATCACGGCGCAGTCGCCGTACACGAGGACCCGGTCGGCCAGGCACATCAGGAACACGCTGGAGACGGTGTCGACACCCTCGGCGGTCTTGATGAACTCCAGCGCCGGCCGGATGGTGTGGGCGGTGGTATTGGCGGCGCCGGAGACCATCCCGTCGGCCATCCCCAGGTGGACCATCATGGTGCCGAAGTAGGAGATGTCGCGGACCGTCTGGCGCGCCTTCTCGATGGTCATGCCCTTGTGGGCGCGCAACCTCGCGTACTCCGCGGCGAACCGCTCGACCAGCTCCGGATCGTTGTTGGAGACGATGTCGGCCTCGTCGAGGTCGAGCCCGAGAGCCGAGGCCCGAGCCCGAACCTTGTTCTCGTCGCCGATCAGGGTGAGGTCGGCAACGCCGCGACGGAGCAGGATCGAGGCCGCTTGCAGGATCCGGTCGTCGTGGCTCTCCGGCAGCACGATGTGCTTGCGGTCGGCGCGGGCCCGCTCCATCAGCTGATACTCGAACATCAGCGGCGTGCGGACCTCTGAGGCGGACACGTCGATGGCGGCGAGCAGCGCCTCCTGGTCGACCTGCTCGCTGAAGAGCCGGCGGGCCGTCTCGATCTTGTTGGGGGAGTGCTTGGTCAGCGGGCCCCGCAGCCGGGACAACCGCTCGGCGGTGGCGAAGGTGTCCAGCGTGGTCGACACCACCGGAAGGTTCTGGTCGATGCCCTCCGACAGCCGGCGGATGGAGTCCGGAATCGGGTAGCCGCCGGTGAGGACGAGGCCGGCCAGCGAGGGGAAGGTGCCGGACTGATGGGCCAGCACCAGACCCGGGATCAGGTCGGTGCGGTCGCTCGGCGAGATGACCGTCGCCTCGGGGGTCAGCCGGTCGAGCACATTGGGCAGGCTCATCGCCGCCACCACGATGCCCAGGGACTCCCGGTCCATCCACCGTTCGCTGCCCTGCACCAGGATGCCGCCGACCGCAGCCGCCTGCTGCCGGAAGGTGGCCGCCGACAGCACCCGGCTCTCCGGGATCGCCGCCACCACGACCCCGAAGCACTGCAGGGTCTGGCTGACCGCTGCCATCGACTCGTGGTCGACGCGGTTGGCGATCACCGCGACCGTCTGGGCATGGTGCGCCTGGAGCTCGGTCCAGGCGGTCTCGACGGCGACCCGGACGTCCTCGGGCGTCCGGTTGCGGCCGTGCACCACCAAGACCACCGGGGAGCCGAGGTTGGCCGCGATCTGCGCGTTCATGGAGAGCTCGGTGCCGGTCGAGACGTCGGTGTAGTCCGATCCCACCACCACGACCACGTCGAACCGGTCGCTGATGGCGCCGAACCGGCGAACGATCTCGGTCATCGCCTCCTCGGCATCGGCATGGGCGGCGTCATAACTGACCCCGAGCGCCTCCTCGTAGGTCTGCTCAATGCCGGGCTGGCTGACCAGCAGGTCGACGATCCAGTCGACCTCCTGGGTCGAGTTGGTGATCGGCCGAAAGACACCGACCGAGCCCACCTCGCGCAGCAGCGCGTCGAGCAGCCCGAGCGCGACAGCGGACTTCCCGGTCTGTCCCTCGGGGGACGCTACGTAGACACTGCGGGTCACATCAGGAGGTTAGCCGTTCCCGGCCCTGAATTCCCGGATGTCGATTGGCCCCAACGCCCCAGCTCACGCTCCGCGGGCGGTGCCGGCGGTCGACGAGATCCACGTTTTCAGGGTCAGAGTGCCGGCTCCAGGGACCCGATGACCTGACTCTCGGCGTTCAGCAGGACGATGCTGCGCCAACGGTCGAACGCGCCGCAGGGATGCGAGATGCCCAGGCTGAGGACGTCACCCGGCGAGATGACGGTGTCTGGGGGGACGGCGATCCAGGCATGCTGGTCCCAGAGCTTCTGCACCTGCCAGCCGGGCAGCGGCCGTAGCCGGTCCTGCTCGTCGTAGTGTCCGAGCACGATCGGCAGCCGATCGTCGAACGGGACGTCGCGGCGGCCGAAGCCGGCGATCACGAGCCCCGGTTCAGGGCGGGACCAGACCGAGGCGAGCAGCTCCAGCGCCGGCCGGAGGTGCGGCCCATCGGGGGTCTGCCGCCCGTCCAGCGGGGAGGTGCGGTGGTAGAGGCCGTGGTCGTGGCTGACGTAGCAGCCGCTGCGCAGCACGGTGCTCACGTTGAAGTCGAACGAGTCCGGGCCCAACTGTTCGACCACGACGTCGAAGTAGGAGCTGCCGCCCGCGCTGACGATCGGCACCTCGGTGTCGAACAGACCTGCCTCGGTCAGCTCGACGGTGGCATCGTGGACGAAGGTGAGGAAGTCGGGCAGGTCCGCAGGGATCGACTCGCCCTCGCCGAGCCGCAGCACGCCTTCGAAGGCGGCCGTCCCGACCAGGCTCAGCTGGGCCGAGTGCGCCACCCGTTCGGCGACCGCGCGGGCCTGCTCGCGGCTCCGTACGCCGGTACGTCCACCGTCCACCCCCAGCTCGAGCAGCACCGGCAGGGTCCGCGGCGGAGAGAGCAGATCCAGGGTGCGCTCGAGCAGGTCGACGCCGTCGAGACTCTCGACATAGCAGAGGAACTCTCCGGCGGTTCCGCTGAGGAACTGGTCACTCACCCAGCGGATGGCTCGCTCGTCGACGAGCACGTTCGCCAGCAGGATCCGCTGCACGCCGAAGCCGACCAGTGCTCGGGCCTGACGCGGGGTGGCGACGGTCATCCCCCACGCTCCCGCCTGCAGCTGCTGCTCGATCAGCGGCCGGCACATCGTGGTCTTGGCGTGTGGCGCGAGCAGCACCCCGGCGGCGGCGCAGTAGTCGGCCATCGTGGTGATGTTGTGATCGAGCGCGTCGGCGTGGGCCACCAACAGCGGCAGATCGAAGTCGCTGGTGAGCGTCAGGGTCATGGCCCGACTGTTGCAGGTGAGGATGTCTGATAGCCCTCGGGGGTGGCCGACAGCGTCCCGCCGCGGATGGTGCGGCGGATGAAGACCACTGCGATCACGGCCAAGGTGACGAAGACGACCTCATGCCAGATGCCGGGCAGGAAGCGCTGGGCCGTCAGCAGCACCACATCGAGGGCGGCATGCAGGCCGATGGCGACCCAGAGGAAGTAGGTGCCTTTGCGAAACGCCATTACGACGAGCAGCGAGAACGCCACCGAACAGATGATCGCCGGCACCCGGTCCAGACCGGTCAGCAGGAACAGCCAGGGGCTGGCCGAAAGGGTCTGCTCTGCCACCCCAGGGCCGAGCCGCTGCGGCGCCAGCAGGATGACGCCCATCCCCCAGGCGAACTGCACCCCGATCACGATCGCCTCGGCACCACCGAAGCCGACGCCGGCCGCGACGCCGGCCCAGTCGTTGCGGCGGAACTGCAGCGCCGGCGCGAACCTGAAGCTGGCATACCGGGCCAGTTCCTGACAGATGGAGTAGGCGACCGTGCCCAGCAGCAGGATGACGGTGCTGCGACCGAAGTTGGCCGGGATCAGCCCCCGGGTCAGCGGCGCCGTGATGATCATGTTGATGATGAAGAAGCTCGCCGCGGCCAGCGGCACCGTCAGGGGGAGGCTGTGACGTCGGCAGATGACGACGGCGGCGATGATCGGAAGGGCGATCATCAGCAGCATCTCGACCGAGAATGCTGCGGCGACGGCTGTCGTCATGGGCTGGTCCTTTTGCTGAGCGGCGGGGCGACCTGGTGAGGGCATGCCCGCAGGGGCAGGCCCTCAATGGCCATGGTCGGAACTATGACAAATACTCCCCCCGGCAGCAAGGCGCCCGGCGGCGCTGCCTCAGCGGTCGATGCGCTCGCGTAGCCAGGCGATGTCGGCACCCTGGCCTTCGGCGCCGCCGGGGGTCTCGACCACGACCGGTACGGCCGCGGTGCGCACCACCTCCACCAGCCCCTCCGGCTCCAGGCTGCCTTCGCCGAGGTTCGCGTGCCGGTCGGCGCCGGAGTCGAACGCGTCCCGGCTGTCGTTGGCGTGGATCAGGTCGATCCGGCCGGTGATGGCCTTCACCCGCTCCACCAGACCGACCAGCTCCTCACCACCGGCGAACGCGTGGCAGGTGTCCAGGCAGAACCCGACGGTGTCGCCGCCGGAGGCAGCGGTGACCGCCTCCCAGAGCTGCTCGATCCGTTCCAGCCGCCGGGCCATCGCGTTGGTGCCGCCGGCGGTGTTCTCGATCAGCAGCGGCACCGGCATCTCCAGGCCGTCGATGCACTTGCGCCAGTTGTCGAAGCCCTTGGCGGGGTCGTCGTCCTTCAGTACGTGTCCGCCGTGCACGATCACCCCGGCTGCGCCGACCTCTGCGGCTGCCGTCACGGTCTGCTGCAGCAGCTTGCGGCTGGGGATCCGGATCCGGTTGTTGGTGGTGGCCACGTTGATGACGTACGGCGAGTGCACGTAGAGCGTGACACCGGCCGCTTCGGCCGCCGCCTTGAGGGCCGCGGCGCCGCCCGGGTAGGCCACCACCGGGCCCTTCCAGCCCTGCGGGTCGCCCAGGAAGAACTGCGACAGCGTCGCCTGCCTGGCTGCCGCCTCCGCAACCGGGTCCTCCTGGTCGACATGCGCACCGATCACGAGCGAAGTCATAGCGCCGACTCTAGTCCGGGGGACTGACGTCACGGATGCGCCCTGAACTCGTCGAAGGGCCACACCATTGCCCAATGGCAGGGTGTGGCTGCTCCTTCGCCGAAATCACAGCCACACGCTGTCGTTCGTGCCCGTCCCCTTCGACAGGAGTCAGGGCACGCTCACGGGCATAGCATCGGCAGCATGAACGTGATCTTCGTGGAGCCGGCGTTCCCGAACAACCAGCGCCAGTTCGTTCGGGGACTCGCCGAGGTCGGCGCGAAGGTCATCGGGATCGGTGAGCGACCGGAGGACTGGCTCGACGACGAGCTCCGAGGCTGGATGGCCCACTACCACCAGATTGCGAACGTCACGGAGGTGGCGGCGCTGAAGGCGGCCGTCCAGTGGGTGCAGAGCAAGCTGTGGGTGGACCGCCTCGAGGCGACCGTGGAGGCGCACATCCTGCCGACCGCTCAGGTGCGCGAGGCCTGCCGCATCCCAGGCACCTCGATCCGGACCGCCTGGCTGTGCCGGGACAAGCCGTCGATGAAGGAGGCGCTGCGCACCGCGGGGGTCCCCACGGCCGAGTCGATCGGGGCCGACACCCCCGACCAGGTCCGCGCCTTCGCCGGCCGGGTCGGCTATCCGTTGATCCTGAAGCCACGGGCGGGTGCGGGAGCGGCCGGCACTTTCCGGGTCGACTCGGACACCGAGCTGAGCGGCGCCCTGGAGCACTACCAGAGAGCATCCATCGCCGTCGAGGAGTTCGTCGAGGGCCACGAGGGCTTCTACGACACCCTCTCCATCGACGGGCGGCCGGTGCACGACTTCGTCTCGCACTACTTTCCCAACGTGCTCGAGGCGATGCGCAGCCGCTGGATCTCACCGCAGTTCGTCTCCACCAACCGGGTGGACTCGGTGTCGGACTATGACCAGCTGAAGGAGATGGGCCGCCGGGTCAACGAGGTGCTCGGCATCGGTACCTCCGCCACCCATATGGAGTGGTTCTTCGGTCCGAAGGGCCTGAGGTTCTCCGAGATCGGCTGCCGCCCGGCCGGGGTCGGCGCCTGGGACCTCTATGCCGTCGGCAACGAGATGGACATCTACCGTGAGTGGGCCAACGCGATCGTGCACGGGCGTGCCGACCAGCGGGCCACCCGGGCGTTCGCGGCCGGCATGGTCGCCCTGCGGCCGGACGCGGACGGAATGATCCTGGGCTACTCGGGTCTGGACGAGGTCGAGGACCGCTACCGCGAGTGGATCATCGACCGGCACGTTCCGTCACCAGGGACGGCCACCCAACCGGTGGAGGCCGGCTACATGGCCAACGCGTACCTGCGGATGAAACACCCCGACTTCGACCGGCTACGCGACATGCTGACCGATGTTGGAGAGCGCGTCTCGGTCCACGCCGGATGAACGTGACCCTGCTCGGGCCGCAGCGCAAGACAGCGGCGGCCAGGGCCGCAGTGGCCGAGCTGATGCCCTCCGGGCCGATCGCGACCGTCAACGCGGGCTGGCAGGAGCGTGAGAGCGAGTCGACAGAGCTGGACGAGGTGCTCGGCGGTCGGATGTGCAACCTGGAGCTGTGGCGACGTTGGCAGGAGCTGCAGCAGGCCGACCCCGAATACGCCGCCGCCGAGCGCCGCCTCACCGACGTACTGGCCGAGATGCAGGCGCTGTACGCCATCCGGCTGGGGCACGCGATGGAGGCGGTGGAGTCGCTGACCCGCCGCAACGAGGTCCCCACCGTTCAGCAGGCTGCGCTCGCCGACGCGGTGCGGGCCGTCCAGGCCCTCGACGACTGGCATCTGCAGAGCGTGGCCGAGGCCCGGGCTGAGTTCTACGCGGCCGTCCGGCTGGGCGAACGCGATCAGGTGCTGGCGCATCGTGCCGACGTGGACCGGATGGTGGCGGACGCAGCGGGAATGGTGTTTGCCGGCGGACACGTCGGCGTGCTGCTGCACGTCCTGCACGTTTTCGACCTCGGTCGGCTGATCCGACCTCCACTGGTCGCGTGGTCCGCGGGTGCGATGGCGCTCGCGGAGCGGGTGGTCCTCTTTCATGATCACGCGCCGCAGGGCCGCCGCCACAGTGAGTTGTACGCGGAGGGCTTCGGGGTCTTCTCCTCGATCCTGCCGTTCCCGCACGCGCGTCGCCGGCTGCGGCTGGACGACGCTCACCATCTGGGCCTGATGGCTCGACGGTTCGCGCCGCGCAGCTGCCTGCTGTTGGCCGACGGGATCCGGATCGACCTCCATGATCATCAGCCGCTGCCGCCCGGTGCCCGCTACCTGAGCGCCGATCACGGCGTGGTGCAGGTTCCGACTGCGGGGGAGGCCTGATGAGCGTCGCCGGGACCAAGAAGCGGCCGGCCAAGCTGGCGATCAACCGGTTGCGGGAGAGTCGCAACCTCGACGATGCGGCGGTCGAACGCTTCTTCCGCCGCCACGAGTTCCCGATCGTCGAGGGCAGCAGGTGCACGTTCGCTGTCTGGGTCAACGCCGATGCCGTCTATCTGCGGCACCGGGTGGTGGGCCTGCCGGATGACCTGCCGCTGCGCCGGATCGAGGGCACCGACCTGTGGTACGCGGTGGTCGAGATCCCCGCCGAGTCGCGGGTCGAGTACCAGTTCGAGGTGCGGCGCGGTGACCACTGGGAGCGGTTCAACGATCCGAGCAACCCGAGGGTCGCCCGCAGCCCGGTGGGCAACTCCTCGGTCTGCTACAGCATCGACTACACCGTGCCGGACTGGACGCTGCCGGACGAGGAGGCCAGGCCAGGCGAGCTCGTCGAGCTGGAGGTACGCAGCCAGGCGCAGCGCCGCACCAACCGTGTCACCCTCTACCTGCCGGCCCGGTTCCGGATGCAGCAGTCCCCCGCGGGCCACGCCCCCCGCAGGCGCTACCCGCTCCTGGTGGTCCATGACGGCGGGGACTTTCTGGAGTACGCCTCGATGAAGACGGTGCTGGACAACCTCATCCACCGCCTCGATATGGCCGAGACGGTGGTGGCGTTCACCTACCCGGGCGACCGGTTGGTCGAATATCCGAACAACTCCGCCCATGCCCGGTTCATCAGCCATGAGCTGGTGCCTCGGCTGGAGCACGACTACCCGCTGATCGGACAGCCGTCAGGTCGCTGCCTGATGGGCTCGAGCTTCGGTGCCGTCGCGTCCCTGTCGACCGCGGTCCGCAACCCCGGCTTCTACGGGTCGCTGATCTTGCAGTCCGGGTCGTTCCTCTTCACCGACATCGGTGATGCTCACGGCGGCGGCCCGGCGTTCGACCCGGTGGTGAAGTTCGTCAACCGCTACCGGGCCAGACCGACCAGGGTGGCCGAGCGGCTGTTCGTCTCCTGCGGCGTCTACGAGCCGCTGATCGTGCAGAACCGGTCGATGCTGTCGGTCTTCGCCGAGACCGGGATGACGGTCAACTACGTCGAGTCGCGGGACGGGCACAACTGGGAGAGCTGGCGGGACCGGCTGCGCGACGGGCTGTCCTGGGTGTTCCCTGGCGAGCAGATGTTCGTCTACGAGTGAAGAATCCGAGCAGCTAGCGCAGCTCCCACCAGGGAGCGATGACTGCCCGTCCCACGGTGTGGCTGAACAGGTTGAACATGAGGAAGGCGGGGGTGGAGTCGGGGTCGATACCGATCTGCTCCACGTCGACGGCGTGCACGGCGATGAAGTAGCGGTGCCGGCCATGACCCGCCGGCGGGGCGGCGCCGAGGTAGCGCTTGGAGCCGCCGTCGTTGCGGAGCTGCCAGGCCCCGTCGGGGAGACCCGAACCTTCAGCGTCGCCGGCGCCCGTCGGAAGCGAGGTGACCGAGGCGGGGATGTCGGCAACGGCCCAGTGCCAGAAGCCGCTGGCTGTCGGGGCATCCGGGTCGAACACCGAGACCACGTAGCTCCTGGTTTCGGGCGGGAATCCCGACCAGCTCAGCTGAGGCGACACGTCCTGGCCGCCGGCGTCCATGATCCCGCTCACCTGGGGCATCGGCAGCTCGGCGCCGTCGGCCACGTCGGTGCTGGTCAAGGTGAAGGTGGGCACATCGGCGATGACGTCGTACGGGCTGCTCATGGTGCTCCTCTCAGGCCGGGACCGTTCCCGGACGGCAGTTCACAGCCGCGTCAGGGTGTTCTGACAGCAGCCGTTTGGTCTGTCCAGCCACTCTAGAGTGATGGTTGTGCTGACGAATGCCCCCGCTGGCCCGGGCTCCGCGCTGCAGGACCCCGAGCGGCAGCGGGCTGCCTCGACCGCGGTCGCCCTGGTGATGTCGTTGTTGGCCCTGTTGGCGGCGGCGGCGATCGGCTGGGTGGCGCTCACCACCGTTCGTGGCCAGCAGCTGGATGACCTGGCCGCGCACGTGCTGAGTGCCGGAAGCATTGCGGTTGCCGACGACCTGTCCCGCCTGCTGGAACTCGTCTCGGTCTCGTCGGCCGCGCTGGCGCTGGCCGTGCTGATGGGGCTGGCGTTGGTCCGGGGGCGACTCCGGCTGGCGGTCGGCGCTGCGGTGCTGATGGCGGGCGCGAACGTGACGACACAGGTCCTCAAGCATCTGCTGCTGACCCGGCCGGATCTGGGCTACGGGACGCTGAACAGCCTGCCCAGTGGGCACACCACAGTGGTCTTCTCCCTGGTGCTGGCCGCGGTACTCGTGTCCCCGCGCCCCGTGCGGCCGCTGGTAGTGCTGGCCGGGTCGGCCGTCGGCACCCTCACCGGCCTGGCGACCCTGGTCGCCGGCTGGCACCGCACCTCCGATGTCGTGGCCGCGCTGCTGGTCACACTCGCCTGGGCGGCGGCGGTGACAGCGGTGCTGGCGGCCACCACCACCCGGACGGGCTCCGACCACGGCGGTGGCTTCGTCCCGGCGGTTCTCGGTGCGCTGCTCGCCGCCGGTGCCGCAGTGCTCTGGGGTGTCGGACCGGGAGCCGGGTTGTGGCAGCCGGTCGCGGTGGCGATGGTGCTGGCAGCGATCGCCGGCGCGACAGCGCTCAGCACCGGCGCCTTCGCCTGGTTGACCTCCCGCACTCTTGACTGACCGGTTGGCGACTGACTCACTCGGCGATTCGGATAAACCGGCTCAGAGCCGGTAGGCTGACCGACTGACTCAAAACCCCTGCCATGGGGAGGTCCCATGGCCGCTGAGACCACAGGAGGTGGAGTTCGCGTATGCGTAAGTACGAAGTCATGGTCATCATGGACCCCGACACCGAAGAGCGTTCGGTGCAGCCGACCCTCGAGCAGTATCTGACCGTCATCACCAAGGGTGGCGGGACCGTGGACAACCTGGACATCTGGGGCCGTCGCCGGCTGGCGTACGAGATCCAGAAGAAGTCCGAGGGCATCTACGCCGTCATCAACCTGACCGCAAACCCCGACGACGTGCGGGAGCTGGATCGCCAGTTCTCCATCAACGAGTCGATCATGCGGACCAAGGTCATCCGTCCGGAGCTGCACTGATCCACAGTTGAGTCCGGATGACTCCCGGAGGTCGGCGATTCCTGGCACTGTAGGAACGCTGACTGCTCAGCACCGTAGGTCACGTCAGCCCACCGACAAACCCACGCCGATACGGAGACCAAACATGGCAGGCGAAACTCAGATCACACTCGTCGGCAACCTCACTGCCGATCCCGAGCTGCGCTTCACCCCGTCCGGGGCCGCTGTGGCGAACTTCACCGTCGCCTCGACGCCGCGCAACTTCGACCGTCAGACCAATGAGTGGAAAGACGGCGAGGCGATGTTCATCAACTGTGCGGTGTGGCGGCAGGCGGCGGAAAACGTCGCCGAGTCCCTGCAGAAGGGGATGCGCGTGATCGTCCAGGGTCGGCTGAAGTCGCGGAGCTACGAGACCCGTGAGGGCGAGCGGCGCACCGTCTTCGAGATCGACGTGGACGAGATCGGTCCCGCGCTCAGGTATGCGACAGCCAAGGTCAACCGCACCAGCAGCGGCGGGGGCGGTGGCGGTGGGGGTCGCCAGGGTGGCGGCTACGGCGGCGGAGGCGGCGGGGGCAACGACCCCTGGGCTTCCAGTCCGCAGGGCGGCGGCAACCAAGGCGGCAACCAGGGCGCAGACCCGTGGGCCACGCCGCAGAACGACGAACCACCGTTCTGATCTGACGGTCAGAACACTTCCTAACCAGACAGGCACATTCCGGCCCGATCAAGGGATCGAGCCGGGCTCGAAAGGAGAGCACCACAATGGCCAACCAATCAAGCGCACCACGCAAGCCCTTCAAGAAGAAGTCCAACCCGCTGAAGGCAGCAAAGGTGCAGGAGATCGACTACAAGGACACCGCCACGCTGCGGAAGTTCATCTCGGAGCGGGGCAAGATCCGCGCACGCCGAGTGACCGGGCTCTCCGTGCAGGAGCAGCGCCGGGTCGCCATCGCCATCAAGAACGCGCGTGAGGTGGCTCTGCTGCCGTACGCGTCGACGGCTCGCTGAGAGAGGGACGCGACATGAAGCTCATTCTGACTGCAGCAGTCGACAACCTCGGCGTCGCCGGGGACGTGGTCGAGGTCAAGGACGGCTACGGCCGCAACTACCTCGTGCCACGGGGATTCGCCATCCGCTGGACCCGCGGCGGCGAGAAGCAGATCGACGGGATCAAGCGCAGCCGTGACGCTCGCGAGATCCGCGGCCTCGACCATGCTCAGGAGGTGCGCGAGCAGATCGAGAACCTCACTGTGGAGCTGCCCGTCCGGGCCGGGGACACCGGGAAGCTGTTCGGTGCGGTCACCGCGGCGGACGTCGCCGGTGCGATCAAGAAGTCCGGCGGTCCGTCGATCGACAAGCGTTCGGTCGAGATCTCCAAGCCGATCAAGAACCTGGGCACCCACACCGTCGGCGTGAAGCTCCACGAAGCGGTCACCGCACACGTGGCGCTTGCCGTGGTCTCGCAGGGCTGAGAGCTCCGACACCTGCCGATCGGTTGAACTGTGGAAGATGCCGCGTCCCCTCGGGGCGCGGCATCTTTCTGTCTCAGCCTCATTGAGGACGGAGCCGTGGTTCGGCTCAGCCGGGCCCTCCTGAGCCGGCGCTGTCGAGGTCCTGAGCAAGATCGTCAAGGATGGCCGCGGTGTGGGCCAATGCCAGTCGTGCCTCGGCAATGAGCTCCTGCTGCTCGCCAGAGCTCCACGGCGCTGAGTCGAGCAAGGCGTGGTAGCGCGTCCGGAACTGTTCGGCCGGACCGAGATCGGACAGGTCGTAGAAGGTGGCGCCTGGGCCGACCAAGCCGTGCCGGCGCTCCAGCTGCGACTTCACCAGCTGTCCGTTCACGACGTCACCGAGATAACGCGTGTAGTGATGGGCGATGAACGTGTGCCCCGAGTCCAGCTCGGCCAGGCGCGTGCAGTAGGTGATGGTGGTGGGTCGGGGTCGGATCCGATCCCGCCAGTCGGACCCCAGCAGGTGTTCGAGGTCCACCTGCAGGGCCGGCACGCGGGTCAGGCCGGGCACCAGGAACGGCGCCACCGCGGTATCGGTTCGTCGTTCCTCGGCCACGGCCTCCAGCGCCGAGTAGATGAAGTAGTGCTGGGCGGTCAGCGCGCTGACGCCGGACAGCTGACCGGGGCGCAGCTGGTCGAGAAACCTGGAAGAGTCGGCCTCGGCCTGCTCCCGTGCGGTCTCACGTCGCAAGGACTCGGAGAACGGCGTCAGGTCGGCCACTCGGACTCCTCAGGTCGGACGGCCCCAGCGGGGCGGCGACTGGTGCTCCCGGGCGGCGAGAACGCACGCCACGGCACCCTTTCGGTACGGAACCCTAGTTGATCATGGATCTCAGCGCCACCGGCGCGGCGTCCGCAGCCGTCCTGCTCGTGAGCTGAGTTGATCAAGACGGCGCTGACTGATGCGTGTTCATCAAATGCGGTGAACCACCCTCGGAGAAGGGTGCTGAACCGTAGACTTCAGCCAGCCACCGCCCGGTCGATGCGAAAGCGCGCTGCCGGATGCCGGTGTTTGGCACAGCCAAGGACAGAGGAACGAGCAGGTCATGTCAGACGAGTACGACCCGTGGCTGTTGGACGCCGGAGCCGGGCTGTCGGTCGAGGTGCAGCGGAACGGCTCCCCTCGGTGGCTGACGGCTGGCGAGCTCAGGCTCAACCTCTTCCCGGGAACGGCGCTGGAGGCCGGTGAGATCAACGTCTGGCTGCGGTTCCGCAGCGGTGGAACGATCATCACCTACCCGCTGCTCGGACCTGCGAGCGGCTCACGGGTCGCGGCGGGCAGCGACTGGATGGTGGTGACCGGTTCGATCCGCTCGGTCGGCTACCGGCTGACATTGCGCCTGTCCCCGACGACCACCGCCTGGAGCTGGATGCTGGAGCTGTCCAACGACGGGGTCGAGGTGCAGTCGCTGGATGCCGTCTGCATTCACGATGTGGCCCTGGCCAGAGCCGCGGAGGTCCGGTCCAACGAGCTCTACGTCAGCCAGTACCTGGACGTGACGCCGTTGTTCCACGACCAGCATGGCCACCTCCTCGCGGTACGGCAGAACCAGCCGAAGGACGGCAGGAATCCCTGGCTGCTGTTCGGATCGGCCCGCCGAGCGGTCGGCTTCGCCACGGATGGGCTCCAGATCCACGGGCTGCGCAGCCGGTCGGGCGCCGCCGGCGCGCTGCTGTCGGAGGACCTGCCATCGGTCCGGCTGCAGCACGAGCACACCGTCGCGGCACTGCAGGACGAGGCGGTCACCCTGAGATCCGGTCAGCGACACCGGACCGCATTCTTCGCCGTCTTTCACGAAGACCACCCAGCCGCCTCCGGCGCCAGCGACCTGTCGATCATCGAGGATGCCATGGCGGCGCTGCCGCAGGACGACGTCGACGACACCGGTGAGGGGGTCGGCGCCGTCGCGTCGATCTTCGAGCCTGCCTTGTTGCTGCGGGCGCGGGCGCTGACGGGGCCTGAGATCGCCGAGGCATACGGGGACCAGCCCCGCCATCTGGAGCAGGACGAGCGGGGCGTGCCGCTGTCGTTCTTCACCGCAGCCGATCGGCATGTGGTGCTCCAGGCCAAGGAGGGAATGGTCCTCAGACCTCACGGGCACCTGCTCCGCACCGGCGCGCACCTGGTCCCGGATGCGCAGGGCCTGACCGCCACCAGCTGGATGGCCGGCTCCCAGCTGTCCTACCTCACCCAGGGACACGCCAGCGCCAACCGGCTGCTGTCCACCAACCGGGGCTATCTCGGACAGCTGCGGGCCTACGGCCTGCGCATGTTCGCGGAGGTCGACGACCAGTGGCAGCTGCTGGACCTGCCGTCGGCGTACGAGATGCGACCGGACTCGTGCAGCTGGAACTACGTCTTCGACTCCGGCGCCATCACCGTCGCCACCCGGGCCGAGACCGCGAGCCACGCGATCCGGCTGGACTGCGCGGTCACCGACGGGCCCCCGCGGAGGTTCCTGCTGGTTCAGCACATCGCCGTCGGTGGAGACGACGGGCTGGACGTGGGCCCAGTCAATCTCGAGGTCCGGGTGTCGGAGACCGCGACCGACCTGGTGATCGGGCTGGAGGAGGGGTCGGTCCTGGCCGCACGCCACCCGGGAGGCTCGTTCGTCATCTCGCTCGGCGGGGATGCGGCCGACGCGAGCGTCGGGGACGACTCGGTGCTCTTTGCCGACGGGCACAGCCGTGGACTCCGCTACGTCACTGCTGTGACCCGGCCGGCCGGCGCATTCAGCCTGCTGGCCGTCGGCCGGCTCGCTGCAGCCGTCGAGACCGAGGACTCGGGCGAGATGCTTCCCGAGCCCGCCGGGCAGGACTTCTGGGACGATCTGCTCAGCCGACTCACCATGACGCCGCCTCGGGAGCCGGCCGTCGCCCGTGAGCTCAGCCGACTGGAACACGCCCTGCCGTGGCTGGTCCGCGACGCACTGGTGCACTACCTGTCGCCCCGCGGTCTGGAGCAGTACACCGGCGGAGCCTGGGGGACCCGTGACGTCAGCCAGGGTCCGGTCGAGCTGCTGCTGGGCCTGGGTCGGCACCGGCAGCTCAGGGAGCTGTTGATGTTGATCATGTCGGCCCAGTCGGCGGCCGGTGGTTGGCCGCAGGCGTTCGGGTTCCTCGAGGAGGACCGCCAGTTTCGGCAGGAGCCGCCGCACGGTGACGTGATCTTCTGGCCGGTGCTGGCCCTGGGACGCTACCTTCAGGCCACCGGGGACTCGTCCCTGCTGCACGAGACGGTCGGCTACTACGGCGACGAGCGGACGGACACGGTGCTCGAGCATGCCCTGCACGCCGTCCGGACGTTCAATGCGGCGGTGCTGCCGGGGACCAAGCTGTCGGCGTACGGGCACGGGGACTGGAACGACTCGCTGCAGCCGGCCGACCCGCGGATGTCGGAGCAGATGACGAGCTCCTGGACGGTCACGCTGCACCACCAGACCCTGACCACACTGGCGGCAGGGCTGAGGGCGGCCAACCGGACGGATCACGTGCCGGGCCTGCTGGCCATGGCGGACCAGGTCCGGGCCGACTTCCAGCGGCACCTGATCGTCGACGACACCATTGCTGGCTACGCCCTGTTCGAGAATGGGATCCGGACGAGGCTGCTGGTCCACCCCGATGATCACGAGACCGGACTGCGCTACAGCATCCTGCCGATGATCCACGCGATCCTGGCGGACCTGCTCGATCCGGCCCAGGCCACCCGGCACCTGCAGCTGATCAGGGACCAGCTGCTCGCTCCGGACGGCGCCCGGCTGTTCGACCGCCCGCCGGCGTACCGCGGAGGGCCGATGGTGCATTTTCAGCGGGCGGAGAGCGCCACCTTCGTGGGCCGCGAGATCGGCCTGATGTACACCCACGCCCACCTGCGCTACGCCGAGGCGCTGGCCCATCTCGGCGAGCCGGCGGCGCTCTGGACCGCGCTGCAGCAGGTGATCAACATCGAGATCGCCCAGACGGTGCCGCGGGCGCGACCACGCCAGGCCAACTGCTACACCTCCTCCTCCGATGCGGTGGTGAACGACCGGGCCGACTTCGCCGCCCGGTACGCCGAGGTGATGGCCGGTGAGGTCGACGTCGAGGCCGGCTGGCGGGTCTACTCCAGTGGGGCGGGCATCCTGGTGAGGCTGGTCCGTGAATGCCTGCTCGGGGTTCGCGCCACCCCGTCGCAGCTCGAGCTGGACCCGGTGCTGCCGCCCGGGCTTGACGGGGTCGGCACTGTGATCAGCATCGATGCTGATCTTGACCTGGAGATCACCTTCTCGGTCGGTGCCCGTGGCTTCGGTCCGACGCGGGTGTTGCTGGAGGGCGAGGAGCTGCCGACGACGCCGTTGCACAACCCCTACCGGGCAGCCGGGGTCGCGATCAGCATCGGCGACCTGCACAGCCGGGTGCTGTCGGCCGGGGTGGTGGGTCGGCCCCGGTTGGAGATCATCGTTCCCTGACGCGACGGCGGAGTCAGACCTCGGCCCCCACCCGCATCCAGCGCCGCCCGCGGGCACGCAACAGCAGAGTCAGCATCCGGGCGATCATGAAGGCGCCGTACGCGGCCCACAGCCAGACGAGTCCGGCGTGCAGGACGTCAACGGTGAGAGCCAACGGGGCGTACGCGAGCAGGGCGATCAGCCCGGCCAGGGCCAGATAGCGACCGTCCCCGGCGCCGATCAGCACGCCGTCGAGGACGAAGACGATGCCGGAGACCGGAGTGATCACCGCGGTGACCCACATGATGGTGCGGACCAGCCTCTGCACGTCGGCGTCGGCGGTGAACACACCCACGTAGAGCGGGGCGGTGGCGGCCACGACCAGACCGAAGACGGCGCCGCAGACCAGACCCCAGCCGACCATCCGGCGGGTGATGGCACGGCCGACCGTGACCTCGCCGGCCCCCAGGTAACGTCCGACGATGGCCTGGCCGGCGATGGCGATCGCGTCCAGCGCGAAGGCCAGCAGGGACCAGAGGCTGTTGATCACCTGGTGGGCGCCCAGAGCCACCGCCCCGCCGGTGGCGGCGACCACCGTGGTCAGGGTGATCGCCACCTGCAGTGTCGCTGTCCGGGCCACCAGCCAGACGCCGGACCGTGCCGCCGACAGCACCCCGGCCGGGTGAAACCGCAGATGGGCCCCCGCAGACCTGGCCCGGCGGACCACCACCGACGCCAGGAAGAGCGCTGCCGCCGACTGTGCCGCGAGCGTTCCGAGAGCGGACCCGATGATGCCCAGCCGCAGGCCGTAGACGAGGGTGAAGTTGAGGCCGATGTTGACGACGTTGGTGGCCACCGCGACGTACAGCGGGGTTCTGGTGTCCTGCAGGCCACGAAGGACCCCGGTGCTGGCCAGCAGCAGCAGGATGGAGGGTAGGCCGAAAGCGGCGATCCGCAGATAGCTGCTGGCGGCCCGGGCCACGTCGGGGGTCACGCCGTAGGCGCCGATGACCTGCGGCAACACCAGCTGGAGGCCGAGGCACAGCAGCGCCCCCAGGCCCACGGCTAGCACCAACCCGTTGAAGCCTCCTGCCAGCGCGGCTGCCCGATCACCGGCCCCCAGCCGACGGGCGACGGTGCCGGTGGTGCCGTAGGCGAGGAAGATGCACAGACCGATCAGGATGCCCAGGACGTTGCTGGCGATGCCGAAACCGGCCAGCTGGCTGGTGCCGAGGTGGCCGATGAAGGCCGAGTCGGCCATCAGCAGCAGCGGCTCGGAGACCAGCGTGGCGAAGGCGGGAAGCGCCAGCGCCAGGATCTCGCGGTCCAGAGCACGGCGCGTCGTCGGGCTCGCCACCGGTTCGGACACGCTGACTAGGAAATCACACCGCCGAGTTGCAAGGTTTCGACCACTCGTTGCGCCCAGCCGACCGCAGCTGAGCGTCCCTGCTGGCCTCTGCGCGCGACGACCGGTCGGTTTCTCCCAAGCAGGGGTTATCCACAGGGGTTATCCCCACTGTGGAGGAATGACACGGCTGTCATTCGGCGGCGCCCAAGCGCGCTCAAGGACAAGAGGCCAGGGGGCTGGTCAGCCGCGGGGTCTCATTTCCACAGCGTGGCGATGGCGAAGGCGGCGGCCATGCCACCCATGCCGATCAGGATGTTCCAGTCGCCCAGCGCGGTCATGAAGCCGATGTCGGCGCCGGCGATGTAGTAGGTGATCAGCCAGGCGACACCCAGGAGACCCACCGTGATGAAGGTGGGCGGGACCCAGCGCCGGCTGGCCGGGGTCTTGACCTTCTTCGGCTTGGCCACCGCCGCGGTCTGCTTCTTCTTGGCGTCTGCGGACTTGCGGGTTCTGGACTCAGGCAACACTCTCTCCTTGCTGGTTAGTAGGTAGCGTAGTCAATAACGCCGGGCCTTGGCATTTCGCGAAGGTGCCCGGAGGGTCGTGGACAGGAAGTCAGGAGGTTCGCCGGGTGCCGAGATGGAGTCTGCCGGAGGCGCTCTCGCGAGGCCGCCGCGCGCTCAGTCGTGCCCGGGAGCGGCAGTGGCAGCGCGACCGCACCCGCAGTGCGGGCGGGCGGCTGCTCACTCTGGTGGTCTGCATCGTGGCCGGTCTGATGATCATGGTCAGTGCCCTGAACGCCCGTGGCACCGACCTGCGGCCCGGTCGCAACACCGATCTGGTCAGCCTGGTCCAGTCCCAGTCGCAACGGAACTCCGCCCTGGCTGCCCAGGTCTCCCAGCTGCGGCAGGAGGTGGACCGGCTGTCGTCGGGCCAGAACGAGCAGAGCGACCTGAGCCCGAAGGTCGAACAGCTGTCGGCTGCTGCGGGTGTCCGCTCGGTCACCGGGCCCGCTCTCACCGTCACCTTGGACGATGCTCCCGAGACAGTGGCGGCCGACGGCATCGACGGGGACCTGCTGGTGGTCCACCAGCAGGACATCCAGGCGGTCGCCAACATCTTGTGGTCCGGGGGTGCGGAGGCGATGACCATCCAGGGGCAACGGGTGATTGCGACCACCGGCATCAAGTGCGTCGGCAACACCGTGGTGCTGCACGGGATCCCCTACGCCCCGCCCTATGTGATCAGGGCGATCGGTGATCCCGCGCGGTTGCAGGCCGCCCTGGCGAGGTCGCGCTTCATCCAGATCTACCAGCAGTACGTAGACGCCTTCGGCCTCGGCTACCAGGTGCAGACGGCCGGAAAGGTGACTTTCCCGGCCTACCAGGGTTCGCTGGAGCTGCAGTACGCCCGACCGCTCGGCAGCAGCGGCGCCTCCGGTTCACCGTCCGTCGCACCCACCCGCTAAGACGGCCGAGCCGCGAGTTCGGACCGTGAGCGACAATGGAGGCGTGTCCAGCCAGCCTCGGATCCTTGTGATCGACAACTACGACTCGTTCGTCTACAACCTGGTGCAGTATCTCGCCCAGATCGGCGCCGAGGTCGAGGTATGGCGCAACGACGACGCCAGGTTCGCCGACCCGTCCTTCGTCGACGGTTTCGACGGTGTGCTGTTGTCGCCTGGGCCGGGCACGCCCGAGGAGGCGGGGGTCTGCATCGAGGTCGTCCGCACCCAGGCCGGCCGGGTCCCGCTGTTCGGTGTCTGCCTCGGTCTGCAGTCGATCGGGGTGGCCTACGGAGCCGTGGTGGACCGGGCGCCAGAGCTGCTGCACGGCAAGACCTCCCGGATCGATCATCAGGGGCTGGGCGTGCTGGCGGGGTTGCCGTCCCCCTTCACGGCCACCCGCTACCACTCTCTCGCCATCGAGCCTGGCACCCTGCCCGAGGTGCTGGAGGTCACGGCCACCACCGGCAGTGGCGTCATCATGGCCGTCCGGCACCGCTCGCTGCCGGTCGAGGCGGTCCAGTTCCACCCGGAGTCGGTGCTCACCGAGGGCGGCTACCAGATGCTGGCCAACTGGCTCGCCATCTGCGGTGACACCGACGCCCCCAGGCGTGCCGCCGGAATGGCACCGCTGATGTCGCGCGCCGCGAGCTAGCCTCACACCCGGTCAGCGAACGCCGCGCGGCCGGAACTGGATGCTGATCCGTGGGCCGACGGGACGGTTCGTCTTCGGGATGGCGTGCTCCCAGGTCCGTTGGCAGGAGCCGCCCATCACGATCAGGTCGCCGGGCCCGAGCAGGTTCTTGATGGATGGTCCGCCGCCGCGCGGCCGCAGCATCAGTGTCCGCGGCGAACCCAGCGAGACGATGGCGACCATGGTGTCGGCGGACCGCCCGCGCCCGATGGTGTCGCCGTGCCAGGCGACCGAGTCGCGGCCGTCCCGGTAGAGGCACAGCCCGGCCGTCCGGAACCGCTCCCCCAGCTCCTCGGCATAGTGTGCGCTCAGCCGGTCCCTCGCCTCGGCCAGGATGTCCTGGGGCAACGGGTCGCGCTCGCCGTAGAAGCAGAGCAGTCGTGGCACGTCGACCACCCGCTCGTACATCTGCCGACGCTCGGCGTACCACGGAACCTCGTCCACCAGCTGCTCGAACAGGGTGCTGGCCCCGCGCAGCCATCCGGGGCAGAGGTCGATCCAGGCCCCCCGGGACAGCGGGAGCCGGTGCACCCCCGAGCCGAGATCACCGAGACTGACCTCGTCATCGAGGTCCAGCAACGATCCCTGCAGATTGACCGCCATGAGCCCAGGCTACACCCTTATTCGCCCATACGTTCGAATCAAAACCTCGCCGTTCACCCGCCCGGGGTCGGCGTCGAGTTGGGCGGAGGAGTGGTCGGGGTGGTCGGTGTCGGAGTCGGGGTGGTCGGCGGAGCCGTGGGCTTCGGCTTGGCCAGCACCAGAGTGATGTCGGTGCTGCGGGAGACCCGCTTGCCGGCCGCCGGGTCCTGGCTGATCACCGTGCCCTCCGCCTGGTCGCTGGCCTTCTCCTTGAAGGTGACGTTCTGCTCGCGGAACCCGGCCTGGGTCAGCGTCTGCAGCGCCGACACCCGGTTGAACTCGAGCACGGACGGCATCTGGGACTCGCCCGTGGCATAGGTGACGACCACCTCGCTGTCCAGCGGTGCGACCGACCCCTCGCCCGGCTGGACGTCGAGGACCTCATCCTTCTTGGCTGTGGTCGGCTCGTCGGTGGCCTTCTCGGTCTTCACACTGAAGCCGGCGTCCTTGAGCTTCTTCTTCACCTTGTCGACGTCCTCGCCGATCAGGTTGCCGGGAATCTTCCCCTTCTGCGGTCCGGCGTTGATCTCCATCACGACGGTGCTGTTCACCTCGACCGACTTGCCTCCGAGCGGATCCTGCTTGACCACCGTGCCGACCGTTTCGTCGTCCTTGCCGTTGACCTTCTTGAATTGGGGGTTGAGCTTGTAGTTGCGCATCTGGCTGTCGGCCTGCTGCTGGGTGAAACCGATCACTGCCGGCACCTCGACCATCTGCACCGCTGGTGTCTGCGGTGGCTGCAGGAAGCGGTAGAGGCCGTAGGCGCCACCGGCCAGGACGGCGAGGATGAGGGCGGTCACGAGAATGGCGAGACCGACGCGGCGCTTCGGCTCCTCCTCCTCGTCGTTGAGGTCGACCAACGGCTCAGCGCCGGTCGGCGGGACCACCGGCGGCACCGCGGATCGCGACACCACCCGGGTGGGGTTCGGGTCGGCTCCCACGACGGCCGGAACGACGGCCGTCACCTGCTGTCCCGCGAGCAGCCTGCTGATGTCCGCCTTCATCTCGCGGGCTGACTGGTACCGGGCCGCCGGGTCCTTCTCCAGCGCCTTCAGGGTGACCGCGTCGATGTCGGAGGTGATCACCGGGTCCAGCTCGCTCGGCGGCACCGGAGTCTCGCGGACGTGCTGGTAGGCGACGCTGACCGGCGAGTCTCCGACGAAGGGTGGCCGGCCCACCAGCAGCTCATAGAGCAGGCAACCGGCGGAGTAGATGTCACTGCGGGCGTCGACGGTCTCGCCGCGCGCCTGCTCGGGGGAGAGATACTGCGCGGTGCCGATGACGGCCGCGGTCTGGGTCATGGTGGCCGACGTGTCCGCCACCGCCCGGGCGATGCCGAAATCCATCACCTTGACCCCGCCGGTGGGGGTGAGCATGACGTTGGCGGGCTTGATGTCCCGGTGCACGATGCCGGCCTTGTGGCTGTAGCTCAACGCGTCGAGCACGCCCTGGGTCAGCTCCAGTGCCCGCTCGGGCAGGATCTTGCGGCCGTCGCGGAGCACGTCGCGCAGGGTCGGCCCCTCCACCAGCTCCATCACGATGTAGGGGATGGAGACGCCGGTCTTCGGGTCGGTCTCCTCACCGGTGTCGTAGACGGCCACGATGGTCGGGTGGTTCAGGCCGGCCGCGGACTGCGCCTCGCGGCGGAAGCGCGCCTGGAACGTCGGATCGGTGGCCAGGTCGGTTCGCAGCTGCTTCACCGCGACCGGTCGTCCGAGTCGGGTGTCGATGGCGTGTCTGACCTCCGCCATGCCACCGCGACCCAGCAGGTCGCCGAGCTCGTATCGGCCACCCACCTTCACAGACTCGCCTGTCATCGGTGCAATCCTCTCCTGGGCCTGACGGCCCCATCGGCTAACGGCTCTCCGGTGTCAGGCCATTGTGTGCCACCGTGTCGTCGGACGACGAACCGCGCCCCGTCCCCGTCGCGTCGCCGTTGACCCCACTCATGCGCTCTCACAGCACCGCCTTCATCACGGCCTTGGCGATCGGCGCCGCCACCCGGCCACCGGCGATGTCCTGCCGGGGGATGTCGGCGTCCTCGACCACGACGGCCACTGCCACCTGCCGGTCCCCGGAGGTGGCGTAGGAGGTGAACCAGGCGAACGGCTTGCGTTTCAGGTCGGACTGGGCGGTGCCCGTCTTGCCGCCGACCTCGACCCCCGGGATCCTCGCGGTCGTGCCGGTGCCGTTGTTGACGACGCCGACCATCATCTTCTGCAGCGCCTTGGCGTTGTCCGCCGTCATCGGCTGGGACAGCTCCTTGGGCTTGGTGGTCTGCAGCGGCTTCAGGTCGGGTGCCCGGACGACGCTGACGATGTAGGGGTCCATCAGGACGCCGTCGTTGGCGATCGCTGCGGTCACCATCGCCATCTGCAGCGGGCTGGCGGCGACGTCGAACTGGCCGATCGCACTCAGGGCCGTCTGGGACCGGTCCGGGTTCTCCGGGAACTTGCTCGCCGCGCCGCCGAGGTCGCTGAGGTGGCGGGCGTCGAAGCCGAACTTGTTCGCCTGGTCACGGAGCTTGTCGGCCCCCAGCTCGAGTCCGAGGTTGGCGAACGCGGTGTTGCAGGAGACCTCGAGTGCGTGCTGCAAAGTGATCTGCTGGCCGCCGCAGTTGCTCTCGTTGCCGAGGTACGTCTGGGTACCCGGCAGCTTCAGCCTGGTCGGCGACTTGACCTTGCTGTCCGGGGTCTTGCCGGCCTCGAGGGCGGCGGCCGCGGTGACCAGCTTGAAGGTTGAGCCAGGTGGGTAGATCTCCCGGGCTGCCCGGTTGGCCATCGGGTGGTTCTTGGCGGTGGCGAGCCGCTGATACGCCTTGCCGGCCGCCTCGATGTCGTGGCTGGCGATCTTGTTGGGGTCATAGCTGGGACTGGTGACCATGGCCAGGATGGCGCCCGTCTGCGGGTCGATGGCGACCACCGCACCCTTCTGGTCGCCGAGCGCCTTGGCCGCGGCCCGCTGGGCGTCCGGATTGATGGTGGTCTCGACGCTGGCGCCCTTCGGTGTCCGGTTGGTGACCAGGTCGATCATCCGGCGGACGAACAGCGAGTCGTCGGTGCCGGCCAGCTGGGTGTTGTAGGAGCTCTCCAGACCCGACCGGGCGTGGTCGTAGGAGTAGAAGCCGGTCACCGGGGCGTACAGCTCGCCCTGCGGGTAGGTGCGCAGGTATTTGAACCGGTCGCGGACCGGGGTGGTGGTGGCGATCTCGGTGGTCCCGGCCAGGATCGAGCCGCGGTCCTGGGCGAACTCGGCGTCACGCACCCGCCGGTTCTGGGGCTGGGCGTTCAACGACTCGGTCCGGAAGACCACGTTGAAGGTGACGTTCGCGAACAGCAGCCCGAACATCAACATGACGACGACAGCGACGCGCCGGATCGGGCGGTTCATGCCGGCCTCTTCAGCAGCTGGGTCTCGTCCTGCGCGGCGACGTTCTCTGAGACGGTGGCGACCGGCTTGCGGACATGGTGGGAGATGAGCAGCAGCAGGGCCATGATGGTCCAGTTGGCGACCAGCGACGATCCCCCCTGGGACATGAACGGTGTGGTCAGCCCGGTCAGCGGCAGCAGCCGGGTGACCCCGCCGATGATGGTGAACACCTGCAGTGCGAACGCGAACGACAGGCCGCAGGCGAGCAGCTTGCCGAACGGCTCCCGGCAGGCCAGTGCGGTTCGCAGGCCGCGGGACACGATCAGGGCGTACAGCATCACGATCGCCATCAATCCCGTCATGCCGAGCTCCTCACCGAGAGCCGCGGCGATGAAGTCGCTGCGGGCCAACGGCGTCAGGCCAGGTCGGCCCAGGCCGAGGCCGGTGCCCAACAGGCCGCCCCAGGCCATCCCGAACTGCGCGTTGACCACCTGGTAGTAGAGGTCGTAGTTGGAGAACGGGTGCAGCCAGGCGCCGACCCGGATCTTCACGTGTGCGAACAGCAGGTAGCCCAGATAGGCGCCGGCGGCGAACAGCAGGGTGCCGAGCACGGCCCAACCGGGCCGCTCGGTGGAGACGTACAGCATCATCACGAACAGCCCGAAGAACAGCAGCGAGGTGCCCAGGTCATTCTGGAAGACCAGCACCGCCAGGCTCGCGAGCCACATCAGCAGGATCGGGCCGAGATCGCGGGCTCGGGGCAGGTCCAGCCCCAGGACCCGCCAGCCGGCGAGGGCGAGTACGTCGCGCTTCTCGACCAGGTAGGACGCGAACGCGATGCAGAGGAAGATCTTGGCGACCTCGGACGGTTGGAAGCTGTACGGACCGACATGGATCCAGATCTGGGCGCCGAACTTGGCCGTACCGATGACGGGGACGAGCGGCAGCAGGAGCAGCACGATCCCGGACAGTCCCAGGGTGTAGGTGAACCGCTGCAACGGGCGGTGGTCGCGGATCACGAACGCCACCAGCACGAACAGCACCACGCCGAGAGCGGTCCAGATCAGCTGCTGCCGGGCGCCGGAGGTCGGCGGGTCGTTGATCAGGTCGATGCGGTGGATCATCGCCAGCCCCAGGCCGTTCAGCAGCACCACGCAGGGCAGGATCACCGGATCCGCGTACGGCAGCTTCCAGCGGATGGCGATATGGGCGACCAGGGCGAGCCCGGCACCGACACCGGCCAGGTAGGGGAAGGTCGAGGAGATCGAGCCGGTCACATTGAGATCGACCATCGCGGCCGCGCCCAGGGTGAGCGCCAAGGCGAACAGGATCAAGGCGAGCTCGACATTGCGGCGCTTGCGGGGGACGACGATGACAGGAGTCGAGGCACTCATCATCAGCAGTTCGGACCCGTGGGCGACGTGCTGCTCGGCGTCGGCGTCGGCGTCCGTGGCGTCTTGACGGTGCCGGTCTTGGCGCCGGCGGACGGCTTTGCGGTGGTTGCCTTCGCCGATGGCTTCCTCGACGGGGTCGGCTTCTTTGACGGGTTAGGCGCCGACGGTGTCGCGCTGGCCGACGGGCCCTTCGGCTGGCCGCAGGCACGGGCCGCATCCTGGAGCTCAGCCACGGTCTGTCGGGCTCCCTCGAGATCGGCGACCTCGATCCCCGCCTGCACCTTCTCCCGGTAGTACTGGGGGAGGCTGGCCACGGTCAGATCCTGGACCTCGTACAGCTGCGACAGCGGGACGCCGGTGAGGCCGCGGAAGATGGCGACCCGGCCGGTGGACTCGCCGACGTAGAACTGGGTGCGCGTCCAGGCGTAACCGGCGCTCAACCCGGCGGCGGCGATCAGCAGCAGCACCAGCAGACCGACCAGCGGCCGGGCCCAGCGCCGCTTGCTCGGCGGCTGCGGGTCATATCGGGCCTCATCCTCGATGTCGTCCGCCGCAGCGGCACCCGGGGTCCGCTCGAGGCCGGTCATGGTGTCCTCGACCTCGTCGCTCACCGCGCCCGCGGCGGCCGCGCGGCTGCGTGGTTCGACAGCCGGTATGTCCCGGTCGGCCGCGGCGCCGAGGACGAACTCCCCCTCGGTGGGGCCGGCCTCGACCACCTCGGCGACGATCACGGTGATGTTGTCGATGCCGCCCTCGGTCAGGGCATCCTCGACCAGCCGGTTCATCGCCGACTCCAGATCCGGCAGCTGCAGAGCCTGGGCGATCTCCGGGTCCTCGACCAGGCCGCAGAGTCCGTCACTGCAGAACAGCAGTCGGTCGCCGGGCTGGACGGTGAGCATCGTCGTGTCCGGGTCGTTGGCGGGCTGGCCGTTGAGGACCTTCAGCAGCAGCGAGCGGTGTGGGTGCACCGCTGCCTCCTCCTCGGAGATCTTGCCCTCGTCGACCAGCGACTGGACCCAACTGTGATCGTGGGTGAGACGCTCCAGCTGCCCGTCGCGGAGCAGGTAGGCCCGGCTGTCGCCGATGTGGGCCAGGCCCAGGCTGTTGCCGTCGAACAGGGCGCCGGTGACCGTGGTCCCCATCCCCTCGAGGGCGTAGTCGTCCTCGACCAGGTCAGCGATCCGGTCGTTGGCCAGTTCGATGGCCTGGGTCAGCCGGGTGAGCATCTGCTCGCCGTCGACCGGCCCGTCGATCCGGCGGATCGAGTCGATGGCCACTGCTGAGGCGAGGTCACCGGCAGCCGCGCCGCCCATGCCGTCGGCGACCACCAGCAGATAGGAGGTCGCGTAGCCGGAGTCCTGGTTGTTCTTGCGAACCAGCCCGATCTCGGAGTGGGTGACGAAGTGCAACGCCAGCGGGGGCCGCTGCTGCTCGCCAGCGGAGTCGGGCGTCAGGGCTGGATCCGGAGTGAGGGCTGGCTCCGGAGTGAGGGCGGGGTCTGGCGTCATGGTGGGCTCACGGCTCCAGTCTCATCACGGTCTTGCCGATGCGTACGGTGTCGGACATCGTGATGGTGGTCGGGGAGGTGATCCGCTGCCCGTTCACGTAGGTGCCGTTGGTGGAGCCGAGGTCCTCGATGTAGTAGCCGCCGTCGGAGGTCAGCACCCGCGCATGCCGGGTTGAGACGTAGTCGTCCTCGAGGATGAGCTGGCAGTCAGCTCCGCGCCCGATCATCACCATGCCCCCGGCCAGCTCGGCGGACTCGCCGCTCTGGGTGCCGCCGGTGATCGTCAGCACCCGGGGCTGGCCCTTGGGTCGCTTCGACCGCTTCGCCTTGCCCGGAGGAGGCGGGTTCTCCAGTCTCTGGGCAGGGTTCTGGTCGGCGGTCGCGACCGGCTTGCCGAACAGGTCGCTGCGGATCACGGAGACGGCGGAGAGGATGAACAGCCACAGCAGGGCCAGGAAGAGCACCTTGATGATGGTGAGGGTGATCTCAGACATCTGACCTCAGCGCCCGGCAGGGGCATGGACGAGCATCCGGGTGGACCCGATCTCGATCCGTGACCCCTCGGTCAGAGTGGCTTGCCGGACGCGCTGGCCGTTGACGATGATCCCGTTGGTGGAGCCGAGGTCGACGATGTCGATGTGCAGGGTCGAACCTGACCCGCTGACCCGGATCTCGGCATGAAGCCGCGAGATGCCCGGGTCGTTGATCCGGAGGTCGGCGTCAGTGCCGCGGCCGATCACCAGGCCGGGCGGCTGCAGCGCATGCCGCATCCCGTTGACCTCAAGGACGAGCTGGGAGCGGTGGATGGCGGCCGTGTCGAGCTGGCTCCGGTCCGCCTCGACCCCGGCCACGGCGTCGGACTCCACCGTGAACCGGCCGATCGGGAGGGACTCGTCGAGCTGCAGGTGGATCATGATGGGGCCGTTGAAGACGTAGCCCATCTCGGAGGCGTGCGACTTGAGCTCGCCGGCCAGCTCTTCGGAGAGGGTCTTGCTGTAGGGAGCGAGCTTGTCGTGGTCGTGCTGCGACAACCCGACGACGAACTCGTTGGGCACCAACCGGCGGTCTCGGGACATGAGCTTGGCTTCGGCGTCGAGCTCGCGCTGCAGGCGGGCGGCGATCTCGACCGGCTGCACGTCACCCTTGAAGGCGCGTGCGAACACACCGTTGACCGCACCCTCGATGCGCTTCTCGAAACGTTCGAAGACTCCCATGTCCCTCCTCTCTCGCGTGGATGCCAACGTAAAGGGTATCCGGCGTTGAGCGGGGATCGCAGTTTCCGCCGCCCCCGGACCCCGGTGTTCACCGTAGCGGTGGGCCGCATCCCGACCGAATCGAGGATTGCCCGGCGTTCGTGCTAGCCTGTCTCGGCCGGTTCGCACCAAGAGTGTGGGCAGGCGCGAGTGGCGGAATGGCAGACGCGCTGGCTTCAGGTGCCAGTGTCCGAAAGGACGTGGGGGTTCAAGTCCCCCCTCGCGCACGAGAGATGAGGGGTGTGTCCAGCTGAGAGGCTGGGCACACCCCTTTGTCGTGTCCCGCCGCTGGTTAGGCCCTGTCCGCCGAAGGTCCGGGCTGGCTGATGACCTTCGTCCCTGTCAGCGAGCCACCTCCCGTCGCAGCATGGAGGTGGAAGGGAACGTCATGACAGAGAGAGACGACTACTCCACAGTCGAACCGGAACCGGCTCTGGGCACGACCACGAGCGATGCACGCGCTGCGGCGATTCGCAGCCTGAAGAAGAAGCGCGAGTTCATCAGCCACCTGTTGGCTTATGTGCTGGTGAACGCCCTGCTGGTCACCATCTGGCTGATCACAGCCATCCCCTCCGGGGCGTGGTTTCCGTGGCCGCTGATCCCGATGATGGGCTGGGGCATCGGCCTCGGCTTCCACGCAGCGGCCACGTACGGCCCGGCGAGCCGGCCGGTGACGGAAGAGGCGATCCGCAGAGAGATGGAGCGTCTCGGCCGGCGGTGACCCGACCTTGCCGGGAAATGGTGAAGCGCTTATGACCTCGGGGGTTGCCATAAGCGCTTCACCGAGAACGTTACGGGACAGATGGTCCCTATAGCCAGGCTCAGCGGTGTCCTGTTCCGGTCACTTCCGGATTAGGACACGCCCCGGCCGACGGTTCCGCCGGCCCGTCACCGCTGAGGCGGGGGTTGCTGCCACTGCGTTGGGGGTGGTGGCTGCCACTGCGGTGGGGGTTGGGGCTGCCACTGCGGCGGGGGTTGAGGCTGCCACTGCTGCGGAGGAACCGGCTGCTGCCACTGCGGCCGCCAGTGCGGCGCGGGCGCTGACGCCGTGGCGTCGGTGGTTCGCCGGCGACGCACCAGCGTGTCCGCCAGGGCGAGGCCCCAGGCGAGCAGGACGGCCATGGTCAGTCCGACCGAGGAGTCGAAGCTCCAGCTCAAGCTGCCGGAGACGGAGCCGCTGGAGGAGTACGTCGTGCCGCCCTGGGCAACGGCCAGTCGGAAGGTGTCGAACAGCAGCCCGACGACTCCGAGGGCTGCCGCACCGAGCACGGCCTTCACCGGGGCAGGTCTGCGGCGCAGCACGATCCAGAGACAGCAGGTCGCGGTCATCACCGCAACGGAGACGCCGAGCAGGTCGTTCGGGTCGAGGGAGTCGCCGGAAAGGTAAGCGCCGTCGCCCGTGCGCTGCCACGGGTGATCTTCGGGGTAGCTGTAGCCCAGGTAGCCGCCGTCGTAGGTGGCGAAGCTCTGACCTGCCGCCACCGCGATGAAGAAGAGGACGAGGACCGCCAGCCAGGCGCGTACCCCTGCCACTCGGGCCCAGCTGGACTTGCGCAGATTGGCGATCACGAACAGCACAGCGCCGATGAAACCGAACCCGGCCCAGGACTCGCCCCACGTCATCAGTGAGGTGGCGGTCGCTACGCCGGCGGCCGGCAGCCACCACCGTGACGTCATCCTGCGGGTCGTCAGCAGCGCCGCAGCCGCGAGCCCGAGGACCGCTACGCAGACCGCGAACGCACTGTCCGCTCGGATGAACAGCCCGACCGCACCGAAGATCATCAGCCCGCAACCGACCAGATGGAAGGTCTGGGTCAGCTGCCGGCGTCGCGGCGCCGGCGTGGCCGGGACAGAGCCGGCCGGCTGGCCTACAGGCATGGTCATCGGGGTTCCCTTCCGCGCCCGGCGCATCACCTGGCGGGCGGTGAGAGGAATGCTAGAGCGCCGGCGGTCCGCCGGGCGGTTTTCGCTTCAACGGAAGATCACGATTCGGCCAAGGATCAGAGCTGCTGCGCATGGTCGGCGAGGACCTCGGCGATGACGCGCCTCGGTTCGGCCGCCGCGGCGGGGTCACTCTCGAGCAGACCGACCAGGGTGATGAGGGCCTTCCACAACGCCCATCCTCGACCGCGGGACCAGGTGGCGGCGTCGACTCCGAGGGAGCCGCGGAAGGCGTCTCGGCTCCGTCCTGCCAGCAGCGTCCAGGCGATCACGACGTCACAGGCGGGGTCACCCACACCTGAGGTCCCGAAGTCGATCACCGCGCTCAGCCGGCCGTCCCGCACCAACAGGTTGCCGACCGCGACATCGCCGTGGAACCAGACCGGCTCACCCTGCCAACTGGAACTGGTCGCGTCGTCCCAGACTGCAAGGGCTGCGTCGCGGGGGATCTCGTCTCCCAGTACGTCGATCGAACGCAGCGCCTCCTCCTCGTACGTCGCCAACGGGCCACCACGGAAGAAGTTGTGCGGGCCGGCTTCCGGCCCGCCGTTGGCGTCGATGCCCTGCAGTGCGACCAGGAACTCGGCCAGGGAGGTGGCGAACTGGGTCAGGTCGGCGATCGTGCCGGGACCGGCGGTCTCGCCGTCCAGCCAGCGGTAGACCGACCAGGAGAAGGGGTAACCCAGACCCGGGTTGCCCTGCGACACCGGTGTCGGAATGGGCAGCGGGAGCTGGGGGGCAAGAATGGGCAGCCACTGCTGCTCCTTGTCCACCTGTAGTGAGTACCCGGCGGCACTGGGCAGCCGGATGGTCAGCTCGTCACCGAGGCGGAAGGTCCGGTTGTCCCATCCGCTGACCTCGACCGGGGTGACCGGGAGGTGCCGCCAGTGCGGGAACTGCTCGTCCACCAGCCGCCGGGCCAGGTGCTCGTCGATGGTCGGTCGTTCCTCGCCGTCGCGCTGGGTCACCGGCAGAGTGTCGTACACATGAGTCGGTGGAGGCAACGCAATAACCCGGCGATCGGGTCACAGACGAATCGGCGCGCCATTGAACGGCGACGGGTCGGCGCAGGCTCAGCCTGCGAGGGGTGGAGTCGTTGACGCGCCGAATTGTCTGCTGCTCGTCGATCAGCGCGGGGAGCCGCCCAGCCTGCGGGTGAGCGCCGCCGTCGCCCGGCCGAGCGCCTCGACCAGCCGATCCCGTTCGGGCTCGTCGACCTCGGCAGTGGCGAACGTCAAGGCGATTGCTGCTGTCGGGTGACCGCCGTGATCGGTCGCCGCCTGCGCCACCGACGACAGACCCTCGGAGACCGTGCCCTCCTCGAGGGCGTAGCCACGGTTGCGGACGTCGGTCAGCAGCTGCCGCAGCTGCACCACTGTGGCCGGACCCTTGCCGCTGCGCTGCACCAGTGCCTCGCGGTGGGGAAAGAGGGCGCGGACCTGGGCAGCGGGCAGCTCGGCGAGCATGGCCAATCCGCTCGCGGTCACCGTGGCCGGCAGCCGCACCCCGACATCGGTCACCAGCAGTGGACGTCCGGGCGCCCGCTCCTCGATCACGTAGAAGACGTCCCGGCCGTGCAGCACCGCCAGGTGGGCATTGTGCGTGGTGACGGACACCAGCCGATCCAGGATCGGCCGGGCGATCCGCTGCAACGGCGCCTGCCGTTGGTAGGCCGAGCCCAGCTCGAAAGCGGCGACACCGAGGCCATAGCGCCGCTCCTCCGCCAGGTGACTGACGAAACCGTGCTCACGGAGGACGGCCAGCAGGTGGTAGGTGCTGGAACGCGGCAGGTCGAGGGCTCGACTGATCGCCCCGGCCGGCAGTGGCTCGGTCTGTCGCGCCAGCAGGCTCAGCACTGCCAGCGCCTGCCCGGCAGCGGGGGCGTTCGCCATCTCGCCATTGTCTCAGATACGAGACGCATTGGCTGGCTGAGTCATCCGCCGGGCGCCGCGGAGGGGCTGCAATGGATCTATGCGCACCCGCAGCACGACTGTCACCGTGGGGGTCGGCCCGCTGTCGTTCGAGGACGTCGTCGCCGTGGCCCGACACGACGTCCCGGTGATCATCTCGCCCGGATCGCTGGCGGAGGTGCGACGGTCCCGCCAGGTGGTCGAGCGTCTGGCCGTCGACAGTGAGCCGCACTACGGCGTGTCCACCGGTTTCGGGGCCCTCGCCACCCGGCACATCCCTGTCGAGCGCCGCCGGCAGCTGCAGCGCAGCCTGATCCGCTCGCATGCCGCCGGCTCCGGCCCGGAGGTCGAGCGGGAGGTGGTCCGGGCGCTGATGCTGCTGCGCATCTCCACTCTGGCGACCGGACGGACCGGCATCCGGGAGGAGACCCTGCAGGCCTACGTCGCCATGCTGAACGCCGGCCTCACTCCGCTGGTGTACGAGTACGGCAGCCTCGGCTGCTCGGGTGATCTCGCCCCGCTCGCCCACTGCGCGCTGGCCCTGATGGGGGAGGGGGAGGTACGCGATGCCGCGGGCACCCGGAAGCCGACCGCTGAGGCGTACGCCGCCGTGGGCCTCACCCCGGTAGCCCTGGCAGAGAAGGAAGGACTGGCACTGATCAACGGCACCGACGGGATGTTGGGGATGCTGGTGCTGGCGAT
This sequence comes from Microlunatus panaciterrae, assembly GCF_016907535.1. Taxonomy (NCBI): domain Bacteria; kingdom Bacillati; phylum Actinomycetota; class Actinomycetes; order Propionibacteriales; family Propionibacteriaceae; genus Microlunatus; species Microlunatus panaciterrae. Next base: position 2,172,086 of record NZ_JAFBCF010000001.1, read on the forward strand.
CACCGACCTGCGCCGGCTGCTCAAGGTCGCCGACATCGCCGCGGCGATGAGCGTTGAAGGGCTGTTGGGGACCGACAACGTGTTCGCGGCGGACCTGCACCAGCTGCGGCCACAGCCGGGGCAGGCCTTGTCTGCGGCCAACCTGCGCACCCTGATGCGGGACAGCGCTATCCGGCTAAGCCACCAGCGGGAGGACTGCCCGCGGGTGCAGGACGCCTACTCGTTGCGATGCTCGCCGCAGGTGGCCGGCGGCGCCCGCGACACGGTGGAACACGCCGCAACGGTCGCCGGCTACGAGCTGGCCGCGGCGATCGACAACCCGGTCGTGACCCACGACGGCCGGGTGGAGTCCAACGGGAACTTCCACGGCGCACCGCTGGCGTATGTGCTCGACTTTCTCGCGATCGTCACAGCAGATCTGGCCAGCATCTCCGAACGGCGCACCGACCGCTTCCTCGACGTCGCCCGCAACCATGGCCTGAAAGCGTTCCTGGCCGAGGACCCCGGCGTCGACTCGGGTCACATGATCGCCCAGTACACCCAGGCCGCGATCGTGTCCGAGCTCAAGCGCCTCGCCGTACCCGCCTCGGTCGACTCCATCCCCAGCTCGGCACTGCAGGAGGACCATGTGTCGATGGGGTGGTCGGCTGCCCGCAAGCTGCGGCGAGCCATCGACGGGCTGACCCGGGTGCTGGCCATCGAGCTGATCACCGCCGCCCGCGGCCTCGAGCAGCGGGCCCCGCTGCAGCCCGGACCGGCCGCTGCCGCAGTGATCACCACACTCCGGCAGGGCGGCGTCGGCGGTCCTGGCGCCGACCGCTGGCTCGCCCCCGAGATCGAAACGGCCGTGCGGCTGGTCTCCAGCGGCCAGGTCGTCGAGGCGGCGGAGTCGGTCGTCGGACCTCTCAACTGAAGGAGGAGATCATGGAAGGTGCCCGTCCCGTCCGCGCGGCTCGCGGCAGCAGCCTGACCGCCAAGTCATGGACCACGGAGGCCCCGCTGCGGATGCTGATGAACAACCTGGACCCGGAGAACGCCGAGCGCCCCGACGACCTCGTCGTCTACGGCGGCACCGGCAGGGCCGCCCGGGACTGGCGTTCGTTCGATGCCATGGTGCGCACATTGACCACACTGGAGCCGGACGAGACGATGCTGGTCCAGTCGGGTCGGCCGGTCGGCGTGATGCGCACCCATGAGTGGGCACCACGGGTGATCCTGGCCAACTCCAACCTGGTCGGCGACTGGGCGACCTGGCCCGAGTTCCGCCGGCTGGAGCATCTGGGCCTGACGATGTATGGACAGATGACGGCCGGGTCGTGGATCTACATCGGCACCCAGGGGATCGTGCAGGGGACGTACGAGACGTTCGCCGCGGTGGCCGAGAAGCGGTTCAAGGCGACGCTGGCCGGCACGCTCACGCTGACCGGCGGCTGTGGCGGCATGGGCGGGGCGCAGCCGTTGGCGGTGACCATGAACGGCGGTGCCTGTCTGATCGTCGATGTGGACCTGACCCGACTCGACCGCCGGCTGCGGCTCGGCTACCTCGATGAGATCGCCGACGATCTCGACCATGCCGTGCAGAAGGCGCTGCAGGCGAAGGCAGAACGCCGCGCCTGGTCGGTCGGGGTCGTCGGCAACTGCGCCGAGGTGCTGCCTGAGCTGCTGCGGCGTGGGGTGGACGTTGACATCGTGACCGACCAGACCAGCGCCCACGACCCGCTGTCGTACCTGCCGATCGGTGTCTCGATAGCTGACTGGCACGACTACGCCGAGCGCAAGCCGGAGGAGTTCACCGATCGGGCCAGAGCCTCGATGGCCCGGCACGTGGAAGCGATGGTCGGCTTCCTCGACGCCGGGGCAGAGGTCTTCGACTACGGCAACTCGATCCGGCAGGAGGCCCGACTCGGCGGGTATGAGCGGGCGTTCGCCTTCCCCGGCTTCGTCCCCGCCTACATCCGGCCGTTGTTCTGCGAGGGCAAGGGCCCGTTCCGCTGGGTCGCTCTGTCGGGCGAGTCGAGCGACATCGCCGCCACCGACAGGGCGGTGATGGAGCTCTTCCCCGACAACGACCGGCTGCACAAGTGGATCCGTGGCGCCCGGGAGAAGGTCGCCTTCCAGGGGTTGCCGGCCCGGATCTGCTGGCTCGGCTACGGTGAGCGCGACCGGGCGGGACTACGGTTCAACGAGATGGTCGCCTCGGGAGAGCTGTCCGCGCCGATCGTCATCGGGCGCGACCATCTGGACTGCGGCTCGGTCGCCAGCCCCTACCGGGAGACCGAGGGCATGCTGGACGGATCGGACGCGATCGCCGACTGGCCCCTGCTCAACGCCATGATCAACACCGCCTCCGGCGCCTCCTGGGTGTCGATCCACCATGGCGGCGGGGTCGGGATCGGCCGGTCCATTCACGCCGGACAGGTTTCGCTGGCCGACGGCACGCCGCTGGCGGCGGAGAAGCTGGCCAGGGTGCTCACCAACGATCCGGGGATGGGCGTGATCAGGCACGTCGATGCCGGCTACCAGCGGGCGCAGCAGGTCGCGGCCGAACGTGGTGTCCGGATCCCGCTCACCGAGGGCACCGCTGACCTCTGATGTCCTCCTTCTGGGCGCCGTTGGCTCAACTGCCGGCCGGGGTGGCGACGGATGTGCGGTTGACCATCGTCGACGATCGTCTCTCCTCGGTGGAGACCGGCACCGAGCCGCGCAGAGGTGATCATCGGCTGGCCGGTCTGGTGCTGCCCGGCCTGGCCGACGCGCACAGCCACGTGTTCCACCGAGCCCTGCGCGGCCGCACCAACCGGGGTGGCGGCAGCTTCTGGAGGTGGCGGGAGGAGATGTACGCCGTCGCGGCTCGCCTCGATCCGCACTCCTACCTGGCGCTGGCTCGGGCCGCCTACGCCGAGATGACCCTGGCCGGGTACACCGCGGTGGGCGAGTTTCACTACCTGCACCACGGCCCGGATGGGCGCCGCTACGCCGATCCGAACGCCATGGGTCGGGCCCTCATCCAGGCGGCGGCAGAGGCCGGCCTGCGGCTCACCCTGCTGGACAGTTGCTACTTCGCCGGGGGCCTGACCGGGTCCGGGCATCGTCCGGCGGAGGGTGTTCAGCGCCGGTTCACCGACACCGATGTCAGCGGCTGGGCTGAACGGGTGAGTGCTCTGCAGCCGACACAGCTGCTGCGGATCGGAGCCGCCGTGCACTCGGTTCGGGCAGTGCCCAGGGAATCCCTCGAGGCCGTTGCGGCAGTGGCCCGCGAGCGACCGCTGCATCTGCATCTGAGTGAGCAACGCGCCGAGAACGAGGCTGCGCTGGAGTTCTACGGGTGCAGCCCGACCGAGCTGGTGCACCGGTCCGGCCTGCTCGGGCCCGACTGCACGGCCGTTCATGCGACGCAGCTCAGCGGGTCGGACGTCGGGCTGCTCGGGCGGTCAGGGACGAGTGTCTGCTTCTGCCCGACCACCGAACGTGATCTGGCCGACGGCATAGGACCGGCGCGCCGACTGCTCCGGTCCGGTAGTCCGTTGGTCCTCGGGTCCGACCAGCACAGCATGGTGGATCCCTTCGAGGAGCTGCGCGGGCTGGAGATGCACGAGCGGCTGGTCAGCAACGAACGCGGCCGGTTCAGCCCGGCGCAGCTGATCGAGGCGGCCACCGCGGCCGGCTACCGCAGCCTGGGATGGCCCGAGGGCGGCCGGATCGTCGCCGGTGCCCTGGCCGACTTCGTGGTCGTACGCACAGATACCGTACGGACGACCGGGTCCGCCCCGGAGGAGATCATCTTCGCTGCGACCTCCGCTGATGTTGATCAAGTGGTGGTCGGCGGCGAGACGGTGGTGCGCAATGGTGTCCACCGGCTCGGCCCGGTCGCCCCGTTGCTCCGCGACGCATTGGAGATGCTGCGGCCGGGATGACCTGAGTGCCGAATGGCAGGGTGTGGCGGCGCATTGACCGAATTCACAGCCACACCCTGCCGTACGCGCGAGAGCAGCCCTTCGACCTGGGTCAGGGCGCGGCTTGGAAGCCGGGCCGGAAGAGGTACGAGGTGAACAAGGTGGCGGCGACGACGAACAGGATCCCGAGGAAGATGTGCGGGCCGGCGACGTCGAGCTGGCCGAGGCCGATCTGCGCCAGTTCCACCGCCATCAGCAGGCCGGCGACGGTGACAGGCCACCGCGGGCCACCTGTCCGCCGGTAGAGCACGACCGAGACGAGGGTGACAACGGTCAGTGCGGCGATCAGGTAGGCGTTGACCTCGTGGATCCCCTTGAGTGACTTGTGGCCCGTCAGAAAACCCGACGCCAGGCCGGCCTGGCCGATCGCCAGCGACATCAGCACCGTCGCCTCGGTCTGGACCAGCACCAGCAGGGGAGGGCGACGGGCGACGGTTCGGTTCACCACCATGGTCCTCAGTATGGCCCGCCTGCCGTTGGCCAGGCCCCCCGGCCGCTATCGTCGCAGTCGGGTGCGGCGATAGCCTCACCGGAGGACGAAACTGCGAGTCGGACGAGGAGATTCGGTGAACGACAGAGCTGCTGACCAGGATGCAGGGATGGCGACGCCCGACGAGTTGACGGAGATCAACTACGACGAGCAGTTCTATCCCGCGCGACCGTCGAGGCTGCGGCCTCGGGCACGGCTCCGGGGTCTGTTCCCGCTCCGGCCCAAGGTGGCCCGATCCGGCAAGCCGGTCGGCAGCAACCCTGCCTACGTCGACTGGCTGACGGAGGAGTCGATGCTGGCCGACGCACGGGTGATCTCCGCGCAGTTCTCCGGCGTCGGCAGCATGTGGCAGAACCCGTTCGCCAACCCGGACCCACGCGCCGCGATCGACAAGGCGTCCGTCTGGTTCACCGCGTACCCGATCTCGCTGATCACCAAGCCAGGCAAGTCGTTCCTCGGCACCCTGGGCGATGAGGAACTGTGGCAAGCGTTCGAGGCCATCGGCATCGACGCCCTGCACACCGGGCCCGTCAAGCGGGCCGGCGGCCTCAGCGGCTGGGACGCCACCCCGAGCGTTGACGGGCACTTCGACCGGATCAGTACGCAGATCGACGACGCGTTCGGCACCGAGGACGAGTTCCGGACGTTGTGCGAGGTGGCTGGTGCGCACGGGGGCACGGTGATCGACGACATCGTCCCCGGCCACACCGGGAAGGGAGCCGACTTCCGGCTCGCCGAGATGAAGGTCGACGACTACCCGGGCATCTACCACATGGTCGAGATCCTGCCGGAGGACTGGCACCTGCTGCCGAAGGTTCCGCGGGGGCGGGACTCGGCCAACCTGGATGCGGAGGCAGAGGATCAGCTGGAGAAGGCCGGCTACATCATCGGCCAGCTGCAGCGTGTGATCTTCCACGACCCCGGGATCAAGGACACCAACTGGAGCGCCACCCATGCGGTGGTCGGCCCCGACGGCGTCGAGCGGCGCTGGGTCTATCTGCACTACTTCAAGGAGGGCCAGCCCTCCATCAACTGGCTCGATCCGACGTTCGCCGGCATGCGGCTGGTCATCGGCGACGCCCTGCATTCGCTGGGCGACCTCGGTACCGGGGCGCTGCGGCTGGACGCGAATGGCTTCCTCGGCGTGGAGAAGACCTCGGAGGGTGCGCCGGCCTGGTCGGAGGGCCACCCACTGTCCGAGGCCGCCAACCAGCTGATCGCGAGCATGGTTCGCAAGGTCGGTGGGTTCACCTTTCAGGAGCTCAACCTGACCATTGACGACATCAAGGCGACCTCCGAGCGCGGCGCGGACCTGTCGTACGACTTCGTCAACCGCCCCGCCTACCACCACGCGATGGCGACCGGCGACACCGAGTTCCTACGGCTGACGCTGAACGCGTCGCTGCAGCTCGGGGTGCCGCCGGTCTCGCTGGTGCACGCCCTGCAGAACCACGACGAGATGACCTACGAGCTGGTGCACTTCGCCACTCTGCACAAGGACGAGAGCTTCTCCTTCCGGGGCGAGGAGTTCACCGGTGACCGACTGGCGACCACCGTCCGGTCGGATCTGATCGACAGGCTGACCGGGCCGGCGGCGCCGTACAACGCGACCTTCACCACCAACGGCATCGCCTCGACCACCGCCAGCATCATCACCGCCTCTCTCGGCTACGACGACGTGTCCGAGTTGGACACGGAGCAGATCGAGAAGGTGAAGCGGGCCCACCTGCTGCTGGCGATGTTCAACGCCCTCCAGCCCGGGGTCTTCGCGCTGTCCGGCTGGGACCTGTGCGGGATGCTGACACTCGAGCGCAAGCAGGTGTCGTGGCTGCTGTCGACCGGAGACACCCGCTGGATCCACCGAGCCGCCTACGACCTGCTGGACTACCGACCCGACGCGCACGAGTCACTGTCCAAGATGCCGCGCGGGGTGAGCCTGTACGGTTCGCTGCCGAGCCAGCTCGAGGACGAGAACTCCTTCGCCTGCCGGCTGCGCGACATCCTGGAGGTCCGCAAGCGCTACGGGATCGCCACCAGCAACCAGGTGGACGTGCCCCAGGTCTCCCATCCCGGCATGCTGGTGATGGTGCACGAGCTGGCCGAGCAGCCAGGCCGGGAGGGTTTCCACCAGATCCAGGTCACCGTGCTCAACTTCTCCGCCGAGGCGATCTCGGGCAGTGTCATCTCCGAATACCTGGAGCCCGGCGGTGTGGTGATCGACATGTTCACCGACGACCCGATCGCCGAGATCGACAACCTGCACAGCTTCGCGGTCTCGCTCGAGGCGCACGAGGGATTGTCGCTGCTGGTCGTGCCGCCGCCGGAGGAGGAGCCGCAAGCCGTACGCAGGTAGCTGTTTGCTTGCACGCGGGTCCCGGGCCGGACCCGCGCCCGCCTTGGGTCGGGGTCTGTTGCGTCTGCCTGGGTCGAGGCTGGGGCTGCGCCGCGGGGGTCGAGGGGTTGAGTTGCGCCGCCGCGGGGGTCGAGGGCCACGTCCCGCCCACCTCGCTCGCTCCGCTAGCGCTCCGCTCACTCGGAACGCCCGACCACACCCTGACGTGGCCCTCGACCCCCGCTTTCTCGCGCTGACCGCGCCCTGAGGCTGTCGAAGGGCTATCTCCCGCCCCGACCCTGCCCTGAGGCTGTCGAAGGGCTGTCTCGCGCTGACCGTGCCCTGGCGCTGCCTGAGCCTGTGGGAGGGCCAGCCGCTCAGAGCTCGCTCCGGGCTCTGAGCGTGATGCTTCCCTTGGCGTCACTGGCGGTGGAGTGGGTGAGGCGTTGGAGGGTGGGAGCACTCCGCCGAGGACGTCTGCTGGAACTCGCGTTCTGTCGACATTTGGGCCGGGATTGGGCGCTTTTGGGCTACAGAAGGCGCGTTCTGTTGAGTTCTTGCTCGGGATCCGCTGCGGTCACTCAGAACTCGCGTTCTGCCGAGTTTTCGACGGACCAGCACTCGGGGCGCGGGCTGAACACACGAATCGGCACGTCGGGGATGGACCCGGCGGAGTTCCACGCTCAGGTGACACCGTCGCTCAGCGATGACGCGCTGATTCGTGTGTTGCCCTGTTCAGCAGGCGGCGGCCATCCGCGCCCTGACGCTGTCCTGCGCCTCGCGAAGGGCCGATGCCGACCAATCCGGGGATGGGTGGGCGCCGAATACCTGGCAGGAACACACCCAAGGAGGGGTACACATGTCTGGTTCATCACTTCGGCGGCGAGTCGCCGCCGGCGCCCTGCTGGCGCTGCCGCTGACCTTCATCGGCGCGACAGCACCCGCATCGGCGCACGACGGTCCTCATCCAGTCAAGATCCGGCTCGACCCGCTCAAGGGCAGTGACGCGCACGGTACGGCGACGCTGACGCCGACCTCGAGCGGCGGCCTGAAGGTGCACATCCACACCACGGGCATGACGCCGGGGATGCCGCACGCCCAGCACATCCATGGCGACACCTCGGGCACCCACTTCTTCTGCCCGAACGACTCGGCGGACAAGGACGGCAGCGGCTTCATCAGCGTGGAGGAGGGCCTGAAGATGTACGGCAACATCCACATCTCGCTGACGACGAAGGGCGACACCTCGCCGGACAGCGGCCTCGCGGTCGACCGGTTCCCGGTGGCCGACAAGAACGGTGTGCTGGACTACACCCGCACCATCAGCGCCGACCAGCTGCCCGCGGGCACGCTCGACGGGCTGCACAACCTGCACATCGTCCAGCACGGTGTGGACGCCAACGGCAATGACAAGTACGACCTGGACGGGTCGGGTGAGTCGACCTTCGCCAAGTCCCTGGGCGTGAAGGGCATCCCGGCTGAGGCCACGGACGGCTCGACCTGCGGCATGGTGATGCCCGCCGGTGGCGTCGAGACCGGCGGCGAGTCCACCTCAGGCGTGGAGGACGGCGGCCTGATCGCCCTCGGCTCGGTGGCGCTGCTCGGGGCCGGTGCGGCCCTGCTGATGCGTCGACGACTTGCACCTCAAGCCGACTGACGTCGGTCAGGCAAAGGAGTGCGTTGAGATGATCTCCCGGCGACTTGTGAGGCTCGGGACGGGCGTCGCCGGAGGGCTGCTCGGTCTGGTCGGGGTGACCCTTGTCGGGGTCGCCCTGGCCGACCAGCGGTCAGCGCCACCGGCGGCCCCGGACATCGCGTCCACCAGCCCTTCGACAGGCACCTTCGACAGGCTCAGGACAGCGTCGGGGCACGGATCGACGGGGTCGGCGGAGTCCACAACCCTTCCGGCGACAGCGACAGCGACACCGACTCCGAGCAGCCGACGGCAGGAGTCGACGGTGGTGCTGCCGGAGTCGGTGCCCCGACGGATCTCCATCCCGGCGGCGAGAGTCGACAGCTCGATCGTCGACCTGGGCCTGACAGCCGCAGGTGAGATGGAGACGCCCAAGAACCCCGACCAGGTGGGCTGGTTCACCGGGGCCCACACCCCAGGTGCGCCTGGGGTGGCGGTGCTGGCGGGCCACGTGACCTGGAACCGCGAGCCGACGGTCTTCTTCCGACTCGGCGAGCTGCAGCGAGGCGACCGGATCAGCGTGGATCGGGCCGATGGCAGCAGGGTGACGTTCGCCGTCCAACGACGGTCGACGTTCGGCAAGGACGTGTTCCCGACCAGAGAGGTCTACCGACCCTCCGCCAAGCCGGAGTTGGTGCTGATCACCTGTGGTGGTCGCTACGACACGCGGCAGCACCGCTACGAGGCGAACGTGATCGTCTGGGCCAGCCTGGTCGGAGTGACCCGATGAGACTGGGGCCGATGAGATTTGTGAGAAGGTCAGCACCATGAACCTCCGAGCAGTGCCGACAGGAGAGGAGCAGTCCTCCTCGTCGGAGGCAGAGCCCATCCATCGCAATGCCGAGGCCGCGAAGTTGGCCGACCTGATCGGTCGAGCCGCCCGTGGTCAGGAAGCGGCGTTCGCCGAGCTCTACGACCTGACCAGCGACCGGGTGTACGGGGTCATCCTGCGGGTCCTGCGATCACCCGACCATGCGGCCGAGGTGACCCAGGAGGTGTATGTCGAGGTCTGGCGGCAGTCAGCCCGCTACAGCCCGGAGAAGGGCAGCGTGCTCGCCTGGATGACCACCATGGCCCATCGTCGGGCCGTCGACCGGGTACGTGCCGTCACCAGCGAGACGGCCCGCGACGACCGGTATGGCCGACGTTCGGTGGATCCGGAGGTCGACCAGGTCTGGGACGGCGTGGAGCAGAATCTCGACGTGGAGCGGGTTCGACGGGGCATGTCCTCGCTGACGGCCATCCAACGTGAGGCGCTGACCCTGGCCTACTTCGGTGGCTATACCCAGAGCCAGGTGGCCCGGCTGCTCGATCTGCCACTGGGCACAGTGAAAACTAGAATCAGAGACGGACTCATCGGATTACGAGATGCATTGGGGGTGGAGGCATGAGCGACATTCACAGCGCTGTCGGCTCCTACGTTGCCCACGCCCTGGACGACGAGGAACGGACCGAGTTCGAGCAGCACCTGGCTGTCTGCGAGACCTGCACACGGGAGGTGTCGGAGTTCACCGAGACTCTGGCTGAGCTGACCAACCTGACCAGGAAGGCGCCACCCCCTGAGCTGAGAGCCTCCGTCCTTGGGGCCATCGCGCAGGTCCGTCCGCTGCCTCCGGAAGAGCCGGTGGCGCGGCCCGACCTCCCCGCCCCGCACGAGGCGACCACCGTCGTCCAGCCGGCTCCGCCGCCGGTGGACGAGCTGGCCGCGGCCCGCCAACGCCGCTCAAACCGGCTGCTGCGGATGGTTGTGGCGGCGGCCATGGTCATGGTCGTCGCGTTGGGTGGCTGGGTGTACGCGTTGAACCAGCAGCACCAACAGCAGCAGGCCCAGGTCGTCGCCGAGTCGGAACTGATGTCGGCACCGGATCTGAAGGTCTACGCGGTCACCATGCCCGATGGGTCACGCGGCTCGTACGTGGTGTCGCAGCAGCAGGGTCGTGGCCTGTTCACGGCCGCCGCCGTGCCCACGGCGGGGGCCGGCAAGACTTATCAACTGTGGACCATCCACGACGGCAAGCCGGTCGGCAGCGGTCTGTTCAGTGGCGGGCGAGGAGTGCGGGCGTGGCTCGATCATGTACGCGACGCCGAGGCCGTGGCGATCACGGTGGAACCGGAGAAGGGGTCGTCCCAGCCCACCAGCGAGATCCTCGCCGCAGCGAAGCTCTGACCGCTCAGCCGACGGATCCAATCTACCCCCGCCGCTCGCCGACCCGGCGATGGTGGCCGATGCCGCGGTTCTGGTCGATCAGAGCACCGACCACCAGGCCCAGCATGAAGAGGCCGAACCACCACACCTGAGCGGTCAGGGCGAAGATGACGATGCCGATTCCGGCGCCGAGGACGAGACCGAGGACGGCGAAACAGAAGGGTCTGCCCACGTCCTCACCTCTCTTCGGCATCCACTCGATCATGTCTCGCCGGCGGCGAAAAGCCTAACGATCCTGGGCATTCTGCGCATCATCTCAGGATCGCGGCGGGCTGGCGGAGGAGGCGGACCCTCCGAGCCGGTCATACAGGGCGCCGAACTGACGCAGGCTGCTGGCCACGATCCCGCCCAGCTCCCACCGCGCCGCCTCCTCCTGAGCCCGGTAGATGCCCTCGTACGAGATGGCCTGGAACACCCGGTTGACCAGCGGGGCGAGCTCCAGGGCACGGTCGATGTCGGCCGCTGGGCGGGCCCGCCGCCAGATCGCGGCGAACCTGGCCAGGACGGCCTCGGTCAGCACCGGGTCCAGATCGCGAACCAGGTGCGCGGCATCGAGGAACGGATGGCTGAAGCAGGCGTCGGTCCAGTCGTAGAGCACCACCTTGCCGTTGTCGAAGGCGACATTGCCCAGGTGCAGGTCGCCGTGGGCGATGGTGGTCGGCAGGCCGCAGTCGTACAGCTCCGACACCTGACCGGCCAACCACGGTTCGGCGGCCGCGGCCGCCGCCAGCTCCTCCGGTGTCAGCTGGTCGGCCTCGATGCTGTGGTGGACGATCCGGTGCAGACCCTCGATCGTGGGCAGCCGTGACCGGTCGGGACACCCGGCTGCCTCCAGCTCGGCCCGGTGGTCAAGCGAAGCCAGCTGGAGCTGGGCCAACGCCTCGACGGCAGGCTCGGCGCCCCCGAGCGCGTTCACCGTGTCCACCCCGGGCAGCGGGTCCATCAGCATCCAGGGCCGATCCGGGTGGACCTCCAACACCGGCGGCAGGTGTTCGGCGGCGAACCTGGCGAGCGCGCCGGTGATTCTCGGCTCTGCCCGGAACCAGTCGCAGGTGGCCTTGAAGTACACCGCTGCCTCGATGCCCTCCGCTCCGCCTTCGGTCGGCGTCCGGATCACAGCCGACAGGCTCCAGATCTTGATCACCTGGCTGGGGCCGCTACGCCGCCGGCCGAGCCGCTGGAGTTGCAGGTCGATCCAGCAGTCCGCCTCGTTCAGCCAGTCGTGCCGGAACCAGTCCGGTCGGTCAGGCGGAGGGTCGATCGAGCCGCTGGACTCGGCCATCGTCTGACGCAGGGTCTCGAGCAGCTCCGCCGGCTCGGCCAGCGAGGGGTCATCGGGACGGAGCCAGGCCGCACCGGTGCCAGGGTCGTCTCTGCCGCCGGCCAGGACGTACAGCGACCTCATCGGTTCGGTCGGGATCTGATGGACCGGCGAGATCACCACCGCAGCCGGATCGCCGCAGCAGCGCTGCAGTGCGGCCACTCCGGGCCAGCGCTCAGAGCCGCCGAGGCGCGGCAACAGGTGGCGGTCACCGTCGATCGCGGTCAGCACCCGTCCGGCCCGAGTCAGGGCGACGACGAACTCCCGCTGGGGGACGGTCGCGCTGCTCATCAGACCGGCCAGGACAGCTGTCGATGGGCGGCGTCCCAGAACATCCACTCGTAGCGGGTGGTGGCGGCGAAGTGCTGGTGGCAGCGTTGCCGCTCGGCTGGGCCGACCTGGTCCCCGAGGGCGTCGGTGACGGTGAGGACGGCCTCGACGACGGCGTCGAACTCGGCCGACCCGTACGTCTCGATCCAGGTCCGGTAGAGCGGGTCGGGGGAGGAGCGGCGGAGCAGCTCCCGACCGACATCGCGATAGATCCAGTAGCACGGCAGCACCGTGGCGACCGCCTCGGCGTACGACCCGGTGGCGCAGACGGCGGTCAGGTAGGACATGTAGGCCGTCGTCGTCGGGCCAGGTCCCGCGTCGTCGACGGCGTCGGCACCTAGCCCGAGCTGGGCGAGCAGCCCGCCGTGCAGTTCGCGCTCGACCTCGATGGCCTCCGAGGCGTGCTGGGCGAACATCCGGACGGTGTCCTCGGCCGGCGACCGGGCCGCGACCAGGGCGAGCGCCCGCGAGTACGCCCGCAGGTAGTGGCTGTCCTGGATGAGGAAGTAGCTGAAGGCCGCCCGGCTGAGCGTCCCGTCGGCCAGCCCGGCCAGGAACGGATGCCGCAGGATCTGCACATACACCGGTGCGCCGGACTGCCACAGTTCGGCCGAGAAGCTGCTGGACGACATGTCACCTGTCTATCAGGGTCGCTGTGCGGTCCGCGGCGGTTCCCGATCCGGGAGATGGCAGCCGACGGCGCGTTCCGGATGGGCGGAGGACTAGGTGAGCGGAAGGCGGAGCCGACTGTCCTGCACCAGGTCGATCAGTCGGCTGCGGTCGATCGGCAGCCGCCTGCCCTGCGGGGCGTCGACGGCGATCACCGTGATCACCTGGCGTCCATCCGGTGAGTACTGCACCTCCACCCCGCTGCCGGGACCGACCGACGGTGTCACGCTGTAGAGGTCTCCGCTCATCGCCCGGGTGCTGACACAGGTCTGCCTGGTGCGCTGCCCGCACAGCCAGGCGTGCCGCTCGTCGGTGGCGATCTGCACCAGCACGCTGGTCGCGCCGCCTTCCATCCTGATCACGTCCAGCCCGAGTGCGCCGCCCCGGCCGTTCCACAGACCGGGCGCGGAGTACGGGACCTGCGGCCGATAGCTGAACCCCGTGAAGTACGCGCCGTCCGGATCCAGGTAGGACCGCACGATCGCCATGGTCCGGCCTCGCCACCGCTCGGTCAGCTCGATCTGACACCGTGCCTGCGACGGCTCGCAGGGCAGCGCCGAGGACGACCGGGTCGTGGTCGAAGTCGTCGATTCATGGCTCACGTCGGTGCCGAGCCGGCCGAGCTGCACCGCGACCAGAACGAACAGGATCACCACCGCCAGCAGGCCCAGCGCCCGTCGCTCAGACCGCCGCCGACGCAGCAGCCGACCGTGCGCCACGTCGTCGGCCACCTCTGAGTCGGGTGGCGCCGGCACTGCCGAGGTCAGCGCGTCGGTCAGCCGGTCTTCATCTGCCCAGCGGTGATCGAGCAGGGTCAGTGTCCAGCGCGCCTGTGCGACCCAGCCTCGCACCCGGTCCGGATCGGCGTCCAGGATCGCCGAGATCTCGTCGTGACGCAGCCGAAGGTACCGGTCGAGGACGAGCGCCTGCCGGGGGAGCGGTTCAAGCCGGGCCAGGTCAGCCAGGATGGGCGCGGCCAGTGCCGGCCCGGTACCGGGGCCGTCGACCAGCTCGAACCTGGGCCGGCGCACCCAGGGGCACTCGATCCGGGCGGGATCCTGCCGCAGCAGGTCACCCAGCAGCGCGTGCCAGCCGCTCTCGGTCTGGCGGCGACGGAGAAAGGCCCGAGCGAGGCTGGCCTGGACGACCTGCTCGGCCACGAGCGCGTCGCCGAAGACGAGCACGGCACAGCCGAAGAGCTCCTGGCGGCGGCCGCGGACGAAGTCGGAGAACGCGCTGACCTCGGCCGCCACTGGTGCCATCCCTCACCACCTCCCATCACCGGTGGTCAGCACCAGTCTGGCACCCGCCGCGGCCCGGCCACACCCCCGTGTATCGCCCGGTCGCCCGTAGCCGGTCGTCCGTGGTGCCCCTGGCAGATGGTGCTGGCTGTACTTCTTGTCGTGGGGATGGACAATCGTCGGGTGAGGAGATTTCGGCGGTATGTGGCGATCGGCGACTCCACCACCGAGGGCATGGAGGATCCGGACGGCGCCGGGGGCTATCGGGGGTGGGCGGACCGGCTGGCCGAACACGTCGCCCGCGCCCAGGACGAGCCGGTGGAGTACGCCAACCTGGCGGTGAGGGGCTTGCGGGTGGGGGCGATCCGTGCCACCCAGCTCGACCAGGCCCTGTCGCTCGATCCGGATCTGATGACCATCGTCGGCGGGGTCAACGATGTGATCGGGCCCCGGCCGGACTTCGAGCGGGTTCGGGCCGAGCTGACGTCGATGTTCGGTGCAGCGCGGGCTCGCGACGTGACGGTGCTGACCTTCACGATGCCCGACCCTTCGAGCGTCAACCCCCTCGGGCGGCATCTGCGGCAGCGCATGTTCCGGTTGAACACGGTCATCCGCGCCGAGGCGGAGCGTCATGGGGTGCTGGTGATGGACTTCGACCGCTATGCCATTGGGCAGGATCGCCGGCTCTGGTTCGACGATCGGCTGCACGTCAACTCGCTGGGGCACGAGCGGATCGGCGCCGCCCTCGCCTGGCGGCTCGGCCTGGACGGGACGGACGAGTCGTGGGCCGAACCACTGCCGGCCCAGACCGGCCTCGGGTTGGCGGTCCGTCGAGCCGCCAGCGACATCGCCTGGGTCGTCTCCTATCTGGCGCCCTGGCTGGGTCGGAGCATCCGGGGCATCCCGCACAGCGCCGGGGTGGTGGCCAAGCGGCCGGTGCCCACCATCGTGTCGCGACCAGACAGCTGACTGGGCTCAATTCGGCTACGCGAAGAGCCCTGGCCGGACGGCTGCCTGGGTCCAGGCCTGCAGCAGGGCGACCAGCCCCGTCCGGGAGGAGGTGGTGACGGGCTACCGGCGGCCACCCGTGCTGGCCGGTACCGCCGGAGCCGGGGTCGGCTTGGGGGGCTGGGAGCGGCCATGCATCTTGAACAGGAACAGCCCCATGACCGGCAGGAAGTAGGCCCACCAGGCGATGAGCTCGAGCGTGGTGGTGACGGGCGAGAAGTTGAAGACCCCCTTCAGCAACGTGCCATACCAGGAGGTGGGCGGGACGTAGCGGGAGACGTCGAAGGCGACGGTGTTCAGCCCGGGCAGGAACCGGGCCTCCTGCAGGTCATGCACGCCGTAGGCGAGCACCCCCGCCGCGACGACGATGAGGAAGGCTCCGGTCCAGGTGAAGAACCGGCTCAGGTTGATCTTCAGTGCACCGCGGTAGATCAGGTAGCCCAGCACTGTCGCCGTCAACAGCCCGGCGAGCGCGCCGATCAGCGGGGTGAGGGTGGCGCCGGTCTCGCGGGCGGTCGCCATGGTGGCAGCCCACAGGAACAGGGCGGTCTCCAGCCCTTCGCGGCCGACCGCGAACAGAGCGACCAGCACCAGCGACCAGCGTCCCGCGTCGGCCGCCTTGTCGAGGCGGCTGCGCAGTTCACCGGAGATCGTCCGAGCGGCGCGCGCCATCCAGAAGATCATCCAGGTGACGAAACCGACCGCGACGATGGACAAGAGGCCGCCGATCAGCTCCTGTGCCGTGAACGAGAGCCCCTGGGGACCGAACGTCAGTGCCGCGCCGAAGGCGAGGGA
This sequence comes from Microlunatus panaciterrae, assembly GCF_016907535.1. Classification (NCBI taxonomy): domain Bacteria; kingdom Bacillati; phylum Actinomycetota; class Actinomycetes; order Propionibacteriales; family Propionibacteriaceae; genus Microlunatus; species Microlunatus panaciterrae. The sequence continues at coordinate 2,188,124 of NZ_JAFBCF010000001.1, forward strand.
GATCCCGATCGCGATGCCCACCCCGGCCCAGATCCTCGGCAGCAGGTGCCTGCGGTTTGATTTCACCAGATAGGCAACGAGGATGCTGACGACGAGAGCGGCTTCCAAACCCTCTCGCAGGCCGATCAGATAGTTGGCGAGCACGATGCACCTTCTTGTCGGGGACCTTCTCGTTGCGTCCCCGCCTGTTCAGCGCCCTGAGCCTGTCGAAGGACCGGAAAGGTGAGGCTCTCCTAAGTTAGCCCGCCCTTTCCTGGGGTGCAAGGCGTTCAACCGGAAATGACCGCAACTATCACCGGATCGTGGCGCAACTCACACTCGGACTCGATAGCGCGGGTGCTACGGCTGCAGGGCACGCCGTCTCGCCAGCTCGCTCTTGGCGTACTTGCCGATCTGGTAGGTGGCGATCCCGTCCATCGCGGCCCCGATTCCGCCACCCAGGATGGGCACCCGCCGGGTGATGACCAGGGCGATGTTCTTGCCACCGACACGGGACATCAAGCCCGACACGACTGCCTCGGCGACCCGGCGGTCCAGTCCCGGGTCGAACACGGGGGCGGTGGCCACCGCCATCGGTGAGGTGGGCAGGGCCCCGTTCGAGATGCCCTTGGCGATCTGCTCGCCGCCCAGCAGACACATCACCAGCGCGGTCCGGACCCGGTCGTCGTTGATGTCATAGCCCCGGAGGTGGGCGATGGCGGCCACCATCCGCACCTGGACCACCGCAACGCCGGCGACATTGGCCGGCATCGTCACTGCCAGGGTCGCCAGGCCGCCGAGGTTGGTGATGAAACCCTGGGCCGAGCCGAGCCGGATGTGCGCGTCGATGACCGCTTCGATGGCCGACTCCACCGAGCCCTCATGCCGCTCCAGCTGACGCGCCGCCACCTGCTTGGCGCTGGGCAGTCGGCCGACACCGTCGATCGCGACCTCGAGCACCCGCCGCAGTGCGCCACCAGCAGCCTGCGGAGCCATCGCTGCCGCCACCGGACCCAGCCCTCGCGCGATCACCTTTCCGACCATTCGAGCCGACGCCATCGATCCTCCCAGGTACAGCCAGTGCGCCGGTCCGGGGCAGGCGCTGTTCTCCAGCGTACGTGCCGGTACGCCGCCGCCGCAGCGGCGGCGACCCTGGTGGTTCCCCGAGCCTGCCCCTGAGATGCGCTGCCGATCCGCCGACCGGCACAATCGCGCTATGGAGGAGCCGTCCGAGGTGAGCTCACCGTTCGGTCCGCCGGCCCACTGGCGGCGGGACGACCTGATCGCCGTGTCCACCGAATTCGACCGGGCGATGGTGCTGGCCGCCTACCGCTCCGGCGTATTTCCGATGCCGGCCCACCGCGGCCTGATGGGGTGGTATTCGCCGCTGCGTCGAGGGGTGTTGCCGCTCGACGGGCTTCGGGTGACGCGCTCGCTGCGGAAGATGACGGCCCGGTACCAGGTCCGGGTGGACACCGCCTTCGACGAGGTGCTGCGGCGCTGCGCGAACCCGCGGCGGGACGGTGGCTGGATCAACCAGGACATCAAGCGGGTCTACGGCGAGCTGCACCGGGCCGGCGTCGTGCACTCGGTGGAAAGCTGGACCATGGACGGTCGGCTGGCCGGCGGTCTGTACGGCGTGAGCCTGGGTGGGCTGTTCGCGGGTGAGTCCATGTTTCACGACCCGGAGATCGGGCGGGACGCCTCCAAAGTGGCGCTGGTCGGACTGGTGGATCTGCTGCGCGGGGCGGGCCCGGCCGGCCGGCTGCTCGATGTGCAGTGGCAGACCCCCCATCTGGAGTCGCTGGGGGTGGTGGAGATGGATCGAGAGGAGTACCTGCAGCGGCTCCATCGGGCCCTGCAACTGCCGCCGCCCGACTGGCACCCGAGCGAACAGAGCTGAAGTTCGCGCCTCTTCTGGCTGTCAGCGTCAGCGGGCACAATGGTGCACATGCCCGAGATGCCCGAGGTGGAGTCGCTGGCCCGCTTCCTGACCGACCACTGCGTCGGCAAGGCGATCGCCCGAGCGGAGTTGACCGCCTTCAGCGCGCTGAAGACCTACGACCCGCCGCTGTCGGCGCTGGCCGGGATTGAGATCGAGTCGGTGACGCGGCACGGGAAGTTCATCGACATCAACGCCCAGGGTCTCCATCTGATCTTCCACCTGGCACGAGCCGGGTGGTTGCGCTGGCGGGAGAACATCCCGGACACGCCGGCCCGACCCGGCAAGGGTCCGCTGGCCTTCCGGCTGGTGCTGGAGGACTCGTCCGGCTTCGACCTGACCGAGGCCGGGACCCAGCGAAAGCTGGCCATCCATGTCGCGCACGATCCGCAGGATGTTCCGCACATCGCGACGCTGGGGCCGGACCCGTTGGCGGACGACTTCACCGCTGACACGCTGGATCAACTGCTGGCCAGGGCGGGCCGCGCCCAGATCAAGGGGGTATTGAAGGACCAGCGGGTCATCGCCGGGATCGGCAACGCCTACTCCGACGAGATTCTGCACGTCGCCAAGCTGTCCCCGTTCAAGCCGTCCAACGGTCTCACCGAGCAGGAGCGGGCCACCCTGTTCGCCGCCATCAAGGAGGAGCTGGCCGGGGCCATCGAGCGCGCGAAGGGACTGGCCGCGGCCGACCTGAAGGGGGAGAAGAAGTCGGGGCTGCGAGTGCACGGGCGCAAGGGCGAGAAGTGTGACGTCTGCGGTGACACGATCGCCGAGGTCTCGTTCGCCGACTCGGCCCTGCAGTACTGCCCCACCTGTCAGACCGGCGGCAAGAAGCTGGCCGACCGGCGGCTGTCTCGCCTGCTGAAATAGCCGCGCACCGGCCGTCTGTGGGCTGGGCGAGGATGGGCGCATGTTTGGCAACACGGCGGTTCCCCGCGTCACGGCGCACGACCTGGCAGCAAAGAAGGCTGGCGGCTGGATGCTGCTGGACGTTCGCACCGAGGCCGAGTGGGCCCAGGGCAGGATCGAAGGTTCCACCCATATCCCGCTCGACCAGCTGGTGGCGCGGCTCGGCGAGATCGACGACCAGGTGGTCTGCATCTGTGCCGTCGGTGGGCGGTCGGCGCGCGCGACCGCTTTCCTGCTGGCCCAGGGCAAGGAGGCGGTCAACCTCGACGGTGGTGTCCAGGCCTGGGCCGCCGAGGGCCTCCCGCTCTCCAGCTGAGCCCCTCCGCGCCCCTTCCGCGCCCTGAGCCTTCCTTTTCGTGCCCTGAGTTCGCTTCCGTGCCCTGAGCTTGTCGAAGGGCATTTCCCTGAGGCTCTTCGACAGGCTCAGAGCGCGTACATCGGGTGCCGCTGTGGCTCTTCGACAGCCTCAGAGCGCGTCCATCGGGCATGCTCGGAGCCCCTGTCACCCACGTAGGGGCTACGCTGTGCTGGTCAACCTTCGGGAGCTCACACCACATGGTGGGCTGAGAGGGCGGAGTGCCTACGCGGGTCCGCCGACCGACCGAACCTGACCGGGTAATGCCGGCGTAGGGAGTGTCAGATGTCCGTTTCGTCCAAGTCGCCGCTCACCACCGACGACGCACCACACACTGGTCCGGTCGAGGCCCCGCTGGTCCTCACCACCGAGCCGCCGCGGCCGCTGGGTTTCCTCGACCAACTGGCGACCTGGGGCAACTTCGGGATCAGCCTCTTCGGTCCGCTCACCGGGGCGCTGGTGGCCACCACCACCGGGTCGGTGGCTGAAGGCATCGGCGCCATCGTGGTCGGCTGTGTACTGGGGGCCGTCCTGCTCGGCGCCTCGGCCGTCTTCGGGACCGTCACCGGGGCTCCGGCAATGGTGGCCCTGCGCGGGCTGTTCGGCCGCCGCGGATCGATCGTGCCGACCATTCTCAACATCGGTCAGAACATCGGTTGGGCGACCATGGAGATCATCGTCATCTCCACTGCCGCGGTGGCCGTGATCGGCCAGGCGTGGCGCTGGCCATTCGTGCTGCTGGCCGGGGCGGCAGCAACGGTGATGGCGGTCCGCCCACTCGGCAGCGTGCGGCTCCTCCGCAAGGTGATGGTGTGGTTGGTGCTGGCCGCCTCGGTGTTCCTCTTCGTCGAGGTGCTGCTGCGGCCCAGGCAGGCGATCCCGCAGGACGGTGTGCTCGGCTTCTGGCCCGCCGTTGACCTCGCGGTCGCCGGTGTCGTCTCCTTCGCCCCGTTGGCGGCTGACTACAGCCGGCACTCCCGGACCTCATCGGCGGCCTTCTGGGGCTCGTCTCTGGGCTACGGTCTGGCGGCCGTCGCCTACTACACGCTCGGCGTGTTCGCCGTCGCCAACCTGGGAGCCAGCGATGTGATCGGCGCGCTGGTGGCGCTGCCGGCCGGAGCCGTCGCTCTCGGCATCCTGCTGGTGGACGAGGTCGACGAGGCGTTCGCCAACGTCTACTCCACCACCATGTCGGTGCAGAACCTGTTGCCACGGCTCGACCGCCGCTACGTCGCGGTCGCTGTCGGCATCATCGCCACCCTGCTCGCAGGCCTGCTCGACTTCAGCCGCTACCAGTCCTTCCTGTTCCTGATCGGATCGGTCTTCGTACCGCTGTTCGCGGTGGCGACCGTCGACTTCTACCTGGTCAGCCGGCAGCGCTGGGACGTCTCCGCAAGGTCGCGGCTGCGCGCCACGCCGGTGATCGCCTGGGCCTGCGGCTTCGTCGCCTACCAGCTGGTGTACCCCGGTGACGTGCCGGGCTGGGCAGACTTCTGGGCCGGCCTGGCGAAGATGATCGGCTTCAGCGCACCGACCTGGCTGGGTTCGTCGGTGGCGGCGATCGGTGTCGGCGGCCTGGCGATGTTGATCTTGGGCTACGCCGGCCGTGCGGTGCGTACCCGAAGTTGATCATCGCGTCGAGCGTGTGACACTGGTCCGGTGACGTCGGCGACCAGACTGAAGCACAAGATCTACGCTCACCGCGGATTCTCCGGCCGGCATCCCGAGATGACCCCAGCGGCCTATCGGGAGGCCATCGAGTGGGCCAGAACCGAGGGGGTCGAGCTGGGGCTGGAGTGCGACACCCAGTTCTGCGCCGACGACTCGCTGATCCTGCTGCACGACGCGACCATCGATCGCACCTCGAACGCGAGCGGGCAGGTGTTCGAGCGAACGCTGGCCGACCTGCGCCAGGTCGACTTCGGGTCCTGGCGGATCCCCGATCCCCGACCGGACCAGCGGACGATCATGACACTGACCGAGCTCTTCGACCTGGTCCAGCAGGCGCGCATCGAGGGCGCTCCGGTGACCCTGGCGGTGGAGACCAAACACCCCAACCCGCGCGGTCTGGAGATTGAGGACCGGCTCGCCAAGATCCTGGCGGAGTGCGGCTGGGACACCGCCGGCTCACCGGTACGCGTGATCAGCTTCTCCGAGCCGGCGATCCGACGGGCCGGCGAACTGCTGCCCGAGCTGGAGCGCACCTTCCTGATCGAGTACGGCAACACAGAGTGGGTGAGCGGCGAGCTGCCCGACGGCGTCACCGTGCTCGGACCCGGGCTTGATCTGGTCAAGGAGGATCCCGACCTGGTCAAGCGGATCCATGATCACGGCAACGAGATCCACGTCTGGACCACCAACGAGCTCGCCGACATCGAGTTCTGCCTCGAGCTCGGCGTCGATGGCTTCACCACCGACTACCCGGATCGCGTGCTGCAGGTGCTCGGCCACTCCCTCCACTAGCCCCTCCCGGCTGACGCGCTCTGAGCCTGTCGAAGAGTGCCCTTCGACAGGCTCAGGGCGCGTGTGGGGGTGCGTCAGTCGCGGGCGATCGGACAGGACATGCAGCGAGGGCCACCACGGCCGGAGCCGAGTTCGGCACCGGCGATCGCGATCACCTCGATGCCGGCCGCCTCCAGCTGCTCATTGGTCTCGACGTTCCGCTCGTAGGCGACTGCGACCTTGGGCGCCAGCGCGAGGGTGTTGTTGCCGTCGTCCCACTGCTCGCGTTCGGCGGTGACCGGGTCCAGCCCGGTATCGATCAGGCGCAGCCGTTCGATGCCCATCGCCTCGGCAGCCGCCTCCAGGAAATGCTTCGGGGCGCCGACCCGCAGCTCGTGATCATCACCGAGCGTCACCGGGAAGGCGGTCAGCCGGTGCGCGACATTGGGATACATCACCAGTGCGTCGGTGTCCACCATGGTGCAGATGGTGTCCAGGTGCATGGTGGCCCGATCCTGGTCGATCGGTACCGCGAGGATGGTGTGCGCCAGACCGAGCTCGAGCACCGTACGCGACAGCCGCTCCGCCCCGGCGGCGGTGGTCCGCTCGCCGACGCCGACTGCGAGCACGCCGTCGGCCAGCGCCAGAACATCACCGCCTTCGAGGTGCTCGGCCTCCCAGCCGTGCAGGTGCTCCACCCCGGCGAAGCGAGGGTGGAAGCTGTAGATCAGCTCGGTGAGCTGCGTCTCGCGCGTCCGGGCCGGCATGGCCAGCGAGGTGATGGTGACCCGATCAGCGATCCAGACGCTGGAGTCGCGGGTGAACAGCAGGTTCGGCAGCGGGTCGATGATGAAGTCGTCCTCGGCCATCAGGGTGGTCACCAGACCCTGGCCACCGCGCACCTCGTCGTTGCGCAGCCCGGACATCAGCACAGCGGCCAGGGCGGTCTCGTCCAGACCGGCCAGGGCGCTGCGCAGGTATCGCCGCAGCCGGTCGCCCAGCCGCAGATCGGTCAGGGTCAAGTCGATCGCCTGGGCCCGGGCGCCCTCGTCGGTGAGCGTCTCGGTCAGCAGCTCGCTCAGATACAGCACCTCGACGTCGCGACTGTGCAGCACGTCGGCGAAGGCGTCATGCTCCGCCTGCGCCCGGTCCACCCACGGGATGCCGTCGAACAGCAGGGCGTCGTTGTTGCGGGGGGTCAGCCGCCGCAGCTCGTTGCCCGGCCGGTGCAGCATCACCGTGCGGAGCCGCCCGACCTCCGACCGCACTCCGACCTGGGCGCCGGTGACAGGGTCACCGACAGGGGTCTCCGACATGCTGTGACACTATCGCTGCCCGGTCGCGGCTGCCGTCAGCAGAGGCAGAGCCGTCCGGGCGGCTAACCGATAGCCTTGGCCGTGTGAATCAACCCCTGACCCGTGTCGCCTGCATCATCCCTGCCAAGGACGAGGAGCAGCGGATCGCGGCAACGGTCAAGGCGGCCAGTTCGCTGAAGTACGTGGATGTGGTGATCGTCTGCGACGACGGCAGCAGTGATGCCACCGCCCAGTACGCCGCTGCGGCCGGGGCGGTGGTGGTGTCCCACACCCGAAACCGTGGCAAGGCGGCCGCCATCGACTCTGCCGTCAACGCGCTCGGCATCCTCGAGCAGCGGGACAAGCTGCCAGAGGCCAGGGCGCTGCTGCTGCTGGACGCCGACCTGGAGGAGAGCGCCGCCGCCTGCGCACCACTGATCGAACCCGTCGTCACCGGCGAGGCTGACCTGACGGTGGCCGTGCTGCCGGCGCAGCGGACCGCCAGTGGCGAGGAGCCGGGCGGGCTGGGGCTGGTGATGACGACCGCGACCCGCGGCATCGAGGAGCTCTGCGGCTTCAGCCCACGAGCCCCGCTGTCAGGCCAGCGCTGCCTCACCCGCCGCGCCTTCGAGCTGGCCAGCCCGCTGGCCTCCGGGTTCGGGGTCGAGGTCGGCATGACGATCGACATCGTCCGGGCCGGCCTTCGGGTGAAGGAGATCGAGGTGGACCTCTACCACCGCGCGACGGGCAGCGACCTGGCGAGCCAGTTCCACCGGGCCAAGCAGCTCCGCGACGTGACCCGGGCGCTGACGGCTCGCGGTCTGGTGCAGGCAAGCCTGAAGGAGCTGAAGGACTCCGGCGGCGTGCCCGGGTTGCTCAAGCGGCTCAAACGATGACCGACACCAGACGAACGGCCGGTGCTGCGGTGCCCACCCAGACGCCCACAGCTGACCGCTACCGGCCGACCACCTGGAGTCGCGACCACCGGGTGGCGCTCGGTGGCATCGTCGGAGCCACCGTGCTGACCGTCTTCGCCGGGGTGCTGGGACCGTCAGCGGTGACACTCACGCTCGGACCCCGGGATAACCTGCTGCCACCGTGGTATCTGCCGGCCGGCGTGGTCGAACCCAACGAGTGGCTGGTCTCCGGACTGATCTGGGTGGCGATCATCGTCGGCGCCCTCGGCCTGTGGGTCGGCCTGCGGGCCCTCGCCGACGGCTGGCTGCCGAGCTGGAAACGACTGTTCGGCCTGGGCACCGGGCTGAGCCTGGCGACGATCGCGGTGCCACCGCTCACCTCCGCCGACGTGTTGATGTACGCCGCGTACGGGCGCCTGCAGTCGATCGGCCGCGACCCGTACGAGATCACGCCCGCCGAGGTGTTCCGCGGCCAGTTCGACCCGGTCCTGCGCTGGACCGAACGGCCCTGGCAGGACACCCCCAGCGTCTACGGCCCGATCACCTCCTGGACCCAATGGCTGGCCAACTTCCTCGGCGGCGAGAACATGCACGACATCGTCTTCTGGCTTCAGCTGTTTGCGGTGCTGCCGTTCATCATCATGTGTGCCGGGGTCGTCTGGATGGCCGCGGACGACCCGCAGCGGCAGGCCCGGGCGGCCCTGCTGAGCATCGCCAACCCGGTGCTGATCTGGGCGGTGGTGGCCGGTGCCCACAACGAGGCCCTCTCAGTGATGTTCGCGGTCTTCGGGATGATGATGATGAGGCGGCATCCGCTGCTGGCAGGGGTCGGCATCGGACTGGCCGGCTGCGCCAAGCTGAGCATCGGGCTCTGGGGGCTGGCAATGTTGTGGGCGTATCGCCGTGAGCCGAAGAAGGCCCTCCTGCTCTGCCTCGGCACCGCGCTGCCGATGGCGCTCGCCTACCTCTTCTGGGCGCCGAAGGCGTTCTTCCAGGTGCTGCGCAACGGCAGCTACGTCTCGGTCGGCTCCTGGGCCAACCCGGTTTACCGGTTCCTCGACCTCTTCTTCACCCCGGTGGTCGCCAAGATCGTGGTCGGCGTGCTGGCCTACGCCGGGTTGTTCGTGATCGCCTGGATGCTGTCCAAGACGCTGCCCTGGCAGGCCGCGCCCGGCCTGGCCGCCGACCAGGACCCCCGCCTCGACCCGTTGACGGTGGCGCTGCGGACCGCTCTGGTGCTGTCGGTGGCGTGGCTGGTCACCTCGATGTACACGTTGTCCTGGTATGACCTGATCGCCTGGGTCCCGATGGCCGTGCTGGCTGCGACCAAGCTGGACCGGATCATGCTGCTGCGGATCGCCCCGCTGTCGCTGGCGTACGTCCCGGGACGAGCCATCGAGGTCGGTGCCGCCCTCGACGTCACTGCGACGCGGATGCGCGACACCATCTCGCCGATCATCCAGATGGGGGTGCTGCTCGCCATCGTGCTGTGGTGGCGCCACCCCGACCGGGACGAGCTGTTCAGGCGGCCACGCCGCCGGTCGGTCGCGGCCCCGACCGACCGCCGAGAGTCCGGTCAGCCGGCGGCGTAGTCGTCCATCTCGGCCAGCAGCCGCTGCTTGCCGGTCTCGTCCAGGAACGATGACCGGACGGCCTGCTGCGCCAACGCGACGACTCCGGCCTCGTCGAGATCGAGCAGCCGGGCGGCGATCTGGTACTCGGCGTTCAGGTGGGTGGCGAACATCGGCGGGTCGTCACTGTTCAGGGTGACCAGGACGCCGGCGTCGACCATGTCCCTGAGCGGGTGCAGTTCCAGCGCCGTCACGGCCCCGGTGGCGATGTTGGAGGTGGGGCACACCTCGAGCGGGATCTGGTGCTCGGCAAGGTAGCGGAGCAGCTCAGGGTCCTGCGTGGCGGAGGTGCCGTGCCCGATCCGCTCGGCGCCGAGCTCTCGGAGGGCGTCCCAGATCGTCTGCGGTCCGGTGGTCTCGCCGGCGTGCGGGACACTGTGCAGACCCGCGGCCCGGGCCTGGTCGAAGTAGGGTTTGAACTGCGGGCGGGGCACCCCGATCTCGGGCCCACCGAGGCCGAAACCGACCAGCGCCGAGGGGCCATGGTCGAGCGCGAGGGTGGCCGTGCCCGCGGCGCCTTCGAGTCCGAGCTCGCCGGGGATGTCGAAGATCCACCGCAGCTGGATGCCGTGGTCGCGTTCGGCAGCGACCCGGGCGTCCTCGATGGCCTCCATGAAGGCCTCCGGGGCGATCCCGCGCACCACCGACGTGTACGGCGTCACGGTGAGCTCGGCGTAGCGGATGTTCTGCGCAGCCATCTCGGTGGCGACCTCGTAGGTGAGCAGTCGTACGTCCTCATCGTTCTTGACCAGGTCCACCACGGACAGATAGACGGTCACGAAGTGGGCGAAGTCGGTGAACGTGAAGTAGTCGTTCAGCTCCGCCGGGTCGCTCGGCACCGTGCCTGGATGCCGCGCAGCCAGCGCGGAGACGATCTTCGGCGACGCCGACCCGACGTGGTGGACATGCAGCTCGGCCTTGGGCAGGCCGGCGATGAAGTCAGCGGAGACAGCCATGTCCACCAGTGTGCTGCACCCGCGGTGGGTGGACCTGCAAGGAATCGACCACTCATCGGGGATGGTGCACCGCCACAAGGCTGAGCGTTGTCGCCCGAGACCGATGACTGGCCGATTTCTTGCGCCGAAGGGCCACCTGTCAGCGGGGGGAACGGATGATGAGACCGCCGGGGAGGACTTCGGCGGTGAGCTTGTGGGCGTGGCCGACGGTGTCCCCATCCAGCTGGTACTGGTCGCCCTCCTGGACCCGGATGGTGACCTTGCGGCCGGTGAGCCGGTCCAGCTGGTTGTCGGTCCGGCGCTGCCGGGTCAGCACCCGGGCGATCAGCCGGAGCCAGTCCAGCAGACCGCGCGGGGACGCGACCAGCACGTCCAGCAGGCCGTCGTCGGGCTTGGCGTCCGGGATCAGCGGGATGTTGGCCTGCAGGAAACCGACGTTGCCGATCACCAGGACGTGGGCCCGGCGGCGGATCACGGGTTGGTCGTCGACCTGGATGGTGGTGTGCAGGGCGGGATGGTTCGCGTTGCGGGCCGCCGCGACGAAGTAGGCCGCCGATCCGACGGCACGCTTCAGCTCGGTGTTGGTGGACTGCATGATCACCGCGTCGATGCCGATGCCGGCCATCACCATGAAGTGGTCCGCCTGGTCCTCGTTGTCGTCGGCGACGATCCTGACCACGTCGATCGGCCGGTCGACCCCTTCGAACGCGACCCGGAGCGCCTCCCGCTCGTCGAGCGGGATGCCCACATTCTTGGCCAGCAGGTTGCCGGTGCCGGCTGGGATCAGGCCGAACGGGATGCCGCTGTCCGCCAGACCGGAACAGACGACCCGGATGGTCCCGTCGCCACCGGCCGCCAGCACCAGGTCTACCCGCTCCGCCACCGCACGGGCCGTCATCTCGCGGCCCGGGTCGTCCTGGGTCGTCTCCAACCAGAGCGGGCGCTCCCACCCGCGGGTACGCAGCTCGTATTCGACATGGCGTCGGAAGGTGGCCCAGTCGGTGACCTTGACCGGGTTGTAGATGACGGCGCAGCGCAATGGTTGGCCGCTGTCGGCCGGCGCCGGCGGCTGCACCCTGGTCAGGGACGAGGCGCTGATGATGAACTGCGGGATGACACGGACGTCGGCCGCGATCAGCGCCAGGGAGGCGGCGATGACGCCGAACAGGACACCGCCGACCAGGTCGGAGACGTAGTTCGCCGACAGCAGCCAGCGGTCGAAGCCGACGGCGAGCACGATCGCCGAACCGCCGAACGCCCAGCCGAGCCGGACCTGCCGGCTCTGCCGGGTGACCGTCAAAGTGGCCCCCATCAGGATCACGAAGGCGACCATGGCCACCAGATGACCCGACGGGTACGAGTAGCCGTAGGCGGTGAGCAGGTCCAGGGCCTGCGCGGGTCGATCCCGGCGGACGAGCAGCTTCACCCCGATCTCGCCGCCCCAGCCGATCACCACAGCCAGTACCAGAGCGGCGCTCAGGTTCCGCAGTCGATGCCGGATCGCCCACAGCGCGATCCCCAACATCCCTGCGTACACCACCCCGGGCCAGGTCAGCAGTGCGAACGCGGCAGCCAGCTGCGCCGGGCCGGAGGCCGGATCCAGTGGCGCCGCCACGTCGGCGAGGTCGGATCGCTCCAGTCGGGGGACGAAGAGGAACATCAGGGTCCAGGCGACGAAGATGACGATGGCCCCTGAGGTGATCGCGACAGCGAACAGCGATGGTGGTTTCCGGGCCATAGTGGCTCCATCATCCCATCGACCAGTGGGGCGTCCTGTCTGCTGCTGCGGCGGCCGTGTCGGACGGGCGGTAATCGGTGTGCTCGGTGTTTACCGTCTCGATAGGCTGGCCGGGTGATCGATGCCAAGCTGCTCCGCCAGGACCCCGACCGTATCCGTGCCTCCCAACGGGCGCGTGGCGAGTCGGAGTCCCTCGTCGATGAGGCGGTGGTGGCCGACGAGACCAGGCGGACCGCGATCGCCGACTACGAGCGCCTGCGTGCCGAGCAGAAGGAGCTGGGCAAGCTCGTGTCGCGGGCGCAGGGGGAGGAGAAGGCCGAGCTGCTCGCCCAGACGCGTGACCTGGCTGCGGCGGTGAAGGCGGCCGAGGCGGCCCAGACCGAGGCCAGCGCCGCCTTCGACGGACTGGTCGCGCAGATCGCCAATCTGGTCGACCCGGCCGCGCCGATCGGCGGCGAGGACGACTTCACCGTGCTGGAGACGCACGGGGAGCCCCGCGACTTCGCAGCCGAGGGCTTCGAGCCGCGGGACCATCTCGAGATCGGCCGCGGGCTGGGCGCCATCGACATGGAGCGGGGCGCCAAGGTGTCCGGGTCGCGCTTCTACTACCTGACCGGCCAAGGGGCGGAGCTTGAGCTCGCCCTGATCAACTTCGCCATGGCGCAGGCGATCGGGAACGGTTTCCGCCCGATGATCCCACCCGCCCTGGTGAAGGCGCGGGCGATGGAGGGCACCGGCTTCCTCGGTCAGGCGGCGCAGGACGTCTACTACCTGCCCAACGACGACATGTACCTGGTGGGTACGGCGGAGGTGCCGCTGGCCGCCTATCACAGCGACGAGATCCTGGACGTGACCACTTTGCCGCTGCGTTACGCCGGCTACAGCCCGAGCTACCGTCGCGAAGCGGGCTCGCACGGCAAGGACACCAAAGGCATCTTCCGGGTGCACTGGTTCGACAAGGTCGAGATGTTCGTGTTCTGTGACCCTGCCGAAGCCGACGCCGAGCACCAGCGACTGCTCCAGTGGGAGAAGGAGTTCATTTCCGCGCTGGACATCCCGTTCCAGGTCCTCGACGTCGCCAGCGCTGACCTCGGCCTGAGCGCGGCCCGCAAGTTCGACTGCTATGGCTGGTTGCCGACGCAGGGCCGCTACCGCGAGATCACGTCGACCTCGAACTGCACCGAGTTCCAGGCCCGGCGGCTGAACATCCGGGGCCGGTTCGCGGGCGGCACAGCTCCGGTCGCCACCCTGAACGGCACCCTGTGCGCCATCGCCCGCTCCATTGTGATGATCCTGGAGAACCACCAGCAGGCCGACGGGTCGGTCCGGATCCCGGAGGTGCTGCGGCCCTACCTCGGCGGTCGCAAGTTCCTCACGCCCGACGCATGAGCTGGCGGCCGAAGCTCGTCGCCTTGGACATCGACGGCACGGTCGTCGACCATGCCGGCCGGATGCCCGAGGCCGTCTTCGACGCGGTCCAACGGGTGGTCGAGGCCGGCGTTCACGTCGTACTGGCTACCGGGCGGGCCTGGCACGGCACCCAACCCGTGTTCGACCACCTGAGACTGCCCGGGGGTCCGGCCATCTCGTCCAACGGCGCCGTGACGGTGAGCTACCCGCCGCAGGAGATCACCCGGGCGATCACTTTCGACCCCGCCGACGTGATCCGACGGGTGATGGAGTTCGCCCCCGACACCCTGGTGGCGGTGGAGGAGGTCGGTCGTGGCTACCGCCTGTCCGACCACTTCCCACCCGGAGACCTCACCGGCGAGCTGGTGATCGAGGATCTGCAGGAGCTCGGTGCCAGGCCGGTGACCAGGGTGATCCTGCGCGACCCGAACCGCTCAGACGAGGACTTCGTCTCCCTGGCCGACCATCTGGGCCTGCACGGGGTGACCTACTTCGTCGGCTACAGCGCCTGGATCGACATCGCCCCTGACGGTGTGAACAAGGCGACCGCCCTGGCCGACATCGCGGCCGACCTCGGGGTGGACCAGACCGAGGTGCTGGCGCTGGGCGATGGCCGCAACGACATCGAGATGCTCACCTGGGCCGGCCGCGGGGTCGCCATCGGTGACGCCCCGCCGGAGGTGAAGGAAGCCGCCGACAGCGTCACCGACCGGTTCGACCTGGGAGGCACGGTGAAGGAATTGCTGCGCTGGTTCTGAACCGGCGCCGACACAGTCCCCGGTCCAGGAACGTCCACCCAACGCCAGGGCGGCAGCTGGGTGGGCGCCCATCTCCAGTATGGCCTCAGGCTGCCCGCCGTGCCGGTGATGGCGTCCGGGTGACGGTGCGGAAGGCGGCCATCACCCGCGCCAGGCTCGGTGGTGTGGACCTGCGGATCGGCGTCACGTCGACGGTCCTGCGGGCCTTGCGCAGATGCCGCTTCACCGTTGACAGCGAGCAACCCATCCGCTGGGCCAACATCTCCAGGCTCTCGTGCGGGTTGGCGTTGCGCAGTCGAACGACCTCGTCATGATCAACCTGACGGTGCCGGCCAGTGACACCGGCCAGGGTGTCGAAGTCCTCCGGCTCGACGGTGACCTCCAGCAGGCGGCGCATCTGCATCCGCTCCTTGCGGGTGGTGCCGGCGACGTAGCCGGACACGTCATTCTTGACGACGGCGTCGTAGAGGCACTCGCGCTGCAGCGGGCAGGCGTGACACAGGCTCTCGGCGCGCTGGGTCAGCAGCTGGTGGCGACGGCGGTCCGGAGCGCTCGCGCTCGTGTTCGGGGGTTCCTCCAGGAAGGGGTCCTGGAACAGGGAGGCAAACTCCACACATCCGGTGACGGGTGCACTGGTCGTTGTCTGGGTTGCTCGCATCGCGGTCTCCAAGGTCTCGTTGTGTCAACAGGCCTCGCATACGACGATGTCGTGGCACGGTCGGTTCCGTGCCGCGCCGGATTCCGCGCCAGCCGCCCCACCTCCAGGGACAGTCCTGCTACAGGTACATCCCGTCACTGCCGTCCCGATGCGGAAGCTGCTGACCGGGCGGCATCACCCCCGGCGGCAGAGCGCGCCGCATCTGCTCGAGCTGGGCACGGGCGGCCATCTGCTGCGCGAAGAGCGCGGTCTGGATGCCGTGGAAGAGCCCCTCCAGCCAGCCGACCAGCTGGGCCTGGGCGATCCGGAGCTCGGCATCGGTCGGCGTGGCGTCTTCGCCGAACGGGAGCGACAGCCGCTCCAGCTCCTCGACCAGCTCCGGGGCCAGACCGTCCTTGAGCTCGGCTATCGAGGCGGAATGGATATCGCGCAGCCGTTGCCGGCTCGCGTCGTCCAGCGGTGCCGCCTTCACCTCCTCCAGCAGCTGACGGATCATGTTGCCGATCCGCATCACCTTCGCCGGCTGTTCGACCAGGTCGGTGACGGAGGTCGCGGTCGCGCCGTCCTCCACCTCACCTTCGGACTCCTCCGCCGGAGGGCCCTCCACCGCCATCGCGTTCGGAGTCACGACATAGACCCTGCCGTCATCGGTCGCTCCCGCGATCCCCTGGGGCTGCTCGTTCTCCGGTGCGTTCTGCTCACTGGTCATGGTCCCGATACTAGTGACGGGGCAGCCAGTGACCGGTGGCTACCGTGGTCAGGGTCCGCCGGGGATCGGGTTGTAGGTGGCCAGCGGATCGGTCGGCTGCATCGGAGCTCCGGTCACCGGGCTCGACTGGGCGCTGAGCTGGTTGAGCTGGGGCGCGACCTGGGCCCGTTCGAGCTGGATGGTCTGGACGAGGGCGTCGTGCTGCTGCAGCAGCGCCGGTGTCGCCAGCCCGTGGTCCAGCCGGTCGCGGACGAAGGCCAGCTCGGTGACCGCATCGGCAAACTGGGCGATCTGTCGGGCTCCGTCCTTGCCGCCGGCGCTCTTCGCCGCCTGCAATCGGAGCTTTCGGCTGCCGAGCGAGGAAAGCCAGCCGGCCTCCTGCGGGGCCACCAGCCGTGCCTGCACCATGGCGGGCAGCTGGGCCAGGACGATCTCGCCCTCCCGTCTACGGCTACGCCGGGCGAGCAGGACGGCGCCGACGAACACCGGCACCATGACCACGCCATAGGTGATCAGGTAACCCTGCAGACCCAGTGCGGTGGACCCGTTCCAGAGGCCGTGCAGCAGGACGGCGCCGAGGTAGCCGAGCAGCAGGCAGCCGAACCTGCCCACCGCCGACTTCTGCCGCAGCGAGAGGAAGACACCGATCGCCGTCATGGAGGTGAACAGGGGGTGGGCGAAGACGCCCAGCGCCAGCCGGATCACGATGGTGAGAATGGCCCCGCCGAGCGAGTGCTGGCTGGTGAAGTAGAGCAGGTCCTCGACGAAGGCGAAGCCGATCCCGACCATGCCGGCGTACACCAGGCAGTCGGTCAGGGTGTTGAGCTCCTTGCGCCGGAGACCGGTGAGCATCAGCCACAGGAACATACCCTTGCCGAACTCCTCGACCAGCGGTGCCTGGATGGCGATGCTGCTGAACGGGCCGTTGAGAAAGCCCACCGCGGACAGGATCTGCCCGATGATGAGCGCCCAGACCACGGTGAACCCGCCGCCCCACACGAACGCGAAGATCAGCAGCCGAGGCGGCTCCGGCTCCCAGCGGTCGATCCACAGGTAGGCCCCGATCACCAGTCCGGCACCGAGCACGGCGGGGATCAGGCCGATGGCGAAGAAGACCATGTTCTGGGCCGTCGCCAAGGCGACCAGGCCCGTCACCAGGACCGCCGCGATGATGATCAACGCCAGCGGGGCACCGACCTTCCTGGCCTTGCGACGTGGCGCCGACGGGTACGGGTGCTGGGGCACCACAGCGGCCGTCGGCCAGGAGCCGCTGGGAGTGCCCTGCGGCGGCGGAGGCGGGGGATAGCCCCCGGACGAGTTCTGCACGGGTCAACCGTAGGAGAAAACGAGTGGAGCCGAAACAAAGAAAGCCCATACAGTTATCAGTCTGATGCATGACTTCCCTCCGGTGGTTCCGGAATTCCCTCAGCGCTTCCGATCCGCGGCTACGGCTGCGCCCGGCGGCGGCCCTGCCATACCCGGCCCCAGCCTCCCTGACACCCGTTCTCCGGCGCGCTACCTGGTCTGGATGGTGCGCCAGCAGGCCGATGTCGTGATCACCGGCGCCTTCGTCGGCATCCTGTGGTTCCTGCCCGGATCGGTCGGCCCGTTCCTGGTCGGCCGAGCGGTCGATCAGGGCATCACCGGAGGGTCGACCGAGGCGCTGCTGAAGTGGTGCCTGCTGCTGCTGTTGATCGTCCTGGTCGGCGGGGTCTTCGGCATCGTGATGCACACCTTCGCGGTCCGTAGCTGGCTGATCGCGCTGTACCGCACGACCAAGCTGGTCACCCGGAAGACCACCCAGATGGGGCATGTGATGCCGCAGCGGGCGCCGACCGGCGAGATCTTGAGTGTCTCCTCCGGCGACTCCGACCAGTTCGGTGCGCTGATGGAGTGCCTGTCGCGGGCCGCCGCCGCGCTGATGGCCTATCTGCTGGTGGCGGCCATCGTGCTCAGCACGTCGGTCCAGCTCGGGTTGGTGGTGCTGGTCGCCGCCCCGATCCTGGTCGGGCTGGCGATGCCGCTGCTCAAGCCGCTGCAACGTCGCCAGGCCACCGAGCGGACCCGCTCGGCGGACCTGACCTCGATGGCCACCGACATCGTCGCCGGGCTGCGGATCCTCCGCGGCATCGGTGGTGAGCACACCTTCGGTCGCAACTACGCCGACCAGTCCCAGAAGGTGCGTCACGCAGGCGTCTCCGCTGGGACCTGGCAGGCCCTGGTGGATGCCATCGGAGTGTTGTTCTCCGGCCTGTTCCTGGTCGCTCTGACCTGGCTGGGAGCCCGTCAGGTGATCGCCGGCACTCTCACCGTCGGGCAGCTGATCAGCTTCTTCGGGTACGCACTATTCATGGTGTGGCCGATCCAGACCTTCTTCGAGCTGGCCCAGAAGTGGGTGCGTTGCCTGGTCTCGGCTCACAAGACCATCGCAGTGATGGAGCACCAGCCGCCGTGGCGCGAGGAGCGCGAACCGAAGCCGTTGCCGTTGGCGGCGCCGATCGTGGACGAGAAGTCGGGCTTCGCCGCGTCGCCGGGTCGGCTGACCCTGGTGGTGTCGGCGCTCCCCGACGACTCGGCTGCGCTGGCCGACCGGCTGGGCCGCTACCTGCCGGCGGACACCGACCCCGTCAGCGCCGAGCTGGACGAGGGCATCAAGGGCCGGGCGGCGCGCCAGGCCCGGGCCGAGCGTCAGCAGGCCCGCGCCCGCCGCGCTGCCCGCGACTTGGAGATCGCCCACGGCCGATGGGGCGTACGGGTCGGCGACGTCGATCTCGCCGAGGCGACGATGGCCGACGTCCGCCGCCACATCATGGTCAGTGACACGGCCAGCCTGGTGTTCGCCGGCACGTTGCAGTCTGCGCTCGACCCGCACCAGGTGCTGACCCGCAGCCAGGCCGAGCAGGTCCTGCACGTCGCGGCCGCGGAGGACGTCTTCGAGGCCATGCCGGGTGGCTGGCAGGGTCGGATCGACGAACGCGGTCGGGGCCTGTCGGGTGGCCAGCGGCAGCGTCTGGTGCTGGCCCGGGCGCTCGCCACGGACCCGGAGATCCTGGTCCTGGTGGAGCCGACCTCGGCCGTCGACGCCCACACCGAGGCCATGATCGCCGAACGGCTGGCGGCGCACCGACGGGGACGGACAACGATCGTGATGAGCGTCTCCCCGCTGCTGCTGCATTACGCCGACGACGTGGCCTTCCTGCAGGACGGCCACGTCGTGGCCCAGGGCCGGCACGAGGACCTGCTGCGCAACAACCGCGACTACCGCAGGGTGGTCGCGCGGAACATGGAGGAGATCGATGTCTAGCGGACCCGGAGCGATGGCGGTGGATACCCGGCTGCCCGGCTCCGCCGAGACCTGGAGCGCCGAGCCGGTCCCCGCGTCCCGGGTCCCGGCAGAGCTGCGGCCGCCGACCCAGGGCTCCGTCCCTGCCCGGCTGGCGGCCTGGCGGCGGCGGCACCTGCTGCGTGAGCAGCGGGCCCGTGACTACTACTCCTCGTCGCGTACGCCTGAGCGCGGCCTGCCGGTGGCGGGCAGCGGTGCCGTGGCCACCTTCGTCGGTGGTCTGATCGCCACCCGCAAGAAGCTGATCACGGCTCTGCTGCTGTTGAACGCGCTCGCGGCGGTGGCCGGTCTGGTGGTGCCGCGCATTCTGGGGTCCCTGGTCGACCTTGCCACCTCGGGCGGCTCGTTGGCCGACACCCTGAACGGGTTGACCCTCGCCGTCGCCGCTGTGGTGGTGACGCAGGCTCTGCTCACCTTCCTGGCTCGCTGGACCTCGTCGGTGTTCGGCCAGGACCTGCTCGCCGCTGCCCGCGAGTACATCGTCCGTACGGTGCTCAGCCTGCCGCTCGGGCGGGTGGAGAGCGCCAGCTCGGGTGACCTGGTGACCCGGGTGACACGCGACGTCGGCACCATGAGCGAGAGTGTGCGGTATGCGTTGCCGGAGGCGGTGATCGCCGCGGTGACGACCGTGCTGACGGTGCTGGCGATGATCTTGAACTCGCCGCTGCTGGCGTTGCCCCTGCTGGTGTCCGCGCCGCTGCTGGTGGTGTCGGTCCGGCGCTACCTGAAGCGGGCTCCGCAGGGCTACATCACCGAGGGCGGCAGCTATTCGACGATCAACACCACTCTGACGGAGACGGTCGAGGGCGCCCGCACCGTGGAGGCGCTCAACCTGCAGCAGCGCCGGATCGCCATTGGTGACGACGACATCGAGCTGTCCGCACAGGCGGAGCGCTACACGATGTCGCTGCGGAACCTGCTGTTCGGCGTGCTCGACTTCGCCTACAACTCACCGCTGGTGCTGACCCTGCTGCTGGGTGGTATCGGCTATGCCGAGGGCTGGGTGACGCTGGGGCAGATCACCGCGGCGACGATCTACATCCAGGCGGTGGTGGAACCGCTCGACCGGCTGATCGCCAACGTCGACCGGCTTCAGGTCGGGATCGCCTCCACCACCCGGTTGCTCGGCATCGCCGCCGTTCCGCAGGACCGCCAGCCTGGTGACGGCCGGCCGGACGGGGTCAACCTGGAGGGCCGCGATCTGCGGTTCGCCTACCGCGAGGGACATGATGTGCTGCATGGGGTCGACCTGACCCTGCAGCCCGGCGAACGGCTCGCGATCGTCGGCCCGAGCGGTTCCGGCAAGTCGACCCTGGGTCGGCTGCTGTCCGGCATCAACCCGCCCCGGACCGGTTCGGTCACCGTCGGCGGGGTGGAGGTCACCGAGCTGCCGTTGGACCTGCTGCGGACCCAGGTGGCGCTGGTGACCCAGGAGCACCACGTCTTCGTGGGTACCGTCCGGGACAACATCGTGCTCGCCCGGGAGTCGTCGGCCGACGAGACCGTGGTGGCCGCGCTGCAGGCCGTCGATGCCTGGGAGTGGGTGAGCAGGCTGCCCAACGGGCTTGACACCCTGCTCGGCTCGGGCAACACCTCGCTCACCCCGGCTCAGGCCCAGCAGGTGGCACTGGCCCGGTTGGTGGTGGCCGACCCGCACACCCTGGTGCTGGATGAGGCGACCTCGCTGATCGACCCCCGGACTGCGCGCCATCTGGAGGGCTCGATGGCGGCCCTGCTCGAGGGCCGGGCTGTTGTGGCCATCGCCCACCGGTTGCACACGGCGCACGATGCCGACCGGATCGCGGTCGTGATCGACGGCCGGATCGCCGAGCTCGGCAGCCACGACGAGCTGGTGGCGGCCGACGGCGAGTACGCCAGCCTCTGGCGGGCCTGGACCAGCTGAGACCCCGACCACTCCGGTCGGGGTCCCGGCGTCGGCTAGGACGTACGGACGGGCTGGCCGGCCTCGAAGTAGGCCACCAGGTCCTCTTCAAGCGGGGGGATGTCCAGGGCCGATCCGTTGCCGCGCAGCGACTCGGTGGCCTTGATCCCGGCGGCGACGGCCTGGCGGGCGGCGATCGGTGAGGTCTGGGTGGCGCCGCCCTCGGCCGCGAACCGGAGGAACTCCGCAATCAGCAGCGGGTCGGCGCCGCCGTGGCCGCCGTCGTCGTCCCCGCCGATGGTGATGATCTCGTCCGGCTCGGCCCAGCCGGCGTGCCGATGGTCCCAGATGTGGATCTGCTCGCCGGGTCCGTCGCCCTGATTCTCGATCCGGCCGGCCGTACCGATCACGGTGTAGTTGCGCCAGTAGTCCGGCGTGAAGTGGCACTGCTGGTAGGAGGCCAGCACCCCGTTGTCGAGTTGCATGGTCATCATCGAGATGTCCTCCACGTCGACCACCGGGTTGAGCCCGGTCTGCGTCGCGGGCGGCCAGTTGTCGAGGCTGTACCACTCCGTCATCCGCTGGTCGCTGCGATCGGTACGGTCGGTCACGTCGCCGTAGACGGCCAGCGATCCCATCGCCGAGACGCGCTCGGTGTAGCCGGCGGCCAGCCAGTGGATCACGTCCAGGTCGTGCGCGCCCTTCTGCAGCAGCAGGCTGGTGGAGTTGCGACGGTCGGCGTGCCAGTCCTTGAAGTAGAAGTCGCCACCATGACCGACGAAGTGGCGGCACCAGATCGCCTTCACGGCACCGATCCGGCCGCTGGTGATGAGGTCGCGCATCTGGGTGACCACCGGCATGTGGCGCATGTTGTGCCCCACATAGAGCCTGGTGCCGGTCTCGTAGGCGACCCGGAGCACCTCGTCACAGTCCTCGATCGTGGTGGCCAGGGGCTTCTCGCAGAAGACCGGGATCCCGGCTCGCAGCGCTGGCACCGCCACCTGGGCGTGCAGGTGGTCGGGGGTCACCACCAGCACGGCGTCGAGACCGGAGGCGAGCAGGTCGTCGAGGCTGTCGGTGATGCGGGCGTCGGGGAGGGCCTTGGCGGCGTCCGCCCGGCCGCGTTCGCTGGTGTCACACACGGTGGTGACCACCGAGCCCTGGCCGGGCTTGTGGGCGTGCCGCCACAGACCGGCCCGCATGCCGAAGCCGATGATGCCGACCCTAAGGTCGTTGCCGCTTCCGGGGGTGCTGGGGATAGTCATGCTGCTGTTCGTGCTCCTTGTCGTTGACGTCGATCTGGGTTGACGTTGCGGTCCTGGGTCCATCGTTGACGGTCCGAGTCTGGTCACGGCAACCGGGTCCGCCCTAGGTACCCGGTTGGGAAGCGGTGGTCACCCGGTGACGAGCAGGATCTTGCCGAGGTTGTCGCCCGATTCGAGCAGCGCGTGGGCACGGGCAGCCTCGGCCAGCGGGATCCGGGTCTCCGGGGCCGGTCGGATCGCTCCGGAGGAGACCAACGGCCAGACCGTCTCGGCCACCTGGGAACAGATGGCCGTCTTCTCCGGCACCGGTCGCGACCGCAGGGTGGTGGCCATCACCTGGGCGCGTTTCGTCATCAGCGTGCCCAGGTCCAGCGTTCCCCGACGACCGCCCTGCAGGCCGATGACCACCAGCCGCCCGCCGGTGGCCAGCAGCCCGACGTTGGCCTCCAGATAGGAAGCGCCCATGTTGTCCAGGATCACGTCGACACCTGCTCCAGCGGTGAACTCGGAGGCCTGCGCCGCCCAGTCGGTCCGATAAGACACCGCCAGATCGGCCCCGACCGAGTGGCAGTAGTCCAGCTTGTCGGCGGCGCCGGCGGTGGCGATCACCCGGGCGCCGAGCGACCTGGCGTACTGGATGGCGAACGAGCCGATGCCCCCGGACCCACCGTGCACCAGGAACGTCTCGCCGCTGACCAGTCGTGCCAGGGACAGGTTCGAGCTCACTGTGGCGGCCACCTCGATCAGTCCCGCGGCCGTGACCAGGTCGATCCCGTCAGGCGGTGGCAGCACCTGGCCGGCGGGCACGGTCACGTACTCGGCGTAGCCGCCGCCGGCGAGCAGGGCGACGCACGGCTGGCCCGGGGCCCAGCCGGTCACCCCCGCACCGGTCGCGGCGATCACTCCCGAACACTCCATCCCCAGCAGGGGAGAGGCACCCGGCGGCGGCGGGTAATGCCCCTGGCGCTGCAGCAGGTCAGCCCTGTTCACCCCGGCGGCGACGATCTTGACCAGGATCTCTCCGGGGCCCGCCTCAGGCGTCGGCACCTCGGTCAGCGTCAGCACCGATGGGTCTCCGGGGGACTGCAGGGTGATGGCCTTCACATCTTGAAGCGTGCCACATCCGCCCGGCCGCTCGACAACTCCCCACAGTGATCCGGGAGTGGCGCGGGTTCGCTAGGATCGGGACGCCCCAGTCAGTCGGCGGGGGTTGGCGAGGTCGCATAGTGGACTAGTGCAGGCGCCTTGAAAGCGCCCGAGCGGCTCAAACCGCTCCGTGGGTTCGAATCCCACCCTCGCCGCCGGACAACAGGGCGGTGATATCGGCCACCGCCGCCCGGGCGGTCCGTCCCACCCCGACCAGCGTCGCCGACGCCGGCCCGGTCCAGTCGCCGTAGCCCAGCAGATGGAGACGCGGCTCATCCCGCGCCCGGGTGCCGACGGTCGGGATGCGTCCGTCAGGCCCGCGCAGACCGAGCGGCACCAGGTGAGCCAGGTCGGGCCGGAAGCCCGTGCACCAGACGATCACGTCGGCCCGCTGCTCGCGACCGTCGGACCAGACAACGCCGGTCGGCGTGATCCGTTCGAACATCGGCTGCGGCACCAGGTCCCCTCGATCCCGGGCGGCGCGCACCGTCGGGACCATCACGATGTCACCGAGACCCGCGACGCCGCCCGTGTCGGGTCCGCCGGCGTCGAGGGCCCGGCGTCGCGCGGTGGCCACGTCGAACAACACCCGGCCGTCCACGTCGTCCGGCAGGAACCGTGGCGGTCGTAGCGTGACCCAGGTGGTGTCGGCGACCAGCGAGATCTCGGCAAGCAGCTGGGCGGCCGTGTTGCCACCGCCGACGACGACCACCCGACGTCCGGTGAACCCGTCGGGGCCGACGTAGTCGGCGCTGTGCAGCTGGTGCCCGCCGAACAGCTCCATCCCCGGATAGCGCGGCAGGAACGGCCGGCCCCAGGTGCCGGTGGCACTGATCACGGCTCGGGCCGACCAGGCGCCACTCGGGGTGTCGACCTCGAGGCGGCCGCGGGGGTCGCCGTCCGCCCGCCGCACCGACTGCACCCGCACCGGCCGGCGGACCGGCAGCGCATAGCGCTGCTCATACCTGGTCAGGTAGTCGACGACGTGACTGGCGGGCGGGTAGCCGTCCTCCGGGTACGGCGGCATCGGCCAGCCGGGCAGCGAGGAGTACTCGGGTGGGGAGAACAGCCGCAGCGAGGGCCAGTTGTGCTGCCAGGCGCCGCCGGCGGCCGGTGCCGCGTCGAGCACGACGTACTCAGCGCCCGCGGTCAGTCCGGAGCGACGCAGGTAGTACGCGGCGGCGAGACCGGCCTGGCCGCCTCCGATGACGAGGACGTCGACGGTTGCTGCGGGGGCCGGTGGCGGGACGTGCACCGTCGCGGTCATCGTCGATCAGCCTACCGAGCCGGCGACAGCCGGGGATAAGGTCGGACGCAAATGACTCACCGACCGTCACTTCCCGCCAGGCCGTCGCAGGTGCGGCGATGAGGACCCCCTCCGGCAGCCCCTTCGACCTCTCCGGCCGAACTGCGGTGGTGACCGGCGCCTCCAGGGGGATCGGCCTGAGTATCGCCCTCGGCCTGGTCGACGCCGGCGCGGACCTGATCGGGCTGCAGCGCGGACCGCTGGCGGCTCACCTCGAGGAAAGGGCGGAGTGGCGCGGCGTGACCGTACGCCGGGTGCCGGTCGAGCTCGCCGACGAGTCGTCGGTCGCGATGGCTATCGAGGAGGCGCTGCGTCCGGGCCCGGTCGACATCCTGGTCAACAACGCCGGCACCCAGATCAGGCATGACGCCGAAGACTTCCCGCTCGAGGACTTCGACCGGGTGCTCGCGGTGAACACCCGGGCGGTGTTCCAGCTCTGCCAGGGGTTCGGCCGTCCGATGCTGGAGCGGGGCTGGGGCCGAATCGTCAACGTGGCCTCGCTGCTGAGCTTCCAGGGCGGCATCCGGGTCCCCGCGTATGCCGCCTCCAAGGGGGCAGTCACCCAGATCACCAAGGCGCTGTGCAACGAGTGGGCCGGTCGGGGTGTGAACGTCAACGCCGTTGCTCCCGGCTACATCGACACGGAGATGAACGAGGCCCTGGCCGCTGACCCGGTTCGTCGGGAGCAGCTCACCGTCCGGATCCCGGCCGGCCGGTGGGGGACCGGGGACGACCTCGCCGGTGCGGTGGTGTTCCTCAGCTCGGAGGCCGCGGCGTACGTCAACGGCGTGGTGCTGCCCGTCGACGGGGGCTGGCTGGCCAGGTGAAAGACGACCGACGGATGAAGACGACCGAAGGAGAGAAGGATGACTGATGTCGCACGCGTGCCGGCGAGCGCGACCCTGACCCGGACCAGGGTGGTGGCGGTGCTGCGCGCGCGGAACGCCGACGAGTACGCACCGGTGGTGGACGCGCTTCGCGCGGGCGGGGTGCTCAGTATCGAGCTGACCCTGTCCACACCTGGGGCGATCGAGCACCTGCCCGCCCTGCTGCGCCGCTTCGGTGACGCGGTCGAGCTGGGGGTCGGCACGGTGACCGACGTGGACCAGGCAGCGGCGGCGCTGGATGCCGGCGCCCAGTTCCTGGTGACGCCGATCACCGCCGATGCCGTCACCCGGCTGGCGGTCGAGCGCGGGGTGGCCGTCTTCCCCGGCGGGCTGACGCCCTCCGAGCTCTTCGCCGGCTGGTCCGCCGGGGCCACCGCGGTCAAGGTGTTCCCGGCCAACACCGTGGGCAGTGGCTACGTCTCGGCGCTGCGTGGACCGTTCCCCGAGATCGAGGTCATCCCGTCCGGCGGAGTGAGCATCGCGAACGCGGCCGAATGGATCCGGGCTGGTGCGATGGCCGTCAGTCTGGGCGGCCCGCTGCTGGGGGACGCCTTCGCCGGTGGGGATCTGGCCGCGCTGACGGCGCGCGCGGCCGAGGTGCGCCGGGTGGTCGACGAGGCGGCCGCGGCATGACCGAGGTGGTGACCTTCGGGGAGACGATGGCCCTGATCAAGGCGGACACCCCCGGGCCACTGGCGCATGTGCGCGGCATGAGCCTCGGCATCGGCGGGGCCGAGTCCAACTTCGCCATCGCGCTGGCCCGGCTGGGGACGTCGGTCACCTGGGTCGGCCGGGTCGGGCACGACAGCTTCGGCGACCTGGTGCTGCGGGAGATCGGGGCCGAGGGCGTCCGGGTGGTGTGCGCCCGCGACGAGCAGGCGCCGACCGGCCTGATGATCAAGGAACGACGCACCGACGAGTTGCTCAGGGTCTGGTACTACCGCGCAGGCAGCGCCGGGTCACGCCTGTCGCCGGCCGACATCCCCGTCGACGTCGTCAGCGGGTCGCGGCTGCTGCACGTCACCGGCATCACCCCCGGGCTGTCGGCCAGTGCGGCCGAGGCCACCTTCGCCGCCGTCGAGATCGCCAGCGCTGCGGGGGTGACGGTGTCGTTCGACCTCAACTACCGCGCGAAGCTCTGGGGACCGGAGCAGGCGGCAGCCGTCTTCCGTTCGCTCGTCGAGCGCGCCGACGTGGTCTTCGCCGGCGAGGACGAGGCAGCGCTGGTGGTCGGTGCCGCCGAAGCGTCCCTGCAGGCGCAGCGGCTCGCTGATCTCGGACCGGCGGAGGTGGTGATCAAGCGGGGCCGGGACGGGGCCCTGGCGCTGGTCGACGGGGTCTGTCATCAGCGTCCGGCGGTGCCGATCCGCGCGGTCGACACCGTCGGTGCCGGGGACGCCTTCGTGGCCGGCTACGTCGCCGAGCTGCTGGCCGGTCTGGGACCGGCCGCCCGGTTGGACACCGCGGTCCGGGTAGGCGCCTTCGCCTGTCTGGTGACCGGCGACTGGGAGGGCCTGCCCCGACGCGACGAGCTCAACCTGCTGGAGGCGACCGAGCCCGTCAGCCGGTGAGCGATAGCGTCGTCCGCATGAGCCCAGGCCCTGATCCGTCCCACCTCGTCCCCGTCGACTGTGTCGTCATCCTGGCCGGCGGCACGGTCGTCGACGGCATCGCTGACCAGGGGCGTCGTGCCGACCTGGAGATCGTCCCCGGCCGTTCCGGCCAGCCAGGCCGGATCGGCCGGATCGGCGAGCTCGACCCGGCACCGGACGACGTCGTGATCGACTGCACCGACCGTCTGCTGCTGCCGGGTCTGATCGACGCGCACTCGCACGCCGACGCCCAGGTCTTCAGCTCCGACGTCGCCTTGGCGCTGTTGCGCCAGGGGGTGACCTCGGTGATCGCCGGCCAGGACGGGGTCTCGTTCGCCCCCGGGGACGGCCGCTACGCCCGGGACTACTTCGCTGCCATCAATGGAGCCCACCCCGGCTACACCGGCGGCGGCGTGGCGGAGCTGCTGGCCGGCTATGACGAGACCACACCGGTCAACGTGGCCTACCTGGTCCCGGCCGGAACGGTCCGTCACCTGGTGATGGCCGACCATCGCGGCCGGCCGGACGCCGCGCAGCTGGCGGCCATGCAGGACCACATCCGGCGAGGCCTGGCCGAGGGCGCGGTAGGGATGTCCACCGGGTTGGACTACGTGCCCGGCTGCTTCGCGGACACGGCCGAGCTGACCGCGCTCTGCGCACCGGTGGCCGCCGCCGGCGGGGTCTACGTCACCCACATGCGCGGCGGCTACGAGGACAACGCCGCCGCCGGTGTGGACGAGGTGGTCGAGATCTGTCGCGGCAGCCGCGTCCGCGCGCACATCTCGCACTTCCACGCCCGGCCGGAGTTGATCACCGGACTGGTCGAGCAGGCCCTGCGGGCCGGGGTCGACCTGACCTTCGATTCCTACCCGTACTCGCGTGGCTGCAGCATGCTCGGGATGCTGATGCTGCCCCCCGACCTGATGCAGGACGGGTTCGAGGCAGCGGTCGAACAGCTGTCAAAGCCCGAGGTCCAGGACAAGATCATCGCCGACTGGATCCCGATCATGGCGGCACGGGCCGACATGGGGCCCGGATGGGCTGACAACATCACCTTGGCGCACATCGCCGCCCCCGAGTTCGCCTGGGCCCATGGGCTCAGCCTCAGCCAGGCGGCACGCCGGCAGCACCTCAGCCCGGCGCAGCTGGGCGTACGGGTGATGGCCGCGTCGCGGCTGGAGGTGGGTGTGGTGATGGGAGTTCCGCAGGAACGGACCGACGACCAGATGGCCCTGCACCTGAACCACCGCGCCCACATGGGCGGTTCGGACGGGATCTTCCTCGGCCAGCGGCCGCATCCCCGCGGTTGGGGCAGTTTCGCCCGCTACCTGTCGGTGTTCACCGTCGATCGGGGCGACCTCACCTGGGCCCAGGTGGCCCAGCGCTTCGGCCGGGCTCCTGCCGACCGGTTCGGGCTGGCCGGTCGTGGGTCACTCGTCTCGGGTGCTGCGGCGGATGTGATCGTCGTTGACCCGGCACGGGTCCGGTCGAACGCCAGCTACGACCGCCCGCGGGCGCTGGCGGACGGCATCGACGACGTCTTCGTCAACGGCCGGCAGGTGCTGGGCGGCGGTGAGCTGACCGGGATCATGGCTGGGCTCGGTCTGCGCCACCACGCCGCGCAGCCGACCGGGGCAGGGCTCGGTCGCCGACCGGTCGAGCCGGAACCCGGCCCGGTGCCGCGACCTTCAGAGGAGCCCTCGTGACCGACACCTTCGTCCTGCGGCAACGGCCGCCGTTGCGGGCACTGCTGGTGTCCTCGGTGGTCGCTGTGCTGGCCGCCGTCCTGATCGTGATGCAGCTGGTGACCGGCTGGACGGCGCTGCTCGTGCCGGTCGGCATCGGGTTGCTGGTTCTCAGCGTGGGCTGGGCTGCGCTGGCCCTCTATTCGACCCGACGGCTGCGCTATCGGGTGGAGCTGGATGCCGACGGGTACCGGATCTCGAGCCCCGGGCACCAGAGCGCCGCGCAGTGGAAGGACATCGCCGAGGTGACCGCCCAGAGCACCCGGGTGACGCTGGTGCACCGCCTGCCGCACGTGTCCGGTGACTCCATCGTGTGCCTGGCGGGGATGCGTGATCCCGACTTCCTGGCGATCATCCGTGCCGTTCAGCGCCGGTTGGACGAGTCGCGCGGGTACCACCCGGGGGGCTAGCGGGTTTGTGGCGGTTGTGCGGTGGCCGCGATCTCGGGTCGCCAGGCGCAGGAGTCGGTCACGTCCTCGCTGGCCGGCGTCGTGGCCGACTTGCGCGGTTTCGCACTCCTGCCTGACGCCGACTGCGTCGGAGCGCTGGACGGCTTCGGCGTCGGGGCCTTCTTAGCCTCGCCGATGGCCGCCTTCACCCGCTGACGCATCAGCGCGAAGTCGGGTCTGTTGCTGAAGAACCCCTGACTGCCGTGCCGGAACACGATGCTGCGGACATTGCCGTCCTTCACCCGGAGGCTGAGCTCGACCATCATCGGCAGCATCTCCTGCGGGATGTCGGTGCGGATGATGTCCTTGCCGGCCTTGGCGATCGCCTCATAGCGGGCCAGCACGTTCGCCGGGTTCGCCTGCTGGATCATGGCGTTGATCACGCAGCGCTGCCGGTCCATCCGGGCGTAGTCGTCGGAACCCCAGCGGCTGCGGGCGTACCAGAGGGCGTGCTCGCCGTCGAGGAGCTGGTTCTTGCCTGGCTTGAGATATCCGCTCGGCAGTACGCCGTGGTCGATGCTGCCCCCGATCGGGATGTAGGTGTTGACGTTGAGGCGGATGCCCCCGAGCGCGTTGATCATCTGCTTGAAGCCCTTCAAGTTGATCAACATGTAGTAGTCCACCTTGAGGCCGAGCGCGGTGCCCACCGAGAGCTTGAGGGCGTCGGCGCCCAGGTTGTCGGTGCTGCCGAGGACGTCCGGCGGGACGTTCGCCGGCACGTTCTGGTAGATCGCGTTGAGGAAGAACTCGGCGTTCTCACCGTTGCCGTCGGTGAAGCCGTGGGGGTAGTAGCGGTGCAACGGTGAGTCGGCCGGGAACGGCATTCTCGCCGTGTTGCGTGGCAGGCTGAACAGGGTTGTATCGCCGGTCGAGGTGTCGATGCTGGCCAGGATGACGGTGTCGGTGCGGGTTCCGGTCCGGTCCGGGCCGGAGTCCCCGCCGAGCAGCAGCACGTTCACACGCGGCTTGCCCTTCCACGGGTCCTCCTTGCGGTTGCTGGGTGGCGCGAAGGTGGGGCGGGTGGCGCTCTTGGACTTCTTGCCGCTCTGGAAGACGGTCGACACCAGCCCGGCCTGGTCATAGCTGTACCGGGCCGCGACGGCCATCGGGGCCGCGACGGCGAAGGCGAGGAAGCCGACCAGGACGCTACCGGTGACCCGCTGGGCCGCGGTGGGCCGAGCCGGCCGCAGCGCCAGGTGGCTGCCGATCACGACGCCCACCCAGACGACTGCGGCCAGCACCAGTAGTACGGTCAGGGTGTGCAGGACGGTGGGCCTCACGGCGATGGACAGCAGGCTCTTCAGGTCGACCAGCGCCCACACCCCGAGGCTCAGCAGGGTGAGACCGAACAGCCCCAGGACCACGGTGCCGACCACCCGGCGCTTGGCGGCGATCAGGCCCAGCCCGGGAAGTACGGTTCCGGCGACGGTCAGCACCATGGCCCGGCGGAAGTCGTCACCTGACTGGAGGGCCCGTTTGCCGCGCGACGGCGGGACCCGGCGCGGACGCGGAGGCGGCAGTGCGGCTTGAGTCTCCTCTGGGAGATCCCAGCTCCACTCCTCCTCGGACACGTTCCTCCCGTTGCCGCAGGCGTCGGCTTGGCAGCCGTGCCCAGGCACCCTGGGCCGGCTCCACTGTACGTGGGAAAAGCAACCTGTACCATCCGAACTTCGGCCGCCGACAGCCACCTGGCGGCGCTCACTTTGCCGACCGGCGGGCAGAGTCGGTAGTCTTGCCCAGCGTTCGGCTCTGCCGAATGCTGTCCATCTGGAGGCGTCGCCTAGTCCGGTCTATGGCGCCCGCCTGCTAAGCGGGTTGAGGGTTCATCCCCTCTCGCGGGTTCAAATCCCGCCGCCTCCGCCATGAACAGGACAAACGCCGCCCGGGCCACCACGGCTCGGGCGGCGCTGTTTGCTTCTGGTCTCATTTTCGGTCTCATTTGTCGTCGGCGGGAGCCCACAACAGACTGTCTACGCGGCTGGCAACCTCACGTCGTATCGGATCCGTCACGTGCTGATACCTCGCGGCCATGGCTGTCGAGGACCAACCCATCACCTGCATCACTGTCCGCTCGGGGACACCAAGGACCAGAAGGATCGTCGCAGCAGTGTGCCTGGCATCGTGCAGCCGAGCGTCACGAACTCCCGCCCTCTTCGTCAATGCCTTCCACGCGCGGTAGTCGGTGTTCGGGTTGAGCGGCCCACCCGTCTTGCTCGTGAACACAAATCGCCCTCAGTCCAGAGCTGCCGAGCCCGCTCCCGATCCAGGTTCTGCTGCTCCCGATGCTGCCGCAACATCTCCACCAGGGCCTCCGGCACACCGGTCATCCGCCGGCCTGCTTGCGACTTGGTCGGGCCAATCTCATCATTCTCCCGAATGCGATTCGGACACCGCCCGGCTGTAAGACCGCACTGCCTGCCGCAACCGTGGCGATAGACGGGGCGGAGCCGACTTTTGCGATCCACAGGAAGCCCTTGTCCAGGTCGACGTCCGACCAACGCAGCGCGAGAACTTCACCCTGCCGCAAGCCCCAGGCCAAGGCCACGGCCCACCGCGCACCATTGGGTAGACCGCTCGCCACATCAAGGCGGCGCTCCGCGCCGCCGCTTCGCGTGTCCTCGCTACGCTGCGGGCCGCTACGCGTCGAGCATTCGAGGAGATCCGTTGAGGATAAAGTGTTCGGGCCGGAGGCCCGCCGGGTCTAGTGGGCCGTTCACCAGCGGCGTTTGCGGTGTCCCTTTTCGCAGCAACGGGTACCGGCTGAACGGTCCCGGTTGCAGACGGGCCCGAACTGGGTCGGCGCAGGATTTGCACGGCTACGTTGGTGTGATGGAGCCGGAGAAGACTGCTGTGCGAAGAGGGTCGATCGATACCGTCACCTTCATCACCGCCTGGTCGTAAAACTCGCTTGGGATGATGAAGCCGAAGCGGTACTCCCCTGCCTCGTTGGGGTCAAGGTAGAAAATCGGCTCCTCCTCGGGTAATACCAAGACCTGCGCCGCCTGGGTCCTGTTAGGCCCGTACTTGAGAACAGCGGCAAGGGCGAATCCTAACGTCGACTTGGTCCCGTTCGTTGTTTTGGTCGTGAGGATGATGTAGGGGTCGCCTTCCTTGGCGTCGGGATCCTCCGTCGTAGGAAAGAGCCCCAGCTTCGCGACCTTGATCTCACTGATCTGCACGGAGACGTCGTCGGAGGTGCGGTACGTTTCGTCGAACCCGACGGTCTTGACGGTGACCGAGGGGCTCGAACTTGGCGACGCTGCGGCCGAGGGACTTGCGCCGTTACTGGTGGCGTCATTCCCGGAGCATGCCGCCAGTTGCAGCAATCCAGCCGATAGCGCGAGAGCGGCTGCTGTACGTGGTCTCGTGGCGCGACCGGTCCGCGTGCTCATGAATGAGTCCTCCCTTCAGTGCTGCTCCGGTAGACATTCATGGAGGCCAGTGAGGTGACCACCTCTGACGTGGCGCTGTCCGGGAACTGCTGGAAGCCTCAGCAGACTGGTCGGGTGTGACAAGATCGCGTTCATCGGGCCTCGACAAGGGGACGGAGTCGAGGTCCTCCGACCAGCATTCCGGGACACCACCGAAGGGTCAAGACGCCGCGAGGTCGCCGATAGCGCCGAGCGCGCCGTTTCTGGAAAGTACCGGAGATCCAGTCACGTTCGTCCACCGGGTCACATAAACGGGTAGGCACTCAGGATTCTGGCGGCGGCTCGCGTCTCTTGCGAGCACCGGGTTCACAGCAACACAGCAACCGGTGACAGCAACGCAGCAGCCGTGCAGCCGGACTCAGCGAATCGCGCTGGATAATCCGTGGAGAAGCCACACGACAGTGGACGTGACTGGACGACCTGCCTGGATCTACGGATCAGAAGGTCCGAGTACAGCAGCGAAGTACAGCAACGCCCACACTGAACAACGCGTCCACGACCGTCCGCCAGCGATTCGCCATACGCACACGTGGCCCAGACGGTGCTCGCGCTGCCCCTCTGCAAGGAGAAGCTCCTGCTTGTCGAACGGCTTGACAACGGGCCGTAGACCGGGCCACGTCCGTGGATCCTGCCGGACTCTCCTGAGCGTGAAACGGTAGGTCCCACGCCCGTCGGGCTCGCCTGATAAGGCAGCGGTTACCTGGACCAGGCTGCAGCACCGGCGACGGTCCGCTGTGCGCACCAGGGTCTGGGGTGGTTCCCAGCGGTCCCCGACGCCGCGCGCAGCCTTCTCCGATCATTTGCAGCCAGAGAGTCTGGTGTCAGTTCTGGTCTCGTTCCACACCGTGCACCCCCGTTCACCGAATCGGAGGCTGCCCGTGCCGGCCGCGGGTGGGGGCGCTCCAGACACGGAGGAACGGTGAAGTGACGACCTGCTAAGCGGGTTGAGGGTTCATCCCCTCTCGCGGGTTCAAATCCCGCCGCCTCCGCCATGAACAGGACAGACACCGCCCGGGCCCCCACGGCCCGGGCGGTGTGCATTCCTGGTCGGTCTGCTCGTTGGCCTTGTGCCCGGCATCGTGAACACGGGTGTTGCGGACTCGCGGTCGGGGAGGCGTTCTGGCGACCCTTACCGACCTGCGCTGGCCAGCGTGGCCCCAAACCGGCTGCCGCCCGCCGGCACGCCTCCCTGCCCGGGCACCCACGCCCGCCGCTCGAAGCCGCCGCTAAACGGGATGACGTTCACCATGCCGCCCGGGTGGTCGACGTCGTCCGGCACTCCAACGAGCAGGGCCTTCTCTGTCGGGCCGGTCACGACCGCCAGGCTGGCACCGAACCGGTCTCCCGCGTCGACCGCGCCGGGCACACCGGAGGAGTCCTGCCGCAACGTCGTCTCGTCGTCCAGGTTGGTGATGGGGAAGACCTGCACCAGACCACTGTCTGCGGCGGCCGCATCCTCACCCGGAACGCCGACCACCAGCCGGGTGACCCGGTCACCGGTAGTGGGCGGGGCGAAAGCGAGCCGGTCACCGAACAGGTCGCCCGACTCGGCGACCCCGCTCACGCCGGCCGTGTTCTGGGTGAGGCCGGTGCGCGGGCTGAGAGTGTTCAGCGGGACTCCGGTCGCTGTGAACAGCTGGACGGAGCCGGCGTTCCTCGCCGAGCCGATGTCCTCGCCGGGCACTCCTACGGCCAGGTGGCTCGTGCTGGCGACCCGGATGTCGGCGAGGCTGCGACCGAACCGGTCACCGGCTTCCGCAACTCCCGGTACGCCCGGGCTGTTCTGGTCGTACGCCGCACCAGTCGGTTCGTCGTAGATGTCCTGGACGATGGTCACCGAACCCGCATCGGTGACCGAGCCGACGTCCTCGTTGGGGCTGCCGACAGCGACGTCGATGGTCCCTGTCGCACCGCGGAACTGCCCCACAGCAACGGCGGCGCCGAAGCGGTCGCCAGCCTCCGCTGCGCCGGCAACGCCCGGGGTGTCCTGGGTCACCGAGAACCGGTTGCTGCCGCCGTCCACCGCGGTCTCAACACCGACCCAGCCGGCATCGTCGTGGCCGTTGACATCACTGCCCGGTGAACCGATCGCCAGCACATACGCGTTCGGCGCACCAGTCGCCCCATCGGTCCAGTCCTCCTGTGTGTCCACTGCGTAGCCGAACTGGTCATTGGCGCGGATGGGCGCCCCGAAGTCCCTCTTGCTGACGCCTCTCGCCACCCCGCCGGTCCCGAGTCCGCTGGCCGCACCCCAGACGATCTGGACCCAGCCTGAGTCGACGGTGCTGCCGAGGTCCTCGTACGGGGTGCCGACGACGACATCGGTGAAGCCGTCGCAGTCGATGTCGGCCACGGAGAGCGCGAAGCCGAACCGGTCACCGGTCTCCGGCCCGCCGCCGATGGCGTCCGCACCCTGGGTCAGCACTTCCCGGGCGCCTTCGCCGACCCGGCCGTCCGCGTCGCCGTACAGCACCACCAGCCGCCCAGCCTGGGTGTGACCGGCGACCGTGGCGTACGGGTCTGCGACGACGCTGTCGGCGAACCCGTCGCCGTTGAAGTCAGCTCGGTACCCGGCGGGGCACTCGTCGGTCGGCAGGTCATCGGCCTGCGCAGGCGTGGCAGCCAGGCCACCGAGGACCAGGGCCACGGTGACGAATCCGGCGCGGACGGACGTGGTGATCATGAGGTTCCTCTCCGCTGGGACAGTGCCCAGCCGCGCCCGGGGCGCCTGTTTTCTGGATAGCACGCCGGTAGTCGCGGCGCAATGATCAGCAGATCTGCGACGGCTCGCTCACCCGAGCGGGAGGCGACCGGTTACCACGGCGACTGGCGGCAGCTCTTGGCTGATCCGTCAGGCCGGGGTTCTGCCTGCCCGCCGGCAGTGCTGCTCTATTGTCGGGGTCGTGACCGAGACCAGGGCTGGCAGCAGGGTCGTTCTGATCACCGGGGCCGGGTCCGGCATCGGCCGGGTGACCGCGCGGGAGTTCGCCGCACGGGGTGATCAGGTCATCGTGACCGACATCGACGAGGCGGGGGCCCGCGAGACGGCGGAAGGGCAGCCCCTCTGCACGGTACGGCTGCTGGATGTGCGGGACGGGAAGCAGATCCGCGACCTGGTGGCGTGGGTGGTGGAGCGGTACGGCCGGCTGGACGTGTTGATCAACAATGCGATGGTCTGCACCGACCAGGACTTCGGCCAGTTGGCCGATGCGACGCTGACCGCGGAGCTTGACGTCAACCTCGGTGGCGCGCTGCGGATGATCCAGGCGGTGCTGCCCACGATGCAGGCCCAGCACAGTGGCGTGATCCTCAACATGTCGTCGGTCAACGGCGTGCAGTACTTCGGCAACGAGGTCTACTCGGCGGCGAAGGCGGGCTTGATCAACCTGACGCAGTCGATCGCCGTACGGCACGGTCCCGATGGGATCCGCTGCAACGCGGTCGCTCCCGGCACCATCGCGACCCCGCACTGGGACGAGCGGGCCGCGGCGGACCCGCAGGTGTTCGAACGGCTGGCCAAGTGGTACCCGCTCGGCAGGGTCGGTCGACCCGAGGACGTCAGCGCAGCGCTGCTGTTCCTGGCCTCCGACGCCGCCGCGTGGATCACCGGGGTGACGCTCCCCGTCGACGGAGGTCTGCTGGCCGGCAATCGGGTGATGACGAACGAGATCATCGGCGGCTCGGACTGAGAACGCCACGGCCCGCCCGCCGGGGTCGCAGCTCGGCTCTTTAGGTAGTTTCGTCCCAGACACCAGCCTGACCAGGTAGTGATCTCACCACCACCCACGATCGACAGGGACCCACAGATGACCACAGCGATCGACCGTCCGCGGATCATGATCGGCCCGAACGCCGCCCACGTGCTGCCTGAGGCGGTCGAGCGAGCCGGGGGTGTGGTGGTCGCCCCCGGCGAGGTCGCCGACGGGCTGGTCTGGGCCGGGTTCGAAGGCGAGGCGGACATCCAGGCCGCTTTGTCGGCGCCGGACCTACGCTGGGTGCAGCTCCCAGGGGCGGGGGTCGACGGTTTCGTCGGCAAGGTCGACTTCCACGATGGCCGCGTCTGGACCTGCGCCAAGGGCTCCTTCGCCGAGCCGGTGGCCGAGCACGCCCTGGCGTTGACCTTGGCCGGGCTGCGCGACCTGCCGGAGCGGGTCCGGGCCCGCTCCTGGGGGGCGCAGAAGGCCACCATGCTCTACGACCTGAACGTCACCGTGGTCGGTGCGGGCGGGATCGCGCAGGAGTTCATGCGGTTGATCGCTCCGTTCCGTACCCGGGTCACGGTGGTCCGCAACACGGACCAGCCGCTGCCCGGCGCCGACCGTACCCTCACACTGGCCCAGCTCGACGAGGCGTTGCCCGACGCCGATGTGGTGATGCTCGCCGCCGCGCTGACCGAACAGACCCGCGGCATGTTCGCCGCCAGGCAGTTCGAGCTGATGAAGCCCACCGCCTGGCTCATCAACATCGCTCGCGGCCCGATCGTCGTCACCGACGACCTGGTGACGGCGCTGCGCACCGGGGCTATCGCCGGCGCCGGGATCGACGTCACCGACCCCGAACCGCTGCCCGACGGGCATCCGCTGTGGGAGCTCGACAACTGCCTCATCACCCCGCACACGGCCGACACGTTCGAGATGATCCAGCCGATGCTGGCCACCCGGGTGGAGGAGAACGTCCGGCTGCTGCGAGAGGGCGCGCCACTCGCCGGTGTCGTCGACCCGGACAAGAGCTACTGATCATGGCGCCGGACGAGCCGATGGCACCGGCGGCCCTCCGCTGTCTGGACGGGTCCACGATCAGCACTGCCGAGGAGTGGCTGGCGCGACGCCGGCCGGAACTGCTGGAGCTGTTCGCCGAGTACGTCTATGGGCACACCCCCGACCTGTCGCTCGAGGCCGTTGCAAGGACCCATAGGGAGGACATCGTCCTCGGCGGTCGCGCGGTACGCCGTGAGGTCGATGTCGTGATCACCGGCCCGGCCGGAGAGCGGACCGTGCAACTGCTGCTCTATCTGCCCACCGGCGCCAAGTGCGCGGTCCCGGTGTTCGTCGGCCTCAACTTCTCCGGCAACCACACGGTCGACCCGGATCCCCGGATCCGGCCGGCGCGCGCTGAGCAGTACCCACCCGGCGGCCAGCCGACCGTCGACCCTGCGACCGCCGGCGGGCGTGGCTCGTTGGCCCACCGTTGGCCGATCGACATGATCATCGACAGCGGGTTCGGGGCGGCGACCGCGTTCTGCGGCGACGTCGAGCCGGACCATCCGGAGGGGGCGGCGCACGGCGTCCGGGGGCTGCTGGCCGACTTCTCGCAGCACCGCTCGGGCAGTGACTGGGGGACTCTGGGGGTGTGGGCCTGGGCTCTGTCCAGACTGCTGGAGGTGCTGAGCGACCAGCCCGGCGTGGATCCCGATCGGATCCTCGCGGTCGGGCACTCCCGGTTGGGCAAGGCTGCCCTCTGGGCTGCGGCCCAGGACGAGCGGTTCGCGCTGGTGGTCAGCAACGAGTCCGGCTGCGGCGGCGCCTCACCGTCTCGCCGACCGTTCGGGGAGTCCGTCCACGACATCACCAGCCGATTCCCGCACTGGTTCTGCCCGCGGTTCGCCGAGTTCGCCGGCCGTGAGGACGACCTGCCGGTGGATCAGCATCTGCTGCTGGCTGCGATCGCGCCAAGGCTGGTCTACGTGGCGAGCGCCAGGGAGGACCTCTGGTCGGACCCGGAGGGCGAGCGGCTCTCCGCTCTGGCCGCTGCCCCGGTCTTCGACCTGTTCGGCGCCGATCGTCCTGCTGGCGAGCCTGCCATCGGCTACCACCTGCGCGAGGGCGAACACGACATCCTTCCGGAGGACTGGCAGCACTACCTCCGCTTCGCAGCCGACCGGCTGGGCTAGCGTCCGGCGTGCTGTCGCGTGCCCTGAGCCTGGCGAAGGGCAACATTCCCCCCGGTTCGCTCTTCGACAAGCTCAGAGCGCGGTTGCACGGGAGCCTGTCTACGTGCCCTGAGCTTGTCGAAGGGCAACATCCCCGCGGTTTGCTCTTCGACAAGCTCAGAGCGTGGTTGCACGGGAGCTGTCGACGTGCCCTGAGCCTGTCGAAGGGCAACATTCCCCGGTTTGCTTTTCGACAAGCTCAGAGCGCGGATGCACGGGAGACGGCCCACGTGCCCTGAGCCTGTCGAAGGGCGTGACGGGAGGGGCACTAGGGTCGGATGCTGACGCCAGGGCCGATCGGGCCCGCCCCAACACCCGGAGGTACTCCCATGCGCACCGTGCTCCAGTCCGACCAGGCGCCCAAGCCCGGCGGCAGCTATTCCCAGGCGATCGCCGCTGGTCCGTTCCTCTTCACTGCCGGGATGGGGCCGCAGGATCCGGAGACCGGCAAGGTCGTCGGCGAGACCATCGAGGAGCAGACGGCGCAGGT
The DNA here is from genome assembly GCF_016907535.1 of Microlunatus panaciterrae. NCBI lineage: Bacteria > Bacillati > Actinomycetota > Actinomycetes > Propionibacteriales > Propionibacteriaceae > Microlunatus > Microlunatus panaciterrae. Next base: position 2,227,291 of record NZ_JAFBCF010000001.1, read on the forward strand.
GCTGGCCAACCTCCAGGCGATCTTGGCGGCTGACGGTCTGACCTTCGCCGACGTCGTCAAGGTCACTACGCACCTGCAGGACGTCGAGCGGGACTTCGCCGGTTACGACGCCGTCTATCGCACGGTGCTCACCGAGCCCTACCCGGTCCGGACCACGGTCGGCTCGACGCTGCTGGGCATCCTGGTCGAGATCGACGTGGTGGCCTATCGCTCCGGCGAAAGCTGAGCACGGTCCGCCGCAGGGGTTCGTCAGATGAATCGCCGGATCGAACCCACGTACGCGAAGATAGATCAGATGAAAACTCGCTATTTGACGATTCCTGTGAGAGATTAAGCGCAACGATTTCTCGATTCATCGGATGCATGAGTCGACAGGGCTAGTCTGATGGTTCAACGCCGACCCCCAGGCAGACAGGAATGACCCACGTGTCCCAGATCATCAACGCGACCGTGACCGACGTCAGGTTCCCGACCTCGTTGGAGTTGGACGGCTCCGACGCGGTCAACGTCGACCCCGACTACTCGGCCGCCTACCTTCATCTGCAGACCGATGAAGGACCGGATGGGCATGCCCTCGTCTTCACGGGCGGCCGGGGCAACGAGGTGGTCGCCGCCGCCATCGAGTCGGCGGTCCGGCTGTTGCCGAACGAAGACCTGGAGACCATGCTCGGCCACCTGGGCTACGTCTCGGACCGGCTGGTACACGACTCGCAGTTCCGCTGGATCGGCCCCGAGAAGGGTGCCTCGCACATGGCGGCGGGCGCCGTGGTCAACGCGCTCTGGGACATCAAGGCGAAGCGCGCCGGCCTGCCGCTGTGGGAGTTGTTGGCGCGGATGGCGCCGGAGGAACTGGTCGAGGCGGTTGACTTCTCCCACCTGCGGGACGCCATCACTGAGGACGAGGCCTTGGCGATCTTCACCGATGGCCAGCAGGGCAAGGAGGAGCGCATCGCCGAGCTGAAGGAGCACGGCTTCCCCGCGTACACCACCTCCGCCGGGTGGCTGGGCTACTCGGACGAGAAGATGCAGCGACTCGCACGGGAGGCCGTCGACGAAGGCTTCGGGCTGATCAAGCTCAAGGTGGGTGGTTCGCTTGAGGACGACGTGCGCCGGATGAAGCTCGCCCGCGAAACCGTCGGACCGGACGTGCCGATCGCGATCGACGCCAACCAGAAGTGGGAGGTGCACGAGGCGGCCGACTGGATCAACGCGCTCGCACCTTTCGACGTGTATTGGGTGGAGGAGCCGACCAGCCCGGACGATGTGCTGGGCCACGCCCGCATCCGCGGGGAGATCGCTCCGATCAAGGTGGCGACCGGCGAGGCGGTACAGAACCGGATCATCTTCAAGCAGCTGCTGCAGGCCGAGGCGATCGACATCATGCAGATCGACTCGACCCGGGTTGCCGGGCCGAACGAGAACCTCGCCAACATGCTGCTGGCCAAGAAGTTCGGCATCCCGGTCTGCCCGCACGCCGGTGGCGTCGGCCTGTGCGAGCTGGTGGTGCACTTCTCCTTCGTGGACTACGCGATCATCTCGACCAGCCAGGAGGGGCGGGTGATCGAGTTCGTCGACCACCTGCACGAGCACTTCGTGTCGCCGGTGAGTGTGGTCAACGGCCGCTACCGGGCGCCCACCGCCCCCGGCAACGGCGCCGAGATGTTCCCGGCCTCGGTGCAACAGTGGGCCTACCCGCAAGGGCAGGGGTGGCTCGACCTGTTCGAGTCCGGCGCCTTCCAGCGTCCCTGAAGGTGCGGCCGTGAGCCGGTGGCAGGCCGCGCCCTGAGGCTGACGAAGGGGGTGCCCTGCAAGGAATCGACCACTCGTTGGGGATGTTGCATCGCCGCAAGGCTGAGCCGTCCGGCCCGGGCCTGATGACTGGTCGTTTTCTTGCATCCGAACCTCCGGCCGCTGTGCGGCTGCAGGCTCGGGCTGGCCGTTGGTCGGTGCAAGTCCCTCACCAGGCGCCGGTCCCGGTCGAAAACTCGGCAGAACGCGACTTCTGCAGCCCCCAAGAGCCGATCCCAGCCCAGATCTCGACAGAACGCGAGTTGTGGTTCTACATCGTCAGCCCTTCGACGGTCCCAGGCCGCGTGGTCGGCCCTTCGACAAGCTCAGGGTGCGTGGGGTCGCCCTTCGACAAGCTCAGGGTGCGTGGGGTCGCCCGTCGACAAGCTCAGGGCGTCGGAGCCGCGTGGGCTCAATCCTCGTCCAGACGTGACTTGAGGAGGTCGAGCTCGGTGAGCAGCTCGGTCGGGATCCGCTCACCGATCAGGTCGAACCACTCCTCGATCAGGGGCACCTCGGTGCGCCATTCGTCGGCGTCGAAGGCCACGGCCGCTTCGACCTCGGCCGGGGTGAGGTGCAGACCCGCCACGTCCAGGGAGCCGGCGGCCGGGACCAGGCCGACGGGGGTGTCGACCGCGTCGGCCGTTCCCTCCATCCGCTCGATCGCCCATTTGAGCACCCGGCCGTTCTCGCCGAAGCCGGGCCAGAGGAAGGTGCCGTCGGCTTTCTTGCGGAACCAGTTGACGTAGAAGATCTGCGGCAGTCTCCCGGAGTGCTGCTTGCCGAGCTCGAGCCAGTGGCTGAAGTAGTCGGCCACGTTGTAGCCGAGGAAGGGCAGCATGGCCATCGGATCCCGGCGCACCACCCCGACCTTGCCGGTGGCCGCTGCGGTGGTCTCGCTGGACAGCGTGGCCCCCAGGAAGACGCCATGCGCCCAGTCCCGCGCCTCGGCCACCAGCGGGACCGTGGTGGCCCGTCGACCGCCGAAGAGGATGGCGTCGATCGGCACCCCGGTCGGGCTGTCGAAGTCCTCGGACAGGATGGGGCACTGCTTGATCGGGGTGCAGAACCGGCTGTTCGGGTGGGCGGCGGGCTCCCGGGGCGTGCCGCCCGCGGGTCCCTGGTCGGGCGTCCAGTAGCGACCCATCCAGTCGGTCAGCTGGCTTGGTGGCCGTGGCGTCTGCCCCTCCCACCACACGTCGCCGTCGTTGGTCAGGGCAACGTTGGTGAACAGCGAGTTGCCTCGTTCGATGGTCCGCATCGCGTTGGGGTTGGTGTGCCAGCCGGTGCCGGGGGCGACCCCGAAGAAGCCGTACTCCGGGTTCACCGCATACAGCCGCCCGTCGGAGCCGAACCGCATCCACGCGATGTCGTCGCCCAGCGTCTCCACCTGCCAGCCGGGGATGGTGGGCTCCAGCATCGCCAGGTTCGTCTTGCCGCAGGCGCTGGGGAAGGCGGCCACCAGGTGATAGGTCTTCCCCGCCGGTGAGGTCAGTTTCAAGATGAGCATGTGCTCGGCCAGCCAGCCCTCGTCCCGGGCGATCGCGCTGGCGATCCGCAGCGAGTAGCACTTCTTGCCGAGCAGGGAGTTGCCGCCATAGCCGGAGCCGTAGCTCCAGATCATCCGCTCCTCGGGGAAGTGGCTGATGTACTTGGTCTCGTTGCAGGGCCATGGCAAGTCAGGCTCGCCGGGCTCGAGTGGGTGACCCACCGAGTGCAGGCAGGGGACGAACGGCGCATCGCCGCCGGCGCTCATCGCCGCCAGGACGTCGGAACCCATCCGCGTCATGATGCCCATGCTGATGGCGACGTAGGCGGAGTCGGTGATCTCCACTCCGAACATCGGCTGATCGGCGTCGAGCGGACCCATGCAGAAGGGAAGGACATACATCGTCCGGCCGCGCATCGAGCCTCGGTAAAGCTCGGTCATGGTGGCCTTCATCTCCTCCGGCGCCACCCAGTTGTTGGTCGGGCCGGAGTCCGCCTCGTCGCGGGAGCAGATGAACGTGCGGTCCTCGACGCGCGCGACGTCGGTGGGATCCGTACGGGTATAGAACGAGTTCGGCTTGACGGCCGGGTTGAGCCGGATCAGGGTGCCCGCTCGTACCAGTTCGCCGGTGAGTTCCTCCCACTCCGCGGCAGAGCCGTCACACCACCGGATGGCGGCAGGCCGGGTCAGCTCGGCGACCTCGCGCACCCAGGCCAGCAGCCGCGAGTGGGTCGTGGGCAGTGGGGCGGTAACCAGCGGGGGCCGGACAAGAGTGGTCATGAGGCGACTCCAATAGGACCAGTAGCGATAGTGGTATGACCATAGCCCACCACCACTACTGGTCTTATCCAAACCAGTCCAGTTTCTGGTGTGAGGCTGCTCACAGCGAGTCACGAGCCGGCTGCGGGGACGGAATGCCGACCCCGTGCGGCGATGTTGCGTCTCTGAGCCGAAAGGAACCCCATGACCACACAGACAGCCTTCGACGAGCAGTCCGAACTCCTGGAGATGCTCGCCGAGCAGCGCGAGACCCTGCTGATCACGCTGCGTGACGTGACCGAGGAACAGGCCGCGTCCCGCAGCACGGTGAGTGACCTGACGCTGGGCGGGGTGGTGAAGCACCTGGCCCGCACGGAGCGGGTGTGGACCCATGTGATGACCGAACAGCCCGGTGATCCGGAAGGGATGTTCGACTTCGAGCAGTACTACCTGACCGAGGGTGACACGCTGGCGGGCCTGCTGGCGGAGTATGCGGAGGCGATCAGGACCACCGACGCGGCTGTCGCGTCCCTGCCGGACCTCGAGCGGCGGGTGCCACTACCCGAGGCGCCCTGGTCTCCGCCGGAGACGCAGTACTGGACCACCCGACGGATCCTGCTGCATCTGCTGAGAGAGACGGCGCACCACTCCGGCCATGCCGACATCATCCGCGAGTCGTTGGACGGGGCGAACACCACTCGGCGGCTGGGGACGTAACCAGGTCCCGCGGGCAGCGGGTACGGGGCGTACCCGCTCGCGTCAGTGGAACTGGGGAACGATCAGGTAGATGCCGAACAGCACCAGCAGGCCGGCCAGCGCGATGAAGGTGTAGCCGAACCCGAGGACAGCGGCCGAGGTCTCGCCCTGGTTGGCCCGAAGCCGGGCCGCTGAGACGAAGCGGACGCCGAGGGAGAGCAGCAGCACGAAGAGCACGGTCGAGACGACGGAGACGGCCGAGACGACGCCGAGAGCGGTCCAGTCGATCTTCACAGCTGCTCCTTCGCGGTGGTCGACTTGGCGCGCTTGTCGGCGTCGCCGAACCGCGGGTCGTTGGCGAAGCTCTTCGCCGCGGCGGAGGCCAGCACCATCACCTCGTGGCTGTCGGTGACGTTGTGGCGGCTGATGACGTGCTTGCGGGAGACGGCCCAGATGGCCACGCAGGCGACGACCAGGAGGACGAGCAGGGCGATCACGCCGCCGATGCCGAGGCCGGAGAGCAGGGCAGCCAGGCCGGCGACCAGCCCCGCACCCGGAAGGGTGAGCAGCCACGCGTACAGCATCCTGCGGGCGACGCTCCAGCGGACCTCGGCGCCCTTGCGACCGATCCCGGAGCCGAGGATGCTGCCTGTGCTGACGTGGGTGGTGGAGAGGCCGAAGCCGAGGTGGGACGAGGCCAGGATGGTGGCGGTCGAGGCCGCGCCGGCGGCTGAGCCCTGGGGAGTCTCGATCTCGACGATGCCCTTGCCCATGGTGCGCATGATCCGCCAGCCACCCGAGTAGGTGCCCAGCCCGATCGCGAGTCCTGCGGCCAGGATCACCCACCACTGCGGCCCGGTCTGGGCCGGCTGCAGTCCGGCGGCGATCAGTACCAGCGTGATCACGCCCATCGTCTTCTGGCCGTCGGAGGTGCCGTGCGCCAGCGAGACGAGCGAGGCGGTGAAGGCCTGGCCGTACTTGAAGCCGGTCTCGCTGTGGGAGCTGGGCGTCTTGCGGGTGACCCGATAGGCCAACCGGGTGGCCAGTGCCGCGGCGATGCCCGCGACCACCGGGGCGATCAGGGCCGGCAGCAGTACCTTCGACATCACCACCGAGACGTTGACCGAGGAGAACCCGGCGCCCACGATCACGGCCCCGATGAGGCCACCGAACAGGGCGTGGGACGAGCTGGACGGGAGGCCCAGCAGCCAGGTCAGCAGGTTCCAGACGATGGCGCCGACCAGGCCCGCCAGGATGATGGGCGCGGTGATCAGGGCCTCGTCGAAGAATCCGTTGGAGATGGTCTTGGCGACCTCGGTGGACAGACAGGCGCCCACGAGGTTGAGCACGGCGGCGATGATGACCGCGGTGCGGGGCTTGAGGGCACCGGTGGCGACCGGACCCGCCATCGCGTTGGCGCTGTCGTGGAAGCCGTTGGTGAAGTCGAAGACCAGCGCCACCAGGATGACGGCGATCACGACGAACAACAGGGTGGTCACAAGGTTCCCTAATCCTCAGGCCGAGACACACAGATGTCGGGCAACACCTGCGACAGACGCTATCGTTTACGCCCCTTGAACAATAGGTGAACGCGCATTCCTGTCAAACTGGCCGTACCAGTTCGGTCGTGGTCTGGTCAAGGACTGGCGCGGGTGCTGAGGCGGATTGGTCCATCGCCCTCCTAGTCGCTAGACTTTCACGTCGTTGCTCGAAAGAGCGGCACGCACCCGTAGCTCAACGGATAGAGCATCTGACTACGGATCAGAAGGTTGGGAGTTCGAATCTCTCCGGGTGCGCCAGCGATTTCCCAGCTGAGTCCGCCCGTTGCGGCCCTCAACCAAGGGCTTTTCTTCCACCACTGCCCTCCCGTCAGGACCTGCAGTCGGGTCGCGTCACGGGGCGACCCTCCGCGTGAACGTCAGGTGGGTGACGCCGCTGGGCGACGAGACCGCCTCGACGTCGTACGCATCCTCGAGGGCCTCCAAGCCGTCCCAGATCCGGACGCCACGGCCAAGCACGATCGGGACCTGGACCAGGTGCATGTGGTCGACGAGCCCGGCCGCGAGGAAGTCCCGTACGACGCTCGGTCCGCCGCCGATCCGGACGTCCAGGCCATTGGCTGCCTCGCGGGCGGTATCGAGAGCCTCCGCTGGGGCGGCGTTGAGGAAGTGGAACGTGGTGCCGCCCTCCATCTCGATCGAGGGCCGCGGATGGTGAGTGAGCACGAAGGTCGGGGTGTGAAACGGCGGGTTCGGCCCCCACCAGCCCTTCCACTCCCGGTCGTCCTGCCAGCCGGGCGGACCGAACTTGTGGGCCCCCATGATCTCGGCGCCGATGCCCTGACTGTGACGCTCGGCGAAGGCGTCGTCGACCCCCGCGGTTCCACTCGCGTCCCAGAATCGCGTACCGAACATCCACTGATGGAGACGCTGGCCCGCATGGCCGAACGGCGCTTCGGCCGACTGAGGCTCACCGGTGGCGAAGCCGTCGAGGGAGATGGACAAGTTGTGGATCCGGGTGAGTGACATCCGCGCGCTCCTCCAATGGTGGGTTGCCGTGTAGCAGCGAAGTACGGCGACGGTACCGGCTGCTGCGCGTTTCCACCACCGTCCAGCGGCGTCTACCCATCCGTGGATCCGGGTCCACCAGAGCTCTTGCTGCCGCGCGGGCTATCCGCCCGACGCCGCAACCCGGCGGGCCTGTGCATAGAGCGCCTCCTGCCTGCGCTCGTAGTCCTTGACAGCCTGAGGGTGCTCGGCGAGTCGGCGGGACTCGTTGTACAGGCGGTCCAGGACACCAAGTTGCGCAGTCGCATTGTCATAGCCCTCATCGGTCAGCTCGGCGGTCAGGTCCCAGATCCGCTGAGCAACGGCCGGCACCGGCTTCTCTGCCGGATAGGCCGAGTCGCTCACCGGAGTGAACGGCGTGTAATCGGGCTTGGTCGTGAACCAGTCGAGCAGATCGTTGGCGAGAAGGTCGCCGTAGCCCATCGCCGGCAGATTGAGGATCTCCTCGATCGTCTTGGGGATGGACACGGTCGACGACAGCCGGTGAATGACCGTCTCGTGCTTGACGTACGGAGAGATCACCATCGAATACGTGCGGTGCGGGGATACATGGTCGGGGGAACTCTGCCCGTCGTCCTCGGCGAGAAACACCGCAGTCCGCGGCCAGATGGCGGAGTGGGTGAGATAGTCCAGAATCTGGCCGAGAGCCTTATCGTTGTCGATCACTTCCTGGTCGGGTCGACAGCTGACCGTGCCCGTGGAGCATCCCCCGGTGTGGTCACCGGGCAGCCACACGTAGGTGAACTGAGGGGCCCGCCCCTGGTCGATCAGGGCCTGGAAGTCGGTGATGAATTCCCGTGCGCGCCGCTGGTCGCTGATCCGCAGGTTCCAGCCTGGGTAGTGCTCATCAAGGTGGCCGCCGAGCACCTTCAGCGCGGGCAGGGTCTCGCTGTACAGCCCACCGAGGCCGACCGTCGGGGAGGTGGTGTCCTGGATGTTGTTGTAGGTGGTGTTGGAGCAGCCAAGTTTGGGGTCATCGGCGCAGTAGTCGCTGAAGGAGCCCTCGTCGTAACCGCTGATCCGGATGCTGTCGCCGTAGTCTCTGAATGACCGCTTGCCTCGAGCCATGGCGTTGAAGAGGTAGCCGCGGAGCGGGTAGTCCTCCGGATCCTGGTTCTTGATATTGGTCAGAGGCCGTGCCCCGCGCTCGAGTTGCGTCTTCTGCTGGAAATCGGTCGACGTGGCGGCGAGCGCAAAGGAATGGCCAGCATTGCTCTCTTCTGCATCTGCATAGACATTGTCGCCTACAGCGAACTGCTCAGCGAGCTTACGGGTATTGGGCACATCGGCGGCGTAGCGTGCATATTCGCCCCCGCCGCCGTTGGCGCCGCGTGCGTTGAGAATCGCGTCGTCACCGAGATAGGTGTCATACGTCTTGTTCTCTCGCAGGATATAGACGACGTGGGTGATCTTGTGCTGCAGCGTGCTCAGCAAGTGTCGGTCCGGTTTCCGCTGAACCGCCGTGTTCGCATAGACCCGATGGGTCGAGCGCTTGAGGTCAAGCGCCGTGAGATCCACTTTCTGCACTGACCCGAACATCCAGTTGACTTCCCTGGTGACGCCGTTGACGGGGCCCTGGAACCCGTAAGGGGAACCAGCACCCTTGGCATTGGTGATGAACAGCGACGCACCGTCCGCCGAAACGGTGACACCCGTGGGGTACCACCCCGTTGGAATGCGTCCCAGGAAACGCGGCTTCTGTGCCCGCCGGTAAAGGTCGTAAACTGCGACGGAATTGAGACCGGCCTCGGCCACATAGAGGCGACGCTGATCAGGGCTGACCGCGAGCGCATTGGGTTGCAGGCCGAAGACCACATGTTCCCGTTGATCCAACGACGAGACGTCTCCGACGGTCGGGGCGGGAAGCGCAACCTTGCGCACGACCCGCTCGCTGTCGGGATCGATGACTGCGATCCGGTCCTCGTTGGTGTCCGTCACATAGAGCGCGCTTGGACGTCCGTGACCGCCCCTCGCCAGCGCAAGTGCGGAGGGATGAGTTCCACCCACGATGTGCACGCCGTCGATCGGCCGGGCCAGGCTCAGCGACCCCTGCGCCACCGGTGTGCCGCTGTTGAGGGACAGCACCGAGAGGCTGGAGCTCTTCTCGGGATCGGTGACCGGATTGGCAAACAGGTTGGTCGATCCACCGCCGATGTACGGCGTGCCATGGTGCACCTGCCGTTTGCTCGCATTGGTCGTGCCTTCACCGTCGGCAAAGGAGCGTTGCGTCAAGCCCCAGTTGCTGACAAAGAGCTTGTCTCGGTACAGCTGGGCGGCGTACGGGAAATAACCGACGGGGACCGGAGTTCCTGCGACCGGTGGCGCCGAGGTGAGGTCGATCGGCGTCACGCTGTTGCCGTTGTTGTTGACGACGTACAGGGTTCGCGCGTCCTTTGAGAGTGTCAGCCAGCCGGGGGCCGCCATGCCGTAGGTGGCCTGCGTCTTGTCGTTCGGTACCGGGACGGGGATCTGGGTCGGTGTGCCGAGCGTTCCGTCCGCCTGCATCGGGTAGCGGTACACCACGTCGGCGACGCCGCCGGCCGCGTACAGCGTGTAGCCGTCTGCCGTGGGCACGATGACAAGCCCCAGGAACAGACCCGCAACACCGTCGCCGTTGGTGCGCCCGTTGAACGTCGAACCCGGATTGGCGGGAGCCAGCCGCTTCGGGACCGGAACGGAGGCCACCAGGGTCATATCCGCCGTCCGGATCACGCCCAGGGTGTACAGGCCCCTCGAGACATCGCTGCCCGGCTTCGTGTCGGTGGGCACCACGGACCTGGCAATGTCGGTGGTGTTGCGCTCGTCGTCATTGCTCGTGACCAGGTAGCGGCCATCCGGGGTCAAGGCGCTGTTCAGTGGGTTCTGGCCCACCTGCACGCTGATCCCGGCCGGGGTGACCCGGCGCCCATTCGGCAGAGTGGCGTCAAACGAGCTGGGGCTGTCCGGGCCGGCCACTACGCCGGCGCCGGCCGGTGCGCCGAAACGGGCCAGGTAGGCACCAGCGGCATTTCGCGACTCGGGAGCTGGCCGAGCAACCGCGGCCGGGGAAATGCCGGCAACCAAGCCGAAGCCCATCAGGCAGATGGTGATGCGGATGATGCGAGTTCTCACGGAATCCTCCTGCAATGTGTGCCAGGGCCCGGGAGCCGTCCCGGGGCGGCGCGAATCAGACGTTACGAGGCTGGTCGGTGGCTTGGACCGCCGATCGTCATACTCCTTACCGCGATCGAGTCGGAGTCGACAAAGCGGCTCACAATGCAGCAGGTGGGGGCGCAGGCATGAGGTGCGCTGAGGGTTTCCGCTCCTCGTTCATTCTCGAATGTGATGACATCTGAGAGGGGCGCAGCGATGATCAATGGCGGACTGTAAGCCCGCAGAAATTCAAGGCGCAACCGGTGCCGTACTCCGGTCATATTCAGGACGATGGCACCGGACCAGGGGAGTGTCAAGAAGTGTCCGATATCGAATTTGACGAGTCACTCGCTATCTGGGGACAACGTCAACTGAGTGGCCCACGGTCAACCGTATCCACGAGGACATCGCCCACTCACAACGCCAAGGCTGAAGTGAGGAGGTAGTGGGCGCTACACCAGCTCATGACGATGCTGCCCAAGGTCAGGGCGGTGATCGCACCAATGCGGGGGACCCGCAGCCGGATCAACGGGATGAGCAGGACGAACGCCGGCAGCAGCTGTCGCGCGTAGACGTTCTGGTACGTGACGTGAGTCAGGCTCATGACGAGAAGGACGGCGGCATAGACGCTGGCGAAGGCGAGCTTGCGGTCGAACAGGATGAGGCAGAACAACAGCAGATACACGATCGAGACGGCGATGTTCAGCGGTATGGATGATCCCGGCCCCGCATTGAACAGCCCCTGCGCGACGCCATGCACATATCCCGCGATGCTGGCGGTCTGCTGACCCCACTGGCCCTGGACGGTGAAGTAACCGAACACCTCACCGGTCCGGATCCCGACGTAGACCATGAACCCGCCCAGTCCCAGCGTCGACACGACTGCACCCACGAATGCACGAACCGGGAAGGGCTCAGCGCTGTTCGGCGCGGCACGCCCACGCGGTGTCGGCTCGTCGCCGGATCGTGCTCGACGCAGCGCGAGCCACCGTCCGAGCTCCACCAGGAAGTACACCCCGACCATGGCGATCACCGCGACGGCAGACGGGCGCAAGAGGCCGGCGACGAGCGCGCAGACACCCGCCCAGACCGGACGCCGGCGGATCAGGCAAAACAGCGCCGCGGCCGCTGCGGCGGTAAACAGGCCCTCTGGGTAACCCATGGTGAGCGCCAGCGAGGCCGGTGCCATCCCCCACAGCGCGGACAGTGCGATGCCGGCCCAGCGCCCGTACAGGGCGTTCCCGACGGCGAAGATCGCCCACACCGCCAGCAGCCCGCCGAACCACGACACGGCCAGCAGGGCCTGGCTCGGAGAGAGCGGGCCGATGTCGTCGATGCCGCGTACGAGCCACGGATAGAGCGGGAAGAACGCGAGGTTGCTCACCCGTGGTCGACCATCGGGAAAGAGGTTGGGGTAGACGTAGCCGCCCTCTGCGAGCCCCAGGTACCACCCGGCGTCCCACCGGGTGACCAGCCAACGCAGCCCGCCGGCTTGGTGGTACACGAACGCGACCGTGAGCAGCCGCTGCGTGAGGAAAATCAGGAACACCGGCCACGCCAGCCGGAGATGACGCCCGATAGTGCCGAACTGACGCGCGGCGGTGCGCCCCACCGTTCCTGGCACCTGCACCGCCCTTCCTCGGTTTGGAGTCCCCGAGTGTATCGATCGGCGATGGCGTCGCGCCCGCAGTTCGCTACGCCGCCGCCAGTGCCGCGCTCACTCTTCTGCGGAGGCCACTGCACGCTCGGCCGCCACCGTGTCGCGGGTAGGGGTGTCCTTCTGCGACGTTCCCGTTCGTCGGTGGGGTGACTGTACTTCCAGAGAGAGAAGAGTGTGACCAGATGCAGCACAGCAACAGCACGCGCCGACCCAGGCCTCGCCCGGGTCGAGCCGATCGGGTGATGGCCGGAGCCGCCAAGGCTGAAGTCGCGGCCGAACGTCGTGAACTGGCCGATCTTCTCGCGGGTCTGAGTGCGGACGATTGGGACCTGCCCACGCTGTGCTCGGGGTGGCGCGTGCGGGAGGTGGTCGCACACGTGACCATGCCGTACCGCCAGTCAGCCCCCCGATTCGTGTGGGAGATGGTCAAGTCACGGGGCAACTTCAACGCGATGGCCGACAGATGCGCTCGGTGTGACGCCGCCAGGTTGTCGACGAGCGAGCTCCTGCATGACGTCCGGGCTCACGCCGAGGACGGGTGGAAGCCACCGGGAGGCGGCTACCAGGGAGCCCTGACGCACGAGGTGGTACACGGACTCGACTGGACGACCGCGCTGGGGATCCCACGCGACATCTCGGAACAGCGCTTGCACATGGTGCTCGACAATCTGAGCAGCCCCCGACCCAGGAAGTTCTTCGGCGTCGACCTGAGCGACGTCCAGCTGCGAGCGACGGATATAGATTGGTCCCTGGGCTCGGGGACAGCGGTGCTGGGGGCCGCCCAGGACCTCCTCCTCGTCCTCTGTGGTCGCCAACTTCCCGTCGGTCGGCTTTCGGGCCCGATCAGCGCGCGCTTCACAGCCCCTTGAGCCCGGCAACCGCCGTCCTTGTCTCACAGCCACCACTCCTGAGGAAGTCTGATGACCCCCACCATGAACCTCACCCATCCGGTCCGGCAGGGAAAGGAACCCCGATGAAGTACATGCTGTTGCTGTGCGCCGAACCGGAGGTGGCCGAACAGCACCTCGAGGAGGGGTGCGGGAGCTGGACCGAGGACATGCGGCGCCGTCGCATTCTGGAGAGCAGCACCGGCTTGCGGCCGCCCAGCGACGCCACCACGGTGCGGGCGCGGGATCACCAGGTGTTGCTTGGCGACGGACCCTTCGCGGAGACCAAGGAGCAGATCGGTGGGGTGTGCGTGATCGACTGCGCCGATCTGGACGAGGCCATCGCGGTGGCCTCCCAACATCCTGTTGCGCGCTACGGGACGATCGAGATCCGCCCCCTTTACACCCCATGATCGCGTGTCATCCGTGAGTCGGTACCTCCCGTGACCGGGCAGGTGGAGGCAGCCGCGGTCCGCGCCTTCGCCGAAGAGCGGACCCAGATCGTCGCGACCCTGATTCGCATCACCGGCAACTGGGACCTCGCCGAGGACTGCACCCAGGACGCCTTCGCCCAGGCACTGCAGGTCTGGTCGCGGGATGGGATACCGGCGCGACCAGGGGCCTGGCTGACGACGACGGCACGCAACCGTGCTGTGGACCTCCTCCGGCGGCAGGCGGTTGGTTCGGGAAAGCTCCGAGAGGTGGCCCTGTTGACCGAGCGCACCAGCGCGGAGGAGGACCCCGATCTCCCCGACGACCAGCTGAGGCTCATCTTCACCTGCTGCCACCCGGCGCTGGCCCTGGAGTCGCAGGTCGCCCTCGCCCTGCGCACCCTCGCCGGGTTGTCGACGGCCGAGATCGCCAAGGCGTTTCTGGTGGCCGAGCCGACGATGGCCAAGCGACTTGTACGGGCGCGACAGAAGATCCGACACGCCGGGATCCCCTACCAGGTACCGCCCAGCCACCTGCTGCCCGAACGCCTGCCCGGAGTCCTGTCCGTTCTCTACCTGGTGTTCAACGAAGGCTATGCGGCTACGGCAGGTGCACTGCTGACGCGCCGCGACCTCAGTGACGAGGCGATCAGGCTTGCGAGACTCCTGGTCGGCCTGATGCCCCACGAGCCCGAAGCGCAGGGTCTGCTGGCCCTCATGTTGCTGCACGACGCCCGGCGGGTCACCCGGGTCGACGAACGCGGCGAGCTCGTGACGCTCCAAGACCAGGACCGCAGCCGGTGGAACCAGACCCAGATCGTCGAGGCCACTGGGGTCCTGGACGCGGCGCTTCGCCAGGCGCGGCCCGGCCCATACCAGGTGCAGGCCGCGATCGCGGCGTGTCATGCGACGGCCGCCGTCGCGGACGACACGGACTGGTCGCAGATTGCGGCCCTCTACGGACGGCTGGCGGAGTTCGTCCCGTCCCCGGTAGTCGAGCTCAACCGTGCGGTGGCCGTGAGCATGGCCGAGGGCCCCGGAGCCGGCCTCGAGCTGGTCGATGCGCTGCGGTCCTCGCCAGAGCTCGCCGGCTACCACCTGTTGCCCGCCACCCGCGCTGACCTGCTGCACCGGTTGGGGCGAAGCGCGGAGGCTGCCGCGGCCTATGGCGAGGCTTTGGAACTTGCCCCGAGCGACACCGAACGGCGATACCTCCAACGGCGGCTGGGGACGGTTACGCCGTCCTCCTCCTGCTAGCGTGACGGTGCGTACTCACTCGTCCGTGCGCACCCCTGGTCTGGGGAGGCCGCCGTGCCTGGCGGCCGCGACACACCGCTGGACGTATCGACGGAGAGGAAGTCTGCACAGATGCGAGTCGTCGTAACAGGAGGGACCGGACGAGCCGGGCAGTGGGTTGTTCGTCAGTTGGCTGAGGCGGGTCACGAGGTGGTGAACTTCGATGTCGCTCGTCGACCGGAATTGGAGCTTCCGGGAGAGTTCTGCCGGGTGGAGCTCGCAGATGCGGGCAGGGTCTACGACGCGCTGTTTCAGTTCCGCCCCGAGGGCATCTGTCATCTCGCCGCGAATCCTGCTCCGAGTGGCCAAGCGCAGATTGACGTCTTCAACAACAACGTGCTGAGCGCCTACAACATCATGCAGGCGGCTGGTGA
Organism: Microlunatus panaciterrae; assembly: GCF_016907535.1. Taxonomy (NCBI): domain Bacteria; kingdom Bacillati; phylum Actinomycetota; class Actinomycetes; order Propionibacteriales; family Propionibacteriaceae; genus Microlunatus; species Microlunatus panaciterrae. The sequence goes on from NZ_JAFBCF010000001.1 coordinate 2,242,370, forward strand.
TCTCGGGGTGTCGCGGGTTGTCTATGCCTCGAGTGAGATGGCGACCGGACTGCTGACGGAGGGCAAAGTCCCCTCGCAGATCCCCTTCAATGAAGCCGAACGCTACCCCTCGCCGAATGCGTACGCCCTGAGCAAGTACATGAGCGAGGTGATCGCGGACTCGCTCGCGGTCCGCTACCCGCAGACGGCCTGGGTGGGCCTGCGTATCAACAACGTCATCCCGCCCGATGACTACGACCGGTTCGCCGACGAGTGGGAGGACCCGGGACGCAGCAAGGGGAACTTCTGGAGCTACATCGACGCCCGTGATGTGGGGACCGCGTACCGTGCCGCGTTGGAAGGGACGAGCACCGGTCACGAGGTGTGCCTGATCGCGGCCGCCGATACCCGGGCGAAGCGCGGGCTGCGTGAGCTGATGGCCGAGTTCTACGACGGCTACGACCGCTTCGCCCCCGACTTCGACGATTCAAGGTCGGCTTTCGACTGTACGAAGATGCAGACCTTGTTCGGTTGGACTCCGAGCTACAGCTGGCGCGACCAGTAGGACACCTCGGCCCGATCGTGCGACACTCCAGAGTGTGTCGTAGCCGATATCGCGGACGCGGGAGGCCCTTCGACAGGCTCAGGGCGCGGGAGACCCTTCGACCGGCTCAGCCCTGTCCCCGGACTGCAGTAGTGCTTGCGTCAGCGACGCGTAGGTCTCTTCCACCGCCTCAGGCGCACTGCGCACGACCACGGCCGATGGTCGAGACTGCAGGATCTCCAGCAGCTGGTCATACATGGCAGCGAGCATCACCTGTCCTCCCTGGACCTCAACGAGCCAGTGGTTGTGCCTACCCCAAGCGCTGTCGTCCTTACGCGTGTCAAAGCGCGCGATCGATTCCGCCTTCTCGGCAAGGAGCACGACCTCGCGAAAATCGGCGCCTTGGTCGCGAGCCGTCTTTTCGAAGGCATCGATCTCTTCGAGACGAGCCAGATACTGGGGGAGGATGACGTTGCGTCCGCCGCCGAGATGAGTCGATGCCATCGCCAAAGCGATCGGTCGCAGGACTTCGTGCGTGTGGTTGTCCGGATCCCGCCAGCCACCCACCAAGCCGTGCAGGCTGTCGATGTCCAGGTTGAGCGTGCCGGGATGTCTTTCCGCATAGAGAGCCGCGAGCGTGGATTTCCCGATTCCCGGAGGCCCATTGAGGTGAATGAGCGAAGTCACTGGCCGACGCTAGCATCGCCCGACGAGAACGGCCGCATTCACTCGTGGTACTTCCTGCCCTTGGGGATGGTGAGGGCGATCGAGATGATGGCGATGAGGGCCAGCATCAGGGTGAGCATGAAGGTCACCAGCCCGGCCTGGCGAACGGCCGCGTCGGTCGACCGAGTGGTGTAGCAGGCCTGGCCGATGCCGAAGAGGGTGTAGGCAATCACGGCGAGGACCGTGTACGGACCGACAAGGATGTTGGTCGGCCTCAGGGGAACTGAGCTCCGGGTGGGCATGCAGGTTCTCGTAGAGCTCTTCCTGCCAGCCTCGGGTGGTCTCGAGAGCGGCCAAGACTTCTTGGCTTCGCGTCATGGCGCGCCTCCCCTCAACAAGGCCATCTTCGCGGCGGACGGCCCTCCTGAGCAGGGCCCATGGCCCGATCTCACCGGACTTGCGGCCCTGCCGGAGGGACCGTCGCGGCCGTGCAGACCGTACGCACCCCGTGCAGCCCCTGGAGGGCCTGCATGGAACGGCGAGCGTCTGCACGGTTGCCTCGCATCGCAGGCCGGCGGCTCGGTCCTGCTCGTGTTCGACGTGAGCAGTGCCGAGGCTCTTGCGACCCTCGAGTGTGAGCCGGCCATGGCGCTGAAGGGGACTAGGCTGCGCCGAGTGCCGGATCCCATGCACTTCGATGCGCACGCGGAGATCTACGACCGCGCCAGACCGCCGTATCCGGACGCACTGTGGATCCGACTGCAGGAGCAGGGCTGGCTGCGCCGCGGGACACGGGTGATCGAACTCGGCGCCGGCACCGGACAGGCGACCGGACCGATGCTGCAGGCCGGCGCCGCGGTCACCGTGGTCGAACCCGGTGAGGCCCTGGCCGACCGGCTGCGCCGGCGTTGGCCCGAAGCTGCGGTGCACGTCGCCACCGCGGAGTCCATGCCCGTGCCGCCGGCGACGTTCGATCTCGCGGTCGCGGCGACTGCGGTGCACTGGTTCGACCTCGACGTCGTGCTGCCGAAGCTTCATCGCGCGTTGGTGCCCGGTGGCCACTTCGCCGTCTGGCGAACGGTGTTCGGCGACCCCTCGGTGCCGGTCAGCCCGTTCCGCGAGCGGGTTGCGGCCATCACCGCGCGCCGTGGGGGCGAGCCGCCGCGACGCGGCCCTGGCGAGCTCGCTACCGAGGGTTGGGCGGCGCAGCTGACCGAGAGCGGGCACTTCGTCACCATCCACATCGAGGAGTTCCACTGGACGGTCGAGTTCCGGACCGATCAGATCCGCGATCTGTTCACCACGTTCAGCAACTGGAGCGCCGCTGAGGTCGAGGAGGCTGCGCAGGCAGCGGACCAGTTCGGAGGGCGTGTGGTCGAGCACTACCTCACCCCGCTGATCGTGCTCGAGCGTGCCGCAGGGTGACTTCCCCCGTGCTGGCCAGCCCTTGACCGTCGGGCTCACCGCTGTGCCCACGAGTGGCTGATGCGGGTCCGACCACGTAGCGTCACCGCATGGAGCTGACCTTCTTCGACCAGCCCGGTTCCTTCCTGGAGCGTGCCGGGGACTACCTGGCAGCCGACCCGCTGATCAACACCGTGGTCGCCAGTGTGACCAGTCGACTCCGCACCGACTGGGCCGAGGGAGTGCCCCGCGACCCGCACGTGCCCTACTGGTGGCTGGTCGTCACCGACGACTCCGGCCAGATCGTCGGTGCCGGGATGCGGTCGGCACCCGCGCCGCCCTACCCGATGTATCTGCTGCCGATGCCGGACGAGGCCGCCGTCCAAGTGGCTCGTCAGCTCCACGCGACAGGGGAGTGGAGCCCGGCCGCCAACGGCGCGCTGCCCGCCGTCCGGCTCTGTATGGATGAGCTCGGCCGGCTGGCCGGCGGCACGCCCCGGACTTCGGAGCACACCCGGCTCTTCGAGCTCGGCGAGCTGATCATGCCCGACCCGGTGCCGGGCCGGCTGCGGCTGGTCAGCGTCGGCGAGGCGGACCTGGCGGTTCGCTGGGTGAACGCGTTCAGGGCCGCCGCCGACGAGCAGTCTGGCCGGCAGCCGCGGAGCGGAGACCTGGGAACGGAGGATCTCGAAAGCATGCTGCGCCGGATCGAGCAGCGGCGGATCTGGTTCTGGGAGGACGGCGAGGGTCGGCCGGTGCACCTGACCGGTGCCAACGCGCCGGCGTTCGGGGTGGCCCGGATCGGTCCGGTGTTCACACCGAAAGCACACCGTGGCCACGGGTACGCCAGTGCCGCCGTCGCCGCGGTGTCCCGGCACCTGCTCGGCCAGGGAGCCCGGGTCTGCCTCTTCACCGACCAGGCCAACCCCGTGTCCAACCGGATCTACCAGGCCCTGGGGTTCCGCCCGGTCGCCGATATGGCCAACCTCGTCATCGGCTGACTTGGTCCTGGCTCACGCCCGTCCAGGGCCGTAGGTGGAGACATGGCGAACGCTGTCGGCGGTGAACGGCTCGCGCTGCCACCCGCCCCAGCGATCGCGGAGCTCCAGACCGGCCAGCCGGGCCATCAGGTCCAGCTCGGACGGCCAGGCCAGCCGGCAGGAGATGGGCCTCAACTGCACGCCAGCAGCGTCGAGACGGACATGGCTCTCGTCGAGGATCTGGGTGACCGGGTCATAACGGCAGACGTCGAGGGTGACGAAATCCAGCTCCACGTCTTCGGCGTTGACGTAGCTGTTGCTGGCTGTCCAGGCGCTGGGGACCGCAGCCTCAACAAGGAACAGGCCGTCCTCGTCGAGGTGGCGGGCGGCGTTCTGGAAGCACCGGACCTGGTCGTCCTGGGTCAGCAGGTTGAAGATGGTATTGAAGATCAGGAAAACCAGACAGTAGCGACGACCGGTCCCCACGGTGGTCATATCTCCCATCCGGACGTCGATCCTGTCTCCGCCGGGTCGGCTGCGCAGGATGTCGATCATGTCCGGTGACAGCTCGATGCCGTCAACGGCGACTCCCGCGGCCGCCAACGGGAGGGCGATGCGACCGGACCCGATCGCCAGCTCCAGTGCTCGGCCTCGGGCCAGCTCTGCCAGCAGCTGAACGGTCTCCCGCTCGTCTCCTCGTGGGCTGTCGTCGTTGTGACGCGCGGCGTCGCCGAGGAAGCTCTTGGCCGGGTCGAAGTTCTTCACCCGGTCAGCCTCACCGGTGGTCCGGCGTCAGGCAAGCCCTTTTCGTCTGCGGCTCGCCGTGTCGTCGAGCCCGCTCCCCGCAGGCTCTTGGCAGGACCATTCCGTTGTGATAGTGCGGATAGCAGCGCGCATTACGCGAACTTGGGGAGGTTGCGATGAGGCGCTTGCTGGTGGCTGCTGGGGTCGTCACCGCGGGGTTGCTGGTCGGGACCTTGCCCAGCGGAGCTGCACCTTCCCCGTGGCAGGGAAGTACGCCCTTCACGAATGTGGTCGCCAGTCAGCCGACCTCCGGAGGCGGCTATCCGGTGCCCGCCGGGTCGACGGCGCCGGTGGCCGGCACCTGCCGGCCAGGACCGTACAACGCGAACCACTCGGAGTCCTGGATCGCGGTCAAACCGGGCACCGAGGACCTGCTCGGTGCGTCCAAGATCTTCTTCGACAAGTACTCTACCTTCTACCTGTTCCATCTCGGCGCCATGACCATGCCCAACGCGACGCCGACGAAGACGACGCAGGTGCAGGGCTATGACTGCGTGTCGACCGGCAGCCAGGCCATGCCGCCGTCGTGGACGAACAACACCGATCCCAACGTGGCGTTCGACTCCCAGGGCCGTGCGTACCAGGTCACGCTGCCGTTCAACGCCTACTGGGACGGCACGAAGCTCCATCCGGACGGCGCAATCGACCTGTCGTACTCCGATGACCTGGGCCGCACCTGGCTGAAGGGCAACGGCGGTCAGGACCTGGAGCAGTCGCCCAACGCCTCGGCGAAGCAGTTGGGCCATGTCGAGGACAAGCAGTGGGTCGCCGTCAACGCTCTGCCCGGCAGCCCGTACCGCGACCATGTGTATGCGATGTGGTCGGTGTTCAACAACAACACCACCAAGATCCGCATCGCCGTCTCGCGTGACCGGGGCCAGACGTTCGCCAAGGCGGTGACGATGACCGCTCCGTCGCAGACCGGGCCGTCGAACACGTACGTCTATCCGTCCGTCGACGCGGCGGGCAACCTCTACGTCGCGTTCGCGTCCTTCCCCATGAACCGCAACCGGGGGCCGGTGACGATCTTCGTCACCCGATCCACCGATGACGGCGTGAGCTTCTCCCCGTTCGTCGCGGCCGCCACCGTGGGTACGCTTCCGACCGCTGAACTTCCCAACACGACCTTCCGTGACGGGATCACCGAGAGCTTTGCGGCCAGCCCTACCCATGCCGGCCACCTGTACCTCACGTATGAAGACTGGGTCGGCACGCAGATGGACGTGAAGTTCACCCAGTCGACCGACGGCGGGCTGACCTGGTCAGATCCGACACTCGTCAACGACAACAGCGATGCCGGCGTAGCCACCGACCAGTTCCAGCCGTCGGTCGCCGCCGGGCCGGAGGGCGCGGTGGCCGTGGCCTTCTACGACCGCCGCGCCGCCTGTCCCAACGACCCGAGCGTGCTCGCCGCGGACGTCGGACGAACCAACTTCTGCATCGCCACCTCGCTTCAGGCGTACAAGGACACCGGGTCGGGCGCCAAGCCGGTAGCGTCGAACACCCGCATCTCAGACTTCACCTGGGATCCGATGAACCCGGCCCAGCATCTTGACGGGATCGGGCAGATGGCCTGCGCCGGTCACAGCGACCCGTGCACGAGCGGGGCCCTCATCGGCGACTACTTCGGTCTGGCCATCTCCGGTCGGGCGGTCTACGGGCTGTTCGTGTCGACGCACTACCCGTCGAGCGTCATCGCCGATGAGGGTGGCCCGATCTATTACCAGCAACAGGTCCTCGCCACGGTTGCCAGGTCCGACATCGCCCGCGACTACTGAGCATCAGTTTCGCGCGAGCTGCAGCGCACAGAGAACGTGATCATGCTGTCGGCGTGAGGATCGCCATCGGTAGCTGCCGCTTGACCTTCGCCTGGTAGTCGGCGAAGAAGGGGGCATGGGTCAGCAGCCGGGGCCACAGCGCCTCCCGCTGATCGGCGTCGGCGATGGCCACCGTGACCTCGATCCGTCGACGTCCGACCTCGATCTCTGCCCGATCCGCTCGCCTCAGGTTGAGGAACCACTGCGGCTCGGCAGGAGCGCCACCGGCCGACCCGGTGACGATGAAGCGGCCTTCGTCTTCGAAGTAGGAGACAGGGGTTGTGCGCGTCCTTCCCGTCTTGCGGCCGGCAACGCTGAGCAACAACACCGGTATGCCGCGGACCTTGCCCATCAATCGCCCGCCGGACGCTCGGTACACGCGGATGTGAAGTTCGGCAAAGGCACGCATCAAGGCATGCTGAACATCGGCCATGGTGTGTCGTCCTCTCGTGATCGTGGTCGTCGTTCGGGTGTCAACGGGGCCAGCCCGCCCCCGGAACTCGTACGGTTGCGGTCAGGATCCGACCCGTCCGAGAGCCGGGTGTCATCGCGTCGGGCCATGCTGCGGCGGTGACGAAGAGGGTCCTACCGTCGGGACCACCGAGCATGCAGGCGAAGCAGCCCAGTTCGGAGTTCAGCTGCTGAAGGACCTCGCCGCCTTCGGCGACCCGGACACAACGCTGTCCCGGCACCTCGGCGAACCACACCGCGCCCTCGGCGTCGAAACAGATCCCGTCCGGCGCCGCCTGTTCCAGGGCGGCCCAGGTGCGCTGGTTGCTGAGCGTCGCGTCCGCCTGGATATCGAAGGCGGTGAGCCTGCTGGCGTACGACTCGGCGACCACCAGTGTCGAGCCGTCGGGGGAGATGGCCATCCCGTTGGGAAAGACCAACCCGTCGGCCACCAGTCGAGCCTCGCCGTTGGGAGTGACGACGGCCAGCAGACCTGGCCGGAACTCCCCGCCCGGGAAGTCGAAGTTGACGTTGTTCACATAGGCATTGCCGTGGCGGTCGATGACGATGTCGTTCCAGGCCTTGTCGGACAGCTGGCTGAGGTCGGCGTAGGGAGCGAGCCGGCCGTCAGCCGCCCTAACCAGGAGCTGCTGCCCAGCCGTGACAACGAGCCTCCCGTCAGGCAGCCGGTCGAGGCAGAACGGCATCGCAGGCACGTCGGCAACGACGTCGCGCTGGCCGTCAGGAGTCACGGACAGCACCTGCCGGGCACCCCAGTCGGAGAACACCAGCCGATCGTCATGCCAGCGCGGTGACTCGACCAGGGCGAGGTCGGCCACGAGGGTCATGAACTGGGACACCGCGCCTCCTTGCCGAGCACCATCGGCGCTCGCCCCCTTCGGACATAGCTGATCATGCCACGTTCACGCGCGTTGCTGAGCGGTTGCGTTGAGCCGAAGGATGTGGGCGTTTGAGGTCGCACAATCGGGGAACGTCTGCAATTGGTTGAAGATGTGCGGTTCTCGAGGTCGGTATCGCGCCGGGTGCGCCTGGGAGGTCGCGCACTGAGGGGGACCCGTGGCCACAGTTGCGACGCCGGAGAAGGGGGCTGAACCGCCCGATTTGCCTCCGGTCAGGAGTCCCCTCCGCGGGGGCAGGGGCACGCTGGTCGTGGTCGGCCTGCTCTTTCTCGTGGTGCAGCTGGTGCTGGTGCCGCGACCCCTGGGGCTTGCCACGGATGAAGCGACCTACCTGGCCATGGTCGACCCGTCGGTGCCGGAGCTGTACTGGTCCTCGTCCCGGGCGTGGGGGGTTCCGGTGCTCGCAGCCCCGATTGCCGTCTTCTCTCCCGGTCTGGGGGTCATCCGGCTCTACTTCAGCGTCCTCTCGAGCTGCCTACTGATCCTCGCCTTCTGGCCCTGGCTGCGCATCCTGCATCCGGCCGTCGCTCCGCTGGCGGCCCTGTTGTTCTCGACGACATGGTTCACCGTGTGGTTCGGACCCTTGGTCATGCCCAACCTGTACGTCGCACTGTTCGCTGTGGCGGTGATCGGGCTGTTCCTGCGCTGCGTACAGGACCCGAGGTGGTGGCGAGCGGCCCTGGTTGCGACTGCCGCGGCATTGGTCGCCCTGGTCAGGCCCACGGACAGCGTCCTGGTGATCGTGCCCATCTTCGTCTGTGCTCTGGTGGTGCCGCGACTTCGCCGTCTCGGCGCACTCGGCGCCGTCGCCGTCGGCGAGCTCCTCGGCTGGTTGCCCTGGGTCATGGAGGCCTACGCGCGGTTCGGAGGGCCTCTGGCGAGACTGAGATCGGGCGAGAGCGCCGGGCCCGGTGGGCTCCACGTGAGCCTGGCCAATGTGCAGATCTACCCGCGTCTCCTCGATGGCATCCCCACCTACTGTTGTCAACGCGGGTCGCTCGCGGACGCGGGGCCACTGCCACTGCTGCCGACTCTCTGGCTGGTCGCCATACCGATGGTGTCCGCGGTGGGGCTCCTCCTCGCCGCTCGACAGCGCCGGCTGCCAGAGCTGCTGCTGGTCTGCGTTCCGGCGGGTCTGCTCGCGGCCTTCTACCTGCTGCTGCCGTCCTTCACCGCGCTGCGCTTTCTGCTGCCGGTGTTCGCTCTGCTGTCGTTGGCGGTTGCCGGGGCATTGGTCAGCATGATCCAGCTCAGCCAGGGCAAGAGGCGGAAGGCCGTGGCCGCGGTCATCGCTGTCGGGCTGGTCGCGCACGTCGGTCCGATGCTCTACAAGGCGGACGGCATGCTGCACAGGATGGGAACGGTGCGGACGCCGGCCATCAGGATCGCCGCCGCGATCCGACCCCTGATCGGGGGGCGACCCTGCCTTCTGGTGGGCGCCGCGCCCCAAGCGCTCGGCTACTACCTCGGCTGTGAGGTACAGACGGTGCGGCGGCCCTCGAGGCGTCCACCAGCCCGAGTCCGAAGCGCGACGGCTCGAGGCCTGGTCAGGGTGGCGGTCCTGCGCAAGGCTCCACCGCCCGGCAGTTACCTGGACGACGAGCGGGACGAGTCCATCCCCGCCTGATGTGGCCACGCCACCATCGTCCGCCGAGCCTCCAATCCGTCCCACCCTTCGGGTCTGGGCCCTCCCTGACCCGATCCCACTCGTACCTGTGAAAGGCCACGTGGCTTGCTATGTCACTACCTGCTGCCGACCTCGGCTCCTTGACGATCATCGTCCCGACGAGGAACGAGTCTGACAACGTCGCACCTCTGCTTGCCCGCTTGTCGAGCAGCCTGCCGTCGCCCGCGACGGTGCTGTTCGTCGACGACAGTGACGACGAGACACCGCTCGTGGTTGAGCAGGCCGGCCGTCGAGGCTATCCGGGCCTGGACGTGCAGCTCCTGCATCGACAGGGGGAACAGCGCCGCGGGGGCCTTGGGGGCGCCGTCCTGGCAGGCCTCGCCCGGACCGACACGACCTGGGTGTGTGTCATGGACGGTGATCTTCAGCACCCACCCGAGTGCGTGGCCTCGCTGCTGACGGCCGCCGTGGACGGGAGTGCCGACCTGGTGGTCGGCAGCCGCTACGTCCGCGGCGGCCGGAACGAGGGCCTCGGCGTGCTGAGAACCGCCGTCTCCTGGGGATCGACGGTATTGGCCAAGGCGGTCTTCCCCCATCGACTTCGTGACATCCGCGACCCGATGAGCGGCTTCTTCCTGTTCCGCCGTGAGGCGCTGACGGAGCCCATGACGCCTCGCGGGTTCAAGATCCTGTTGGAGATCGCCGTTCGTCACCCTGACCTGGTGCGCTGCGAGGTCCCGTTCGTCTTCGTCGAGCGAAGCGCAGGTACGTCGAAGGGAACCCTCAAGGAAGGGTTCCGCTATCTGCGACTGCTCGTCGACATGCGGCTCAGCCTGCGTGCTCGGCCGGCACCGTCGCAGGTCACCTCAGCGGTCGAGCTCGGCTGGGGAGTGCCAGTACCCGAGCGGCAGTCCGCAGCCGGACCGTCAGCGGAGGGCTGAGCGCAGATGTTGAACACAGTCGTCGTCGTCGCCTACCTGGGAGCGACTGTCATCCTCCTGGTGGTGGCCATCAGCACCCTGACCTGGATGGTCGACTCCTGGCGCACCCCGGAGTCGATCGCCATGACCCGGTTCCCCGAGCCCGACGAGCCACGACTGTCCTTCTCGCTGCTGGTCCCCGCCCGCGACGAGGAGCAGGTGCTGCCGCACACCATCTCGCGGCTGCTCGAGTCGGACCATCCCGACTTCGAGGTGATCATCATCGTCGGCGACGACGATCCCGGGACAGCCGGCGTTGCCGAGCAGATCGCCGCCACAGATGAACGGGTGCGGGTGGCCGTCGACGCGCACCCGGTGAAGAACAAGCCCAAGGCGCTCAACACGGCCTTGCCGCTCTGCCGAGGTCTTATCGTCGGCGTCTTCGACGCCGAGGACGAGGCGTCCCCAGCGCTGCTCCGGCACGTGGATGCCTGCTTCCGTTCCACCCAGGCGCATGTCGTGCAGGGCGGCGTGCAGCTGATGAACTTCCAGTCCTCCTGGTGGTCGCTGCGCAACGTGCTGGAGTATTTCTTCTGGTTCTCCTCGCGGCTCCACCTGCATGCACGCAAGCGTTTCATCCCGCTGGGTGGCAACACCGTCTTCGTCCGCACCGACCTGTTGCGGAAGGCGAAGGGCTGGGACCCGGACTGCCTGGCGGAGGACTGCGAGCTGGGAGTCCGGCTGTCCAGCTGGGGCGCTCGTGTCGCCGTCGCGTACAGCCCGGAGCTCACCACGCGCGAGGAGACCCCACCGACGCTGAAGGGCCTGTTCAAGCAGCGCACGCGCTGGAGCCAGGGTTTTCTGCAGGTCCTTCGCAAGGGCGAGTGGCGCAGGCTTCCCACCCGGCGGCAGAAGCTGATGGCGGCGTATCTGCTCGTCATGCCCTTCCTGCAGGCGTTCTCCGGAGCACTGGTGCCAGTAGCGCTGGTGTCGATGTTCCTGCTGAAGGCACCCGACCTGGCGGTGATGGCGACCTTCGCACCGCTGCTGCCCACCGTCGCCACGGTGGCCGTGGAGGTGGTGGGTCTGCACGAGTTCGGGCGTGCCTTCGACGAGAAGGTGCGGCTGCGCGACTACGTCAAGCTGGTTCTCGGAACGCTGCCCTACCAGCTCATCCTCGCCGCGGCGGCGATGCGCGCCTCCGCGCGTGAGCTGCAGGGGGTCCGGACCTGGGAGAAGACGAGCCACGTCGGTGCCCATCGACCTGTCCACGTCACCGATCAGCAGGAGTCAGTGCTGTGAGCCTCCGAACAGAACTGCCTCCGCTCGATCTCGAGCTTGATCTCGAGGCGCTCGAACGTGCAGTCAGGCCGACGCCGGCCGAGCGGCTGCAACGCCTGCGTGAGCGCCTGGTGGACCGGCTGCGCCGCGACTGGCTGGACCTGACCCTGCTCTCGACCCTGTTCGTCGTGGCGGCCGTCGTGCATGCCCGAGGCATGTACCTGTCGCCGGCGCGCTTCGATGACGAGGGCACCTACACCGCCTACGCCTGGTCCGTGCCCAACCTGCACCGGCTGGCGCACTACACGTACTGGTATGCGCATCCGCCGCTGGGGCAGTTGCAGATGGCGTTCTACAACGTGGTGACCGACGCCTTCGAACGGCTGCCGTACGCCGTCGCCACGGGCCGTGAGTTCATGCTGGTGTGCAAGCTGATCTCGGTGGTGCTGTTGTTCCGGCTGGCTCGTCGGCTCCAGTTCGGCCGTGCCACGACGACGCTTGCGGTGATCATGTTCTCGCTGAGCCCGCTGGCGGTCTACTTCCAGCGGACCGCGCTGCTGGACAACCTGGTGACGCCCTGGTTGTTGGCGGCCTTCTTCTTCGCCGCCTCACCGAGACGCTCGATCCAGGCGGCCGCGGCGAGTGCAACCTGCTTCGCGATCGCTGTGCTGACCAAGGAGACCGCGCTGTTGTTCATGCCCGCGCTCCTGCTGCTCTTCTGGCAGCGCACCGACCAGCGCAACCGCAAGTTCACCGTGACCATGTACATGATGGTGGTATCCCTGCTGGGGCTGATGTATCCGCTGTACGCTCAGATCAAGAACGAGCTCTGGGCTGGGCCGGGCCACGTCAGCCTGCAGTGGGCGATCCAGTGGCAGCTGTTCGACCGGGTCGGCAGCGGAAGCATCTTCGACCCCGCCAGCACCGCCCACAAGGTCGTCACCACCTGGCTGGGCCTCGACCACTGGTCCTGTCTGGCCTGCCTCGTCGCCATCGTTCCCGGCCTGCTGCTCCGTCGCACCCGGGCGTTCGCCGTCGCCTTCGCGATCCAGGTGAGCAGCCTGCTGCGCAACGGCTATCTGCCGTACCCGTTCATCATCGCGATGATCCCGTTTGCGGCGCTCACCTTCGCCGGTGTGATCGACATCCTGTGGAAGTGGTCGAGAGTGTCGGAGCGGCTCCCTCGGCATGCCTGGCCGGTCGACCGGCTCCGGGCCGTGGCCAGCATCACCCTCCATATCGGCACCCGTCTGCTGGTCGCCGGCACCGTGGTCGCGCTCTCCCTGGTGGTGTCCGGGCCCTGGCGGTACGGGCTCGAGGACCTGTGGACGAGCAACCGGGACGCCGGCAAGGCGGCCGCGCTGTCCTGGCTCAAGAGCAACGTCGACCATGAGGACACCCTCGTTGTCGATGACGCCTTCTGGGTCGACCTGGTCCGTTCCGGGCATCCCCGCAAGAAGGTCATCTGGTTCACCAAGCTCGATGTGGACAAGGATGTTGCATTGCCGGCCAGTCAGCCGTGGCGCACCATCGACTTCATCGCGCTGGACCGGCAGGACGCCTTGTCGCTGCACCTCAACGACGACCTGACCCCGAGCCGCGACACCAAGAACCAGTTCCCAACCCTGGCCAAGGCCATCGAGAATGGCCGGATCGTGGCGAGCTTCGGAGCGCCCGAGGACCGGGCGACGATCTGGCGGGTGTCGCCCCCGGCGCCGCCGATCGCTGCCAGAGAGAAGCGTTGATGGGCCAGCAGCTGGCCGGGCTCAGCCGCACCGCCGAGCCACCGGCAACGCTGTCCCGCCACCCCCGCCGGCGCAGGCTGATCGCGGCCGGCGCGGCCCTGTCCCTGATCGCCGGCCTTGCCACCTTCCTCGTCAGCAGCAACTCCAGCCCGGACTGTGTCGACTCGCCGGTCACTGCCCAGGCGCTGTCCGACCTGGGCGGCTACGTCGACTGGCTGCACAAGAACAAGGTGCGCGGCTACGTCGGCGAGGTCGGCTGGCCGTCGGGGCCGGACGCGCGCGACTGGAATGAGGTGGCTTCCCACTGGTACGACGCCGCTGACCGCGACGGCCTCTGGGTCACCGCCTGGGCGGCGGGGAAGTGGTGGCCGGATTCGTACCAACTGACGGTCTATCGACTCACTGGAGCGCGCGAACCGGCGGACGCCGGTGCCCAGGCCGCAGTCGTGGAGGCACACGCCGACGTGTCCGGCGCGCTGCGCGGAGTCGACCTGCCGAGCGGCGCGTTCGCTTCCGGACCTGAGGGCCCGAGCACCTACAGCGGCACCACACCGGGACGCTACGGCCGGGACTACTACTACGAGGACGCCGCTGATCTTCGCCAGGTCGCCAAGACCGGTGCCGACGTCGTGCGGATCTCGGTCACCTGGGAGCGGCTGCAGCACCAGCCGGGCGGTCCCCTCGACCAGACCGAGCTGGAACGGGTGCGGGCGACCCTGCGAGCGGCGGAGACCGTCGGTCTCGGTGTGGTGCTGGACCTGCACAACTACGGCGACTACTGGGTGGCTGACGGCTCGGGACACCGCCGGCTGACCCTGGGCACCCCTGACCTTCCCGATGACCAGTTCGCTGACCTGTGGCGCCAGCTGAGTACCGCCTTGCGCGACTCCACCGCGATCATCGGATACGGGCTGATGAATGAGCCGACCAACCTGGCCGCCGATCCGACCGAAGGGGCCCACCGTTGGCAGGTGGCCTCGCAGGCCGCTGTCCAGGCGATCCGGCAGACCGGTGATCATCGCACCGTCTTCGTCACCGGCTACGGCGGGGCGTCACCGAGCCAATGGGTCCGCTACCACCCCCGGGCGTGGATCGACGACCCGGCCGACCAGGTCCGGTATGAGACCCATCAGTACTTCGACACCGATCGCACCGGTCGCTACACCCGAACCTTCAGGGAGGAGACCCTGCGAGCGCGCGGGTCTGGCTTCGGGACCTTCTGCCCTGCGACGAAACAATGAGCGTCGTCAGCAAGAGGGCCGGTCGGCCACCTCAGTGATCGACGCCGTCGACCCGCGCCGTCTGGTCGGCGACGTGTGCAGCCGGGTCTGGTCCGACGTCGTCCTCCGGCATCACCCCGGCAGGCTGTCGCCGCACGAAGACCGCATCCCGGCGGGTCAACCGGAAGTGGTGGGTGTGGCCGAACTCATCCTCCAGGTCGCCCTGGAGGCCGACCAGCGTCCCACGCCATCGGCTCCGGGTCGGAACCATCGAGGTGATGCGTCCCTGCACAGGCTCCTTGGCGATCATGCCGGAGCGGGACTGGTACAGGCCCATGAAGCAGATCACATCACCAGGACCGAGGTCGGGAAGATCCGCGGGATCGAAACCCTCAGGCGCGGTCACGGTGAGCCCATGCGTCGGGAGTTTGCCTCATTGACGCAGTTTACATCCGCCCGGTCAGCGCGCAGGCTTACAGACGTGCCGACGATCGGCCACCCTTCCAAGATCAGCACGCGAGAGGACCTTGTACGCCATGACCAGCACCTCCCACACCCTGACCGTTCCCGGAGCCAGCATCCACTACGAGCTGCGCGGAGCCGGGCCACTGCTTGCCATGATCGGTGCCCCGATGGGCAGCTCAGGTTTCGCGGCGCTGGCCGAGGCGATGGCCTCGGACTTCACCGTACTGACCTATGACCCGCGAGGCAGCGAACGCAGCACGGTGACCGATCGGACCGCGGCGACCACGCCCGAGCTGCTGGCCGACGACGTCCACCGAGTGCTGGCAGCGGTCACCGACGAGCCGGTCGCGGTGCTGGGCAGCAGCGGCGGCGCTGTCACCGGGCTGGCCCTGGTCACCGCCCATCCGGAGCAGGTCAGCGTCCTGGTCGCGCACGAGCCGCCGGTGCTCACCCTGTTGAGCAACGCGGCGGAGGAGCTGGCCACGGTGGAGGACATCTACCAGACGTATCTGCGTGCCGGCAGCGACGCCGCGATGCGGCAGTTCCTGCTGTCGATCGGTGTGCTGGGCGAGGAGGGCTCGCGCCAGTTCGCGGCCAGCCCGGAGCCCGAGCCGGTGCCGGCCCCGGAGATCCCGCAGTCGGACAACGACTTCTTCTATGCCAACCAGATCCGAGCCACCACCGCCTTCCGGCCGGACTTGGCGGCCCTGCAGGCGGCCCCGACCAGGATCGTGGTCGGGGTCGGAGCGACGTCCGCCGGTCAGCTCGCGCATCGGACCGGAGCCGCGCTGGCCGAGCAGCTGGGTCAGGTGGCCACCGAGTTTCCCGGTGATCATGGGGGTTTCGCCGGTGAGACGCCGGCCTTCGCGGCGCGGCTGCGTGAGGTACTGCGGGCGAACGTCTAGGCGGGTCCCAAGCTGCCGAGTGGCAGCATGTGGCGCTCCAAACGCCGAATATGGAGCCACACGCTGCCGCTCGAACCTACCGACTAACGGACCCGGAAGGACTCCGCCACCTCGGGCAGCCAGGTCAACCCGTTGCCGACGACGTCGTCGGAGAGGGCGAGTGAACCATGGTCGGGTGCGGTGGCGCCGGCGAAGAACTGTCGTTCGATCCGGACGTGATCATGGAACCATTCGAGATGACGCAGGTTGGGGACGGCGGCGAGCACCGGGGCGTGCAGGTACGGCGCGCAATGGCCGGAGATGTCAAGGTTGTACGCCGCCGCCACAGCGGCGATCCGCAGCAGCTCGGTGATCCCCCCGCAGCGGCTGACGTCGACCTGTACGCAGTCGAGCGCGCCGGCGCTGCAGAGGCGCTGGAAGTAGACCAGGTCATAGCCGTATTCGCCGGCGGCGACGTCAGCCCGGGTCCGCCCGCGGACGGATCTGAGTCCGTCGAGGTCGTCGGAGGACACCGGCTCCTCGAACCAGCCCACATCCAGCGCGTCAAGCGTCGACGCCACCCGGACGGCCTGACCGACGTTGTAGCCACCGTTCGCGTCGACATAGAGCTCGACGTCGTCACCGATCAGCTGGCGCGCCTGCCGCACCCGGTCGAGGTCGCGGCTCTCGTTGCCACCCCAGGATTCACCGATCTTGATCTTGACCCGGCTCATCCCCTCGCCCTCGGTCCATCGCCGGAGCTGGCAGGCCAGTTGATCGTCGTCGTAGCTGGTGAAGCCGCCCGACCCGTAGAGGGGGACCGCGGACCGGGCAGCGCCCAGCAGCCGATGCAGAGGCACCCCCAGGGCGCGTGCCTTCAGGTCCCACAGGGCGCAGTCGACCGCGGACAACGCCATGGACCCGATCCCCGGCCGGCCGATGTTGCGCAGTCGGGCGACCATCGCCGACCAGGCTCCGACCACCTCCAGGGCCGACCGGCCGACGACCAGCGGCGCCAGCGTCTCCCGCACGAGCGCCGCGGTCGCGCCGGCCCCGTAGGTCCACCCGGTCCCGACCAGGTCGTCACTGTGAACCTGGACCAGCACCATCGTCGTCTCGCTCCAGCTGAACGTGCCGTCGGCCTCAGGTGCGTCGGTCGGCACCGTGTAGGCGGAGACCTCCACCTGCCGGATGCGGTCGGGTCCGCTCATGTCACCTCCGCTCCAGCGTCAGGAGTCTCCACGGCCGGGCAGCACATCCTGCAGCTTGGTCTTGAAGCCCTCCTTGACCACGTCCAGCCGGTCCGAGTCACCACGGACCAGCGACTCGAGAGACTTGATCATCTGGTCCCAGGTCGCGTGCGGCGGGATCGGAGGGATGGCCGGGTCGGTCCTGAACTCGATCAGACAGGGGCGCTGGGCCGCGATCGCCTCGTCCCAGGAGGCTCCCACCCGTTCCGGGTCGTCGACGGCGATGCCGTCCAGGCCGATGCTACGGGCGAAGCCGGCGTAGTCGAAGTCGGGCAGCTGCTGGGACGGCAGGAACTGCGGCGAGCCGCCCATCGCCCGCAGCTCCCAGGTGACCTGGTTGAGGTCGTTGTTGTGCAGCACTGCGATCACCAACCGTGGGTCGGCCCAATCCCGCCAGTACTTGGCGATCGTGATCAACTCGTTGATGCCGTTCATCTGCATGGCGCCGTCACCCACCAGCGCGTACGCCGGCCGATCGGGATGGGCGTACTTCGACCCGATGGCGTACGGCACGCCGCAGCCCATTGTCGCCAGCGTCCCGGACAGGGTTCCGCGCATCCGGCCGCGCATCCGCACGTGCCGGGCATACCAGTTGGTCCCCGAGCCGGAGTCTGCGCTGATCATGGCGTCGTCGGGCAGTCGCGGCGACAGTTCGGAGAAGACCTGCTCGGGGTTCAGGGGGTCGGCGGACACCTGGGCGCGACGAGCCATCACGTCCCACCAGCGGCTGACGTTCGACTCCACCGTGTCGCGCCAGGACCGGTCCTGCTGTCGGCGCAGCAGCGGGATGAGCGCCCGAAGGGTCGCCGCCGAGTCGCCCACCAGGTTGACCTCGAACGGGTAGCGAAGGCCCACCATCGTCGGGTCGACGTCGATCTGCACAGCGCGTACCTTCGGTTCGGTGCCGTCGAAGCCCGGTAGGAACTGCGTGTAGGGGAAGTTGGAGCCGACCACCAGCAGGGTGTCGCAGTCCGTCATCAGCTCGTAGGACGGCCGGGTGCCGAGCAGGCCGATCGACCCGGTCACCCAGCTCAGCTCGTCGGAGAGCACGTCCTTGCCCAGCAATGCCTTGGCGACCCCGGCGCCCAACAGCTCAGCGAGCTCGGTCACCTCCTCGGCGGCTGCCCGGGCGCCCTGACCGACGAGGATCGCCACCTTGCTGCCGGCATTGAGCACCTCGGCGGCCCGCTGCAGGTCCGCCGGGTCGGGCACCGGCGACGACCAGGTCTGGTCGAGGCTGGACGGCACCATCTTGAACGCATGCTCGGGTGGCGTGTACTCCAGTTCCTGGACGTCGGAGGGGATGATCACCGCGGTCACGGTCCGCTGGCTGCTGGCGATCCGCAGGGCCCGGTCCAGCACGTTCGGCAGCTGCTCGGGGACCGTCACCATCTGGCAGTACTGACTGGCCACGTCCTTGTAGAGACTGAGCAGGTCGACCTCCTGCTGGTACGAGCCGCCCATCGCGGAGCGGGCGGTCTGACCGACGATGGCGACGACGCCGACGTGGTCCAGCTTGGCGTCGTAGAGGCCGTTCAGCAGGTGAATCGCGCCAGGACCGCTGGTCGCGGTGCAGACTCCGACTCTGCCGCTGAACTTGGCGTAGCCGGTGGCGGCGAAGGCGGCCATCTCCTCGTGCCGCGCCTGGATGAAGGGCGGCTGGTTGTCGGCGCGCTGCCAGGCTGCCAGCAACCCGTTGATCCCGTCACCCGCATAGCCGAAGACCTGCTGCACGTTCCATTCGCGCAGACGCTGCAGGACGTAGTCGCCAACGGTTCCACTCATGATCGCTCCTCTGCTGGTTCGGATGATGTTCCGCCTGTCGGTCCGCTCGTGCTCGATGGTCGCTCGGCCATCAGCTGCTCCGGCCGCTCACCACCCCATGCGTTCCCTTCCAACCCTGCGGCTAACAGCTCGGCGAGATGCACCGCGGTACGCCCGGTGTCACCCTGCTCGATCTGGGTTCGGCAGCTGAACCCGTCGGCCAGGATGACGGTCCGCTGATCCGCGGCGCGCACCCGTGGCAGCAAGACGCGCTCGCCGGCCGCCCTGGAGACCGCATAGTGGCCGGCCTCGAAACCGAAGTTGCCGGCCAGCCCGCAACATCCCGACGGCAGCGTCTTCGCCTCGATGCCGGCGCGCCGCATCACGTCCGTCTCGGCGTCGGTGCCGAGAACGGCGTGCTGGTGGCAATGGGTCTGCACCAGAGCGTTCACCGGGATCTGAGGCGGCTCCCAGTCGGGCGCGCGCTCGGTCAGCAGCTCGGCGAGCGTACGGGTCTGCTTCGACAGCCGGCGCATGTCCTCGTCGCCGTCCAGCAGCTCGGGCCCGTCCGCCCTGAACATGGCGGTGCATGACGGCTCGAGACCGATGACCGGGACGCCGGCCCTGATCTCCTTCCGCAGCACACGCAGCGTGCGTTGCAGCACCCGCCGGGCAACGCCCAGCTGTCCGGTGGACACCCAGGTCAGGCCACAGCAGACCGGCTCCCGGGGGACCCGTACCTCGAAGCCGGCGTCCTCCAGCACCTGCACAGCCGCCCGGGCCACGCCCGGATGGAAGGCGTTGCTGAAGGTGTCCGGCCACAGCAACACCGGCCCGCGGGACCCGCCGCCAGCGGTCCGGGTGCGATTGCGCCACCAACGGGTGAACGGCTCGGCAGCGAAGGCCGGCAGCTCACGCTCCGGGGCGATGCCACCGGCCTTCTTGATCAGCCCGGACAGGCCAGGCGCATGGGTGACGCGGTTGACGAGTCCCGGCGCCCGGCCGGCCAGGGCTGCCCACAGCGGGAGCCAGCCCATCGAATAGTGCGCCATCGGTCGGATCCGGTGCTCGTAGTGGTGGGCCAGGAACTCCGCCTTGTAGGTCGCCATGTCCACATTGACCGGACAGTCGGACTTGCAGCCTTTGCAGGCGAAGCAGAGGTCGAGGGCGTCTCGGACCTCGGTCGAGCGCCAGCCGTCAGTGATCGACTCGCCCCGGATCATCTCGAACAGCAGCCGGGCCCGCCCGCGGGTGGAGTGCTCCTCCTGCCGGGTCACCATGTACGAGGGGCACATCACCTGGTCTTCACTGGAGCTGTTGCGACAGTTGCCGATGCCGACACAACGCAGCGCAGCCTTGGAGAACCTGTGCTCGTCGCGGGGGTAGGAGAAGTAGGTGGCCGGCTCGGCGTGGCTGTAGTCGGGGCCCAGCCGCAGCTGGCGGTCCAGCGGATTGGCCAGCACCACCTTGCCGGGGTTCATCTTGTTCTTCGGGTCGAGGAGGCCCTTCACCTCGGTGAACAGCCCGACGATCTCGGTGCCGAACATCTTGGTCAGCAGCTCGCCGCGAGCCTGCCCGTCTCCGTGCTCACCCGACAGCGAGCCGCCGTAGGAGATCACCAGGTCGGAGGCCTTTTCCAGGAAGGCTCGAAAGTGCCTGACGCCGTCGGCTGTCCGAAGTTCGAACGGGATCCTGGTGTGCACGCACCCCTGGCCGAAGTGCCCGTACAGGGCGGTCGTGTTCCGGTCGAAGCCGAAGTCGTCCAGCAGCCGGCGGAGATCACGGAGATAGTCACCGAGACGCTCGGGCGGGACGGCCGAGTCCTCCCAGCCCTCCCAGTTCTCGTGCCCGCCGATGGGGTGGGCGGTCGCGCCGAGCCCCGCCTCCCGAAGCTCGCTCAGCCGCTCCTCTCCCGCTGGATCGTCGAGAAAGGTCATCTGCGGCGCGTGCTCGCGGCCCGCGAGGTCGTCCATCAGCGCTCTCGCCCGGTCGTCCGCCTCCTGTTGGGTGTCACCGGCGAACTGCACCATCAGCCAGCCGCTGCCCTGCGGAAGCTCGTCCAGCGCGGTGCCCGCCAGCTGTGCCCGCGTCTCCAGCTCCAGCAGCACCTGGTCCAGCCCCTCGAGCTGCCACGGCCGGTGCTTGACGATCGCCTCGACCGCATCCCCGGCGGCGGCGATATCCGGGTAGCCCAGCACCACCATGGCTTTCGCGGTCGGCACCTGGACCAGGTCCAGCTCGGCCTGCAGGACCGTGACGAGGGTGCCCTCGGAGCCGACCAGCGCGCGGGCGAGATCGAAACCGCTCTCGGGCAGCAGCGAGTCGAGGTTGTAGCCGGACACCCGCCTGGGAATGTCCGGGTAGCGGGTCCGGATCTGGGCCAGATGGGAGTCGCGGAGTCGCCGCAAGCCGGTGTAGATCTCAGCCTTGCGGCCGCCCTCGGCAACGATGGCGGCGTATTCGTCGTCGGACGTCGGCCCGACCCACATCCGCTCCCCGTCATAGGTCAGCACCTCGAGTCGGCGCACGTTGTCCACCGTCTTGCCGTACGCCTGGGCCGTGGCTCCACAGGAGTTGTTGCCGATCATGCCGCCGATCGTGCAGCTGCGGTGCGTTGACGGCTTGGGCCCGAACATCAGCCCGTATCCACTGAGCTGCCGATTGAGGTCATCCAGAGCGATCCCCGGTTCCACTACACAGGTGCGGGCCGCCGCGTCGACCGAGACCAGCCGGCGGCAGTGTCGAGTCCAGTCGATGACGACGGCGACGTTGGTGCTCTGACCGGCGAGACTGGTGCCGCCGCCGCGGGAGAGAACCGGCACGTCACGGCGGCTGCAGACCCGGATGGCCGCCACCGCGGCGTCGATCGTCCGTGGCGTGACCACGCCGATCGGCAGCTGGCGGTAGTTGGAGGAGTCCATGGCGTACGCCGCCCTGGTGCCGAGGTCGAAGTCCACCTCGCCGTCGACCTGCGCCCGGAGCTCGGCCGGCAGCGAGGGGGAGATCTCCACTGCCACGCTCGTGTTGCTCGTCATGACGGGTGGGCGGCAGAGGGGTTGCTGAACTGGTCGCGGGGGACCAACCCGTTGGCCACCACATAGAGGCGGTCGCGGGAGATCTCCTCGGCGACCATCTCGATCCATTGCGGAGGCGGGCTCGGCACCTGCCGGTCCGTCAGCTCGCGCTTCAGCGCCTGTTGGATGACACCGATCGCCGCACCGCCATGGCTTTCGAGCACATCGATGATGATCTGCTGCTGGGCGGCATAGACGTCGTTGTTCTCCCCTGCCGGGCTGGGTGCCCCTTCCTCCATCTCTGCTCCTTTTCTCGGTGGCCTTTGCTCGGTGATGACTATTCGGCAGCGTGTCCCAGGCGCTGACTGCACTCGAGCATCAGCGCGTGGACGAAGGCTTGCGGCAGGTTGCCGCGGAGCTGGCGCTCGCGGACGTCGAACTCCTCGGCGAACAGGCCCGGGGGCCCGCAGGCCGCCCGCTGTCGCTCGAACCAGCGGAACGACTCGGTCAGGTGGCCGGCGTCGAGCTCCGCCAGGCAGACGGCGAAACCGCACATCAGGAATGCGTTTTCGACCTGGCCGAGGCGTTGCCCGTCCTCGGCGTACCGGTAGACGTAACCGTCCTCGACCAGCTGATGGCGCACCGCCTTCAGAGTTGCCCTACTGCGTGGGTCGGCAGAGCTCAACGCACCGCGCACGGGTGGCAGCAGCAGCGCCGCGTCCACCCCCGGATGATCCGGGCGCTGCATCCAGGCCCCGTTGGAACCGAGACAGCGCCGTGAGGTCTCGGCCAGGATCGTGTCGGCCAGTGTGCTCGTCCGTGCGGCGTCGGAGCGCGAGACCTGTCGGGCGATCACGCGGAGGCCCGCGACGCAGGCCAGTCGCGAATGGGTCCACCACGCGTCGTCGAGCTCCCAGATCCCGGCGTCCGGGTCATCCCATCGGCGCTCGATCAGGTCGATCACGAGCCGCACCGCCCGCTGATCGTCGGAGGTCAGGTGGTCGTGACGTCCAGCGGTCGCGAAGAGCTGCAGGATCTCGCCCAGGCCGTCGAGCTGGAACTGGCCGCGCACCCAGTTGCCGACGATGTCCTTGCCGCCCGGGTAGCCCGGCAGGCCGAGGTCCGTCTCGTCCGGAGGCAGCCGGCCGTCGACACGATAGGCGGGGGCCAGGCGGTCACCGTGCTCGAGCACTCGCGCGGTCGTGAACGCCACCGCCTCGTCCAGCAGCGGATCCGGGGTGTCGACGCCGACCGCGACACCGGCATAGGCCTGGTCGCGCAACCACACGTAGCGGTAGTCGTAGTTGCGGCCCGCCTCGGCGCGCTCCGGCAGCCCCATCGTGGCGGCCGCCACCATCCCGCCGCCGGGAACGGTCAGACCTCGAAGAAGGGCGTAGGCATGCCGGCTGTCGCGCGGGGCGGCGGACCGGTCGAAGGTGGGTACCGCTGCGTGCCAGTGACGTTCGGTGCTCTCCCAGGCCCGGTCGGCCCGGACGGGTTCGGCCAGCGGCCGGTCACTGATCTCGAGCACCAGGTCATGGTGGCCGCCGGGTGGGACGCTCAGCCTCAGTCGAAGTGTGCCGTCGGCGCCGGCGCGGGCATCCGCGGCGCCGGACCAGCGACAACGCAGTCCGCCGACCCGGATGTCCCAGACGCCGTCCGAGTCGGCCCGCACCTCCATCGGGTCGCTGCGACCGAAATCGGCCCTGAGGTCGAGGACGATGTCGACGGTGGCGGGCTCGTCGGCCGCCTCGATCCGGCGGAGCAGGGCCAGGCGGTCGGGGTGGCCCGGGTAGGCCAGCGCCTCCCGGCACTCGATCACGGTCGAGCTCGTCACCCAGTGGCTGCGCCAGATCAGCGAACCGGGTTCGTAGGACCCGCCCCAGACGAAGGGATCGGCCGGGGTCACGGCATAGGTCCCGCGCCCCCCGACAAGACTGGCGAACACGGCGGGGGAGTCCCACCGGGGCGCGCACAGCCAGCCGACATCGCCGCGAGGGCCGATAACCGCTCCCCGGTAGCCGTCGGCGACGACCGCATACTCCCGAAGGACGTGCGGGGGGAAGGCCAGGGCTGTCGACCCGGCGGGGCCTCCCCGCTCACCGTCACCGGTCATCGGGCCCCGGCCTGCCCGGAGACGCTCTGCACACCCGTCAAGCCAGCGCTTGCTGCGGCCACGGCTGCGCTGACGATCGCCGGCCGGCGGCGGCCGGGATCCAGCGCGGCGAGGACAACCATGCTCACGGCGTGGGTCACATCGACGGCAACCCACAGCCGCTGCAGCCGGGCCGGCGCCAGCGCCTGCAGGGCACCCTGCGCCAGGTGCCGGCAGCCGAGCACACGGATGGCCCGCTGTTCCGCCTTTGTTGGTGAGTCACCGGCCACCAGGCGCCACAGCTCGGGGCCTCTGAGCAGGAGTAGGCCCCCCCACTCGGCCGCCCCGAGGCCGATCATCCGCGTCGGCGTCAAACTCTGCCTGCGGTCGGTGGTCATCGGCGCACCAGCCGCGCCAACATCAACCCGGCAGCGGCTGCCACCACACCGGCCTTCGCCAGCGGCTTGTAGTGGTGGGCCACCCATAGCTGGGGGCTTCGGGCCTTGGCCACCGCATCGAAGGCTCCGTGCGCGCCGAAGTCCCGGCCGTCCGGACCGTCGGCGGGCTCCCACAGGTTGGCCGGCTGGTCGGGGTCCTTCGGCTCCGACGTCTGCTGCGCGTTGAAGCCGGTCTTCGCCAGGTAGCGGTCCAACAGCCCGGGGACCACCGCATTGGCGGCCAGCGTCGCGACCGTGCTGGCGCCGACCCAGTATTCGCGACGCTGAGGATGGTCGGCGGCGAAGGCGACGGCTCGGGCGGCCACCCCCGGCTGGTAGATCGGCGGCACCGGCTGGGCGTGCCGGGGCAGCTTGGACAGCACCCAGGAGAACTGGGGGGTGTTCACGGCCGGCATCTGCACCATGGTCACGCGCACATTGCTGTTCTCGTGCATCAGCTCGCAGCGCAGCGACTCATGGAAACCCTGGATGGCATGCTTGGCGCCGCAGTAGGCCGTCTGCAGGGGAATCCCCCGGTAGGCGAGCGCCGAGCCGACCTGCACGATGGTGCCCTGATCGCGCTCGCGCATCCGCTTCAGGACGGCCATGGTGGTGTAGACGTAACCGAGGTAGCTGACCTCGGTGACCCGGCGGTACTCCGCCGGCTCGATCTCGGCGAAGCGGGCGAAGACCGAGGTGAAGGCCACATTCACCCAGACGTCGATCGGTCCGAGCTCCGCCTCGATCCTCTCGACGGCCTTCTCGACCTGGTCAACCTCGGCAACGTCGACGGGCAGCACCAGGGCCCGGACGCCGAGCGCTCGGACCTCCTCTGCCGCGGCCTCTAGCCCCTTCTCGCCGCGGGCCAGCAGCGCAACGTGATCTCCGCGTTGGGCGAACTCACGTACGACGGCACGACCGATACCTCCGCTCGCTCCGGTGACGGCAACAACGCGACCTGTCATCTGCACTCCCTCGTTGGTGGATCTTCATGTTCTTGGGGGTCTTTGATTCATGTATACGCGCATCCATTGCGTTAACGCAATGATTGCGCCAGAATGTTTGCTGTGAGTACCCCTTCCGGCACCACGAGAACCACTCCCCACGAGCTCGATGCGGTCATGCGGGCGTCCCGGGTGATCTCCGGAATCGTGGCCGAGTCGGTCGCCCAGACCGGGGACGCGGTGACCATGCCTCAACTCCGGGTGCTGGTCCTGGTCGGCACCCGGAGCGCTGTGAATACGAGCGCCGTGGCGGCCGAGCTGGACATCCACCCGTCCAACGCGAGCAGGTTGTGCGACCGGCTGGTGCAGGCCGGGTTGCTGGACCGTCGGGAGTCGTCCACCGACCGGCGTCACGTCGTCCTGTCCCTGACGTCGGCGGGCTCCGAACTGGTGTCCTCGGTGATGGACCACCGGCGCGAGGCCTTCAGGCGGATCCTCGACCGGATGCAGCCTCGGGAGCGGGAACAGCTGCGGTCGGCGCTCGACCGCTTTGCCGAGCTCTCCGGGGAGCCGCCGGAGGACGCTGCCGGCTGGTGAGGCCTGACGGCAACATCGTGCAACTGATTGACCCGAGCCTTCGGGTGCGGCCAGAGTCGTCCACGGTGACCATCCGGAACCAGGAGTCAGAGGAGTAGTGCGGAATGGCGGAGAAGGTACGGCTCGGCATCATCGGTCTGGGCACACAGGGTTCGATGTACGCGAGGTTCATCACGGACGGCCTGGTGCCCAATATGGAAATCGGCGCCTTGTGCGACATCGACCCGGCCAAGAAGGACGTCGCCGCCGAGAACTATCCCGATGCGCCGTTCTACGACGACTACATCGCGATGCTGGAAAGCGGTGATGTCGACGCCGTCGTGACCTGTGTGCCGCACTACCTGCACCCCGAGATGGGCATCGAGACGCTGCGGCACAACCTGCACGCCCTGGTGGAGAAGCCGGCCGGTGTCTACACCAAGCAGGTCAAGGAGCTGAACGCCTTCGCCGAGACGAAGCCGGACCTCACCTTCGGCATCATGTTCAACCAGCGGAACAACCCGCTGTATCGCCGGATCAAGGAGATCGTTGACGCCGGTGAGATCGGTGCCATCCGACGCACCAACTGGATCATCACCACCTGGTGGCGGCCGCAGGGCTACTACAACCAGAGTGAATGGCGTGCCACCTGGGGTGGCGAGGGCGGCGGCGTGCTGGTCAACCAGGCTCCGCACCAGCTGGACCTGTGGCAGTGGATCTGCGGTGTCCCGCGGTCGGTCTACTCCAAGGTCGCCTACGGCTTCCGTCGGGACATCGCTGTGGAGGACGAGGTCACCGCGGTGGTCGACTACGGTGACGGAGCGACCGGCGTCTTCGTGACCGCGACCCACGACCTGATCGGCACCGACCGGTTCGAGATCCTGGGCGACCAGGGCAAGATCGTGGTGGAAGGCAGCAAGACCGCGACCGTCACCCGACTGAAGCGCCCCGAACGTGAGCTCAGCGACGGCCTCAGCCTCGAGGATGTCCGCAAGCTGTTCAAGGGCGAGGTGAACACGGCCGACTACTACGAGCAGGAAGTGATCGAGTTCGAATCCGCCTGGGGCGGCCAGCACGCCGGCGTACTCGAGAACTTCGCCGCCAACATCCTGGACGGGACGCCGCTGCTGGCGCCCGGTTCCGACGGCATCAACGGAGTCCGGCTGGCCAACGCCATCCATCTGTCCAGCTGGACCGGCAGGGAGGTCCCGCTCGACTTCGACGAGGACGAGTACCTTGCCGAGCTGAACAAGCGGATCGCCGAAGAGGCGAAGTTCGAGCAGCGCAACTGACCGACGTAGCGGGGACTATGCGCTCTGAGCTTGTCGAAGCGTCCTTCGGGGAGTACGCGCTCTGAGCCTGTCGAAGAGCCCTTCGGGGAGTACGCGCTCTGAGCCTGTCGAAGAGCCCTTCGACAAGCTCAGGGCGCTTGGGGGGTCAGGGCGCGTTCAGGGTTGCGCAGGCTGATCGAGACCGCAGGACGTCAGCAGGCGGGGAAGCAGCAGCACCATCTCGGCCTCCAGATGCTTGGCTGCGGTGTCATCCCCGGCCAGTTGACGCCGCTGCGCCTGATGGAACAGCCCGTCGATGACGGCGTAGGCGGTCTCGGGTGAGAACAGGACACGGTCGCGGGACAGCTCCGCATACCGGTCCACGATCCGCCAGATCATCCGCTGAAGACTCTGGTCGATGTCTCGGACGTCGGCGCTGAACGCAGGGTCGAAGAGGCTCTGGTTGCGCAGGTCGTACCAGAGCCGATGCATGGTGGCGTCTTCGCGCAGGGTGACCGCGAGACCACCGGCGAAACCGTCCCTGAGCTCGTCCGCAGTAGCGGCTCCGGCCAGGATGTCGTCGTAGCGGGCAACGCACTGCGTCTTGTAGCGACGCACGCAGAAGGTGATCAGATCGGCCTTGTCGGTGAAGTAGTAGTGCAGCACACCATGGGAGAACTCCGAGTTCTGGGCGATCTCGCGCAGGCTCGTCCTGGCATAGCCCAGTTCGGCCAACGTCTGCAGCGCCGCGTCGGCCAGCTCGGCTCGCCGTTCGGCGAACTTGTCGACCCTGCGACGAGAGACGCGGTCCTCGTTCTTGGTCGAGACCTCCACGCTACGACTCCTTGATCCTGGTCCGCCCCCGCGAACCCTGGTCGCAATATAGCGGGTGCCGACACTCGGTGAGTTGATCTTGACCATCGGGCAGGATTCGCTTGACGTGCGTCCAAGGTAATTTTGACGACTGTCCAGATTCCGCTAGTGTTTCGGGCACGGACATCCGTGTCCCACGAGCGTCGAGGCTGCTCGGTCCCCCCCGACCCGAAGCCTGACTCGCGGAGCTCGGCCGATCTCCCCCGGGTCGGCCGAGCCGGGACGCTCTCCCCCGGATGATCACCACCTTCTGCCGCCAGTGCTGGCGATGTTTCGGCGTCGAGGAAGCGGGGTACGATCCCTCCGGCCTGCGGAGAGCCACTGGATCAGCGCCGTTGCGGCGTCGACGACCAGCCGGCGAGCCAGGGACTCCTCACAACGCCATCCACGTTGTCGCCGTCGAGGAGGATGAATGTCTGCGGGTGTCGAAACCGGACGGATCACCACTGACATACCGGCTCGGATGGACCGGTTGCCCTGGGCGCGCTTCCACTGGTTGATCGTGATCGGCCTGGGCACCGTCTGGATTCTGGACGGGCTCGAAGTGACCATCGTCGGATCCATGTCGGAGGCGCTCAAACCCGCCGGCACCGGTTTGGGGATGAGCAACTTCGACATCGGTCTGGCGGGCGCCGTCTACGTCGCGGGAGCCTGCACCGGTGCCCTGTTCTTCGGCCAGCTGACCGACAGGTTCGGCCGGAAGAAGCTCTTCATCCTGACCTTGCTGATCTACACCGCTGCAACGGTCCTGACGGCGTTCTCGATGAACCCGACCTGGTACTTCGTCTGTCGGTTTCTGACCGGTGCTGGGATCGGCGGGGAGTACGCCGCGATCAACTCCGCCATCGACGAGCTCATCCCCGCCAGATACCGGGGCCGGGTCGACGTCGCGATCAACGGGTCCTTCTGGGTCGGTGCAGCGGGTGGCGCCCTGCTCACCATCCCGTTGCTCGACCCGACCGTTCTCGATCCCAAGATCGGCTGGCGGCTCGCCTTCGGCCTCGGCGCCGTGCTGGCGCTGGCCGTACTGCTGGTCCGACGCCACGTCCCGGAGAGTCCGCGCTGGCTGTTCATCCATGGGCGCGAGGAGGAGGGTGAGCGGATCGTCCAGGACATCGAGAAGCGGGTTCACGAGGACAGCGGCAGGGAGCTGCCCTCCGTGTCCGAGACGATCACCATCCGGCAGCGCAAGTCGATCGGCATCGGTCTGATCGCCAGGACCGTATTCACGATGTACCCGAAGCGCACCGTGCTCTGCTTCTCCCTGTTCGTCGGCCAGGCCTTCCTCTACAACGCCTTCTTCTTCACCTATGGCGACACGCTGACGACGTTCCTCGATGTGAAGCAGACTGGCTGGTACATCGCGGCATTCGCGGTCAGCAACTTCGCCGGCGCACTTCTACTGGGCCATTTCTTCGACTCCGTCGGACGCGTCAAGATGATCGCCGGGACCTACATCCTGTCGGGAGTCCTGCTCGGCATCACCGGCTTCTTCCTCGGCTCGGTGACGGCCGTGAGTCTGACCTTGATCGGAGCGATCATCTTCTTCTTCGCCTCCGCTGGGGCCAGTGCGGCCTACCTGACCGCGAGCGAGGTCTTCCCGATGGAGACCCGGGCTCTGTGCATCGCCTTCTTCTACGCCATCGGGACGGCCGCAGGTGGCATCGCCGGCCCGTTGCTGTTCGGCAAGCTGATCGAGGATGCGTCCGGCAGCGGCGACATCAGCAAGATCGCGATCGGCTACTTCATCGGGTCGGCGCTGATGATCGTCGGCGGCGTCGTGGAGATCATCCTCGGGGTGAAGGCGGAGGGCCAGTCGCTGGAGAGCATCGCGACCCCGCTGACCGCCGAGGACGATGCCGAGCCGGCCGGCGGCCGGGAGTGGGAGGCCGTCCCGTCATGACACCGATGCCCCCACCGAAGCCGTCGACGGAAACCGCACGGGACCGCCACGTCTTCCACGAGATGGGTCAGATCCTTCGGGCGCTCAAGGCGGAAGGCCCGTTGACGCCGGACGAGCTCGCGAAGGCCGTAGGCGCCGCCTACTGGGAGCCCCACCGCTTCGACCGAGCGCTGGCCTTCGCGGTGGCCGACGGCCTGGTGGTCCGGACGGCCGACGGCGGGCTGCGGGTCAGCTGAGACCGCGGTCGCCGCACAGATCGACATTTCCCGGACCCCCCGGTGAAATCGTTCCCTGGAAGGAGCAAGATGGGTCCCATGATCCCTACACAGACGTTCGGCCGGACAGGCCACGACAGCACCCGCATCATCTTCGGCGCTGCGGCGCTCGGTTCCGTTACGCAGGCCGAAGCCGACCAGACCCTCGAGCTGATCCGCCAGCACGGGATCAACCACATCGACACGGCGGCGAGCTACGGTGACGCCGAGGTGCGTCTCGGCCCGTTCATCGAGCAGCACCGAAACGACTACTTCCTGGCCACCAAGACCGGCGAGCGGTCGTACCAGGCGGCCTACGACGAGATCCGTCAGTCGCTGGAGAAGATGCGGACCGACCACGTCGACCTGATCCAGCTCCACAACCTCGTCGACGAGGCGGAGTGGCAGACCGCCTTCGCCAGCGGTGGTGCGCTCGAGGCGGCGGTGCAGGCCCGCGACGAGGGACTCGTGAAGTACATCGGTGTCACCGGTCACGGTGTGACCGTGGCGTCCCAGCACCTGCGTTCGCTGGAGCAGTTCGACTTCGACTCGGTCCTGTTGCCCTACAACTTCCCGATGTCACAGAACACCCAGTACATGGACGACTTCAACGCCCTGGCCGAGGTCTGTCAGAGCCGCAACGTGGCGATGCAGACGATCAAGTCGATCACCAAGGCTCCCTGGGGCGACAAGGAGCAGGACGCTTCCACCTGGTACGAGCCGTTGCGCGACCAGGAGGCCATCGACACAGCCGTGCACTGGGTGCTCGGCCGGCCCGGCATCTACCTCAACACTGTGGGTGACATCCACATCTTGCCGAAGGTCCTCGACGCGGCCGAGCGCTTCAGCGACCGGCCGTCTGAGGAGGACATGCGGACGCTGGCCGAGCGCTGGGACATGGCGCCGCTGTTCGTCTGATGCTGAGCAGATCCCGAGCCGAGGCGCAGCGGGGGGGCGCGTCGTGACCCTCGACGACGCAGCTCTCGCTACCCAGCTGGTGCGGGCTGCCGGAGCGCTGGCAGCCCGCATGCTCGCCGAGGGTCTGGAGACCCAGCACAAGACGTCGGTCTCGGACGTGGTCTCGGCCGCAGACTTCGCGGCCGAGAAGCTGATCGTGGATCGCCTCGCCGACGAGCGACCCGGCGACGGGTTGGTCGGTGAGGAGGGGGCTCGCCGGTCCGGAGACCGCACCTGGTACATCGACCCGGTGGACGGGACCTACAACTTCCTGTCCGGCATCCCGGTGTGGTGCTCCGCGCTCGGCCTCGTCGATGGCGAAGGCCCGGTCCTGGGGGCTGTCTATCATCCGTCGATGGATGAGCTGTGGCTCGGCGGCCGTGACCTGCCGACCACCTGCAACGGACAGCCGGTGCCGCAGCTCGACCCGCGGCCGCTGGCCGAGCTGTCCCTCGCCAGCTATCTCCACCCGGCACGGATGGGTCGCGACGAGCTGCGGCAGCCCTGGCTGTCGGCCCTGTCCGGGGCCGCCACGATGCGCTCACTCGGATCTGGCTCGGTCGAGTTGGCGTCCGTCGCGGCTGGACGGCTCGGCGCATTCCTGCAGGCCGGCCCTAGCCCCTGGGACTGGTTCCCCGGGGTGGCACTGGTTCGGGCGGCCGGCGGCGTGGCGGAGGTCATCGAGCACCGCGGCCAGTCCTGGCACGTGGCCGGCAATCCGCAGGCGGTCGAGGACATCCGCTCTGCGCTGCTGTCCGGCTGCTGCGACCGCCCGCCGGGCCCGCGGCAGTAGGCCCTTTGGCGGGACAAGTTCGCTGGTCTGGCAGACGCAGGCCAAGGGAAGCGACACACTCGTTGCTGTGGCAACCCACGAGGTGACGAACCAGGTTCCGCCGCTGGTGGACTACGACGCGGCGGCGACCGACCGGCCGTTGCAGGAGGGTCTGGGCCGACTCGGTGGGGCGGCGCTGGCCGGGGGCCTGGCTGGACTCGGCCGCCGTGTCGGGGATCCTGAGGTGCAGCGCTGGGCGGCGGAAGCCAACACCTGGCCGCCCGTGCTGCGCACCCACGACCGTTATGGGCATCGGCTGGACGAGGTGGACTTCCACCCCGCCTGGCATCGGCTGATGGAGGTGGCCGTCGCCGAAGGACTGCATGGAGCACCTTGGGCAGCGACGACGGAGCACCCGCATCTGCGGCGCGCGGCCGGCTTCTACCTCTGGAGCCAGGCCGAGGCAGGTCACGGGTGCCCGATCTCGATGACCTACGCGGTCGTGCCCGCTCTGCGGCACGCACCCCAGCTGGCCGCCGCGTATGCACCAGGGCTGACCTCGACCGTCTACGATCCGGGTCTGCGTGATCCGGCGACCAAACGGGGTCTGCTGGCCGGAATGGGGATGACCGAGAAGCAGGGCGGCTCAGATGTCCGGGCCAACACGACCCGCGCCGTCGCGAGTGCCGACGGCAGCTATCGGCTGACCGGCCACAAGTGGTTCTGCTCGGCGCCGATGTGTGACGTCTTCCTGGTCCTCGCCCAGATCGAGGGCGCCGGACTGTCCTGCTTCTGCGTGCCGCGGGTGCTGCCGGGCGGCGAGCGCAACATCTTCCGGCTGCAGCGGCTCAAGGACAAGCTGGGCAACCGGTCCAACGCCTCCGCCGAGGTGGAGTTCGACGGCACGGTGGGATGGCTGGTCGGCGAGCCGGGACGTGGGGTGTCGACGATCCTCGAGATGGTCACCATGACCAGGCTGGACTGCGTCATCGGCTCAGCCGCGGGCCAGCGGGCGGCACTGGTGCAGGCAGTGCACCATGCCCGGCACCGGGCCGCGTTCGGTGCCGTACTGGTCGACCAGCCGCTGATGCGGATGGTGCTCACCGACCTGGCCCTCGAGGTCGAGGCCGCCTCCGCGTTGATGCTCAGGCTCGCCGCTGCCGTCGATGCTGGCGACCAGGCGTTTCTGCGGCTGGCGCTGGCGGCCGCCAAGTTCTGGATCTGCAAGCGGTCGCCGACGGTGGTTGGCGAGGCGCTCGAATGCCTGGGCGGCAACGGGTATGTGGAGGAGTCCGGCCTGCCGCGGCTGTTCCGGGAGTCGCCGCTGAACTCCATCTGGGAGGGGTCGGGCAACGTCATCTGCCTCGATGTGCTGCGGGCCCTCGGACGTGAGCCGGACGCTGTGCAGTCCGTGCTGGACGAGCTCGAGGCGGCCCGCGGCGGTGATGATCACTACGACCGGGCCCTGGACCGGCTGAAGATCACCATCGGCAGCGCCGACCCGGCCAACGGCCGCCGGGTGGCAGCAGCCCTGGCCCTCGCGTTGCAGGGGTCGCTGCTGATCCGGTTCGCGCCGGCGCCCGTCGCAGACGCGTTCTGCGCCAGCCGTCTTGGCGGTGACTGGGGGCACACGCTCGGCACCCTCCCGGCCGGAGTCGATGCAGCAGCGATC
Organism: Microlunatus panaciterrae; assembly: GCF_016907535.1. Lineage (NCBI taxonomy): Bacteria > Bacillati > Actinomycetota > Actinomycetes > Propionibacteriales > Propionibacteriaceae > Microlunatus > Microlunatus panaciterrae. The sequence goes on from NZ_JAFBCF010000001.1 coordinate 2,275,858, forward strand.
CTGGACCGGGCCGTCGCCGGATAGGTACCCCACCGCCGGTTGCTAGAGTGCTGGGACAGCAGCCCGCGGTATGAGGAGTCGCATGAGGTCCAGCAAGGCGGGTCCGCCGGCCGCGATGGCCCTGACGCGATGACACTGTCGCGATGACACTGACCGACCTCCTCCCCACGACCCCGGACCCGGACGCGATCTTCGACGCCTTCACCGGTTGGGCGACTGGTCGCGGCCTGCCACCGTACCCGGCGCAGACCGAGGCGCTGATCGAGATCGTCTCCGGGTCCAACGTCATCCTGTCCACCCCGACCGGCTCGGGGAAGAGCCTGGTCGCCACCGGGCAGCACTTCGCCACCCTGGCCACCGGCGGCCGTACCTTCTACACCGCGCCGATCAAGGCGCTCGTCTCGGAGAAGTTCTTCGCCGCAGTCGAGATCTTCGGACACGAGAAGGTGGGCATGATGACCGGCGATGCGTCGGTCAACTCCGGGGCGCCGGTCATCTGTTGCACGGCGGAGATCCTGGCCAACCTGGCACTGCGGCAGGGGCCGGACGCTGATGTCGCGTCAGTCGTGATGGACGAGTTCCACTACTACGCCGATCCGGACCGCGGCTGGGCCTGGCAGGTGCCCCTGATCGAGCTGCCCAGGGCGCAGTTCCTGCTGATGTCGGCCACCCTCGGCGACGTCACCCGGTTCGAGCGTGACCTGACCCGACGCACCGGCCGCTCGACCGCGGTGGTGACCTCCGTCGAACGACCCGTGCCGCTGCACTACGAATACGTCACCAGCACCCTGCACGAGACCATCGAGGAGCGGCTCAGCACCCACCAGGCACCGATCTACGTTGTGCACTTCAGTCGCGCGGCCGCGGTGGAGCAGGCCCAGAACCTGATGAGCCTGAAGGTGACCACCCGTGAGGAGAAGGATGCGATCGCCGACCTGATCGGCGGCTTCCGGTTCACCGCCGGCTTCGGCCGCACGCTGACCAGGCTGGTACGCAGCGGCATCGGTGTCCATCACGCCGGGATGTTGCCCAAGTACCGCAGGCTGGTCGAGCTGTTGGCCCAGGCCGGGCTGCTCAAGATCATCTGCGGCACCGACACGCTCGGAGTCGGCATCAACGTCCCGATCCGTACGGTGTTGATGACCAGCCTCAGCAAGTACGACGGGGTCAGGGCTCGGCTGCTGACGGCACGCGAATTCCATCAGATCGCTGGTCGTGCCGGCCGAGCCGGGTATGACTCGTCCGGCACCGTCATCGTGCAGGCACCCGACCACGTGGTCGCCAACGAGAAGGCGCTGGCCAAGGCGGGTGACGATCCGAAGAAGCGGCGCAAGGTGGTGCGCAAGAAGCCACCCGAGGGCACTGTCGGATACGGCCTCCCCACCTTCGAGCGGCTGGTGGCGGCCGAGCCGGAGGAGCTGACCTCCAGCTTCGCCGTCAGCCACTCGATGCTGCTCAACGTGATCAACCGTCCAGGTGACTGCTTCGACGCGATGAGACACCTGCTGACCAGCAATGACGAGCCCAAGGCCCGGCAGTTGAAGCACATCCGTCGTGCCGTGGCCATCTACCGGGGACTGCTCGCCACGGGCGTCGTGGAGCAGCTCGCCCACCCCGACGAGCTGGGTCGGTCCGCCCGTCTGACGGTGGACCTGCAGCCGGACTTCGCGCTCAACCAGCCGCTGTCGCCGTTCGCGCTGGCGGCGGTGGAGTTGCTGGACCGGACCTCCGAAACCTACGCCCTGGACGTGCTCTCGGTGATCGAGTCCACACTGGAGGACCCACGGCCGATCCTGTCAGCACAACGCTCGAAGGCGAAGGGCGAGGCGGTGCAGGCGATGAAGGCCGAAGGGCTGGAATACGACGAGCGGATGGAGCTGCTGGAGGAGATCACCTACCCGAAGCCGCTCGAGGAGCTGTTGCGGCACGCCTTCACGGTCTACGCCCAGGGCCATCCCTGGGTGCGTGACTATGAGCTCTCGCCCAAGTCGGTGGCGCGCGAGCTGTCCGAGCAGGCGATGACCTTCGTCGAGTACGTCTCCTGGTACGGGCTGGCGCGCTCGGAGGGGCTGGTGCTGCGCTATCTGGCCGACGCCTACAAGGCGCTGCGGCAGTCGGTGCCTGAGGAGGCCCGGACCGAGGAGCTGACCGACCTGATCGCCTGGCTCGGCGAGCTGGTCCGGCAGGTCGACTCCAGCCTGCTGGACGAGTGGGAGCAACTGCGCAACCCGACCGCGTCCGTGGAGGCCCCGCTGGGCACCGGGAGTGTGCTCGACCAGCGCCCCGCCCCGGTGACGAGTAACACCCGTGCCTTCCGGGTGCTGGTGCGCAATGCGTTGTTTCGCAGGGTCGAGCTCGCAGCCCGCCGCCGGTATGCCGAACTGGCGGAGCTCGATGCCGAGGCCGGCTGGGACGCCGAGGCCTGGGCTGCCGCACTCGAGCCGTACTTCGCTGAGCATCACGGCATCCTCACCGGGGCGAACGCGCGCGGTCCGGCGTTGTTGATCATCGACATCCTGCCCGATCGGTGGGTGGTCAGACAGATCATCGACGATCCTGCCGGCGATCACGACTGGGGCATCGGTGCCGAAGTGGATCTGGCCGCCAGCGATGAGCAGGGCGCGGCGGTGATCACGGTGACCAGCGTCGACCAGCTCTGACTAGCTCACCGGATGGGTGCGATCGACTCGCGGACCCGCCCCGATGATCCCGGATGACTGGTGCGCCCGACGGTAGGACAGCCAACCCAGAAGCATCACCAGCAGGCCGTAGCCGACGCAGGCAGGCTGCATCCAGGAATAGACGCGGACGATCATGATCTCGATCGCGATCCAGCCGACCAAGGCGGTCCCGGCGAGCATCATGACCTGGTCGGCGAAGCGATACCCGGCCCAGGAGGTGAGCGCGGCCGCCGTCATCGGCAGCCCCACTGCGACGGTCAGGGCAAGCCCCGCCAGCACCGGGCTGCCGAGCGGGACCCGGTCCATGATCGTCTCCTGAAGCGGGCCGAAGTCGATGCCACCGCCGATCAGGCCGACGGCGCCGGCGAAGCCGCCGATGGCCATCAGCGCGGCGACGACGGCGTTGGTGCGCTGCAAAGTGCGTCTCGTCATTCTCATCATGCACATCCCCTCTCCACCACCATCGTGGTCGCGGCGCGGACTGCCCGGCCAGAGGACGAAGGTCCCCCGTGGGTGCCGGCCATCACGATCCATTAACGGTGTCGCAGCGAATGAGCGCGTGCCCCGCAGCCCAAGTACTGTTTCGTCGAACGTCTCGCGGCTGGGCGGGACCCGACCGAACCGGGATTGACTGGGTTGATGCGACGCCGACGTTGGATCTGGGTGCCGATCCTTGCGGCACTCGTCATCAGCGTTGTCGGCTATGCCCATGCCCGACCGGCGACCGGCTCCCAGCAGGTGGCTGCCCCGTCGGTGATGGTCGTCGGCGACTCGATCAGCCAGGGCAGTGCCGGTGATTGGACCTGGCGATACCGGTTCGCCACCCAACTGGCAGCCGATGGTACGCAGGTCAGCATGGTCGGCCCGCGGAACTACCTCTACGACCACATCCACCGCGAACAGGGTGACACGCACTACGCCGACGCCCACTTCGACCGCGACCACGATGCCACCTGGGGCCGGCGACTGGAGGACGAGGCGACGACCATTCGCGGAGAGGTCAGGACGGCCCAGCCCGACTATCTGCTGCTGCTGATGGGCATCAACGACATGATGTCCGGCCACCGGTCGGCCGCACAGACGGAACAGAGCCTTCGCTCGTCCATAGCTGAGGCGCGGGCCGGTCGGCCGACGGTGAAGTTCGTCCTCGGGACCCTGCCACCCAACACCCGCAACGCGGAGGTCCCCGCGATCGCCGCTCGGCGGGTGGAGTACAACGAGCGACTGCGGGTCGTGGCCAAGGAACTCACGACGGGAAGGTCGCCGATCCGGGTGGCCGACGTCGCCACCGGCATCGACCCCCGGACGGACCTCTGGGACGGCCTGCACCCCAATGCGCGCGGTGAGGTGAAGATCGCTGCGGCCTTCGTCGACGCCATGGCCGGGTACGGCGTCGGGCATCGCTACCCACGTCCGCTGGTGCTGCCGGCGATCGGTCCCACCCAGCCGCCGCGTCTGAGTGTGGTATCCGCGGTCGGGGTCGTCCGCTTCAGCTGGACCGTGACGCCGGGCGCGACCGGGTACCGGCTGTGGGTGCGGGACCTCACCGCCGGCGAGACGTCCTTCAGGCCTCTGGGGAACCTGATCGGCGTCAAGCAGAACACCTGGGTCGTCACCGCACTGGCCGACGGCGCCGAGTACGAGTTCAAACTGCAGCCGGTCAAGGGGACCGCGGCCGGTGTCGCGTCCAATGTCGTCGTCGGCACCCCGCTCCCGGCGCCGGACCGGCCGCAGACCTACGCCTCGGCCCAGCCCCACTACGGCGTCCCGCTGGCCAGCCTTGCCTAGAGCCGTCAGTCGCCGATCCTTGGTTGGCCATCCTCGGCCGGAGGGTCCTCGTACAGCCAGTCGAGGGAGTCGAGTCGGCTGTTCACCGCGGCTGTCGGTCGACCGCTGAGCTTCTGGTCTGCAGCGACGACGCCGGCGACCAGGAAAGCGCCCTTGCCGAGTGCCAGGGTGTGCTGTCCCGCCTTGTAGCTGAGCGCGTGGATGTCCACCGACGGTCCCTGCTCCACTCCCAGCGCGTCACGCAACACCGGCTCGAGCCCGCCACGGGCGTCGGCGTAGGTGTCGACCTCCAGACTGGGCGGCTGGAGCCAGCCGGGATCGGGATCGCGGAAGTAGCCGACCAGCACCTGCGCCGGCTCGAACAGGGTGAAGTCGATGCTGACCTCACGGGCGGCCGCGTCCGCCCGAGACATTCGGATCCCCTCCAGTCGTGCCAGTCCGGGCGCCACCCGCGACAGCGTCGACCCGGTGTCCGTCAGCACGTTCTCGCCCGGCCTCAGCCGGAACATCTCCACCCCCTGCCCGGACGCTGTGAACCGCACCGGACGGAGGCTCGGCGCCGGGGCGGCAGCGGGCGACCCGGGCACGGGACGTCGGGTCGCTAGGTGTGATGTCCAGGGAGGTTGTATCGCCGGGGATCGGTGAGCCTGCCTGACAGACGAAGGCCTCCGGTTGTGAAGTGGAGCTGTCTAGTTCACCGCTTCGCTGACCGGAGGCCCTCGTGTCCCACGCTAACGCTGCCCTCACCCCCCGCGCCCGTTTACGGCTCGCCGAACTCGTCGTCGACCGCGGCTGGACCTTCGCCGCCGCTGCGAAGATGTTCATGGTCGCGCCTCGCACAGCGAAGAAGTGGGCCGACCGCTATCGGAGCGAAGGTGCTGCCGGGATGGTCGACCGCAGCTCGCGGCCACATTCGAGCCCGACAAAGACCACGCCGGACGTGGTCCGGCGGATCGTGCGGCTTCGGTGGCGGCACCGGCTCGGCCCGGTCCAGATCGCCGGCCGGCTTGGGATGCAGGCCTCCACCGTGCACGCCGTACTGGTGCGTTGTCGGATCAACCGGCTCTGCCATATCGACCGGGTCACAGGCGAGCCGCTGCGCCGATACGAACACCCACACCCCGGCTCGCTGATCCACGTCGACGTCACCAAGTTCGGCAACATTCCCGATGGTGGTGGATGGCGCTACCTCGGCAAGCAGCAAGGAGATCGCAACCGCGCTGCAACCGACACCCAGCGGCGAAGAGGCCCAGTGCGTGGCCCGCTGATCGGCACCGCATACGTGCATACCGTCATCGATGACCACTCCCGGATGGCCTACGCCGAGATCTGTGCCGACGAGAAGGCAGCGACGGCGATCGAGGTTCTCCATCGTGCCGCGGCATGGTTCACAGACCACGGTGTCACCGTCGAGCGTGTGCTGTCCGACAACGGATCGGCCTACAGGTCCCACGCCTGGCGCGACGCCTGCGCCGAGCTTGGCATCACCCACAAGCGCACACGTCCCTACCGGCCGCAGACCAACGGAAAGATCGAGCGGTTCCACCGCACACTGGCCGACGGGTGGGCCTACGCCCGGTTCTATGAATCAACCGAGCAACGCAACACCGCCCTGCCCGGCTGGCTCCACTTCTACAATCATCACCGAGCCCACTCCGCCATCGGAGGCAAGCCGCCAGTCACCCGGCTGACCAACCTCGCTGGACATCACAGCTAGGCGTTCGACATTCGCCGCGAGATTGGCGAGCTCACGCTCATAACGAGGCAGACACTGTCGCCAGTGGCCGAAGGCAGCACCGTCCGCGAACGGGACGCGCCGCTGCGGAGTGCGCATGCTGTTGGCGTACCGGTACGTCGCCTCAGTGATGTCGGTGAGCCTGCGGTAGTGCCCGACGCTGGCCTCGGCCAGGTCCACCGCCCGACGCAGGCGGTCGACCGCGGCTGGCTGCGGGTTGTTGGCGGGGCCGGCGCGGTACGTCAGGATCTCGATCGCGGCCAGGACCCGCAGAGCGTAGAACTCCGTCAGTTCGGCCAGGGCGCTGGCATCGGAGCGCAGTCGTTGGTACTCCGCCCGGTTGCACCGCACCTCCGGGTCGCCCTGGGTGAGCATCTCGACGGCACGGCCGGCAAAGTGCCGGGTGTCCCTGATCACGTCCAGCGGAGTCTCGCCGATGTGCTCCTCTCCCGCCAGCTCCCGCTCGACGAAGCTGTCGATCCGCTCGCCGTTCGGGGCATGCGATTCCCAGAGATCGGGCCAGGGGCGGTGGGCCTCGGCATTGGTCAGCTGGCTCATCGTCATCCCCAGGCTGAGGGTCTGCCGGTTGCCCTCGGTGATGCCGAAGCGGCGTACCAGCCGTGGTGCGATCTGGCCCATGGCCTCGTACGCCTGGAGTGCGGCATCGCCGGCCTTGAGACTGCCGAACTGATCACCCAGACGCCTCGACCAGTAGCCGCGCTCAGCTTCGGCGTCACGATCGGCCCTCCAGGCGTAACGGTGCCAGGCCTCGTACCAGATCCAGTCGCGGTCGAGCTGTCTGAGCGGCGGCTGCACCTGGTCGGGAGACCAGGGCCAATCCCAGTAGAACAACGGGTAGAGGTGCAGACCGTTGGCCCCCAGGCGGTGCTTGATGGCCTGCACGCTGCGTTGGATGAACGACACCGCGCCATAACGGAACGGCTCGAGGTTGGCGAGGATGTGCACATTGACGATGTGCACGCTGTCGAGCGAGGACAGGTAGCGGTGCTGTTGCTGCCAGGGGCCGCGCGGATTCCAGGTGGTCAGCGACTCGCCGTTGTACTTGGCTTCGGTGAACAACCGCGGGTAGCGCTCACGGGCAGCTTCCACCACGGGTTGGGGATCGATCGCATGCCCGCGCAGGATCACGGGTGGCCGTTCGCTGATCCCGCCGGCGGTGAGGCCATCCTCCACTCCCGGCAGGATCGTGTCGACGAACCACTCCGTGCCGTAGAGGTCCCCCTGCAGCACCTCGCCCAGGCAGACGTACAGCCCGACGTTGGGATAGCTCGCCACGAAGGCCGCGATCGAGGCACGGGTGTAGGCACTGGTCAGCTCGGTCGGTCGAGGTTGGCGCAGCGGAATGCCATGGTGCTGGGCGAACGGCAGCGGGATGTGAATGTTGTAGAACTTCATCACGATCCAGATCCCTCTGCGGTCCGCCTCGGTGGTCAGCCAGTGCAGCGCCTCGCGGTTGGTGGTGAGCTCGTCGTCGGTGACCTCCTGCGCCTCCGGGAACTCCGGCAGCTGGACGAAGGAGGAGAACGGGTGCCCGCTCCAGAGATAGATGACGTTCGCGCGTTGCTCGAGCAGGCGATCCAGCAGATCCGCCCAGAGCTGACGGTCATAGAACCAGGGAAAACGCTGCGGAGTGATCGGATACTCGTACGCCTGGCGGGGTGGCTCGACCGTGGTCTTCTGCAACCCGATCGCCGGGCCCCGCAGTGCCAGATCCGGGGTCTCACCACGATCGAGGTCCCACGGGATCTCCCTCTCGCACTCGAGCAGACGGGCCAGTTCCTGGCAGCCGTACAACACGCCGGTGTCGTTGCCGCCGGTCACGACCAGCAGCCGACCCGGCAGCATCGACAGGTAGTAGCCGTCCTCTCCGGGTGCGCCGGTGTTGTAGAGCAGAACGTCGCGCTCTTCCAGCTCCGCGATCAGGGGCGACGCACCGCGAGCACCGACGAGGATCCGCAGCTCCTGATCGGCGGACGTCTCGCACCGATCGTGCTCGGCGGCCTGGACCGCCACCCCGCTGCCCTCCAACGCTCGGCTGAGCAGCTCGATGCCGTACCGGATGCGGGCCGACGGGTGGGGGTCGGCCGCGATGGAGCAGGCCGTGAGGGCGGTGTCCCGGGTCATGGCAGTGGGCCCGACGCCGGGTCAGCTCGGGTCGAAGTCGTACGCGGGCAGCCCGTCGATGCTGGTTCGGTTCTTCTGCCGGCGGTAGGCCGCGACACCCTCGGGTCCCTTGCGCTCCATGTGAGCCGGCAGCAGGTCCCGCTCGCCGACGTAGTCCAGCAGCGGCACCCCGTAACCGCAGGAGTCGGAGACCCGCTCGACGTCCACGACCACCACTGCGCGGGCGCCACGCTGCTCGCTGAACAGGGCGGAGAGGGCGGGGAACTCCGCGTCGTACAGGGTGACGATGCGTCCATGGCCGTGCAGTCGCACGACGTTGGGCGGCCCGTCGAAGGCGCAGAACATCAGCGTGATGCGGCCGTTCTCCCGCAGATGGGCGATCGTCTCCGCACCACTCGCTGTGATGTCGAGGTAGGCGACGGTGTGATCATCGAGGATCGTGAACGTGCCGCCGATGCCCTTCGGTGAAAGGTTGACGTGTCCGTCCGACCCACTGGGAGCCGTGGCCACAAAGAACACGTGCTGTCGTTCGATGAACTCCCGCAGCCGGCCGTCGATCCGATCATGTACTTTTCCCACCCGGTCAACCTATGCCGTCCCCTGGCACGCGGGGAGTCCCTTCTCACGCCTGGACCTTGTCAGGTTGTGATCAAGGTGTTCCACAGCCCCGGGCTCGAGCAGCCGAGTCATGACCCGTCTGGCGACCGGTCCGCGGACTAGGCTTGATCTGCCGGTCGGGCGGAGCGCGCGCCGACCTGAGGGGAGACGGAGGGAAATGCCATGGGGTGGGCCATGTTGGCCGTGGTGGTCGTGATCGTGGCCGCGCTGGCCGCCCTCGTCGTGGTCCTCACCCGGAACGGGTCGAACGTCTATCGGCGGACTCACCGGGTGGCGTCCTCGTCCCAGCGGGAACAACCCACGATGGCGTCGGCGTCCGGCCCGGTGGTCGGAGCTCGCTCGGCGATGCCGGGAGCCGCCTCGGCCGCCTCGCCGCCCGCCGCTGAGGAGAGCTGGGACGATCTTATCGTGCCGCCCGAGCATCCGGCCGGGCACCGGCCCGCTGGCGAGGCCTAGGGAATGGCCGTATCCGGTGGCTGTCGGCACCTTGTTCGTGGTGATCATGATCCGCGCCAACGCCACCTATCGGCTCGGGCGAGCCACCATCCGCTGGTCGTTCCTGTACGCCACCTTCGGACTGGTCACTCTCGAGGTGGGGCTTCGGCTGTAGGCGGTGTCACGACCGACGGCCCTTGTGGTCCTGGCAGCACTCGTGCTCGCATTGATGGCGTACGTCGTCTTCCAGTTGCGGCACCGGACGAAGGAGATTGCTGATGAACCCCACGAACTGGCAGCTCGCCGTTGACGCGGTGGATGCCCATACGCTGGCGGACTTCTGGGCCGAAGCGCTGCACTATGAGCTCGAGGACAACACGGCCGTGATCGAACGCGTGGTCGCCGATGGTCGCGCCACCCTGGACGCGACCTTCGTGCGCCCCGACGGCATCCGGTCCTGGCGCGGTTTCGAGGCCATCCGCGGCGACGGCCGTCGCATCCTGTTCCACACCGTGCCGGAGCCCAAGACGGTCAAGAACCGGTGGCACATCGATCTGAACGTCGGCCACGAGCAGATGGCGGCCGAAGTGCAGCGGCTGATCGCGCTCGGAGCGAGCCAGCTGCGCGAGGTGCACGAGGAAGGCGGCCACTTTGTCGTGATGATCGACCCCGAGGACAACGAGTTCTGCGTGCAGTGACTCCCTCACCCTCGCGCCCTGAGCCTGTCGAAGGCTCGGGTGCAAGAAAGGGACCACTCATCGGCCTCGGGCAGGAAGGCTCAGCCTTGTGGCGAGGCGGCATCCCCAGCGAGTGGTCGATTTCTTGCACGGCGCGGCCCTTCGACAGGCTCAGGGCACGGTGGCGCCCTTCGACAGGCTCAGGGCGCGTTAACTTTGGGCGGTGAGCAACTCGACCGAGACACCGTTCGATCCGCAGCTGTGGGCCCCGGTGCCCGGCTTCGACTTCACCGACATCAGCTACCACCGAGCGGTGGAGGCCCCGGTGGTCCGGATCGCGTTCAACCGCCCCGAGGTCCGCAACGCCTTCCGCCCACACACCGTCGACGAGCTCTACCGGGCACTGGACCATGCGCGGATGTCCTCCGATGTGGGCTGTGTCCTGCTGACCGGCAACGGCCCTTCGCCCAAGGACGGCGGCTGGGCCTTCTGCAGCGGCGGCGACCAGCGGATCCGGGGTCGAGCCGGCTACCAGTACGCCGAGGGTGAGGACGCAGCCTCGGTCGACCCCGCCGCGCTCGGTCGGCTGCACATTCTGGAGGTGCAGCGGCTGATCAGGTTCATGCCCAAGGTGGTGATTGCACTGGTCAACGGCTGGGCGGCCGGCGGCGGGCACAGCCTTCACGTGGTCTGCGACCTGACCCTGGCCAGCGCCGAGCACGCCCGCTTCAAGCAGACCGACGCCGATGTGGGCAGCTTCGACGGCGGGTTCGGGTCGGCGTACCTCGCGCGCCAGGTCGGCCAGAAGTTCGCCCGGGAGATCTTCTTCCTCGGTGACGTCTACGACGCCGAGGCCGGGCACCGGATGGGCATGGTCAACGCTGTCGTGCCGCATGCGGACCTGGAGCTCACCGGTCTCGAGTGGGGCCGGAGGATCTGCGCCAAGAGCCCGACCGCGCAGCGCATGCTGAAGTTCGCCTTCAACGCCATCGACGACGGCCTCATCGGCCAGCAGGTGTTCGCCGGGGAGACCACCAGGCTCGCCTACATGACGGACGAGGCGGTGGAGGGCCGGGACTCCTTCCTGGAGAAGCGGGCTCCCGACTGGTCGAAGTTCCCCTACTACTACTGAACGACAGACGGCGGTCCGAGCCGAGTGACTGTCCGTGCCGACAGTCGCCTAGCCCGCGACGCCGTAGAGCCGGTCACCGGCGTCGCCGAGGCCCGGCACGATGTAGCCGACCTCGTTGAGCCGCTCGTCGACGGCGGCGACCACCAGCGTGCAGGGGACCGCCAGGTCCTCCAGCAGGTGGCGCAGCCGATCGATGCCTTCCGGTGCGGCCAGCAGACAGATGCAGGTGATGTGGTCGGCGCCGCGGTCGACCAGGAACTTGACCGCGGCGGCGAGTGTGCCGCCGGTGGCCAGCATCGGGTCCAGCACGTAGCACTGCCGCCCGGACAGGTCGTCGGGCAGCCGCTCCGCGTAGGTGGAGGCCTCCAGGGTGCGTTCGTTGCGGACCATCCCGACGAACCCCACCTCGGCCGTCGGGATCAGCCGGGTCATGCCCTCGAGCATCCCCAGCCCGGCCCGCAGGATCGGCACGACCAACGGTCGCGGAGGCGACAGCTTGACGCCGGCGCAGCTGGCCACCGGTGTCTGCACCGTCTGGGGTGAGACCCGGACCTCGCGGGTGGCCTCGTACGCCAGCAGCGTCACCAGCTCCTCGGTCAGGCGCCGGAAGGTCGGTGAGTCCGTCCGTTGGTCGCGGAGCGTGGTCAGCTTGTGCGCGACGAGCGGGTGGTCGACGATGCGTAGTTCCACGCTATGCACCTTATGCACCCGTCGGACGTCGTGCACCCCTCGAACCCGGTACGCCCCTTGAACCCAGTGCGCGATCGGGCAGACTTGGATATCCGTGTCGTACCTGGAGTCAAACTCTGACACCATAGGCAGGGCAGAGCGCGGCACGGTGGGCAGGGCAACGGAGGAAGAGGGTCATGGCGGGATTCGACGACGACGAGTACGAGTCGTTCGATCTGGACGGTTCGACCGCGCGGAAGAACCCGGCTGCGGCCGCAACCGATGACGAGGACACCGAAGACGAGGACCTCGAGGACGACGACAACGACGATGACGACGATGATGACGACGACGATGATGACGACGACTTCGAAGATGATCTTGACGATGCCGCCGAGGACGAGATCGACTATGTGATCGCGGTCTACCGCGAGGACGGGCAAGTGGTCGCCCAGGCGCTGTCGAAGGACCTGGCCAACGATCTCGAAGAACTGGTCGTGCAGCTGCGGCGGCTGCCCGGAGACGCCGGTGCGATCGGCTTGGTCAGCCTGGTCGAGGAGGTCTTCGTGATCGTCCGGGTGCGTGGCCGCCACGTGCAGGTGCTGCTGTCCGATGGCGCTGCCGCTGCCGACTGGCCGATTGCCCACGACGTCGCCGACTTCCTCGGGGCTGAGATCCCGGACACTGAGGACGACACCGAGCCGATGGGTGACCTGGGGATCTTCAGCGACCTCGGGGTCAGCGACTTCGACATGACCGCCACCTGCGAGAACCTCGACCTCGGCAGCGACCAGATGCTGTCCGAGCTGGCCGACAAGATCAATGTCGGGCCGCAGTTCCGCCGGGTCGCCGAAGCGGCTTTCCGGTCCTGACCGCCGGTGGCCAACCAGTGGTCGCCCCCCATGCAGCTGGCCCTCGAGCAGGCGCGGCTGGCCGAGTCGCACGGTGACGTCCCCATCGGAGCGGTACTGCTCGACCCAGCCGGGGCGGTGGTGGCGGCTGCCGGCAACGAGCGCGAGCTGACCGGTGACCCGACCGCGCACGCCGAGATCCTCGCGCTCCGCCGCGCCGCTGCTGTCACCGGCAGCTGGCGGCTGGACGACCACACCCTCGTCGTCACCCTCGAACCGTGCACCATGTGCGCCGGCGCGCTCGTGCTGGCCCGGGTGGGGACGCTCGTGTTCGGTGCCTACGACCCGAAGGCCGGTGCGGTGGCCTCGCTCTGGGACGTGGTCCGGGACCCGAGGTTGAACCACCGGGTCACCGTTGTGGGAGGCATCGAGGAGGAGGCCTGCGGCGCCGTGCTGCGCCGGTTCTTCGGCGCTCGCCGTGACGGCGGCCCCGCAGGGCTCTGAGTCGGCTCGATTGGCCCCAGCCGCGACAGTTCGGGTAATCTCTCCCGCGGTGGCGTGTCTGAGCGGCCTAAAGAGCGCGCCTCGAAAGCGCGTGAGGGTAAAACCTCCGAGGGTTCAAATCCCTCCGCCACCGCAGTGCCGAGCTCCCGGTAGGGGCCCACGGCCACACCAGGTCCGCCTGATCGCTCAGGCGGACCTGGTGATTTCCGCCCTCGGACGCCTGCCCCGTTCCCGGCCGTCTGTGAAAAACTAGGCCCGACACCGCTCAAACGCATGCCCTCGGGTGGCGGGAAGTAGGCAGATGATCAATCTCGACGGCATTCTCCTGGTGGGTGCCGTCGTCATGATCGCCGCCATCGTCGCCGCCCGGATCGGCGCCCGGATCGGGCTTCCCTCGCTGCTGCTGTTCCTCGGTCTCGGCATGGCGCTCGGTGACTCAGGCTTCGGATTCGCCTTCAATGACGCGGATGTCGCCCGCGCGCTCGGCTTCGGTGCGCTGGTGTTGATCTTGGCCGAGGGGGGGCTGACGACCCGGTGGAAGGACATCAGGCCGTCGGTCGGCATCGCCGGCGCACTGGCCACGGTCGGCATCGGGATCAGCGTGGGACTGATGACCCTGTTCTGTCATTACGTCCTCGGCCTGGACCTGTGGCTCTCGGTGCTGCTTGGCGCGGTGACGTCGCCGACCGACGCTGCGGCCGTGTTCTCTGTGCTGCGCAACGTCGGGTTGCCCCACCGGGTGCGCGGGGCGCTGGAGGCCGAGTCCGGGCTGAACGATGCGCCGACGGTCCTGCTGGTCGTGCTGGCGAGCTCGGCGGCCCTCGGTGAGCCGACCAAGGGCGGCGTCGGCGGCTTGATCGGCCTGATCGCTCTCGAGCTCACCCTCGGCCTGCTGATCGGCGTCGCCCTCGGCTGGATCGGGGTGGTCATCCTGCGCTCGGTGGCACTGCCTTCCTCCGGGCTCTACCCGCTCGCTGCGCTCGTCTGGACCGTCTTCTCCTACGCGATCGCCGCCACGCTGCACACCAGCGGCTTCGCTGCCGTCTACGTCTGCGCTCTGATGCTGGGTAATGCCCAGCTGCCCCACCGGGGCGCCACCCGGTCGTTCGTCGAAGGGATCGGCTGGATCGCCCAGATCGGCCTGTTCGTCATGCTGGGGATGCTGGCGACCCCCGACCGGCTGACCTGGAAGGTGGCCCTGACCGCGCTGGCGGCGGGGGCCTTCCTGACCGTGGTTGCCCGCCCGGTGTCGGTGTTGAGCACGGCCAGTTGGTTCAAGGTGCCGTGGCGGCACCAGGTCTTCCTGTCCTGGGGAGGCCTGCGCGGCGCAGTGCCGATCGTCGTCGCCACCATCCCGCTGTCGGTCAACGTTCCGGGTGCGACGGCGCTCTTCGACGTGGTGCTCGTGTTCGTCATCGTGTTCACCGTCCTGCAGGCGCCCACGCTGCCATTGGCTGCTCGGTTGCTCGGCCTGTCCAAGGGTGAGGACACCGCCGAGCTGGACGTGGAGGTGGCGCCGTTGGAACGCATCTCGGCCGAGCTGCTGCAGGTGCGTGTGCCGTCGGGGTCGCGGCTCAGCGGTCTCGAGATCGGAGAGCTGAGGCTGCCGAAGAACACACTGGTGTCGTTGATCATCCGCGAAGGCAATCCCTCCGTACCGGGCCATCAGGACCGGATCAAGGCCGGCGACGAGCTGCTGATCGTGACTCCGTCCGACATCAGAGCCGATACCGAGGACCGTATCCGGGCGCTCAGCAAGGGTGGCCGGCTGGCGAAATGGCGGGGCCAGCGGGGCGACTGAGCCTCAGCTCCAGCTGATCGCTCAGCCACCCACCGCGGGCGACGGGCTCTTGCTCGCGGGCAGACAGACGGTCTGGCTCTTCACCGCGATGCTCGTCTTCGCCTTGCTGTTGAACCCGGCGTACTTGTTGCCGACCAGGACGTCGACGGTGTGGTCGGCGCGCTTGTCAGCCTTGACACTGGCTGACTTAAAGAAGCTCTTCACCAACAGCACCTCTGGGTTCTTCGCGTTGGCCCCGATGATCACTGTCTTGGACACCGCCTGCTCGGTGTTCGACACCTTGGCGACCTTGAACTCCTTGGCCCGCATGGCTCGCGCGATGTCCCCGGCCAGTCCACGCTTGTTGCCACCGTTGAAGATGTTCACCGTCACCTGGCTGGACCGGAGCCGGCCCTTGTCCACCGACGTGTTGACGCAGGGCTTCGCCGCCGGTGGCGGGGTGGGTGCGATCACGTTCTGCCAACCCCACCAGGCTCCGTAACAGAGCACCGCCAGCAGAGCGAGCAACGTCAGCGGTGTCCGGACGATCCGAAAGACACGACCTATCACCGACCGACCCTCCCTTGGGTGTACCGAATCGGTAGCCTACCCGGCCGCATGCTTACTTGAGATCAAGCACGCGGGCGTGCATGGTCTGGCGCTGCTGCAGGGCCGCGCGGAGGGCCCGATGCAGGCCGTCCTCCAGATACAGCTCACCGCGCCACGAGACCACGTGGGCGAAAAGGTCGCCATAGAAGGTGGAGTCCTCCTCCAGCAGGGCCTCGAGGTCCAGCGTCCGTTTGGTGGTGACGAGCTGGTCCAAACGCACCTGGTGGGGCGCAATGGCAGCCCACTGCTTCTGCACGTAGCCATGGTCTGGGTACGGGCGTACGTCACCAACGCGCTTGAAAATCACTGTGTCACTCTAGTCAACGTTGCCGCTCATCTGTGAACACGGCCACGTTACGATTTGAACGCGGGTCGGGGTTCACTGCACAGCGGCGATATGCAACGCTGGCCGCCATGACGGATGAAGCGGTCGGCGCAGAGGGCAGGGCCGCCGAGGTTCAGAGCATTGCCGACGGCTACACCTTCGACGAGCCGGCGATCGAGCTGGGCGTACTGATGGAGGATGACGCATCCGTGCCGACGGCCAAGATCCGGATCCCGCTGGCGATGCTCAACCGGCACGGCCTGGTGGCGGGTGCCACCGGCACCGGCAAGACCAAAACGCTGCAGCTGATGGCCGAGCAGATCTCCGCCGCTGGGGTGCCGGTCTTCGCAGCCGACATCAAGGGTGACCTGTCCGGCATCGCCTCGCCCGGCCAGCCGAATGAGAAGCTGCTGGCGCGGACCCAGAAGATCGGCCAGGACTGGCAGCCGACGGCGTGTCCGACCGAGTTCTTCGCCCTTGGCGGGCAGGGCCTGGGGATCCCGCTGCGCGCCACCATGAGCTCGTTCGGACCGGTGCTGCTGTCCAAGGTGCTGGGCCTCAACGACGTCCAGGAGTCGTCGCTCGGCCTGGTGTTCCACTATGCCGACCTGCAGGGCCTGCCGCTGCTGGACCTGGCCGATCTGCAGGCCGTGCTGCAGCATCTGACCAGTGACGAGGGCAAGGCGGAACTCAAGGGCATCGGCGGCCTGTCCGCAGCGACGGTCGGGGTGATCCTGAGGTCGCTGATCACATTCTCCGACCAGGGCGCGGAGGCCTTCTTCGGCGAGCCGGAGTTCGACACCGCTGACTTCCTCCGGGTCACCAGGGACGGGCGCGGAGTGGTGTCGCTGCTCGAGCTGCCCAACCTGCAGGACCGGCCGGCCGTGTTCTCCACCTTCCTGATGTGGCTGCTCGCCGACCTGTTCCACGACCTGCCCGAGGTCGGCGACATCGACAAGCCGAAACTGGTCTTCTTCTTCGACGAAGCGCATCTGCTGTTCAAGGACGCCTCCAAGGCCTTCCTCGACGCCATCGCCCAGACCGTGAGGCTGATCAGGTCCAAGGGGGTGGGTGTCTTCTTCGTCACCCAGACGCCCAAGGATGTTCCGGACGACGTGCTGGCGCAGCTCGGGTCGCGAGTCCAGCACCAGTTGCGGGCGCACACCCCGAACGACGCCAAGGCGCTCCGGCAGACTGTGGCGACGTTCCCCCACTCGCACTACGACCTGGCCGAGACGCTGCAACAGCTGGGGATCGGCGAGGCGATCGTCACCGTGATGGACCCGGACGGCGCTCCGACACCGGTGGCCTGGACGCGGATGCGTGCGCCCCAGTCGCTGATGGCGCCGACACCCGAGGACCAGCTCCGCACCGGCATCGCCGTCTCGGCCCTGATGGCCCGCTACGGCCAGCCGATCGACCGTCAGTCTGCCCGCGAGATGCTGGCAGCCAGGCTCGAAGCCGGGGCCCGGGCGGCCGAGGCGGAGGCCGAGGCCGACGAACGGGCCCGACAGGACCGAGAGCCGTCGGCGCCGAGGTCGCAACAGCGAAGCCCGAGGACGACGCGCAGCAGACCGCAGAAGGGGATCGTCGAGGAGGTCGTCGGGTCGACTGCCTTCCGGCAGCTGGCGCGTACGGCGACCCGGGAGATCTTCCGGGGACTGTTCGGCACCGCCCGGCGTCGGCGCTGACCTCGGTGGTCCACCGCAGCAGCTGATCAAGACGAGCAGGAACGAGGAGAGACTGATGGAGAGAGTGTTGGTGACCGGTGGTTGCGGTCGGCTCGGCCGGGCGGTGGTGGCCGAGCTGGTGGCTGCGGACTATCCGGTCACGGTGGTGGATCGCGTGCCGCGGCCGGACTGGCTTCCGGACAGCATCCCGCAGATCCAGCTGGACAGTCGCGATGTCGGGCAGGTGGCCGGCGCCCTGCGCGGCTGTGACGCCGTGATCAACCTCGGTGCGATCCCGCGGCCCTGGTTGCACCCGGACGAGGTGGTCTTCACCAACAACACCTCCGCCACCTTCGCGGTGCTGCAGGCGGCCGCGCTGCTGGGGATCAAGCGGGTGGCGCATGCCTCCAGCGCCTCCGCCTACGGCACGCCGTACTCGCCGCAGCACAGCCACGCCCGCTACGTGCCGGTGGACGAGGACCATCCGCTGGTCAACTCCGACCCGTACGGACTGTCCAAGGAGGTGGACGAGCGGACTGCGGAGATGTTCTGTCGGCGTGAGGGCATGTCGATCGCGTGTCTGCGGTTCCACTGGGTGTCCGAGCGGGAGGAGCAGCTCGCCGCGGCCGAACGCTGCCGGACCAGCCCGGACCTTGATCATGAGCTGCGCAACCTGTGGTCCTACATCGACATCCGTGACGCTGCCCGAGCCTGCCGGCTGGCCATTGAAGCAGCGAAGGAGAAGCCGTACGGTTTCGCACCGCTGAACATCGTTGCAGCCGACACCCTGTCCGAGGTGCCGACCGAGGAACTGATCCGCCGGCATGCGCCGGACATCGAGATCAGGTCAGCCCTGCCCGGTCACCGTGGCAACTTCGCCATCGACCGGGCCGAGAAGATCATCGGCTGGCGCCCGTTGCACTCGTGGCGTGACCCTGAGTGAGCCAGCCGGCCTGCGCACCGGCCGCTGAGACCACACATCCCGTCACCGCTTGTTCTGTGGTGACGGGGATGTGTGGGCTTCGGGGAGGGTTGTGGGGTGGGGTCATGCCGGTTGGGCGAGAGGTCATCCAGCGCGACGAGGCTGGCGAGTCGTCCGAGTGCGGCTCCGGCCCTGCCGACGGCTCGGCTTGGCGGCGCGGCGCTCGTCCATCGCGTTGAGGAAGGCGGCGTAGCCTCCGGCGAGGTTGACGGTGTCGTACATGGTGGTGTCCTTTCAGTGTGCTGATGCAGGGTGGTGGGTATGACGTCATGTGACGTCACGGTGTGTCGTGCGGTGCGGGTGGTCAGGCCGGCGACTTGACCGGTGCTGCTCGCCAGAGTCGCGCCAGGCGAGGCAAACGGAGCCGGCGGGAGTCGGCAGCTGCCGGCGCCCGATCGGCCAGAGCCTGAAGCAGGGCGGAACGCTCGGCCGCAAGCGCGCTGAGGTTCGGTCCCTGAGTGAGGCCGTGGGTGTGGGGATCAGCGACAAGAGCGTCGCGAACGGCCCACTGGTTGAGGTCAAGGACCTCGCTGGAGCGATACATGTCGCCTTCTCCTTGGATGTGATGAGGTTGAGCTGTGCGGTGTGGTGTCGCGGTGACACCACTATGACATCACAATGACGTCATAGTCAAGCAGGTTGGCGTCAGCAAAATGGCAGGGTGGGTGAGGCGGGACGCAGGGTTGTCTGAGGCAGGACGTCTTCGACTCCGGGCGCCGCGCCCGAGAACTTATGGGCGTGCCTGACTCCGGTCGCAGCCGAAGGGGTTGACGAGGGTAGGCGGCTCCGCCGGATGGGGGCCTGGCGTCGCCGAAGAGGTCAGAGCGTGCCCTGAGCCTGTCGAAGGGAGGTCAGCGACGCACGATGCCCGAGACGGTGCCGCTGAGGTCCTCGACGAGGGCAGCGGCGGCCGGAAGAGCGGCCTCCGCGCCAACTGGGCTGTTGGTGAACGTGATCAAGGGGAAGGCACCTCCTCTCCGGTAGCTGTCGGCCCCGATGATCGAACGCCATCAGGGCGGTGATGATCAGCTGTGACGATCATCGGGCCCGAACCACTCGGGCGTTCACCAGCGTACGCAGGGCGATCCAGGGCGGACCACTGATTTATCGCGCCGATGATCACGTCTGGGGCCCGTGCGGAACCGGTTCTGCACAGAAGTGTGCGGAGTTATGCGTCGTGCGGTCAGCCGCTCTGGGCGCCGACCGCGGTCGGGCTTGGCCGGCTGCGGCGCGGGGTGCGGACCACCTGCCCGGCGTAGGCGAAGCCGCCGCCGAAGCCGTACAGCAGCACCGGCACATCGGCCGGCAGCTCGCCCGCCTGCCACAGCTTGGAGAAGGCCATCGGGATGCTCGCTGCGGAGGTGTTGCCGGACTCGCTGATGTCGGTCGCGACGATCGCGTTCTCCATCCCCAGTTGACGGGCGAGCGGCTCGATGATCCGGCGGTTGGCCTGGTGCGCCACCAGGGCGCGGATGTCGGCCAGCTGGTAGCCGGCGGTCTGCACCGTGGCCCGGGCGATGTCGGCCGCCTCGCTGATGGCCCACTTGAAGACGGACTTCCCCTCCTGGGCGAACTTCAGGCTGGGCGCCACGATCCGGACGGCGTCCGCCAGCTCCGGCTCCGAGCCCCAGGTGACGTCGCTGACTCCTCGGATGTCGCTACGCCGGATGACGAAGGCGCCGGCGGCGTCGGCCACCAGGATGCAAGTGGTCCGATCGGTCCAGTCGGTGTAGTCACTCAGCTTCTCGGCGCCGATGACCAGTGCCGTCGTCGCTGCACCGGCGCGGATCGCCTGGTCGGCGATGGCCAGCGCGTGGGCGAAGCCCGAGCAGGCGGCGTTGATGTCGAAGATCGCCGGGCGGCCTGCGCCGAGGGCGGCCGAGACCCGGCCTGCGGTGCTGGGGGAGCGGTCGGTAGCGGTGCAGCTCGCCACCACGATCAGGTCGACCTCAGCAGCGGTGATGCCCGCGTCAGCGAGCGCCGCCTGGGCCGCCTGGATCGCCATATCGGCCACGGTCTCGTCGTCGGCGGCGAGATGTCGGGTGACGATGCCGGTTCGCTGCTGGATCCACTCGTCGTTGGTCTCGACGATCTTCGCCAGGTCATCGTTGGTCACCACCCTGCTGGGCTGGTAGTGCCCGACGCCGATGAGCTCGGATCCGGCGATGCCGGTGCCCGCCGTGTCCGAGCCTGCTGTATCCGTGGCGCCCGCCGCGCCCGATGTTTCCGGAGTGGTTGTCACGTCCCGACTGTAGCGAACGCGGCCGGCCTCGACTCCTCTCACCGGCGCCGACGGGGACGAAAGGCCCTACCTCCGGGGCGGGTCCCGGCCTAGTCTCCGAAACAGGAGGCGGGATGTTCAACGTACGCATTCACGGTCGCGGCGGCCAGGGCGCCGTCACAGCCGCGGAGATGCTGTCTGTCGCAGCTTTCGACGAGGGCATGCACGCGCAGGCGTTTCCCACCTTCGGATCCGAGCGCACCGGCGCGCCGGTGGTGTCGTTCTGCCGCATCGACAGTGTGCCGATCCGCATCCATGAGCCGATCGCCGTCCCCGATGCCTTGATCATCTGCGACCCGACCCTGTTGCACCAGGTCAAGGTGTTCGAGGGAGTGGCACCGGAGGCGTACGTCTTGATCAACACCTCACATTCCTTTGCAGAGTTGGGCATCGGCGAGTTCACGTCAGCTTCACAGGAAGGTCGGGCGCTGGCGGTTCCGGCCACCGAATTCGCCCGTCGCCGACTTGGGCGGCCGCTGCCCAATGCGGCCCTGCTCGGGGGTTTCGCCGCCTTGACCGGCGTCGTCGGCATCGGTTCGGTGCTCGACGCGATCCGGCAGCGTTTCGCCGGGCCGGTGGGCGAGGGAAATGCCGCCGCGGCCCAGGACGCCTACGAGTACGTCCTGCAACAGAAGGGGAGCCTGGCCCATGCTTAGTCAGATCGAGGGCTCGCTCGCCGTCGCCAGGGCGGTGGCGCTCTGCCGGCCAGAGGTGATCTCGGCCTACCCGATCTCGCCCCAGACCCACATCGTTGAGGGGCTGTCCGACATGGTCCGCACCGGCGAGCTGAGTCCGTGCGAATACCTGATGGTGGAGTCGGAGTTCGGCGCCATGTCGGCCTGTATCGGCGCTTCTGCTGCCGGTGCTCGCACCTACACCGCGACCGCGAGCCAGGGGCTGCTGTTCATGGCCGAGGCGCTGTTCAACGCCTCTGGGCTCGGCCTGCCGATTGTCATGACGGTGGCCAACCGGGCGATCGGGGCGCCGATCAACATCTGGAACGACCACTCCGACACCATGTCGCAGCGCGACTCCGGTTGGATCCAGCTGTTCGCCGACTCCAACCAGGAAGCGGTCGACCTGCACCTGCAGGCCTTCCGGCTGGCCGAGACGCTCTCGGTCCCGGTGATGGTGTGCATGGACGGCTTCATACTGACCCATGCGGTCGAAGAGGTGGAGCTGCCGGACCAGGAGCAGGTGGACGCCTTCCTGCCGCCGTTCGAACCGCGTCAGATGCTCGACCCCGACGATCCGATGTCGATCGGTGCGATGGTCGGGCCCGAGGCGTTCGCCGAGGTCAAGTTCCTGATGCATGCCAAGCAGGTGGAGGCACTCGACGTCATTCCGCGGATCGCGGCGGAATTCCAGCAGGTCTTCGGCCGAGCCGCCGGCGGCCTGGTCCGCCCCTATCGCACCGATGATGCGGAGACGATCGTCGTCGCGCTGGGTTCGGTGCTGGGCTCGATCGAAGTGGTGGTCGATGCCTTGCGCGAGGAGGGAGTCGCGATCGGGGCCCTGGACGTGACCTGTTTCCGGCCCTGGCCGATCAACGAGGTCCGGGAGGCGCTGGCCGGCGCGAAGCGGGTGATCGTGCTCGAGAAGGCCTTCGCCGTCGGGGCAGGGGGCATCGTCGGGCAGAACACCAGGCTCGCCCTGGCCGGGCTGCCGACCACCGTCTACAACGTCGTCGCCGGTCTGGGCGGCCGGCCGATCACCCGAGCCTCGCTGCGCGGGCTGTTCGACGACGTGCTCGCCGGACGACTGGAGCCCCACCAGCTGCACTTCCTCGATCTCAACCGCGAGCTGGTCGAGCGCGAGCTCGCACGGTCACGGTCGGGCCGACCGGGACCGCATGCGGAGAACATGCTGCGTGAGCTGGGCAGCGTCGGCTCCGGATCGCACTGAGCAGGAGCAGCCGAGGAGAAACCATGGCCGTACAGGAGATCAAGCTCTACCAGGTGGGGACGTTCGTTGCCGGCAACCGGCTGCTCGACCTTGAGCAGCGCTCGGTCCAGGCCCGGATGGACCGCTCCAACTCCATCACGTCAGGACATCGCGCCTGCCAGGGCTGTGGGGAGGTGCTGGGCGCCCGCTACGTCTTGGACGCGGCGATGCGTGCCACCGGCGGCAACATGGTGGCGGTCAACGCCACCGGCTGTCTCGAGGTCTTCTCGACTCCCTACCCGGAGTCCTCCTGGCAGATCCCGTGGCTGCACTCGCTGTTCGGCAACGCGCCCGCGGTGGCCAGCGGGGTCGCCGCTGCGCTGCGGGCCAAGGGTCGCGCCGACACCCGGGTCGTCGGCCAAGCGGGCGACGGCGGCACCGTCGACATCGGTTTCGGCTGCCTGTCGGGGATGTTCGAACGCAACGACGACGTGCTCTTCGTCTGCTACGACAACGAGGGCTATATGAACACCGGCGTCCAGCGCTCGGGCGCCACTCCTCCCGCAGCTCGGACGGCCAACACCAAACCGGTGGGCAGCGAACCCGGCAACGTCTTCGGCCAGGGCAAGAGCGTTCCCCTGATCGCGATGGCGCACGAGATCCCCTACGTTGCGACGGCGACCGTGGCCGAGCTCCGCGACCTGGAGTACAAGGTCGAGAAGGCCATGTCGATGCACGGAGCCCGCTACCTGCACGTGTTCGTGCCCTGCCCTCTGGGCTGGGGGTCGGCATCCAAGGACACCATCCGGATCGCCCGGCTCGCCAAGGAGACCGGCATCTTCCCGGTCTTCGAGGCCGAGCACGGGGTGGTCACCGGTGTCAGCAAGATCCGTCACCAGGTCCCGGTGACGCAGTACCTCCAACTGCAGCGCAGGTTCGCCCACCTGTTCGGCGACCATCCCCGCGACGACGTCGTCGCCCGGATCCAGGCCGGTGCGGACCGCAACATCCAACGTTTCGGACTGCTGGCCGGTCCGGACGACGGCGCAGAACTTCCGGGAGCCTGAGATGGACATACCGTTTGCGATCACCCTCGACGTCGGTTCCAGCAAAGCCAACAAGACCGGCTCCTGGCGGACCGAACGTGCGGTCTACACCGACCGGATGCCGCCGTGCAACAACGCCTGTCCGGCCGGAGAGAACATCCAGGCGTGGCTGTTCGAGGCCGAGGAGGGCGGCGACGGCTACGAGCGTGCCTGGCGCAAGATGATGGAGGAGAATCCGTTCCCGGCAGTGATGGGAAGGGTCTGCTATCACCCCTGTGAGACCTCCTGCAACCGGGCGCAGCTCGACGAGGCCGTCGGCATCAACTCGGTCGAGCGCTTCATCGGTGACGAGGCGATCCGTCAGGGCTGGCGGGTTAGCGTCGACGTCCCGCCGACCGGCAGGCGGGTACTCGTCGTCGGTGCCGGGCCGTCCGGACTCTCGGCCGCCTACCACCTGGCACGTCGCGGCTACGCAGTCACGATCCGCGAGGCAGGGCCGATGGCCGGTGGGATGATGCGGTTCGGCATCCCGCAGTACCGGCTGCCACGCGACGTCCTGGACGCGGAGGTGCAGCGGATCCTCGACCTGGGAGTGACCCTGGAGCTGGACGCCAAGGTGACCGATCTGATGGCGGAGATCAAGCAGGGTTCCTATGACGCGGTCTTCCTCGCCGTCGGCGCCCAGCTGGGCAAGCGTGCCTACATCCCGGCCGGCTCCGCCGCGCACGTGATCGACGCGGTGTCGATGCTGCGCGACCTGGAGGAGGGTGAGCGGCCGTTGCTGGGCCGCAGGGTCGCGATCTATGGCGGCGGCAACACGGCGATGGACGCCGCCCGGACTGCGAAGCGGCTCGGCGCGGCAGAGGCGATCGTGGTCTACCGGCGCACCCGGGACCGGATGCCTGCGCATGAGAGCGAGCTGCGGGAGGCGGAGGAGGAGGGGGTGCTGTTCAAGTGGCTGACCACCATCACCCAGGCGGAGGAGGGAACTCTCACCGTCGAGAAGATGGAGCTGGACGAGAGCGGGTTCCCGCAGCCGACCGGAGAGCTCGAGGAGCTGCAGGCCGACTCGCTGGTGCTGGCGCTCGGCCAGGAGACCGACCTCAGCCTGCTCGACAACGTCCCGGACCTCGAGGTCGAGGACGGCGTCGTCCGAGTGGACGCGTACATGATGACGGGGCATCCCGGGATCTTCGCCGGTGGCGACATGGTCCCGTACGAGCGGTCGGTGACGGTCGGCATCGGCCACGGCAAGAAGGCCGCACGCAACATCGACGCCTGGTTCTCCGGGGTCGTGCCCGAGCCGCGGGTGAAGCATGAGCTGGCCGACTTCAGCACGCTGAACACCTGGTACTACGCGGATGCGCCCAGGGTGCATCGGCCGCAGCTGGAGATGGTCCGGCGGCAGTCGACCTTCGACGAGGTGCTGCAGGGTCTGGACGAGTCGAACGCGCTCTACGAGGCGCGCCGGTGCATGTCCTGCGGCAACTGCTTCTCCTGCGACAACTGCTTCGGGGTCTGCCCCGACAACGCCGTACTCAAGATCGGCAAGCCGGGGGAGAAGTACCTGATCGATCTCGACTACTGCAAGGGTTGCGGCCTCTGCGTGGCCGAGTGTCCCTCCGGAGCCATCCAGATGGTGCCCGAAGACATCTAGTCGATCAGCCGCCGACGGCTCAGACCGGGAAGCGCACCGTCGCTGCGACGGGTCCACCGGCCGGCACGTCGTCGGCGTGCCCAGCGAGGATCCGCGCACCGTTCATCAGGGCACGCCGGGCGATCTCGTCGACGACGTCATAACTGGACGGGTCCCCATGCTCGGTCAGGGTGAGCACTCCCGTCTCATCGTCGATCCGACCTGCGATCGCCTGGTCGATATCGAGCACCAGGGTTTCGACGGCTCCGAACGTGGCCGCACGGGCGATGTCGGACAGCTCGGTCACGGCCCGGCCGGCAGCGGCCCGGTTCTCCAACACTTCCTTGAGCGAGAGCAGATCGGCCGCGTAGATGCCGTCCAGCACCGCCCGGGCAGCATCTGCGAGCTCGCCATCGGACCGCTCCTCCGGGTTCCCGGTGAGGGTCTCGGCGGCGAGCCTGGCCGAGCTGTTGACGGAGCGGTAGATGCTCGCCAGCGGCTCGGCGGCTGCCAGGATCAGCGGCAGGTCGACACCGGTCAGGACGCGGCGGAGGGCGCGGTCGACCGCGCGCGCGTACTGGCCCTGGCGGACCTTCTGGCCCTCAGAGCCACGGATCCGGCCCCCTCCGGGCACGGCTCGGCCGCGGATCGACGGAAGGTTCACCGCACTGGCGATGTCGGTCGGCAGGCCGGCCACCTCGACCTGGTGAGGCGGCAGGTCGGCGGAGATCTCGATCAACCGGACCGAGTTCTGCGCCAGGGCGAGCACGAAGGCCGTCTGCGGGAAGGAGATGGCCCGCAGCAACGGTTTGATCATGAAACGGTCCGACACCTCGACCGAGGATCCCAACCGGTGGGGCAAACGGAACGTCTGGATCGTGTCGGGAGTGGCGAAGATCGTCAGGCTGTTCGCCTGGAACTGCCAGAATTCGCCGTCTTCGATGAGGTCCGCCACCAGCTTGTGGACCGCGTCCACGTCCTCCCGCTCGGCTCCGGCATCCCCGAGCAGCGAGTCTGCGGTCGACAGCAGGTTCTTCAGCTCCAGCCGGGCCGGCTCCGAGTCGACGGGACTGGTGGCGATCGTGAGAGAGACGCAAGCGGGGCGGCGAACGGCCGCCAGCCTCTCCACATCAGCTCTGCTGGGAATGTCGATGTGTAGCACGGGCGCCTCCGAAGGTGTCAACCGACCGCGTCCACGACTGGGGCGTCAACCGACGACGCTTCCGTGAACCTCGGCAGTCTCAGTCTAGTCCCGGGCCGCTGCCCTGGGCAGGGTTGCCTCGGGACAGATTGCGGCCGATTCGGTCGCCGTCGCCGCGGGTTGGGTCGATGTGGTTCTGTAGTGCCCATGGCGCCGATGCCGATGTTCCCGTTGGGTTCCGTGCTGTTCCCCTACATGCCGTTGCAGCTGCGGGTGTTCGAGGAGCGGTACTTGATCATGTTGAAGGAGCTGCTCAGCTCCGACAGCGCCGAGTTCGGGGTCGTGCTGATCGAACGCGGCCAGGAGGTCGGTGGCGGCGAACAGCGGTTCGACACCGGCACCATCGCCCAGGTGGTGGAGCTCGCAGCCGACGAAGGTGTCGTCCAGTTGGCTGCCCAGGGCGAGCATCGGATCCAGGTCCTCGACTGGCTGCCGGAGGAACCGTTCCCCCGAGCCGAAGTTCGTCCGCTGCCCGACCTGGTCTGGGACTCGGAGTTGCACAGCCAGCTGGACCGGACCGAGGGTGTGGTCCGGCGGGCGCTGGCGCTGGCAAGCGAGTTCGACCAGACCCAGTGGTGGGCCGACATCGAGCTCGCGGACGAGCCGTTGCAGCGCTGCTGGCAGCTGGCCGGGATCGCGCCGCTGGGCCCCCTCGACCAGCTCGCGCTGCTGCGCTCGACGTCGACCGAGCAGCTCCTCGTCACACTCGCCCGGTTGAGCCGGGAGGCCACCGAGGCCTGGGCCGCCCCGTGGGGGTCGAACGAGGACAGCTGAGCCGCCGTCGCCGACCCCTGGGGGGAGGCCTTCAGTTCACATCGAAGCCGAACAGGTCATTGGACCCTCGGCCGCCCTGCACCCCCGGCGAGCCGGCGTCGAACGACCTGCTGCCGATCGGGTTCGGGCCGAACTCGAAGGTCTGCAGCTGGGTGAACATGCCGGACTGTGACACCCCGTTGATCGTCTCCCCGGGTACGCCGATGAGCAGGCTGCCCTCGTCGGGCGTCTGGATCAGTGGCGCCGCCACGGAGAGCCCGAAACCGTCACCCGACTCGGGCACGCCGGCGATCCCCTGCATGCTCTGGTCGAAGCGGATGCCGCCTTCGCCGGCCGTGGTCAGGCCCGAGGCTGCGCCGAGCAGGACGGTGACCGATCCTGCGCTCCTGGTCGAGCCGATGGAGTCGTTCGGCGTGCCGATGGCCAGATCGAGCAGCGGCCCGTTGTCCAGCATCGCCATCGCCAGCGAGGCCCCGAACTGGTCGGTCGGTCCCGCCACCCCGGTGACCCCGGGCGAGTCCTGGGACCAGATCTGGTTGTGGCTCGCGGTCAGCCCGGTGGCTGATCCGCGGACGAACGACACGGCGCCCGCGCCGATCGCGATGTGCGGTCCGGCCGGTGTCAGGGTCCCGTTCTCCCCGGGTGCCCCGATCGCCAGGTCGTCGTACCGGTCAGCCGTGACCCGGCCCGCCGCCAGCGCTGAGCCGAACCCGTCCCTGGGCTCGGCCACACCGAGGAAGCCCGGCGTGTCCTGGCTGTAGGTGTGGGCGGCGAGAGCACCGACTCCGGCCCCCTTCTTGCCGGGCAGGATCTGGACGATGCCACGGAAGGCGTCCTCGCCCGGTACGCCGACGGCGAGGTCCGCCACGCCGTTGCCGTCGAAGTCACCGGTGGCCAGGGCGGTGCCGAAGCTGTCGAAGCTCTCCGGGACCCCGGGCACGCCCGGACTCGCCTGGGTGATGAGGACCGACGGAGTAGCGCCCTTGCCGAGTCCGCCGGCGTGGCCGTAGATGACGGCGACCCCTCCGCCCGCGGCCGAGGTGGCCCCTGCCGACACCTCACCGGGGGCGCCGACCACCAGATCGGCGACGCCGTCATCATTCAGATCCCCGAAGCTGAGTTCCCGGCCGAACTGTTCGCTGCTCCGGCTCGACCCGGCTCCGAACAGGCTGTTCTCGGTGAACGACTGGGCGCCCACGGTCCTGATGCCGGTGGGCGACCCGTAGAGCACGACGACCATGCCGCTGTCACTGTTCTCTCCGGGAGAGCCGATCGCCAGATCCGAGCAGCCGTCGCCGTTGAAGTCGGCCAGCACCGAGCTGATGCCGAACAGGTCGTTGTGCTCGCTGGCGCCGGGCACTCCAGCCGAGTCCTGGGTGAAGTACTGGTCGTTGCGGGCCGTGCCCGACGGATCGGCGACCAGGCCGGCCTGAGTGCCGTAGAAGAGGTGGGTGGCTCCCGCGCCATCTGCGTTGAAGGGTTCGCCGACCACCGCCTCAGCATGACCGTCGCCGTTGACGTCCCCGACGATCGGGTCCGTCCCACACGCCGGCGCTGCGGCCGCCGGTGTCGCCGCCCAGCCGAGCAGGCCAGCCGGAATCAGTGCCAGCGCCGCCACGCCGGCTGCAAGTCTTGATCTGCTACTCCACATCGTGTCCCCCAGTTGTCCGTAGCCGTCCTTGACTTTCCACCCTGCAGAGAGCCATGAGGGACGAACAGGGTCCAAGGTCCCGAGTGCTGTGGCGCCCAGAGACCTCGTTGCGCACGCTGGTTCCCGATGGGCAAACTTGCGGAATCAGCAATTAACCGTCTATAGTCAACGCGAACCCCACCACCCCGTCACTGAGGACACCATGAACAATCTCCTGTCCAGGTCCGTCGCCGTCGCCAGCCTCGTCGTCATGGCCGCCGGCTTCACCGGTGGAGCGGCGCAGGCCGCCCCCACCCATCCGGCAAAGCCGGTCACCACCTGCAGCAGCTGGGAGGCCATCGGCAACAGCACGGTCTCCGCCCGCACCTGCGTCACTACCAAGGAGACCGGCAAGAAGGCCGTGAAGGTCCGCGGCGCCGTCCAGGTCAAGAACACCGGAACCGCTACCGCCAAGGTCACCGCCAGCTGGACCGTGTCCAAGACCGTCGGCAAGAAGAAGGCGGTCAAGGTCCGCACCGTCACCGTGCGAAGGGCTCTGCCGGCCACCGGCCGCGCCTACAATCTTGGCGCTCACGGCTCGTACTCCCGGCTGGACGCTGCCGGTCTGGCGGTCGTTCAGTCCAAGATCACCGTGGTCGCACCCAAGACGGGCACCGACACCGAGACCGAGACCAAGACCGCCGATCTCTGAAGCTCGCGCCTGTTGATCTCGGAGACCGACGCCTGCGACCCCGCTCCCTCGTCGAGGGGGCGGGGTCGTCTCGCTTCAGCGGGCCGCAGCGGCCAGTGGCCTCTCGTCACTTGCGTACCTCGAAGACGTTGTTGAACGGCGTGCTGGCGGCCTTGCGAAACGAGCTGAAGCCAGCAGCGACGACCACATCGCGGATGCGGGCGGGACCGGCCTGGGTCCCCAGCGCCAGACCGACGTCCTGGGACAGGGAGGCCGGTGTGCAGAGCAGGGTCGAGAAGCCGTAGTAGACGCGTCCGATCGGGTTGAGGTTGTCCTCGACATGGTCTCCAGCAGCAGGCTCGACGATCATCCAGCTACCGTCGTCGTCGAGAGCGTCGAAGACGTGTCGAGCCGCGCCGACCGGGTCGCCCATGTCATGCAGCGCGTCGAAGGTCGTCACCAGGTCGTAGCGGCTGCCCGAGAAAGCTGCCGCCGACGATGTCTCAAAACTGATCCGATCCAGGACCCCGGCTGTCTCGGCGCGCTCACGCGCGGTCCGAATGGACGGTTCGTGATAGTCGGACCCGATGAAAGTCGAGTTGGGGAAGGCCTGGGCCATCAGTACGGTCGAGGCCCCGAATCCGCAACCGACGTCGGCCACCCGCGCACCCCGGCGCAGCTTCTCGACGGCGCCCTCGAGAGCCGGCAGCCAGCCGTCGACCAGGTTGGCCAGGTAGCCGGGCCGGAAGAACCGCTCGCACCCTTCGTGCACGTCGGAGACATGCTCGTGCCAGCCCAGGCCGTCACCGCTGGGCGCCAGGTCGACGATCCGTGACGAATCCCGGATCGTGCCGTGGGCGATCTGAAACAGCCCAGGGACGAAGGCCGGGCTCGTCTCGTCGGTCAGCGCGACGGCGTGCTCGATCGGCAGGGTGTAGGTCCCGGTGCCGGGGTCGTAGGCGACATAGCCGCCGGCGGCCTGCGCGTTGAGCCATTCCCGTGCGTACTTCTCCCCGGTCTGGGTGTCCTCCGCCAGTTCGGCCGGTGTGGACGGGCCGCGTGCGTTCAGCGCCCGGTAGTAGCCGAGTTTGTCTCCCATCACCACAAGTGCCGCGTTGAGGGCGGCGCCCACCTCGTCGACGGCGCGAAACACGAACGCCATCAGCTTCTCCCCATCGACCGTCTTGACCTCTTCCTGGATGGTCATGCTGTCTGTCCCCTCTGTGCTGCCCGGCCTCTCCGGACCTCCCACTCAGGGTCGGCTAGATGTGATGTCCAGGGAGGTTGTATCGCCGGGGATCGGTGAGCCTGCCTGACAGACGAAGGCCTCCGGTTGTGAAGTGGAGCTGTCTAGTTCACCGCTTCGCTGACCGGAGGCCCTCGTGTCCCACGCTAACGCTGCCCTCACCCCCCGCGCCCGTTTACGGCTCGCCGAACTCGTCGTCGACCGCGGCTGGACCTTCGCCGCCGCTGCGAAGATGTTCATGGTCGCGCCTCGCACAGCGAAGAAGTGGGCCGACCGCTATCGGAGCGAAGGTGCTGCCGGGATGGTCGACCGCAGCTCGCGGCCACATTCGAGCCCGACAAAGACCACGCCGGACGTGGTCCGGCGGATCGTGCGGCTTCGGTGGCGGCACCGGCTCGGCCCGGTCCAGATCGCCGGCCGGCTTGGGATGCAGGCCTCCACCGTGCACGCCGTACTGGTGCGTTGTCGGATCAACCGGCTCTGCCATATCGACCGGGTCACAGGCGAGCCGCTGCGCCGATACGAACACCCACACCCCGGCTCGCTGATCCACGTCGACGTCACCAAGTTCGGCAACATTCCCGATGGTGGTGGATGGCGCTACCTCGGCAAGCAGCAAGGAGATCGCAACCGCGCTGCAACCGACACCCAGCGGCGAAGAGGCCCAGTGCGTGGCCCGCTGATCGGCACCGCATACGTGCATACCGTCATCGATGACCACTCCCGGATGGCCTACGCCGAGATCTGTGCCGACGAGAAGGCAGCGACGGCGATCGAGGTTCTCCATCGTGCCGCGGCATGGTTCACAGACCACGGTGTCACCGTCGAGCGTGTGCTGTCCGACAACGGATCGGCCTACAGGTCCCACGCCTGGCGCGACGCCTGCGCCGAGCTTGGCATCACCCACAAGCGCACACGTCCCTACCGGCCGCAGACCAACGGAAAGATCGAGCGGTTCCACCGCACACTGGCCGACGGGTGGGCCTACGCCCGGTTCTATGAATCAACCGAGCAACGCAACACCGCCCTGCCCGGCTGGCTCCACTTCTACAATCATCACCGAGCCCACTCCGCCATCGGAGGCAAGCCGCCAGTCACCCGGCTGACCAACCTCGCTGGACATCACAGCTAGACGGGCGCTGACCCGCATCAGGTGCCCCACCTAGTCCTTGCGGAGCAGCCCCCTGGGCTGAGATCACCCCCTGCTGCAGGGATCCCAAGGAGCCGCGGTCCCGGATAGGATGACGTGGGTGCTGGTCGGTCGGGATCGGGAGCAGCAACGGATCGGTGCCCTGCTCGCGGCGGCCCGGGTCGGGCAGAGCGGCGTCCTGGTGATCACCGGCGACCCGGGCATCGGCAAGACGGCGTTGCTCGAGCATGCGAAGCGCCTGACCGAGGACATGGTGATCCTGACCGCGGTCGGCACCGACGCGGAGCGCGACCTGCCCTTCGCCGGGCTTGCGCAGCTGCTGCGGCTCACCGCGACTGAGTTGGAGCGGCTGCCTGCGCCGCAGGCCCAGGCTCTGGCGGTCGCGCTGGCCCTGCGGTCCGGCCAGGCCGTTGACCGGTTCTCGGTAGGGGCGGGCCTGCTGACGCTGTTGACCCAGCGCAGTGAGGACCGGCCCCTGTGTCTCGTCATCGATGACGCCCATCTGGTCGATCGTCCGTCCCAGGAGGCCCTGGTCTTCGTCGCGCGGCGCCTGCTCGCCGACGCGGTTGCGCTTATCGTGGCCGCGCGAACCGGCGAACCATGCCTGCTGGTTGCCGACGACCTGCCTCAGCTCAGGTTGGCCGGCATCGACGCGGTGGCGACCCGCGAGCTGGTCGGAGCCGATCTCGGTGTGCTGGCCACCGCGGAACTGTCCGACCGGGTGTTCGCCCTCTCCGGCGGCAACCCGCTGGCGGTGCGTGAGCTGGTGCTCGAGCGGGACCGGCTGCTTTCCCTACCGCCCGACGCGCCGGGGCCACTGTCGGCGGTGTTGGCCGGTTTGTACTCCCGTCGCGCCGCTGACCTGGACCCGGCTGCCGCGACGGCTCTGTTGGTGGCGGCTGCTGCGGGTGAGGATCTGGCGGTGGTGCGCCGAGCCTGTGATGTGTTGGGCGCACCCGTGGCTGCGCTCGCCGACGCGGAGGCGGCGGGTCTGGTGAGCGTGACGGCGGACCGCGTCCGATTCAGGCACCCCCTGGTCAGGTCAGGTGTGTATGCCGCCGCGACCCCGGCGAGGCGGCGGCTGCTGCACGCGGCCATCGCCGATGCCATGGGCGACGCCGCTGCCGACGCCGACCGGCGCTGCTGGCATCGCAGCGAGGCGGCGCTGGGCCCCGACGCGGCGACGGCCGATGAAATGGAAGCGGCAGCCGGACGAGCGGCCGGTCGCGGCGCCTACGCGGTCGCAGCCAAGGCGGCCGAGCGGGCTGCCGTACTGTCGCCGACAGCCGCCGAGCAGGCGGCCAGGTTGAGCGCAGCGGGCACCTGGTCCTGGCATGCAGGTGAGGTCGTCGCAGCGCAGGCCCTGCTGGCGCGGGCGGCAGCCTTGGAGGCGACCTCCACCGGTCGCGTCCGCAGTCGACGACTGCAGGGTGTGATCGCCGCGCGCTGTGGCGCGGTGGATCAGGCCCGCGACCTCTTGATGCACGCCGGAGCCGAGTCGCCGGACGCCTCTGAGGCCATCGCCTGTTATGCCGAGGCCATCGATGCCTGCTACTACCTGGGTGATGCGGCTACGGCAGTGCTGGCCGCCGAGCGGGTCGAGACCCTGCTCAGGCAGGCCGACGCCGAGGCCGGCGTGCTGGGTCTCATTGCGGCCGGAATGGCCAAGGTGCTGGCCGGTCAGGACGGAGCGCCGCTGATTCGGGAGGCCGTGCAGCGGGCGGAACGGGCCGGAATCGCCACACCCGGGCAGGACGCGGCCGTCGGACAGCCGTACGAGGCTTTCTGGCTGGTGATGGGTCCGATGTTCCTCCGTGACTCCGGCGGGGGTCGCGAGCTGGTGCAGCGGGTGGTGGCGGACCAGCGGGCCCGGTCGGCGATCGGCGCCCTGCCCCATCTGCTGTTTCACATCGCCCGCGACGAGGCCACGACAGACCGTTGGGCCAACGCCGAGGCTGACTACAACGAGGCGATCGGGCTGGCCCGCGAGTCCGGCCAGAGCACGGAACTGGCGATGTCGCTGGCCGGGCTGTGCTGGCTTGAGGCCCGCCAGGGTCGATCCGGTGAGGCGAGGACCCATGCCGCCGAGACCCTGCAGCTGTCTGAGACCCATCGCGTCGAGATCGGCCGGATCTGGGCGCTGTTCGCGCTGGGGGACCTTGCGCTGGGGTACGGATCGATCGCGTCGTCGCTGGAGCACTACCGTTCGGTCGATAGGGTGCTCGGCCAGCTGGGGCTGCTCGACGTGGACCTGTCCCCGGTCCCCGAGCTGGTCGAGGCCATGCTGCGCTGCGGAGAGACCGGCGGGACGGCGGTGATGAGCCGGACCTATCAGGACCGGGCCGTCGCGAAGGGCCAACCGTGGGCGCTGGCGCGAGCGGCCCGGACGCAGGCGCTGTTGTGCGATGACGCCCAGCTCGACGAAGCATTCGGCCGGGCCCTCGAACTGCACACTGCGACTCTCGACGCCTTCGAGCGGGCCCGCACCCAGCTCAGCTACGGCGGTCGGCTGCGGCGAGCACGCCGCCGGGTCGATGCCCGGGCAATGCTGAGCTCGGCGCTCGAGACCTTCACCCGGCTGGGATCGCGGCCCTGGGCCGAGGCTGCCGCCGACGAGCTCCAGGCCACCGGGATGACCATTGCCCGGCCGGGGCAGAACCCGATCAGCAGGCTCACCCCCCGCGAGCTGCAGATCGCGGTGCCGTTGGCCGACGGACGCACCATCCGTCAGGTGGCGAGCGCGCTGTTCCTCAGCCCCAAGACGGTCGAGTACCACCTCCGAAACGTCTACCGGAAGTTCGGCATCGACTCACGTTCCCAGCTCGCCGCCCGGATGAGCGAGCAGCGGTAGCGCACCCCCTGACCGGCCTAGGAGGGCTCCTGCGCTGCGGAATCGTCCGGATGCGGAGAGAGCGAGTTGCGTGCGGTACCCGGCGGGAGGAGATGCTGGGCGCGCGGCGTTCCGACGACGTGGGCGAAGGTCGCGTCTTCGATCGCCTGGTCCTCGGCGGTGAGGCGTCCGTCGTGCTGCCGTTGGTGCTCCTGCCAGGTCGGCACCTGGAACTGTTCGAAGAAGAGGTCAGGGCTCTCGCCGACCCGGTAAAGGTCCCAGCGTGAGGCGCCGCTGCGCAGTCGAGAGCGGCGCATCGACTCCATCGCCTGAAGGAAGGCCTCCTCCTCGTCGGCTGACACCTCGTATTCGATGGACACCATGATCGGTCCGGCATCCGGCTCCGGTTCGAGGGCCACCGTTGTCGGGCCCCAGTAGGCCATCGGCGAGCGGTCCAGATGTTGGTTCTCGGGGACCTTCAGCACCAGGCCGCCGATCGCGCTGACCGCCACCAGGACGGCGGCGGCCAGCACGGACGTCCTCAGACCCCGTTGCTGGGTGACCAGTCCCCAGATCGGCGAGGCGACCGCCTGGGCGCCCAGGAAGACCATGAGATAGATCGCGATGGCCCGGGCACGCACCCAGCCGGGCAGGAACAGCTGCAGTTCGGAGATGATGGTGGACACGGTGGCCGTCCAGCCGAAGCCGCACACCACCAGCAGGGGCAGCGCCAGCCAGAGGTTCGGCACCAGCACCACAGACCCGAAGGCGAGTGCGAACGAGATCGCTGCCAGCCCCAGCACCCCGTTGGATGACAGATACCGCTTGACCCAGCCCAGGCATAGTGCGCCGATGACGGCACCGATCCCGAGGGCCGCGAAGAGCAGCCCGTACCCGTCCGCGGCCAGGCCGAGCTGCCGGCTCGCGACCAGCGGCAGCAGCGCCCACACCGCGCAGGCCGGCAGCATGAAGGTGGCCAGGCGCAACAGGATCCTGCGGACCACCGGCTCGTGACGGACATAGCGCCCGCCGGCCACCAGCGCCGGGAGAAAGGGTTCCCGCTCCCGGTGAGTGACGCGTGGACGACGCCAGGCCAGCAGCACGAGGGCCAGGAAGCCGAAGCAGACCGCGTTCATCGCGAAGACGGGCGGGACCCCCCAATGGGCGATCACGAAGCCGGCCAGCGCCGGGCCTGCCGCGCGTGCCACGTTGACGCTGACCATGTCGAGCCGGGTGGCGGCCGCCAGCTCGTTTCTGGGTACCAGGTCGGTGATCAGGGCCTGCCAGGTGGGAGACAGCAGGGCGCCGCCGGCACCGATGGCGAACGTGAACGTGAGCAGCAACGCCGGCGGCATCAGCCCGGCGGCGGTGAGGACAGCGAGCAGGACGGCCACCGCGATGAAGTAGGTCTGCACGCCGAACAGCAGCCAGCGCCGGTCGAACGCGTCGGCCAGCACGCCTGCCGGCAGGGCCAGCAGCATCATCGGCAGCGTGCTTGCGGTCTGCACCAGCGTGACGATGGTGGCCGCGTGCGGGTCGTCGACGAACAGCCACTGGGCTCCGACCGTCTGTGCCCACATGCCGACGCTGCTGACCACGACGCCGAGCCACAGCCAGAAGAAGGCGCGACGTCGAAACGGCGCCCAGGGTGACACGGGCCCCGACTGTTCGCTCATGATCAGGACCCTAGTAGGCCGGGCCGGGTGTGGGCAGTCCCAATGTCTCGCCGAGTGCGGGGGAGAGCGGGAGCCTGACGATACGACTCGGTCGGCTGGCGTTGCCGCCGGTCGCGTCGACGCGGCCGCCACTGAAAAGCGGCACGATCTCGTTGATCGCATTGATCGACCTGGGATAGCTATGAACGGCCGCAGCTGGGTGCCGACCTCGATCAACGACTCCCGATCGTTGCCCACGTGCAGGTTGCCGCGGAGGTGATCCTTGACCTGCGGATCGCAACCACCCAACGAGGTCAGGAGCGAGAACGTGATCAACTCCCGGGGGCCAGCTCCAGACCGTTCCGGGTCAGATGATCAGGTCGAAGCATTCGATCAGCTCCGGATCGGTGGTCGCGAGGGTGGACACCTGCCCGGGGAACAGCTCGTCGTGGTTGCGCCCGGCGTTCTCGCTGATGGTCATGCCTTCTCCTCGCTCGCCTCAGAAACCGGCCGGCAGCTGCGGTACGTACGGAGCCTCAAGGGCGGCGATCTCGTCGTCGGTCAGCCGGACGTCCAGGGCGGCGGCCGCATCGGCCAGGTGGTGCGGCTTGGTCGCCCCGACGATCGGAGCGCTCACCACCGGGTTGTTCAGCACCCAGGCCAGGGCAACCGCCGCCATCGGGATGCCGCGATCAGTGGCGATTCGCTGGACGGTGTCGATGATCTCCTGGTTGCCGTCGCCGAAGAACCTCTGGGCCACCGGGTCAGAGTCCCCGCGGGTCGTGTGCTCCCCGTACGGGCGGGCGAGCCGACCCTTCGCCAGCGGGCTCCAGGGGACGCTACCCACGCCTTCGTCGGCCAGCAGGCCGAACATCTCCCGCTCCTCCTCGCGCTGCAGCAGGTTTTACAGATCCTGCATCGACACGAACCTGGTCCACCCGTTGAGGTCGGCAGCGTGCTGCATCTTGGCGAACTGCCAGGCCCACATCGACGAGGCGCCGAGGTAGCGAGCCTTGCCGGACTTGACCACGTCGTGGAGCGCCTCCATCGTCTCCTCGATCGGTGTGTTCGGATCGAAGCGGTGGATCTGGTAGAGATCGACGTAGTCGGTGCCGAGCCGCGTGAGGGAGGCATCGATCTGCTCCATGATCGCCTTCCGGGACAGGCCCGAGCCACCCGGACCCGCGTGCATCGGAAAGTGCACCTTCGTCGCGAGCACGATGTCCTCGCGGCGGGAGTAGATCTTGATCGCCTTTCCGGTGATCTCCTCAGAGCTCCCCTTCTGGTAGACGTTCGCCGTGTCCCAGAAGTTGATGCCGAGCTCGACGGCCTGCGAGAAGAACGGTCCGGCCTCCTCTTCGCCCAGCGACCACTCGTTGAAGCCGCGATTCTCACCGAAGCTCATGCAACCGAGCGCGATCCGGCTGACCTTCAGTCCAGAGTTGCCGAGGCGGGTGTACTCCATGATCGATTCGTCCCTCTCTGTCCGGCTGCGGCGCCGGGCGGTTTCGAAGGTGACCGCGAGGTGCGGTCACCGGTTGGCCTGTGATCAGGGCCACAGCAGGGCCTTGATGGCACGACGCTCATCCATCGCCGCATAGCCGTCGGCGATCTCCTCCAAGGGGAGCTCAAGATCAAAAACCTTGCCGGGCTCGATCCGCCGCTCGAGCAACTTGTCGAGCAGTTCGGGCAGGTACTGCGGCACCGACGCGGGGCCGCCCTGGATCCCGACATTGCGGAAGACCATCTGCTTCAGCGGCAGGTCGACGTCGTGCGGTACAACCCCGACCTCGACCCTGCCGCCCGGTCGGACCGCTCGTACCGCCTGAGTCATCGACTCCCCGGAGCCGACCGCCTCGCACACGGCGTCAGCGCCGATGCCGGTACTGAGCTGCATGATCTCCGCCACCCCCTCGTCGCCCCGGGCCGAGACGATGTCGGTGGCCCCGAACTCGATCGCGAGCTTCTGCCGAGTCTCGTGCCGGCTCATGGCGATGATCCGTTCGGCACCGAGCCCGGGGCGTACAAGATGGTTCTCGCATCAGTCGGTCACCTCCTCGTGTGGATCAGGTGCAGCGGCGCGACGCCTATGATCATTCTCCCGGCGTGCGCGGGCTTTGCTGCTTGCTTCCACTTAACCGTGTCGAAGGTGCCACAGGGAGGCCCTGTCGAACCAGGGTCTGGCAGAACCCCCCAGGCGCAGGGTGGCCTGGGCAACTGGAACGTCGTCGCCCCCCAGCGGTCACCAGGCCCGCCGCCACGTCCGGACGGACGGCGTGAGCGTTGACCAGAACAGCCGGGGTGGGATCCTGGACGGGCCCGAGGATGCAGGTGAGCCGGCGACGGGCGGCGGCTCAAGTCGACTGCTGCTGCCAGAGCACTTGCCCTGGACAGAGTTGGCGGAGGATAGGGGATTCGAACCCCTGAGGGCTTGCACCCAACCCGCTTTCCAAGCGAGCGCCATAGGCCACTAGGCGAATCCTCCGCGCGGAAGATTACCGGTAATGCCTGGCAACCGCGAACCGGGCAGCCGGCGCTAGGGAGAGGCGATCGGGTTTCGGGCCGGAGCGCGCCATCCCGTACACTTGCTAGTCAGCCCCCCGTGTGGCGATAACTCGCCCAACTCCCCCAGGGTCGGAAGACAGCAAGGGTAAGTGAGCTCTTTCGGGTACGCGGGGGGCCCTTTCATGCCCGTGGCCCTCTCGGCGTACGAACTCAGGGCACCGGATGGCGGCCGTCGTACGCCAGGAAACGCCGCTGCCAGACGGTCACCGCCACCACCAGCACCGCACAGCAGGCGCCGCCGATCACGGCCGCCCAACCCTCGTGCAGCAGCGACGCCTCGGCGCCCAGCACCAGGTCCCCGAGTCGGGGCCCGCCGGCCACCACCACGATGAAGATGCCCTGCAGCCGGCCCCGCATGTCGTCCGGCGTGGCCGACTGCAGGATGGTCTGCCGGAATACCGAGCTGACCGCGTCGGAGGCTCCGGCCAGCGCCAGGAAGGCCAGTGCCACGATCAGGGCACCGACCAGCACCCGATCCGGTGAGGTCGGCCCGACCAGCACCAGCACCACGCCGAAGCCCACTACGGACAGCCCGAAGCAGCAGATCGCGACAGCGATCACCCGGCCCTGCCAGCGGATCCCCACCAGGCCTCCGGAGAAGAGCCCGGCCAGCACCGCACCAGCGGCGAAGGCGGCGCTCAGGATGCCGGTGGTGGTGGCGCCGCCGCCGAGGAACAGCACGCCGACCGCCGGGAACAGCACCCGAGGCATCGACAGGATCATGGCGATCAGGTCGACGACGAAGGTCATCCGTACGTTGGGCCGGGTAGCAAGATAGCGCAGCCCCTCCAGCACCGAGGAGAGCCCTCGCTTCGGCGCGGCCGCCTCCGGGTTGTCGGCGCTCTCATGCAGCGGAGGCAGCTCGGGCAGCCGCCAGAGAGCCCACAACGCCACAGTGAACAGCACTGCATCGATCGTGTACGCCTCGGAGAAGTCCCAGCTGGCCACCAGGAACGCCCCGACCAGCGGCCCCACGGTCAGTGCCACGTTCCACGCGATCGTCTGCAGCACATTGGCCGCAGGTAGCAGCTGGGGGTCGATGAGCCTGGGGACGATCGCCGACCGGGCCGGGTTGTTGATGGCGAACCCGGCCGACTGCAGCGCGACCAGGGCGTAGAGCAACTCGACCGAACCGACGCCCAGCCACGCCTGGGCGGCCAGCGCCAGCACCACCAGCCAGAGGCCGAACGAGGACAGCAGCGCCACCCGCCGCCGGTCGTGCGCGTCGACCAGCGCGCCTCCGTACAGCCCGAGACCGACGAGCGGCACCAGGGCACAGATGCCCAGAACCCCCACAGCGAGCGTCGACCGGGTCAGGTCGTAGACCTGCAGACCGACCGCGACGACCGTCAACTGGGTGCCGAAGTTGGAGATGCCCAGCCCCCACCACAGGCGGCGGAACGCTGGGCTGGCACGCAGTGGCGTCAGGTCGAGGAGTACAGACATCAGCAGAGGGCACCCATTCCGCGTGCATCGGACCAGGGCGGCCTCGGCGCGCACACGCTTTCCATTCTCCGTGATGGCTCGGCTGTTGATGCAGCGGGCGTCCCCGTGCCCTGAGCCTGTCCCCACGCCCTGAGCCTGTCCCCGCGCCCTGAGCCCGTCCCCGCGCACTGAGCCCGTTCCCGTGCCCTGAGCCTGTCGAAGGGCCTCGCGCCGCTTCCGTGCCCTGAGGCTGTCGAAGGGCCTCGCGCCTGTCTCCGTGCCCTGAGCCTGTCGAAGGGCCTCGCGCTAGCCCCGGGCCGTAAGCCTGATGCTCCTGGTTGACGTCACGGTGGTGGGTGCGGCGAAGCGTCGAAGGAGGGGACCGTTCGCCGACCCTGTCGTGCCAAAAGTCGCGTTGTGTCGAGATCTAGGCCCGGATCGGCGCTATTGGGCGGCAGAAGTCGCGTTCTGTCGAGTTTTCGAGCCTCTCCGCGTGAGGCAGCGAGGGCCCCCGTCGAGCTCCACGTTCAGAGGACGCAGGCACCAGCGATGACGCGCCCAATTGATCTGTTAGCGGCGCAGGTGGTGGTGGGCCCCTTCACGCGCCGTGATCTCCTCGGGGGCTACCGCAGCAACACCAGCAGCAGCGCCAGGATCCAGCCGAGCAGCATCGCCAATACGAAGCCGACCTGGAACCCTCGATCGGTCGGGCGGCGGGAGCCTCGCGCCCGGGCCGACCGGTCCTGGACTAACACTCCGCCGCCGAACAGCGCCAGCGCGGTGAAGATGCCGAGGAGTCCCGCACCCATTCCCATCTGGAATGCCTGGACGCGCAGATACGCCGACCCGAATCTCGCGACGCTGCGCGCTGCGTTCGAGCCATGTCCCGGCAGGAGCCAGAGCGCATTGCTGGCCAGCGCCAGGGTCAGGACTGTCGAGCTGCCTGCCGACAGCCGACGTGACAAAGGGCTCCGTGCCCGCACGCTCACGGCAATGAGCAGGCACAGCAGAGTGAACGGGACGATCGAGGTCGTCAGCCCGAGCAGGCGGTGCACGGTCGGGTCCGAGCCGGGTTGGTACGCCGGCAGGGTGGTCAGGGCGACGGGTTCGGCCAGCCAGTGGCCCGCGACGCCGAACACCACCAGCCCGATCGGGAGGCCGGTGAGAAAGATCGCGATGGGAAGGGCCCGCTCCCTGAGCTGCGAGGGGCTCAGGCGTTCCGGCATGCACTGAATGTAGCGAGGGGGCCCTTCGACAAGCTCAGGGCACGGGGGACAAGCTCAGGGCACGTGGGACAAGCTCAGGGCACGTGGGAGAGTCTCATCGCACGGGGCTGAGGCGACTCATCAGATTCATCGCGTCGAAGGGCGCATGACCCTTGGCGTCGTTGTCGCAGTAGACGAAGACGTCCTGGCCTGCGGCATGCCAGCCGGCGACCTTGGTCGCCCAGCAGTCCAGCGCCTCGTCGGTATACCCGCTGGCATAGAGCTCCTCGTGGCCATGCAGTCGCACGTACATGAAGTCGGTGGTGACCTTCTCGATGATGGGCCACTTGCCCGGGTTGTCGCCGAGCACGGCGGAGATCTGGTACTCCCGCAGCAGGGCAGGGAAGTCGGCCGAGTGGAACGTGTCGTGCCGGACCTCGAGGGCGTGCCGGATCGGCAGTTCCGGGGCGGTGCTGGTCAGCAGGGCGCGGTCCTCGCCGATCTTGTCGTCGTGCCGGCGGGCGAGCTCGGCCGCCGCCGCCTGAGTACGAGGGAGCAGGTCGAAGAACCGGGACAACCGGTGGCGGTCGTAACCGAGGTTGGGCGGCAGCTGCCACAACACCGGGCCGAGCTTGCGACCAAGCGCCAGCACACCGGAGGCGAAGAAGTTGGCCAAGGGTGCCTCGACATCGGACAGCTTCTTCATATGGGTGATGAACCTTGGCCCCTTGACCGAGAACAGGAAGTCGTCCGGGGTCTGGTCATGCCAAGAGGCGAAGCTGGTCGGCCGCTGCAGCGCATAGAAGGTGCCATTGATCTCGATCGAGCTGAGATGCTCGGCGGCATAGGCCAGCTCCTTGCGATGCGGGAGGCCGCGCGGATAGAACGACCCTCGCCAGGGCGGGTAGTTCCAGCCGGAGATGCCGATGCGGATCATGGTTCCTCCCATTCTGCCGTGGCCCGGCCCCTGCCCGGCCACCACCCGCCCGGCCCAGCGACTGTCCGGCCCAGCGACTGTCCGACCCAGCGACTAAGGTTCACCTGTGGAGGACGCTGTGATCGAAGATGCGCTGGTCGAGCCGAGGGTCGCCCCGTCCGGGGCGCCGCTGGCGCTCTATCGGCGCTACCGGCCAGACACCTTCGCCGACGTCATCGGCCAGGAGCACGTCACCGAGCCGTTGCAGCGCGCCCTGGCCAACAACCGGGTCAACCATGCGTACCTCTTCTCCGGGCCGCGGGGCTGTGGCAAGACCACCTCGGCCCGCATCCTGGCTCGGGCGCTCAACTGCGAGCAGGGCCCGGCAGCGGAGCCCTGCGGGACCTGCGACTCGTGCCAGGACCTCGCCACCGGTGGTCCTGGCAGCATCGACGTGATCGAGATCGACGCCGCCAGCCACGGTGGTGTCGACGACGCCCGCGACCTGCGGGAGCGCGCCTTCTTCGCCCCGGTCAGCAGCCGCTACAAGGTCTACATCGTCGACGAGGCGCACATGGTGACTCCGGCGGGGTTCAACGCCCTGCTGAAGCTGGTGGAGGAGCCGCCGCCCCATGTGAAGTTCATCTTCGCCACCACCGAGCCTGAGAAGGTGATCGGCACCATCCGCTCCCGGACCCACCACTACCCGTTTCGGCTGGTGCCGCCGCGGGTGCTGAGCAGCTATCTGGCCAAGGTCTGCGAGGCCGAAGGGATCGCGGTCGAGGCGGCCGTGCTCCCGCTGGTGGTGCGCTCCGGTGCTGGGTCCGTACGCGACTCGCTGTCGGTGCTCGACCAGCTGCTGGGCGGCGCCGCCGACACCGGCGTCTCCTACCGGCAGGCAGCGGCCCTGCTCGGCTACACCCCGGACTCGTTGCTGGACGAGTTCCTCGACGCGTTTGCCGCGGGGGATGCCGGCGGCGTCTTCTCCTGTATCGACAAGGTGATCGAGGTGGGTCAGGACCCGCGCCGGTTCGGTGAGGACCTGCTGCGGCGGCTGCGGGACCTGGTCATCGTCGCGGCCGTACCCGACGCGTTGAGCAGCGGACTCGTGGAGGTGTCGGACGACCAGGGGGAACGACTCACCTCCCAGGCCGCCGCGCTGGGGGCCGGTGAACTCACCCGGGCCGCCGAGGTGATCGCCCAGGGGCTGACCGACATGCGCGGCACCACGGCCCCCCGGCTGCACCTCGAGCTGATGTGTTCGCGGGTGCTGCTGCCCGGCGCCGACGTCGACGACCGCGGCATCCACGCCCGGTTGGACCGGCTTGAGCGGCGGATCGGGATGACCGGTACGGGTGCGATCGAGAGCGACGCCCCGATCCTGCTCGGCTCGCCGTCGCCCACCCCGCAGCGACCTGACCCCACCCGGTCACCGGACTCCGCCAGCCCACAAGATCGGGACGAGCTGCCCGCGGTAGAACGTACGGTCACGCCACCGACGCCGGCCACGGAAGCCGCTGCTGGTCAGCGGCGGCAAACCCCGTCCTCGCCGCAGTCGGCGAACGGGGATGTCCCGCCCGCGCAGGCGACCCGGACCAGCCCCGCACCAAAGGCAGCCGAACCGACCGGGTCCAGCCAGGCCGCACCGGCGCAGGTGCTTTCGGTGACCGACGTACGCCGGCTCTGGCCGGAGGTGCT
Source organism: Microlunatus panaciterrae (assembly GCF_016907535.1). Taxonomy (NCBI): domain Bacteria; kingdom Bacillati; phylum Actinomycetota; class Actinomycetes; order Propionibacteriales; family Propionibacteriaceae; genus Microlunatus; species Microlunatus panaciterrae. The sequence continues at coordinate 2,320,292 of NZ_JAFBCF010000001.1, forward strand.
GGAAGAGGTCAAGAGCAAGCGGCGCTTCACCTGGATCCTGCTCAGTCAGAACGCGCACGTCGCCGACGTCAGCAATGGCACCCTCGTGCTGGCGATGCCCAACGTCGGAGCCAGAGACAGCTTCGCCAAGGGCGGCAGCGAGGACATCCTGCGGGAAGCGCTGGTCGTGGTGCTCGGAGCGGACCTCAAGATTGACGCCATCGTCGAGTCGGGTGCCGGCCAGGGGCGCACCGGCCCGTCGGCCGCCCCGGCTGCGCCGCAGCCGGTAGCTGACGCGGCCGCCGCCTCGTGGCGCACCATGCCCGAGACCGCCCCGGCCGCCGGTGAGACAGCTGAGCCGATCCGCGAGGAGACGCCACCCTGGGATGTGCCCGGCCGCTCGGAGGCCGCCCAGCCGGCTGGTCCACACGCTGCCTCCCGCCAGCCGCCGGGTGCGCCCACGTCTCCGATGGACCCGGCCCTCAAGCAACACCCCCTCAAGGAACACCTGCGCCAGAGCATCCGGCCCACCCGAACCGGACCGCCGGCCGAGGAGGGCGTGGACGACCGTGACGCCGCCGTCGACCGCAACGACACCGATCTGGAGGAGAACTCCGAGTCGCACACCGAGCTGCTGGCCAGGCATCTCGGCGCGGAGATCATCGCTGAAGAGGACCATGGCGCATAGGCTTGCCAGCGAACCCTTCGAGGGCGATGGCTCTCGACCCCGATCACGAGGAGTATCCGATGATTCCCGGCAACGGAGACATGTCCGGTCTGATGGCGCAGGCGCAGGCGATGCAGCAGCAACTGCTGAACGCCCAGCAGGAGCTGGCCGAGACGGAGGTCGAGGGTTCGGCCGGTGGTGACCTTGTCACAGCGACGGTCACCGGCGCCGGCGAGCTGGTCGCGCTGACGATCAAGCCGGAAGCGGTGGACCCCGAGGACACCGAGACGCTGGCCGACCTCGTCCTCGCTGCGGTCCGCGACGCGAGCAGCAAGTCCCAGGCGTTGGCTGCCGCCAAGCTCGGCCCGATGGCCGGCGGCATGGGTCTGCCGTTCTGATCGAGCCAGGCCCAAGATCGACGCAAGACTGAGGAGAACACGTGTACGAAGGTCCGGTCCAGGATCTCATCGACGAGCTCGGGCGGCTGCCCGGGATCGGACCGAAGAGCGCCCAGCGGATCGCCTTCCACATCCTGTCTGCCGATGCGGACGACGTGATGCGGCTGTCGAACATCCTCCGGGAGGTGAAGGCCACGGTGAAGTTCTGCGAGTCCTGCTTCAACGTCGCCGAGGACACCCAATGCCGCATCTGCCGTGACCCGCGGCGCGACCAGACGATGATCTGTGTGGTCGAGGAGTCCAAGGATGTCGTCGCGGTGGAGCGGACCCGTGAGTTCAGGGGCCGCTACCACGTCCTCGGTGGCGCCATCAGTCCGATCGACGGCATCGGACCGGGCGACCTCAAGGTCCGTGAGCTCTGCACCCGACTGGCCGACGGCACCGTGACGGAGGTGATCTTGGCGACCGACCCCAACCTCGAGGGGGAGGCGACCGCCACCTATCTCAGTCGGTTGCTGCTCCCGATGGGGGTCAAGGTCAGTCGGCTGGCCAGCGGGCTGCCGGTCGGCGGTGACCTGGAGTACGCCGACGAGATCACCCTCGGCCGCGCGTTCGAGGGTCGACGCTTCGTCGACGCCTAGCCCGTACGGGTCAGGCGTCGCCCCGGCTGGAGATGTGCCAGCGGTGGCCGTAGGGATCCACCACCCAGCCGGCGCGGGTACCTTCGACCGGGCCGGCCTCGACCGGCCGCTCGATCGTGGCTCCGTGTTCGGCCAGCCGTTCGACCAGCGCGTCGGCGTCGGCCACCTCGATGGCCAGCGACACCGAGAAACCGCCCAGTGTGGCCGGACTTCGGACGTTCAGTGAGGGCCACTCGTCGGAGAGGAAGAAGCGCGCTCCGCCGATGGTGAACTCGGCATGGGCGATCAGACCGCCCTCATCCATCCGCATCACCTCGCGGGCTCCGAAGGCCCTGGCGTAGAAGTCGAGGGCCTCGCCACCCCCAGCCACTGCCAGATAGGGAACCACTGTCCGTGGGAGCTCCTCGGTCGGCTCGGTGCCGACATGCTGCTCTGCCATGATCATTCCTTCCCAAGGGACGAGCCCGCGGGCCGCGGTGGGCCCGGATCGCCTTTCATGATCATGATCTGGGCCGCGACGCCCGGTGCCATCACCCTAGGCCTTCCAGGGGTGGGCAGGATAGGGCCATGCCGTCTTTCCGCTGCATGATCCCGATCTTCGACGTCCGACCCGGACATGCGCCCGAGGAGGTCATGGAGGCGGCGCTGGAGGGCATCGGCAGCGTCCATCACCTGGAGGCGAACGGCCTCGAAATCGTCGGCGCTGTCCCGGTGATCACCGTGCGGTTCCTGGTCGAAGCCTCCACCCGAGCTGAGGAGGACGCCCTGGCCCGGCGTGCGGCGGTGGTGCTGGCAGAGTCGGTGGATGTCGTCGCCAGCCACGGCGCGGTGCGGATCACCCGCCGGGTCAAGGGACGGTGGGTCGGGATCATTCCCTGACCCGCAGTGGACGGCTAACGGCCCGGATCGGAGCCTTCCAGCGGGCGGGTGATCGTCTCCAGGAAGGCCGTCATCAGGTCGAAGGATGTCGCGTCCGACTCCGCTGTCCGCGGACGCAACAGGGAGCGGACCATGCTGTCCTCGTACAGCGCGGTGATCATGGCGATCGCCGACTCCACCGGTATCGTGAACTCCCGCTCGACGGAGGCCAGCGCATCCATGATCACTTGCGTGACCTCGGCGATGGAGCGCTCCTCGAAGGCGAGGAACTCCTCGGTGATGTCCGGGTTGCGGATGGCATAGAGGCGGAGCTCGCGCTGGGCCAGGATCGAGCTGCGGTCGGCCGGCTGCGCCTGGGCGAAGGCGTTGATGGTCATCGCCATCCTGGTGTTCGAGGTGTAGTCCTCGCCGGGGTCACGGGTGAGGATCGTGTCGATGGCAGCCTGGGCGCGGGCGATCTGTTGCTTGGCCTCCCGTTCCAGCAGGGCCAGCACCAGCTCGTCGCGGGAGGCGAAGTTGGAGTAGAAGGCGCCACGGGTGAACTGTGCCTGCTCACAGATCTCTTCCACGCTGGCCCCCAGAATGCCCTTCTCGGCGAAGACGAAGACAGCCGCGTCCAGCAGCTTGTCGCGCGTCTCTGCCCTGCGGCGGGTGAGGTGCGGAGCCTCGGTCACGATCGGAACACCCCCTCGGATGCTGTCGGGCGCCGGTGGTGCGAGGGCGCCGTGATGAACGTCGCACAGGCTAGCGCTGTACTGACCTGCACGATTCGCATACAGTACTGCATCGAATACAGTTATGTATCCAACCGTGGCCGCCGACCCGTCGGATGGTCGCCGCGGCCCGAACAGGAGATAGCCCGTGTCATCGTTCTTGTACCGGCTCGGCCGCGCCGCCTACCGCCGCCGCGGACTCACCCTCGGCGCCTGGCTGGTCGTGCTGATCGTGGTGGGTGGAGCCGCCGGTGCGTTCTCCAAGGCCTTCGACGACGCGTTCACGCTGCCCGGCACCCAGTCCCAGCAAGCCCTCGACTCGATGCGGCTGACCTTCCCGCAGATGAGCGGCGCCAGCGGCCAGCTGATCTTCGTCGCTCCGTCGGGTCAGTCGGCCCGCAGCGCCGGGCTCCGCGCCGAGGTCGAGCGGACCGTCAAGGACATCCGCGCGGTGCCCCAGGTGGACACGGTCGTGTCACCGTATGACCCGCTGATCTCCGGCGCCGTCTCCGCAGACGACTCGGCTGCGATGGTCAGCGTCCAGTTCGACACCCAGATGCAGAATGTCACCGAGTCCACCAAGTCCCGGCTGGAACACCTGGCAGCCGATCTTCAACAGCGGGTCCCCGGATCCACAGCGCAGGTCGGGGGCGAGATCTACACCCAGACCGGGGTTCAACTCAGCATCGTCGAGGTCATCGGGGTCGCCGTGGCCCTGGTCGTACTGCTGCTGACCCTCGGCTCCTTCCGAGCGGCCGGAATGCCGTTGGCGACCGCCCTGCTGGGGGTGGCCATCTCGATGGGCCTGATCGTGTTCTCCACCGCGGTGGCGAAGGTCAACTCCACCACCCCGATGCTGGCTCTGATGCTCGGACTGGCCGTCGGGATCGACTACTCGCTGTTCATCGTTTCGCGCCACCGCGACCAGCTGGCCTCCGGGATGGACCCCGAGGAGTCCGCCGCCCAGTCGGTGGCTACTGCCGGATCGGCGGTGGTGTTCGCCGGGCTGACGGTGATGATCGCCCTGGCCGGGCTGTCGGTCGCCGGGATCCCGTTCCTCGGCACGATGGGCGTCGCCGCGGCGGTCGCCGTCGCCATCGCGGTGATGATCGCCCTCACCCTGCTGCCCGCCCTGCTGGGTTTCGCCGGCGGCCGGCTGCCGCCCCGTTCGCGTACGCCGAAGACCCGCAGTCTGGCGCGGCGAGGGTCGGCGGGTCTCCCTCTGTCGGAGCCAAGGACGCCGGCCCGGACCAGGTTCGCGCTCGCCTGGGTACAGGCGGTGACCCGGTGGCCGGTCGCCACTGTCGTGCTCGTCATCGTCGCTCTCGGGGCATTGGCCATCCCGGCCGGCTCGCTGCGGCTGGCCCTGCCCAACAACGGCACCCAGGCGGCCGGCACCCCGGCCCGGGTCACCTACGACCTGGTGACCGATCACTTCGGCGAGGGCTACAACGGGCCGCTGATCGTCACCGCTGACATCATCCAGAGCACCGACCCTCTGGGCCTGATGAAGAGTCTGGCGGCGGAGATCAGGAAGCTTCCCGGCGTGGTCCAGGTGCCGCTGGCGACGCCCAACCGGTCCGCTGACACGGGCATCATCCAGGTGATCCCGGCTGCGGGGCCCAGCTCGTCCGAGACCCAGGATCTCGTCAACCGGATCCGGGCGATGGCCCCCGAGTTCAACGACCGCTACGGGGTGGACATCGCCGTGACGGGGGCCACCGCCATGCAGATCGACGTGTCCACGCGACTGGCGCTGGCGTTGGTGCCCTTCGCGGTGCTGGTGGTGGGCCTGTCGCTGATCCTGCTCACCATGGTGTTCCGCTCGATCGCCGTCCCGCTCAAGGCGACCGTCGGCTACCTGCTGAGCGTGGGGGCGGCTTTCGGGACGGTGGCGCTCGTGTTCGAGAAGGGCTGGCTCAACGGGCTGCTGAACGTGGACCAGACCGGACCGGTGATCTCCTTCCTGCCGATCATCCTGATGGGGGTCCTGTTCGGGCTGGCGATGGACTATGAGGTCTTCCTGGTCTCGCGGATGCGGGAGAACTACGTGCACAGTGGCCACTTTGCCCCCCACGAGCGCGCCCGGCATGCGGTCGAGTCCGGCTTCACCTCCTCGGCCAAGGTTGTCGTCGCCGCTGCTGTGATCATGTTCTCGGTGTTCGCCGCCTTCGTGCCGGAGGGCGAGGCGACCATCAAGTCGATCGCTCTCGGGCTGGCTGTCGGGGTGTTCGTGGACGCCTTCGTGGTGCGGATGACGTTGGTCCCCGCCGTGCTCGCCCTGCTCGGGCCGAAAGCCTGGTACCTGCCCCGGTGGCTGGACCGGATCCTGCCCACCTTCGACGTCGAGGGCGAGTCGTTGCAGCACCAGCTGGCGCTGGCCGACTGGCCGCGTCCGGCGGACGACCACGCCGTCTATGCCGAGGGCGTCGGCGTCGAAGGCCGCAAGGGTGGGCTCTTCAGCAAGGTCGACGTCGGTCTCCGCCCCGGTGAGCTGCTGGTGGTCGAGGATGCGTCCGCCACCGCCAAGACCGCACTCCTGCTGGCCCTGGTCGGACGGCTCAAGATCGACTCGGGCCAGGTCAAGGTCGCCGGCCTGGTGTTGCCCGAGCAGGCCGGCCTGGTCCGGCGCCGAACCGCGTACATCGACGGCCGGGACGAGGCGGCCTTTGAGCGCCGACTGGCCGCGGCCCGGCGCGCCGGTGCCCGGGTGATCGTCATCGACGACGCCGACGAGGTGAGGAGCGACACCGCCCGCGCCGCCCTGGCGGAGTTGGTGTCCCCGGCCAGCGGCGACGCAGCGCCAGCGGACGCGGTGGCCCCGCTCGACGGCGCCCCTGCCGTGCTGCTCGGCGTCGTCCACCGCAGCGCGGTCGCGGACCTGGTGCCCGACTCGGCGTGGCAGTTGGTGCTCGCACCGCCACCCGACCCGAGCCTGGGCGACGTACCGGCAGGCCGCTCCGGCGCCTCGCTTGCCGCCGGGCCTGGCCACCACTGAGCCGCGCGGTAACTCCGACAGCACCGAACCCAGTCCGACCGAACCAAGAGGGATCCTCAACCACATGCCTGTGCACATCGAACACGCCACTGCCGGTCGCAAGGTGGGCTGGCCGGGGCTGGTGGGACTGCTCCTCATCCCGCTGCTGATCGCGGGGGGCTTCGTCTGGGCCACCTGGGACAACACCCAGCGGCTGGACCGGGTGGATGCCGCGATCGTGAACAACGACAAGCCCGTCACCATCAAGGGCCAGGTCGTGCCGCTCGGCCGACAGCTGAGCGCCGGACTGATGAAGGACGTGCCCGAACCGACGAGCGGACAGTCCGCCGAGGAGGCGCCGAAGAACTACAACTGGACCCTCAGCTCCGACGCCGACGCCGCCGAAGGGCTCCGGTCGGGTCGCTACACAGCGGTGGTCACGATCCCGGAGAACTTCTCCGCGGCCGCCACCTCGTACGGGGGCGACGACCCGGCGAAGGCGCGACAGGCGACCATTGACGTCCAGGTGTCCGCGGTCACCCAGATCGTCGATCCGGCGCTGAGCCAGGCGATCGTTGCGGCTGCCACCGGCGCCTTGAACAGCCAGCTGACCACGACGTACCTGGACAACATCTACGTCGGATTCAACCAACTGAACAAGCAGTTCGGGACGGTCGCCGACGCCGCCGGCAAGCTTGATGACGGGGCTCAGCAGTTGGCCGGGGGCATCGGCGACACCCACCAGGGCGCCAAGGACCTCGCTGGCGGACTGCAGGATCTCAGCGGCGGTGCCGGAGAGCTGGCGACCGGCGTCAAGGGACTGAGCACCGGGACCGGTGACCTGGCCGCCGGCCTGAAGGACCTGGCCACCGGTGGCAAGGCGCTCAGCACCGGCACCCAGGGCCTGGCTGACGGGATGCGCAAGCTCGCCGACGGCAGCGGTGGCCTGCAGAGCGGCACCGCGGACCTTGCCAGCGGGCTGCAGAAGCTCAAGTCCGGCAGCAAGGACCTTCCGTCTCAGGTTGCGCTCCTCGACAAGGGAGCCTCCGGACTCGCCGGCGGCGTCGGCAGTCTGTCTGACGGTGCCGGCAGGCTTGCCGACGGCGCGGCGCAGTTGGACAGGAACCTGCCCGCCCTGGCGAGCGGTTCGACTCAGGTCGCGACTGGCGCGTCGGGACTCGCCGCCGGGCTGGACACCTACCGCAACGCGGTCGCTGGTCTGCCGACGGCCATCACCTGTCAGGCGGCCGGAATCACCGATCCGGCCTCCTGCCGCGCCTTCGAGGCCGGAGTGTCGGCTGCCAGCAAGGCCGCCGTCCAGGGACTCGAGCAGCCGGGCCCGCGCAACCAGCCCAGCCTGATTGTCGGGGCTGCGGCCCTCAGCAAGGGCGCCGGCCAGCTGGCCTCCGGGGTGAACGGCACGGCCCAGCAGCCGGGTCTGGTGGCCGGTGTCGCCGGTCTGGCGACCGGGAGCGCCAAGCTCTCCGATGGGGCGGACGCCCTGGCGGCCGGAGCCACCCAGCTGGCCAACGGCACCGGTCAGCTGTCCAAGGGGGTGCCGGCCCTGGTCAAGGGGATCGCCGGTGCGGCCGACGGCGCCCAGCAGCTCGCCGACGGAGCGGCCCCGCTGGTGAAGGGGATCTCCGATGCCGCAGACGGTGCGGAACGGTTGGCCAGTGGCGTTCCCGGCCTGGCCAAGGGGATGGCCGATGCGGCAGACGGTGCAAAGAAGCTCGCCGACGGGGCCGACCAGCTGAGCTTCGGCGCCGACGGGCTGGCCAAGGGCACGGCGGGCACTGCAGACGGCGCCGGCCAGCTCGCCGACGGGCTCGGCAAGCTGGCCACCGGTGCCACCGGCTTGGCGAACGGGACCCAGGCACTGCACCGAGGGCTGGTGAAGGGTGCCGGACAGGTGCCCACCTACTCAGCCGCCGAGCGCAAGAACCTGTCTGAGGTGGTGGCGGCGCCGGTCACCACCGGTGATCAGCAGGCGTCGATCTTCTCCGACGTCTCCGCCGCGGCCTTCCTGGCAGTGGTCGCGCTCTGGCTGGGCGCGCTCGCCACCTACCTGGTGGTCCGAGCCGTCTCGGCCCGGACGCTGAGCTCGATGCGGCCATCCTGGCTGCTCGCGCTGCAGGCGCTGGCCCCTGGCTGGGCCATGAGCGTGCTGCAGGCGATCGGGCTGACGATCATCACCGGGCACCTGCTGGATCTGAGTCCCGGACGGTTCGCCGGTGTGCTGGGCCTCTCTTTGCTGGCCGGGCTCACCTTCGTTGCCCTGAACCATGCCCTGGTGGCCGCCTTCGGCGGGGCCGGTCGGTTCATCTCGGTCGTTCTGGTGGTGCTGACCGCTGCTGGCTCGCTGCTCTCGGCCGTACCGGGCTTCTTCGACGTCGTCCGCCCGCTGCTGCCGCTTTCTCCGGCTCTGGAGGGGATCAAGGCGGTGGCCGGGGGTGGTACGGGCGCCGGCCGCCAGGTTGGCCTGCTCGCGGCCTGGCTGTTGGTCTCGGTGACGGTGAGCGTGATGGCCACCGCGCGGAAGCGCCAGACCACGGCCGATGCGCTGGTCCGGGGCTCGTACTGAGCGAGGGTCCAGTTGCAGTTGCGGCGGGATGCCCGGTCCAACTGACCGGCCGACGGTGGGAGACTGGTGCTGTGACTGACGACAGCCGGCCGTTGCCCCAGCGCATCGGCGATGTCGAGCGTGACCGGGCCGTCGCGCTGCTCCGCGATCATCTGGCCGAGGGGCGGCTCGACCAGCAGGAGTTCGACGACCGCCTCACGCTGGCGCTGTCCGCACGGACCCAGGCCGATCTCGACCCACTGTTCGCCGACCTGCCCGGTCCGAGACCGGTGCAGGACCTCGAACCCGCCTCGCCGTTCCAGCCACCGCCATGGCAGAACCAGCAGCCCGCTCCGCAGGCCGTGGTCTCGCAGCCGTCCCAGCCGCAGCAGGTGGCTCGGCTCAACCAGGTCTGGGGGATCGTGTCCGCCCTCGCCTGGCCGGCCGCGATCATCTTCTGCTTCGCCACCGACTGGCGCTACTGGTGGGTGATGTTGATCCCGCTGTTCTTTCCGTGGTGGCTCAACCGCGGGCAGCGGCGCTAGTCCGTCGATGGTCCACGGGATGAATGGCCGGGGGACCGCCCCCGAGCCGCCGTTAGAGTGGCTTCGGCAAGAGCCACCGAGCGGGTCTCCCGCGCGAGTCCAGAAGGAGACGGCGTGGGCCGGGTAGTGCAGAAGTACGGCGGGTCTTCCGTTGCGGATGCGGACAGCATCAAGCGGGTCGCCAAGCGCATCGTGGCCACCAAGCAGGACGGTCATGAGGTGGTTGTCGTCATCTCCGCGATGGGGGACACGACCGACGAGCTGATGGATCTCGCGCTGCGGGTGTCGCCTCAGCCGGCCCCACGCGAGCTGGACATGCTGCTGACAACCGGCGAGCGGATGAGCGCCGCCCTGCTCGCCATGGCCATCTCCGATCTGGGCGCGACCGCGCGGTCGTTCACCGGCTCGCAGGCGGGCGTGATCACCACCGGAACCCACGGCAACGCCAAGATCATCGATATCACTCCCGGTCGGATCAAGTCCGCGCTGGACGGCGGCGACATCGTCATCGTGGCCGGCTTCCAGGGTGTGGCCCAGGACACCAAGGACATCACCACGCTGGGCCGCGGCGCCTCCGACACCACAGCAGTGGCGTTGGCGGCGGCCCTGGACGCCGACTATTGCGAGATCTACACCGATGTCGACGGTGTCTACACCGCCGACCCGAGGATCGTCCCGGGCGCGCGGCGGATCCCCAACATCAGCTATGAGGAGATGCTGGAGATGGCCGCCTGCGGCGCCAAGATCCTGCACCTCCGCTGTGTCGAATACGCCCGCCGGGAACGTGTGCCAGTGCACGTCCGGTCGTCGTTCTCGTACATGCCGGGCACCTGGGTGAAAGATCTCGAGGAAGGAACACGCATGGAACAGGCCATCATCTCCGGGGTTGCCCACGACCGCAGCGAGGCCAAGGTCACCATCGTCGGGGTGCCGGACCGGATCGGCGAAGCGGCCCGGATCTTCGAGGCCGTGGCCGCGACGGAGATCAACATCGACATGATCGTGCAGAACGTCTCGGCGATCTCCACCTCGCGTACGGACATCTCCTTCACGCTGCCCAAGACGGACGGCAAGACGGCCGTGGCGGCGCTGAACGCCCTGAAGGACGACGTCGGCTTCGAGGACGTGCTCTATGACGACCAGATCGGAAAGGTGTCCGTGGTGGGGGTCGGGATGCGGTCCCACCCCGGCGTCACCGCCAAGTTCTTCTCGGCGCTGGCCGAGGCAGCGGTGAACATCGAGATGATCTCCACCTCGGAGATCCGAATTTCGGTGGTGGTCGACGAGAACGACGTCGACCGAGCGGTGCGAGCGGCACACACCGCTTTCGGGCTGGACAGCACCGAGGAAGCCGTCGTCTACGCCGGTACCGGGCGCTGAGCAGATGGAGTTCGCCAGCCCGCTGCAGTATCTGCCTGTCCTGATCCGGCTGGTCGTGCCGTTGGCCGGTGTGGTCGTGATCGCTCTGCGGTTGAGGAGCACGGCACGGGTGCTGGGCGTCGTCGGCTGCATCCTGCTCTCCTTCGAGGCGGTGACGAGCATCCTGTTCTACGCCCTGGTGCCGACGCTGGCCCGCGGGAGCAACATGGCTCTGGCGTTCGGCTTCGCCAACGTCCTGTTCTCGATCATCGATGTGATCGGACTTGCGCTGCTAATCGGCGCGGCGATCGTTGGGCGGAACTCGAACTCGGTGCCGGGCCACCCGCGGCCGGTCGAACAGCACGGTCCGGGCGGGGCTGACTTCAGCCGAAGGTGACCGGCGGCTCGGTCTTCTCTCGAATCTCGGCCTCGGTGACCTCGGGTGCACGCTCGGTCACCACCAGCCCGCGTGCGGTGACGTCGAGCACGCCGAGATCGGTGATGATCCGTTGCACCACTCCGCGACCGGTGTAGGGCAGCGAGCATTCGTTGACGATCTTGTAGGAGCCATCCTTGGCGACATGCTCCATCAGCACGATGACCTTTCTGGCGCCGTGCACCAGGTCCATGGCGCCACCCATCCCCTTGATCATCTTCCCGGGAATCATCCAGTTCGCGATGTCCCCGGACGCCGAGACCTGCATAGCCCCCAGAATGGCCGCGTCGATCTTGCCTCCGCGGATCATGCCGAACGAGGTGGCCGAGTCGAAGACCGAGGCGCCGCGGCGCAGCGTAACCGTCTCCTTCCCCGCGTTGATCAGGTCCGGGTCCTGGTCCCCCTCCCACGGGTAGGGGCCGACGCCGAGCAGCCCGTTCTCGGACTGCAGCACCAGCTCGACCCCGTCGGCGACATAGTTCGGCACCAGTGTCGGCAGGCCGATGCCCAGGTTCACATAGCTGCCGTCCTCCAGCTCTCCGGCGGCTCGGGCGGCCATCTGCTCGCGTGACCAGGCCATCAGCTCGCCCCCTCCACGGCCTGAGCCGCCTCTTCCGCGCCCTGAGCCTGTCGAAGGGCCGCGCCCCCCGCCGCGCCCTGAGCCGCCGCCGCTTCCGCGCCCTGAGCCGCCCCTTCCGCGCCCTGAGCCTGTCGAAGGGCCGCGCCCCCCGCCGCGCCCTGAGCCGCCTCTTCCGTGCCCTGAGCCTGTCGAAGGGCACCAGCAACCCTCGGACGTACCGTCACCCTCTCGATCCGTTTCTCGGCCACCTGTGCCGGGGTCAGGGGCACCACCCGGTGGACGAAGACCCCTGGGGTGTGCACCTGGTCGGGGTCGATCTCACCCGGCTCGACCAGCTCCTCCACCTCGGCGATGGTGATCCGGCCCGACATCGCCGCGACCGGGTTGAAGTTGCGGGCGGCCCGACGATAGACGAGGTTGCCGTGCCGGTCGCCCTTCCAGGCCCGGACCAGCCCGAAGTCACAGACGATGGCGCGCTCCAGGACGAAGGTCTTGTCGCCCTCGGCAGTTTCGAACACGCGGGTCTCCTTCGGCGGCGAGGCCACCACGACGTTGCCTGCGCTGTCGTAGCGCCAGGGCAGGCCACCGTCCGCGACCTGGGTGCCGACCCCGGTCGCGGTGAAGAAGCCGGGGATCCCCGACCCGCCGGCCCGCATCCGCTCGGCCAAGGTGCCCTGGGGGGTCAGCTCGACCTCCAGCTCGCCCTCCAGGTATTGCCGGGCGAACTCCTTGTTCTCCCCGACGTAGGAGGCGACCATGCGGCGCAACCGCTTGGCCATCAGTAGCTGACCGAGCCCCCAGTCATCGACGCCACAGTTGTTGGAGACACACTCGAGGTCCTTGACCCCGGCTTCGAGCAGGGCGGCGATCAGTACGCTCGGGACTCCGCACAGACCGAACCCTCCGACCGCCAGTGAGGCACCGTCACTGATGTCCGCCACCGCGTCGACGGCGCTCGGAACCACCTTGTCCATCCGCCCTCCGAACCTCGATCCGTGTGCCAACACGGTAGCGCGACCGAGTCATCGGTCTGCGAAACCCTGAATATCTGGATCTCAAGAGGCGTTCGCGCCGCCGTTCAGGCTGGAGGCGGTTGCGCCGCCCGCACGCGATCCAGCTTTTCAGGTTCGGTTAGAGAACCAGGTTCGCGATGACCATGTTGTGGTCCGACGACCGGCGGGAGTCGACGACCTTCATCACATTCTCGTATGTGCTGAATTTCTTGGCACCTTTCGCCATGACGACGTCGAGAGCCACCTGTCGACCTGGCCTGTTGGCCTTCAGCCTCGTCTTGAAGTGGTTGACCGTCGGGAACCTGGAGTCGATCCGGCGCGAGGCTCGGGTGGAATCGCGGAAGCCCTGGCTGGACAGGTAGTTGAACGGCGCATGGCTGCCGATCTTGGTCTTCCAGGAGTTGAGATCCCCACCGAAGAGGATCGGCTTGCTGCCGGCAAGGCGGCTCACCCTTGTGTAGATGGCGCGGACCTGCGCAGCGCGGAGGGAGTCGTAGAACTGCTCCTTCTTGGCAGTGCTGCCGTGCCGGGCGTCGAGGTGCGCAGAGACCACGAAGAAGTTCAGGCCCGTTCTGCGATCTTCGAACTCGGCATACGCGGCGCTCGTCGGGGCCCCGTTCTTCATCGGCATGGTCATGCTGCAGGACCGGTTCCAGTTCGACTTACCGGTGGTCTCGATGCACTTGCTGACCAACGTGTACTTGTTCGCGTCATAGAGGATCCGAGGGCCCTGACTGCCGTGGTATTCCCCGGGCGCCACATACGCCGTTGTCCGGGTCAGCCGGTACTGGCTGGCACCGACGCTGTGCAGGGCATTCACCAGGCTCTGGGTCTGGCGGAGTCCCTTTCCAACGGAAATCCTCTTGCCGTCGGCTCGGCCGGGGCCCAGCTCCTGGATCGCGACAATCCCTGGCTTCTTGGCGTTGATCTCTCGCGCGACTGAATTGGCTCGTCGTAGCCATTGGCGGGAGGTCCCGATGTCGGCGCGCGAGGTGCGGACATTGAAGGTGGCGAAACGCACCGGAGTGCTCGTCGCTTTCGCGCTGACTCCAGCAACGGTGACGCCAGCCGGCGCGGTTTCCGCTGCCAGACTGGGAGTTGGGACGGTGACAAATGCAGTGGCTGCGGCCGCTGCAAGTGCAACAAGGGATGTGGATCGCATGGGAGATAGCTCCTTTGTGGGCGGACTTCTGATGCCCCGACCCCGAGTTCCCCCCAGTTCAGACCGGCTTCACGATTGCCACCGAAGCAGCGCTGTCTGAAACAGATGTGAGGTAAATCAGATTTACCCACGGAGGGATGCAGGGCCCCGAGTACTTCCCCGAAGGTCCTCTTTCGGGCCAACGCGGGACAATATAGCGGCTTTTGCCAGGGGTGTGCCACCGCCAGACAGCCGACATGATAAAGGTCACATGAAGGCTTCGGCCGAGACCCTGAATATCTGGATCTCGGCGAGGCGGATACGCCGCGGCTGAGCCTGAACGCGAGGGCGCCGCACTCACGCGATCCAGATTTTCAGGCTCGCCTTCGTGATCGATAGGCTCCCGGCGTGCAGGTGACCCGGTGGAGACGGTACGGCAGGGACCGGTTGTATGTCCGGGATGCCAACGCAATGATCTCGGGTGGTGGGACCTGGCCACCGACGACGGGCATCCGATTACTCCTCAGCTGGCTGACCTGCTCAGGCACGCCGTGGACGGATGGCATCTCAGGGCGGCCCCGGTTTCGGGGACTGCTGTTGACTCGCCGACCCGTTGGATGACGGGAGGACAGGCGGCCCCTGGTGTGCGTCCCGTGTATGGGTCAGTCCGCCCGCAGGCCAGGACTCCCGTGGGAGCGTGGCGCGTTGGGCGAGTTTCTGGTCTTCGGAGCGCTGCGGCAGATGGCCCAGGCCGATCTGCGCTGGGGGTTCTTGAACTCCATACCCGTCGGGTCCAACGGGGCTGATATCGACCACCTGGTCATTGGTTCGGGCGGCGTGTTCACGATCAACGCGAAGTACCACAGTGGCGCGAGGATCTGGGTGGGCGGCGACACGCTGATGGTGAACGGGGTCCGGCATCCGTACGTCCGTAACAGCAGGTTCGAGGCGCAACGGGCCGCTCGCCTGCTCTCGCGCGCGACCAGGCTGGAGGTATCCGCTACTGGGCTCGTGGTGCCCGTCAATGTCCGGGCTCTGGTGGTCAAGGAACAGCCGCCCGACGTGAATGTCGTCAGCCGCGATCGGCTCTGCAGCTATCTGCTTGGCCGGCCGCCGCGACTTCGACCCGACGAGGTGCTCAGGACCTTTGCCGCCGCACGACTCAGTTCGACCTGGGGGACCAGGTAAGGCTGAGTATCTCGACCATGGTCGGGGTGACAGGATTTGAACCTGCGACCTCGTCGTCCCGAACGACGCGCGCTACCAAGCTGCGCCACACCCCGCACCCGATGAAGTCTCATCGAGGACCTCGGAGAGTCTAGCCCATCTCCGACCGGAGTCGGCAATCGGTACGCCAGAGGGCCGCCGACTCAAGCCGCCGGGCGCGGCACCAGCGTCATCAGGGTCGCCTCCGGCGGGCAGGCGAACCGGATCGGGGCGTACGGCGAGGTGCCGAGACCGGCCGAGACGTGCAGCAGCGACTCGTGACCGCCGGCACGGTGCGAACTCAGTCCTTTGACCCGGGCGGTGTCCAGATCGCAGTTGGTGACCAGGGCGCCGTACAGCGGCACGCAGACCTGACCGCCATGGGTGTGCCCGGCGACGATTAGGTCGTGGCCGTCGGCCGCCATCGGGTCCAGTACGCGCAGGTAGGGCGCATGCGTGACTCCGATGGTGAGGTCCGCGGCAGGGTCCACCGGACCGGCCACCTGCGGATAGTCGTCCTGGTTGAGGTGGGCGTCATCGGTGCCGCGGAAGGTGATCCGGACACCGGCGACCTCCAGCCGCACTTCCCGGTGGGTCAGGTCGTGCCAGCCCCGGTTCACGAACGCGTCCCGCAGGTCCCCCCACGGCAGGACATTGGTCGAAGCGGCACCCTTGCGTTCGGGCTGGGTCAGGTAGCGCAGCGGGTTCTTGAACGAGGGGCCGTAGTAGTCATTGGATCCCCAGACGAAGACGCCGGGCCGGTCCAGCAGCCGGCCCAGGCTGCGGGTGACGTAGGGGACCGCGTCGACATGCGCCAGGTTGTCCCCGGTGTCGATCACCAGGTCGGGTTCCAGCTCGGCCAGCCGGGACAGCCAGCGCTGCTTCGCCCGCTGGTCCGGGGTCAGGTGTAGGTCCGAGATGTGCAGCACCCGGATCGGGTCCGTGCCGGCGGGCAGCACTGGGACGTCGACTCGGCGCAGCCGGAAGCTCCGTGCCTCCCAGATGGCGTAGCCCAGGGTGCCCGCACCGACAGCACCGACCCCCAGCACAGCACGACCCAGAAGCCGGGGCAGAGAACGCGGACGGGTGCGGGCAGACATGATCGGAAGATTACCGGTCGACGGCACTGTCACACTTGAGGCATGTCTCAACCCGATTCAGGACTCAAAGAGCAGCTCCGCAACGACCTCACCGCCGCCATCAAGGGCCGGGACAAGGTCCGCTCAGGCACCATCCGGATGGTGCTCGCCGCCATCACGGAGGCCGAGGTCGCCGGCAAGCAGGCGGTGGAGCTGTCCGAGCAGCAGGTGATTGACGTCGTCGTACGCGAGGCCAAGAAGCGTCGCGAGGCCGAGGAGGCCTACACCGCTGCCGGGCGCCCAGAGCTGGCCGAGAAGGAACGCGCGGAGGCCGAGGTGCTCGCCGACTACCTGCCTGAGCAGCTGACCCCGGAGGAGATCACCGCGCTGGTCGCCGACGCCATCGAGCAGTCCGGTGCCGCCGAGCAGGGGATGCGGGCGATGGGCAAGGTGATGGGTCTGGTCACTCCGGCGACGAAGGGCCGGGCCGACGGCGGCACTGTCGCCGCTGAGGTGAAGCGCCAGCTGGCAGCCGCCCAGGGCTGAACATCAACCCCCAGAACGAGACTGGGCGCCCCCGATCCAGTCGAGAGCGCCCAGTCGCGGTCGGCGGACCTAGCCGCCCGGCTTCTTCTTTTTCTTCTTCTGTTCGGCCTTCTTCTTGTCCGCGGCTGCCTTGTCCTTGGCTGCCTTCTCCGCAGCGGCCTTCTCCGCAGCGGCCTTCTGCTTGGCCGCCTGCTCCTGCGCCTTGCGCTGCCGCTCCGCCGCGATCGTCGGATCCTCACCCGCCGAGTAGATCTGGTAGATCGTGGCGAACTCGCTGATCGATCCGCTGCACTGGGAGAAGCCCAGGAAGGCACCGGCCGGCCTGCTGCTGTACCGCTGGGTCATCGCGACCGTGAAACCCTCGGCCTCGAGGGCAGCCTTGCCCTCGGCGGGTCCCATCGAGCAGACGTTGGGCATGTCCACCTTCTTGCCCTCCACGACCTTCTTGGACGGGTTCGCGAAGCTGCTGTGGTCGCGGCCCTGGAGCGCCGCCTCCATCGCCGGCTTGTAGATCTTCATACCGGCGTCGCCACCGCCGGAGCCCTCGAGGAAGGTGCCGCTGTGCGGCAGGGTGTAGTTCTTGAGTCCGTTGGTCTTGCGGTTGGCGCTGCCCTTACGGAACGGCTTCTTCGTCTTGTCGATGGCGATCATGGCGGTGCCGGCGACCTCAGGGGTGTAACCGGCGAACCAGACCGCCTCGTTGCCGTCGATCGTCCCGGTCTTGCCGGCCTGGTCCTCGACGCCGGGGATCCGGGCCCGGAAGCCGGTGGCTCCCGGCTGCATGACCCGGCTGAGGAGCTTGTTCATCCCGTCGGCCACATCCTTGGAGATGACCCGCTTGCAGCCGGCGTCGGGGGCGGCGAGCTCCTTGCCGCTCTTCGTCTTGATCTTGTCGACGATGATCGGGTTGCAGTGCACACCGCGGGCCGCGAACGTCGCGTACGCCTCGGCCATCGACATCGGGGTCACCTCGGCGGTGCCGAGGGTGAAGGATGGCACGTTCTGGTAGTAGTCGACCAGGTCCCGGTCACCCTCGGAGAGCTGGACGCCGAGCTTCTTGGCCATCTTGGTGACCTCGCACAGACCTGTCGTCTGCTCGAGCTGGACGAAGTAGGTGTTCACCGACATCGCCGCGGCCCGGTACATGTCCATCACGCCGCTGGCTGCGGTCGAGTTGCCGACGGTCCACTTGCCACCCACCTTGAACGGACCGTCGCAGTTGCGGAAGGTCTTCCCGCTGAAGTTCATGGTCCGCTGGGCGTTGTACCGCTTGGTCAGCGGAATGCCCTTCTCCAGCGCAGCCGCAGCTGTGAACGCCTTGAACGTCGACCCCGCCTGGTAGCCCTCGGCCCCACCCATGCCCTGGGAGACCGCGTAGTTGTAGTAGGTCTCGCCCTTCTTCTTGTTGGAGCCCATCACCGGACGGCTCTGAGCCATACCTAGGATGAGTCCGGTGCCAGGCTCGATCATGACCATGGTGGAGATGATCGGGTCCCGCGGGTCCACCATCTTGCTGACGGCCTTCTGGGCCGCCTTCTGCGACTGCTTGTCGATCTTGGTGGTGATGGTCAGACCGCCCCGCTTGATCCGGTCCTCGCGATCCTGGACGGTCTTGCCGAGGCTCGGCTGCTGCAGCAGGGTGCGGTAGACGTAGTCACACAGGAACGGGTACTTGGTGCCGACGCAGCCGTTGCGGGTGGTCTTGACCTTCGTGCGGTCGAACTTGACCGACTTGGCCGGGGTCAGCTGCGCCGGGGTGATCAGCTTCAGCTCGGCCATCCGGTTGAGCACCACGTCGCGGCGGTCGATCGCGGCCGGCTCGTTGCGGACCGGGTTGTTGGCGTCCGGGTTCTGTACCAGTCCGGCCAGCAGGGCGGCCTGCGGCAGGGAGAGCTTGCTTGCGGGGATCGCGAAGTAGTGCTGCGCCGCCGACTCGATCCCATACGCGCCGTCACCGTAGTAGGCGATGTTGAGGTAGCGCTCGAGGATCTGGTCCTTGCTGAGCTCCTTCTCCAGTGCGATCGCGTACCGCAGTTCCTGGATCTTGCGGGCGTAGGTGGTCTCCTGCGCCTTCTTGACCGCGTTGTCGTCGTCCTTCTTGACGGCCTCCTCGATCTGCACCATCTTCACGTACTGCTGGGTGATCGTCGAGCCACCCTGGGCGACCCCGCTGGCAGCCTGGTTCTTCACGAACGCACGCAGTGTCGACTTGAGGTCAAGGGCGCCGTGCTCGTAGAAGCGGTGGTCCTCGATGGCCAGCTGGGCCTGCCGCATCACCGGCGCGATCTTGTCCAGCTTCACGTAGTTGCGGTTCTCGTTGTAGAAGTACGCCAGCACCGACCCGTCGGCGAGCAGCACCTTGGAGCGCTCGGACTGGGGCGGAGTGGTGAACGCGGTGGGAATGTTCTCCAGCTCGGCCGCCGCCGCCCGGCTACCGACCCCGGCGATCCCGGCGAACGGGACGAACAGCCCGGCGACCAGGAGACCAGCCAGAACGCTGACGACGACGAACATCGCCATCGAGTACACGACGCTGCCGACACGTTTAGGGCTCAAAGGCATGCTGACCAGGGTACGTGACGAAAGTATGCTTACCGAATTGTTACGGGTTTCAGGCGCTATTCCGCGTTTTTGTGTCTCCTGTGGGCTATGCAGGCCCTCAAAGCATTCGTAGCATACGAAGTGCCACGCTCAGGGCTCGGTGCAGATGCGCTGAGGTGGTTTGGAGAAAAGGGGAGAGCTCGTGACTGCGGTGTATCAAGACGATTGGACCATCAAGGCCAAGTGTCGTGGCATGGAAGATGCCTTGTTCCCGGAAGCGTCGGACCAGAAGCGGGCACGGTTGCTGTGCGCTGGCTGCCCGGTGCAGTCGGAATGTCTGGCCGAGGCCTTGGACAACAGGATCGAATGGGGTGTGTGGGGCGGGATGACCGAGCGGGAGCGGCGGCTGCTGCTCCGTCAGCGCTCGGACGTCTCGTCGTGGAGCTCAGTCCTCTGCGGCAAGAAGAGCCCCCACGCTGCGAAGCGAGGAGAGGTCGGTCACGTCGGTGGGTAACGCCTGAACCAGTGCCCGGGGGACTTCCGGCCGGGCACTGGCGAAGCGTTCCATCATCAGCTTCTCGCGGGCGATTACGCGCATGAGGTCGGCATGCCGACGCAGCGCGACCTCCTCGATCGGGAGCTGCTGCTCGCTGTCGAGATCCTCGGCGATCGAGATCGCCCGTTCGGCCGAGACGCGCAGCTCGGTGGCGTGCACCCGGTTGACGACGACGCCGGACAGCGGCATGTCCTCGTCGCTGAGCCGGTCGACGAAGTACGCCGCCTCACGCAGTGCGTCGCGCTCCGCCGTCGCCACCACCACGAACGTGGTGTGGTCGGACGACAGAAGTGTGAACGTCTCCTGGGCACGCTGCCGGAAGCCGCCGAACAGCGCCTCGAACGCACTCACGAAGGTCTGCACGTCGGTCAGGATCTGAGCGCCCAGGACCTTGTTCATGGCTGACGAGACCAGGTTGAACCCGACGCTCATGATCCTGAACGGACCCTTGGTCGGAGCCAGCAGCATCCGCAGGAAACGTCCGTCAAGCAGCGAGCTGAGGTGCTCGGGCGCGTCCAGGAAGTCGAGAGCAGACCTGGCCGGTGGGGTGTCGACGACGATCAGGTCCCAGCTGCCGTCCGCCTCGGCCTGGGTGTGCAGCTGACCCAGCTTCTCCATCGCCATGTACTCCTGTGTTCCGGCGAAGGAGGAGGACAGGGCCTGGTAGAAGGGGTTGGAGAGGATGGCCTCCGCCTTGGCCGGGCTCGAGTGGGCGAGCACGACGTCGTCGAAGGTGCGCTTCATGTCCAGCATCATCGCGTCCAGGCTGCCGCCGTTCACCGGGTCGAGACCTGCCACCGGGCGGGGGGTGTTGTCCAGCTCGCCCAGCCCCAACGACTGGGCCAGCCGGCGGGCCGGGTCGATGGTCAGAACGACCACCTTGCGCCCCGCCTCAGCGGCCCGGACGGCGATGGCGGCCGCCGTCGTCGTCTTGCCCACGCCACCCGAGCCGCAACAGATGATGATCTTGGTGCCAAGGTCGGCAGTGATCGCGTCGATGTCCAGGAAGGCCGGTTTCATCGGGCCACCTCGGCCGGCAGCTGTGCTGCCAACTGATCTGCGATGCCGAACAGGGCGCCCTCGTCGATCCCGGCGGCGTCGTAGGTCACCTCGACGAGCGGCAGGCCGAGACCAGCCAGGCTCTCGTGACATTCACGTTCCAGCTGGATGCGGGACGCTACGGTGCTGAACTCGGCCGCCAGCGCGGCGTTCTCCCGGGCACTGAACCCGGGCACCGACAACTCGAGCTGGCCCTTGACGGCCAATGCCAGCTGGTCGCCTGTGAGCGGCGTGGGGGTGACCATGTTGGCGATCACCGAGCCGACCCTGATCTGGGTCGGCCGCAGGTCCTTGATCGCCTCCTCGGTCTCGGTCACCGGCATGTCCTCCAGCAGGGTGACCAGATGGACGATGGTCTGGGACGAACGCAGCACCCGCATGATCGAGTCGGCCTGGCTGCGGATCGGGCCCATCCGGGCCAGCCCCGCGACAGCCTCGTGCACATTGAGGAACTGGGCGATCCGGCCGGTCGGCGGCGCGTCGAGGACGACGGCGTCGTAGGCGTTGGGAAGCTTCTTGGTCTGGCGGCGGACGGCCTCGTACACCTTGCCGGTGAGCAGCACGTCCCGCAGTCCCGGGGCGATCGAGGTGGCGAAGTCGACGGCGCCGACCCTGTCCAGCGCCCGCCCGGCGAGACCGAGATGGTAGAAGGTGTCGAGGTATTCCATCAGCGCGTCCTCGGCGTCGACCGCCAGCCCGAACACCTGTCCGCCGTCCGGGGTGCGCCGCAGCCGACGCTCCTCGGTCCCGGCCAGCGGCGTCGACTCGAACAGCTCCGCCAGCCCGTTGCGGCCCTCCACCTCGCACAGCAGCACCCGCCTGCCCCGGGTCGCCAGCGCGCAGGCCAGCGCTCCGGCCACGGTGGTCTTGCCGGTTCCGCCCTTGCCGCTGACGATGTGCAGGGTGTGGGGTGGGCCGGCCATGGCCCCAGGCTAGTGCAGCCGGCCGAACGCTAGCGCGTCGAAGCCAGCCAGCCCTCCAGCCAGTCCAGCGCGCGGGCCACTTCCTCTCGCGGTCCGGCGAACGACATCCTGATGAAGCGGTGCCCGTCGACGGGGTCGAAGTCGAGGCCCGAAGCGCAGACCACGCCGGTGGCGTCCAGCAGCCGCTCGCACCAGGCGGGGGAGTCCTCGGTGAGCTCGCTGATGTCGGCGTAGACGTAGAAGGCGCCGTCCGCCGGTGCCAGCCGGGTGAGACCCATCGCTGGCAGCCGGGACTGCAGCAGCTGACGGTTCTGCCGGTAGCCGTCGAGCGCCGCCTCGCACTCCGCGTACGACTCCTCGGTGAAGGCGGCCAGGGCGGCGTACTGGGAGATCGCCGGTGGGCACAGCGCCAGGTTGCCGGCCAGCGCCTCGACTGGGCCGACCAGATGGTCCGGCAGCAGCAGCCAACCGAGTCGCCAGCCGGTCATGCCGAAGTACTTGCTGAAGCTGTTCACCACAATCGAGCTCTCCCGGGCCCGATCGTCGCCCAGGACTGTCGCCACCTCGGGTCCCCAGGTGCTCATCGCGGCCCGCTCGTAGGTGAGCCCGTGGTAGATCTCGTCGCTGACCAGGGTGGTGCCCTGCTCCGCGCAGTAGCCGACCAGAGCGGCCAGCCGGTCCGCGTCGAGCATGGTGCCGGTCGGGTTCGCCGGCGAGGCGACCACCAGCCCGCGCGGCGGACGGTCGAGGCCCCGCAGCATCGGCACCGTCGGCTCGAACCGGCTGTCGGAACCGCAGGGAAGCTCGACCACCCGGTTGCCGAGGGCGCTGAGGATGTTGCGGTACGCCGGGTAACCGGGCCGGCCCATCGCGACCGGGTCCCCCGCCTCGAACGCCGCCAGGAAAGCGAGCAGGAACCCGCCCGAGGAGCCGGTCGTGACGGCGACGTTGGCCGGGTCGACGCGCACGCCGGACCGGGCGTAGTGACCGGCGATCGCCTCCCGCAGCTGCGGAAGGCCGAGGACGGGCGTGTAGCCGAGCGGCAGCGACAGCGCCTGCCGGGCCGCCTCGCGGACCGGGCCTGGCGCACCCGTACCGGGCTGGCCTGCGGTGAGGTTGGCCACCGGCCGACCGGCCGCGGCCCGGGCCTGGGCGTGGGCCAGCAGCGTCATCACCTGGAACGGCGCCACCTGGCTGCGCACCGAGGAGCGGTACTGCATGCCTCAGTCTCGCATCCGGGTGCCATCATGAAGGTCATGAGCCTGACGATTGGCTATGCAGCCATGCTGGAGCAGTTCCATCCGACCGAGGTCGTCGACCTGAGCGCCTATGCGGAGCAGAAAGGGTTCTCCGGCGTGATGGCCGCGGACCATTTCCAGCCGTGGGTGCCCCAGCAGGGGCAGTCTGCGTTCGTCTGGAACGTGCTGACCGCCCTCGGGGAGCGCACGGTGGGCGACATCGGCCCCGGCGTGATCGCGCCACACTTCCGCTACCACCCGGCGATCACCGCCCAGGCGTCGGCGACGCTCGCAGCGATGTATCCGGGTCGGCACTGGCTCGGCATCGGTGCCGGCGAGGCCCTCAACGAGCACCTCATCGCCGGCTACTGGCCGGAGGCGGCGGAGCGTTCGCACCGGATGTTCGAGGCGGTGGAGATCATCAAGAAGCTCTTCACCGGCAAGGACGTCAAGCACTCCGGCGAGTACTACAAGATGGAGACCGTCCGGCTGTGGACCATGCCGGAGACGCCGCCGGAGATCCTGATCGCCACGGCCGGCCCGTTCAACGCCAAGCGGACCGGCAGGTTCGCCGACGGCATCATCACCGTCGGCGCACCGCTGGGGAAGATCCAGGGCCTGTTCGACAAGTTCGCCGAGGGGGCGCGCGAGGCCGGCAAGGACCCGGACACGATGCCGAAGGTGCTGCAGTTGCACCTGTCGTGGGCGACGACCGACGAGGAGGCCCAGCGCAACGCACTGGTCGAGTGGCCCAACGGCGGGATGAAGTTTCCCAAGGCGGACATCCGCTCCCCGCACGATTTCGCCGAGATGGCCAAGCTGGTCCGACTGGAGGACTTCGAGGGCCGGATGGTGATCTCCTCCGACCCCGACGAGCACCGCGCCTACATCCAGAAGTTCGTCGACCTCGGCTTCGACCGCATCTACCTGCACAACGTCGGCCGCAACCAGCGCGAGTGGATCGACACCTTCGCCGCCGACGTGCTGCCCAAGCTGGCCCGCTAGCTGCCGTGTGCCTGGCGCGTCGGGCGTGTCGGGCAGGTCGGGCAGGTCGGGCAGGTCGGGCAGGTCGGGCAGGTCGGGCAGGTCGGGCAGGTCGGTTTCCCAAGTCGACTTGGGAAACTGTCACTCAGCCAGGGAGATCCTCCTAGCCCAGTGACAGTTTCCCTGGTCAGGTGGCCGCCGCAGCCGCCGGAGTTCCCCTCGACGTGTACGTGTGGGCGGCGCGGCCGGCTGAGTAGGGTGAGGCCATGACTAAGTGGGAGTACGTGACCGTGCCGGTGCTGGTGCATGCGACCAAGCAGATCCTGGACAACTGGGGTGCCGACGGCTGGGAGCTGGTGCAGGTGGTGCCGGGGATGAACGCGGAGAACCTGGTGGCGTACCTGAAGCGACCGCTGCCGGGTCAGAACGCCGGGGCCGATGCGTGAGCCGACCGACCGACAGGCTGGCTGAGCTCGGCCTGGCATTGCCTCCGGTGGCCGCCCCGCTGGCGGCTTACATCCCGGCGGTCCGCACCGGGAACCTGGTGCACACCTCGGGCCAGCTGCCGATGGTGGACGGCAAGCTCACCGTGGCCGGCAAGGTCGGCGCCGAGGTGACACCGGAGCTCGCCACCGAGGCGGCCCGGACCGCCGTGCTGAACGCGGTGGCTGCGGCGGCCGCCGAGGCGGGCGGGCTGGACCAGCTGGTCCGGGTGGTCAAGCTGGTCGTCTTCGTGGCCAGCGCCGCGAGCTTCACCGGCCAACCCCAGGTGGCCAACGGTGCCAGTGAGCTGCTCGGTGAGCTGTTCGGTGCGGCCGGCAAGCATGCCCGCAGTGCGGTCGGTGTCGCGGTGCTGCCGTTGGACGCCCCGGTCGAGGTGGAGCTGGTCGTCGAGGTGGCCGCCCAGTCCAGGATGCAGCCGGTACGCGAGGCCTGACCGGCATGGGGTCGCACTCCTGGGAGGTGTTGAGCCGGCTCCCGGTCGAGGTGCCGGACGCTCTCGCCCGTCGCGCCGAGGCCTGGAGCCCGGACAGCGTGGCTGCCACCCCCGCGCTGTCGGCCAGCGTGATCCTTGTCCGCGACGGCATAGAGGGAATCGAGACCTATCTGCTGCACCGGCACGCGCGGATGCCGTTCGCGGCCGGCATGGTGGTCTTCCCCGGCGGCAGGGTCGACCCGGCCGACGACAGCGACGGCCGCGACCCCGTCCGCGCCTGCGCGCTCCGCGAGACGACCGAGGAGACCGGCGTCCAACTCGGCGACCACCACCTGCAGCCGTGGGCCCACTGGATCACCCCCGAGATGGAGCCGCGGCGCTACGACACCCATTTCTTCCTGGCCGCGATGCCGCCCTTCCAGACCGCACGCGACATCTCGGGCGAGACCGACCGCGCGCTGTGGGCCAGGCCGGCCGACGCGCTCCGGCAGGCGGCCGACTCGGTGATCGCGCTGATGCCGCCGACCCTGTCCATCCTGCTGGAGCTGGCGGACGTGGGCTCGGTCAAGGGCGCCCTCAGCCTGGCCGCGGAGCGGAGAGTCGACGTGGTCCTGCCGGTCCTCACCCGGGCGGGCCGTCGTTGGGTTTTCAGCTATCCCGGGGGTGTCGACCGTGCCTGATCCCTGGTACCTGTCGAGGGTGCTGGCGCCCAACCCGGGACCGATGACGCTGGAGGGGACGAACACCTGGATCGTCGGCGACCCCGGCGAAGCGCCACCGATCGTTGTCGACCCGGGGCCGTTGCACGAGGGGCACCTGCGCGCCGTGCTGGAGGCCTGTGGCGGCCGGATCGGCACCATCGTGTTGACCCACCGTCATCCTGACCACTCCGACGGGGTGGCCCGGCTGGCGGAATTGGCGGGCTGCGACGCGCGTGCCGCCGACCCGCGGTTCCAGATCGGCTCCCGCCCGCTGGCCGACGGTGACCTCCTCGTCGCCGGCGGCACCGCGCTGACGGCGGTGGCCACCCCCGGGCACACCGATGACTCGTACTCACTGCTGCTCCAGGGTCCCGATGGGGTGGCCCGGCTGCTGACTGGGGACATGGTGCTTGGACGAGGGACCACCGTGATCACGCATCCCGGCGGCAACCTAGCCTGCTACCTCGCATCCGTCGAGCTGATGCGCCGCCTGGTCGTCGACAAGGACGTGACGGAGATCCTTCCCGGGCACGGACCGGTCGTGCGCCGACCGGCTGAGCTGCTCGACTTCTACCGCCGGCACCGGCTGGAGCGGCTGGAGCAGGTACGCGCCGCGCTGGCCGCCGGCGACCGGACCGCGGCCGAGGTGGTGGCCCGGGTGTACGCGGACGTGGACCACTCGCTCTGGCCGGCGGCGGAGCAGTCCGTGATGGCGCAGCTCAAATATCTGGCTGAGGACCCCTGACGGTCTTCCGGCAGCCTGGTCACGACAGGATAACGATTTCACAGGGGATGCGTGTCCGGTGCTTGCCGATTTGCCGGCGCCCAGAGATCACTCGCTAGTATCTGGGGCGCACGGCGGTCATCGGCCGTGCGGTTGTCTGCACGGGCACCGCGGCGCGGTCCGCTCGGCTGCTCAAGTCTCGGGGGAGTCTGCACAATGTCTACGCACCATGGCGCCTGCGCGCGCCTCCTGGACCGCGCTCCGTTGGTACGACAGGGGGCCAACCCATAGCCTGAGTACCGCTATGGCCATCCACAAGCTGCTGCTGTTCTACAAGTTCACGCCGATCGTCGCCCCCCAGGCGATCAGGCTGTGGCAGCGCGAGCTGTGTGACCGCCTCGGGCTCAAGGGCCGGATCATCATCTCCTCCCACGGTCTCAACGGGACCGTGGGAGGAGAGGTCCGTGCCATCAAGCAGTACACCCGCAGCACCCGTGAGTACCCAGCCTTCAGCGACATCGACTTCAAGTGGAGCGACGGTACGGCCAGCGACTTTCCGCGGCTGAGTGTCAAGGTCCGCGACGAGGTCGTCACCTTCGGCGCCCCAGACGAGCTGCGGGTGGACGATCGCGGAGTGGTGGGTGGCGGTCGACACCTGAAACCGGACGAGCTGCACGCCCTGGTGGCTGAGCGCGGCGACCAGGTCGCCTTCTTCGACGGGCGCAACACCTTCGAGGCCGAGATCGGCCGCTTCAAGGATGCGGTCGTGCCTGCGGCGACCACCACCCGCGACCTGGTGCAGGAACTCGACAGCGGCAAGTTCGATCACCTCAAGGACCGACCGGTCGTCACCTACTGCACCGGCGGGGTTCGCTGCGAGGTGCTCTCGTCGATGATGATCAACCGGGGTTTCTCGGAGGTCTACCAGCTCGACGGTGGGATCGTCCGCTACGGCGAGCAGTACGGAGACCGCGGGCTGTGGCAGGGCGCGCTGTATGTCTTCGACAACCGGATCAAGATCAACTTCTCTGAGGACGCGGTCATCATCGGTCGGTGCGAGGTCTGCGCCGAACCGACGGAGGACTACCGCGACTGCGTGGCGGATCGATGCAAGGGCCGGGCGTTGCTGTGCGACGACTGTGCCTCGACAGCACTCTGCGAGCGACACCGCAGTGCGCGCGCCGGAGCCGCCTGACTCCTCCATTTCGCCCCCAATCCAGGTCCGTAGGTGCCTCATCGAAGATGCACAGGTGAGGCACAGGGTCGGCGGGCATCGTCGAAGACATGAACAACGACGAGCACAGCGGACTGAACACACCCCCTTTCGGCCACGTCGCGCACGGCGGACCTCTCGACCAGCGCGACAGGGCTGCCGGCCATCCCGACCCGGGGTCAGGGTTCAACACCGGCCCCGACGTCGGCCCCGGCTTCGTTCCTCCCGGTGGGCACCCCTTCCCGCACCAGCACTCCGATCATCAGCCGACCCAGGTGTTCCCGGCCGGCCCCGATGAGTCCCGTGCGCGAGCGACCTCCCCGGTAGCCGTGCTGGAGCGACCGAGGCGCCGAATGGGCAGCCTCATTGCGGCGGTGACCCTCTCGGCGCTGGTCGGTGCCGGCACCGGCATCGGTTCCTTCGCGTACGCGACGCACTCCGACAGCGTCCAGGTCCCGATCAGGGTGACGACCGCGCCCGCGGCCAAGACGGCCGTCCTGAACGGGACGATCTCAGCCGCGGCAGCCAAGATCGAGCCGTCGGTCGTCACCATCACCGTC
Source organism: Microlunatus panaciterrae (assembly GCF_016907535.1). Classification (NCBI taxonomy): domain Bacteria; kingdom Bacillati; phylum Actinomycetota; class Actinomycetes; order Propionibacteriales; family Propionibacteriaceae; genus Microlunatus; species Microlunatus panaciterrae. Next base: position 2,348,450 of record NZ_JAFBCF010000001.1, read on the forward strand.
CAGGGAGCGCAGGCCGAGGACATCGGCACCGGCATCGTCCTGGACACCGCCGGCCACATCCTGACGAACTGGCATGTGGTCGAGGCAGCCGCCAAGAACGGCAAGATCACCGTCACGCTCCATGACGGTCAGACCGCCACCGCCGCCCTGATCGGATCGTCCAGCACCAATGACCTGGCAGTGATCAAGGTCGACGGGGTCAAGAACCTGGTGCCGGTCGTGTTCGCCAAGTCGTCCTCGGTTGTTGTCGGCCAGAGTGTGGTGGCGGCCGGTGCACCGCTCGGCCTGTCCGAGACGATCACCAGCGGGATCGTCTCCAACACCGCCCGGCCGGTGCGCTCCGGCGTCGACGGCAACGCGGTCTATCTGGCCGTTCAGACCGACACGGCGATCAACCCTGGCAACTCTGGTGGACCGTTGGTCGACCTGAACGGCTCCGTGCTGGGCATCAACTCCTCAATCGCCAGCACCGGCTCCGGCCAGGGCCAGGGCAGCCAGTCGGGAAGCATCGGCATCGGGTTCGCCATCCCGGCCGACGTGGCCAGCCGCGTCGCAGGAGACATCATCGCCCATGGCACCTCACCGGATGCGGTGATGGGGGTCAGCGTGGCCGGCAGCGACAGCACCGACCCGACGGCGACCGGCGTGGCCCTGCAGTCGGTGACCAAGGGGAGTGCGGCGGACAAGGCGGGGCTGCGGGCCGGTGACGTGATCACCAAGGTCAACGACTTCGACACCACCAGCGCCGACGGCCTGATCGCAGCCACCCGGTTCTACGCGCCAGGCAGCACCGTCACCGTCACCTACCAGCGCAGCGGTGCCACCGACACCACCCGGGTGACACTCGGCTCGCGTTAGCGGTCAGCGGGCCCGACGCTCGACCCGGTCCACATCGATCAGGGTCACCGAGCGGGGCTCCAGCCTGATCCAACCACGGGCGGCGAAGTCGGCGAGCGCCTTGTTGACCGTCTCCCGGGAGGCCCCGACCAGTTGGGCCAGCTCCTCCTGGGTGAGGTCGTGATGGACATGGATCCCGTCGTCCTTGCGTTCACCGAACCGGGTCGCGAGGTCCAGCAGCGCCTTCGCCACCCGGCCAGGGACATCGGAGAAGACCAGGTCGGCGACCACGTCATTGGCACGCCGGAGCCGGGCCGCCAACTGGCCCAGGAGACCGCGAGCCACCTCGGGTCGACCCGTCAACCAGGTCATCAGCTCGTCATGCTCGAGAGTCCGGAGCTCACAGTTGGTCACCGCGGTCGCGGTCGTCGATCGGGGTCCAGGGTCGAACAGCGACAGCTCGCCGAACATCTGCCCCGGACCGAGCACGGCGAGCAGGTTCTCCCGTCCGGCGGACCCGCTGCGGCCGAGCTTGATCTTGCCCTTCACCACCACGTACAACCGGTCCTCGAGCTCACCCTCGTGGAAGAGGATCTCGCCCTTGCTGAGTCTGATCGTCCCCATCGCCGCGGACAGCGCCGAAGCAGCCTCGTCTTCCAGCCCCTTGAAGAGCGGGGCTTGCTTCAAGACTTCCGGGTCCACGCATCCTCCTGGCATCCAGACGAACTGTCGGCCCAAGGCTACCGTCGAATGTCGGGCAATGGCAGGAAACGGGTTCCCTGCCCCTCGTCCGAGGGCGTACGGGCTTCGACACGCCTCACGTAGGCTGGCCCTTATGAGCACAACCGCGGCGGCCAAACCAGAGATCGCATCGATGGACAAGACCCGGACCGCCCTGGTGCGCCGGGCTCGCACCATCAACCGCACTCTCGCCGCGACGTATCCCCAGGCCCACTGCGAGCTCGACTTCGGCACCCCCCTCGAACTGTTGGTGGCCACCATCCTGTCCGCCCAGTCGACCGACAAGCGGGTCAACCTGGTGACGCCGGTGCTGTTCGCGCGCTACCCGAACGCGGCTGCCTACGCCGGTGCCGACCGGGCCGAGCTGGAGGAGCTGCTCAAGCCGACCGGGTTCTTCCGCGCCAAGACCGACGCTCTGCTCAAGCTGGGCGCTGCCCTGGTGGAACGGTTCGACGGGCAGGTCCCGGGTAACCTCGCCGATCTCGTCTCACTGCCGGGTGTCGGCCGGAAGACCGCCAACGTCGTGCTGGGCAACGCCTTCGGGGTGCCGGGAATCACCGTCGACACCCACTTCGGCCGGCTGGTCCGGCGGTTCGGCTGGACCACCGAGACGGACCCGGACAAGGTGGAGGCCGAGGTCGGCGCGTTGTTCGAGCGGCGTGACTGGACCCAGCTCTCCCACAACCTGATCTGGCATGGTCGGCGGCGCTGCCATGCCCGCAACCCCGCCTGCGGCGCCTGCCCGGTGGCGCGCTGGTGTCCCGCTTTCGGTGAGGGGGAGACTGACCCGAAGAAGGCCGCCAAGCTCGTCCGGGAGCCGCGCGGATGAGGTTGCGTCGCAGCTCGGGGCTCGTCCTCGGCCTGTTGCTGTTGCTCGCCGGCTGCGGTCAACCAGCCGTCACCAGAGGTGCCGGGCCGGCGTCGTCGACCGGCTTGGCCGCACCGGCGACCACCCCGGCAACCGGGGAGCTGTCGGCGGCCAAGAAGAAGGCAGCCATCGAGGACTGCCCGGCTTCCGACCCGTCCGTGCCCGCACACCAGCAGGGTCTGCCCGACCTGGTCCTTCAGTGCCTCGGCGGCGGCCGACCGGTGCGGCTGGCCGGGTTGCGGGGCCGGCCGATGATGATCAACATCTGGGCCCAGTGGTGTCCGCCATGCCGGCAGGAGGCTCCTTTCATCTCCGAGGTGGCGCAGCAGAAGCAGGACCGGCTGCTGGTCCTCGGCGTCGACTATGCCGATCCGAGACCCGAGCTGGCGATCGAGTTCGCCCAGCTGTCAGGGTGGCGGTTCCCGCAGCTCGTCGACCAGGATCATGCCCTGAAGGACCCGCTGAAGATCATCGGGCCGCCGCAGACGTTGTTCGTCGACGCGCAAGGGGTCGTGGTCTACCGTCACTCGGGCCCGTTCAGTTCCGCAGAACAGATCCGGGAACTTGCCCAGACCCATCTGGGGGTGACGCTGTGAGCAGCGGCGACCCAGCCGAGCTGCCCGGCTGGCTGCAGCCACTGCAGTCGGCCCTGGCCGACGCCCAGCGGCTGGAGCGACTTCGGTCACTGCGGCCCGGTGTCGGGGCCCGGCAGGCGGCGGTCCTGATCTTGATCGGGGAGACCGACCAGGGACCGGACCTGCTGTTCGTCGAGCGGGCTGCAACCATGCGGTCACATCCCGGACAGATCGCCTTTCCCGGCGGAGGTGCCGACCAGGCTGATGTTGATCTTGCTGCGACCGCGGTTCGGGAGGCGGTGGAGGAGACCGGGGTGGAACCTTCGGGGATCGAGGTCTTCGGGTCGCTGCCGACCGCGCACGTGGCGGTGAGCGGCTACGACGTCACTCCGGTCACCGCCTGGTGGCGCCAACCCAGCCCGGTAGCTGCCGCGGACCCTCGTGAGGTCGCCTCGGTCCATCGGGTCGGCGTACACGAGCTCAGCGATCCGGCCAGCAGGGTGCAGGTGCGGCACCCTTCGGGCTATACCGGGCCGGCCTTTGAGGTTCACGACCTCTTCATCTGGGGCCTCACCGCCCACTTCGTCGACGGCCTGCTCGACCTTGCCGGTTGGCAGACCGCGTGGGACAAGACCAGGATGGCCTCGATTCCCGAGCGCTATCTCACCGACAGTCGATCCCGAAGGGGTAACGATGCCTACTGACCTGACCGCACTCGAAGAGGAGCTGCTGGAAGCCTGGGAGCGGAACCTCCCAGGTCAGCGGCAACTGGGGGCCGCGTTGCTGGCTCGCTATGCCGAGCCTCACCGTCGCTACCACACGACGGAGCACCTGGCGATGGTGCTGAGGAGGATCGAGGAGTTCGCCGACCAAGATCATGACCTGTTCCTGGTTCGGTTGGCCGCCTGGTTCCACGACGCTGTCTACGCGGTTCCGGAAGGACAGGTCAGCAACGAAGAGGCATCCGCACGGCTGACCATCCGCGAGCTGGGGCGGACCGGTCTGGAGCAGGAGGACCTGAATGAGGTCGCCCGCCTGGTCCGGGTCACTGCCACCCACCAGCCCAGCTCGCAGGACCGGAACGGTGACCTGCTCTGCGACGCCGACCTGGCCATCCTGGCGGCACCGGCCGAGGAGTACCGCCGCTACGTCGAGGACATCACCGCCGAGTACGCGCACGTCGACCGGCTCGACTTCATCCTCGGCCGCCATGATCTCTTGACCACCCTCTCGGACGGTGACATCTTTCGTACTGCGAAGGGTCGGCGACTGTTGCCGCAGGCCCGTACCAATCTGGAGACCGAGCTGGCTGCACTCGAGCGCCAGTACCGTGACCTCGCGGGCGACCAGGCCGCAGAAGACCTCTGGCAGGAGCGACGATGACCCAGATCCCAGGCAACGAGAGCCGCCCGGTGAGCGCCGGTGGTTCAGCCGCGCGGCCGGAAGGATGGTGGCGCAACGCGGTCGTGTACCAGATTTATCCCCGCTCGTTCATGGACAGCAACACCGACGGCATGGGCGACCTGCCCGGCATCACCTCCAAGCTGGACTACCTGCACCAGCTCGGCGTGGACGTGGTGTGGCTGTCGCCGGTCTACACGTCACCGCAGGACGACAACGGCTACGACATCAGCAACTACCAGGACATCGACCCGACCTTCGGCACGCTGGCTGACCTCGACGCCCTGATCCGCGGTCTGCACCAGCGTGGGATGAAGCTGGTGATGGACCTGGTGGTCAACCACACCTCGGACGAGCACCCGTGGTTCGTCGAGTCGCGTGATCCGGCTTCACCGAAGCGTGACTGGTACTGGTGGCGGCCGGCCCGTGCGGGGCACGAACCAGGTACCGAGGGGGCCGAACCGAACAACTGGGAGTCGGCCTTCTCCGGCTCCGCATGGCAGTTCGACGAGGTCAGCGGCGAGTACTTCCTGCACCTGTTCAGCAGGAAGCAGCCCGACTTGAACTGGGAGAACCCCGAGGTCCGGCAGGCCATCTACGCGATGATGCGCTGGTGGGTCGAGCGTGGCGTCGACGGCTTCCGGATGGATGTCATCAATCTGATCTCCAAGGATCCGGCCCTGCCGGACGGCGAGGTGAAGCCAGGACGCCGGTTCGCCAGCTCGTTCCGGAGCGTCGCCAACGGGCCCAGGATCCACGAGTTCCTGCACGAGATGAACCGCGAGGTGCTGGCCGGCAACAACCTGCTCACCGTCGGCGAGATGCCGGGTGCCTCGGTGGAGGAGGCCAGGCTCTACACCGATCCTGCTCGCCAGGAGCTGGACATGGTCTTCACCTTCGAGCACATGAACCTCGACCAGGTGGCGGGATCCAGCAAGTGGGACCTGATGGAGCTGCACCTGCCACGGTTGAAGGAGAACCTGGCCCACTGGCAGACCGCGCTGGATGAGGTCGGCTGGAACTCGCTGTACTGGAACAACCACGACCAGCCTCGTGCGGTGTCGCGATTCGGCGACGACTCGCACGAGCATCGGGTGAACTCGGCCAAGACGCTCGGCACCATCCTGCACATGCACAAGGGGACTCCGTATGTGTACCAGGGTGAAGAGCTCGGGATGACGAACAGCTACTTCACCGAGATCACCCAGTACCAGGACATCGAGTCGATCAACTACCACGCCGACGCGACCAGTCTGGGGATGGAAGCGGCCCATGTGCTGGCATCGCTGGCGGTGAAGAGCCGCGACAACGCCCGGACACCGGTCCAGTGGGACGACTCCAGACACGCCGGCTTCACCGGCGGCATCCCATGGCTGCCGAACAACCCGAACTACGTCGAGGTCAACGCCGCAGCCGCAGTCGCCGATCCCGACTCGGTCTTCCACCACTACCGCAAGCTGATCAAGCTCCGGCACGACCACCCGGTGGTGGTCGAGGGCACCTTCGCGCTGCTGTTGCCCGAGCATGATCACCTCTACGCGTTCACCCGGAGCTATCAGGAGCAGGTGCTGCTGACCGTCGCTAACTGTTCGTCGGGCGTGGTGGAGATTCCGCCGGGGGCGCTGCCCGATCTCGCCGGTGCCGAGCTGTTGCTGGGCACGCACCGCGACAGCTCCGCCGCGACGCTGCAGCCCTGGGAGTCGAGGATCCTGCTGCTGAAGCGGTGACCATCCGACCGAGACGACCGGACTGCTCCGGCAGGCTCGGGCGTCCCACCAGATAGTCGTGCTGTTGCATGTCGCCGGCCAACTGAACAGGATCATCACGTGAACAACGAAGCGCCCGCCGCAACAGGGCAGCACGCCGCCGAACCGATCGACGGACTGATCCCGGAACCTGCGGAGCGGCTGCTGCTGCGGGCCCTGCTCGACACCATCGTGCCCGAGGATGACTATCCCTCGGCACTGCAGTCGGGCGGACTGCGCTTCCTCTACGGCGTGCTGACGGGTGACCGCCCCGAATGGCTCGACCGGGTCCGTCGCGCCCTAGCCGTGGTGTCGGCCGCGACCGGCAGCCGTGGTGAGGTGACGTTCGACCGACTGGACATCGATCAGCGGCTCGCGGTCCTGGATACGCTGTCCGACGATCCCGACTACCGGTGGTTCGCCCTCCTGGTCACCGACGGGTTCTACGCCGACCCGGCCAACGGTGGCAACGACGACGCCGCGTCCTGGGACATGATCGGCTGGACGCCCGACCCGGCCGGCGGCTGGCCGTCGAGCAGCGCGCCGATCGACCGGTCTGGCTGGGTCAGCCGCGACGGGCTCCTGCCGCACTACGACGCGATCGTCATCGGCAGCGGCGCCGGCGGCGGCGTGGCCGCCTGTGTGCTGGCCGAGTCCGGCCGCAGAGTGCTCGTGGTGGAGCGCGGCGACTTCCCCACTGCCGACTTCCTCGCCCGGGACCATCTGCGCAACGCCCGGACCGACGTCGGGTTCGACCACCGGACCGCCCCTTCCACCCGGGGGAACCCGCGGACCCTGCAGCTCGGGGGCAGCGCTGTCGAGCTGGTGCCCACCGACGGTCGATGGAGCAACAACGCCATGACCGTCGGCGGTGGCACCCGCATCTACGGTGCGCAGGCGTGGCGGTTCGCACCCGAGGACTTCCAGATGGCCAGCACCTACGGGGTACCGGAGGGCAGCGCTCTGGTGGACTGGCCGATCAGCTACGCCGATCTCGAGCCGTACTATGGCCGGGCCGAGCGCGAGATCGGGGTCAGCGGCTCGGTCATCGGTGATACGTCGGGTGCGTGGCGCAGCACCGACTACCCGATGCCGCCGCTGCCGATCACCCGACCCGGCCAGCTGCTGGCGGATGCAGCCAAACGGCTCGAGATCAGCACGCTCGCGGTCCCGCTCCTGATCAACTCGAAGCCGTACGGCGGTCGCAACGCCTGCGTGCAGTGCGCCCAGTGCGTCGGCTTCGCCTGCCCGGTCGAGGCGAAGAACGGCGCGCACAACACCGTGCTGGCCAGGGCGCTGGCGACCGGCAGAACCTCGCTGCTGTTGGGCACCCGGGCCGAGCGGGTGACCACCGATGCCCGCGGAAGGGTCAGCGGCGTGACGCTGGTCGGTGACATCGGCGGCAGTCAGTGGCGGGCCCAGGTGGACGCCGATGAGGTGATCATCTCCGCAGGTGCGATCGAGACTGCGCGGCTGTTGCTGAACAGCCCCAGCGACCAGGAGCCCGACGGGCTGGGGAACAACCAGGACCAGGTCGGCAGGCATCTGCAGGGGCATGTGTATGCGGGGGCGCTCGGCATCTTCCCCGACCCGGTCAACGACCATGTCGGTCCGGGCGCGGCAGTGGCCACCAACGACTTCCGCCATCACAACCCGGGCATCATCGGCGGTGGCATGCTCGCCAACGAGTTCGTCCCGACCCCGGTGGGCTATCACTCCTACCTGTTCGGGGCCGGTCTGTTGACGCTGCACGGCTTCGAGGCCAAAAGGGGGATGCGCCACCTGGTGCCCAGGATGCAGCGGGTGGTGGGCCCCATCCAGGAGCTCACGTCGGCGGAGGCTCGGGTGCGCCTCGACCGGGGCGTCCGGGACTCCTTCGGCATCCCGGTGGTCAGGCTGAGCGGATCGCACCATCCGGAGGACAACCGCACCCAGGCCTTCCTGAGCGAACGCGCCGCCGACTGGTTGACAGCGGCGGGGGCGCACAGGGTGATCAAGGCGCCCGCCCGCCCGCTGGGTGTCGGCCCGAGCGGTGGCCAGCACCAGGCCGGTACCTGCCGGATGGGTATCGACCCGAAGACCTCCGTCACCGACCCGCACGGGCGGGTCTGGGGCCACGACAACCTGCGGGTGGTGGACGGCTCCCTGAACGTCACCAACGGGGGTGTCAATCCGGTGCTGACGATCTTCGCCAACGCCTTCCGGGTGATGGACCTGATGCTCGCCGAGTGAAGGCGCGCCGGTCAGGACCGCTGCTCGAGCCACTGCAGCAGCGCAGCGGTGAAGAGTTCCGGTGCCTCCTCGTGCGGAAGGTGCCCCACCCGGGGAAGATCAATGACCGTATGCGGGCCGTCGATGTAGGGGCCTGCCGCGGCCATGGCTGCCAGCGGCACGATGGGGTCCAGCTGGCCGTGCACCGACAGCACCGGGCCCGCGAAGGTGGCGTGCAAGGCCCGTCGATAGCTCCGGCCCGCGCTGCGTACCTGGTTGCGCACGAAGCTGCGCTGGTACTCCAGTGCGCAGTGGGGACTCGGCCACAACATCAGGGCGTCACGGTAGCGGCGCGCCTCCGCTGCGTTCGGAAATAGGCTGGCGGGTGCGGTCCTGCTCCGATGGAGGTTCTCGATGAAGGCGCCGTCCTCGGCCATGATCCGGCGTTCGGGCAGCAGAGGGATCTGGAAGAAGGCGAGATCGCGCAGGCCGTGGCGCCACGGGTAGGCCAGCGGGTGCGGAGCGGCGACACTCACCAGGCCGCGCACCTGAGCAGGAGCGTAGGCGACCGTGGACCAGGCGGCGATGCCTCCCCAGTCGTGTCCGACCAGAACGGCGGTGCCATGGCCCAGGCTGCGGATGACGCCGGCGATGTCGCCGGCCGTGGTCAGCGGGTCGTAACCGCGAGGAGTCTTGTCGCTGGCGCCGTAGCCGCGCAGGTCGAGGGCGGCGACGGCAAAACCGGCCTCGTCCAGTGCCGGGATCTGATGCCGCCACGCCCACCAGAACTCGCCGAAGCCGTGCAGCAGCAGCACAAGTGGCCGGTCCGGGGCGAGTGATCGACCGGCGGCCAGATGGAACCGGATGCCGTTGGCAGCGATATCGTGATGCTGCCACGGGCCCTCGATCAGGAGGTCCCGGACGCCGGCGCCCGCCATCGGCTCAGCTCAGCGCGGTGATCCGTTCGACCGTCCGAACGTGTCACGCAGGGCGGCCCGCTCGCTGACCACACGTCCCTCGATCTGCGGTGCCTTTGCGGCCGCTGTGGCGCGCGAGACGGCCCCCTTGACCGCGGCCACCGAGGCGTTGGCCTCGGCGACGGTCTTGTCGAGCCCCTTGATCTTCTTCACGGCCGCTCGGCCAACCAGGGCGAGGATCGCGGCGATCACCAACAAGATCACGGCCATGATCACGAACCCGAGCGCGATCGGGAGGCCGAGGGCGGCGATGCCGAGAGCACCGGCGATGTAGAGGAGGGTGAGGGCGTTCAGGCCGAAGTAGCCGGCCGCCCCGAACAGGCCGGCCCCCACTCCTGCGTTCTTCGCCGACGGGGCGAGCTCGGCCTTGGCCATGTCGATCTCGCCCTGAACCAAGATCTTCACGTCGTCGGTGATGTTCTTGACGATGTCGCCCACCGCTGGGGACTCAGCCATCGCGTATCTCCTTTCGGCCTGTTGCTCGAGTTCTGTCGTCTGGGTGCGCCGGTCGACCCGTACACCCGCCAGCCTGGTTCCCCCGGAGGACCGGGCGCCTGTCAGACTACTGGCAGCCTAACCGGTCCCCCACCGATCCTGCGAGACGAGCGCGATTCGCCCGGGACACCAGACTCAGACGAAGTACCGCAACCAGAGGTACAGCGCGGACAGGGTGATGGTGACGGCGGTCACCACCAACCCATACCTGGTGAACTGCCAGAAGCTGATCCGGGCCCCGTTCCGCTCGGCGATGCCCAGCACGACGACATTGGCTGAGGCGCCGACGGCTGTGGCGTTGCCGCCCAGATCGGCACCGAGGGCGAGGGCCCACCAGAGGACGTGGCTCTTGCCACCGCTGGCCTCGACCAGGTCTGCGGTGATCGGTGCCATGGTTGCGACGTAGGGGATGTTGTCGACGATCCCGGACAGCACCGCGGACCCGACCAGCAACAGCAGTGCCTGCCCCAACGGGTTGCTCCCGGTGGCGGCAGCCAGAGCTGCGGAGAGGTGTGCGATCACACCGGTCTTGATCAGCGCTCCGACCATCACGAAAAGTCCGGCGAAGAAGGCCAGCGTGGGCCATTCCACTTCGTTCAGCACCTCACGGGTCTCCACCTTGGAGATCCCGATCAACAGTCCAGCGCCGAGCAGCGCCACGACACTGGGCTCGTAGTGCAGCACCGGATGCAGGACGAACCCGGCCACCACCAGCGCCAGCACCACCAGACCCTGGATCAGCAGTCGCGGATCATGGATGGCCTCCCGTTCCTCCAGCTCCATCACCTCGGCTGCCCGGACCTCGTCGAAGACGAAGATCTTGCGGAACATCAACCGGCACAAGGCGAGCAGCACCACGATCAACACGGCGCACAGCGGAGCCAGGTTGACTAGGAAGTCGTTGAACGAGAGGCCTCCCCGGCTGGCGATGATGATGTTGGGTGGGTCGCCGACCAGGGTGGCCGCGCCACCGATGTTGGAGGCCAGCACCTCGGCGATCAGGAACGGCGCCGCAGGCAGCGCCAGTCGTTCGCAGACCAGCAGGGTGACAGGTGCGATCAGCAGCACGGTGGTCACGTTGTCCAGCAGGGCCGATGCGAGTGCGGTGATCACCACCAGCATCGCCATCACCCGGAACGGTTTACCCCGTGCCCGCTTGGCAGCCCAGATGGCCACATACTCGAAGACTCCGGTCTGCCGAAGGACACCGACGATCGCCATCATCCCCATCAGCAGGAAGATCACGTTCCAGTCGATGCCGGTGTGCTCGTCGAAGAAGGTTCCGGAGGCGTCGATCGCCCCGAGCGCCAGCATCACGCCGGCGCCGCCGAGCGCGGCGGCCGTGCGGTGGATGCGTTCGCTGATGATCAGGGCGTAGGCACCCACAAACGCGGCAATGGCAGCCCAGCTGACCCAGTCGCTCATCTCGGTCCTCGCTCAGGCCCGCACGTCGAGCAGGCGCTGGAGCAGGTGCGAGGCGGTGATCACTCCGAGCACGGCAGGCTCCTTCTCCTCTGACCGCCGCTCGACCACAGCCACCATCGAGGTGTGCTCGCGGACCATCAAGGCGGCAATCTCGAGCGCAGTGTCATTCGGGTCGGCCACCGACGGCGTCATCGGCGCCTTGGGCAGGCAGTCGCCGACCGTGAGTCCGGCCAGGGCGCGGCTGAGCCTGTCCGCGTGCGGTTCGTCGACGACGGCCGCCAGGGTCGGATCCTCCAGGACGTAGCCGGGCACCAGCAGCTGGATGAGGCGGGAGGCGAGCAGCACCGCGCTGGGCTGGCCCCGGGAGTCGAGCACGAGTACACCCGGCAGTCGCTGCTCGGCGAGCACCCGGGCAGCATCGAGGGCGTCGTCGTCGGACCTGAGGACGGGATGGTGGAGGACAAGATCACGAGCGCGCATCAGGACCCTTCTTCGGCTGGGAGGTCGTCATCGTGGGACTGCCTGGCGGCGGTGCCACCGCCGCGCCGCTGGTTGCCCCGGCGTCTGAGCAGGACGGCCCCCACAACCGCGGCGACCAGGGAGGCGATCAGTACGGCCGCCTTGGCCTGGTCGGCCTTCTCGGTGTCGCCGGCGAACGCCAGGTCGGAGATCAGCAGCGCCACCGTGAAACCGACGCCTGCCAGCACGGCGACCGCGAACACCTCCCGCCAGCGCAGGTCGGGAGCGAGCTCGGCGCGCGTGAACCGGGCGGTGAGGTAGGCCCCGCCGAAGATGCCCAGCGACTTCCCCGCCAGCAGGCCGACCATCACCCCCACCGCCAGGGGCTCGCGGACGAGTTGGCTGAGGACGGCTGGTGAGAGCACCACACCGGCCGACAACAGGGCGAAGACCGGCACGGCGAAGCCGGCCGAGACAGGCCGCCAGAGATGCTCCCAGCGGTCGATCAGCGGGTCGTGGGTAGCGGTCCCGGACCGTGTCAGCAGCCCCAGCGCCACCCCGGCAATAGTAGGGTGCACACCGCTCTGCAGGGTGCAGGCCCAGGTCATGACGGCCAGCGGGAGGTAGAGGTACCAGCCTGGGACCTGACGACGCTGCAGCAGCCACCAAAGGCCCGCACAGCCGGCCGCAGCCGCGAGCCAGAGCAGCTGGATGCCCGAGGTGAACACGGTGGCGATGATGACGATGGCACCAAGATCATCGACGATCGCCAGAGTCAGCAGGAAGGCGCGCAGCGAGGCCGGGAGTCTCGAACCCACTACCGCCAGGATCGCCAGGGCGAAGGCGATATCGGTCGCCATCGGGATCGCCCAGCCCTGCGGCTGACCACCAGGGATCGGCACGTTGACAGCGAGGTAGAGCGCGGCCGGAACCACCATGCCACAGGCGGCCGCGGCAATCGGCACCAGCGCCTCGGCCGGACGGGACAGCGATCCCACGGTCAGCTCACGCTTCAGCTCCAGTCCGGCGACGAAGAAGAAGATGGTCAGTATCCCGTCGGCGGCCCAGTGCTGAAGGCTGAGCGGCCCGAGTTGCAGATGCCGGACGTGGTCGTAGGAGGAGGTGCCGAGGTTGGCCCAGCCGAGTGCGACGACCGTGGCCACCAGCATCAGTGCGCCACCGACGGTCTCCTGACGCAGCACGTCTGCGACGGCGATCTGGTCGCGGCTGTCCGCAGCGCCGAACAGAACGAGCTTCTTGCGGGCGAGGTTCATCTACTTCTTCCGGGTCGGCGGCAACAATCGCCGACCAGACTTCCCGGCACACCCGTGCAATGGCGGCCACTCTACCTGGTCAGCTCACCGACGGTGGCTGCAAGGAAACGACCACTCGTTGACGCGAGTGGCACGGCGCCCTCCGCGCGCGGCACCCGCGAGTCTCACGAGTGGTCGATTCCTTGCGCTCGTCGTGCTGGGTCAGTCCTCGGCTGACGAAGAAGAACTGAGATTCTCCTTGATGAGATGCATCACGCTGGAGTCAGTCAGGGTGGTGACGTCGCCCAGCTCCCGATTCTCGGCAATGTCGCGCAACAGCCGTCGCATGATCTTGCCCGAGCGGGTCTTCGGCAGCTCCTCCACCACCATGATCTGGCGCGGCTTGGCGATCGGACCGATCTCCTTGGACACATGGTTGCGGAGCTCGGTGACCACATCGGGTCCGCCGTCACCGGCATCGCCGCGCAGGATGACGAAGGCCACGATCGCCTGTCCGGTCGTCTCGTCGGTCGCGCCGACCACGGCCGCCTCCGCCACCTTCGGGTGGGACACCAGTGCGGACTCGATCTCCGTCGTCGAGAGGCGGTGGCCGGACACGTTCATCACGTCATCGACCCGGCCCAGCAGCCAGATGTCGCCGTCGCTGTCCTTCTTCGCGCCGTCGCCGGCGAAGTAGGCGCCCGGGAACCGCGACCAGTAGGTCTCGGCGTAGCGCTTGTCGTCGCCCCACAGCGTCCGCAGCATCGCCGGCCACGGCTTCCGCACCACCAGATAGCCGCCCTCACCGTCGGCGACCGGGACGCCTTCGTCGTTGACGACGTCGACCACGACGCCCGGGATGGCCCGCATGGCCGCTCCGGGCTTGCCCTCGGTCACGCCCGGCATCGGGGAGATCATGTGCATCCCGGTCTCGGTCTGCCACCAGGTGTCGACCACCGGGGTCCGGTCTCCGCCGATGAAGTGCCGGTACCAGACGTACGCCTCCGGGTTGATCGGCTCACCCACCGATCCGAGTACCCGGAGCGAGCTCAGGTCGAACTTCTCCGGATGCTCGGCCCCCCACTTCATGAAGGTGCGGATGGCGGTCGGCGCGCAATAGAGGATGCTCACCTTGTACTTCTCGATCAGCTCCCACCAGCGACCGCGGTGCGGCGTGTCCGGCGTCCCCTCGTACATCAGGCTGGTGCTGCCGTTGGCCAGCGGGCCATAGACGAGGTAGGAGTGCCCGGTCACCCAGCCGATATCGGCCGCGGTCCAGAAGATGTCGGTGTCGGGCTTCAGGTCGAAGGTCGCCCACTGGGTGTAGGAGGTGCCGACCAGGTAGCCACCGGTGGTGTGCAGGATGCCCTTCGGCTTGCCCGTGCTGCCGGACGTGTACATCACATAGAGGGGGTGCTCGGCCGGGAAGTTCTCGTACGCGTGCTGGGTGGACTGCTTGCCGACGAACTCGTGCCACCACAGGTCGCGGCCCTCGGTCATCGGGGTGTCCTGCTTGGTCCGTTGGACGACCAGCACGTTGCGGACCGTCGGGCACTCCAGCAGCGCCTCGTCGACGGCCGGCTTCAACGGCGACGGCGACCCGCGACGGAAGCCGCCGTCGGTGGTGACCACGATCTCGACACCGCAGTCCTGGATCCGGGTGGCCAGCGCTTCGGCCGAGAAACCTCCGAACACCACCACATGCGGGGCGCCGATCCGAGCGCAGGCCAGCATGGCCATGATCGCTTCGGGGATCATCGGCATGTAGATGGCGACGCGGTCACCCGCTTTGACGCCGAGCTCGGTCAGCGCGTTGGCCGCCTGGCACACCTCGGCCGTCAGCTCGGCGTAGGTGATCGACCTGGTGTCTCCCGGCTCGCCCTCGAAGTGGTAGGCGACCTTGTCGCCGAGCCCGTTCTCGACGTGACGGTCGAGGCAGTTGTAGGCGGCGTTCAAGGTGCCGTCGGCGTACCACTTGGCAAAAGGCGCGTTGCTCCAGTCCAGCACCTGGGTCGGAGCCTTGCCCCAGCTGATCCGCTCGGCCTGCGCTGCCCAGAACCCCTCGAAGTCAGCGTCGGCCTGCTCATACGTGGCGGTCGTCACATTGGCGTGCGCCGCGAGCTCGGCCGGGGGCGGGAACCGCCGGTCTTCACGCAGCAGATTGGACAGGGCTTCGTCGCTCACTGGAGATCCTCCTCGGGGATGATTCGATCGGCTTCAGACTACCGAGGCGGCTTCGACCGCCACACGTAACCTGACGGAAACGGGTCTCGGGCTGAGATCGTTCGTGGAAAGTCCTCGTCCTGGGGGACACTGGAGATGTCCCAAAGCGTGTCAGTGTCGCCACCGCGTTGACGATCACCAGCACGAATGAGGAGCAAGACCATGAATGGAACGCCCATGGGCACGATGACCCAATGGATCAGGACCGAAGCTGAGCTTCGCGATTGCCCGAACGAGAGCTACGACACCAGGTCGATCCTGGCTCCGCAGTTCCGTCGGAACAAGGAGCAGCGGTCGATGGTCAGGCCGGGTCGGCTGCGGCCGGCACTGGCGACAGAGGGTGGCAAGGGGATCTGACCCACCGAAAGTTGACATGACGCAGCCGGTGCACCGAGTTCGTAGATCTCGGTGCACCGGCTGTCGTCTGTGCAGGCCACCGGCAGCTATCCGACGATCTCGCTCTTCTCATCGCGGGTCGCCAGCGACAGCTTGAGCAGGATCTGCTTCACCTGCGCGACCACCTCTGCCTCGTCGTGTCCAAAGGACCGCAGATAGGTCAACATCGCGTTATGGACCATCGCCAACTCGGCATCGGTCAACTGGATCGTGTTCATAATCACAGACTAGGCCGGATCTGCCCCAAGATGGTCGACCGCATCTGCTTCGTTGGACGATCGTGTCATGCCCAGCGTCGCTAGATTGGTCGTAGTCGCGGTGAGGGGAGGCCAGATGAAGGTGTTGCAGGTGGCTCAGCGGGCTGCCGATCTCGAGCGTGCGGCAGCCTGGTACTCCGACCTGCTCGGTGTCGGACCAAGCGCAGTCTTCGATCCGCCGGGCCTGGTCTTCTTCCAGGTCGATGGGGTGCGGCTGCTCCTCGACCGGGGGGCGCCGACGGCGCTGCTGTATTTCGAGGTCCCCGACGTCAGAGACTTCGCCAGGAACTGGCGCGAGCGTGGCGGGGTGGTCGAAAGCGAGCCGCACGTCATCTTCAGCCATGCCGATGACGCACTCGGCCCGGCAGGGACCGACGAGTGGATGGCCTTCGTCCGCGATTCTGAGGACAATCTGGTCGGGCTGGTGAGCAGGGCACCGTCCTCCGGTTAGCTGCGGGCGCCGTTCCGATTGACGGCCGGCCGGGACCGGCCTAGGGTCGGGATGAAACGATCGCGTTTCATCCGTCGCGGACTGCCGCGAGGCCCTGCGACCCCTTGGACCGATGACGACCACATCACCGCGTAGCCGCCCCCGGGTGGAGGGCGAACGTGAGGCTGAGATCTTCTCCGCGACCCGCCAACTGCTCGTCGAGTACGGCTACGACCGACTGACCCTGGCCGCCGTCGCGTCGGCCGCGAAGGCCAGCAAGGCGACGCTCTATCGCCGTTGGTCGGGCAAGGCCGACCTGGTGATCGACGCCGTTGCCGGTGGTGGCGCCGATCGGGTGATCGATACCGGTTCGCTCCGCGGTGACCTGATGGCGGCTGCCGAGACGCCTGGTGACCTCGCCGACGATCTGCCCGGAATGATCGGGGCGTTGGTGGCCGCCCTGCATCGGGACGCGGAGCTGACCGAGGCCTTCAGAACGAGGTTCCTCGAGCCCAAGCTGACCCAGACCCGGACGATCTTCGAGCGTGCCCGGGATCGCGGCGAGGTCGCCGGACAGGCCGACCTCCAGACCCTGGGCTCCATCCTGCCCGCCCTCTGCAGCCACGAGGCGTTCCTGTTCGGGGTCCAGACCACCCCTGAGCGCATCAGGCAGATCATCGACGAGGTCGTGCTGCCCGCCTGCCGGGCCACCCTCGACTCCGACAGCTGACCTCGCACCACGGATACGAAAGCAGAATCACATGTCAACGCTGGCGCACCTCAGCCTCCGCAATCGGGCCCTGATCGCCCTCGTCACCGTGTTCGTGATGATCTTCGGCGTCATCACCACCACGCAGCTGAAGCGCGAGTTGATCCCGTCGCTGACGATCCCGACGGCGGTGGTCTACACCACCTACCCGGGAGCTTCGCCGCAGGTCGTCGAGGAACGGGTGACCGTCCCGGTCGAGCAGGCCGTGCTGGGGCTTTCCGGGTTGGAGTCCTCGTCGTCCACTTCGAGTACCGGCGTCTCGGCGGTGACGGTCAACATGACCTACGGCACCAACATGTCGACCGTGCAGCAGGATCTGCAGGCGGCGATCAGTCGGATCAAGGCCCTGCTTCCCGATGAGGCGGACTCCCAGGTGATCACCGGCAGCATCGACGACTTCCCGGTCCTGCAGCTGAGTGTCACCGACGAGGGGTCCAAGAGCGCCCTCGCCGAACGGTTGAAGACCGTCGTCGTGCCGGAGCTGGAGAAGGTGGACGGCGTACGGGCCGTCTCAGTAGCGGGCGCCCCGCAGCCCCGCGTCCAGATCGATCTCGATCTGAAGAAGCTCACCGCCGCCGGTTTGGCGCCGACCGCCGTTACCGGTGCCCTGGGGGCCAGCGGCGCGGTCATCTCGGCCGGAACGCTGACCGAGGGATCGCGGACACTGGCTGTCACCGTGGGGAAGCGGCTCCGGTCCGCCGCCGACGTGGCTGGACTGCCGATGGTGAACCCACGCGGTCAGCAGACCACCATCGGTGACGTGGCCAAGGTCACTGACGCGGTGGCGCCCGCCACCTCGGTGGCCAGGACCAACGGCAAGGATTCGCTGTCCCTGTCGATCACCAAGACACCGGACGGCAACACCGTCGACGTCAGTGACGCTGTCAACGCGGCGCTTCCCGACCTTGCCAAGAAGCTCGGCAAAGGCGCCGCCTTCACCACCGTCTTCGACCAGGCCCCGTTCATCACCCAGTCCATCGACGATCTCACCACCGAGGGTGGCCTCGGCCTGCTGATGGCCGTCATCGTGATTCTGGTGTTCCTGCTGTCGGTGCGGGCCACCCTGGTGACGGCGATCTCCATCCCGGTCTCGGTACTGATCACCATGATCGGACTCAGAGTGAGCGACTATTCGCTCAACATCCTGACGCTGGGCGCCTTGACGATCGCCATCGGACGCGTCGTCGACGACTCCATCGTGGTGATCGAGAACATCAAGCGGCACCTGTCGTACGGCGAACCCAAACTCACGGCGATCCTGACCGCTGTCAGAGAGGTGGCATCGGCCATCACCGCAGCCACCATGACGACTGTCGCGGTGTTCCTGCCGATCGGCCTGGTCGGCGGCCAGGTGGGGGAGCTCTTCCGGCCGTTCGCGGTCACCGTTGGGCTCGCGCTGCTTGCGTCGTTGCTGGTCTCGTTGACCATCGTTCCGGTGCTGGCCTACTGGTTCCTGCGCTCGCCGGGCGGCCGGGTGGTCCCGGCCGAGGTCCGCCACAGGGCGGAAGAGAAGGAGCGCACCTCGATCCTGCAACGGGGTTATCTGCCGCTGTTGCGACGCACCATCCGGCATCCGGTGATCACGCTGCTGCTTGCCGCAGTGATCCTGGGTGGGACGGTGGCGCTCACCCCGCTGCTGCAGACGAACTTCCTCGGATCCAGCGGCCAGAACACGCTGACGGTACGGCAACAGTACGAGCCTTCCCTCAGCCTGGACAGCAAGAGTGACGAGGCGCGGAAGGTCGAGCAGGCCATCCGAGACGTGCACGGAGTGGTCACGGTGCAGACGACGGTCGGCAGCAGCGGGGGCGCCGAGGCGGCTTTCGGAGGCAGCAGCAGCGACTCAGCCATCTTCTCCGTCACCACCGACGAGAAGGTCGACCAGGCCACCATCGAGGCGGACGTCAGGGCGTCACTGGACCGGCTGCCCAATGGTGACGCGCTCACCGTCTCGGCCAGTGACTCCGGGTTCGGCAGCAACGCGGTGGAGGTGGTGATCAACGCCCCCGACTCCGGCAGGCTCAGCGATGCCGCCACTGCCGTCCTGACGGAGATGAAGAAGGTGCCCGGGGTAGCTGAGGTCAGCTCCTCCCTGTCGGCCGACCAACCGATGATCCAGGTCAGTGTCGACCGGGCCAAGGCGGCCAAGGCAGGAGTCAGCGACCGGGCCGTGGCGCAGACCCTGAAGGGAGTTCTGGCGCCGGCCACGGTCGGCTCGATCGAGACCGGCGGCAGCACCCAGGACGTGGTGCTGAGCAGCGGGGACGTCCCGGTGAGCCTGGACGAGCTGCGAGACCTCATGATCAACAGCTCCACCGGTCAGGTGAAGCTGCGGGACGTCGCGCGGGTGGAGGAGGTCAAGGTGGCCACCTCGGTGGCCCACACCGACGGCCAACGCAGCGCCACAGTCTCACTCACCCCTGCCGGTGAGAACCTGCGAGAGGTGAACGCAGCAGTCACTCAGGCCCTGACCCGGGTCGACCTGCCGGAGGGGGTGGACGCGAAGCTGGGCGGGGTGACCGCAGACCAGGCGGACGCCTTCACCCAACTCGGACTGGCGCTGCTGGTGGCCATCGCCATCGTGTACGTCGTGATGGTGGCGACCTTCAAGAGCCTGATTCAACCTCTCATCCTGCTCGTCTCCGTGCCGTTTGCCGCCACCGGCGCGCTACTGGCGTTGTTGATCACCGGCACGCCTCTGGGCGTACCATCGTTGATCGGGCTGTTGATGCTGGTCGGCATCGTGGTGACCAACGCCATCGTGTTGATCGATCTGGTGAACCACTACCGGACAGCAGGTCAGTCGATCGAGGATGCACTGATCAACGGGGCCAGGCAGCGACTTCGACCTATCCTGATGACGGCGGTGGCGACGATCATGGCGTTGACCCCGATGGCCCTCGGCGTCACGGGGGGCGGGGTGTTCATCTCGCAGCCGTTGGCCATTGTCGTGATCGGTGGCCTGATCTCCTCGACGGCGCTGACGCTGGTGCTGGTGCCGGTGTTGTACGAGCTCGTCGAGACCACCAAGCGCCGTCGAGCGGAGCGGCGGGGACTGGAGTCCGCGGGTGCGGAAGCCGCTCCGCGCAGGGCCGCACTGTGAGGCCCCGGGGCGGGAGCTGGCCGACCCAGCCCACTGCTGGAAGGATGCACAGATGACCTTGTGGGCAGATCATGCGATCTTCTGGCACGTGTACCCGCTGGGCTTTGTGGGCGCAGCCAAGGAAGCACCCCTGCAGACCGGGGTGGCGCATCCGCTGGGCAGGTTCGAGGGGTGGTTGGACTACCTCACCGACCTCGGTTGCTCGGGGCTGATGCTGGGTCCGATCTTCGCCTCTGCCAGCCACGGCTATGACACCGTCGACCACTTCCGGATCGACCCCCGGTTGGGGGACGACGCGGACTTCGAGCGGCTCCAGCGGTTGGCATCGGAGCACGGTCTGCACCTGGTGCTGGACGGCGTGTTCAATCACGTCGGTCGCGCCTTCCCGAAGTTCGTCGAGGCCGAGTGCGCCCCGGAGTCTGCCGCGGGGCGGTGGTTCAGGCGCCGTGATGGCGGCTGGGACACCTTCGAGGGCCACGACCAGCTGGTCTGCCTGAACCATGACGAGCCCGAAGTGCTCGACTACGTCGTCCAGGTCCTGCGTCACTGGCTGGATCGGGGCGCATCCGGTTGGCGGCTGGACGCCGCCTATGCAGTGCCGACCGGCTTCTGGCGGAAGGCGATCGAGCAGGTGCGCGAGACACATCCGGAGGCCTGGTTCGTCGCCGAGGTGATCCACGGCGACTACGGAGACTTTGCGCGCGCCTCGGGAGTGGACTCGGTCACCCAGTACGAGCTGTGGAAGGCGATCTGGAGCAGCCTGAACGACGGCAACTTCTTCGAGCTGGAATGGACGCTGCAGCGCCACAACGACTTCCTGGCCTCGACCACGCCCCTGATCTTCGTCGGCAACCACGACGTGACCCGGATCGGCACCCGGGTGGAGGATGAGCGCCGTCTCCAGCATGCGCTGGTCGCGCTGCTCACGGTGGGCGGCATCCCCTCCATCTATGCCGGCGACGAGCAGGCGTTCAGGGGAGTGAAGGAGGACAGGGTCGGCGGCGATGATGCGGTCAGGCCGGAGTTCCCGCCGACGCCCGGCGGTCTGGCGCCCTTCGGTTGGGCGACCTATCGCCTGCATCAGAGGCTGATCGGTCTCCGACGGCGGCATCCCTGGCTGGTTCGGGCGAGGACCGAGACTCTCCAGGTCGCCAACGAGAGTCTCGCGTTTCGCACGTTCGATCCCGACCACCCGGCGCGGCAGCTGGTCGTGCTACTGAACATCGGCGCCTCGGCCGTCTCGTTCGATCTGCAGCCGGGTGGGCTGGACCGGCTCGAGGGTTCGGGTGAACACTCCGGCGATGTCGTCGAAGCACACGGGTGGCGCATCCTCGGGTCCCACTGACGCCGGGACGGCGCCCACGGACGTCCGCACCGGCCGTTGATGATCATGACCATGACGATCATGATCATCATCGACCTTCGGTCGCGAAGGTGGAGCGACAGCGTTCAGGGCCGTTGTGGGGCAGCCGGATCAGAAGCGCAGGGGGATCTCCAGGCCGTCGTCGTCGGGATCGGTCAAGGTGAGCTGGGAGTGATCCACCTCTGCTCGCCAGCAGGATGCCTGGAAGGGCAGCAGCAGCGGCTCAGGTGGCCGCGCGGAGGTGTCGTAGAGCTCACCCACGTCGCGCAGGAGCTGCTCTCGAACGTCTGCCGGGAGATCTCGGGTCGATGGTCGTCGATCGACCAGCTTGATCAGTCCGGAACGGGTGATCGGCACCCAGTTGCGGAAGTCACGACGCTGCAGCGGACCGAAGTAGGGGCTCTCGGCCACCATCTCGATGGAGTCGACACCGAAGTCGCCGGTCATCGAGTTCGGGTCCGCCTCCCGCATCAGTCGGGTCAGTCGCTTCACCCACGGCACCGTGTCGTCACGCGTGTTGTAGGCGATGCCCAGATGCCCGCCAGGCACCAATACCCGGGCGATCTCTGACAATGCCAGGCCCGGTGCGAAACGGTGCAGGGTCTGCGAAGCGGTGACGACGTCGAAATGACAGGACTCGAACGGCAGTGCCTCGGCTCGGGCCACCAGGTGGAGCCGGGTGCCGAGCCGCTCGGCGACGGCAGCCACGTTGGCCGCCTCGCGATCCAGACAGAACACCTGGTGGCCATCGCCGGTCAGCATCTCAGCGAAGGCTCCCGACCCGGAGCCCAGGTCGAGCACCCGCCGTCGGCTGCCACCCACCAGCCAGCCTGGCGCAGCGGCTGGATAGGGAGTACGTCGAGGTCGATCCATACGACAGACTCTAGAGCGTGACCGATCCGCTCGCCGACCTCGCTCGGCTGGAGGGCGTACCCTCAGCCGTGGTAGCCGCCAGAGACGCCGTGGATGCCGTTCTGCGCGATCGCGGGCTGCGCCAGATCCCGGCAGCGACGACAGCCGAGGCCCTGCTCGCCGGAGCCAGCGCCTCGGCAGAGCTGGAGGGCGACCGGGAGCGGTGGTTGCCCGGGGCGGTGCGACTGTCGACCGAGCTCATCGATCTGGCCCAGCTCATCCGGACCTCGCCGGGTCAGGTGCTCGCCAGGGCACACACCCTGCTGGCGCACGGCCAGGCGCCAGAGGAGTCCCTCGGCCGCCTTCGGCCGGGTGGCGAGGTCTCGGAGCGCGTGCGAGGCCTCAACCAGACGCTGACCGGCCGGACCGAGGCGCCGGCTCTGGTGCTGGCCGCGGTGGCTCACGCTGAGCTTGCCACCCTGGTGCCGTTCGGCCCCGGCGACGGGATCCTCGGCCGCGCTGTCGAGCACATGATCTTGATCTCGGCTGGGCTCGACCCGCGGGCGGCGACAGTCCCGGCCGCCGGCCATCTTCGGGCCGAGCGACAGGGCGGAAGTTACTTCGCATCGCTAACGAGTTATCGCAGCGGGACTGCGCGGGGGGTGAGGGATTGGCTGATCCATTGCGCCCGGGCGGTCGCCTACGGCGCTGAGCTGTCACCGTTGGCGCAGTCGCCACCCGGGGGCGGAACGGCCCGGACGTGATACGGCGCCCGTAATCCTACGGGCGCCGCCTTGCGTGGCAGTCGAAGTGACCATGCGTGCAGTTCTCAACGTTGGTCCGGGACAAAGCCTGGACTCAACTGCCCGTTGCGGATGGGTGATCGCCGCGTGGGTACTTCGGTGCCGCGCCAGGTCCTCTGCATCGTCAGTCCCGACTGCGCCGGAACCACTTCAGGTTCCGCAGGAGTTAACCTGGTCACGCACTCAATACCAACGAGTCAGCATTCCTTGACACCTTTCTACCGTGAACTCGACCGGAAGAAAAGGGTTGGGGTGAAAGATAAATCCGTCGAGCCGGGGGGTTCGGACGTCAGCCGGTGGTCTCCTCGATGCCTCGGCGACGGCCCATCCAGAACGCGATCGCGACACCGACCAGACCGACCGCCAGGAAGGTCATGATCAACTGCGACCGGTCCCGCCCCGGGTTGAAGACTGGGGCCCGGCGGAACTCGAGAATGGGCCAGGAACTCGCGGCGGCGATCCGCCGCAGATCGCGGTCGGGGTTGACCGCGTGCGGGTGCCCGACAACGGCCAGCATAGGCTGGTCGGTGCCCGAGTCGGAGTAGGCGTACGACGCCTCGAGGTCGTAGCCGCGTTCGGCCGCCAGCTCCCGGATGGCCTCGGCCTTGCGTTCGCCGTACATGTAGTCGGCGATCTCGCCGGTGTAGCTGTCGTCGCGTTCCACCATCCTGGTCGACAGGACATGATCAACTCCGAGCAGCGCTCCGATGGGTTCTGCGAGGTCGGCGCCGGTCGACGTGACGATGATCACGTCGCGGTCGGCCAGCTGGTGTTGGCGAATCAGCTCGACCGCCTCGGCATAGACCAGCGGGGAGACGATCTGGGCCAGATGCGCCTTGACGACCCGGCGCAGCGTGGTCGTGTTCCAACCGGCGACCATCGCCGACAGATAGGTCCGCATCTTCTCCATCTGGGTGTGGTCCGCCCGTCCTGTGGCGAAGGCGAACTGGGCGTAGGCGCTGCGGGTGAGATGCCGCCTGGTGAGCAGCTGCGCCTCATACAGCGGGCCGGCGAAGGCCAGCACGCTCGCCCTGGCGATGATGGTCTTGTCGAGGTCGAAGAATGCCGCGCTTCCCACAGCCGGAGCCTACGCGTTGTGGTGTCGGCTGCGCAGCGTCTCCCGCGTGCTGGCCGCGCTGTCCACAGGGCCGGATCTCGTCGAAGCGTCATCCACAGATCTCAACGGAGGTGACCGATTCCCGAGGCGCCGGCACAACCTTCAGGCATGGAGCTCCGAGCTGCCGACCCCGCCGGCACTGCACTGTTGGTGGTCAGCGCTGACACGGCGCTCCTGGAACGGATCCTGGCAGTGACGGCATCGGCCGGGCTCGAACCGGCCGTGCTCGCGGACCCGGCAACCGTGCGGCCCCTCTGGTCGGGTGCCTCGATAGTGATTGTCGGCGTCGACCTTGCTGAACAGCTGGCTGGGCTCGTGCTGCCGCCTCGACTGCAGGTCTATCTGGTGGCCGATGACGAGCGGCGTGACGACGCCTGCTCCTGGTCGGCGCCGCTCGGGGCGGCAGTCGTGGCCCTGCCAGCCGGCGTCGGCCTGCTCGCTGCCGCGGTGACAGGCGCGGGCGGTCACCGCGGCGGTGGGCGGGTGCTGGGCGTGGTCGGTGGTTGCGGTGGCGTGGGAGCCTCGACGCTGGCCGCCGGTCTCGCTGTGGTCGCCGCCGACCGCGGGCTGAAGACCCTGCTTGTTGACGCCGACCCGTTGAGTGGTGGCCTCGACCTGCTGCTGGGCGCCGAACGGGTGGAAGGATGGCGCTGGCCGCGGCTGGTGTCCGCCCGGGGCAGCCTTGGTGACCTGGCTGGGCAGCTGCCGAGATCGGCCGGCGTCGATGTGCTGTCCGCAGCACGAGGCGAACCGACGACGGGGCTGCCCGCTGCGGCCATCCGCGCGGTGCTGACTTCGGCGCTGCGGAGTCATGACCTGGTGATCGTCGACCTGAGCCGCGACCTTCCACCGGTCGCCAGGGAGGCGCTGCTGCACGCGCATTGCACCTTGCTGCTCGCGGCTGCCGACCTGCGCGGTGCGGCGGCAGCGCGACAGGTGCGCCTTCAGCTGGTCGAGACGGCAGCCGACCTGCGGCTGGTCGTCCGCAGCTCGCAGCCGTTGGCCCTGGACTCCCGACTGGTCTCTTCGGGACTAGGGCTCCCGTTGCTGGCGACTGTTGCGGACGACCCGACACTGCGGGGCGGCGTGGAACGAGCCGACCCACCCGGGCGGGTCAGCCGTGGCCCGTTGGCTCGCGCCTGCCGGAAGATCCTGGACGGTGTGAACGCGGCGGAGGCGGCATGAGCGTCGCTGACGACCTGGATCCGATCCGCGACCAGCTGATCGGCTTGGGCCGGGCTCACACACCAGCCGATGTGGCGCTGGCCATGAAGTCGGCGGGAGAGGTGGTCACTGATGAGTCCCTGCTGGAGACGCTGGAGGCGCTCCGCCGGGAGAGCGTCGGAGCCGGTCGGCTCGAGCCGCTGCTGCGGGCGGAAGGTGTGACCGACGTTCTGGTCAACGGGCCGCACCGCGTCTACGTCGACCGTGGCCACGGTCTGGAGCTGACCGATGTCCGCTTCCGCGACGAGGCGGAGCTGCGTCGCCTGGCGCAACGGTTGGCTGCTTCGGTCGGCAGGCGACTGGATGAGGCGGCCCCGTTCGTCGATGCCCGGCTCGGCGACGGCACCCGGGTCCACGCCGTACTGGCGACGCTCGCTGCGCCCGGCACCTGTCTCAGTCTGCGGGTGCCGGCCCGACGAACCTTCTCGCTGCGCGACTGTGTCAGCGCCGGCTCGCTCAGCCACGGTGCGGCCCAGCTGCTGGGTCAGATAGTCGAGTCCCGGCTGGCGTTCCTGGTCAGCGGTGGCACCGGTTCCGGCAAGACCACTCTGCTGGCCGCTCTGCTGAGTCTGGTGCCGCCGGCTGAACGGATGGTGATCGTCGAGGACTCCCGGGAACTGGCGCCGGACCATCCCCACGTCATCCGGCTGGAGTGCCGACCGCCCAATGCGGAGCGCGCCGGGGCTGTCACCCTGACCGACCTGGTGCGACAGTCGCTCCGGATGCGGCCGGACCGGTTGGTGGTCGGGGAGGTCCGAGGGGCGGAGATCTGTGACCTGCTGACGGCGATGAACACCGGGCACGAGGGCGGCTGCGGCACCGTCCACGCCAACTCGGCGACCGATGTACCGGCCCGGCTGGAGGCGCTGGCGGCGCTGGGGCGGCTGAGGAGAGACGCCCTGCACGCCCAACTGGCCGCCGCGCTGGATGTCGTGATCCATCTGCGCCGGGACCCCACGGGCCAGCGCCGGGTGGCGGAGATCCACGTCCTCGTCCGAGACCCAAGAACCGGGCTGGTAGCGACAAGGATGGCCCTCTCCTTCGGGTCCGACGGGACGGTCCAACGCGGGCCGGGCAGTCGCCGGATGGAAGCCCTGGTGGGCCGATGACCGCCGTGTCGGCGGGTTTCGCCGCTCTCACCATGCTGTTGTTGCTGCCACCCTCGGGCGGTGGAAGGCTGCTGCGACGCCTTGGCGGCGGCGCACCCACAGACAGCCGGTCGGCAGGATCACCTGGTCCGAGACGCGGGAACTGGGCGCGCTGGTTGCTGTTTTCTGTACCTCTGCTGGGGCTGCTGCTCGCTGTGCGCGCCACTGCCGGGTCAGCGGGTGTGGTGTCGGCGACCGCGGCGGTGATGGTCGGCGGAACCACGGCCCGACTGGTGCTGCTGCAGCGGCGATCCCGGCTGGTCGTCCAAGCGCGAACCGAGGTGGCCCAGGCGTGCTCCGTGCTGGCCGGGCAGTCGAGGATCGGTGCGGTTCCCGAACAGGCGCTGCTGATCGCGGCCGCCGACTGCCGGCCCCTGGTCGAGGCGGCGGCTGCGCTGCGGATCGGCGGAGATGTGGTGGAGACCTGGCGGCACTGCGCGCACCGACCAGGCCAGGAGGGGCTGGCGGATCTCGCCCGGGCGTGGCAGATCAGTCGCACCACCGGCGCCGAGCTGGCCACGGCACTGGAACAGGTGTCCGTCGCGCTGGATGCCGATCGAGCGCTGGACCGGGTGGTGCGGGCGGAGCTGGCCGCCGCACGAGCCACCGGGCGGATGTTGGCGGTGCTGCCTGCGGTGGGCTTGGCGTTGGGCTTCCTGATCGGCGGCGACCCGCTCGGGTTCCTGCTGGGGTCGCCGTACGGTTGGGGCTGTCTGCTCCTCGGCGTCGGCCTGGCGTGTTTCGGTGTGCTCTGGATGGAGCGGATCTCCGCCGGCGCCTCGGAGCGGTGGTAGATGGTCGACGTCTGCTGGCTCGTGGTGGCGGTTTCGGCGGCGGTCCTGGCCGCGGTCGCAGGTGTGAGCTCGCCTCGGCGGTTCCGCGTGACGTTGGGGATGCTCCAGCGCGACAGTGCCCGGCGGTCGAGGATGCCGGGCTGGCTGCAGGCTCGGCCCGACGCCTGGCCTGCGCGACGACGGGCGACGGCATCCGCCGCGCTCGCAGCCGTCGGCGGGTGGCTGCTGTACGGCGGTGGCTGGTGGGCGTTCGGCCTGGTCGCCCTGCCCGTACTCGGCTGCGTGGTGTATGTGGGACTGGGGCGACTGGAGCCGGCCTCAGCGGCCCGGCGGCGACGCCGGATGGTGCTGGATCTCCCTCAGGCTTATGAGCTGCTCGGCGCCTGCCTCGGTGCCGGCCTTCCGTTGCGTTCGGCCACCGCGGAGGTCGCCGCAGCCATGGGGGGTCCGGTGGGGTGGGAGCTTCAACAGGTCGTCAGCCGGATCGAGCTGGGTGCGGGGGAGGCCGAGTCGTGGCGGTCGCTGCGCCACCACCCTCTGCTGGGCCGGGCCGCGACCGATCTGGCCCGTTCGGTGGAGACCGGAAGCCTGCTGGTGCAGACCCTCCGCCACCACGCCGAGGAGGCGCGCCGCCATCGCCGCGCGGAGCTCGAGGCGGCCGCGAAGACGGTGGGCGTCCGCAGCGTCCTGCCGTTGATGATCTGCTTCCTGCCGGCCTTCTTCCTGATCGGGATCGTCCCGACGGTGGTGAGCGCCATGGCGGCGGCCCTGCAGTGAGAGAGCAGCCGCGAGTGGGACAGGCTCAGAGCATCCACTCACGCGCGGCGTCGGAGTCCCAGCGGCGTAGCCGCACGGCGTTGACCGGTGGGCAGTCCATGCCGGCGATGACCGTGATGGCCGCCGAGATCTGCGCCGCGGGTAGCCGGGCCAGGGTGACATGCGGGGTCCAGGCGTCCGGCAGGCAGACCCGGCTGACGTCTGGCGAGTCACCGAGGGCCAGGTGCACGGCCAGCTGGAAGCGGAGCAGGGCGGCGGTGGGAACCACAGTCCGCACCAGCACCATGCTTCGGTGCGGTCGGCCGAAGATCGTCGGGGATCCGATCTGGATGGGCAGTGGCAGCGCACTGAGCAGCCGCTGAACCACGTTCTCGCGGGCAGGATCGATCCGCTGTCTGGCTGTCAGGGTGATGTGGGGGCGGTTCGACGGCGCCGGATGGCTCCCGGAACTGGGCAGGCCCGCGTCCAGCAGCGCCTGCCACTGCGCTCGGATCGCCGCGTCGCCCTGCTCGTCGAGGAGCAGCTCCACACTCTGGATGCCCATCAGGTCAGGTGTCCACCTCTTGAGGCTAGCGCCATCCACAGTATCGCCGGCAGCCATCCGGTCGTGCACAGACTTTTCCATTCGTGGCCGGTCTCGTTCCGTCGAAAGACATCCTTCAGATGGACGCCGGTGCGCCCACACGGGGGGCGCAAGGGAGATCGTCATGGATGGGACGAACAGTTGCCGGAGGCAGGCGTGCCGACCACGGGGGTTGCTTTCTCGGAAGCTGATCACTGTGCACAGGGCGCAACGACCACCAAGCGTTGTCAACAGATTGACCTTGAGGGTGACCGATTCCCGCACTTGTACGCAACCTTCTGTCACACCCAACAACGGGTGCGGCGTCACAGAGCAGGCGCCGGTCGAAAGGAGCAAGCATGTCGCAATCAGAGACGCCCGGCACCGAGCTGGTCCGGGTGGTACCAGAGGGTGCTGGGCCATGCGCCGGTCTGGCCTGGTGGCGGAACCGCGGTCAGCGGGGGATGACCACGGCAGAGTACGCCGTCGGCACCGTGGCGGCTGTCACGTTCGTCGGGGTGTTGATCAAGGTGCTGCTGGACCCGTCGGTCTACCAGCTGATCTTGAAGCTGATCCTGTGGGTGCTGCGGCAGTTCTGGGGCGACTGACGGTGCCGCAGGCCGCCGTCTCCGGAGGGCGTGGAGTGGTCCGGTCTGTTCCGCCACTCCACGCCCACTGGGCGCGATCCCGATCCGATCGAGGGATGGTGACCGTCGAGCTCGCGTTCGGCAGCCTGGCCCTGGTCGGACTGTTGATCATGATCTGTTGGGCCGTGTTCCTGGTGGTGATGCAGGTCCGCTGCATCGACACCGCTGCAGAGGTGGCCCGGCAGGCGGCCAGGGGAGACGCCGCCGGCGTACGGCAGAGCCGTCGTGACGCTCCAGCGGATGCCACGATCGCTATTCACGAAGGACCGGATGCCGTCCGGGTCCAGGTCGAGCTGCGGGCCCGACCGTTTCGCCGCGGGCTGCCTGCCGTCCCGATTCGAGCAGGGGCGGTCGCGATCTGGGAACCAGGTGAGCACGAGCGATGAAGGCCATCGGTGCGCGCGGCCGTTCCTGGGGACTCCGGAGGTCGGAACGCGGGAGCGGCACCGTCCTGGTGCTCGGCCTGACGGCTGTCACCGTGATGCTCAGCTTCGCCGCGCTCTGCATCGCCGGCTACCTGGTGGCCGCGCATCGGGCCAAGGCAGCAGCCGACCTGGGTGCCCTGGCTGCGGCCGGCGCGGTGGCCACCGGAGCGGACGCCTGCTCGGCGGCCCGCGTCAGCGTTGCGCAGAACCGGGCCAGGGTCGGCGACTGCGCGGTGGTGGGCGACCGTCAGGACTTCGTGGTCAGCCTGACGGCCGTGGTCACCCTGAGAGCCATCGTCCCAGGGCTGCCGACCGCCGTCACGGCCAAGGCCTATGCCGGCTCGGCGCCGTCCTGAGTCGGCGGTGCTGGATGGCTGTCACCGGCGGACCGCATCGCGGCCGTGTCGGCCTCCGCAACGAGGTCCGTGGTGGCCGCCTCGTCGGCGCGCCGGGCCGGCAGGGTGATCTTGGCGACGCCGCCGTCGAGGTCGATCCCGAGCGGGGCGCCACCACCGTGGGTGGGTTTGGAGACGAGCATTCTCTGTCTGTCCCTCTCTTCACGCAGATGCTGCAGACCCGGCTGGAAGATCTCGAAGAACGAGGTCATCTCTCCGTCGGTTCATCGGCCTGTCGTGAGGACGGGGCGGCGTCGGGTCGCTCGGCGGTCGTTGACTCCAGGTCGAGCGAAGAGCTCTCCGGCTGCTGCGGAGGGCTGGACTTGGCGGTGGTCTCCGGGGTGGTGCTTCGCGGCGGCGTGCTCGCCGACTCCGTGCTCGCCGACTCCGTGCTCGCCGGCTGCATGCTCGGGCGGCCAGCGGTTGCGGTCCTCTCGGCCGCCGGGCGCGGGTTGGCCGAGGCGGCCGCCACCAGCGCGCGGATCTCCTTCCGCTTGGTGTTGGCCCGCCGGAGACCGGTACGGAGGAGGGCGAGCGCCAGCACGAGCACCAGCATCGCGCCAGCACCGGTGAGGTAGAGGCCTGCATCGTTGACCGGGATATTGGCCCCGAAGATGGACAGGTTCTGCACGCCCGGGTTGCTCACCACGACCGCAATCGTGAACACGATCACTATCAGCAGCAGGACGATCGCGATGGGAATCATGAACCAAGTATTGCCCGATCCGGGCAACCCGACCCACGCCCGGCGTGCGGCGCGCCGACCCGGCCCTCAGACGACGGCCGGCCTCGCCGTCTCGCAAAGAGCAGCCAGCAGCAGCATGGCCGCCTGCTTGTCGAGCATCTGATTCGCGTTCCCGCACTTCGGCGAGACGACGCAGGACGGGCAGCCGCTCGCACACTCGCAGGAGCGGAGTCGTTCCAGTGTCGCCGGCAGCCACTGCCCGGCGACCTCGTACCCCCGCTCGGCGAAGCCGGCACCGCCCGCCTGACCGTCGTGGACGAACACGGTCAGGGTCTGGGTGTCTGGGTGGTCCAGCATCGACAGGCCACCGATGTCCCAGCGGTCGCAGGGGGCGAACATCGGCAGCAGCCCGATCGCGGTGTGCTCGGCGGCATGGGCGGCGCCGGCCAGCTGGGTGGGGTTCAGGTGTCTGCCGATCGCGGCCGGATCGAGCGTCCACCACATGCCTGTCGTGCGCATCCTCCGCTCCGGAAGGTCGAGTGCTGTCTCGTCCCAGACGTCACCGGTCACCTCGTCCCGGCGGAGATAGCCCACGACCTGCGACGAGACGTCGACCTCGCCGAAGTGCACGGCGCCGCGGCCGAACGCGCGGGTGCGACGTTCGGCGACGATGCTGATGCCGGCATGCACCCGGGGCTGGGTGTAGTAGCCCGGACGGGCCGGGCGGACCATGGCCTCGCCGGCCGCCAGGTCCAGCTCCTCGCACAGGTAGGTGTCTCCCTGATGCAGGTAGACCGCACCGGGGTGGACTGTCCCGTCAGCGGCAGCCGGATCGACGTGGCCGATCACCCGCCCGGTGTCGATCTCGACGATCTCGACGGCCTTCCCGCCCATCGCCCGCAGGTCGATGTGGTCGACGGCGCGGTCGGTCCTGGTCCAGAACCACCCGGTGGGCCGGCGCCGAAGCGTCTGTTGAGCGACCAGTCGATCCAGCAGGGCTGGCATGCTGGGCCCGAAGTAGACCTGGTCGGCGGGGGTGAGCGGGATCTCCTGGGCGGCCGCAGCGAGGTGCGGCCCGAGCACGTACGGGTTGTCGGCGTGCAGCACCGTGGCCTCGACCGGTGTGGCCAGCAGCAGTTCGGGATGGTCGAAGAGATAGGCGTCCAGCGGCTGCTGGCGTGCGATCAGCACCACAGTCGCATCGGCACCGCTCCGGCCGGCCCGTCCCGCCTGCTGCCACAGGGCCGCCCTGGTCCCAGGGAAGCCGGAGATGATCACCGCGTCCATCCCGGCGATATCGACTCCCAGCTCGAGCGCGTTGGTGGCGGCGACGCCGCGCAGGGTGCGATCCTGCAGGGCGCGCTCCAGCGCCCGCCGGTCGGCGGCGAGGTAGCCGCTGCGGTAGGCCTCGACCCGAGCATGGCCGCTGCTCAGGTCCTGGGCCCGGACCGCCACCAGCTCGGCCATCTTCCGGGAGCCGATGAAGGCGAGCGTCTGGCGGTCCTCGTCAACCAGCCGCGCGAGCAGCATCGCCGCGTCATCGTCGGCGGCGCCGTCCGGCTCCCAGAGAACCATTCGGAGTGCCCCATGGGGCGAGGAGTCGTGGTCGACCAGACTGATCTGATCCGCGCTGACCCCGACCAGCTCGGCCGCTGCCTCGCTGGCGTTGGTGCTCGTCGCCGAGGCCAGCACAAAGGTGGGGTCCGAACCGTACGCTGCGCAGATCCGCCGCAGCCGCCGGATCACCGCCGCCACCTGGGCGCCGAACACGCCTCGGTAGCGATGGCACTCGTCGATCACCACGTAGCGCAGCGAGGACAGGAACGCTCCCCACCGCGCGTGTTGCGGCAGCAGCGACCGGTGCAGCATGTCGGGGTTGGTCAGGATGGAGCTGGCGTGCTCACGGGCCCAGTCGCGCTCGGGGCGTTCGGTGTCGCCATCCAGCGTCGCCACCGACCAGGAGTCCAGGCCGAACTCGGTGCAGACCCGGAGCTGGTCGTGGGCCAGCGCCTTCGTCGGTGCCAGGTACAGCGAGGTGTGCGGACGTCGGGGCCGCACGAGCTGCTCGCGTACCGTCGCCGGTACCACCCCGGCGGTCGCCTCCGGCCCGCCGTAGCAGGCGGCCATCACCGGCAGCAGATAGCTGAGCGTCTTGCCGGACGCCGTGCCGGTGGAGACGACAGTGTGCCGACCAGCGAACAGGTTCTCCGCCACCTCCACCTGGTGCCGCCAGGGAGCGACGATGCCCTGCTGCTGGCAGGCCTGGCGGATCGGTGCGGGCAGCCATCTCGGCCAGTCGGCCACCGATCCGGTCCGGGCTGGCCGACTGTGGACGTGCCGGACCTGGGGGGAGTCCACCAGCCAGGAGGTGTCGGTGGTCATGCTCAGGCGCTGCGCCCGAGGTCCAGGTAGGAGGGCCGGACCGTCTGCTCGGGCCAGGCACCGCGGACGTACTGGGCCGGGTAGGGCGACTCCGTCGTGGGCAGCCCGAGCTCGGCCGCGGCCCGCTGCGGCCAGGCCGGCTCGCGCAGCGCCGCCCGGGCCAGCAGCACCGCATCGGCCTGGCCGGACGCGACGATGTCGGCCGCCTGGCCAGGCTCGGTGATCAGGCCGACGGCCGCCGTCGGAAGGCCGCTGATGGTGCGGACCTGCTGGGCCAGCGGCACCTGGTAGCCGGGGCCGACCGGGATCGGCGCCGAGGCCACATTGCCGCCACTGGAAATGTCGACCAGGTCCACCCCCTCATCGGCCAGCCAGCCGGCCACCTCGGCCGTGTCGTCGACCGTCCAGCCGTCCTCCGTCCAGTCCGTACCGGAGAACCGGACGAACAGGGGCTTCGTCGCCGGCCAGGTCTCCCGTACGGCACGCACCACGTCGATCAGCAGCCGGGCGCGGTTGGCCAGCGACCCACCGTAGGAGTCGGTGCGCCGGTTCGAGAGCGGGGAGAGGAACTCGTGCAGCAGGTAGCCGTGCGCAGCATGCAGCTCGGCGACGGCAAACCCGGCGCGGTCGGCGCGCGCGGCTGCGGCGCTGAAGTCGGCCACCACCTGGTCGATCCCGGCCTGGTCCAGAGCCGACGGAGTGGCGTAGGAGTCGAACGGGAGGGCGGACGGGGCCACGGTCCGCCATCCGCCTTCAGCCAGCGGCACCGTTCCGTGGCCGTGCTGGCGGAAGGAGAAGGTCGACGCCTTCCGCCCGGCGTGAGCCAACTGGATGCCGGGCACTGCGCCCTGGGCCGAAATGAAGGCCGCGATCCGGGCCCAGGCGGCGGCCTGGTCGTCGTTCCAGATACCGGCATCGTGCACGCTGATGCGGCCCTCGGGGGACACCGCCGCGGCCTCGGTCAGCACCAGGCCGAAACCTCCGGTCGCTCGCGCACCCAGATGCACCAGATGCCAGTCGCCGGGCATCCCATCGCGCTCCAGGCACGAGTACTGGCACATCGGCGCCAGCCAGATCCTGTTCGGGATGGTCACATCACGCAAGGTCATCGGGTCGAAAAGAGAAAGAGGCACCCTCCCAGGGTGTCACGACTCTAAAGTGTCAATTGACGGCCATGTTTCTCTGGAATGGACCCGATCGAGCGGACCACCTGTATATCTGGTTAGACTCCGGCATGGTTCACGCCATGGATGGGGCGTGCTATTTCTCAGCTTTCAGGAGTTTCTCTATGTTCCGACTTCCGATGGAAGTGGTCTTGGCCGGGGCCAACCTCACCTTTGTAGCCATCGTGGGGGTCATTGCGCTTGTCGCCGTGGTGATGGCTGTCGTCTTCCGCCGTCAGGTGCTGGCGGCCGGTGAGGGCACCGACAATATGCAGCGGATCGCCCTGGCGGTGCAGGAGGGCGCGTCGGCTTACCTCGGCCGGCAGTTCCGCACCCTGGCCGGGTTCGCGGCGGCGGCCTTCTTCCTGCTGCTGCTGCTTCCCGTGCACAGTGACTCCGCCTTCGGCATCTGGACTCTGAAGATCGGTCGCTCGATCGCCTTCCTGGCCGGCGCCATCTTCTCTGCCCTGATCGGCTACCTCGGCATGTGGCTGGCCGTACGGGCCAACGTTCGGGTGGCCGCTGCTGCCCGTGCCGACGGCCGTGACTCGGCCATGAAGATCGCCTTCCGGACCGGGGCCCATGTCGGAATGGCAACGGTCGGACTGGGCCTGCTCGGTGCGTCGATCGTGGTGTTCATCTTCAAGAGCGACGCCCCGACGATTCTCGAGGGCTTCGGTTTCGGCGCGGCGATGCTCGCCATGTTCATGCGTGTCGGCGGGGGTATCTTCACCAAGGCTGCCGACGTCGGTGCCGACCTGGTCGGCAAGGTCGAGCAGAACATCCCCGAGGACGACCCGCGTAACGCGGCGACCATCGCCGACAACGTCGGTGACAACGTGGGCGACTGCGCCGGTATGGCCGCCGACCTGTTCGAGTCCTACGCCGTGACCCTGGTCGCGTCACTGATCCTCGGCAAGGCCGCGTTCGGCTCCTACGGACTGGTGTTCCCCCTGATCGTGCCCGCGATCGGTGTCATCACCGCCATCATCGGCGTGTTCCTGACCCGCCCGCGTACCGGCGAGAACGGTCTGAAGACGATCAACCGGTCGTTCTACCTGTCGGCCGGCATCTCGGCAGTGCTGTGTGCGATCGCCGCGTTCGCCTACCTGCCCAGCAACTTCGCCGATCTCGGCGTCGAAGGGCTCGCCTTCACCGGACCGGTCGACGACCCACGGGTCGTGGCCCTGGTCGCCGTGCTGATCGGCATCGTGCTGGCCGCCATCATCCTGTCGCTGACCGGCTACTACACCGGCACCGAGGACCGCCCGGTCAAGGACGTCGGTCGGACGTCGCTGACCGGCGCCGCGACGGTGGTGCTTTCCGGCATCTCGGTCGGCCTGGAGTCGGCCGTCTACACCGCGCTGGTCATCGCCGCCGCCGTCTACGGGGCGTTCCTGATCGGTGGTTCGGGCGTCGTCGGGCTGTTCGCGATTGCGCTGGCCGGCTGTGGCCTGCTGACCACGGTCGGTGTGATCGTGGCGATGGACACCTTCGGTCCGGTGTCGGACAACGCCCAGGGCATCGCCGAGATGTCCGGCGACGTCGACGGTGAGGGGGCCCAGATCCTGACCGAGCTGGATGCGGTCGGCAACACCACCAAGGCCATCACCAAGGGCATCGCCATCGCCACCGCGGTGCTCGCGGCCACCGCGCTGTTCGGCTCCTACACCGACTCGATCAAGGGTGTGCTGGCCGACAACTACTCCAAGTTCACCGCCCAGTCGGTGGTGTTCGCACCGCAGACCCTGGTCGGCCTGCTGGTGGGTGCCGCTGTCGTCTTCCTCTTCTCCGGTCTGCTGATCAGTGCGGTCGGCCGGGCCGCGGGCGCGGTCGTGTTCGAGGTCCGCCGGCAGTTCAAGGAGATCCCCGGGATCATGGAGGGGACGGGCAAGCCGGAGTACGGCAAGGTCGTGGACATCTGCACCCGTGACTCGCTGCGCGAACTGGCGACGCCGGGCCTGATGGCCATCATGGCGCCGATCGCCGTCGGTTTCGGCCTCGGTGCACCGGCGCTGGCCGGCTATCTGGCCGGCGCGATCGCGGCCGGGACGTTGATGGCGGTCTTCCTCGCCAACTCCGGTGGGGCCTGGGACAACGCCAAGAAGCTGGTCGAGGACGGCCACCACGGCGGCAAGGGCTCCCCGGCTCACGAGGCCACCGTCATCGGTGACACTGTCGGCGACCCGTTCAAGGACACCGCCGGGCCGGCCATCAACCCGCTGATCAAGGTGATGAACCTGGTTGCCGTACTGATCGCCCCAGCTGTGGTGGGCATGTCCACCATGAGCGACTCACCCTCCGCACTGCGCTACGTGATCGCGCTGGTCGCCTTCGCCATCGTGGTGGTCGCTGTCGTGATCAGCACCCGGCGGGACGTCGCGATCGGCGACAGCGACAACGACAACGATCCGAGCCTGGGCTCCCTTCCGGGGAGCGGAGCCGGCCGCCGTACGTCGCACACCGCGAACACCGAACGCGAGACGGAGACGCACTCCGCCGGCTGACCCAAGCACGACCCTGACGTGAAGGCCCTGCCCCTCCGGGCGGGGCCTTCAGTCGTCTGCTGCCCCGTCGACACCCGGGCCGCCGCTTCGTGGCTCCGCTGACTGGAGGCCCGGGCCGGCCACATGACGTACAAAACTGTCACTCAGCGTGGCAGATTTCCCTGGCTTCGTGACTGTTTCCCAAGTCGACTTGGGAAACCGACACCACCGAGGCCGACACCCCCGACACCGAGGCCGACACCCCCGACACCGACACCACCGAGGACGACAGGGGCGGGCCCAGCGGGGATCTCCACAGATGTGCCGGGGAGGGTGGCGAGGTTGGGCAGCGATGAAACACTGGAGGCGCGATGACTACCGATGACCACGGCCCGCAGTGGCCGCAGACCGAGCCGCCGGACCGTCCGACCGACGCCACCTGGGCGCCCATCCCCGGGCCTGCCCCGCGGCAGCCGTACGGTGATCCCGGCTACGGGCAGCTGCAGCCGTACGGGCCACCGCCGGGATATCCGGCGATGCCGGCCCCCGGCTTGCCGATGCCGACGGCCAAGCCCAGCGCGCTGCCCGACGGACCGCGCGAATACCAGCAGATGCTGCGAGGACCGCGACACCGGTGGTGGCGACCGCTGCTGTCGCTGCTGCTGTTCGCGGTGATCGCCTTCCTGCTGATCCAGCTGGTGTTCCCAGTCGTGCTGCTGATCGGGGTGGCGCTGGGCGAACCGCATCCACTGCGTTGGGCACTGGACACGCTCGCGGTGCAGAAGAACATGTCCGCCACCGGCTTCCTGGCGACCAACCTCTCGCTCATCGTGCTGATCCCGGCGGCGATGCTGGCGATCTGGATCGCTCACCGCATCCGGCCACGCTTCCTGTCGTCCGTGGCCGGCGGGCTGCGCTGGCGGTGGCTGCTCCGCTGCGTGCTGATCACGGTGCCCGTCTGGCTGGTCTATATGACGATCTCGCTGCTGGTCGAGCCGCAGAGTGGCGCGCGCCCGGCCCACTGGGTGCTGCTGCTGGTGATGGTCGTACTGATGACCCCGCTGCAGGCGGCGGGTGAGGAGTACGCGTTCCGCGGCTTCGTGCTGCAGAGCATCGGCTCCTGGTTCCGCCACCCGATTGTTGCGCTCGTCGTCCCGATGGTGCTGTCGGTCGGCGCCTTCGCGGCGGCCCACGGCAGTCCGAACTTCTGGGTGCTCGCCGACCTCGGGCTGTTCGCCGTCGTCGCTGCGATCGCCACCTGGCGCACCGGCGGATTGGAGGCGGGCATCGCCATCCATGCCGTGAACAACATGTCCGTCTTCTTCACCGTGATCCTGTTCGGCGGCTGGGAGGACGCGTTCGTCGGCGAGAACACCACCAGCACGCCTCTTGCGCTGGGCATCTCGGCCCTCGTCAACGGCGTGGCGCTGGCGCTGATCCTCTGGCAGGCCAAGCGGGCCGGCATCCAGCGGCTCTACCAGCCGACGGTGACGTCGCCGCCGACCGGGGAGGCCCGAGCGCTCGCCACTGCTCGGCTCGACAGCTGACGCTGCTGGCGGCAAGCTCAGACGGCGCCGCCCTGGGGGCCGGTGCCACTCAATGCCCAGCGGATCAGACCGGTCACGGCCGCAGCCAGCGGTCGGGACAGCAGCCGATCGGCGATCGGTGTGGATGGCAGCCGGAGCTCGGTCCGCGCCCAGGACGGCAGCAGGGCCACTGCGGCCCCTACCAGCGGCGCGTACGCGGGTCGGGCCAGTCTCGGCAGTGGTGGATCGGAGATGAGCAGGTCGGCCGCCTCCTGCGCCTGCGCGGTCCAGCGCAGCTGCGACCGATACGACGTGAGAACGGCGTCGAGCTCCGCCACCGTCCGGGGTGGTTCGAGCACTCCCAGCTTGCCGGCGACCAGCGCGCTCTGGGCCACATAGGTATCGCAGCCCTCAGCGGTCAGGGGACGCCGACCGAAGGCCTGATGGGCGCTCAGGAAGCTGTCCACCTCCGCGGCATGCACCCAGGCCAGCAGCTGGGGGTCGTCGGCGCGGT
Source organism: Microlunatus panaciterrae (assembly GCF_016907535.1). Lineage (NCBI taxonomy): Bacteria > Bacillati > Actinomycetota > Actinomycetes > Propionibacteriales > Propionibacteriaceae > Microlunatus > Microlunatus panaciterrae. The sequence continues at coordinate 2,387,478 of NZ_JAFBCF010000001.1, forward strand.
ACGGCCTGCCGTCAGGGGCGACACCGCTGATCGAGGCGTGGATGCGGTTGAGCCGGTCGATCCGCTGTTCGGCGGCGTCGACCGGACCATAGGTGGTGAAGGCCAGGAAGTGGCTGATCCGTTGCAGCCTGCCCCACGGATCGCCCCGGTAGCCGGAGTGCTCGTGCACCCCCCACATCGCGACGGGGTGCAGCGACTGCAGCAGCAGGGCACGGATCCCGCCAATGAACATCGAGGTATCGGCATGCACCTGCCAGATCGGGTCAGCCTCGACGAACCAACGCTCGCCGGGCGCGTACCAGATCCGGGCGTGCACCTCCTCGAAGTCCTTCCCGGCGATCCTGTTGCGTACGGCCCGGGCAACGCTGGCCCGGGGCCGGTCCAGCAGGTCCGATTCGAAGATCGCACTGCCGAGTGTCGGGGTCACGCCTGTGATCGTACGCTGGGCCCCATGAGCGACGGATCCGGTGAGCGCAGGCTGTCCGCCCCCGAGGAGTCCTGGGTCGAGCAGGCAGACGCGGTGGACTGGTTCACCCGACCGCGGCGGAACCTGGACAGCCGCTCTCCGCACGACCGTAGGTACGAGGGCGGCTCACTGAACGTCTGCTACAACGCGCTGGACCGGCACATCATCCGCGGCCGAGCCGACGAGCCGGCGCTGATCTTCCACTCGGCCATTCCCGGGGAGCGCAGCTCCTTCAGCTTCGCCGAGCTGTTGGACCGGGTGGCGCGGCTCGGCGGGGCACTGAGCGGGCTGGGCGTACGCCGCGGAGACCGGGTCATCATCCAGCTCCCGAGGATTGCCGAGGCGGTGATGGCGATGCTGGCCTGTGCCCGGATCGGAGCCGTTCACTCGGTCGTCGACGCCGGGGCTGCGCCGAGCGAGCTCACCGACAGGGTCGATGACGCCAGGCCCACGGTGGTCGTGGCGGCCTCCTGTGGCCTGGCTGGGGAGCAGGTAGTGGAGTACAAGCCGATGCTGGACGCCGCCCTGGCGAACGCGAACCACGGACCCGACCACTGCATCATCGTGCAACGACACCAGGCGCGGGCCGAGCTCAGCGGCCCGCGCGATCTCGACTTCCGCCAGCTGATGCGGCCGGGAGCCTTCGAGCCGGCAGCCTGCGTGGCGGTGGCCGCCGAAGACCCGCTCGACATCCTCTACACCTCCGGCATCAGCGGAAGACCGCAAGGCATCGTCCGGGACACCGGCGGGCAGGCGGTCGCGCTGTGCCATTCGATGCGCGTCAGCCATGACATCCATCCTGGCGAGGTGGTCTACACCACCACCGAAGCGGCCCGGGCGGAGCCGGCGTACGACTACGCACCGCTGCTGGTCGGCGCGACCGTGCTGCTGCACGAGGGCGAGCCGGTCGGACCCCAGGATGACGACGGGTTCGCGAAGCTGGTCGAGGAGCACCGTGCCAAGGTGCTCACCGCGACCTGCGGTCCCTCCATCCCAGACGTCAGCCCCTCCTCGAGACGCTGACCGGGCGCCTCCTGAGCCGGATCGTGCCATTCGGCCCTGGTAGCGGCGGGCAGCGCGCGCCTACTGTGACAGCGGAGCCATGGGGAGGCAGTGATGAGCTACGAGGTGCAGATCGTGGACGAGCCGGGACGCCATTTGGCGGTGACCAGATACTCGGCCCGGCCAGAGGAGATGGGCCGGCTGGTGGGGCAGGCCTTCGGGACGGTGATGGCCTACCTGTCCAGCAAGGGCATCAACCCGAGCGGGCCGGCCGTGAGCTACTACACGATGGTGGGGGATCACTTCGACGTCACCTCCGGCTTCCTGGTCGACGCCCCGATCGAAGGTGACCGCACCGTTGTCCCGCTGCAGCTGCCAGCGGGACCGGTGGCGACCACGACGCACATCGGGCCCTACCAGGACCTCGGCAAGGCGTATGAGGCCCTCCAGGAGTCTGCCAGACAGCGGGGCCTACTCGTCGATACCGCGGGGCCGATGTGGGAGGAGTACTGGAGCGGCCCGGAGACAGCTCCGGAACAGACCCGCACGACGGTGTTCTGGCCCGTGCAGGTGGCGCCCTCCTGAGAGGGCCCGCCCGCCCTCTGGCAGGTGCAGCAGAGCCGCCTCAGGGCAGCTCGACAGCCGCCGGACGCTCGCAGCTGCTGGCCACGCTGACCGAGGTGCCGATGTGGGCGGCGTCCAGCAGGGACTCCATCACATCGAGTACGTGGTAGGCGAGCTTGCCGCCGGCCCGGTGCTCCACTCCGGCGGGGGTGGCCATCATGTCGGACAGGCCGATACCGCGGCCGGCCTCGGGGTAGCCGGCGCTCACCGGCAGCGTCTCCCAGCCGCTCCCGCCGAGCCGGTGCAGCTGCACCTCGCCGGCGAACTGGTTCGGGTCGGGCACGACCAGGGATCCCTGGTCACCGTGGACCTCGATGTTGGAGGCTTTCGTCGCGACCGCATCGAAACTCATCACCAGCGTGGACAGCGCGCCGGACTCGTGCACCAGGACGCCGGTGACATGGGTGTCGATGGTGACCTTGATGCTTTCCCCGGCCCGGGGCCCGGAACCGATCAGGCGCTCGTCCCGGGTGCGGCTGGCCGCGCCGATCACCGACGAGACCGGACCGAGCAGAGTGACCAGTGAGGTGACGTAGTAGGGGCCCATGTCGAGCAGCGGGCCGCCGCCGGGCAGGTAGTAGAAGTCGGGGTCCGGATGCCAGCGCTCGTGGCCTGGGGTCACCATCGTCGCCGTCGCGGCGATCGGCCGGCCGATCAGGTTCGAGTCGATCGCGTTCCTGGCGGTCTGGGTTCCGGTGCCGAGCACGGTGTCGGGCGCGCAGCCCACCCGGACGCCGGCGGCCTGCGCGGCCGCGAGGATGGTGCGCCCCTCCTGGGTGGTGCTGGCCAGCGGCTTCTCCAGGTAGACGTCCTTGCCGGCGTCGATCGCCAGCAGCGCCACCTCGGCGTGCGCGGCCGGGACGGTCAGGTTGAGCACCACGTCCACCTCGTCATCGGCCATCAGGTCGACGACGCTGAGGGCACGGACCTGCGGGTAGTCGGCAGCCACCGCCTGGGCCCGGGCAAGGTCGAGATCGGCCACCGCCACCAGCTCGAGGTTCGAGGTCTTGGCCAGGGTGGTCAGGTATTGCTGGGAGATCTTCCCGCAACCGACGATGCCGACCCGCGCGGCGCTCATCGGCTCGCCCACAGCAGGCCGCGCTCGACCAGCGTTCGGACGTTCGGGTCCTCCAGCACGTCGAGCTGGTGCCCCGGGGTGCAGACGAAGATCTTGCCCTGGCCCCAGCTGCGGGTCCAGACCGCCGGGGAGGTCACCGGCCGATGCCAGGGGTCACCCTCGCGGACCGCCTGGGTGGTGGTGGCCAGCACATCGCAGTAGTCGTCGGCCAGCACCCAGTACTGCTCGGTGACGAGGTCGAAGTCGGACAGGCCCTGGGTGATGGGATGCTCGGCGGCGGCCGGCAGGAAGTTCACCCGGTAGGGGACGAAGTTGTCCTCCGCGCCGCCTACCCGCAGGTGGGGTGCCTTGCCGGGGTGGCAGGCGAACTGCCCACCGATCAGATGCAGGTAGTCCGACGAGTTGCGGAACGAGTCGGCGATGCCGCCATGCCAGCCGGCCATGCCGGTGCCCGCCTCGACGGCGGCGATCAGGCCTTGCAGCGGCTCGCGTTCGATGCTGCCCATGGTGAAGCACTGCACCACCAGATCGGTGTCGGCCATCACACCGGCGTCGGCGTAGATGTCGGGGGACTCCTCCACCCGCACCACGAAGCCGTTCTTCTCGAGGAACGGGATGAAGAGGTCGGTGGCCTCTCTGGGCTGATGCCCTTCCCACCCACCACGGACGACCAGTGCGTTCTTGTCAGCAGTCACGGGTCCCATCCTTGCACCTGCCGTGAACGTGAACGAGCCTCCCATCGATATGTGGGACAACACAACATTCTTGGAGGCACCAGGGGTGGCCGTTCCCGGGTGGGGTCGGGAACAAAGCCGTGCTCATTATTGCTATGACTATGGAACATACGGATGACGAGTGCCCGGGGCTGGATGTCCCGCACCCACCGACAGGAGAGCCATGACGATCGCCCCCGAGACCGCCCGCAACCGCGCCGACTTCTGGTTCGACCCGCTCTGCCCGTTCTGCTGGATCACCTCCCGCTGGGTGCTGGAGGTGGAGAGGGTGCGCGACATCGAGGTCAACTTCCATGTCATGAGCCTGGCCGTGCTGAACGAGGGCCAGGACATCTCCGAGGACTACCGCAAGGGTCTCGAACGGGCCTGGGGCCCGGTTCGGGTGGCGATCGCCGCAGCCCAGTTCAAGGGCGATGAGATCCTCTCCCCGCTGTACACCGCGATGGGCACCCGGATCCACAACCAGGGCAACAAGGACCTGGACGTGGTCATCGTCGAGTCGCTGGACGAGCTCGGTCTGCCGCTCGAGCTGGCCGAGGCGGCGACCTCCACCGAATACGACGAGGAGCTGCGCCGCAGCCACCACGCCGGCATGGACAAGGTGGGCAAGGGGGTCGGAACTCCGACGCTGCACGTCAACGGGATGGCATTCTTCGGCCCGGTCATCTCCAAGATCCCGCGTGGCGAGGAGGCCGGAACCCTCTGGGACGCCACCGTCACGTTGGCCGGCTTCCCCTATTTCTCCGAGCTCAAGCGCGAGCGGACCGGTCAGATCGACTTCAGCTGACTGCATGCAAGCATGGGTGCATGCTGAGTGACCAGGTCTGCGCCGGGCTGCGGCAGGCGTTCGTCGAGGCGGACTACACCGTCGACGCCGTCGTCGAGCTGATCGGCGAGCCGGCCCATCGGGCCCTGGGTCGCAACAGCACCCTTCCCGCCCGGACCGTGCTTGCCGATGATCATGGAGTGCTGGCCACGCTGACCATGATGTGGCTGCTGCAGCAGCCGGTCAGCCGGGCCGACCTTGACCAGGCACTGCCAGGACTGGTCCGCCCGCTGCTCGACGCCGGGCTGCTCAGCGCCGTCGGTGACCAGATCCGCGCGGTGATCGACATTAGGCCGTACGCCAGCGACGACGGCGCCGGCGGCTGGATCGTCTCCGACCTGTCGCCGGGCCTGGACGGTGACCGGTCCCCGATCCGGCCCGACTTCGTGCTCGGCGTCTCGTCGGCGTCGACCACCCTGGCGCAGATGTCGATCCGCCGCCCGGTGGCGCGCGCCCTCGACCTGGGCGCGGGCTGTGGTGTGCAGAGCCTGCACCTGGCCCGGCACGCCGACACCGTGGTGGCGACCGACCTCAACCCCAGAGCGGTCGAGCACGCCCGGCTGACGGCGAAGATCAACAACGTCGACCTCGACCTGCGGCTCGGCAGCCTGTTCGAGCCGGTCGAGGGCGAGCTGTTCGACCTGATCGTGAGCAACCCGCCGTACGTGATGTCGCCGCCCAGCACCGACTCGAGCCGGCTCGTCTATCGCGAGGGCAGCCACCGTGGTGATGCCCTGGTCGAGCAGGTGGTCCGCGACGGTGCCCGGCACCTGGCGCCTGGCGGCAGCTGTCAGGTGCTCGGCAACTGGGCCCACCGGCGCGGTCAGGACTGGACCGAGCGGCTCGCCGGGTGGGTGGCCGGCACCGGCTGCGACGCCCACGTCGTGCAGCGCGAGACCCTGGACCCCTACGAGTACATCGAGCTGTGGCTCGCCGACGCAGGGTTGACCGGGGCGCCGGACTATCCGCGGCGCTACGTCGAGTGGTTGGACTACTTCGGCGCGCTCGGCGTCGAGGCGGTCGGGATGGGCTGGATCTCGCTGCATCGGACGGACCGGGAGTCACCTCGGGTGCGGATCGAGGACTGGCCCTATCCGGTCGAGCAGCCGATCGGTCCCGCCTTCGGCAGGCGTGAGGCGGCGGTCGACCTGGAGGCCGGCCTGGACGACGCGGCCGTTCTGCAAACCGCCTGGGTGCTGGCGGACGACGTCGTCCAGGAGTCGATCGGCCGCCCGGGCGAACCGGACCCGCAGCACATCGTGCTCCGCCAACAACGGGGCTTCCGCCGGGCCGTCGAGGCCGATACCGCGCTGGCGGGCGTGTTGGGCGCCTGCGACGGTGACCTGCGGCTGGACCGGATCATCGCCGTCGTGGCCGATCTGCTCGATGCCGACCAGGCCGATCTGAGGCGGTCACTGCTGCCGAGGATCCGCGAGCTGGTCGTGGACGGGCTGCTCAGTCCATGACCGAGTGGATCCTGCTCGGCGTGGCGCTGCTGCTGGTGCTGGCCTGCGGGCTGTTCGTCGCAGCGGAGTTCGGGTTCGTCACCGTCGACCGGGCCACGGTGGAGCGTGCCGCTGCCGGCGGCGACCGTCGAGCGGTCGGGACGCTGCGTGCCCTCAGGTCGCTGTCCACCCAGCTGTCGGGTGCGCAGCTGGGGATCACCATCACCAACCTCGCGATCGGATTCCTGGCGGAGCCGGCGCTGGCCCAGTTGCTGGTCGGCCCGCTGCGAGCAGTCGGGCTGCCGCCGGCCACGGTCGCGCCGATCGCCCTCACCGTCGCCCTGGTGGTGGCCAATGTCGTGACCATGCTGTTCGGCGAGCTGGTGCCGAAGAACCTGGCCATCGCCAAGCCGCTCGCCGTCAGCCTCGCCACCAGCACCTTCCAGCGCGCCTTCACCACCGTCATGCGCTGGCCGATCCGGCTGCTCAACGGCTCCGCCAACGCGATCGTCCGGGCGCTCGGCGTCGAGCCGCAGGAGGAGCTGCGTTCGGTCCGGACACCGGAGGAGATCACCTCGCTGGTCCGAAGGTCGGCGCGGCACGGGGTGCTGGACGATGCCACCGCGACCCTGGTGGAGCGGAGCATCGCCTTCGGCGACAAGTCCGCCGACGACATCATGACCCCCCGGGTCAGGCTGCAGTCGCTGGACCAGAACGACACGGTGGCAGCCATCATCGAGGCGGCCCGGCGGACCGGGCATTCGCGCTTCCCGGTGGTCGACGCCGACGCCGACTCGGTGACCGGGATGGTGCACATCAAGCACGCTGTCGCGGTCGAGCCCGGGCGGCGCGCGCAGACCCTCGTCCGCCAGGTGATGCAACCCCCGGTGCTGGTCCCCGACACCCTCGAGCTCGACCCGCTGCTGGCGATGCTCCGCCAGGAGGGGCTGCAGATGGCTGTGGTGATCGACGAGTACGGGGGCACCGCCGGCGTCGTCACCCTGGAGGATCTGCTGGAGGAGATCGTCGGCGAGATCGCCGACGAGCACGACCGGGTCGGTGTGCGGGCCCGGCAGGAGGACAGCGGCAGCTGGCACCTCTCCGGGCTGCTCCGGCCCGATGAGGTGGCCCAGATCACCGGCATCGCGCTGCCGGAGGGGGAGCACTACGACACCCTTGCCGGCCTGGTGCTCGAACGCATCGGCTCACTTCCCGACGTCGGCGACTCGGTCCAGGTCACCCTCCCGCGGCTGATCGACCTCGACGGCAACGGGCCCGACGAGGTCGGCGAGTTCACCGTCACACTCACGGTCGAGCGGCTCGACGGGCGCCGGATCGACCGCATCCTGCTCAGCAGCCACGACGACCTGAACCAGGAGGACGGATGAGCACGCCCGCCGCCCTCGGCCTGGCCGCGCTGCTGCTCGCGCTCAACTTCGGCTTCGTCGCGGCCGAGTTCGCGCTCATCTCGGCGCGCCGGACCAGGATCGAGCCGCGGGCGATGCAGGGATCCCGCGCCGCCCGCACCACCCTGGGTGCGCTGGAGCACGTGTCGGACATGCTGGCCGGGGCCCAGCTCGGCATCACCGCCTGCACGCTGGGTCTCGGCGCCGTCGGCGAACCCGCGGTCGCCCATCTGCTGGAGCCGCTGTTCACGCTGCTCGGCCTGCCCGCGGTGGCCGTCTACCCGGTCTCGTTCGGGCTGGCCTTGGCGCTGGTGGTGACCCTGCACGTCGTCCTGGGTGAGATGGTGCCCAAGAACCTGGTGCTGGCCGGCCCGGAGCGGGCTGCGCTGCTGCTCGGGCCGCCACTGGTGGCGATCGTGTGGATCCTGCGGCCGTTCATCTGGCTGCTCAACGTGTCGGCGAACGGGTGTCTGCGGCTGATGCGGATCGAACCTCGCCGCGAGGTGGCGACCACGTTCACCCGGGAGGAGGTGTCCGGGCTGATCGACGAGTCGCGGCGCGGGGGCTTGATCGAGGACGACTCCTATCAGCTGGTGGCCGGGGCGCTGACGTTCACCGAGGGCACCGTTGAGCGGGTGCTGCTGCCGACAGCCGCCCTGCGCGCCGTCCGGTCGGACAGCACCCTGGCCGAGGTGGAGGCCCTCTGCGCGGAGACCGGCTTCTCCCGGTTCCCGGTGACCCGGGCCCGGTCAGCCGAGCATCCGGCGGATGCGACCGACGTGATCGGCTATCTGCACATCAAGGATGTGCTGGAGACCGATCCGGAGCGCAGCAGCCGCCCGATCAGCGCTAAGTGGATCCGTCCGATGGCGAGTCTGCGACGGACGAGTAGTCTTCGAGATGCGCTCCGGATCATGCAGCGGCGCGGCTCGCACCTGGCCCGGGTCGTCAATGACGACGGGACTCTGATCGGGGTCGTTGCCCTCGAGGATGTTCTGGAGGAGCTGGTCGGCGAGGTCCGCGATGCCGCCCAGCACATCAAGACGAACCGGTCTTGACGTCGTGGCTAGCATCTGATGGGTTGGCGGCGACCGCGGCGCGACAACGTAGAGTGAGCGCCGCAATAGGCAACAGATCACGTGTCTCGGCTATGGGTCGAGCATGTCGCGGGGATGAACGAGAGAGGCCAGCGTGGCAGGGAAAACAAACGGGCACCGGCTCGTGATCGTCGAGTCACCGACCAAGGTGAAGACGATTGCGGGCTACCTCGGCGACGGCTTCGTCGTCGAGTCCAGCCGGGGCCACGTCCGTGACCTGCCGACCGGAGCGGCCGAGGTCCCGGCCAAGTACAAGGGCGAGAAGTGGGCCCGCACCGGCGTCGACATCGACAACGACTTCGAGCCGCTCTATGTGGTGAACCCGGACAAGCGCGCCACCGTCCGCTCCCTGAAGGACGCTCTCGCCGGTGCGGACGAGCTGCTGCTCGCCACCGACGACGACCGTGAGGGTGAGGCCATCGCCTGGCACCTGCTGCAGGAGCTGAAGCCGAAGGTGCCGACCCGGCGGATGGTCTTCCACGAGATCACCAAGTCAGCGATCGACGAGGCGCTGGCCAACACCCGCGACCTGGACGAGGACAAGGTCGACGCGCAGGAGACCCGGCGGATCCTAGACCGGCTGTACGGCTACGAGGTCTCGCCGGTGCTCTGGAAGAAGGTGATGCCACGGCTGTCCGCAGGGCGGGTGCAGTCGGTCGCCACCCGACTGGTGGTGGACCGGGAGCGGGAGCGGATCGCCTTCCGCAGCGCCTCGTATTGGGACCTGGACGCCGTCCTCGACGCCGGCAGCGGGGCCGAGCCGCCGCAGTTCCCGGCCCGGCTGACCCACGTCAACGGCAACCGGATCGCGCAGGGGCGCGACTTCGACCAGCGCGGCAACCTGACCGCCAAGGCGTCCGAGGCCGGTGCGCTGGTCCATCTGGACGAGACTGCCGCCCGTGAGCTGGCCGCCCGTCTCGGCGACGCCGCCTTCACGGTCGAGTCGGTCGAGTCGAAGCCGTACACCCGCCGGCCGTACGCCCCGTTCCGCACCACCACCATGCAGCAGGAGGCGGGCCGCAAGCTCGGCTTCACCGCACAGCGGGCGATGTCGGTCGCTCAGGACCTGTACGAGGGTGGCTTCATCACCTATATGCGTACCGACTCGGTCATCCTGTCGGGTGCGGCGATCACCGCTGCCCGCAACCAGGTGCGGCAGCTGTTCGGAGCCGACTACCTGCCCGACCAGCCGCGGGTCTACACCTCCAAGGTCAAGAACGCCCAGGAGGCTCACGAGGCGATCCGCCCAGCCGGAGAGGTCTTCCAGACGCCGGCCCAGACCGGTCTGCACGGCGACCAGTTCCGGCTCTACGAGCTGATCTGGATGCGGACCATCGCCTCCCAGATGAAGGACGCCGAAGGGCAGAGCATCAGTGTCCGCATCAACGCGCTCCCGGCTCAGGGCGATCCCTGCACCTTCGCAGCGTCGGGACGCACGATCACCTTCCACGGGTTCCTGAAGGCCTACGTCGAGTCGGTCGACGAGCAGGTGGAGGGCGGGCAGTCCGACGACGCCCAGACCAGGTTGCCGCGGCTGACCGAGGGCCAGTCCCTGCGCCCGGAGGAGGTCACCGCATCCGGGCACGAGACCCGTCCACCGGCCCGCTACACCGAGCCGTCGCTGGTGGCGAAGCTCGAGGAGCTGGACATCGGCCGGCCGTCGACGTACGCCTCGATCATCCGCACCATCACCAGCCGCGACTACGTCTTCAAGAAAGGCTCGGCGCTGGTCCCGACCTGGTTGGCCTTCGCGGTCACCCGACTGCTGGAGGAGCACTTCCCGCGGCTGGTCGACTACACCTTCACCGCGCAGATGGAGGACGTGCTGGACCAGATCGCGGCCGGCAACGCGCAGCGGCTGGCGGTGCTGACCGGCTTCTACTTCGGCCAGGCCGACCAGGAGGGGCTGCACAAGCTGGTCTCCGAGCTCGGAGACATCGACGCCCGCAGGCTGTCGACCTTCCCGATCGGCGACCTCGAGTCGGGCAACGGCGCGGCCGGACCCATCGTCGTCCGGGTCGGCCGCTACGGCACCTACGTCGAGGACGCCGAGGAACACCGGGCCAACGTCCCCGAGGACCTGCCGCCGGACGAGCTGACCGTCGAGCTGGCCCGGGAGCTGCTGTCCAACCCGATGGGAGCTGAGCGGGAGCTGGGCACGGATCCGGAGACCGGTCGCACCGTGGTGGCACGCAACGGCCGGTTCGGCCCGTACGTGACCGAGGTGCTGGAGGAGGACGCGCCGAAGAGCGCCAAGTCGCGGACCGGGTCGCTGTTCAAGTCGATGAGCGTCGAGTCGGTCACCCTCGAGCAGGCGCTGCGGCTGATGAGCCTGCCCCGGGTGGTCGGCACCGACGCCGAGGGTGTCGAGATCACCGCCCAGAACGGCCGTTACGGCCCGTACCTGAAGAAGGGCACCGACTCACGGTCGCTGACCGACGAGGAGCAGATCTTCACCATCACCCTGCCCGAGGCGGAGGCGATCTACGCCCAGCCGAAGCAGCGTGGGCGGGCCGCAGCCAAGCCGCCGTTGAAGGAGCTGGGTCCGGACCCGGTGTCGGGTGGTGCGATGGTGATCAAGGACGGCCGGTTCGGCCCCTATGTCACCGACGGCGAGTTCAACGCCACCCTGCGGCGTGGCGACGAGATCGAGGCCATGACCGCCGAACGGGCGGCCGAGCTGCTGGCCGAGAAACGGGCCAAGGGTCCGGCGCCGAAGAAACGCGCGGCGAAGAAGACGACCGCCAGGAAGACGCCCGCCAAGAAGGCGCCCGCCACGTCGGCCGCCAAGAAGGCCCCGGCGAAGAAGACGGCAGCGAAGAAGGCCCCGGCGAAGAAGGCCCCGGCGAAGAAGGCTGTCGCCAAACCCAGCTGATGCCTCGAGGACGAGATGTGACCAAGACCAAGAGCACCAAGGTCAAGCCGAGCCGCGCCAGTGAGGCGGTCTCGCGTCTGTTCGACATGCCCTACAGCGCTACGGCACCGCGGCTGATCAACCCTGAGCTGGGGCTGCACAACCTGGTCGCCCGCGCCGGTCACAACGCCGGCTATCTGATCGACGTGACCCTGCTGGACGCGCCCGACCACCGGCTGATCCGCTCCGGGGTGTTGCTCGCGCACCGGGTGGTGGACGGGCGCGGCGAGTGGTATCTCGGGGCGCCTGAGTGGGCACCGCTGCTCCCGGAGGAGCGGATCGAGCCGATGGGGCATACCGACATCCCGCAGGAGTTCGCCGATCTGATCGCGCCGTTCAGACGTCGGGCCACGCTCGGCCCGGTGGCGGCGCTCAGCTGCGAGCGACGGGAGTTCGCGCTCCGTGACGACCGCGGCCACACGCTGGCCCTGCTCCGCGACGACCGGGTGACCGTACGCCGAGGCGGTCTGACCACCGCCCGCTACCGCGAGGTGACCCTGACCCCGATCGGCCCGGGCCTGACCGCCGAACAGCAGGCCTGGCTGACTCAGGCGTTGCTCTCCTGCGGCTCAACCGAGGTGGAGGCCTTCCCGCCGCTGCCCATCCGGCTGGGTGCGCCGGCCACCGGGCTCACGGACTTCCCGGTGCCCAAGCCGTCCGACGCTGACACCCCGTTCGCCCACTTCGTCTCGGCCCTCTTGGCCGCCCGGCTGAGGGAGATCCTGGAGGCCGATCTCGCGGTCCGGGTCGGGCGGCGGGACGCGGCCGCCGAGCTCGGTAGCCGCGCCTCGCTGTTGGACCGTCAGTTGGCGGGACTGTCGGCCGTGATGGACCCGGGTTGGACCGAGGACCTCGACGAGGAGCTCGAGTGGATCGCCGGCCAAGCCGAGACGGAGCACCTGCGGGTGACCGACCGTTTCGACGGCCAGCC